>NZ_CP010799.1:0-3502500 GCF_000954135.1 Ralstonia mannitolilytica | reverse complement strand
CACACCATGGGAGTGGGCTTTACCAGAAGTAGTTAGCCTAACCGCAAGGAGGGCGATTACCACGGTAGGGTTCATGACTGGGGTGAAGTCGTAACAAGGTAGCCGTATCGGAAGGTGCGGCTGGATCACCTCCTTTAAGAGCGTGCATCCTAGTTAGGCGTCCACACTTATCGGTTTGTTTGATGTTACAGCCAAGGGTCTGTAGCTCAGGTGGTTAGAGCACCGTCTTGATAAGGCGGGGGTCGTAGGTTCAAGTCCTACCAGACCCACCAAGTTACGGACGGTGGAAGTCTCTGCCGTGACTGGGGGATTAGCTCAGCTGGGAGAGCACCTGCTTTGCAAGCAGGGGGTCGTCGGTTCGATCCCGTCATCCTCCACCAATACCTTGTGGTAGCCAAACGCAAGCATCGACGCGGTGATGTCGATGGTGTTTGCGTTTGGCCTAGCCAAGACGAGCGTAAAAGTTCGGCTGTTCTTTAACAATATGGAATGTAGTAAAGGTGTCGCGGTGCGTTGATGAGGCGCACAGTCAAAACGCGACACTGGGTTGTGATTGTATCAACCAGTATTACCAGAGCAATCGAAAGATTGTCTTGGAATACGGCACAACGCGAGAACTCAGCCTATAGCGAGACATACTCGTTATAGGGTCAAGCGAATAAGTGCATGTGGTGGATGCCTTGGCGATCACAGGCGATGAAGGACGTAGTAGCCTGCGAAAAGCTGCGGGGAGCTGGCAAACAAGCTTTGATCCGCAGATGTCCGAATGGGGAAACCCGGCCCGTATGGGTCATCTTTTACTGAATACATAGGTAACAGAAGCGAACGCAGTGAACTGAAACATCTAAGTAGCTGCAGGAACAGAAATCAACCGAGATTCCCAAAGTAGTGGCGAGCGAAATGGGATCAGCCTTGTACTCTTTAGCAGTATTGTTAGCAGAACGGAATGGAAAGTCCGGCCATAGTGGGTGATAGCCCCGTATGCGAAAACAGTATTGTGGAACTAGGTGTACGACAAGTAGGGCGGGACACGTGAAATCCTGTCTGAAGATGGGGGGACCATCCTCCAAGGCTAAATACTCGTGATCGACCGATAGTGAACCAGTACCGTGAGGGAAAGGCGAAAAGAACCCCGGGAGGGGAGTGAAATAGATCCTGAAACCGCATGCATACAAACAGTCGGAGCCTGGAAACGGGTGACGGCGTACCTTTTGTATAATGGGTCAGCGACTTACATTCAGTGGCAAGCTTAACCGATTAGGGAAGGCGTAGCGAAAGCGAGTCCGAATAGGGCGTTCAGTCGCTGGGTGTAGACCCGAAACCAAGTGATCTATCCATGGCCAGGTTGAAGGTGCGGTAACACGTACTGGAGGACCGAACCCACTAACGTTGAAAAGTTAGGGGATGAGCTGTGGATAGGGGTGAAAGGCTAAACAAACTTGGAAATAGCTGGTTCTCTCCGAAAACTATTTAGGTAGTGCCTCGTGTCTCACCTTCGGGGGTAGAGCACTGTCATGGTTGGGGGGTCTATTGCTGATTACCCCGCCATAGCAAACTCCGAATACCGAAGAGTGCAATCACGGGAGACAGACATCGGGTGCTAACGTCCGGTGTCAAGAGGGAAACAACCCAGACCGCCAGCTAAGGTCCCTAAATATGGCTAAGTGGGAAACGAAGTGGGAAGGCTAAAACAGTCAGGAGGTTGGCTTAGAAGCAGCCACCCTTTAAAGAAAGCGTAATAGCTCACTGATCGAGTCGTCCTGCGCGGAAGATGTAACGGGGCTAAGCCATATACCGAAGCTGCGGATGCACGTAAGTGCATGGTAGGAGAGCGTTCTGTAAGCCTGTGAAGGTGTCTTGTAAAGGATGCTGGAGGTATCAGAAGTGCGAATGCTGACATGAGTAGCGATAAAGGGGGTGAAAGGCCCCCTCGCCGTAAGCCCAAGGTTTCCTACGCAACGTTCATCGGCGTAGGGTGAGTCGGCCCCTAAGGCGAGGCAGAGATGCGTAGCTGATGGGAAGCAGGTTAATATTCCTGCACCGTCGTATGATGCGATGGGGGGACGGATCGCGGAAGGTTGTCCGGGTGTTGGATGTCCCGGTCCCTGCATTGGAGATGGCACTTAGGCAAATCCGGGTGCGTGATTCAAGGGTGTGGGGCGAGCGACTTTAGGTCGCGAAGCAATTGGAAGTGGTTCCAAGAAAAGCCTCTAAGCTTCAGTCATACGAGACCGTACCGCAAACCGACACAGGTGGGCGAGATGAGTATTCTAAGGCGCTTGAGAGAACTCGGGAGAAGGAACTCGGCAAATTGGTACCGTAACTTCGGGATAAGGTACGCCCTTGTAGTTTGACTGGCTCGCGCCAGAAGGATGAAGGGGTTGCAATAAAATGGTGGCTGCGACTGTTTAATAAAAACACAGCACTCTGCAAACACGAAAGTGGACGTATAGGGTGTGACGCCTGCCCGGTGCCGGAAGATTAAATGATGGGGTGCAAGCTCTTGATTGAAGTCCCGGTAAACGGCGGCCGTAACTATAACGGTCCTAAGGTAGCGAAATTCCTTGTCGGGTAAGTTCCGACCTGCACGAATGGCGTAACGATGGCCACACTGTCTCCTCCCGAGACTCAGCGAAGTTGAAGTGTTTGTGATGATGCAATCTCCCCGCGGCTAGACGGAAAGACCCCATGAACCTTTACTGTAGCTTTGCATTGGACTTTGAACCGATCTGTGTAGGATAGGTGGGAGGCTTTGAAACCGGGACGCTAGTTTCGGTGGAGCCGTCCTTGAAATACCACCCTGGTTTGTTTGAGGTTCTAACCTTGGCCCGTGAATCCGGGTCGGGGACAGTGCATGGTAGGCAGTTTGACTGGGGCGGTCTCCTCCCAAAGTGTAACGGAGGAGTTCGAAGGTACGCTTGGTACGGTCGGACATCGTACCTAAAGTGCAATGGCAAAAGCGTGCTTAACTGCGAGACCGACAAGTCGAGCAGGTGCGAAAGCAGGACATAGTGATCCGGTGGTTCTGTATGGAAGGGCCATCGCTCAACGGATAAAAGGTACTCTGGGGATAACAGGCTGATACCGCCCAAGAGTTCATATCGACGGCGGTGTTTGGCACCTCGATGTCGGCTCATCTCATCCTGGGGCTGTAGCCGGTCCCAAGGGTATGGCTGTTCGCCATTTAAAGAGGTACGTGAGCTGGGTTTAAAACGTCGTGAGACAGTTTGGTCCCTATCTGCCGTGGGCGTTGGAATCTTGACGGGGGCTGCTCCTAGTACGAGAGGACCGGAGTGGACGTACCGCTGGTGTACCTGTTGTCTCGCCAGAGGCATCGCAGGGTAGCTATGTACGGAAGAGATAACCGCTGAAAGCATCTAAGCGGGAAACTTGCCTGAAGATGAGGATTCCCTGGAGACTTGATCTCCCTGAAGGGTCGTTCGAGACCAGGACGTTGATAGGCTGGGTGTGGAAGCGCAGTAATGCGTTCAGCTAACCAGTACTAATTGCCCGTGCGGCTTGATCCTATAACCGGTATGTTTCCGGCTGGGTCTGCCTTGTGCCTGATACAAACTAAGCACAACCCCAACTACATTCCATATTGGCGATGTTGACCCCCGCGTCAGCAACGCAACAAGTCATAGCCTGGTGACCATAGCGAGTCGGTACCACCCCTTCCCATCCCGAACAGGACCGTGAAACGACTCTGCGCCGATGATAGTGCGGATTCCCGTGTGAAAGTAGGTCATCGCCAGGCTCTCCCTCAAAACACCCCAGCTCCCGCGAGCTGGGGTGTTTGCTTTTACGCGTCCCAAACGCAGCGCTCCCCATCGCCCCAAGAAAAAAGCCACCCAGCGGTGGCTTCTTGCGTGGGCCCATCCCCCCCCTCAGCCCCGCGCCAGGTACCTCTCCACCAGCCTCACCCAATACGTCGTAAGCACCCGGTGAACCCGTCTTGAAGGGGACCCGCGTAGCAAGGAGCATCGTGTCCATCTAGTTCTAGGTGGACACGTGGACACTATCGAAGAGAGCGCGCCAATACGGCGCCGACGTCGGCATAGCGCCGAGTTCAAGGCCAAGGCAGTGCAGGAGTGCATGCAGCCGGGTGTTTCGATCGCGGCGATAGCCCTGCACCATCGCCTCAATGCGAATCTGCTGCGGCGCTGGGTCGCCGAGCAGGAAGCAAAGAATGGCGCGCCTGAGGACCGCGAGTTGATGAGGGTGCCGCAAGGCGAGTTCATCCCGTTGCGGATCGGCGAGCCGACCACTGCCGTGCCGGACATCCAGATCGAAGTCCGCCGTGGCGCGACGACGATCAGTCTTCGCTGGCCGGGATCGGCCGCAGCGCAGTGCGCCCAGTGGCTGCAAGGGTGGTTGCGTTGATTCGGGTGGACGCGATCTGGTTGGCCGTGGAGCCGCTGGACATGCGCGCCGGTACCGAAACGATCCTCGCGCGGGTCGTCAAGGTGTTCGGCGCGGCACGCCCCCACCACGCCTACCTGTTTGCCAATAAGAGTTCGACGCGCATGAAGGTGCTGGTCTACGACGGCTTCGGCATCTGGCTGGCCGCGCGGCGCCTCAACAAGGGGCGCTTCATCTGGACGAACGGCGACCAGGCGATCGCCACGGCGCTCAATCCCGAGCAATTGCGTGCGCTGGTGACGGGGCTGCCTTGGCAGACGCTCACCCACGACCACGCGATCACGGTCGTGTAATACCCCCAAAGCCGTAAACTGGCTTCCTTCCAGAGGACTTGGGGTTCTGGCAGACTCGCCGCATGAACCTACCCACCAACCTCGATGCCCTGAGCCCGGACGAACTGCGCACACTGGCTGCGCAGTTGATGGCCCAGGTCGGCGAGAAGGACCGGGAGTTGCGGTACCGGCAAGCCAAGATCGACCAGCTCACACACGAGCTGGCCATCCACAAGCGCTGGAAGTTCGGCAAGCGCAGCGAGCAACTGACATCTGAACAGGCGAGTCTGCTGGACGAAGCCATTGACGCAGACCTCGAGGCGATTGAGACCGAACTGGAAGCGCTCCTGCCGTCGTCCAAATCTGAAGCCAAGAGCAAGCCCAAGCGCCAGGCATTGCCGCCGCAGTTGCCGCGCACCGACATCCACCACGAGCCGGACGCAGAGACCTGCACCTGTGGGTGTGCGCTCAAGCGCATTGGCGAAGACATCAGCGAGAAGCTGGACTACACGCCGGGCACGTTCACCGTGGAGCGTCACATCCGCGGCAAATGGGTGTGCGATCAGTGTGAGACGCTGGTGCAGACGCCGGTGCCACCCCACGTCATCGACAAAGGCATCCCGACGGCCGGACTGCTGGCACATACGCTGGTGTCCAAGTTCGGCGACCACCTTCCCCTGTATCGGCAGGAGCGCATCTATGCGCGCGCCGGTCTGGCCATCCCGCAATCGACACTGGGCGCGTGGGTGGGCATCTGTGGCGTGCGTCTGCAACCGCTGGTGGACGCCCTGCAAGAAGAGGTTCTGAGCCACGGTGTTCTGCACGCCGACGAAACGCCAGTGCAGATGCTCGCGCCCGGCAATGGCAAGACGCACCGCGCCTACCTGTGGGCCTATGCGCCGAGCGAGTTCGAGAAGATGCGCGCGGTGATTTACCAGTTTGCGCCCAGCCGCAGCGGCGAGCACGCTCGCGCGTTCCTGGGGCAGTGGCAAGGCAAGCTGGTATGTGATGACTTCGCCGGCTACAAGGCCAGCTTCGACGGTGGCGTCACTGAGATCGGTTGCATGGCCCATTCGCGGCGCAAGTTCTTTGAACTGCACGACAAGCACAAGAGCGAATTGGCGGGCCAGGCACTGCGCTACATGGTGAGCTTGTACGAGATCGAGGCGCAAGTGCGGGATGCTGAGCCAGACCAGCGCCTGGCAGCGCGGCAACAAAGGGCTGGCCCGATTCTAGAGCGGCTGCACGCCTGGCTCGAGGAACAGCGACGCCGCGTCCCAGACGGCTCGGCGATCGCGCGGGCCATTGACTACAGCCTCAAGCGGTGGCCGGCTCTCGTGCGTTACCTCGACGACCCGACGGTGCCCATCGACAACAACCACGTCGAGCGACAGATCCGGCCGGTTGCCCTGGGTCGCTCCAATTGGTTGTTTGCAGGCTCACTGCGCGCCGGTCAACGCGCGGCTGCCGTCATGAGCCTGATCCAATCGGCCAAGCTCAACGGGCACGATCCCTACGCCTATCTGAAAGACGTCCTCACGCGACTGCCGACCCACAAGGCGGCCGACATCGCCGAACTGCTCCCGCATCGCTGGACGCCCAGCGCCACCTAGCTGGCAAGACGGGTTCACCGGGTGCTTACGTATAGACCTCGGAGGTGTGCGAGGTTATTTGTGAGTTGAGTCAGATTTCTTAGGATCAGACGGATGTTGTCCGCACCTTTGGTTTCGTCAGTGATTCCCTCCGGAACGAGCTGCAGCTCTTTTGCCACCTTCTTGGTCAAATCGCCCAAGTCTTCCGACTTGGTGAACTCTACGTTGCGCTTCGTCAGGATCGTCTTGCAGCATGTCTCGATAAGCTCCTTGGCGGTGCCGATGGCCAATGCGGGATCTCGATCAATGGCGTTCTCCAGACGTTCGATTTCTTTGGCCATCCAACCGGCATCCAATGCGTCTGCAACCGTTTTCGCGCGCGAGACAGCACGAGACGCGTTACCGCTCAGCTGCCGATACGAAAAGCGCGGGTGCCCGGCAATTTTCTCTTCTTCGTAGATCTCCCAACCGGCCTGACGTAAGAGGTTGTTGAAGTGAGCCACGAGCTTGATGGCTTCGTCACGATCGGGTCGAACTACCGGGTGAACCATCTCGCAAAGAAAACGCAGAAACTGATCGGCTGGCCCATCTACGAGATTGAATCGAGCGTCACCAAATACCCAATCGGCTTCCCAGTCGTCGTTGTTGTAACGGTGTTGCCAGATGTCTCCCGCTGCATCTTTGAATCTGCTGTCCGTTGAGGGCAAGTGCTGCAGGTCATACAGGCGGCTAAGGAACTCGACATCATCAAGCTCTCCGTACCATGGAATACCCTCCAAGCGTAGGTAGTCCAGCATGTTCACGCGAATATGGCGGGGAAGATCCGAGCTGTCGGATCGCCAATCCGAGCGGCGCTCTTTGGCGGGGATGATCTTGGCCGAGTACAAGTCCTGGGTCTCGCGCTCCAGCACGGTTTTCAAGCGTGCCGAGATCTGTTCCTCCAGCTGGACGCGCTTGGTGCCCAAGCGAGCGTACTCTTCCGCAGGAACTTCGAACTGGATCTCCCAAAAGCCTGTGCCACCGTTCCAGTTGTCATAGCCTGTCTGCTCCTCGCGTGCCGGATATGCGCGTACGATTCTGGCCGCATCTTCCACCCCTTCTGCGCGCAATAGCGCATGAACTGTGGCGAGCAGCTGCTCAACCTTCTCCATCGCCATCCTCCTCCAAGGTCATCTGTAACCAAGCCCGGCATTGAGATATCGATAATCGCATCGATCGTGGACCATATTGTCGATGGGGCCGCAGCCCGATGCAATGCGAGGCTAAATTCTGAGATAAGAAAAATTCATCTCTAACTTAACCCTTCCGGGGGGGAGGTGGTGCGTCTGTTGATCAATAAAATGTGAGCTCCACCAGAGAAAAATATAACCCGACATGAAGCTCCCAGCGGCCACAACCCCGTCACAGTCAGCAACATGGCAAGGTCGCCAAATTAAGTTTGGCTTGCACAAGACGTTCACTCACGCTGGCTCGTCAGTGCCATTTCGGGAGCCATGGAGTTACCTTCGGTTTTGGATTCGGGATAACTTCCCTGCCACTGGCCGTGATGATGCACTTGAGCTTGCAAAACAAGCTGAACGCTTTTATCGGATCGCGCTTGTTGCGTCTTCCGATACGTCTCCGCTACTTTGGTACTACTCGTTCCTCAATTTGAGCAAAGTACTACTACTAAAAACTCCAAGCATCTATACCCCTGCCGAGGTCGAGCATGCAACACATGGAATCGCAGACCCGGCGAACAATAGTCAGGGATATGTGAAGCTGACCAAGCAGAACGTGTCCGTTTTCGGCGTTCGAACGACGAAGAATCCTATCAGGCTACAAGTCTTCCCTGCGCTTTGCGAAGCCTTAGGTACTCCGGTTAGTTTCGCGGCAGGCGCAACCTCGAAAAACATATCGATCAGCTCGCTTTTGTCTCATATCGTCAGTATTCATAGGGCCTATGGGACGGCCTATGACAAACCATTGAAGTTCTGCAAGGTGGGTATCAACGCGTCAGAGCGCCGTAGTCCGTCGGGAAAGGCCGGAGATTTGTGGCATGCATTGTCGCTAGAATCGTTGGATGTTAGGGCGGCCAATGCATCGGTGAAGGATTTCGCGGTCGGTGGGAAAATTAAAGCGGTTGCGCCTGGTGTGCCTGGGTTTCACGCGTACGAAACGCCGTTGAGCAATTTTTCTAACACGAATTTCATCAACAAACTGACCACTCAGAGAGCCAATCTTCGCAGCATTGTGCATCCCATCATTCTTATGAATGGGTATCGGTACTATCTACATCCAGACGCAGATGTTCTCAGGCAGCCATGCTCAATATATGCAGTCATGTTTTATCTTGGATCAATTGTCAGATACAAGCCGCAGAGATTTTCGAGCCTTATCGGCAATAAATATCATTGGTTGATTGAGGAGTTCTTGCAGGTTGCGCCTAAACAGTTTGTCGCATTGATGATCAATGAGATAACCGATTGCGAGCTACCTTACTTTGTCGACTGACGGTCAACCCCGCTTAGCCTCCTGTTCTGCAGCCAACGAAAATCAGCGTTCTGCTATCGCGCGGCCTTCTTGCATCCCGGCCGCGGTCGCTGCATCAGCGGACGCAAAGTCGGCTGACACATGATGGAAGCGCTCCAGTTTTGGGGTAGTGCCATGACCGCATATTTTGGAGCGCAGACGAAACCTGTATACGCGTATCGGTAGTCGCTACCTTGACCCAATACGGCCAAGACATGGACCGGGCAGCCACGGTACCGCTGAATGGACCAACGTTGCATGAGCTATGTCGCAGGCCCGATTGCACTTGAAGCGCTGACGATTGGCATCCGAAACGGCAATTCAGTCATCCTTTGCCGCCTGCCATGCGTGGTAGCCGCATAGACCGTGATTTCCTTGATCCTCCGGTCCGAGAGTCGCGCTGCATATTGCGCATCGAGTGAACTCGAGTTCGCCAGAGCATGCGATACAACGTCCCTCCTCAATGAGGAAGGTGTCTTTTGAACAGTCCGGGCAGGTTGCCACAGGTGGGTCACCACCGTCGGTCATCGCAAGGTAGGTGTCTGCAGCGTAACAATCTTCCACTGCAGCCTCGATGACATCGTCGAAATCGGACTCTTGCCCGCAAGATGCACAATGAAATTCGAGTTGCTCTAAGAATTCGACCTGTGGCTCCACTGGTTTTACCAGCTCTGAGCCGCAGTGTTGACATCGGATATGGTGTGCAACCTGTTCTCCTGCCGGCGATTTCCAATCGATCTCGTCCAACGCTGCGCGGCACGTGGCGAGTTCACGTTCGTAAACTTCGCTCTCCTCCAGCAGGGTGGTCCAAGTGTGGACGCCAAGAAGGTCCGCGGGTTCGCAGCCGAGTTCGGTAGCTATGAAATCCCGGATAACAACGAAGGATTTTGCCAATATCTCGCGCATACCTTCGGCCGTGACGCTAGTTCGGTAGTGCTCAATTTCATTGCGCAAGCGCACTACTTCATCCAGCCGAGCAAAGTCAGCTACGACACCGAGCGACGAGAATCGCTCCTTGATGTCAAGAACGTCGACGGTTTTCTTGCCTTCCCCTTTGAACGCAAGGGTCCCATCTGCCACGCGTATGGGCCGGACGGTCTTCTTAATCAAAACTTCGTCCGACTCCTGGGGAGAAAGCTGGCGGAGCTTCTCTTTGAAAAGCAGAAGTACTCCGGCCGTCAAGTTGCGTACTGCCGAAAGGCTTCTCCGCGTGTCACCGGACAGGTAGTCTTCAACTCCAACCTGAATCGACGCGATGGCATTAGCGAGTATCGTGTCCATTTTCTCGGATTCCAACCGTGAGCCTCATTCTCTAGTTCCTTACATCGTGAGGCAGTGGCTCGTTACGAAGTTCAGCAAGTGTTTTGCCGAATGATGGGTTGTATTTCCTCGCATGTTCCAGCGTGACATTCGGCACCGTGAGGCGAGCAACATGTTTTCCACCAAAGACGTCTCGTAAGCAGACCTTAAGTCGAGTTCCCTTCGCGCTCGAATTTGGGTAGCAACCGCCCCAGCTATCCTGCTGTTCGAAGTAGACGACCCCATTCTCGGCCTGACCGGGCTCCAAGTATGTCGCGGCCCTAGTCACTGCGTAAATGCTACGTTGTGTCAGGAATGGATAGACCTTGATGTTCTCGCCTATCTCTGTCTGGAAATCGGATATGGCGGCCGTTTGAGCATGTAGCCAAAACCGTCTGATCCCATACTTGAACCAAGCTCGCGAGAATGGAGCTACGTGCCAGTGATACCCGACCGATATCTGTTCGATGCTCGATGCAGCTGATCCTGTATTTGCAATCTTGAGGTAAAGGGCAACTCCAGTTCTATGAACATCAAACTCGTTGTGTTTTTTTCCTGTAGGAAACGTACACACGAAAGTCGGACCATCGATCCATTGGATCTTGAATCGCGGTCTGCGACGAAGTGCCGAGAAGATTCCGCTGACCCAGCCAAGCACGAGGGTCGCCGCGAAAATTGCAACGCTGACAACCCCTTGGTTGTCGTTTAGCAATTTTGCGGCGGTAGCATATGTCTGAGCAATGTTTGCAATCATTTATAGCGGGTCAATTAAGCGCGAAGCGTAGCGGTCGGAATCGTCTGCACTTCTACGGATGTTCTGGATCTTCGTACGGTGTTAGTCAGGAGCGGCGCGCCTTCACTCAGGCACTTGAGCATCGATTGACGCACGCGTTGGTGCACCAAAACATTTATATCCACGTAGGTAGTATCGGTTTGCACCAGACCGATTCCCATTAAGCTCGTCGCTGATACCTCGTTCGATGCGCGACAGTAGCTCAACCGCGATCAGGAGTGAATTCGCACTGGCGATATGGCGCTCGGGCACGCCGGTTTGTTGCCAGATCGTCTCGTACTTTGCCTCCGAACAGAAGTCGGAGCGGCTGCGAATCGACGCGTAGTAGAAGAGCAGTTTCAACGCCTCAATCTCGTGCCGGCTGCGCAGATGAAATTTGGTGAACGGGTAGAAGTTCGTTTTGGCCGGCGACAACAGTGCTTGGCCTGGCAACTTAGCGAACTGGCGACCGGCCAGCCCGAGGAGCGCATATTCGCTCGAACGAGCCGAACCAGGCCGCGCAATCATCGCCCGGTCCTCCAACAACCCAAGCCCGTTAGCGATCGACTTGCGCGACAGCCCAGCTAGAGCCGCGAAGTCGTCGTACGTGAGCTGCGCGATGGGGGCACTCGCATCATCCTTTGGCGTTATGGATTCCGCGTCGGCCAATCCGATTGCGGCCTGAACGAAGCTGTAGTTCGGCACCACGGGTGTCCCGTCAAGATGGGTCGCGTAGTCAGGGATTGCTGGCGCTTTTACTACCGGCTGCAGTGCGGTTGAGTATCCGCGGACACGCGGGCCGCGGTCGGTTGCGAAATGGCAGATGACGTAGAACAGTTCGAGCGCCGCTGTTCCAGACGAGTGATCTGTTTTCCAGTCGAACAGCTTAATACGGCCATCCCGAATCCAATCAATGGGCATTGGCGCCCACGGCTTGATGTTCATGTCAGTGCCCGCCTTTTATGACCACTAACCCAAGAACAACCAAGGCAACGATCACCGCGATGACTGCGAGCATCGGGGTGAGCGCTGCCGATCTGTCGGCCAATTTTTCGAGCGACATGCAGATCACTTTCACTAGTTCGCCCATGCTGAAAACCTCCTGAAGGAATTGATGAGCGAATTTTCATCGAACAGTGCACCAATATCTAGAAAGAGGTGCACTATAAATTCTCAAAAATTACTTGCAAGTTATTGATTTATATATGAAAAAGTAAGTAAAAATCAGTTTTTTGATGACCCATGATAGTTCATGAAGAGGCGTTTTTCCATGGGAAAACTGTCGACGAGCCTCCTTGATCGGGAGGTCCGAGCGAGCCTGATGCTCAATCTCGATGTGGCTATCGCTGGGTTGATGGAGGCGGTCGCACGGCGGGGGCATGGTGCGCCAACGTGATTGCGCCCCCTCGCTGCTAGACCAGACGTACATCGGAACCCGGCTTCGGCCGGGCTCTTCCTTTGCCAGAACGCAATGCCACTTCGATATTGCGGGGGCAAGCAGCCTCACGCTTTCAGTGGACGGAAACCATGTGCGTACTACATAAGTATTCCTAGCCGACCTAGACTGAAGCGCGCTCATTGCGCTGGGCCCCTCGCCATGGAGGGTCGACAAGTCAGGGTGGGGAAAGCAAGAATCCACGGATGTGTGCTTTGTGGAGCGCTTTATGCCGGTGCGCCGGATCCCCAAAAACTACCTCTTCGTCACGGGACGTCACGCATCCCCACGGGCGGACGAAGTCATTGAGTTCGAGTCGATTCTGGAGAAGGAGTACATGCTCCTGTTGGACTCGGATCCGCAAGTCGAATCGTACGAAGGTCAGCCCGTCGAAATTCCACTATCTCGCGGGCGGATCTATGTCCCAGATCTGCTGGTGACATACCGCCCCACGTCCTTGGGCATTCAGCGACCACCAGAGCTGGTGGAAGTCAAAACACAAGAGCACCTCAATCGGTACGCCGAAAAGTACCGCGAGAAGTTCGCGGCAGCAGTTGTATTCGCGGAAGAGTGCGGTTGGATCTTCGTGACCCGAACAGAGGCGGATGTCAGGACACCTCGCATCCAAAACCTGAAATATTTGCACCGGTACCGTCATACACCAGCAGATCCGGCCGCCGCTGAGCGCTTGCTTGATGCGATGCGTCGGGAGGGTAGTCCAACGACGCCGGCGGCATTGCTCGGCAATCTGGCGGGCAGCCTAGAGGAACGCGCAAATTGGACTCCAGTGCTTTGGCATCTTGTTGCTCATGGTGCAATTCAAGCCGATCTGCAGGTTCCGTTGACGGAAAACACTCAGCTATCTCTACCTAGCTAGGCCATGACAGGTAATGCGTTCGCGAAGGTGCCGACTCTCCTGCACCTTAGGAAGGGCAGCACCATCACTCATGATGGGCGTGAGTACACAGTTCTCCGCCATGCCGATTTGAACAAGATTCTCGCGCGTGAGGAGGCGTCGGGTGAGCTTGTTTTGCTGAAGCTGGGTTCACTCGAGGCTCCGTTCAAGGGCGGTAGCGATCCGGCAGAGTGCAGGGACCAAGTCGAGCTCGAAGACGTGTCCAGCGAGGAATGGGAGATCGCGCAAAGCCGGCTGCAAGCTATTCGTCCCCTACTTGATCGACGGCGGGATCGCACAAAATCCGACTATGTCGCCGCTGCAGCTAACGCGGGTGTTAGTGTTCCAACGCTTTACAACTGGCTGAATGCGTATTCCTCATCCGAGCTGTTGTCTTCGCTGCTGCCGATACGCAAGAGCGGCGGCCGCGGACGCAGTCGACTCTCGGCAGAGGTAAAGCTGATTTTGGACAACTACGTTCAAGAACACCATCTGACCAACCAGAAGCCGTCTGTGGCCAAGACCGCCCGGGAAATCCGCCGCCTCTGTCATGACGCAGGCATCGAGCCTCTTCCCGCCGTGTCGACCATCTATCGGCATCTCAGTTGGTTGAGTGAGCAGGAATCGCTCAAACATCGGGAGGGCCGGCGTGCGGCAGAGCAGCGATTCCGCGTGAACAAGGGATCCATCCCGGATGCCGAATGGCCGCTTGCACTGGTCCAAGTCGATCACACCCTGTTGCCCGTCATCATTGTCGATGACAAACATCGAAAGTCCATCGGCCGGGCGTGGATCACCTTGGCGATCGATGTATTCAGTCGCGTTTGCCTCGGCATGTACTTGTCCTTTGACGCACCATCGGCGATGTCCGCTGGCATGTGCATCTCGCATGCCATTCTGACAAAGGATGCCTGGATGGCTCGCGTGGGGTGCGGAGACATAGAGTGGCCGTTCTATGGGGTGATGGACGTACTTCACCTGGATAACGCTCGCGAATTCAGAGGCAAGATGCTAGCTCTCGCTGCGAGGGAGTACCACATCGACATTCATCTGCGACCGGTCAAACAACCTCGCTACGGCGGGCACATTGAACGGCTCATGGGCACGGTGTCGGAAGAATTGAAGGGGCTGAAAGGCGCAACCTTTGCCAACCCGCGGCAAAAGGGGGAATACGATGCCGAGGGCAATGCCTGCATGACTTTCGATGAGCTGGAGAAGTGGCTCGTCTTGATGTTTGCGCGATACCACCGCGCGGTGCACTCGGGTATCGGCACAACACCACTGACCAGGTGGCGCGAAGGCATTCTCGGAACACGGGAAAAAATCGGCCGTGGATTGCCACCGATACGCACTGACGCGGAGAAGCTCCGGATCGATTTCATGCCATATGAGGATCGGACCATCCAAGACTACGGCGTCGCGATCGACGGAATTCACTACTTCCATGACATCTTGCGTCCATGGGTGAACGCCCGGGACCCAAAGGATTCGAAGCGGACCAGGCAGTTCCGGTTCCGCTACGACCCGAGCGACATGAGTGTGCTGTACTTTTTCGATCCCGATCTCAAACGCTATTTCCCAATCCCCTATCGAGACATGAGTCTCCCAGTGGCGAGCATTTGGGAAATACGCGCGGCCAAGAAGGCGGCGCGAGATGCGGGCATGGAGAAATACAGCGAGCGTGATCTTTTCGCGTTGATCGCGCGACAGCGCGAGCTCGAAGCTTCAGCTGCCGCGAAAACGAAAGCGGCGCGTCGTGCCGAGCAGCAGCGTAAGCAACAGGCCAAAGCTCGGGCCCAAAAGCCTCAAGACTTGCCACAGGTTTCAAAGGTCGAGCCGTCCAGACTTGCGCCGGCGATACGCGGGTACGACCCTGACGACATTCAACCGCTGAGCGACGATGAATAGCCTGACAGCCGAGTACGGCCATCTCAGTCAGAAGGCACAGGAGCAGTTGGCGCTACCAGACAAGGAGCGGATTCGTCTGATCCAAGCGGGTACCTGGCTGCCGCTCGACCATGCGAAGGCAACGCTTCAGAAACTGGAGGATCTGCTCGACTACCCGAAGGTGACGCGGATGCCGAGCTACCTCATCGTAGGGCCGTCATACAGCGGGAAGACGTCCATTCTTGAACGGTTTCGCGACCGACACCTTCCAGATTTGGACCCGGAGCAGGAGGTGACCAGATCTCCGGTGGTGATGATTGACGCGCCACCTAAGCCGGACCTGTCGGACTTCTACAGCCGGATCATGGATAGTCTGATGACGCCATATAAACCGACGGCTCCGGTCTATGAAAAGTACTCGCAGGTCAAACGTCTTTTCGGCGAGATGGATGTGCGAATCCTCATCGTTGACGAGATCCATCATCTGATTGCCGGTGGCCTCACTAAGCAGCGCGAGTTTCGCAATGCCCTCAAGAGCCTGAGCAACGAAGCGAAGATCAGTATCGTCGCCTCCGGGATCGAGGAGGCGTACAACGCGTTCAACGCTGATCCACAGATGTCGAGCCGATTCGTACCAATCGAGATGCCTAGCTGGACGCCGGGCCGGCAGTTGGGGACGTTGCTGATGACCCTTGAACACCGGACACCACTTCGTAAGCCGTCAGGGCTGCATCGCCCAGAGATGATGCAAGCGATCTACATGAAGAGCGAGTCCACCCTCGGAGACATCTTCGACCTCGTGAAGACTGCGGCGGTGGAGGCCATTCGGTCCGGGAACGAGGCGATCACCGAACAGCAGCTTACCAAGTTGGACTGGGTCCCACCCTCTAAACGCAGGACGTACACACGACGGCTATGAAAACGTGGTCATGTGCGAAGACGCCGCTCTGGCCGGTTCGGTACAAGCCCATACCGGGTGAGCTTCTGTCGAGCTGGATCGTTCGATTGGCACATGGCCATGGGATGAGTGTGATGCCGTTCTGCAATCTGGCACTCGGCCCTGCAGCTCGGGTGCTGACGGTGGATATTGATCGACATGGCCCCGAGTCGCTTCTGGCATCACTGGCGTTGCACACAGGAACCCATCTGGAGGTAGTTCGTCAGGCCACGCTTCGCGTCTATGAGCAGATCCTGTACCCAAAGTTTCACGTTGGCGGATCCCTTCCGTGGGTGATCTCTATCAATCTGCCGCGAGGCACTCGGTTCGGTCCAGGTCTTCAGTTCTGTCCATACTGCCTGAGGGACGACCCGATACCGCACTTCCGCCTCCGCTGGCGAGTCGCACTGCAAACCTTCTGTGAGCGGCACCAATGTGTACTACTTGATCGGTGCCCAAGCTGCGGCGCTTGCTTGTTCATCCAGAGGGTTGATGCGAGTTTGTGTCATGCCGAAATTGACGGTATTTGCCATTGCCCCAATTGTGACTACGACCTTCGGCTGGCGGAGGCGCCCGTTGTAGACGATCGAGGGAGCGGTCACCTTCTGCAGCTGCAGCAACTGACGCGCGACCTCTTCGTCTTGAACGCAGTCGGTCGGCGTGAACAGTTGGAGCGTCTACACGCTATGGCAGTGACAGTGTTGTCGTGCAAGGTTACGCCTCGTCTCTGCAATTGCTTAGCTTGCCGCTTCGGCTTCTCCGACTTGGAAATTGAGCAGGCCAGAAAGCCGGCACTGGAATTGCAATCTGTGCTGACCCGGCACGCCGTGCTGTTGTGGTCGCTCTGGCTTCTTCGACATGATCCCGAAGCGCATGAGCGTCTAGTCAAGCCCATCGCGCCGCTGCACCATCCGTTCATCAAAGATATCTTGGCGCAGTACAGGCGCGAAGCAACCGTCCAGGCACGTCGCGATTCGCTGACGAGGAGCGGCTCAACGCAGATACGTGATGGCCGCGTGGCGCAGCTGCATTGAGATCCACGAGCGCAATTCGTCGGGAGCACTGATCTGTGTGTGCTCCAAGGCCATCACCTGATCATCGGTACGGTCCTGGACCGAGATGAACGCTTCCGTCGCTGCCTGGATCGCGCGCTGTATCGCTTCGTCATCCTTGTTCTCCAACGGAACGGCAAACGATATGGGTGGACAGGCTTCGTGAACCATGAGCAACGTGGAGGCTTCCTTCGAGGAAACCGCGAAGGCGGCTACACGCTTGAGCCGGTGCCCGTCTTCCGGAACCAACAGGTGCTCGTTCAACACTCCATCCTCGTCCGCGATCAGTGGCATTGGAACGGACCACCCGTCGTCACGGCTCGACGTCAGCACTCGCACGGAAACGTCATTCAGCGTGGATAGTGCTTTGACTGCATGATCCAAGAATGCCGGTGGGTCGGGGACTTCGTCGTCGCCTTCGACGATCTGCGCTTCTCGGATGCGTTTCGTCGAGCCTGGCTCGCCGATCGCGTGCTCGCTGATTGGTTCACCGCGCGAGGCGCTTGCACAAGGCCTTTGCCCGGCGATAGTGCGGTCTGCGAAGACCCATTTATTCTCTAAGTCGGCGAATCGCCGATTGCCGCGCATGGGCATCGTGGCCGGAGCGAGCTGTGACGAGGGGTCATGCTCCTCCAGGCTGATTTGGGAGGGCTTCTTGGCTCTCCGCGCGGAGGGTGCAGCCTCCTGTGGCGGGGTGCCGGGAGCCACGCTGGAGCCGTGCGCTTTCTTCGTGCCCGTCACGCGGAATCGCAATGACTTGAAGGGGAACGGGTGCGAGCAACTCAGAAGTTGATAGACGAGGAACGTGCCCTTTGGGTCATTACCTCGCGACAGCCACTCCCCTGAGGCCCGAAGTGTTGTCGTCCCTTCGAATGGAAATAGTGTCTGTGGATAAATCTCCTGGCGCTCCTGCGCAGCTCGTGCACAGGAGGCACCAATCATTGCGACCGCATGCCAAGCGAGGCGACTACCGGCGATTCGAGCGATGTCCTCAGCGCTCGCGCGTGGAATACGGTCGGCAAGTTGGAGCGTCATCCGGTTGTGCCGATCGATTGCTGGTGTCCCTGTGTAGAGATGTTCTTTGCGGAGCTGGGGAGAGAACAACCGATTGAGGAGTTCGCTGGACGAGCCAAAGTAGAAGCGAATCAACTCCATGCACGGTACGACAAGGAGCTTGCCGTCGGGTAGCGTGACCCGGACACAATAGGAGCGCGTATTCTCGCGATGCCCGGCGTGCTGATGGAGCGGCAGCATGAAGCTGCCATCTTCGAAGCTCGATCCCGCTTTCACGAGTTCGCAGGTGTCTCGGCCGATCACCAAATTTTCACAGAGTAGCTCCTCGTCAGAGGCACGGGATTCCAAGCTTTGCTCGCGCCACAGGTCACCGATGCGCAAGAGCATTGTGGTTCCGACTGAAACCCAGCATCGGGTTGCTTGCCTTTCAGCCTGGTGGAGCGATAGGAGCGACAAGCGACCGGCACCATCTGGGGCGTTAGCCTTGGACAGCGAGACCAGCACGGATGGATGCCGCCGCCGCAACATGCGATCGGGGAAGGCAATGGGGCCGAACCAGTCCACGCGCCAATGGTCCCCGCTTTTGGGAAACGCGTTTATACGAAGCATGCGACTCTGATTTTTTCGTCAAACCGTCGCCATGAACTGCGGAACCGCCTAGCCGCCGCGGCCGTGCCGTTCACGAAGACCTCCACCGCTGCCTACGCCCTGCTGTGGCGGAAGTACAGGTACACCAGTCCAATCGGTGCAATGAAGATTGCGAACGCCCAGCAAATCAGCATCGTGGTGAACTTGGCAAACAGCATCACGACCGCGTTCACAAAGAAGATGTTGTTACCGAGGATGAAACCCATCACGCCTTCGTACACGAATCGGGCATATGGATAGAGCACGGTGCTAATGAGGGCGAACAGCACCATCTGGTAGGGGATCGGTTTTCCGGCGTTGCCTGCGAAGAAGAATATGAATGCGGGAAAGATCAATCCGAACAGGAAATGACGGAAGTAGTAGGCGCGAGAGAGGCCACCAAAAGTCTTGGAGAGAATGGATTGCATTTTCTAGGGAGAATCAATTGACGCAAATGCCAGTACAAACTGGTCATGCAGGCTTTGTTCCGACCACGACCAGAGGCGATGCGAGAGCGCCTGGATGTCAATGAAACGACATTAATCGGCTGCGCTGCACCCTTCTCTCGTTGGGGGACGCTACCCGCGAGAAATCAGCTACGGCAATAGCATATCCAACCTGCGTACCGGATAGAGGTTGCCGCGACTGACCTTAGGCGTGAAGGGTGTCTTGGTAACTGAATGTGCGGCACCAAAAATTCACTTTTCTAATATCAGATATAAGTAAATTCATGGCTTGGTGTGTGCTCCCTTTCTATTGCAGGTCGGTAACCACTGTCTTAGCCTAATTTTCCATACTAAGGTGGGGTATCGGTTTGTAAGGGGCGGCCGATACCTTTATTGAATGCGGCAAAGATCGCGCGGTCGCTTCCGGTTCCGTCATGTTTCTGAGAAAGCAATTGAACGCAGATAAGCTAGTTGATGAGTGCCCAGATCCCTATCCTGAGCTGCCAATCGAGCGTGGCCCGCATGGGCGTGGGGTTGGTAGGTGGGTTCCCGATGAGAAGCACCTCTACCTCAAACAGTATCTTCATGCCACGCGTAAGGCTCAGGCGAAATTCAAGCAGCGGGTACTGATTGATCCATTCTGCGGTCCCGGTCGCATTCAAGTTGTGGGCGAATCCTTTACCCGCAGTGGCGGCTCGGTAGTGGCGTACCGTCAATCCGCCGCCTCCGGCGCGCCCTTCACACGTGTCCTGATCGGCGATATCGAGGCGGAACGAGTGCGAGCAAATCAGTTGCGCCTTGGTGCCGCCGGCGCCAGTGTTCAGGGCTTCGTTGGGCCGGCAGCTGAAACAGTCGATGCCATGATCAAGGCAGTTCCGTTTGGAGCGCTTGCCTTGGCCTACATCGACCCCTACAACCTGGAGTACTTGTCGTTCTCAATCATAGAGCGCCTATCCAAACTGCAGCACGTGGATTTCGCCATCCACTTCAGTCTGATGGATCTAACGCGCAATATTGATATGGAGTTGGATCCTCAGCGGGATCGGTTCGACCATGCTCTGCCTGGTTGGAGGTCCAGGGTGCCTACCGATGGGTTGTCCAAGGCCAGCTTGCCTGTGTGGTTCTTCAATGCATGGTGTGATGCGGTGCGGGACCTGGGTTTCAAGGTCAGTGTTCAGATGCCAAAGATTACCGATGGTAAGGGGCGGATCATCTATCGAATGGTGTTCCTGTCCCGGCACGAGTTGCCAGACCGCATTTGGGATGACATTGCTCGCAGTCCCAACCTCAACCTGTTCGATTCCTGATCGGGTGTCTATATCTGCTTCGTTGATCTGATAGGCGCGGCCACCGCCGCGTCCAATTATTTTTCTTGATTAGTGGACGATTGTCCACCAAAATAAAGCGATGGCTCGAACCAACAATGACCAGGCGCATTTGCGCCGACTTCGCGACACGTATGCGCAGATGGGTTGCGTGCCTTCGTACAGCCAGATCGCCAAAGCGCTTGGTTTCAAGGCGAAGAACGCGGCTTTCAAACTGACGCAGCGGCTGATTGCTTCCGGCCATCTGACTAAGTCTGTGGGTGGGCGCTTGGCGCCAGGCCCTGCCTTTTTCACGCTGGAGTTGAGCGACGATGAAGTGCGAGCAGGCTTTGGCGCGGATGGCAACGCTACGGGCCTTGTGCAAGCCCAGGCTCTCGATCAACTGTTGATGGCGAAGCCTTCGAAGACCGTGCTGGTGAAGGTGCGCGGCGATTCAATGCTGAACGCAGGAATTCTGAGTGGCGACGTCGCCGTGGTTGAGACGAGTTCGCAGGCATTGACCGGCGACATCGTGGTGGCCGAAATCGACGGTAGCCAGACCATCAAGGAATTCAGGAGTGATCGAGGCCAACCGCGCCTCGTATCGCACGGCATGGACGGCAGGACGGTGACTCCCGAGAAAACCCTGAACATCATCGGCGTCGTCAGGGGCATTGTCCGAAGCTATAGGCCGCAGTCGGCCGGTGGGACTAAGATAAAAAAACAGGGAATATCTCGATGACAACCATCAGCAAGATTGAGTGGACTGAGCAAACGTGGAACCCGACAGTCGGGTGCACCAAGATCTCGCCCGGGTGCAAGCATTGCTATGCGGAGGCCATGGCCAAGCGGCTGAAAGCTATGGGGACGCCAGGTTATGAGAACGGCTTTGCGCTCACTCTCTTACCTGAGCGCTTCAACGACCCGATCAAACGCAAGAAGCCGACGGTCTATTTTGTGAACTCCATGTCGGATCTGTTCCACGAGCGGGTGCCGGACGCGTATATCGACAAAGTGTTCGAAGTCATCGCGCAAACACCACACCATACATATCAAATTCTTACCAAACGAGCCGCTCGGATGGCGCGTTATTTCCGGAAGCGCTCCGTGCCGACGAATGCGTGGCTTGGGGTCTCTGTCGAGGACCGGAAATACGGTGTTCCACGTATCGACCACCTACGCCAAGTGCCCGCGACCATCCGGTTCCTATCGGTTGAACCGCTACTGGCTGATGTTGGCGAACTCGACCTGACGGACATTCACTGGGTGATCGTGGGGGGCGAGTCTGGCCCGAAGGCACGTCCAATGAAGATGGAATGGGCAGAGGCTGTTCGAGAGCAATGCCAGGAGCAGGGCGTCGCCTTTTTCTTCAAGCAGTGGGGCGGTTGGGGGGCAGACGGCAAAAAGCGGGCGAAGGCTGCTAACGGTCGCGAATTAAATGGCCGCACCTGGGACGAAATGCCGGTCACTGTCGTTGAGCGCGTGACTTCTACCTGAGAGGCGTCGAGGCGCCCTTGATTTTGGGAGGCTGCAGGAGCACATTGATAAGCAGGGGCCACAACAGCGCTGCCACTCAATGCCACACTACACATGGGTCTGGGGAAGTCCGCCACCGCTGCTTAAGCGCCATAGCGAGGTAAAGCATGCGCTCCTGCGCAACTATTTGGTCGACTATTTCCTGACGCTGGTGCCGCTGCCGCACCAGGACAAGATCCAACTGACCATCGTTGATGGCTTCTGTGGTGGGGGGCTCTATCTCAACGAGGATGGCAAGGAAGTCCCGGGCTCGCCTCTCGTTATTCTTGAGGCCATACGCGAGGCCGAAACGCTCCTGAATGTTCGGCAGGAGCGTCGCAAGCCCATCCTGATCGACGTCGAACTCATCTGTGTTGACGCCAAAAAGAGCTCTTTGCACTATCTTGGGCGCCTGCTGGAAGAGCGCGGGTACGGGGCCACACTCGCCAACGGTAAGGTGTGCTTGGTCGAAGGCGAATTTGTCGACCATTGCGGCGCGGCCATTCAACGGTGCCATGATCGAAGCCGCCGTTCTGGGCGAGCACTTTTTGTTCTCGATCAGTATGGCTATTCCGACGTGCCGATGCATTGTTTGCGCGATATTTTTGCCAAGCTCAAGCACGCCGAGGTGATCCTGACCTTCTATATTGATGCGCTGATCAAGTAC
This sequence comes from Ralstonia mannitolilytica, assembly GCF_000954135.1. Taxonomy (NCBI): domain Bacteria; kingdom Pseudomonadati; phylum Pseudomonadota; class Betaproteobacteria; order Burkholderiales; family Burkholderiaceae; genus Ralstonia; species Ralstonia mannitolilytica. The sequence goes on along the minus strand of NZ_CP010799.1, from coordinate 3,479,853 downwards.
TTGAATGAGCGCAACCTTGCGGCCTTCCAAAAAGCCACAGGCGTTAGTACATCGGTGCGGGCGTCGGAGCTCGACGAGATCAAGCAGTCGCCGCGCTGGCGCGTACATCTTCAGTCCTCGCTCTACCAGAGTCTCACCGATCAATGCTCGGCGCGGTTTTACACGCCGTTCTTTATTCGCCCTGAGCGCGGGCACGGGGATTTCTGGTTGCTGCATCTCTCGCAGCACTGGAAAGCGCGGGATGTGATGGCTTCCACTCACTGGCAGCACCACAATCATTTCTCGCACTATGGGGACGCTGGTTTCCACATGTTCAGCACGGGCTACATCAGCAAGATCGACGATGAGCACAAGCTGCAGGCAGGATTTGATTTCAGCGAGGTGGCGGCAGCCGTGAGCAAAGAAACCATGCTCGAGCAGATCCCCGAGATGTTGTTCGATGGCGCGGAGGGGATGACCTTCGAGCAGTTCTTCCTGAAGCTGATCAACACAACGCCTGCTACTCGCGAAATGGTGGAGGCCAGTCTGCTAGAGCTTCACCAAGGCGGTGAGATCGTCGTGGTCGATGAATCCGGTGCCCCCTCTCGGGCGCGCGTCAGCCTGAAGGGCGATCATGTTCTGCGCTTGCCATCGCAGCGCTCATTCTTGTTTTCTTGAGGACTGCTGAGTGACTGGCGGGATTCATGACGCCCAGCTCACTCGCTTCCAGGCTCCTGCGCGACGTTAGAGTCAGGCTGGACTTTCGACTCATCGCTTTGCGGGCGCTGGATGTAGGTGGGCGTGATGCCATGCTCTTCAAGATCACGGACAGCATCCCGCACCGCTGCATTGACGCGGGAGAGGAACAAGTCGCTCCTCATGTAACGCCCGAGTTTGTCTGCCGGCATAGCTTGCTCCTTCTTATCCGCATACAGCATACCGCTGTCGGCGTTCTGCCGCCGCGTGCATAGGGGTCCAAAGAGGCTGCGCTCCCAAGTCATGAAGCGCCTAATTTCTGCGGCGCGGAATTCATTCGGTCCAGGAATTGCCGGTGGACCGGCCGGCGGTAGGGGTCCAGGCGGTTCAACGCTGCAGAACAACTTCGATATTTTCCAGCCTACTTCGCTATTTTCTAATTTCCTTCGCTACGCCAACACCTTTTTGCATGACGGCCATAGCGCACGTCTAATTCATAGATAAAAACAATCAAATTCACGAATCCATAGCGCGAAGGTAGACTGCTTTCCATGGTGAGCCAGCCGGCTCGCCGCTGATTACTGGAGCCAGTCATGTCCACCCGCCTTGCCTCAGATGCCGTTGCAGCCGTGCTGGAGTGGCTGGCCGTCTACGGTGAATCGCATTGACCTGAGGTTCGCGAAAGGGCGCTGGACTGCAAGGAGGAAAGATCGTGGCAATGGTGCGGATGTTCGTTTCGGAATGGCAGGGGTTTGCTCACACGGTGCGCGCCGCGCAGGCCGAGGTGCCGATGCTGTCCGGCATGCCGGGAAGCGCGGCCGGTGGTCGGGGCACGCGCCTGGCGGAATCTGCCCGCCTGCAACGCAAGTGGGTGCGCAAGCAGATTGGCCTGGTCATTGTGGCGGCGGGCGCTATGATCGTCCTCCTGCACAGCATGGTGCAGTTGACGGCCTGACCGTCCGGTTGCCGTTCGCGCGTGGTTTCGTCACAGGGCGATGCCATGCTCGGAACTCGCAGCGGGCCTGGCAACCGAAAGCAAGGCTGGACGCTCGCGTGGCTGATCTGATTTCGGTCGGCACTCGCGATTTTGCACACCACTTTTCCAGGGGATTTCAGATGGCAAAGAAGAACGGCGGCGCAGTGGCCGCAGCCCAGATCAACATCGGTATTGCCGACAAGGACCGCAAGAAGATCGCCGAAGGCCTGTCGCGCCTGCTGGCCGATACGTATTCGCTCTACCTGAAGACGCACTACTTCCACTGGAACGTCACCGGTCCGATGTTCAACACGCTGCATCTGATGTTCGAGACGCAGTACAACGAGCTGTGGAATGCCGTCGACCCGGTGGCCGAACGCATTCGTGCGCTCGGTTATCCGGCGCCGGGTTCGTATTCGGAGTTCGCCAAGCTGTCGTCGATTCCCGAATCGAAGGGCGTGCCCGAGGCAATGGACATGGTGCGCGAGCTGGTGGCCGGCCACGAAGCCGTGACGCGCACCGCCCGTAGCCTGTTCCCGGATGTCGACAAGGCCGCCGACGAACCGACGGCAGACCTGCTCACCCAACGCATGGACATTCACGAGAAGACCGCGTGGATGCTGCGCTCCCTGCTGGCGTAATGCCTTGATGGCCGTATCGCCACGCCTTTGACGGGCGTTTCAACAGCAGCGAACTGGGCTCCCTCCGGCGGCCGGCACGGTTGCCGGGGTGGGGCACATCACTCCCCAGACCTCAACGAGAGAATGATGACGACTGAAGCTAAATGCCCGTTTTCCGGCCATGGCCCCGCTGCTTCCCACACCTTCGGTGGCGGTACGTCCAACAAGGACTGGTGGCCCAATCAACTGCGCGTTGATCTGCTGAACCAGCATTCCGAGAAGTCCGATCCGCTCGGCAAGCAGTTCAATTACCGCGAGGCGTTCAAGTCGATCGACTATGACGCCCTCAAGGCCGACCTGCGCAAACTGATGACTGACTCGCAGGACTGGTGGCCGGCCGACTTCGGCCACTACGGCCCGCAGTTCATCCGCATGGCGTGGCACGCTGCCGGCACCTATCGCACGGGCGATGGCCGCGGTGGCGCAGGACGCGGCCAGCAGCGTTTCGCGCCGCTCAACTCGTGGCCCGACAACGTCAACATCGACAAGTCGCGCCGCCTGCTGTGGCCGATCAAGCAGAAGTACGGTCAGGCCATCTCGTGGGCCGATCTGCTGATCCTGACAGGCAACGTCGCGCTCGAAACCATGGGCTTGCGCACGTTCGGCTTTGCCGGCGGTCGCGAAGACACCTGGGAACCGGACAACGACGTCTACTGGGGCAACGAGACCAAGTGGCTGGAAGCCACGCGCTATTCGGGCGAGCGCAACCTCGCCAACCCGCTCGCGGCGGTGCAGATGGGCCTGATCTACGTGAACCCGGAAGGCCCCGAGCACGCCCCTGGCGATCCGCTCGAGGCGGCCAAGGACATCCGCGAAACCTTCGCCCGCATGGCGATGGACGATGAAGAAACCGTGGCGTTGATCGCCGGCGGCCACACGTTCGGCAAGACGCACGGTGCCGGGCCGGCCAGCCACGTTGGCGCCGATGTCGAGGCCGCGCCGCTGGAAGCGCAAGGCCTGGGCTGGGCCAGCACGTATGGCACCGGCAAGGGCGCGGACGCCATCACCAGCGGGCTCGAAGTCACCTGGACGCAGACGCCCGCGCAATGGAGCAACTTCTTCTTCGAGAATCTGTTCAAGTACGAATGGGTGCAGGAGAGGAGCCCGGCCGGCGCGCTGCAGTGGGTCGCCAAAGACGCGGAAGCGGTCATCCCCGGCCCGACGCCGGACTCGCCCAAGCGCAAGCCCACGATGCTGACGACCGACCTGTCGCTGCGCTTCGACCCGGCCTACGAGAAGATCTCCCGCCGCTTCCTGAACAACCCGCAGGCCTTTGCCGAAGCCTTTGCGCGTGCGTGGTTCAAGCTCACGCACCGTGACCTGGGCCCAAAGTCGCGCTACCTCGGCCCGGAAGTGCCGCGCGAAGACCTGATCTGGCAAGACCCGCTGCCGGCAGCCGTGCACCAGCCGACCGACGCCGATATCGCCGACCTCAAGGCGAAGATTGCGGAATCCGGCCTGTCGGCCTCGGAACTGGTGGCGGTGGCCTGGGCTTCGGCCTCGACGTTCCGCGGCTCGGACAAGCGCGGCGGGGCCAACGGTGCACGCATTCGCCTGGCGCCGCAGAACGATTGGGCCGTCAACCAGGCCGTGGCCGGGACGCTGGCCAGGCTGGAAGCGATCCAGCGCGCCTCGGGCAAGGCATCGCTGGCGGATGTGATCGTGCTGGCTGGCAGCGTGGGCATTGAGCTGGCCGCCAAGGCCGCCGGCACGACGCTCACCGTGCCGTTCACGCCGGGCCGCGTCGACGCCACGCAGGAACAGACAGATGCCGCGTCGTTCTCGGTGCTGGAACCGGTGGCCGATGGCTTCCGCAACTACGAGAAGACGAAGTTCGCGGTGCCGGCCGAAGTACTGCTGCTCGACAAGGCGCAATTGCTGACGCTGACGGCGCCCGAGCTGACCGTGCTGATCGGCGGTCTGCGCGCCATCAACATCAACGCAGACGGCAGCCAGCACGGTGTCTTCACAAAGACCCCTGGCGCGCTGACGAACGACTTCTTCGTCAACCTGCTCGACATGGGCACCGAATGGAAGCCCGCCGGTGACATCTACGAAGGCTACGACCGCAAGACCGGCGAGCTGAAGTGGACGGGCACGCGTGTGGACCTGGTGTTCGGTTCGAATTCGATCCTGCGTGCGCTGGCCGAGGTGTACGGCAGCGCCGACGGCAAGGACCGCTTCCTCCGCGAGTTCGTGGCGGCCTGGGTAAAAGTGATGAACCTGGACCGTTTCGATCTGGCGGCCTGACCGCGCGTCGGGACTAAAATGGCGCCTTGCCTCGTGCAGGCGCCATTTTTCCTTGGTGATTCTGATGCAATCGTCTGCTGCCCAGCCCAGCCGCCCCGTGCTCTACGCGCGCCTCATGCGCATGGACAAACCGATCGGCACGCTGCTCCTGCTGTGGCCGACGCTGTGGGCATTGTGGATGGCCGCCGAGGGACATCCACCGGTCTCGCTGGTGGTGATCTTCACGGTCGGCACGTTCCTGATGCGCTCGGCCGGGTGCGCCGTGAACGACTGGGCCGACCGGGATTTCGACAAGCACGTCAAGCGCACCAAGGAGCGGCCGATCACCGCCGGCCTCATCGCGCCGTGGGAGGCGCTGGCCCTGGCAGCCGTGCTCTCCATCATCGCTTTCACGCTGATCCTGCCGCTCAATGCGCTGACCAAGTGGATGTCGGTGGCGGCGGTGCTGATTGCCGGCACGTACCCGTTCTTCAAGCGCTTCTTTGCGATTCCGCAGGCATACCTGGGGATTGCGTTCGGCTTCGGCATTCCGATGGCCTACGCAGCGGTGCAGGACCACGTGCCCGTGCTGGCGTGGCTGATGCTCGTCGGCAATGTGTTCTGGGCCGTCGCCTACGACACCGCCTATGCGATGGTCGATCGGGATGACGACCTGCTCATCGGCATCAAGACGTCGGCCATCACGTTTGGCCGCTTCGATGTGGCGGCGATCATGCTGTGCTATGCCGGCTTCTTCGGGATCATGGCCTGGGCCGGCCATGTGATGGCGCTGGGTGTGGCGTATTGGATCGGGTTTGCCGCAGCGGTGGCGCTGGCGCTGTGGTACTACCCGATGCTGCAGACGCGTGACCGGATGAAATGCTTCTTTGTCTTCCGTCACAACAACTGGCTGGGCGCCTGCCTGTTTGCGGGCGTTGCGGCGGCGTATGCGCTGCGCTAGAGGACGAGGCACAGTCCCTTGTAAATGAGCGTGAGGCCGGCTGCGCAGCCCGCCGCAAGGGCGAGTACGCGCAGCATCTCCCAGAAGGCATCCGGATATTCGCCGCGCAGCGCCGACACGATGTCAGGCTGCAGCGCCATGCGCAGGCTGCGCAGAAAACCGTGGCGATCTTCAAAGAACCGGTGCCACAGCCAGTACGCCAGTGGCAAAGCAAGCACCATCGCTGCCTTGAACAGCCCCGGCTGTTCGATGACGAAGAGACCGGCGTCCATGCGCTGATGCCGTCCGTTCGTTGCAGTGTCGATCAGTCGCGGCCCAATTCTTCGCCCATTTCCTTGCCGCGTGCGGCCGCAGCGTGCATGGCGCGCACAAACGCCGCCTTGACGCCGGCGCCCTCCATCGACGTCAGCGCTGCATACGTCGTCCCGCCCTTGGACGTCACGCGCTCACGCAGCAGTTCCACGGGTTCGGCCGACTGGCCTGCCAGCGTGGCCGCACCGAGGAACGTTTCCACCGCCAGCGTACGGCCGTCTTCGGCAGACAGGCCCAGCTCCTGCGCAGCCTGCTGCATCGCCTCGATGAAATAGAACACATACGCCGGGCCGCTGCCCGAGATGGCCGTGACGGCGTCGATCTGCGCTTCGCTCGGCACCCAGACGCTTTTGCCGACGGCGTTGGCGATGGCGCTGGCCGTGGCGCGGTCGTCCTCCGACAGGCCGGCGTTCGCGGCCAGGCCTGTCATGCCGAGGCCTGAGAGCGCCGGCGTGTTGGGCATCCCCCGCACGATGCGAGCGTGGCCATTCAGCCAGCGCGACAGATCCTGAATGCGGATGCCGGCCGCCACCGACAGCACCAGGCTGTCGCCCAGGTGCGGCGCCAGTTGTGCGCATACCTCCCGCATCTGCTGCGGCTTGACTGCCAGGACGATCACGTCGCGGTCGGCGAGTTCTGCGCCCGGAGTGGCGGCCGTGCGGGCGCCCCAGGTCTGCTCGGCGCGACTGCGCGCGGGTTCGGTCGGGTCTACCACCACGATGTTGGCGCCGTGCGCGCCCTTGGCGATCAGGCCGCCGATGAGGGCCGCTGCCATGTTGCCGCCGCCGATGAAGCCGAGTTTCAGAGTGTCGAGCATGAGAGTTGTGGTGTGAGAGAAAACAGGAATTCAGGCGTTGGCATAATGCCGCGCCCCGAAGATGGCACTGCCGACGCGGACGATGGTCGCGCCTTCGGCAATCGCGTCTTCCAGGTCGGCGGACATGCCCATCGACAGGGTATCGAGCGGGATGCCCGCCTCGTGCAGCTGATCGGCGAGGGCGCGCAAGGCGGCAAAGGGCCGGCGTCGCGCGGCGGGGTCGTCGGTGGGCTCGGGCACCGCCATCAGGCCGCGCAATTGCAGACGGGGCAGGGCCGAGACGGCGCGCGCCACCGCAAGCACGCCGTCGAAGTCCGGCAGCAGGCCATGCTTGCTGGCTTGCCGGCTGATGTTGATTTCGAGGCAGATCTGCAGCGGCGGCAAGTGCTCGGGGCGCTGCGCAGACAGCCGTTCGGCAATCTTGAGCCGGTCGATGCTGTGGACCCAGTCAAAGCGCTCGGCCACCGCGCGGGTCTTGTTGCTTTGCAGCGGGCCGATGAAATGCCAGGAGACCGGGTCCGGACCGGTGCGCAGATCGGCCAGCGCGTCCATCTTGGCTACGCCTTCCTGCACGTAGTTCTCGCCGAACAGGCGCTGACCGGCGGCGTGCGCGGCACGCACCGCGTGGGCGTCGAACGTCTTGGAAACGGCCAGCAATGTGACACCCGCAGCATCGCGCGAAGCCAGTGTGCAGGCCGTTGTGATCCGCTGACGCACGGCTTGCAAGTTGGCGGCGATTACAGACATAATCCGGCGACGTTTGTTACAAATAAACAAGGGTTCCGGCACGTCGAATCGACGGCTCGGAGCGCGTCTCGGAGCGCCATTGCGACGCCCGGGCGACATAAAAAAGTCGGGGGTCATTATAAGATGGACATCGCGCAGCTTCTGGCCTTCTCGGCCAAGAACAAGGCGTCGGACCTGCATCTGTCGGCCGGCCTGCCGCCGATGATCCGGATCCACGGCGACATGCGCCGGATCAATGTGCCGCCGCTCACGCACCAGGATGTGCACGCCATGGTGTACGACATCATGAGCGACGTGCAGCGCAAGGTCTACGAAGAAAACCTGGAAGTCGACTTCTCGTTTGAGATTCCGGGCCTGTCCCGCTTCCGGGTCAACGCGTTCAACCAGAACCGCGGCGCCTCGGCCGTGTTCCGGACGATTCCGTCGAAGGTGCTCTCGCTGGACGACCTGAAGGCGCCGCCCGTGTTTGCCGAGCTGGCGATGAAGCCGCGCGGCCTGGTGCTCGTGACCGGCCCGACCGGCTCGGGCAAGTCCACCACGCTGGCCGCGATGGTGAACCACCGCAACGAAAACGACATGGGCCACATCCTCACGGTGGAGGACCCGATCGAATTCGTGCACGAATCGAAGAAGAGCCTGATCAACCAGCGCGAACTCGGGCCGCACACGCTGTCGTTCGCCAATGCACTGAAGTCGGCGCTGCGTGAAGACCCGGACGTCATCCTCGTCGGCGAATTGCGTGACCTGGAAACCATCCGCCTGGCGCTGACGGCCGCTGAAACCGGCCACTTGGTGTTCGCCACGCTGCACACGAGTTCTGCGGCCAAGACGATCGACCGGGTGGTCGACGTGTTCCCGTCGGAAGAGAAAGACATGGTGCGGACCATGCTTTCCGAATCGCTGGAGGCGGTGATCTCGCAGACGCTGCTCAAGACGCGCGACGGCTCGGGGCGGATTGCGGCGCACGAGATCATGATCACGACGCCGGCCATCCGCCACCTGATCCGTGAGAACAAGATCTCGCAGATGTACTCGATGATGCAGACCAGCAGCGGCATGGGCATGCAGACGCTCGACCAGTGCCTGGCCGACCTCATCAAGCGCTCGGCGATCAACTACGCGGATGCGCGCGCCATCGCCAAGAACCCCGACGCGTTCGCGAACTGACGCATTGACGGTCGCTGCGGCGACCACTCACCGACTTCAAGGAGGGGCACGCCATGCTGGACCGCGAAGCCGCCACCAAATACATCCACGAACTCCTGCAGTTGATGGTGAACAGCCGTGGCTCGGACTTGTTCATCACGTCGGATTTCCCGCCCGCCATCAAGGTGGACGGCAAGGTCACGCCGATCTCGCAGCAGCCGTTGAACGCCACGCAGGCCATGAGCCTGGTCAAGGCGATCATGAACGAGAAGCAGCTGCGCGAGTACGAACAGACCCTTGAGTGCAACTTCGCCATCACGGCCCCGGGTGCCGGGCGCTTTCGCGTGTCGGCCTTCGTGCAGCAGGGCCGCGCCGGCATGGTGCTGCGGACCATCAACACGAAGATCCCCTCGCTGGACGAGCTTGACCTGCCGCCGATCCTCAACGACATCGTGATGAGCAAGCGCGGCCTGGTGATCGTGGTGGGCGCCACCGGCTCGGGCAAGTCGACCTCGCTGGCGGCCATGGTGGGGCATCGCAACGCCAATTCGTACGGCCATATCATCACGATCGAAGACCCGGTCGAATACGTGCACGCGCACCAGAACTGTGTGGTCACGCAGCGCGAGGTGGGCGTGGACACCGAGTCGTGGCACGTGGCGCTGAAGAACACGCTGCGCCAGGCGCCGGATGTGATCCTGATCGGCGAAATCCGCGATCGCGACACGATGGAATACGCCATCCAGTATGCGGAAACCGGCCACCTGTGCCTCGCCACGCTGCACGCCAACAGCTCGAACCAGGCCATCGACCGCATCATCAACTTCTTTCCGGAAGAGAAGCGCCAGCAGTTGCTGATCGACCTCTCGCTGAACCTGCGCGCGATGATTGCGCAGCGCCTGCTGCCGCGCAAAGGCAAGAAGGGGCGCGTGCCGGCCGTGGAGATCATGCTGGCCACGCCGCTGGTGCAGGACCTCATCTTCAAGGGCGAGGTGCACGAGCTGAAGGAGGTCATGAAGAAATCGCGCGAGCAGGGCATGATTTCCTTCGACCAGGCGCTGTTCGAGCTGTACGAGGCGGACAAGATCACCTACGAAGACGCCCTGCGCAACGCCGACTCGCTCAACGACCTGCGCCTGCAGATCAAGCTGCACAGCAAGCGCGCCGGGCAGACCGACCTGGCGGCCGGCACCGAACATCTGAACGTGGTGTAAGCGTATCTGGAGACGCCCATGACCGACATCTACGCCTCGAAGCCGATTCGCTGACCGGCCAGCGCGTGCCGTTGTCGCAGTACAAGGGCAAGGTCCTGCTGATCGTCAACACGGCCAGCCAATGCGGGTTCACGCCGCAATACGCGGGGCTCGAGGCGGTGTACAAGCGCCTGCACGACAAGGGGCTGGAAGTGCTCGGTTTCCCGTGCAACCAGTTCGGCAAGCAGGAGCCGGGCAGCGCAGATGAGATCGGCGCGTTCTGCGAGAAGAACTACGGCGTGTCGTTCCCGATGTTCGGCAAGATCGACGTGAACGGGGCGAATGCGCATCCGCTGTACAAGTGGCTCACGTCGGAAAAACCTGGCGTGCTCGGCACCCAGGCGATCAAGTGGAACTTCACCAAGTTCCTACTGCGCCGCGACGGCACGGTCTACAAGCGCTATGCACCGCTGACCAAGCCCGAAGAGATCGTCGGCGACATCGAAATGCTGCTGGCCGAGCCGGATCCGGCCTGACGCGCCGGCTTCAACGTCAGTCCGACGACCCGCGCACCTTGCGCATGAAATCCGCCAGCGAGCGCTCGGCGGATTCGGCGAAGTGGCGTTCGAGAATGTCGACCTTCACGCAGCGGTCGAGGCGGAACGTGCGGTAGTCCTGGCGGTGCTCGCACCATGCGGCCACGAGCCACACCTGGCCCCAGAAGAACAGCCCGAGCGGCTGGATGCAGCGGTCCGTCAGCTGGCCTTGGGCGTCGCGGTAGGACAGCCGCGCCACGGCGTGGCGGCCCAGCGCCGCATGCAGCGTATCGAAGATCTGCTTGACCTCGCTGCCCATGCCGTAGCCGGGCGCGAAGATGCGCGTCGTTTCCGCTTCGGTGCGGCGCTCGGCGGGCAGGGCGCCCATCAGCTTCTCGAGCGCGGCTTCCACGGAGCCGGCCATGGCGCCGCCGCCCCACGCCTTGATCATCCGCGCGCCGGCAACCAGCGCTTCGACCTCATCCGGCGTGAACATCAGCGGCGCGAGGTCGAAATCGGCGCGCATGCGGTAGCCGATGCCGGCCTCGCCCTCGATCGGCACGCCCGAGACGGACAGATCGCGGATGTCCCGATACACCGTGCGCTCGGACACGCCCAGGCGGTCGGCCAGCATCGCCGCCGTGGTCAGACGGCGGCCTCGCAGGATCTGGGCGATCTGGAAGAGGCGGTCGGCGCGGCGTGTCATGCGCGGCATTGTAGTGGGCTTCTTGCCGCGCGCAATCCGCACAATCTTTCCCCTACGCGCCGAAGGGCGTCAGCTCGCGCTGCGGGTGGAGGTCCACCACGTCCACCTGCTCGCCACGGCGCAGCATCCGCTTGCCGAGCCGCGGAAAATCGGCAATCTCGATGTTCAGATGCTCGCCGCCGCACAGGTAGAGCAGGTCTTCCTTGCCGCAGTTGCGCAGGTGGTGCGCCACGCCTGTGGGGAAGGCCATGAAATCGCCGGGGCGGACGATGAAGACGCTGTCATCGATCTCCGCCTGCGCCTCGCCGGAGAGGATGTAGATCCACTCCTCCTCGCGCTGGTGCGAGTGGTAGACGAACGACTCCTTGCCCGGCGGCACGCGGGCGAAATTCACGCCGGTGCGCTTGAGCCCCAGCAGCCGGCCCATCATGGTGCCGTGGATTTCCGACAGGCTGTTCCAGGGGTGTGAAAACGACTGCGTGCGCGCGGCAATGTCGGCAGCGCGCATGAGGTACGGCGATTGACTCGGCATGGTGTTCTTCTCTGTCTTGGTGAGTCGGCCGACGCCCGCGCGCCGGCCTTGGGGAAAGCGGCGTTACTGCTGCAGCAGGTACGCCTGCGTCTTGGCATCGGGCTCATGCAGGCCGATGCGGTTGCCTTCGGTGTCGACGATGTGGGCGATGCGGCCCATGTGGTCGGGCAGCGTCATCGGCCCGAACACGCATCGGCCGCCGCTGCCGTTCACGCGCTCGAGCGCGGCGTCCAGGTCCGGCGCATTCAGGTAGACCACGCTGCCCTTGTCGGACGGTGCAAAGCCTTCGCCCTTGACCAGCGCGCCGTGAATCGTCGTCTCACCTGCCGGGAACACGCCCATCGTCAGGTCGCCCATGTCTTCCTGCTTGAGCCGGGTGTCGAAGACGTTCTCGTAGAACTTCACCGCGCGCCGGAAATCGTTGGCGGGGATTTCAAACCAGTTGATGACGCTTGCCATGATGTTCGCTCCAGTAGGTGGCGCAGGCGGTTGGGAGTGCCGTTGCCGGTTGAGGTGGAGCGATTCTGGCGGGGGGCTCCTGACAGCGTTCTGTCAGGAGCATTCAGGAGGACTGAGGATCGTGTTTCAGGTTGCCCAGGCAGTGAATGCCGGGGCGGAGGGGAAGGCGGCTCAGTGGGGAATCCAGCCCGCCAGCAGCGGCACCAGCACCGCTGTCAGCACGCCGTTCAGGCCCATGCCCAGCGCCGAGAACGCGCCGGCTTCCGGATTGACCTGAAACGCTCGCGCGGTGCCAATGCCATGCGCCGCAATGCCGGTGGCAAAGCCCCGCACGCTGTACTCACGCACGCGCAGCAGGTTCAGCAGCCGCGTCGTGGTCGTCGCGCCGACAATGCCGGTAATGAGCACCAGTACTGCCGTGATGGTCGGCGCGCCGCCGATCTTCTCCGAGATGCCCATGGCGATCGGGATCGTCACCGATTTCGGCGCCATCGAGCGCAGCGTTTCCGGCGATGCACCCAACAGCCACGCGATGCCCACGGCAGACACCACCGCCACGACCGACCCCGCAAGCAGCCCGGCCATGAGCGGCAACGCGTGGCGGCGCAGCTTCGCCCATTGCTGAAACAGCGGCACCGCCAGCGCCACCGTGGCCGGCCCCAGCAGGAAGTGCACGAACTGCGCGCCGTCAAAGTAGGTCTTGTAAGGTGTGCCTGTCACGGTCAGCAGCGTGCCGAGGATGACGACCGCAATCAGCAGCGGATTGACCATCGGGTTGAAGCGGCTGCGCTCATGCAGACGCACGCCGATCAGATAGGCGATGAGCGTGGCGGTCAGGCCCAGCAGTGGGCTCGCAGCGAGGTACACCCAGAGCTGGTGCAGGTTAGGGGCCATCGCGCTCATGGGGCGAGCTCCTCGTGCGATTCGCCGTGGTCTCCGATGCGGCGCATCAGCGCGCGCGTGACCAGCGCCCCGGCGGCAATCGCCAGCCATGTCGATACGACGGTCGCCACCACGATCGGCAGCCATTCCTGCCCGATGCGGTTCAGTTGCGTCATGACGCCTACGCCGGCCGGCACGAACAGGATGGTCAGGTGCCGCAGCAGTTCACTCACGGTGCCCTGCATGACTTCGAGCACGCGGCCCTTGTCCACCAGCAGGTAAATGACCAGCAGCACCATGCCGATCACCGGGCCGGGCACGGGCAGGTGCAGGGAATACGTCAGCAGCTCTCCCACCGACTGGAACGTCAGCAGGATCGCGAAGGTTTGCAGCATGGGGCCTCCGGAACAAACGAAGCGGCCAGTATAGAACTGGGTGCGTTCGTTTCAGACGAGCATGCGGTCGACCAGCTCGATCCAGTGTTCGACCGGCGTGTCGGTGCCGCTTTGGAGATGCGTGACGCAGCCGATGTTGGCGGTGACGATGCGCTCGGGCTGCGTTGCTTGCAGCTTGGCGAGCTTGTCGTCGCGCAGCCGGTAGGCGAGTTCCGGTTGCAGCACCGAATACGTCCCCGCCGAGCCGCAGCACAGGTGGCTGTCGGCGCAGAGCTTGACGTCCACACCCAGCGAGCCGAGCAGTGTTTCCACCGCGCCGCGTATCTGCTGGCCATGCTGCAGCGTGCAGGGCGGGTGCCACGCCACGCGCGGGCGTTGCGCTTCGGGTTTGGCCTTCTGCAGAAGCTGCTGCGAAAACGCCGGCAGCACCTCGCACAGATCGCGCGTCATGGCGGACACGCGTGCCGCGCGCCCGGCATAGGCCGGGTCGTCGCGCAGCAGGTGGCCGTATTCCTTGACCATCGCGCCGCAGCCGGAGGCCGTCATGACGATGGCCTCGGCGCCCGCTTCGATGTGCGGCCACCACGCGTCGATGTTGGCGCGCATGTTGTCGAGGCCGCCCGTGTGGTCGTTCATGTGATACCGGATGGCGCCGCAGCAGCCCGCGCGGTCTGCGCTGACGAGCTGCACGCCAAGCTTGTCGAACACGCGCGCCGTGGCCGCGTTGATGTTCGGTGACATGGCCGGCTGCACGCAGCCTTCGAGCAGCAGCATCCTGCGTGCATGCGCGGTGCGGGGCCGTGCACCGGCCCGCGGCTGCCTGGCCGGCACCTTGTTGCGCAACACCGGCGGCAGGAGCCCGCGCACGGCCTGCCCAACCTTCAGCGCCGGGCCGAACAAGGCCGGACGGGTCAGGCCCTCGCGCAGTGCCCAGCGCACGGCGCGCTCGCCCAGCGGCCGCGATTGGCCCTTCGCATCGAGCTGGTCTTCGACGATCTTGCGGCCGATCTCCACGAGGCGCCCGTAGGTCACGCCGGACGGGCACGTCGATTCGCAGTTGCGGCAGGTCAGGCAGCGGTCCAGGTGCAGGCGCGTCGCGGCGCCGGCGGGCTGGCCCTCCAGCACCTGCTTCATCAGGTAGATGCGCCCGCGTGGGCCGTCCAGTTCGTCGCCGAGCAGCTGGTAGGTCGGGCAGGTGGCGGTGCAGAAACCACAGTGCACGCACTTCTGCACGATGCTTTGGGCTTCTTCGCCGTCGGGGGTGTTGCGCAGGAACGCCGCGAGCGTGATTTGCATGATGGGCTTGCGTGAGAAGTCGGCAGTCAGAACGCTGAATACAGGCGGCCCGGGTTGAAGATGCCGTGCGGATCGAAGCTGTCTTTCAGGCGTTTGTGTACGGCCATGAGCGGCGCCGAGACCGGCGTGAAGACATCGGCGGCGCGGTCGCCGTTGCGGAACAGCGTGGCGTGGCCACCGGCCTGGCGCGCGGCATCGCGGATGACGTGGGCGGGGGTGCTGGCGGTGTCGATCCACCAGCGCTGGCCGCCGCCCCATTCGATGAGCTGCTCGTCGGCCGACGTATGACCCAGGGCCAGCGGCGGCGTGGCCGGGGGCAGGGCGATGCGCCACAGCGGCAGGCCGCCCTGCACGGCGCGCGCAAAGAACGTGTGCGACTGCTCCCGCAGGTCGCGCCAGAACCCGCCGGCTTGGGCATCGTCCACACGCTCGCCGCCGAGCTTCGTGATTGCCGCGCGCACCGCCGCATCGGCCCCGCTCAGGCGCACCCACAGTGCACCGTCGATCCATGCCGATGCTGCAATCGGCAACGGCTGGCCGCCCCAGCGGTTGAGCGTGTCGATGGCCTCGGCCTGCGGCACGGCAAAGCGCAGCGTCGCATCGCAGAACGGCATCGGCAGGACTTTCAGCGACACCTGCACCACCAGGCCGAGCGTGCCCAGCGCACCGGCCATCAGGCGCGAGACGTCGTAGCCCGCCACGTTCTTCATGACCTGACCGCCGAAGTTCAGCAGGTCGCCGCGGCCGTCCATGACGACCGCGCCGAGCACGAAATCGCGCAGCGCCCCCACCGATTGCCGGCGCGGGCCCGAGAGGCCCGATGCAAATGCGCCGCCCACCGTGGCGGTTTTGCCGTCTGCGGCAAAGTGCGGCGGCTCGAAGGCGAGCATCTGCCGGTGTTCGGCCAGCGCCGCTTCGATCTCGGTGAGGGGCGTGCCGCTGCGTGCGGTGACGACGAGCTCCGCGCAGTCGTAATCGACGATGCCGGACCACTCGCGCGTATCCAGCACGGTGCCGTGGGGCGCGGGCGAGCGACCGTAGAAATCCTTCGTGCCGCCGCCGCGCAGGGTGAGCGGCGTCCGGCTGGCGGTGGCCTGCGCGATGGCCTCGCGAAAGCGCGCGAGCGTGGGTGGGAGGGCGATGTTGTCTTGCATGGCTTGCTGTCGAAGCGTCGGGCGCGGCAGCCTACTCGCTGTGCGCAATCTGTGTGGGGTGCGGTGGCAGCTTGGTGCCGCAGCGCTTGCAGAACGCAGCATCGGCGTCGTGGCCTTCGGTGCCGCAGTGCGTGCAGGTGCGGGGGCTGGACGGACTCTGCCGCATCGTGCTCACGAGCTCCGCGCCGATGATGCCGGTGGGGAACGCGATGATGCTGTAGCCGAGCAGGATGGTCATCGACGTGATGAACTGGCCCAGCGGCGTGCGCGGCACCAGGTCGCCGAAGCCCGTGGTGGTGAGCGTGACCACCGCCCAGTACATGCTGACCGGAATGCTGGTGAAGCCATGCTGCGGCCCTTCCACCACGTACATCACCGTGCCGAGGATGATGGTGATGATAAACACGGTGCCCAGGAACACGAAGATCTTGTGCCGGGCGTTCAGCAGCGCACGCAGCAGGATCTGCGCCTCTTCAAAGTACACCGTGATCTTCAGGATCCGGAAGATCCGCAGCAGGCGCAGCAGCCGCACATCGAGCAGGTAGGCCAGTTCGGGCACAAAGATCGCCAGCCACGTTGGCAGGATCGAGATGAAGTCGATGACGCCGTAAAAGCTCAGCACGTAGCGCCAGGGCTTGCGCACCACGAGGATGCGCATGACGTATTCCGCCGTAAACAGCAGCGTGAAGAGCCACTCGAGCACCGTGAAGAGCGTGCCCGCGCGGCCGCTTACGCTCGGCAGGCTGTCGAGCATCACCACCAGTACGCTGGCGAGGATGGCCCCCAGCAGGGTCAGGTCGAACAGCCCGCCCGACCGTGTTTCGGCTTCAAAGATGATGGTGTACCAACGCGCGCGCCAGCCGCTCTCGGGTTTGCCGAGATATTCGCCAAGCCGCGCGTTGTGGGCGTGCCAGCGGTTGCGGCTGGTGCGGGGCGGGTTCCTCATGGCCGTCATGTGTTCAGAAACGGGGCAGGTCCGGATGCGGCAGCAGCCCGTTGCGCACGTGCAGCCTGCCGTATTCGGCACACCGCGCAAGCGTGGGGATGGCCTTGTCGGGGTTCAGCAGGCGCGCCGGGTCAAACGCCGCTTTCACGCGCAGGAAGGCGTCACGCTCCTCGGCAGAGAACTGCACGCACATCGAGCTGAGCTTCTCCACGCCCACGCCGTGTTCGCCCGTCACCGTGCCACCGAGTTCCACGCACGTTTCCAGGATGTCTGCGCCGAACAGCTCCGCACGGTGCCATTCGTCCTGGTCTTCGCCGTTGAAGAGGATGAGCGGATGCATGTTGCCGTCGCCGGCGTGGAACACGTTGATGCAGCGCAGGGCGTACTTCTGCTCCATCTGCTGGATGCGTCGCAGCAGCGTGCCGATGTGCTTGCGGGGGATGGTGCCGTCCATGCAGTAGTAGTCCGGCGAGATGCGCCCGGCTGCCGGGAAGGCATTCTTGCGTCCGCTCCAGAACTTCAGGCGCTCGGCCTCGCTTTGCGAGACCTGGATCCGCGTGGCACCCGAGGCGCGCAGCACTTCGCTCATGCGCGCGATTTCTTCGGCCACTTCTTCGGGCGTGCCGTCGGATTCGCACAGCAGGATGGCGGCCGCGTCCAGGTCGTAGCCGGCGCAGACGAATTCCTCCACGGCGGCGGTGGCGGGCTTGTCCATCATCTCCAGCCCGGCCGGGATGATGCCCGCGGCAATCACCGCGGCGACGGCGTTGCCGCCCGATTCCACATCGTCGAAGCTCGCCATGATCACCTGCGCCAGTTGCGGCTTGGGGATCAGGCGCACGGTCACTTCGGTCACCACGGCCAGCATGCCTTCGGAGCCGATCACCGTGGCCAGCAGGTCGAAGCCGGGGGCGTCGGGCGCTTCGCTGCCGAATTCGACGACCTCGCCGTCCATCATCACGGCGCGCACGCGCAGCACGTTGTGCACGGTCAGGCCGTATTTCAGGCAGTGCACGCCACCCGAGTTTTCGTTCACGTTGCCGCCGATGGTGCAGGCGATCTGCGACGACGGATCAGGCGCGTAGTACAGCCCGTGCGGGTTGGCGGCTTCCGAAATGGCGAGGTTGCGCACGCCAGGCTGGACCACGGCCGTGCGCGTGTACGGATCGACCTTCAGGATGCGCTTGAACTTGGCCAGCGAGAGGACCAGCCCACCTGGGGTCGGCATCGCGCCGCCCGACAGGCTCGTTCCCGCGCCGCGCGGCACCACGGGCACGCCCATGCGGTGGCACACGCGCAGGATTTCGACGACCTGCGCTTCGGTATCCGGCAGTACCACGGCCAGCGGCACCTGCCGGTAGGCGGCCAGGCCATCGCATTCATACGGGGTGGTGTCTTCGCGCTCCCAGAGCAGCGCGTCGTCGGACACGATCTGGGACAGCGCAGCGGTCAGCTCGGCCTGCAGGGCGGTCAGATCGCGGGCGGTGGCGGACGACGACGATGGCGCATTCATGGGGTGTCTCTCATGGTTCTGCCCGCCAGCGGTGGCCGGGGTGGGAGGCACTATAGCCCGGCCGCCGCGCCGCGCGGCGTGTTAAGGACTTTTGCGGCGATGAATTTGGCTCGCCGGGGCGGCCAATCCGGTTCATCGCGGTGCAGCAGGGTTTCGCCGCCCGTTGGTGGAGGTCCGATCTTCACGATCGAGCCTTTGACTACCAGCGGCGGGGTTCAAAACACCGACCTTCACACTAAAAGTTTCGAATCTGAGGTTCGGATACCTCACGCGTGAGGCAAATACAGTCGGCGTTGATGAAAAAAACAGCAACGATGACGTTCGGAACGTCGACGTCGAGGCCCAGAGGGTCGACCCATGACGCTTTTTGCTCCGACGTTGCTGCATTTTTCATCAACGGTGGGGTTCCGAACGTCAACGTCGATACTAAAAGTTTCGAATCCGGCGGTTTGAGGCCCGGCGACGCGCCTCCACTGCCCACGGGTGGTGGCTGACGGCTTACCAATCCAGCCCGAGCAACCAGTCCACAAAATGCTGCGCCTCGGGCTTCATCGGTGCCTGCTCGCGCTGCACGATGTAATAAGCATGTGGCGACGTCGATTCGATGTCCAGCAGCCGCACGATCTGCCCCGAGGCCAGCCAGTTGCGCGCCATCGCCTGCCGCACCAGCGCCACGCCCTGGTTGGAGGCGACGGCTTCCAGCATGAGCCCGATGTCGTTGAAGAGCGAACCCGTGGCAGGCTCCGGCGCATCGAGCCCCGCTGCCTCGAACCACGGGCGCCACGGCTCCAGCGGGCTGCGCAGCAGCGTGAGGTTCAGCAGTTGCGATGCCTCGGTGATGGTGCTGCCGCTGATCTGCTCGAAGTAGCCGCGTCCGCATGCGGGAAACACCGGCTCGTTGAGCAGGAGCGTGGTCTTCAGGTCGGGGTAGCGGCCGGTGCCGTAGCGGATCTCGACGTCGGTGTCTTCGGCCTTCACGTCGAGGAACGGGATGGCGAGGTGCAGCTCCACGTCGATGTGCGGATACAGCGCGTTGAACTCCGGAATGCGCGGCACCAGGTGCTGACGCCCGAACGTGGGCGGGATTGCCACACGCAGCCGCGCGCGCTGCTTGCTGAATTCCGGGCGGGCCAGCTCATGCAGGCTCTTGAGCGCGTCCTGCACGCTGCGCAGGTAGCGCGTGCCGGCGGCGGTGAGCCGCAATGCCGTGCCGGTGCGCACGAACAGGTCTTCGCCCCACAGCTCCTCGAGGTTCTTGATGCGGTGCGAGACCGCGCTGGGCGTGACGGACAGCTCCTCGGCCGCGCGCGCGAAGCTCGCATGGCGTGCGCCGGCTTCAAAGGCAATCAGCAGGTGCAGCGGAGGAACGCGCTTGAAGACGGAGGCCATTACAGGTGGAAGATCTTGCCGGGGTTGAGGATGTGCTTCGGGTCCAGCGCCTGCTTGACGCTGCGCATCAGGTCGATCGCATCGTTGCCGTGTTCGGCGATGAGGAAGTCCATCTTGTGCAGGCCCACGCCATGTTCGCCCGTGCAGGTGCCGTCCATGGCAATCGCTCGCGCGACGATGCGCTGGTTGATGCGCTCGGCTTCTTCCAGTTCTTCCGGCTTGTTCGGATCGATCAGCAGCGCGACGTGGAAGTTGCCGTCGCCCACGTGGCCGACGATGGGCGCGGGCAGTTGCAGCGCGCTGGCCAGCAGGTCCTTCTCGGTCTCGACCACGCACTCGGCCAGGCGCGAGATCGGCACGCAGACGTCGGTGGTGACAGCGCGGCAGCCCGGCTTGAGTTGCAGGAACGCGAAGTACGCGTTGTGTCGGGCGTTCCACAGGCGGCTGCGGTCTTCGGGGCGTGTTGCCCATTCGAAGCCCTGGCCTTGATGTTCAGCGGCGATCTGCTGGACGGTCTCGGCCTGCTCCTGCACGCCATGCTCCGAGCCGTGAAACTCGAAGAACAGCGTCGGCATCTCGGGCAGCGTCAGCTTGTCGTATTGGTTGATCGCCCGGATGGCGAGCGCGTCGACAAACTCCACGCGCGCAATCGGCACGCCCATCTGGATGGTGTCGATCACGGCCGACACCGCATCGCCCATGCTCGGGAAGGCGCACACCGCCGCGGACACGGCTTCGGGCTGCGGATACAGCTTCAGCGTGATCTCGGTGATGATGCCGAGCGTCCCCTCGCTGCCGATGAAGAGGCGCGTGAGGTCGTAGCCCGCCGACGATTTGCGCGCGCGGTTGGCCGTCTTGATGATGCGGCCGTCTGCCGTGACGACCGTCAGGTTCAGCACGTTCTCGCGCATCGTGCCGTAGCGCACGGCGTTCGTGCCGGACGCGCGCGTCGCGCACATGCCGCCGATGGACGCATCCGCACCGGGGTCGATCGGGAAGAACAGACCGGTATCGCGAATCTCGGTATTGAGTTGCTTGCGCGTGACGCCCGGCTCCACCGTCACCGTCAGGTCTTCCGGGTGCACCGACAGCACGTGGTTCATCTGCGAGAGATCGAGGCTCACGCCGCCGGCCACCGCGAGCAGATGGCCTTCGAGCGACGAGCCGGCGCCATACGGGATCAGCGGAATTTCGTGTTCGAAGCAAAGCTTGGCGACGGCAGCGACTTCCTCGGTGGTCTGCGCGAAGACGACGGCGTCGGGCAGCATCGGGTCGTAGGCGGATTCATCGCGGCCGTGGTGGGCGCGCACGGCTTCGGTGGTGGAGACGCGGTCGCCGAAGCGGGCACGCAGCGCGTCGAGCATGACCGGGGGGATCGGCTTGCGCACCAATCCGGGATGGGGCATCGGGTGGTTCATGGGGGTCTCGCAATGTTGTGCGGCTCTCGGCGGGCCAATGGATCATTCTAACGCCGGGGTTGCACGCCGCTTGCGATAATGGCGGCTTGCAACGCGCCAATACAGCAACAGGAGACGCATCTTGGGCAACCGCCTATCCAAAATCGCCACCCGCACCGGCGACGACGGCACCACCGGCCTCGGCGACGGCAGCCGCACGGCCAAGGACAGCCTGCGCATCGCCGCCATCGGCGATGTCGACGAACTGAACTCGCACATTGGCGTGCTGCTGACGGAATCGCTGCCCGACGGCGTGCGCGCGGCGCTCACCGCCATCCAGCACGACCTGTTCGATCTGGGTGGCGAACTCTGCATTCCCGGGTACACGATGGTGACCACCGCGCACGTGCTGCGGCTCGACCAATGGCTGGCCGATTACAACGCCGATCTGCCGCGGCTGGCCGAATTCATCCTGCCGGGCGGCAGCCGCGCCGCGGCACAGGCGCATGTGTGCCGTACCGTCGCGCGCCGCGCGGAGCGCAGCATCGTCGCACTCGGCCGCGCAGAGGCCCTTGGGGAGGCGCCGCGCCAATACGTCAACCGCCTGTCGGACCTGCTGTTCGTGCTGGCGCGCGTGCTGAATCGCGCAGACGGCGGCACGGACGTCCTCTGGAAGCGCGACGAGCACAAGCCGGCGTAATCGCCGTCCGCATCAAACAAAACGGCCCGGCGAGGTGACGTTGCCTCGCCGGGCCGTTTGCCTTTGCTTTTGCGGTGCGCAGAATCAGTTCACGCTTGTCGGCGTCGTCGTGCTTTGCGCCACGGCGGCCAGCCCCGCCAATTGGCCCGGCGTGGTGATGGTCAGCGCCTGCGATGGCGTCGGCGCCGGGAAGCCGGCTTCGGCCAGCGCTTCCTTGATCGTGCGGTTGGTGTCGAAATAGACCTGCCAGTAGTTGTCGTTGTGCGTGTACGGGCGCACGGCCAGCACAGGCCCGACCAGGTTGAACTCCAGGATCTCAACATCGACCGCCGGATCGGTCAGCACGTTGGGAATGGCGGCCACCTTTTCCTTGAGCAGCGCGATGGCGGCGCGGTGATCGGCACTGCCGGCCAGTTGCGCCTTCAGCTCGACGCGGCGGAACGGGTTGGAGGTGTAGTTCTGGATCGTGTCGGCGAAGATCTTGCCGTTGCCGACAATCGTGACCACGTTGTCCGGCGTGTTGATGGTCGTGGCAAACAGGCCGATCTCCTTGATCGTGCCCGTCACGCCACCGGCCGTCACGAAGTCGCCCACCTTGAACGGCCGCAGCACGATCAGGAACGCGCCCGCCGCAAAGTTGGACAGCAGGCCCGACCATGCCATGCCGATCGCCACACCGGCTGCGGCAATCAGCGCCGCGAACGTCGTCGTCTGGATGCCGAAATAGCCGAGGATCCCGATCACCAGCAGCACATTCAGCGTGACGGTGATGATCGAGCCCACATAGCGCAGCACGGTCGGATCGACCTTCTGCCTGCCAAGCGAGTTTTCGACCATGCGCACGGCCAGGTTGATGAGCCAGCGGCCCACCACCCAGAAGACAATGGCGGCGAGGATCTTCATGCCGACGTCGGCCGCGTATTGCGCGACGAGCGCCTGGTACTTGCTTGCGGTGTTGGTGGCGGTTTCCACCAGATTGTCTGCCATGGTTGCCTCCGGGAGGTGAGCAGGGGGAACTCACCTACGATATGTCAAAGGCAACGCACTTGTGTGACTTTGGCGCCTTTTGCTCACATTTGTTGTAGATCGGCGCGGGCCGCACCGAAACAAAAAGGACGCCCGCAGGCGCCCTTCCGTGAAGCAGTGAGGCTCAGTTCACTCAGTTGCCGCTGCCCGGTACCAGACGGCGCTTGCGCACGGCGTCGGCCAGCGTTTCGAGCACCTTCACCGAATCGTCCCAGCCGATGCACGCGTCGGTCACGCTCTGACCGTAAGCCAGGTCGGATACCGGCGTGCCCTGGACGTGGTCCTGGCGCCCGGCGTTGATGTGCGATTCCACCATCACGCCGACGATGCGGTTGTCGCCCGCGGCCATCTGGCGGGCAATGTCTTCGCACACCGGGATCTGGTTCTCGTGCTTCTTGCTGCTGTTGGCGTGCGATGCATCGATCATCAGGCGCGCGGCCAGGCCCGATTTGGCGATGGCGTCACACGCTTCCTGCACGCTCGCCGCGTCATAGTTGGGCGCCTTGCCGCCGCGCAGGATGATGTGGCAATCCTCGTTGCCGGCCGTCGACACGATGGCCGAGTGGCCGCCCTTGGTGACCGACAGGAAGTGATGCGGCTGCGACGCGGCCTTGATGGCGTCCACGGCGATCTTCACGTTGCCGTCGGTGCCGTTTTTGAAGCCGACCGGGCACGACAGGCCCGAGGCCAGTTCGCGGTGCACCTGGCTTTCGGTGGTGCGCGCGCCGATGGCGCCCCAGCTCACGAGGTCCGCGATGTACTGCGGGCTGATCATGTCGAGGTATTCGGTGCCGGCCGGCAACCCCAGCTCGTTGATGTTCATCAGCAACTCCCGCGCGGTGCGCAGGCCGTCGTTGATCTTGAAGCTGCCATCCATGTACGGGTCGTTGATCAGGCCCTTCCAGCCGACCGTGGTGCGCGGCTTCTCGAAGTACACGCGCATGACGATTTCGAGCTCGTTCTTGAAGCGCTCGCGCTGCTCGACCAGGCGGCGGGCGTAGTCCATCGCTGCCTTGGTGTCGTGGATGGAGCACGGGCCGATGATGACGATCAGGCGGTCGTCCATGCCGTGCAGGATGCGGTGCATGGCGTTGCGGCTCTGGTAGATCAGTTCCGACACGGTGTCGCTGCACGGGAATTCGCGAATCAGGTGCGCCGGCGGCGTCAGCTCTTTCAGTTCGCGAATGCGCAAATCGTCGGTGTTCTTCGGCATGGAAAGCTCCGGGGATGTGTCTTGAGTTCTATCGGAAACGTCTACTGTGTTCGGATCATGTTTCGCGTCGGTGCCGGGGTGGGGCAGGTGACAGGACGAAAAAAAACCGCCAGGGTCGCTGGCGGTTTTCGGTATCTGCTGGGTGCTTTTATTTTTGCTGCAAGCGCCCCTCTCCTTCCGCCAGCGGTGCGAGATGCCAAAAGTAAAAGTAAAAAAACTTGGCGAAGGACATGGAGAGAATGCGAAGGACTGCAGCAAAAATCAGGGAAGCGCTACTGCGCCGCACCAATCGAACCGTCTTTATAAACGCTTTTCTTGAGGGCCGCAAGCGCGGAGTTTCCGGGCCTGCGGCATCCAAACGACGGTGCCGCGGCAATCAAACCGTGCCGCCCACCGTCATGTTTTCCATGCGCAGCGTCGGCTGGCCGACGCCCACCGGCACGCTCTGGCCTTCCTTGCCGCACACGCCGATGCCCGAATCGAGGCGCATGTCGTTGCCGATCATGGTCACGTGCTTGAGCGATTCCGGGCCGCTGCCGACGAGCGTCGCGCCCTTGACCGGCGCGGTGATCTTGCCGTCTTCGATCAGGTAGGCCTCGCTGGCGGAGAACACGAACTTGCCGTTGGTGATGTCGACCTGGCCGCCCCCGAAGTTCACCGCATACAGCCCTTTCTTCACGCTGGCGATGATCTCCTGCGGGTCCTTGTCGCCGCCCAGCATGTAGGTGTTGGTCATGCGCGGCATCGGCAGGGCGGCGTAGCTCTCGCGGCGGGCGTTGCCGGTTACGGGCATCTTCATCAGGCGCGCGTTGAGCGTGTCCTGCATGTAGCCGGTCAGGATGCCGTCTTCGATGAGCGTGTTGCACTGCGTGGGGTTGCCCTCGTCGTCGAGGTTCAGCGAGCCGCGGCGGTTGGCCAGCGTGCCGTCGTCGACCACGGTGACGCCCTTGGCCGCCACGCGCTCGCCCATGCGGCCGGAAAACGCCGACGAGCCCTTGCGGTTGAAGTCGCCTTCCAGGCCGTGGCCGATGGCCTCGTGCAGCAGCACGCCGGGCCAGCCCGGACCGAGCACCACCGTCATCGTGCCGGCCGGTGCCGGCTTGGCTTCCAGGTTGACGAGCGCGGAAGAGACCGCCTCGTCCACGTATTCGCGCAGCAGCTCGTCGGTGAAGTAGCCGTAGGCATAGCGGCCGCCGCCGCCGGAGCTGCCCATTTCGCGGCGACCGTTCTGCTCGGCAATGACGGTGACGGAGATGCGCACCAGCGGGCGCACATCCGCGGCGATGACGCCGTCGCTGCGTGCGACGAGCATCACGTCGTACTCGCCGGCCAGGCCGGCCATCACCTGCACCACGCGCGGGTCTTTGGCGCGGGCGAGCTTTTCGATCCGCTCGAGCAGGGCAACCTTTTCGGAGGCCGTCATCGAGTCGAGCGGGTCGTTCGGGGCATACAGCGCATGGCCGCCGGGGCCGCTCGCCAGGCTGCTCGCCACCTTCACGCGGCCCGAGCCGACGCGGCCGATGGTGCGCGTGGCACCCGCGGCCTGCATCAGTGCGGGCAGGCTGATGTCATCGGAATACGCAAACGCGGTACGGTCGCCCGAGACGGCGCGCACGCCCACGCCCTGGTCGATGCTGAAGCTGCCCGACTTGACGATGCCTTCTTCCAGGCTCCACGCCTCGTTGCGGGTGTATTGGAAATAGAGGTCGGCATAGTCGACGCGGTGCGTGAAGATGTCGGCCAGCGCGCGCTGCAGGTGCGCTTCGTCAAGGCCGTACGGATCGAGCAGCACGCGGCGCGCGATGGACAGGTTCTGGATGGCGATGTCGCCTGCGTTCATGGTGGTGGTCCTTTGAAATTCGGTTGGGCTACATCACACGGTGTTTGAGCGCCGGCAGATCCTGGCGCACCTGCGCAAGCCGGGCCGGGTCCATGTCGCCGATGGCAATGCCTTCGCCCTCGGGCACGGAGGCGATGATCTCGCCCCACGGATCGACCAGCATGGAGTGGCCCCACGTGCGGCGGCCGTTTTCATGGCGCCCGCCCTGTGCAGCGGCGAGCACGTAGCACTGGTTTTCGATGGCGCGGGCGCGCAGCAGGATGTCCCAGTGCGCGGCGCCCGTCACATAGGTGAAGGCAGCCGGCATCAGAATCAAGTTGAGGCTTCCGCCCGCCGACAACGCGCGGTACAGCTCCGGAAAGCGCAGGTCGTAGCACACCGACATCCCCACGCGGCCGCACGGCGCATCGAAGGCGACCGGCGCGGCGCCGGGTTCGATGGTGCGGGCCTCATCGTAGCGCTCTTCACCGCGCACGAAGTTGAACAGGTGGATCTTGTCGTAGCGTGCGACGCGCAGGCCGGCGGGGTTGAATGCGAGCGACGTGTTGCGCACGCGCTGCGCGTCTTCGCACCACATCGGCAGGGTGCCGCCGACGAGCCACAACTGGTGCCGGCGCGCGGCATCGGCCAGGAACGCCTGGATCGGGCCGTTGCCGTCGTCCTCGCGGATGGCGACCTTGTCGCTGTCCTTGCGGCCCATCATGCAGAAGTACTCGGGCAGCAGCGCCAGCTGTGCGCCCTGCGCGGCGGCCTCGGCGAGCAGTGCATCGGCGCGGGCCAGGTTGGCATCCACGTCGATGCCGGTCACGGTCTGGACGGCGGCAACGCGAAAAGGTGCATCAAAGGCCGCATGGGACGCGGACGGGGCGGGGGCAACGGTAGCGGAAGTCATGGGCCTATTTTGCCGAGGTTTCGGAATGACTGCCTGCGCCGGCGCTGGACGCGACCTTCTCGATCTTCGGGTCGGCCCAGCTTCCGGTCACGTGGTATTGCGTGGCGAACGCCTTCGAGACCTGGTCACCGAGGATCAGCTGCGCCGCAAGCGTGCCGAGCCCCAGCGCCGGATTGATGAACGCGGCGGCCAGCGAGGCCGACGTGGCATCGACCTTGGGCGTGACCTTCACGCGCAGATCCTGCGTCTCATCGAGGATGTTGGCCGACCCCTGCATGGCGACCTGGAACTGCGGCCCGCGGACGGCGAAATCTTCCGTGCGCGCGACACCGTTGGTGATGGTGCCGGTGGCCACGACGCTGTCAAAAGGCGTGCCGCGCCCCGTGGCGCTGCGCAGGTCGGTGGCGAAGTGCAGCAGCCCCTGCAGGCTCAGCACGCCGGCCAGCTTGGCGAGCCCCGGATCGACCGGCAGGAACTGGCCCCGCTCCAGGTTCAGCGCCATGCGGCCGTTGAGCGTCGGGTAGTCGATCGACATCGGCGAGCCGCGCCAGACCACGCGCCCTTCGAGCTTGCCCTTGGCGCCGTCGAGCACCTTGGCGAAGCCCATTTTCTGCAGCAGGTCGCCGGAGTCGCGCAGATCGAGGTTGAAGTCGAGCAGCGTGCGGCGTTCCGGGTCGTCGCTGCCGCGCAGGCGGCGTGGAATGCGCCAGGTGCCGTGCGCGGTGAGCGTGGCGGCAGGCTGTTCGATCTTGAGCGTCTCGAGCGTCCAGACCGGTGCCCCGTCGCTGATCTGGCTGCGCGCCTTGATCTCGAGCTTGCCGAGGGCCTTGCCGCGCAGATCGAACTTGTCGGCCACGAGGTCCAGCGACGGCATCTCCTGCGAGCTGCGCGCCAGGGATTCCGTCAGCGCCGTCTCTTCCTGCGCATCGGGGATGCTCATGCGCGACAGGCGCATCGTGAGCTCGCCGAACGGCACGGCTGCGCTTTCGGCGTGCCAGCGCGCGGCACCGGCAATCTCGCGCGATTCGATGGTCGATTGCCAGTTCGCGCCGTCGCGCGTGGCGTCGATGCGCACCGCGTTGAAGTCGCGGCCCAGGATGCGCAGCGTCTGGGCACGCCCGCTCAGGCGGCTCGGCAGATAGGCGTTGTGGCTGGCAGACGTCTTGGGGGCCGAGGCGGCAGCGGCGTGTTCGGTGGCAATCTGCGCGGCGCTCTTGTTAGCGGTGGGAGCGGCGAAGACGTGGCGCCAGGCGTCGATGTCGAGCTGGTCCAGTGCCAGATTGGCCTGGACGCCTTCGGCCGGCTGCGGCACCGGCTGTCGCACGCCAATGCCGCCACGCAGCACTTCGACGCCGCCGGCGCCGCTGCGCTGTTCATAGCGCGCGGTGGCGACGTTGCCAAGCTGCAGCGTGATCTCGTCGAGGGCGTTGTTGGCGGCCAGCGGTTGCATCTCGAAGCGCACCGGCAGCGGCTGGCCCGCGGCCTTGTTCAGCGGCGCCGGCAGGCGCACGGTCATCGGCGTGAGGTCGGACTGCACCTGGATGATCGGCCGATGCTGCTTGACGCTGATGGTCGCGCTGTAGGGCGCGCTGCCCTCCAGTGCGCGCGCTACCGCGGCGACCGGGCTGCCTTCCGGCGTGGTTTCGCGCAGGCCCTGTGCCGACGCCGTACCCGCCACCTGAATGCGGATCGTGCCGTCGGGCGCGGTCCCGCCGGTGGGGCGGATCTCGCCGCCGGCAAAGCGTGCACGCAGGTTGTCGAAGCCGATGCCCTTATGGGTGAAGGTCAGCGCGCCGGTCACATCGGTCAGTGGCGGGGCCTGCGGAATCAGCGTGACATCGTTGCGCAGGAACGAGACGCTGCCTTGGGCGCGCGTCGAATGCATCTCGTGCAGCGGCAGCTCGAGCTTGAGCGCCAGCGTGGCGTTGCCCTGCGCGCGCGCCTCCTTGGTGAAGTGGCCGATCCACTGGCTGACCGGGCTGGCCTCGACGTACTGCAGGAAGTTCTGTGTCGCCCCGTCGCCCTTGCCTTCGATGGTGAGGACCGGGTTGTGGTCTTCCATGTCGGGCAGGTTGCCGCCTACGTCCTGCAGGTTCACGCCCATCACCTTGGCGCGCGCCACCTTGAAGGCAAGCGACGACCGATCGAAGATCACCGTGCCGTCGATGTTGGTGAATGCGGGCCATTCGCCGGGGTGCGTCGGCGTGCGCCCCGGCGGGCTGTGGGCCGCCTGCGCCGGGGCCGGCTGATACGTCACGTTCTGCACCGGGACCTCCACCCGGAACGCGCCCTGGTGCGGCGGCCGGAACGGAAAGTCGTGCAGGTCACCCGCCAGCGCGAAGCTGACGTTGCTCGCGCTGCCGGCCAGCAGTGCGCCGCCCAGGTAATCGCGCAGATGCTGGCTGATGGACAGCGGCAGGTAGCGCGGCACGCGCGCCACTTCGGCGCGCTCGAGCGTGCCCTTGAGGTCGAGGCTGCCGAGGCGGCTGGTGTCCGGCGCATGGCGGTAGGTGCCTCCGACGCGCGCCGCGAGGTCGCCATTGGAGAAGGTCACGTTGTCGCTGGCGACGACGAGTTCCTGCTTGCGGTACGTCCAGTTGAAGGTGCCTTGCAGGCGATCGAGCGGCACGCGCGGCTCGGCGAAGGTGCCGGGCAGCAGCAGGGCGGCGTCGGCGGAATCGATGCGCAGCGTGCCCTTGTCATCCGAAAACGTTGCGTTGCCGGAGAGGTTCTCGACGCCCGGCACGGCCGGCTCCGGGTGGTGCCCTGGCGGCACGGCGGGCAGCTCGCCCGGGCCGAACGAGACCTGGCGCATGGTGGCGCGGCCGGTAAAGTGCACCGGCGCCGATGCCGAGGCCTGCGGGCGCCAGCGCGACACATCGCGCTGCCAGTGGATGTCGAGATCGTCGACGCGGCCGGTGGGCTGCCTGGTGCGCAGCGGTTGCAGCACGCTCGCCGGCAGCGGCAGCGCGGTGGCGATGCTGCGCAGGTCGGCCAGGTCCAGCGTGGCGGCCTTGATCTTCAGTACGCGCAGCGCATCGCGCTTGTCGAGTGCCCAGCCGACGGTGACATTGCGCAGGCCGCGCGGCGTGCCGGCGGGGTTGGCCGGCGCCTCGATGCCGGGGCCGGCCAGTTCGGGCATCGACGGCGGTTGCGCCGGCGGATTCAGTGGCTGCCAGAGCAGCGTATCGAAGCGCACGGTGTGCTCGCCGCGCGTATCCCGCTGGTGCGTCGCCAGCGCCTGAAGGCTGCGCAGCTGGAGCGGGTCGAGATCCTTGCGCACTTGCAGATCGAGCTGCTGTCCGGTCAGCCGCGCCTGGCTGCGCGTGAAGGCGCCATCGGCGAACTCCACCGAGCCGTCGGACGACACGGTGCCGCTGTTGGCGGCGGCCAGAACCGGTACGTAGCGTTGCACGGCCGCCAGCTGCAGCGTGTCGACCTGCCATGAGGCCTGGCCGTGCCAATGGCGCCAGTCGCCGGGCCGGGCCAGCAGGTCGTGGCGGAAGTCGGCGTGGAACTTGATGGGACCGTTGAACAGTGTGGGCGATGTGCCGCTGGCGTCGACCCGGTGCCGCGTGGGGCCGCTGCGCAGCCGGATGCGCACGTTGCCCAGCGCGACCTCGGGCAGGTTCCGCCGCTCGTCGAGCCAGCGCACGGCGCCTTCGCGGAAGTCGATGTCGCCCTGGGAGAGCAGCTGGTCGAAGAAGTCGCTGTCGCCGCCGGTGTCGGGCGAGAGCGGCATGCCGGCGACGATGAGCCTGCCCTTGGCGTCTCGGCGGACCAGCACGTCGGCGCGATCGGCATGCAGCACGGCAAACGTGATCTGCATCCGCAGCAGCGAGCGCCAGGACAACCGCGCCTGTACATCCTGCACGGCAAACGTGCGGCGCCCGGCGGGGTCGCGCGCCTCGATGCGCTGGGCCCGGAAGGCGGGATGCCAGCCCTCCCAGAAGGTCTCGAGCGAGCCGATGCCCACCGTGGCGTGCAGTGCGCTCGACGCCTCGCGCTCCATCCATTCGCGCGCGACACTTGCGCGCGGCCACAGGACAAAGCGCACCACGAGCATGCCGATGACGGCCAGGACCACCAGCGCCACCGCCGTTTTCCACACGAGGCGCCACAGTGTGCGCCAGACGCGCGCGCCGGCCACGGAGCGCATGCCGGCGCCCGCCTTGCCTGCCAGCCCCATCAGACGCGCCCAGGCCGTAGGCCGTCCTGCCCCGCCCGGGGAGAGGGTGCTGGTGTGTCCACCATCGGACTTCGGCGATTCAGGGAACTGGGGCGGGCGGGGCATGATGCGGATTATCCGATATTCGGCAGGCGGCGCCACATTTGCTGCCCTGCCGACCGGCAAGCACGCCGGATGCCCGCGAAAGTCAGTGGTCACCGACCGGCCCCGCGCGCATTTCAGCGAGAATGGACGTTTCCGCCAACGCTTGATTGGGTTCGCATGACTGATTCCGCCTTGTCCACGCAGCCGTTCCTGCAGGCGCCGGCCCGCGCGCCAGAGGCCCCTTTCGCCGCGCTGCCGTTCGCGCTGGCTTATTCGCGCTACATCCAGCGCCTGGCGCAGGCGCGTGAGGGCTGGGCCGACCGCGTGCACGCCGCCGCTGGCCGCCCGATCGACGTGGCGTGGCTGTCGGCACGCTTTGCTGAACTGTTCGATACGACGGCCACCGAGCCGGAGACCGCGCTCAAGCGCGCACTGCGCCTGCTGCGCAACGAAGTGTTCGGCGCGCTGGTCGAGCGCGACCTGTCCGGCGCCGCCACGCTCGACGAAGTGACCGGCACGATGACCGACCTGGCCGAGTTCGCCGTGCGCGCTGCCATCTCCGTGATCGGGCGGGAGCTCGAGGCTCTGCATGGGCAGCCGATGGGGCAATCCTCCGGCGAGGTGCAGGAGCTGGTGGTGGTCGGCATGGGAAAGCTCGGCGGGCGCGAGCTCAACGTGTCCTCCGACATCGACCTGATCTTCCTTTACGACGAAGACGGCGACACGCACGGCGGCCCGCGGCCGTTGTCGAACCACGAATACTTCACCAAGCTCGGCCGGCGCCTCATCAACGCGCTGGCCGACGTGACCGAGGACGGCTACGTCTTTCGCGTCGACATGCGCCTGCGCCCGAACGGCGATGCCGGGCCGCTCGCGTGCAGCCTCGGCATGCTGGAGGAGTACTTCGTCGTGCAGGGCCGCGAATGGGAGCGCTACGCGTGGATCAAGGGCCGCGTCATCACCGACCCGACGAGCCCGCATGCGGCCCGCGTGATCCAGCAGCTCGACCGCGTGACCGGGCCGTTCGTGTTCCGGCGCTATCTGGACTACGGCGTGATCGCGGCCATCCGGTCGCTGCATGCGCAGATCCGCAACGAGGCGGCCAAGCGCAGCAATGGCGCCAATCAACAGCGCGATGGCCAGGGCCACGTGCAGGCCCGCTCGCCCAATATCAAGCTCGGGCGCGGCGGCATCCGCGAGATCGAATTCGTTGCGCAGGTGTTCCAGCTCATCCGCGGCGGGCAGGACTTTGCACTGCGCGTGCGGCCGACGCTGCAGGTGCTGCGTGCGGCGTCCGAGCGCGGCCTGATCGACGCCGAGGCCGTGGCGCGCCTGACCGAGGCATACCGCTTCCTGCGCCAGCTCGAACACCGCCTGCAGTACATCGAAGACGCGCAGACGCACAACCTGCCAGGCTCGCCCGAAGACCAGCTGCGTGTGGCGCGCATGATGGGCTTTGACGACTACGCCGCGCTGGTGGCCAGGCTGGAGGCTTACCAGGACGAAGTCGCGCAGCAGTTCGAGCAGACCTTCTCCGACAAGCAGGACAGCCAGCCGCCATGCGCCGCCGTGTGGCATGCCGATCTTCTCGACGACGAGCACACCGAAACGGCGCGCACGCAGCTCGCGGAGCTCGGCTATGCGGACCCGGACAGCGTGCTCGAGCGCCTGCGCGCGACGCGCAATTCGCCGCGCTACCGGGCGCTGTCCGAAGTAAGCCGGCAGCGCTTCGACCTGCTCATCAACCGGGCGATCGACCAGGCGTCGCGGCAGACCGATGCCGATGTCACCATCGCGCGCTTTCTCGATTTCTTCGATGCGATCAGCCGGCGCGCGTCGTACCTGTCGCTGCTGAGCGAATACCCGCAGGCGATGGAGCGCGTGGCCCACACGCTGCACGCGTCGCGCTGGGCAGCGGACTACCTCACGCGCCATCCGCAATTGCTCGACGAACTGCTCGACGTGGAGGCGCTGTCGGCCGAGCCCGACTGGCCGGCCTTCAAGGAGCGTGTGCGCGACCGCCTGCGCGCCGCCGCCGACCACGTCGAGATGCAGATGGACATCCTGCGCCAGGAGCACCATGCCGAAACGTTCCGCGTGCTGCTGCAGGACCTGCAGGGCATGCTCAGCGTCGAACACATCAGCGACCGGCTTTCCGACCTGGCCGATGCGATGCTGGACCTGACGCTGGAGACGGTCTGGCAGCAGGTCGGCACACGTCACCGCGAGGTGCCGCGCTTCGCCGTGGTGGCCTACGGGCGGCTGGGCGGAAAGGAACTCGGCTATGCGTCGGACCTCGACATCATCTTCCTCTACGACGATGACGACGAACGCGCGCCCGATGTATACGCGTCGTTTGCGCGCAAGCTCATCACCTGGCTGACCAGCCACACCGCCGCAGGCATGCTGTTCGACGTGGACACGCGCCTGCGCCCGAACGGCGCGGCCGGCCTGATGGTCACGCACTTCGAAGCGTTCCGCCGCTACCAGATGCGCGAGGGCGACAACGCCGCGTGGGTGTGGGAGCACCAGGCCCTCACGCGCGCGCGCTTCTGCGCGGGCGACGCCGAGATCGGCCAACGCTTTGAGGCGCTGCGCACCGAGGTACTGCGCCAGCCACGCGAGCCGGCCCCGCTGCGCGACGAGATCGTGGCGATGCGCGAGCGCGTCGCGGAAGGGCATGCGAACCCGACCGACCTGTTCGACCTGAAGCACGATCGCGGCGGCATGGTCGATATCGAATTTACCGTGCAGTTCCTGGTGTTGCTGCACAGCGCGGTGCATCCCGAACTCACGCGCAACAAGGGCAACATTGCGCTCCTGCACATGGCGGGCGAGCTCGGCCTGATCGATGCCGCGCGGGCCGCACAGGTGGCCGATGCCTACCGCGACTTCCGTGCGCGCCAGCACAAGCTGCGGCTGGACGGGCAATCCGCCGCCCGCGTGCCGGCCGGTACGTGCGCGCACGAGGCCGCGCAGGTGCGGGCGTTGTGGCAGCAGGTGTTCGGGCCGGCGCAATGAGGGGGCATCGGTACGCAGTCTCCGTCGGGGGCGCCTGTGTGGGTGTGGCCGTGTTGTCGGCGGCGTTTTCGTTTGTGCCGTGGCTGCATGCCGCGGGGCTGTATCAGCGTGACGCCGTGCGGGCGGGGCAGTGGTGGCGCATCGTCACCGCCATGTGGGCCCATCTGGACGTGTGGCACTGGCTGGCCGATGCGATGGCGGGCGCAGGGCTCATCCTGTTGCTGGCCCGTGTGCTGCAGCCCCAGCGCATCGTCGGGGCGCTGCTAACGTGCGGCGTGCTGGTGCAGCTTGCGCTGCTCACGCAGCCGGCGGTGCAGTGGTATGGCGGGCTTTCCGGCGCGCTGCACGGCTTGGCCGCATGGGGCGGGCTGCGGCTGCTGAAACCCGCCGCCGAGGCGGAGGACGACCGCATCTCGCGCTGGCTCGGCGTGGCGCTTTGTGTGGGTGTGCTGGTGAAGGTGTGGCTCGAGCAATCGTGGCTGTCGCCCATCGCCTTTGACCCGCATTGGGGGTTTGGCGTGGTGCGCATCGCGCATGCGTTCGGGGCGGGGAGTGGTTTGTTGATTTGGGTGTTGGGGGAGTGGCGGGTGAAAGGGCGATCGACGTGAGGCCGAGCGGGTCCGATGGCCCGTAAAAACAGACACGCCGGCATGAAAGCCGGCGCGTCTGTTCAGCGGTGTTGCCGAGGTGTCGGTGGTCCGTTATCGGCTCCGACGACGGCCGCCTGCAAGCGCGCCGGCTGCAAGCATCAGGCCTGCGAGCCACAGGGGGAGGGCACCGCCGCCGCCGCTGCTGCTGCCATTGCTGCTGGTCGTGTCTGCGGTACCGGTTGCAGCCGGGGTGACTGTCACAGTGGCCGCATCGGTGGCCGTCGCGCCGGTGTTGCTCGTCAGCGTGACCGTAAAGGCATACGTGCCCGCAGCCGACGGCGTGAACGTAGCAGTGTAATTGCCGTTGCTATCGGGACCGGAGGTCGTGAGGCTGACGGACGGTCCGGAAGTCTGCGCCCATTGCACGCTACTGATGGTGTTGAAGACGCCCGCATTGCCGCTCGCCGTCAGGGTGACGGCGTTGTTGGCGACAACCGTGCTTGCCGGAGCCGAGGCATGCACGCTCGGATTGCCTTTCGCCACTGCAACGGCGGCGCCCGCATCGAGCATGCCGGCGCCACAGAGGCCGGACTGGGATGCGCAGTACGTTCCTGCCGGGAAGGGGCGTGCCGTCTGCTGGAGAATCGTGCTGATCTGATCCGGCGTCAGGCGATTGTTGACGGACAGCATCAGCGCGGCGACGCCTGCCACGTGCGGCGTGGCCATCGATGTGCCAGCCTCGCCGGCATAGCTGTCGGCGTCCGGTGCGGTGGTACCGCTGTTCGAAAGCGACAGAACCAGCGCCCCCTGCCCGCTCACGGTCGACCCATTGCCGCCGCCGGGCGCGCTGATTGTGGTGCCGGCGCCCACATTGGCATAGTTCGCCTTGTCGCCATCGAGCGTGTGCGCGGTGACGGCGATCGTGCCCGTGCAGTTTGCGGGGGCGTCAATGTTCGTGCGCCCTTCGTTGCCGGTAGCCACAACGACCACCGCGCCGCGGTTACGCGCGTTGGTGATGGCGGTCTGTATGGCCGAATCGCAGGGCCCGGAGCCGCCCAGGCTCAAGTTGACGACCTTGGCCGGCGTCGGATTGCTGCTGGGTGTCACGCGGGCCACGGTGCCGCCAGTGGCCCATGTGAGCGCATCGATCACGTCCGACTC
Organism: Ralstonia mannitolilytica; assembly: GCF_000954135.1. NCBI lineage: Bacteria > Pseudomonadati > Pseudomonadota > Betaproteobacteria > Burkholderiales > Burkholderiaceae > Ralstonia > Ralstonia mannitolilytica. The sequence goes on along the minus strand of NZ_CP010799.1, from coordinate 3,444,196 downwards.
CGTGCCTCCACAGCGCCCGAGGGCGCGCGCCATCTGCACGCCGACACGCGGTGCAATGCCTGCCACACCCGTCCCACTGTGTTGCGCGGCGATGAGACCCGTGACGAAGGTGCCATGCCAGGAGGACGTATCGGAAGCCGTTGCCCCGCCGCACACCGCTGGATTCGCGGTGATGTCGGCTTGCGTGGTCGCGTCGCCCGGATCCGTTCCGACGCTGTCGCCGCCGTTGTTTCGGAAGGCGTTGGTGATGAAGTTGGCGCCAGTGTGGATTGTGGCGCCCGCAAGGTCGGCGTGGCTAAGAATGCCCGTGTCCACCACGGCAACGTTGATCGCGCTGGAACCCGTGGTCGTGTTCCACGCAGTCGTCAGGTTGGCACCGCCCACGGCGGTTGGGTTGCTCGACTGCGTTACCCCGCCGGAGGTAATGATGTTCGTGATGGCGGCATCCTTGGCCATCAGGTTCCATTGAAAGCCAAAGCCCGTGGCGGACGGCGTGAACGCGGGGCGCAGGATGCGATCCGGCGCGACGTATTCGAATTGACCGGTCGCGGCCATGCGCTGCGCCACTGTCTGGGCGTCTTGCAGCGTCATGGTGGTGGGCAGCGCGACCACATGGGCATCGCCCGACATGGCGCGCTTGTACGTCACGGGCAACTGAGCAGCGGCAGACCAGCGTTGTACGGTCGCAACGTCGACGCGCATCGTGCGCCCGTCTGTGTCTGCGGACTGCAATTGGAGCGGGCCATTCGTGCCGCTTTTTTCCTTGACGATCAACTGCGACACCCATTGCGTCTGAGTGCTTGAGTTGGCTGTGCGGTCACCGGCCAGCGCTGGCGCAGCTTGATACGATACCCCCCTGGGCGATCGACTTCATTGAATGAACCCTGTTGTTGTAGAAAAATGAGCCGGAATTATCCCAAGATTCCCGCGTTTTTCTGCTTAAACAGGCTAAGTGCGCTGTTTAGTAATTTTTATATCTCTATTCACCCCCAACTTTCGGGGGGCGTCAACGGTGAGCGCCTCGCCGGGTGCAGCGGTGTGCGCCTAAGTGGCCGTCCGGCGACGCCTGCCGCAGGCCATGCCACCCGCCAGCAGCAATGCCGCACCGACTAGCGGGACGGTGCCCCCACCTCCGCCCGACCCACCAGAACCGCTCACCACCGCACCACTGCCGATCCCTGCCCCCGCCGTGCGCTGGGCATAGGCCACCGCACCGGCCGCATCGAGCAGCCCCGCCCCGCAGACGCCGGGGTTGTTGGCGCAGAACGTGCCGCTCGGATGCGGCCGCGCTGTCTGCTGCAGCCCGGCCAGCACCTGCGCATTCGACAACTGCGGCTGCACGCTCAGCATGAGTGCGATGGTCCCGGCAACTTCCGGCGTCGAGAAGCTGGTGCCGGCGACCTGTTTGACCACGTAGTTGCCAAGGCTCTGCGTGCCGTCATTGGAATCGGCCTGAATGACCGATTGCGCCTCGGCGCAGGTTGGAGGATCGGTGGCGGTGATGACCTTGGAGTTGCCGCAGCCCCCACCCGGGGCGGACAGTGCAACCTGCGATCCGACATTCGCGTAGCTGGCGTTTTCACCGCTGTCGACGTGCGCGGTCACGGCGATGACGCCCGTGCAGTTGGCTGGCGCGTCCACGCTTTGGGCCGCCTCATTGCCTGCGGCTGCCACAACGATCGTGCCGCGCGCGGCGAGCTGGTTCACCGCATCCTGCTCCGCCGCCGAACATTGGCCCGTGCTCCCAAGGCTGACGTTGACGATACGCGCCGGGTGGTTGTTCGTAGGAGCGCCGGCAACGGCAAGGCCGCCGGCCCACAGCATGCCGTCCACGGTGTCGGAGAGCAGCGCGCCGCATTTGCCCGACACGCGTACCGGTACGAACTGCGTGTTCCAGCCCACGCCGGCGATGTCGCGTCCATTGTTGGTCGCGGCGGCAAGCACACTGGCGACCTCGGTGCCGTGCCAACTGTTGGGCTGCGGATACGTGTCCGACGTCGAGCAGCCAAGGCTCGGATACTGCGTTGCGCTGGTCACCCCGTCGCCAAGGTCATGCGCATCCGACCCGCGCCCGGACGAGTTGCCCGCGCGCACGGGGTCGGAGATGAAGTTGTAGCCGGGCAGGATTTTTCCCGTCAGATCGGGGTGGTCGGTGTAGCCGGTGTCCACCACCGCGACCACGATGCTGGACGAACCCTGCGTGATGTCCCAGGCCGAGGCCACGTTGATGCCGCCCGGCACGACGGTGGGCGACGCGAGGTTGTTCTGCACGGCGAACCGCGTGTCGTTCGGGATGACATTGGGCCGAAGGATCCGATCCGGCACGGCGTACGCCACGCGCGCGTCCTGGGCGAGCTTTGCCGCCGTGGCTTCGATGCTGGCCGCATCGGTGAGGCCGGTGCGCAGCAGTTGCGCGTTGGTGCCAAGCGTGCGCTTGACCTGCAGCGTGCTGCCCGCCGCTTGTGCGACCGACAGCAGCCGGTTGCCGGCCTCGCTGGCGGACAGCGTCTTGCGCGTGCCACCGGTGTCGTCGCGCCATTTGATGATCACGTCGCCGGTGTACGCCGGCTGCGGCGTGGCCGCCGTGGCCGGCTGGGCCCCCAGCACCGCGGCGATGCACATGGCGCTGGCGCCTGCACGGAGCCAGGACTTCAGCCGGAAGAGGGAAGGGGTCATCGGTGCGCGCTCCGTGGCATCTGGGTCTGTTGTGAAACGCTGGCTCGATGCAATCGTTGACAGAACGTTACACAAAACCAAAGGTAGCACGCAGCCTGTCCTGATGCCGTCACGTCGTCGTATGCAGTGCATGGCGGGGATGGCCAGCGCGCCGCCGTGGAATCAGCAGAAAACGGACCCGCCTGCAGGCCGTGGGCACAAAAAAGGGCGCCCCGAGCGCCCTTGTTGATTCACAGTGGGAACGCACCTATTGGCGCTGGAGCTTCATGACGCGATCCGCATCGGCCGAGGCAATGCCTGGTGCTGAACGCAGCGCTGCGACGGCGCCGTCCAGGGTGGCCGAGGCATCGCCTGAGCTGGCCCGCACGACCCAGAAGCCGCCCGACATCGGCCGCACGACGGCAAACGCCAGGCGCGGCGTGGCGCGCGCGCCGGCTGCGTCCACCAAGCTCTGCACGGTGGTGGAGGCCGTCGTCGGCGTGCTCAGGCCGACGATGATGTCGCCAAGGGGATGCGCGGCCGAGACCGAAGCGGGCGGCTGGGTGTTGGCCGAGGTGGGGTCCATGGCGGGCGGTTTGCCCGGATCAATGGCCGGCACCGACTTGCACGCGGCCAGCAGGCAAAGGCCGACGGCCACCGCCAGCGCGGGCTTGGCACGTGACAGCAGGGATCGGGGTCGAGCAGCCGGTTGGGCCATGCGGTTCTCCTAGGAAGTGTTGGATCGAATTGGCACGCGGCAGCGCACGCGCGTGGGCGCCCATGTCGACGCCCTTGTCTCCGGTATAGGCGATCACTGTGCCACGCGGCGGGGTTTGCGCGCCGCAGCGGCCGGCGCCGGTTGTGCGCGGCCCGCGGCGAGCATCTCGTCGGCGTGGCGGCGCGTGGTGTCGGTGAGTGACGCCCCGCCCAGCATGCGCGCGATCTCGTCGACACGGCTGCTGGCGTCCAGGACGACGAGGTCCGAACGCGTGCTGCCGGCCACGGTGCGCTTGGCCACCTGGATGTGGTGGTTGGCCAGCGCAGCCACTTGCGGCAGGTGCGTCACGCACAGCACCTGGCGGCGCGTACCAAGCTCGCGCAGACGCCGGCCCACGACTTCGGCAACCGCCCCACCGATGCCGGAGTCGACCTCATCGAAGATGAGCGTCGGCGTCGGGCTGGCCTCGCTGGCAATCACCGAGATGGCCAGGCTGATACGCGCCAGTTCGCCCCCCGACGCGACCTTCGCCAGCGGCCGCGGCGACACGCCTGCATGCCCGGCGACGAGGAATTCCACCTGCTCCAGCCCTGCCGCACCGCCATGTTCGAGGGCATGCAGCGCGATGTCGAAACGCCCGCCGGCCATCGACAGGCCCTGCATGGCGCCGGTCACCGCCTCGGCCAGTTCACGCGCGGCCTTGGTGCGGGCGCGTGACAGCGCCTGTGCGACTTCCATGTAGGCGGCGCGGGCCTGGGCTTCCTGCGCCTGCAGCGCGTCGAGGTCTGCGGCGGCCTGCAGCGCAGCGAGCTGTGCCTCGCGGTCTGCGAGCTCCGCAGGCAGGGTCTCGGGCGCCACGCGGTACTTGCGCGCCATGGTGTGCAGCGCCTGCATGCGCGCATCGACTTCCGCGAGCCGCTCCGGGTCGAGTTCGGCGCGATCGGCGTAGCGGGCAAGCGTATGCACGGCTTCCTGGATCTGCACCTCGGCCGGCTCCAGCGCCGCCAGCACGTCGGCGAGGGACGGGTCGATCTCGGCGAGCTCGCGCAGCGTATGCAGCGTCGCGCCGAGCTGCGTGAGCACCGCGTCTTCCGATTCCGACAGGCCATCGAGCGCCGCCCGCGTGCCCTCGATCAGGCTTGCCGCGTGCGACAGGCGATGGTGCTCGGCCTGCACGTCTTCCCACTCGCCGGGTTGCGGGGCGAGCTTCTGCAGCTCATTGACCTGCCATTCGATGCGCTCGCGTTCGAGTTGCGCTTCGCGCGATTGCTGCTCGGCCGCTTCGCGCTGGCGCACCACGGTCTGCCAGGCGCGATAGCGTTCGCTCACCGCGCGCACGTCGTCTTCGAGGCCGGCGTGGGCGTCAAGCAGGCTGCGCTGCGCGTCGGTCTTGAGCAGCAGCTGATGCGCGTGCTGACCATGGATATCGACGAGCTGCTCCCCCACCTCGCGCAACTGCGCTAGCGTGACGGCCGCGCCGTTGATGAACGCCTTGCTGCGGCCGGCGGCATCGACGGTGCGGCGCAGCAGGATCATGCCGTCGTCATCATGAAGCTCGTGCGCCTCGAGCCACGCGGCCACGTGGGGCTGCACGTCAAACGCGGCGGTGATGTCGGCGCGTGGCGCGCCCTCGCGCACCACGGCGGCATCGGCGCGCTCACCCAGGGTCAGGGCCAGGGCGTCGATCAGGATGGACTTGCCCGCGCCCGTCTCGCCGGTAAAGACGGTAAAGCCGTCGGCCAGGTCGAGATCCAGCGCATGGACGATGACGAAATCGCGGATGGTGAGACTGCGCAGCATGGCGGGAAGGGTTGTGGCTGGAACCGGCTCAGGACCCGTAGCGAGCGGCCGACGGTGAAGTGAACGACGCTGCCGTACAAGGGTACGGCGAGCATGGCATGTTCAGGATCGGTCCGCGCAGCAGGATCATGGGCAGGTCTTAAAGACGGTTGTCTTCGGTCGGATACTCGTGCCAGTGCAGCTTCTTGCGCAGCGTGGCGTAGTAGTTGTAGCCGACCGGGTGCAGCAATTGCACGGTGCGCTCGGAGCGGCGCACCACGATGCGGTCGCCGGGCAGCAGCGACGTCAGCGACTGCATGTCGAAGTTGACGCTGGCGTCGCGCCCGCTCGTCACCTGGATGACGACCTCGGCATCGTGCGGAATGACGATCGGCCGGTTCGACAGCGAGTGCGGCGCGATCGGCACCAGCACCAGCCCCGAGAGTGCCGGATGCAGGATCGGCCCGCCGGCGGACAGCGCATAGGCGGTCGAGCCGGTGGGCGTGGAGACGATCAGGCCGTCCGAACGCTGGTTGTACATGAAGAAGCCATCGACCGACACGGCGAGCTCCACCATGCCGGAGAAGCCCGAACGGTTGACCACCACGTCATTGAACGCCAGCGCCGAGAAGATGATGTCGTCGTCGCGCACGACCTGGGCCTGCAGCAGCGTGCGGATTTCCGCCTCGTAGCGACCGGACAGCATGTCGGGCAGCACGGTGTGGACGTCTTCGAACGGGATGTCGGTCATAAAGCCGAGCCGCCCGTGGTTGACGCCGATCACGGGCACGTTCGCCCCGGCCAGGTGGCGGCCGATGCCCAGCAGCGTGCCGTCGCCGCCCAGTACCACCGCCACGTCGGCCTGGCGCGCCATCTGTTCGGGCGGCAGGGCAGGGTAGTCCTGGACGCCGATGTTGAGTGCCGTATCGCGCTCGAACACGATGTCATGCCCGCGCGCCGCAATGCATGACGCCAGCTCCATGAGCGGCCCGGCGATGTTGGCGGCCGAATACCGGCCGACCAGCGCGACGGTCTTGAACGGGGAGGCGGGCGAGGCGGCGGGAGCTTGCGGGGCCACGGCGGACGGGGGAATCGACATGCGCGCATTACACCATATCGATATGACCCCCGCCACGTCTGAGGAAGTTTGGCGGGAAACGCCAACGTCACCGGTTGTCTGGGGGCGATTTTGCGTAAAATTGGAGAATCATGGACAAGCGCGCCACCATCCTTCTCAAGACCCTGATCGAACGGTATATCGCCGAGGGCCAGCCTGTCGGCTCGCGCACCTTGTCGAAGTATTCGGGGCTTGATCTGTCGCCGGCCACCATCCGCAATGTGATGGCCGACCTGGAGGAAATGGGCTTCATCGCCAGCCCGCACACCTCGGCCGGGCGGGTGCCCACGCCGCGGGGCTACCGGCTCTTCGTCGACACCATGCTGACGGCCAGTCCGCTGGATGTGCTCAGCTCGCAAGACCGCATGGCACAGCAGATGGCGGGCGCGATTGCCGAGCAGGTGCGTGCGCAGCTCGCCTCGCATGGCTCCGAATCGTCACAGCGGGTGATTGCGGCGGCCGCGCAGACGCTCTCCAACCTCTCGCAGTTTGCCGGCATCGTGATGACGCCGCGCCGCACGCATGCGTTCCGGCAGATCGAATTCCTGCGCCTGTCGGAGACGCGCATCCTCCTGATCGTCGTCACGCCCGAGGGCGACGTGCAGAACCGCATCATCCATACCGAGACGCCGTACACGCCGTCGCAGCTCGTGGAGGCGGCCAACTACATCAATGCGCATTACGGCGGCATGACCTTCGATGCCGTGCGCGAACGCCTGCGCGGCGAGCTGTCCGCGCTGCAGGCCGACATGACCACGCTGATGCAGGCGGCGGTGGAAGCCGGCAGCAGCGCCGTGTCGGAAGAGGACCCGGTGGTCATCTCGGGCGAGCGCAAGCTGCTCGATGTGGAAGACCTGTCGTCTTCGATGGACAAGCTGCGCCGCCTGTTCGCCGTGTTCGAGCAGAAGACCGGCCTGCTGCAGCTGCTGGATGTGTCCAGCCGCGCGGAAGGCGTGCAGATCTTCATCGGCGGCGAGAGCAGCCTCGTGCCGCACGAAGACATGGCCGTCATCACCGCGCCGTACGAGGTGGACGGCAAGATCGTCGGCACGCTGGGCGTGATCGGGCCGATGCGCATGGCGTACGAGCGCGTGATCCCGATCGTGGACATCACGGCCAAGCTGCTGTCCAGCACGCTCAGCCAGTATTGATTCGGAGGTGCTGCAGGGCTGGACCGTCCGCGGCTGCACGCCTGCCAAGAACGGCCCTGAAGCGGCTTCTTAGCCAGAGGCATAAGCTCAGCCGATTTTCTTCGACGACAGCGCGGTCTGCCGTCTCACACAATCGACTCCGGCGCATGTGCGCGGTTCTCTTCTGCCGGAGTCTTTCATGGCTGGTTCTTCCCGTTTCCGTTGGCTTGCCGCGGCGCTGTCCGCGGCCGTTTCGTTGACCTTGCTCGGCGCCGCCCCGGCGCGTGCGGCCGAGCGCGAGGTCGTCATCGCGTATCAGGACATGGTGCTGCCGTGGCGCTACGCCCAGGCCACCGGCGAAGTGGAGCGCGCCACCGGCTACAAGGTGACCTACCGCCAGCTCGCCAGCGGCGCGGATGTCGTGCGCGCCATTGCGGCGGGCTCGGTGCAGATTGGCGAGGCGGGATCGAGCCCGATTGCAGCCGGCGTGTCGCAGGGCGTTGGCCTGTCGCTGTTCTGGATTCTCGACAACATCAACGACGCCGAGGCGCTGGTCGCGCGCAACGGCAGCGGCGTCTCGCGCGTGGCCGACCTGAAGGGCAAGACGCTGGGCGTGCCGTATGTGTCGACGTCGCATTTCCACGCCCTGGTGGCGCTGCAGCAGGCCGGCCTGGACCCGCGCGATGTGAAGGTCGTCAACCTGCGGCCGCAGGAGTTGTCGGCCGCGTGGGATCGGGGCGACGTCGATGCCGCGTTCATCTGGGATCCGGTGCTCGCCAAGGTAAAGAAGACCGGCACGGTGCTGACCACCTCCGGCAGGATCGCCGCCGCCACCGGCAAGTCCACCTTCGACGGCTTCGTGGCCGACCGCAAGTTCGCGCGCGACCATGCCGACTTCCTCGCCAAGTTCGTCGAGGTGCTGGCCAAGGCCGATGCGGCCTATCGTGACAACAAGGCAGCGTGGACGGCCACTTCGCCACAAGTGGCGGCAGTGGCCAAGACTTCTGGCGCGACGGCCGCTGACGTGCCGGCAAGCCTGGCGCTGTATGCGTTCCCGGATGCGGCGGAACAGGCGTCTAACCGGTGGCTGGGCGGCGGCGCGCAATCGGGCGCGGCGCAATCGCTGTTGGCCACCGCGCAGTTCCTGAAGACGCAGGGCACGATCCAGGCCGTGCTGCCGGATTACGGCCCGGTTGTCGATGCGCGTTTCGTGCAGCGCGTCGCCGGTGGGGCGAAGGCCGTGGCGACGGCAGCGCGATGAGCCGCATTGAAGTACGCGGCCTGCGTGTCGACTACTCCGATGCGCAAGGCCGCACGACGCAGGCGCTCGGCGGCGTGGACCTGTCGATCCAGGCTGGCGAATTCGTCGTCGCGCTCGGCGCGTCGGGATGCGGGAAGACGACGCTGCTGAACTGCCTGGCCGGCTTCGTTGCGCCCACGGCCGGGCAGATTCTGCTCGACGGGCGCGAGGTCGATGGACCGGGGGCCGAGCGCGGCGTGGTCTTCCAACGCTACGGCCTGATGCCGTGGCTGAACGTGCGCGACAACGTGGCCCTCGGCCTGAAGCTGCGCGGTGTCGATCGCAGGACGCGGCATGCGCGGGCGCTGAAGCTGCTGCGGCTGGTCGGGTTGGAAGCGCATGCCGCGTCGCCGGTGTATGCCTTGTCCGGCGGCATGCAGCAGCGTGTCGGCATCGCCCGCGCGCTGGCGACGGAGCCCCGCGTTCTGCTGATGGACGAACCGATGGGCGCGCTCGACGCGTTGACGCGCGAGACCATGCAGACGCTGGTGCTCGATGTCTGGCAGCGCACCGGCACGACCGTTTTCTTCATCACGCACGACGTGGAGGAGGCGCTGTTCCTGGCGACGCGCCTGATCGTGATGTCGCCATCGCCGGGCCGCATCGTGCAGACATTCGATCTGCCGTTCTCTCGACAGGCGCTGGGAGGCGGCGACGCCCGCGCGGTGAAATCGTCGCCGGAATTCATTGCCTGGCGCGAGCGTGTATTGGCGCTGATCCACCATGCCCCCGAGGAGCTGCTCGCATGAGCGCGCTCGAAACTCCCGTGCTGGAGCGTGCCTCCGTCGTTGCAGCGCCGCCTTCGAGCAGGCCGGCGCACAGGCTGCGCGGCTATCGTCTGCCGGGCGAGGGCAGCGCATTGCGGCTCAGTGTGTTGTCGGTGACGGCGTTGGTCGTGCTCTGGTGGGCGGCAACCACCTTCCATTGGGTGCCGCCGTTGTTCCTGCCTTCACCGCAGGCCGTCGGGCGCGCGTTCATCGATGCCTGGCATGGCGATATTCAAGGCGGCCAGCCGCTGGCGTCGCATCTGGGCTGGAGCGCGCTGCGCGTCTTCGGCGCGTTTGCGCTGGCTGCCGTGACGGCCATACCGATCGGCCTCGCGATGGGCGTTTCCCGCACCGCGCGCGGCTTACTGGATCCGCCCATCGAGTTTTATCGCCCGCTGCCGCCGCTGGCATACCTGCCGCTCGTGGTCATCTGGCTGGGCATTGATGAGCGGGCGAAGATTGTCGTCATCTATCTTGCCTGCTTCGCACCGATTGCCATGGCCGCGCGTGCCGGCGTACGCAGCGCCACGCTTGAGCAGATCAACGCCGCATATGCGCTCGGCGCAAGCTTCACGCAAGTGGTGCGCCACGTGATCCTGCCGGCGGCGCTGCCCGAGATCCTGACCGGCTTGCGCATCGCCATCGGGTTCGGCTGGACCACGCTGGTGGCCGCCGAGATGGTAGCCGCCACGGTGGGCCTCGGGCAGATGGTGCTCAACGCGTCGAGCTTTCTGCGCACCGACCTCGTGGTGATGGGCATCGTCCTCATCGGTGCGATTGCGTGGGCGTTCGACCTTGCCATGCGCGCCATCGAAGCACGCGTGGTGCCCTGGAAGGGCCGCACCTAGGCCGCCCAGGCCTCAGAAACTCCCCGTGAACTGATACCGCCCGCCCGGGTGCCACATGGTCGCCACCGAGGCGACCTGGCCCTGGGAAAGCGTCTTGCGCCGCAGCATCAGGCACGGCTCGCGCGCGTCCATGTGGAGCATCTCGGCGATCTCGCGCGGGGGCAGGCGCGCCTCGATGCCGTATTCCACGCCCTGCAGCGGTGCGGCCCGCATCAGGTAGGCGTTGGGCGTGGTCTGCGTGAAATCCTGCTCCATGTACTCGGGCGCCAGCGCGGCATTCACCCAGCGGTCTTCCGCCTGGATCGGCACGTCGTTTTCAAAGTGCACGATCAGGGAATGGAACAGCAGCGTCCCGGTGGACACGCCGAACGCCGCGGCCATCGCTTCATTGGCGCGCGCACGTTCGAGCTGATGCAGCTCGGCGCGGTGCCGGTGGCCGCGCGCGGCAATTTCCTCGGCGATGTTGCGGATCGCCACCAGCGTCGCCTGGTACTTCTGCTGCGCGACGAACGTCCCGAGCCCCTGCACGCGCGTGAGGATCTGCTCGGCGGTCAGCTCGCGCAGCGCGCGGTTGACCGTCATGCGCGAGACGCCAAACGTCTGCGCGAGCGCGACTTCAGCGGGAATCATCTCGCCCTCTTTCCATTCCCCGCTGCGAATGCGGAACAGGATGTCTTCCTTGATGCGCTGGAAGGCAGGGGTGCTGGCGGGTGCGTCTTGTGACATGGGGGCGACCTTGGGGCGCGGCATGGCGGACCGATGTGATGGAGGCATGGCAGCCATGATCGGGGTTTGCCACCAGGTTGTAAAGTTCTCTTGCTTTATTTGTATATACAACATAGGATGTGCGGCATGCCTTTGGAGTTTGCAGGAGACCTCACATGAACGCCCCCATCGACGCTGTCCACCTGACCAACGACCCGCGCTACGACGCTTCGCGGGAGATCCGCGCCCCGCGCGGCACCGAGCTGCACTGCAAGAGCTGGCTGACCGAAGCGGCTTACCGGATGCTGCAGAACAACCTCGACCCGGATGTGGCCGAGAACCCCAAGCACCTCGTCGTGTATGGCGGCATCGGCCGCGCCGCGCGCGACTGGGCCTGCTTCGACAAGATCCTGGAAACGCTGCGCGAGCTGAACGACGACGAATCGCTGCTCGTGCAATCGGGCAAGCCGGTGGGCGTGTTCAAGACCCACCCCGATGCGCCGCGTGTCTTGATCGCCAACTCCAACCTCGTGCCCAAGTGGGCGAACTGGGCACACTTCAACGAGCTGGATCGCAAGGGCCTGTTCATGTACGGCCAGATGACTGCCGGCAGCTGGATCTACATCGGCAGCCAGGGCATCGTGCAAGGCACGTACGAGACGTTTGCCGAAGCCGGCCGCCAACATTACGACGGCAAGCTGGCCGGCAAGTGGATCCTGACCGCCGGCCTGGGCGGCATGGGCGGCGCCCAGCCCCTGGCCGCCACGCTGGCCGGCGCCGTGTCGCTGAACATCGAGTGCCAGCAATCGAGCATCGATTTCCGCCTGCGTACGCGCTACCTCGACAAGCAGGCCAAGGACATCGACGACGCATTCAACCTGATTCGCCACCATTGCGAGCGCGGCGAGGCCGTGTCCATCGGCCTGCTCGGCAATGCGGCAGAAATCCTGCCGGAGCTGGTCAAGCGTGCCCGCGCCGGTGGCCTGAAGCCGGATCTGGTGACCGACCAGACCTCGGCGCATGATCTGGTCAACGGCTATCTGCCGATTGGCTGGACGGTCGAGCAATGGCGTGCTGCGCAACGTGACCCGTCGCAGCACGCCCGCCTGACCGACGAGGCCGCCAAGTCCTGCGCCGTGCACGTGCAGGCCATGCTGGATTTCCAGGCCATGGGCATCCCGACGGTCGACTACGGCAACAACATCCGCCAGGTCGCGTTCGACCAGGGCGTGAAGAACGCCTTCGACTTCCCGGGTTTCGTGCCGGCCTACATCCGTCCGCTGTTCTGCGAGGGCAAGGGCCCGTTCCGCTGGGTGGCGCTGTCGGGCGATCCGGAAGACATCTACAAGACCGACGCCAAGATCAAGGAACTCTTCCCACACAACACGCACGTGCATCGCTGGCTCGACATGGCGCGTGATCGCATCGCCTTCCAGGGCCTGCCCGCGCGCATCTGCTGGCTGGGCCTGGGCGAGCGTCACCTGGCCGGTCTGGCTTTCAACGAGATGGTCAAGAATGGCGAGCTGAAGGCGCCGATCGTGATCGGCCGCGACCACCTCGACACGGGCTCGGTCGCCAGCCCCAACCGCGAAACCGAAGCGATGCGCGACGGCACCGACGCCGTGTCGGACTGGCCGCTGCTCAACGCGCTGCTCAACACGGCGGGCGGCGCGACGTGGGTGTCGCTGCACCATGGCGGCGGTGTCGGCATGGGCTATTCGCAGCACTCGGGCGTGGTGATCGTCGCCGACGGCACCGACGCGGCGGCCAAGCGCCTGGGCCGTGTGCTCGTCAACGATTCGGGCTCGGGCGTCATGCGCCATGCCGATGCCGGTTACGAAACCGCCATCGCCTGCGCCAAGCGCAACGGTTTGAACCTCCCGATGATCGGCTAAGTTAAAGACACAGACGTACGCAGATTTCCATGAACACCATGACCACGCCCCCCATCCTCACGCTGCAACCCGGCGCGATGACGTTCGATGACCTGCGCCGCGTGTGGCTCGCGCCCACGCCCGTCGTGCTGTCGGGCGATTGCGCAGCGGCCATTGAGGCATCGGCCGCCACGGTGCAGGCCATCGTCGCCAAGGGCGACCCGGCCTACGGCATCAACACCGGGTTCGGCCTGCTGGCCAGGACACAGATCCCCACGCACGAGCTGGAGCGCCTGCAACGCAACCTGATCCTCTCGCACGCCGTCGGCACGGGCGAAGACCTGAGCGACAACGTTGCGCGCCTCGTGCTGCTGATGAAGGCGGCGAGCCTCGCGCGGGGCTACTCCGGCGTGCGCCGTGTCGTGATCGACACGCTGCTGGCACTGCTGAACGCCGGCATCGTGCCGTGCATCCCGTCCAAGGGTTCGGTCGGCGCTTCGGGCGATCTGGCGCCGCTGGCGCACATGACGCTGGCCCTGCTGGGCGAGGGCCATGTGCGCGTAAACGGTGTGCGCACGCCGGCGCGGGAAGCCCTGGCCGCCGCTGGCATCGAGCCCATCGCGCTGGCCGCCAAGGAAGGCCTGGCACTCATCAACGGCACGCAGGTGTCGACCGCGCTCGCCTTGAACGGCCTGTTCCTGGCCGAGCGCCTGCTGAAGGCTGCCACCGTGGCCGGTGCCCTGTCGGTGGACGCCGCCAAGGGCAGCGACGCGCCGTTCGACCCACGCGTGCACACCGTGCGCGGACAGCAGGGGCAGATTGCCACCGCCGCCGTGTACCGCAACCTGCTGGCCGGCAGCGCCATCCGCCAGTCGCACCTCGTGGGCGACAAGCGCGTGCAGGACCCGTACAGCCTGCGCTGCCAGCCGCAAGTCATGGGCGCGTGCTTCGACCTGATCCGCCAGGCCGGCGCCACGCTGCTCACCGAAGCCAACGCAGTCACCGACAACCCGCTGGTCTACGCCGACGCCGGTGAGGTGATCTCGGGCGGCAACTTCCATGCCGAACCGGTGGCGTTTGCGGCCGACATGCTCGCCATGGCGATCGCCGAGATCGGTGCGCTGTCGGAGCGCCGCATCGCGCTGCTGATCGACTCCACGCTGTCTGGCCTGCCGCCGTTTCTGGTCGAGCAGCCGGGCCTGAACTCGGGCTTCATGATCGCGCACGTCACGGCTGCGGCGCTGGCTTCGGAAAACAAGACGTTCGCCCACCCGGCCAGCGTCGACAGCCTGCCGACTTCGGCCAACCAGGAAGACCACGTCAGCATGGCGACCTTCGCGGGCCGCCGTCTGCAGGACATGGCCGAGAACACCGCCACCATCGTCGGCATCGAAGCACTGGCGGCGGCACAGGGCATCGATTTCCACAAGCCACTGGCGACGTCCGCCACGCTGCAGCGTGCGCATGGCTGCATCCGCGCGCGTGTGGCGTACTACGGTGAAGATCGCCTGTTCGCCCCCGACATCGAAGCCGCCCGCCGCCTCGTGCTCGATGGCGACCTGGGCGATTCGTGCCGCGACCACCTCGCCGATCTTTCGCTCGCCTGACCATGCTCGTCCAAGCCGAACCTACCGTCTGGCAAGGCCGTGTCGATGCGGAGGAAGGCCCGCTTGGCTTGCGTTGGCACCAGACGGTGCGCCGCATCGATGCATCGACGCCGCTGGCCAATACCGTTGCGCTGGCGGGTTTCGCCTGCGACGCGGGTGTCGCGCGCAACCATGGGCGCACCGGTGCGCAGGCAGGCCCGAACGCCATCCGCAAGATGCTGGCCAACCTGCCTGCGCGGGCGGGCAGGGTAGTCGTCGATGCGGGCGACGTGACGTGCCAGGGCGATGCGCTGGAAGCCGCGCAGGAGGAACTGTCGGGCGTGCTGCACGACCTGCTCGACCGCGGTGCGTTCCCGATCGCGCTGGGCGGCGGACATGAGATTGCATGGGCGTCGTTCAACGGCCTGGCGCGGCATCTGGCTGGCCAATCGGAACCGCCGCCGCGCATCGGCATCCTGAATCTTGACGCGCATTTCGATTTGCGCGCGGGCGAGCGCGGCAGCTCCGGCACACCGTTCCGCCAGATCGCAGAAGACTGCGCAAGACGCGGCTGGCCATTCCATTACGCGTGCCTCGGTGTGAGCACGTACGCGAACACCGAAGCACTGTTTGCCCGCGCCCGCCAGCTCGGTGTGCGCTGGATGCATGACGACGAGATGGACATCCTCCAGCTCGGCCACGTGCTGCAGGTCGTCGAGCTGTTCCTGAGCCAGGTCGATCATGTCTACCTGACGATGTGCCTGGATGTCTTGCCGGCCAGCATCGCGCCGGGCGTGAGCGCACCGTCGGCACGCGGCGTGTCGATGGACGTGATTGAGCCCATCGTTGACCGCGCCATCAGTTCCGGCAAGCTGCGCCTGGCCGATGTGGCGGAACTGAACCCATCGCTCGACATCGACAACCACACCGCACGCGTGGCGGCGCGCCTCGTCGCGCGGGTGGCCGACGGCATTGGCCTGCAAGGAGCGGCGCGTGACTGACATGCACTGGGATGCGCTTTGGACCAACGTCCACCTCGCCACGCTGGCAGCCCATGCCGACGGTTACGGCGAAATCCGCGATGGCGCCATCGCCGTGAAGGATGGCCGCATCGCGTGGCTCGGTGCTCGCGCCGATCTGCCGCCGAATGCCCGCGCCACACGCGAGCACGACGGCGGCGGCGCGTGGCTGACGCCGGGGCTGATCGATTGCCACACGCACCTCGTCTACGCCGGCAACCGCAGCAATGAATTCGAAGCGCGCCTGAACGGCGTGCCGTATGAGGAGATCGCGCGCGGGGGCGGCGGCATCGTTTCCACGGTGCGGGCCACGCGTGCGGCCAGCGAAGAGGCATTGGCCGAGGCCAGCCTGCCGCGCCTGAATGCCCTGCGCGCCGAAGGCGTTACCACCGTCGAGATCAAATCCGGCTACGGCCTCGATCTGGAAACCGAGCGCCGCATGCTGCGTGTCGCGCGCCGCTTCGGCCAGACCTTGCCGGTGCGCGTACGCACGACGTTCCTCGGCGCACACGCCGTGCCGCCCGAATTTGCCGGTCGCGCCAACGACTACATCGACCACCTCTGCGCCGACGTGCTGCCCGCACTCGCCGCCGACGGCCTCGTCGATGCGGTCGACGCGTTCTGCGAAACCATCGGCTTTTCACCGGCGCAGACGGCCCGCATGTTCGACGCGGCCCAGCGCCTCGGTCTGCCGGTCAAGCTGCATGCGGAGCAGCTTTCCGACCAGGGCGGTGCCGCGCTCGTGGCGCGCTACGGCGGCCTCTCTGCGGACCACCTCGAATGCCTGACCGCCGAGGGCATCGCCGCCATGGCGCGGGCCGGTACCGTGGCGGTGCTGCTGCCCGGTGCGTTCTACTGCCTGCGCGAAACGCGTCTGCCGCCCGTGACCGCCCTGCGCGAGGCAGGCGTGCCCATGGCCGTGTCCACCGACTGCAATCCCGGCACGTCGCCGCTCACGTCGCTGTTGCTCGCAATGAACATGGCCTGCACGCTGTTCCGCCTGACGCCGCTTGAGGCATTGACGGGCGCCACGCGCCATGCCGCCGCCGCCCTCGGGCTGTCCGGCACATGCGGCGTGCTGGCCCCCGGTTACGCCGCCGATTTCGCACTCTGGCGCATTGACCGCCCCGCCGACCTCGCCTATGCGATGGGCTTCAACCCCAGCGTGGGCGTGGTCAAGGATGGCGTGGCAGTGGCGTAAGCCAGACGCGGCGGACCGGCTCGTATAATCGACCGGTCTACCGCGAACCGCGCCCAATGCCCTTCTTGCCCGAACCCCTGTTCCAGCACGGCCAGCCCGATCGCACAGCGATCCTGCTCGTCAATCTCGGCACGCCTGACGGCACTTCGCCGCGCGAGGTCGGCCGCTATCTGCGTCAGTTCCTGTCCGACCCCCGCGTTGTGGAAATTCCGCGCGCGGTGTGGTGGTTCATCCTCAACGGACTGATCGTGCCGCTGCGTTCGCGCACGTCGGCGCACAAATACGAAAGCATCTGGCTGCGCGAGGCCAACATGACGGGCTCGCCGCTGCTCGTCTACAGCGAGCGCCAGGCGCATGCGCTGCAGCAGCTGCTGAACGCGCAGGGCCACGATGTGGTGGTCGCCTGTGCGATGCGCTATGGCAATCCGTCGATTCCATCCGTCATGCAGGCGCTGCGCAAGCAGGGCGTGGAGCGCATCCTGGTGCTGCCGATGTACCCGCAGTATTCCGGCACCACCACGGCCACGGCGTTCGACGAGGTGTTTCGCGTGCTGGGCCAGATGCGCAATCAGCCTGAACTGCGGCTCGTGAAGCATTTCCATGATGACCCGGCCTACATCAACGCGCTGCACCAGCAGGTGGGCGCGTACTGGGCCCAGCACGGCGCACCGGATTTTGCCCGCGGCGACAAGCTGCTGCTGTCGTTCCATGGTGTGCCGCGACGGACCCTGGAACTGGGCGATCCGTATCACTGCGAGTGCCTGAAGACCGGCCGTTTGCTGGGCGAAGCGCTGGGCCTGCAGCCGGGGCAGTACCTCGTGACGTTCCAGTCGCGCTTTGGCCGCGCCGAGTGGCTGCAGCCGTATACCGCGCCCACGCTCGAAGAGCTTGGCCGCGTCGGCACCCATCGCGTCGATGTGTTCTGCCCAGGCTTTCCTGCAGACTGCCTCGAAACGCTGGAGGAGATCGCCATGGAAGGGCAGTCGACCTTCCGTGTCGCGGGTGGCAAGGAATTCCATTACATCCCGTGCCTCAACGACAACGAGGCGTGGATTGCCGGCATGGCCGATATTGCGCTGGCGCATCTGCAGGGCTGGCCGCTCAAGCTGACACATCCGCATGTGTTGGAAGCGAGCCGCACGCGCGCCCAGAGCAAGGGAGCCGCGGCATGAAGGTGAGCACCGACGCCGCAGACCGCGTGCGCATCGACAAGTGGCTCTGGGCGGCGCGTTTCTTCAAGACGCGCTCGCAGGCCACCGACGCCGTGGAGCGCGGCCGCGTGCACATCAATGACCAGCCGGTCCGCCCGTCCAGGGACGTCAAGATTGGCGACCACGTGCGGGTGCACGCGCATGAACAGCAGTGGGAAGTGCAGGTGCTGGCGCTGGCCGAAGTGCGCGGCCCCGCGTCCGTTGCGCAAACGCTCTACGCCGAGACCGACGCGAGCCGCCTCAAACGTGAAGCCGATGCCGACAGGCGCCGGCTGTATCGTGAGCCGGCCACGCAGATCGCCGGCCGCCCGACCAAGCGGGACCGGCGCCGCATCGACAAGCTCGGCGGGCAATAACGCATGCGGCGCGAGTGTGTGCTAACTTGACAGGCTCAGGGCGCGCGGCAACTGCTGCATCTGCGGCGGCTTGACGATGTAGTGCTTGAAGAACGCCTTGCCGCTGCCGTATTCCGTATAGCGCGGCGTTACGGCGCCAGACAGGCAGATGAACGTCGTGGCTGCGGTCAGGGTCAACAGCAGGAGCACGGTCAGGACAGGCAGTTTGTTATGCATGGTACGAACCCTCGTAGAAGCTCGCGCCCCCCAGTTTTTTCTTGCATCATAGGCAGCCGATTGTGGTGCCGCAATTGCCGTGCCGTTGCAGGCGGATGAAAGTTGTAACGCGGTATTTCGTGATGCACGGCGCACAGATGCCGGGCATCCTGCGCCCTTGAAAGGCGCCTCAAATGCCCCATATCGGGGAGAAATTGTTCGTAAAAATCCAGTGGATCCTGTCGCGGCACGTGCCGTGCGTCGGTCCCTCTATCCAGCGCTATGAAACACACTTCGGAAACCCCATCGCAACCGGACACGCAAGCCCAGCCGACCGACCCGGCCAGCCAGGCCGCCAACGCCTATTCGAGCCAGGCAGAGCGCGCGAGCGCCGAGGCCCAAGCCGTCGCCGGTGATCAAGCCGCGGTGGCCGAAGCCGTGGCGGACGTGGATGTCGCCGAACTGCGCCGTCAGCTGGAAGCCGCTGAAGAGAAAGCGCGCCAGAACTACGAAAACTGGGCTCGCGCCACCGCGGAGGGCGAGAACATCCGCCGCCGCGCGCAGGAAGACGTGGCCAAGGCGCACAAGTTCGCCATCGAAGGTTTTGCCGAGTACCTGCTGCCTGTGATGGACAGCCTGCAGGCTGCACTGGCCGACACGTCGGGCGACGCGGCCAAGCTGCGCGAAGGCGTCGAGCTCACGCTCAAGCAACTCTATGCGGCGTTCGAGAAAGGGCGCGTGACGGAACTGAACCCCGTGGGCGAAAAGTTCGACCCGCATCGTCACCAGGCCATCTCGATGGTGCCGGCCGAGCAGGAGCCCAACACCGTCGTGACAGTGCTGCAGCGCGGCTACACGCTGGCTGACCGCGTGCTGCGTCCGGCCCTCGTGACGGTGGCTGCGCCCAAGTAAGGCCAGGCGCCGCATGATCCAGAACACGTCCACTTCGCATGGCACCCGCGCCGCTACGCCGGTCGATACGACCGCGTTCGCGGCGTTCGGCATGCGCGAAGTGAATGGCGAGACCATCGATGCGGCCATCGCGGCGGCGGGCGACGACCTCGTGTGCGTGTTCTTCTGGGGCGTGGACTGCTTCAACTGCGAGATGGCCAAGAAGGCCATGCTCGCCCAGCCTGCAGCCATGCGCGAACTCGGATTGCGCTGGCTGCACGCCGACGTCTATGCGCATCCGGAACTGGGCCGGCGCTTCGGCCTGCATGGCATTCCGGTATTCATGTTCTTCCACCGTGGCAAGAAGCTTGGCCGGGCGACCGGCTGGCACGGCCACGCGCAGTTTGCCGCTGCCGTTGCCAATGCGCGCAACAACCTGGCAGGCAAGCCGATCGCCTGAGGCAGCGTGTCGACCATGATCACGCCGATGCCTATGCCGATGGCTGCGGCCTTCCTCGTTGCTTCGTCTTCCCGTGCCGCACGCCCCAAGCGCGTGCAGCTCACCCTGCCGCGCGCCGCCCAGGCGATGACCGCGGCCCTTGCCGCCGCCCGGCGGTCGTCATAGTGCCCTTGCGGCACGTTGCCGCCGGGCCACCCCACCGTTGTTCTGAATCGAATCCCCGCCGGCGGGCGCGATGCCCGCCGGCCTCTATGCCGCTGCACGGTCCCGGAAAGCCCGTCGGCAGCGGCTCTGCCTAACGTTGACCCTTGACCCGCAGGAGATCGCCATGTCACGAACTGCCGCCATCTACTTGACCGAACTCGACCTCACCCGCCTCGAAAAGGCCGCCGGACGCGCCGGCAGCCATTCGTCGCTGGCCGATCTGGTGGATGACCTCATCACCCGCGCCAATGTCGTGCCGAGCGACAAGATCCCCGCCGACGTGGTGACGATGAATTCGGCCGTGCGCGTCGTCGATGACGCCGGCGTCGAGCAGGAGTGGACGCTCGTCTACCCGGAAGAGGCGAACGTGGCGTCGGCCAAACTGTCGGTGCTTTCGCCGATGGGCGCGGCGCTGCTGGGGGCGCGGGCGGGCAAGTCGGTCAAGTACACGGCGCCCAACGGCGCCCAGCGCACGCTGACCGTCAAGGCGGTCGTCTTCCAGCCCGAGGCAAGCGGTCAGCACACGCTGTGAGCCGCCTGCCGCGCGGTCAGCGCGAGAGGCTGTAGCCGATGCGCAGCTGAGATCCGAGCTTGTGGTTGTAATCGAGCAGGCTCTCGCCGTAGCCGGTGAAGTACTGGATGAACAGGTAGCCGGCCGTCCCGCTGAAGATGCGGCTCATGGGGTAGCTGAACTGCGCATCGACGCTGCCATAGCCCTTGCGCGTGCCCTTGCGCAGCGTGGCGGCCAGTTCCCAGCCGTTTGGCGCGCCGTACGACACGCGGAAATCGCCAAAACCGCGGTAATGCGCGATGTCCGTGTTGCCGGTGCGCGTGAGGTACGCATACAGCTTCGGTTCGAACTTCCAGTGGTAGTCGGTCAGGTCGCCGAAGTGGAAGGTCGGACGCACGAATACGGTGTTGATGGCGCGTGAGGCGTCGCCGTCGCGGCCGTTCGATTCGTGCTCGATGCCGCCCGCGAAGGACAGCCGCGTGAGGGCGCCGCCGCGAATGCCGGTATCCGGCCGGTAGTAAAAGAGGCTGGGCCGGTAGTTGGTATCGCGGAACGGGGCCGACTCCTTGCCGAGGTCCCACAGCGAGAACTGCGTATAGCCGAAGTAAAGATTGTCGAGCAGCCCCGTCGAGGCCGGGTTCTCCGGCTCGAGGAGGCGGAACTTGAAGCTCAGCTGGAATTTGACGTTCAGCCCTTCGTGCGCACCGACCGCCGCGAACATCGGCTCGTGAAAGGTCAGGCGTGACGTTTCTTCCTGCGGCCGAGGCGTCTCTCCGATGCCGGCCACTGCCACCGGAGCGGCCGGTGTGGCGTTCGGATCGGTGGCCGGGGCGCTCGGATTGGTGCCCAGCGCGCCGCCCGGGCGCGTCGCCGCCGCGGCGGCATTGCGGACAGCACCCGCCGGTGCGCCCTCCGCGGCGATCTGCGGTGCGTCCGCCCCGCGCACGAGCGTGACGAGCACGGGCGCCGCGTCGAGGTCGGCCGCATCGAGGCGGACCGTGCCGCGCAACACCTCCGGCAGCGTCCCCGAGTAGGCAACGGTGCGGACCTGGCCCGGCCGCAGGTGCAGCGTCTCGGCGCCGCCACTGTGCCGGTTGAGCGTCACTTCAACGGGGCCTTGCAGGTCCGCCGAAGCGGTGACGCGCAATGTGGCTGGAACGGCATAACTGCGCTGGCTGGCATCGCCGGAAATGACGAGCGTGAGCGTGAACGGCTGGTTGGCATCGACGCGCCGCGAGGGCTGAAGCAGGGCGACGGCGGCGTTGGCGGGGGGCACGGCGCATGCGGCGAGCAGACTGGCGCCAAGGAACGATCGAAAGCGGGGCACAGGCATGGGCGCGGGGGCCAGCGGAGGATTCCGATGGCGGATGGCAATGGGCGCAAGGGTACCATCCCCGCCTGGCGCGCCGGCGCTGGCGCTGCGGAGGGTCCAAACGCGCGTTTTTGCCAGGCAGCGCACGTTTTCGGGTGCTTTCTCGAAAAAAACCGGCCAGAATGCTCAACTTTTCAAAAATCGGCCTTGAAAAGCCGGGCGGCACTCCCACATCCGACCCAAGTTTGTATTCAGTGCAGTCCTGACACCAGATTCGAGGAGTAACAACATGGGCAAAATCATCGGTATCGACCTGGGTACCACCAACAGCTGCGTGGCCATCATGGAGGGCAACACGCCCAAGGTGATCGAGAACGCGGAAGGCGCACGCACTACCCCGTCGATCATCGCGTACATGGAAGACGGCGAGATTCTGGTCGGCGCTCCGGCCAAGCGCCAGGCCGTCACCAACCCGAAGAACACCCTGTACGCCGTCAAGCGCCTGATCGGCCGCAAGTTCGAAGAGAAGGAAGTCCAGAAAGACATCGGGCTCATGCCGTACGCCATCACCAAGGCCGACAACGGCGACGCCTGGGTGGAAGTGCGCGGCCAGAAGCTGGCTCCGCCGCAAATCTCGGCCGAAGTGCTGCGCAAGATGAAGAAGACCGCCGAGGACTACCTGGGCGAGGAAGTGACCGAAGCCGTGATCACGGTGCCGGCGTACTTCAACGATTCGCAGCGCCAGGCGACCAAGGACGCCGGCCGCATCGCTGGCCTGGACGTCAAGCGCATCATCAACGAGCCGACCGCGGCTGCGCTGGCATTCGGCCTGGACAAGAACGAGAAGGGCGACCGCAAGATCGCCGTGTATGACCTCGGCGGCGGTACGTTCGACATCTCGATCATCGAGATTGCCGACGTGGACGGCGAGAAGCAGTTCGAAGTGCTGTCGACCAACGGCGATACGTTCCTGGGCGGTGAAGACTTCGACCAGCGCATCATCGATTACATCATCGGCGAGTTCAAGAAGGAGCAGGGCGTCGACCTGTCGAAGGACGTGCTCGCGCTGCAGCGCCTGAAGGAAGCTGCCGAAAAGGCCAAGATCGAGCTGTCGAGCTCGCAGCAGACCGAGATCAACCTGCCGTACATCACGGCCGATGCCTCCGGTCCGAAGCACTTGAACCTGAAGATCACGCGCGCCAAGCTCGAAGCGCTGGTCGAAGACCTGATCGCCCGCACCATCGAGCCGTGCCGTACCGCCATCAAGGATGCCGGCGTGAAGGTGTCGGACATCCACGACGTGATCCTGGTCGGCGGCATGACGCGCATGCCGAAGGTGCAGGAGAAGGTCAAGGAGTTCTTCGGCAAGGACCCGCGCAAGGACGTGAACCCGGATGAAGCGGTTGCCGTGGGCGCGGCCATCCAGGGCCAGGTGCTGGGCGGCGACCGCAAGGACGTGCTGCTGCTGGACGTGACGCCGCTGTCGCTGGGCATCGAAACGCTGGGTGGCGTGATGACCAAGATGATCGGCAAGAACACGACCATCCCGACGAAGTTCTCGCAGACCTTCTCGACCGCCGACGACAACCAGCCGGCCGTCACGATCAAGGTCTACCAGGGCGAGCGCGAGATGGCGTCCGGCAACAAGCTGCTGGGCGAGTTCAACCTCGAAGGCATCCCGCCGGCACCGCGCGGCACGCCGCAGATCGAGGTGACGTTCGATATCGACGCCAACGGCATCCTGCACGTGTCGGCCAAGGACAAGGCGACCGGCAAGGAAAACAAGATCACCATCAAGGCGAACTCGGGTCTGTCGGAAGAAGAGATCCAGCGCATGGTGAAGGACGCCGAAGCCAACGCCGAAGAAGACAAGAAGGCGCGCGAACTGGTCGACTCGCGCAACCAGGGTGAAGCGCTGGTGCATTCGACCCGCAAGGCACTGGGCGAGTACGGCGACAAGCTGGAAGCTGGCGAGAAAGACAAGATCGAAGCCGCGATCAAGGAACTTGAAGAAGCCGTCAAGGGCAACGACAAGGCCGCGATCGATGCCAAGGTCGAAGCGCTGGCGACCGCGTCGCAAAAGCTCGGTGAGAAGGTCTACGCCGACATGCAGGCCAAGGGCGAAGCCGGCGGTGCGCAGCAGGCGGCCGGCGCCCAGCAGGCGCAAGGCGCGCCGCACGACGATAACGTCGTCGACGCCGAGTTCAAGGAAGTGAACGACAAGAAGTAACAGTGAACCGAATCGTCCGCCTGGCGGACGTGAGGGTACGCCGGGCAGTGGCCATCGGGTTGTGCGGGACGCACCTGGGGCCGCGCTCGGCTTTTTTGCTATTCGATCAAGCAGCAATCAGGCGATTTTTTTAAGCCACCATGGCAAAACGTGATTACTACGAAGTGCTCGGGGTGGGCAAGAACGCGAGCGACGACGAAATCAAGAAGGCCTATCGCAAGCTCGCGATGAAGTACCACCCGGACCGCAATCCGGACAGCAAGGAAGCGGAAGAGAAGTTCAAGGAGGCCAAAGAGGCCTACGAGATGCTCTCCGACCCCGAAAAGAAGGCCGCTTACGACCAGTATGGCCACGCGGGCGTCGACCCGAACATGGCCGGCGGCTTCGGCGCAGGCGCGCAGGGCTTCGGCGGCTTTGCCGAGGCCTTCGGCGATATCTTTGGCGACATCTTCGGTCAGGCCCAGGGCGGCCGGCGCGGCGGCGGCCCGCAGATGTACCGCGGTGCCGATCTGCGCTACAGCATGGAGATCACGCTCGAGCAGGCCGCGCACGGCTATGACACGCAGATCCGCGTGCCGCATTGGGACGAGTGCGACCACTGCCACGGCAACGGCGCCGAGCCCGGCTCGAGCGTGGAGACCTGCCCGACCTGCCATGGCGTCGGCCAGGTGCGTGTGTCGCAGGGCTTCTTCACGATGCAGCAGACCTGCCCGAAGTGTCACGGCAGCGGCAAGTACATCCCGAAGCCGTGCAGCAAGTGCCACGGCCAGGGCAAGCTGAAGACGCAAAAGACGCTGGAAGTGAAGATTCCGGCCGGTATCGACGAAGGCATGCGCATCCGCTCGTCGGGCAACGGCGAGCCGGGCATCAATGGCGGCCCGCCCGGCGACCTCTATGTGGAAATCCACATCAAGCCGCACCCGGTGTTCGAGCGCGACGGCGACGACCTGCACTGCCAGATGCCGATCTCGTTTGCGACGGCGGCCATCGGTGGTGACATCGAAGTGCCGACGTTGGGCGGCCGTGCATCGTTCACGGTGCCGGAGGGCACGC
Organism: Ralstonia mannitolilytica; assembly: GCF_000954135.1. NCBI lineage: Bacteria > Pseudomonadati > Pseudomonadota > Betaproteobacteria > Burkholderiales > Burkholderiaceae > Ralstonia > Ralstonia mannitolilytica. The sequence continues at coordinate 3,419,074 of NZ_CP010799.1, read as the reverse complement.
AGGCCGGCAAGACGTTCCGCCTGCGCGGCAAGGGCATCAAGGGCGTGCGTTCGGGCTACGCCGGTGATCTCTATGTGCATATCAACATCGAGACGCCGGTCAAGCTGACGGAGCACCAGAAAGACCTGCTGCGCCAGTTCGACAAGTCCGTGCACGAAGGCGGCTCGCGGCACAGCCCGCAGGAGCAGTCGTGGATGGACAAGGTGAAGAACTTCTTCTCCTCGTAAACTCTGCAAAGCTACTGCGCGCCCCGATCTTGGTCCTGCGATGCTCGCCGTACCCATGTACGGCTGCGCTTCTTGAACCAACCTCGGGGCGCTCGCTACGCTTTTCAGAGCTTCCGAAAGCGTCAGATTATTGATAACCGAGGACGTCGTCATGCAGTTGCCAGAAGCCGGCGCGCCGTTCGCGCTGCTGGACGATGCCACCTCGGGCGGCGCGCCGTGCTCGCGCTGGTACACCGGTTATGCCGGCGAGTTCTTCCGGCCGGCGGGCATCCTGGATGGGCTGGACGATGACCTTCGTGCCGCCTGGCGCCAAGGCTTGCATGCCCTGATCGTTGCGCCGTACGAGTTTGGCGAGCCGCTGGTCGGTCTGCCGGCTTCCACTGAAATCTCTTCGTCCTTGCCCGGCCACGATGGCCGCCTGCGCGTGCTGCTGTTCCGTACGATGCAGGTGCTGTCGCCCGCAGAGGTCGACACGCTGTTCGGAGCTTGGCCTGAAGCGGCCGGGGCCGCCGGTCTGTTCGACTGTGCTGCCAGCGTTGATCACGCCACCTATACCAACGCCATCGCACGCATCCACGACTGGATTGCGGCGGGCGACACCTACGAAGTCAACTACACCTATCGCCTGCGCATGACGGCGTTCGGCGCGCCGGCCGCCCTGTACCGCCGTCTGCGGGCGCGCCAGCCGGTGCCATACGGCGCGTTCATCGGACTGCCGGAGGGCGGTGCGATCCTGTCGTGCTCGCCGGAGCTGTTCTTTTCGCACCACGCCGGCAAGCTCTTGGCACGGCCGATGAAGGGCACTGCGCCGGCCTCTGGCGACGTGGAGGTCGACGAAGCCCGCGCCATCGCGCTGGCCGCCGATGAAAAGAACCGCGCCGAGAACCTCATGATCGTCGACCTGCTGCGCAACGACCTCGGCCGGCTCGCACGTCCGGGTTCGGTGCGCGTGCCGGCACTGTTCGAAGTGACGCCTTTCGGCAGCGTGCTGCAGATGACGTCGACTGTGGAAGCAGAGATTCCGCCGGCCACGGGCCTGGCCGATTGCCTGCGCGCGCTGTTTCCGTGCGGCTCCATCACCGGCGCGCCCAAGCGGCGAACGATGGAGATCATCGACGCGCTGGAGCCGGACCCGCGTGGTCTGTACACCGGTGCCATCGGCTGGATCGATGCGCCTGCCAACGATCAGGCGATGGGCGACGCGTGCTTTTCCGTGGCGATCCGCACGCTGGTTCTCAGTGCCCCTGGCGCCGACGGCTTGCGCATGGGCGAGTTGGGCATCGGCTCGGGCATCGTGCACGACAGCGTGGCCGACGACGAGTACACGGAATGCCAATGGAAAGCGCGCTTCGTGACGGCGCTGGACGTGGGGCTCACGCTGTTCGAGACCATGCGTGCCACCCGCGATGGCGTGCCGCTGCTGACTCGGCACCTGGACCGGCTTGAGCGGTCTGCCGCCGCCTTCGGCTTTCCGTTCGTCCGGACGGCGGTGGCCGATGAGGTGGTGCGCGCGTGTGCAGCGCTGGAAGGCGAGGGCGCGTATCGCATGCGCCTGTCGCTGGGGCCGGATGGAGTTGCGGGCGTATCGGCTGCGCCTCTGCCGCCGCTGCATGCCACGTGGGATGCGCCGGTGCGCCTGGTCGTCGCCGCGCAAACGCGCGAAGCCACGCACGGCCTGCCCGGGCACAAGACCACGCTGCGCGCCGGCTACGATGCCGCCTGGCAGGCCGCCGAGCGCGAGGGGGCATTCGACGCCGTGTTCTTCAACGCGGACGGCACGCTGGCCGAAGGCGGGCGTTCCACGGTGCTGGTGAAGCTCGACGGCGCGTGGTGGACGCCGCCACTGTCCGCGGGTGTCCTGCCGGGCGTGATGCGCGCCGTGTTGCTCGAAGACGCAACGCCGTGGCTCGACGGGCCGCTGCGCGAACGCCTGCTCACGCGCGCCGACGTGGCCCGCGCCGAAGCCGTCGCCGTCTGCAATGCCCTACGCGGCGTGATGCCCGCGCATTTCGAGCCGCCCGTGGCCGTCGACGTGCTCTAGCTTCCAGCGCGCGACGCCGGGCAGGTTGATGAGCTCGCGGTCGTGGCAGACCATCAGCAGCGTGCGGCCCTCGGCGGCCAGTTCTTCGACCAGGGCGATGACCTGCTCGCGCGCAGCGCCATCGAGATTCGAGGTCGGCTCATCGAGCAGCAGCACATCGGTGTGCAGCGCGCGGGCGCGGGCGAGCGCGAGCCGCTGCGTCTCCCCGCCGGACAGGCGCTCGGGGGGCACGTCCACCACGTGCTGGAGCCCAGCCCACTCGATGGCCTCGTCCACGCGTGCGGCGAGTTCCGTGCGCGCCACGCGGTGCGGGCCCGTGGTCAACCCATACGCGAGATTGGCCCGCACCGATGTGCGGAACAGATACGGATGCTGGTGCACGTAAGTCAGCCGCGCGCGCAATGCCGCCGGATACGGCGACAGCCGCTGCGGACCGCTGCCGAGATCGACGGTCGCGCCGTGGGCGGGAATGAGCCCGGCCAGCATGCGCAGCAGCGTGGTCTTGCCGACGCCGTTGGCACCGGTAATGACGATCGCATGCCCGGCCGACAACGCCAGCCGCGGAATCTCGAACAGCACGCGTGCGCCATGCCGGCAGCGCAGCTCTTCAAACACCATCGTCCGGTTCATGCCGCGCCCCCGCGATAGCTGCCGGCCCCTTGCAGCCATGCCAGCACGAGGTTGACGAGCAATGCCAGCGCGATGAGCACGATGCCCAGTGCAATGCCCTGGGCGAATTCGCCTTTGCTGGTCTCCAGCGCAATCGCCGTGGTCATGGTGCGCGTGACGCCCTCGATATTGCCGCCCACCATCAGTGCCGAGCCGACTTCAGCGATGACGCGGCCAAAGCCCGCCACCACCGCCGCCATCAGGCCGAATCGCAGCTCGCGAAAGACCGTCAGCAGCAGCCGCGCACGGCCGGCGCCGAGCACGCGCGCCGTTTCTGCCAGGCGGGGGTCGGCGCGTTCGAACGTGGTCAGGGCAAACGCGACGATGACGGGCAAGCCCAGCACGGCCTGCCCGAGAATCATCCCGCCCTGCGTGAACAGCAGCCCAAAGCCCCCCAGAGGCCCTTGCCGCGAGAGCAGCAGATACAGCAGCAGCCCGATCAGCACGGTCGGAAACGACAGCGACGCCTGCGCCAGCACCACCAACGCGCGGCGCCCGACAAAGCGGTGCATGGCGATGGCGTAGGCCATGAGCAGGCCCGCCGGCGCAGCCAGCAGCAGCCCCGCGAGCGCGACCTTCAATGACGTCCATACGATCAGCCACAATGCCGCATCGCCGTTGGCGAGCAAGACAAAGGCGTCAGCGGTGGCCGACCAGATTTCCATGCGCAAGGGCGCTCAGGCGAACGTATGTTCGGGTCCGGGGAACGTGCCGTCCTTGACGGCCGCCACATACGCCGCGACTGCGCCGTCGATGGTCGTCTGCCCGTCCATGAAGTTGCGCACGAACCTGGGCCGGTGACCGGGAAACACGCCCAGCATGTCATGCATGACGAGCACCTGCCCGGAGCATTCGAGCCCGGCACCGATTCCGATGGTCGGAATGGCCAGCAGGCGCGTGACCTCGCCGGCCAGCGCGGCCGGAATGGCTTCCATCACGACGAGCTGCGCGCCCGCCTCCTGCACGGCCAGCGCGTCGGCCTTCAGCTGCGCGGCCGCTTCATCGCCACGGCCCTGCACCTTGAAGCCCCCGAACGCGTGCACCGATTGCGGCGTGAGGCCGATATGCGCACACACCGGAATGCTGCGCTCGACGAGGAACTTGATGGTCGGCGCCAGCCACACGCCGCCCTCCAGCTTGACCATCTGCGCGCCCGCCTGCATCAGGCGCACGGCGCTGTGGAAGGCCTGCTCCGGTGTGCCGTACGTGCCGAACGGCAGATCGGACACGAGCAGCGCCTTGGTTGTCCCGCGTGCAACGCATTCGGTGTGATACGCGATGTGTTCCAGCGTGACGGGCAGGGTGGTCTTCTGGCCCTGCACGACATTGCCAAGGGAATCGCCGACGAGCAGCACGTCGACGCCGTTGCGGTCCATCAGGGCGGCGAAGCTGGCGTCGTAGGCGGTGAGCATGGCGATGCGCTCGCCGGCGGCGCGCATGGCCTGCAGCGACGTCACCGTGACGGCCTTGCGGTTCGATTCCTGGAGGTAGCTCATGGACTGAGACTCGTTGGGGCATCGCGAGCGCCCACGCAGACCATGCGGTGCGTCGACTGACTAGCGCGTTGCCAGCTTGATGAATTCCTTGGGTCCGCGCATCGCGTCGATGCGGGCGAGCAAGGTGCGGAAATCGTCGTCGTTGCCCGCGGGGTCGAAGGCGGCGATGTCGACGATCAGCGTCGGTGCGGCATCGTAATACAGAAACAGCTCGCCGTATGCGGCGCAGATGCGCTGCAGGTACTCGGCATCGATACCCGTTTCGTAAGGAACGGCGCGCTTGGCGATGCGCGGCAGCAGGTCTTCGGCGCGCGTCTGCAGGCAGATGACGAGGTCGATGCGCTGCTGCGGCAGCGCCAGTGCATTGGCCATCGCGTCGTACAGCGCGAGTTCATCGGCGGGCAGCGTGAGCTGGGCGAAGAGGCGGTCGCGCGGCAGAAAGCTGTCGCCGACGATGCGCTCGCCGGCAAGCGTCGCCTTGTGCCAGGCCTTGAGCCGCTCGGCACGCTGCAGCAGGAAGCGCAGCTGCACCGGCAACGCATAGCGGGCCGGGTCTTCGTAGAAGCGGGGCAGGAAGGGGTTCTCGTTCGGCGTCTCGAACGATGTGCTTGCGCGCAGGTGATCGGCCAGGCGCTGGGCCAGCGCCGTCTTGCCGACGCCGATGGGCCCTTCAACAACGATGCGACGCAGGTGATCCAGGGCCATCGGCAGGGGTGTGAGGCGTGATGCGAATGATCAGGCAGCGGGCTGCTTGGCGCGCATGCATTGGCACATCGTGGTTTTTTCGATGCGCTGGTCGGCCACGCCGGGCAGCAGGTCCGCCACCGCGCCGATGCCCGGAATCACGAGGTCCGGCGCCAGCTCATGCAGCGGCAGCAGCGTGAAGGCGCGCTGGCCAACGCGCGGGTGGGGCACGGTCAGCTCGGGCGACGTGAGGACGTGGTCGCCGTAGAGCAGCAGGTCCAGGTCGAGCGTGCGCGGCGCGTTGCGGAACGGGCGTTCGCGGCCGAACTGGTCTTCGATGTGGTGACAGATGCGCAGCAACTGGTCTGCCGTGAAAGGCGTCTCGATGCGCACGACGGCGTTGATGTAGTCGTCGCCGCTGGATTCGACCGGCGCGCTGCGATACAAGCTCGATTTGCCGGTCACGGTGATGCCGACCTGCTGCGCGAGGCAGACCACGGCGTCTTTCACTGCCTGGCGTGCGTCGCCCAGGTTGGCGCCGATGCCGATGTACGCCACTGTCTTCACGTTTCCTCCGAACTTCCCGGATTGACGTCAACGACTGTATCCGATTTCGCCGGACCACGCCGGCGGCGACGGCGCTTGCCGGAACCCGCCGTGCTGGTGCTTGCGGCGGTGCTCGGCGCCTGCTTGGCTTGCGCCATGAGCGCTTCGCGGGTTTCGCCGTCACCGCTCTGGAAGGCGGTCCACCAGTCGGCCAGTTCCTGCGGCAATTCGCCCGAGGCGCAGCGCAGGACGAGGAAGTCGTACCCGGCGCGAAAGCGCGGCGATTCCAGCAGGCGATACGGCATGCGGCCCGAGCGTTTCTCGAAGCGCGGCTGCATGCTCCAGATTTCCTTCATGTCGGCGGTGAAGCGGCGCTGGATGGCGAGCTGCTCGGTCTGGCGGTCAAGCACTTCGTCCATGGCGGTGTGCAGCGCGGGGATGAGCGGCTCGCCGGCCGCGCGGCGGCGGTTCCAGTGCTCCACCACGTGGTGCCACAGCAGCGAGGCGAACAGGAAGCCCGGCGAGACCGGCTTGCCGGCCTTGACGCGGTCGTCCGTGTTGTCGAGCGCCAGCTGCACGAAGCGCTGGCCCATCGGCTGCTCGAGCGCGACATCCAGCAGCGGCAGCAGGCCGCGGTGCAGACCGGCCTTGCGCAGCTCCTGCAGCGATGCCCACGCGTGACCGGACATCAGCAGCTTCAGCATCTCGTCGAACAGGCGGGCGGCCGGCACGTTGTGGATCAGCGGGCCGAGCTCCGCGATCGGCGCGCGCGTGGCGGGGTCGATGTCAAAGCCCGTCTTGGCCGCAAAGCGCACCACGCGCAGCATGCGCACCGGGTCTTCGCGGTAGCGCGTGTGCGGGTCGCCGATCATGCGCAGCGTGCGGGCGCGCATGTCTTCCATGCCGTGGTGGTAGTCGTGCACCGTCTCGTTGGACGGGTCGTAGTACATCGCGTTGACGGTGAAGTCGCGGCGCGTGGCGTCTTCGGCCTGGGTGCCCCAGACGTTGTCGCGCAGCACGCGGCCGCTGGCGTCGACGGCATGCGTGTGGTGGTCGAGCTCGGTGCGCTTGACGCGCTTGCCGGCGGGCACCTGCTCCGCGTCGACCGCGTCGACTAGTGCACGGAACGTCGACACCTCGATGATTTCCTGGTCGCGTCCGCCGTAGAACGTCACGTGCACGATCTGGAAGCGCCGGCCGATGATGCGCGAGCGGCGGAACAGCGCCTGCACCTGCTCCGGCGTGGCGTTGGTGGCAACGTCAAAGTCCTTCGGCTTGATGCCGAGCAGCAGATCGCGCACCGCGCCGCCGACGATGAAGGCGGCGTAGCCGGCTTCCTGCAGCGTGGACGTGACCTTGACGGCGTTGCGCGAGAGCAGCTTCGGGTCGATGCCGTGCTCTTCGACGCTCCACACGCGCGCCTGGCGCGGCACGCCGCCGGCGGCCTTGCTGCGCGTCTTGGGCGTCTTGGGCGTGCGGGTCTTTCTGCCAGCCGGGATGCCGGGATCGGCCGCCGGGGCGGGTTCTGCGGCGGTCTTGCCGAGCAGACGATTGATGAGTTTCTTGATCACGCCGCGCCTGCTCAGAAGAGATCCATGATGCGCCAGTTGCGCGCGGCTGCGAGGTGGCGCAGCGTGTCGTCCGGGTTGGTGGCGACGGGGTCGGTCACCTCTTCGAGCAACGGCACGTCGTTGGCCGAGTCGCTGTAGAAGGTGCTGCGCTCGAAGTCGCTCCAGCCGCGGCCCATGTTGGCGAGCCATTCGTGCACGCGGGCGACCTTGCCTTCACGGAAGCTCGGCGTGCCGGACACATCGCCGGTGAAGGGGCCGTCGGGCGTGCCGTCGGCGGTGGCCGGCTCGGTGGCGATCAGGTGCTCGATGCCGAAGGCCTTGGCGATCGGCCGCGTGACGAAGCTGTTGGTGGCGGTGACCACGCAGCACAGATCGCCGGCTTCGAGATGCTTGTAGACGAGCGCCTGGGCCTGCGGCGTGATCTTCGGAACGATGACCTCGCGCATGAATTCGGCGTGCCATTCGGCCAGCGTGTCCCGCGGATGCGCGGCCAGCGGCGCCAGGGCAAAGCGCAGGAAAGCGTGGATATCCAGCGTGCCGGCCTTGTAGTCGGCATAGAACTGATCGTTCTTGCGCTGGTATTCGGCTTCATCCACCACGCCGCGGCGGATGAGGAAACGCCCCCACTCGTGGTCGCTGTCGGTGGGGATCAGGGTGTGATCGAGGTCAAAGAGGGCCAGATTCATGGGGCGCGATTTTACCCGAAGGTGTGGCATCCAATCGCAGTCGCCCCTGGGCGGCGGCCTGCGCCCACTTCTCACTTCATCAGCGCGAGCATCTCCCGCACGAGCGGCAGGGTGACTGCGCGCTTGCGTGCGAGCGAATAGGTGTCCAGCGCGTCGAGCAGCGCCATCAGGCTCGGCATGTCGCGGTAGGAGTGCGTGACGAGCCACTGCGGCACGTCGGCCGAGAGCTGCATGCCGCGTTCGCGGGCGGCCTGGCGCAGGGCTTCGATCTTGTCGGCGTCGGACAGCGGGCGCAGCCAATAGACGAGTCCCCAGCCGAGCCGGGTGCGCAGGTCTTCACGCAGCGGCATCGACATCGGCGCGGCCGCCCCGGCGATGAGCAGCGCCGCATGCGGATGCGCGCGCACTTCGTTGACGAGGTTGAAGACGGCGATCTGCGCCCATTCGTCGAGGCGTTCGGCGTCGTCGATGGTCCAGAGCGTGATCGCGGGGTCGAATTCGAACGCTTCGGCCGGGGCGTCCGGCTCCAGGGTGCGGATCTCGAAGCCGCCGGCCTCGGCCTGCGCGCACACGGCGTGCAGCAGGTGGCTGCGGCCGCTGCCCGGTTCGCCCCACAGGTAGACCAGCCGGTCGGTGGCCGTGCCGTCCACCACCTGCGGGATCAGCGCGCGCAGGCGCAGCACCGCCTCTTCGTTGCCGGTGGCGACGAAGTTGTCGAAGGTCGGGGCGGGTGTCGCACCGAGTTCGAGCGGGAGCTGTTCAGGTGTGGCCATGAAACGTCGGGAGGATCGCCGTGGTTCTCGGTTGCGCGCGCGTTCAGTCCTGATAGAGCCGGCTGTCGAGATACAGCTGCCGGATCTGCCGCAAACCGACCAGCAGCACCGCGCTGATCGGCAGGGCGAGGAGGATACCGAAAAATCCGAACAATTGGCCAAAAGCCAGCAAGGCCAGGATGACCGCCAGCGGGTGCAGGCCAATGCGCTCCCCCACGAGGCGGGGCGTCAGGTAGAAGCTTTCGAGGAACTGGCCGATGCCGTACACCACGGCCACCGCCAGCAGGCCGTACAGGTTGCCGAACTGCAGCAACGCCGCCAGGATGGCCAGCGACAGCCCCACGCCGAAGCCGATGTACGGAATGAACACCGCCAGCCCCGTAAAGATGCCGACCGGCAGCGCCACGTCAAAGCCGGCCAGCGCGAGACCGGCGGAGTAATACACCGCCAGCACCAGCATCACGATGATCTGCCCGCGCAGGTATTGCGACAGCAGCCCGTCCGTTTCCGCGGCCAACTCGCGCGTTTTTGGCAGCCACCGCCGCGGCACCGCGGTTTCGATGCGCCGCATGAGCATGTTCCAGTCCATCAGCAGGTAGAACATCACGATCGGTACCAGAAAGGCGATGCCAAGCAGCTGGATCGCCGCTGAGCCCGACACGCGCAGGTAGTTCAGCGCCCGGGCCATGACATCGTCGGGGCTGGCGGCGAGCTGCTCGGTCAGCAGCTTGCGCAGGCCCGGAAAATCAAAGCTCACATGCAGGCCCATCTCCGCCAGGCGCGGTGACAGCGCCGCGTTGAGCCTGGCCAGCATGCCGGGCAATTGCTCGCGGATGGCCGGAACCTCCCGCTGCAGCACGGCCAGGATCAGCAGCATCAGCGCCACGCCGACCACGGCCAGCACGAGGATCATCAGGAACACGCCGAGCACGCGCGGCACGCGATGGCGCTGCAGCCATTCGACGCCCGGGTGCAGGATGTACGACAGGATGAAGGCGAACACGAACGGCGTGAGCGTGGGCGCCAGCAGCTTGAGCAGGGCCAGGAAGACGATCGCCACGGCGATCCAGGCGAGCGTGCGCTTGGTTTCCTGCGACAGCACGGGGGCGTTCATGAGCGGGCGACGGTTCCGAAGGCGGGTCAGGGAGTCGGAAAAGCGGCCATCGGGGTGCCCGCATCCGGTAAAATCGCGATTTTACTGGACCGGCGGGTCCGATTTTTGTGACTTCCCGCCGCCGTCTCGCTTTCTTTCCCGGTTTTTTCAATTCAGACGACTGTATGAGCGCTTCCGAAACCCCATCCGCATCGACCGGCCTGTCTTACCGCGACGCGGGCGTCGACATCGAGGCGGGTGACGCCCTGGTCGACCGCATCAAGCCGTTTGCCAAGCGCACCATGCGCGAAGGCGTGCTGGGCGGCATCGGCGGCTTCGGCGCGCTGTTCGAGCTGTCCAAGAAGTACCAGGAGCCGGTGCTGGTGTCGGGGACCGACGGCGTGGGCACCAAGCTCAAGCTGGCCTTTGCACTGAACCGCCACGACACCGTCGGCCAGGATCTGGTCGCCATGAGCGTGAACGACATCCTCGTGCAGGGCGCCGAGCCGCTGTTCTTCCTCGACTACTTCGCCTGCGGCAAGCTCGACGTCGACACCGCCGCCACCGTGGTCAAGGGCATTGCCCAGGGCTGCGAACTGGCCGGCTGCGCCCTGATCGGCGGCGAAACGGCTGAAATGCCGAGCATGTACCCGGACGGCGAATACGACCTGGCCGGCTTTGCCGTCGGCGCGGTCGAAAAGCGCAAGATCATCGACGGCACCACCATTGCCGAGGGCGACGTGGTGCTGGGTCTCGCCTCGTCGGGTGCGCATTCGAACGGCTACTCGCTGGTGCGCAAGATCATCGAGGTGGCGCGCCCGGACCTGAACGCCGATTTCCACGGCCAGCGCCTGCAGGACGCCATCATGGCGCCCACGCGCATCTACGTGAAGCCGCTGCTGTCGCTGATCGAGAAGCTGCCGGTCAAGGGCATGGCCCACATCACAGGTGGCGGCCTGACCGAAAACGTGCCGCGCGTGCTGCCGGAAAACACGACCGCCGTGCTGCACCGCGACGCCTGGACGCTGCCGCCGCTGTTCCAGTGGCTGCAGAAGGCCGGCAATGTGGCCGACGACGAAATGCACCGCGTCTTCAATTGCGGCATCGGCATGGTGGTGATCGTGTCGGCCGCGGATGCGCTGGCGGCCATTGCGCACCTGAAGGACGCCGGTGAGACGGTCTACCGGATCGGCGAAATCCGCGCGCGCCAGGCCGGCGAAGCACAGACGATCGTGGTCTGACGCACCGCCCGCCCTCCACAAAAGCCGCCGACGTGTTCGGCGGTTTTTTTATGCGTGTCGCCGGCCTCGGGGGCCTTGAGCTTTACGACTGCGCCTCGCGCTCCAGCAGCGCCAGCTTGCGTTCCACGCCCCAGCGGTAGCCCGACGCATTGCCATCGCGGCGGATGACGCGGTGGCACGGAATGGCCACGGCGATGTGGTTGGCTGCGCAGGCCTGCGCCACCGCCCGCACCGCCTTGGGGGCGCCGATGCGCGCGGCGATCTCGGTGTAGCTGGTGGTGCTGCCGGGCGGCACTTCGCGCAGCGCTTGCCACACGCGCTGCTGGAAGGCGGTGCCGCGCACGTCCAGCGGCAGGTCCAACCCGATGGATGGCACTTCGATCAGTCCCACGACCCTCGCGACGAGGTCTTCGAAGCCCGCGTCTCCGCCGATGAGTTCGGCCCTGGGGAACGTGTCCTGCAAGTCCCGTACGAGGGCGTCCGGGTCGTCGCCCATCAGGATCGCGCAGATGCCGCGGTCGCTCTGCGCCACCAGGATCGAGCCGAGCGAGCATTCGCCCACGGCAAAGCGGATCGTGGTCTGCGCGCCGCCGGCGCGATAGCGGCTGGGCGTCATGCCGAGCACGCTGTCCGACGCCTCGTAGAAACGGCTGCTGGCGTTGAAGCCCGCATCGTAGATGGCCTCGGTGACGGTGCTGCCGCGCTCCAGTTGCGCACGCAGCTTCCGGGCGCGATGCGCGTCGGCGTACGCCTTGGGTGTCAGGCCCGTCACGCTTTTGAACAGGCGGTGGAAGTGATACGGGCTCAGGTCAGCCTCTTCGGCCAGCATGTCGAGCGTCGGCGGTGTGTCGGCGGCTTCCATGCGGCGGCATGCACGGGCGACCAGCGCGGCCTGCTGGGCGCGTACCGTGGTCTGGTCGGGACCGGCGCGACGGCTTGGGCGGTAGCCGGCGGCCTCCGCTTCGGCGGGCGTGTCGAAGAACTCGACGTTCTCGGGCCGCGGCAGGCGCGACGGGCTGCTCGGCTGGCAGTACACGCCGGTGGTCTTCACGGCATAGACGAATTGCCCGTCGGCGGAAGGATCGCGCGCGAGCACGCGCGCCCAGCGCGGGTCGTGCTCGACAGAGGTGGCCGGTCTGGCTTGGACGGTGATTGGCATGGCGTCATCCGGTAGGACTGTGATGACTGTACTGTAGGTACGGGCGGCGGGCCGGGCACTCCGGGTCTTGCGGTCAAATTCGGAGCGATGCGTGGGTCACCCTAGGCCGCGGCCGGCACGCGCCATAAGTACCAGGTGGCGACGGTGCGATATGGGCTCCACGCATGGCCGATTTCGGTCATCTGCCCGCGCGTGGGCGTGGCATCGAGCCGCTTCAGGCGCCGGTAGCCGTCGCGCACGCCAAAATCGTCGGCGGGCAGGATGTCGGAGCGCTCCAGGGTGTAGATCAGCAGCATTTCGACCGTCCAGCGGCCCACGCCGCGCAGCGTGACGAGCCGTTCGATCAGCGCTTCGTCGTCCATGGCAAGCGCCTGCGCGCGCGTCGGAACGATGCCATCCAGCGCCGCTTGCGCGATGCCGCGGAGGGTCGCCAGCTTGGTCGCCGAAAAACCGCAGCCGCGCAGGGCGGCTTCGTCGGTGGCGAGCACCCGTTCCGGCGCCGGGAAGGCCGCGCCCGGGTACAGCGCGAGGAAGCGCCCGAGGATGGCGTCGCCCGCCTTGGCGTGCAATTGCTGGTAGGCGATGGCGCGCACCAGTGCCTCGTACGGCTCGCGAGCGGGTTTGGCCGCGTGCCGGCATGGCCCGATGGCGGCAATGTGGCGCGCCCAGTCGTCGTCGAGCGAGGACAGGAATTCGGCGGCCCGCCGATACGCAGCTTCCGAGAGGTCGTTTGCGATGCGCGTCATGTCAGCCCGCTTTGCGGAAGGTCAGGTTGATGCGCTGGCTGCCCAGCACCGCGTGCGGATGTTCCTTCAGTGGCGCGATGCCGTGATACCGCAGGCGGTCTGGTCCGCCCCAGACGGCCACGTCGCCGTGGAACAGCGGAATGCGCTGGGTTTTGTCTGCACGCCTGAGCCCGCCAAACAGGAACACGGCTGGCATGCCGAGCGACACCGACACGATGGGCGCGGCGTAGTCGTGTTCGTCCTTGTCCTGATGCAGCGACAGGCGTGCGCCCGGCACATAGCGGTTGATGAGGCAGGCGTCCGGTATGAAATCGGGGAAGCCCGCTTCGGCTGCCGCATGGCCGGCAAGCCGCAGGAAGACGTCGGGCAGCGGTGGCCATGGCTCGCCGGTCAGAGGATCCTGCGTGGCGTAGCGATACCCGCGCCGGTCCGACGTCCAGCCCAGCGTGCCGCAGTTGGTGAGTGCGACCGACATCTCGAAGCCGCCCGGCGTGACCATATGGCGAAACGGCGCCCGCTGCGCAATGGCGTCGACGGCGGCCAGCAGCGCGGCAGCGTCGGCCAGCGCGAAGCCGCGCAGCACGAACGCCGCCTCGCCGAGCGCGATGCGTGCATCGTCTGCGGGTGCGTGATCGGCAAAGAGGTCGCCCGTGACCATGGCGGGGTCCATCACGTTGCGTCGTGGAAGATGATGCCCACAGTATGCCGCCGGCCCGAACGCAGGCGGCTCACCCCGTGGCGCATGTTGACGCGATAGGTGCCGCGCGTTCCCTGCACGGGCCGGTGGTGCACGGCAAAGACCACCGCGTCGCCCCTGTGCAGCGGCACCACCTCGGGCCGCGGCTGCATGCGCGGACGCTGCTCCGTCATGACGAATTCGCCGCCGGTGAAATCGACGCCCGGCTCGGACAGCAGGATGGCCACCTGCAATGGGAAGACGTGCTCGCCGTAGAGATCCTGGTGCAGGCAGTTGTAGTCGCCGGGGCCGTATTGCAGGATCAGCGGCGTGGGGCGCAGCTGGCCGGCTTCGTGGCAGCGGCGCAGGAAATCGGCGTGCCTGGGTGGATAGCGCACGTCGATGCCCATGGCCGCGTTCCAGCGGTTGGCGATGGTGGCCAGCGGCGGATACAGGCCGGTGCGCAAGTCCGCAATCAGGTCCGGCAGCGGATAGGCGAAATACTGGTATTCGCCTCGCCCGAAGCCGTGGCGCTCCATCACCACGCGCGAGCGGTACAGGCGCTCTTGCGGGTACAGCGCGGCCAGCGCGTCGCACGCGCCGTGCGTGAGCAGCGCTGGCAGCACGGCGCTGCCGACGTCGTTGAGGGCGTCTTCAACGGCGTGCCAGTCGATGCGTGCGAGGTTGGGATGGTGCTCCGCGCCGGTCTGCGCGTTGGCGGTGGAAGGCGGCATATCCGTTCTGTCTGCGAATCCGATATGCCAAGCGTACGCTTGTCGGAATGCGCCGCACTCCGGAGCTTGCGGTCAAATTCAGCGCGCCGCAGCCAGCGCCGGCGGCATGGGAATGGCGGCCAGCTTCGTCAGGGCATCGCCCGTGGTGCGGCAGATGCGCCACTCGGGCAGCACGTCGGCGCCCATGGCTTCGTAGAAGGCGATGGACGGGGCATTCCAGTCGAGCACGCTCCACTCGAAGCGGCCGCAATCGCGTTCCTGCGCCAGGCGGGCGAGGTGGATCAGCAGCGCCTTGCCGATGCCCAGGCCGCGATATTCCGGCTCGACGAACAGGTCCTCCAGATACAGCCCCGGCTTGCACAGGAACGTCGAGAAGTTGTGGAAGAACAGCGCAAAGCCCACGGCGCGGCCGTCGACTTCCGCCAGCACCGCCTCACAATACGGGCGCGGCCCGAAGAGCATCGTGGCCAGCGCCTCGGGCGTGGTCTGCACGAGGTGCGTGAGCTTCTCGTACTCGGCCAGCGCAGAGATCAGGCGGACGAGCGCGGCGCAGTCCTCCGGTGTGGCGGGGCGCAGCGTGAACGTGGTGGCGGTGTCAGTGGTCGTCATTGCGATTCCAGTGAGGTTTGGACCAGGCGCGCGACCTGGTCGACGTAATCGGGGGCAAGGCAATCCACCACGTGCCGCTCCGGTGTGCTGCGCAGCCACGTGATCTGGCGCTTGCAGAGCTGGCGCGTGGCGGCAATGCCCTGTTCGCGCAGGCCGGTCATGTCGATCTCGCCGTCGAGATACGCCCATGCCTGGCGATAACCCACGCAGCGGATGGACGGCAGTGCGGGCGACAGGTCGCCGCGTTTGCGCAGAGCCTCGACCTCGTCGAGCAGACCGGCCGCCAGCATCGCGTCGAAGCGTTGCGCGATGCGCGCATGCAGCACGAGGCGGTCTGACGGCTCCAGCGCAATCGTCAGGTACGGCGCCGCGGCATCGTGCTGCCGGAATGCGTTCGCGCCCACTTCACGCGCGAGCAACGCAGACATCGGTCGGCCGGTCAGCCGGTACAGCTCAAGCGCGCGCTGGATGCGCTGCGCGTCGGTCGCGTGCAGCCGCGCGGCGGTGATCGGGTCGACCAACGCCAGCTTGGCATGCAATGCCGGCCAGCCTTGGCGTGCGGCTTCGGCGTCGATCTCCGCGCGGATCGCCGGATTGGCGCCGGGCAAATCCGAGAGGCCCTGCGTGAGCGCCTTGTAGTACAGCATCGTGCCGCCAACGATCAGCGGCAGCCGGCCGCGCGCCCGGATGGCGTCGATCAGGACGTTCGCATCGTTGGCAAACTGCGCGGCCGAATAGGCATCGCGCGGATCGATGATGTCGATCAGGTGATGTGGCGCGACGGCCTGTTCTTCGGCGCTGGGCTTGGCGGTGCCGATGTCCATGCCGCGATACACCAGCGCCGAATCCATGCTGATGATCTCGACCGGCCAGCGTTCGGCCAGCTTCAGCGCGGCGGCGGTCTTGCCCGACGCCGTCGGGCCCAGCAGGCAGACGGCGCGTGGCGCGGTTGCAGATGAGGCGGTCATCGCGAGCTTACTGGCCGCGCAGGAACAGGCGGTCGAGGTCAGCCACGGTGAGCTGGATCCAGGTCGGCCGGCCGTGGTTGCACTGGTCGGCGCGCTCGGTGGCTTCCATCTGGCGCAGCAGCGCGTTCATCTCGTCGAGGTTCAGGCGGCGGTTGGCGCGCACGGCGGAGTGGCACGCCAGCGTGGCGAGCAGCTCGTTCTGGCGTTCGGCCAGCACGCGCGAGCCGCCGTAGGCGTGGAGGTCGCGCAGCACGTCGCGGGCGAGGGCCTGTGCATCGGCCTTTTGCAGCAGCGTCGGCACCGAGCGCACGGCGAGCGTCGTCGGCGAGACGGCAGAGATGTCGAAACCGAGCAGCGCGAGCGTGTCGCGGTATTCCTCTGCGGTGCCGATCTCCACCGCGCTCGCGGCAAACGTAACCGGGATCAGCAGCGGCTGCACCTCGACGCGCTTGGCTTCCAGCGCCGTCTTCAGCTGCTCGTACAGGATGCGCTCGTGCGCCGCGTGCATGTCGACCAGCACCATGCCGCGCGCGTTCTGCGCCAGCACGTAGATGCCGTGCAACTGGGCGATGGCGAAGCCGAGCGGGTGGTCGTCGTCTTCGTCGGCCTGCGCTGCAGCGGCGGGCTCTGCCACGGCGGTGGCCGTGTCGGCAGTCGCGGTGCCGCCGTCGAACAGCGTGGCGGCGCTCGGCACGTCGGCCATCCATGCGGGACGCGACGCCGGCATCGGCGTGCTGTCACCGCGCATCATCGACAGGTATTCCGCGCGCGGCTGCGCAATGCCGAGCGACGTCTGCCGCGCCGCCATCTGGTTGATCCACCGCGTGGTGTTGTCCGCCGGCGAGGGCACGGCCGGCACTTGCGCCGCATCGCCGATATCGGTGCGCAGGCTGTCGCCTTGCTCGCCCGCGTGGCGCGCCAGCGCGCGCTGCACGGCGTGGTAGACGAACTGGTGCACCGCGCGGCTGTCGCGGAAGCGCACCTCGATCTTCGAGGGATGCACGTTCACGTCCACAGCCTCGGGCGGCAGTTCGAGGCACAGCACGTAGGCGGGAAAGCGGTCGCCGTGCAGCACGTCTTCGTAGGCGCTGCGCACGGCGTGCGTGAGCAGGCGGTCTCGCACGAAGCGGCCGTTGACGTAGAAGAACTGGTGGTCTGCGCGGCCGCGCGAGGCCGTGGGCAGGCCGGCAAAACCGAAGATGCGGAGTTCGCCCGCCTGCTCTTCGAACGGCAGTCGCGCGCGCGCGAATTCGGTGCCGAGCACGGCCGCCGTGCGGACATCCGCTTGCGTGGCGTTCCAGTGCTCCAGCGGCTTGCCGTTGTGATGCACGGAGATCGCCACGTCGGGCCGCGCCAGCGCGGTGCGGCGGATCACCTCCAGGCAGTGGCCCAGCTCGGTTTGTTCGGTCTTGAGGAATTTGCGGCGCGCCGGCGTATTGAAGTACAGATGCTGCACGTCGACCGTCGTGCCGACGCCGCCCGAAGCCGGCTGCACGCGTCCGGTCTGGGCGATGATCTGCGTCGCGTGCGCGTCGTTGGCGGTGCGCGAGGTGAGCGTCAGCTCAGCCACCGAGGCAATCGAGGCCAGCGCCTCGCCGCGAAAGCCTAGCGTCGCCACCGATTCCAGCTCTTCCAGCGAGCCGATCTTGCTGGTCGCATGCCGCATCAGCGCAACGGGCAGTTCATCGGCCGGAATGCCGCCGCCGTTGTCGGTAATGGCAATGCGCCGCACGCCGCCTTCTTCGAGCTTGATCTGCAGCTGCGTGGCGCCCGCATCGAGCGCGTTCTCCAGCAGCTCCTTGACCACGGATGCGGGCCGCTCGACCACCTCGCCGGCCGCGATCTGGCTGATCAGCTGGTCGGGGAGCGGGCGGATGGGGCGGCGGGACGTGGCGGCGGAATTCATCGCGGCATTATAAATGTCACGCCCTGTGCGTCGCAGCGCCGCAAGCCCTGCCAGGGATAAGGGGAAATCGAAGTCACATCCGGTATCATTTCCCGCTCGCTTAGGGGGATGGTTTGGATATCGTGATGCAACTGGTCGACATCGTGCTGCATGTCGACAAATCGCTGGGCCTGCTGATTCAGCAATATGGCGCGTGGGTCTACGTGCTGCTGTTCGCCATTGTGTTTGCCGAAACCGGCCTGGTGGTGTTGCCCTTCCTGCCAGGCGACACGCTGCTCTTCATTGCCGGCGCCATGTGCGCGACCGGCCAGATGGACGCGTGGCTGCTCATCGTGTTGCTGGTGATTGCCGCCACGACAGGCAATACCGTCAACTATTTCATCGGCTCCTGGATCGGCCCCAAGGTGTTCGACGGTCACATCCGCTTTCTCGATCACCAGGCGCTGATGAAGACGCACGGCTTCTACGAGCGCCACGGCGGCAAGACGCTCGTGATGGCGCGCTTCATCCCCGTGGTGCGGACGTTTGCTCCGTTCGTCGCCGGCGTGTCGAAGATGACGTTTGCGAAGTTCCAGCTCTTCAACATGATCGGCGCCGTGCTGTGGGTGGCGATCCTGGTGCTGTCGGGCGAAGCGTTCGGCAACGTTCCGGTGATCCGCGATCACCTGAACACGATCGTGCTGATCGGCCTGGGCGCGGCGATCGTGCCGCTGGCGCTGGGCGGGGTGTGGAAGCTCCTCAAGCGCCGCCGTGCCGCGGCGCCGAAGTGAGCGTCAGTTCAGGTTCTTGCTCATGGCGCGCAGCGTCGGCATGCGCTCCTTGAGCTTGGCGGCGTCGGCCGCATCGGGCCGCGCATCGACATAGGCTTCCAGGTCGGCCAAGGCCGGCCGGAAGCATTCCAGGTTGGCGTAGGCGAGCCCCCGGTCACGCACTTCCTCAATGGAATCCGGCAGCAGGATCACCAGCCGTTGCTGCACCGCCAGCAGTCGCTGCCAGCGCGACTCCTGCAGGTAGATCGCCTTCAGGTTGCGCAGCATGCGCGCGATGATCTCGCGGTGCGTCGCCACCTGCAGGAATACCCCGAGCGGCACCGTGTTCGGGTCTTCGATGCCTTCCTTTTCCAGGTACGGGTCGAGCATGTCCTGCAGCTCTTCCTTCGACAGCGTCTGCCCAGTGAGCGGATCGATCACGACTTCACCGGCCGGAATGCTCATGCGCACCAGGAAGTGGTTCGGGAACGACACCCCCTTGAGCGGCAGCCCGATCTGCTGGCCGATCTCCATCAGCAGCACCGCTAGCGAGATCGGAATGCCGCGCCGGGTTTGCAGCACCGCGTTCAGATACGAGTTCTCGGGGTCGTAGTAATCGTTTGCATTGGGCCCGAAGCCCAGCTCGCGATAGAAGAACTGATTGAGCAGGCGCAGGCGCTGGATGGCCGGCGTGCCGTCGGCGATGCGGTTCTTGATGCGCGCGACGAGCACGTCGATGGCGGCGAGCTCGGCCTGCAGGTCCAGGTCGGGATACGCGTCCTGTGCGATGGACAGCGCCGTTTCGGTGAGGGGGATGCTGTCGTCGTCCGCGACCAGGGCCGAAAAATAATCGAGGACTTTCGTGGTCATCAGATGGCCTTTTTGCGGAACGTGGAGAACTTCAACCCGGTCAGCCACAGTGTACCGAAATACACCACCGCGCACAGGACCAGGCAAGCGCTCAACAGCGCAATGCGCACCAGGGGCTTGGCACCGAGCGCCACCCAGTCGAAATTGTGCGCGAGCCACAGCAGCAGCGCCCAGAGCAGCAGCACGGCCGACGTCACCTGTGCGAGAAACAGCCTCCAGCCCGGCAGCGGGTGGTAATAGCCGCGGCGGCGCAATCCGAAGAACAGCAGCGCCGCATTGATGGTCGCGCCAAAGCTGATCGACAGCGCCAGCCCCGCGTGCCCGAACACCGGCACGAAGAAGTAGTTGGAGAGCTGCGTGGCTGCCAGCACCACCAGCGCGATCTTCACCGGCGTGCGGATGTCCTGCCGCGCATAAAAGCCCGGCGCCAGGATCTTGATGACGATCAGCCCGATCAGCCCCACGCCGTACGACACCAGCGCCTGGCGTGTCATCTCGACGTCGATGCCCGTGAACTTGCCGTAGTGGAACAGCGTGGCCGTGAGCGGCGCACCGAAAACGAACAGCCCTACGGCCGACGGCACCGCCAGCAGCACCGTCAGGCGCAGGCCCCAGTCGAGCAGCGACGAGTATTCCTCACGGTTGTCGTCCGCGCTGGCCTTCGAGAGGCTCGGCAGCAGGATCGTCCCGAGCGCCACGCCCAGCAGCGCGGTCGGGAATTCCATCAAGCGGTCCGCATAATTCAGCCACGACACGCTGCCGGTCGGCAGGCGCGACGCAATGTTCGTATTGATGATCAGGCTGATCTGTGCCACCGATACCGACAGCGTGGCCGGCAGCATCTGCTTGAGCACGCGCCGCACGCCCGGGTGGTGCCACGCCGCACGCACGTTGAACGACACGCGCGGCAGCATCCCGACCTTGCGCAGCGACGGAACCTGGATGGCCAGTTGCAGGATGCCGCCCACCATCACCGCGTAGGCCTGCGCGTAGATGGGCGTCTCGAGATGCGGCGCGACGAACACCGCCGCCACGATGAACGATAGATTGAGCAGCACCGGCGTGAACGCAGGCACCGCAAACTGCCGCCACGTATTCAGGATGCCTGAGGCCAGGGCCACCAGCGACACCAGCCCAATGTACGGGAACATCACCCGGGTCATGAAGACGGCCGAGATGTACGCCTGGCTCTCGTGCTCCTTGAAGCCGGTCGCCACGGCCGTGACGATCAAGGGCGCGCCGATCACACCCAGCGCCGAGACGATCACCAGGAACCACGTCATCACCGTAGCGACGGAATCGACCAGTGCGCGGGTCTCGGCTTCGCCCTGGCGGTTCTTGAACTCGCCCAGGATCGGCACGAACGCCTGCGAGAACGCCCCCTCGGCCGAGAGCCGGCGCAGCAGGTTCGGGATGCGGAAGGCCACGTTGAAAGCGTCGGTGTAGACCGAGGCGCCGAAGGCGCGGGCGATCAGCGTTTCGCGGATGAGCCCCGTGATGCGCGAGAGCATCGTCAGGCCGCTGATCGTGGCGAGGGTTTTGAGCAGATTCAAGATGAATGCGTGGTTGGGCGCAGGGCGATCACGATGGCGGTCTGACTGCATGCGGGTGCCACGGTTCGCGGCGGGCGCTGCGCAATGCGGCCGTATTATAGGGATGGCCCCGCCACATGCCTAAAAGTGAAGCAAGCGTCGCAGAGCAGTCGTGTCGGGGCGATTTCGCAACACGGTTTGCATCCGCCTGAGGAATCTGCGTATAATTGCCGTTTCTCACGCATTCGCGCGCTTCGGCCTTCCGTGTCTCCCGGGGCGCTTGCAACAGTTTTCTTCAGGAAATTTTCCATGGCAAACACCGCACAAGCACGCAAGCGCGCACGCCAGGCCGTCGTTCTGAACGCCCACAACTCGGCTCTGCGTTCGCGTCTGCGCACCGCGATCAAGGGCGTTCGCAAGGCCATCGCCGGTGGCGATAAGGCTGCGGCAGCCGCTGCATTCAAGACGGCGCAAAGCACCATCGACAGCATCGCCGACAAGAAGATCGTCCACAAGAACAAGGCTGCACGCGCGAAGTCGCGTCTGTCGGCTGCCATCAAGGCAATGGCTGCCTGATTTCGGTGGTGCCGGCTCTGCCGGCACGGCGTGGCGGTCGACGTCACGCACCGACGATAAAAAAAGCCTGTCCGAGGACAGGCTTTTTTGCTTTTGTGCGCCGGTGTTCTTCGGCGCTGGAAGCGCGGGCCCGAGGCCCTGCGCGCTAGCCTTTCGGGGCAGCGGCCCCTGCGTCGGGCAGGATGCAGGCTTCCACGAGCTGGAGATTGTTGTCGTGCGCGAAGTTCAGCACGAAATCCAGCGCTTTGGGTTCAATCTCGCGCAGCCGCTCGTCGACGAAGACGCTCTTGACGCCTCCGGACATGACGGGGCGCACGTAAGGGGAATAGGTAAAACGTGGGTCTCCGGTATCGCCGGGGGGGCGAAACTGCGCCATCACACCGCACAGCCGGTCGGCCCAGTCGCTCGGGCGGAAGGTCTTTCCGTCACGGGTGACGCCCTGGATGAAGAATTGGCGGGGGTTGGCTGCCATGGACTGCGTGGGGCTGTGGAGATTTGCAAACGACTTCGACCGCGCGTGTGCCGCAACGTTCGAACGGGTGCACTTGTGGTGCGGATGATGCGCTTGCCCGGTTGCCGCTTGATGAACATGCAGGCCCGTTCTATTGCGCGGGATTGCAGCGGAGCAGGACTTCCGGGGTAGCCAGTATTATATCTTATATAAGACTTTCATCGGCCTTTCACCGGCGCACGCGCGAGGCGCGCGGCTGTCCGGCGTGAAGCTCGCCAAACGGGCAGTGATCCCGTATGATGGACCGAATCTTCACCAAGACAAGGCGGCTAGGGCGGTGTGCCAGGAAGGTTTCCGGTGCGCCATCTGCGGGCCGCCTTCGTTGTTTTATGAACCCACCAAGCTCGATCAAGCACTACCTGCAGTTCAAGGACTTTTCGCTGGAAGAGTACGAGTACCTGCTGGACCGTTCCGCGATCCTCAAGGCCAAGTTCAAGAACTACGAGACGTGGCACCCGCTGCACGACCGCACGCTGGCCATGATCTTCGAGAAGAATTCCACGCGTACGCGCCTGTCGTTCGAAGCGGGCATTCACCAGCTCGGCGGCCACGCGGTCTTCCTCAACACGCGCGACTCTCAACTGGGGCGCGGGGAGCCGATCGAAGACGCGGCGCAGGTCATCTCGCGCATGACCGACATCATCATGATCCGCACCTTCGGGCAGGAGATCATCGAACGCTTTGCCGCGCATTCGCGCGTGCCGGTCATCAACGGGCTGACCAACGAATACCACCCGTGCCAGGTGCTGGCCGACATCTTCACCTTCATCGAGCACCGCGGCCCCATCAAGGGCAAGACGGTCACCTGGGTGGGTGATGCCAACAACATGGCGTACACGTGGATCCAGGCGGCTGAGATCCTCGGCTTCCGGTTCCACTTTTCCGCGCCGAAGGGCTATCAGCTTGACCCGGCCATGGTGGCGGATTCCAGCCTGCCGTTCGTGCATGTGTTCGAAAACCCGCTCGAGGCCTGCGAGGGCGCCCATCTCGTGACCACCGACGTGTGGACCAGCATGGGCTACGAAGCCGAGAACGAAGCGCGCAAGAAGGCCTTTGGCGACTGGATGGTGACCGAGGCGATGATGCAGCGTGCGCAGCCGGATGCGCTGTTCATGCACTGCCTGCCTGCGCACCGCGGCGAGGAAGTCGAAGCGGCGGTCATCGACGGCAAGCAGAGCGTCGTGTGGGACGAGGCGGAAAACCGTCTGCACGTGCAGAAGGCGCTGATGGAATACCTGCTCTGCGGCCGGTACTGAAAGCTGCCTGCAGCCGAGGCCATGAAAAAAAGGCCGCTCCGATGCACTTCGGAGCGGCCTTTTGCTTTGAGGCGACGGTCGGTTACTTCTTGTCGCCGCCAAGCTGCGGCAGTGCGTTGCTGGTGCCGAGCGACAGCAGGCCGGCCTTCGCGTAGATGGCCAGCTTGTCGCGCGTGTCCATCAGGTCGAGGTTGCGCATGGTCAGCTGGCCGATACGGTCAGCCGGGCTGAACGGCGCGTCTTCCACCTTCTCCATCGACAGACGCTCCGGCGCGTAGGTCAGGTTGGGCGACTCGGTGTTCAGGATCGAGTAGTCGTTGCCGCGGCGCAGTTCCAGCGTGACGGTGCCGGTCACGGCGCGGGCCACCCAGCGCTGGGCGGTTTCGCGCAGCATGATCGCTTGCGGGTCGAACCAGCGGCCCTGGTACAGCAGACGGCCCAGGCGCAGGCCGTTGATGCGGTACTGCTCGATGGTGTCTTCGTTGTGGATGCCGGTCACCAGGCGCTCGTAGGCGATGTGCAGCAGCGCCATGCCCGGGGCTTCGTAGATGCCGCGGCTCTTGGCTTCGATGATGCGGTTCTCGATCTGGTCGCTCATGCCCAGGCCGTGACGGCCGCCGATGCGGTTCAGCTCGAGGAACATCTCCACCGGGTCGGCAATCTCGCGGCCGTTGACGGCGACCGGGCGGCCTTCGTCGAACGTGACCGACACTTCTTCGGCCTTGACCTCGACTTCCGGCTTCCAGAACGCCACGCCCATGATCGGGTTGACGATGCGGATGCCGCTGTTCAGGTGCTCCAGATCCTTGGCCTCGTGCGTGGCCCCCAGCATGTTGCTGTCCGTCGAGTAGGCCTTTTCGGCGCTCATCTTGTAGCCGAAACCTTCCTTCGTCATGAAGGCCGACATTTCGGCGCGGCCGCCCAACTCGTCGATGAAGGCCTGGTCTAGCCACGGCTTGTAGATCTTCAGCGCCGGGTTCGTCAGCAGGCCGTAGCGGTAGAAGCGCTCGATGTCGTTGCCCTTGAAGGTCGAGCCGTCGCCCCAGATGTTGACGTCGTCTTCCTTCATGGCCGCGACGAGCATGGTGCCGGTCACGGCGCGGCCCAGCGGCGTGGTGTTGAAGTACGTGATGCCGCCAGTGCTGATGTGGAACGCGCCGGACTGGATAGCGGCAATCCCTTCATTGGCCAGCTGCGGGCGGCAGTCGATCAGGCGGGCCTTCTCTGCACCGTACTCCATCGCCTTGCGCGGGATGGCATCGTAGTCTTCCTCGTCGGGCTGGCCGAGATTGGCGGTGTAGGCATAGGGCAGCGCGCCCTTGTTCTTCATCCAGCGCAGCGCTGCGCTGGTATCGAGACCGCCCGAGAAGGCAATGCCGACCTTCTGGCCGACGGGAACGTGTTGCAGGATGGTTTCCATGGTGTGTCTCTTCAGTCTTTCAGTTCTTTGAACCTGTTCAGAATCCGTAGCGAGCGGTTCGAGGTTGGCCTGAGAAGCGCAGCCGTACACGGGTACGGCGAGCATCACAAGGTCAAGATCGAGCCGCGCAGTAGGATCCTGGACAGGTTCAGGCGTAGTGGCAGATGTAGTGGTAGGCCTCGGTCACTCGAATGTCGAACTTCGAGTTGGCCGGAACCTGGAAGCTTTCGCCTGCGCCGGACGTCTTCCATTCATCGGTGCCGTCGAGCTTGTATTCGCACGAACCGCCCACGCATTCCATGATCTCGGCGGCGGCCGTGCTGAAGGTCAGCGTGGCCGGCAGCACCACGCCCACGGACTTCCTGGTGCCGTCGGGCAGGGTAAAGCTGTGGCTGACGCACTTTCCGTCAAAGTACACATTGGCCTTGGTGGTCAGGCGGACGCCGTCAAAGGTTTCGGTGGTCATGAAATGGAACGCGAAAAGGGAGGTCGTGGGGTCAAACCAGCCATTTTAGGCCATTGGATCGACCGCGGGTACGTCAGGCGGAGGCTGCCCGAATCCAGGCACGGGGCATGTGGCGCAAGATGCCCAGCGCGCCCATCCGCCCGCCTGTTTACACCACGACGGGTTCAGGTTCGATGCGCACGCCAAAGCGCGCATGAACCGCGTCCTGGATCTCGCGCGCCAGCGTCATCAGCTGGACCGCGCTGCCGCCGCCTCGGTGCACCAGCACCAGCGCCTGTTTTTCGTATACACCCACCGCGCCGCTCTGCCGGCCCTTGAAGCCGCACTGATCGATCAACCAGCCGGCGGCGAGCTTGTACGTGCCGTCGGGCTGCACATATCCGACCAGATTCGGGAAACGCTCGGCGAGGGCATCGCGCGTGGCGGCCTCGACGATGGGGTTCTTGAAGAAGCTGCCGGCGTTGCCGACCTCGGCTGGGTCGGGCAGCTTCCGGCGGCGGATGGCGACCACCGCATCGAAGATGTCCTGCGCCGTGGGGCTGGCGATGTTTTGCGCGGACAGCTCGCGCGCGAGTTCGGCGTAATGCGTGTCGGGCTGCCAATCGACCGGCAGGGCGAAGGTGACCTCGGTGATGACGTAGCGATCGGCGCCGGCACGCTTGAACAGACTGTCGCGATAGCCGAAGGCGCAATCGGTGGCGGTGAGGGTGACGAATTCGCCGGCGTGGCGGTCGTAGGCGCGCAGGGAATGGAACCGGTCCTTGATCTCGACACCGTATGCGCCAATGTTCTGGATGGGCGCGGCGCCCACCGTGCCGGGAATCAGCGCGAGGTTTTCCAGCCCAGGCAAGCCATGCGCCACCGTGTGGGCGACCAGGCCATGCCACGATTCGCCGGCGCCTGCGGTGACGGTGTGGACTGCGCGGCCATCGACCATGCTTCGGCCGGTGGCGATGCCCGGAATCTCCATCAGCAGCACCAGGCCTTCGAAATCGCGTGTGAGCACGACATTGCTGCCACCGCCCAGCACCAGCACCGGCAAGCCCTGCACGCGCGGGTCGGCCAGCGCGGCGGGAATGTCGTCCGGCGTGCGAACGTGGGCGGCATAGCGCGCAGTGGCCTCGAAACGGAACGTGTTGTGCTGGCCTAGGGGATAATGCGTGTCGAGCAACGCCATGGCGCCAAATCTGCTGGGAAAGCCGAGATTATAGAAGCCATGGCGCACGCGGCCCCCGCACACAGGCGCCGCAGCAACCCGATTCAAGTCTGCAAGGAGAACACGATGCCGTCGTTTGACGTGGTATGCGAAGCCAACATGGTGGAAGTGAAGAACGCCGTGGAACAGGCCAACAAAGAAATTTCGACGCGATTCGACTTCAAGGGCTCCGACTCCCGCGTCGAGCACAAGGAGCAGGAACTCACGCTGTTTGCCGACGACGATTTCAAGATCGGTCAGGTCAACGACGTGCTGATGAACAAGCTTGCCAAGCGCAACGTCGACGTGCGCTTCCTGGACTACCAGGACAAGCAAAAGATCGGCGGCGACAAGATGAAGCAGGTCGTCAAGATCAAGAAGGGCGTCTCGGGCGACCTGGCCAAGAAGATCGTCAAGACGATCAAGGACAGCAAGATCAAGGTGCAGGCGAGCATCCAGGGCGACGCGGTGCGCGTGACCGGCGCCAAGCGAGACGACCTGCAAAGCGTGATTGCCATGCTGCGCAAGGAAGTGAGCGACACCCCGCTGGATTTCAACAACTTCCGCGACTGACCGGCTCGCCGACTTCAACCAAACCAAGCAAAAACGCCCCGCACATGCCATACGGGGCGTTTTGCTTTGGACTGCGTGGAGGCTAGGGGCGGCTTACCACTGGTACGACGCACCCGCGCCCACGGTAGTGGCGGCGCTGGACATGCCCACGCCAGCCTTCACCTTGATGTTGGCGTTGATGCGCGCCTCGCCGCCCAGCGCCACGGCCTGGTAGCC
Organism: Ralstonia mannitolilytica; assembly: GCF_000954135.1. Lineage (NCBI taxonomy): Bacteria > Pseudomonadati > Pseudomonadota > Betaproteobacteria > Burkholderiales > Burkholderiaceae > Ralstonia > Ralstonia mannitolilytica. Next base: position 3,391,885 of record NZ_CP010799.1, on the reverse strand, counting down.
TTGGTAGTTGGCCGTGCCGATGCCCAGCGACAGGGTCTTGCCCGGGTCCACGCCTGGAATCATCGACAGCGCGGTGGCTGCAGCGATACCGGCGTAGGCCGTGCGCGACACGTCGGCAATCTGGTTTTGCACGCCGCCAATCGCACGATCCATCTGACCCTTGTTCACGGCATCGGTATCGCGCACGCCTTCGGCTACGTTGCCGAGAACGCGCTCATTGCCTGCCGAGCCGAACGACACCTCGTTGTCACGCGTGGCCATCGAACCGGCACCGATGGCCACCGAGTTGTTGCCCGTTGCCGTGGACCCCTGACCCATTGCCGTGCTGTTCTTACCCGTTGCGATGGCACCCGCGCCGACAGCCGTGCTGTTGTCGCCCGAGGCCACGGAGCCCGCACCAACGACGGTCGAACCGGGGCCGCCCGTGCCCTGCGCATCCGAGCCACCACCCGTGCCGCTGCCCGAACCCACGACGGACTCCAGACCCGACACGCGGCCATCCAACGCAGCGATCTTCTCGTTGGTGGCGAACAACTGGCTGCCGTTCACGGCGTCCTTGCTGTCTGGCGTAATGGCGCCCATGCCCACGTTGTGCAGCACCGTACCGAACAGCGGGTCGCCGCCAAACGTAACGGACTTCATGTCCGCGCTGTCATAGCGCGTCGCCATCAGCGGGTCGAGCGGGTCAACCATGTTGTAGCCGATCACTGACTTCAACTGTCCGACGCTCACCGCATCGGTGTTGGCCACGCCCGCGCCCACGCCGCTGAGCACGCGCACGCCATCCGTGCCGGCAAAGTTCACCGACGTACCACCCGCGGCAGCCGCCACGTTGATGGCGTGGGTGGTCGCATCCTGCTGCACCAGGCCGATCGAGCCCGAGCCGATCTTCGTTTGCAGATCGGTGATGTTCGTCTCGCTGGCCGTCACGCGCGTGCTCAGGGCACTCACGTTGCTGTTGGTTGTGTTCAGCTGATCGCCCGTCACTGCGTCCTTGCTGCCCGGCGCCACGGTGCCGTTGGCCAGGCCCGTGAGCTTGCGGCCGGCGCCGCCCTTGCCGGTGAAATCCACCTCCGTGCCATCGGCGTCCTTACCGACCGTCAGCTTGCCGCCCCCAGCGGCTTGCTGCACCAGGCCCACCGTGCCCGAGCCCACGGCCTTCTGCAGATCGGTGATGCTGGTTTCATTGCTCGTCACACGGCCATTCAGGTTCGTCACCACAGCGCCCACGTTGTTGACCGTGGTCGTGCCGCCCTTGCCATCACCCACGGTGAAGCTCGGAGCCTCGATCGAACCGTCCGCATTGACGCTCGCACCGCCGCCCATGGCCGAAGCCACGCTGTCGGCCACGCCATACAGCTGGCCGCCGTTGATGGCATCCTTGCTGGTGGACGAGACCGTGCCGGCAGCCATGTTGACGATCTTGCGCTTGGTGGTGGCGTTACCCACCGACACGGTGTTGGCCACATCCGCCACCGAATCTGCACCCAGGGCGACGGCGCTATTGGCCGTAGCCGATGCCTGGTACCCGAGCGCCAGCGAGTTTGAGTTGGTCGCCTCGGAACGAAGTCCCATGGCAACGGCGCTCTGCCCGGACGCTACGGTGGCTGCGCCGATGGCAATGGAGCTTGCATCGCCGTTGGCTTTGGCCAATTCGCCAATGGCGACTGTGCCGCTGTTGCCCGCGGCGCCCGTCGATTCAGAACCGGCGCCAATGGCAATGTTCGTTGAGCGGCCGCTGACCGTTGCCGCGGCGGCACCGCCGATCTTGACGAGCGTGTTGTCTACCTTGGTTGCCAGCGCCGCATTCATTTGGCCGAAGTTGACGGCGTCATTGTCTTTCGTGCCGGCGGCCACATTGGTGATCTGGCGCGTCATGCCGAGGCCGGCATTACCAACAGAGACCGACAGGTCGCGATCCGTAACGGAGCCGTTGCCCAGGGCAACGGAAGCCGCGTTGTTTGCTTGAGCATCGGGCCCCAGCGCCACGCTTCCATAGTCGGCCGCAGACCTTCGCCCCATAGCGATCGAGGTGTTGGCCAGGCCCGGAATTCCTACCAATCCGCTCGTAGTTCCCGTAGGACGATCCGTGGCACTGGTGTCGCGTCCAATAGCGATGGCACCTGCAACCTGCCCGGCCGAATAATCCGTCGTCTTCGATGCTTCGCCAATAGCGACATCCGAGGTTCCTGCTGCGGCCCCCCATTCGTTTGCGACCCTGATTCCAATCATGCTGTTCGTACCAATCGAACGCGGCGCTAAGGTGCTCACCACCGGCTTGTCCTCGTCGGTCTCGTCTTCGTCATCGGCGTCAGCCGCTAACGCAGTGCCCGAGATCGACAGCATGGCGGCAGCCACCAGCGCCAGGGCAGTCTCGCCCTTCTTGCGGCCACGGGCCAGTTCCGAAGCGGCGACATACGTTCCGGTGGCGGTGTTGAAAACAGTGCGATAGGTCTTGTTCATGATCCTCGTCCTTCCCGTGAATTGATCATTGGTGACGGATTCAGCATAAGGATGGAGGGGTGTTTCCTGAATAAGAAAAGTCTTAAAGGAAATGCGTCCACAAACCAGAAAACCGCACCGTAGCGCCAATTGCGCGGCGTCAAAAACACTAAACCCCCGCACCGGGCGGGGGTCTTGCAAGCGCCGTACAGCGTTATTCCGCTTCTTGGCCGCGCGGCCGGTAAGGCGTGCCGACAACGCTTTGCGTGCCGAATCCAACGCTTCACCCTGGCCCGAGACCTAGAGCAAGGCATAGCCCTCCAGCGATGCGAGCATCAGATCGCTGCCCAGCGCAAGCTGCAAGCTGCGCATCTTTTCAACAGGCGTTCGACCCGGGGCAGGCGGGTTCGTAGGGTGTCGAAGGCCGCCAGTTGGGCGCGAAGGTGTGACCGCACTGAGCTGGCGCTGCCCGGCCTCGCGGCAAGGGTGATGGTGACGTCGTTGCTGATCACCTTATAGGCGATCTCGTTGACCACTTCCGGGATCATCGGGTTGACCTTGCCTGGCATGACAATGCGAGTGGCCATGGCTGGGTGTCTGTCTCGATAGGTTGTTGTGCGCAGAATGCACCAAAAGAAACGGCCCGCGACGAACGCGGGCCAGCTCGGGTGATACGGGAAATGCACGGTGCCTTCTGTGAACCACTGGCAAGAGTGGCTTAAGCAGGCGGAATCGTCCGGATGCGCGGCAAAGGGACGCGCCGCTGCATCGCACGGCCGCGACGCAGGCGCTGCACTACTGCGAGCTTGGTCACCTTCAGTGCCGGATCGGCGGCGATGGCGGCTTCCGAGAACGGCAGCCGGTCTCAGCGCTTGGCCGAAAGCTCGCGCATCTGGTCGAACGCATGCGGCGAGGCGGGGCGGTCGATTCACCGTAGGTAAGAAGCGCATCCGCCACCGGCCCTGATCGTCGAACGTAACCGGCTGGATGTAGCTCGTGCCGAAATACACCTGCAAGCCCTTCGGCAGGCCGCCGCGTGGCATCGCCCTTCACGGGGGTGGCGATGTTGGCCGACGTGCTGCCGCCCGGCCAGCGCCTGACCGTCATGTGGCTGATTGCCGGGTGGGTGCAGGGCAATGTCCCCAGCCTGAAGGTGGTGCCCGCACAGGCGATTGTCACCAGTGGCAACGTCATCACCGCACGGGCGATGGAGCACGGCGTGGCGCTCGCGCACCGGTTGGTCGCGCGATTGGCGGATGCGCGGCTTGCCCGCACCGTGGGCAATGCGGTACTCGATCACCCTCGTGCGGCGAGGCCATCGGCATCTGGCTGCGCAGCAAACCGGCCATCCGCGACAGCGTCGTGCTGCGGGCGCGGCGATACCTGCAGCAGCATCTGCGCGAACCGTTTGATCTGGAAGAACTTGCGGCCGCGGCCTCAACCCGCGAGCGGACGCTGCTGCGGCATTTCGCGAAAACAGTGGGGACGTCGCCGCTGCAATTGCTGCACCGGTTGCGCGTGGCGCGCGCGTGTCACCTGCTCGAAGTCAGCACGCTGAGCCTGACGGCGATTGCCAGCAGTGCGGCTATCAGGACATGTCTGCCTTTCGGCGGTTGATCCGGCGGCACACGGGGCGGCCGCCCGGAGAACATCGGCGCGCGCATTCGGTGCGCGCCGAGCTGCGGAATTAGGCCGCTTTTTTCTTCTCGCCGATGCGGCTTTCCTTGCCGGCGAGCAGCTTGGCGATATTGGCGCGGTGGCGCGCGATGAGCAGTACCGCCATCAACGCGACCGCCCCGGCAATCCAGTCGAAGCCGTTCATCAGTACGTAGAAGAACGGCGCGAACACCGCTGACACCAGCGCCGCCAACGATGAATAACGGAAGAACACGGCGATGATGAGCCACGTGGCCAGTGTGGCCAGCCCGAGCCACACGTTCAGCGCGAGCAGAATGCCTGCCGCCGTAGCCACGCCCTTGCCGCCCTCAAAGCGGTGGAACACCGGAAACAGGTGACCCAGGAACACGGCGATCACCACCAGGGCGATGCCGGTTTCGTCCACGCCAAAGCGCGCGGCCAGCCATTGCGCCAGCCACACCGCCAGCCAGCCCTTGGCCGCATCGCCGAGCAGCGTGAGGATGGCCGCCTTCTTGTTGCCCGAGCGCAGCACGTTGGTGGCGCCGGGGTTGCCCGAGCCGTAGGTGCGCGGGTCTGCCAGACCCATCGCGCGACTCACCACCACGGCAAACGAGATCGAGCCGATCAGGTAGGCGGCCACGGCAAAAATGACAGTTGCGACGACTGGGGACATAGGAAATCGGTGAAATCAGGCTGCGGGATTGTAGCGCGCCGCGTAGGGTGCCCCAGCCGCCGCGTTCGTTTCAATCGGGGTTTGCACAGTTGACGGGCTGCGCATTCAGCACGGTGGTCAGCACGCTGGGCGCGATGCTGACAAGAAAGCCGCGCCTGCCGCCGTTGATGTAGATGCGCTCCAGCTCCAGCACGCTCGCCTCCACATACACCGGCATCGCCTTGCGCACGCCAAACGGCGACGTGCCGCCCACCAGGTAACCGCTGTGCCGCTGTGCCACCTCGGGCTTGCAGGGCTGTACGTTCTTGCGCCCGGTCTGGCGCGCGAGGTTCTTGGTGGAGACCGAGCAATCCCCGTGCATCAGCACGATCAGCGGCTTGGCATGCTCGTCTTCCATCACCAGCGTCTTGACGACGTGGTGTTCATCGACGCCAAGCTGGCGCGAAGACTCGGTCGTGCCGCCCTTGTCGACATAGTCGTAGGTGTGCTCGGTAAAAGCGACGCGATGTGCCTTGAGGAACTGCGTGGCGGGGGTCTCGGAAACGTGCTTGGACTTGCTCATACGGGGCAGGGGAACGATCGCTATCCGCGCGGATGGTGCTGCGCATGCAGTGTGCGCAAACGCTCCCGCGCGACGTGGGTGTAGATCTGCGTGGTGGAAATGTCTGCGTGGCCTAGCAGCATCTGCACCACGCGCAAGTCTGCGCCGTGATTGAGCAGGTGCGTGGCAAACGCGTGCCGCAATGTGTGCGGCGACAGCGGCGCGTGAATGTCGGCCAGCAGCGCATAGCGCTTGATGAGATACCAGAACGCCTGGCGCGTCATGCCTTCGCCGCGCGCGGTGACGAACAGCGCGTCAGCGGTGCGCTCGCCGAGCAGCGCCGTGCGGCCATCGCGCAGATAACGCCGCAGCCAGTCGCCCGCTTCCGCGCCGAACGGTACGAGGCGGTCCTTGCCGCCCTTGCCGCCAACCACGCGCACCACGCCTTCATTCAGGCCGACTTCCACCGTTTTCAGCGCGACGATTTCCGACACGCGCAGCCCGCTCGCATACATCAGTTCGATCATCGCGCGGTCGCGCAGGCCGAGCGGCGTATCGACATCCGGCGCGTTGATGAGGGCCTCGACCTGCGCTTCGGACAGCGTCTTCGGGAAGCGCGGCGGCTGCTTGGCGGTGGGCAGCAAGCGCGACGGATCGGTGCTCACCACATGCTCGCGCAACGCCCATTGAAAGAAACGCTTGAACACCGTGCGGCGCCGGTTGGCGGACGATGCGCGGCTCTCGGCATGGCGTGCGGCAAAGTAATCGGCCAGGTCGCCGTCTTCGGTCTCGGCGATCGATTTGCTGCGCTCGGCGAGCCACTGCGCGTACAGCGTCAGGTCGCGCCGGTATGCATCGAGCGTGTTGCGCGCGAGGCCGTCTTCGAGCCAGAGCGCATCGCAGAAACGCTGGATGGCATCGGCGCTTTGCGGGGGTAACGCCGGGGCGCCGGCGTCCTTCAATGCAGCGTTTCTCATATCAGCATCACGCCTTCGTGGCGCAGCAGCCAGTGCTTGATGTCGAGCAGGTAGCCATCCGTGTGGTGCGAGAAGCCGCCGATGCCCGACGCGCTGACCACGCGGTGGCACGGGATGACGATCGGGAACCCGTTGTCGCCGCACGCCTGGCCCACTGCACGCGGCACGCTGCCGATCTGCCGGGCGATGGTCCCGTAGGTGATGACGCTGCCGCACGGGATGGCGCGGATGGCGTTCCAGACGCGGTGCTGGAAGCCGGTGCCGGCGGGCACAAGCGGGATGTCGAACGTGGCGCCGGGGTCGCCGTAATACGCGTCGAGCTGGCGCGCCAGCTTGCGGATCAGCGCGTCGCCGGAATCGAGGGTCGGCGTGCGCTCCGGCAGGTAGACGAGTTCACGCAACGCGCCGCCGGCCACGCGCACGCCCAGCTTGCCGAAGGGCGCGGCGAGAACGGCATCGAAGGGGGAGGGCATGACGGGGGCCGGTGCAAGACAACGATCCTGCGAATCTAGCACAGGCCCCGCGGCCGGATTACTGGTCCAGCTTGATGTTCTGCTGCTTGACCAGCGCACGCATCTTGTCGAACTCGCGCTTGATCTCGGCCGAATATTGCTGCGGGCTGTTGCCGACGGGCTCCGCCCCGGCGCCGCGGAAGCGGTCGACCAGGCCCGGATCCTTCAGCGCCTTGACCGATGCCTCGTTGAGCTTGCGGATGATGTCGTCCGGCGTGCCGGCCGGCGCGACGAGGCCGTACCACGCCGGGTCGTTCGCATCCTTCAGGCCGACTTCGGCAAAGGTGGGCACATCGGGCAGGCTCTCGATGCGCTTGTTCCACGCCACCACGATCGGGCGCAGCTTGCCGCCCTTGATGAACTGCATCGACGAGGGCAGGTTGTCGACCATGATCGGCACCTGGTTGGCCAGCACATCGTTCAGTGCCGGACCGGCGCCGCGATACGGCACGTGCACCATCTGTGTCTTGGTCAGCACCTTGAATTCTTCACCGAGCATGTGGCCGATGCCGCAGGTGCCCGATGTCGCGAACGAATACTTGCCCGGGTTGGCGGTGAGCACGGCCACGAACTCCTTGTAGTTTTTGGCCGGAAACGTCGGGTTGACGGCAATCACGTTGGCGACGGTCGCCAGGTTCGTGATCGGCTTGAAATCCTTGAGCGGGTCGTACGAGAGCTTCGGGTTGCATGCCGGGTTCACGGCATGCGTCGAGACGGTGGCGATGCCGATGGTGTAGCCGTCGGGCGCCGATTTGGCAATGGCGTCGGCGCCGATCGAACCGCCGCCGCCGCCCTTGTTCTCGACCACCACCGGCTGGCCGAGCACCTTGGCGAGCTGGTCGGCTACGCCGCGCCCCACGATGTCGGTCGTGCCGCCGGGCGGGAACGGAATGATCAGCTTCAGCGGCTTGGCCGGATAGTTGTCGGCCATCGTCGGCCCGCACAGCAGCGTTCCAACGGCGGCGATCAGACCGGCAGTCAGGCGTCCCTTCATCATTGTCATCCTCCTTGTGGTTTTCTGTGCTGTTCTTTGGAAACTGCTGAATAACACAACGGCAACCAAGAATCGGGTGACAGTGCGGGGCGCCCGGAAAGCCGATCGTCAGCTGCCGAGCAGCCCGTTTTTCAGGTCGCGGTCGACGGGGTTGTCGCCGATGAAGATGCGCAGCACGGCCTGGTACAGGTCTTCGCCCGGGATCGGCCTGCTGCGGGCCACGCCGTTGACCGTGATGGTGGTGCCGGCGTCGGGCATGTAGTCAAAGTTGATGGTGTCGCCGCGCTTGGTGGCGCCGATCTGGCGCATGGTGTCTTCGAGCTGGGTCAGGCGATCGGCCAGCCGCTGCATCTGGATCTCGGTCTGGTTGCGGTGGATGCCGTCGTTCAGCGCGCGGATGAACGTCTCGGCGCCCACATCGCGCAGCGGGTGAATCTGCAGCCGCTTCGGCCCTTTCATGCCGAGGATCACCGCGGCGTTCTTTGCGCGCTCGGGCAGGTACAGCCCGGCCACGTAGCCCTTGATCACGAACACCGAGCGCAGGCCCGTGCCGTTGAGCAGCAGTTCGCGCCCCGCCACGCGCGCGGCCTCGTCGAACGGCACGCCTTCCACGTTCACGGTAGCCCATGCCGGCACGGCACCCGCGACGCAGAGCACGACCGCCGCCACGCCGTTGCGCCACGCACGTCGCACGACATGCAGGCGGACGGACGAGCGGACACGCACGGTCATGCGCAGTGCGCGACGGAGGTCGACAGGAGCGGAGAACATCGGAATGGGCGGCCTGGGATTGAGCCGTCATTTTCCCGACGTTTTATTTCCAAACAATCGGTATCTGCCCTGATGCGCAAGCGTTTGCTGCGAGGCGGTATAAGGCCCGGCTGGCTGCCGTGTTATGGCGACATTCCTTGCCTGGTATATGCACGGCGCAGCGTGTTTCTGACGTTTTTAAAACGCGCCATTTGCAAATCGATTAAGGACATGCGGGCCTGAAGTGGCGGATCTTGCCAGCCGAGCGAGGGCTCACGTCGTCTGCGCGAGCGCCCAGGCGACGTGTTCGCGCACCAGTGCCGATGGGTCGTCGGCGCGTGCATGCAGGGCAGCGGAGAGCTGCGCGCGCGTGTCGTCGGACAGCCGCTCGCGCAACGCATTGCCGATCGCCACGGCGATATTGCGCAGCCAGCGCTCGTGCCCGATGCGGCGGATCGGACTGCCTTCCAGCCGCTGGTTGAACTCCGCTTCCGTCCAGGCGAACAGCCCGGCCAGCGTGGCGGCGTCCAGGCCGTTGCGCACGTCAAAGTCGGGCACATTGGCCGGCACGGCAAACTTGTTCCATGGGCAGATGAGCTGGCAGTCGTCGCAGCCATAGACGTGGTTGCCCATCGCCGCACGCAGCTCGACGGGAATGCTGCCCTTGTGCTCGATCGTCAGGTACGAGATGCAGCGGCGCGCGTCCACCACGTACGGCGCGACGATGGCCTGCGTGGGACACACGTCGATGCAGCGCGTGCAGTTGCCGCAGTGCGGCTCCACGGGCGGGTCTTCGGGCAGCGGCAGGTCGATCAGGATCTCGCCGAGGAAGAACATCGAGCCCGCATCGCGGTCGAGCAGCAGCGTATGTTTGCCGCGCCAGCCCAGGCCGCCGTTGCTGGCAAGCGCCACCTCCAGCACCGGTGCCGAATCGGTGAACACGCGAAAGCCGTACGGCCCGACGGCGGCGGCGATCTTTTCCGCAAGCCTTTGCAGACGCTGGCGCAAGACCTTGTGATAGTCGCGGCCGCGTGCGTACAGCGAAATGGTGGCGTCCTGCGGGCGGCGCAGGCGGTCCCATTCGATGGTGCGCCAGTCCTCGGCCGGCGCGCGCTCGCGCGTCGGATGTGGCAGATACGGCATCCGCGCGACGATGGCGCGTACCGTTCCGGCAACAAGTTCGGCGGGGCGTGCGCGGAGCATGCCATGGTTCGCCATATAATCCATGTCACCGTGAAACCCCTGCGCAAGCCACGTCTGGAGCCCTTCTTCAGCGTGCGACAGGTCGATGCTCGCAATGCGGATCGCATCGAAACCGAGTTCGGCGCCCCAGGAACGGATCTGCGCCACCAGCGCGTGCATGTCGGCTTCGTTGGCCGGCAGGCGCGCATCCAGGTTGGTTTGGAGTGAAGACGTGGGGGTGGCGGACATGCCTAAATTGTACGCAATGCCCACCGAGCTTCCCGCCGACTCGCCCTCCGGATCGACCGCCCTGCCTGCCGAGCGGGCGCTTTCGCTCGCTGACGAGGCGGCCACCTCGGCGTTTGGCGCGGCGCTCGCGCAGGCCGTGCTGGCGCTGGGCCCCCGGCCCGTGCAGGTGCAGCTCTCGGGCGATCTGGGAGCGGGCAAGACCACGCTGTCGCGCGCCATCCTGCGCGGCCTCGGGCATACCGGGCGCGTGCGCAGCCCCACCTATACGCTGGTCGAGCCGTACGAGGTGGCCGGAACCTCCGGCACGCAGAAGGTCTATCACTTCGACCTGTACCGCTTTGCCGATCCGGAAGAATGGACCGACGCAGGCTTTCGCGATTGCTTTGCCGAACCCGCGCTGTGCCTGGTCGAGTGGCCGGAGAAGGCGCAGGCGCTGCTCGGCACACCGGACCTGCATGTCATGTTGTCGGTCGATGTTGTGCACGAAACCTATGACGACGGCGTTGAGCATGCACCGCGTCTGGCGCGCCTCACCGCGCGCACGCAGACCGGTCTTCAACTCCTCCAGTCGCTTTCCATGTTGCTTCCATGCTGATCAAGCATCTGCCGACCGATCAACCGGATGATCCGCACCTGCCCAGCCAGGCCCGCCGCCAATGGCTCGCGCGCATGGCCAAGGCCGGCGCCGGCACCATCATCCTGAGCCTGGCCGGCACGCAGATCGCGCGCGGCGCGAACATCGTCGCAGTGCGCGTGTGGCCGGCCGAAGACTACACGCGCGTGACCATCGAGTCTGACGTCGCGCTCAAGGCCACGCACCAGCTCATCAAGGATCCGGACCGGCTGATGGTGGACATCGACGGGCTCGATCTGAGCCCGACGCTGCGAGAACTGGTGGCGAAGATCACGCCGAACGATCCATATATCCGCCAGGTGCGGGTGGGCCAGAACCGCCCGAGCGTAGTGCGCCTCGTGTTTGACCTGAAGGAAAGCGTCAACCCGCAGGTCTTCACGCTGCTGCCGATTGCCGGATACCGCAACCGGCTCGTCTTCGATCTGTATCCGACCAATCCGCCCGACCCGCTGATGCAGCTGGTGCAGGCCACCGAAGCCAAGCAGGAGCGCTTTGCCGCATCGGGCGGCACCCCAATGCCCGAACCGTCGGACGACGACGATCCGATCGCCGCGCTGGCTCGCCGCGACAGCAGCAGTGGCCCGACCAAGCCGCCGCTCGAAGACTCCCGCCCGGCGCTGGCCAACCGCACGCCGCCGCGCAAGACGCCGCCTGCCGCGTCGGCGAATCCGCCATCGACGCTTGCCAATGCGCCGAATACGCCGCCGCTGGACGTCGTGCCCGAGCCGCCGGTATCGCACAGCCCATCGAACGGGCCGCGCATGCGCCGGCTGCTGACCGTGGCCATCGACCCCGGCCACGGCGGTGAAGACCCCGGCGCCACCGGCGGCGCCGGCACGCACGAGAAAGACGTGGTGCTGTCGATAGCCCGGCTGCTCAAGGCCAAGATCGACGCGCAGCCCAACATGCGCGCCATGATGACGCGCGATTCCGACTACTTCGTGCCGCTGGGCGTGCGCGTGCAGAAGGCCCGCCGCGTGCAGGCCGACCTGTTCGTCTCGATTCACGCCGACGCGTTCCTGTCACCGGAAGCGCGTGGGGCGTCGGTGTTCGTGCTGTCCGATCGCGGGGCGTCGAGCGCGCAGGCAAAGTGGCTCGCCAACAAGGAGAACGCGGCCGACATGATCGGCGGTGCCAACCTCGGCTCGAAAGACGCGCAAGTCACGCGCGTGCTGCTGGACCTGTCGACCACCGCGCAGATCGCCGACAGCATGAAGGTCGGCCGCGCGGTGCTGCAGCAGATCGGCGGTATCAACCGGCTGCACAAGGGGCAGGTCGAGCAGGCCGGGTTTGCGGTGCTCAAGGCGCCCGACATTCCGTCGATCCTGGTGGAGACGGCCTTCATCTCGAACCCCGAGGAAGAGGCCAAGCTCAACGATCCGAACCACCAGAACCAGCTGGCCGAAGCGATCCTGCGCGGCATTCGCTCGTACTTTGCGAAGAACCCGCCGCTGTCGCGCAACCCCGGTGTCTGACGCATGACGACGGTCGTGCTGCGCGAGAGTGTTATGGCTGACGCCGACATCATCGCCGACATCCATACACGCAGCTGGCAAAGCGCGTATCGCGGTCTGGGCATTCTGTCCGACGCGTATCTCGATGGCCGCGCAGCGACCGACATACAGGCGAAATGGCGCGAGCGCATGGCCGCACCCACGGCCGGACAGCGCGTGTGGTGCGCCGAGCTGGACGGCCAGGTCATCGGCTTTCTGTGCGCACTGCGCGAAGACGGCACGCCGTGGGGTGTGCTTGTCGACAACCTGCACCTGCTGCCGGCCTCACGCGGCCACGGCGTCGGCAAGCGCCTGATGGGCGAGGCGGCGCGTTGGGCGATGGCCCAGTGCGTGAGCCAACTTCATCTGCTGGTGTACGAGGCCAACACCGCGGCCATCGGCTTCTACGAAACCCTGGGCGGTGTGCCGGTCAGCCGCGATCGGCTGGAGACCGCTGACGGCGGCCACGCCTGGGTGCGCACCTACCACTGGCCGGAATCGCAGCTCGCCGGTCTGACGGCGTTGGCCTGAGCGGAAAGGACCGTCAGGCCGGCCGGCTGGCCGGGGCGCTCGCCTGGGCTTCGGCGTGCGCGACGCGGTCGGCATACCTGCGCGCCAGGGCGGAGCACACGATCAGCTGCAACTGGTGGTAGATCATGGTCGGCAACACGATGAGCCCGAGCGCGGCATTGCCCGCAAACAGGATTTTCGCCATCGGGATGCCGTTGGCCAGGCTTTTCTTGGAGCCGCAGAACACGGCGGTGATCTCGTCAGCGAGCCCGAAACCGGCACGCCGCGACAGCCATGTCGTCGCCGCCAGCACCACGAACAGCAGTGCGCCACTCATGATGGCCACGGCCACGATGGTCTCCCACGGGTACTTCGACCACACGCCCGCGTGCGTCGAATCGGCAAACGAGTTGAACACGATCAGCAGGATCACCACGCGGTCGACCTTGTTGATGATCGCCTTGTACTTCGTGATCAGCCCGCCGATCACGGGGCGCAGCAGCTGTCCGAGCACGAATGGCAGCAGCAGTTGCTCGGCCACGCCCAGCAGCGCCTTGCCCACCGACAGTTCGGCGCCCGACGCGTGGATGACGAAGCTCATCAGCAGCGGCGTGGCAATCATGCCGATCAGGCCCGAGATGGTCGCGTTGAAGATCGCGGCTGGCACGTTCCCCTTGGCCATCGCCGTCATCGCCACGGACGACGACACCGTGGACGGCAGCGCGCACAGGTAGAACACACCCAGCAGCAGCTCGGCCGGAATGAACGGCTTGCACGCGAACAGGATGACCGCGCCGATCAGCGGGAACAGGATGAACGTGCAGGTCTGCACGAACAGATGCAGGCGCCAGTTGCGCGCGCCTTCGATGATCTTCTCGCGCGAGAGCGCCGCGCCGTGCAGAAAGAACACCAGCGACACGCCGACGATGGTGACGACGTCGAGGTGCAGCGGGCCATCGCTGGCGCCCAACGCGGGGAAGAACAGCGCCAGCAGCACCATGACGAGCATGGCCTGGATGAACCCGTCGATGCGAGATAACAGCGGAATCTTCATGTGCGTGCGCCATACCACGACGTGATGGCGCCCCGGGGAAGTTGCAGGGAAACCGTTATTGCACTACAGGCCTATCTAGAATACAAATGCATTGATCGAATCAATTCATACGGGGCCAGCATGAATGTGACCCTGCGCCAGTTGCGCGTCTTCCTGGCCGTGGCGCGTGCGCACAGCTTCAGTCGCGCGGGCGACACGATCGGCCTGACGCAGCCCGCGGTGAGCCGGTCGATCTCGGAGCTGGAAGGGGAGTTGGGCCTGAAGCTGCTCGACCGCACCACGCGTGAAGTGGTGCTGACCGAGGTCGGGCGTTCGCTGGCGACGGCGCTTGACCGCCTCATCGCCGATCTGGACGACACGCTGCATCAGGCGCGCCAGGTCAGTGAGCAACGGCGTGGTCGCGTGGTCGTGGCATCGAGCCCGACGGTGTCGACGCGGCTGATGCCCGTGTACGTGGCCGAGTGCGCGGCCCGCTACCCCGACATCCGCATGATCGTGCGGGACTCCGTGCAGGTCGACACGTTGCAGTTGATCCGCACCGGCGGCGCGGACTTTGGCGTGGTGGTGGAGCCGCTCGATACCGAGGGCCTGTGGACCGAGCCGCTGCTCACCGACCCGTTCTGCCTCGTCTGCCGCAAGGATCACCCGTTTGCCGAGCGCAGCAGCGTGCGCTGGAAGGACCTGCACCGCACCGCCGTCGTGCTGCTCGACCACGCGTCGGGCAGCCGCCCGCTGATCGATCGCATCTTCCTGCGCCACGGCGTGCAGCCTGACGTGGCGCAGGAGATGGGCCACAGCAGTGCGGTGTTCGGCATGGTGGAAGCGGGCATCGGCGCGGGCGTGGTGCCGTCACTGTCGTTGCCGCTGCCGTCGTCGTCGGCGCTGGTGGCGGTGCCGCTCACGCCCAAGGAAACGCGCGCCATTGTGCTGGCGCGGCGGCAGGACCGGTCGCTCTCGCCGGCGGCCGAGGCAGCGTGGCAGATGATCCGCCGCATGGCGCTGCCGACCGCCTGATCGCCGCGCGGCGCTTACTTCGGCTGCATGCGGATGGCGCCATCCAGGCGGATGGTCTCGCCGTTAAGCATCGGGTTCTCGATGATCGCGCGGGCAAGCTGCGCATATTCGGCGGGTTTGCCCAGGCGCGGCGGGAACGGCACCATCTTGCCCAGCGCGTCCTGCACGTCCTGCGGCATGCCCAGCAGCATCGGCGTCTCGAAGATGCCCGGCGCAATCGTCATCACGCGGATGCCGTCACGCGACAGGTCGCGCGCAATCGCGAGCGTCATCGCCACCACGCCGCCCTTGGACGCCGCATAGGCCGCCTGCCCGATCTGTCCATCGAACGCCGCCACCGAGGCCGTGTTGATGATCACGCCGCGCTCGCCGCCGGCGTTGGGCGCATTGCCCGCCATGGCCGTCGCAGCGAGCCGGATCATGTTGAACGTGCCGATCAGGTTGATGTTGATGACGCGTGTGAACTGGTCCAGAGGATGCGGCCCCGTCTTGCCCACTGTGCGCGAGGCGGTGGCGATGCCTGCGCAGTTCACCAGGCCGCGCAGCGTGCCCAGCGACGTGGCGGCCTCCACCACGGCCTGGCCATCCGCTTCCGACGCGACATCGCAGCGCACGAAGCGCCCGCCGAGTTCCTGCGCCAGGGTGTTGCCGGCGGCCTCGTTCAGGTCGGCAATCACCACCTTGCCGCCAGACTCGGCCAGCGCGCGCGCCGTGCCGGCACCCAGCCCCGACGCGCCCCCGGTGACGATGAATACCTGGTCGCGAATCTCCATGTCGTGTCTCCTTGATTGTGGTCGGTGAGTTACTTGACGTTTACGTTCACGTAAATTGCAGCGCCATATGGTAGCGCGAAGCGGCCTGCGATCGGGCAAAAAAAAAGCGCCTCATAGTCGAGGCGCTTTCTGCTTTCTCTTTTGGCGGATGGCCGGTGCTGCTCAGTCCCGCAGGGCACCGAACACGCGGGCCGTGATCTCGTCGACACTGCCCACGCCGCTGATCTTGCGGTACTTCGGCGGTGCGACCTTGGCGGCGCCGTTGCCGTTTGCAGCCCACTGCGAGTAGTAATCCACCAGCGGACGCGTCTGGTTTTCATACACGTCCAGGCGCTTGCGCACCGTCTCTTCCTTGTCGTCGTCGCGCTGGATCAGCGGCTCGCCGGTTTCGTCGTCCACCCCTTCGGTCTTGGGCGGGTTGTACTTGACGTGGTACGTGCGGCCCGAGGCCACGTGCACGCGGCGGCCGCTCATGCGCTCGATGATGTCTGCGAACGGCACGTCGATTTCCAGCACGTAGTCGATCGGCACACCGGCTTCCTTCATGGCTTCGGCCTGCGGGATGGTGCGCGGGAAGCCGTCGAACAGGTAGCCGTTCTTGCAGTCGGGCTGCTGCAGGCGGTCTTTCACCAGGCCGATGATGATGTCGTCCGACACCAGGCCGCCCGCATCCATCACCTTCTTGGCCTCGATACCCAGCGGGGTGCCGGCCTTGACGGCGGCGCGCAGCATGTCGCCGGTGGAGATCTGCGGAATGCCGAATTTCTCGCAGATGAATTTGGCTTGCGTACCTTTGCCGGCGCCGGGCGCGCCCAACAGAATCAACCGCATGGTGACGAGTTCCTCAAGTTTTCGAATCTTGTCGCGCTATCGAGCAGCGGTGAAGCGCGTTGGGGATCGGTCCGGCGGGCCGATTCCCAAAACGCCTTGGCGACGCAAACAGGCAGCCTAGCGGGCGAAGTTGACGCCAGCCTTACCGGGACACGGGGGTAGTGGCATCCGCCGGACGGCGGCACCGATGACTCGACTTGTCTCCCTGTTGCCGCCGCGCGGCCTTGCGTGGGCCTGCGCATGCGGCTTGTCGTCCTCGCGATTATGCCATGGCGGCGCCGGGGTTTTGGCGCCCGGGGCCGCAAACTTGCGACAAAACGCGTGCTCAGGGGCCGTCCTGCGACAACAGGGCGCTCCACGCTGCACGCGCGCGCGCGAGATCGTCGGGCGTGTCGACGCCGGCCGCCGGAGCGTCGTCGGTGGTGAGCACGGCGATGCGCTCGCCGTGCCACATCGCGCGCAATTGCTCGAGCTGCTCCGTCTGCTCGATGGGCGCGGCGGCCAATTGCGGAAAGCGCCGCAGGAAGCCGGCACGATACGCGTAGATGCCGATGTGGCGCAGCACGGGCATCGACGGCAGCGGGCGCTCCGCCACCGAACGCGCCATCACGGCGGGCGTCCAGGTGTCGCGCGCCCAGGGCAGCGGCGCACGCGAGAACAGCAATGCGCGGTCCGCCGCATCGAGCACGACCTTGACGACGTTGGGGTTGAACACGTCGGCGGGGTCGTGGATCGGGTGCGCGGCGGTTGCGATGGCGCAGTCCGGGTGGTCGCGCAGGTGGGCGGCCACGTTGTCGATCAGCGTCGGGGCGATCAGCGGTTCGTCGCCTTGCACGTTGACGACGATGGCGTCGTCGGGCAGCGCGAGCACGGTGGCGACTTCAGCGAGGCGGTCGGTGCCCGAGGCGTGGTCGGCACGGGTGAGCACCGCTTCGACGTGGTGCTGCATGCAGGCGTCGGCCACCGAGACGGCGTCGGTCGCTACCACCACGCGTGCGGCGGACGACTGGTGCGCACGTTCGGCCACGCGCACGACCATCGGTTTGCCGTCGATGTCGGCCAGCGGTTTGTTGGGCAGCCGCGTGGACGCCAGCCGCGCGGGAATGACAGCGATGAACGGCGCGTGCGACATGGGCGGAACCTTCGTATCAGGCCGGGTCGACCGGCGTGCCTTCGACGGTCTGGCGCGCCTCGTCGGCCAGCATGACCGGGATGCCATCGCGGATCGGATACGCGAGCTTGTCGACGTGGCAGATCAGTTCGTTGTTGGCGCGGTCGTGTTGCAGCGTGCCCTTGCACAACGGGCAGACGAGGATTTCCAGCAGGCGATTGTCCATGGCGGTAGAGGCTCCGTGGCGGCTGCCCCCAGGGTGGGGCAGCGCGCCGGTACAGCGGATGGGGTGGCGTTATTGTGCGCCGGCTTTGGCGGTGGCGCGATCGGCCAGGGCGC
This sequence comes from Ralstonia mannitolilytica, assembly GCF_000954135.1. Taxonomy (NCBI): domain Bacteria; kingdom Pseudomonadati; phylum Pseudomonadota; class Betaproteobacteria; order Burkholderiales; family Burkholderiaceae; genus Ralstonia; species Ralstonia mannitolilytica. Next base: position 3,374,168 of record NZ_CP010799.1, on the reverse strand, counting down.
GTACGCGCTGGCAGACCTGTTCGACCAGTGCCGGGTCGACCACCGGCGTGGTCGGCACCACCCAGATGCGCGGGTCGTCGAGATGGCCGCATTTTACGGCATCCTTTTCGGTGATCAGGATCACCTCGGCATGGCTGCCGGCGAACGGGTTGTCGGCGAAATCGTGGTGGTCGGGCAGCGGCAGGGTGCTCGGCTTGAGGCCGGCGGCGCGCAGCGAGGCGAAGAAGCGCTCGGGGTTGCCGATGCCGGCGGCGGCCAGCAGCTGCCCTCCTTCGAAGCGGGCAAACTCACCGAGCGGGCGGCGCAGTGCCGCGTCGACGAGGTTGTAGGCGTCCTGCAGCTCCAGCCGCATGCCGAAGATGCCGGGCCGGTCGGGTGTGGTGCGGTAGTTGGGGTCGTTGATGAGCGTGGCGTCGCGGCGGCGGCTCATCGGCTCGCGCAGCGGGCCGGCCGGCAGCAGGAAGCCGTTGCCGCCCATGCGGGCGTCGAACACGATGATCTCGATGTCGCGGCGCAGGCGGTAGTGCTGCAGGCCGTCGTCGCAGACGATCACGTTGCAGCCCGGGTGCGAGGCCAGCAGCGTCTGCGCGCACAGCACGCGGTCGGGGAAGACCCACACGGGCAAGTCGGTGGCGCGCGCGATCAGCAGCGGTTCATCGCCCACGTCTTCCGCGCGCGAATGCTCGCGCACCGGGCGCGGGTGCTTGAGCTGCGCGCCGTAGCCGCGCGAGACGATGCCCGGGCGCAGGCCCGCTTCGGCCAGCGCGGAGGCCAGCGCAATCACGGCGGGCGTCTTGCCCGCGCCGCCCACGGTGACGTTGCCGATGACGACCACCGGCATCGGCAGCCGCACCGAACGCAGCCAGCCCATGCGATACAGCAGCCGGCGCAGTGCGCTCACGCCGCCAAACAGCCACGACAGCGGCCACATCGTCCACGCAAACCAGCCGCGCTGCTGCCATTGGCGGGTGACGAAGCTGGCGAGGCGGTGCTGGGCGACGGGCATGCAGTGCGGGAAGGGAGGTTGTTTAACGGCCTGGCTTGCCGGTCTGGGTGGCAAACGTCAGGTGCGAGAGGCCCGCCACGCGCGCGGCTTCCATGACATTGACCACCGCCTGGTGCGCGGCCTGCGCATCGGCGTTGACGATGACGATGGGCTCGCGGCCGCCGGCGCTGCCCGCGGCGCTGCGCAGCGCATCGGCCAGGCTGGTGACGTCGCGCGTGTCGAGCACCTGCTTGTCGACGGAGTAGATGCCGTTCGCGGTGACGGACACGACGATCTGGCCGGGGCGCTCGGTGGCCTTCTCGGCCTCGGCGGTCGGCAGGTTGACCTTCAGTTCGGTGTAGCGGGAATACGTGGTCGTGATCATCAGGAAGATGAGGATCACGAGCAGCACGTCGATCAGCGGGATCAGGTTGATCTCCGGCTCTTCGCGGGCGCGGCGCGGGCGGAAGCGCATGGCTGTTTCCAGTGTGGCGTTGCCCGGATCAGCCGCGCCGCGGCGGAAGGATCGCGTCGAGGTAGGTGGTGGACAGATGCTCCAGCTCCACCACGTAGTTGTCGACCACGCCACGGAAGTAGCGCCAGAAGATCAGTGTCGGGATGGCCACGACCAGGCCCAGCGCCGTGTTGTACAGCGCGACGGAGATACCGTGCGCGAGCGTCTGCGGGTTGGTGCCGGCGGCGGTCTGGCTGCCGAAGATCTCGATCATGCCGACCACGGTGCCGAACAGGCCCATCAGCGGCGCCACCGACGCGATCGTGCCGAGCGCATTCAGATAGCGCTCCAGGCGGTGGGCAACGTTCTGGCCGGCTTCTTCCACCACTTCCTTGGCGGCGTCGCGGGTGGTGTTCGGATGCAGCACCACGTGGCGCAGCGCGGTGGCCAGCACGCGGCCCAGCGGGGAGCCCTGTTCCAGCGTGTTCACCACTTCCGGCGTGGCCTTGCGCTGGTGCGCGATGCTCAGCGCCTCGTCATACACCTTGGGCGGAATGATCTTCTTGCGCTGCAGGGCGATGAACCGTTCGATGATGAGCGCGAGCGCGAGCACCGAGGCGATCAACAGCGGCCAGATCGGCCAGCCGGCGGCTTGGATGATGGAAAACACTGGACAACCCGTTTTGTCGTTGTGGAAGGAGTGGGATCCGGGCGATGGAGATGTGCCCGGTTGCAGCTCTTGCCGTCCGCGTCCCCGAACGCGGCCCGTTGCGGCAAAAACAGGCAGCACTCTAGCGCGTCGCAACTGCCTCGGCAACACGATGGCGCGGCGTTGCGACACGCGCGCCTCGCGTTCAGGCGGCCGTCACGCGAAAGCGGTGCGCACAATCCACAACGCGACGGGACAGTCTTGTGGACGGCTTGTGGACATTGCCCGGACAAGCAAGCTAAGTGCTTGATCGGAAAAGGCGTTCTCTTGGTTGCTTAAAAAACGGGCAGAGGGGCTTGCGGCCGGGATTCGAGCAAAAAAGCGGGCCGGAGCAGGGGGCGCGGGGGGATAATCCACACCGGACCGGGACAGTCTTGTGGAGCGGTTGTGGACATTGCCCGGACAAGATTCTTAAGTAACTGATTCAAAAGGATGTTCTTTGCGTTGCTTAAAGTTTGGGCAGCGGCGTGTTGCCGACGTGTCGCAGGGTGGAGCGAGGGTGTCGGGCGCATTTCCCAGGCCGATTTATCCACTGCCCGGGCACGTCACCACGGTTTTCCAGCGCGGCTGTGGATAACTTTGTGAACATCCTTGGGGCGCCTGCGCTAAATGCTTGACGCAGAACGAAATTACTTGCGTTGCTGAAATTTTGACATAGGCCGTTTTTCCATAAGAATCAATGGCTTGCGAAAAAATGCATAGAGGGCGTCACCTGGGCTCTGTCAAGCTTGACAAGGGCGCTATGCTGTGGACAGGTCTGCCGTTTCGCCCCGCTCGTCTCCCCTATTCAAGGTAGAAGTTGCCCCGAAGCCTCATCGTTTTGCGCCGTTCCCACCACTCATGACCTCGCCGCCGTCTTCACGCCGACCGTTCTGGATGGACACACCTGCCGCTGCGGCTGCCTCGCCCGCGCCGCCCGCGCCCGTACCGGTCGCACCAAATCGGGGTGCCCAGGAGGTACTGTCCGTCAGCGACGTCAACCGACGGATTGCCGGACTGCTCGAACGCAATTTCCCGCTGGGCTGGGTGCGGGGCGAAATCTCGAACTTCACGCGCGCGGCGAGCGGGCACTGGTATTTCTCGCTGAAGGACGCCGGCGCGCAGATTCGCTGCGTGATGTTCAAGGGGCGCAACCAGTACGCCGATTTCACGCCGCGCGAAGGCGAAGCCGTCGAAGTGCGGGCGCTGGTGACGCTGTACGAGGCGCGCGGCGAGCTGCAACTGAGCGTCGAGGCCATCCGGCGGGCAGGCCTGGGCAACCTCTATGAAGCGTTTCTGCGGCTGAAGGCCGCGCTGGAGGCGCAAGGCTTGTTCGATGCGGGCCGCAAGCGGCCGCTGCCCCGGCATCCGCGGGCGATCGGCGTGGTGACGTCGTTGCAGGCGGCGGCCCTGCGCGACGTGCTGACTACGCTGCGCCGACGTGCGCCGCATGTGCCGGTGGTGGTGTATCCGGTGCCGGTGCAGGGCGCCGGGGCGTCCGAGCGGATCGCCGCGATGCTCGAGCGGGTCAATGGCCGGGCAGAGGTCGATGTCGTCATCCTGTGCCGGGGCGGCGGCAGCATTGAAGACCTGTGGGCCTTCAACGAAGAGCCGGTCGCGCGCGCCGTCGCTGCGTCGGCCATCCCGATCGTGGCAGGCGTCGGGCACGAGACTGACGTGACCATCGTGGACTTTGTCGCCGACGTGCGCGCGCCCACGCCCACCGGCGCCGCCGAGCTGGTCAGCCCGGACCGCGCGCGCATGCTGCGCGACGTCGCGCGCGACTGGGATGCGCTGTCGGCGCAATTCCGCCGCCAGCTGGATCGCCGCGCGCAAACGGTGGACTGGCTCGCACGCCGGCTGCGCAGCCCGCAGGCGCAGATGCGTGAGCGGCGCGCGCAACTCGCGAACCTGCAGCGGCGCCTGCAATCTGCCCTGAGTGGCCGCGTGCAGCGGGCGGAACACGTGCGGCGTCTGCTGGCCATGCGGCTTGCCGCTGCGCGTCCGGACGCCACGCGCGAACGGGCGGCCGTCGCCCAGGCAGAAGCCGCGCTGGCACGCGCCATGCGAGAGACGTTGACCCGCGCACGGGAGCGCCTGGCGCGCCAGCACACCGGCCTTGAGCTGCTGGCGCCCCAGCGCACCCTGGAGCGCGGCTACGCGGTGCTGCTCGATAGCCGCGGCCACGCGATCCGCGACCCGAATGCGCTCCATGCCCGCGCGCACGTCGAAGCCCGCCTGGCGCAGGGCGTCGTGGACATCGAGATCGCCCAGGCACAGCCCAAGCTCGACATGTGACCGCAGCGGAACCGCCCGGTTTGGCACGATTCCGCGTGTGTTTTGCGGGTATTCCGACTATTCGGCAGGCGGTTTGCGCGGGTTTTGCAAGTCTCCTACAATCGTCGCTCCCAACCTGTACAACCCACAGAAGGCAAGAACAATGGAACACACGCTCCCCCCGCTGCCGTACGCCCAAGACGCCCTGGCGCCGCACATCTCCAAGGAAACGCTGGAGTTCCACTACGGCAAGCACCACCAGACCTACGTCACGAACCTGAACAACCTGATCAAGGGCACCGAGTTCGAGAACCTGAGCCTGGAAGACATCGTCAAGAAGTCGTCGGGCGGTGTGTTCAACAACGCCGCACAGGTCTGGAACCACACGTTCTACTGGAACTGCATGAAGCCGCAAGGCGGCGGCGCTCCGACCGGCGCGCTGGCTGACGCCATCAACGCCAAGTGGGGCAGCTTCGACAAGTTCAAGGAAGAGTTCACCAAGGTCGCCGTCACGACCTTCGGTTCGGGCTGGGCCTGGCTGGTGAAGAAGGCCGACGGCACGCTGGATCTGGTGTCGACCTCTAACGCCGCCACGCCGCTCACGACGGATGCCAAGCCGCTGCTGACCTGCGATGTGTGGGAACACGCCTACTACATCGACTACCGCAACGCCCGTCCGAAGTACGTCGAGGCGTTCTGGAATCTGGTTAACTGGGACTTCGTTGCGAAGAACTTCGCCTGAAGCGAATCACGGTTCGACATCCCGTCCGAAGCAAGGCCCTCCGCGTGAGGGCCTTGTTTTTTCCGCTCAACTCAGGCACTTGCATGCGGCAGCCCCGCACGCTGCATAGCACCGCTCACTGCAAGCCCGATTTCGTGCGCAGCGCAATGCCGTGCACATGATAGTCGGTATGACGAGCTTCCTGCGGCCGTAGCGGCCCGCATCGCACCGGCTTTTTCTAGACTGGTACGTCATCCGGCCGTCACACAAAACCAGGGGGGGCGATGGATCTGAGCCACATCCTGTCGCGCACGGAGCGCGGCACGCAGGAGCTGCAAACGCGCAGCGGACACCTCACGCACCGGCAGCGGGCGATCCTGCTGCTCGCGGGCGGTGAGCGCACGGCGGCGGAAATCCTCGCGCAGTTGAGCGGCGCCGGCCCCGTCACGGACGACCTCGCGCGCCTGCTCGCCGAGGGTTACGTCGCGAGCCGCGCGCCGGTCAACGATGCCCCCAAGCCCAAGATGCCGCCCAAGCCCGCACCGGGCAGGCAGGTGGCCGCACGGCATGAGCGGCAGGGCTCCATTGCTGATTGGCGCCTGGGCCAGGCCGGCGCATTCTCTGCGCTGCAGCGTTACATCGCAGAAGGTCCGGAGGCACCGATCGACTTCCTCAGCGGTTTGGCCGCGCCGCTGTACGCCGCGCTCGCAACATGTCGGAGTGAGGCGTCGGCGCATGCGGTCGCCGCCTTTCTCGAAACCCGTCTGCACGCCGCGCACACAGAAATGTGACGTATTCTCCCTAGGTATAAATACTGAGTTCGAGCATTTTTCTCGTTCTGTGGGAATGATGCGTTGATGGATTGAGAAATCCGTCGCATTCTCCGTCGCGACATCACATGACGGAGCCCCGCGATGACCGAGCCGATCTCAGCACCCCCCGCCGCCGGCGCGGACCGCGTGCTGATGGTGCTCGCCACCATTGCGCGCCATGGCCGGCCCGTTGCGGCACGTGAGCTCATCGAACTGACGGGGCTGCCGCAGAGCACGCTGTATCGCCAGGTGGCGCTGCTCAAGCGCTGGGGCTTCGTGCTCGAATCGGCGGGCACGTATGCGCCGGGGCCGATCAGCCTGCAGCTCGCGCTCGGCTTCGACCACGCCTCGCATCTCGTGCAGGAAGCGCGCATCGGCATGGGTAGGCTCGTGGCGGAGTCCGGTGAATCGGTCGGGCTGGTGGTGGCCGTCAAGGACCAGGCGGTCTGTCTCGAGATGGTCGAGAGCCAGCAGTCGCTGCGCTGCTCGTTCGAGAAGGGGCGCGGCGTGCCGCTGCTGGCCGGCGCCTCGGCCAAGTCGCTGCTTGCCTTCATGCCGGCCGCCGCGTCGCGCGCCATCCTCGCAGACCTGCTGGCCGGCCAGCCGGAGCAGCAGGCCCAATTGCAGACCGAACTCGCCGAGATCCGCGCGGCGGGCTATGCGCTGTCCGAAGGTGAAGTCGACCCCGGCGTCTGGGGCGTGAGCGTGCCGGTGTTCCGGCTGCCCGGCCAGGCGCTCGGCTCGATCACGTTGATGGCACCTGCCACGCGCGTGCGCGGCAAGGAGCAGCGCCTGATCGATATGACCGTTGCTGCGGCTGCGTCCATTTCAGCGCGGCTGCAGGACACCTGATTTTTCACCCCCACATGCACCACACAAGGAGACCACTCATGGGGAATCGCCGTCAGTTCATGCATTCGATGCTGGCTTGTGCCGTGGCGCTGTCTGCTGCGGTGTCTTTCGCCACCGCTGCGCACGCCGCCGCCGAGCCGCTGCGCGTGGCCACCGATGCCACATTCGCGCCGATGGAGTTCGTTGAAAACGGCAAGCGCACCGGTTTCGATATCGACCTGATCGAAGCCCTGGCCCGCACCATGGGCCGCCCGGTCGAATGGACCGACATCGACTTCAAGGGCCTTGTGCCGGGCCTGGTGTCGCGCCGCTTCGACGTGGCCATCTCGGGCATCTACATCACGCCCGAGCGCAAGAAGGTGGTCGACTTTACCGAACCGTACTACCACGGCGGCCTGGTGGCGATGGTCAAGCAGGGCAACACCGCCATCAAGACGCCGGCCGACCTCGCCGGCAAGAAGGTGAGCGTGCAGGTGGGCACCAAGTCGGTCAACTTCCTGAAGGAGAACTACCCGAAGGTCGAGCGCGTGGAAGTCGAGAAGAACGAGCAGATGTTCAATCTCGTCGAAATCGGCCGTGCCGATGCGGCGGTCACGGGCCGTCCCGCCGCCGCGTACTACGTGAAGATGCGCCCAGGCCTGCGCCTGGTCGAGCCGGCGCTGACGACGGAGGAATACGGCATCGCCGTGCGCCGCGATCAGCCTGAACTGACCAAGGCGCTGAACGCCGCACTGGAGAAGATCAAGGCCGACGGCACGTACGACCAGATCGTCAAGAAATGGTTTGGCGCGGCCGCCAAGTAACCACCGACGGACACGCTGATGGAACTGGATTTTTCTCCCGTCTGGGCGGGGTGGGCCGACATCCTGCACGGCGCGCTCGTCACCGTGGAGGTGACGGCCGCCGCGCTGGTGCTCGGCTGCGTGCTCGGGCTGCTGGTCGGCATCGGCCGGTTGAACCCGCGCCGGCGCTTTGTCTACGGCATCTGCACGGTGTACGTGACCTTCATCCGCGGGACGCCGCTGCTCGTGCAGCTCTTCCTGCTGTTCTTCGGTCTGCCGCAGTTCGACATCCTGCTGCCGGCGTTTGTGTGCGGCGTGCTGGGGCTGGGCGTGTATTCGGGCGCCTATGTGTCGGAAATCGTCCGCGGCGCGATCCAGTCGGTCGACCGCGGGCAGATGGAGGCGGCGCGTTCGATCGGCATGTCGTCGGGGCAGGCGATGCGCGCCATCATCCTGCCGCAGGCCGTGGTGCGGATGATCCCGCCGCTGGGCAACGAGTTCATCGCGCTCATCAAGAACTCGGCGCTGGTGTCGCTGCTGACGATTCACGACCTGATGCACGAGGGGCAGAAGATCATCAGCGTGTCGTACCGCTCGCTGGAGGTGTACCTGGCGATTGCGCTGGTGTACCTCGTGCTCACGAGCGCCGCGAGCTATCTGCTGCATCGGATTGAACGCAACATCCGTGCAGGAGGCATGGTGCAATGAACACGAATTCTGCAACGCTGAAATCGGCGACGGACGTACCGATGATCCGGATCCGCGGCCTGACGAAATCGTACGGCGATCACCCCGTGCTCAAGGGCATCGATTTCGAGGTCGACGCTTCGCAGGTGGTCGTCGTGATCGGCCCGAGCGGCTCGGGCAAGAGCACGTTCCTGCGCTGCTGCAACGGGCTGGAAGTGCCCGAAGGCGGCACCATCGACATCTGCGGCAAGCGTCTGATCGACAACGGCACGATGCTGCCCGATGGCGAACTGAACCACCTGCGCCAGCAGGTCGGCATGGTGTTCCAGTCGTTCAATCTGTTCCCGCATCTTTCGGTGCTGCACAACGTCACCATCGGCCCGCGCATGCTGCGCGGCAAGTCGAAGAGCGAAGCGGAAGCCGAAGCGCGTGAACTGCTGCAGAAAGTGGGCCTGGCACACAAGGCCGATGCGATGCCCGCGAGCCTCTCCGGTGGGCAGAAGCAGCGCGTGGCGATCGCGCGCGCACTGGCGATGCAGCCCAAGGTGATGCTGTTCGACGAGCCGACATCTGCGCTGGACCCCGAACTCGTGGGCGAGGTGCTGCAGGTCATGAAGCTGCTTGCCAAGGAAGGCATGACGATGCTGGTCGTCACGCACGAGATGGGTTTCGCGCGCGAGGTGGCCGACGTGGTGGTGGTGATGGATGGCGGCGGCATCGTCGAGGCCGGACCGCCGTCGGTCATCTTTGGGGAGCCCAAGGAAGCGCGCACGCGGTCGTTCCTGCAAGCGGTGCTGACACGCGCATGACGATGACCGCAGCTGCAACGTTCGATGCCTCCGTCTGGCAGGGCCGCAACGACACCGGCGAGCGTGGCGACGTCACGCGCCTGTTCCAGATCGTGCAGCGCGCCGATGCGGTAAAGCTCTCGGGCACGCCTGCCGTACTCGGGTTTGCATGCGACGCGGGCGTGGTGCGCAACCACGGCCGCGCCGGTGCCGCGCAAGGCCCGCGCGAAATTCGCCGGGCGCTGGCCAATGTGCCAGCACACGGACTCGCGCACCTGGCCGATGCCGGCGACGTGGCCTGCGACGACGGCGATCTGGAACGTGCGCAGGCGGCGCTCGGTGATGCCGTCTTCCATCTGCTCGATGCGGGCGCGCGCCCGGTGGTGCTCGGCGGCGGGCATGAAGTTGCGTTCGGCACCTACCAGGGCTTGCGCAGGCATTGGCAGAAGCAAGGCGGGCGCGGCCGCCTCGCCATCGTCAATTTCGACGCGCATTTCGACTTGCGCACGAGCCGGCCCGGCAACTCCGGCACGCCGTTCGACCAGATCGCCGAGGACTGCGCCGCGCACGGCATCGACCTGACGTACTGCTGCCTCGGGGTGAGCCGCCTGTCCAATACGCCCGCGCTGTTCGATCGCGCCGATGCGCTGCACGCGCGCTACGTGGAAGACACCGACGTGCAGGAGCGCCACCTCGATGCGCGCATGGCCGATCTCGATGCGTGGCTGGCCGATGCCGACCATGTCTACCTGACCATCGACATGGACGTGCTGGCTGCCGCGGTCGCGCCCGGTGTGTCCGCGCCCGCCGCGTACGGCATCACGCTGCCGGTGCTCGAAGCGCTGGTGCAGCACGTCTGCGGCACGGGCAAGGTGCGCGTGGCGGACATCGCTGAAACCAATCCCGAATACGACCAGGACCGCCGCACCGTGCGCGTGGCCGCGCGTCTGGCGTATCACCTTTTGCGTCGCCCGTCTCGCCCATGAAGCTGATTTCTGCCGATGCCATGCGCCGCATGCCGTGGAAGAACGGCGGCGGCGTTACGACCGAAATCGCCATCGCACCGGCAGGTGCGACGCTGGACGGCTTCGACTGGCGCATCAGTACCGCGCAGGTCGATGTGGCCGGACCGTTCTCGCGCTTTGTCGGCATCGACCGCTCGCTGGCGGTGATCGCGGGCGGGCGCCTGACGATGCATCGCGCAGATGGCGAGACGGTTTCGCTAAAGCCGGGCGATGCACCCGTGCGGTTCGCCGGGGAGATCGATATCCATGCCACGCTTGACGCGCCGCTGTCGGATTTCAACGTGATGACCAGGCGCGGCGCCTGGGCGCATCACGTCGAGGTCATCACGATGGAGGCAGGCGCACGCCGCGCATTGCCGGTCGCGCATCCGGGTGCGCAGTGGCTGGTGTACTGCGTGGAGGGGGCGCTGTCGGTGGGCACCATCGAGGTGCGGCCGCATGCCGCTGCCTGGCTGGATGCCCCGAGCGGCAGCGATGCGCTCATTGCGCGCATGGCCTCGGCGGGCTATCTGGTCAGCCTATGGCCAGCAACGTGAGCTTGCCGCGCGCCAAAAGAAAAAGGACCCCGCAGGGTCCCTTGCAAGTCTCCCGGCCCCGCGGGGCACGGTGGAAGACGCTTACTTCTTCTTGTTCACGGCGTCCTTGAAGCCCTTGCCAGCCGTGAACTTCACGGTCTTGGTTGCCGGGATCTTGATGGCTTCGCCAGTGCGCGGGTTGCGGCCGGTGCGTGCTGCGCGCTTGCCCGACGAGAACGAACCGAAGCCAACCAGCGTGATGGTGCCGCCCTTGGCGACGGTCTTCTTGATGTTTTCCAGCGCGGAGTTCAGTGCGCGCTCAGCGGCGGCGATGCTCAGTTCTGCGTCTTTGGCAATGGCGGCTACGAGTTCGGCTTTGGTCGTCATGTCATTTCCCCACTTCAGGTTTGTTGGACAGCGTTGTACTGCGACCCGTTTTATATCATCGTTGCGAAGGGTTGCACATCCCCTAACTGCAAGGCTTTGCGGGCCGTTGCTTGCAGCCGACACTTGTCCTGTCTACGTTTGCGGGCCGGCATCCGGGAAAAACCTGATATCGACAGGGTTTGTTTGCATTTCAGACAGCCTTTCTCGCCCCGGAACCGCACAGGGGGAACGCGGCAGACACGCCCTCGAACTGTCGGGCGCCGCATCGTTGTCGAGGTAGAAGCTCATGGAGAACATCATGTCGCGTTCGCAAACACTTGTTGCGCAAGGCTTGGCAGCCGATGGCCATGTCGGCGGGCAAACGCGCGGACCGTCGGTGCTGGTCGCCGGCGCAAGCGGGCTGGTGGGCCGCGCCGTGGTGCGTCGGCTCGCCGCGCAATCGTGGCCCGGCCGTGTCACCGCGCTCGTACGCCGCGCCGGAACCTTGACACCCGAGCACGCGATGCCGGGCCGGCTGCACGAATGCGTCGTCGACTTTGAGCGGCTGGACGCGCCCGAAGCGCAGCCGGCCCTCGCTGCCGACATCGTCATCTGCGCGCTCGGCACGACTCTTCGCCAGGCTGGTTCGGAGGCGGCATTCCGGCGCGTGGATGTCGAGTATCCGGCGGAGCTGGCACGCCGCGCGTTTGCGGCTGGCGCCCATCATTTCCTGCTGGTGAGCGCGCTGGGCGCCGATGCGCGATCCAGGGTGTTCTACAACCGCTGCAAGGGGGAAGCCGAGGCGGAAATCCTGTCGGTCGGCTTTGCGTCGGTCACGGTGGTGCGGCCTTCGCTGCTGCTCGGCAAGCGGGCTGAATTGCGCCGTGGTGAACGCATTGCGCAATCGCTGTCGGGCGCGATCGGCTGGATGGTGCCCAGGCCCTGGCGGCCCGTGCCGGCGGAGTCGGTGGCGGCGGCGCTCGTGAGCGCAGCGCGCGTGGATGCGCCCGGTGTGCGCCTGCTCGAAAACGCGGCATTGCTCGCCGCCAAAGACGAACGGCCGGTGGGGTAAGCCACCGGCCGTTGCGCACAGCTGGATCTGCGAGCGTTACTTCTCGATCGGCTTGCCCGTGCGGTCGTGCATCAGCGCCAGTGCACAGACGCTGATGATGCCAGCGGCCATCACGTAATACGACGGTGCCAGCTTGCTGCCGGTCGTTGCGATCAACCACGTCACGATCAGCGGGGCAAAGCCGCCGAAGATCGTTACCGCCAGGTTGTACGAAATCGACAGGCCGGTCGAGCGCACGGCGGTCGGGAACTGTTCGGCCAGCACCGCCGGCGCCGGACCCGTGAACGCCGCCAGCAGCACGCCCAGGATCACCTGCACCTGCAGCAGCGTCTGCACGGTCGGGTTGACGTTCAGCCAGTGGAAGAGCGGATAGGCCGCCACCGCAATGGCCAGCGCCACTGTGCCCAGCATGCGCTTGCGGCCCACGCGATCGGACAGCGTGCCCATGAGCGGGCACAGCACGAAGATGATCGCGCCGCACAGCGCCGTCGACTGGAACGTCGCGCCCAGCGGCAGGCCGAGCTGCTGCTTCGCGTATGTCGGCATGTAGAACACCAGCGTGTACGTGCAGACCGTCCAGAGAATCGTCACGCCGAGGCCGCCGAGCACTTCGCGCGGATGGTCGCGCAGCACCTGCGACAGCGGCGCCAGACGCGACTCCTTGGCGGCCTTCGCCTTCTGCGCCTCGAAGGCGGGCGGCTCGTGCAGATGCGAGCGGATGTACATGCCGACCGGCCCGATCAGCAGCCCGAACAGGAACGGAATGCGCCAGCCCCAAGCGTCGATCTGCTCGGGCGACAGGCCATTCGTGACGATCGCGCCCATTGCCGCACCGAGGATGAACGAGATGCCCTGGCTCGCCTGCTGCCAGCTCGCGAAGTAGCCGCGCTTCTCGTCCGGCGCATATTCGATGAGGAACGCCGTGGCGCCGCCCACTTCACCGCCGGCCGAGAAGCCCTGGATGAGCCGCGCGATCACGATGAGGATCGGCGCGCCGATGCCGATCTGCGCGTACGTCGGCGCAAGCCCGATGATGGCCGTGCCCAGCGCCATCAGCATGATGGTGAGCGTGAGCGCAGCCTTGCGGCCCACGCGGTCGGCATAGATGCCGAGCACCACCGCGCCGACTGGCCGCATGAAGAAGCCGACGCCAAACGTGGCGACGGTCAGCATGAACGAGGTGAAGTCATTGCCCGTGGGGAAGAACAGCTTGGCAATGATGACCGCAAAGAAGCTGTAGACCGTAAAGTCGAACCATTCAAGACCGTTGCCGATGGTGGCGGCAATGATGGCCTTGCGTCGAGTGGCTGCCGAGATGGCCGGGGCCGTTGCACGATCGCCCGGGTTGGGCGTTGCCGTGGCTTGCATGGATGTGTCCTCCAGTGTGTGTGGGGCATCGCCGGCCGCGCTCTCTCTCCCCCGTGCGGACGGCGAAGCGGTCATGGTAAGTGATCCGGCCGCAATTGGCAGCGCCCGGCGGTGAAGTCCTCGGAATTGAAAGCGTTCAACGCGGTCGAACACATATGCATAGGCATTCAATGGAGCACATCATGATCCCGACGCTGCAACGCGGCCGTCGCCTTGCCGCCTTCCTGCCGGGGGCGCTCGTTGCGGGCGCCGCCGCGTTGCTGACCGGCTGCGTGGCTGCGCCGTACTACGACGCCTACGGGAACCCGGTGTCGCCGGCCGTCGTCGCGCCCGTGGCGGCGTATCCCGTGTACGACCCATATCCGTATTACGGGCCGGTCGTCTACCCGGCGCCCGTCTACGGCAGCGTGTGGATCGGCAGCGGCGGGTGCTGGAACTGCCGTCGCGGCTGGGGAGGGCGAGGCTGGGGCGGCCACGGCTGGGGGCATGGCAACTGGGGACACGGCGGCTGGCACCATCGCTGAGCTGTCACGCCGGCGTCACGCAGACGCACGGCGGCGCGGCCGAACGCCAGTTCTGCGGCCAGTTCAATACGCGTGATTGCGTAACGGCATCTGTTGCATCGCGACATACAATCCTTCGCTCTTAAAAAGAAAAGCATGCGAGGAGATTGTCGATGTCCGTCATCATCGTGCTGGCTGCGCTGGCATTTCTGATGTTCGCCGCGTATCGCGGCTACAGCGTCATCCTGTTTGCACCACTGGCCGCCCTCGGCGCGGTGCTGCTGACCGACCCATCGGCCGTGGCGCCCGTGTTCTCCGGCATCTTCATGGAGAAGATGGTCGGCTTCGTCAAACTGTATTTCCCTGTGTTCCTGCTGGGCGCCGTGTTCGGCAAGGTGATCGAGCTGTCGGGTTTTTCGCGCTCGATCGTCGCGTCGGTCATCCGTGTGGTGGGGGCCAAGCGGGCGATGCTTTCCATCGTGCTGGTGTGTGCGCTGCTGACGTACGGCGGTGTGTCGCTCTTCGTGGTGGTGTTTGCGGTGTACCCGTTCGCGGCGGAGATGTTCCGCCAGGGCAACATCCCCAAGCGCCTCATCCCGGGCACGATCGCGCTGGGCGCGTTTTCGTTCACGATGGACTCGCTGCCGGGCACGCCGCAGATCCAGAACATCATCCCGACCACGTTCTTCCACACCACGTCGTGGGCGGCGCCCTGGCTGGGCACCATCGGCGCGCTGTTCATCATTGTGGTGGGCATGGCGTATCTCGAATGGCGCCGCCGCGTCGCGCTGCGCAATGGTCACGGTTATGACCACGGCCTCGCCAAGCTGGTGAACGAGCCGGAGACGGCCGAGACCGGCGCGCTCGCGCATCCGCTCGTCGCGCTGTCGCCGCTGGTGCTTGTGGGTGTGATGAACCTGCTGTTCACGCGCTGGATTCCGACGTGGTACGGCAAGGTCGTCACGGTGGCACTGCCGGGCCTGCCCAAGCCGCTGACGGTCGAGGCCGACAAGCTGACCGCCATCTGGGCCGTGGAGGCTGCGCTGCTGATCGGCATCATCGTGGTGGTCGTGTTCGGCTTTCGCGCCGTGAAGGATCGCTTTGCCGAAGGCAGCAAGTCCGCGGTCTCGGGCGCGCTGCTCGCGGCGATGAACACCGCCTCGGAATACGGCTTCGGCGGCGTCATCGCCGCGCTGCCGGGGTTCCTGGTGCTGGCCCAGGGGCTGCGTGCGATTCCGAATCCGCTCGTCAATGAAGCCGTGACGGTCAGCACGCTCGCGGGCATCACCGGCTCTGCGTCGGGCGGCATGAGCATTGCGCTGGCGGCAATGGCCGACCAGTTCATCCAGGCCGCACAGGCGACGGGCATTCCGATGGAGGTGCTGCACCGCGTGGCGTCGATGGCCTCGGGCGGCATGGACACCCTCCCGCACAACGGCGCCGTCATCACGCTGCTGGCCGTGACGGGCCTCACCCATCGCGAGGCGTATCGCGACGTATTCTGCGTCACGCTGATCAAGACGCTGGCCGTGTTCTTCGTGATCGCTGTGTTCTACGGCACGGGCATCGTCTGACGTCGCGACGGCCGCAACGAAAAAAGCCACCGATAGCCGGTGGCTTTTTCTTATAGCCGCGCGCGGGCGTTATCGGCCGTTGACCGCTTCCGGCTGCCGCTCACGGCAGACGCGCTGCGCTTCGCCGACGAGCGAATCGCACTGGTTGGCACGGCGCGACCAGAACGCGCGGTCCGACGACGATTCGGCCGTCGCCTTGCCGTGGCGGTGCGTGACGTGCTTGTCGACCCACTTGTCGGTCTTCACATGCGCACGGTGGACCTTCTGCCTCAGGGTGCCGGGCGTGGCTTGGGGCTGCGCGCCGGACATGGCCTTGTTGTGATAGCCGGGGTTCTCGGCGGCGTCGGCGTTGCGCTGCATCTGCGTGCGCGGGCCTTCCATCGGGCTGTCGACGCCGGTGACAGCGCTGTGATCTTTCTGCTGGGCCTGCGCGGGCGCCGCGCCGATCCACGCGCAGGTGGCCACCACGATGGCCGCGGCCAGGCTCGACATCTTGCGTGCTTGCATGCTCGTTCTCCTTGTTGTGAAACGGGGCGGACTCAACGACACGCACGCAGCGTGCCATTCACGGGGGCCCCGAACGTCACAATAGAAAAGCGGCAAACCGGTGGGCAGTAGGGCTTTGGCTGAACCCGGTGTCAGACAACGCCGATCGGCGGCTCAGGCCCGTACGAACAGCCAGACCGTCAGGACCGCCCCCACGACAACCACAAAGCCGCGCAGCACCTTTTCGGGCAGCCGGTGCAGCAGCCACGCCCCGGCAAAACCGCCCGCGATGCCGCCAATGGCGAGCGCCAACACCGCCGCCCAGTCGACCCGCGGCGAGAACGCAAACACCGCCACCGCGGATGCATTCATCGTCATGGCAAGCACGTTCTTGGTAGCGCCCGCCGTGCGCACTTGCTGGCCCGCCACGGTGAGCGCCGCCAGCATGAGAAAGCCGATGCCGCCGCCGAAGTAGCCGCCGTAGATCGCAATCGCAAACTGGATGGCCGCCAGCGTCGTGGTCGACATGCCCGCCGTCGCGTGCAACGGCTTGCGGCGGAAGCTGCCCCACGCAAACACGGTCGTCGCAAACAGCACCAGGTAGGGCACCAGCTTGGCGAAGAACGACGGCGGTGTCGCCAGCAGCAACAGCGCGCCGAGCACGCCGCCGATCAGGCTGATGACGATGAGTTGCTTGAGCGAGAGATGATGCGCGCCGGCATCGACGCCGCCGGCCAGCTTGCGTCCGGCAATCGATGAGGTGATCTGGCTCGGGAACAGCGCAATCGTCGACGTCATGTTGGCCGCCAGCGGGTTGAGCCCCGCCAGCAGCAGCGCGGGAAACGTGATGAACGACCCACCGCCGGCCAGCGCATTCTGCGCGCCGGCATAGACGCCGGCCGCCGCGACGAGCAGGGCGGTGGAAAACGAAAGCGTGGTCATGGGCGAGAGGTCCGGCGCGGCTGAGGTCAGGCCGCATGGTAATGGAACGCCCGCGCCCGCGCTTGTTACCGGAGTGGGGTGTCGCCGTGCCGCCGCAACCACCATTCGGCGAGTTCGAACGCGCCTTGCACCGCCAGTGCCAGCACTGCGGCGGGGATGGCGCCTGCCAGCAGCGTTGCGCTGTCGTTCAGGGCGAGCCCGGTGGCGATGCGCTCGCCGTAGCCGCCAGCGCCGATGAACGCAGCGATGGTCGCCGTGCCCACGCTGATGACGGCCGCTGTCTTGACGCCCGCCAGGATGACGGGCAGCGCCAGCGGCAGATCGACCACGCGCGTGCGCTGGGATGGCGTGAAGCCCAGCGCCAGGGCGGCATCGCGCAGGCCTGCGGGCACCTGCTCCAGTCCGACGATGGTGTTGCGCACGATCGGCAGCAGCGCGTACACGGCCAACGTAATCAGCGCCGGCACCACGCCGATCGACCCGACGACCGGGATCAGCATCGCCAGCAGCGCCAGCGACGGAATTGTCTGCAGCACGCCCACCATGGCCAGGATCGGCTGCTTGATCGGCCGCCGCGCCGCCATGAGCCCGAGCGGCACGCCAAGCAGGACGGCCACGCCCGTGGAAATGCCCACCAGCGCCAGGTGGCGCTGGGTGAGGCGCCACAGGTCATCGGTCAGCTGCGTGAAGAACCCTCGTGTGGGTGTGGCCGCAGGTACATCGCCATGGCCGGCCAGAAACTGCCGCGCGACTTGCGAGAACGACTTGCCCTCGAGCTCTACCGCCGCGTTCATGGCAATCATGTCGTCGCGCTGGATGCGGCGGGCCAGCGCGCCAATCGCCTGCCATTGCGCAGCGTGCCGTCGCGCAACGTCGGCGCGATAGAGCAGCACGGCGTCGTAGCGCGGGAAAATGTGCGCGGGATCGTCGAGCACGCGCAACTGTTCGCCGCGGATCCTGGCGTCGGTCGAGTAGATGTCGATCACGTCGACCTGGCTGGCGCGCAGCGCGTCGTAAGCGACGCCGTGATCGAGGCCGGTCGGACGCTGCGGCAGCTTGTAATGTGCGGCGATCGCCGGCCAGCCGTCCGCGCGGCCGAGGAATTCATGCGACAAGCCGAGGCGCAGCGCCGGGTGCGTGGCCAGATCGGCCAACGTGCGGATGTGTGCGCGTTCGGCGTCGGCCTCGCGCATGGCCAGCGCGTAGGTGTCTTCAAAGCCCAGCGGCACGCCGGCGGCGAGCCCCAACGGTGCAAGCGCACGATTGACGTCGGCCAGCAGCGCAGCCTGATCCGGATTGGCGGCTTGCGCAGCCGGCAGATGCAGGACTTCAGCGGCGATGGTGCCGAGGTAATCGGGGTAGACGTCGATGCTGCCGTTCTTGAGCGCGGCGAAGACGATGGCGGTGTTGCCGAGGCCCGGCACGTGTTGGGCAGGGCCATGCGGGGCGGCCGTCTGCGAGAGGATTTCCCCCAGCACGTACGACTCGGTAAAGCGTTTGGAACCGATGCGCAGCGGCTCCTGCGCCAATGCAGATGTGCTCAGCGCCAGCCACGCCATCCACATGAGGCAGCGCCGGAAGCGCAAACTACGGATCAGTCGCCGTGCATCCAAAGTGCGTCGAGGTCGGTCAGGCCCCAGTCCCGGGGTTCTTCTCTTGAGACAATCTGGTCGCCCGTCTGCGCCAGGTCGATCACCTCGGGCGCAATCCGCGTACCCGACGATATGGAGAAGAATACCTTGACCGTGGGCGTGAGCAACGCGCCGGGCGCATGCTGCATGACCACCGCCAGCCGCCCCGAGCGCAGCCGCACCAGCGAGCCCACCGGGTAGATGCCCACGCTTTTCACGAAGGCGTTGAAGACCACCGGGTCGAAATGGTTGCCGCGCCATTCGACCATGCGCTGCACCGCGTAGGCGGCCCCCCAGGCTTTCTTGTACGGGCGGTCCGACGTGATCGCGTCATACACATCGCAGATCGCTCCCATGCGCGCGAACAGCGAGATGCCGTCCCCGGCCAGCTTGTGCGGGTAGCCCGTCCCGTCCATGCGTTCGTGATGGTGCAGGCAGACGTCGAGGGCAACTTCGCACATGTTGCTGTCGCCGACGAGGATGTCGTAGCCGGCTTGCGGGTGCGTGGTCACGCTGCGGAATTCTTCTGCCGTGAGCGCCCCCGGCTTGTTCAGCACCTCGGGCGGAATGGCAATCTTGCCGATGTCATGCAGCAAGCCCGCCAGCCCAGCGTCGCGTACCTCGTCATCGGACAGCCCGAGCTGCCGGCCGAGCGCCACCATGAGCGCGCAAACCGCCACGGAGTGCAAGAAGGTATAGCGGTCCTTGGTTTTCAGGCGCACCAGGCTCGTGAGGGCGCCGGGGTGGCGGTCGACCGAGCTTGAAATCGCTTCCACCAGCGGCAATGCGTCGCGCGCTTCGACTGTGCGGCCCATGCGCGCGTCGGCAAACATCGCCTGCACGGCCGCTTCAGCCTTGCTGATGAGGCGGGCAGCGTGGCGCATTTCCTCTGCGCGCGTGAGCGCGCGGGGTGCGATGGTGGCGCCTGCCAGTGTTGCCGGCGGGGTGGGCGGCGCCATTGCCGTGGGCACGGCACGTGCGGCTGCCACATCGGTGCCGCGGGCGGTGTCGATCCAGACCTCCCGCACGCCGCTGGTGCGCAGGCGTTGCAGCTGGGCGGCGTCTTCCACGCGAAAGCGCGCTCGCCAGAACGGGTGGTCGAGCCACGAGCCGACGAATTCGTCGAGGTACATGCCAACCCGCAGGTCTTCGATGGCAATGCGCTTGCGCATAGAGTGGTGTCGAGCGTCGAGACAGGGCGGTTCGCGCAAAGGAACGCCGCCTGCCAATGGAATACACCACTGTTATCGGACGTGCGTCACCGGGCTTGAGAGGGGGGAAATCCGGACTTGCCATATAGAAGCCCGCGGGCGGAGGCCTCAAAAAAAAGCGGCCAGAAGGCCGCTTCGGTAAGCCGGTACCGGCGCCCACTCGGGCGCGCGGCATCGGGGAGGGAGAGACGTCAGGACGAACCGCTTATTGGCCGTCGGTGAACGGGTCAGCCTTGCCGACCAGGGCGCCATCGGTGTACGGATCGGCCTTGCGCAGTTGGCTGTCGGTGTAGGGGTCGGCCTTGCGCAGAGCGCCGTCCGTGTACGGATCAGCCTTGCTCACGCGGGCGCCGTCGGTGTACGGGTCGGCCTTGGTGACGGCCTGGCCGTTGGTGTACGGGTCTTGGCTTTGCACGCCGGCAGCAAAGGCGGGAACGGCGGCAACAGCGATCAGCGAGGCGAGGATCAGGTTCTTGGTCTTCATGATGAGCTCCACAGTCTGGGGGGAAGCGCTTGCGCACGAGCAGGTTTGCTGCAGTGCGGTAACGCGATGGCATAAGCTTAGTCGTTGCTCGAACGGGAAAAAAGCAGTTCTCTTAAACTCTTTGTTCAAAAAACAAGAACAATTGTGCTGCTCCAGGCACCTGCATCTGCGTCTAAGTCATTGATTTGACACACAAATATGCGATGCGGGATAACCCTTAATGCGGAAGTCTGACTACGCAGCAGTACGAAAATTCCCGGCGCACACGCCCCGCTTTGTTGCATTGCATTTCACACATGGGGATTCCCCTCCCCACGGTGGGGCGGTTTGCCGCTAAACCTTCCGGGCGGATGGTCGTTGATGCAGGTACGGGCGACGTTTCGCGCCCACTGCAGTCAGGAAGGTCCCATGTCCATTACCTCTGGTTCCATTGCCCGTTTCGAAATCGACGGCGTCGCCTACCAGGCGAGACTGTTTGCGCTGCCGTTTCACGTGCCGGAGAACGGCCGCGTGCGCGCGCACGCGATCGGGCGCCCGGACATGCCGTTCAGCGGTGTGCATGTGCTGGGCAAGTGGCTGGAAGCGCGCGCGTTGCCGCAGGGGGTGGGCCTCGTCATGGCGGACCGCCTGTTCTCGCACGGCGCGGTGGAGCAGTGGTCCGGCGCGGACGGCGCACGCGCGGCCAAGGTGCTGTCGCAGGTGGCGCTGGGCGCCAGGTCCAGTCATCGCCTGTGGCGCAACACCGTGGCAGGCGGCTTTCGCGATGAAACCGCGTTCTTCCTCGGCGCAGCGTTTGTACAGAGCGATGCCGCCGTGGACGATGTCCGCCTGCTGGGCGATCTGATTCCGGCAGCCGAGTGGGCGAATGTGGCCGGCGCCGCTTCGACCATGATGGGGCTGCACCTGTATCGGCCGGACGAACCGGAAGCGCTGGTCAACTGTGCGCTACTGGCGCCGGCGTGGACGGAAGCCGCCGTGGAACGCGCTGACGGCTATCGTGCGCTCACGCTGCTGCATTCCTTTACCGAAGGCGACGAGGATATCCACGTCGACATCGAACTGCTGCCGCCCGGCCAGGTGGTGCTGCAGGTGGAATCGTGCTCCACGCGGTTCTCGGCGCGCTTCGACCCGGCGCTGCTGGGCCGCGACATGACCGATGCGCTGCTGCGCGACGCGCTCGCGTTGCAGCACGGCGATCGGACGCGCCTGCACTGACAGCGTGGACGCGTGGCGAGCCCGTGCTGCGTGCCACGCCGCGTGCGGATGCGCACGTCCTCGCGATTTTTCGCTCTCGTGGCCCGGTTGCCGGCCAGGGCCGCGGCGCTTTTGCATGCGGGCCCTTGCCGCGAAGGCGCGGCTGCCGCGCACCGCCCTGTCTTAGCCGCGCTTACCTGGCGGCCGCGGTCCACGGATACGCGAGCCACGCATCGAAGCGCTTGGCAAATTCGCCGCTCTCGATCGTCTGGCGCAGCCACTGGTCGACGAAGTTCTTGAACACGACGTCGCGCGGCAGCAGGTAGGCCTTCTCCGAGAAATCGAACGGCGCCTCCGGGTGCACCGCGCACAGTTCCGGATGCAGCTTCTGCTGCAGCTTGGTTTCGACCGCGTCGGTCATCATCAGGTCGGCGCGGCCTGCCACGATCTCGTTGAAGATCGTCACGTTGTCCGGATACACCCGGATCTGCGCCTGCTTCAGGTTCGCGCGTGCAAACTTCTCGTTGGTGCCGCCCGGGTTGACGATGGCGCGCACGTTCGGCTGGTCGATCTGCGCCAGCGTCTGGAACTTCGCCTGGTTCTCGCAGCGGGTGATCGGCGTCTTGCCATCGCGCTGATACGGAATCGAATAGAACGCCTTCTTCTGCCGATCGAGCGTGACAGACACCCCGCTCATGGCGATGTCATAACGGTCCGCCGCAAAGTCCTGCATCAGCGTGGACCACGTGGTCGGCACGACTTCCAGCTTCACGCCCAGCGCCTTGGCCAGGCTTTCGCCCATCTCCACGTCCAGGCCGATGAAGCGGCCGTCTGCAGGGTTCTTGTAGCTGAAGGGCTTGTAGTCGCCAGTGGTGCCGACGCGCAGCGTGCCGCGCGCGATGATCTCGTCGAGGCGATTGGTCTGGGTGTGGGCCACGGCAGGTGCGGCCAGGGCGGCGCAGAACAGCAGGGCACCCGTGCGGATGAAGCGGTTCAACATGAGACTCCTCCTGTGCAACAAAAAAGCGCGACGCCGCGGCGCCGCGCCCCCTCAATGCCGGCTTACTGGCCGGACGTCTTGTTCCACTGCAGCGCGTTGAGCACGGCCAGCGACATCGCCGTCACGCCCGTCTTGATGGACGGCTCCGGCACCGGCGCAAACAGCGGCGAATGATTGGTCGGCAGCGGCTTGGCGCCCGGCTTGAGCGACGCAAGGAACGTCTGCGGATCATTTACGCCGATGAAGAAGAACATCGACGGGATGCCCGCGTCAACAAACGCCGAGAAATCTTCGCTGGCCGTGATGGGCGGCACGCGCAGCACGCGGTCGTTGCCGAAGGCGGTCTTGAACATCGCCTCGGTGCGCGCGACCACGGCCGGGTCGTTGTTGACGGCCTTGCCGCCCTCAGTGATCTTGATGTCGGCTTCGGGCGCGCCGGACATCTCCGTGACGGCCTTGGCGGTGCGGCGGATGCCGTCGAGCATCTTCTGACGCACGGCCGGCTTGTACGAACGGATCGTGCCACGCAGCAGCACGCTGTCGGGGATGATGTTCTCGGCGCTGCCGCCCTGGATGGCGCCGATGCTGACCACACCGAATTCCTGCGGATCCTTCTCGCGGCTGATCACGCTTTGCAGGTCGACCACGAAGCGCGCGGCCATCATCACCGGGTCGATCGTCTTGTCGGGCGCGGAGCCGTGGCCGCCGCGGCCCTTGAAGGTGATCTCCAGCCCGTCGGAGTTGGACGTGACGGGGCCGCTGTTGAACACGATCGAACCATACGGCCCCGGGCCCGTATGCAGCGCAAACGCATAGTCAGGTTTCGGGAAGCGCTTGAAGAAGCCGTCGTCGATCATGCTCTGCGCGCCCGATACGGTTTCTTCCGCCGGCTGGGCCACGAACACCAGCGTGCCGTGCCAGCGGTCCTTCAGCGACACCAGCGTCTTGGCCGTACCGACCCACGATGCCATGTGCAGATCGTGCCCGCAGCTATGTGCGACGCCCACGTCCTCCCCCTTCCATTTCGTCCGCACGTGGCTGGCATAGGGCAGGCCGGTCTTCTCTTCCATCGGCAGCGCGTCGAGTTCGGTACGCACCAGGATCGTCGGGCCGGTCCCGTTGCGGTACACCGCCACCACGCCCGTCCTGCCGACGTGCTCCGTCACGTCAAAGCCGATCTTGCGCATCTGCTCGGCCAGCTTGGCGGCGGTGCGCGTTTCCTGGAAGGCCAGTTCCGGATGCGCGTGGATGTCCTTGTAGAGCGCATCGAGCTGGCCGTATTCGGCATTGACCGCTGCGTCGACGGCCGGCTTGATCTGCGCGACGTCGATGCCGCCCGCGGCTGGCGCGGCGGACGGGGTTTGAGCGAAGGCGGGAAGCGCAACCCCGGCAATCAGCCAGGCGAGCGCGGTGCGCTTGAAGCGGGTCGAGCGAAGGGTCATGGGGTCTCCTTGCGTGGCACGGGTTTGATGCAATATCGTTGCTTCGTCAAACGTCCTGATTATGCAATTGCGTGCAGCCGTGCGCACCCCGGGGCAGCCCGGATAGACCAGGGCGTTTGTCGCCCAACACGGACGTCAATCGGATTCAGCTCCGCCGTCATCGATGCGGATTCTGAAGCGGCGCAGGTTGGCACCGGCCGCGGGCTTGCCTAGACTGGCTCGGGTGTGCGGTCTACTGGAAATCGCAAACGGAATGACGCCGATGTGCCTGCAGCTCTCGTTTAGCGATGCCCCGCCAGCCGATTCAGCGATTGGCGCGGCGCTGGAGGCCGCCCAGCGCGTGCTGCAGCACACCGGTGTGTCGCCGCGCGAGGCATTCGCGGCGTATCAGGCGTTTGCCAGCGGCAGCCGCGGGCCGGATGCCCTGGCCCTGGCCTTTGCACGGGCCGAAGCCGAGGCCATGGATACCCTGGCCGCGCACGGGTATCCGCACTATGGCTCGGTGAGTCTCGCGGCGCTCTAGCGTGGGCGCTTCAGACTTCGGCGGCCTTCCCGCCCAGCCGCCGGGCCGTTTCCGAAACGTGGCGATGGATGCGCGCGAGGAAGTCGACCTCCGCGGCCCGTGTCGGCGAATGGCCCAGCGCCTGCGACAGATGCGTCGCCACGAACGACGACTGCGGTGCCAGCATGCTGATCAGGCGCAACAGTTCGCGGCGTGCCTGGCTGGCGTCGTAGCCGAGGTGGTCGGCCAGCGCTAGCAGGGCGTCCTGATCGATGGCGTCGTAACGGGCTTGTGCCGTGGGTGACAGCGTCTGGGCATCCCACTCGTTCGCATAGACGGCGGCACAAAAGAGGTGATCGTGCGCGGCCAGCCGGATGCCGTCGGCGCCGATATGGAAATGCAGCGTGCCGGCCGAAGCGTTGCGTCCGCCGATCAGCAGGCAGAACACCATCCAGCGGAACAGCGATGCCGTGGCCGCTACCGGGTCGGCGCACAGGCGCGCGCATTGAGACACCTGCTCCACCGTGATCGGCAAGAACCGATGCTCCGGCGAAAGGCCCAGCAGCTGCACCGCCGACACCACATAGCGCGCCTGGACGAGCGCCGTATCGTCGCTCTTGCAGCGCAGGGTGCGATCGAGCCGCTGCACCACGGCGGCGGTTTCCGGAAACTGTCGCAGGCCGATGAACGGCGTTTCCAGCCCGATGCTGCGCCCGAGCAGCGTGGCCCAGCAGTGATTGATGGTCGCATAGGGCAAGGGGGCGCCTTCGCCAAGATCGAGCCGGACGAAGTGGCTCGACTGCGCAGCATTGGCCGGTGCCGAAAACCGGCCGAGCCACATCGAGACCGGCAGTCCGTTCGAGGCGAGGAACGGCAGGCGGATCGCTTCGGCCTCGCGCTCGACGTCGCTGCCGTAGCGCGCACGCGTTTCCGCCACGCGCAGGGAGGTGGCGCGCTGCGGCCGGCCGATGGTCTGCCGGAACTGCAAGACCACGTCGCGCTCCGAAAGCCCATCGGCGTGGCCATGAGAAGGCTTGGCTCCGACGGGCACGACCGTCAACGGGCCGTCGAGATGCGGTGCTGCCTGCGCAAAATGATCGAGCGCCGCAGCCGCGGCCTTGGGCGCTTCGCGTGCGGGTGCAGGCAGCAGGTATTCAAAGAAGTGGCGCACCGGCTGCGCTTTTGCCGTATCGGCGATCGTGCCGGCGCTGCGGCGCAGGTGCGGGCTCATGTCGAAGCCCTGCGCAGAAGCCTGCCAGCGAGCATCGTATTCGAACGCCCAACCGCTGCGGCCGCACGACAGTTGACCGATCAGGTGCTTGTTCAGGTAGACGTCCAGCATGCGCGTATCCAACGTGTTTGATGGAGCGTGCGTGGTCGGCCCGTGCAGCGGACAATCCGCCGGCAAGCGGGAATGCAATGCCTGGCACCATTCCCTTGCGCGCCCCTTATCGACCGTGGCCGAGCATAACGCAGAAAATCCGGTTAATCGCTGCGAAATCCGGTTTTGGTGATGCGGATTACTGAACGGCGATTATCGGATCGTTAATATCGCGTGCGATGCCGGCGATGTCTTTGGCGCTTGGTTCTACGTTTAAAGGCCTTAAGTCGACGCGCCACCGCAGCCAATGAGGCCGTTTGCAGATTTTTCAGCATGTGCCTGTGCGTGCGGTATTTATTGCAATGCGATTCACCATTCAGTTTGCAATCGGGCGATTGGATGTCTTAATAGGGCTCCATGTCGTTTCGTGTGGAAAGCAACACTGTCACTGGGGCATCGCCGGCGCGAACGGGCTGGCCGGCAGGTGCTTGAGCTTGGACATGCGCAGGTAGGCGATGGCGATGAAGTTCTGGCTCGTCCTGAAGCCGCGCGCGGCGCGCTTGGCCTGCTGCAGCAGCCCGTTCATCGCCTCGACGAAGGCGTTGCTGCGGTGATCGACCATGCCGCGCACCACCGCGTCGAACCGCTCCTTGAGCGTGGCGGCCAGCTTCTTGAACGGCTCGAGCCGACAGCGCCGCGCCCAGCTCAGCCAGGCCCTGAGGTCGGATGCGGCCTGTTCGATGCTGTTGTGCGCTGTGGCCCGTGCGTACACCTCGCGCAGCGCCATCTTCAGCCGCCACGCCCGCGCGCTCTTGAGCGTCGAGCGCTGCAGCCAGTGCATCGCCTGGAGCTGGCGGGCGCTCCAGGTGCTGGGGTTGCGCCGCATGCCCCACAGCAGCTGCCTGAGCGTCTTGCGGCCGCCAGCGCCCAGCGCGGCTCGCACCGCCTGCGCGTCGGTGGCCATCTCCGCGCGGCGCACCTGGTCCATCGCATCGATGGCCATCGAGACGACGTGAAAGCGGTCGTAGCTGATCTGCGCCTCGGGCAGCGCCAGCGCCACGCCCTTGGCGTAGGCCGCGCTCATGTCCATGCACACGTGCCGCACCTGGGCGGGATCGCCGCCATGGGCCTTCAGATCCTCGGCGAACTCCACCACCGTGCGGTGCTCGCGCCCCTCGGTGGCGAACAGCAGCCGCTTGCGATCCAGGTCGTGCACGACGGTGATGTAGTGCTGCCCGCGCCGCAGGCTGGTCTCGTCGATGCCCACCGTGCGCACGCCGGAGAAGTCTTCCAGCGCACGCGCCTGCTCGACGTAGAACTCGATGCGCCGCCACAGCCGCTTGTCCTTGCAGCGCAGCAACTCGGCGGCCTGGCGCACCGGCAGGTCCAGGCACAAGGTCAGCGCCAGCGCTTCGAACGCCGCGGTGAAGCCCGAGCCCGGACGCGCCCAGGGCACGGCCACCTGCGTGGTCTTGCCGCAGGCACCGCAGGCCACGCGCGGCACGTCGCAGTGCAGCCAGGCCTCGAACTGGAAGAAGTCCAGGTGCCGCCAGGATCGGCGCAGCCGGTCGTGCACCGGTTGCGTGGCCGCACCGCATGCCGGGCAGGCGAGCCTGCTGGTGTGGCAGCCGATCTCGAAGTCGATACGCCGCTTGGCCGTGTCGAGCCTGACGTCATCGACGACCCACGGCGGCTGCAAGCCCAGCGCGCTGGTGAACAGAGCTTCTACGGCAATGCCCATGGACTCATCCTCCTGCTCAAACCCGCCCGGTGGACATGTGCACAGGCCGACCAGCGGCCTGCACACATGCCCACCGGGCTCGACGACCAGGAGTCATTGTGAGTGTTGTGTTCCACACGAAATGACGAAGGACCCTTAATAGGCGCCTTGGATTTGAAATCTCCGGCGTTGCCGACAAATCAGCGTATTCCGGCATAGGGCCCGGTGCCGCCGGCGCGGCCAGCGGCGGCCGGGCCGCGCTCAGCGGCCGGAGCGCAGCAGATGGTCCTTGGCGTCGGCCGATTCCGTGCCGTTCGGCTTCGCCTGTTTGCCAAAGGACAGCACGCCCGTGGACAGCGACGTGCCCAGCAGGATGACGGCGCAGCCGATCACCATGTTCAGCGTCAACTGCTCGCCGAGGAACAGGATGCCCCACAGCACGCCGAACACCGGGATCAGGAAGGTGACCGACACGGCGCGCGTCGGGCCCACATGCGCAACCAGGCGGAAGAACAGGATGTACGCGACGCCCGTGCAGGCGATGCCCAGCCCGATCACATGCAGCCACACGCTGCCGGTGGGCGTTTGCGCAGGCCATAGCCAGTAGGCGAGCGGGGCCAGCACGATGGTGGCGCCCAGTTGGCTCCCGGTGGCCACCGCAAGGGCGGGCACGCCCGTCAGGAAACGCTTGGTGTAGCTGCTGGCCACGCCGTAGAGCACCGTGGCCGACAGCGCCGCCGCCACCGCCATGCCGCCCTCCTTGGCATCGATGACCGAGGAGCCGCCCACCAACACGATCACGCCGACGAACCCGATGGCGAGCCCCAGCATCCGCAGCGACGACATCCGCTCGCCCAGCCACGCAAACGCGACGATGGCCGCGAACAGCGGCGCGGCGGCGTTCAGCACCGAGGTGAAGCCCGCCGTCAGCGTGAGTTCGGCATAGGCGAACAGCGAGAACGGAATGGCCGAGTTGAGCACGCCCACGGCCAGCATGTGCGGCCAGTGCGCGCGCAGCGCCCCCAGCCCGCCGCGCCATGTCAGCACCGGCAGCAGGAAGCACGAGGCAATGGTCACGCGCAGCGCGATCAGGGGAACCGGCCCGAACGGCGGTGCCGCCACACGCATGAACAGAAAGGAACCGCCCCACAGGGCGGCGAGCGTGAGCAGTTCCAGCACATCGGAGCGGCGCATGAGGGTCTCGTTATGGTTGTGTTGTGTGAAGGGCGGTGTGCATTGTCCGCTCGATTCGCTTTTCATGCAGGCGCGAATGCCAGCGCGCCCTGGCGGGCATCGGCGGGCACGGGCAGGCGTTCGCCGACCTGCGCCGGATGGCCTTCGAGCCGCAGCAGCGCCGCCTTGCGCGGCAGGCCGCCGGCATAGCCCGTGAGCGCGCCGTCGGCACCCACCACGCGATGGCACGGGATGGCGATCGAGATCGGGTTGCGGCCCACTGCGGTACCGACCGCGCGCGCATGTTCGCGCGGCACGCCAAGACGCGCCGTGATCTGGCCGTAGGTCGTGCGATCGCCGAAGGCGATTTCGCACAGCTGCCGCCATACCGCCTGCTGGAACGGCGTGCCCTCGGGCGCCATCGGCAGATCGAACGCACGCAGCCGGCCCGCGAAGTAAGCCACGAACTGCGCCCGCGCCTCGCGCACGATCGGCACATCGGCGCCGTCGTGCATGCGACCGGCGTGCGCGGGAATCGTCTTCTGGCCGGGGAAGAACGCGCCGGTCAGGTGCGTGTCGGTGGCAATCAGCAGCAGGTCGCCGACCGGACAGCGGAAGGTATGGCGGTACATGGATTCAACCCGGAGCGGTCTCGGCGAGGGTGTCCTCGCGGTGCCAGAGGTGCATGGCGGCATAGGCGCGCCACGGCGCCCACGGTTCTGCGCGTTCGACCATGGCGCGGCGCGTGGGCAAGGCGCCATGGGCATCGGCCAGGCGCTTGCGAAGCACGTAATCGCCCAGCGGAAACGCGTTGGGCCAGCCCAGTGCCCGCATGGCAACGTATTGCGCCGTCCATTCGCCGACACCGGGCAGCGCCTGCAGTGCGGCCAGCGTCGGGGCGAGCGGCACCAGCGGCTCCAGGCGCAAGTCGCCGGCGTCGATGGCGCGCGCGAGCTGCACCACGGCAGCGGCGCGACTCGCCTGCAGACCGGTCTGCGTGGACAGCGCCTGCGGCGCGACTTGCGCCAGCGTTGCCGCAGACGGAAACACCGTCGACACGCCTTCGCGGGGCTGCGCGAGCGGTGTGCCATAGGCGGCCGTCAGCCGCCCGAGCATGCGGCGCGCTTGCGCCAACGAAACGACCTGCCCGGCGATGGCGCGCACGGCAATCTCGAAGCCGTCCACGGCACCAGGCACGCGCAGCCCTGGCGTGCTGGCAGCGAGCGCACCCAGATGCCCATCGACCAGGTCGGGCCGGCAGTCGAGGTCGAACAGGCGCCGCACGCGGGCCAGCACGGGCGGTATCGCGTGCAGCAGGCTCGGCGACAGCGTGAGCGCCACCGCGTGACGCTGCGGCACATTGCGCGCATGCAGCCAGCCGGTGTGGCGCATGCCGGCGTAGTCCACGGTGATGGTGCGGGCATAGCTGTCGGCGTCGACCTGCTCGACGCCCTCGACGGCGCGTGCGCCCAGGAAGGCCAGCAGCGCATGCCACGCAAACGGCGGCCGGTAGCCGAGCATGAGCGTCGGCCCGTCTTCCGAGCGCGCAGCGGCCGCGCGGGCCCGCAAGCGGGTCGGCGCAAATCCGTACTGTTCGGTAAAGCCACTGTTCAGCCGCCGCACGCTGCCAAAGCCCGCCGCAAAGGCCACTTCGCCGACCGGCAGGGCGGTGTCCGTCAGCAGCCGCTTGGCCAGCAGCAGGCGCTGCGTCTGCGCATAGTCGATGGGCGACACGTCGAACTCGGCGCGGAAGATGCGGCGCAGGTGTCGATCCGTCACGCCCACCGCGGCGGCCAGTGCGGCGAGGTCGTGTTCCTGCAGAAAGCCTTCGTCGATCATGCGGGCCGCCGCGCGCGCCAGGTCCGACGACATCTCGGCCAGGCTGTGCCCGGGCGCCAGTTCCGGCCGGCAGCGCAGGCACGGGCGAAAGCCCGCGCGCTCGGCGGCGGCGGCCGTGGCGAAGAAGCGGCAGTTCTTCTGTTGCGGCGTGCGCACCGCGCAGACGGGCCGGCAATATACGCCGGTCGACGTCACACCCACGAAGAACCAGCCGTCGAAGCGCCGGTCGCGCGATCGCACGGCGTGGTAGCAGGCGTTGTGGTCGAGGTGCATGGCGGTGATGGGGTGAACTGGCACCTAGTCTAGCCCTGTCACGGGGAGGGGGTTCGCCGGATTCGGACATCTCCCTGGGTGCCGAAATGCCGGGGGGCCGGCACAATGCCAGCACAACAACACATCGGAGATCGGCATGTCGAAGACCATCGTCATTACCGGCGGCAGCCGCGGCATCGGCCGCGCCACGGCGGTACTTTGCGCACAACGCGGCTGGTCGGTCGCGTTGCAATACCGCGGCAACCGGGCGGCGGCCGAAGAGACGGTGGGCCTCATCGAGCAGGCCGGCGCGCAGGCGCTGGCCGTGCAGGGCGACGTGTCGAGCGACGAAGACGTGATCGCGCTGTTCGAAGCGGCGGCCGGGCGGTTTGGCGCGCTGCACGGCGTGGTGAACAACGCCGGCATCGTCGCCGAGGCGCAGGACGTGGCCGACATGACCACGCATCGCCTGCGCACGATGTTCGAGACGAACGTGCTGGGCGCCTTCCTGGTGGCGCGCGAGGCGGCGCGGCGCCTGTCGACTTCGCGCGGCGGCGTGGGCGGGTCGGTGGTGAACGTGTCGTCGGCGGCGTCGCGGCTGGGCTCGCCGCACGAGTACGTGGATTACGCTGCATCCAAGGGCGCCGTCGACACCATGACGCTGGGCCTGGCGCGCGAGCTGGCCCGCGACGGCGTGCGCGTCAACGCCGTGCGCCCCGGCCTGATCGAGACCGACATCCACGCCTCCGGCGGCCAGCCCGATCGGGCGCGGCGCCTGGGTGCCACGACGCCGATCGGCCGGCCCGGCACGCCGGAGGAGGTCGCGGAAACGATCGTCTGGCTGCTCTCCGATGCCGCGTCGTACGTGACGGGCGCGCTGCTCGATTGCAGCGGCGGTCGCTGAGCCGGTTTTTCCCCCAGCGCACTTGGTGGTGTCATCCCCCAATTTGTGGATGCGGCGCCCGGTGTGCGTTTCTACGATCGCAGCATGACGTTGCAGCCGCCCGGCATGGGCGAATGCGGCGTCCCTGCATCTGTACAACGTTCAGTCGGCCGTTGTACGGACGGCGACTGCGGATCGCCGGTGGGCGTGTCTTCCAGGAAGGCGCGCCTTTTTTTTCCGGGGGCGAATCGCGCGACGGGAAAGCGCTTTGCAGGGCATGCGTGACAGCATGCCCGCCTCGTCTGCGCTCAGGCGTCCGCGCCAGTGCGGAATGTGTCGCACTGGCGGAGGTCGCCGCCATCGAAGCCCTGGCGGAACCAGTGCATGCGCTGCTCGGAGGTGCCGTGCGTGAACGCATCGGGCGTGACGCTGCGGCC
The DNA here is from genome assembly GCF_000954135.1 of Ralstonia mannitolilytica. Lineage (NCBI taxonomy): Bacteria > Pseudomonadati > Pseudomonadota > Betaproteobacteria > Burkholderiales > Burkholderiaceae > Ralstonia > Ralstonia mannitolilytica. Next base: position 3,342,182 of record NZ_CP010799.1, on the reverse strand, counting down.
CGCGTTGCGCTGGAGCGTGTCGTCGCCGATGGCGTGCGCCGCGGTGAGCGCCTGCTCCAGATCGCCGCGTTCGAGCAGGCCACGCTGCTGCGCGTAGTGGCCCCACACACCGGCCAGGCAGTCGGCCTGCAGTTCGAGCTTGACCGACAGCGCATTGGCGACGCGCTCCGGCTTGCCCGCCTGCGCGCGGCTGACCTTCTCCGACACGCCGAGCAGGTTCTGCACGTGGTGTCCGACTTCGTGCGCGACCACGTAGGCGGCGGCAAAGTCGCCGGGGGCGCCGAAGCGGCGGCGGAGTTCATCGAAGAAGCCGAGATCGAGGTACACCTTCGTATCCGCCGGGCAATAGAACGGGCCGACCGCCGACGTGGCGTCTCCGCAACCCGACCGGATGCCCTGGCGGAACAGCACCAGCTTGGGCGGCTGATACGCGCGCCCGGCCTGCTTGAAGAGCTGCGACCAGGTGTCTTCGGTATCGCCGAGCACGTGGCTGACCAGCGCCTTGCTGCGGTCGTTGTCGGTTTCGCCGGTGGGGCGCGCAGGGCCCGGCGCGGATTGCACCGGTGCATTCTGCGACACCTGCATCACCATGCCGAGAATCTCAAGCGGGTTCTTCCCCATCAGCAGACCGACGATGGCCACCACCGCGATGCCGCCGATGCCCAAGCGGATACCGCCGCCGCCAAAGCCGCCCCCCGAGGACGCGCGTTCGTCCTCGACGTTGTTGCTCTCGCGCATGTCATCCCAACGCACGTTGTTCTCCTTGAGGGCTAGGGGTCGGTGGCAGGTTCCGGTGTCACACCCGGTAAACTTTGCAAAGTCTACCCGCTGTATGCGCGCACGGACATTCCGTTGGGCGGCCCAATCGTCTGTTCCTGGACGTTTTTCCCGGTGCAACAAGGGTTTGCAGACGATTGCGGCAACGCACAAAGTCCGGCAGGAAACTTGCTATGCAAAGCTGCTCATCGCCCGCCGGCCCTGTCATGTTGCCGACACACGGCGGTTTCCGAATCACGATCGGCGCAGATGAGGTTGCCGATCCATGACTTCGAGTGTTCACCATGCGTTTGCCTGCTTCCATCACTGCTCAGCCACCGGACGCCGCGGATCCGTCGCATCTGGCCGCCACGCACGTCGACCCCACCGAGGTGTCGGACGTGGAGCAGACCGATGCCGAGCGCAAGCCCTTCTGGGGGCGCGTTTCCGCCGCGGTGTTTGATGGCGCGTTCGGCAGCGTCGCGGCTGCGTTCATCGCAGTCACGGGCGCGATCTACGTGGGGATGTACCACGCGCCCTGGGTGAAGAGTCTCGCCAGCCACACGCCCACGGCGGCCCAGGCGGGCAACGCGATGAGCGTGGCCGTGGCCGCCACTCCGGCCAATGCTTCGACGCCGGTGGAGGCGCCGCCTGCGGCCGAGGCGCCCGCGTCGCCCGACCGCGTGGCGGCTGCACGTGACCGGATGGAGCAGCGGATCTATTCGCAGGTCCAGCAGCCCCGCGCGCGCACCGTGGCCGAGCGCGAGACCATCGACGAGCCGGACGCCCCGGCACCGGCCAAGGCGCGCCGACACCATCGCGGCACGCGCTACATGCATCGCGGGGCACCGTTCGACGCGTCTTGGTACAAGGGCGCCTGAGGGGCCTTTCGCAAGTCGAAGCCCGCGCCGGCGCCGATGTGGTCGAGCCCGTGCACCGCTGCGCGCAGGCGGCGCCGCAGCGGTTCCGACACCGGCAGGAGGGGCGCGCGCGTATCGGCAGCAATGTGGCCCGCCTCCGACAGCAGCGCCTTGACGGGCGCCGGGTTCGGCTCGGCAAACAGCAGCTCGGCCAAGGGCGCAAGCGCGCTGGCGAGGCGCCGTGCTTCGTCGACGCGGCCTGCGCGATGGTGCGCGACCAACGCCACGAACAGATCCGGGCGCAGGTGGGCGCCCGCCAGGATGCCTCCGGTGCCGCCATGTGCGAGGCAGTCGAGGAGCGCGCCGTCATCGCCGCTCAGGACAGCGAGCGGCCCGCCTTCGAGCTGGGCAAATTGCTCGGCCACGCATTCCTTGATGGCGACGATGTTGGCGGTCTCTGCCAGCGCCAGTGCGGTGGCAGGCGCGATCGACACGCCCGTGCGCTTGGGCACGTTGTACAGCACCACGGGCCGCGCCGTGCTGGCGGCCACCTGTGTGTAATGCCAGTGCACCCCGGCTTGCGATGGACACACGTAATACGGCGGCGGAACAAGGTAGCCCGCGCTGTTCCAGCGCTCGTAATGACGGATCTGCGCGCACACCTCGCGCGTGTCCGCCGCGCCTACGCCGATCAGAAAAGGCGTGCGGTCGGCGCAAGCGTAGGCGATGGCCTCCAGCACGGTGTAGCGCTCGATCTGAGAGAGCAGCGCGGCTTCACCGGTCGTGCCCAGCGCAACGAAGCCCGACACGCCCGCGCCCTGGTAATGGCGCACCAGCCGCCGCAGGGCAGCGGTGTCGACCTGGCCATGGTGGAACGGCGTGACCAGCGGAATCCAGATTCCCGAAAACATGGCGCGCCTCAATGCAGCAGCGCATGCGCGCGCTTGTGGGACGTGCACAGCGGCGTGATGCGGCCCAGCGTGGCGCGGGGCAGGCCACGCAACAGCGCGCCCACCACCGCGTCGACATCCGCATGCGGCAGTTCGAGGTCGACCGTGACTGCCTTGCGGCGAGCGTCATGCCGGACGATGTACAGCCCAAGCGTGTCGCCAAGCAGCGCATGCAGCTGCCGCCGAACCGCGTGCGGTGCATCGCCGGGCACCGTCACGCGCAGGCACACATATTGGCGTGCCGGCAGCGCCGCCGCCCGAGGCACCGTCGCCGGCGAGGGCGGCAGCAATTGCGGAATCAGCGAAGACAGGAGCATCGATCGCGCCATGATGAGTTGGCGACGGCCCGCGTCGCCATGTCGTTGAACATGACGACACCGTATCGAATCGCTCGTAAAAAGCGTGAAAAAGGGGCGTGACGCTGCGTAAAGAAAGCGTAAATGCTCAGGCAGCGCCCACTGCCTTGCAACGACGCAGCGCGATGATCGTCAGCGAGATGCCGCTCACCGCAGCGGCCGTCAGCACGTAGTAGCTCGGTGCCAGCGTATCGCCCGTCGTGTGGATCAGCCATGTGACGATGAACGGCGCGAACCCGCCAAACAGCGTCACGCCGAGGCTGTAGCCGAGCGACAGCCCGGTCGAGCGCACGCGCGTGGGGAAGATCTCCGACATCAGCGCCGGCATCGGGCCCGAATACGCGGCCTTGAAGATGCCCGACACAGCTTGCAGCGCCAGCAGCGCACCGATGGTCGGATACGCGCGCAACAGCGCAAACATCGGATAGATCAGCAGGATCATCAGCACCGACGTGCTGAGCATGATGCGGATGCGGCCAATGCGATCCGACAGCGCGCCCATCACCGGCGAGAGCAGAAACTGCAGCCCGCCATTGAGTACCACCACCGCGAACGACTGTGCGGCCGGCAGATGCAGTTGCTTGACGGCATACGTCGGCATGTAGAGCTGGAGCACGTACACCGACACGGTGGACTGTGCCACCACGCCCACCGCCAGCAGCAGGTTCGTCCACTGCGCTTTGAACGACGCTTGCGGATCGACGGTCGTTTTCTTCTGCTCGGCGACGAACTCGGGCGTCTCATCCAGATGGCGGCGGATGTAGAAACCCACCGGGCCGACCAGCAAGCCGAAGACGAACGGCAACCGCCAGCCCCAGCCTTCCAGATCGGCCGGCGTGAGCGACGCGGTGAGCAGCGCCCCCAGCCCGGCCGCCAGAATGGTGGCAATGCCCTGGCTGGCGAATTGCCAGCTGGCGTAGTAGCCGCGCCCGCGCGTGCTGTGCTCGACCATGAAGGCCGTCGCGCTGCCGAATTCACCGCCCACCGCAAAGCCCTGCACCAAACGTGCGAGCAGGATCGTGATGGGCGCGACGATACCGATCTGCTGATAGCCCGGCATCACGGCAATCGCCAGCGTGCCGACGATCATCAGCAGGATCGACAACGTCAGCGCCGCCTTGCGCCCCTTTCTGTCGGCATACATGCCCAGCACGATCGCGCCCACCGGCCGCGTGATGAACGACACGCCAAAGCTGCCCACTGCAAACAGCAGCGAGACCCATTCGTCATCGGCCGGAAAGAACAGCTTGCCGATGACCGACGCAAAGAAGCCGTAGACGAGAAAGTCGTACCACTCCAGCGCATTGCCGATCGACGACGAAATGACGATGCGGCGTGCGTGCGCTGCAGTCGTTGTTGCGTGCCGAGCAGGTGCAGCAGTGCCTGCCGCAGAGGGGGCGGTCATGATGAGGGTTCCTTTGGTGCCGGCCGGGATCGTTTTTATGGGAACTGCAGCGCGTTGCCCGCCCGGTCCCACGGGTCAGCGCGCTGGTGCGGCGGAGCTTTCTTAAAAGCCCACCGCGTGGCCGTCGCGGCGGCTGTCGCTGGCGGCCACGTAGCCGTGATCGGCGTCGTCCGACAGGCGCCAGATGAACTGGCCGGAGCCGAAATCCATGTACGGATCGGCCACCGATTCGAGCTTGTGGCCGCGTGCTTCCAGTGCAGCGACGGTCTTGGCGTTCATCGTGCCTTCCACGTCCAGCGTGAAATCGCGGTTGACCTTCCAGCGCGGTGCGTCGCACGCGGCCTGCGGCTGTTGCTTGTAATCGAGCATGCGCACGAGCGTCTGCAGGTGGCCTTGCGGCTGCATGTCGCCGCCCATCACGCCGAAGCTCATCTGCGGCTGGCCATCCTTGGTCAGGAACGCTGGAATGATGGTGTGGAATGGTCGCTTGCCGCCTTCCACCACGTTGGCCGAACGCGCGTCCATCGAAAAACCGAAGCCGCGGTTCTGCAGGCTGATGCCGGTGCCGGGCACCACCACGCCGGAACCGAAGCCCATGTAGTTGGACTGGATGAACGAGACCATCATGCCGCTCTCGTCGGCGGCCGTCAGGTACACCGTGCCGCCGGCGCGCGGCATGCCGAAGGTCGGCATCTGCGCGCGGCCCATGTCGATGAGCTTGGCGCGTGCATCGAGGTACGCGTCGTCGAGCATCTGCTCTGGCGTGACTTCCATCGAGCGCGGGTCGGCCACGTATTGGTAGAGATCGGCAAACGCCAGCTTCATCGCTTCAATCTGTAGATGCTGCGAATCGGCGGAGTCGACCGGCAGGGCGCCAAGATCGAAGCGATCGAGAATGCCCAGCGCGATGAGCGCGGCGATGCCCTGGCCGTTCGGCGGGATCTCGTGCAGGTCGTAGCCGCGGTAGCGCTTGGTGATCGGCTTGACCCATTCGGGACGATAGTCGCCCAGGTCTTGTGCGGTCATGCCGCCGCCGCATTCGCGCGAATAGGCGGCGATGCGTTCAGCGAGTTCACCTTCGTAGAAATCGCGGCCATTGGTCTGGCCGAGGCGGCGCAGCGTGGCGGCTGCGTCGGGCAGTTTGAATTTTTCGCCCACTTCCGGCGCGCGGCCGTGCGGCATGAAGGCCTGCGCGTAGCCGGGCTGGTTGTGCAGTTCGGGAATGGCCGCCGCCCATTTGTGCGCGACGATGGGCGCGATGGTGTGGCCGCGCTCGGCAATCTCGGCCGCCGGTTCCAGCACGTCGGCAAACGGCAGCTTGCCGAAGCGCTCGTGCAACGCAGCCCATGCGGAGATGGCGCCGGGCACGGTTACCGCGTCCCAGCCGCGCGTGGGGCGCTTGGGGTTGCCCTTGGCGTCTTCGCCGTATTTCTTGCGGAAGTAATCGAGGTTCCAGGCCTGCGGCGCGGTGCCGGAGGCGTTCAGGCCGTGCAGTTCCTTGCCGTCCCAGAGGATTGCGAAGGCGTCGCTGCCCAGGCCGCACGAGACGGGCTCGACCACGGTCAGCATGGCCGCTGCGGCGATAGCCGCATCCACGGCGCTGCCGCCCGCGAGCAGCATGCGCAGCCCAGCCTGCGCGGCCAGCGGGTGCGACGTCGACACAACGTTGCGCGCAAACAGCGGAATGCGCACGGTCGGATAGGGGTTCTGCCAGTCGAAGCGGTGGGACATGGTGCTCAAGCGGGATGGAGTTGAACGCCGATTATTTGCCTCGCGCTGGATTTAATAAAGTTAAAATTCATTTGATGTTGCTTAAGAAAATCTTGAGATTCCGTCGGTGAGTACGATCCGCTTTCTCCGCACCTTCGTCGCAGTGGCGCGCCATGGCTCGTTTGCCGCCGCTGCCGAGCGCGTGGCGCTCACGCAGGCCGCCGTGAGCCTGCAGATGCGTGCGCTCGAGGCCGAGTTGCGCCGCGACCTGTTCGACCGCTCGGGCCGCACCGTCACGCTCAATGCGCGCGGGCGGGCGCTCCTGCCGCAGGCCGAACATCTGCTGGCGCTGTACGACGCCATGCGCATCGGCGACGAGCCGCAGACCGAGCTTGCCGGCGCCGTGGCGATCGGCGCGGTGGTGTCGGTCATGGGGTCGTTGGCGCATGCGGTGGCGGGCCTCAAGCAGGTGCACAAGGCGCTCGACGTGAAGCTCATCACCGGCAAATCGGGCGAACTGGCCGAGCAGGTGGAGGCGGGGGAACTCGATGGCGCGCTGGTGGTGGAGCATCTGGAGCGGCTGCCGGCCAACCTCGCGTGGCACCCGCTCTACACCGAGCCGCTGGTTGTGGTGGCCGGGCGCCATACGCGCGGCCGTGCCGAGGAGGTGTTGCGTACGCACCCGTTCCTGCGCTTTGACCGCGCGGTGCGCACGGGCGCCCTCATCGACCGTGCCTTGCGCAAGACGCACATGGCGGTCAACGAGTTCATCGAGGTCAATTCGATCGAGGCGATCGTTGAGCTGGTGCGCCAGCAGGTTGGGGTGACGCTGGTGCCGCGCCTGCGCCGCGCCAGTTGGGAGAGCGATCCCGCCCTGCGCGTGCTGCCCATGCCGCCGCAGACCCCCGTGCGCACTGTCGGCATGATCGAGCGCAAGGAGCACGTGCGGCACGGTGTGATCCAAGCGGTACTCGATGCGCTCGAAACCACACTTGGCAAATCGAGCGCCTAGACTGCAATCACCAAAATCCGCCCCGGAGGCCAGAAATGGACGCGTTCATCGAACGTTGGCGAAACGAGCTGATGCTGCTCGCCCGCATCCTCATGATGGTGCTGTTCGTGATGTCCGGATGGGCCAAGCTCACCGGCTTCCAGGGCACGGTCGGCTACATGGCAAGCACGGGCGCGCCCGTACCGGCGGTGGCCGCCGCCATTGCCGTCATCATGGAGTTGGGCGTGGGGATCTGCCTGCTGATCGGTTTCTGGACGCGGCCGCTGGCCTTGCTGATGGCGCTGTTCGTGCTCGGCACGTCGCTGATTGGCCACCATTACTGGAGCATGGAAGGCGCGGCGCAGGCGGCCAACAAGATCCAGTTCTACAAGAACCTGACGATCATGGGCGGCTTGTTCCTGCTGGCCGCCGTGGGGCCGGGCAAGTACGCGGTGCAGACATCGTAGCGGGCGCTTTCAGCGCAGCGAGCGCTGCATCAGCACCACCACCGCCAGCACGCCGCACACCACGGCAAACCAACTGAAGAGCTGCGTGCCGGCCAGCAGCGTGGCCTGTCGGTCGATCTCCGCCGACAGGCTCGCCAGGCGTTGCGGCGTCAGCGGTCCGGCGGCCTGCAGATCCGATGTGAAGCGCGTGACGTGCGCCACGATCAGCGAGCGCGATTCGGCCTGCTGCGTCTGCAGCGACACCGCCGCCAGCCCCGTGCCGACTGCCGTGGCGAACTGGCGTGCGATGTTCTTCATCTGGTAGCCGTGCGCGAAGTCTTCCCGGTCGAGATCGAGGTAGGTCATCATCGCGACCTGGATCATCACCGCACCCGGCGTGATGCCTTCGAGCATCGATACGGGGAAGAAGGCGTAGTCCGGTGCGCCCGGCATCAGGCTCGTGCCGAGCAGCAGCGCTGCCGCCGCATACACGCCAAAGCCGATCGCGATGAAGCGGCGCTTGCGGAAGAAGAACGGCAGCCAGATCGTCATGATCACCGCCACCACGGTCGATACCGCGCCGCTGATCATCAGGAACAGCGTGGTCGTGCGGAACGTGAAACCGAGCCCGCCTTGCGACACCGCCGGAAACAGGTAAGACCAATAGCCGCTCATCAGGTAGTACACGCCGTAGAAGCCGATGCCCCACAGGTAGCGGCGGCCGTTCAGGCGCGACAGGTCGAGCCACGGATCGGGGTGCGTGCGCAGCCGGTGCATGGCCAGCAGCAGCGATGCCGCCCCGCCAATCAGGAGCAGCGGGATCGCCGGCGACGCCGTGAGCCGGCTATAACGCAGCTCCGACAGGCCCATCAGGAACGACAACGCGCCGATGGCCATGGCGCCGACGCCGACCCAGTCCCACAGGCTGTCCTGCGGCGGCGCCTCGTGCGGGCGGCGTGCGGCGCGTGTGCGGGGCTGGTGACGTTCGGGCGGCAGGAAGAACATCGCCATCCACGCCACGACGGCCAGCACGAGCTCCAGCCAGAAGATCACGCGCCATTCGCTGTATTCGAGCACCTCGGCGCAGATCCACGGCGCGATCGTCGTCAGGCCGAAGAGACCGACGCTGAACATGAGCATCGGCGGGATGCGCTCGTCGGGCTCTGCGGTGAGCTGCACCAGGATCCGCGATGCCGAGAACAGGCCGCCCGCGCCCAGCCCCTGGATCGTCCGGCCGACCACCAGCTCGCCAATCGTGTTCGATTGCGCGCACACCACGCAGCCGGCGGCAAACAGCGCGATCCCTACGAGCGAGTACATGCGGTAGCCCACGTGCGCGGCAATGCGGCCGATGGCGAGGTTTGCCACCACCGCGGCCACGGCATAAGCGGTGACGGCGTACAGATACGCTTCGGGGCTGGCATGCACGCCGCCCTGGATGTGCTGCCCGGCCACGGCGAACATCTGCGAAGACACGAAGTCGAGCCCGGTGGACAGGCCCAGCGCGAGCCCGAATGCGTGGACACGCGCAGAAGAAAAATGGGGAAACGCCCGCAGCGACGCGGGTTTGAGGATTTGCAGCGACATGTGCCCGAGCATAAACTTGCCCGCCAGCCGGATAAACGGCCAACTCTAGGAACACTGTCCAGTCATGCGAACAATGGAGTGGAACGACTGGGAGACCTTCTGCCGCGTGGTGGAGGCCGGCAGCTTCACCGCCGCCGCCGAGGCGCTCGGGATCCCGAAATCGACCGCCAGCGCCGCCGTCTCGCGGCTGGAAGCCTCGCTCGGCGTGCGGCTCATGACGCGCACCACGCGCCAGCTGCGCCTGACCGAAGCGGGCTCGCACTTCTACGACGACATCGCCCCACTGTTCGAGCGCCTGCGCGAAGTGCACGCCGACACCACCGCCGCCAGCGAAACCGTCGCCGGCACGCTGCGCATCGCTGCGCCGTACGAGGTGGGTGCACAGCACCTGACCGAGCCGGTGTGCCGCACGCTCGAGAAATACCCGCACTTGCAGATACAGGTGCACATCTCGTGGGAGCAGCCCGATCTGCTGGCCAGCGGTTACGACATCGTCTTCGTGATGGTCGACCAGATGCTGCCGGACTCGTCGCTGGTGGCGCGCCGCGTGGTGATGATCCCGCGCGGCCTGTACGCCTCGCCGGCATTGCTGGCGGAACGCCCGCCGCTGAAGACGCCCGCCGACCTGGCCGGCTGGCCCTGCCTCTCCGGCCCCGACGATGCGAGCTGGGCCTTCCGCCCCGCGGGCGACCCAGCGGCTGAGCCGATCGAGGTTCCGATCCAGCCGCGCCTGCAGACGCTGAATGCCGAAATGCGCGCCCGCGCCGCCGTGCGCGGCTTGGGCGTGGCGCGCATGGCGCGTTCCGTGGGCGATGCCGAAGTCGCCACCGGCCGGCTCGTGCGCGTGCTGCCCGACTTCGAGCTGACCGCGCTGCGTGTGTACGCGCTGATGCCGGCGCGCAAGCTCGTGCCGCGCAAGGTGCGCGTGTTTCTGGATGCGCTCGAGGCGGAGGGCGTCGCCGCCACGCCGGCGCCCGCCGATCCGGCCTAGCCGAAGACTCGGGGCCGATGTCACAATCGGCGCTTTCCCATTCGGATTTGTGAGGACCGGCGGCCATGCGCTTGCGCCAGATCGAAGTCTTCCGCGCCGTGATGCTGGTGGGCACCGTCAGCGAGGCCGCGCGCATGCTCAACGTGTCGCAGCCCGTGGTGACGCGCGTGCTGCAACACACCGAGCTGCAGCTCGGCTTCCGCCTGTTCGATCGCACCAAGGGACGCTTGCAGCCTACCGCGGAGGCATTCGAGCTGTTCGCGGAGGTCGAACGCCTGTACCAGGAGGTCGAGCGCGTGCGGCGCGTGTCGGCCAACCTGCGCCACAAGGGGGCGGGGCGCCTGCGCGTGGCGGCCACGCCGAGCCTGGCGCCGAGCATTCTCGCGCCGGCTGTGCGCCGCTTCTCACAGCGTCACCCCGACACGCTCGTGCGCGTGTTCACCCATCACACCGCCGAGATCGTGCAGGGCTTGCTCTCGCAGGATATTGATGTCGGCTTCGCCTTTGCGCCGCCCGTGCATCCCGCCATCAGCACGACGCCGGTCGCCCAGGGCCGCATCCTGCTGGCCGCACCGCGCGCGTGGGTCGGCGGAAAGACCGACGGTCGCGCGCTGCACAGGCTCGTCGCCGAGAAACCGTTCATCGGCCTCGAAGACCAGATCTCGCTCGGCTCGCTCGTCGGGCAGACGCTGGCACGCGGCGGACTGGCGCCGCAGTCGACGCTGGAGGTGCAGACGTATTCGCTGGCGCGCTCGCTGGTGGAGGAATCGCTGGGGGTGACGATGCTCGACCAGTTCACCGCCGCCACCGGCAGCATGGAGCGCATCGCGCTGTTCGCGCTGGAACCGGCGCAGACCTTCGATGTGCGCGCCATGCGTGCCGAGCACCATGCGCCGTCATCGCTGGCTGACAGCCTCGTGCAGTGCTTTGCCGAAGCGGCGCGCGCGTTGTCCGAGGAACTGCCGCAACGCCTGGAGCCGACACCGCTTGTGCTGAGCCCGTCAGCCGCGGAAGCCGACGACGCGGCGGACTGACTTTTCGGGCCCGTACACGTCTAACGGGCTCCCGCTGATCTTCCAAGGAGACCGATCCATGCGTCGTTCTGCAACCGCAATGATGTTGGGCGTGGCGCTGGGCGCCGGCGTGTTCAGTGGCTTCGCCACCGCGCAGCAGTCGCCCGTGCCCGGCATGTCGTCCGACGATCTGAATACCGCGCTCGACTTTGCCAAGGCCGGGTTGAACAAGGCCATCGACCAGGCCCGCGCGTATTCCGCACTGCCGATCAAGGAGCCGCACGACGTGCGCTACAGCTGCGGGGGCGGCAAGACGCTGCTCGTGAAGTACATGACGGTGGGCGATACACCGCTGGCGGCCATCACGCTCGACGGCAAGACCCACGTGTTCGCCAACGTCATCTCGGCGTCGGGCGCGCGTTATGCGTCGGGCCCGTACGTCTGGTGGACGAAGGGTCCCACCGGCTTCCTCACCGATGAGACGCTGCCCGCCAACCGCAACGTCCTCTACCGCGACTGCAACGAAGCGACCAGCGGCCGCCCCTAGATTTCCTGCAGGTCGCGGCCCACGATGATCTCGCGCTTGAAGTGCGGGCGCACCGCATCGAGCCACACCGCATCTTCCAGATACGGATAGCCGCCCGGCACGAAGTGCGACAGCACCAGCGTCTTCACCTTGGCCTCGGTGGCGATGCGGCCGACGTCTTCGGTGGAGGTGTGGCTCGCCAGCAGATGCTCGCGCAGCGTCTTGGCATTCGGCTCGGTGGCGAGCAGCCTGTCGAGCGACGGCAGGTGCATCACCTCGTGCACGAGCACGTCGGCGCCATAGGCCAGGCGCACGAGGTTTTCGCTCGGCGCCGTATCGCCGGAAATGACGATGGAGCGGTCTGCCGAATCAAAGCGGAACGCCAAGGCGGGCGCCACCGGGGGGTGCTTCACCAATGCGCTCGTGACCTTGACGTTGGCGTCTTGCATCACCAGCCCGCCTTCGGTGATCTCGTGCGGGTGGATCATCGGCGCCAGCGGCGGCCGGCCTTCGTCGGCAATGCGGGTGCGGATGTCGTAGTCGTACAGTTCGAGAAACCTGGTCGTCATCGCGGCCAGCGGGGGCGGGCCCCAGGCGTCGACGGGGCCGGTCAGGTCGGTGGCCCAGGCGAGCAGCATCAGCGTGCCGTAATCGGCGTTGTGGTCGGAGTGCTGATGCGTGAGGAAGACGTGGCGAATGTCCTTGAGCTTGAGCCCCGCCGTTACATACTGGCGTGCGACACCGTTGCCGCAGTCCACCACGTACGACACGCCGTTGATGACGATCACCTGCGCCGGCGCTGAGCGGTTCTTCTTGGGCGTCGGCCCCCCGGCGGTGCCGAGCAGGATCAGGCGCGTGCCCTTGCCCGCCCCTGCCGCCGATGCTGCCATCGGCCAGCCTGCGGCGGCAGCGCCCGCGCCTGCGGCCAGTGCGCCTGCCTGCTGCATCCAGCGGCGGCGGTTGTTGCTGAATGCGTGCATGCGGCGGTCTCCTCTCTGTTGTTGTGGGATGCGCCTCAGCGCGGCAGGCCGCCGACCTTCATGCCGGGCTTGATGCCCTTGCGCGAGAACCAGCCCTTGTTCATTTCGAGCGCATAGCGGCCGGCGCGGGTCGGGCAGTGGTTGTCTTCGGTCTGCGGCTTCATCTCGGCAATGTCGGAGATGGTGCCGTCCTCGGTGATGAACGCGATCGAGAGCGGCAGATCCGTGTTCTTCATCCAGAAGCAGTGTCCGGCAATCTCGTCGAACACGAACAGCATGCCGGCCGTGTCGGGCATCGACTTGCGGAACATCAGCCCCGTCTCGCGAGACTGCGGGGTGGCGGCCACTTCAGCGTGGACCTTGTACATGCCGATCGTCAGATCGGTGACGGGCAGGCCGGTGTTCGGGCCGGTCGGCGTTTGCGCGAAGGCCGTGCCGGCGGCGATCGACAGGCACAGGCCGGCAAGCAGGCGGGAGAGCGTGGTCATGGCAAGCAAGGCAGAAACGAAACGCACCATGATCGGCACTCGACCTCCCGGCGTCAATGCGGCGAGGGCCCGCGGGGATAAAAAGTTGTTACCGCGTAGTGGCCTGGTCGGGCCGGATGGCGGCGGTCCTTGTGCCCGCCCTGGGCGCGTGCGCCGAGCGTGCCTTGTCCACCGCGGGGTCCGGCATCTGCGCCACGTAGCGCGCATCGGTGAGCGTGCGCAGGAAGGCGACGATGTCGTCGATTTCGTCTTCCGTCAGCGCGGGTGTAGCGCCGGCGCGGCGGTTCATCGGCACAGCGTTCACGTTGATGTTGCCCTGGTATCTGGCTGGCACGTCGTCGAAACGCTTGCCGCCGGGGTACCACTGCGCCGGGTCGGTCGAGCGCGTGGCATAGAAGGCCACCGCATCGCGCAGCGTGCGGAACACGCCGTTGTGCATGAACGTCTGCCGCACGGCCACGTTGCGCAGGCCGGCCGTGCGGAAGTAGCCGCACCACTGGTCGGGCTCGGGCCATCCGAGGGCGCGGGCGGTCTGGCACAGGCCGACGTCGAAGTGGCGCGCGTCCTTGTTGGCGGGCAGCCGCGGGTTGCGCGGCACGGCGATGGCGTCGTAGCCGAAATCGGTGAACAGCGAGCGCTCCGGGCGCGACGACGATTCCACCATCAGGTGGCACGAGGCGCAGTTGCCCTTGTCGGGGTTGCGGAAGAGGGCGAGGCCGCGCATCTCGGCCGGCGAAAGCGGCGTGCGCTTGCGCAGGAAATCATCAAAGCGCGAGGTGAACGGCGCCATCTCGTCGCTCTGGAAATACGCCTCCAGCGCCTTTCCCAGCGCGCCCACGAGCCGTTCGGGGTCGCGGACCGCATCGGCACCGAATTGCTGCGTCAGCGCTTGGCCGAGGTCAGTGCCGGCCACCTTGCGCTGCAGCGTGCGCGGCGAGCGATTGCCCATTTCATCGGGGCTGAACAGCGGGCCGCGAATCTGCTCGGCGATGGAGTCGGCACGGCCATCGGCAAAGAAGCCGCCAAACGGCGACGGGAAGCTCGCGTCGTCGTCCTGGAAGAAGTACCGCTGCGGCACGTAACGCAGATACAGCAGCGATGGCGCATTGCGCGCGGCCATGTGCCCCGGGCGGCTGCCTGCCGGCACGCCGATGCGCAGCGCCTCGCCCTTGAGCGTGGGCGCGAACGCCCGGCCGGGGTCATGGCACGCCGCGCACGACGTGCCCTGCGGCTCCGACAGGCGCGGGTCGAAAAACACCCGCTTGCCGAGCGCGACGAGGTTCGGGTCGGGCTTGAACACGGCCGACTCGGCAGGCGGCGGCACGGCGTCCAGCTTGGGCGTCATGCCAATCGATTCGGCCAGCGCCACACCCGGGATGAGTGTGGCGGCAACCCAAAGCGCAATGCGCAGGCGCTTCAAGGTGCGACGAAGCCGGTCTTGTCGCACACCAGGCTCGAACCGTTCTGCGTGCACGTCGTCAGCAGCTTGCCGTTGACGGTGTACGCCTTGAACAGCCAGCCCTTGGCGGGCGCCGGCTGGCGGTCCATCACCATGAAGCCGAACGAGTTGTTGTGCGAGATGCTGCCCACCGTCACGCCGGAGGCCGGGCTGATGGCCGGGAACGGATCGGGCAGGGCCACATCCAGCGAATCGCCGGCGTTGCCCGCCACGATGGTCGCCGGATGGTTGCTGGTGAAGTTGATGGCCTGGAAGTCGTGCACGTGACCATGTAGCGCCACCTGCACGCCGGGCGGGTAGTAGGCCGTGGCGTTCAGGCTGTTCATGACCGACAGCAGTGCCGCGTTGCCGCCCAGCGGCGTGCCCCCTGCGATCGGCACGAAGCCGAGGATCGGGTGGTGGTTGGTGAAGATCGACATCACGCCCGGCTTGGCGGCCAGCGTACCGACGGTGGCGAACTGCTTCTGGTAGGTCTGGAACCACGGGTCGGTGGTCGCCAGCGGCGTGGTGCCCGCCTTGGCCGAATCGAACACGATGACTTGCGTATCGCTCCCGATGGCCACGGCGTACGGGTCCGACGCGTTGGCTGCGGTGTCGTTGGCCGGGTTGTCGCACGAGCGGTCCGCGGAATACGGGCGCGGATCGAGGAAGCGATACCAGCCCTGGCCGGCGCGCGCGCATTCCTCGTGATTGCCGCGCACCAGCACCCACGGGGCGGCGGCCATCAGCGGGGCGGCGGGCTGGAACAGGTCGGCCTGCCATGTATCCCAGCCGTAGCCCCACGGGCTGCCCTGGCAGCCGGCCACGTCGGGCGGGCAGGCGTTTTCGCGGTAGTGGTAGTCGCCCACGTGCAGGACGAGGTCGGGTTTCATGGCCGCTGCCGTGGCGGCAGCAGTCGAGAACGGCCACGACAGCGGATCGTTGCACGCCTGGAACGTGTTGCTCGACTTCTTCATGCGGCAGCCGGTGTCCGCCAGGATCACCACGCGTTGCGGGTTGGCCTTGGGCAGCGGCAGCACACGGGAGCCGATCGACGCGGCCTTGGCGGTCGATGCCACCGTGGCCTCGCAGGCGCTCACCGGAAAGGACGAAGCCTTGGAATCGCTCGCGGCGCTGGCGGTGGTGCGTTGTGCCACGGTGCCGGCGGCCACGCGCAGGCTCATGCGGGTGGTGGAGCCGTCCACCGTCAGCAGCGGACACACGGAGCTGTCGGCCGGTGTTGCGCCGTTCGTGTAGCTCGTGGCGACGCGGACGATGGCCTGATTGTTGTCACCGATCTCCACCCACGCGGCCTGGATATTGGCATCCGCCGTGGCGGCGTCAGCCGGCGCGGGCGTCGGTGCAGGCGTGGAATCGGAGGACGAGCCGCCGCAGCCTGCGATCACGGCTGCCGCAGCCAGCGCGGCAAGAGAGAGCATCGTCAACACGGTGCGTTTGCGCCGCACCGCAGCGAACATCGATCGGAATTCCATCGCGCCTTCCCTGTTTCTTGTTGTGAGGAACGCGCAACGTACCCAAGCTAGATGGCGCTATTTTGACAGCCCCACTTGCGTGCTGGGGTATCGGCCAAAGCGGGGCGAAAAAAAAAGCAGATGCATAAGCATCTGCTTTCTCTGGGCCAGCCGAGCCGCGAGGGCCCGGCGTCGCCACAAGCTTATTGCTGGGCAGCCGGAGCCGAAGCGTCAGCAGCAGCGGCCTTCTTGGCCTTCTTGTGGTGGTGCTTCTTGGCCTTCTTGGCCTTCGGAGCAGCCTTTTCAGCGGCCGGAGCAGCAGCTGCGTCAGCAGCCGGGGCCGAGGCTTGAGCGAACACACCGGTGGCGAACAGGCCGGCGATCAGGGCAGCGATCAGCTTCTTCATGGTGAATCCTTTTATAGATCAGTGAGTTAAACCATCGACCCGCTAAATGAGTCATCTGCAATAACGCAGCCCGTTACAGGCCCGTTGACACGCCGGATCGAATTTTTTGCGGGCGGCGGCGAAAGTCCGGCACACGCGGATCCGCGATGTGAACCATGTTGCGCCGCGCAAGAAAGTTGCCCGACGCGCCGCCTGCGGGCCGCCATTTCGGACTCGTCTGATAGGAGGGCGCCGCTGCGGACCTTGAGAATGCAGGCCCGTTTTCCTTCATGCTGCCGTGTCCCCGCTTTCGTTGTCGCTTTCCCCGCCCAAGCCGGAGCCGCTTCGGCGCCGCGACGTGCTGCTGGCCGCCGGTGGTTGGGTGGCGCTCGCCGCCTTGCCGGGAGTTTTCCGCTCCGCGCCGGCGCCCAGTTCGCACCTCGACGATTTCCTTCTGGTATCGGAGACGATCGCCGGAGCGCCGCTGGACCGCCGTGCGGCCCTGGCACGTTTGTGCCTCTTGCTCGAGGCGGACGGCCGCTTCGGCGACCACATCCAGACGCTCGCCTGGCTGGTGCGCCGTCACCCCGGTCTGGATGCCGCGGGGCTGGCCGGGTTGCTGAACACCGACGCTTCCGCCGGGCTGCGCGACGCGTTGGCCCGGGTTGTCGCCGCCTGGAGCGCGCTGCCCGACGCCGCGCCCGCACTGACGGATGCCCGCACCGTTGTCGCACACCGTCCGGACGGTGGTTTGCCCGGCAGCTAGGGGCCGGTCCGCCACGCGCGGGAGTATGGCGGATGGTGAAATTTTCCGGCATAATGCGGAATTCACTCTTGTGTCTTATATAAGAGTTGCGGCTTGCAAGGATTTTGTGCGGTGCATCGTGAGAGCGCCATCGCGGGCCGCTAGAATCGCCAGTTCATTGCAGCGTGCCGCATCGGCCAACCCGCGCGCGGCGCGCTGTGCTGTCAACCCCCACCGTCCATCCGCTCACCTGCGGTCAGCACTGGAGTCGTCATGTACCAACACATCAAGGTCCCGGCCGGCGAGAAGATCACCGTCAACAAGGACTTCTCCCTGAACGTCCCCGACAACCCCATCATTCCCTACATCGAGGGCGACGGCACGGGCTTCGACATCACGCCGGTCATGATCAAGGTCGTGGACGCCGCGGTCGAGAAGGCCTACGCCGGCAAGCGCAAGATTTCCTGGATGGAAATCTACGCCGGGGAAAAGTCGACCAAGGTGTACGGCCCGGACGTATGGCTGCCCGAAGAGACCCTGCAAGTCCTGAAGGACTACGTGGTGTCCATCAAGGGCCCGCTGACGACGCCGGTGGGCGGCGGCATCCGTTCGCTCAACGTGGCGCTGCGCCAGGAGCTGGACCTGTACGTCTGCCTGCGCCCGGTGCGCTACTTCAAGGGTGTGCCGTCGCCGGTGCGTGAGCCCGAGAAGACCGACATGGTCATCTTCCGCGAGAACTCGGAAGACATCTACGCCGGCATCGAATGGGCCGCCGAGAGCGAGCAGGCCAAGAAGGTCATCGCCTTCCTGCGCAACGAAATGGGCGTGAAGAAGATCCGTTTTCCGGAAACGTCGGGCATCGGCATCAAGCCGGTGTCGAAGGAAGGCACGCAGCGCCTGGTGCGCAAGGCCATCCAGTACGCGATCGACAACGACAAGCCGTCGGTCACGCTGGTGCACAAGGGCAACATCATGAAGTTCACGGAAGGCGGCTTCCGTGACTGGGGTTACGAACTGGCCCAGAAGGAATTCGGCGCCGAGCTGATCGACGGCGGCCCGTGGTGCAAGTTCAAGAACCCGAAGACGGGCAAGGAAATCATCGTCAAGGACGCCATTGCCGACGCCTTCCTGCAGCAGATCCTGCTGCGTCCGGCCGAGTACTCGGTCATCGCCACGCTGAACCTGAACGGCGACTACATCTCCGACGCCCTGGCCGCGCAAGTCGGCGGTATCGGTATCGCCCCGGGTGCCAACCTGTCGGATTCGGTGGCAATGTTCGAAGCCACCCACGGCACCGCGCCGAAGTACGCGGGCAAGGACTACGTGAACCCGGGTTCGGAAATCCTGTCGGCCGAAATGATGCTGCGCCACATGGGCTGGACGGAAGCCGCTGATCTGATCATCAGCTCGATGGAAAAGGCGATCCTGTCGAAGAAGGTCACGTATGACTTCGCCCGTCTGCTGGAAGGCGCGACCCAAGTGTCGTGCTCGGGCTTCGGTCAGGTGATGATCGAGAATATGTAAGCATGTCGCTCGCGGCTCCGGCCGCGATGGATATGACAAAAACCCCGGCAGCTTCGGCTGGCCGGGGTTTTTCGTTTCGAGCCGCAACCAGCCGCCCGCGTGTGCTCCAGTCTTGGGCGGCTTGCACTCTCAAAGGGGCGGGCGAGTCCCAACAAGCCTCAACGCCGATGCTGCAACAAAGGCGCCGCGGCCCATGCGTCGGCCTCGCCCATCAATCAGCGGGGGCCCGCGACGTTCCGGCGAAGCCGTCTTGCTCGTGGCGGCCTGCTTCATGGCTGCGGCGCGCGCGGCCAATGCATGCAGGAGTTCCCGCGCAGCACCAACGCCCTTTTGATATTCGCCGCGCGAATCGGCAACAGCGGGATCGACGGATGGGAAGATCGAGCGGGTCACGGCATTCCTCTTCATGTGATGAACGGAACCGCGCCCAACCCTTGGCGGGAGGGGTGGGCGAGCACAGGCAAGGTGGAAAACCGAGGTATAGCGATCGGCACGGCCGAAGCCGATCAAGCCTGGCTCGCCCCAGGAAGGAGACGAAGCCAAGCCATAACGGTTCAGGACAAGCACCTATGCTCGGCGCTTGCCCGCTATACCCGAGGTTTCCACACCTCGATCGCATTCTCTATGGCACTGAAGCGATGGGCGCGAGTGTACCGATGGCTGCTTCGTCTGAGCAGGGGCGAAACTATAAATCAGAGTTTGTCTAGGGGAGGCACGTGCAGCGCCTAGAGGCGCGTTGTCGCGGCTGCGCGCGGATGGCGACTAGTGAGGCACCCGCGTTGTGCCGGGCGATTGCGGCCCCGGCGAGCGCCCGCGCAGCACATCGCGCAGCCGCCGCACGCCGCGCCACAGCTTGGGCAGCAGCCACGCCGATACCAACAGCAGCAGCGCCAGCACCACCAGGAACGCGATCGGCAGGAAAAACGCCATCAACAAACCGCCGCTGGCGGCCACGTCTTCACTGAACGACGCCACCCAGTTCGAGAACGGTTCCGGCGACGTGTTGATCAGCGCGCGCGTGCCGGCCTTGGTGGCATGGGCTGTGCCGGCCAGCGTCCCGCCAATCAGTCCCGCAGCCACCATCCATTGCGGATCGAGCTGTCCGAACGCAGCCGCAGCCAGGATCGCACCGGCAGGCACGCGGATGAAGGTCTGGATGCCATCCCAAACGGAATCGAAACCGGGAATCTTGTCGGCGAGGAATTCCGCCACCGCCAGCACGCCGGCCAAGCCGATGACCCACCACGATTCCAGCATCTGCAGACCGGGCGGCAGGTGCAGCCACCCCGAGCGGCCCAGGATGCCCGCAGCGAACACGGCCAGGTAGAGACGGAAGCCGCTGGTCCAGGACAAGCCGGCGGCCAGCGCGGCGGTTTCCAGCATGGGTGCCTCGAGCAAAATGGCGGGCGAACGCCCATCGATACTGCAGTGTAGTGCGCGCCTGGCCGCGTCGCGCCTCAGAGCAGCGATTTGCCCTGCGACAGGATCTTGTCGCAGGCCTGGCGGGTGATCTGCGACTTGATGCTGGCCAGGTCGAATGTGCTGCCGTCGGCGCCGGTGAGGATGCCCCGGGTGCCATCCGTATAGCCTGGGTCAGACGCGGGCGCGCCCCCCAGCTTGCCGAGCAGCCTGTCCTTGACCGACTCCGCGCCGGCGCCGCTCAGGTAATTGTTCTTCACGCAGAACTCCAGCACCCCGGCCACATTGCCGGTGCTGCCCGAGCTGAGCGAACCCAGCGACGGCAGGCCGCCGCCCATTCCACCGAGATTCCCCAGGGCGCCCAACCCGCCGGAGGATTCCTGCCCGCCTTGCGTGGCGCCTTTGATGAGATCGCCGATCTGCGCGCTGGCACCGGCCGGCAGTAACGCCGCAATGAGGGCGACGGAGAGGGCGGTACAGGCGATGTGCTGTTTCATGCGGGGGCCTCCTTGAACACGGGGATCATCCACGCACCCTGGCCCACGCTGCGACGAAATGGCGTGTTGCTTGCGGTGTGCCGCCATTGTCCGCCGCTGCGGCAACAAAAAACCCGGCGTAGTACCGGGTTTTTTGCAATTGGGCGTCCGCCAGCGGCGGGCGCCCCATGACGCCGATCAGGCGGCCGACTGGATATTGGTGGCCTGCTTGCCCTTCGGACCCTGCGTCACCTCGAACGTGACGCGCTGGCCTTCCTTGAGCGTCTTGAAGCCGCTCATCTGGATGGCCGAGAAATGCGCGAACAGTTCTTCACCACCCTCGTCAGGCGAGATGAAACCGAAACCCTTGGCATCGTTGAACCATTTGACAGTACCGCTTGCCATAAACAACCCCTCCGTGGAAACACAAGTCCGAGCGGGGAAAGCATGCCTGTCGGGCCAGTGCAGAGCGGTACCGCGCAGTCATCGCCGGGCGTCGGCCGTGGGGCACGACGAAAGGCGCGGATGGAACCGCGCCGTCAGCGATCGGTCTTCTCGTGGCAGGCGCCACAGCCTGAAGCGGTTGTCGATCTGTTGTCGACTGGTGTGAGGCCTCCCCGGCTCACCATCATGAGGCCTGCTGCCAACGGTTTGCGGGGCAGTAAGACGCACATGTTGAATTCGATTGTTCGAGGAAAGCAACAGACTGTCAAGGCCGCCGAAGATGGGTTTGTGGCGAAAAACGGTCAGTTTTTGAAGAGGTTTCGCTCGAAATTGAGCCGGTCGCCCCCACTGTGAGAAAACGATTGGCATGGCAGGCCCGGAGCTTGCGCCGCTCTCCGGCGGGCAGCGGCGGAAAAACCCCTCCGCGCCGAGGGCCGACGCAAGCACGCCGGCTCGGCCAAACCGTTTGCAGACCTTGAAGTCAGCGTTATTTCCCCAAATTGCGAAGTCGAAAGGAGTGGTTAGAATAAGACCATGGCAATCCGGCAAGCGACCACTCCACAACACGATGCAGGCACCGTCCTGGAGCGGAAAGAGCAAGCGCTCAAACCGCCCGCGATGTACAAGGTGCTGCTGCTCAACGACGACTACACCCCGATGGAATTCGTCGTGATGATCCTTCAGCAATATTTCAGCAAAGACCGGGAGACTGCCACACAGATCATGCTGACTGTGCATCGGGAAGGTAAGGGCGTGTGCGGTATCTACACTCGGGATATCGCCGCGACGAAAGTGGAATTGGTATCAACCCATGCACGGCAGGCGGGGCACCCGCTGCAGTGCGTGATGGAGGAAGCATGATCGCGCAAGAACTGGAAGTCAGCCTGCACATGGCGTTTGTCGAAGCCCGTCAGGCTCGCCACGAATTCATTACGGTGGAGCACCTGCTGCTTGCGCTGCTGGACAATCCGACGGCCGCGGAGGTGCTGCGCGCCTGCGCCGCCAACATCGAAGATCTCCGCACGCACCTGAAGAACTTCATCGCTGACAACACGCCCGTCGTGCCCGGCACCGACGAGGTGGACACGCAGCCGACGCTCGGCTTTCAGCGCGTGATCCAGCGCGCCATCATGCACGTGCAGTCGACCTCCAACGGCAAGAAGGAAGTCACGGGCGCGAATGTGCTGGTGGCCATCTTTGGCGAGAAGGATTCGCACGCGGTGTACTACCTGCAGCAACAGGGCGTGACCCGCCTGGATGTCGTCAACTTCATCAGCCACGGCATCCGCAAGGACCAGGCGGAGCCCGCCAAGCAAGGTGAGGGCAACCCCGAAGGCGAAGGCGGCGACGGCAAGGAAAGCCCGCTCGAGCAGTTCACCCAGAACCTGAACGCGCTGGCCAAGGCCGGCAAGATCGATCCGCTGATCGGCCGCGAGCAGGAAGTCGAGCGCGTGGTGCAGGTGCTGTGCCGCCGCCGCAAGAACAACCCGCTGCTGGTCGGCGAGGCCGGCGTCGGCAAGACGGCCATCGCTGAGGGCCTGGCATGGCGCATCACCAAGGGCGAAGTGCCGGACATCCTCGCGAAGTCCGTCGTCTACTCGCTCGACATGGGCGCCCTGCTCGCCGGCACCAAATACCGCGGCGACTTTGAGCAGCGCCTGAAGGGCGTGCTGAAGTCGCTCAAGGACAACCCGAACGCGATCCTGTTCATCGACGAAATCCATACGCTGATCGGCGCGGGCGCTGCATCGGGCGGCACGCTGGATGCCAGCAACCTGCTCAAGCCGGCGCTGTCGTCGGGCGCGCTCAAGTGCATCGGTGCGACGACGTTCACGGAATACCGGGGCATCTTCGAGAAGGACGCAGCGCTGTCGCGCCGCTTCCAGAAGATCGACGTGGTGGAGCCGTCGGTGGATCAGACCGTGCAGATTCTGCGCGGCCTGAAGTCGCGCTTCGAAGAACACCATGGCGTGAAGTACGCGTCGTCGGCGTTGACTGCGGCGGCTGAGCTGTCGGCGCGCTTCATCACCGACCGTCATTTGCCGGACAAGGCGATCGATGTGATCGACGAAGCGGGTGCGGCGCAACGCATCCTGCCGAAGTCGAAGCAGAAGAAGACCATCGGCAAGAGCGAGATCGAAGACATCGTGTCGCGCATCGCGCGCGTCCCGCCGCAAAGCGTGTCGCAGGACGATCGCAGCAAGCTCCAGACGCTGGAGCGTGACCTGAAGTCGGTCGTGTTCGGGCAGGATCCGGCCATCGACGCGCTGGCTTCGGCCATCAAGATGTCGCGTGCCGGCCTGGGCAAGACGGACAAGCCGATCGGCTCGTTCCTGTTCAGCGGCCCGACGGGCGTGGGCAAGACGGAAGTCGCCAAGCAGCTCGCGTTCATCCTCGGCATCGAGCTGATCCGCTTCGACATGTCGGAGTACATGGAGCGCCATGCGGTGAGCCGGCTGATTGGCGCGCCTCCGGGCTACGTGGGCTTCGACCAAGGCGGTCTGCTGACGGAAGCCGTGACCAAGAAGCCGCACTGCGTGCTGCTGCTGGACGAGATCGAGAAGGCGCACCCGGACATCTTCAACATCCTGCTGCAGGTGATGGACCACGGCGCGTTGACGGACAACAACGGCCGCAAGGCGGACTTCCGCAACGTCATCATCATCATGACGACCAATGCGGGCGCCGAGACGATGAACAAGGCAACGATCGGTTTCACCACGGCGCGCGAACAGGGCGACGAGATGGCCGACATCAAGCGCATGTTCACGCCGGAGTTCCGCAACCGTCTGGACGCAACCATCAGCTTCCGCTCGCTCGATGAGGAAATCATCATGCGTGTGGTCGACAAGTTCCTCATGCAGCTGGAAGAGCAACTGCACGAGAAAAAGGTGGATGCCATCTTCACCGAGAAGCTCCGTCGCTTCCTGGCGAAGAAGGGTTTCGACCCACTGATGGGTGCGCGCCCGATGCAGCGCCTGATCCAGGACATGATCCGCAAGGCGCTGGCCGACGAACTGCTGTTCGGCAAGCTGGTGAACGGCGGAAAGGTGGTCGTGGATCTGGACGATGCGGATGCGGTGAAGCTGGAATTCTCCGAGAACGAAGCACCGCCCGCACCTGCCCAGGAAGAAGCGGAAGCCTGACCCGTCAGACGCTCCAAAGAAAACGGCCCGGAAAAACTCCGGGCCGTTTTTCTATGTGCGGACGATGCACTCAGTGGCGTCCCGTGCTGCCGAATCCACCGGCACCGCGCTCGCTTTCTGCAAAGTCATCGACGATGTTCAACTCGGCTTGCACCACCGGCACGATCACCAGTTGTGCCAAGCGCTCCATCGGATTGAGCACGAACGCCGTGCTGCCACGGTTCCACGTGCTCACCATCAGTTGGCCCTGGTAATCCGAATCGATCAGGCCGACCAGGTTGCCCAGCACGATGCCGTGCTTGTGGCCCATGCCCGAGCGCGGCAGGATCAGCGCGGCATAACCGGGGTCGGCCAGGTGGATCGCCATGCCGGTCGGAATCAGGTGCGTGGTGCCGGGCTCGATGGTGAGCGGGGCGTCGATGCAGGCTCGCAGGTCCAGCCCGGCGCTGCCGGTGGTGGCGTACCGCGGGAGCTGTTCGTGCAGGCGGGCGTCGAGAATCTTGACGTCGAGTTTCATGCGGGGCAGGCCGAGGAGGTTGCAGAAGCCGGAGATGGTAGCGCAAACGCCTCGGCCAGCAGCTCGTACGAGCGCAGGCGCGCCTTGTAGCTGGGCGCGACGGTCAGCACGATCAGTTCGTCGGCGACAAAGCGGCTCTTGAGCGCAAGCATCTGCTCGGCCACGGATTCCGGTGTGCCGATGATGCTGCGCGGCCGCTCCCGCATGACGATGGCCTGGTCGCGCTCGGTGTAGACGTGCGCTTCGGCTTGCTCGACAGTCGGGACCGGGCCATTCACGCCAATCGCCATCTGCACGCGGCGCAAATCAATCGCAGCTTCGTAGCGGCGCGCCTCGGCTTCAGTGTCCGCCGCGATCACGAAGACGGCGGCAGCGCTGTACGGCCGTGCGTCGTAGCCGGGTTCGAAATCGGTACGGTACTGCTGCGCGACGATGTGCCCGACGTGCGGATTGATGAAATGCGCAAACGCGAAACGGATACCGAGGCGCGCGGCCAACGCGCCACCAAAATCGCTGGAGCCGAGCACCCACAGTTCGGGTTGGGTGTCGATCTCGGGCTGCAGGATGACGCCGTAAGCGGGGTGATCCGGTGGCAGCGTGCCCGTCAGGTGCCAGATCAGTTCCTGCACCTGCTGCGGGAAGATGTCGCCGCGGTTGTAGTCGCCCATGGCCACGGCCTGCGCGGTACGCATGTCGCCGCCGGGTGCGCGGCCGACACCCAGGTCGATACGGTTCGGGAACAGCGCTTCCAGCAAGCGGAACTGCTCGGCCAGCTTGAACGGGCTGTAGTACGGCAGCATCACGCCGCCGGAGCCCACGCGCAGGTGCTTCGTGGCGCTCGCCACGCGGGCGATCATCACTTCGGGCGCGGGGTTGCTGACGCCGCGCAGGCCGTGGTGTTCGGCGCACCAGTAGCGCGTGTAGCCGAGCGAATCCGTCAGTTGCGCCAGGTCGACCGTCGCGGCAATGGCATCGCGTGCGCTGTGGCCATAGATGACGGGGCTTTGGTCCAGGACCGATAGACGGATCGGCGCGGCGCTCATGACCGTGCTCCGTGCACGCGGTCGGCGATGGCGGCGACGATCTGGCGTGCCAGCGTCAGCTTGTCGGCACGCGGCAGGCGCGTGATGCCCTTTGCATCGAAGAGCGCGACTTCATTGTCGTCGCGGCCGAAGGTCTGATGGCCGAGATTGCCGACCAGCAACGGGATGCCTTTTTTCTGGCGCTTGGCCTCGCCGAACTCTTCCAGGCGTTCGGTTTCTGCTGCAAAGCCGACGCAGAAGGGCGCATTCGCACGGCGTGCCACGGCGGCCAGGATGTCCGGGTTTTGCGTGAACGTCAGTGTCGGTACGTCGGAATCGCTCTGCTTCTTGAGCTTCTGCTCAGCGGCTTGCGCCACACGCCAATCCGCCACGGCGGCAACGGCGATGAAGATGTCGTTCTTCGTGGTGTCCAGCTCGCGCATGACGGCATCGTGCATCTGCTGGGCAGTCTGCACATCGATGCGCAATACGCCTGCAGGCGTGTCCTGATGGCACGGCCCAGCGACGAGCGTGACCGTCGCACCGGCCTGCGATGCAGCCCGCGCCAGCGCAAAGCCCATCTTGCCGCTCGACAGATTCGTGATGCCGCGCACCGGGTCGATCGGCTCGAAGGTCGGGCCGGCTGTCAACAGCACGCGGTGGCCGCGCAGCAGCTTGGGCTGGAAGAAGCCGATGAGTTGCTCGACGATGTCTTCCGGCTCGAGCATGCGGCCGTCGCCGACTTCGCCGCAGGCTTGGTCGCCGGCATCGGGGCCGAGCAGCGTGACGTCATCCGCGCGCAGCTGCGCGGCGTTGCGCTGAGTAGCGGGCGCGGCCCACATCTGCCGGTTCATGGCGGGGGCCACGAGCAGCGGGCAGTCGCGCGCGATGCATAGCGTGGAGAGCAGATCGTCGGCCATGCCGTGCGCAAGCTTGGCGAGGAAGTCCGTCGATGCTGGGGCGATGACGATTGCGTCCGCTTCGCGCGAGAGATCGATATGCGGCATGTTGTTGCCGATGCGGTTGTCCCACTCCGACGTGAAGACGGGGCGTCCGGAAAGCGCCTGCATCGTCACCGGCGTGATGAAGTGCGTGGCGGCGTCGGTCATCACCACCTGCACGGTCGCACCGGCCTTGGTCAGCAGCCGCACGAGCTCGGCCGACTTGTAGCACGCGATGCCGCCGGTCAGGCCGAGCACGAAATGTTTGCCTTGCAGTTCCATAACTGTCCGCTGGGGTCCGATTGACGCAATGTGCTTGGGCAGGATACAACCCGGAGCCGGATCGGCCCGCCCGTCAGTGTGGCGATGATACCGGCTTGGCCCGAAGCCCGTCCGGCGCCCGGATTTTTCCTCAAATGCTCATTCCCGATATGGTTTTCGCTCGTTCGGCAGTCTGCAATGTCCTGGCGGTAGTCGGCGCATTGTCCCTTGTCGCCCTGGTGACGGGCGCGGTGCTCGTGCGCGAAGCCAAAGCGTGGTTGCGCGAGGAGTCCGTGCCTGCGAGGGCAGACGTGATCGTTGTCCTCGGCGGGGAATCGGGTCAGCGCGTGATCGGTGCGGCGGAGCTGTATCACGCGGGTGTGGCGCCGCGCGTGTTCGTGAGCGGGGAGGGAGATTGCCTGCTGATCGTGCGCCGGCTGGTGATGGCCGGCATACCGGCTGACCGCATCGGCTACGAGTGTGAATCGGGTAGCACGATGGAAAACGCGCAGATGACGCACCGGGCGTTGACCGGTCAGCATGTCGGCCGCGCGGTGCTGGTCACTAGTTGGTACCACACAGGCCGGGCGCGGGACGTATTCCGCCAGGTGTGGCCTGATGTGGCATGGGGCGTGCACGGCGTATTCGCCGGGGACACGCTCACCAAGTCGTTGCCGATTTACGAGAGCGGAACCATCTTGGCCGAGTACATCAAACGGGCGTGGTACGCGATTCGATACTGATTCACTACCACGCCACTGCGTCGGCGTTCAGCGCCGCACGCGCCGCAGTTCGTCAACGATCAACAGCACGGCGCCGATCGTGATCCCGCAGTCCGCCACATTGAATGCGGGCCAGTGGTAGGTGTTGAGGTGAAAGTCGAGGAAGTCCACCACGTGGCCGTAGACGACGCGGTCGATCACGTTGCCAAGCGCCCCACCCAGGATGAGCGCGAGCGCAAAGCAGAACAGCTTCTGCGCGCTGTGCCGCTTGAGCAGCCACACGATGAACAGCGCCGCCGCGATTCCCAGGCCTGTGAAGAACCAGCGTTGCCAGCCCCCAGCCGCCGCCAGGAACGAGAACGCCGCCCCCTTGTTGTAGGCCAGCACCAGGTTGAAGAAACCCGTGATCGGGCGCGATTGTCCGTACGTGAACGTCTTCAGGATCGCGATCTTGGTCAGCTGGTCCAGCAGGATCCAGATCACGGCCAGGCCCAGCCAGGGGCCCAGACCATGACCGCCGCCTGAACGCGAAACCGCCTTGCTCTTGCCGTTGTTGCGAGTGGCCATCAGGCAGCGCTCCGTTGTTCACCGGCGCCAAACAGGTTGTCAGTGCAGCGCTTGCACAGCGTCGGGTGGGCGTGGTCGTGGCCGACGTCGGCGCGGTAGTGCCAGCAGCGTTCGCACTTGGCATGCGTCGAAGGTGCCACGGTGATGAGCAGATCGCCGCCCTCGGGCGCGCGTTCGAGTTTGGCCGCCGACGTGATGAGCACGAAGCGCAGGTCGTCGCCGAGGCTCGCCAGGGCGTCGTACACGGTGTCACCGGCAGCGACCGTCACTTCCGCCTGCAGCGACGCGCCGATCTTGCCGTCGATGCGCAGCGCTTCGAGCTGCTTGGTCACTTCGCCGCGCACGTTGCGGATGGCGGCCCACTTCTCCAGCAGCGCGCTGGCGCCTTGCGGCACCGGGGCGTCGTAGTAGGTGCTGGTGAAGATGGTGTCGGTGTGCTCGGTGCCGTGTGCGAAGACCTGCCATGCCTCTTCGGCCGTGAACGACAGGAACGGCGCCATCCAGTGCAGCATGGCCTGGGTGATGTGATACAGCGCGTTCTGTGCCGAGCGGCGCGCCACGGAATCGGGTGCCGTGGTGTACAGGCGGTCCTTCAGCACGTCGAGGTAGAAGCCGCCCAGGTCTTCCGAGCAGAACGTCTGGAGCTTGGCGACCACCGGGTGGAATTCATACACGTCGTAGTGCGACAGGACTTCCTTCTGCAACGCATCCGTCAGCGCTACGGCATAGCGGTCGATTTCGAGCCATTGCTCGGTCGGCAACGCGTGTTTGGCGTGATCGTAGTCGGTCAGGTTGGCGAGCAGGAAGCGCAGCGTGTTGCGGATGCGGCGATAGCTTTCGACCACGCGCTTCAGGATCTCGTCAGAGATGGCGAGTTCGCCCGAATAATCCGTCGAGGCGACCCACAGGCGGATGATCTCCGCGCCCATCTTGTTGGCGATTTCCTGCGGTGCGATCGTGTTGCCGATCGACTTCGACATCTTCCGGCCTTCGCCGTCCACCGTGAAGCCGTGCGTGAGCAGGCCCTTGTACGGCGGCTTGCCGTACAGCATCGAAGCCGTCAGCAGCGACGAGTGGAACCAGCCGCGGTGCTGGTCGGAGCCTTCCAGGTACAGATCGGCCAGGCGGCCGTCCGGCAGCTCGGCCGAAGCGTCGTACAGATCCGCCGCATGCGAGCCGCGGATGACGTGCCAGTGCGTCGTGCCCGAGTCGAACCACACGTCGAGCGTGTCGCGATTCTTCTCGTACATGTCAGCCTCGTCGCCGAGCAGCTCGCGCGGGTCGAGCGTCTGCCAGGCTTCGATGCCGTTTTGTTCGATGCGCTGCGCGACCTGCTCCAGCAGCTCAGGCGTGCGCGGGTGCAGCGCGCCGGTTTCCTTGTGCACGAAGAACGCCATCGGCACGCCCCATTGGCGCTGGCGCGACAGCGTCCAGTCCGGGCGGTTGGCGATCATGTTGTGCAGGCGCTGCTTGCCCCACGACGGGTAGAACGCGGTGGCATCGATGCCGGCGAGCGCCGTTTCGCGCAGCGTGGCGTTGCCGTCGTTGGGCTGCACGTCCATCCCCGCAAACCACTGCGACGTGGCGCGATAGATGATCGGCGTCTTGTGGCGCCAGCAGTGCATGTAGCTGTGGTTGTACTTGTGCGCGTCGAACAGGTTGCCCGATTCGCGCAGCACCTCGACGATCTTGGGGTTGGCATCCCAGATCATCTGGCCGCCGAACAGCGGCAGCGTCGATGCGTAGACGCCGTTGCCCATCACCGGGTTGATGATGTCCGCGTCGCGCATGCCGTGCGCCTTGCACGACTGGAAGTCTTCCACGCCATAGGCGGGCGCGGAGTGGACGATGCCGGTGCCGGTGTCGATGGTCACGTAGTCGCCCAGGTAGACGGGCGAGGTGCGGTCGTAGCCCGCATCCATCTTCGCGAGCGGATGGTGGAAACGCACGCCCGAGAGCGCGGCACCTTCGCACGTGGCCAGCACGGTGCCTTCGAGCTTCCAGCTTTGCAGGCAGGCCTCGACGCGCTCCTTCGCGACGATCAGCAGCCCGCGCGGCGTGTCGACCAGCGCGTATTCGATTTCCGGGTGCAGGTTCAGCGCCTGGTTGGACGGGATCGTCCACGGCGTCGTCGTCCAGATCACGATCCAGCCCGGCTTGGCCTTGAGCACATCGGCGCCGACGTGGAAGGCGCTCGCCAGCGCGTCGATGTCGGCGAACGGGAAGCCGACGTCGATCGACAGGTCGGTGCGATCCGCATATTCGACTTCTGCCTCAGCCAATGCCGAGCCGCAGTCGAAGCACCAGTTGACCGGCTTCAGGCCGCGGAAGACGTAGCCCTTTTCGAGAATCTTGCCCAGCGCGCGAAGCTCGTCGGCTTCGTTGCGGAAGTTCATGGTGAGGTATGGGTCCGCCCAGTCGCCCAGCACGCCCAGGCGCTCAAAGTCGGCCTTCTGGCGCGCGATCTGGCCGGTGGCGTAGGCGCGCGCCTTCTCCTGCACTTCCTTGACGGGCAGGCCCTTGCCGAACTGCTTTTCGATCTGGATCTCGATCGGCATGCCGTGGCAATCCCACCCCGGCACGTACACGGCATCCAGGCCGGTCAAGCCGCGCGACTTGATCACCATGTCCTTGAGGATCTTGTTGACCGCGTGGCCGATGTGCAGGTCGCCGTTGGCATACGGCGGGCCATCGTGAAGGATGAACTTCTTCGCGCCTTTACGCGCGGCGCGGATCTTCTTGTAGAGCTGCTTGTCCTGCCACTGCTTGACCCATTGCGGCTCGCGCTTGGGCAGATCGCCGCGCATGGGGAAGGGGGTGTCCAGCAGGTTGACCGGGTACTTGCTTTTCTCCGGCGTGGGCTTCTTGGCGTCAGACATGGTGTGATGTGAGGCAGATTCGGGCAAATCGGATCGATGCAGCGCGCCGGTCAGAGCAGGCGCGTGCGTGGTGTGGCTTTCGGGCGGCGGGTGCGTCAGCCGCCTACTGAATTCGGTCGGTGGCGGAGGTCGCGAAGTCGCGCCGAAGCGTTGGCGACTCGCCGGCCGGTGGAACGGGCAGGCCGAAGAACTGCCGCGCGTGAACACAGTCCTGCGCGATGGCGTCCTTGAGCGCATCGAGCGAATCGTAGCGAGCCTCGTCGCGCAGCTTCTTCATGAATTCCACGCGGACCAGCTTGCCGTAGACGCTGGCGTTGTAATCAAAGACGTGCACTTCCAGCAGCACGCGGCCGGAATCGTCCACCGTCGGGCGCACTCCAATGCTGGCGACGGCCGGCAGCGGCTTTTCGGCCAGCCCGTGCACCTGCACGACAAAGATGCCGGCCACTGCGGGCTTGCGATGCGAAATGCGCAGATTCAGCGTCGGGAAGCCGAGCGAGCGCCCGAGCTTTTGCCCGTGCACCACGTGCCCGCTGATGGCATAACCGTGACCGAGCAGGCGGCGGGCATGTTCGAGGTCGCCCGCGGCCAGCGCCTCGCGCACCGCCGAGCTGGAGATGCGAATGCCGGACTCCGACACCGAGCCCATCTGCTCGACTTCAAATCCGAACTGCGCGCCGGCGGCCTGCAGGTAGGTGAAGTCTCCGGCGCGCTTGGCGCCAAAGCGGAAGTCATCGCCCACCAGCAGCCAGCGCGCATGCAGCCCGTCGACGAGCACGTTGCGCACGAACTCGTCCGGCGTCTGGCCGGCGAAATGCGCGTTGAAGTGCTCCACGACCACGCGGTCGACGCCCTGGCGCCGCAGGCTTTCGAGCTTGTCGCGCAGCAGGGCAATGCGGGTGGGCGCGCGATCCGGCATGAAGAATTCGCGCGGATGCGGCTCGAACGTCATCACCGTGAGCGGCAGCCCGCGTGCGTCAGCCGCCGCGCGCGCCCGGGCCAGCAGAGACTGGTGCCCGCGGTGCACGCCGTCAAAGTTGCCGATGGTCAGCGCGCACGGCGCGCGACTTTCGGCATTGGGCAGGCCGCGAAAGACTTTCACGAGAGGCGTCGGTGATGGAGGAAGAAAGGGCAGCGTTTCGGATTGGATTGCCGCGGCACTGCGCAAAAATCCAGCAAAACGCACATTATATAAGGGATTGCCGCGTCCCCGGCGCGCCGCGAGCCAGGTGTCGGGCTGTTGCACAATCCTCCGAACGGTGCGCCCGCCCGTTGCGGGCTTGCGGCACAATCCGATATCCGCTGAGATCCGGCTTCTTCTTCCCCGCATTCCCTTGAACGCCTCGTTGCGCCTTTTCTTCGCCAAGTTCGGGCTGGCCAGCCGTGCGCCGCTCGAACTGGATGCCCGAGCCAAGCTGCTCGCCGCCGTGCATCGGGGGGCGCCCATGGGGATTGCCGCCTCGGTCGTGCTGCCTGCGCTGACAGTGGCGGCATTCTGGGATGCGCCCAATCGCCCGGCGCTGCTGGGCTGGTGCCTGATCATGCTGTGCCTGACGGCGTCGGGCCTGCGCTTCTATTTCGGATACCGCTACGACCTCCCCCGCATGACGCTGGCTGCGCACACCCGCAAGTGGTGGACGGGCATGCACGTCATGTCGGCGGTGGGTGGCGTGGCATGGGGCTGCTCGGCCGGGTTGTACCTGATGTCGCCGTCGCTGGAGTTCAGCAGCCTGCTGATGATCGTGATCATCGGCGTGGCGGCGGCCGCGGTGCTGTCGCAGGCGCCGGTGCCGTCGAGCCTGCTGATCCTCGGCACGGGCATCCTGGCGCCGCACTTCGTGCTGGCGGAGCAGGCGTTTCCGGGCCACGGGCTGTACCTGCGCGGGGTGCTGCTCTTCTTTGCGGCCCTGCTGACGCGCCATGCGGTGAACATCCACAACACGCTCGTGCGTGAAATCCAGCTCGAGAACGAAAGCCGCCAGCTGGCGCGCCGCTACCAGGACGAAAAGCAGCGCGCGCTGTCGGCGTCGGAGGAAAAGTCGCGCTTCCTGGCCGCGGCCAGCCACGATCTGCGGCAGCCCGTGCATGCGCTCGTGCTGCTGGTGGAGGCGTTGCGGGCGCGCAACCAGTCCGAATCGCTGGCGCCGCTGGTGGAGCAGCTTGCCTCGGGCGCGGCGACGATCGATCTGCTGTTCCGCTCGCTGCTCGACCTGTCCAAGCTCGAGAGCCGCAAGACCTCACCGACGCTGGAGCCGGTGGATCTGGGCGAGGTCATCACCGAGGTGGTCCAGCAGTTCATGCCGGATGCGCGCGCCAAGGGTCTGACGCTCACGCAGCGCATTCCGCCGCTGCCGGTATTCGGCATGGCCGAGCCGGTGCTGCTGCGCCGGGCGCTGTTCAACCTGCTGCAGAATGCGCTGCGCTATACCGAGCGCGGCGGCGTGATGGTGGCGTTGCGCGTGCGCCAGAAGCATCTGCGCATCGAGGTGTGGGATACCGGCATCGGCGTGGCGCCGGAGCACCAGAAAGAAATCTTCTCGACCTACTACCAGGTCGAAAACCCCGAGCGCGACCCAAGCCAGGGTCTCGGCTTGGGGCTGGCGATCTACAAGGAATGCGTGCGCCTGCTGCGCGGTACGTTCGGCGTGCGTTCGGTGCCGGGCCGGGGCTCGATGTTCTGGATGGCGCTGCGGCCCGTGCCGGCCGAGGTGAAGGCGCCGCTGGCCGCCCAGCCGCGGGCGGAGCAGAAGCGTGCGGTGCTGGACCAGCCGCGTTTCTCGGGCGTGGTGCTGGTGGTGGACGATGATCCGCAGATCCGCAAGGCCTGGCACGCACTGCTCGAGGCGTGGGGCGTGGAGGTGCACAGCGCCGCCGATGGCCGTGCCGCGGACCAACTGCTCGCGCGCGGCATTCGCCCGCAGATCATCTTCTGCGACCTGCGCCTGCCCGGAGAGGAAGACGGCCTGCAACTGCTCGAACGCTGGCAGGTCAGCCATCCCGACGCCCACGCCGTGCTGCTGACTGGCGACCGCAACTCCGCCGCGCTGGCGCGTGCGGAAGAGGCCGGCTACCTGCTGCTGGCCAAGCCGATGGATCCGAACATGCTGCGCGTACTGCTCAAGCGCTGGCTGCGGGGCCGTGCGGCCGAGCCACAGGTCGCGTACTGAGCAACGCGGAAAGCCGGCGCCGTCGGATGCGGCGCCGCGCAAATCAGGCCGCGCCCGTCAGGCGGAAGCGCTCCATGCGCGAGATGATCTGGATGCGCGTGCGCACGCCCAGCCGCTGCAGGATCGCCGAGACGTGTTCCTTGACGGTGTTCTCCGTCAGGCCCAGCTGGCGGGCGATCGATTTATTGGGCAGTCCTTCAAGCAACAGCGCGAGCACAGAACCCTGGCGCGGCGTCAGGCCGAGTTCTGCCGGCGTGATCGGGATGCCGTGGGAGGCGCCTCCTTTGTTGCTGCCGCCCATGTCGTCTTCCGACGGGAACGACGCATCGCCGCTGAAGATGCCGGCCACGGCCTTCGAAAACGCATGGGCATCGGCGTGCTTGCCGATGAAGCCGATGGCGCCCAGCGCCTGTGCCTTGGCGACGATCTCCGGCGTGTTCTCAGCCGACATGAAGGCAAAGCGCGCTTCGGGCAGCTTGCCGCGCAGCTCGCGCATGGCGTCGAAGCCGGTGCAGTCGGAGAGCCAGACGTCGAGCAGCACCACGTCGGGCCGGACGCCTTCGTCCACCAGCGCCAGCGCCTGGCGGCGGCCGATTGCTGCGTGCACCTGGACTTCAGGCAAGGCGTGCGCGAGAAACGTGGTCGTGCCAGACAAGGCGAGGGGGTGGTCGTCGACCACCAGCAGGCTACGCAGCGAGCTCGTCATTCTTATTCCCCGGTGAGGGCAAGGCCCTCTTGTTGTTGTACGCGTGCCGACCCGGCGCGGGCGGTGGCCGGCGGGCCGGGCTGGGTCGCCCACGGCCGATCGGCTTTCACGGTTATTGCCCGCGCAGTGTTGCAGCGAAGATGCCGGAACGCCGCAAGGGACTTCCAGTCGTCGCTGACGGCACACCGGACCCCCCCGGGTGTGCGGGCAATTATGGTGTTGAGATTATCAGAGCGCGCCATCGCACGCCAACGGTTGCACCCTCCATTTTTGGGATGCGGCGAGCTTTTTGCTACGCGCCGTCGGCAAAATGCCACGGTACGCCGGAAAGCCGCGTGACGCGGGCTTGCCAAGCGCCACACCGGATTTTCTCCGGGGAACTGCGGCGCACTTGATAAAATGCCGCGATGAAAAACATCGTCATTCTCATTTCCGGGCGGGGCTCCAATATGGAAGCCATCGTGCGGGCTTGCCAGGCAGAAGGCTGGCAGGCGCGCATTGCCGCCGTCATTTCTAATCGGCCTGATGCGGCCGGACTTAAATTTGCCGCGTCGCACGGCATCGCCACGGCGGTGGTCGATCACAAGACGTTTGCCGACCGCGAGCACTTCGATGCTGCGCTGGCGCAGGCCATCGACGGCTACTCGCCTGATCTGGTCGTGCTGGCGGGCTTCATGCGCATTCTCACGCCCGGCTTCGTGAAGCATTACGCCGGACGCATGCTGAACATCCATCCGTCGCTGCTGCCGTGCTTCCCTGGTCTGCATACGCATGAGGCGGCGCTGGCCATGGGCGTGAAGGTGCATGGCGCGACCGTCCATTTCGTGACCGCGGATCTGGATCACGGTCCGATCGTGCTGCAGGCCATCATCGACGTGCGCCAGGACGACACGCCGCAGTCGCTCGCCGCGCGGCTGCTCACGCAGGAGCACGTGATCTATCCGCGCGCCGTGCGCTGGTTTGTCGAAGACCGGCTGAGTGTGCAGAACGGCGTGGTGCGTGTTTCGCCGGACGCTCCACAACTCGTGATCGGGGCCGATGCCCGGGAGGCTGCATGAGCCAGGATCGCCAGCGGCCGCGCAATGGGGGGTCGGGTAGCAAGCGTTCGGGTTCGGGGGGCGGTGGCTGGTACCGGGCACCGCAAGGCAAGCCGGCCCAACGTACGCCGCGCCCGCGCACGGGCGTGCACGGCAGCCATCTTGAGCACCTGGACAAGGTGCTCGCCCGCCTGCTGCACTTTGCTGCACCGGCCGACATGGTGGTCAGCCAGTACTTCCGTGAGCACCACGAACTCGGCCACCGCGAGCGCGGCATCGTCGCCGAGGCGGCCTTTGCCGTGCTGCGCCGAAAGAACGAATTTGGCCAGTTTGCCGAAAGCGGTTCGGGGCCGGCGCGCCGCCGCCTCGCGCTGCTCGGCCTCGTGCAGACCGCAGGACGTGAAGCGATCGCGCCGTTCCTGAATCCCGCGGAAGCCGAGTGGCTCGACCGCTGGCAACTGCGCGACCGCGCTGCGCTGGCGCCCCGTGTGCGAGCCAACCTGCCCGACTGGCTCTTTGACGCCCTGGTTGCGCAGCACGGTGCGGAATTTACCGAGGCCCTTGCCGAGGCGTGGCTCAATCCCGCGCCATTGGACCTGCGCGTCAACACGCTCAAGGGCGATCGAGACACGGTGCTGGCGACGCTGGCCGAAGCCGGCATCGAGGGCGCCGCGGCACCGCTGTCGCCGGTGGGCATTCGCCTGGCGGGCAAGCCGGCGCTGAACAAGCTCGAGATCTTCACCAACGGCACCGTCGAAGTGCAGGACGAAGGCAGCCAGCTGCTGTGCCAGCTCCTGGCGCCCAAGCGCGGCGAGATGGTGGTCGATTTCTGCGCGGGCGCGGGCGGCAAGACGCTGGCGATCGGTGCGGCGATGCGCTCGACGGGGCGGCTGTACGCATTTGACGTATCGGAGAAGCGCCTGTCGAACCTGGGCCCGCGTCTGGCACGCAGCGGCTTGTCCAATGTGCATCCGAGCCGGATCGACAGCGAGCACGACGCCAAGGTCAAGCGCCTGGCGGGCAAGATCGACCGCGTGCTGGTCGACGCACCGTGCAGCGGGCTCGGCACGCTGCGCCGCAATCCGGACCTGAAATGGCGGCAATCCGCGCGGGCCGTGGAAGAGATGTCAGCCAAGCAGCGGTCGATTCTGGACTCCGCGGCGCGGCTCCTCAAGCCGGGCGGCCGCCTCGTCTACGCAACGTGCAGCGTGCTGGCGCGCGAGAACCAGCAGGTGGTCGAGCAGTTCCTGGCCGCGCATGAAGACTTCGTGCTCGTGCCTGCCGGCGAGGTGCTGGCGGCCCAGAAGATCGCGCTCGAGATGGGCCCTTACCTGGAGCTGTATCCGCACGTGCACCAGACCGACGGCTTCTTCGCGGCCGTACTGGAGCGCCGCGCATGACCGCACGCCAAGTCGGTCTGCTGCTGGCCGCTGCGCTTGCATTCAGTGGCACCGGCCTCGCCCAGGCCCGCAGCACACCACCGGTTCTGCCGGCCAAAGGTACGGTGCAGGCCGCCTTCACGCCCGATGACGATATCGAGGGCCTGCTCGCGGACGCCATCGACCAGGCGCGCGAGCAGGTGCTGGTGCAGGCCTACCTGCTGTCAAACAAGGCGATCGTGCGCGCGCTGCTGGCGGCGCATCAGCGCGGCGTCGATGTGCGGGTGCTGGCCGACCGCGAACAGATGATGCGCGCCAACGGCAGCCGCGTGCCGGAAATCGCCAATGCCGGCATTCCCGTGTGGCTGGAAGTGCGCTACAAGAACGCGCACAACAAGGTCATCGTGATCGACCCGCGCGGCGCCCGCCCGGTGCTCGTGACGGGCAGCTTCAACTTCACGCAGACGGCGCAGCGCGGCAATGCCGAGAACGTCCTGATCGTGCGCGGCGACGCCGATCTCGCCCAGCGCTATGCCGCCAACTGGCAGAAGCACGCGGGCGACGCCCTGCCTTATCGAACGCAATAACGTGTCGGCCGAATGAACGGATTGCCACAGAACCTGAGCCACCTCGCGCTGGGCCACATGATCGACGACATCGTCGCCGACCTGGGCGGCCCGCGCTTTATCTGGCAGCTGGGCGTGCTCGTGCTGCTGCTCGGCGCGGCGTGGCTCATGGCCCGCTCGATCGCGCGGCGCCTGCATGCGCGCCACGTGAACGAGACCTTCGCGCTGCGCTTTGCGTGGTCGAGCCTGGAGCGGGCGATGTTCCCGCTGATCGGCTGGCTGCTGGTGCTCGGGGCCCGTTACGCGCTGGTCGGCACCATGCCGATCAGCGTATTCCGGCTCGCGGCGGTGCCGCTCTTCGGGCTGGCGGTGCTCTACCTGGGCTTCTATGTGCTGCGCCGCGTGTTGTCGGCCAACGGCGAGCTGCACGGCATGCTCGTGCTGGCCGAGCGCGTGCTCACAACGCTCATGTGGATCGGCATGGTGCTCTACGTGCTCGGTGTGCTGGGCGACGTGGTCGATTTCCTCGAGGGCATCCGCTTTGCGCTGGGCGGCAAGCAGAAGGTCAGCCTCGCCGCCTTGCTCATGGGCGTCGTGTGGATTCTCGTCACGGTGCTCGTGGCGATGTGGTTCGGCTCCTGGCTTGACAGCCGCATCACCCGCGCCACGGCGCTCGACGCCAACCTCAAGGTGGTGCTGTCGCGCGTGACCAAGGCGATGTTGCTCCTGGTGTCGCTGCTGCTGAGCCTGTCGCTGGTCGGCATCGACCTGACGGTGCTGTCGGTGTTTGGCGGCGCGCTGGGTGTGGGGCTGGGCCTGGGCCTGCAGAAGATCGCGAGCAACTATGTGTC
The DNA here is from genome assembly GCF_000954135.1 of Ralstonia mannitolilytica. Taxonomy (NCBI): domain Bacteria; kingdom Pseudomonadati; phylum Pseudomonadota; class Betaproteobacteria; order Burkholderiales; family Burkholderiaceae; genus Ralstonia; species Ralstonia mannitolilytica. The sequence goes on along the minus strand of NZ_CP010799.1, from coordinate 3,303,458 downwards.
GGGCTTCATCATCCTGCTTGAGCGCTCGCTCAAGCTGGGCGACCAGATCACGGTCAGCAGCTACACCGGCATCGTCACGCAGATCCGCACGCGCTACACCGTCGTGCGCAACGGCGACGGCGACACACTCGTGCCGAATGAGTTGATGGTCGCGCAGGCCGTGCAGAACCATAACGAGCGCGGCACCGTCCGTGTGGCGGTGCGGGTGCAGGCCTCGTATGCGGCAGACCCCGAGACCGTGCTGGCCTTGCTGGTCCAGTGCGCCGAGGGCATTCCTCGCGTACTCGCAGATCCGGCGCCCGCCGCGTTCCTCGCGCTGTTCGGCGACAGCGGCATCGAGTACGAACTGGGCGTGTGGATCAACGATCCGCACAACGGCAAGCTCGGTGTGCAGTCCGATCTGAATCGGGCGATCTATCGGCGCTTCAAAGAGGCGGGGATCGACATTCCATACCCGCAGCGGGAAGTGCGCGTGCTGGGGCCCGTGGCTGGGGATAGCTTATCGGCGGGTGATGCATGAGGCGCCTGGGTGCCCGGCTTTAACACATCCCGGTGCGGAACGGTGCGCCCTTGCTCAGGGTCAAACTCACGGTTTTCCCCCATGGAGTAGAGGGGGTCTTCGGTTAAAATGCCGGATGTTCCCCCGAAGGATCAGGCGGCCGTCGCAATGGCCTGAAGTTTGCGACGCATTGCCGCGAAAGCCTTGCATTGCGCAGGGGCGGAGGTCATATGACCGGCAGCCGGAGAGTTCGCCGATGTGACGCGCAAGCCGGGTGCCAACACCCGAATCTCCGCCAACACGACCCCACTGTCGCCACCGTGCGACAGCGGATGGCCTGACGAGGCAGCAATGGCGCTATCGACCCAGGCTGCTTCAATCACCCGAGTTGACCACGGAGAACACTTTGATCGACTCTCTTCTGAATTTCCTTGCCAACGGCACCCTGGACTGGGCCTGGTGGCAAATCCTGATTTTTACGCTGGTGGTGACGCACATCACCATCGCGAGCGTGACGATTTTCCTGCACCGCTGCCAGGCGCACCGGGCGCTGGACGTGCATCCCATCGCTGGACATTTCTTCCGGTTCTGGCTCTGGCTGACCACCGGCATGGTCACCAAGGAGTGGACGGCCATTCACCGCAAGCACCACGCCAAGTGCGAAACGGAAGACGATCCGCACAGCCCGCAAACACGAGGCATCCGCAAGGTGCTGCTCGAGGGCGCCGAACTCTACCGGGCCGAGGCCAAGAACAAGGAAACGATCCAGAAGTTCGGCCACGGCACGCCCGACGACTGGATCGAGCGCAACGTGTATTCGAAGTTCACGTGGCAGGGTGTCGGCCTGATGCTGATCCTCGACGTCGTGATGTTCGGCGCGATCGGCCTGACGGTGTGGGCCGTGCAGATGCTGTGGATTCCCATCCACGCTGCCGGCATCATCAACGGCCTGGGCCACTACTGGGGCTATCGCAACTTCGAGTGCGAAGACGCTTCGACCAACGTGTCGCCGTGGGGCATCATCATTGGCGGCGAAGAGCTGCACAACAACCACCATACGTACGCCACGTCGGCCAAGTTCTCGGTCAAGTGGTACGAGTTCGACATCGGCTGGGGCTACATCCGTGCGCTGGAAATGGTTGGGTTGGCCAAGGTCAAGAAGGTGGCGCCCAAGGCACGTTTTGGCGACGTCAAACCGGTCGACCAGAACACACTGGAAGCCATCATCGCCAACCGTTATGACGTGATGGCGCGCTACGCCAAGACCGTCAAGGCGGCCTATCGCCAGGAGCTGGCCAAGCTCAAGGCGTCGCGCGATGTCGAATACCGTGCGCTGAAGCCGGCCCGCAAGTGGTTCCACCGCGACGAGACCAAGCTCGGCCCGCCGCAACGCGAGCAGCTTTCGCAGATCGTCTCGGACCATTCGTCGCTGCACACGTTCGTGGAGATGCGCCGCGAACTGGGCGCGCTGTGGAGCCGTTCGAACGCTACGCGCGAGCAGCTGCTGCATCAACTGCAGGACTGGTGCAAGCGCGCCGAGGAAAGCGGCATCCACGCGCTCCAGGAATTCGCTGTGCGCCTGCGCCGCTACGCCTGACTTTTCTGTTTCATAGGTGAAGCCCCGCTCCGCAGCGGGGCTTTTCTTTTGGGTAAACTGCCCCAATTCACATTCTTAAGCTGCGGCAAAGCATCGCGGCGCGAGTCCTCCTCACACGCCGTCCGTTTCATTGCCACGCCACCTTTCTGACGCCTTAACGGCAGGAACGGACGCGGAGACCACCATGGAAACCCACATCAAGACGGTTGAATTCGAGCGCCCGGACATGCTGGCCGAGACGCAATCCGGCGCGAGCTGTGTCGCCCACGCATGGGCGAAAGTGCCGCCGGCGCTGTCGCGCGAGGAGCGCGATGGGCTGAAGGCCCGCATCAAGCGGCTGCTCAAGGAGCGCGAGGCGGTACTCGTCGCGCATTACTACGTCGACGCCGACCTGCAGGACCTCGCCGAAGAGACCGGCGGCTGCGTGTCCGACTCGTTGGAGATGGCGCGTTTCGGCCGCGACCATTCCGCCAAGACGCTGGTGGTCGCAGGCGTGCGCTTCATGGGCGAGACGGCCAAGATACTGAGCCCCGAGAAGACCGTGCTGATGCCCGACCTGGACGCCACGTGTTCACTGGACCTGGGCTGTCCGCCGGACGAATTTGCCGCATTCTGCGACGCGCATCCGGATCGCACCGTCGTCGTCTATGCGAATACCAGCGCGGCCGTGAAGGCGCGAGCCGACTGGATGGTCACTTCGTCCATCGGGCTGAAGATCGTGCAGCATCTGCACGCGCAGGGCAACAAGATCCTGTGGGCCCCGGACCGGCATCTCGGCAGCTACATCCAGAAGCAGACCGGCGCCGACATGCTGATGTGGCAGGGCTCGTGCCTCGTCCACGACGAGTTCAAGGGCGTGGAACTGGACCTGCTGCGTGCCGAACACCCGAACGCGAAGATCCTCGTGCACCCGGAATCGCCCGAATCCGTGGTGGCGCAGGCCGATGTGGTGGGCTCGACGTCGCAATTGATTGCGGCTGCGCAGTCGCTGTCGGCCAACGAGTTCATCGTCGCGACGGACAACGGCATCCTGCACAAGATGCGCATGGCCGCGCCCGGCAAGCGCTTCATCGAAGCGCCGACCGCCGGCAATGCCGCCACCTGCAAGAGCTGCGCGCACTGCCCGTGGATGGCGATGAACGCGCTCACGAACCTGGCCGAGGTGCTGGAGACCGGCCGCAACGAAATCCACGTCGACCCGGCGACAGCCCGGCAGGCCGTGGTCTGCATCGACCGCATGCTCGACTTTGCCGCACGCGAGAAAGCCGCCGTCCGGCCGCACGGCGATCTGGCGGCCAATGCACAACTCTTCCAAGGAATTGGCCCGGCATGACGGCGACCCAGATGAACGGCAGCACCGCGCAGGCGATTTTCGACAGCTTCGGCGCGGCACTGCGCGAGGCGCTGGCTGCCAACGTGGCTGCAGCGATTGCGGAGGATGTCGGCACGGGCGACCGCACGGGCTTGCTCGTCCCCGCAGACAGGCATGCGCGCGCGCGCGTGATTGTGCGCGAGTACGCCGTGCTGTGCGGCACGCCCTGGTTCGACGCGTGCATGCACGCCGTCGACCCGGCGCTGCGTGTGACATGGCGCCAGCACGAAGGCGATGGCATGGCGCCCGATTCCGTGGTGTGCGAAATCGAAGGCCCTGCGCGTTCGTTGCTGACGGCGGAGCGTCCGTCGCTGAATTTCCTGCAACTGCTTTCCGGTGTGGCGACCGCAACGTCGCGCTACGCACAAGCCATTGCCGGTACGCGTGCGCGCGTGCTGGACACGCGCAAGACATTGCCCGGCCTGCGGCTTGCGCAGAAGTATGCCGTGCGCATTGGCGGCGGCGAGAACCAGCGCCTCGCGCTGTACGACGGCATCCTCATCAAGGAAAACCACATCGCTGCAGCCGGTGGTGTGACGGCGGCCTTGCGTGCTGCCCAGGCGCTGAATGCCGGGGTATCGATCCAGGTGGAAGTGGAAACGCTCGCGCAGCTGGAAGAAGCGCTGGCAGCCGGCGCCACGTCCGTGCTGCTCGACAACTTCGATACGCCCGCGATGCGGGAGGCGGTGCGCCTGACGGCGGGGCGGGCGCTGCTGGAAGTGTCCGGCGGCGTGAACATCGAGACGATCCGCGCGTTTGCCGAAACGGGCGTGGACCGCATCTCCGTCGGTGCGCTCACGAAAGACGTGCGCGCCACCGACTATTCCCTGCGGATCGTCGAATAGGCCTCAGCGTTTGCGCGCGATCTGCCGATGCGTCGGCTGCATGACCGTCGGCAGCGCCTTGGGCAGCGTCTCGGGATAGTCGCGCGAGAAATGCAGGCCACGGCTCTCGTGCCGTGACAGCGCGCTGTCGACGATGAGCGAGGCCACTTCAACGAGGTTGCGCAGTTCCAGCAGGTCGTGACTCACGCGGAAGTTCGCGTAGTACTCGGTGATCTCTTCGCGCAGCAGTGCAATGCGATGCTGCGCGCGTTCCAGCCGCTTGTTCGTGCGGACGATGCCGACGTAGTTCCACATCATGCGGCGCAGTTCGTCCCAGTTGTGCGAGACGACGACTTCCTCGTCGGCATCGGTCACGCGGCTTTCATCCCAAGCCGGAATCTGCACCGACGTCGGGTGCGATTGCGGCTGCGCAAGGATGTCTTCCGCCGCGCCGCGTCCGATGACCATGCATTCCAGCAGCGAATTGCTGGCCAGCCGGTTGGCCCCGTGCAGGCCGGTGTAGGCCGTCTCCCCCACGGCGTACAGGCCGGCGATGTCGGTGCGGCCGAGGTGATCCGTCACCACGCCGCCGCACGTGTAGTGCGCCGCCGGCACGACCGGGATCGGCTCTCGGGTGATGTCGATGCCCAGCTCCAGGCAGCGCGCCAGGATTGTCGGGAAATGCTCTTTGAGGAAGGCCGGGCTCTGGTGGCTGATATCGAGATAGACGCAGTCCAGGCCGCGCTTCTTCATCTCGAAGTCGATGGCGCGGGCGACGATGTCGCGCGGGGCGAGTTCGGCGCGTTCGTCATGCGCGGGCATGAAGCGGGTGCCATCGGGCAAGATCAGCTTGCCGCCTTCGCCGCGCACCGCTTCCGTGATCAGGAAGGACTTGGCGAACGGATGGTACAGGCAGGTCGGGTGGAACTGGATGAACTCCATGTTGGCCACGCGGCAGCCCGCGCGCCATGCCATGGCAATGCCATCGCCGCTGGCCGTGTCCGGATTCGTCGTATACAGGTACACCTTGCCCGCGCCGCCCGTGGCCATCACCGTGTGATTGGCGGTGAGCGTCTTGATGTGGCCCGAAGCCACATCCAGCACATACAGGCCATGGCAGCGCATGCCAGGCAGGCCGAGCTTCGCATCGGTAATGAGGTCGATCGCGAAATGGTCTTCCAGCAGCGTGATGTTCGGGTGATTGCGCACCTTTTCCACCAGCGTCGTCACCACGGCATGGCCGGTCGCGTCGGCGGCGTGGATGATCCGGCGGTGGCGGTGGCCGCCTTCGCGCGTCAGGTGGAAGCCGAGCTCGGCCTGTTCGTCGCGCGTAAAGGGCACGCCGTGGCCGATCAGCCATTCGATGGCCTCGCGTCCGTTTTCGACGATGTAGCGCGTGGCCGCCTCATCGCACAGGCCTGCGCCTGCGATGAGTGTGTCGTCGACGTGCTCGTCATGGCTGTCGCCGGAGTCGAGCACGGCGGCAATGCCGCCCTGTGCCCAATCGCTCGCGCCTTCCGGCAGGCTGCGTTTGCTGATGACGACCACGCGGCGGTGATCGGCGAGGTGCAGGGCGACGGTCAGGCCCGCCAGGCCACTGCCGACGACGGCAACATCGAAATTCATGGAAGACGCGGGAGGCTGGGCAGACGCGGCTGGGCGTAGCGCAGTCGCGTGTCAATCGGAAAGAGAAGCAGTGTACACCGCGGTTTGACCGTGCGGCGCGCAACAAAAAACCCGCCATGAGGCGGGTTTTCGGTGCCGGTCCGCATGGTGCCGGACGGGCGGAAGCCAGATGCGCAATCCGTGGCGGATTACTTGATCTTGGTTTCCTTGTAAGCGACGTGCTTGCGGGCGACGGGATCGAACTTCATGATCTCCATCTTTTCCGGCTTGGTGCGCTTGTTCTTGGTGGTCGTGTAGAAATGACCCGTACCTGCGGTCGATTCCAGCTTGATCTTGTCGCGTCCGCCTTTGCTGGCCATGTTTAACTCCTAATTAGACTTCGCCGCGTGCGCGCAGGTCCACGAGCACTTCGTCGATGCCTTTTTTATCGATCAGGCGCAGACCAGCGTTCGAGACGCGCAGGCTCACCCAGCGGTTTTCGGATTCGACCCAGAAGCGGCGATTCTGCAGGTTCGGCAGAAAACGGCGCTTGGTCTTGTTGTTTGCGTGGGAAACGTTATTGCCGACCATCGGCGCTTTCCCGGTCACTTGACAGACGCGTGCCATGGAGCACTCCTAACTTGATTCGTATGACTACAGTTTGCGACCGGGCGCGTAGGACTTGAGCCATGCGCAGCGCCACTGTAGAGGTGGGACACTTCAGCGAAACGCGGATTATACACACAAAACCACCGTGAAATCAACGCAATCCGTGGATTGCCGTTGCGCGCCGTGTGGTGCGGCGCCGGCGCTACATCTTCCCGTGCTCCAGGAAGCCGTAAACCGTGGTGCGGCCCACGATCATGTGGTCCAGCACGATGACGTCGAGCAGCGCCAGCGCCCTGCAGAGCTCGCGGGTGAGCGTGACGTCGGCTTCGCTCGGCTCGGCGTGGCCAGTGGGGTGGTTGTGGGCCAGGATGACGGCGGCGGCATTGTGATGCAGAGCGCGCTTGGCGATCTCGCGCGGGTACACGCGCGCTTCGGTGAGCGTGCCGCGAAACAGCTCCTCCCAGGCGATCAACCGGTGCCGCACGTCAAGGAACAGGCAGGCAAACACCTCGTGTGGGCGATGGCCGAGCGTCAGGCGCAGGAAGTCCTTCACGCTTTGCGGCGACTCGAAGGTGAGGCCGACGCTGATGTCTTCCTTCAATGCGCGCCGCGCGACCTCCAGCAGCGCGTGCAGCTGCGCGTACTTGGCCGGCCCCATGCCGTCGATCGAGGAGAACTCCTGTTGCGAGGCGTGGCAAAGGCGCCCCAGCGAGCCGAAATGCGCGAGAAGCTCGCGGGCAAGGTCGACCGCGCTTTTGCCCGGCATGCCAACGCGCAGGAAGATGGCCAGCAGTTCCGCATCGGACAGGGCGCCCGGGCCGTGGGCGAGCAGTTTTTCACGTGGCCGCTCGTGGGCGGGCCAATCGACGATTGCCATAGTTGAGATCGCGGTGGACCGCTGCGTGCGGCGCGCGCCACGCCAGCGGCCGGGAAAAGGGCTGGCGTACAATAACGGGTTACTTTTCGGTCAAGCAGGTTGAGCGTGCAAAATTTGGTGAACGACGCGCCCAAAGGGGCGCCAGGCGGCGAAGTGAAGGTGGTTGGGCCGGATTCGTATCTGACGCTGCATTACCGCATCGCGCTGGAGAACGACACGGACATCGTGACCACGTTCGGAGACAAGCCCGCCACGCTGCTGCTGGGCCAGGGCCAATTGGCGCCGACGCTGGAGCAGGCGCTGCTCGGCATGCGCGAGGGGGAGCGGACGACGTTCCGCCTTGCGCCCGAACATGCCTTCGGGCCGCGCAACCCGGAGTTGCTGCAACGCGTGTCGCTGGCCACGCTGCGCGAAAACTCCTCCTTTGAAGAGGATTACCAGCCAGGCGATCTCGTCGAATTCAACGCCCCGAGCGGCGGCAAATACGCCGGCGTGCTCAAGGAAGTGGGCGAGACCTCCGCGCTGTTCGATTTCAACCACCCGCTCGCCGGCCAGACCATCGTGTTTGAAGTCCAGCTGATCGGCATTCTGTGATGAGCACCACCGTGAACGCGCCCGTCGATCCTGTCACCCAAGCCGATGCCGAAGTCCTGCTCGCGCAGCCGCGAGGCTTCTGCGCCGGGGTGGACCGCGCCATCGAAATCGTCGAGCGGGCGCTGCAGCTTTTTGGCGCCCCGATTTATGTGCGTCACGAGATCGTCCACAACGCCTATGTCGTGAGCGACCTGCGCAACAAAGGCGCCGTGTTCGTGCAGGAACTCGACGACGTGCCGGTGGGCGGCACGGTCATCTTCAGCGCGCACGGGGTGTCGCGTGCTGTGCGTGAGGCGGCGCAGGCCCGCGGCCTGCGCGTGTTCGATGCGACCTGCCCGCTGGTCACCAAGGTGCACGTGGAAGTCTCGAAGATGCGGGCGCAGGGCTTCGAGATCATCATGATCGGGCACAAGGGCCATCCCGAAGTCGAGGGGACGATGGGGCAGGCCGACGACGGCATACTGCTTGTCGAATCGGTGGCTGACGTTGCCCATCTTGCAGTGAAGGACCCGACGCGGCTGGCGTATGTCACGCAGACGACGCTGTCGGTGGATGAGACGCAAGAGATCGTCGCTGCCATCAAGGCGCGCTTTCCGGCTGTGCACGAGCCCAAGAAGCAGGACATCTGCTACGCCACGCAGAATCGCCAGGACGCGGTGAAATTCATGGCGCCGCAGGTCGAAGTGGTGATCGTGGTCGGCAGCCCGAACAGTTCGAACTCCAACCGCCTGCGCGAACTGGCCGAAAAGCTGGGCGTACCGGCCTACATGGTGGACACCCCAGAACAGGTGAAACCGGAATGGGTGGCCGGCAAGCGCCGCGTGGGCCTGACGGCGGGGGCGTCCGCGCCCGAGGAGCTGGCGCAGTCGATCGTCGATCGGCTCAAGGCGCTGGGCGCTCGGACGGTGCGACCGCTGGAGGGAATCCAGGAAAACATGTCCTTCCCTCTTCCGAGGGGCCTTCAAATGAATTGAATGCGTTTATGTAAATGCCCACTTAAAAAATGCCCTAAAGAAGTGCGCGCCAAAGCGGTGCATCGAGCGCTTTTTCATAAATGACAGCCACGCAATCGAGCGTGGCTGTTTCATTTTGTGCGCCGCAAAAAGAGACCCGCTACCCGCCAAGCCTTGATTTACTGTGGATGTCGCCCGGCAAGCCGCGTGGTGACAGGGTTTTCCCTGCTCTGGCACGCTTCTTGATCTTCTCGTCCGCCATTCGTGTTCGCCTGCGCGAAATCACCCGTTTTTGTGCATTGGGGAAACCCCGTAAAACGGCGTGGTTACGGCAAAAAACGTTGTTGCGACGCGTATTGCATCCGCAAAAAAAGGGGATACAATGCGCGCGTTTCAAATTGAAACAAATCGGCGCGGGGGGAGCGGCCGGGAGGCAGGACGCTCTCCTTGCTCTTGCGAGATCTAGGAGATCACTCATGCAAATTAAGTTTGCCAAAGTTCTGCCGCTTGCGGCTGCCGTGGCACTCGTAGCAGCTTGCGGTAAGAACGAGGAAAAGCCCGCAGACCAGGCTGCTGCACCCGCAGCAACGTCGGCTCCGGCCGCGGCTGCTGGCGGCGGCGAGACCGTCGTCAAGATCGGTCACGCGGCTCCGCTCACGGGCGGTATTGCTCACCTTGGCAAAGACAATGAAAACGGCGCACGCCTGGCCGTTGAAGAAGCCAACAAGGAAGGCCTGACCATCGACGGCAAGAAGATCAAGCTGGAGCTGGTGGGCGAAGACGATGCGGCCGATCCGAAGACCGGCACCGCCGTGGCGCAAAAGCTGGTCGACGAGCACGTCGTTGCCGTCGTTGGCCACCTGAACTCGGGCGTTTCGATCCCGGCCTCGAAGATCTACAGCGATGCAGGCATCGTGCAGATCTCGCCGTCGTCGACCAACCCCGACTACACCAAGCAAGGCTTCAAGACGACCTACCGCGTGGTGGCAACCGACGCGCAGCAAGGTCCGGCACTGGCGAACTACGCTGCCAAGAGCCTGAATGCCAAGAGCGTGGCGATCGTTGACGACGCGACCGCTTATGGCAAGGGCCTGGCCGACGAGTTCGAGAAGACCGCGAAGGCCGACGGCATGAACGTGGTGGCGCGTGAAGCCACCAACGACAAGGCCACCGACTTCAAGGCCATTCTGACCAAGATCAAGGGCAAGAAGCCGGACGTGATCATGTACGGCGGCATGGACGCCACCGGCGGTCCGTTCGCCAAGCAAGCCAAGGAACTGGGCATCACGGCCAAGATCGTTGGCGGCGACGGCGTGTGTACCGACAAGGTGGCCGAACTGGCCGGCGACGCCATCGACAACATCATCTGCTCGGAGGCGGGCCTGGCGCTGTCGAAGATGGAGAAGGGCGCAGACTTCGAGAAGAAGTATCAAGCGCGCTTCAACACGCCGGTGCAGATCTATGCCCCGTTCACGTATGACGCCGTCAACGTGATCATCGATGCGATGAAGCGTGCCAACTCGACCGATCCGGCCAAGATCCTGGCTGCCATGCCGGCAACCAACTATCACGGCGTGATCGGCAACATCGCGTTTGACGACAAGGGTGACCTGAAGGAAGGCTCTATCACCCTGTACAACTACAAGGACAAGAAGAAGACCGTTCTTGACGTTGTGAAGATGTAATCAAGGGTCATCCGCCCTGGAAACGGCACCGCGCCCACCCCTGCGGTGCCGTTTTTTATAGCCTCGCCAGTTACACAAGGCCCTCACCATGGGCGCGTTCGGCAGGCCGCTTACCAGCAACCTCACCTTACCCATCCGATTGATCGCATACCTTGCGGGCGCGCCACCGCGTCGCCTACAACAAGCAAGGCATAGCAGGAGCTGTTCTCATGGATATCTTTATCCAGCAGATCGTGAACGGCCTGGTGCTCGGCAGCATTTACGCGCTGATCGCACTGGGCTACACCATGGTCTACGGTATTCTCGGCATCATCAACTTCGCCCACGGCGACGTCCTGATGATTGGCGCCATGTCCGCGCTGACCGCCATCAACTTCCTCCAGAAGTTCTTCCCCAACTTGCCCGACTGGCTGACGCTGGTGCTCGCGCTGCTGTTTGCGATGCCGGTTTGCGCCATCGTCGCGTACACGATTGAACGGGTCGCCTACCGGCCGCTGCGCAATGCGCCGCGCCTGGCCCCACTGATCACCGCTATTGGCGTGTCGATCGTGCTGCAGACCCTGGCGATGATGATCTGGTCACGCAACCCGCTGACCTTCCCGCAACTGCTGCCCTCGAACCCGATCGACATCGGCTCGACGGGTGCGACCATCACCGGCAAGGAAATCGTCATCATCGTGGTGTCGATCCTGGTGATGATCGGGCTGATCCTGCTGGTCAACCGCACCAAGCTCGGCCGCGCCATGCGCGCGACCGCCGAGAACCAGCGTGTGGCGGGCCTGATGGGCGTCAATCCGAACTTCGTGATCTCCGCCACCTTCATGATCGGTGCTGCCATGGCGGCGGTCGCTGGCGTGATGATGGCGACCAACTACGGCAACGCCCACTTCTACATGGGCTTCATCCCTGGCCTGAAGGCGTTTACCGCCGCGGTGCTGGGTGGCATCGGCAACCTGGCGGGCGCCATGGTGGGCGGCGTGCTGCTCGGCCTGATCGAGGCGCTGGGTGCCGGCTATATCGGTGATCTGACTGGCGGTGTGTTCGGTTCGAACTACCAGGATGTCTTCGCGTTCATCGTGCTGATCGGCGTGCTGCTGTTCCGGCCGTCCGGCATCATGGGCGAACGCGTTGCGGACCGTGCATAAGAAGGGGAGCGCCATGACTGAAACTGCAACCGAATTCAAGGCCCCGAAGAAAACGCGTCTCGCGCTTTACGGCTTCCTGATCCTCGCTGTCTTCGCGCCGTTCCTCGTGGGCGCCGCAGGCGGGAACTACTGGGTGCGCGTGCTGGACTTCGCGCTGCTCTACATCATGCTGGCCCTGGGCCTGAACATCGTCGTGGGCTTTGCTGGCCTGCTCGACCTGGGCTATATCGCGTTCTACGCGGTGGGGGCGTACATGATGGCGCTGCTCGGCTCGCCGCACCTGTCCACCCAGTTCGAGTGGGTTCACCAGCTGTTCCCCAACGGGCTGCACTTGGTGGTGTGGTGGGTGATTCCGCTGGGCGCGGGGCTTGCGGCGCTGTTCGGCATCCTGCTGGGCGCGCCGACCCTGAAGCTGCGCGGGGATTACCTCGCCATCGTGACGCTGGGCTTTGGCGAGATCATCCGCATCTTCATGAACAACCTAGACCGGCCGGTGAACATCACCAACGGTCCGAAGGGCATCAACCTGATCGAGCCGGTCAAGATCTTTGGGTTCGACTTCTCGAAGCGCCATGATTTCTTCGGCATCCGCTTCGACTCGGTCTATATGTACTACTACCTGTTCGTGATCCTGGCCGCGATCATCATCATCGTGTGCCTGCGCCTGCAGAACTCGCGGATCGGTCGTGCATGGGTCGCCATCCGCGAAGACGAAATCGCTGCCAAGGCGATGGGTATCAACACCCGCAACATCAAGCTGCTGGCGTTTGCGATGGGTGCGTCGTTCGGTGGCGTCTCGGGGGCGATGTTTGCATCGTTCCAGGGCTTCGTGTCGCCGGAATCGTTCGTGCTGTGGGAGTCGATCTACATCCTGGCGATCGTGGTGCTGGGCGGCATGGGCCACATCCCGGGCGTGATCCTGGGCGGCATCCTGCTGGTGGGCTTCCAGGAACTGCTGCGCGCCTTGGCTGAGCCGCTTCAGAACAAGCTGTTCGGTCATGTGATCGTGGAAGCGGAAGTGCTGCGTCAGTTGCTCTTCGGCCTGGCCATGGTGGTGGTGATGCTGTATCGCCCTGCGGGCCTGTGGCCCTCGCCGCGCAAGGAAGACCGTCCGCAGAAGGCGCGGGTCGGTGGGTTGTCCCGCATCTGATTGGAGGCACGCAACATGAGCAACAACAACGTCCTCCTCTCGATTCGAGGAGTGAGCAAGCGCTTCGGCGGCCTGCAGGCGCTGTCCGATGTGAACCTGGAGATCCGCGAAGGCGAGATCTACGGCCTGATCGGCCCGAACGGCGCCGGCAAGACGACGTTCTTCAACGTCATCACCGGGCTGTACACGCCGGACTCCGGTGAATTCGTACTGGGCGGCACGCCGTATCAGCCGACCGCCGTGCACGAAGTGGCCAAGGCCGGTATCGCGCGCACGTTCCAGAACATCCGCCTGTTCGGGGACATGACCGCGGCCGAGAATGTCATGGTCGGCCGCCATGTCCGCACGAAGGCCGGCCTGGTCGGCGCGGTATTCCGCACGAAGGCTGCCCGTGAAGAAGAACAGTCGATCGAGGACTGGGCGCACGACCTGCTCGACTACGTCGGCATCGGGAAGTACGCCAACTACACGGCGCGCAACCTGTCGTACGGCCACCAGCGTCGTCTGGAGATCGCGCGCGCCCTGGCCACGCAGCCCAAGCTGCTGGCCCTGGACGAGCCGGCCGCCGGCATGAACGCGACTGAAAAGGTCGAACTCCGCGGTCTGCTCGACAAGATCCGTTCCGACGGCAAGACCATCCTGCTGATCGAACACGACGTGAAGCTCGTGATGGGCCTGTGCAATCGCTTGACCGTGCTTGACTACGGCAAGGTCATCGCACAAGGTCTGCCGCAGGAAGTGCAGAGCAACCCGGCCGTGATCGAGGCCTACCTCGGCGCATCGGCGCACTGATGCGGAGGAACGGAACAATGAAACCAGTGATGTTGAAGATCGACGGCCTGAAGGTTGCCTATGGCGGCATCCAGGCGGTCAAGGGTGTGGATCTGGAGATCCGCGAAGGCGAGCTTGTCACGCTGATCGGTGCCAACGGCGCCGGCAAGACGACCACCATGAAGGCCATCACCGGCCTGCAGGGCTGGGCCGGCGGCGACGTGCAGTATCTGGGCAAGTCGATCAAGGGCGTGCCGAGCTACAACCTGCTCAAGCAGGGCCTGGCGATGGTGCCGGAAGGCCGCGGCGTGTTCGCGCGCATGACCATCACCGAGAACCTGCAGATGGGCGCCTTCACGCGCAGCGACGATGCGCAGATCAAGGCGGACATCGACCGCATGTTCGGCATCTTCCCGCGCCTGAAGGAACGTGCAAACCAGCTGGCCGGCACGATGTCGGGCGGCGAGCAGCAGATGCTCGCCATGGCGCGCGCGCTGATGAGCCAGCCGAAGCTGCTGCTGCTCGATGAGCCGTCGATGGGCCTCTCGCCGATCATGGTGGAGAAGATCTTCGAGGTCGTGCGCGACATCTCGGCGCAGGGCGTGACGGTGCTGCTCGTCGAGCAGAACGCGCGCCTGGCGCTGCAGGCGGCGCACCGCGGCTACGTGATGGACTCGGGTCTCATCACCATGAGCGGCGATGCCAAGCAGATGCTCGACGACCCGAAGGTGCGTGCCGCCTATCTGGGCGAGTAAGCGTTCCGAAGCGTCATCAAAAAAGCCCCGCGATGTCTGCGGGGCTTTTTCTTTGTGCCAGTGGAGCGCCGAGGCTCAAGCGTGCGCCTTCAGCAGCGTACGCAGCATGCCGATCATCGTGTCGATTTCTTCGGTGGTCACGTTCAGCGCGGGCATGAAGCGCAGGATGCTCGGGCGCGGGGCGTTGAGCAGCAGGCCCGTCGGGTTCATCTCGCGTGCGGCCTCGACGAGCTGGCCGCCGATGTCCTTGCCGAGCAGCAGGGCGCGGAGCAGGCCTTCACCGCGTTCGCCGGCCAGGCCAAACTCTTCGCTCAACTTCAGCAACTGCGTGCGCAGGTACGCACCGCGCTCCTGCACACCGGCCAGGAAGCCCGGGGCCAGCAGCTGCTCGATGACGGAGCAGCCGACGGCCGTCATGAGCGGGTTGCCGTTGTACGTACCGCCCTGGTCGCCGGCTTCGAAGCTCGCGACTTCATCGGTGCACAGCAGGGCCGACAGCGGCACGCCGCCGCCGATGCCCTTGCCGAGCGTCATGATGTCCGGCTCGATGTTCGAGAGCTGGTAGGCGAACAGCGTGCCGCAGCGGCCGCAACCGGCCTGTACTTCATCGACGATCAGCAGGATCTTGTGCTTCTTGGTCAGCGCGCGCAATTGCTGCATGAATTCTGGCGTGGCTGGCAGCACGCCGCCTTCGCCCTGCACCGGCTCGAGCATCACGCCGACCGTCTCATCGGTGATCAGCGCTTCCACCGATGCGATGTCGTTCAGGATGGCCTTCGGGAAGCCCGGCACTTGCGGCGCGAAGATGGTGTCCCAGCCTGCCTTGCCGGATGCGCTCATGGTGGCGAGCGTGCGGCCGTGGAAGCTGTGGTCGAACGTGATGATCTGGTAGGCGCCGTTCTTATGCTTCTTGCCCCACTTGCGCGCGAGCTTGATGGCGCCTTCGTTGGCCTCGGCGCCGCTGTTGGCGAAGAACACCTTGTCGAAGCAGCTGTGCGCGGTCAGCAGGCCGGCCAGCTTGGCCATCGGCTCGTTGTAGAACGCCGGGCTCGGGTTGATGAGCTTCCTGGCTTGGGTGTTGAGCGCCTCGATCATGCCGTCGTTCGAGTGGCCAAGGCAGTTGACGGCCCAGCCCTGCACGAAGTCCAGGTATCGCTTGCCGTTGTGGTCCGTCAGCCACGAGCCCTTGCCCTCGGTGAAGACGATCTCGGGCCGGTTGGTGATGTACATCAGGGACTGGACGGGGTAGTCAGCAAACGCCATGGCAGAAGCTCCAGAAAAAAGGCGGCAAGGAAATGAAAAGAGCGTGAAAAGAGCGGCGGGAAAAAGACAAAGGCCACGGGGGTCGCCCCGTGGCCTTGTGATCGTCGAATCCTGCGAACCCGATATGCAATCAGCAGACAGCCGCGCGGCTTCCCGAAGGGAGCAACGTACGGCGGCGTCGGAGGTGCAGGGCCTGGTTCATAAGGCGCAAGAATAAGACGGATGCCATGTCAAGTCAAAACCAAATTTTGACCGTCTTTGGATTTGTGCAACGCCTCAGCCCGCCGGGTGCAGGTCGGCTTCCGAGGTGAACGAGTCGGCAAAGAACGCGTCTGGATGCATCTTGCATTGCGCGGCAAAGTCGTTGCGGGCGGCATTGACCATGACCGGCGCCCCGCACGCGTAGACCTCGTGGTTGGACAGGTCTGGGTGGTCGGCCATCACAGCGTGGTGCACGAAGCCGGTGCGGCCCGTCCACGCGTCTTCGGGCAGGGCGTTCGAGATGACCGGCACGTAGGTGAAACCCGGGATCGTGCGCGCCCATTCCTCGGCCCTGGCGTGCATGTACAGGTCTTGCGGACGGCGGCCGCCCCAGTACAGCGTCATCGGGCGCTTGCTGCCGATGAACTGGGCGTGCTCGATGATGGCCTTGATGGGCGCGAAGCCCGTGCCGGAGGCCAGCAGGATGATCGGCTTGTCCGAGTCTTCGCGCAGGAAAAAGCTGCCCAGCGGCCCTTCGAAACGCAGGATGTCGCGCTCCTTCATGGCCGGCGCGCCTTCCTTGGCGCCGAACACGTAGTCGGTGAATACGCCGCCCGGCATGTGGCGGATGTGCAGCTCGATCGGGCCTTCTTCGTGCGGCGGATTGGCGATCGAGTAGCTGCGGCGCTTGCCGTCGCGCAGGAGGAATTCGACGTACTGCCCGGCCAGGAACTGCATGCGCTCGGTGGCCGGCAGTTGCAGCTTGACGATGGTCACATCGGGCGCGGCCTTTTCCAGGGACGCCACGCGGCACGGGATCTTCTTGATGGGCACGTCGCCGGCGCCTTGCACTTCGCGCACTTCAATGGTGACGTCCGTGGCCGGCGTGGCGCAGCAGAACAGCGCGCGGCCCTCGGAAGCTTCCTGCGCGGACAGCGCGTTGGGCGAATGGTTGCCCTGCACGATCGAGCCCTCGCGTACATGCCCCTTGCACGAGCCGCATGCGCCGTTCTTGCAGCCGTACGGCAGGCCGATGCCCTGGCGAAGCGCCGCTGCAAGGATGGTCTCGCCGTCTTCGGCCTGGAACTGGCGGCCGCTGGGCAGCACGTTGATCTGGTAAGCCATACTACAATCCGAATATGTTGAAAAGAGTCTCTGGTCGCCTGAATGCGGCGCATTCGGCGGCACATCCGAGGGTGAGCCCGGCAGTCGCCCGGCCACCGGAATCCATGTCACGTCTGGGGCTTCCGCGCGTACTCATCGTCGGCTGCGGGGACGTCGGCCAACGTTGCCTGGCGATGCTGCGCACGCGTTTCCGCGTCTTTGCCGTCACGTCGCGCGAAGCGGGCCGTGCTGCCTTGCGCGAAGCGGGCGCCGTGCCGGTGCTTGCGAATCTTGACGATGCCGCGTCGCTACGCCGTCTGCGCGGGTTGAGCCAGCGCGTCCTGCACCTGGCACCGCCGCCCGCCACCGGCCGCGACGATCCACGCACCGGCGCGCTGCTGCATGCGCTCGCGCGTCCCGCCCGGAGCCCCCGGGCCACAAAGCATCGCATTTTACCCGAGCGGCCGCGCACGTCTGGCCGCTTCACGGGTCGCTTGAAAACCCGCCTCCAGGCGCGTGCGTTCGTGTACGCCAGCACGAGCGGCGTGTACGGCGATGCCGGCGGCGCCTGGGTGGAAGAAAGCCGCCCCGTGAAGCCGGCCACCGCCCGTGCCCAGCGCCGCGTGGCCGCCGAGCGCCGCGTGCGCTGGTTCGGAGCAGGCGGCGGCTGGCGCACGTCCATCCTGCGCATCCCCGGAATCTATGCGGCCGAGCGCCTGCCGACCGCCCGGCTGGAGCGCGGCACACCAGCCTTGCGCGCCGAGGACGATGTCTACACCAACCATATTCACGCCGACGATCTCGCGCGGGCATTGATCGCGGCGCTGTTCCGCGGCAGGCCGCAGCGCATCGTGCATGCAAGCGATGCGTCGGAGTTGCGCATGGGCGATTACTTCGACGCCGTGGCCGATGCCCGCGGCTTGCCGCGTCCGCCGCGCATCTCGCGGGCCGATGCCACGCAGCAGATCGAGCCGACGCTGCTGTCGTTCATGAGCGAATCGCGCCGTCTGCGTAATGCCCGCCTGATGCGCGAGCTGCGCGTGGTGCTGCGGTATCCGACGGTGGCGCATTTCCTGAGCGGTGGGGCCTGACATGGAGCCCCCGGCGCCCGCGGTATCTTCGCCCAGCCCGGCGCGGCGGCGTGCGATCCGGCTCGCGCTTGCGCTGACCGCGGTGGTGGTCGGCGTGGGAACGTGCTGGATTGCCGCATGCATCGTCGCGGACATGATTGCCGCGCGCGACGTGCAACAGATGGTCGAAGCCCGGCGCCAGCTTGCCGCCCAGGTGGCCGAGGGCATGTCGAGCCAGATCACGGCCGACGTCGCCCTGCTGCGCGCCATTCCGCAGACGCTCGCGCAGATCGATGCCATCCCGCGCGCGGTCAACCGCATCGATACGCGCCGCTGGAGCCTGATGGACCAGGGCTCGCGCGCCAAGGAGGCGCAGTCGTATCCGGAGGTTGCCGACATCAACGCGTTCCTGAGTACGACCGCCGGCAACCTCGGCCTCGACTACGTCTGGGTGGTCAATCGGCACCACTATGTGGTGCTGGGCAACATCGCCGGACACCCGGAGTCGTTCATCGGCGTGCTGTCGAGCATGCAGCCGTACATGAAGGAGGCGATGCTCGGCGGGTTGGGCGAGCAGTTCACGGTCGGGCGTGTCACCGGCGTGCCCGGGTTGTTCTTCGCCGCGCCGGTGTACGACGCGGGCGGCTACCTCGTTGCGGCGATGGGCACCAAGGTCAGTCTGGCACGCCTGCAGCACTGGGTATCGCACCCGACCTCGCTGGTCGCTGACGCAAACGGGCTGATCATCCTGTCGACTGACGCGTCGCTGGTCGGCAAGATGCTGCCGGGCGCCCGTCTGCAGCAGATGAGCGCCACCGATCGGTACGACGCGTACCAGCGCGTCGACTTCGACGTCTGGCCGTACCAGTCCGCCGCGCAGCCGCATCACCCGGTGCCGCGATGGGTGCCGCAGGACGTCCGCGATACGCTGGCCTGGCGCGAGGGCAGCGCAATGCCGTCGCTGACGGTGTCACGCAATGCCAGTGCCGATCTCACCGTCGTCGTGGCCGAGCCGCTGCCCGCGTGGAGCCAGCAGATTGCGGACCACACTCGCAATCGCACCCTCTGTTTCGTGCTCTTCGTGAGCGTGCTGGCGACGTTCGTTCTGGTGGTGTGGTCGCTGGTGCGCGAACGGCAGCATCATCGCGTCACGCGGCATCTGAACCAGCGGCTGCAGCGCACCAACAGCGCACTGGCCAACGAGGCGCACTTCGACCACCTGACCGGCGTGCTCACGCGCCGGCGCTTTCTGGCGCTGTTCGATACGGTGCTGATGCGTGCGCACAACCGCGGCGAGCCGCTTGTGCTGGTGCTCGCCGATCTCGATCACTTCAAGCGCATCAACGATACATGGGGCCACGCGGTAGGCGATCTGGCGCTGCAGCGCTTCGCCTCCCTTGCCACCGCGGTCCTGCGCAGCAGCGACATGGTCGGCCGCCTGGGCGGCGAGGAATTCGCCATCGTCATGGGCCGCACGACGCTGGACGCGGCAACGGAAGTCGCGGAGCACCTGCGCGCCTCCGTGGCCGAGACCGACGACAACTTTCCCACCGGCCTGTCGATGACCGTCAGCATGGGCATGACGGCCCGCCGGCCGGGCGATACCGCATCGGAGATGCTCAAGCGCGCAGACCTTGCGCTTTATCGCGCCAAGGAAAGCGGCCGCAACCGGCACGTGGCCGGCTGAGATCAGCGGGCCTGGCTGGCGCGCCCGTTGCGACGGCGGCGCAGCTCGAGGTGTGTGCGTGTGCCCGACAGCGGCACCCGGCGGAAGCGCTCCCGGCGCTGCTCCTCGTCGAAGAACGCGAGCGACGGTTTGACCAGGTCGCTGCGCGAGACGATGCCCACCACGCGGCGCGATTGCGAATCGGCCACCACGGGCAGCCGCTCCAGCCCATGCACGGCCAGCCGTGTGGCGACGATGCGGCAGGTCTCGCCGGGCAGCGCCATTGACGGTGCGTTGGCGCCGAACAGTTCAGCCACGGTGTGCGCGCCGCGCGCCTGGCCGGCCAGTAGCGCCTCGCGGTCGAGCATGCCGACGAGGGCGCCATCGCGCACCACCGGGAATGCGCGGTGCGCCTGCTTGGCCCCAAAGCGCGTGGCCAGCGTCTCCTGCAGCGTGGCGTGCGCATCGATGGTCTGCACCGAGCGCGTCATCACTTCATCGACGGCGTGGCGCTCGAGCGGGTCGACGGCGTATTCGCGATAGATGTGGAAGCCGCGGCGCGCGATCTTCTCGGTCATGATCGAGCGCGGCATGGTCAGCACGACAAAGCCATAGGACACCGCTACCGCCAGCAGGATCGGCAGCAGGGCATTCACATCGTGCGTGAGCCCGAAGGCGAAGACAATGGCGGTGAGCGGGGCGCCCAGCACGCCAGCCAGCGTGGCGGCCATGCAGACGAGCGGCCACAGGCCCGGATCGCCGCCCGACAGCACGGGGCCGATCAGCACGCCAAGCCCGGCGCCCATCATCAGCAGCGGGGCCAGCACGCCACCCGAGGTGCCCGAGCCCAGCGCGATCACCCAGATGATCGCCTTGACGACCAGCAGCGCCAGCGCCACGCCGATGGCCAGGTGGTTGTGCAGCAGGTCGCCGATGACGTCGTAGCCGACGCCCAGCGCGCGCGGCTCGAAATAGCCGCCGATGCCGACCACGAGCCCACCGATGGCCGGCCACCACATCCAGTGGATCGGCAGGCGGCCAAACAGGTCTTCGGTCTTGTACAGCGCTATCGACAGCGACCGTGCCAGCGCGCCGCACAGCAGCCCGGCGACAATGCACGAGCCGAGCGCCGGCAGCGTCGCCGGTGCGGTTTCCAGCGGGAAGAGGGGGCCGGGCTCCAGCACGAGCACACGGAGGAAGCCCGCGACCGCGCACGCCACTGCCACCGGCAGCATGCTGCGCGGGCGCCATTCGAACAGCAGCAACTCGACGGCCAGCAGCAGCGCGGCCACCGGCGTGCCGAACACTGCCGTCATGCCGGCCGTGGCACCGGCCACCAGCAGCGTCTTGCGCTCGGCGGCGGTGAGCTTGAAGAACTGCGCAAACAACGAGCCCACCGCACCGCCCGTCATGATGATCGGGCCTTCCGCACCGAACGGCCCGCCGCTGCCGATCACGATGCCCGACGACAGCGGCTTGAGCACCGCCACTTTCGACGACATCTTGCTCTTGCCGAACAGGATGGCCTCGATGGCTTCGGGAATGCCGTGGCCGCGGATCTTCTCCGACCCGAAGCGCGCCATCAGCCCAACGATCAACCCGCCGATGAGCGGGATCGCGACCACCCAGATCCCGAGCGTGTTGGTGGCCGGCGAGCGATCCGCCAATGACAGCGTCTGGAAGAAGAACAGGTTGGTGAAGAAGCGGATCAGGTTGAGCAGCACCACCGCCGCCAGCGTGGCAAATGCGGCAATGACCACCGCCAGCGCAGTCGTGCGGAACAATGTGGTGTCGGTCGCAAAGTCGCGCCGATGCAGCGAGTGTTCAGGGGTTTGCATGACGTGACTGCGCGGCGGAGGGGTCAGCGGCTTGGTCGAGATGCGGGATCTTGAAGGCGCGGCTGAAGGCCGACAGCTCGCTCTGGTGCAGCCCAGCCAGCAGCGCGACGAGACGATCGCCCTTCCTGGAGAGGTGGACTTCGACCTGCCGCGCATCGGCGTCGCTCTGGCGGCGCTCGACCAGGCCGGCTTCCTCGCAGCGCGTGACCAGGGCCGCGGTGCCGTGCGCAGACGCCTGCAGCCGCTCGGCGAGCTCGCCCACGGTCGCCCACTCGCGCCCGGCGTAGCCCTTCACGTGCAGCAGCAACTGGTACTGCAACGGCGTGATGCCCTTGGAGTGGATCAGGTCTTCAGAGGCACGCAGGAAGCGACGCAGGTGGTAGCGGAAATCGGAAAGGGTCTCGAAATCCTGCTTGGACAACGGTCGTGGATTGGTGGCAGACATGATGGAATCAGCGTTTCGGCCCGAATGTATCACAACATGATATATCTGGCGATGTCCACCGGAAACGGCCGTGATGCCGCAGGTGCGCCATAACGGGCCCGAGATTGTTGAATTCCGCGCAAGACTGTTTGGTCCCCCAACGGGTTTTTCCGGCACGGCAAAGACAGCACACTGCGAGCCTGTCAAAACGTTTGCGGAGCGTCGGGCCACGATGCCGTCGGCTTTCCGCGTCTTGCCCAGGAGTTTTGCGGCATGCATGCCACACCCGCTTCCTCTGATCGCGCACCCGTCAGCGCAACGCTGCCGTTGCTCGCACTCGCAGCCGGCGCGTTCGGCATCGGGACCACCGAGTTCTCGCCCATGGGCCTGCTGCCCGTGATTGCCGAAGGCGTGCACGTATCGATTCCGCAGGCCGGCATGCTCATCAGCGCCTATGCCATCGGCGTGATGCTCGGTGCGCCCGTCATGACGCTGCTGCTGGCACGTTGGCCGCGCCGCTCGGCGTTGATTGCGCTGATGAGCATCTTCACGCTCGGCAACCTGTTGTCGGCCATCGCGCCGAATTACACGACGCTGCTGCTTGCGCGTCTGGTGACCAGCCTGAACCATGGCGCGTTCTTCGGGCTGGGCTCCGTGGTGGCGGCGAGCCTCGTACCGCGCGAGAAGCAGGCGAGCGCCGTGGCGACCATGTTCATGGGGCTGACGATTGCCAACGTGGGCGGCGTGCCGGCGGCCACGTGGCTCGGCCAGATGATCGGCTGGCGCATGTCGTTCATGGCGACGGCGAGCCTCGGCCTCATCGCCATCGCGGGCCTGTTCGCGGCGTTGCCCAAGGGTGACGCCGGCAAGATGCCGAACCTGCGCGCCGAGCTGCGCGTGCTGACGCGCCCCGTCGTCGTGGGTGCGCTGCTGACCACGGTGCTGGGCGCCGGCGCGATGTTCACGCTGTACACCTATGTGGCCCCCACGCTGGCCCAGCTGACCGGCGCCACCCCCGCTTTCGTGACGGCCATGCTCGTGCTGATCGGCGTTGGGTTTTCCATCGGCAACATGGCGGGAGGCCGGCTGGCGGATCGCTCGCTCGACGGCAGCCTCATCGGTTTCCTGGTGCTCCTGATCGCGACGATGCTGGCCTTTCCCGTGCTTGCAAAAACGCATGCCGGCGCCGCAGCTGCGTTGCTGGTGTGGGGCATTGCCACGTTTGCCGTCGTGCCGCCGCTGCAGATGCGCGTCATGCGCGCGGCCGCGGAGGCCCCCGGTTTGGCGTCGTCGATCAACGTGGGGGCGTTCAATCTGGGCAACGCGCTCGGAGCGGCGGCCGGCGGCGCGGTCATTTCGGCGGGTTTCGGCTATGCGGCGGTGCCCGTGGCCGGTGCGCTCATCGCGGCCGGGGGCCTATTGCTGGTGCTGCTGCAGGTGGCGCAGCGCCGGAGCCGGCTTGCGGTGAACCCGTAGTCGATTCCGAGCCTGGCGGGCTTGCGCATCGCCACCAAGAAAAAAGCCGCTCCGGAGAGCGGCTTCAGCAGCAGTTGCGCCGGGGTCAGTCGTCCAGCAGCGACAGGTCGCGCACGGCGCCCTTGTCGGCCGACATCACGAGCTTCGCGTAGGCCTTCAGCGCTGCCGACACCTTGCGCGGACGCGGCTTCGCCGGCTTCCAGCCCTTGGCGTTCTGCTCTTCGCGGCGGCGTGCAAGTTCCTCGTCCGACACGAGCACGTTGATCGTGCGGTTCGGGATATCGATGCGGATGCGGTCGCCGTCGCGCACGAGGCCGATCGCGCCGCCTGCCGCCGCTTCCGGCGAGCAGTGCCCGATCGACAGGCCCGAGGTGCCTCCCGAGAAGCGGCCATCCGTCAGCAGCGCGCACGCCTTGCCCAGGCCTTTGGACTTGATGTAGCTCGTCGGGTACAGCATTTCCTGCATGCCGGGGCCGCCCTTCGGCCCTTCGTAGCGCACGATCACCACGTCGCCGGCCTTCACCTTGTCGTTGAGGATGTTCTCGACCGCTTCGTCCTGCGATTCGGTCACGTGCGCGGTGCCCTCGAACACGAGGATGCTCTCGTCGACGCCGGCCGTCTTCACCACGCAGCCGTCGAGCGCGATATTGCCGGTCAGCACGGCGAGGCCGCCTTCCTTCGAGAACGCATGCTCGTACGAGCGGATGCAGCCTTCGGCGCGATCGAGGTCGAGGCTCGGCCAGCGCGTGTTCTGGCTGAACGCGACCTGCGTCGGGATACCGGCGGGACCGGCGCGGTAGAACGTCTGCACGGCTTCATCGGACGTGCGGACGATGTCCCACTGATCCAGCGCGTCCTTCATCGTGGGCGCATGCACGGTCGGCACGTCGGTGTGCAGCTTGCCGGCACGGTCGAGCTCGCCGAGGATCGCCATGATGCCGCCGGCGCGATGCACGTCCTCGATGTGGTACTTGTTCGTGTTCGGCGCGACCTTGCACAGCTGCGGCACGACGCGCGACAGGCGGTCGATGTCCTTCATCGTGAAGTCGATGCCGGCTTCCTGAGCAATCGCCAGCAGGTGCAGGATCGTGTTGGTCGAACCGCCCATCGCGATGTCGAGCGTCATCGCGTTTTCGAACGCCTTGAAGCCGACCGAGCGCGGCAGCACGCGGTCGTTCTCCTGTTCGTAGTATTCGCGGGTCAGCTCGACGATGCGGCGGCCGGCGCGCTTGAACAGCTGCTCGCGGTCCGCGTGCGTCGCGACGACGGTGCCGTTGCCCGGCAGCGCCAGGCCGAGCGCTTCGGTCAGGCAGTTCATCGAGTTCGCGGTGAACATGCCCGAGCATGAGCCGCAGGTCGGGCACGCCGAGCGTTCGACTTCCGCGACTTCGGCATCTGAATACGACTGGTCGGCCGCGATCACCATCGCGTCGACGAGGTCGAGCTTCTTCAGTTGGACGGTCTTGGTGACCGGGTTCGCGAGGCGCGTCTTGCCGGCTTCCATCGGGCCGCCCGACACGAAGATCACCGGAATGTTCAGGCGCATCGCGGCCATCAGCATGCCCGGCGTGATCTTGTCGCAGTTCGAGATGCAGACCATGGCGTCGGCGCAATGCGCGTTGACCATGTATTCGACCGAGTCGGCGATGATGTCGCGGCTCGGCAGCGAATACAGCATGCCGTCGTGGCCCATGGCGATGCCGTCATCGACGGCGATCGTGTTGAATTCCTTCGCGACGCCGCCGGCGGCTTCGATCTCGCGCGCGACGAGTTGGCCGAGATCTTTCAGGTGCACGTGCCCGGGCACGAACTGCGTGAACGAGTTGACGACCGCGATGATCGGCTTCTGGAAATCTTCGTCTTTCATGCCGGTGGCGCGCCACAGCGAGCGGGCCCCCGCCATGTTGCGGCCGGCGGTGGAGGTTTTGGAACGGTATGCGGGCATTTTGGGTACGGAAGCAAGTCGATTGTGGGGCGGGCCACGCGGATACAGGCCCTCGCGCGCCCGTGCAACCGGCCTCTTGAGCCACGCCCGGGGCAAAACAGGGATTATCCCACGCCGCGCCGGGCGCGTTGTCCTGCATCCTCGTCCTGCCGGACGTGCAATGAAAAAGCCGCTTCTGCATCAACAGAAGCGGCTTTGGAATCTGGTGCCCGGGGTCGGACTCGAACCGACACGCCTTGCGGCGGGGGATTTTGAGTCCCCTGCGTCTACCTGTTTCACCACCCGGGCAGGTGCGAACGAGCCGGCAATTATGCCAGAAGTTCGGCTCGCCCAACAAGGCAGGCGGGGCGACGGGCCGCGGCTCAGCCCGCCTTGTGTGCGTTCTGCAGTTCCAGCACGCGCAGCAAGGACGACGTATCGTCGTATCCCCAGCCGTTGGCCACCAGCGCGTTGAGCTGCGAGGCCACCAGCTCCATCGCCGGCATCTGCAGGCCCAGCTCGTGGGCGATCTCGCGCACGAGGCCGAAGTCCTTGTCGTGCAGGCGCGCTTCGATGCCGGCGGCAAAGTTTCGCTCGGCCATCTTGGGGCCCATCATGTCGAGCATGCGGCTGCCGGCAAAGCCGGGCCGGATGGCGTCCAGCACGCGCGCGGGGTCGGTGCCTTGCTCGCGCGCAAACAGCATCGCTTCGGCAATGCCCTGGATGTTGATGACCTGCACGATCTGGTTGCACGCCTTGGCAACCTGGCCCGACCCGGCCGCACCGATATAGGTGATGGTCGTGCCCAGCAGCTGAAGCAGCGGGCGCACGCGCTCCAGCACCTCGGGCTTGCCACCCACCATGATGGACAGCGTGGCCTTCTGCGCGCCCATCGTGCCGCCCGAGACGGGCGCATCCAGGAACTCCAGCCCCGCCGCTTCCAGTTCCGCCGCAATGCGCCGCGTAGCCACGGCGGAGATCGTGCTGTGGTCGATGCAGACCGCACCACGCGGTGCGCCGTGGATGACGCCGTCCGGCCCCAGCAGCACGGCTTCGACGTCGGCGGTGGAGGTGACATTGGTGAAGATGACCTCCGCGTCGCGCGCGGCCTCGGCCGGCGTGGCGACCGGCTCCGCACCGAGGGCGCGGGCGTTGTCGGCTGCTTCCGGGCGGCGCACATAGGCACGCACGGTATGGCCGGCGGCGATCAGGTGCTGGACCATCGGCGTGCCCATGTTGCCGAGGCCGATGAAGGCGAGTCGTGTCATGGCGAATCTCGAATCTGTGTTGCTCGGGTTTAACGCGGGCCGGCGTAGGCGAACCGGCCGTTCCTGATGATGCCCATCACGCGCGAGCGCTGGTCGAAGCCCTGGTGATCCTGTGCATTCAGGTTCAGCACGCCGTTGGGCACGGTCAGGTCTCGCGTGGTTTCCAGCGCGTCGCGCAGGGCGGCGCGAAAGGCCGGGGTGCCCGGCTGCGTGCCGGTCTTGAGCGCACGGGCGGTGGCATTGTCGAGCAACTGCCACGCGCCCCACGCATCGCCCGCAAACTGCGTGACAGTGTTGGGGCCGTACCTGGCCTCGTAGCGCTCGGCAAATTCCACCGCGACCTTGCGCACCGGATGGCTGGCTGGCAACTCGCGGGCGACGACGACCGGGCCGGTGGGGAACAGCGTGCCTTCCACGTCCTTGCCGCCGACTTTCAGGAATTCCGTGCTGGCGATGCCATGCGTCTGGTAGATCCGGCCCTTGTAGCCGCGCTCGACCAGGGTGCGCTCGGGCAGCGCGGCCGGCGTGCCCGAGCCCGCGATCAGGATGGCATCCGGCCGGGCGGCCATCAGCTTGAGCGCCTGCCCGGTGACGCTGGCGTCCGTGCGCGCAAAGCGCTCGTTGGCGACGACGTGCAGCTTGCGCACGTCGGCCAGCTTCGAGAACTCGCGCCACCAGCTCTCGCCATACGCGTCGGCAAAACCGATGAAGCCGACGGTACGCACGCCGGTATCCGCCATGTGCTGCGTGACGAGCGTCGCCATGTGCGAATCGTTCTGGGGCATCTTGAAGGCCCAGTGGCGCTTGGCGTCCTGCGGTTCGACGATGGAGGCGGAGGCGGCCAGCGCCACCATGGGCGTCTGCCCTTCGGCCACGGCGTCGAGCGAGGCGAGCGCCGTCGGCGCGATGGTCGGGCCGACGATCACATCGACCTTCTCTTCGGCGATCAGCTTGCGCACATCGCGCACCGCCACCGAAGGGTCCGATGCATCGTCGAGGATGATGACCTGCGCGCGCTGGCCCCCGATCGTCGCGGGCCACATCTGCACGGTGTTCTTGCTCGGGATGCCGATGGCCGCGGCGGGTCCGGTGCTCGACAGCACCACGCCGACGCGGATATCGGCGTGGGCGGGCAGGGCGATGGCGGCAGCGCCGGCGAACAGCGCGAGGCCGCATATACGGTCGAAGAGGCGGCGACGTCGGGTCGTCATGAGGTCTCCAGGCATGTCAGGCGGAATTCGGGGCGATTCAAAGCTCGTACGCTTCGTGCTCGCCGGACATCAGCTGCTCGACCAGCTTGCGCGTGAGCGTCGGCGCGAACAGTTCGATGAATGTGTAGACGAAGCCACGCAGGTACGCCCCCTGCTTGATGCCCAGGTGGGTGACGTTGGTGCCGAACAGGTGCCCGGCCGGAATTGCGCGCAGGTTGCGGTCGCGCTCGGCATCGAACGCGACGCCGGCCACGATGCCCACACCCAGGCCGACTTCCACGTAGGTCTTGATCACATCCGCGTCGATGGCCTCGAGCACGATGTCCGGCTTCATCTGGCGCAGCTCGAATGCGTGGTCGATCTTCGGACGGCCGGCAAAGTGCTGGTCGTACGTGATGATCGGATAGCCCTTCAAGTCGTCGAGCGTCAGGTTCGGGCGGGAGAGGAGCGGGTGGTCGGGCGGCGTCACCACCACGTGCTGCCACTGGTAGCCCGGGATCGAGATCAGGTCCTTGATCTGCGAAAGCCCTTCGGTGGCGATGGCCAGGTCGGCCTGGTCGTGCAGCACCATCTCGGCGATCTGCGCCGGCGTGCCCTGCTGAATGGACAGGCGCACCTTCGGGTACTTGCGCGTGAATTCGGCGATCGCCTTGGGCAGTGCGTAACGGGCCTGCGTGTGCGTGGTCGCGATGGTGAAGTTGCCCTGGTCCTGCGCCGCGTAGTCCTTGCCCACGCGCTTGAGGGTTTCGACTTCCTCCAGTACCCGCTCGACGGAAGCGAGAATGCGTCGGCCGGGCTCCGTGAGACCCCGGATGCGCTTGCCGTGCCGCGTGAAGATATCGACACCCAGTTCCTCTTCCAGCTCGATGATGGCCTTGGAGACCCCGGGTTGTGATGTGTAGAGCGCTTTCGCCGCCTCGGTCAGGTTGAATTTCTGCCGGACGGCCTCGCGAACGAAGCGAAATTGATGAAGGTTCATGGCGCGCGATCGGATGCGAAGAAAAGCGAGCGATCAGAACGCTACTTATAACCGACGCCATATAAACAAACAATTTTTTATTGGTTTGGGATATGAGGCCGCTTCATTACGATGCTCGAACTTCGTGATAACACGCCCACACTGTCCCTCGTGTCCCCCGCGCCATGACGCTTGCTTATACGGTTTCCGGTCTGCTGGTCGGCCTGCTGGTCGGCCTGACGGGCGTGGGCGGCGGTTCGCTGATGACCCCGCTGCTGACGCTGATGTTCGGCTTTTCGCCGGCGACCGCTGTGGGCACCGATCTGGCATTCGCCTCGCTGACCAAGGGTGTCGGCACGATCGCGCACCGCAGCCATGGGCATGTCCGCTGGGACATCGTCAAGCGCCTGTGCCTCGGTAGCCTGCCGGCCGCGCTGATCACGGTGATCGTGCTGAAGAACGCGGGCAACCTCGATGCCGAGTGGATGCACGTGATCCGCGTGACGATCGGCGTGTCAGTCATCCTGACGGTGATCTCGCTGCTGTTCCGCCAGCGTGTGCTGGGCTGGCTCGCCCGCAACCCGCGCTATCGCCTGCAGGGCTCGACGCTGGCTGTGGCAACCATCATCGTCGGCGTGGTGCTCGGGGTGCTGGTGACGGTGTCGTCGATTGGCGCCGGCGCCGTCGGCGCGACGCTCATCCTGATCCTGTACCCCGAATTGAAGAGCGCCGAGGTGGCCGGCACCGACATCGCCTACGCCGTGCCGCTGACCGCCGTGGCAGGCCTGGGCCACATGTACCTCGGCACGATCGACTGGAACCTGCTGGCCTCGCTGCTGGTGGGCTCCATCCCCGGCATCTGGCTGGGGGCGCGCCTGTCCAGGAATCTGCCGGAACGTCTGGTGCGCGGCGCGCTTGCCGCCACGCTGACGGTCACGGCCATCAAGCTGGTGTCGTGATGCGCAACGTCATGCCGACCCTGCTTGTGTGTTGCTGCTGTCGTTGAGCGACGGCAGCAGCCACATCACGAAACGCTTTCCCCCAAATTGAATCGCACGCCGGCGCCAGCCGGAATGGACTGAACAGTCATGTACCAATACGACGCTTACGATCACCGCCTCGTCGCCGACCGCGTTGCGCAGTTCCGCGACCAGGTGCGCCGCCGTATTTCGGGCGAACTGACGGAAGAAGAGTTCCTGCCGCTGCGCCTGCAGAACGGCCTGTACTACCAGCGCCACGCCTACATGCTGCGCGTGGCGATCCCATACGGCCACCTGCGTGCCAACCAGCTGCGCATGCTCAGCCACATCGCCGCCGAGCACGACCGCGGCTACGGCCACTTCAGCACGCGCCAGAACATCCAGTACAACTGGATCGAGCTGGAACAGGTGCCCGACATCCTCGCCAAGCTGGCGTCGGTGGAAATGCACGCCATCCAGACCTCCGGCAACTGCGTGCGCAACATCACGACCGACCAGTTTGCGGGCGTTGCGCCGGATGAGTTCGTCGATCCGCGTCCGCTGGCGGAAATCCTGCGCCAGTGGTCGACGTTCCACCCGGAGTTTGCCTTCCTGCCGCGCAAGTTCAAGATCGCCATTTCGGCCACGCGCGAAGACCGCGCCGTGACCCAGCTGCACGACATCGGCGTGTATGTGTACGAAAAGAACGGCCAGACGCTGCTGCGCATCCTGGCCGGTGGCGGCATGGGCCGCACCCCGATCCTCGGCGCGATCATCAAGGAAGACCTGCCGTGGCAGCACATGCTGTCGTACATCGAGGCGGCCATCCGCGTGTACAACCGCTACGGCCGCCGCGACAACAAGTTCAAGGCGCGCATCAAGATCCTGGTCAAGGCCATCGGCGCCGAAGAATTCGCGCGCCAGGTGGAAGAGGAATGGCAGGCCACGAAGGACGGCCCGTCGACCATCACGCAGGCCGAGTTCGACCGCGTGGCCAAGTTCTTCGCACCGCCCGCCTACGAGAAGCTGGCCGACACCGACGCCGGCTACGAGAAGGCACTGCTCGAGAACAAGGCGTTTGCGCGCTGGGTCAGCCGGAACGTGCATGCGCACCGCGTGCCCGGCTACGCAGCGGTGACGCTGTCGCTCAAGCCGGGCGTGGCGCAGCCGCCGGGCGATGCCACCGCCGAGCAGATGTCGCTGGTGGCGGATTGGTCCGAGCGCTTCGGCTTTGGGGAAGTGCGTGTCGCACACGAGCAGAACCTGATCCTGCCCGACGTGAAGAAGCGCGATCTGTTCGAGCTGTGGCAGCTGGCCAAGGCCAACGGCATGGCGACCGCCAACATCGGCCTGCTGACCGACATCATCGCGTGCCCGGGCGGCGATTTCTGCTCGCTGGCCAATGCCAAGTCGATCCCCATCGCGCAGGCCATCCAGGCGCGCTTCGATGACCTCGATTACGTGTACGACCTGGGCGAGCTGTCGCTCAACATCTCGGGGTGCATGAACTCGTGCGGCCATCACCACGTCGGCAACATCGGCATTCTCGGTGTCGATAAGCACGACGAGGAGTGGTACCAGGTGTCGCTGGGCGGCGCGCAGGGCAACGATTCGGCGATCGGCAAGGTCATCGGCCCGTCGTTCAAGGCCGAGGAAATGCCCGACGTGATCGAACGCATCATCGACACCTTCGTGGCCCACCGCACGGACGACGAGCGGTTCATCGACACCTATCACCGCATCGGGCTGACGCCGTTCAAGGAACGTGTCTATGCCCACAGCGACAAGCAGACTGCCTAAGCCCAGGGAAACGAACATGAGCAAGATCATCAAGCTGCAAAACGGTGCCCCGCAGATCGTGGCGGACGCGTGGACGGTGCTGCGCGCCCCCGAAGGCGGCGAGCTGACGCAAGCCGAAGTGGATGCCGCTTCGCACGCCATCGTGCCGCTGGCATTCTGGCAAGCCCATCGCGATGCGCTGCTCGGCCGCGCGCGTGCCGGCACGCTGGCGGTGTGGCTGGCGCCGGACGACGAGCCGTTCGCGCTGGAAGCCGACCTGCCGAACCTGTCGCTGGTGGCGGTCGATTTCCCGGTCTTCCGCGACGGCCGCGGCTACAGCACGGCGTTCCTGCTGCGCCAGCGCCTGGGCTTCACGCGTGAGCTGCGCGCCATCGGCGACGTGCTGCGCGACCAGCTCGACTTCATGCGCCGCTGCGGTTTCGACGCCTACGCCGTGCGCGCCGACAAGAGCATCGAGGATGCGCTGAACGGCTTCGGCGAGATCAGCGTGCGCTACCAGGGCGCCATCGACGACCCGCGCCCGCTGTTCCGCCGCGAGCGTGCCGTGCAGGAGGCCGCGTGAGCGACGTTCAGGACGTGAGCGTGTCGGAAGTGCCGGTGTCCGCGATCGGGCGACCGGCGCTGTGGACGCGTCCTCCGTACACCGGCACGGCGCAGGCGCTGGCGGCCAAGGAGGCCACGCTGTTCGCGCGCCTGGCTGAAATCGCCGGCAAGCACGGTGTGGCGAAGTTCGCCACGAGCCTGGCCGCCGAAGACATGGTCGTGACCGACGCCATCCTGCGCAGCCCCGAGGCGGTGCGTGCACACCTGCCGATCTTCACGCTGCAGACGGGCCGGCTGCATGCCGAAACGCTGGCAATGCTCGACCGCATCCGCGAGCACTACGGTCATGCGATCGAGCAATACGCACCGGACGCCCGCGCCGTCGAGGCCTACGTGCGCGACCACGGCCTGAACGCCTTCTACGACAGCATCGAGCTGCGCAAGGCCTGCTGCAACATCCGCAAGGTGGTGCCGCTGAACCGCGCGCTCAAAGATGCCGATGCATGGCTCACCGGCCAGCGCCGCGAGCAGGCCGTGACGCGTGCCGACCTGCCGTTTGCCGAAGACGACGACGCTCGCGGCATCGCCAAGTACAACCCGCTGTTCGACTGGACGGAGGCCGAGGTCTGGGCCTACCTCGAGCAGCACAACGTGCCCACCAATGCGCTGCACGACAAGGGCTACCCCAGCATCGGCTGCGAGCCCTGCACGCGTGCGGTACGCGCCGGCGAAGACGTGCGCGCCGGCCGCTGGTGGTGGGAATCGCGCGACAGCAAGGAATGCGGTCTGCATGCGACAAACCTGTCGCACAAAGCTTGAGGAAATGAAGATGGGAGTGATGAGCGAGATCCCCGGCACGGCGCTGACGCCTGTGCAGAACGACCACCTCGACTGGCTCGAAGCCGAGTCGATCTACATCATCCGCGAAGTGGTGGCCGAGTGCCGCAACCCGGCACTGCTCTTCTCGGGCGGCAAGGATTCGATCGTCATGCTGCACCTGGCGCTCAAGGCCTTCCGGCTGGGCGACCGCAAGATCGAACTGCCGTTTCCGCTGGTGCACATCGACACGGGTCACAACTACCCGGAAGTGATCGCGTTCCGCGACCAGCGCGTGGCCGAGCTTGGCGCGCGCCTGGTGGTCGGCCATGTGGAGGATTCCATCAAGCGCGGCACCGTACGCCTGCGCAAGGAAACCGATTCGCGCAACGCCGCCCAGGCCGTCACGCTGCTCGAAACCATCGAAGCCCACGGCTTTGACGCCCTGATGGGCGGGGCCCGCCGCGACGAAGAGAAGGCCCGCGCCAAGGAGCGCATCTTCTCGTTCCGCGACGAGTTCGGCCAGTGGGACCCGAAGGCCCAGCGCCCTGAACTCTGGAGCCTGTACAACGCCCGCATGGCGCAGGGCGAACAGATGCGCGTGTTTCCGATTTCGAACTGGACGGAGCTCGACGTCTGGCAGTACATCGCCCGCGAGAACCTCGCCCTGCCGCCGATCTACTACGCGCACCAGCGTGAAGTCGTGCGCAAGAACGGCCTGCTGGTGCCGGTCACGCCGATTACGCCCAAGGCCGACGGCGATGTGAGCGAAGTCCTGTCGGTTCGCTTCCGCACGGTGGGCGACATCAGCTGCACGTGCCCGGTGGCGAGTACCGCCGCCACACCGGCCGAGATCATCGCCGAGACGGCCATCACCGAAATCACCGAACGCGGTGCCACGCGCATGGACGACCAGACGAGCGAAGCCTCGATGGAAAAGCGCAAGAAGGAAGGGTATTTCTGATCATGACGAATCAAGCAACGCACCAAGGCCTGCTGCGCTTCATCACCGCCGGTTCGGTCGACGACGGCAAGAGCACGCTGATCGGCCGCCTGCTGTACGACAGCAAGGCCGTGCTGACCGACCAGCTGCAGGCGCTCACGCGTGCCAAGAACAAGCGCACCGCCGGCGAAGACATCGACTTCTCGCTGCTGACCGACGGGCTGGAAGCCGAGCGCGAGCAGGGCATCACGATCGATGTGGCATACCGCTACTTCTCGACCGCACGCCGCAAGTTCATCATTGCCGATACGCCGGGCCACGAGCAGTACACGCGCAACATGGTGACGGGCGCATCCACCGCGCACGCCGCCATCATCCTGATCGACGCCACGCGCGTGACGACCGTGGACGGCAAGGCGCAACTGCTCGCCCAGACCAAGCGCCATTCGGCCATCGTCAAGCTGCTCGAACTGCAGCACGTGATCGTGGCCGTCAACAAGATGGACCTGGTCGACTACAGCGAAGCGCGCTTCAACGAAATCCGCACCGCCTACGATGCGCTGGCCGTACAACTCGGCCTGCAGGATCACGAACATGCGGTGCGCTACGTGCCGGTCTCGGCCCTGCGCGGCGACAACATCGTGCATGCGTCCGAAGCCATGCCGTGGTACCAGGGCGAGCCGCTGCTGGCGCTGCTCGAAGACCTGAAGGTGGAAGAGACGGCACCGGTAGGTGACGATGCGCTGCGCTTCCCGGTCCAGCTCGTGGCGCGCCAGGACGGGTCGCAGGCGGACGACTTCCGCGGCTACATGGGCCGCGTCGAAGCCGGTACCGTGCGCGTGGGCCAGGCCGTGCGCGTGCTGCCCGCCAACCGCGAGACGACGGTTGCCGAAGTGCTGACGCCCAACGGCGCCGCCGACTCCGCCGGCCCGGGCGAAACCATCACCGTGCGGCTGGCCGATGACGTCGACGTCTCGCGCGGCGATACCATCGTCGCGGCGCCGACGACTGCCGCCAACGCCGCCAGGAAGCTGCATGCCGATCTCTGCTGGTTCGACGAGCACGAGCTGAACCCGGCCCGCAAGTACGTGCTCAAGCACACAACCGCCACCGTGTTCGCGCGCGTGTCGGAAGTCGAGCGCGTGCTGGACGTGCACACGCTGTCGCACGAAACCGGGCGCAAGCAGATCGCGCTGAACGACATCGGCACGGTCAACATCAGCCTGCAGAAGCCGATCGTGTGCGATGCCTACGGCGACAATCCGGCGACCGGCGCCTTCATCCTGGTGGACGAAGCGACGCACCACACCGTGGCCGCTGGCATGATCCGTGCATTTTCCTGAGGTGGAGACGGCGCGGTGACACACGCCGTCCGGAAAAGCAAAGGAAGCCAATCCATGCAAGCGAAGACCCGCAAAACCCTCGGCCGTGTGAGCCTGATTGGTGCCGGCCCCGGTGCTGCAGACCTCATCACGGTGCGCGGTGCACGATTGTTGGGCGAGGCCGAAGTCGTGCTGCACGACGCACTGGTTTCGCCGGAGGTCTTCCGGTACTGCCCGCAGGCAGTGCTGATCCCGGTGGGCAAGCGCTGCGGCCAGCGCTCGACCGCGCAGCGCTTCATTAACCGCCAGCTGGTCGACCTGGCGACCAAGTACCAGCGCGTGGTGCGTCTCAAAGGCGGCGATCCGATGCTGTTCGGCCGCGCCGACGAGGAACTGCAGGCGCTTGAGCAAGCCGGCATCGACTACGAGGTCGTGCCGGGCATCACGGCGGCGCTGGCCGCGGCGTCGGCCATCCGCCAGCCGCTGACCAAGCGGGGTGTGGCGCGCAGCGTGGCGTTCGTCACGCAAGCCAAGGCTGCCGATCCCGACACGCCACCACCCGAAGGTGTCACACCGGAACCGGCCGCACAGGCCGATTCGCTCGTCTATTACATGGGCCGCGACCAGGCAGCTTCCATCGCCGCCGATCTGATCGCCCGCGGCCGCGCGCCCTCGACACCCGCGTGGGTCGTCGAGGCGGCCACCACGCCCGAGCAGCGCTCGGCGTGCTTCACGCTGCAGCAGATGGCCGACGGCGCTGCCGCCGCGTGGATCGACCCCGAGCATCCGAGCCTGCTGATGATCGGCGACGCGTTTGCCGTGCGGGCGAGCGCCGCCGCGCCGGAGGTGCTCGTCAGCGAGCCGCATATCCTGGCCGCCTGAGCATCGTCAGAACGCCAGCGCCACCTTCCCGAAGACGGCACCGGCCTCAAGCGCGCGGAACGCATCGGGCGCCTCCTGCCACGGCAGTACCTGGTCGACGATCGGGTGCAGGCCGTGCACCGCCAGCGCGCGGTTCATCGCCTCGAACGACCCGCGCGACCCCACCGATGCGGGCCGGATGACGGCCTTGCGGGCGAATATCTCCAGCGGATTCACACCACCGTCGCGCCCGGCGAGGTAGCCGATCAGGTGGATCTGTCCACCCACCCGCAATGCCTTCAGCGAACGTTGCAGCGTGCCGCCTCCCCCGACTTCGATCACGTGGTCGACGCCGCGGCCGTGCGTGCGTGCGAGCACCGCTTCATGCCATTCGGGCGTCACGCGGTAGTTGACGGTGTCCGACTCGGGCACGCCCAACGTCTGCACGCGTTCGAGCTTGGCATCGCTGCTTGACAGCACGATCGGCCGAGCGCCCGCCATGAGCGCAAACTGCACCGCGAACATCGCCACGCCGCCCGTGCCTTGCACGAGCACGGTTTCGCCGGGCTGCAGGTTGCCTGTTTCGATCAGGCAATGCCACGCCGTGAGCCCCGCGCAGGGCAGGGTGGCGGCTTCTGCGTCGCTCAGGTGCCGGGGCACGAGCACGCTGCCGCCCGCATCCAGGCGGATCGTGTCGGCCAGCCAGCCGTCGATCGGGCCGCCGAGCATGCGGCGTGTGTCGGCATTGCGGAAGTCGCCGCCGTCCCAGCGCTGCCAGAACGTGCCGGCGACGCGATCGCCAACGCACACGCGACTGACGTTCTCGCCCACCGCGATGACGTGGCCTACGCCATCCGAAAGTGGAATCAGCGGCAGCGGGAAGCGCGTGAAGAACGTGCCCGAGACGATCTCCAGGTCACGGTAGTTGAGTGAGGCAGCGCGCGTGCGCACGATGATCTCGTCCGGACCAGGCGTGGGATCGTCGCGCTCGATGGGGTGCAAGGCGTTGATGCCGTAACCGTCGGTCAGTGCCAAGGCTTTCATGGTCGTCCTCGTGGTGGGGTGGAAGGGCCACGCAAAACGCGTGTGGCACTACTGTGGCGCCTGGCTTAAGATGAATCCAATTCAATTTGTTCAGATTCAACATAACTGGTAGGAATGTCGCCATGCTCGACGAGATGCGTACCTTTGTGCTGCTGGCGCAGACGGGCTCCATTGCCCGCGTGGCGGAGCGCCTGCCGCTCACGCAACCTGCCGTCACCAAGCAGATTCAGCGGCTGGAACGCGCGCTCGATACCGTGCTGTTCGATCGGCGCGTCAAGCCGTTTCGTCTGACCGCGGAGGGCGAGGCGATCCTGGCGCGCTGCCGCACCATCGTCGGGGAGTTCGAAGCGCTGCGAGGCAGCGTGCGCACCACGGCCGAGCCGGAAGGCGTGCTGCGGGTGGGCGTCAGCCATGCCGTGGGCGATGCCCGCTTTGCACGGACGCTGTCGGCGCTGCGGCAGCGCTACCCGGCCGTTTCGTTTCGGCTCAGCTGCGAGTGGGGCGGCGTGCTGCGCGAGCGGCTCAAGCGCGCCGAGCTGGACGCCGCGCTGTGGCTGGCGCCTTCGAATACCGCGGGTCACCATGCCGACGCGGATGTGCGCGTGATCGGCACCGAGGCT
Organism: Ralstonia mannitolilytica; assembly: GCF_000954135.1. Taxonomy (NCBI): domain Bacteria; kingdom Pseudomonadati; phylum Pseudomonadota; class Betaproteobacteria; order Burkholderiales; family Burkholderiaceae; genus Ralstonia; species Ralstonia mannitolilytica. The sequence continues at coordinate 3,265,711 of NZ_CP010799.1, read as the reverse complement.
GTCAGCCTGATCGCCGCGCCGGCCCGCAAGCTGCCGCATGCGCTGTCGATGGCGCAGGTGCGGGACGAGGCGTGGGTGCTCAACCCGGCTGGCTGCGAGATGCGCGCGTGGCTGCTGAGCCGTTACGAGGCCGATCGCGTGACGCCGAATGTCGCCGCCGAGGTGCAATCGGTGCCGCTGCAGCACGCGCTCGTGGCAGAGGGCTTCGGGCTCGGGTTTGCGCCCGTGCGGCTCATCCGGGCCCAACTGGCCGAGGGTTCGCTGTCGATGCACAAGCTCGCCTCGGCGCCTGCCGACTGGGATGTCTGCGTGCAACGTGCGCCGTCGCTGGGCCGCCTAGCGCAAGTGGTGGATGCACTCGAGTCTGCGCTGTCGACGCAAGCGGCCGCAGAGCGTTAATCTCTGATCCTCCCTTCGGATACCTGCGATGCCGCACGTCATCATCGAATACACCGCCAATGTCGAGGCCGACGCCCGCATTCCCGAGCTGATGCGCGTGCTCAGCGATGTGCTGATCCGCCACGCCGACGTCTTCCCCATCGGCGGCATCCGCACGCGTGCGCTGCGCCTCGACCAATACCGCATGGCAGACGGCTCGGAAGACGACGCGTTCATCCATGTCACGTTCCGCATCAAGGCCGGGCGGCCCAAGAGCGTGACCGGGCCGGTCTGTGCGGAGATGTTTGCCGCGGCCCGTGCGCACCTGGCCGACGTATTTGCGCGTCGCTATCTGGGCCTGACGCTGGAACTGATGGAGTTCGACACGCACGGCTTCCACGTCGAGAACAACGTGCATGCGCGTTTTGCACGCGCGCCGCAGCCGCTACCTGGCCAGATCAGCTGAGCTGCCGCGCGCAATAGCCGGCGATGGCATCGAGCACGGCGTCGTCCTCGCCAACGGCATCGGCGCAATGGATGGAAAGGGTGGGATGGGCCTGCGCGCATTGCGCAACGAGCGCGGGCAGATCGCGCCGCAAGTGCCCGCCCTGGCCGAAGAACACCGGCACGATGGTGATGCGGTGGGCGCCGGCAGCGGCCAGGTCGTCGATGGTGCCGGGCAGGTCGGGCGCCATCAGTTCAAGGAAGGCGAGGCGGACGTCAACGTCCGGTTGCTGCACACAGAGGCGATCCTTCAGGCGGTCAAACGGCTCCCGCCAGCGGGCGTCGCGCGCGCCGTGCGCAAACAGGACGAGCGCGCGCGCGGCCATCAGTGGCGCTCCACCCAGCGCAGGCTCACCAGCGCCAGCGCCAGATACAGCGCCCCGGGCACGATGGCCGTGAAGATGGCCGGCCACGTGTTGAGCAGGCCAACGTGCGAGAACAGGTTGTTCACCAGCTGGAACGACAGCCCCAGCATGATGCCGCCGAACACCTTCAGGCCGACCGCTCCGGCACGCGCATGCAGGTACGCAAACGGCAGCGCCAGCGCCATCATCACCAGCACCGTGAACGGATAGACCACCTTCTTCCACAGGGCGATCTCGTAGCGCTGGGTGTCCTGCTTGTTGTCGCGCAGATGGCGGATGTACTGGAACAGGTCCAGCGTCGCCATGCGGTCGGGCGTCACCATCAGCACCGACAGGATCTGCGGCGTGAGTTCGGAACGCATCTCCTGCTGTGGCACCTTGGTCTGCTCGCCGCGGAAGTCCGGCGCCAGTGCATCCGGGGCGCCGGGCACGGCCTGCACGGTGTCCCGCGATGCCACGGTGCCGGGCTTGCGCGGGAACTCGATGAAGCGCGTTTCCGTCACGTCATTCAGCTGCCAGTTCTGGTGGCCCTGATAGCGCGCCTGCTGCGCCACGCGGATCGAGCTCAGCCGGTAGTCCGCATCGAATTCATAGATGCGCAGGCCCTTGATGGACTGATCGGGCTGCAGGCTGCCCACATTGACGAACCGGGTGACCTCGCCGCCGCTGCCGTCGGCCTTGGCGGGGCCGCGATCCTTGACCCACACGCCCGAGCGGAAGCCGGCCGACACTGTGGCGCCCAGCGCCTCGAGCCGCACCTTCTGCGCGTATTGCTCCGATTTCGGCCCGATGAACTCGCCGAACACGTAGGTCACCAGCGCCAGGGGCAGCGCGATCTTGAACAGCGAGAGCAGCGCCCGCTTCGTGTCGAGCCCGGCCACGCGGAAGATCGTGAACTCCGACTGGCTCGCCATCTGCGAGAACACGTAGATGGCACTGATGAGCGCCGCCACCGGAATCACTTCATACACGCGCGTCGGCGCCTGCAGCAGCACGTGGAAGAACGCGATGAGCGTGGTGTAGCGCCCGACGACCGAGCCGAGCTCGCCAAGCATGTCGAAAAAGATGAACAGCGCCAGCACCGCAAACAGGATGAAGACGAACACCCCGTAGATCTGGCGCGCAAAGTACTTCTCGTAGACCGGCATCTTCATCATGCGCCCGCCTTGGTCTGTGCCGCCCGCGAAGCGAAGCCCAGCAGCGCCGAAATGCCCTTCAGGCCGGCCGCGCTGTAGTGGCGGAAGCGGAACAGCAGCACCGCGCAGATGAAGGCGACGAGGTGGATCGGCCACCACGCCATGAATACGTTCATCTTGCCCTGCGAGACCCACGCCTGCGACAGGTTCAGCAGGTTCGAGTACGTCAGGTAGATCAGGACCGCGAAGATCATCGGCGTGTAGCGGCCCAGACGCGGGTTGACGTAGGCCAGCGGAATGGCGATCAGCACGAAGTTGAGCGCCAGCAGCGGCAGCCCGATCCGCCAGACCAGCTCGCCGAGATTTTCGGGCGTCGGGTTGGCGAGCAGGTCCTTGGTGGAGCGGCTCTTGGTCGGCAGGTTGGCGTCGGCCTGCGGCGGCTTGTTGGCGACCTTCACGCCGTACTTGTCGAACTCGACGATGCGGTAGTCGAGCTTGCCGGGCGTGCCTTCATAGCGGCGGCCCTTGTCGAGCACGACGAAGCGGTCGCCGTTGGGCATGGTCTTGAACTCGCCGGTCTTGGCCAGCGCCACGCCGATCTTGTCCTGCTCGGCATTGGCGACGAACAGGTTGCGGGCGTGCTTCATGCCGGAATCCACGCCTTCGATGAACAGCACGTAGTTCCCGTGCGCGGGCTCGATGAAGCGGCCGGCGGAGATCATCGACAGCACGTCGCGCTGCTCGAAGCGGTCGCGGAACAGCGCGCTCTGCTGGTTGGCCCACGGCCAGCCGAACAGCGCCAGCAGCGCCACCAGCACGATGAACGGCAGCGAGAAGCGCAGCACCGGGCGGATGAAATCCGTCAGGCTGATGCCCGAGGTGAACCACACCACCATCTCGGAATCCTTGTACCAGCGAGTGAGCACCAGCAACACCGAGATGAAGAGCGTGGCGCACAGCAGAATCGCCAGGTAGCCCAGCGTTGCCAGGCCGATGAGGAGCAGGACGTCGTTCGGATTCGCCTCGCCGTTGGCGGCCATGCCGAGGATGCGGATCACCAGGGTGGTCAGCATGAACGTCAGCAGCACGAGGAAGACGGCGCCGGCGGTGAAGGACAGCTCGCGTCGCAGGGCTTGTTCGAAAATCATGCGGATGCGGGATGGAGGGCGAGGTCTTGCCCGATGTGGATTCCACCGGAGCCCACCGCGCAAAATCGCGGATAATGTGGGCTTTCGTTGACTCGCCTCATAGAGAGAAGCGCGATGGAATTTAGCACAAAAGCCCTGGACTGGGCCAAAGCGGGCGCCCTGGCCGCCAAGAGCGATTGCCTCGTGATCGGTCTGTTCGAGTCGCAGACCCTGGCCGGCGCCGCCAAGGCGCTGGACGCAGCCACCAAGGGCCTGGTGGGCCGCCTGATCAAGCTGGGCGACTTTGAAGGCAAGCGCGGCACGTCGCTGCTGCTGCACGAAGTGGCCGGCGTGGGCGCCGCCCGCGTGCTGCTGGTCGGGCTCGGCAAGGAGGCCGACCTGACCGACCGGGCCTATGCCGAAGCCGTGCGTACCGCACTGCGCGCGCTGGCCGGCACCAAGGCCGCCAACGTCACGTGGACGCTCACCGAACAGTCCGCCCGCGACAAGGACACCGCCTGGTCCGTGCTGACCACCGTCACGCTCATCCGCGAAGCGAGCTACCGCTTCATCGAGCGCCATCCCGAACTCAAGAGCAAGCGCGACAAGAACGGCGCCGCCAGCGGCCTGCGCAAGGTCGTGCTGGCTGTGCCGGCGGCCGACGCCAAGGCCGCCAGCGTGGCCGCCGCCCGCGGCACCGCCATCGCCAACGGCATGGACCTCACGCGTGACCTGGGCAACCTGCCGTCCAATATCTGCACGCCGACCTACCTGGCCAACACCGCGCGCCAGATCGCCAAGGATTTCAAGCTGAAGGTCGAGGTGCTCGGCCGCAAGCAGATCGAAGCCCTGAAGATGGGCGCGTTCCTGGCCGTCACCAAGGGCAGCGAAGAGCCGCCGCAGTTCATCGTGCTGCGTTACGAGGGCGGGTCGCCCAAGCAGGCGCCGGTCGTGCTCGTCGGCAAGGGCATCACGTTCGATACGGGCGGTATCTCGCTCAAGCCGGGCGAGGGCATGGACGAGATGAAGTACGACATGTGCGGCGCTGCGTCCGTGCTCGGCACGCTGCGCGCCGTGGCCGAGATGGGCCTCAAGCAGAACGTCATCGCCGTGGTGCCGACCTGCGAGAACATGCCCAGCGGCATCGCGACCAAGCCGGGCGACGTGGTCACCAGCATGTCGGGCCAGACCATCGAGATCCTGAACACCGATGCCGAAGGCCGCTTGATCCTGTGCGACGCGCTCACCTACGTGGAGCGCTTCAAGCCGGCCGTGGTGATCGACGTGGCCACGCTGACGGGCGCCTGCATCATCGCGCTCGGCCACGTCAACACCGGCATGTACGCCCGCAGCGATGCGCTGGCCGATGCGCTCATCGCTGCCGGCAAGCAGTCGCTCGACACCGCCTGGCGCATGCCGCTGGACGAGGAGTACCAGGAGCAGCTCAAGTCCAACTTTGCCGACATGGGCAACATCGGCGGCCGGCCGGCCGGCAGCGTGACGGCGGCCTGCTTCCTGGCACGCTTTACCGAGAAGTACGACTGGGCCCACCTGGACATCGCCGGCACCGCCTGGAAGAGCGGCGCGGCCAAGGGCGCCACGGGCCGGCCGGTGCCGCTGCTTACGCGCTTCCTGATGGACCGCGGCTGATCCATCGCAGGCAAGGCATCGTATGACGCGCGTCGATTTCCACAGCAACGTGCCCGGCAAGCTGGCCTACGCCTGCCGGCTGGTGCGCAAGGCTTACGGCGCGGGCCAGAACGTGATCGTGGTGGGGGATCGCGCCGCGCTCGAAGCGTTCGACACGCAGTTGTGGACCTTCAGCGCACTCGACTTCCTCCCGCATTGCGGCCTGCGGCACCCGCTGGCCGCCCAGACGCCCATCCTGCTGGCCGATGCATCCGAGCCGCTGGACGACGCGCCGCATCACGACATCCTCGTCAACCTGTCGTTCGATCCGCCACCGCTGTTTGCGCGCTTCGAGCGGCTGATCGAGATCGTCGGCGATGACGATGCCGACCGCGCCGCTGCACGGGAGCGCTTCCGCTTCTACCGCGATCGCGGTTATCCGATCCAACACCACGACGTGGGGCGCGCATGAGCGACGGACGCTATCCCGGCTCGCAAGCGGACAACAACATCCCTGTTCTGACGGAGATCGTCGAGCTGGACGACGCCCCGCCCGTGGCTGAGCCGGTTGCAGAGCCGGCTTCGGCGCCGGCGAACGTCGTCCCGCCCGCGCTGCGCGAGCAGGGTCTGGCGCCCACCTCAGCCATGCCGCCCTCCGGCACCGACGCCGCACGCGTGATGGGCCACGTGATGTGGCGCTTCCAGACCGAGTGGCCTGCGCTGATCGAAACGCAATGCCGCGAGGCCATGGAATCGCGCCTGGCACTGCTGAGCGAGCAACTGGCAGCCGACCTGACCCGCACGCTGGAGGCCCGGCTGATGGATTGGCTCGGTGCGGCGCTGGAGGATGCGCTGGCTGCCGAGCGCAAGCCGCCGCAGCGCTGATTCCGCAAAAGAAAAACCCGCCGATGGCGGGTTTTTTGTTGGGACGCCGTCCGGACTCAATCCGTCACGGCGCCCTTGCTGGCCGGTGCCGCGAGTTTCGCGAACTTCGCCAGCACGCCACGGGTGTAGCGCGGCGCCGGCTGCTTCCATGCGGCGCGGCGGCGCGCGAGCTCGTCGTCCGGCACGTTCAGCTGCAGCAGGCGCTGGTGCGCGTCAATGGTGATCGAGTCGCCTTCCTGCACCAGCCCGATTGTCCCGCCGACGTATGCTTCCGGCGCGACGTGCCCCACCACCATGCCCCACGTGCCGCCCGAGAAGCGACCGTCGGTAATGAAGCCCACCGACTCACCCAGGCCCTTGCCGATGATGGCCGACGTCGGCGCGAGCATTTCCGGCATGCCCGGGCCGCCCTTGGGCCCGAGATAGCGCAGCACGAGAATGTCCCCGGCCTGGATGCGATCGCCCAGGATCGCGTCCATCGCGCTCTGCTCGTCGTCGAACACGCGGGCCGGGCCGGTGATGACGGGGTTCTTCAGCCCGGTGATCTTCGCCACGGCGCCTTCCGGCGCCAGGTTGCCCTTCAGGATCGCGAGGTGGCCTTCCTTGTAGAGCGCACGGTCAAGCGGCAGGATCACGTCCTGATCCGCGCGCGGCTGGTCGGGCACGTGCGCGAGCTCTTCGGCGAGCGTCCTGCCGGTGATGGTGATGCAATCGCCGTGGAGCAGGCCGGCGTTGAGCAGGATCTTCATGACCTGCGGGATGCCGCCGGCCGCGTGCAGATCGGTCGCCACGTACTGGCCTGACGGCTTGAGGTTGCAGATGACCGGCACGCGCTGGCGCATGCGCTCGAAATCGTCGATGGTCCACTCCACTTCGGCAGCGTGCGCGATGGCGAGGTAGTGCAGCACCGCGTTGGTCGAGCCGCCCGTGGCCATGATGACGGCCACGGCATTTTCGATGGACTTGCGCGTGATGATGTCACGCGGCTTGAGGTCGCGGCGCACCGCCTCGACCAGGACGCGGGCCGATTCAGCGGCGCTGTCCACTTTCTCCTGATCAGGATTGGCCATCGTCGAGGAATACAGCAGCGACATGCCGAGCGCCTCGAACGACGAACTCATCGTGTTGGCCGTGTACATGCCGCCGCACGAACCGGAGGTGGGGCACGCGTTGCGCTCCACGCCTTCGAAGTCTTCCTCGCTCATGCGACCGGCGGTGAATTCGCCCACGGCCTCGAACGACGACACGATGGTCAGGTCCTTGCCCTTCCAGTGCCCCGGCTTGATGGTCCCGCCGTACACGTAGATGCCCGGCACATTCGTGCGCGCCAGGGCGATCATGCCGCCGGGCATGTTCTTGTCGCAGCCGCCGATGACGACCACGCCGTCCATCCATTGGCCGTTGACGCAGGTCTCGATGCAGTCGGCAATCACCTCGCGCGAGATCAGCGAGAACTTCATGCCCTCGGTGCCCATCGACATGCCGTCGGAGATGGTCGGCGTACCGAAGGTCTGCGGATTGGCCTTCGCCTCCTTGATGGCAGCCACGGCCGCATCCGCGAGTTTCTGCAGGCCCGAGTTGCAGGGCGTGATCGTCGAATGGCCGTTCGCCACGCCGATCATCGGGTTGTTGAAATCTTCCTTCTTGTAGCCCAGCGCGTAATACATCGAGCGGTTGGGCGAGCGCGCCACGCCTTGCGTGATGTGCTGGGAACGCTTGTTGTCTGGCATGGGGTCTCCGTGGGCGTTGTTCTGTGCCGCTCAGCATGCGCTTGGACGAAAGGCGCGTCAAATATATTATTGATAGCCCATTGATTCATAAAACATATCAATCGCTGACATGGACCTGCGCCAACTGCGCTATTTCGTGACGGTGGCCGAAGAGCTGCACTTCGGTCGCGCTGCCGAGCGGCTTGCGATGACGCAGCCGCCGCTGTCGCAACAGATTCGCGCGCTGGAAGAGGAGCTCGGCGTCACGCTGTTCCATCGCACGCAGCGTTCGGTCGCGCTCACGCCGGTGGGGGCGCGGTGGCTCGTCGAGGTGCGGCGCGTCCTCGCCGAGGCCGGGGCACTACCGGCGCTGGCCCAACGCCTGGCGCGCGGGGAAGTCGGTTCGCTGTCGCTGTCCTTCGTCAGCACGGCTGACTACGGCATCCTGCCCGCCGTGCTGCGGCACTTTCGTGACGTGCGGCCGGACGTGCAGCTGCAGCTGCGCGAGGCCACCAGCGATGTGCAGATCGAGGCGCTTCTGGCCGGCGAAGTCGATGCTGGCATCGTAATTGCGCATCACGCCGGCTCGGTGCCCGGCGAGCTGGAATACCGCCCGCTGGTGCGCGAGCCGCTCGTGCTGGCCGTACCGGCTTCGCGGGCCGCGCGGTGGGGCGTCGGGCCGGGCCAGCCGTTCCCGTTGGCCGACGCTGCGGCCGAGCCGCTCATCATCTTCCCGCGCCGGTCCGCGCCTGCGCTGTTTGACATCATTACCGGCTATCATGCCGCGCACGGCGGCCGGCCTGAAGACGCCGGGGCTGCCACGCGCATCGGCCAGGAAGCCATCCAGATGCAGACCATCGTCAGCCTCGTCTCGGCTGAGATGGGCGTGGCGCTGGTGCCCGCTTCGCTATGCAACCTGCAGCGGACCGGCGTGGTCTATCTTGAACTCGCCGCGCCGAGTCCCGTCATCGAGACCGGCCTGGTGTGGCGGCGCGATGCGGCCTCACCGGTGCTGCCGTGGTTCGTGGCCAGCGCCGAAGCGGTCGCCAGGCTGCAAGAAGACAACCAAACCTGAAACACAGGATTCATGCTCATCCATCCGCAATTCGACCCCGTCGCCCTGCATCTGGGGCCGCTCGCCATCCGCTGGTACGGCCTGATGTATCTGGCGGCGTTCATCATGTTCCTGTGGTTCGGCCGCCTGCGCACGCGCCAGCCGCACATCGCCGCTGAAGGCTGGACCGGCCGCGACCTCGACGACATGCTCTTCTACGGCGTGCTCGGCGTGATCCTGGGTGGGCGCCTCGGCTACGTGCTGTTCTACAAGGCCGATTGGTATTTCGCCCACCCGCTCGACATCTTCAAGGTCTGGGAAGGCGGCATGGCGTTCCACGGCGGCTTTCTCGGCGTGGTCGTGGCGATGATGCTGTATGCGCGCATGCGCGGCCGCTCGTGGATGCAGGTGACCGATTTCATCGCGCCGATGGTGCCGTGCGGGCTTGCCGCAGGGCGCCTGGGCAACTTCATCAACGGTGAGCTGTGGGGACGCGTGTCGTCGCCCAACCTGCCGTGGGCGATGATGTTCCCGCAGGCGCAGGGCGAAGACCGGGAGTGGTTGCTTTCGCATGCGCAGGAGGCGGTCACCAGCGGCCTTCAGGCCATCTTCGACCAGTACCACATGCTGCCGCGCCACCCCTCGCAGATCTATCAGTTTCTCGGCGAGGGCGTGCTGTTCTTCATCCTGCTGTGGCTGTACGCGCGCAAGCCGCGGCCGATGGGCGCCGTGTCCGGGGCGTTTCTGGTGGGCTACGGCGTGTTCCGCTTCGCCGCCGAATTTGCACGCGAGCCGGACAACTTCCTCGGCCTGCTGGCGATGAACCTGTCGATGGGGCAGTGGCTGTCGCTGCCGATGATCCTGATCGGCATCGCCATGCTGGTCTGGTCCTATCGTCGTGCAGGCAACGGTGCAAAAAGCCAGGCACACGCCTGACGTCGCCGCCGCGCAAAGGAAAAAGCCACCGAACTTCGGTGGCTTTTTTCATGGACCGGCTCGCGGCTTATTTCAGCATCTGCACGGCGCCGGAAACCGTCACCGTGACCTGCGCCTTGCCGCCCTCGATGGGCACCGGCGCCGAATCGAACGATGCCGGAGCAGCTGCCATGCGCATCATCGGACGCGGGCCCGGATTGTTGCTGCCCTCGCTCACGTGCACGTCGCGGATCGTGTAGCTCGTGTAGCCAAACAGCTTGGTGGTTGCCAGCGCCTTGTCGCGGAATGCACTCACAGCCTGATCGATGAGCTTGGCTTCCGCCGCCGTGCGCGCCTCGCGCGAGAGCGTGAAGTTCACGTTCTGCACCTGCATCTGATTGGCCAGCTGCCCGGCGAGCTTGGAGGCGGCCGCGAAATCCTTCGAGGTCAGGCGCACTTCCGCGCGGCCCCGCCACACGCTGATCTTGCCGTTGCGATCGGTGTTCGGATAGATGTTGAAGCCGCCGGTTTCCGCCTGCACGCCGGAGGTCCGCTTGGCCTGGTTGATGACCTCATCCGCCTTGCGTGACAGGGCCGTCGAGATCGTGCCCGGGTCGGCACCTTCCTGCTCGGCGGCCAGCGTGAGCGTCACGGTGTCGGTGGGGACTTCAGCTACGGCTTGGGCATCCAGCGAAAGCACGCCCGAATGATTCGTCTCAGGTGCGGCTTGCGCGACAGCGGTCGTCATCATTGCAGTCCCCAGAATGGTTGCGGCCAGGACAGATTTCATTGTGTTCTCCCAAAAAAGCAATGTGATGCTTCTGACTGGGCGCCGCGCGCATCGTTCATCACGTTTGTAACAATTCCCAGCCGAAGCACGCCATTCACTCAGGATCGCGCATCAATTTGGTGGTGATGTAGCGCCATTGCGCGGGGGTGACGGGCGTGATCGACAGGCGATTGCCTCGCTGCAGCACCGTCATGTCGGCGAGCTGCTCGTGCGCGCGCAGCGTGGGCAGGTCGATCAGCGCGCATTTGCGCACGAACTTTACGTCGACGAGCATCCAGCGCGGTGCGTCCGGTTTGGATGCGGGGTCGTGATAGGGGCTCTTGGCGTCGAACTGCGTCGGATCGGGGTAGCTCGTCGAGCAGATTTCCGCCAACCCCGCAATACCCGGCTGCGGACAGGACGAGTGGTAGAACAGCACGCCATCGCCGATGCGCATGCGGTCGCGCATGAAGTTGCGTGCCTGATAATTGCGCACGCCCGTCCAGGGTAACGTGCCTTGGGCTTGCAGCGTGTCGATGCTGGCCTCGTCGGGCTCAGACTTCATCAGCCAGTATTGGGCGGCCATGGTGCGCGAGCGGAAGTGGCGGTGTGCGCAGCATAGCAACACGGCGATGCGGCTGCACCACGCAGCACGCAAAAGAAAAGGCGATCGTGCGCAATGCACGACCGCCTTTGTTGGGTCCCCACCTCGGCCGCTAGGCCCGCCTCCTGAACCCAAGTACGGTTCAGAGTGGCTGCGGAAGCCGCATTTCGGGTACATCACCGGCGCAGGGAGCACACGACTTTCGTCGCATGCTGTGCACCGGAAGACGCGCGCGCCCACACGGCATGTCCCGCACCAAGCAATGCTTATCGGTTCAAGGAATGTATGACCTTGGCGAACCAGGCAGGGAAACTGTCAGACGCATCGTCACGCTGCTTTTGATGCATGGCGATGCGTCTGAGAATTCATCGCAGGCAACCGATTTTTCTCGAGTCTGGAGCCGCTAAAGCCTTATGTTGAAAGGGTTTGCGGGCAGTTGCCGGAAGCCATTGGGTGACACTATACACCCGTTCGCATCCGAACCCAAGCCCGGATGCGATCCGGTTACAAACACGTTTTGTATGGGGTCAAACGACTTCGCCGTACTGGCGCAGCGCTTCATCGGCGCGTGCATTCAGGTCGGCCAGCTTGGCACGGATGGTGTCGATCGGCAGCGCGGCATCGGCGGCGGCCTGGCGCTGCATCGACAGCAGGTCCGAGGCGATGCTGATGGCGGCCATGACGGCCACGCGCTCGATGCCCTTGGTGTTCGAGCCGTTCTTGATGCGCGTCATCTGGGTGTCCACCATGGCGGCGGCTTCGCGCAGCGCGGCTTCGTTTTCGGGCGAGACGGCAAATTTGTAAGCCTGCCCGGCGATGTTCACTTCAATCTGCTTGCTGCTCATGCTTAGGTCTCCGGATGCGGGGCAGGGGCGGCGGTGGCGTCATCGCCGGCGGCCTGGCCGAGGAGGTCAAGCTGCCGGGCGTCGGTGGCCGTGGGCAGCTTGTCGAGAATCGACTGGATGCGCAGTTGCGCTTCCTCGATCTTGGCATTGAGCACGCTGCGATCAGCGACCATGGCATCGCGCTCGGTCCTGGCGGTCTCGGCCTCGGCCTGCAGCCGCTCGACTTCGGCGCGCAGGCGCTGGTTCTCGGCGGCAAGCGCGTCGGCGTGACGCAGCACGCGCGTGAGCTTGTCGGCAAGTTGTTCGAGTTCGTTCAGCATTGGTTGTCAATCGGAATCGAGTGGGGGGATTTTAGCCCATCGCTGCGGCAGCGCCTGTCCTCCATACGGATGCGCAATGCGAGGCGGCGCGCGGGGCACAACGGGCGACGGGCTTATTTGGCGAGCAGGACGGCGTTTGGCGTTAAACTTCGCGGCGTCCTGGTGCCCGCAGCACCATCTGCAGTTAAACGGGAAGCAGGGAGCGCGCGCCCCCAAAGCGATGCGCCAACCTGCGCTGCCCCCGCAACGGTAAGCGAACGTCGCGGTGCCCGCCATCTCGCCAAGAAGATGGGCGCCGCGCGGTCTGTCCAACCAAGCCACTGTTCCCTTGGGAATGGGAAGGCGGACGGGCCGCTTCGCCAGCCCGGATACCGGCCAGGACGGTGGATCTCAGAGGATCGGTCAACGATCCGGGTGCGCCGCCCGAGCTCGGCCCTGTGATGCCCGCCGTACCCCGTGTAGGGCTGCGCTCCCGGGGCCGACGTGGGACTGCTCGCCACGGACCATGAGCCGGTTCAGAGCCGATGTGAGGGAACCGCATCGAGATCCTGCTGCCAGCGACCCGCGGGGGAACGGGTCCGGCTGACGCTTCTTGTCTTTTCAACATGAGCTTGACTACAAAGCGGCCACTCCGGAAGCCCCGGACGGCCATGCGTGCGCTTGCCGGTGCACGATTGGGGGTTGTTGCAGGGGTCATGGCAGGTGCGGTTGCACCGGCCTGGTCACAAAGCAATACACAGGCGAACGGGACGCCGGTGGGTGAACTGAATCCGACCGTGGTGACCGCCTCGCGGGGCGAGCAGCCGCTCTCCGATGCGCTGCCGCACACCACGGTCATCAGCCGCACCGACATCGAGCGCTCGCAGGCGCCGGATGCGGTGACGCTGCTGCGCCGCGAGGCCGGTATCGAAATCGCCCAGAACGGCGGCCCCGGCACCAACGCCAGCCTGTTCATGCGCGGCGCCAGTTCCAACCAGACGCTGGTGCTGATTGACGGCGTGCGTGTGAGTTCTGGCACATCGGGCGGCGCGCAGATCGGGCAACTGATGGCAGACCAGATCGACCACATCGAAGTCGTGCGCGGTAATGTGTCGGCGCTCTATGGCTCGGACGCGGTCGGTGGCGTGGTGCAGATCTTCACGCGCAGCGGTCGCGGCCATGCGCCGCTGGCCAATGCGGAGATCGAATACGGCGCGCGCAACACCAAGCGCGCGCAGGCGGGCATCAGCGGGTCGGTGGGCGAGCGTGGCGATACGTCGTTCGCCGTGTCGGTGTCTGAGTTCAAGACCAGCGGGTTCTCGACCATGAACCCGCTACTGGCGCCGAAAGCGAACCCGAACGACAACCCCTACACGAACAAGAGCGTGTCGGCGCAGCTGTCGCATCGGTTCTCTGCGGACTGGCAGGCGGGGCTGACGTACTTCCAGACCTGGGGCGATGTCAGCTACGACAGCAGTTTCGGCAAGCCGACCGACATCAACACGGCGCACAACGTGGTGCGCTCGATGTCCGCCTTCGTGGATGGCAAGGTGACGCAGGACTGGAAGACGCGCGTGACGCTCTCGCAAGGGGATGACCGCAGCCTGAACTTCACCAACGGCGTGCCGCAGGTGCCGGCGCGTTTCAACACGCGCAACCAGACGGCGACTTGGCAGAACGACTGGACTTTCCTGCCGAACCAGTTGCTCAAGGTCGGCCTGGAACATCTGCAGACCAGCATCGATAGCGACGCCTACGATGTGCCCACGCGCAACGTCGACTCCGGCTACATCGGCTACGAAGGCAAGTTCGGCCCGCACCAGTTGCAGCTCAATCTGCGCCGTGACCGCTATTCGGATTTCGGCGGCGCCAACAGCTACTACGCCGGCTACGGCTTTGCGTTCACCCCGCAGTGGAAGGCGGTGGCGAGCGTGAGCAACGCCTTCCGCGCGCCGAGCTTCAATGAGTTGTACTACCCGTTCTTCGGCAACCCGAACGTGCAGCCGGAGAAGGCGCGCTCGGTGGAGGGCGGCGTGGAATATAACGGCGCGATCGGCCTGGTCCGCATGACGGTGTTCGAGACGGACTACAGCAACCTGATCACCTCCGTGTGCGATGCCGCGTTCAACTGCGCGGCTGCCAACGTCAACCGCGCGCGGGTGAACGGCGTCGAGACTTCGTACCGCGGTTCCATCTATGGCGTGGACGTGCGCGCCAGCTTTACCATGCAGAACCCGCAGGACTTGTCGGCCAACCAGTTGCTGTCGCGTCGTGCACGGCACTTCGGCAGCGTCTCGGCGTACAAGACGGTCGGGCCGTTCTCGGCGGGCGTGGAGTGGAACGCGGCGGGTGATCGGCAGGACTCGACGAGGGCGCTGGGCGGTTACGGCTTGCTGAACCTCGTCGGCCGCTACCAGATCACGCGCGAGTGGGCGTTGTCCGCTCGCCTGGAGAACGTGACGAACAAGAACTACCAGTTGATCTATCCGTACAACACGGCATCGCGTGGAGTGTTCTTCACGCTGTCGTGGCAACAGCACGAACCGAAGCGATGACGACACCTGCACTGCCCGCACGCGCGGCACGCGGTTTTGCCTGGCGGCTGTGGTCGCTGCTGGCCTTCGCGTGCGTGGTGGTGCTGGTGGCGTCGCTGATGCTCGGCAGCGTGCGGCTGTCGCCCGCCGAAGTCTGGCGGGCCCTGATTGGCGGCGGCGATGGCCTGGCGGCAGGCATCGTCACCGAGCTGCGCCTGCCGCGTGCGGGCGCGGCATTTGCGGCCGGCGGGCTGCTCGCGTTTGCCGGCGCGCTCATGCAGATGCTGCTGCGCAATCCGCTGGCCGATCCGTATGTGCTGGGCGTGTCGGGCGGCGGCGCGGTGGCGGCCCTCACGGCGATGCTGCTTTCGCTGCCGTGGTGGGCGGTGCAGACCAGTGCCGGCGCGGGGGCGTTGCTGTCGATGGCGCTGGTGGCCGCGCTGGCGCGCCAGCACCTGTGGCGCGGTGAACCCGGCGAAGCGAATGCGCGTCTGCTGCTCGGCGGCGTGGTGATGGCTTCGGGCTGGGGCGGCCTCATTACCCTCATTCTGACGGTCGCACCCGAGAACAAGCTGCGCGGCATGATCTTCTGGATGGTCGGCGACCTCGGCGGCGCCGATCGTTACGTCGGCGCCTTGATTGCGCTGGTGGCGGCGGTGGCCGTGGTGCTGCCTCATGCTCGGGACCTCAATGTGCTGCTCGCGGGCGAGATGCGCGCCCGCGCGCTCGGCGTGCCGGTGGCGCGCGTGCGGGCGCTGATCTACGTGGTGGCGTCGCTGTGCACCGCCGTGGCCGTGACGATGGCAGGCTCCGTCGCCTTTGTCGGCCTGCTCGTGCCGCACATGGTGCGCCTGGCGTGGACGCGCGACGTGCGCATCCACCTGCCCGCCACCGCGATGGCGGGCGGCGGCCTGCTGATGCTGGCCGACCTGATCGCCCGCACGCTCATCGCGCCGACGCAACTGCCGGTGGGCGTGATCACCACGATGATCGGCGTGCCCACCTTCCTCTACCTGCTGATGCGGAGCGCGCGATGAGCTGGCTGCGCCGCACACCCGCACCGCCGGCATTTGCGCAGATGGAGGCGGCGCCTGAACTGGCCTTGCACGATCTGCGTGTGGCGGTGGAAGGGCGCGTGCTGATCGGGCGCCTGTCGATGACGGCGACGGCCGGCCAGCTCTGGAGCGTGGTCGGCCCCAACGGCGCAGGCAAATCGACGTGGCTCTCGGTGCTTGCAGGGCTGCGCGCGCCGGACGGCGGCAGCGTCACGCTCGACGGGGCGCCGCTCGCCGACTGGCCAGCCGTGGCGCTGGCACGCCGCCGCGCTTTCCTGCCGCAGACGCTGCACGACACGTTTCCGGTCACCGTCCATGACGCCGTGATGACGGGCCGCCATCCCCACCTCGCGCGCTGGGAATGGGAGGGCGATGCCGATGCACGTGCTGTCGATGCTGCCCTCTCTGCGCTGCACCTGCAGCCGCTGGCGCAGCGCGACGTCCGCACACTTTCCGGCGGCGAGCGGCAGCGCGTGGCGATCGCCTCGGTGATTGCGCAGGACGCTCGCGTGCTGCTGCTCGACGAACCCGTCGCGCACCTAGACTTGCATCAGCAGATTGCCGTGCTCCGCCTGCTGCTTGAAGGCTGCCGCAAGCACGGCTGGCTCGTCATGCTGACCGTGCACGATTTGAACCTCGCGCGCCGCTTTGCCACCCATGCGCTGTTGATGGACGGCGCGGGCCACACGATTGCCGGCAAGGCAGCCAACGTGCTCACGCCTGAGCACTGCGCGCGCGTGCTGCGCACCCCGATTGCCGAGGTGGCCGACGGCCGCCGCACGGCACTGATTCCGGATGACCCCGATGACCATGCCTGAAAACGAAGACGGCGGCCTCAATGCCCGCCATCGCACCCGCATGCAACGCAAGAAGGCCGTCGTGGACGCCAGGATCGCGGCCGCCACCGACGTGCGCGGCGTGCTGCTCGTCAACACCGGCAACGGCAAGGGCAAATCGAGCTCGGGCTTCGGCATGGTGATCCGCGCGATGGGGCACGACATGCAGGTGGGTGTCGTGCAATTCATCAAAGGCGCGATCCCCACCGGCGAAGAGCGTTTCCTGCGGCGGTTTCCCGAGCAATGCCGCTTCCACGTCATGGGCGAAGGCTATACGTGGGAAACGCAGGACCGCACGCGCGACATCGAGAAGGCGCAAGCCGCGTGGGCCTGCGCCCGCGAGCTGCTGAACGATCCGTCGATTGGCCTGGTGCTGCTCGATGAGCTGAACATCGCGCTCAAATACCACTACCTGGACGTGCAGACGGTGCTGGCCGACCTGCGCGCCCGGCCGGCAGCGCAGCATGTCGTCGTCACCGGGCGCGGCGCGCCACCCGAGCTGATCGAAGCGGCCGATACCGTGACCGACATGACACTCGTCAAGCACGCGTTTTCGCAGGGCGTCCAGGCGCAGCCGGGGGTGGAACTGTGATGGCCCCCGCGATGCGCATTCCCCCGTTTGATGACGCACTGCGCGCGCGTCTGCAGGCCGCCGTAGACACCAAGACCAAGCCGCTCGGCGCGCTGGGCCGGCTCGAAGCGCTGGCCGTGCAGATCGGGCTGATCCAGAACACCGAGGCGCCGCAACTGATCCGCCCGGCCATGGTGGTGTTCGCGGCGGACCACGGCATCGCCCATGCCGGCGTGAGCGCGTATCCGCAGGCCGTGACGGCGCAGATGGTGCTCAACTTCGTGGCGGGTGGCGCTGCGGTCAACGTGTTTTGCCGCCAGCACGGCTTTGCGCTCGAAGTCGTGAACGCCGGCGTCGCCGCGCCGCTGTGGGCAGGCGACACACCGGGCCTGGTCGATGCGCCCATCGGCCCGGGCACGCGCGATTTCGCCCAGCAGCCCGCCATGACCGCCGAGGAGCGCGACCGCGCCATCGCGCTCGGCGCCCAGCGGGTGGCGCACCACGCGACGCTCGGCAGCAACGTCATTGCACTCGGCGAAATGGGCATCGCGAACACCGCGTCGGCTGCCTGCCTGATGGCGCGGCTGTGCGATCTGCCGGTGGCGCAATGCGTCGGTCGCGGCACCGGGCTGGACGATGCGGGCCTGGCCCGCAAGCGCGCCGTGCTGGAAGCCGCCATGGCGCGGCATGCACAGGTGAAGGCGCCGCTTGACGTGCTCGCCTGTTTCGGTGGCTTCGAGGTGGCGGCGATGGTTGGCGCCGTCCTGGAGGCGGCGCAGCGGCGCATGGTCATCCTTGTCGACGGCTTCATCGCCACGGCCGCCGTGCTGGTGGCGGCGCGCGTGGCGCCCGGCGTGCTGCGCTATTGCGTATTCGGCCATGTATCGGATGAACGGGGGCATCGCGCGCTGCTGGAGGTGCTCGATGCGCGACCGCTGCTGTCGCTGTCGTTGAGGCTGGGCGAGGGCAGCGGGGCGGTGCTGGCGTATCCGCTGGTCGTGTCCGCCGTGGCGTTCCTGCGTGAGATGGCGACTTTCGCCAGCGCCGGCGTGAGCGGGCGCGCGTAGCCATGAACCCGTTGCGCGAACACTGGCAGGCGCTGTGGATGGCGGTCGGGTATTTCACCCGCATCCCCGTACCGGCGTGGGTCGGGCTCGGTCCCGATACCTGGCAGGCCGGGCTGAATCGCGCGGCGCGGTACTTTCCGCTCGTCGGCTGGCTGGTGGGCGCGGTGGCTGCGGCGGTGTACTGGCTGGTGTCGCGCACCGTGCCTGCGCCCGGCGTGGCAGTGGCCGTGTCGATGGCGGCCACGCTGCTGCTGACCGGCGCGTTCCACGAAGACGGCCTGGCCGATTGCGCGGATGGCTTCGGCGGCGGTTACACAGCCGAAGACCGCCTGCGCATCATGCACGACTCGCGCATCGGCGCGTTCGGGGCGATTGCGGTGTGCATGGCGCTGCTGCTCAAGTGGCAACTGCTGAGTGCGATGGCGTCGCATGGCACGGCGATCCTCGCAGCAATGGTTTGTGCCCATGCCGCCAGCCGTGCAGCCGCGGTGAGCTACCTCCTCACGCATGACTACGTGCGCACCGAAGGCAAGGCCAAGCCTGTCGCCCAACGCATGCGCTGGGCCGGAGCGCTGTGGGCCAGTGCATTCGGCATCGTGCCGCTGCTGTGGTTCGGGGCCGTGTGTGCAGCGCTCGTTGTCGTGGGGCTCATCGTTGCGCGCTGGCTGCTGGGCCGCTACTTCGTGCGCCGCATCGGCGGCATCACCGGCGATTGCCTGGGGATGGCGCAGCAACTCTTTGAACTGCTGATCCTGTGGGGGCTGCTGGCGTGGATTTCATCCTGATCCGCCATGCGCGGCCTGCCATGACGGCCGGGCTGTGCTACGGCCGCACCGACCTGCCGCTGGCCGACCCGATGGACCCGCATCCTTCGGCCAACGTCGACAAGCTCACCGCACACGCGCCGCACCGCCTGCTGGCAAGCCCGCTCCAACGTAGCCGCCTGACAGCGGAGGCGATCGCGCGCGTGGCCGAGGTGCGGGCTGTCGAAATCGATGCCCGCTTGATGGAGCTGGACTTTGGCACCTGGGAAGGCTGCCAGTGGGACGACCTGCCGCGCGCCCAGGTGGATCGGTGGGCGCATGACCTCGTGCACGGGAACCCGCATGGCGGCGAATCGGCGGCGGACCTGCTGGCGCGGGTGACCGCCTGGGCGGAAGCCACCGCGGCCGCCGAGGCATCGTGCGTGTGGGCGGTCACGCATGCCGGCTGCATGCGCGCCTTGGCTGCCCATTGGCTGCAGCGTCCGCTGGCCGAAACGCTGCAATGGCCGCTGCAATGGGGCGCCGCGTGCGGCTTTCGCGTGCAGCCCGACGGTTTGCCGGTGCTGCTGTTCTGGAACCGATGAGGCGCTACGCCCGACGCGCGGCCAACGTCAGCGTCCGATCCTGGCGTGCATCCCGAGCCGCCGCGTGCGCGCCTCTTCCAGGTCTTCGCACAACTGCGTGGCGGCCTCCACCAGGCGTGGCCCGAAGCGGTTGATGAGGTCGCCGTTGATCGTAAAGAGGTTGCCGCGCTGCACGGCCTGCAACTGGGGCCAGCGCTTCCAGCCGTCGAGCGTGTCGATGGGGCGATTGCCCTGCGTGGCGCCCATGCTGGCCGTCAGCAGCACCTCGGGGTTGGCCGCGATCACAGCCTCCGCCGAGACCGTCGGCACCAGCAGCGGCTCGCTGGCAAACACGTTGCGGCCGCCGCATAGCGCCAGCATGTCGGAGAAGATGTGCTGGCCGTTGAGCGTCATCAGCGGCTGTTCCCACACCTGGTAGAACACCGTCACGGGCGGGCGGCCGCTGTAGCGGTTGCGCAGGCCATCGACGCGCTGGCGGAACTGCTGCGCGGCGTCGTGGGCGCTGGCGCGCGTGTCGAGCAGCGTGCCGAGCGCTTCGATGGAGCGCGGGATGTCCGCCATGCGATGCGGTTCAGAAAAGAACAGCGGAATGCCAAGCGCACGGAGCCGGTCGAGCTGCTTCTGCGCATTGCCGTGGCGCCAGACGACCACCAGGTCGGGCTTGAGCGCGGCGATGCGCTCGAGGTCCAGCGACCGGTTGTCGCCCACGCGCGGAATGTCGCGGGCGGCGGGCGGGTAGTCGCTGTACGTCACGGTACCGACGATGCGCGCGCCGCCGCCCGCCGCGAACAGCAGTTCGGTGGCGTGCGGCGCAAGGCTGACGATGCGCTGCGCAGGGCGTTGCAGCGTGACGGCGGCGCCGGTGTCGTCGGTGACGGAGATTGCGGCAAGGGCGGGGGCGACCGCGGCGAGCAGGGCGGCAAGGCCGAGCGCGGCAACACCGCGGGCAAGGTGGCTGAAACGGACTGTCATCAAACGGGGCGGGGGGAGGCGGTCATGCGGAAAGCGACAGCGATGCTAACGCATCGTCCAGGCGTTGCCATCCGGGTTCATCCGCAGGCAAGCCGAAGCGCAGGCCCGCGACGGGCCCATCGAACAGGCGGGTCCAGACGCCGACCCGCGCCAGCCGTGCGTGAAGCGCCGGTGCCTCGGCCGTCGGTGCCCAGGCAAACAGCGGCGTGGCGGTGTTGCGCAGGCCGTGGCGATCCAGCAACGCATGCAGCCGCGCGCCTTCAGCTTGCAGGCGCGCGCGCGTGGCGCTCTGCCACGGCGCGTCGGCCAGCGCGGCACGCACCACGGCGCGCGCCGGGCCGTTGACGGTCCAGTGGCCCAAGGCGTCGCGCAGCGCATCCACGAGTTCCGGCGCAGCCAGCGTGAAGCCGATGCGCGCTCCGGCCAGCCCATAGAACTTGCCGATCGAACGCAGGACCACCAGGCCCGGCGCCCCCGCCAACGGCGCCATCGTCGGGCCATCGTCGAACGCCTCGATGAAGGCCTCGTCGACGATCAGCGTGCCGCCGCGCACAAGCAGGCGCGCATGCCAGTCGCGCAGCGTTTGCGCGGGCAGCAGGCGTGCGGTCGGGTTGTTCGGGTTGACGACGACGAGATGCCGCACGTTGGCCGGCAGGTCGGTGAAGAACGCGTCTTCGGGCAGCGGTACGACGGTGTGGCCGGCTCGCGCGAAGGCCGGCGCGTATTCGCTGTAGCCGGTCTGCGCAATGCCGACGCGCCCGCGCGGCAGCAACGCCGGCAGCCCGCGGATGGCCGCCTGCGAGCCGGCCACCGCCAGCACCGCACGCGTATCGCTCACGCCGTAATGCGCGGCGGCTTGCACTTCGAGCCCATCGTCTTCGGGCAGTCGCAGCCAGGCATCAGCCGGGATGGGCGGAACGGGATAGCCGCGCGGATTGATGCCGGTCGAGAGATCCAGCCAACCACCGGCCGGCTCGCCGTAGCGGGCACGGGCGGCGGCCAGGTTGCCGCCATGGACGATGCCGCTCATGACGCGCTCCACGCGATGACGGCGAGGCTGCCCAAGATGGCCAGCCACCACCACAGCGTGCGCGAGACCAGAGCCAGTGCGCGCGTGATGTCGGCCGCGGCGACGGGCGCGCCGGTGCCCAGCGGTGGGCGCGGCTCATCCACGCCTTCGTAGCGCGCGGTGCCGCCAAGCTTCACGCGCAGGCTGCCGGCGCCGGAGGCCATCACCGGGCCTGCGTTGGGGCTCGACCATTGCGGCGCCTGTGCGCGCCAGCAGCGCAGCGCATCACCGGTGTGGCCGAGCAGCGCATAGCTCGTGGCCGTGAGCCGGGCGGGCACCCAGTTGAGCACGTCGTCGATGCGTGCGGCTGCCCAGCCGAAACCGGCAAAGCGCGCATTGCGGTAGCCCCACATCGCGTCCAGCGTGTTGGCCAGCCGGTACAGCACCACGCCGGGGGCGCCTGCCACGACGAGCCAGAACAGCGGCGCAAAGATGGCGTCGCTGCCGTTCTCGAGGGCCGATTCCACGGCGGCACGAGCAATGGGCTCGCCGTCGGCATCGTGCAGGTCGCGCGAGACGATGCGCGACGCCAGTGCGCGTGCTTGGGGCAGATCGGCATCGCGCAGCGCAAGCGCGATCGGGGCGATGTGGTCATGCAGGCTGCGTGCGCCGATGGCGATGTAGAGCGCGATGGCATCGAGCGCCGTCACGCACCATGGCGAGGCGCCTCGCGCCCCGGTGACGAACCACCCCGCCACCAGCACGAACGGCAGGACGGCGATCGCCCACGCGATGAGCCCGGCGGTGCGCGACCACGCCAGCGCGGCAGGCCTGCGGTTCATGGCGCGTTCCACGGCAGTGGCGATGCGCCCGAAGCCGACCAGCGGATGCCAGCGCGGCACCTCGCCGAACAGGCGATCAAGCAGCACGCCCCCGAGCGCAGCGAACGCAACGAGTGGCCACCCGAGATCGAACACGCCGCCCAGCATGGCACTCACTTCGTCGCGCCGAGTGCCGGCCCCTTCACGACCATCGGAATGCCCGCGACCAGCAGATGCACGTTGTCGGCCAATGCGGCGAGGCGCTGGTTCAGCCGTC
Source organism: Ralstonia mannitolilytica (assembly GCF_000954135.1). Lineage (NCBI taxonomy): Bacteria > Pseudomonadati > Pseudomonadota > Betaproteobacteria > Burkholderiales > Burkholderiaceae > Ralstonia > Ralstonia mannitolilytica. Next base: position 3,243,002 of record NZ_CP010799.1, on the reverse strand, counting down.
CAAGCTCATCCACGTAGAAGCGCGTGACGGCGCCCATCGGTACCACGCCCAGTCCGATCTCGTTGCTCACCAGGATGATGTCGCCGGGCACCAGCGGCAGCGCGGTGAGCAGCGCGTCGATCTCGTGCGTCCAGGCCTCGGGCGGGGTGATGACGCCGGTGTCGGGGTAGGCGTGCGGCGCGGCCGGGTCGCCGAACAGCAGGTTGTTGAGCCACAGCGTCACGCAATCGACCAGGACGCAACCGCCGTGCTGGGCGTGTGTGTAGAGCGCTTCCGCCAGGTGCACGGGCTCTTCCACGAGTCCCCACGCGGCGGGGCGGCGCGCGCGGTGCAGGGCCACGCGCAACTGCATCTCGTCGTCGCCCTCCCGCGCGGTGGCGAGGTACGTGACGGGACCCGTACATTGCAGCGCGAGCTGTTCGGCGTGGTGGCTCTTGCCCGAGCGGGCGCCACCGAGGACGAGCGTAAGACGGCGTGACATCCGTGCATTCTAGCGAGGGCGCGGCGAGGGCGGGTGCGATAATCCGCGCATGTCGAAAGCACCTTTCCTTGTGCCGCCGCGGGGCACGCTGATGATCCAGGGCACCACGTCGGACGCCGGCAAGAGCACGCTCGTCGCGGGGCTGTGCCGCGTGGCGCGCCGTGCGGGTGTGCGCGTGGCGCCGTTCAAGCCGCAGAACATGGCGCTGAACAGTGCCGTCACCGCAGACGGCGGGGAGATCGGTCGTGCACAGGCGCTGCAGGCGCAGGCCGCCGGCGTCGCCCCCACGGTCGACATGAACCCCGTGCTGCTCAAGCCCAATAGCGACACCGGCGCGCAGATCATCATCCACGGCCAGCCGCGCTGCGATCTCGACGCCCGCGCGTATCACGCCTACAAGCCCACCGCCATGGCGGCCGTGCTCGAATCGCACGCACGGCTGCGCGCGCAATACGAGCTCGTGCTCGCGGAAGGCGCCGGCAGCCCCGCCGAGATCAACCTGCGGGACCGCGACATCGCCAACATGGGCTTTGCGCAAGCCGTCGACTGCCCCGTCGTGCTGGTCGCCGATATCGACCGCGGCGGCGTGTTCGCGCACCTGCTCGGCACGCTCGCGTGTCTGTCCGACAGCGAACGCGCGCGCGTGGCCGGTTTCGTCATCAACCGGTTTCGCGGCGATGTTTCGCTGCTCACGCCCGGCCTGGACTGGCTGACCGCGCAGACCGGCAAGCCGGTGTTTGGCGTACTGCCGTATCTGCACGGTCTGCACCTCGATGCCGAGGACGCCGTGCAGACCGCGCAGCATGCGGCAGCGGCCGACGCATTGCGCGTGGTGATCCCCGTGCTGCCGCGCGTGTCGAATCACACCGACTTCGATGCGCTGCGCGCGCATCCGCAGGTGGACGTGCGCCTCGTCGGCCCCGGGCAGCCGATTCCGCCGGCCGATCTCATCATCCTGCCCGGCAGCAAGAGCGTGCAGGCCGATCTGGCGTGGCTGCGCGCCAACGGCTGGGAGCCGGCCATCGCGAGACACCTGCGCTACGGCGGCAAGCTGATCGGCATCTGCGGCGGCATGCAGATGCTGGGCCGGCGCCTGCATGACCCCCAAGGCCTCGAAGGCGCGCCCGGCAGCAGCGATGGCCTCGGTTATCTCGACTTCGAAACCACGCTCGAAGCCGCCAAGCAGTTGCGCCACGTGCGCGGCACATTGGCCGAGGGCGGGGCGGGCGTCTCCGGCTATGAAATCCACATGGGCGTGACCGACGGCCCGGCACTCGCGCGGCCCGCCGTGTGCCTCGACAACGGCAGACTGGACGGGGCGGTCTCGGCCGATGGGCAGATTCTGGCCACGTACCTGCACGGGCTGTTTGATGCGCCCGAGGCGTGTCGCGCGCTCCTGGCCTGGGCGGGCGTGCGTGGTGCGCAGGCACAGGACTACGCCGCCCTGCGGGAGGGCTCGATCGAGCGGCTGGCGGACGTCTGCGAGGCACATCTCGACCTCGCCGCGCTGTTTGGGACCTTTCCGCCGCCGTCACATACCCGCTGAGCCATAATCCGCAGAGATGCAGATTTTCCGGGTGATCTACCCGGCACACGAGTTCGACGAGCACAAGGAGGCAGGCATGCCGGTGGCCGTTGTAGCGAATCCGAAGGGCGGGGTGGGCAAGACCACGTTGGCGACCAACCTGGCCGGCTATTTTGCGGCCCAGGGCCACGCCGTGATGCTGGGCGACACCGACCGCCAGCAGTCTTCCCGCGAATGGCTGGCATTGCGCCCAGAGACCGCCCGGCCCATCCGCACGTGGGAAATCAATGCCGACCACATCGCCAAGCCACCCAAAGGTACGACGCACGTCGTGCTGGACACGCCGGCTGGCCTGCATGGCTGGCGCCTGGGCGACCTGGTCAAGATGTCAGGCTACGTGATCGTGCCGCTGCAGCCTTCGATGTTCGACATCCTGGCCACGCAGTCCTTCCTGCGCAGGCTGGCCGACGAAAAGCCGATCCGCCACGGCGAGGTCAAGCTGGGCGTGGTCGGCATGCGGGTGGACATGCGCACGCGTGCCGCCGAGCAACTCCAGCGCTTCGTGCAGGGCCTGGACGTGCCCATCCTGGGCTACCTGCGCGATACCCAGAACTATGTGCAACTCGCCGCGCACGGGCTCACGCTGTGGGACGTGGCGCCGTCGCGCGTGGCGAAAGATGTGGAGCAGTGGAGCGGTATCCTGGCCTGGCTCGGCGCGCGGCCCGTAGAGGCGTCGCCCGCCAACGCGTCGGTGGCAGCATGAAAAAAGCCCGGCAACTTGCAACTGCCGGGCTTTTTCGTGGACCGCCTTCGCTCAGATCTCGAGATTGTCGATCAGGCGGGTCTTGCCGAGCTTGGCGGCGGTCAGCACCACCAGCGGCTCGCCGGCGGCGATGTTCTCGGGCGTCGGCACCTGCAGGTCGGAGCGGCGGCGCACGGCCACGTAATCGGGCTGCCAGCCGCGGCCGCGCAGGTACTCCATCGCCTTGTTGGTCACCTCTTCGTGCGACGCCTGGCCCTGCAGCACGGTCTCCAGGACGTCCTGGCGCACCCGGTGCAGCATGCGGTACAGCTCGGGCGCCTCGGCGCGCTCTTCGTTGGTCAGATAGGCGTTGCGCGACGACAGCGCGAGGCCGTCGTCCGCGCGCACCGTTTCCGCCGGGATGATGTCCACCGGCAGCGCAAACTGGTTGGCCATGCGGCGCACGATCATCAACTGCTGGTAATCCTTCTTGCCGAACACCGCCACGCGCGGCTGCACGCACGAAAACAGCTTCATCACCACCGTGCACACGCCCTTGAAGAAGCCGGGGCGGAACTCGCCTTCGAGGATGTCGCCCAGATCATGCGGCGGCTCGACGCGGTATTCCTGCGGCTCGGGGTACATGTCGCGCTCGGTGGGCGCGAACAGGACGTATACGCCTTCCTTCTGCAGCTTTTCGATGTCGTCCTGCAGCGTGCGCGGGTATTTGTCGAAGTCTTCGTTCGGGCCGAACTGGAGGCGGTTCACGAAGATGGACGCCACGACGGGGTCGCCGTGCTGGCGCGCCAGTCGCATCAGGCTCAGATGGCCCTCATGCAGGTTGCCCATGGTCGGCACGAAGGCGACGCGGTTCTGGCCGCGCAGCTGGTCGCGCAGTTCCTGGATGGACGAGATGACTTTCATGCGGTCTGGTTATGGGCCGACGTTCAGGTCGGCGAGTAGGCGAGGCGCACGTAAATGGGTGCGTAGGGTTCAGCCTGGGTGATTTCCACCAGGGATTCGCGGGAGAGCTCCAGCATGGCGACAAAGTTGACCACCACGATGGGCGCGCCCTTGCCGGACTGGATCGCTTCTTCAAACAGCTCGGTGAATTCCATGAACCGGGCGTGCTGCAGGCGGCGCAGGATCTGGCTCATGTGCTCGCGCACGGACAGCTCTTCGCGCGAGATCTTGTGGTGCTGCGTGAGCTTCGCGCGGCGCAGCACGTCGGCCCACGCAGCGCGCAGGTCGTCGGTATTGACGTCGGGATAGCGCGGCGCGAGGCTCTGTTCGATGTAGACCTGCGCGCGCAGGAAGTCGCGTCCCAGCTGCGGCAGGGCATCGAGCTTCTGCGCGGCCAGCTTCATCTGCTCGTATTCGAGCAGACGGCGCACAAGCTCCGCGCGCGGGTCTTCGGGCTCGGTGCCTTCGTCGGTCTTCTTGACCGGCAGCAGCATGCGCGACTTGATCTCGATCAGCATGGCCGCCATCAGCAGGTACTCGGCGGCCAGCTCGAGGTTGGTTGCGCGGATCTGCTCGATGTACGCCAGGTACTGCCGCGTGACCTGCGCCAGCGGAATGTCGAGCACGTTGAAGTTCTGGCGCCGGATCAGGTACAGCAGCAGGTCCAGCGGGCCTTCGAATGCTTCAAGGAAGACCTCGAGCGCATCCGGCGGGATGTAGAGATCCTGCGGGAGCTTGAACAGCGGCTCGCCGTACAGCCGTGCGAAGGCAAGGCCGTCGACCTGCGCGGGCGTGGAGTCCTGCTCGGGCGCTACGGTGGGCAGCTCGACGGGCAGCGGCAGCTTGTCCTGCGCAGAAGTGGTCATGCGGCGATCCGCTCGAGGGCCGGCGGCGGGATCAGTCCAGCGAGTAGACGTACGGCTTTTGCGGCACGCGGGCGGCCTTGGCGCGCGCACGTTCTTCCAGATCGATCGGGTCTTTGTCCCACAGCAGGGCGCGGCCCTGGCGCTGCTGCGCTTCAAGCTCGGGCTTCTGGGTCTTGAGTTCTTCCAGGAACTGGGTGATCTCGGACTTGTACAGGGACATGGCGGTAAGTGATGTTGGATGACCTTGCCCGCCCACGGCATGCCAGGGCGGATAACCGCGCATTTTACCGTATTGGCCGGCGGGCACGCCGTCTGCGGAGGGGGTCTGGATTTGTCCGCAAGGACGTTTTCGTCGCATTGACCAGGGCACCGGCCACGCCCGGTATGGTCAAATACGGCTTTCCTCGATCCGGCCGGCCCGTGGGGCGGCGCCATGTTTGCCACGATGAAGGGTTCCAACCGACCATCGCGACCATCACGACCGCCACGTTTTCGCTTTCTGGATGCGCGAGCCGCTGCGTTCGCGGCGGGCTGCGTCCTGGGTCTGGCCGGTATGCCGGTTCACGCAGAGTACGACGTCAAGATCGACGCCCCGAAGAGCATCCGTGAGTTGCTCGAGCGGCATCTGGACCTGTCGCGCTACAAGGGCCGCAAGGACATCACCGAAGACCAGCTCCAGTACATGGTCGAAACCATTGGCGACCAGGTCACCAAGCTGACGGCCACCGAGGGCTATTTCGTGCCGAAGGCCACCGCACAGATCGAAGGGCAGCCGGAGCACCGCGTCGTGCAGGTGAAGGTCGACCCTGGCCCGCGCACCACGGTCGACAGCGTGTCGCTCGACTTTACCGGGGCCATCACGCAGGAACCCAAGCGCATCGATGAGCTGAAGAAGGCCTGGGGCCTGCAGCCGGGCGTGGCTTTCCGCCAGACGGGGTGGGACAAGGCCAAGGACGACAGCCTCGCCGCGCTGCAGAGCAAACGTTACTACGCGGCCAGGCAGACGGCGTCCGAGGCGCGCATCGACCCGGATGAAAGCAAGGCGGACCTGTCCGTCGCGTACGACAGCGGGCCGGCCTACACGCTCGGGCCGCTCGACGTACAGGGCCTGTCGCGCTATCCGCGCAGCATCATCGATCGCGTGAACCCGTTGCGCGTGGGCGAGGATTACTCGGCAGACCGCCTGCAGTCCTTGCAGGCGGCCATCCAGGGCCAGCCATACTTCGCGAACGCCATCGTGGACCTGGGCGACGATCCGAAGAACCCCGTGAACGCCCCGGTGCGTGTGCGGGTGCGGGAGTACCCGCCCAACCGCCTGACCAGCGGCGTCGGCTACGGCACCGACACGGGCGCCTCGGTGGAAGGCCGGTATCAGTATCTGAACCTGTTCAACAAGGCGTGGGTGGCCGACACCCAGGCGCGCATCGAGCAACGCCGGCAGTACCTGTTCGGCAGCGTGACCCTGCCGCCGGACGAGAGGCAGTACGTCAACAGCGTCTACGCCAGCATGGACCGCACGGACACCTCCGGCACCGATACGCGCAGCTATCGCTCGGGCTTCAAGCAGACACGCGTGCGCGGCATCTACGAGACGTCGTTCACCGTCGATTTCTACTACGACGACCTGCGCCCCGACGGCGCCGAGCGCCAGTTGAGCAAGGCCCTGGTGCCCGGTTTCTCGTGGACGCGCCGCGACGTGGACGACCCGCTGTTCCCGCGGCGCGGCAACATCATCACCACGCAGATCGGCGCGGCGGTCAAGGGCGTGCTGACGGACCAGTCGTTCGTGCGTTCGTACAGCCGCATCCGGCAGTTCGTGCCGGTGGGGCAGCGCGACATCCTGGTCGCGCGGGCCGAGCTGGGGGCCGTCATCACCAGCGGTCCTGGCGACGGCGTGCCGGCCACGCTGCGCTTTCGCACGGGCGGCACGCAGTCGGTGCGCGGCTACGATTTCCAGAACATTGGCAACAACGTCAACGGCAGCACGCTGCCCGCCAAGTTCCTCGTGACGGGCGGGCTGGAGTACCAGCGCTGGTTTCTGCCGGAATGGGGCGCCGCGGTGTTCTGGGATACCGGTACCGCCACCGACAACTGGCCGGAGCGCCGCTGGTACAACGGCGTCGGCGTCGGCGTGCGCTGGAAGAGCCCCGTCGGCCCGATCCAGCTGGATCTGGGCTACGGAATCCAGGAGAAACAGTTCCGGCCGAGCGTGTCGCTGGGCATCGCGTTCTGAGCATAAGCATGGTGGAATCGCAGACGCCCGAATCGACCCAGCCCGAAGTGCCGCCGCCCAGGCGTAACCGCCGCCTGTGGCGCTGGCTGGGTGGGTTTGTCGCCTTCGTGCTCCTCATCGTGCTGGCGCTGGCCGGCTGGCTGGTCTGGGCGGTGCATTCGCAGACGGGGACGGCGCAGCTGTGGTCGCTCGTCACGCGCTTCGGCCACGCCTATGTGTCGGGCAGGCTCGTCGGTGGCACGGCGCGCGAGGGCCTGTCGCTGCGCGACGTGCACGTGCGCGCGGGCAGCACGGAGGTGCGCATCGACCACGTCGAAGGCAAGTGGGCCATCACGCGCGGCCCCTGGCATGCACACTTTGGTTACCTCACCGCCGGCAATGTCGAGGTGATCCTGCACCCGACGCCGCCATCGCCGCCGAGTGGGCCGCCCGACTCGCTGGTGGTGCCGCTGGCGCTGGACGTGGACCGGCTCGCCGTGGACCGCCTGGCCATCCGCCAGGGCACGTCCACCACCGAGCTGAAGTCGATCGCCGGCAGCCTGCATTCCGACGGCACGCATCACAACGTGCTGCTTGACGGCATGCAGACACCTGTCGGCAAGCTGGCCGCGACGCTTCGCGTGACGGGCACTCGGCCGTATCCGTTGACGGGTGCGGCGACGCTTGCGACGCAGTTCGAGGCTGGCGGGCAGAAGCAGGATGCATCGGTGTCGGCGCAGTTGGCGGGGTCGTTGGAAGCGCTGCACGTCGATGCGACGGGCAGCGGCGCCAAGATGACCGCACAGGCGCAGATCGACGCCACGCCGTTTGCCGCGCTGCCGTTGTCGCGCGCCGTCGTGTCGGCCGACCACGTGAACCCGCGTGCGTTTGCGCCCGGCGCGCCGCAGGCCTCGCTGTCCGTGCATGCCGACCTGCGCCCCGACGAGAAATCGCCGGTGCTGACCGTGGCGGGCCCGATCCAGATCGACAATGCCCAGGCCGGCACGCTTGACAAGCAGAAGCTTCCGCTGCAATCGCTGCGCGCGCAGGTGCGCCTGAACGAAGACGCGCAGCAACTCACCGGCCTCGACGTACGGCTGTTGGGCGGCGCGCAGCTCACCGGGGGCGCCGACGTGAAGAAGGGCCACGGCGCGCTGCGGGTGGAAGTGCGCCAGCTCGATCTGCAGGCGCTGCACACGTCGCTGGAGAAGACCCGGCTCGCGGGCCCCATCACCGTCGATTTCGCGGGCGGCACGCAACACGTGGCGCTGGATCTGGCGGGCGGCGACATGCGTGCGCAAGCGAAGGCCGTGCTGGACGCCGCGCAAGTGGCCGTGGAGAACGCGCAGGTCTCGCTTGGCCGCTCGCGGCTGACGCTGGCGGGCACGCTCAGGCACGACGACGCGCAGTCGTTCGCTTTCAAGGGCAAGCTGGCGGAGTTTGATCCGGCGCGGCTCGCCAAGGTGGCCAAGGGCCGCATCAACGCCGACCTCGACGCACACGGCACGCTGGCCGAGCCCATTGACGCGGCCATCAAGTTTGCCGTGCGCGACAGCGACTACGCCGGGCTGCCGATGACGGGCGACGGCAACCTCCACGTGCGCATTGCGGGCGAGTCGATGCGCCTGCTGCCGAGCGACGCAAGGCTCGACGTGGCCGGCAACAAGGCGAGCCTGCGCGGCAGCTTCGGCGCCGCGGGGGACCGCCTGCGCGTGGATGTCGATGCACCGCAGCTGGCGCGGCTGCAGTTCGGCGTCAGTGGTTCGCTCGCCCTGTCCGCCGATGTGTCGGGCACCTTGAAGCGGCCGCAGGCGGATGCCACGTTCCGCGCGAGCCAGCTCGCCTATCGGGGCAACCGGATCGACGCTGCCAGAGGCCGCGCCCAGATCCGCGACGGCATCGACGGCCCGCTGCTGTTTGAGCTCGCCGCACAGCGCGTCACGGGGCCGAGCATTTCGTTGCGCGAGGTCCGCGCCACGCTGGACGGCACGCGCCGTGCGCACCGTTTCCACGCCGATGCCGATGGCAACGTGCGCAACCAGCCGTTCAAGTTCGCGCTCGCCGGCGACGGCGCACTGACGCCCGGCAAGGACGGCGACGGCTGGGACGGCACGATCTCCACGCTGTCGGCGCAGGGCGCGCCCAACCTCCAGTTGACTGCCCCGGTGCGCGTTTCCGTCGGGCCCGGCCGCCTGCTGGTCGGGCGCGCCGATCTGACACTGGAGCAGACGCCCATCCGAATCGATCGCGTCGAATCCGTCCAGGGCCACGTGCGCAGCGCCGGCCGCTTCGATGGACTACACGTGGCACGGGTGCTCGAGCTCGTGCGCACGTGGACGGGCCAGACGCCGCCCGTGCGCAGCGATCTCGTCATCGACGGCCAGTGGGACGTCGGCCTCGGCACCACTGCGACCGGTACCGCGCACATCGCCCGGCGCAGCGGCGATCTGTCGATCAACGCAGGACGAGGCTTCACGCCGCTGGGCTTGACCGAGGTCACCATCGACGCGCGCGGCGAGGGCATGCGGCTCGCCGTGCGCGGCAACGTGCAGTCAACGCGCGTGGGCAATCTCTACCTCGATGCGGGCGTGGGGCTCGTGCGCGACGCCGCGCCGGGCGCGCTGGCATTGATGGCGCCCACGTCACCGCTGTCCGGCGGTTTGACGATCAGCCTGCCGCATTTGAAGGGCATCGGCGATCTGCTTGGGCCCGACGTGGCCACCGACGGCCAGCTCGCGGCCAGCCTAACCTTTGCCGGCACGGTCGGCGCGCCCAAAGTCAGCGGCTTCCTGACCGGGCAGGACGTCGAGGTGGCCTTGTATGACCAGGGCATCCGGCTGACGGGCGGCGTGCTGCGCGTGGCGCTCGACCAGAACGTGGTCGACCTGCAGGACGTGGTCTTCCACGGCGGCGAAGGCACGGTGCGCGCGCAGGGCCGCGTGCAGCTGGGCGAGGCCAACCCGAACCTCGCGGGGTCCATCGTGGCCGACAGGCTGCAGCTGTTTGCCGATCCGGATCGCACGCTGGTGCTGTCGGGCCAGGCGCGGATCACCAACGACAATGACCGCGTGGCCATTACCGGCAAGTTCAAGGTCGACCGCGGCCTGTTCGACCTGCCCAAGGACGGCGCACCGAGCCTCGGCGATGACGTGGTGATCGTCCGGCGCGCCGATGCCGCCCGCAACCAGGCCGAACGCGGCGTGAAGCGCGAGGAGAAGCCAGCCGGCCGCTTCAGCCCCGTGGTCGATGTTGACGTCGACTTTGGCGACAACTTCCGCTTCAAGGGCGCCGGCGCAGACCTGTCGCTCGGCGGACAGATGCACGTGCACAGCGAGCCGCTGGTGCCGCTGCGCGGGACGGGCACGATCTTCGTCCGGCAGGGCAGCACGTACGAGGCGTTCGGCCGCAAGCTCGCGATCGAGCAGGGTGTGCTGAACTTCATCGGGCCGATCAACAACCCGTCGTTCAACATCATCGCGATGCGGCGCAACCAGGAGGTCGAGGCCGGCGTGCAGGTGACGGGCACCGTGCGCCAGCCGCGCGTGAAGCTCGTCTCCGAGCCCAACGTCCCGGACGAAGACAAACTGTCATGGCTGATGTTCGGCTATAGCGCGTCCAACGCGGGCCTGGGCCAGCAGCAGGCCATGTCCGGCGCGGCGCTCGGCCTGCTGGGCAACGTGGCCGGCAAGAACGTGGCGCGGCGCTTCGGGCTCGACGAATTCTCGATCGGGCCATCCACGTCGGGCCTGACCGACCCGCAGGTGGTGAGCCTGGGCAAGGCAATTTCGGAGCGCATCACCGTGGGCTATGAGCAGAGCCTGTCGACAGCGGACTCCATCGTCAAACTGACGTGGCAATTCTCGCGGCGGTGGTCGGTCGTGGCGCGCGGCGGCACGATCAACGGTGCGTCGGTCCTGTTCAACAAGCGTTGGTAATCGGATAGCCCGGCTGCCAGAATGGCGACGGGTACAGGTTTCGAACGAGGAGTTCCATGTCGCATCTTCGTCAACTCGCACAAGTGGGAGTCACCATGGGCATTCTGGCTTCATTGCTGGGGTTGTTCGGCTGCGATCAGCAGAAGGTCGACCAGGCAGTGGATCGCGTCGGCGATGCCGCCAAGCGCGCGTGGCAATCGGCCAAGCCCGACAACCTGCTGTTCAAAGGCATCGTGGCCGGGCAATCCACCGAGGACGATGTCAGGGCCACCGCCGGCCAGCCCGAGACGATCTGGGAGAACGAAGGCGGCACGCGGCAACTGGAGTATCCGCGCGGTCCGGAAGGGACTTCAACGTGGATGGTGACGATCGGGCCTGACGGGCACGTGCAGAAGATCGAGCAGGTGTTGACCGCCGAGAATTTTGGACGCGTCCAGGTGGGGCAGAGCAAGGATGACATTCGCCGGATGCTGGGCAAGCCGGGGAAGGTGGAGGTGTTTAAGCTGAAGCAGGAAGAGGTTTGGGGGTATCGGTGGATGGAAAGCGCGACTGAACGGGCTTTCTTCAATGTGCACTTTGGGGTGGATGGGCGTGTTACGACGACTTCGCGGAGTGATGATCGGTTGAATGGGGGGTAGGGTTTTTGGCTCTGGTTTTTTTGTGGTGCATCCCTTGTTTCATCCCCTGGCGGGGCTGACTCACTTTCTTTGGTCTTGCCCAAAGAAAGTAAGCAAAGAAATGCGCGCCCGAGATGGCGAAAGATTCCTTGAATTTATGTCGCAGGGAGGGGAAGGGAAAAACTCGCTTCGCTCAGACAGGAGCCTGTCAGGAATTTTGTGTTTGAGGCATAGCATGTTGGAAAGGAGCATCTATGCCAAGCAAGAAGAAACCGGCGGCAGCCGGCACGGCGGCGCTGCCGTCTATTCCCCACGAACTCATTGAACAACTGACCGGCGGCACCACGCCGATGACGGCCGAACAGATCAACGCCACCACCATGGCGCTGAAGAAAGCGCTGATCGAGCGGGCGCTGGGCGCAGAACTGTCGTACCACCTGGGCTACCCGCCCGGCAGCGCCCGCCCCGAGGATGCAGCCAACCAGCGCAACGGCAAGTCCGCCAAGACGGTGCTGACTCAGGACGGGCCGCTGCGCATCGAAGTGCCGCGCGACCGCGCAGGCTCCTTCGAGCCCATCCTGATCCCCAAGCACGAGCGGCGTTTCACCGGCTTTGACGACAAGATCGTAGCCATGTACGCGCGGGGCATGACGGTGCGTGAGATCCAGGGCTTTCTGGCCGAGCAGTACGGCACCGAGGTCAGTCCTGAATTCATCAGTTGCGTCACGGATGAGGTAATGGCCGAGGTCACCGCCTGGCAGGCACGCCCGCTGGAGCCGATGTACCCGGTCGTATTCTTCGACTGTCTGCGGGTCAAGATCCGCGAGGATGCCGTGGTGCGCAACAAGGCCATCTATCTGGCGCTGGGCGTGCTGCCCGACGGCACCCGCGACATCCTGGGCCTGTGGATCGAGAACACCGAGGGGGCCAAGTTCTGGATGAAGGTGTTCAACGATCTGAAGACCCGTGGTGTAGCCGACATCCTGATTGCCGTCACCGACGGCCTCAAGGGCATAGCCGAGGCGCTTGGGGCGGTGTTTCCGACCACGACGCTGCAGACCTGTATCGTGCACTTGATCCGCAACAGCCTGGACTATGCCAGCTGGAAGGACCGCAAGGCGCTGGCAGCGGCGCTCAAGCCCATCTACACGGCGCCCAGCGCAGAAGCCGCAGCGGCCCAACTCGATGCCCTGGAAGCTGGTCCCTGGGGGCAGAAGTTTCCCACGGTGGTGGCGGCCTGGCGCCGGGCCTGGGAGCGCGTCATTCCGTTTTTTGCGTTCAGCCCGGCGGTGCGCAAGGTGATTTACACGACCAATGCCATCGAGAGCCTGCACAGTCAGCTGCGCAAAATCATCAAGACGCGGGGGCACTTTCCCAGCGATGATGCCGCCACCAAGCTGCTGTGGCTGGCCTTGCGCAACATCACGGCTGACTGGGGCCGAGCAGCCAGGCAGTGGAAAGACGCCATGAACCAGTTCGCCATCGCCTATGGGGAGCGCTTTACACGACCGGCCGCGTAATATGTCCACCGGGCTCGTCTGAAACGGCAGCCCGAATAAAAAGCCTTGAACACAAAAATTCAGACAGCCCCCTCAGACAGTTTCCCTTCCTTTTTCCTCCCTGCAACAGAAATTCAAGGCGCCATCTAGGGCAGGAAAGTCAAAGGACAAAAGCCGAACCATCTGAGCGCCAGCCCAAACGACAAAGGCCAACCGCGCGATGGGTTGGCCTTTTTTCTTTTGACGTTGAGCCCTTGATGGCGCCTTGAATTTTTGTGAGCGGGCGGATCAAGGAAGGAGGCTGTCTGAGCGCAGCGAGTTTGCCTCCTTCCCCGCCCGGTCACACAAATTCAAGGGATGGGTCGCCATCTCCGGCGCGCCTTTCTTTTGCTTACTTTTCTTTGGCAAGACAAAGAAAAGTGAGTCGGTCCCGGCAGGGAACGAAAGGGGAGTGGACCACCAAGGCCCATCCCGAAACACCCATTACCGCACCCGCATCCCCGGCACCGCCCCAGAATGCGGCTCAAGAATATAAAGCCCAGGCTGAGCCTTCTCATCAGCAGCCGAAGCCGCCAACACCATCCCTTCCGACATCCCGAACTTCATCTTGCGCGGTGCCAGGTTGGCGACCATCACGGTCAGCTTGCCCACGAGATCTTCCGGCGCATACGCCGACTGGATGCCCGAAAACACATTCCGCGTCTGTCCTTCACCCACATCCAGCGTCAGCTGCAGCAGCTTGTTCGATCCTTCCACGCGCTGGCAGGCGACGATCTTGGCGACACGCAGGTCGATCTTGGCGAAGTCGTCGATGGTGATGGTCTCGGCGATCGGCTCGATGGCGGCAGCACCGTTGGTGGCAGCAGCCGGGGCATCGGCGGTCGCCTGCAGGGACTGACGATTTGCCTCCACCAGCGCATCTACCTGCTTTTTGTCCACGCGCGTCATCAGGTGCGAATACGGCTGGATCGGCTTGGCCGACGACAGCTGCGAGTCAATCGCGTGCCAGGTCAGCGGCTCGATGTTCAGGAACGCTTCGATGCGTGCGACCGTGGCCGGCAGGACCGGCTTGAGGTAGATCCCGAGCAGGCGGAACGCTTCCAGCGCAACGGAGCACGTGGCGTGCAGCTTCTCGCGGTTCGCTTCGTCCTTGGCCAGATCCCACGGTTTTTCGGTGTCGACGAAGGCGTTGACGGCGTCGGCCAGTTCCATCACGGCACGCAGCGCCTTGCTGTACTCGCGCTTTTCGTACAGATCGGCAATCTGCGGGGCGGCTTCGCGCAGTTGCACCATGAGCGGATGGCCCAGCGCGGCATCGCTCACGCGGCCCTCGAAGCGCTTGACGAGGAAGCCCGCCGAGCGGCTGGCGATGTTGACGAACTTGCCGACCAGGTCGCTGTTCACCCGGGCGATGAAATCGTCCAGGTTCAGGTCCAGGTCTTCCATCGTCGCGTTCAGCTTGGCGGCAAAGTAGTAGCGCAGCCATTCCGGATTCAGGCCGGTGTCGATGTAGCTCTGCGCGGTGATGAACGTGCCGCGCGACTTGCTCATCTTGGCACCGTCCACGGTCAGGAAGCCGTGCGCGAACACGTTGGTCGGCGTGCGGTGGCCCGAGAACTTGAGCATGGCCGGCCAGAACAGCGTGTGGAAGTACAGGATGTCCTTGCCGATGAAGTGGTATTGCTCGGTGGTGGAGTGCTCGTTGATCCACGATTCGAAATCGAGGCCGAGCTTGCCGCACAGGTTCTTGAAACTGGCGTAGTAGCCGACCGGTGCGTCCAGCCACACGTAGAAATACTTGCCGGGCGCGCCGGGAATCTCGAAGCCGAAGTACGGGGCATCGCGCGAGATGTCCCAGTCCGACAGCTTGGCTTCGCCATCGTCGCCGAGCCACTCGCGCATCTTGTTGGTCGCTTCCGGCTGGGCCAGGTCGGCCACCCATTCGCGCAGGAACGTCTCGCAGCGCGAGTCGGAGAGCTTGAAGAAGTAATGTTCCGACGACTTGCGCACCGGCGTCGCGCCCGATACCACGGAATACGGGTTCTTCAGGTCGGTCGGCTGGTACGTCGCGCCGCAGACTTCACACGAATCACCGTATTGGTCCTTCGCGCCGCACTTGGGGCACTCGCCCTTGATGAAGCGATCCGGCAGGAACATCTCCTTGACGGGGTCGTAGAACTGCTCGACCTCGCGCACGTCGATCAGGCCGTTTTCCTTGAGCTGCAGGTAGATGCGTTCGGACAACGCCTTGTTCTCGTCCGAGTCGGTGCTGTAGTAGTTGTCGAACGAGATCAGGAAGTTGTCGAAATCGCGCTTGTGCTCCGCCCATACGCGCTCGATCAGCTGGCGCGGGGTCAGACCTTCCTTCTCGGCGCGCAGCATGACGGGCGTGCCGTGCGTGTCGTCCGCGCCCACGTAGTAGGTCTCATGGCCGCGCATGCGCTGGAAGCGCACCCAGATGTCGGTCTGGATGTACTCGACGAGGTGGCCGATGTGGATCGGCCCGTTGGCATAGGGCAGGGCGGAAGTGACGAGGATGCGACGTTCGGACATGGGCAGGCCAGAAGAGTGCAGGCGGGCCGCAAACTGAGCGCGGCGCGCGGAGAAACGCATATTTTAGCGCGCCCGGGCCGCGCGAGCCCGCCACGGGTGAATACCGCCGATCTGCACGCCGGACCTGCGGCAGGACGCCGCATTCTGCGCAAGCCAAAAAAAAAGCGCCGGTCTGAGCCGGCGCAGCTTTCCACAACGGAAAAGGAGGAGAAATCAGGTGCCGCCCGGGAGGTCAGCCACGCATCGCGAGCCAGCAACGTGTGGCAAGCGGCACCCGTTCTCTATGACTGGTCACCCTTGGATTGGTTTCAAATAAATTTCGACGCGGCGGTTTTGTGCGCGGCCGGCCTCGGTGGCGTTGTCTGCAACGGGCTGCGTCTGGCCGCGGCCTTCCGCGTTCAGGCGGTTGCGGGCGACACCGCGGTCAGTCAGGTAGCTGGCCACGCTCTGGGCGCGCTTTTGCGACAGCGTCATGTTGTAGTTCGGGTTGCCCGTGCTGTCGGTGTGGCCGACCACGGTGGCAGCCAGTTCCGGATGCTGCGTGAGCGTCTGTGCCACGCTATCCAGCGCGCCGCGGAACGAGGGCTTGATCACCGCGCTGTCGGTATCGAACGACACCTGGCTCGGGATGTTCAGCTTGAGCGACCCGTCGGGCTGTTCGGAAATTTGCGTGCCCGTGCCAGCGGTGTCACCGGCCAGCTTCGATTTGATCGCACCCCAGTTGTAGCCCACGGCTGCACCGGTTGCCGCGCCCAGCGCACCGCCGATGGCCGCGCCACGGCCATTGCCGACCAGCGCACCGATGCCGGCACCCACGGCCGCGCCGACCCCCGTGCCCACGGCGGTCTGGTTCTGCTGCTCGGTGGCGCAGCCCGCTGCCAGCAAGGCGACGAGCGAAACGGAAATAAGCTTGGCTTTCATGATTTCTCCTACGAGGTAACGGGATCGGTTCTTGTTGAGTCTGCCCATAGCCGGCGTGCCGAAGGGTTTTGGGGGGAATCGGACGAATGTTGCGCCGGCAAAATACAATAGCAAACCAGCACGTAGAGTGGCGAGTGCATTGCAAAGTTCATGTGACGCCCCTGTTGGACCGTCCCCCATTCGCATTAGATTCGTGGAGCAAATGTTGAGCGTAACCATCGAACAGATCACCGAAGCCTTGCGCGGCGTGGTCGATCCCAATACCCAGCGCGACCTGGTGTCGTCGAAATCGGTGCGCAACATCCGGGTCGATGGCGGCGAGGTGTCGCTCGACGTCGAACTCGGCTACCCGGCCAAGAGCCAGTTCGATGCGATCCGCAAGCTGGTGATCGGCGCGCTGCGCCAGGTGCAAGGTGTCGAGAATGTGAGCGTGCAGGTCTCGATGAAGATCGTCGCGCACGCGGTGCAGCGCGGTGTGAACCTGCTGCCGAACGTGAAGAACATCATCGCCGTGGCGTCGGGCAAGGGTGGCGTGGGCAAGTCGACCACCGCCGTGAACCTGGCGCTCGCACTGGCCGCTGAAGGCGCCAGCGTCGGCATTCTCGATGCCGACATCTATGGCCCGAGCCAGCCGATGATGCTCGGCATCCACGGCCAGCCGGAGTCGGCCGACGGCAAGACGATGGAGCCGATGGAGGGCCACGGCCTGCAGGCCAATTCGATCGGTTTCCTGATCGAGCAGGACAACCCGATGGTGTGGCGCGGCCCGATGGTGACCTCGGCGCTGGAGCAACTGCTCAAGCAGACGAACTGGCGCGACCTCGATTACCTCATCGTCGACATGCCGCCGGGCACGGGCGACATCCAGCTCACGCTGTCGCAGAAGGTGCCCGTGACGGGCGCGGTGATCGTCACCACGCCGCAGGACATCGCGCTGCTCGACGCCAAGAAGGGCCTGAAGATGTTCGAGAAGGTGGGGATTCCCATCATTGGCGTGGTCGAGAACATGGCGGTCTACTGCTGCCCGAACTGCGGCCACACCGAACACATTTTCGGTGCCGGCGGCGGCGAGAAGATGTGCGCGCAGTACGGCGTGCCGTTCCTGGGCAGCCTGCCGTTGAATCTCTCCATCCGCGAGCAGGCCGATTCGGGCCGGCCCACCGTGGTGGCCGACCCGGACGGCGCGATCGCCGGCGTGTACAAGCAGATCGCGCGTCGCGTCGCCATTGCCGTGGCCGAGAAGGCGAAAGACATGACGAGCAAGTTCCCGTCGATCGTCGTGCAGAACACATAAGCCATGGAACCGCGCGAGCCCTCGACCGAGCGCCCCTCCGTGCGGGTCGCGGTGGTGCTGTGCCGCCGTCCTACGGCCAACCGCTGGCAGCCGTTCCAGTGGCGGCTCGAGGCCGTGGTGCCGGATCTTGGCGAATACGGCACCGAGCCGCGCTGCCTTGATCGCACCGAGACCGAAGAGCGCTGGCTGACCCCTGGCTTTACCGTCACGCTGTTCCGCGACGAGGCCGAGGGCTACTACCTGAACGTGACGTCGGCCGCTCCATGCTGGTTTGTGCTGTGGCGCCTTGGCGAAGCCGGGACGGCCGATGAAGGACGTGCGGTTCCGCATACCGTCTCCCTCAGCTACAACGAGGCGGGCCGCTGGCTCGACGGCGGCGAGACGGTCGAGAACGCGCCGCTCGATGCCGCTGCGCTCGCGTGGCTGGAGGCTTACGTGGCCGAGAACTACCGGCCCGAGCCGAAAAAACGGCGCCGGCCGGAATCGTTCCTGCGGCCGGAAGATCGCGCCAAGTATTGATCGAGCGACATTGCCGTGAGCGACGAATCCTTCCTTTCACGCTGGTCGCGTCGCAAGGCCGCGCAGCGCCGTGGCACGCCCGAACCAGAGGCACCACCGCGTGCCGAGGTCGTGCGTCCACCGCAGCCAGAGTCGGCGCCTGCGCCTGCTGAACCGGCACCCGACGCACCGCCGCCGCTCACGCTGGAAGACGCGGCCAAGCTCACGCCCGCCGACGACTTTGCCCCATTCGTCGCGCGCGGCGTCGACGAGGTCGTCAAGCGTGCCGCCCTGAAGAAGCTCTTCGCCGATCCGCATTTCAACGTGATGGACGGGCTCGATACGTATATCGACGACTACTCCCAGCCCGACCCGATTCCGCCCGACATGCTGCGTGAACTGCGCCACACCGTAGAGCTGCGGCTGTTCGATCCGCTGGACGAGGAGGTGCCGCCGCCGGTGGCCGCGGAACCGGTATCCCAGGCAACGCCAGCCGTGACGGAGGAAACGCGCGCACAATCGCCCGCGCCGCCGGCGCAGGACGGCTCCGCCCAGGCAACCCCGCATGGCGAGGCCAGGCCGCCGTCCGTAGAATAAGAAAGAGGTCCGCGCGGCAGCCACCGCCGGCCATGTCCCCACAGCCCGCGCGACAGACGCGGGCGTTCACGCACACATCCATGCCTACGCTGGTCTGCAGTTGCAATCACACCATGCCGCTCGATGCCGGGGCGGTGAGCGACGCCCTGCGCGCCGCCGACATGCCCATCGATGCGCCTGGCCAGACACACCACCTGCTGTGCCGCCGCGAAATCGGCGCTTTCACGCAGGCGCTCGGCAGCGCGGAGGACGTGATCGTCGCGTGCACGCAAGAGCAGGCGCTGTTTGCTGAAGTGGCCGCGCAGCAGGAAGGCGTGGTCGCGCCGATCCGCTTCGTCAATGTGCGGGAGACGGGCGGCTGGTCGGCGGGCGCCAGGCGGGACCGGCGCGGCTTTCACGCAAAGACGGCCGCACTGCTGGCCGTGGCGGGTCTGCCCGCCCCGGACCCGGTGCCGGTGGTGGATTACCGCTCCGATGGCAACCTGCTGATTGTCGGTCCGGCCGAGCGCGTGATGCCGTGGGCCGAGCGCCTGGCCGATCAGCTGAGCCTGACGGTGCTGGCCACAGGCCGAGATCGCACCCTCGGGCCGCTGTCGGTGCCGATGGAACGCCGCTGGCCCGTCCACGCTGGCGAACTGGTGGCGGTCAAGGGCTGGCTGGGCGCGTTCGATGTGCAATGGCGCAGCCGCAATCCGATCGACCTCGACCGCTGCACGCGCTGCAACGCCTGCATCGATGCCTGCCCCGAAGACGCCATCGACGCGCTCTACCAGATCGACCTGGACCGCTGCCGCGATCACCGCGCCTGCGTGAAAGCGTGCGGTGACGCAATGGCCATCGACTTTGGCCGTGCGCAGGCGCCGCAAACGCTATCCGGCCAGTTCGACCTTGTCTTCGATCTGAACGACGCACCCGCCTTCACGCAGCACCAGCCGCCGCAAGGCTATTTCCATGCCGGTGCGGACGCCGGGAAGCAGTTGAGCGCCTCGTTGGCGCTGCTGCAGATGGTGGGTGAATTCGAGAAACCGAAGTTCTTCCAGTACAAGGAATCCATCTGCGCGCACGGACGCAACGGGCAGGTGGGCTGCGATGCGTGTGTGCAGGTGTGTTCAGCGTCGGCCATCTCGTCGCAGTGGAAGGACGGGCGTGGCAGCGTGCAGGTCACGCCCAACCTGTGCGTGGGCTGCGGCGCCTGTACGACGGCGTGCCCGACCGGCGCGATGACCTATGCCTACCCGAGCGCGCCGTATCAGGGGCGCAAGCTCAAGACGCTGCTGAATGCGTATGCATCGGCAGGTGGGCGTGATGCCGTGGTTCTGCTCCACAACGGCGAGCGCGGCCGCGCCCTCGTCCAACACGTCGGGCGCGCCGCGCGCATCGGCAAGGCGCAGGGCCTGCCGGTGAACGTGCTGCCGGTCGAAGTCTTCCATGCGGCGTCGACCGGGCTCGAGCTGTGGTTCACGGCCCTGGCCTACGGCGCCGCACGCGTCGTCATCCTGCTCACCGAGGACGACGCGCCGCAGTACCGGGCGATGCTGGCCGAACAGGTGGCCGTGGCGCAAGCCGTGCTGCAGGGGCTGGGCGAGCCGGCCGATGGGTCGCCCGTCGTGCTGATCGACGTGACCGATGCCGCCGCGCTCGACGCGCGCCTGAACGCCGCCGACGTGTCCGGCCCGCTGCGAGGCTTCCGCCGCGACATGCCGGCCGCCACCTTCGCCGTGGCCGCCGCCAAGCGCGAGACGCTCGACTTCGCGCTGGACCACCTGGCACGTCACGCCAAGGCTACCGAGGCGATCATCCCGCTTCCCGCCAGAGCGCCGTTTGGCGCCGTCACCGTCGACCGGGAAAGCTGCACGCTGTGCATGGCGTGCGTGGGCGCATGCCCCTCGCAGGCGTTGCGCGATACCGCCGAGCGCCCGGTGCTCGCCATGATCGAGCGCAACTGCGTTCAGTGCGGCCTGTGCGAGACCACCTGCCCCGAAGAAGCCATCGCCCTGGTGCCGCGCCTGAACCTGACCGCGCAGGCCCGCCAAGCCGTCACGCTGAACGAGACGCAGCCGTTCCACTGCATCCGCTGCAGCAAGCCGTTCGGCACCGCGCAGATGGTGGCGACCATGCTGGCCAAGCTCGGCGCGCATCCCGCCTTTTCGGGCGCGGCTGCCGAACGCCTCAAGATGTGCGGCGACTGCCGCGTGATCGACATGATGGAGCGCGGCGAACGCCCGGGCGCCACGCATTGAAGACTCCGTTCCCGATTCCATGACCGACGCCCAGCCCCTGCAATTCCAGCTCGCCGCCACGCCCCCCGACAGCGCCGAGGACCTGGCCCGTGCCGACCTGTACGGCTTGCTCGCGACGCTGTTCTTTCGCGCGCCCGATGCCGATTTGCTGCAGCGCATCGCCGCCGCGCCGCTGGACCCGGTGGACGACGGCAGCGCCGATCCGGCCGATGCCGAAGCCGCCGCCGGCAGCGCCCTGAGCCAGGCCTGGCGCCGCCTTGTCACGCGTGCCGGCAAGACTGGCGCCGCGCAGGCGGACGACGAGTACACCGACCTCTTCATCGGCGTCGGCAAGCCCGAAGTCTTTCTGTACGGCTCGTACTACCAGGCCGGCTTTCTCAACGAAAAGCCGCTCGTGGTGCTGCGCGACGACCTGCGCCGCTATGGCCTGGAGCGCGCCGAGGGCATCACCGAGACCGAAGACCACATTGCCACGCTGTGCGAGGTCATGCGTTACCTGATCGCGGGGGACGATGCGAAGCTCGGCCGCATTGAAGAGCAGCGCGCCTTCTTCCAGCGTCATCTGGCACCGTGGGTGGACACCGCGTGCGATGCTGTGTTGCAGCATCCGCGTGCGGGGTTTTATGCCGATGTCGCAGGTTTGGCGAAAGCGTTTTTTGATGTGGAACGGCTCGCGCTCGAACTCGCGTGACCGTGGTCCGCATCGTTGCCTAGAAAATAAGCACAACACGAAGACTTGCGCCCTGTGAGCATCCCGGCGGGGTGGGACAACGCTTGCCGATTGAAAAAATTCATCGGCAAATCGTCAGGAAAATCCCGAGTTGAGCGGTACTGAGCATGGTTTTCTGGTGCCGTTACTTCTAGAATGTGTCGGATATTTCCTATTACATTCGGTCATCGGTCCGGCAAAGCCGGGGAGCTTCGACATGCCAACCGTCCCTCACGCCCATGCTCAAGCGGATTCCCTTGATTCCGCACCTACGCGCCGCCGCTTCCTGATGGGCGCCGCCGTGGCTGCTGCGGCCGCCGGCACGGCCGCCACGGCAGGTCACCTGGCCCAGCAGGCCAGCGCCGGCTCCGCGCGGCCGGCCCAGCCCGCCGACGACGGCACCACGGGCTACCGTCTGACCGAACACATCCGCAAGTACTACAAGACGACCTGGATCTGACGCGCCGCGTTCGCGCGCCCGTTTCCATGTCGCAGACCCCACATCTTCAGGTGACCCCATGCTTCTGACCCGCAAACCGGCGGTACAGGACACCAAAGCCGCCCCGGCACGCCGCTCGGGCACAACCTCGCTCACGGGCAGCCTGGCCCGCAGCCTGGCCGGCGCGCTGCCGACCATGGACCGCCGCACGTTCCTCAAGCGCTCCGGCATTGGCGTGGGCGCGGGGCTGGCCGCCACGCAGCTTTCGCTCGTGAAGAAGTCGGTGGTGGGCGAGGCGCAGGCGGCCGAGGGCAAGGGGGACATCGTGGTGCGCCGTACCGTGTGCTCGCACTGCTCGGTCGGGTGCGCCGTCGATGCCGTCGTGCAAAACGGTGTGTGGGTGCGCCAGGAGCCGGTGTTCGATTCGCCGATCAACATGGGCGCGCACTGCGCCAAGGGTGCCGCGCTGCGCGAACACGGCCACGGCGAATACCGCCTCAAGACGCCGATGAAGCTCGTTGACGGCCGCTACCAGCGCATCAGCTGGGAGCAGGCGCTCAACGAGATCGTCGCCAAGATGAAGACCATCCGCGAGGAAACCGGCCCGGATTCGTTCTTCTTTGTTGGCTCATCCAAGCACAGCAACGAGCAGGCGTACCTGCTGCGCAAGTGGGTGTCGTTCTTCGGCACCAACAACTGCGACCACCAGGCGCGCATCTGTCACAGCACCACGGTGGCGGGCGTCGCCAACACGTGGGGCTATGGCGCGATGACCAATTCGTACAACGACATGCAGAACGCCAAGTGCGCGCTGTACATCGGCTCGAACGCGGCCGAGGCGCACCCGGTGTCGATGCTGCATCTGCTGCATGCCAAGGAGAACGGCTGCAAGGTCATCGTGGTCGACCCGCGCTACACCCGCACGGCGGCCAAGTCCGATGAATACGTCCGCATCCGTTCGGGCACCGACATCGCGTTCCTGTTCGGGGTGCTGTACCACATCTTCAAAAACGGCTGGGAAGACAAGCAGTACATCCACGACCGCGTCTACGGCATGGACAAGGTGCGCGAGGAAGTGCTCGCCAAATGGACGCCGGACAAGGTCGAGGAAGTGTGCGGCGTGCCGGAGGCGCAGGTGCACAAGGTCGCCGAGATGATGGCGATGAACCGCCCGAGCACACTCGTGTGGTGCATGGGCCAGACGCAGCACACCATCGGCAACGCCATCGTGCGTGCGTCGTGCATCGTGCAGCTGGCGCTGGGCAACATCGGCAAGTCGGGCGGCGGGGCCAACATCTTCCGCGGGCACGACAACGTGCAGGGCGCGACCGACGTCGGCCCGAACCCCGATTCGCTGCCGGGCTACTACGGTCTGGCCGCCGGGGCGTGGAAGCACTTCGCGGCCGTGTGGGGCGTCGATTACGACTGGATCAAGGGCCGCTTCGCCTCGCAGGCCATGATGGAAAAGTCCGGCACGACGGTCTCGCGCTGGGCCGACGCAGTGCTCGAGAAGAACGACCTGATCGACCAGGACAACAACGTCCGCGCCGTCTTCTATTGGGGCCATGCACCCAACTCGCAGACGCGCGGCATGGACATGAAGCGCGCGCTCGACAAGCTGGACTTGCTGGTGGTGGTGGATCCGTATCCGTCGGCCACGGCGGCGATGGCCAACATGCCCTCGGCCGACGGCACGCCACCGAACCCGAACCGCGCGGTCTATCTGTTGCCGGCTGCCACGCAGTTCGAAACGTCGGGTTCATGCACGGCGTCGAACCGCTCGCTGCAGTGGCGCGAGAAGGTCATCGAGCCGCTGTTTGAGTCGCAGCCCGACCACGTCATCATGCAGGCGTTTGCCGACCGCCTGGGTTTCGGCAAGGAGCTGTCGAAGAACTACAAGATCAGCGAATACAAGCGCGCCGGCATGACATGGCGCGAGCCCGAGATCGAATCGATCCTGCGCGAGATCAATCGCGGCAACTGGACGATCGGCTACACCGGTCAGTCGCCGGAACGCCTGAAGGCGCACATGCGCAACATGCACCTGTTTGACGTGCGCACCCTGCGCTGCAAGGGCGGCAAGGATCCGCAAACCGGCTACGACCTCACCGGGGATTACTTCGGCCTGCCGTGGCCGTGCTACGGCACGCCGGAACTGAAGCATCCGGGCTCGCCCAACCTGTACGACACCAGCAGGCACGTGATGGACGGCGGCGGCAACTTCCGCGCCAACTTCGGCGTGGAGCGCGACGGCGTCAACCTCCTGGCCGAAGACGGCTCGTGCTCGCTGGGCGCCGAGCTCACCACGGGCTACCCCGAATTCGACCACGTCTTCCTCAAGAAACTCGGCTGGTGGGATGACCTGACCGACGCCGAAAAGAAGGCCGCCGAAGGCAAGAACTGGAAGACCGATCTGTCCGGCGGCATCCAGCGCGTGGCGATGAAGCACGGCTGCCATCCGTTTGGCAACGCCAAGGCGCGCGCCGTCGTGTGGAACTTCCCCGACGGCATTCCGCAGCACCGCGAGCCGCTGTATTCCACACGGCCCGACATGGTCGCCAAGTACCCGACGCACGACGACAAGAAGGTGTTCTGGCGCCTGCCCACGCTGTACAAGACGGTGCAGCAGCGCAACATCGAGAACAAGGTCTACGAGAAATTCCCGATCATCCTCACGTCCGGCCGTCTGGTCGAATACGAGGGCGGGGGTGAAGAGACGCGCTCGAACCCGTGGCTGGCTGAGCTGCAGCAGGAGAACTTTGTCGAGATCAACCCGAAGGCCGCGGCCGACCGGGGCATCCGCCACAACGACTTCGTCTGGGTCAAGACGCCGACCGGCGCCCAGATCAAGGTGCGCGCGCTGGTGACGGAGCGCGTGGGCGTGGACCACGCCTTCATCCCGTTCCACTTCTCGGGCTGGTGGCAGGGCAAGGATCTGCTCGGCTATTACCCGGAAGGCGCTCACCCGATCGTGCGCGGCGAGGCCGTCAACACAGCCACCACCTACGGCTACGACTCGGTGACGATGATGCAGGAAACGAAAACGACGGTCTGCCAGATCGAGCGTTTCGCATAACGGGGAGCGATCATGGCACGCATGAAATTCATCTGTGACAGCGAGCGCTGCATCGAATGCAACGCCTGCGCCACGGCCTGCAAGAACGAACACGAAGTGCCCTGGGGCGTGAACCGGCGCCGCGTGGTCACGATCAACGACGGCATGATCGGCGCGGAGAAATCCATCTCCGTGGCGTGCATGCATTGCTCCGATGCGCCGTGCATGGCGGTCTGCCCGGTGGACTGCTTCTACCGCACCGAAGACGGCGTGGTGCTGCACGACAAGGACGTCTGCATCGGCTGCGGCTACTGCTCGTATGCGTGCCCGTTCGGTGCGCCGCAGTTCCCGAGCCAGGGCACGTTCGGCGTGCGCGGCAAGATGGACAAGTGCACGTTCTGCGCCGGCGGCCCCGAGAAGAACGGCAGCGAGGAAGAATTCGAGAAGTACGGCCGCAACCGCCTGGCCGAAGGCAAGCTGCCGCTGTGCGCGGAAATGTGCTCGACCAAGGCGCTGCTCGGCGGCGATGGCGATGTCATTTCCGACATCCTGCGTAACCGTGTCATGAAACGCGGGAAGGGCGCGGAGTTGTTCGGATGGGGCACGGCCTACGGCGGCACGCAGGGTAAGGGCGGTCAGGCGGCACCGGCGGGCCAGCCTGCGCCCGCTGCACCGGCTTCCACGCCAGGAGCCCAATCATGAGCCCGCGCGTCAAGATGCCTTCGCGACCGACGGGGCTGCTGATCGCGCTCGGCGCGGTGCTGCTGCTCGGCGCTTGCGGCGAGCGCTCGCAAACCGCCCTTGCATCGCACCGCAAGGACGACGCTCCCGCCTACAAGGGCGCGCAGGACGATCCGTTTGTGGCCAAAGGCTGGACGCCCGGTGACCGCACGAGCTGGGTGAACCAGATCCGCGCGCGCGGCCAGTACCAGAACGAGTACAACAAGACGCCATGACGCGCGCAAGCGGAGGTCTGTCCATGGGTACGTCCTGGAAACACCTTGTGATGGCGGTGCTGTTGGGGGGAGCTGCCACGCTGGCGGTTGGGCAGCAAGCGGCCAGCGGGCCGGCAGCGAACGCGCAACCCCTCAATCCGGCCGTGCAGCCGGCGCAGCCGTTTTCCAACATCGTTTCGGAGAACGTCTTTGACGTGCAGAAGCGTGATCTCGCCAAGGAAGCGCAGGACCAGGCCGCGCGACGCACGACGCAGCCCGGCAACAATGCGCCCGTCTGGCGCGAGGTGAATTCGGACCAGGCGCACTACGCCAGCATCCCCGGGCTCGAGGCCGGCGTGCTGATCCAGCGCACGGGCCAGAAATGGCGTCTGTTCCGCAACGGCGTCATCACCGTGTGGGGCGGCTGGCTGCTGGTGCTGGTGCCGCTGGCCATCCTGGGCTTCTTCCTGTGGAAGGGGACGATCCGCCTGAAGGAAGCGCCCACCGGCCGCAGGATCGAACGTTTCACGCCCACCGAACGCTACGTCCACTGGACGATGGCGATCTCGTTCGTCACGCTCGGCGTGTCTGGCATCGTCATGCTGTGGGGCAAGCACTTCCTGCTGCCGGTCCTGGGGCACCAGCTGTTCGGCTGGCTGACGTATGTGCTGAAGAACCTGCACAACCTGGTCGGGCCGTTGTTTACGGTCAGCATCGTCGTTGCCTTCGTGATGTGGGTCCGCGACAACCTCCCGCGCCGCGGCGACCTCAAATGGCTGCTGAGCCTGGGCGGCATGTTTGCCGGCGACCACGGGGCCGAAGTCCCGTCGCATCGCTTCAATGCGGGCGAGAAGCTCTGGTTCTGGGGCGGCCTGGTCGTATTCGGGTTGATTCTCTCGGCGTCGGGCTGGGTGCTCGATCGCATCGTCCCGGGCGTCGACTATTACCGCAGCACCATGCAACTCGCCGAGATCATCCACGCCATTGCGGCGGTGGGCATGATGTGCATGTCGCTGGGCCATATCTACCTCGGCACGATCGGCATGGAAGGCGCCTACCGGGCCATGCGCGACGGCTATGTCGACGAGGCCTGGGCCAAGGAGCACCACGAGCTCTGGTACGACGACATCAAGGCCGGCAAGATTGCCGCGCAGCGCTCGCAGCCGCCCGCTCCCCCGGCGGCGGAGCATCCCGTCAAATCCTGACGCCATCGATTCAAGGAGCTTCACCATGCATGCATCCGCGATGACGCGCGCCGCACGTATGGCCGTCGCGGCCAGCCTGCTGAGTCTCGCGAGCGGGCTGGCTTTCGCAAAACTGCCGGCCCTGACAGAAGAGCAACAGGCACAGGCCGCGCTGGCCAAGGCCAAGGCAGCGTGGACCGACAAGGTGGCTGCATTCCAGACTTGCAAGGCGCAAGACAAGGTGGCGGCGGCGTATCGGGCCAGCGGCAAGGGCGCGCTTACGCAGCCGGGCACGCCGTGTGCGGATCCGGGGCCGTTCGTGGCGCCTGCGCCGGCCGCGCCGGCGCCCGCTGCAAAAGGCTGATCGGCTGCCGATGTTGCGGGTTCATCATCCGGCAGTACAATCGTCTGCTCGCAAGTGAACCCTGACTGGAGGTGACACATGAAGCAACTCGCGATTGGACTTGCCGTGCTGGGCCTGATGGCTGGCTGTGCATCGAATACCGGCTCGACAGCCAGGACGGCTGACTCGGCCATGGCCGCTTCGGCCGTGCTGGCGCCCAAGAGCGGCAGCACCGTGCAAGGCAGCGTGAAGCTGGTGCAACAAGGCGACAATCGGGTTGCCATGGCCGTGGACATTTCGGGCCTGCCGGCCAACGGCATGTTCGGTTTCCATGTGCACGAGAAGGGCGATTGCTCGTCGCCGGACGGCAACAGCGCCGGCGGCCACTTCAATCCGACCGGCCAGCAGCATGGCGATCCGCGCAGCGGCGCGCACCATGCCGGCGACATCCCGATGCTCCAATCCGACGCCAACGGCAAGGCCGTCGGCTCGATCGTCCTCTCCGGCGTGACGCTGACCCCGGGACCGACCAGCCTCGTTGGCCATGCGCTGATCGTGCATGCCGGCAAGGATGACTACAAGACCCAGCCCACCGGCAATTCCGGCGGGCGCATCGCCTGCGGCGTGATCGTGGCGAACTGATCGCCGGAGCACGTGCCCATCTGCGGATGGGCATTGCCTGCATGCCAATGCGCACGCCTGCCGTGCGCATTTTTGTTTGAAACCCGATTCGATGCCGCTGCGCCCTTACCTGACCAACGCTTCTGTTCCGCTGCTCGATGAGGTCGACGTCGTCGACGAGCTCGGCCGTACGCGCACCGTCCACATTCCCGGCGAGCGGCCACTCACCGTCTACCTCGACAAGCGCGAACTCGTGACGTTGATGACGCTCGGCGCCGCCCCCGAGGCGCTGGTGCTCGGCTACCTGCGCAACCAGCGCCTCATCGGAAGCATTGAGGACATCGCCTCGGTGCAGGTCGACTGGGAGACCGAATCCGCGGCGGTCACCACGCGCGCCGGCATTGCAGACCTGGACGAAAAGACCGCGCGCCGCACTGTCACGACCGGCTGCGGGCAGGGCACGGTGTTCGGCTCGCTGATGGACGAAGTGGACGCCATCCACCTGCGGCCCGACGCGCGCATGACGCAGACAACGCTGTACCGCGTGGTCGATACCATCCGCCTGCAGCAGTCGATCTACAAGCAGGCGGGCTCCGTGCATGGCTGCGCGCTGTTCGATGCGCGCGGCGAGCTGCTCGTCTTTATTGAAGACGTGGGCCGCCACAATGCCGTGGACGCGATTGCCGGCCGCATGTGGCTCGACGGCATGGAAGGCGGCGACAAGATCTTCTACACCACCGGGCGCCTGACCTCCGAAATGGTCATCAAGGGCGCGCAGATGGGCATCCCGTTCCTGCTGTCGCGCTCGGGTGTCACACAGATGGGCTACCAGATGGCACAGCGGGTGAACCTCACGCTGTTTGCGCGATGCACCGGCCGGCATTTTCTGCTCTATACCGGACCGGAGCGCTTTGTGGCCGAACCGGAGATGGCCGGGGTGGTCGGCGCGCGCGGCCAACTGCCGCAGCCCGTGAATTCCAGCGGGTAAGCCCTGCGCAAGCCATCGCCCGGCCCGGGGTTTTCCGTCACAGGTTTGGGAGTACAATCCGCGTTCCAAAGCGGACCGGGCATCGACCTTGCGACCCGGCGTGACCAAATGGGGACAGTTTTCGCACCGCGAAGGCTGCCCCCATTTGTTCATCCAAGGTATCTGGACGCTCCATGAGCATCAAATCCGACAAATGGATCCGCCGCATGGCCGAGCAGCACGGCATGATCGAGCCGTTCGAGCCCGGTCAGGTGCGCGAGGCAGACGGCCGGCGCATCGTCTCGTACGGCACGTCGAGCTACGGCTACGACATCCGCTGCGCCGACGAATTCAAGATCTTCACCAACATCAACAGCACCATCGTCGATCCGAAGAACTTCGACGAGAAGTCGTTTGTCGACTTCAAGGGCGATGTGTGCATCATCCCGCCGAACTCCTTCGCACTCGCTCGCACGGTCGAGTACTTCCGCATCCCGCGCACGGTGCTGACGGTGTGTCTGGGCAAGAGCACGTACGCGCGTTGCGGGATCATCGTCAACGTGACGCCGTTCGAACCCGAATGGGAAGGCTACGTGACGCTGGAGTTCTCGAACACGACGCCCCTGCCCGCCAAGATCTACGCCGGCGAGGGCTGCGCGCAGGTGCTGTTCTTCGAGAGCGACGAGGAATGCGAAACCTCGTACAAGGACCGCGGTGGAAAATACCAGGGCCAGCACGGCGTGACGCTTCCCAAGACCTAGTTTTCTCTCCGTTTCCGACCTACGGAGCGGTGCCTTTCTGCATTAAGGAACCACGATGAAATTCCGCTTTCCCGTCATCATCATCGACGAGGACTTCCGCTCCGAGAACGTCTCCGGGTCGGGCATTCGCGCGCTGGCCCAGGCCATCGAGCAGGAAGGGATGGAGGTCACGGGCCTCACCAGCTACGGTGACCTGACGTCGTTTGCACAACAGTCGAGCCGCGCGTCGACCTTCATCGTCTCGATCGACGACGACGAGTTCATCAACCCGGACAGCGACAAGCCGGAGCCGGAAGCGGTCGAGAACCTGCGCGCCTTCGTGGCCGAAGTGCGCCGCCGCAATGCCGACATCCCGATCTTCCTGTACGGCGAGACGCGCACCTCGCGCCACCTGCCCAACGATGTCCTGCGCGAGCTGCACGGCTTCATCCACATGTTCGAGGACACGCCGGAGTTCGTGGCCCGGCACATCATCCGCGAAGCGCGCAACTATCTCGATTCACTGCCGCCGCCGTTCTTCAAGGCGCTGATCGACTACGCGCAGGACAGCTCGTATTCGTGGCACTGCCCGGGGCACTCGGGTGGCGTGGCGTTCCTCAAGAGCCCCGTCGGCCAGGTGTTCCACCAGTTCTTCGGCGAGAACATGCTGCGCGCCGACGTCTGCAACGCAGTGGAAGAGCTCGGCCAGCTGCTCGACCACACGGGCCCGGTAGCAGCATCGGAGCGCAATGCCGCGCGCATCTTCGGCTCGGACCACATGTTCTTCGTGACCAACGGTACGTCCACGTCGAACAAGATGGTCTGGCACGCCAACGTGGCCCCCGGCGACATCGTCGTGGTGGACCGCAACTGCCACAAGTCGATCCTGCACGCGATCATGATGACGGGCGCGATTCCCGTGTTCCTGATGCCGACGCGCAACCACTACGGCATCATCGGCCCGATTCCGCAGAGCGAGTTCGAGCCGGAGACGATCGCCAAGAAGATCGCCGACCACCCCTTCGCCAGCCAGGCCAAGAACAAGAAGCCGCGCATCCTGACCATCACGCAGGGCACGTACGACGGCGTGCTCTACAACGCCGAGCGCATCAAGCACATGCTGTCGACCGAGATCGACACGCTGCACTTTGACGAGGCGTGGCTGCCGCACGCCGCCTTCCACCCGTTCTACCGCGACATGCACGCCATCGGCCACGGCCGCGCGCGCAGCAAGGACGCGCTGGTGTTTGCCACACAGAGTACGCACAAGCTGCTGGCCGGTCTGTCGCAGGCGTCGCAGATCCTCGTGCAGGATTCCGAGACGCGCAAGCTCGATACGTACCGCTTCAACGAGGCGTATCTCATGCATACGTCGACGAGCCCGCAGTACTCGATCATTGCCTCGTGCGACGTGGCCGCGGCGATGATGGAAGCGCCGGGCGGCACCGCGCTGGTGGAGGAGAGCATTGCCGAAGCGCTGGACTTCCGCCGCGCCATGCGCAAGGTCGAGCACGAATACCTGGGCGCGAATGGCGGCAACGGCCGCGGCGACGACTGGTGGTTCAAGGTCTGGGGCCCGAACGATCTGTCCGACGAAGGCATCGAAGATCGCGAAGCCTGGATGCTCAAGGCCAACGACCGCTGGCACGGCTTCGGCAACCTGGCCGAAGACTTTAACCTGCTCGACCCGATCAAGGCCACGATCATCACCCCGGGCCTCGACGTGGACGGCAAGTTCAGCGACTCGGGCATCCCGGCCGCCATCGTTACGCGCTACTTGGCCGAGCACGGCATCATCGTCGAGAAGACCGGCCTGTACTCGTTCTTCATCATGTTCACCATCGGCATCACCAAGGGCCGCTGGAACTCGATGGTGACCGAGCTGCAGCAGTTCAAGGACGACTACGACAACAACCAGCCGCTGTGGCGCGTGTTGCCGGAGTTCGTGCGCCAGTATCCGCAGTACGAGCGCATCGGCCTGCGCGAGCTGTGCGACAGCATCCACAGCGTCTACCAGGCCAACGATGTCGCGCGCGTGACGACCGAGATGTACCTGTCCAACATGGAGCCTGCGATGAAGCCGTCCGACGCCTGGGCCAAGATGGCGCACCGCGAAACTGAGCGCGTGGCGATCGACGAGCTGGAAGGCCGCATTACCGCCATCCTGCTGACGCCGTATCCGCCGGGTATTCCGCTGCTGATTCCGGGCGAGCGCTTCAACAAGACGATCGTGCAGTACCTGCAGTTCGCGCGCGACTTCAACCGCCTGTTCCCTGGCTTCGAGACCGACATCCACGGGCTGGTGGAAGAGGAAGTCGACGGCAAGATGGGGTACTTTGTGGACTGCGTGCGCTGAGATCCAGCCGCACAAAAACAAAACGCCGCGCAGAGATTGCGCGGCGTTTTTGTTTGGCGAAAGCGACGGAGAAGGGGCCCGAGCGTCTGCAGGCGGCGAACTCCCGCACTCAAAGGCTTCGAAACCACTCCGACATTGGCGGAATGCGTGGCGGCATCCGAGCGGCGGCAGCCTCGTTGCGCTGGCCTCTCGCCTCGGCAATGCGCTGTTCGTTTTCATGCTTGATCCTGTCACGGATGATCTTGTCCCCGGCATTTCCAAAGTAGATTCGCCGGAACTTCGCGAGCCCATAACCATTCAGCTGGAACTCAGGCATGCCGAAACCGATGAAGCCAGCCATGGAGTCATGCACGTAGGCATCGAAAAAGTTGCCGATCGCTTCCGGAACGGGGCGACTGCGCAGAGCTTCTAACAACCGGATGACGTCTCGCTCGGGCGCGTCGGCATTCCGCACTTCCGGGTACATGTTGTCAGCGAGCCACCGCCGCCACCGTGCGAGCACGGCCGGTGCACGCTTGGCGACGGCATCGGCGTGGGGTTGCCGCGCGTCGTCCAGTATCGGGCCGCTTTGGTGTCTCACGGCGTGGTAAATGGCCGCTGCCGGGCTGCCCCACGATTGGGCGGTCGCGTTCTTTGCAGCCGCACCCAACTCGAATGGGCTCCTCAACGCTTCGCCTCGTTGTTCGACGTCCTCTCGGTTGAGTTGCATGCGCTGTTCGAGGTGATGGCAGGATGCCGCAATCATTTGGACGAGTGCGCGCTGCGTGTGCAGCATCCACGTGGCCTCACCCCGGAAGTCCTTACCTTGGTCGGCGTTGGGCTCGCCCCGAGCGCGTTGGTACTGCGGCGTTTTGTGAAAGCCCGCTTCCAGCAGCTGCCAGCGGTGGCTGAAGTACCAGCTCAGATGCTGACGTGCCATTTCTTCTACCGGCCCGGGTTGGATGTTGGCGTGCTGGTAATAAGCGGCGAGGGCGTCAAGGGTGGCTTTAGAAGGTGCTAACGCGTCAAAGATATGTTGCTCCCTTCTCTCAGCAAGCTCTTCTGGCGAGTAGAACGGCACACCGGCCGCAAGCGCTGCACAGTACATCTCAAAACCCGGCACGCGAGCGAGTTGGAGATCGGTGTTTTTGCCGTCGCGGCTCCAATCGGCCTTGCCTAGCGCCAGCGGCATGTACCCGCCGCCCACGTCGGAGTGTGAGCCGGGAAACACATACTCCTTGCAGTTGGGCGGATACTTGCTATCGACGCGCACGGAGTCGAGCGGGAAACAGGCACGGATTTCATGGCCCGCCACCAGATGCAGACATCGCTCCACCGCCGGGTGGATCTGCATGTTGTCGTCGGCCCAGTCTTGCCTGCCTTCTGTAATCGGGTACAAGCCCGCCAGCCCTACCGACGCCACTGTGTCGAAGATGCCCAGGAACTGTATCCGCAGCGGGATGCCAGCAAAGAGCCAGCCGCCGTCCTTCTGTTCGCACAACTCGTAGAGCCAGTTGACGAACGCACGTGCTTCTGCCGCGCCGCGCGAGAAGCCGAACACACTCAGGTTAATGAGCCGCAGCTCTGGCTTCTGGCCACGGATTTTTGTCTTGAGCCGCGCCTGGTAAACGTCTTTCAGTTCGCGAAGCCGTCTTTTGTAGTTCAATGTCCGCTGCGTGTTGAGCAACGCATGGAAGGGGTTTGCCGAAACAGAAAACCGCTTGGCGAAGTTCGTGGGGGAGAAGCTCAGTGGGTTGCATAGGTCTTTAGCTTCGCTTTCGGAAATGAGGCCTCTTTCGTGGAAGTAACGATGGATAGCGTTGAGTACTTGTATCAGCCCCCAAAAGATTCGCGGTGCGCCACCCCAGCCCGCGGCGGATCCAAGCGGATTGGGAACACCGGGAATAACCGTGCCGTCGTCGCCCACCTTGTCGAACGGCGTGCCGACGCCAGGAATGTAGTAACGGTAATAAGCATCCGTTCCTTTCTTCTCCTTTAAGTCTGGATAAGCGTGGTAGAGGCGAACCACATTGCTGTGCTTTTGATGGCGCGGGTCGCCCCGGTGCTTCTTGTAATCTTCATCTTCGTTGTTGCCGGTGCCGTCAAAGAACATGCCGACGAAGAGGTTCCCATCGCAAGACGGTATGCGGCTCTTGGGCAGCAGGGCATTTAACGCACACATGCGTTGCATGGTTTCTTTCTCGCTCAGCGGGCGCTCTTTACTGCGGGTTCGGCCAACATCCAGGTCAGGGTTCAATGCGAAGTCGATATCAGTCATGGTTCGTGTTGATTCGATTGATCGTGTCACCATTTTTCTTGGGAAATGGCGCAGCCTTTAAGGATCTAGCCCCGGACCATCGCAGCGTTCATTCTTTCCCTCGCCCGTACGGTGATACTCGATCAAGTCCTGGCGGGTTTTCCATGGTGCTTTTTCTTCCTCCCGCAGTGGTCCGCAAGGGCTTCTGATGCCGAATTTCGATACAACGACCTTGACGCGATGGTTGTCGTAAAAGTGGACCTGCACGGGCCCGATGTTTTCAGAGGTGTATTCCGGAATATCGACCACGGCTTCTTGTGGCGGCGGTTGCGAACCCGGTCCCTCAATGCCGTATCCGTAAGACCACTCCACCTTCGCCTTCATGCCGCGATGCCAGCGTTTGGGGATTTCTATGCAGCAATTGAATGCGCCTCCCCCGCTTTCTGGCCCAATATTGGGACCGCCGGCGCCATTGACAGAGAAGCCGGCAATGGACTGGTCTTTCATGTGGTTGTAGCCTGAAACTTCGACGGTGGCTTTGTTGTCGAGACAGCTGACAATCAACCCCATCACAAGAAACGGCGCGAGCCATTGGATGGCGTTGCGCAGTCGGGACGTGTAGTTTTTTAATGTGTGCATAGGCTTATCGCCCTCTCACTCAGCGGTCGCTCTTTACTGCGGGTTCGGCCAAGCTTCAGATCGGGATTCAATGCGAAGTCGATCGCTGTCATACATCTCCTCCTTCTTCGCGGATTTCGCGGATATTGCGCTCCCATCGCTCATTGATGGTCCATGGGGCCCAGTCTTCTTTGGGTAAGGGATATTCGGCATTCCCGAGAGCCCACTTGGAAACGACCACCTTGACGCGATGGTTGTCGTAAAAATGGACCTGCACAGGGCCGATGTTTTCAGAGGTGTATTCCGGAATATCGACCACGGTTTCGCGGGGGCTGTCGTCGCCCGTGCCGTATTCCCAGCGAACGGTGGCCTTCATGCCGCGGTGCCAGCGCTTAGGAATTTCTATGCAGCAGTTGTACTTCCCACCACCGCTTTCCGGAAACAGGTTGGGACCACTGGCGTCATTGACGGTGAACCACAGGATCGCGCGCTTTTGCATGTGGTCGTAGCCGGTAATCTCGACGGTGGCTTTGTTGTCGAGACAGCTGACAATCAACCCCATCACCAGAAACGGCGCAAGCCACTGGATGGTGGTGTACAGGTGTGGGACGTGTTTTTTCAATGCGCGCATTGGTACATCTCCTTATGTCCGCGATGGCGTTGTGATTTTTTGCTATTCGACATGCCGCCAATGGCGTTCGAAGTAATGCGGGGAGCAGGTGATTTTCCCAACTATTTCTGCGCAATCACGTCAAGATTTGTGTCGCGTTATTGGGTGGCACCAGAAGATGGCGGGGCGCCAATGGCGGGCAACGGCGGTAGCACCGGAAACAGCGATGCCGCGCGTCGTGGAGTGGTGCCTTAGGAAATTGCCCGCTGTAAAGGCAGGGGCAAAAAAAACCGCGCTGAATCAGCGCGGCGTTTTTGTTTGAAGCGTGCAGCGGACTATTCAGCCAGCGCAGCGCGCGCAAACGCAATGGCCTGTTTGACCTGCTCCGGCGCGGTCCCGCCGATGTGGTTGCGCGAAGCGACCGAACCTTCCAGCGTCAGCACGGCGTGCACATCGTCGCTGATCAGATCGGCCTTGTCGCCCAGGCCGCTGATGTCGCGCAGCTGCGCAACGCTCAAGTCGGCCAGGTCGCAGCGCAGGTCGTCGCAGGCGCGCACGGCGTGGGCCACGGCTTCGTGCGCATCGCGGAAGGGGAGGCCGCGCTTGACGAGGTAGTCGGCGAGGTCTGTGGCGGTGGCATAGCCCTGCAACGCGGCGGCACGCATGGCGTCGGCCTTGACAGTGATGCCCGGCACCATGTCGGCAAAGATGCGCAGCGTGTCGACCACGGTATCGACGGTGTCGAACAGCGGTTCCTTGTCTTCCTGGTTGTCCTTGTTGTACGCCAGCGGCTGGCCCTTCATCAGCGTGAGCAGGCCGATCAGGTGGCCGTTGACGCGGCCGGTCTTGCCGCGCGCCAGTTCGGGCACGTCCGGGTTTTTCTTCTGCGGCATGATCGAGCTGCCGGTGCAGAAGCGGTCTGCAATGTCGATAAAGCCCACGCGCGGGCTCATCCACAGCACCAGCTCTTCAGAGAAGCGCGAGATGTGCGTCATGATGAGCGCGGCGGCGGCGCAGAATTCGATGGCAAAGTCGCGGTCCGATACGGCGTCGAGCGAGTTGCGGCACACACCGTCAAAGCCGAGTTGCTGGGCGACGAATTCGCGGTCGATCGGGTAGCTCGTGCCGGCCAGCGCGGCGGCGCCCAGCGGCAGGCGGTTGACGCGCTTGCGGGCGTCGAGCATGCGCTCGGTG
This sequence comes from Ralstonia mannitolilytica, assembly GCF_000954135.1. Lineage (NCBI taxonomy): Bacteria > Pseudomonadati > Pseudomonadota > Betaproteobacteria > Burkholderiales > Burkholderiaceae > Ralstonia > Ralstonia mannitolilytica. Next base: position 3,206,052 of record NZ_CP010799.1, on the reverse strand, counting down.
TCGCGCGTGAACATCTCGACGTAGGCCAGCAGGTGGTGGCCGAACACCACCGGTTGCGCGACCTGCAGGTGCGTGAAGCCCGGGACGATGGTGTTGGTGTGTTGCTCCGCCAAGTCCAGCAGCGCGCTGCGCAGGGCCTTGAGCAGACCGACGATGTTGTCGATCTCGCTGCGCAGCCACAGGCGGATGTCGGTGGCGACCTGGTCGTTGCGCGAGCGGCCCGTGTGCAGGCGCTTGCCGGCGTCGCCCACCAGCGCGGTCAGGCGCGCTTCGATGTTCAGATGCACGTCTTCCAGGTCCAGCTTCCACTCGAACGCGCCGGTTTCGATCTCCTGGCGGATCTGCGCCATGCCCTGTTCGATGGCGGCGCGATCGGCTTCGGCGATGATGCCCTGCCTGGCGAGCATGGCCGCATGCGCGAGCGAGCCCTGGATGTCGAACAGCGCGAGGCGCTTGTCGAAGAACACCGACGCGGTATAGCGCTTGACGAGGTCGGACATCGGCTCGTTAAAGCGGGCGGACCACGCTTCGGCCTTCTTGGCGAGTTGGGAGGTCATGGGCGGACTGCGGGAGGAGGGCGGCCAGGCAAACGCTTCGGCCGCAAATTCAGGAAACCGCGATTATATCGCCCGCCGGGTCTCCCGGCCGCCCGCTGGGGTGCCTACAGCGTGCTGCCGATCAGCGCCCCCTTGAAGACCACCGGCCCCGTCGGCCCCTCCGGATTGGGCGAGCCTCCACGCGGTTCCACGCTGATGGCGAGGGCCGGGACCTGCCGCAACGGCTGCGGCACCGTCAAGCGGACGGCGCGCTGGTGCCCGATCACCCCAAGTGACTGCGGATGCCCGCCGGGCGGCAGGGCCCACAGCTGCAAGGCCTGCTCGCCGGAAAGCGGCGTGGCGTCGAGTCGCTTGAGCGACAGGATGCCGGTCCGGGCGTCCCACGTGACGAGCACGGCCGCCTGCGCCTGTGCGTCCTGCAGCACGGCGACAGCGTCGGCAATGGGCGCCTCGCGCAACTGCTGCGCCAGCCGCAGGTTCAGCCCGACGGCCACGACGGCAACCAGCGCGGCGGCGGCCGTCGCTGCGCGCCAGAAGCCCGTGCCCTGCCAAAGCCGTTGCCACCATCGCTCGCGCGCCGGTGGAGGGTCGCGCCAGCCCAGTTGCACTTCCACGCGGCAGAGAATCTCGGGCAGCGGCGCGGTGGCGGGCTGCAGCGCCGGCAGATCCGCCAGATAGCGCTGCCAGCGCTCCACGGTCGCGCGCACGGCGTCGTCACGGCGAATGATCTGCTCGAAGCGCCGCCTGGCGCCCGCGCGTAGCGTGCCCACCGCATATTCGGCGGCCAGCTTGTCGACGAGATCGGGGTGGCGGCGAGGGTCCATCACGGCGCTCCGAGGCATGCGCGCAGGCGGTCCAGGCTGCGCCGCATCCACGATTTGACGGTGCCCAGCGGCAATGAGAGTGCCTGGGCCAGCTCGGTGTGCGACAGGTCGCGCAGATAGGCCAGCGTGACGACTTCACGCTGCCGCGGGTCCAGGCGCTTCAGGCATTCCGCGAGCGCCCGTGCCTGCTGGCCAGCGAGCGCGAGGTCAGCCGGACCGGGCGCGTGATCGGCCAGTACGTCGGCGTACGACGCATCCAGCGGTACGGATTCCTGCACCCGCTCTGCATGCTGGCGGCGCAGGCAGTCCAGCGCGCGGTTGCGCACGATGGTGGTCATCCACGTCATGGGGGCGGCCAAGTGCGGGCGGTAGTCGCCGGCGTGGCGCCAGATGTTGACGAAACTTTCCTGCAAGACGTCCTCGGCCCAATCCTTCCTGACCAAGATACGCAGCGCGAGCCCGAACAGTTTCGGCGCGCATCGCGCATAGAGCGCACGCAGCGCATCGCGCTCGCCCAGGCCGATGCGCTGCAGCAGGGCGGCCAGTTCGTCGGCCTCGCTTCCCTGCGGGCGTCCGGTTGCGGCCGCCGCTGGTGCGATGGCGTTTTCGGCTGCGTGGTCTGCGGCGGTGCGCTGGAAGGTGAGCACGGGGCGGCGTTGTGGTGTGTCCTGCACGAAGTGTAGGAAGAATCCGGCGTCGTGGGGCAATTCACGATGAGGTCGGGAGGTTTTGCATCCAGTGGCGACTGCGCTCCGTATAAGCGGGCAGGCGGTGGATAAAACGCCGCCGGCCCGCATCCCGTGGGCCGCTTCCTCCACGAAAGCACAGGAGTCCAACCATGGATACGACGAAAGAGCGGGATCTGCTCGATACCGATACACCGCGCATGGACGCACGCCGCCGCGTACTGCTGCGCGCGCCGGGGCTGATGGCGCTCGGTTCGCTGGCGGCGGTGACGCTGGGGCGCTCGATGCCAGCCTGGGCGCAGACGCAGTCGGGCAGCGTGAAAGACGACATCAACATCCTCAACGTGGCGCTCGGGCTGGAGTACCAAGCCATCGCCGCATACCAGGTGGGGGCGGAGAGCGGGCTGCTGCAAAAGCCGGTGCTGGCGACGGCGGTGAAGTTCCAGGGCCATCACAAGGCGCACGCCGCCGTGCTCGCGGACACCGTTTCCAAGCTGGGTGGCACGCCGGTCATGGACAAGAAGGTGTCGGAATACAACTTCCCGATCAGCCAGTTGAAGACGCAGGCCGATGTCCTGCGCTTTGCCGCCGGGCTCGAGAAGGGCGCGACGTCCGCCTACATGGGCGTGATGCCCAATTTCCATACGCGTGAGCTGACCAAGGCTGCGTCCAGCATCATGGGCGACGAAGCCATGCACTGGGCGGTGCTGCTGTCGGCGCTCGGCGAGGATCCGGTGCCGGTCGCTTTCATCAGCTAGCCCAGATTGCGCCGCTGCGCCACCGGGCCCGTTACGGCGCAGCGGTCTTCTTGAGCGCGTCGAAGGCCTCGACGATGCACTCCATCAGCGCCCGGATGCGCGCGGTCTTGTGCAGATCGGCATGCGTGACGAGCCACACGTCCTGCATGCTGCGGCGGTTCGGCAGAACACGCACGAGTTGCGGATAGGCCTCGGCACGGCGGCATACCAGTTCGGTGATCCCCATGCCCGCGGCCACCGCCTCGATGAGTGCGGTCGCCGAATTGCTCTGCAGCACGACCCGGCCGCGCGTGATGGGCTCGCCGCAGAGGTCGTCCCACATCCATGGCACTTCGTTGCGCGGGTAAAGCACGAGGTCGTGGCCCGCAAAGGCGCTTCCCTCTTCGGGCTCGCCGCGCGCGGCGACGTAGCCTCGGCTTGCGTAGACGCCCGTTTCCATGTGTCCGATACGCCGGGCGATGAGGTCGGGCGCGTCCGGGCGCAGCGTGCGCACCGCCACGTCGGCCTCGCGCTTGGTCAGGTTGGCGATGCTCTTGGAGGCCATGCACACCACGTCGATACCCGGATGCCGCTGCCGCAGCTGCGCAATGGCCGGCAGCACGAAGGTGGCGGCCATGGTGTCGGTGGTGGCCACGCGGATGGTGCCGGCGAGCTGCGCGTCGATGCCGGCCACGCGGCGCTCGATGGCGTGCGCGGCTTGCTCCATCGCCTCGGCCGGGGCCAGCAGCGCCTCGCCGGCGGGCGTCAGAACCAGCGCGGTGGATGTCCGCAGGAACAACTTGGCCGACAGCTCTTCTTCCAGTCCCGCAACGCGGCGGCCGACCGTGGCCTGATCGACGCACAGCCGCTGTGCCGCGCCGCGCAGCGTGCCGGTGCGCGCCACGGCCAAGAAAAAGCGGGCGTTGTCCCAGTTCATGGTTCGGCTCCTGGTCTTCGTAGTCTGGGTGATGCAGATTTGCAGCGGAGTGATGCAAAAACACTGCTTTTTTGGATGCCCTGCCAAGCCTACACTTCGGCGCATGAACTTGCCAAGATTGCCGAAGGGTTCCGTCATGTCTTCTTGCAACGCCAACGCATTGTGTGCTCCTCAGCGGCCCGACCTCAGCCGCTGGCGCCGCAATGCCACGCTGGGCATCCTTACGTCGGGTGTGTTCATGGCCGTGCTCGATACGACCGTGGTCAACGTGGCCCTCATCGCCATGCGCGACAGCCTGCACAGCAGCGTCGCCGAACTTGCCTGGATCGTCGACGCTTACACGCTGGCGTTTGCCGCGTTCATCCTCACCGGGGGCCTGCTCAGCGACCGTATCGGCGCGCGCACGGTGTTCATGGCCGGCATGGCCGTGTTCATCGTGGCGTCGGCCGGCTGCGGGCTGGCGCCTTCGGTTGCCACGCTGATCGCCGCGCGCATCCTGCAGGGTGTGGGCGCGGCGATGTTCCTGCCGAGCTCGCTGTCGCTGATCCGCAGCACCTTTGAAGACCCGCGCGAGCGCGCCTGGGCCATCGGCCTGTGGGGCGCCATCGTCGCGACTGCGGCGGCGGTGGGGCCGGCGCTCGGCGGCATTCTTGTCGATACGTACGGCTGGCGCAGCGCGTTCCTCATCAACGTGCCGCTGGGCGTGGCGGGCATGCTCGGCACGTGGGTGATCGTGCGCGAGGTCCAGCCGGTGCGTGCCCGGCCCTTCGATTGGGCAGGGCAGGTCACCAGCGCGGTGATGCTCGCGGCGCTGTGCTTCGCGGCCATCGAGTGGCCGGTGCGCGGCGGGCAGTCGCCGTGGGTGTGGGGCGCTGCGCTGTTGACGCTGGCGGCCGGCGCGCTGTTCGTCATGGCCGAACGCCGCGCGCCTGCCCCGCTGGTGCCGCTGGCGTGGTTTGCGCACCGCACGCTGGGTGCCGTCAACGGCATGGGCTTCCTGCTGAACTTCGGCTATTTCGGCGCGCTGTTCGTGTTGAGCCTGCATTTGCAGAACGCGGAGCACCTGAGCGCGCGCCAGACCGGTCTCGTCATGCTGCCGATGGCGATCAGCCTGTCTGCGGGCAACATCTCTGCGGGCAAGCTGATGGGGCGGTTCTCTGCGTACAGCATGATGCTCAGCGGCCTGCTGATCGCCGCGTTGGGCCTGATGGCGACATCGGCCGCGCTGAGCGGGCACGCGCCACTGTGGCTCGCCAGCGCGACGATGGTGGCGTACGGCGGCGGCACCGCGCTCGCCATTGCACCGATGACGTCGACCATCCTGTCCGCCGCACCGGGCGAGCTCGCCGGCACGGCGTCGGGCCTGCTCAATGCGGCGCGGCAGACCGGCAGCCTGCTGGGCGTGGCGGCGGCGGGCGCCGTCGTGACGGTGGTGCCCGACGTCGCGCGCGCCGCGCCCACCGTGTTCGGGCTAATGACGCTGTCTTACGCCGGCGCGATGGCGATGGCGTGGATCAGCCGCCGCCCCGCCGCCACCGCGCTGGCCTGAGCGTCAGCCGCTATTGCGCAGCCCGGCCGCGATCCCGTTGATCGACAGGTGGATGCCGCGGCGCACGCGTGCATCGTCGCTGCCGGCCTTGCCCGAGCGGAACCGCTTGAGCAGTTCGACCTGCAAGTGGTTCAGCGGGTCCAGGTAGGGGAAGCGGTTTTTGATGGAGCGCGCGAGCAGCGGGTTGTCGGCCAGGCGCTCCGATTGCCCCGTGATGGCGGCCAGCATCTGCTCGGTCAACGTGAACTCCGCCGAGATGCGCGAGAACACCGCGTTGCGCAGCTTGCGGTCCTCGCACAGCTGCGCATAACGCGAGGCCACGTTGAGGTCCGCCTTGGACAACACCATGTCCATGTTCGACAGCAGGTTCGCAAAGAACGGCCACTGCTTGTACATGCGCTTGAGCGTGGCCAGGCGTGCCGCGCGGGCCCGGGCGCTGCCGGCGGCGTCCAGCCACTGCTGCACGGCGCTGCCAAAGCCGAACCAGCCCGGCAGCAGCAGGCGGCACTGGCCCCACGAGAAGCCCCACGGAATCGCGCGCAGGTCTTCGATGCGACGATGCTTCTTGTCCATCAGCTTGCGCGAGGCCGGGCGCGAACCGAGGTTCAGGTCGGCAATCTCGGTGATGGGCGTGGTGGCGAAGAAGTAGTCCTTGAAGCCCGGCGTTTCGTAGACGAGGTTCCGGTATGCGGCAAAGGCGTTGTCCGACAGCGCCTGCATGGCGGCTTCGAACTCTTCCAGGCCCTTGGGGCGGTTGCGCGTAGGCAGCAGCGTCGCTTCCAGCGTGGCGGCGACGATGGTCTCCAGGTTGCGCCGGCCGATCTCGGGGTTGGCGAACTTGCTGGAGATGATTTCGCCCTGTTCGGTCAGGCGGATCTGACCGTTCACGGTGCCCGGCGGCTGCGACAGGATGGCCTGGTAGGTCGGGCCGCCGCCTCGGCCCACCGTGCCGCCGCGGCCGTGGAACAGGCGCAGGCGCACGCCCTTGCGCTCGAACAGCTCCACCAGTGCCAGCTCGGCCTTGTACAGCTCCCAGTTGGAGGTGAGGAAACCGCCGTCCTTGTTGGAGTCGGAATAGCCGAGCATGACCTCCTGCTCGTTGCCCTGCGCGGCCAGCACGGCATCGAAGCCGGGCAGGGCTAGCAGCTCGCCCATGATCTCCGGGGCGTTGCGCAAGTCTTCAATGGTTTCGAACAGCGGGATCACCATCACGTCCAGCCCTGCGCCTGCACCCTCGGCGCCCGTGCGGAACATGCCGGCTTCCTTCTGCAGCAGCATCACTTCGAGCAGGTCGGACAGCGTCTCGGTGTGCGAGATGATGTAGTTGCGCACGATGCGGTTGCCGTAGCGGGCCCGCACCTCGCGCGCGGCACGGAAGATGTCGAGCTCCGACGTGGTCTGCTCGCTGTACGTATGGAACGGCAGCGTCAGCAGGCGCGGCTGTTGCAGCTCGCGCAGCAGCAGCGTGCGCTTCTCGGCTTCGGACAGCGCCGCGTACGCGCTTTCCACGCCCGCGACCTTGAGCAATTCGGCGACGGTCGCTTCGTGCACGTCCGACACCTGCCGCAAGTCGATCGAAGACAGGTGGAAGCCGAACACATCGATCGCGCGCGCCAGCGAGCTCAGGCGCGCATCTGCCAGCGCCTCGCCGTGGTGCGCGGCCAGCGAATCGATGACGGTCTGGATGTCGGCGCGCAGTTCCTCCGCGCTGGCATAGGCGGGTGCCGGGCCCACGGCATGGCGGCCTGCGTCTTCGCCAGTCAGCTCGCGGCACGTGGCAGCCAGCCGGGCGTAGACGCCGATCAGCGCGCGGCGGTAGGGCTCGTCCGCGCGATGCTCGGAGCGGTCGGGCGATTGCTCTGCCAGCGCCAGCAGTTCGGCGCTTACATCGACCTGCGACGTTGACATCGACAGCTCGGCGCCCAGTGCGTGGATCTCTTCCAGGTACCACGCGAGGATCACGCTCGCCTGCTTGCGGGCCGCGTAGCGCAGCGTTTCTGCCGTGACGAACGGGTTGCCGTCGCGGTCGCCGCCGATCCACGAGCCCATCTGGAAGAAGGCGGGCAGCGGAGCCGGCGCGCCACGGGCGCCGCGGCGCGGGAAGACGGTCGCCAGATCCTCTTCGAGCTCGCGGTACAGCGCGGGAATCTCGCGCAGGAACGTCGTCTGGTAGTACGACAGCGCGTTTTCGATCTCGTCGGCCACCATCAGGCGCGTGGTGCGCAGCATGCGCGTCTGCCACAGCTTGGTCACGTGCGCGCGCAGCAGCGTCGTGTTGCGTTCGCGCTCGCGCGTCGTGAGCGGCGTGTCCCGTTCGGCCAGCAGGCGCGCAATCTCGCGCTGCGCATCGAGAATGCTCTTGCGCTGCACCTCGGTCGGGTGCGCAGTGAGCACCGGCACGATCAGCGCGGCATCAAAGAACCGGCGCAGCGTCTCGCCAGACACCCCTTCATCGGCCACCGACAGCAGCGCCCGCATCAGGCTGCCCGGCTGCGGCGGCGAGCCGGCCAGCGCATGCACGCGGCGGCGGCGGTTGTGGTGCTGGTCTTCGGCAATGTTGGCCAGGTGCGAGAAATAGCTGAACGCGCGCACCACGGAGTTCGTCTGCTCGCGCGAGAGCGTCTTGAGCAGGCGGTCGAGATCCTGCTCGGCCTGGCGGTCGCCATCGCGGCGAAAGCGTACGGCGGTCTGGCGGATGGTCTCGACGGTTTCGAAGGCGGCGGCGCCTTCCTGTTCGCGCAGCACATCGCCCAGCAGGCGGCCGAGGAAGCGGATGTCTTCCTTGAGCGGCTGGTCCTTGGCCGCCGCACTGCCAGACGAGCGCCGTGCGACTGGCCCGAACGATGGCGCACCGAGTGATGTGCCGTTGGCCTGGTCCACGCCATTGGCCTTGGCCACCGGCGGTGTCGCGGCTTTGGCCGCCCTGGTGGCCTTGGCCGGCTTGGCGGGGGCGGCGGATGCCTTGCGGGCGGGGGTCGCGCGCGAGGAAGCGCGGCGCGCGGCGGGCTGCGTCATTACTGTCTCCTGAATGGGATGGGTAGGGTGCTGGATGCGCACCGTTTTCGGCATCATTTCAACGTGATAGTCGGGCTGTCGCGAAAATGCTGCGTGCTACCATTGCCGCATGTCTTCCAACACCCGTCCGACCCCCGTCGAATCCCAGCTTGCAACGACTCCTGCAGCCCAGGCGCCGACCAAGCTGGTCATCGCCTCGCGCGAAAGCCGGCTTGCACTTTGGCAGGCCGAACACGTGCGTGCTGCATTGCAAAAATACTATCCCGCGTGCGACGTGTCCATCCTCGGCATGACCACGCGCGGCGACCAGATCCTCGACCGCTCGCTCGCCAAGGTGGGGGGCAAAGGCTTGTTCGTGAAGGAGCTGGAAGTCGCGCTGGCCGAGGGGCGGGCCGACCTGGCCGTCCATTCGCTCAAGGACGTGCCGATGGAGCTGCCGCAGGGCTTTGCGCTGCCGACCATCCTCGAGCGCGAAGACCCGCGCGACGCCTTCGTCTCCAACGACTACGCAGACCTTGCATCGCTGCCGGCCGGCGCCGTGGTGGGCACGTCCAGCCTGCGCCGCGAGGCTTCGCTGCGCGCGCGCTTTCCGCACTTGGTAATCCGGCCGCTGCGGGGCAACCTCGACACGCGCCTGGGCAAGCTGGATCGCGGCGATTACGCGGCCATCATCCTGGCTGCGGCCGGGCTCAAGCGCCTCGGTCTGGGCAATCGCATCCGCTCGATCATCGCGCCGGAAGAATCGTTGCCCGCGGCAGGCCAGGGCGCACTCGGCATCGAAATCCGCGCCGATCGTGCCGACGTGCAAGCGTGGCTGGCGCCTCTGTATCACCTGCCGACAGCGCTGGCGGTCACGGCCGAGCGTGCCGTTTCGCGCATCCTGGGCGGTTCTTGCCAGGTGCCGCTGGCTGCGTTTGCGCAGTGGTCGGACGCCGGCACGCTGCGCCTGCGCGCCTTCGTTGCCTCGCAGGACGGCACCCGCAAGCTCGCCGCCGACGGCGAAGCCGCACCTGCCACGCTGGCCGAAGCCGATGCGCTGGGCGTGCGCGTTGCCCGGCAGATGCTGGACGGCGGTGCGCGCGACATCCTTGCCATGCTGGGCGCCGACGCGCCGCCTGCCACCTGATTCCAACGGCTCGCCATGGACGATCAATTGCCGCCGAACTCGTCGCCATCATCGCCCGCCTCCAGCGCGCCACCCGCTGCCCAGCTTCCTGCCGATCCGCCTGTCGTGGTGGTCACGCGCCCGCGTGCGCAGGCGCCCATGCTGGTGGTGGCGCTCGAGCGCCACGGCTTGCGCACGCACCAGTTCCCGCTGCTCGACATCGCACCGACGCCGAACCTGGACGACTTGCGCGCGGCGCTGGGTGACCCGTCGCGCTATGCGCTCGTTGTATTTGTCAGCCCAAATGCCGTGCAGCAGGCGTTTGCTGCCATGCCCGAGGGCTACCGGTGGCCTCAGGAAGTGCCGGTGGCCGTTGTCGGACCAGCGAGCGCCCAGGCACTGGCCGCCCATGGCGTTGCGCCGCCCGCGCATCGCGTGATCCAACCCGACACGCACGCCGACGATGCCCGGCAGGATTCGGAGGCGCTGTATGGGCGGCTCGACGTGCCGTCCCTGCAGGGCCGCGAGGTGCTGATCGTGCGCGGCAACGGCGGGCGCGAATGGCTGGCCGATCAGCTGCGCGAAGCCGGCGCATCGGTTCGCACGGTGGAGGCGTATCGGCGCAGTGTGCCCGCGCCTGATGCCGCCGCGTGGCTGGCGTTGCGCGCCGTGCTCTCGCGTCGCCACGCGTGGACGCTCACCAGCTCTGAAGCCGTTCGCAATCTCGATGAGCTGGCCCGCGCCAACCTGTCGCCGCCGGACCTCGATACGCTGCATGGCGCGCCATGCTTCGCTTCGCATGCGCGCATCGTCGAACAGGCGAAATCACTGGGTTTCCGCGACGTCACCCTTACCGGGGCCGGCGATGATCGCCTGCTCGCCAGCGTGCTGGCCTGGGCCGGGCCCGTGTCGGTACCGGTGCCCGTGCCGGCCGCTGCAGAATCGAACATTCCTTCTTCCTCATCCACCGTGACGCACACTCCCGTTCCCTCGTCCGCTCCTGCGCCGGCACCCGCCCCGACATCGGGCGCCACGCCGGCGGCGGACAAACCCAGCCCCGCTCCCGCACCGTTCGCGCCCAGCATGACCGTCAACCATGCGCCGCGCCGTGGCGGCTGGCTGATCTGGGTGGTGCTGGTGATCGTGGTGGTGGCGGTGGCTGCGCTGCAGGTGCGCAACGAACGCTTGGCACGCGACATCCGCCAGCGCGCGCAGCAGAACGAAGCGCTGGCGCAGGAGATGCGCGTGCTTTCGCGTGCCGACCAGGATGCCGTCGCGCAACTGCAGCAAAAGTTCGGCGCGCTCGATGCCCGCACGACCGAAACGCGCGACCGGCAGACTGCCCTCGAGCAAGCCAATCAAGACCTGCTGCGTAACCGCGACGACTGGCAGCGCGCCGAGATTCAACGCTCACTGGAGGTCGCGGCGGAGCAACTGCAGTTGACGGGCAATGCGGCGGGCGCGCTGACTGCGCTGCAAGCCGTCGAAGCGCGTCTGGCTGCCCTCGATAAGCCGCCGTTCAACGCCGTGCGCCGCGCGGTTTCGCGGGATATCGCCAAGCTCAAGGCGATGCCGTCGCTCGACCTGTCGGGCGCGGCGCTGCGGTTGGACGACGCCATCAACGCGATCGATACGCTGCCTGTTCTGGCTTCGGCCCAGCCGCTGGATGCAGAACGTGCCGCGCAGGAGAGGCCGCGCGAGCCGGCAGCAAAATCCACCAGACATGCGAAGGCGCACGCGGCTGCGGCATCGGCTCCCGGCGCGTCTGAGCAGGCCGCTGCCGGCTGGTCTGCCGGCGTGCGCACCTGGTGGTACCGGCTCTGGGACGACGTGCGCGGTGAACTCGGCCAGATCGTGCAGGTGCGCCGCGTCGACCAGCCCGAGGCGTTGCTGCTCTCGTCCGACCAGGAGTGGTTCCTGCGCGAGAACCTCAAGCTGCGGCTCATGAACGCGCGCCTCGCGCTGCTTTCCCGCAACGACGCCGTCTTCCGTGCCGATCTCGCGCGCGCCGATACGCTGCTCTCGCACTATTTCGACACGAAGTCGGCGCAGGTGACGGCGGTCCAGAACCAGTTGACGCAAGTGCGTGCCGCGGTCGGCACGCTGCAGGTGCCGACGCTGGCTGAGAGCCTGGCGGCCGTGCGCGGCCAGGGCAAGGAGTGAGTATGCGCTGGGTATTCTGGGTCGCGCTCCTGTTTGCCGCCGCTGTCGGACTGGCGCTCTTTACCGAACTGAACCTGAGCAACGTGGTGCTCTTCTACCCGCCGTACCGGGTGGAAATGTCGCTCAACTTCGTCTTGGCGGCGTTGCTGCTGACGTTTGTCGTGCTGCATCTGCTGATGCGGGTGTTTCACCACGTGGCGGGCATGCCGGCGCGTGCGGCGGCCTACCGCGAGCGCAACCGGATCCTGAAGGCGTCCGCCGCGCTGCGTGAAGCGATGGAAAGCCTGTTTGCCGGCCGCTTTGGGCGCGCCGAGCGCCTTGCGCGCGAAGCGCAGGCCTGGGAGCCACAACGCGAGACAGCGGCCCTGATCGGGGCTCGTGCCGCACACCGCATGCAGGAAACCGAGCGCCGCGACGCCTGGATGGCCGAGGTCGTCTCGCCGGATCGCGAGCAGGCCAAGCTCGTATCGATGGCCGAGCTGCTCGTCGATGCGCGCGATGCGGAAGGCGCGCTCGAGAAGATCGCGCAACTGCAATCGCAGGGTGCGCGCCAGATTCACGCGCAACGCATCGCACTGCGCGCGCACCAGCACCTGAAGAACTGGAGCGAGGTGCTGCGCCTAACGCGCGCACTGGAAAAGCGCAACGCGATTCACTCGGTGCTGGCGGCGCGTCTCAAGCAGATGGCGTGCGAAACGCTGCTGGCCGAGCGCCGCCATGACGCCGATGCCCTCAACAGCTTCTGGCGCGAGTTGACCACCGAAGAACGCCGCTCGCCGCGCATTGCGTCCCAGGCCGCGCTGTACTTTGCGCAGTTGGGCCGCACCGAGGATGCCAAGCGCATTGTCGAAGACGGGTTGAAGACGCACTGGGACGGCCGCCTGATCCGCCGCTATGCCGACTGCGCGGTGCCCGGGAAGGCATTGCCGCTCATCCAGCAGGCCGAGAAATGGCTGGCGCAACATCCCGTGGACGCCGACCTGTTCTACACGCTCGGCATGCTGTGCTTCAAGGAGCAGCTCTGGGGCAAGGCCCAGTCGAACCTGGACGCGGCCTTGAAGTACGCCGATGCCGACCATTCCGGCAACCTGTGCGCGCATGCGCATCTGACGCTCGCGCAGATGTACGAGCAGACCGAACGGCTGGAAGAGGCCCAGCGGCACTACCGGCAGAGTGCCTTGCTGGCCGTCAAATAGGCGGACGGCTTGCGGAGCTTGCGTCAGTCGTGGCGCCGCTTCTTGCCGGTGAGCATTGCGAGGATGAGGTTGTCCTTGTGTACTACGCTCATGACGATGGCTGCGCTCACGTGCAGCACCACCAGCGCCAGAAGCGCGTACGCGGCCCAGGCATGCAGAACGATGGGCCAGTCCTCGCCCCAGAATGCATCGAGGCGCGATAGCCAGCCCGTGGCGGTGAGCGCGGCGACGAGGCCCCACATTGCCAGCATCCCCAGCGCGCCGAGCGGGTTGTGGCTGGCGAACTTCATCGGGGTGCGCGTGCGCAGCGAGGCAAGATAGCCGCGCAACGTCGATACGCGCGGCCACCATGCGGCAAACCGTGCGTTCCGGCTGCCTACCACACCCCACACCAGCCGCGCCGCGACCAGCGCGGCAGCGGCATAGCCGAGATTGCGGTGCAAGGGGCCGCCCGAATCTTCAAACAGATTCCACAGCACCAGTGCCCCCACGCTCCAATGCGTGAGGCGGACGACGGCATCCCACGCCGGCGCGGGCGTGGGCGATTCCTGCGTCACGGCCTTATTTCTCGATCTCGGATTTCACGACTTCCAGGGTCTTGGTGTCGTAGTAGATCTCGACTTTCTTGCCGTCCTTGTTGGTGCCGTAGATTTCGTAGCAGTTGCCGTCGACCTTGAACTTCTTGATGTTGTAGCCCTCGGCCTTGATCTTGGCCTGCGCTTCGGCCTCGGGCATCCATTCGTTCTTCGGGTGCTTGGCGCACTTGGCGCTGGCCAGCGCGCTGGTGGAGCAGGCAATGGCCAGGGCGGCGACGGTGATCTTCAGCATGCGGTCTCCTCGTTGAGGGTTCAGGGAGAACGCAGTCTGGGCCAGTCGAGAATGATTCGCAATACGGGATTTCCGCCAGGGGCGGCGGCGCTGTAATGCGATGGAAAGGAAGACGCGCCACCGCTATCGTGAGGCGGTGGCGCGGATCTGCCCCGGGGTTACTTGTTGACCGTCCGCGCGGGCACCGAGAGCGTCAGGACCGCGCCCAGCACCATCGAGGCCGCCAGCATGTACATGCCCGAATCGGTGCTCTGCGTGGCGTCCTTGAGCCAGCCGACGGCGTAGGGGCTCAGGAAGCCCGCCAGGTTGCCCAGCGAGTTGATCAGCGCAATACCGGCCGCGGCGCCCGTGCCCGCCAGGAAGGCGGTTGGCAGGCTCCAGAACAGCGGCAGCGTGGTCAGGATGCCCATGGTGCCCAGCGTGAGCGCGGCCATGGCAAGCGTCGTGTTGGTGTGCCACACGGCCGACAGCACCAGCCCCACCGCGCCCGCAACGGCCGGAATGGCAATGTGCCAGCGCCGTTCGCGTGTGCGGTCTGCGCTGCGGGCGACCAGGATCATGGCGACGACCGCCGCGCCGTACGGAATGGCCGTCAGCAGCCCCACCGAGAACGGATCGGCCACGCCCGTCTGCTTGATCAGCGTCGGCAGCCAGAAGCTCACGCCGTACAGTCCCATCACGAAAGTGAAGTAGATCAGGCTCATCAGCCACACGCGCGGGCTGGACAGCACGGTGCCGATGGGCGGGTCTTCCTTTTCGGCGTCTTCCGCGGCGATGTTGCGGGCGAGCAGGGCCTTCTCATCGTCGGTCAGCCACTTGGCGTGCGCGATGCGGTCATCCAGATAGAACAGCACGATGATGCCCACGATGACCGACGGAAGACCTTCGATCAGGAACATCCATTGCCAGCCGGCCAGGCCCTGGACGCCGGCAAACGTCTTCATCGCCCAGCCAGAGAGCGGCCCGCCAATCACGCCGGACAGTGCCACTGCCGTCATGAAGAAGGTGGTGGTCCGTCCGCGCCGGTGTGCCGGATACCAGTAAGTGAGGTACAGGATGATGCCCGGGAAGAAGCCCGCTTCGGCCAGCCCCAGCAGGAAGCGCATCACGTAGAACATGGCCGGCGTGGTCACGAACATCATGGCCGCCGAGATGATGCCCCACGAGATCATGATCCGCGCGATCCACAGGCGCGCTCCCACGCGGTGGAGGATCACGTTGCTCGGCACCTCGAACAGGAAGTAGCCGATGAAGAAGATGCCCGCACCGAGCCCGTAGACGGTCTCGCTGAACTTCAGGTCGTTGAGCATCTGCAGCTTGGCAAAGCCAACGTTCACGCGGTCCAGATACGCCACCACGTAGCACAGCAACAGGAACGGAACCAGGCGCCAGCTCACCTTGCGGTAAGTGGCCTCTTCGAATGCGCTTGCGGACTGCGGCGGCAGCGTGCCTGCCCCGCCAACCGGTGAGGGTGGGGTGGTGGTGGCCATCGGGTCTCCTTGTGTTGTTGTGAGCTCAGGCCGAGGAATGCCTCGTCACCAACCTCGGCCCGGAAAACCGCCACCGCATTCTGCGCTCGTCGGCGCGTGTCGCCAAGCGTTTGCGGGTCAGGGCTTACACGCAGCGCCCGCCATCTACCTCGAGGCACGTGCCGGTGATGAACTCGGCTTCGTCCGAGGCCAGGTACAGGCACGCATTGGCCACATCCTGCGGCGTGGACAGGCGCCCCATCGGGATCGTCGCCAGAAAGCGGGCGCGGTTCTCGGGCGTGTCGGGCATGCCCATGAACTGTTCGATGAGGCCGGTCGCGCCCATCACGGGGTTCACGCAGTTCACGCGGATCCTGTCCGGCCCCAGCTCCGCGGCCATCGCCTTGCTGGCCGTGATGACGGCGCCTTTGCTCGCGTTGTACCAGACCAGCCCCGGCCGCGGCCGGATGCCGGCGGTGGACGCCACATTGACGAACACGCCGCCGCCGCGTGCACGGAAGTGCGGCACCATGTGGTGCGCCGTCCAATAGACGCTCTTCACGTTGACGGCCATCACGCGGTCGAACTCCGCCTCGGTGATCTCCAGGATCGGCTTGTTCCTGTGTGTGGTGCCGGCGTTGTTCACGACGATGTGCAGGTCGCCATAGCGCGCCAGCGTGGCGCCGAGCAGCTTGGCCACGGAATCGCCATCGGACACGTCGGCCTGTACGAAGTGCGCGTCGCCGCCGGCCACGCGGATGGCGCTGGCGACGCGCTCGCCGGCTTCGGCGTTCAGGTCATTGACAATGACGCGGGCGCCTTCGCGGGCAAAGGTGTTGGCGATGCCCTCGCCGAAACCCGAACCCGCGCCCGTGACGATGGCGATCTTGCCGGCAAGCCGCATGGTGTCTCCTCGTGTTGTCTGCGTTGTAGGTGTGTCAGCCGTGGCGGATGGCGATGGTCTTCAGCATTGTGAAGCCGTACAGCGCCTCGAAGCCTTTCTCGCGGCCGTGGCCGGATTGGCCCGTGCCGCCGAAGGGCAGCTCCACGCCGCCGCCCGCGCCGTAGTTGTTGATGAAGACCTGGCCCGCCTTCAGCTTGCGCGCCAGGCGCATCTGCCGGGCACCGTCCAGCGTCCACACGCCGGCGACCAGGCCATACGGCGTGCCGTTGGCCAGTGCCAGCGCCTCGGCTTCCGTATCGAACGGCATCGCGGCGAGCAGCGGGCCGAACACTTCTTCCTGCGCCAGGCGGTGCGTGTGCGGCACGTCGCGCAGCAGCATCGGCGCCTGGTAGTAGCCGGTTTCCGGCGCCTCCGGGACGATCTGCCCCTGCGCCATCACCGGGATGTGGGCGTGCTGCGCATCCGAGACGAAATCCCACACGCGCTGCTGCTGCTTCGGGTTGATGAGCGGGCCGCAGTCAAGGTCCAGCGACGACGGGCCGACCTTGATGGCTTCGAACACCGTCGCCAGGCGGTCCAGTACTGTTTCATAGACGCTGCGCTCGATGAGCACGCGGCTGCCGGCCGAGCACGTCTGCCCGGCGTTCTGCACGATACCGTTCACCACGGCCGGGATCGCCGCTTCCAGATCGGCATCCGCAAAGAGAACCTGCGGAGACTTGCCGCCGAGTTCCAGCGTCACTGGCACGTGGTTTTCGGCCGCCGCGCGCGCGATGGCCTTGCCGGTTTCCGGCGACCCGGTGAACGACATGTGGTTGATGCCCGGATGCGCTGCCAGCGCCGCGCCGGCCTCATGGCCGTAGCCGGTCACGATGTTGAGCGCACCATCGGGCAGCCCGGCCTCGGCGGCCAGCTCTGCCACGCGCAGGATGGACAGGCACGCGTCTTCGGCCGGCTTGACCACGCACGCATTGCCCGCGGCCAAGGCGGCCCCCACGCTGCGGCCGAAGATCTGCATCGGGTAGTTCCACGGGATGATGTGCGCCGTCACGCCATGCGGCTCGCGCACCGTCAGCACCGTGGTATCAGCCGGATAGGGGATCGTCTGGCCGTGCAACTTGTCCGCCGCACCGGCGTAGAACTCGAAGTAACGGGCGACGGCACGGGCGTCGGCGCGGGCCTGGCGCATCGGCTTGCCGGTGTCGCGGGCTTCCAGGCGGGCGAGTTCTTCTTCGTGATCGGCCAGGCGCAGCGCCACGCGCATGAGCAGGCGGCCGCGCTCGGCCGGGCTCAGCTGGCCCCACACGCCGTCAAAGGCACGCCGGGCGGCGTGCACGGCCACGTTGATGTCGGTGGCGTTGCCGCGTGCAATCTCGGCAAAGGACTGGCCATCGGACGGATCGAACACTTTGATGCGCATGCCCGAATCGGGCGACATCAGGCGGTTGGCGATGAAGTGCTGGGCGTGCATGGGGGGGTTCCTGCAGAAGATCGGCAACGCACGATTCTCGCACGGGCACACCGGGGCGGGCAGCCGGTAGTCAGGGGCTATAATGCCCGCCGACAGTTTTTCACGCTTCTTTTCAACCCTCTGCGCCGCGTTTCTACGCACTTCGCGCATTCCGGAGCATTTCCATGAGCTTCAACAACGTCTCGCCGGGCAAGGACATCCCCAACGATTTCAACGTCATCATCGAGATTCCGGCGCAGAGCGACCCGGTCAAGTATGAAGCCGACAAGGAAACGGGCATGCTGCACGTCGACCGCTTCGTCGGCACCGGCATGCGCTACCCGGCCAACTACGGCTTCATCCCGCAGACCCTGTCGGGCGATGGCGACCCCGTGGACGTGCTGGTTGTCACGCCGTTCCCGCTGATCCACGGCTGCGTGGTCCGCTGCCGCGCGCTCGGCATGCTGAAGATGACGGATGAATCGGGCGTCGACGCCAAGCTGGTGGCCGTGCCGGTCAACAAGCTGAGCCCCGCTACCGCCCACATGACCGACCTGTCCGACATCGGCCAGAACCTGCTGGACCAGATCAAGCACTTCTTCGAGAACTACAAGGCGCTCGAAGCCGGCAAGTGGGTCAAGGTCGAAGGCTGGGGCGGCATCGAAGAAGCCCATAAGGAAATCGTCGACGGCGTGGCCAACTATAAGAAGTAAGCCACTTCCGGTTTTTGCCGTACGGCTTGTCCGACAAATCCCGGCCTCCGAAAGGAGGGCCGGGATTTTTTCATGGCAGCGACGCACCGATGGCGCAGCCGGAGCGCCGTCGAGGCCCGTCGGACCGCCATCTGCGCCGATCGGGGATGAACCATGCGAATCTCGATGATTATGTCGATTTATGCATAATCGAGTCGCGTAATGGCGCTATACAGAGATTTAAGTAACGCTCATTTGCTCGCGGGAAACGAGCCCTCTAGACTCCCCGTCAAGTTTGACTCCAACCCCTGGTATTGCGATGTTGAACAAGACCGTTGTCGTTCCCGTCCTCTCCGCTGCTGCCATGGCCGCGTTCACGGTGTGGGCGCTGCTCGTCGGTCCGCCCGACAGCGCACATGCCGGCGAACGTGCTGTTGCGTCGACCACCGCGGCCGCTCCTGACGGGGCGCATTGTGTGATCGCCCAGCAACAGCCTGCGGCCCACTGAATTGACCTCCAGCGTCCGCCGTTCGCGCGGACGCGGTCTTTCCACTTCTGCTGTTCTTCCGCCGCACGGCCTCACGGCTCGCGCCTGAATGGCGAGCGGTCCGTCAGTTCATCGCGATACGCCTGCATGCCCGCCGTTTCCCGCTCCAGGAACCGGCTCACCGCATCGGCAAAGGCCGGGTGCGCCAGCCAATGCGCCGACAGCGTCGCCACAGGCTCGAACCCGCGCGCCATCTTGTGCTCGCCCTGGGCGCCGCCCTCGAATGTGCGGATGCCGTGTTCGATGCAATACGCCAGTGGCTGGTAATACGGCTCCATGTCGTTTCGTGTGGAAAGCAACACTGTCACTGGGGCATCGCCGGCGCGAATGGGCTGGCCGGCAGGTGCTTGAGCTTGGACATGCGCAGGTAGGCGATGGCGATGAAGTTCTGGCTCGTCCTGAAGCCGCGCGCGGCGCGCTTGGCCTGCTGCAGCAGCCCGTTCATCGCCTCGACGAAGGCGTTGCTGCGGTGATCGACCATGCCGCGCACCACCGCGTCGAACCGCTCCTTGAGCGTGGCGGCCAGCTTCTTGAACGGCTCGAGCCGACAGCGCCGCGCCCAGCTCAGCCAGGCCCTGAGGTCGGATGCGGCCTGTTCGATGCTGTTGTGCGCTGTGGCCCGTGCGTACACCTCGCGCAGCGCCATCTTCAGCCGCCACGCCCGCGCGCTCTTGAGCGTCGAGCGCTGCAGCCAGTGCATCGCCTGGAGCTGGCGGGCGCTCCAGGTGCTGGGGTTGCGCCGCATGCCCCACAGCAGCTGCCTGAGCGTCTTGCGGCCGCCAGCGCCCAGCGCGGCTCGCACCGCCTGCGCGTCGGTGGCCATCTCCGCGCGGCGCACCTGGTCCATCGCATCGATGGCCATCGAGACGACGTGAAAGCGGTCGTAGCTGATCTGCGCCTCGGGCAGCGCCAGCGCCACGCCCTTGGCGTAGGCCGCGCTCATGTCCATGCACACGTGCCGCACCTGGGCGGGATCGCCGCCATGGGCCTTCAGATCCTCGGCGAACTCCACCACCGTGCGGTGCTCGCGCCCCTCGGTGGCGAACAGCAGCCGCTTGCGATCCAGGTCGTGCACGACGGTGATGTAGTGCTGCCCGCGCCGCAGGCTGGTCTCGTCGATGCCCACCGTGCGCACGCCGGAGAAGTCTTCCAGCGCACGCGCCTGCTCGACGTAGAACTCGATGCGCCGCCACAGCCGCTTGTCCTTGCAGCGCAGCAACTCGGCGGCCTGGCGCACCGGCAGGTCCAGGCACAAGGTCAGCGCCAGCGCTTCGAACGCCGCGGTGAAGCCCGAGCCCGGACGCGCCCAGGGCACGGCCACCTGCGTGGTCTTGCCGCAGGCACCGCAGGCCACGCGCGGCACGTCGCAGTGCAGCCAGGCCTCGAACTGGAAGAAGTCCAGGTGCCGCCAGGATCGGCGCAGCCGGTCGTGCACCGGTTGCGTGGCCGCACCGCATGCCGGGCAGGCGATCCTGCTGGTGTGGCAGCCGATCTCGAAGTCGATACGCCGCTTGGCGGTGTCGAGCCTGACGTCATCGACGACCCACGGCGGCTGCAAGCCCAGCGCGCTGGTGAACAGAGCTTCTACGGCAATGCCCATGGACTCATCCTCCTGATCAAACACGCCTCGTGGACATGTGCACAGGCCGGCCAGCGGCCTGCACACATGCCCACCGGGCTCGACGACCAGGAGTCATTGTGACTGTTGGGTTCCACACGAAATGACGAAGGACCGGTAATACGCGGTCTCGAAGTGCAGGCAGGGGTGATGTTCGACCGCCCCCCAGTACCTTCCATACATGACCGAAGCCTCCGGCCGCCTGTCGATCACCAGCAGCGCGCTGGCGATGTCGTTGCCGTCGCGCGAGGCGATCACGAGCAGCAGGTTCTCCGGCATCGTCTGGCCGATCTGCTGGAAGAACGCCAGGTTCAGGTACGGCGACGAGTGATGCTCACGATAGGTCGCCCGATAGCAGCGGTGGAAAAAGCGCCAGTCGGCTTCGGTGGCCGCGGCGCCCGGCACATGGCGGAACGTGATGCCGGCCTCGCGCACCCGCCGGCGTTCCGCGCGGATGTTCTTGCGCTTTTTCTGCTCCAACGCGCCGAGGAAGTCGTCAAAGCTGGCAAACCCGGCGTTGCACCAGTGGAACTGCACGCCCTCGCGCAGCAGCATGCCGGCCGCGCGCATCTGCTCGGCCTCATCAGCGGTCGGGAAGAGCACGTGCAGCGACGACAGCTCGCTCTGGCGCGCGATGGCGAGCAGCGTGGCGAGCAGCGCCGCCCGCGAAGCCGCATCGCGCGCCAGGAGACGGGCACCCTGCACCGGCGTGAACGGCACGGCCGACAGCCATTTCGGGTAGTACTCCAGCCCGTGCTGCGCATACGCGTTGGCCCACGCCCAGTCGAAGACGTATTCGCCGTAGGAGTGGCCCTTCACATACAGCGGCATGGCCGCGGCCAGCACATCGCCATCGGAGGTGGGCTCCCACAGCGTCAGGTATTGCGGCGACCAGCCGGTTTCCGGTGAGGCGCTGCCGCTTTCGTGCAGTGCCTGCAGGAAGTCGAAGCGCAGAAATGGCGTGGCTTCGGGCTGCAGGGCCAGCAGGGCGTCCCACGCGACGCGGCCGATGTCGCGCAGATCGGTCACGAGCTGCGTGCGATAATTGGCCGATTCGTGTCGCGAACCAGTGCGAGCTTCGGGCCCGGGAAAAAGGGGGCGAGAGGTCATGCCGCCGATTCTAATTCCAGCCCGGAATGCCGCGCTTGCCTTCCACATACCCCCATGACCGTCACAGTCGCTCTTGCACAGATCAACTGCACCGTCGGCGATTTCGCCGGCAATGCCGCCCGCATCGTTGCCGCCGCACGTGAGGCGCACCAGGCCGGTGCGCGCATTCTGGTTACGCCGGAACTTTCGCTCACCGGCTATCCGCCCGAAGACCTGCTGTTGCGCCCGGCGTTCATCGACGCCAGCGCGCGTGCGCTGGACGCGCTGATCGCAGAGTTGGCGGCGTTTGCAGGCCTGCACGTGCTGATCGGGCATCCGCAGATCTCGCTGGAGCCCCCGGCGCCGGGCGTGCTGCCCAAGCCCACCAACGCCTGCACCGTGGCCGCCGATGGCCGCGTGGTCGGCCGCTACCACAAGCTCGATCTGCCCAATAGCGAGGTCTTTGACGAAAAGCGCTACTTCCAGCCCGGCACCGAGCCCTTCGTGTTCGAGGTGGATGGCACGCGGTTCGGCGTCATCATCTGCGAAGACGCGTGGTACCCCACGGCCACGGCCTACGCCAAGGCCGCTGGCGCGCAGGTGGTGCTGATCCCGAACGCGTCGCCGTATCACCTCGACAAGGAAGACCTGCGCGAGCAGATCATCGGCGCGCGCGTGAAGGAATCGAGCTTGCCGCATGTGTATGCGAACCTCGTCGGCGGGCAGGACGAGCTCGTGTTCGACGGCGGCTCCTTCGTGCTCGATGCCGACGGCAAGGTGGTCGTGCAGATGGGCCAGTTTGTCGAAGGCCTCGGCTATGCGCAGTTCGACGGCGGCAAGGCGCTGCCCGGCACGATCGTGCCCGAGGCGCCGCTGGAAGCGCAGGTGTACGAAGCACTCAAGCTCGGCGTGCGCGATTACCTCGGCAAGAACGGTTTTCCGGGCGCGATCATTGGTCTTTCTGGCGGGGTCGACTCCGCCCTCGTGCTGGCGATTGCCGTCGATGCGCTGGGCGCCGACCGCGTGCGCGCCGTCATGATGCCGTCGCGCTACACGGCCGACATCTCCTGGCTCGATGCGCGCGACATGGCCGCCCGCCTCGGCGTGCAATACGACGAAATCCCCATCGCGCCGATGTTCGACGCGTTCAAGGGTGCGCTGGCGGAGGAATTCCGCGACCTCCCGGAAGACGCCACGGAAGAGAACATCCAGGCGCGCATTCGAGGCACGCTGCTGATGGCGCTGTCCAACAAGTCCGGCCGCATCGTGCTGACCACCGGCAATAAAAGCGAGATGGCGGTCGGCTACTGCACGCTGTACGGCGACATGGCCGGCGGCTTTGCGGTCATCAAGGACATCTTCAAGACGCTGGTCTACCGGCTGTGCCGCTACCGCAATACGCTGTCGGACGTGATTCCCGAGCGCATCCTCACGCGCGCGCCGTCAGCCGAGCTGCGTGAAAACCAGACCGACCAGGACAGCCTGCCCGAATACGATGCGCTCGATGCCATCGTGCAGCGTTACATGGAGCAGAACCAGCCGGTGGCCGACATCATCGCGGCCGGCTTTGCCGCGGCCGACGTGCAGAAGATCGTGCGTCTCATCAAGATCAACGAGTACAAGCGCCGTCAGGCCCCGGTGGGCATCCGCGTCACGCAGCGGGCGTTCGGGCGGGATTGGCGGTATCCGATCACCTCGCGCTTCAAGGAATAGGCCGACGCCATGCTCGACTACTACGCCAGGCGCGCCCCCGAATACGAAGGCATCTATGCGAAGCCGGAGCGGCAGGGCGATCTGGCGTGGCTGAAGGCGCGCGTGCGCGACATCACGCGTGGTGCACGGGTGCTGGACCTGGCGTGCGGCACCGGCTTCTGGACCGAGGCCATGGCGGACGCGCGCAGCATCGTCGGCGCCGACTACAACGACACCGTGCTGCGTATCGCGCGCGACAAGCGCATCGCCGGGGCGTCCTTCGTGCGTGCGGACAACGATGCGCTGCCGTTCGTGCCCGGTGCGTTTGATGTGATGACCGCAGGATGCTGGTGGTCGCATGTGCCGCTGCAGCGTTTGCGTGCACACGTCGAAGGGTTGCACCGCGTCGTCGGGCCAGGCGTACGCGTGCTCTGGTTCGACAACCAGTATGTGGCCGGCTCCAGCACGCCGATCGCCTACCGCGACGAACATGGCAACACGTGGCAGCGTCGCCCCCTGCAGGACGGCACCGAGCACGATGTGCTGAAGAACTTTCCCGACGACCCCGTGCTGCTGCAGACGGTGGCCGGCATCGGCAGGGATGTGCGCGTCACCCGCCTCCAGTATTATTGGACGCTTGAATACCTCACCAACTAGTTTGCGAGACACCCCATGAAACAGATCACCGCCATCATCAAGCCCTTCAAACTGGACGAAGTGCGCGAGTCGCTCGCCGACGTGGGGGTGACCGGGCTGACCGTCACCGAAGTCAAGGGTTTCGGCCGGCAGAAGGGCCACACCGAGCTGTATCGCGGCGCCGAATACGTGGTCGACTTCCTGCCGAAGATCAAGATCGAGGTGGTGGTGGCCGACAGCCAGGTCGAGAACGTGATCGATACCATCGTCAAGGCTGCCAAGACGGGCAAGATCGGCGACGGCAAGATTTTCGTGATGCCGGTGGAGCAGGTGATCCGCATCCGCACCGGCGAGAAGGACGAAGCCGCCGTGTAAGCGGTTCTTGGCCGGCGTGCCAACGCCGGCCGGTGTCGATCAGCGCGGCAGGGTGATGTTCCAGCGCAGCGCCACCAGCCGCCCGATCACGATCGCCAGCGTGGCGATCACCACGGATACGCTCGGCAGCAGGTCCGTATGCGTCAGCCCGACGTAGAGGAAGCACCCGAGAAATGCGCACGTCGCGTACGGGTGGTTGTCCCGCAGCAGCATGGGCACTTCATTGCAGACCACATCGCGCAGCAGGCCGCCAAAGGCCGCCGTGATGACGCCCATCATCACCGAGACGAAGACCGGCACGCCCGCATCCAGCGCCAGCTGCGTGCCAAGCACGCCAAAGAGCCCGAGGCCGATGGCATCGGTCACGATCAGCAGGCGGTCCGAGACCAATTGGCTTACCAGCCGGATCACCCAGTTGGCGAACAGGCTCATCACGAACAGCGCCAGCAGGTAGTGCTCGTGTTCCACCCAGTAGAAGGGCCGGCGATCGAGCAGCAGATCGCGTAGCGTGCCGCCGCCAAACGCGGTGAGGAACGCCACGATGAACGCGCCCACGGCATCGAGCCGTCGCCGCTTCGCCTCGGCCAGCCCCGAGATGGCAAACGAGAAGACCGCGAGGATCTCCATCCAGTGCATGACGAGTTCCAGGCGCGAGTGCATGGGCGTGCTGTTCTTGTTGTATCGACTGGGTGCTGCTTCAGGAGCCGTGCGGCTGGCGCAGCAGCACCAGCACCGCGCCGGCGCCGCCGGCCGTGTTGCGCGGCTCGACGAAGGCGATCACTTCTTCCTTCTGCACCAGCCAGGAACGCACCTTGCCCTTGAGCACGGGCGTCCGGTCGGGCGAGCCAAGGCCCTTGCCGTGAATCACGCGCACGCAGCGGATGCCGCGCTGCACCGCCCGGCGCAGGAACGCCGCCAGCGCCTCGCGGGCTTCATCGCGGCGCAGGCCATGCAGGTCGATCTGGTCTTGCGTGGCCCACTCGCCGCGGCGCAGTTTCTTCAGTACGTCGGCGCCGATGCCGGGGCGGCGGTACGACAGCGTGTCGTCGGTGTCGAGCAGGTTGTCCACGTCGAATTCGTCCGACAGGGAGGCATCGAGCACGCGCTTGTCTTCGGCGCGCGAGTGCACCGGGTCGGGGGCCGGAGGATTGCGCGGATGCTCCACGCGCCTGTTCTGGCGCAGCGCACTGACCTCGCCGATGCTGGCGCGGAAGATGTTGGCCTCTTCGGCCGCCTGGCGTGCCGCCGCTTCGGCGCGCTGGCGTTCGGCTTCACGGGCCTCGGTCTCGTGCTTGAGCTGCTCGCGCAGCTTGGCAAGATCGGTCAGCCCGAGCTTGTTGGCGGGAGTGGAGGCGCGTTTCATGGCGAAGGGCAGATCAGGTGGACCGTGCGTGGATTATACGAATGCGCCGCACATGGCAAAGCGGCCGATGGTCGCCCATCGGCCGCTGCCAGGACGGGGCGCAGCCCGCTTAGTTCTGCAGGCCCTCCAGGTAGCGCTGCGCGTCCAGCGCGGCCATGCAGCCCGTGCCGGCGCTGGTGATGGCCTGGCGGTAGATGTGGTCCTGCACGTCGCCGGCGGCGAACACGCCAGGGATGTTTGTGGCCGTGGCCATACCGTCCAGGCCGCTCTTCGTGCGGATGTAGCCCGTGTCGTTCATCTCGAGCTGACCCTTGAAGATGTCGGTGTTCGGCTTGTGGCCGATGGCGATGAACACGCCCGCCACCTTGATCTCTTCGGTCTTGCCTTCATTTTCGTTGGTGCCCTTGAGGCGGGCGCCAGTGACACCGGACTCGTCGCCGAGGATCTCGTCGAGCACCATGTTCGTCCGGAGCTCGATCTTGCCTTTCTTCTCCTGCTCGTGCAGGCGGTCGACCAGGATCGGCTCGGCGCGGAACTTGTCGCGGCGGTGGATGAGCGTGACCTTGCTGGCGATGTTCGACAGGTACAGCGCTTCTTCCACGGCGGTGTTGCCGCCGCCCACCACGGCCACTTCCTGGCCCTTGTAGAAGAAGCCGTCGCAGGTGGCGCATGCGGACACGCCGCGGCCCGCGAACTTCTCTTCCGACGGCAGGCCGAGGTACTGCGCCGAGGCGCCGGTGGAGATGATCAGCGCGTCGCAGGTGTACTCGCCGGAATCGCCGATCAGGCGGATCGGCTTTTCATGCAGATGCGCAGTGTGGATGTGGTCGAACAGCACCTCGGTCTTGAAACGCTCGGCGTGCTCCAGGAAGCGCTGCATCAGCTCGGGGCCTTGCAGGTGCTCCTTGTCGGCGGGCCAGTTTTCAACGTCGGTGGTGGTCATGAGCTGGCCACCCTGGGCCAGGCCCGTGATCAGCACCGGGTTCAGGTTGGCCCGGGCGGCGTAGATGGCGGCCGTGTAGCCGGCGGGGCCGGAGCCGAGAATCAGCACTTTTGCGTGTTTTGCCATGATGCGTTCGGTTTGTGCGCGGCACGGGGTGAAGGTTGAAAGTAAAGCGGCCGCCGTGCAGGCTAGGTGAGGGTGATGGCCGCCATTATAAAGTGGGCCCCCCTCGTCCGCCCGGTTGTAAATTCCAATGGCGGTGATAGGGCCGCGTTACAATCGTTGCCATCGCATTCGTGCAGTCCCAAGCCGCGCGGCCCACCTGCCGGGCGGCATATCCGTCTCCCGCATGGCCCGAGCTTCCACCACTCCGACGACCCGTACCGACCCCGCCGCACTGCCCTCCCGCATCGGGCGGCTGCTGGGCGAGGTCCGCTGGTTCCTGTTGCTGGCGGTGACCATCGCCTTCCTGATCATCCTCCTGTCATACAACAGGGCCGATCCCGGCTTCACCCACGCCAGCCAGGTCGACCAGATCCGCAACCTGGGCGGCCGCGTGGGCGCGTGGCTGGCCGATCTGCTGCTGTTTGTCTTTGGCGCGTCGGCCTACTGGTGGGCGGTGCTGCTGGTGCGCAAGGTGTGGCGCGGCTGGCGCGAGCTGATGTCGGACGAGCGCCTGCCCCGCACGGCCATGCCGCGCGTTGACGCCAGCGTCACGTGGATCGGCTTTGCGCTGATTTTGGCCTCCAGCATGGGCCTGGAAGCCATCCGCATGTACAGCATGCACATGAAGCTGCCGCGTGCGCCTGGCGGCGTGCTGGGCGACCTGATCGGCGGGGCGATGCAGCATTCGCTCGGCTTTACCGGCGGCACACTGGCGCTGCTGTTTGCGTTTCTGGTGGGGCTGTCGCTGTTCTTCCACTTTTCGTGGCTGAACCTCGCCGAGCAGATCGGCGCGGGCGTCGAGATGCTGTTCGTCGGCTTCAAGACGCGCCGCGAGAGCAAGCAGGACCGGGCCATCGGCGAGGCCGCCAAGGTCGAGCGCGAAGAGGTGGTCGAAACCCGCCGCGTGCGCATTGAAGAATCGCCGCCGGTGCAGATCGTGCGCCCGGCCGCCGTGGTCAAGAGCGAGCGTGTGGAGCGCGAGAAGCAGCAGCCGCTGTTTGTCGACATTCACGATTCCGACCTGCCGCCGCTGGCGCTGCTTGATCCGGTTCCGCCCGTGGTGGAAACCGTGAGCGCCGAGACGCTGGAATTCACCTCGCGCCTGATCGAGAAGAAGCTCAAGGATTTCGGCGTGGAAGTGCAGGTGGTGGCGGCCTATCCGGGCCCGGTCATCACGCGCTATGAAATCGAGCCCGCCACGGGCGTGAAGGGCAGCCAGATCGTCAACCTGGCGAAGGACTTGGCGCGTTCGCTGTCGCTGGTGTCGATCCGCGTAGTCGAGACGATTCCGGGCAAGAACTACATGGGCCTAGAGCTGCCGAACCCCAAGCGCCAGGCCGTGCGCCTGTCGGAGATTCTCGGTTCGCAGGTCTACAACGAGAGCGCATCGCAGCTCACGCTCGCGCTGGGCAAGGACATCGCCGGCAAGCCGGTGGTGGCCGACCTGGCAAAGATGCCGCACTGCATGGTGGCCGGCACCACGGGTTCCGGCAAGTCGGTCGGCATCAACGCGATGATCCTGTCGCTGCTGTACAAGGCGAAGGCCGACGCGGTGCGCCTGATCCTGATCGACCCGAAGATGCTGGAACTGAGCATCTACGAAGGCATTCCGCACCTGCTGTGCCCGGTCGTGACGGACATGCGCCAGGCCGGCCACGCGCTCAACTGGGCCGTGGGCGAAATGGAGCGCCGCTACAAGCTCATGAGCAAGATGGGCGTGCGCAACCTGGCCGGCTTCAACAAGAAGATCGAAGAAGCCGCCGCGCGCGAAGAAAAGATTCCCAACCCGTTCAGCCTCACGCCCGACGCGCCGGAGCCGCTCGACAAGCTGCCGATGATCGTCATCGTGATCGACGAACTGGCCGACCTGATGATGGTGGTCGGCAAAAAGGTCGAAGAGCTGATCGCGCGGATTGCGCAGAAGGCGCGTGCGGCCGGCATCCACCTCGTGCTGGCGACGCAGCGTCCGTCGGTGGACGTGATCACGGGCCTGATCAAGGCCAACGTGCCGACGCGGATCGCGTTCCAGGTCAGCAGCAAGATCGACTCGCGCACCATTCTCGACCAGCAGGGCGCCGAAGCGCTGCTCGGCATGGGCGACATGCTGTACCTGGCGCCCGGCACCGGCTTGCCGGTGCGCGTGCACGGCGCGTTCGTGTCGGACGACGAAGTGCATCGCGTGGTGGAAAACCTCAAGGCGCAGGGCGAGCCGAACTACATCGAGGGCATTCTCGAAGGCGGTGTGGCCGACGACGGCGGCGGCGACGGGTTCGGCGGCGGCGCAGGCATTGCAGGCGGCGGTGGCGGCGAAGCCGACCCGCTGTACGACCAGGCGGTCGACGTGGTGCTCAAGAACCGGCGCGCGTCGATCTCGCTGGTGCAGCGTCACCTGCGCATCGGCTACAACCGCGCCGCGCGCCTGCTCGAAGACATGGAAAAGGCGGGGCTTGTGTCCGCCATGTCGGGCAACGGCAACCGCGAAATCCTGGCGCCCAATCGCAACGGCAACGTCGTCGAAGAGGAATGACGCTGCCGTTACATCGCGTTACCGCGCGAGTGGAATGTTCCGGCGCGCTCGACGACTAACCACCACATCAACTGCTTACCGGGATTCCGATGTTTGTGTTGAAAGCACGTCACCTGATGGCCGCCGGGCTGGTCTCGCTGGCGGCATGGTCTGCTGGGGCCTACGCAGGCGCCGTCGAACAGCTCAACGCCTTCGTGAGCAACGTCACCACCGCGCGCGGCGAGTTCGTGCAGCGCCAGGTGAAGGGCGGCACCAACGGCAACCCGCTGCGTGTGGCCGGCACGTCCAGCGGCGACTTTGTCTTCTCGCGCCCGGGCCGCTTCGTCTGGCGCTATGTGAAGCCCTATGAACAGCAGCTCTCCGCCGACGGCCAGACGCTTTACATCTTCGACAAAGACCTGAACCAGGTCACGGAGCGCAAGCTCGATGCGTCGCTGGGTTCCAGCCCGGCCGCCATCCTGTTCGGCAGCAACGACCTGTCGAAGAACTTCGCGCTCAAGGAGGGCGGCACCAAGGACGGTATCGACTGGGTTGAGCTCACGCCCAAGGCGAAGGACACCCAGTTCGAGCGCATCGCCATCGGTTTTCGCAGCGGCGAGCTGCAGGGGATGGAGCTGCGCGACGCCTTCGGGAACACCACCCTCCTGACGTTCTCGAACATCCAGAAGAATCCGCAACTGCCGGCCAACGTGTTCCGCTTTACGCCGCCCAAAGGGGCCGACGTCATCAAGCAATGACGCGTGGAGGCCGGCGCCGTTGCTGTCCTAGACCAGGAGACCGACCATGCCTTTGCCGTTCACCACGTCGCTGCACCGAGCCGCCGCTGTTGTCGCTGCGGCGTCAGCGGCGGTTGTGCTTGCGGGATGCGCCTCGATGGGTGCGTCCCGTTTTGATATCGATTCGTTCCTCACCGCGCCAGACACGGTGCTGGCCGAGGCCTTGGTCAACAAGGATTTCCTGCACGCGACCGAACTGCCCAGCGCCGAGTGCAGCGCATTGGTGAAAGGCCACGCCGGGCAGGTCGTGCCGATCCAGGCGCCGGCCGATCCACGCCTGCCCGAAGCGTCGGCGCGTCAGCCGTTCGTGATTCAGCCGCCGGCCAGCGAAAACGTCTGGCTGCTGCTGCGCGCGGCCAACGGCACGCAGTCGTGCCATGGGCCGCTTCCGGCCAAGGCGTTCATGGGATTGGTGCAGCGCGCGTCGAACTGACGGCATGCGCGTCTTTTAGGCGTGGGCCGCTTTCATGTCGGCAATGAAGGCGGCCAGCAGATCATTGCGCCGGGCATCGCGGCGCACCACCATGTCGAACGGCACCTCGTAGCGCATGGCAGCGGGTGCCAACGGCGTCAGCAGGCCCTGGGCCACATAGGGCGCCGCAAAGTGCTCCGGCAGGTAACCCAGGTGCCGGCCTGACAGCACCAGCATTGCCACCGCTTCCATGTTGTCTGCCACCGCAGTCACCGGCCGCTCGGCCGGCGAGCCCGCCGCTTCCGGCAGCGGATAGCTGCGCCACGCCCACGCGTGCGCCAGTGCCTGCGCGGGCGTCACGTCCCCAGCCTTCTTGAACAGCGGATGGCCGCGCCCCGCATACGCAAGCTGCGTCTCGTGGAAGATCGTCGTGTAGTCCAGCGCCGGCACGCGGTGCCAGAAGTAGCCGATCGCCATATGGATCTTGTTGTCGAGCAGCAGTCCTTCCAGCTCCCCGGGCGGGCGTACCGAGACCGTGAAATGCACGGATTCATCGCGTTGCCGAAAGCGCTCGATGGCCTGGCTGATACGCGCATTCGCGTTGACGGGCGCATGGCCGATCAAGCCGAGATTCAACGTGCCGACCAGCGTGCGGCCCACCTTGCGCGCCTCCGCGCTGAAGACGTCGAGTGCGCCCAGCAGCTTGCGGGCGGAATCGACGAAGCGTTCGCCGCGCGCGGTGAGCCGGAAGCCACTGCGGCCGCGCTCGCATAGCCGGTAGCCCAGTCGCGTCTCCAGCGTGGACAGCTGCGTGCTGATGGTGGATTGCCCCACGTTCAGCGTTGCCTGGGCAGGGGTGATGCCGCCCGCGTCGACCACGGCGAGAAATACGCGGATCAGTCGCAGATCAAGATCGGAAGCTTGTCCCAGCACGGTCGATACATCGATCCATATCGATGTTTGATTCGGAGATTTCGCATTCTACGTGCGAAATCCATCGGCAAGAATGCAGCTTATTGACACTCATTACATCGTCTCGGGACGATGTGACCATGCGACTGCCATGAACGACCGCGCCGACCTCTTCCAGCCCGCTTCGGGCAACGCCATGCCGCGTTTTGGCGGCATTGCCACCATGATGCGGCTGCCCGCCGCCACGTCTGCCGCCGGGCTGGACGCCTGCTTTGTCGGCGTGCCGTTCGACCTGGGCACGTCCAATCGCAACGGCGCACGGCTCGGGCCCCGGCAGATCCGCGCGGAATCCGTCCTCCTGCGGCCGTACAACATGGCCACACGCGCTGCGCCGTTCGACTCGCTGCGCGTGGCCGACATCGGCGACGTGCCGACCAACCCATACAACCTGCATGACTCGATCGCGCGCATCGAGGCCGCATACCGGGAGATCATCGCCGGCGGCTGCCGCCCGATCGGCCTGGGCGGCGACCACACCGTCACGCTGCCCATCCTGCGCGCGATGCATGCCAAGTACGGCCGCATCGGCCTCATCCACGTGGACGCGCATGCCGACGTCAACGACACGATGTTCGGCGAGAAGATCGCGCACGGCACGCCATTTCGCCGCGCGGTGGAGGAGGGCTTGCTCGATTGCA
Source organism: Ralstonia mannitolilytica (assembly GCF_000954135.1). Taxonomy (NCBI): domain Bacteria; kingdom Pseudomonadati; phylum Pseudomonadota; class Betaproteobacteria; order Burkholderiales; family Burkholderiaceae; genus Ralstonia; species Ralstonia mannitolilytica. Next base: position 3,174,187 of record NZ_CP010799.1, on the reverse strand, counting down.
ACCGTGTCGTGCAGATCGGCCTGCGCGGCACGGGCTACGCGGCCGAGGATTTCGACTGGTGTCGTGAACAGGGCTTTCGCGTGGTGACCGCTGAGGAATGCTGGCACCGATCGCTCGCGCCGCTCATGGAAGAGGTGCGCGCTCGCGTGCAGGGCGGCCCGGTCTACATCAGCTTCGACATCGACGGGATCGACCCGGCCTATGCGCCGGGTACCGGTACGCCGGAGATTGGCGGCCTGACCGTGCCGCAGGCGCTGGAGATCGTGCGCGGCGCACGCGGTCTCGACATCGTCGGCGCGGATCTGGTCGAGGTGTCCCCGCCATACGACCCGTTCGGGACGACGGCGTTGCTCGGCGCCAACCTCGCGTTCGAGATGCTGTGCGTGCTGCCCGGCGTCGAATACCGCGCCTGATGCGACACCCATAAGAACAGAGAGGAGACCCCATGCAAGCAGCGCAGTCGATCGCCCAGCCACGCCGTGCGGCGATGGCATCGTTCATCGGCACCACCATCGAGTGGTACGACTTCTACAGCTACGCCACGGCGGCGGCGCTTGTCTTCGGGCCGCTGTTCTTCCCGGGAGAGAACCGCTTGCTGGGGCTGCTGGCTTCGTTCGGGTCGTTCGCCATCGGATTTCTTGCCCGGCCCATCGGCGGCGTGCTGTTCGGCCGCATCGGCGACAGGCTCGGCCGCAAGCGCGCGCTGATGGGCACGCTCACCCTCATGGCCGTTGCCACCGTGCTGATCGGTTGTCTGCCCACCTATGCGCAGGCCGGATGGATTGCGCCGGTCGCGCTGGTGGCGTTGCGTGTGCTGCAAGGCATTGCCGTGGGTGGCGAGTGGGGCGGCGCAGTGCTGTTGGCCGGCGAGCATGCGCCGAAAGGCCGGCGTACCTTCTTTGCTTCGTTCGCGCAGCTTGGCAGCGCCGGTGGCCTGATTCTGTCGATGCTGGCCTTTTCCGCCGTCAGCCGGCTCGAGCCGGAGGCCTTCATGGCGTGGGGCTGGCGCCTGCCCTTCCTGGCGAGCGCGGTGCTGCTGGCCGTGGGCTTTGTGATCCGCATGTCGGTCAACGAATCGCCGGAATTCGAGGCGATGCAGGCCTCCGGCGACGTGGCGAAGCAGCCGCTGGCGGAGGCGTTCAAGGCGTGGCCGCTGATCGCGCTGGCCATCGGCGCCAACGTGTACGGCATCGCGGGCGTGTACTTCAGCAACATCTTCATGATTTCGTATGCCACGCAGTACCTGCAGCTCGATCGCGCGATGATTCTCGACTGCATGTTCTGGGTCGCCGTGCTGCAGTTCTTCGTGCAGCTTGGGGCGGCCACGCTGGCCGACCGTTTCGGAACGCGCCGCATGCTGGTCATCCTCGCGGCCTTCGCGGTGGTCGTGCCGTTCATCATGCTCCCGCTGGTCCGCATGGGCGAGGCGCATACCGTGTTTGCAGGAGTGGCCATCGCCACGCTGGCCGAGTCCGGCTACTACGCGATCATCGCGGGCTTTGTCAGCGGCATGTTTGCGGCGCGCATCCGCTACACGGCGATTTCGTTGTCGTATCAGGTGTGCGGCGCCTTTGCGGGTGGCCTGACACCGCTGCTTGCCACGGTGCTGGCTGATCGCTTTTTCCCGCTGTGGTGGCCGATGGCGATCTTCTATGCCGGTTTTGCGGCGCTGTCGCTGGTCTGTGTGCTTTTGATCGGCCGGAGCAGGATGGCCGCAGAGGCGCCGGCGCTGGACGCACGCGCCGCCTGAGGTTGCCGGGGAAGCGGCCGGCGGACGGATTCTGCGACAATCTCCGCATGAACGCTTCCGCTTCTCTCTTCCCCAACGCGCCCGCCCACATGCCGCTGGCCGAGCGCCTCCGCCCCCATTCCGCCGACGATGTGATCGGTCAGCAGCACCTGCTGGGGCCGGGCAAGCCGCTGCGCGTGGCGTTTGCCTCCGGGGAGCCGCATTCGATGATCCTCTGGGGCCCGCCCGGCGTCGGCAAGACCACGCTGGCGCGGCTGATGGCCGATGCGTTCGATGCCGAGTTCATCGCGCTGTCGGCCGTGCTGTCTGGCGTGAAGGACATCCGCGAGGCGGTGGAACGCGCCGAGCAGTTCCGCGCCAACGGGCGCCGGACGCTGGTGTTCGTCGATGAAGTCCACCGCTTCAACAAGAGCCAGCAGGACGCCTTCCTGCCGCACGTGGAAAGCGGCCTGTTCACCTTCATCGGCGCGACGACCGAGAACCCCTCCTTCGAGGTGAACGGGGCGTTGCTCTCGCGTGCGGCTGTCTACGTGCTCAAGAGCCTGTCGGACGACGAGCTCAAGCAGCTGGCCGAGCGCGCGCGCCTGGCGCTGGGCAGCCTTGAGTGGACACCCGCCGCGCTCGATGCCATCGTGGCTTCCGCCGATGGCGATGGCCGCAAACTGCTCAACAACATCGAGATCGTCACGCGCGCCGCGCGCTCGCAGGCCGAGGGCGCGGGGGCCGGAAACCAAGTGCCGGTCATCGACGAGGCGCTGCTGGCTTCGGCGCTGTCCGAAAACCTACGCCGCTTCGACAAGGGCGGCGACGCGTTCTACGACCAGATCAGCGCGCTGCACAAGTCCGTGCGCGGCTCCGATCCGGATGCGGCGCTGTACTGGTTCTGCCGCATGCTCGACGGCGGCGCCGATCCGCGCTACCTCGCGCGCCGCATCGTGCGCATGGCCTGGGAAGACATCGGCTTGGCCGACCCCCGCGCCGCGCGCATCACCCTCGATGCGGCGGAAACCTACGAGCGGCTCGGCTCGCCCGAAGGCGAACTGGCGCTCGCGCAGGCGCTGATCTACCTGGCCGTCGCGCCCAAGTCCAATGCGGGCTACAACGCCTACAACGCGGCCCGCGCGTTCGTCAGTCAGGACAAGTCGCGCGCGGTGCCCGTGCATCTGCGCAATGCGCCGACCAAGCTGATGAAGGAGCTCGGCTACGGCCACGCCTATCGCTACGCCCACGACGAGCCCGAAGCCTATGCTGCCGGCGAAACGTACTTTCCCGACGATCTGCCCGCGCAGAACTGGTACGTCCCGACGCCACGCGGCCTCGAAGGCAAGATCGGCGACAAGCTGCGCCACCTGCGCGAGCTGGATGCGCAGTGGCACGCCGAACAGGACAAATCGTCCCGCAGCAAATAAAGGCGGCAGGCCGGTGCGATAAAATCGGCCTTTTCGGTCATTCCGATCGTTCGCAATCCTCGGTTTCCTCTCCCCACCATGCTTGATATCCAACTGCTGCGCAAAGACATCGACGCCGTTGCTGCGCGCCTCAAAGACCGCGGCTATGTGCTCGACGTGGCCGGCTTTGCCGCGCTCGAAGCGGAGCGCAAGGCCATCCAGACCCGCACGGAAGAGCTGCAGGCCCGCCGCAACAGCCTCTCGAAGCAGATCGGCATGCTCAAGGGCAAGGGCGAGGACGCCTCGGCGGTGATGGCGGAAGTGTCGGGCATCGGCGACGAACTCAAGGCCTCGGCTTCGCAGCTCGACGTGGTGCAGGCCAAGCTGCAGGACCTGATGCTGTCGATCCCGAACGTGCCGCACGAGAGCGTTCCGGTCGGCAAGGACGAAACGCAGAACGTGGAAGTGCGCCGTGAAGGCACCCCGCGCACGTTCGACTTTCCGGTCAAGGATCACGTGGATCTGGGCGCCGGGCTGGGGCTTGATTTCGACGCCGGCGCCAAGCTGTCGGGTGCGCGTTTCACGGTGCTCACGGGCCAGGTTGCGCGCCTGCACCGTGCGCTCGCGCAGTTCATGCTCGACACGCACACGCAGGAGCACGGCTATACCGAGGCATACGTGCCCTACATCGTCAACGCCGCGTCGATGCGCGGCACGGGCCAGCTGCCGAAGTTCGAGGAAGACCTGTTCCGCGTGCCGCGCAAGATGGGGCAGGGCGCGGACGGCGAAGCCGGCGAGCACGTCGAGAATTTCTACCTGATCCCGACGGCCGAGGTGCCGCTCACCAACCTCGTGCGCGACGAGATCGTCCCCGCGGATGCGCTGCCGATGAAGTTCGCTGCGCATTCGCCGTGCTTCCGCTCCGAGGCCGGTTCGTACGGCAAGGACACGCGCGGCATGATCCGCCAGCACCAGTTCGACAAGGTTGAGATGGTGCAGATCGTGCAGCCTGACACGTCGTTCGATGCGCTGGAAGCCATGACGAACGCCGCCGAGAACATCCTGCGCAAGCTCGAACTGCCGTTCCGCACCGTCGTGCTGTGCACCGGCGACATGGGCTTCGGCAGCACCAAGACGTACGACATCGAAGTGTGGATCCCCGCGCAGAACACGTATCGCGAGATCAGCTCGTGCTCCAACATGGGCGACTTCCAGGCGCGCCGCATGCAGGCCCGCTTCCGCAACGCGCAGGGCAAGCCAGAGCTGGTGCACACGCTCAACGGCTCGGGCCTCGCCGTGGGCCGCACGCTGGTGGCCGTGCTGGAGAACTACCAGAACGCGGACGGCTCGGTCACCGTGCCGGCGGCGCTGCGCCCGTACCTGGGCGGCCAGGAGGTCCTGAAACCGGCGGGTTGACGCTGTTGTGTCAGCCTGTTGATTTCGGCGGAAGAAATCTGCTATAGTCGCGGTTTCGCGATTCAGCGACCCAGTTACCGGAGAGGTGGCAGAGTGGTCGAATGTACCTGACTCGAAATCAGGCGTACCGGCGACGGTACCGTGGGTTCGAATCCCACCCTCTCCGCCAGCAATAGCAGAAGCCCCTTGGTCTCACGGCCAAGGGGCTTTTTGTTTGGCTCCGCAGCACGCCGAGGTTCGCGCAGGCCGGACGCGCCATGTGCCGGCTTTGCCGGGCCGTCCGCGGCGATTTCGCCGCCCCAGAGTTTGATGGCATCGGCCACGCTTCGATCCCGTTCTGAGTCCTGAATGAAGTGCCCGCGTCGTCACGGTGCCATCCACTTCGCTGCGCCGCGCGCCGGGGGCTTGCCGCGCAGCGCCTCGACGAGGTAATCGACGAAGGAGGCAATGCGTGCAGAGATGGCTGTGTTGCGGTAGTACACGGCCTGGATGGGCTGCCGCACGTCCTGCGTCTGGCGCGCCAGCACCTGCAGGAGCCGGCCGGATTCCCGATCCTGCGCGGTCATGAAATCCGACAGGCAGACGATGCCTGTGCCCTCCAGGGCAAGCTGCCGGAGCGTCTCGCCGCTGGACGACCACACCGCAGGCGTGATCCTGTATGGCTCGCCATCGGGCCCGAGTGCGGGCCAGAGGTTCAGCGATTCCGGCTCGGTGAAGCCGAGCAGGGTGTGCCTGGCAAGATCCTCGACCTTGCGCGGCTGGCCGTGCGCCTCGAGGTAGGCAGGGCTGGCCAGCATGCGCACGCGGCTGTGTCCGATGAGCCTGCTGTGCAGCGTCGAGTCTTTGAGCCGACCGATGCGGATGGCCACGTCGGTACGCCGCTCGAGCAGGTCGATGATGCCGTCGTTGCTGTTCAGCTCCAGCTCCACCTGCGGAAAGCGCTCGCGGTAGCCGCGCACCAGCGGCACGATCACATGCAGCATGAAGGGCGAAGCCGCATCCACCCGCAGGCGTCCCGATGGCTTCTCACGCCGCGTGCGCATCTGCTCTTCTGCGCTTTCCACCGAATCGATGATGGCCCGTGCGTTCTGCAGAAACGCGCGGCCCTCTTCGGTCAGTTCGAGCCGGCGCGTGGTCCGGCGCAGCAGTGTGGTCCTGAGCTTGTCTTCGAGCCGCGCCAGCGTGCGGCTCGTGGCGGACACGGTCAACTCAAGCTGTTGTGCGGCCGCGGTGATCGAGCCGGTGTCGACTACCGTGGCAAAGGCCTGGAGTTCATCCAGCGTGATCTTCATTGTTGATCTGAAATCAAGATATTTTCGTTTATAGACCGGTTTTTTGGCAAAAGTAAAGCGGGCACACTGCGCTCCATTCGCATCGGACCCTGGAGTGCCCACCATGCCACTCGCCTTACTCGCGCTGACCCGCGGCCGTCACGCTCGGGGCAGTTGGCCTGAGGGCGCACACCGGCCCGCTCGACGACCGCGAAGGCCTGCCCGCCCGCACCGCCGAGCCGCTCGAACTCGCCCACTGAACGCCGCCGTTTCGTCACCCGCATGCTTTCCGGAGCCCTTGCCATGCACCCACCCAGCTGCTGCCGCCGTTTGCCGGCAATACGTTCGAAGTCCGCTATGAAGGCCTCACCGCCACCAACGCCTATGCCGACGACGGCATCCACATGCGCTACGCGATCACGGAAGGGCCTTTGCCGGCGCCGAGGGCGAAGTGGCCTACACCTGGCAGCACGTCGCCGGCGAGGTCTACGTGATCACGTGGCAGGAAGCCGACCGCGCGACCGTGGTGCACATTGACGATTTCGCGGCGGGCACGTCGCGTTCGTTTTTTACCGCGCCGTCGCTGGACTTCTACCGGCTGGAAGGCAGCCTGCGCTTGCTGTGAGCGAGAGGCCGCCGATACTTGATCTCAAGTCAAATATTTCTGTCCGGTAACGGCGTTTATTTCAGTAGTGGCAACCGCCAGAATGCCTGGGCATACCGCCGCATGCATTCGTTTCCAGAAATTCCACCATGAGCAACATTCCCGCATTCGGCCTTGGCACCTTCCGCCTGCAGGGCCAGGTCGTCATCGACGCCGTCCGCAACGCCCTCGAACTCGGCTACCGCGCCATCGACACGGCGCAGATCTACGGCAACGAAGCCGAGGTGGGCGAGGCCATTGCCGCCTCCGGCGTGCGCCGCGAAGACCTCTTCCTCACCACCAAGATCTGGGTGGACAACGCCGCCCGGGACAAGCTTGCGCCGAGCCTCGAAGAGAGTCTCGCCAAGCTGCGGACCGATTACGTGGACCTCACGCTGATCCACTGGCCGGCGCCCGGCAAAGGCGTTTCCGTTGACGAATCCATGACGGCGCTGGCCGATGCCAAGGCGCGCGGGCTGACCCGCCAGATCGGTATCTCCAACTTCAACATCGCGCTGACGAAGGAAGCGATGGCCGCCGTGGGCAAGGACGCGATCGCCACGAACCAGATCGAACTGAGCCCGTATCTGCAGAACCGCAAGCTGGTGAGCTTTCTGCAGGGCGAGGGCATTCATGTGACGTCGTACATGACGCTCGCGTACGGCAAGGTGCTGGGCGATCCGGTGATCGGCACGATTGCACAGCGGCACCAGGCGACGCCCGCGCAGGTGGTGCTCGCATGGGCGATGCAGCTTGGCTACTCGGTCATTCCGTCGTCCACCAGGCGCGAGAACCTCGCCAGCAACCTGATCGCACGGACGCTGCGCCTGACCGACGACGACATGGCGCAGATCGCCGCGCTGGAGCGCAATGGCCGCGAGGTGAGCCCGCAGGGGCTGGCCCCGGCGTGGGACTGAACTTGCCCCACATCCGCCACAGAGAATCCACATCATGCAGAACGACCCGCTGTTCCAACCGCTGCAGCTCGGCCCGCTGACATTGCCGAACCGCATCGTCATGCCGCCAATGACCCGCTCGCGTGCGAGCCAACCCGGCGATGTCGCCAACGAACTGATGGCCGCGTACTACGCGCAGCGTGCGAGCGCCGGTCTCATCGTCAGTGAAGGCACGTACGTGGCGCCGCTCGGCAAGGGCTACGCGTGGACGCCCGGCATCCACACCCCCGAGCAGGTCGCGGGCTGGCGCAAGGTGACCGACGCTGTGCATGCCCACGGCGGGCGCATCTTCGCGCAGCTCTGGCACGTTGGGCGCCTGAGCCACACGAGCCTGCTGGGTGGCCGCCAGCCGGTATCGGCGTCGCCCCTCCAGGCCAAGGGCGTGAACGTGTTCATCGCTGGCGAAGACGGCCGCACGCCGGGCTTCGTGCAGGCATCGGCACCGCGTGCGCTGACGGTGGGCGAGATCGCAGAGGTCGTGGGCCAATACCGTGCCGCCGCGCGCAACGCCATGCAAGCCGGGTTTGACGGCGTCGAGCTGCATGGCGCCAACGGCTATCTCGTAAACCAGTTCATCGATTCGCAGGCCAACGCGCGCACCGATGCCTACGGCGGCTCGCTGCAAAACCGGCTGCGCTTTCTCGACGAAGTCACGCGTGCCCTCATCGAAGGCACGGGCGACGCCTCGCGTGTCGGCATCCGTCTTGCACCGCTGACCACCCTCAACGGCTGCGTGGACGACGACCCCGAGACAACGTACCTCGCCGCCGCCCGGCTGCTGGATGCGCTTGGCGTGGGCTACATCCACATTGCCGAAGCCGACTGGGACGATGCCCCGCTGATGCCCGTCGCCTTCAAGCAGCAACTGCGCGCGGCCTACGCCGGTGTGCTCATCTATGCCGGCAAGTACACCGCGGAACGCGCACGCGAAGCGATTGGCGCGGGCTGGGCAGAGCTGATTGCGTTCGGGCGTCCGTTCGTCGCCAATCCGGATCTGCCGGCGCGCCTGCGCACCGGTGCGCCGCTCGCGCTGCACGATCGCGAGACGCTGTTTGGCGGTGGCGCGCGCGGCCTCACGGACTATCCGACGCTGCACGCTGCCTGACCGCAACGGCGCCCGGTGGTGACAAGCGCCCCTTTGGTGGTCTCGCCAAGGGGCGTTTCTGCTGCGTGGTGATCCGCCGGTCAGAACGTGTGCCGCAAGCCCACGCCGCCCAGGATGGTCTTCGCGCCCGGGGCCGTGCCGCCCGCGACGATCGACGTCTTCAGGCCTTCGAGCGGATCGGCCGTGCCCACCGCGCCCGCGTCGGCGTAGACCAGCTGCGCATACAGCGTCGTGCGCTTGGAGAACGCGTAGTCGTTGCTCAGCACGATCGACTTGGTCGAGCTGTCGTGCGCGCTGCTCTTGTACTTGCTGTAGTAGCCAGCGAGCGTGGCGGTATTGGCGGCGCTCCACTTGTAGTCCAGGCCCACGCCGATCGATTGCACATCAGACACGCGCGCACCGCTGGGCGCGTTGTTCGTCACGTCCAGGTAATTCACGCGGCCGGTGAAGGCGCCGACCGGAACGGCGATGCCAGCGTTCCACAGCCTGCTGAGCGTTTCGCCAGAGCCGCTGTCGGCGATCTGCTGATAGCCGAGGCCGACGGTGACCGGGCCCGTGTACGTGGCGCCCACCGAGAGCTCGTTGCCCTTCCTGAAGCTGCCGGCAGCCTCGCCCAGCGAATAGGCGACGCCGAGCCAGACCGGCCCGAAGTTGTTGGCGTACTGCACCGTGTTCCCCGTGAACACACCAACGTCGTTGCCCGGGTTCGTGCCGGCGCCGAGCGCGTTGCCGGGCGCGGCCAACTGGTTGTACGCCCAGCCGTACAGGTTCGAGAACTGCTCCTTGAAGCCGCGCGGCTCCGTGCCGATGGTGCCGAGCAGGGCCGGGCTGTACTGGCGGCCCAGCGTGATCGCGCCCCATTCGCCGCCGAGCCCGACGTTGGCTTGCCGGCGGAAGAGCTGCGAGCTGAAACCGGGGCCGCTGGTGAGCGTGCCCGTATCGCTGCTGTAGTGTCCTTCGAGGTTGAAGGTCGCCTTCAGCCCATGGCCAAGGTCTTCCACGCCGCGCAGGCCCCAGATGCTGGGGCTAATGCCGCCGGTGTGCATCTCGGTGAGGCTCCCCGCGTTGTCGGCGCTGCGGTTGCGGTACTGCACGCCGGCATCGATGGTGCCGTAGATGGTGACGGACGACTGCGCGAAGGCGGCGCTGGCAGCGCAGCCCAGGGTGGCTGCCACGGCGTATCGTCGAAGGCTCTTGTTCTGCATGGTGTCTCCGTATCTTCTCGTTGTGATGGGCCCCGCGGATTGGGCGCGAGCCTGTTCAGGGGGCGGCGTCGGACACAAGGCCTGCGTTCGACGCCGGGCGTGCATTGCAATATGCGTACCACGCGCATCGCGCCGGTTTGCGCGACATTGCAAGGAGTTGCAGTGCGTTGAATAACGTTTGCGCGCGGTAGGTGGGTGTCACGCGTGTGACATCGCGAGACACTCGATGCAACACGTGTCTCGTTGCGTGTTCAGCCATGGAGCAGCGCCTAGCGCAGCGGCGCGTTCTGCGTCCAGCGGTCTTCGAGTTCACGCCAGGCGCGTGCGACATTCAGCGCATGCCGCGGATGGAAGTTGCGCCAATCGCGATACGCGCCGCCCGGTGCATAGGTGAGGGCATGCGCTGCGTCGCCGCCTGCATCGAGCGCATCGGCAATCGCGTCGTTGAGCGCGTCGAGATACGACAGCGTGGGCAGCAGTGTCTGCATCGGTGTGCCGACGGCCGTGCCGACGACGATGCCGGCATCCAGCCGCTCGAGGCCGCGCAGGGCCTGCCGCCACCCGAGCAGCGAGCCGTCCTGCAGTTCGGGCACGCGCTGCCGATACGCCAGGCCGCCCACACACAGCACGCGCTGCTGCGGGGCGTACAGCACCGTGTCGGAGGCGCTGTGCGCGGCGGTGTGGATGTGCACCTGCCACGCGGTCTTGCCGGTGTGCAGCCAGTCGCCGTCGCGCAGGGCCGGCTCGGGGTAGACGATGTGCGTGCCCCGCATGGCCTGCGTGCCGAGCATGGACGCCAGCCGTGCCAGGCAAGCCTGGCAGCGCTCGCGCATCAGGCTGGCCGTGGCCGCAGAAGCCAGGAAGGCTGGGCGAGGCTGCAGCCGTGCAAACGCTGCGTTGGCCAGCACATGCTCGGGGTGCGCGTGTGTGTTGACCACCCAGCGGACCGGCTCCGCCGTGATGTGCCGGATGGCGGTGATGAGCCGGTCGCCCCACGCCGCGTGCGGGCCGGGGTCCACCACGAGCACGCCGTTGCCCGTCACGTGCACGAGCGTGGGAACGACTTCCCCTGCGTTGGCGCGCGCGGCTTCGGCGTTGTTGGCGCGTGCGGCGTACAGGCCGTGCTGCAGCCGCAGGAGACGCAGCGACACCGGGGGCTGCGGCGCCGCCAGCGTGGCCAACGGTGGTTCGAGCGCGAGTGCGAGCATCAGGCCCATCCAGCGTCGTCGGGCAGGCGTGGGCGCCGCCATGTCATGGCACCAGCGCCGCGCTTTCATAGCGGGGGTAGAAGTGCGTCACGTTGCGTACGTACTCGGCAGGCATGCCGGCCCAGTGGGCATACTCGTCGGCGACCGGCATGGCCAGCACCTCGGCCAGGTCGCGGCCGTCTTCGGCGGCGCGGCGCAGGCGCGCATCGAGCCAGCGCAGGTACTGGCGCGTCTGCGCGATGGCGTCTGCGTGGTCGAGCGCGGGCCCGTGGCTGGGGATCAACACATACCCGTGGTGGCGTGCAACGATGGCTTGCAGGCGATCGAGGCTGGCGAGCCAGCGCGCGATGTCGGCGTGCGGTGTGGTGGGGATGCGGTTGCGGAAGACCAGACCTCCGGCAAAGATCACGCCGCTCGTGTGGTCGATGACGACGAGGTCATCGTCGGTATGCCCATCGAACCGGATCAGCTCGATGCGGTGACGGCCGAACGTGCGCTCGCCGGGCGCCACTGGCAGCGTGGGCGGCGTCGACACGGTGCTCTGCATCCAGTCGCCGCAGAGGCGGTAGAGGTTGTCGGCATATGCGGCGCCTTCACGCTGGGCGCCGGCCATCGTGCCCGGCAGCGCCTGCGCGCCAACATCGGCATACGCCTGGTTGCCGAAGAAGTAGTCTGGGTGCAGATTCAGGTTGAACACCCAGCGCACCGGCGCACGCGTGACGCGGCTGATGGCCTCACGCTGCTGCTCGCCGTACCGCAATGACGGCCCGGTGTTGATCACCATCACACCGTCGCCCGTATCGATGAAGCCCGTGTTGATGATGTTGCAGCCGTTGGCACGGGCGAAGTCGGCGTTGGCGCCTTGCAGCACCCAGACGTCCGGCGCGACCGGTCGCGGGGCGAGGCGATAGTCGAGGTCCTGAGCCTGTGCGCCACCGGCGAGCATTGCAAGGGCCAGCAGCGCGCCGTGCAGTCGTCTCATGGCGTCACCTGTGCGCGGATGCGGTTGCCGTTGTTGTCGACGCCGGCCACGGTGATGCCGCGCGCGGCCGGGCCGTCCAGATCGAACGAGAAGATCGGGTTTTCGGCCACGGGTTCGTACAGCGCAAGCCGCAGCAACGGCTGGCGCCTGCTGTCGAGCAGTTCGAGCCGTTCGATATGGAACGACGGAATGCCCGCCACCAGACCGGTGTCCATGGGATGCATGACGCGCAGGCGGATGCGGCTGCCTGCGCCGCTGAAGCCCGGGAACACGCGTGATTCCACGCGGTTCAGCGTGGTGCTCCAGGTGGCGTTCGCGCGCGTGGCGCCGGGCAGCGTGCAGCCGCCGCCGGTGGCATCGACGACGAGCGTCGCCACATGCCAGACACCATCCGTGGTGCGCGCAGCCACCCGCACGGGCGACGCCTCCTGAAGCTTGAAGCGGAACGAGAGCGCGGGGCGCGCCTGCATCGGCTCGAACTCCAGCACCTTGCGGATCGGGTTGCGATCGACCACGACGACGATGCGGTCCACCTTGCCCAGCGCCGACGCGTCGAAGGCGATGGGCACCTGCATCGGGTCTTCCGCAAACGCGGGGCCGGTGATCGTGATGCGGGTGTCGAAGGTTGCGGGCGCGGTGCCGAGCGCCTCCTGCCGGACCGTCGGCCAGAGCGGCGAGCCGGCAGGGTCGGCGTTGGCGTCGGCGGCCGCCGGCCATGGCAGGCAGGCGGCCATCAGCACGGCGATGCCTCGCGCGATGGCGCAGGCGTTGGCTTGGAGCCTTCTCATCGAGGGTCTGTCCGGTTCAGGTGAACCGGTGCTCCTGCGAAATGCATGCCATGCGCGAGGCGTGTTCGCACGGCACTGCCAGGCCGATGGCCGTTGCGGTTTGCAACAGCCGCTGTTGCATTCTGGAGCACTCCTGGCAGCGCGCAGCAGCGGGTGGGCGATCGCGGGCCGCGCAAACGTCATCCGCGCGACATGGCCCGGCTCTTGCAGAGAAGAGGCAGACACAGCGCAAGCCAAGACGCTGACGTCATCACTCATCCATCAGGAGACAACCCATGCGTTACGCTCATCCCGGCACGCCGGGCGCCATCGTTTCGTTCAAGTCGCGCTATGGCAACTACATCGGCGGCGAGTTTGTCGCGCCGGTCAAGGGCCAGTACTTCACCAACACCACGCCGGTCACGGGCGAGGTGATTGCCGAGTTCCCGCGTTCCACGGCCGAAGACATCGACCGCGCGCTCGACGCCGCGCATGCCGCAGCCGACGCGTGGGGCCGCACGTCGGTGCAGGACCGCTCGCTGATCCTGCTCAGGATTGCCGACCGCATCGAGCAGAACCTTGAAATGCTGGCCGTGACGGAGACGTGGGACAACGGCAAACCCGTGCGCGAAACGCTGAACGCCGACATCCCGCTGGCGGCGGACCATTTCCGCTACTTCGCCGGCTGCATCCGCGCGCAGGAAGGTTCGGCGGCCGAAATCAACGAGCACACCGTGGCGTATCACATCCACGAGCCGCTGGGTGTGGTGGGCCAGATCATCCCGTGGAACTTTCCGCTGCTGATGGCCGCGTGGAAGCTGGCGCCCGCGCTGGCTGCCGGCAACTGCATCGTGCTCAAGCCCGCCGAGCAGACGCCGCTGGGCATCTGCGTGCTGCTGGAACTCATCGGCGATCTGCTGCCGCCCGGCGTGCTCAACGTCGTGCACGGCTACGGCAAGGAGGCCGGCGAGGCGCTCGCCACCAGCAAGCGCATCGCCAAGATCGCCTTTACGGGCTCGACGCCGGTCGGCTCGCACATCATGAAGTGCGCGGCGGAGAACATCATTCCGTCGACGGTGGAGCTGGGTGGCAAATCGCCCAACATCTACTTCGAAGACATCATGCAGGCCGAGCCGAGCTTCATCGAAAAGGCCGCCGAAGGCCTGGTGCTGGGCTTCTTCAACCAGGGCGAGGTGTGCACGTGCCCGTCGCGCGCGCTGGTGCAGGAATCGATCTACAGCCGCTTCATGGACGCAGTGATGACCAAGGTGGCCGCCATCAAGCGCGGCGACCCGCTCGACACAGAAACGATGGTCGGCGCGCAGGCTTCGGAGCAGCAGTTCTACAAGATCCGCAGCTACCTCGAGATCGCGCAGGAAGAGGGCGCCGAATGCCTGGTCGGCGGCGATGTGGAAGTGCTGCCCGGCAACCTCGCCAAGGGCTACTACATCAAGCCGACGCTGCTCAAGGGCGACAACAGCATGCGCGTGTTCCAGGAAGAGATCTTCGGCCCGGTGATTGCCGTGACGACCTTCAAGGACGAGGCGCAGGCCATCCACATCGCCAACGACACCGAGTACGGCCTGGGCGCCGGCGTGTGGACGCGCGACATCAACCGCGCCTACCGCGTGGGCCGCGCCATCAAGGCGGGGCGCGTGTGGACGAACTGCTACCACCTGTATCCCGCGCATGCGGCTTTTGGCGGCTACAAGAAGTCGGGCGTGGGCCGCGAGACCCACAAGATGATGCTCGACCACTATCAGCAGACCAAGAATCTGCTGGTGAGCTACGACACCAAGCCGCTGGGCTTCTTCTGATGGTGTAGCAGGACGGCTGGCGCACGGCCATCGACACCCGTGCGCCGGCCGCTGACCTGCCGGGCAACGACCCGCAGGCAGAGACAAGAGCAAGAGAAGAGGAGACACGGCCATGCGCCAACCCAACGCACTGTCGCGCCGCGTGCGCGCACAGGTGTCTGCCCCATCGCTACTGGTGCCTTGCCACCCATAACCCATGCCATGCCGGGTTGCCCGGTGCATCGTCCGCACACGGGGGCACGGCGACGGAACACTTCGGGAGACACACGGTGCATTCGCGTACCAGCCGCCTGTGCAAGGCCGCGCCCCGCCTGAGCGGTGTGGTGCTCGCGCTCGCTGCCGCGGGCCTTCACTCGGGAGCCTGGGCGGAAGACCAGCTTGTTGCGGTGGCATTGCCTGCGGCCGAGGTCGTGGGTGCCACGCCCATCGACAGCATTGGCGTGCCGCTCTCGCAGTTTCCCGCCAACGCCCAGCGCATCAGCGGCAAGGATGTTCGGGAGCAGCGCGCCTCGAACCTGGCGGACGTGCTGAACGAGAACCTCGGCCAGGTCAGCGTCAGCAACGGCTCCGGCAACCCGTACCAGAACGACGTCAACTACCGCGGCTTCCAGGTGTCGTCGCTGCTGGGCGTGCCGATCGGGCTGTCGGTCTACTTTGACGGCGTGCGGGTGAACGAGCCGTTCGGCTCGATCGTGAACTGGGATCTCATTCCCATGAACGCCGTGTCGAGCGTCAACATCCTGCCCGGCTCCAACCCGATGTTCGGGCTCAACACACTGGGCGGGGCGCTCGTCGTCAACACCAAGACCGGCAAGGACCACCCAGGAACGTCGATCGACGTGCTGGGCGGCTCGTTCGGCCGCAAGGCCGTGAGCTTCGAGACAGGCGGTGTTGACGCGTCGCGTGGCGTCGACTATTTCGCAGCCGGCAACTTCGATAAGCAGAACGGCTTCCGCGACCACTCCGGCTCGGAAGTGAAGCAGCTGTACGGCAAGGTGCGATGGCGCGGCAACGAGGGCGCGACGCAGCTGGAGCTCTCCGCTGCGCTGGCCGATACGTCGCTGAGCGGCACGCAGTCGTTGCCGATGGACATGATGTCCAACCGCAGCGCCGCCTATACGTGGCCCGACACCATCTCGAACCGGATGGCGCTGCTGAACCTGAAAGGCAGCCACTGGCTGAACGACGACAACCAGATCGCGGGCAGCGCCTACTACCGCAAGGCAAGCCTGCGCAACGTCAACAGCAACGCCGAGCTGGACGACGGCTGCTTCAACGATGACGGATCGCTCGCCACATCCACCACGGCCGGCGTCACGGCCAACAGGTGTGCCAACAGGGCGCCCAACGGCACCGCCGCGAATGCCGTGACGGGTGCGAATGCGCTGGCACTCGGCTATGGGCGTTGGACCAGCGCGATCAACACCAGCGTGGTGGACTCGGCCACGCACGAAGACACGGTCGGCGCGTCCATCCAGTGGTCGAACTTCGACAAGCTGGCCGGGCACAAGAATGCGTTCACGCTGGGCGCGGCGTTCGACCATACGCGCATCACGTATGACCAGACCACGTACCTGGCCCGGCTGATCAACTACGAGACCGTGGTCACGCCCAACCAGCAGTACGGCTTCACGGGCAACGGGCTGGCACCGTCGGCATCGAACCCTGCGTCGTTTACGGGCAGCAACGTCATCGGCGCGGTCAACCTGTCGTCCAGCGTCAACAACTTCAGCGCGTACTTCACCGATACGTTCAGCGTGACGAAGCGGCTGAGCGTGACGGCCTCCGGCAGCTTCAACTACACCACGCTCAACCAGGGCGGCGCGAACCGGCGGTACCTGAACGAAGACGGCGGCTATGCGTGGACGGACGACGTATCGGGCGTGTCGTACTACAACCCCGATTACGTCAACGCCTACCGGTATGCCAACACGGGGTCTGGCAGCGCGTCCGCCCCGAACGGCATCCCCGACGGCGCGGTGGCGGGCCCGGAAACCAACAGCCTGGCCGGCTCGCACCACTATCACCGGTTCAACCCGGCGCTGGGCTTCAACTACGACCTCGGCGGGGGGCAGGGCATCTTCGGCAACTACAGCGAATCGATGCGCGCGCCCACCTCGATCGAACTGTCCTGCGCAGACCCGAACAGCCCATGTTCACTGCCCACCGGCTTCAACGGCGACCCGGACCTCAAGGCCGTCGTGGCCAAGACCATCGAACTGGGCGGACGCGGCAAGATCGGCCAGTCGACCTACTGGAGTGCCTCGTTCTACGACTCGCGCCTGAGCGACGACATCCAGTTCATCGCCACGTCCAACACGTACGGCTACTTCGCCAACGTCGGCAAGACGCAGCGCCGAGGGTTCGAACTGGGCGCCAGCACGAAGCTCGACAAATGGACGCTGTCGGCCAACTTCGGCTATGTCGACGCGGTCTACAAATCGGCATTCACGACGGCGACGGGCCAGCACGTCGTGAGCGGCAACCGGATCCCGGGCATCCCGGACAAGACGCTCAAGCTCGGCGCGTCGTATGCGTTCAGCCCGAGCCTGTCAGTGGGCGGCAGCTTGATCCTGGTCGGCAAGCAGGTGGCGCACGGCAACGAGAGCAACACCGACCCGAACGGCACGGTGGCCGGGTATGGCGTCGTCAACCTGAACCTGCACTACAAGCCGACCAAGCATCTCGAGATCTCGGCGTACATCAACAACCTGTTCAACAAGCGCTATTCCACCTACGGCCTGTCGGGCATCACGAGCATCTACACGCTGACCACGCAGCAGTTCGTGACGCCGGCGCCGCCGCGCGCGATCTGGATCGGCCTGACGTACTCGTTTGGCGGCAAGGCTTCCGGCGTCGACAAGGACTGACCCCACAGCACGAACGACCACCATGACTGCGTTGACCTACTACCTCCGCATCGCCACGCTGCTCAGCGTCGGCTGGGTGTCCATCCTGCAGGCGGGCGCCGAGGTGCCGGACCCCGTTGCCTATGTCACGAACCAGGGCGGGGGCGTCACGGTGCTGAACGCGCGCACGTTCAAGCCCGTGGCCGAGATTGCCGTCGGCAAGGACCCGCGCGGGCTTGCCGTCACGCCCGACGGGCGCTGGCTGCTGACCGCGAACCAGGGCAGTGCCGATGTCTCGGTGGTCGATACGGGCACGCGCAAGGAGGTCAAGCGCATCCCGGTCGGCCGGAACGTCGAGTTCATGCGCATGTCCCCCGATGGCCGGCGGGCCTTCGTGACGTACGAGCCTTCGTCCGGTGGCGGGCCGCCCGGCAAGAGTGCGCCCGCGCACAAGCCGGACGACGACGCACCCGCGGAAGTCGCCGTCATCGACGTCGGTCAATGGACGGTGGTCGGACGCATCAAGGCCGCGCGCGAGACCGAGGCCATCGAGTTCTCGCCCGACGGCAAGCGGCTGCTGGTGGCCAACGAGGGCGACGACACGGTCGGCATCTACAACCTCGCCACGCTCGAGAAGATGCAGTCGATCGACGTGTCGCCGTTCGGCAACCGGCCGCGCGGCATCAAGATCTCGCCCGACGCAAAGGCCTACGTGGTGACGCTCGAGAACTCGAACAACCTGTTGGTGCTCGACGCGGCGCTCAAGCCGGTCAAGACGATACCGACCGAGCGCGGCCCCTACGGTGTCGCGTTTGACCGTGCAGGCCGTTACCTGTGGGTGGCGGCAAGCCGCGCCGATCTGCTGCAGGTGTTCGACGCCCGCACGCTTGCACCCGTGGGCGCGATTCCCGTCGGCAAGCGCTGCTGGCATTTCAGCTTCACGCCGGACGACCGGGCGCTGCTGCTGGCGTGCGGACGCTCGAACAGCGTGCAGGTCATCGACCCGGGCCGGCGGGAGGTGGCCGAGACGCTACAAGGCTACAAGCTGCCCTGGGGCGTGGTGACGTTTCCGAGTTCCATGGGGAGCCTCGATGCGCCGCGCTGACAGACGGACCGGCATGCTGATGCGCGGCGTGACCGGCACCTACACGCACACGCAGATGGTCCTGCACTGGGTGAGCGCGTTGCTGCTGCTGTCCTTGTTTTCGCTCGGCTATTACATGACAGGCCTGCCCAAGGGCGCGCCGGGAAAAGGGCAGTGGGTCAACCTGCATAAATCGCTGGGGCTGACTGCCGCGCTGGTGATCGCATGGCGCGTGGTCGTGCGGCTTCACCGGCCCGCGCCGGCCCCGCTCGCGGGGCTGCGTTGCTGGGAGGCGGAGCTCGCGCGCATCACACATCGCCTGCTCTACATGTGCATGGTGGTCATGCCGCTCTCGGGCTACCTGGGGTCTTCGTTCAACCAGTATGGGACGCGCTTGTGGGGCATCCCGCTGCCGCGCTGGGGCCGGGTCGACAGTGCGTTGCAGCACCTGTTCTACACGCTGCACGGCATGACGGCCTATCTGCTGCTCGGCCTGGTCGTGTTGCACGTGGCGGCGGTGGTCAAGCACCAATGGTTCGACGCACAGCGATGCCTGCAACGCATGCTGCCGCGGCGGCACGAGCATGCGCCATAGGCGGCCGCAACGGTTGCACAGTTGCGCTGTTCCATTTCGCAACAGAACAAACCATGTGTTCAAGCGTGGCACGCAACAGCGCTGCGGCACGGCTTGCAACACGCGGTTTCCCGGTGTTTCCCGATGGCACGGGATTTGCCCTGGGTTCTGCCGGTGTGACATCACACTGCCGGACCTGGACCACAAAGAAAGAGGTAGAGGAGATAAGAATGAGGACACTACGAGTGATCGCGCTTGCAGCTGCCGTGGTAGCGGCAAGCCTTGCGGCGCATGCGGCGACGCCCCCCGTCACGGACGCCATGATCGACAACGACGCCAAATCCCCCGGCGACGTGCTCAGCTGGGGCATGGGCCCGCAAGGGCAGCGCTACTCGACGCTGACCAAGATCAACACGAAGAACGTCAGCCAGCTCGTGCCGGCGTGGTCGTTCTCGTTTGGCGGCGAAAAGCAGCGCGGGCAGGAAGCGCAGCCGGTCATCCACAACGGCAAGATGTTCGTGACCGCGTCGTACTCGCGCATCTACGCCATTGACCTGAAGACCGGCCAGAAGCTGTGGAAGTACGAGCAGCGCCTGCCTGAGGGCATCATGCCGTGCTGTGACGTGGTCAACCGCGGTGCGGCGCTGTATGACAACCTCGTCATCTTCGGCACCCTCGATGCGCAGCTGATCGCGCTTGACCAGGACACCGGCAAGGTCGTGTGGAAGGAGAAGATCGACGATTATGCGGCCGGCTACTCCTACACCGCCGCCCCCCTCATCGTGAAAGGCATGGTGCTGACCGGCGTCTCGGGCGGCGAGTTCGGCGTGGTGGGCCGCGTGGAAGCGCGCGATGCCAAGACGGGCCGGTTGATCTGGACCCGCCCGACCGTCGAAGGCCACATGGGCTACAAGTACGACAAGGACGGCAACAAGGTCGAGAACGGCATGACCGGCACGCTCAACGCCAGTTGGCCGGGCGAGACCTGGAAGACCGGCGGCGCATCGACGTGGCTGGGCGGCACGTATGACCCGCAGACGGGGCTGGCCTACTTCGGCACCGGCAACCCCGGGCCGTGGAACAGCCACATCCGCAAGGGCGACAACCTGTATTCGTCTTCCACGCTGGCCATCGATCCCGACAGCGGCAAGATCGTCTGGCACTACCAGAACACCCCCAACGACGGCTGGGATTTCGACGGCGTGAACGAGTTCGTGACGTTCGACATGGACGGCCGCCGCGTGGGCGGCAAGGCCGACCGCAACGGCTTCTTCTACGTCAACGACGCGAAGACGGGCAAGCTGCTCAACGCCTTCCCGTTCGTGAAGGTGAACTGGGCCACCGGCATCGACCTCAAGACGGGGCGCCCGAACTACTCGCCCGACCATCGCCCTGGGGATCCGGCTGCCGCCACCGGTGAAGACAAGAAGGGCAAGTCGGTATTCGCCGCACCCGGCTTCCTCGGCGGCAAGAACCAGATGCCGATGGCCTACAGCCCGCAGACCGGCCTCTTCTACGTGCCGGCCAACGAATGGGGCATGGACATCTGGAACGAGCCGATCAGCTACAAGAAGGGCGCGGCGTACCTGGGTGCCGGCTTCACCATCAAGCCGCTCAATGACGATTACATCGGCGCGCTGCGGGCGATCAATCCGAAGACCGGCAAGGTCGAATGGCAGATCAAGAACGGCGCGCCGCTGTGGGGCGGGGTGATGACGACCGCCGGCGGCCTGGTGTTCTGGGGCACGCCCGAAGGCTACCTGAAGGCGGCGGACGCGAAGACCGGCAAGGAGCTGTGGAAATTCCAGACCGGCAGCGGCATCGTGGCGCCGCCCGTCACGTGGGAGGACAACGGCGAACAGTTCGTGGCCGTCGTCTCGGGTTGGGGTGGCGCAGTGCCGCTGTGGGGCGGGGAAGTGGCCAAGCGCGTGAACTTCCTGGAACAGGGCGGTTCGGTCTGGGTATTCAAGCTGCACAAGAGCTGACGTGCATTGCCGATTGCCGCGCGCCCGTAGCGGCGCGCGGCGTCTGCGGCTTCATGGAGTATTCGAACGTGATTACGCGCAATGGAGTGTTTTCGCTGCTCGCCCTCGCGGCTGCAGCCCTCGGTGCGGCGCCCGCGCATGCGGCGCCCGACATGCAGGCCCTGGCGGAGAAGAGCGGCTGCTTTTCGTGCCACAGCATGAAGACCAAGGTGGTCGGCCCGGCGTTTGCCGACGTGGCCGCCAAGTACAAGGGCGATGCCGACGCGCCCGCCAAACTCGCGCAGAAAGTGCGTGAAGGCGGCAAGGGTGTGTGGGGCCGCATCCCCATGCCACCGCATCCGAACCTCAAGGACGACGAGGCCAGGCAGCTCGTGGCATGGATTCTGAACGGGGGTTCCTGACCTGCGTTCGCCAGCACGCTGGGCCGGCGTCATCCGGCCCATTTTTGTCGCTATGCCCGTGTCAGGCGGCGCGAGTTGGCGTCGGTACGGAAGAGGATCGGGACTTCACCAGTGCGGGCGTCGCGCATCTGGCCGAAGCCGTTCACCGCGGCCATCCGGCCTTGCAGTACCACCTTCTGCAGCGCGCCGTGATCGGCGGATTTTCCGCACACCGGATCGGTGCGGGTCGCATCGCCCGTGAGCAGATAGCTCTGGCAGCGGCAGCCGCCGAAGTCTTCTTCGCGCGCGTCGCACGACTGGCAGGGCTCGGGCATCCAATGCGTGCCACGAAAGCGCTGGAAGGCATCGCTGGTCTGCCAGATCTCACGCAGCGGCTGCTGCAGAACGTTGGGCAGCGCGAGCCCCGGCAGCATGCGTGCCGAATGACAGGGCAATGCCACGCCATCAGGCGCAATCCCCAGGAACGTCGTGCCCCAGCCATTCATGCATTTCTTCGGGCGCTGCTCGAAGTAATCGGGCACCACGTAGAGCAACTGGCATCGGTTGCCGATGCGTGTGCGGTAGTCGTTGACCACGGCTTCCGCCTCCCGCAGCTGCTCGAGCGTGGGCATCAGCGCGAGGCGGTTTTCCCACGCCCAGCCGTAGTACTGCGTGTTCGCCAGCTCCAGGTATTCGGCGCCGATCTCCAGCGCCATGTCGATGATGGCGCCCACGTGCGGCAGGTTGTGCCGGTGCATCACGCAGTTCATCACCATCGGGTAGCCGTGCGCCTTGATGAGCCCGGCGATGCGGCGCTTGAGGTCAAACGTGCGCGTGCTCGACAGGAAGTCGTTGAGCTCCCGCGTGGAATCCTGGAACGACAGCTGGATGTGGTCGAGCCCCGCTGCGCGCAACGCACCAAGGCGCTGGTCCGTCAGGCCCACCCCCGAGGTGACGAGGTTCACGTAGAAGCCGAGGCCATGCGCGTGCGCCACCAGCGTCTCCAGGTCCTTGCGCAGGAGCGGCTCGCCGCCGGAGAGGCCCAGCTGCACCGCGCCCAGCGCCCGTGCCTGCGTGAGGACATCGCACCATTGCGCGGTACTCAGCTCAAGGTCGTGCCGCGTGTAGTCGACCGGGTTGGAACAGAACGCGCAATGCAGCGGGCAGCGATAGGTCAGCTCGGCCAGCAGCCACAGCGGCGGCCCCGGCATGGGAGGCGCAGCCGGCATCAGCAGCGATTCGGCCTCAAACGAGCCAGCCGCGTTCGAAGGCATGTTTGACAAAGGCGTGGACCTCCGGCGCGATGCCCTGCACCCCAAAGGCAGACTGCAGGTCATCGATGAGCATGTCGAGGGTGTGGGCGCCGTCGCAGCGCTGCAGGATTGCGGCGGCGCTGTCGTTCAGGGTCACCATGCCCTCGGGATACAGCAGCACCCAGCTCTGCTGCGCGTCTTCCCATTGCAGGCGGAAGGTGCGGTGCAGCGTCGGGCAGAGCGGGTCAGACACGGGTAGCGTCATGGGCGTGGGCTTGTTGAATGGCATCGAGCATCGACCACAGGATGTCGAGCTTGAATTGCAGGATGTCGAGTGCACGCTGCTGTTGCTCGGGCGTGCGGAAATACGCCAGTGTCACGCGCAGGCCATGTTCGACGTCGCGCGAGGCCAGCGGAATGCGCGATCGGAAGTACGCCAGCCCCTCGGGCTGCACCCACGGGTAGTGCTCCGGCCAGCCGGCCAGCCGCTCCTTGTGGATGTCGGGCGCGAACATCTCCGTGAGCGATGAGCACACGGCCTCCTGCCAGGGCGCGCGCCTGGCGAAATTGACGTACGCATCCACGGCAAAGCGCACACCCGGCAGCAGATGTCGGTGGTCCCACAGCGCCTCGCGCGTGAGGCCAACGGCCTCGCCCAGCCGCACCCAGCTCTCGATGCCGCCGGGCTGCGTGTCATTGCCGTCGTGGTCGTGGATGCGCACGATCCACTCGCGGCGCGTTTCGCGGTCGGGGCAGTTCGAGAGGATGGCCGCGTCCTTGAGCGGGATGTTGACCTGGTAGTAGAACCGGTTGGCCACCCAGGTGCGGATCTCTTCGGGCGTGCACTCGCCGGCGCGCATGCGGCGGTTGAACGGATGGTGGATGTGGTAGCCGGCCTGCTTGGCGCGCAGGCGCGCTTCAAATTCTTCGGCGGTCCACGCAACGGGGTGCGTCATAGCCGGATCTCCATGCCGTCGTAGGCCACCTCGATGCCATGCGCCTCCAGCTCGCGGCGTTGCGGCGAGTCTTCGTCGAGGATGGGGTTGGTGTTGTTGATGTGGATGAGGATCTTGCGCGTGGCCGGCAACGTGTCGAGCGTCTCGATCATGCCGCCAGGCCCCGATTGCGCCAGGTGTCCCATGTCGGCCGCCGTCTTGGTGGAGAAGCCGAGCATGCGCATCTCGTCGTCGGTCCAGCACGTGCCGTCCACGAGCACCACGTCGGCGGCGCCGAGTTCATCGAGCACGTGCGGTTCGATGCAGGCCAGGCCCGGCGCATAGAAGGCCCGCTTGCGGCTCTTGCGGTCGACGATGCGCAGGCCGATGTTGTCGCCGGTGCGGCGCGCGTTGCGGCTGGGCGAGTACGGCGGCGCCTTGCTCTGCAGCGGTATGGCGGTCAACGCGACGTCTTCCAGCGGCGGGATGGAGAACGCCGTGCCGTCCAGCGGCAGCACGCGCGTATCGAGCCCGCAGTAGTGCGACAGCATGCGCGTGAGCGGGAACGCGGTCGACAGGTCGCTCAGCACCGCGGCCGAGGCATACACGGGCAGCGCCTGCTGGTGCTCGCGCAGCATCAGCAGACCGGTCACGTGATCGATCTGGGCGTCCATCAGCACGACGCTGACGATGCCGGTGTCGCGCGGCGCGCGCGCCGGCTGCAGCGCGGGGCTGTTGCGCAGCTGCGCGAGGATGTCGGGCGACGCGTTCACCACGATCCAGTGGTGCGCATCGTCGCCGAGCGCGATGGACGATTGCGTGCGCGCCGTCGCGCGGATCGTGCCGCGCCGCACGCCGTCACAGTTGCGGCAGTTGCAGTTCCACTGCGGGAAACCGCCGCCGGCGGCCGAGCCAAGAACCCTGAGTGTCGTCATGATGCAGAACCTGCGTGATGGGCGGATCGAGCAAGAAGCCGGCCAGGTGATGGCGCAGAGAAAAGAAGCCCGCCGTGGAACGTCGGCGGGCCCGCAGAGCGCTGTGTCTTCAGTCGCCTTGCATCAGCGATTGGCGATGTACATCGTGATCTCGAAACCCAGTCGCAGTTCGGTGTAGGCGGGCGTCGTCCAGTTCATGTCTCCTCCTAGAGGGTTGGCATAGTTAGTGAATGCAAGGGCTTGCTGTGCGGCGGGCGCAGGCCTGTTGCCCGACGCCGCCGCAGCGTGTGAAAGGCAACATCCATGCCCGCTTCTGCCTGGCCCGACGAGACGATCCGGTTTGACCTGCGCACCCCGGATGCCCACCGCTTGCACGTGCGGCAATGCGGCCCGCAGCACGGCGAGCCGTGGCTCGTGCTGCATGGCGGGCCGGGCAGTGGCTGCCAGCCCGCCATGGCGGCGTGGTTCGACCCGCTGCGGCATCGCGTCGTGCTGCCGGACCAGCGCGGCGCAGGGCATTCGGCGCCCGCCGGCACGCGCCGCCGCAACACCGTCCCCGCGCTGCTCGCCGACCTGGAGCAGTTGCGCAAGACACTTGGCATCGAGCGCTGGGGCGTGGTCGGCGGGTCGTGGGGCGCGGCGCTTGCCGTGGCCTACGCCGATCGCTTTCCGCAGGCCGTGTCGGCGTTGGTTCTGCGCGGCACGTTCCTCACCGGCTTCGATGATGTGCAGGCGCTGTTCAACGCGCGCGGCGCGGGGCGGGCGCTGCTGCGCGGCACCCGCCGCATGGGGCAGGGCCTGCCGGGGGCGCGCGGGCGGCTCGTTGTTGCGTCCCGACTGTTGCAGCGTGGGACACCTGTTCAGAAATTGAACATTGCCGCGCAGTGGCAGCAGGCGGAGCGCCGTCTGCTGAGGTTGCCGCCCGCGCGGCGGGCCAGGCCGGCACAGCAGAAGCAGATGGACACGCTGCGCAAGTACCAGATCCAGGCGCACTACCTGATGCGCCGTGCCGGCTTGGGCAAACCAGCCCTGCTTGCGGCGGCGGCGCGCATCGGCGCACGCGGGCTTCCGGTGACGCTGCTGCATGGGCAGGACGACAACGTTTGCAGGCCGGCCAACGCGCGGCGCGTGCAGGCCGTCATACCGCAGGCAAGGCTGGTGTGGGTGCCGGGCGGACACCTGGCAGTCGGCAAGATGGTGCAGGCGCTGCGGGCGGCCATCCGCAGCGCGGGCGGTTCAGTCGCTGCGCGCCAAGCCGCCGGCCTCGTCGATCTTGCGGTAGACCGTGTTGCGTGAAATACCCAGCGCCTTGGCCGCCGCCGAGATATTGCCGTTGTGCGCCTTCACTGCCGCCAGGATCGCCATGGTTTCGACATCGGCCAGGCGCGTGGGCTGCGTGCCCGCTTCAGCGACAGGCGCGGGCGATGCCGGCGCCGCGGCGGCATTCGTGGGGGCCGCCGGTGTGCCGTGCCGCGCGTGCCAGTCTTCAAGAAAATCGTCGGGCAGGTGGTCTTCGGTAATTTCCGGCGCCCCCTCGGCCATCAGGCAGGCGGTGCGCAGCAGGTTGCTGAGCTGGCGGATGTTGCCGGGCCAGTGGTAGCTGCGGAACATCTGCGCCACCGATGCGCTGAGCGGCGGCGCGCCGGCCTGGTCCTGCTGCAGCAGCTTGTTGGCCACCGCGTCGAGGTCGCTGCGCTCGCGCAATGCCGGCAGGCGCACCACCAGGCCGTTGAGGCGGTAGTACAGGTCTTCGCGAAACTGTCCGCTGGCGACCATCTCGCGCATGTTGCGGTGGGTCGCGCACACGACCGCCACGTCCACCTGGACGAGCTTGCTGCTGCCCAGCGGCGATACCGCACGCTCCTGCAGCGCGCGCAGCAGCCGGGCCTGCAGGTGCAGCGGCATGTCGCCGATCTCATCGAGGAACAGCGTGCCGCCATTGGCCAGCACCATCTTGCCGATGCCGCCTTTCTTGCGTGCGCCGGTGAAGGCGCCTTCTTCGTAGCCGAACAGTTCCGACTCGATGAGCGCTTCCGGGATCGACGCGCAGTTGACGGCGACGAACGGGCCGGCGTGGCGCGGGCTGTCGGCGTGGATGGCGCGCGCCAGCAGCTCCTTGCCGGTGCCGGTCTCGCCCAGCACCATGATCGTGATGTCCTTGCCGATGACCTTGCGCAGCTTGCCGATGACGCTTTTGATCTGCGCGTCGCCCGTGTCCAGCGCGTCGAGGCTTGCCGCCTGGCGCGCTGGCTCGGCGTAGGCCCGGCGTGCCGAGGCGGTATTGCGCGCACCGGTGGCATCGTTCTCGAGGGCGCCCGTTGCGATCGGGCTGCCCGGCCGTTTCCATTCGACACGGGCGAACACCTTGACGCCGCTGGGCAGCTGCAATTGCACGACGCCCGCCGGCGCGCGGCGCGCCGCGTCCATCAACTGCGACATCGACAGCCCGAACAGCGACGAGAAGGTATGCGCGTGCAATGACCGGATCGACAGCCCGAGCTGGAACTCCCCGCTGCGGTTGGCCGACAGGAACCGCCCCGCCGGCGTGAATGCCGCGATGCCCTCGACCAGCGTGCCGATGAACTCCGGACGCGAATGAAAGTGGATGCAGACGACGTCCTGGAACGCGTTGGCAAACAGGTGGTTCTCGATCATCTGGGCCGACATCCGCACCAGCGCCATGGTGTGCTTGTGGAAACCGCGATGGTCGCCCGTGACGTCGAGCGCACCCACCGTCTTGCCGTACGGGTCGAAGATCGGCGCGCACGAGCACGTCAGGAACCGGTTGGCTTCGAGGTAATGGTCGGCGCCGTGGACGAGCGTGGGCTTGCTCTCGGCCAGGGCGGTGCCGATGGCATTGGTGCCGCGGCTTTCTTCCGACCACGACGCGCCGGGCTGCAGGGCGACCTTGCTGGCCTTCGCGAGGAAGTCGTCGTCCCCGAGCGAATGCAGGATCAGGCCCGACGTATCGGTCAGGATCACCATGCTCTGCGTGTTCACGATCTGGCTGTAGAGCGTCTCCATGACCGGCAGCGCGTGCGTGAACAGCGATTGGCTGCGCTCGATCTGCGTCCTCAGCTCGCTTTGCTGGACCGGGCAGAAATCGGGCGATTCATACCGGCGCAGGCCATACGACTTCGAGCGCTCGTGCGCTTGGGCGATCAGCTCGGGCTGATCATGTTCCGGCGTTTCACCGGGCGTGGCGGGGGCACTGTCGGAGGCGCGCTGGGCGGCTGCCGCGGGGTGGGTCATGGTTGTCTCCTTGAAGTCGCCCGCCATCTGTGAGCGGGTCGCCCGGCTTGCGGTGGTCGGCATGCCGGAAGTGTTGCGCCATGAAGCAAAACGCTTGCCAGCGTGTTGCATTCCTGAGCACCCGTGTCATGCGCGCTGTGGCGTCGGGCGCAAGCCCGTTTGCGATGCCGCCTGTGCGGATCGCCGCGTCAGCACCTTGGTATGGCTTTTGCAGAAATGTCTCCAAAACGCATTTCCACAACACACAGGAGACACTCTTGAAAACGCCACGCAACGTGTTCGCGCTGCTTTCCGCCTGCGCGCTTCTGGCCGGGGGACTGCCCGCCACCGCCACCGCCCACGGCGACGTGACACCGCAGGCCGTGGACACGCACACCTTACCGCAACTCGGCGCCGACTGGCGTCAGGACAATCCATACCGCACGGGGCCCGCGCACGACGAGGCGCAGCGCATCGGTTCGTCTGCGTACAACCAGAACTGCGCGCGCTGCCACGGTCTGGAGGCCATCTCCGGCGGCATCGCCCCCGACCTGCGCAAGCTCGATACCGACTGCATGTCGCTGGCCGACGCCAAGAAGAAGGAGGCCTGCTACGCCGAGGTTTCGCAGTACTTCACGGCGACGGTGCGCAAGGGGCGCACCCGCGACGGCCGCGTCTACATGCCGCCGTTTGAAGGCGTGCTGAGCCAGGAAGCCGTCTGGGCCATCAAGACGTATCTCGAATCGCGCCGCGTCAAAGACTGAGGCCTGGCCGCCCGCCGGCGTGCCCGGCGGTGCACCGGCGCCCACCTGCCAGGAGAAGCCCATGAGCCCCCGTCCGTTGCTGGACATAGGACGCGTCTGCCGCCGCCTTGTCGGCCTGTGCGTTGCCGTGGCCGCCGTTTTCGCGGCCGCCGCGCCGGCGCACGCCGACATGGCGAAGATCCGCGCGAGCGGCAGCCTGAAGATCGCGCTGTACAAGGGGTTGCCGCCGTTCTCGGGCAACGTCGGCGACCAGTTCGAGGGGATCGACGTAGCGCTGGCCCGTGCGCTGAGCAGGCAGATGGGCTTGTCGACCGCCTTGCTGCCGTTTGACGCCAGCGACGACAGCATGTCGGACGATCTGCGCAACATGGTGTGGCGCGGACACTACCTCGGCTATGGCCCGGCCGACGTCATGCTGCACGTGCCGGTGGACCCCGCCTTCATCCGGGAGAACCCGCAGGTGCTGATCTTCGCGCCGTATCACCGCGAGGAGTTCGTGCTCGCGTACGACCGTGAACGCATCCCGCAGGTCAGCCGGTTCGACGATCTCGTGGGCCAGGCCACCGGTGCCGAGGGCGGCTCGGCCGGCGCCAATGCGTTGCTCTCCACCGGCCAGGGGCTGCTGCGCGACAAGGTGAAGATCTACGCCGACGCCGATGCGGCATTGCGTGCGTTGTTCTCGGGCGAGATCGTCGCAGCCATGGTGACACGCGCGCAGTATGAAAGCGCGCTCAAGGCACAGGGCCAGCCTGCCGCGCGTTTTGCCGTCACGCAGCTTCAGTCGCCGCTGCTGCCTGCGCGCGGGTGGGCGATCGGGATGGCGGTGAAGGCGGATCAGCGCGCCCTGGCGCAGGCGCTGGAAGAGGCGCTGAACGCATTGCGCGCGAGTGGCGAACTACAGCGCATCTTTGCGCAGTACGGCGTGTCGATGGTCGCGCCATAGGCGGCACCATGTCGACGTATCCGGCCAATTGGCAGTGCGGACTGCAATCGGCGGCCAGTTCGCGCGCTACAGCTTCTCGCTTGCGGCGTGCTTGGACGGCAACGCACTCACGTTGTCGTCGAACGGGGAGTCGACTGGCAGTTTGGAGAAGTGGTGGATCTTGGGCGCATGCGAGTCGTCGGCCTGCGCGTCGTGCGGCTCGATGAACGACATGGCCGTGCGCCGCTTGATCGCGTGCGGCTCGCGTGCCTGCGATTCACGCCACAGCTCGGCAGTGAACTTCAGCCCTGCGCGCAGCGCATGCGCGCTTTCCTGCTTGCCCTTGCGCTGGTCCGATACGCGCTCGATGCCCTTCTTGACGACGTCTTCCAGGAACGTGATGCGCGCGCGGTAATAGTCGGCGTGCATCTGCGCGTCGAGCACGCGCTGCTCTGCCTGGTACAGCTCCATGCGCAACTCGCTCAGCGCGCGCTCGGCCTGCTTTTCGGGAGAGGGAGCATGGTTCAAGGCCCAGTTTGCAATCCACCGCAACATGGTCAAGCCCTCCTGTCTTGCGGGCGTGTCGGTTTCATGACGGACACCGCTCGCCGCCCACGCGCCGATCGGGTTGATCGCCGCTTGCAGAACAGACTATCAAAAAAGCGAGATCACTTGCGCTAGTCCAGGTGCATGCCTGTTGCGAAAAGGAAGCATGGTCCGTTTGGGTGAGATGCACGCTGCGCAACTTCTGGTGTGATGTCCGGATTGGCTCGCGTAAAACCGTTGCCGAGGCAAGCCGCGGCGTGCGTTGCGCAAGCGATTGCGCCGCGTGGGCGCACACGTGCGACGGGGAATTCAGCGGAAGCGGTACGTCAGCGACGCCATCGCCGTGGTCTGCTGGCGGCGCTGCGTGATGGGGCTGCCTGCCGCATCGCCGCGCAGCCGCGCAACCGTCACCGAGCCGTTGGCCGTCCAGCGGTCGTCGAGCTTGCAGCTGACGATGGCGTTGACGTGCAGGTCGCGCACGCCGGCATGCGTCACGAAGACAGGCAAGCCCGAACGCGCGCTCTGCCCATCGTCCACGCCAAAGAACGTGCGCATGTACTGGCCGTTCGTCCAGGACACGCCCGTGCCGAGGCTGAACAGCCAGCGGCCGACCGGCGCACTCGCGTAGGCATCGGCATTGGCGATCAACCCTTGGCGATTGCCAAGAATGTCCTGCTCCGCATCGGTGGACAGCGTGAGGAACGACACTGTGACCTGCGCGAACGCCTTCGCGCGCACCGTGGCGTTGACATTGCCGAGGCCATTCAGCCGCGCGTCGTCATGCGCATGGCGCCACGTCGGGTCGAACTGGAAGTTGCCGCCCACCTGCCACGTGTCGTTGTTGGCGAGGTACACGCCGGCAAAGTCCATCCCCTTGGAAAAGAACCGATGCTTGTACTCGATCTCCTGATCGATCCACGGAAACACGAAGCTCGATTTCGCGCCCGGATATCTGGGCGACACGTAGACCGCCGGGCCGACGGCCACGCTCCAGTCGGATGAAGGCGCATCCGCCACCGAGGCCCGCGCGGATGTCGCGCACAGCGATGCGGTCACGAGGCAGGCAGGCAACGCAGAGGATGCGAGACGACGCAGCATGGGAAGGGCGCGAGCAGAAGTGGAGGGCGCGCCATTGTAGAGCACCGATGCGGCCGCGCGCGCCAATGGAAAACGCCGGGCGAGCCCGGCGTTCCTGACGGCAAAGCGAGCCTTATTGCTTGGCCGGCTCGGCGGCCTTCGGGGCCGATGCTGCGTCGGTCTTGGCTTCCGACTTGGCGGCAGCCCTGGCCTTCTGGTGTGCGTGGTGCTTCTTCTTGGCGTGCTTGGTGTCGGCCTTCGGCGCGGAGGCCGTATCAGCTGCCGCAGCCGTGGCGGCCGGAGCCGAAGCAGGTGCGGCGGCCGGTGCGGACGCGGTGCCAGCTGCGAACACCGGGGCTGCGAAGGCACCGGCAACGATCAGGGCGGCCAGGGATTGAGCGACTTTCATGTGAGACTCCTTGAGCGGAACAAGCGGGATAGTGGCGGGACTCCAGATACATGGATCTCGTCCCATTTGCGATCCATGTCTCCAAAAACGCCCCGCATTGCGGCCGCGATGACCGCCGTTTGTAAGCGTTCTTCCCGCGGTGTAAGCGGGCGTAACGGCGCACTGGCCCTCGGTGCTGCGCAGCGCTTCTCCCGGCGGCCTGCAAAATCG
Source organism: Ralstonia mannitolilytica (assembly GCF_000954135.1). Lineage (NCBI taxonomy): Bacteria > Pseudomonadati > Pseudomonadota > Betaproteobacteria > Burkholderiales > Burkholderiaceae > Ralstonia > Ralstonia mannitolilytica. Next base: position 3,142,525 of record NZ_CP010799.1, on the reverse strand, counting down.
CGCTAAAGTGGCTTGACTTAGAGTGCGCTCTAACTCCTAAGCTGCGTTCATGACCACTTTCCTGACCATCGCCCAAGTTGCCGAGGCTACGGGCCTGTCGACGCACACGCTGCGCTATTACGAGCGCATCGGGCTGCTCGACACCGTGCAGCGGCGCGATAACGGCCATCGCGTGTTCCGTGCGCAAGACATGTCGTGGCTCGCGTTCGTGCTGCGCCTGCGCGACACCGGAATGCCGATTGCGCGGATGCGGCAGTACGCGGCGCTGCGGCGGCAGGGCGATACCCTGGAGAGTGTGTCGGCGCGCCGGCGCCTGCTGGAAGAGCATGCGGCGGCGCTGGAAGCGGAGCTGCGTGCCCGGGCCGAAACGTTGGCCGTGCTGCGCGCGAAGCTCGTCGTCTACGACGACATCCGGGCCCGGATCGAAGGCGCGGATGATGTGCGCGGCTCCCCTTCCCCATCTCGCCAACCTAAACGCCAATTGAGAGGAAGCGCATGACCCCGATCACCCGCATCGCAGACGCCGCACCGCAGGCCGCACACCAAGCCAACCCGCAGAACGACCGCTACGCCCGGGGCTGGCAAAAGCTCAAGGAGGTCGATGATGTGGCCGGCGAACGCGTGGTCGAGGCCATGGCCGACATCTCACCCGATCTCGGCCGCTATATCGTCGAATTCGGCTTTGGCGACATCTACAGCCGTGCCGGCCTGACGCTGCGCGAGCGCGAGATCGCCACCATCGCCGCGCTCACGGCGATGGGCAACGCGACGCCGCAGCTGAAGGTGCACATCGCGGCAGGGCTGAACGTGGGCCTCACGCGAAATGAGATCACCGAGACGATCCTGCAGATGGCGCTATATGCCGGCTTTCCGGCGGCGCTCAACGGCATGTTTGCCGCCAAGGAGGTGTTTGCCGATCACGATGCCGATGCCGCCGCGCCGGCGGGCGGGTCGATGCGGCGCGAGACGAGCAGCTGATCGATGCGGTGGTTGTCGATGTCGAGCACTTCAATGTGCAGCGGCCCGATGTCGACCGTCTCGCTCTTCTTCGGAATGCGCTTGAGCGCATAGATGACCAGCCCGGCAAGCGTTTCGACATGATGTTCGCCGGGCAGGTCGTCCAGGTCGAACGCGCGCTTGACGTCGCCCAGCGGCGTGACGCCGTCGATCAGGCACGAGCCGTCGTCGCGGCGCACGATCTGTTCGTCTTCGCCGAGGTAGAGGATGTCGCCCATCACCGCGCCGACGATGTCATCGAGCGTGACCACGCCCACCACCAGCCCGTATTCGTTCACCACCGCGCCAAAGCGCTCGTGCATCTCGCGAAAGCGCGTGAGCGCCTGCGACAGGTTCAGCGTGTCGGGCAGCACCAGCAGGTTCTTGTCATAGTGCTTGCCGAGGTTGCGGATCACGGCCGACGACTCTTCCGAGAGGATTTGCTGCAGGATGTCCTTGGACGCGATGAAGCCGAGCACGGAATCGATATCGTCGCGGCAGACGAGGTATTCCGCGTGCGGCTGCGCGATGATCTTCTTCTTGATGGATTCCAGCGGCTCGTCCACCGTGAAATAGACGACCTCGTCGCGCACCGTCATCACCGAGGTGATGGTGCGCGACTCCAGCTCGAACACGTTCTCGATCACGGCAAGCTCGTGCTTGCGCAGCACGCCGGCCTCGGCCCCCGCGCCCACCATGGCAGTGATGTCTTCCGTGGTGATCTGCTCCACCCGCTGCGTGGGCACCCCCAACAGCTTCAGGAACACGTCGGCCGTGCCGTTAAACAGCCAGACGATGGGCCGCAGCACCCGCAGGCATGTCTGCATGGGACCGATGATGCCCATGGCGCAGCGCTCGGGGTAGAGCACCGCCAGGCGCTTGGGCAGCAGGTCGGCAAACAGGATGAACAGCCCCGTGACGATGATGAAGCCGGCAATGTTGGCAATGCGTTCGGCGCGCCCGGCCGGCAGCCAGTCGCCCAGCCATGCCGCCAGCGGCGCGGACACCTGGCTGTCACCGATGATGCCGGCGAGGATGGCGACGGCATTCACGCCGATCTGCACCACTGTAAAGAAGTTTCCTGGCATGTCCTTCAGCTGCAGCACGCGCAGGGCGCGGTTGTCGCCGTCGTCGGCCAGGGTTTGCAGGCGCGTACGGCGCGAGGCCGTCAGGGCAATCTCGGAGGCAGAGAAGAAGGCGCTGATCAGCATCAGCGCAACAAGCGTGAAGGCAGACATGATGTGGGGGCGGGCGGCGCTGCAGCATGGCCCGCTCGGGCGGAATGTGGCTCCGGCTCATCATGGTGCAGCGCCGATTGGTTTGTCAAACCGCTCCCAACGATGCAGCGCTGGCGACAATGCAAACAATTGTCTATGTCAAAGAGGGGGGTGCGGTCAACAAAAAAGTGGTTTGCCCGGTGCCCGCACCATCGGCGATACTTGCGCTCTCGGACATACTGTCTCGATAAGCCTTGCGGGGCCTGCATCTTGGGCTGGCGGTCGAGAACTCAGCAGATGTTCCGGCAGGCGCAACCATAAGCGTCAATTTTCCGTGCCGGCGTAGACCGGCCCAACCGATGCACACAGTTGCATACCGGAGTCGCAGTTCATGGGGATTCTCAGCCGTCTACAACGGCGCACCGGGGGGAAACGGGGGAATGCAACAAGGATGCTCAAGCGGTGGGCCGTGCTTTGCGCGGCTGCGATCAGCCTGACGCCTTGCGTGTCGATTGCGCAGCAAGCGACCGCCACTTCCGGTTCCGGTGCGCTCAGCGCTGCGTCATCAGCGGTCGCCTCGCCGAATATCGCGTGGTATTACGGGGACAAGCCGCCTGTGGCGCAGCTGCGCGCCTTCGATGTGGTCGTGGTGGAGCCTGACCACGGCTTCGACCCCTCCCGCTGGAACACACCGCACACGCAGTGGTTCGCGTATGTCAGCGTGGGCGAGGTGACGCCGCAGCGGCAGTGGTACAAGGCATTGCCGAAGGCCTGGCTGCTGGGCGACAACGCCGCGTGGGCTTCGCGCGTGGTCGACCAGGCCCAGCCCGAGTGGCCGGCGTTCTATGTCGAGCATGTCATCAAGCCGCTGTGGGACAAGGGTTACCGGGGCTTCTTCCTCGATACCCTCGATTCGTACCAGCTCGTCGCCAAGGACGATGCTGCACGCGCTGCGCAGGAAGCCGGCATGGTGCGCACGATCCGCGCGATCAAGGCGCGCTATCCGGAGGCGAAGCTCATCTTCAACCGCGGCTTCGAGATCCTTCCGCAGGTGCATGGCCAGGCGTACGCCGTGGCGTTCGAGTCGCTGTATCGCGGGTGGGATCAAGGCGCCAAGCAGTACAGGAACGTGAGCGACGCCGACCGTGCATGGCTGATGGGCCAGGCGCGCACGATCCGCGACGAATACCACCTGCCGGTCATCTCCATCGACTATTGCCCCGCCGCCGACCGCGCCTGCGCACGCGAGACGGCCCAGCGCATCAAGGCACAGGGCTTGATTCCGTATGTGACCGATCCGGAGCTTTCGACCATTGGCGTGGGCCGCATCGAGGTACTGCCGCGCAAGGTGCTGATCCTGCAGGAGCGCGACCCCCGCAACACGATCGACACGAGCGAGGGCGTGCGCTTTGTCGCCATGCCGCTCAACTTCCTCGGCTACGACGTCGAATACGCCGACATCAACAAGCCGCTGCCCGCCGACGTGCCGCCCGACCGCTACGCTGGCGTGGTCGTGTGGGTCAATACGAGCCCGATCAAGCAGGTGGGGGCGCTGACGTCATGGGTGCGGCAGCGCATCCGAGACGGCGTGCGCATCGCCTTCATGAACCAGTTCGGCATGCCGGCCGATGCGGGCATGGCCAGCCTGCTCAAGCTGCAGCTTGTCTCGGGGCGCGCCACCGGCCCGCTGACCGTGGTGTCGCAAGACAAGATGATCGGCTTCGAGATGGCCCCCCGCCCTGAGCGGCGCGAGGCTCAGCCGATCCAGGTGGGCGCGCATGGGCAGTCGCTGTTGCGCCTGAAGTCGGGCAATTTCGAGTTCGATGCCGCGGCCGTCACCGAGTGGGGCGGTTATGTGCTGAACCCGTACGCGGTGTTTTCGATGGACACCCTCGAGCAGGCGCGCTGGATCGTGCAGCCGCTCGAATTCTTGCGCCGCGCCCTGGCATTGCCCGACATGCCCATCCCCGACGTGACGAGCGAGAATGGCCGCCGGCTGATGCTCGTTCACGTGGATGGCGACGGGTTTGCTTCGCGCGCCGAGTTTCCTGGCCCGGAGTATTCGGGCGAGGTGCTGCTGCAGGACATCTGGGACAAGTACCGCATTCCGACCACGCTGTCGGTGATTGAAGGCGAGGTCGGCTCCACGGGCCTGTATCCGAAGCTCTCGCCGCGCCTGGAGGCGGTTGCGCGCAAGATGTTCGCGCTACCGTACGTCGAGCTCGGCTCGCATACCTACTCGCACCCGTTCGACTGGAGCCGCACGGTGCTGGGCGCTGCATCGGCGGGGCCGGGCAAGGATGCGGGCGGCGGCGACACGGCCTTCGCGCTGACCATTCCGGGCTACAAGTTCAGCCTGGAGCGCGAGATTGCCGGTTCCATCCGCTACATCGACGAACGCCTTGCGCCGCCGGGCAAGCGCGTGAAGATCCTGCAGTGGTCGGGCGACTGCCAGCCGCCGGACGTGGCGGTGCGCATGGCGTGGCAGGCCGGCGTGGTCAACATCAACGGCGGCGACACCGTCATCACGCGCAGCTCTCCGTCGTGGACGGAGATCGCGCCGCTCGGCATCGACAAGGGCGCGGGGGCCTACCAGGTGTTTGCGCCGAACCAGAACGAAAACGTTTACACGAACGACTGGACCGGTCCCTTCTACGGTTTCGACCGGCTGATCGAAACGCTGCAGATGACCGATACGCCGTATCGCTTCAAGCCCATCAACATCTACTACCACATGTATTCGGGCACCAAGCTGGCGTCGCTCAAGGCCTTGAAGAAGGTCTACGACTACGCGTTGTCGCAGCCCGTGCTGCCCCTGTACACCACCGAGTACGTCGCCAAGGTGCTCGACTTTCGCGACATGGCGATCGCGCGTGACGGCGACCAATGGGTCGTGCGCGGCAACGGTGACCTGCGCGAGCTGCGCTGGATGGCGCCCGGCACGCCGCGCCTGGCCGACGCACACGGCGTGACGGGCTATGACAAGGCCGCCGGCGGCCTCTACATCCACCTCGATGACGGTGCCGCGCGCTTTGCCATGACGTCCGCCGCCGAGCCCGCCCGCCTGCCTTACATTGCCGAGGCCGCCGCGTTTGTGCGCAGGTTCGAGCGCACCGGCAACGGCATCTCGTTCGAGGTGGGGGGGCTATTACAAGCCGTTCGTGCGCGTTGCCAACGCCGGTGCATGCCGTGTGAAGGTCGACGGCGCACCCGCCCGCGCCGGCCGTGGCCAGGGTGACAGCCTGCGCATCGACTTGCCCGGTGGCGCCGCCCAATCCGTGACTTATCAGCGCGTCGATGTGGTCTGCTGACCTGCCCCCCCGTGAACGGCTGCTGCCGCCCTGGCTGATCGGTGCGCTCGGTGCGCTGATCGGGCTGGCGCTCGCGCTGATGTTCCCGCGCGAGCGGCTGGAGGCGCGCCTGCTGGAGGGCGGCAAGGTCGATGCCCTGTCGGTGGCGTATCTCGAAGCGTGGCTGCGTGTCCGCCCGAACGATGGCGAGTTCCTGAGCGTGCTGGCTGCGCAGTACGTCCGCACCGGGCGCCTGGACGAGGCTGAAGCCATGCTCGTCCGCATGCGTGCGCTGCACGACGCATCGGTCGACCGCGAAGCGCTCTTGCTCGAGATCGCCATCCGCGAACAGCGTGCGTATGCGCTGCAGCCGAACGATCCGCAGCGTCTTGCCATGCTCGATGCGTTGCGCGGGCTCCTGAAGCAGGCACAGGGGTTCCAGTGGACGGCGCCGGAACTGGAGGTACTCGCCGCCAAGGCTCGCGCGCTGGATCAGGGCGCGATCGCGGTGCAGTTCTATCAGCGTCTCGCCAGGCAGGACGTCGCCCGCGCGTCGCAATGGCAGGCGCGCACGGCGGAGATCGCGCTCGGCGTTGGCGAATATCGCGCCGCGGCGGAGGCCAACTTTGCCGCGCAGGCCCAGGCCAAGTCGATCGACGCGCAGCGCCGCTACTTCATCGCCGGCCTGCAGGCCCTGCAGGGCGGCAACCTGCTCAACGACGCCATGGCCGAAGCGCAGCGGCGCGCAGGTCCGCTGCTCGACGATGCCGAAACGCTGCGCTTTCTCACGCGCCTGGCCCTGGCCTGCAACCGGCCGGATCTGGCCGACCAGTACGCGCGACGCCTGCTGCATCTGTCGTGGCGCGGGGCAGAGGGGCAGCCCGCCCTGGTGGCGGGCACGGCGCCGCACGAGTGGACGTTTGCCGGCCGCCCGGAGCCGCTGCCGACGCTGGCGGACGTGGTGTTCATGGATGGCCCGCAAGGCCTCTCGCATCCGCAGCGCCATGCCGCGCGCATCCGCACCGTGGCCGAGAGCGCCGGTCCGGCGGGCGAGGCCATCGCACGTGGCATTGCCCCCTTCAATGCAGACGATTACGACCTCGCGTATCGCGTCTTCCTGAGCAGCGGGAACCTGCGCGACGCCTTGCGCGTGGCAGAAGCGGCCGTGCGCCAGCGCCCCGACCTGAAGATCTGGACCGAGCGCGCCGCGCAGGTGGCCGAATGGGATCGCCAGCCGATGGCGGCGCTCAAGTACTGGCTGGCCTACGCGCAATCGAGCGGCGACGATGCAGCCTGGCAGAACGTCCTGCGCCTGGCGCCGGCGCTCAATGAAGACCACGCCTATCTGGCCGCCCTGCGTTACGAGGCCAGCCGCCAGCCGGGCGACATGAAGCTGCTCGACCAGGTCATCGCGGCGTATGAGCGCTTGGGCGAGCCGGAGCAGGCGCTGGCCTATCTGACCGGCATCGCGCGCGGCGCGCATCGCCAGGCTGTGCTCGAGCGCTATGCCATGCTGGCCGAACGCGCCGGCAAGGACGACGTGGCCTACGATGCCTACGTGCGCCTGCAGAAGGAATTCGGCCCCAACGCCGGGTATGCGCTCAAGCTCGCGAACCTGCTCTACGTGCGGGTGCGGTTCGAGCAGGCGCTTGCCGCCATGCAGGCCGCGCGCAACGTGGCGTCGCCGACGGACGATCTCTACTGGCGCACATTCGCCCAGCTCGCGCGACTGAACCAGCGCGACGACCTCTCGCGCGAGGCCTATCGCCAGCTGCTGATTGGCGGCAACGTGCAGCCGGATGACCTGGCGACGATGATCGACTTCTACGACGGCAGCCCCATCGACGCCGGCCGTCTGGCCGAGCTCGCCTTCCGCAAGGACGGCACGATGACCCAGCTGCAGCAGGCCATCTACTACTACACGCGGGCGCGTGCGTTCCGCCGCATCGACGCGCTGCTGGCGTCGCTCAGGCCGGAACAGCGGCGCGCCGCCGAGCAGTCCGCGGGGGTGCTCGGAGCGCGCGCCGAGTATTACCGCCTGAGCGGCCGCTGGGATGCCGCCATGCGCGATCTGCGCCGCGGTGTTTCGCTGCCCGACGCCGGCAGCGACGTGAAGGCCGCCTACCTGTGGAGCCTGCTGGATTCCGGCCAGAACGGCGAGCTCAGGCGCGCCCTGGCGCGGTGGCGTGGCGAGGCCGAGAACGACTCCGCCTACTGGGCCGCCTATGCGGCAGCCGGCCTGCAGCTGTTCGATGCCAATCTTGCGCTGCATTTCCTGGGCCGCCAGGGCAGGTCGATGCAGACCGATCCGCTGTGGCTGCTAGCCTATGCCGACGCGCGCGACATGGCCGGTCAGGCCGATGCCGCCTGGGGCCTGCGTCGCGAGGCATGGTGGCTGCTGTGGAAGGCGGATGGCGCGCGCGCCGCCAAGCCGTCGGGCGCCGCGCCGGCCGCCCGCCGCACGGGCACGCGCGTCACGGTGGGCGAGGACGATGCCGTGCCGCTGGAACAGGACGCACGCACCGAGCTGCGGGCGCGCCGTGTTGCGCTGGCCCAGACGTTCGCGTCGGGCGACCTGTCGCAGCGTCTGCTGATCGAGTTGCTGCGTGACGATCGCCGCGCCACGAAGCAGGCGCGCGAAGGCGGCCGCTCCGCCATGGCCCAATCCGAACTGGGCGACATCGATACGCTGCCGCCCGAGCCGCCCGAAAGCCCGGCCGACAAGCGCAAGCGCGACCCCGTGAGCGACCAGCTCGTTTCCGCCGTCGCCAAGGAGGCCGCGCTGGGCTGGGCACTGTCACAGGAAGCGAACGATCTGGCCCGCGCCTGGCTGCTGCAGCAATACGCCCGCCGCATGACGCGCCCGGCCTATGCCGAAATCTCCATCGCGCTGGCCGAGCGCGATCTGCAGACGCTCAATCGCCTGCTCGACGACACGCCCGATCGCATCCCGCTGTACAACCGTATCGACGCCAATGTGCTGACGGACCGCCTGGGCGAGGCCCAGCGCCTGTCGTTCGAAGGCTTGTCCACGGCACCCGACGACGAGCAGCTCCACCAGCGGGTGCGGGAAACGCTGCTGACCAACGCGCAGGCGCTGGAGCCGCGCGAGACCTGGTTCAAGCAGGCGCCGCTCACGTACTTCGAGACGAGCGCGGCCGCCGGCATCCGTCTGACCGACCACGCCAGCGCGCTGCTGCGCGCGACCCAGCGCAACCAGCGCTCGACCGACGACACGCAGCTCACCGGGGTGCCGGCGCAGGACCGCAGCGTCGACTGGATCTCGCAGTACCAGACGCAAGACACGCAATGGAAGGGCACGGTCGGCTGGCGCCAGGGCCTGGCCTCGTTCTATGCATTCCGGGTGGACGGGCTGCTCGGGCAGGCCGGACCGTTCGGTACCGAGCTGTCGGCCGGCCGCAACCAGCCCGCCAACGAAACCACGCAACTGCGTGTGGGCGGCGTGAAAGACCTGGTGGCGATCGGCGGCAACTGGCGCCTCACGCAGCGCGAGTACATCCGCGCGCGTGTGGAGGGCAACCGGTTCTACGGCCAGGATCGCTCGTTCCTCGGCAGTGGCATGGTCTTCGACGCCGAAGCCGGTTACCGCTTCCGCATGGAGTATCCGGACTACACCGTCCGCGTGGTCGGCACCCACGCGCGCTACAACGCTTCGGGCACGCCCAGCGCGCTGCTCGGACGCCTGCTGCCGAGCGGGGCGACGCTGGAGGCCGATGCCTTCATGCCGCGCTCGTTCACGCAATTCGGACTGCTGTTCGGGTTTGGCACCGACTATCTTGAGCGCTATACGCGTGCGTGGCGGCCGTTCATGGACGTCGGGGTGCTGCGTGACAATCGCGAAGGGTGGGGGACGCAGGTGCAGCTCGGCGTGGCCGGCAGTGTCTTCGGCAACGACCATCTGGCGCTGGTGTTCAGCCATGCCTCCATCACGCGCGCGGGCACGTCGCCCATGACGGAGATCGGGCTGCGCTACCGCTGGCTTTACTGACACACAGGAACAGGCATACGGGGAAAGAACGACATGAAGCACACAACGGAGAAAGCAATGACACCCTGGCTCAACAAGATCAAGGCCGGCCGCCGCCGCTGGCTGGGTGCGGTTGCGGGCGTCGGGCTGGCGCTCGCGCTGTCGGCCTGCGCGGTCGTCGACAGCGGGCGCGCGCCGGCGACGAGCGCGTCCGATGCGTGGGTCGTGCTGCCCATCGCCAACTACACCGAAACGCCGCAGGCCGGGCTGCGCGCCGAGACCATCGTCGCCAGCCTGCTGAAGGCGCGCGGCTTCACCAACCTCAAGCAGTATCCGGCCAGCCTGAATAGCGAGTCCCTGTTCGAGCCGGCCGAGCGCGAGGCCGTGGCACGTGCGCTGGAATGGGCGCGTGGCGAAAAGGCCCGCTACGCCGTGACCGGCGCCGTGGACGAGTGGCGCTACAAGGTCGGCGTGGACGGCGAGCCCGCAGTGGGGATCACGCTGCAGGTGATCGACGTGCAGAGCGGCAACGTGATCTGGAGCGCCGCCGGCAGCCGCACGGGCTGGAGCCGCGACGCCGTGTCGGCCGTGGCGCAGAAGCTGCTGCGCGAGTTGCTGTCGCCGCTGGGCCGGAGCTGATGAAGACCGAAGCGGCACAACAGGCACGCGGTCAGGTCGGGTCCAACGAGCGCCGCCGCAACGCGCAGGGCATCGGCGCATCGACCTGGTATGGGCGGCTCATCGCACCGGCGGCTTCGAGCCCGACCGCCGTGCTCGAAACGCTGGGCGCCGCGGTGGCGGCCATCGGCCTGGTCTGGCTGTTCGTTCCGGACAATCCCTTGCTGCTCGGCTACGGTTTTCCGTGGATGTGGCTGGTGCGGCTCATCCTGGCGCTGCGCTACGGCACGCTGCTCGGCGCGATGGCCGCGCTGGTGGTGCTGGGCGCATGGTGGCTGTTCTACGGACACGCGGCCGCTGCCAGCGGCTTCCCGCGGATGTACTTCCTGGGCGGGCTGATGTTGGTGCTCATCGGCGGGCAGTTTGGCGACATCTGGGGCGCGCGGCTTTCGCGCGCACGCACCGTCAACGGTTATCTCAACGACCGGCTAGCCGCGCTCACGAAGAACCACTTCCTGCTGCGCCTGTCGCACGAGCGCCTGGAAAACGATTTGCTGGCCAAGCCCACCACGCTGCGCGACACGCTCACGCACCTGCGCAACATCGCATTGGCCGCGCGCGAGCATGGCGACGGCACAGCGCAGGCCGATGTCGCGCAACTGCCCGGTGCCGTGGCGTTCCTGCAATGGACGGCGCAGGCCTGCCAGCTGGAGGTTGCCGCCATGGCGCGCGTGACAGGCAACCGCATCGAGGCCGAACCGGTGGCGCGCGTGGGTGCACCATTCGAGATCGTGGCGGACGACCCGCTGATCCGCCACTGCATCGAGACGCATACGCTGGCGCATCCGCAGGCGCCCGAACTGCGCCACGAAGGCAGCTCGCGTTATGTGGCGTGCGCGCCCGTGCTCTCGGGCGCCGACGAGCTGATCGGCGTTGTGGTCGTGCAGCAGATGCCGTTCCTCTCGCTGTCGTACGAGAACCTGCAGTTCCTGATGGTGCTGCTCGGCTATTACGCCGATGGCGTGCGCCACCTCACCGTCAGCTCGGAGATTCTCGACCTCGTGCCCGATGCGCCGTACGAGTTTGCGCTCGACCTCGGCCGCCTGGCGCGGCTGCATCGCGATACCGGCATCGATTCGTCGGTGGTGGCGCTCATCTTTGACCAGGACGAAGCCAGCGATGCCTTGTTCGAGAGCGTCGTGCGCAGCCGCCGCGCGCTGGATGTCGTGTGGCAGGCCAGCGGCAAGGCGCGCCGCGCCATCATCACGCTGATGCCGCTGTCTGGCGCGGGCGCCGTGTCGGCGTACCTGGTGCGCATCGAAGACAGCCTGCGCGCGCAGTTCGGCGTGGATTTCGAAGGCGCGCATGTGAGCGTGCAGACGCTGCATGTGACCGGCGAGCACCCGGGCGAAGCGCTGCAGCGCTTCCTCACGCGCTGCCACCTCGACGGCTGAGCCAAGGGGCACATCGACATGTTCAAGCTCACGCTCGGCGGGATCGCGGCGCAGATCGCCGCAGTCACCATGGCACTGCGTGCCGGCAACAGCCTCGCGCTGCTGCTGTCGTGCCTGGTGCTGCAGGCGGGGGCGGCGGCGCTGATCGGGCTGGCTGCCTGGCGCCTGCTGCCGCGCCGCTATCGCGTGCCGTTCGTCTGGACGTACGGCTACCTGGCGGCCCTGTCCTTCTTCGTGCCGGTGGGCGGTGGCGTGGTCGTGCTGGGCGGCCTGCTGTTGGGCAAGCTGTTCCCTCGGCCCGAAGACGACAAGGACATCGCCGAGGTGGGGCTGCCCGTTTTCGTGGCGCACCTGGTCTCGCGCGTGACGCACGGCGGCGGGGCCCGGCTGCGCGCCCAGCTCGGCAACGCACGCGCACCGGTGCAGAGCCGCATGACCGCGCTGGTGGCCATGCAGTCGATGCCCACGCGCACCGCCAGCCCCGTGCTGCGCGACCTGCTGGCCGACCCCGTGGACGACATCCGCCTGCTGGCCTACGGCATGCTCGACAACGCCGAGAAGGTGCTCACGCAGAAAATCCTGACCGAGCTGCCGCGCCTGGAAGAGGCCGCCACGCCCGAGGCCCGCTACGAGATCAACAAGCGCCTCGCTGACCTGTACTGGGAGCTGATCTACCAGAACCTCGTGCAGGGCGACGTGTACCGCTATACCGCCGAGCAGGTCGAGCGCTACGCCAGCGCCGCGCTCGACATCCAGCCCGACAACGCCGCGCTGTGGTACATGCGCGGCCGGCTGGCACTGTCGCGCCGCGAGCCGGACGTGGCCGAGGCTCACCTGCGCCGCGCCGAGGCGCTCGGCTTCCCGCGCGACCGCCTGCTGCCGCCCCTGGCCGAGGCCTGCTACCTGCGCCGCGATTACGCGGGCGCGCGCGCGGCGCTGGCGCAATTCTCCAGCCGGTCGCCGCTGCCGTTGCTGCGCCCGCTGTTGCGCTACTGGACATCATGAGCGACGACCAATTCCCACGCGCCCAGTCCGCCGACGTTGCGCTCCTGCTCGAAGGGACGTTCCCCTACGTCAGCGGCGGGGTGTCGAGCTGGGTCAACCAGATGATCCGGGCATTTCCAGACATCCGCTTCGCCGTTGTCTTCATCGGCAGCCGCCGCGAGGATTACGGCAAGCCCGTCTACGCCCTTCCCGACAACGTGGTGCACCTCGAGTGCCACTACCTGTACGACTTCCCGCCGCCGCCGCTGGTACAGGCCAGCGGCGGCGATGCCGCTGCCTTCGAGCGCTCGCGCAAGCTGCACGATGCCTTGCGCCACGCCACCACTGCCGCGCACAGGGAAGAGACGGCCGAGCTGATCCGTGCCTCCATCGCCGACCTGCGCGACGGCGGACCGCTTGCCGAGGAGCAGTTCCTCTACAGCCACCGCGCCTGGGACATGATGACGGACTACTACCGGCGCTACTGCACCGACCCGTCGTTCACCGATTACTTCTGGACCGTGCGGATCATGCACAAGCCGCTGTGGCAGCTCGTGCGCATTGCCGAGAACCTCATCCCGGTGAAGGTGTTCCACACCGTTTCCACCGGCTATGCGGGCTTCCTGGGCGCGCTGCTGCGCTACCGGCGCGGGCGTCCGCTGCTGGTGTCGGAGCACGGTATCTACACCAAGGAACGCAAGATCGACCTGTTCCAGAGCCAGTGGATCCGCGACAACCGCAGCATCTTCGAAAAGGACATCGCGCAGATCAGCTATTTCCGCGACCTCTGGGTGCGCTTTTTCGAGACCATGGGCCGCGTCTGCTACGACGCCGCCGAAGAGATCGTCGCGCTGTATGAAGGCAACCGCCGGCGTCAGGTGCTCGACGGCGCGCCGGAAGAGAAGACGCGCAGCATCCCGAACGGCATCAACCTGCCGCGCCTGGCCGCGCTGCGCGAGAAGCGCCCGGCAAACGTGCCGCCTGTGATGTGCCTGATCGGCCGGGTGGTGCCCATCAAGGACGTGAAGACCTTCATTCGCGCGATGCTCACCATCACGCGCGAGATGCCCGATGCCGAAGGCTGGATCGCCGGCCCCGAAGACGAAGACCCGGAATACGCACAGGAATGCCACAGCCTGGCCGAAAGCCTGGGCCTGGGCGATCGCATCAAGTTCCTGGGCTTCCAGAAGATCGACGACATCCTGCCCAAGGTCGGCGTACTGGTGCTGAGCTCCATCAGCGAGGCGCTGCCCCTGGTGGTGCTCGAGGGTTTTGCCGCGGGCGTGCCGGCCGTGACGACGGATGTCGGGTCGTGCCGGCAATTGCTGTTCGGCCTCGATGGCGAAGACGCAGCCCTGGGTGCCGCCGGCGCGGTCGTCCGCATTGCCGACCCCGCCGCATTGGCCGCTGAAGTGCTGACGCTGCTGCGCGACGAAACGCGCTGGCAGCAGGCGCAAGCCGCCGGCATCGCCCGCGTCGAGCGTTATTACACGCAAGAGATGATGGTGGGGGCCTACCGCGCGCTGTACGACCACCTGCGCACGCTGCCGGACCACACCGCAGACACGGGTGCCAAGGCCGCTTCTGCTGCCGCGGCGGCGTGCCCGCACCACGCCCGGCAGAACAAGCCGCACGAGGGAGCCCGCTGATGGCCGGCATTGGTTTCGAACTGCGCAAGATGCTCAAGCGCGACAGCCTGCTCGGGCTGCTGCGCGCCTACACTTACGCCGGCATCATCAGTTCCGGGCCGTGGATCCTGTCCATCGTCGGAATCTTGCTGATCGGTATTCTCAGCCTGCCGTTCGTGATTCCGGGCTCGCTCATCACGCAGTTCCAGGTGTCGGTCACGTACCTGATTGCGGTGAGCCTGATCCTGACCGGGCCGCTGCAGCTTGCCTTCACGCGCTTCACGTCCGACCGGCTGTTCGAGAAGCGCGACGACCTGATCCTGCCGAACTACCACGCCGTGTCGCTGGTGATGACGCTGGTCGCGGGCGGGCTTGGGCTGTTGGTGATCCTGTTTGCGTTTGCGCAGCAGTCGGCCATCTACCGGCTGCTGATGCTGGCCGGTTTCGTGGTCATGGCCAACATCTGGATCGCGGTGATCTTCCTGTCGGGCATGAAGCAGTACAAGGCGATCGTCTGGATCTTCCTGCTCGGCTACACGCTCACGGTGCTGCTGGCGCTGCTGTTCAACCGGCTGGGGCTGGAAGGGCTGCTGCTGGGCTTCGTCACGGGGCAACTGTGCCTGCTGATCGGCATGGCCGCGCTCATCTACCGCAATTTCAGCGGCCGGCGCTTCCTGTCGTTCGAGGTGTTCGATCGGCGGTTCGCGTACCCGTCGCTCATGCTGATCGGGTTGCTGTACAACCTCGGCATCTGGCTCGACAAGTTCATGTTCTGGTATGCGCCGGGCACGGGGCAGCAGGTGATCGGCCCGCTGAATGCGTCGGTCATCTATGACATTCCGGTGTTCCTGGCGTACCTCGGCATCATTCCCGGCATGGCGGTGTTCCTCGTGCGCATCGAGACGGACTTCGTCGAGTACTACGACGCGTTCTACGACGCCGTGCGGGGCGGGGCATCGCTGGAGCACATCGAAGACATGCGCAACACGATGGTGCAGACCATCCGCGCGGGCCTGTACGAGATCGTGAAGATCCAGGCCATGGCCGCGCTGGTGCTGTTTGCGGTGGGCGCGTCGGTGCTGCGCGTGCTGCAGATTTCGGAGCTGTACCTGCCGCTGCTGTATGTCGACACCATTGCCGCGAGCTTGCAGGTCGTCTTTCTCGGCGTGGTGAACATCTTCTTCTACCTCGACCGGCGGCGCGTCGTGCTCGCCCTGACCGCGGCGTTTGTCGTGCTCAACGGCGTGCTGACGTGGATCACACTCCAGCTTGGGCCGGCCTGGTACGGGTATGGGTTTGCCGTGTCGCTGCTGCTGGTGGTGATGGCGAGCCTGGTGATGCTGGATCGGAAGCTTGGGCGGTTGGAGTACGAGACGTTTATGTTGCAGTGAGGGGATGAAACCGGGGATGCACCGAACACGCCCCGGAATCCCGAGGCAAAGACCCATAGCCGCACAACATCCCCCCCAACAACTCCGCATTTGCGCAACCCCGCCCACGCTCCTTAAGCTGCGCACCATCTCCTCAACTCGCAGCTCCTTCATGCACATCGCAGTCGTCGGCGCAGGCATCATCGGCATCAGCACAGCCTACGCCCTGGCTCAGGACGGCCATCAGGTCACCCTGGTCGAGCGTCATCCCGGGCCGGGCGAGGGCACCAGCTATGCCAATGGCGGCCAGCTGAGCTACAGCTACGTGGCGCCGCTGGCAGGCCCCGGCGTCCTGTCGCATGTGCCCGGCTGGCTGCTGCGCCGCGATTCGCCGTTGCGCCTGCGGCCCTCGCTCGACCCGGCGCTGCTGCGCTGGGGCCTGCGCTTCATTGCCGCGTGCAATCGTGAGCGTGCCGAGCGCACCACGCGCGAGCTGCTGGCCCTGTCGTTCTACAGCCGTACGCGCATGCAAGCGCTGCGCGAGGCGGCGCCGGACCTGGCGTTCAGCTTTGCGCGGCGGGGCAAGCTGGTGGTGCACCGCGATGCGGCGGCGTTTGAATCGGCCCGCGCGCAGGTCGGTTATCAGGCCACGTTGGGTTGTGAGCAGCACGCGCTGTCGCCCGACGAGACCATCGCTCACGAGCCAGCGCTTGCCGGCGTGCGCGACCAGATCGTCGGTGCCATCTACACGCCTGACGAAGATGTGGCCGATTGCCATCAACTCTGCGTCGGCCTGTTCAACCGGCTGCGTGAGATGCCGAACGTGACGCTGCGCTTCAATACCGGCGTGCAATCCTTGTGGACGGAAGGCCGCCGTGTGCGTGGTCTCAAGCTTGAGGATGGCGAACAGGTTGCTGCCGATGCGGTGGTGATGGCAGCGGGCGTGACGAGCGCAAGGCTGCTCAGTCCATTGCGCATCGACCCCGGCCTGTATCCGCTGAAGGGGTACAGCATCAGCCTGCCGTTGGAGGAAGGCGACGTTGCTCCGGTGATCAGCGTGACGGATGCCGCGCGCAAGATCGTCTATGCCCGCATCGGGCAGACGTTGCGTGTGGCGGGCATGGCCGATCTGGTGGGCTGGTCGACAGCGCTGGATACGCGCCGCGCCCAGACGCTGTATGACGAAACGCGCGCGCTGTTTCCGGGCGCCATGCGCGCCAGTGACGCGGGTGCCGATGCGGCGCCGTGGGCGGGCATGCGGCCTGCAACGCCAACGGGGGTGCCCGTGGTGGGGGCGTCGCCGGTGGAAGGGTTGTGGTTGAACGTTGGTCACGGAGCGCTGGGCTTTACGCTGGCGCTGGGCAGTGCAGGCTTGTTGGCGGATCTGATTGCCGGCCGCAAGCCCGCGGTTTCCCCAGTGCCGTATGCGCTGGCGTCGTGACACAAGAGCGAGATTCAAAAGACCGAGCGCGCAGGCTCGATGATGCGTATCCGGCCCGCGCCAATTGGTAACCCAAGTAGTCTGGAGCGAACACACCCATAGGAGGGGAAGCATGAAGACCTTGCATTCGACCAAACGTATTCTGTCTGGCCTGACGCTGGTTGCGGCCGGTGCGCTGGCCGCGCTGTCCACCGGTGCGCAGGCGCAGTCGAGCGACACGCTGGCCAAGATCAAGCAATCGGGCGTGATCTCGGTCGGCTATCGCGAGTCGTCCATTCCGTTCTCGTACCAGGCTGACGCAAACACCATCACCGGCTATTCGCAGGAGATCTCCAACATGATCGTTGCCGGCGTGGAAAAGGCGGTGGGCAAGAAGCTGCAGGTCAAGCTCACGCCGATCACGTCGCAGAACCGCATCTCGCTGCTGCAGAACGGGACGATCGACTTTGAGTGCGGCTCGACCACCAACAACCTGGAGCGCCAGAAGCAGGTCGCGTTCTCGAACAACATCTTCATCTACGGCATGCTGATGCTGGTGAAGAAGGACTCGGGCATCAAGGACTTCCCCGACCTGAAGGGCAAGACCGTGGTGACCACCGCCGGCACCACCGAAGACCGCATCCTGCAGAAGATGAATGGCGAGGCCAAGGACGCCGACAAGATGAACCTGATCCTGGCGAAGGATCACGGCCAGGCGTTCCTGACGCTGGAATCGGGCCGCGCCGTGGCATTCGTGATGGACGAGCCGCTGCTGTACGGCGAGCGCACCAAGGCCAAGAACCAGAACGACTGGGTGGTCACGGGCACGCCGCTGCAGACCGAAACCTACGCCTGCATGATGCGCAAGGACGATCCGGCGTTCAAGAAAGTGGCCGACGACGTGATTGCCGACCTGATGAAGTCGGGCAAGGCGAATGACCTGTACAAGAAGTGGTTCCTGTCGCCGATTCCGCCGAAGGGCCTGAACCTGAACTACCCGATGACGGCCGGCATGAAGGAGCTGTACGCGCATCCGAACGACAAGGCCATTCAATAAGCCGCGTTGCCGCGCATCCAAAGAAAACGGGGAACAGTGTTCCCCGTTTTTTTATTTGGCCGCTGTCCAAAGGTTCAGGCCGGTTCGCTCCACGGCGAGCGGATGTCCGCCAGGAAGCGTTGCGCCCGCGGGTGCTGCGGTCGCTGGAAGAAATCTTCGGGCGTGGCGCGTTCCAGCACCTGACCCTGGTCCATGAAGAGGACGCGGTCGGCCACCTCGCGTGCAAAGCCC
The DNA here is from genome assembly GCF_000954135.1 of Ralstonia mannitolilytica. NCBI lineage: Bacteria > Pseudomonadati > Pseudomonadota > Betaproteobacteria > Burkholderiales > Burkholderiaceae > Ralstonia > Ralstonia mannitolilytica. Next base: position 3,124,272 of record NZ_CP010799.1, on the reverse strand, counting down.
ATTTCGTGCGTGACGCAGACCATGGTCATGCCGTCGCGGGCGAGGTCCTTCATCACCTGCAGCACCTCGTTGACCATCTCAGGGTCGAGGGCGGAAGTCGGTTCGTCAAACAGCATCACCGGCGGTTTCATCGCCAGCGCGCGGGCAATCGCCACACGCTGTTGCTGGCCGCCCGACAGTTCGCTCGGATAGGCGCCGGCCTTGTGCGGCAGGCCCACGCGCTCCAGCAGCCCCATCGCAAAGTCCTTGGCTTCCTGGGGCTGCATGCGCTTGAGCTGCACCGGGGCCAGTGTGCAGTTCTGCAGGACGGTCAGGTGCGGGAACAGGTTGAACTGCTGGAAGACGAAGCCGATGCCGCTGCGCAGGGCGTTCACGTTCACGCCATGCGCGTGCACGTCTTGCCCGTTGACGGTGATGCGGCCCTTCTGGATCGCTTCGAGCCGGTTCAGCGTGCGGATGAGCGTGGACTTGCCCGAGCCCGACGGCCCGCACACCACCACCACTTCGCCCTTGGCGACGGTTTCGTTGACGTCGACCAGGGCGTGGTAATCGCCGTACCACTTGTCGACGTGTTCGATCGTGATCATGTTCATGGTTTGGATGGAGCACGCGCTGCGAGCCGGCGCTCCAGGTAGAACGCCACGCGCGTCAGGCTGAAGCACATGACGAAGTAGCTGATGCCGAGCAGGCCGTACACCTCGGCGGACTTGACCATCACGGCGGTGCTGATTTGCCCCGCCACGAACGATACCTCGGGCAGGCTGATGATGTAGCCCAGCGACGTCTCCTTGATGGTGGAGACAAGCTGGTTGACCAGCGACGGCAGCATGTTGCGCAGCGCCTGCGGCAGGATCACGAGCCGCATCGCCTGCATGTACGACAGGCCGAGGGAGCGCGCCGTTTCCATCTGGCCGCGCGGCAGGCCCTGGATGCCGGCGCGCACGATCTCCGCCAGGTAGGCGCCGTCGAAGATCACCAGCGCGGTAAGCATGGTGCTGAACTGGTCGGTACGGTGCCCGGTGACGGTGGGCAGCAGGAAGTACGCCCAGAAGATCACCATCAGCAGCGGGGTGCCGCGCACCACGTAGACCAGCGCCGTGGCCGGCACGCGCAGCGCGGCGATCGGGCTCACGCGGCACAGGCCCAGCACGATGCCCACCGGCAGCGCCAGCACGAGGCCGGCCGATGCCAGCAGGAACGTCAGCGCCAGCCCGCCCAGCGGCCCGTTCGGATACTGGCCGACGAGGTAATAGACGCCGTAGGTCTGGATGAGGTCGAGCATGGCTACAGCGTCCTCACCGGAAAGCGATGCTGGTACCAGGCCGAGAACACCGTGATCGCGATCGAGATGGTCAGATAGGCCGCGGTGGCAAACGCAAAGGCCTCGAAGCCGCGGAAGGTCGCGCTTTCCACCTGCTGCGCCTGGTACATCAGCTCCGCCACGCCGATGACCATGGCGATGCTCGAGTTCTTCCAGAGGTTCAACGTTTGGCTGACCAGCGGCGGGACGGTCACGCGCAGCGATTGCGGCAGCACCACCAGCCGCATGGCCTGCAGGAACGAGAGTCCGAGCGCGCGGCTGGCCTCAAGCTGTTCCTTCGGAATCGAGCGGATGCCGCTGCGGATGTCCTCCGCCATGTAGGCCGCCGTATACAGCACCAGCGCAATGACGGCGCTCGCCGCCTCGTAGTTCAGGCTGTAGAGCCAGTCGCGGATGAACTCCGGCAGGATCTGCGGCGCGCCGAAATACCAGAACAGCATGTGGGCGAGCAGCGGTACGTTGCGGATGGCCTCGACGAACGTCTGGCCGATGCCGCGCAAGGGCGCAACCGGCGCCAGCCGCAGCAGCGCCACGACGATGGCAAGCGGCAGCGCCAGCACGAAGGCCAGCACCGACAGCTTGATCGACAGGAAGAAACCGCTGACGAGCCACTGGTGATACTGCCCCGAGAGCAGCATCGACAAATCGAATTGGGGCATGGAATCTCATACCGCCCAGCGCAGCGTCTGGGCGGCCCGACGTGCAATTAATCGATCTTGTCGGTCGAGATCTTGAAGGCGCGCGGCGGGAAGTTCATCTTCGTGCCGGGCCCGAACCACTTGTCGTAGAGCTTCTGCGCTTCGCCGCTCTTCTCCATGCCGAGCAGCACGTCGTCCACTTGCTTCTTGAAGCCCGCCTCGCCCTTGCGGATGCCCAGCGCCATGTGCTCGGTCGACAGGCTCTGCGGCAGGATCGCGTAGTCCTTGGCCGTCGGGCCCATCTTGGCCATGTTGCCGACCAGCGTGGTCTCGTCGTTCACGTAAGCCACCCCCTTGCCTTGTTGCAGCGCCAGCAACGCCTGCGGGCTGTTGTCGAACGACACGACATCGGCATTCTTGATGGTCTTGGCGATGTTGGCTTCCATGGTGGAGCCCTTGACCGTCAGCAGCTTCTTGCCATCGAGCTGGGCGAGGGACGTGATGCCGCTGCTCTTCTTGACCATGGCTTTCTGGCCGGTGATGAAGGTCGACACCGAAAAGTCGATCTGTGCCTCCCGCTCGTGGTTGTGCGTGAGCGAGGCGGCCAGCAGGTCGACGCGGCCTTGCTGCAGCTCGGGCAGGCGCGCGGCCACGGCCAGTTGCTTGAGCACCGGCTTCACGCCGAGGCTCTTGGCCACGGCATCGCACATGTCGACGTCATAGCCCACGATCTCGCGGCTCATCGGGTCCTTCAGGAAGCTGAACGGCTCGTCGGTGCCGAGCACGCCGCAGACGAGTTCGCCTTTCTTCTTGATGTCGGCGAGCTGGTCGGCATGCGCCGTGGTGGCGACCAGCGTGGCAGCAGCGAGGACGGCGGCGCCGGCCAATTGCGTCAGACGTCGGTCTGTTTTCATCGTGTTTCCTCCTTGACGACTTGGGTGGGTGACAGCGTGCAGATCAAGATCGACCGCGAGCATACAGGCATGCAGCCGGGTTGGCTGCGCGAACTCCGGATAACCATATGACAGCTGTGGAACGCCCAACTATAGCCCAGGCGGCAGCACGAGAGGCGGGTTGGCAAGCGGGTCGGGACAGGGCGCACAAGCGGGTGTCGGGCGTGCGTGGATGGGCAGGGAGCGGCCTTCGCGAAAAGAACGGCCGGCGGGGCTGGCGCGGCAAAGGCGCAGGCACGACAGCCATGTCTCCAGACAGGTTTGGCCGCCATTAATGACATGGCAGGCGATGCGGCTCCATCCGGGGATTCCCGGGGCAGACCGCCTGCCCTAGAGCGTGCCGCAGATCGATTCGTTGATCGGCACGTCGCCGACCATCTCGTGGTCGTTGCCGCGATAGCGGTAGATCAGGCTCAGCCCCAGGCGCGTCAGGATGCGCACGTCGCCGTTGTTGCAGATGTTCTTCTGCAGGATCGGTACAAAGTTCAGCCGGAAACCCTGCGACGCGGCGCTATGCGCGGCGTAGTTCGTCAGCGTGATGACGAAGACGAGATTCTTCTTCTGGGCCAGCGAGCACTGGGCCAGGGCGGTCTCGCGGTCGAGCGGGACGGGGGTGAAGCGGTTGATTTTGGTACAGGCCTGCGTGAGCGCCCGGTCGGCATTGCGCGCGGGGCCCGTGAGTGCGGGCACACCGGCGGCGGCGGTGCTGCGGCCTGTCGCGGCCCCGACCAGCATGCGGGCCAGCGGCGACAATTCGAGCAGACCACCGGCCGGCGGCGACTGCGCCCACAGCGGGCCGGCCGCCAACGGCAGGGCAAGCGTCAGGATGCGCGCAGCACAGGCTCGGCGGCGGCGACCTTTCACATCCAGACCGGCGCGAATGGCGGTGTGTTGAGTCACAGACATCCTCTTTGCCCACGGAGCCACAATTTTATTGAAAAACCAGCCCGGATGCGAGGCGCGCAGCGCACCTGGACGACTGTGTTCGCACTTCGCTCAGGTCCGCACACGCACCATCGCCGAAATACGCTCCGCCGCCTGCTGCAGCGGGCCGAGAAACTGCTTCGTCATCTGCCTGGCCGAGGTCCGGTTGGCCTGCCCGCTGATGTTCATGGCGGCGATGATGTCGCCTGCGCGGTTGCGGATCGGCGCCGACAGCGAGATCAGGCCTTCTTCAAGTTCCTGGTCCACCAGCGCCCAGCCTTGTTCGCGCACGCCGGCAATGACGGCCTTCAGGGCGTCGACCTCGGTGATGGTGCGCTGCGTGCGGGGGCGGCGGTCGGATTCGCGCAGGACGATGTCGAGCCGCTCTTCGGGCAGGCCCGACAGCAGCACCCGCCCCATCGACGTGCAGAATGCCGGCAGCCGGCTGCCGACCGACAGGTTCAGGGCGATGATCTTCTGCGTCGGCACGCGCAGCACGTAGACGATCTCGGTCCCGTCGAGCACCGACGCCGAGCAGCTTTCGTGCACGGTCTGCACGAGCTCTTCCATCACCGGCTCCGCCAGGTTCCAGAACGGCATCGAGGTCAGGTAGGCGAAGCCAAGGTCGAGGATCTTCGGGGTGAGGCGGAACAGGCGTCCCTCAAAGCTGACGTAGCCGAGGCTCACCAGCGTGAGCAGGATGCGCCGGGCGCCTGCGCGGGTCAGACCCGTGGCCTCCGCCACTTCGGAGAGCGTCTGCGCCGGGCGCTCCGCATTGAACGCGCGGATGACCGACAGCCCCCGCGCGAAGGACTGGACATAGGAGTCGCTGGGTTTTTCAGCGGGCAGTTCGGCAGCAGACATGCAACAAGGCGAAAGCGATTCAGTGGCTCCAAGCCTACTGGCATTGCGTGGATTTCGCCAGTCGAACAGGCGACCGGCATCCGTACGCCTTGACACGGCTCACGCAGCGGGCGTAGATTCGTTCTTGGATCGAACGTGAGTTCGTATAGCGAACACATCGACGGAAAACAAAGCGCGGCCGGATAGCAAAGGCCCGTGTCGATCCACTCAAACAGGAGATTCGCAAGCCGCGCGGTTGCGGTTGGGCCCATTCCGGCCCGGCGGTGCTCCAAGCGGTGCCACGCACGCAACGCGGGCACCCTTGCCGGAGAATGTCACGTGATCAACAAGCTCTGTCCGTCTGTGGAGGCCGCGCTGGCGGACATTCCCGACGGTGCCACCATCATGATCGGCGGGTTCGGAACCGCCGGCATGCCTGCCGAACTCATCGACGGGCTCATCGCGCAGGGCGCGCGCGAGCTGACCATCATCAACAACAACGCCGGCAATGGCGAGACGGGCCTGGCGGCGCTGCTCAAGGCGCGGCGCGTGCGCAAGATCGTGTGTTCGTTTCCGCGCCAGGCCGATTCGTACGTATTCGACGCGCTCTACCGCGCGGGTGAAATCGAGCTCGAACTGGTGCCGCAGGGCAACCTGGCCGAGCGCATCCGCGCGGCCGGGGCCGGCATCGGCGGGTTCTTCTGCCCGACCGCGTACGGCACGCAATTGGCCGAAGGCAAGGAGACGCGCATCATCGACGGCAAGCCGTACGTGTTCGAATTGCCGCTCACTGCCGATTACGCACTCATCAAGGCCCTGCGCGCCGATCGCTGGGGCAATCTCGTCTATCGCAAGACCGCGCGCAATTTCGGCCCGGTGATGGCCATGGCGGCCAAGTGCACCATCGCGCAAGTCAGCGAAACCGTGGAACTGGGCGAACTGGACCCGGAGCACATCGTCACGCCCGGCATTTTCGTCAAGCGCGTCGTGCAGATCGCTGCCGCCCAGCCCGCCAGGGAGGCCGCATGAGCACCGAAGCCACCGCCAAGATCCAGCGCTGGACGCGCGACCAGATCGCCGCTCGCGTCGCGCGCGACATTCCCGACGGCTCGGTCGTCAACCTGGGCATCGGGCTGCCGACGCTGGTGGCCAACCAGCTGCCGGCCGACCGGGAAATCATCCTGCACACCGAGAACGGCCTGCTCGGCATGGGCCCGGCGCCTGCCCCCGGCGAGGAAGACGAAGACCTCATCAACGCGGGCAAGCAGCCGGTCACCATCAAGCCCGGGGCGTCGTTCTTCCATCATGCCGATTCGTTTGCCATGATGCGGGGCGGCCATCTCGACTACTGCGTGCTCGGCGCCTTCCAGGTGTCGGCCACTGGGGACCTGGCCAACTGGCACACCGGCGCACCGGACGCGATTCCGGCCGTGGGCGGGGCGATGGACCTGGCTATCGGCGCCAAGCGTGTCTTCGTGATGATGGAGCACCAGACCAAGCACGGCGAGAGCAAGATCGTGCCGTCGTGCACGTATCCGCTGACGGGCATCGGCTGCGTCGATACCATCTACACCGACCTCGCCGTGATCGACATCACGCCCGACGGACTGGTGGTGCGCGAGATGGCCGAGGGGCTGGATTTCGCGTCACTGCAGGCATTGACCGCGGCGCCGCTGCGTCAGGCATAACGATTGTTGGAGACAGACACATCATGACCGAAGCCTTTATCTGCGACGCCATCCGCACCCCCATCGGCCGTTACGGCGGCAGCCTCTCCGCCGTGCGTGCCGACGACCTGGGCGCCGTGCCGCTCAAGGCGCTGATGGCGCGCAACCCGCAGGTCGACTGGTCCGCGATCGACGACGTCATCTACGGCTGCGCCAACCAGGCAGGCGAAGACAACCGCAACGTGGCCCGCATGTCGCTGCTGCTGGCAGGCCTGTCGGACAGCGTGCCGGGCTCGACCATCAACCGCCTCTGCGGCTCCGGCATGGACGCCACGGGCACTGCCGCACGTGCCATCCGCGCGGGCGAAACCTCCCTGATGATCGCTGGCGGCGTGGAGAGCATGAGCCGCGCGCCGTTCGTGATGGGCAAGGCGACGAGCGCCTTCTCGCGCGACGCGGCCATCTACGACACCACCATCGGCTGGCGCTTCATCAACCCGCTGATGAAGGCGCAGTACGGCGTCGACTCGATGCCGGAGACTGCCGAGAACGTCGCCGCCGACTACAACATCGGCCGCGAAGACCAGGATCGCTTCGCCCTGCGCAGCCAGGCCAGCGCCGCACGTGCGCAGGAAGACGGCACGCTCGCGCAGGAAATCACGCCGGTGACGATTGCGCAGAAGAAGGGGGACCCCATCGTCGTCAGCCGTGACGAACACCCGCGTGCGACGAGCATGGAAGCGCTCGCCAAGCTCAAGGGCGTGGTGCGCCCGGACGGCACCGTCACCGCCGGCAACGCGTCGGGCGTGAACGACGGCGCCTGCGCACTGCTGCTCGCCAATGAGGCATCGGCCAAGCGCTTTGGCCTGACGCCGCGTGCGCGCATTGTGGGCATGGCGACCGCCGGTGTGCCGCCGCGCGTGATGGGCATCGGCCCGGCGCCGGCTTCGCAGAAGCTGCTCAAGCAGCTCGGCCTGACGATCGACCAGATGGACGTGATCGAGCTGAACGAGGCATTTGCCGCGCAGGGCCTGGCGGTGATGCGCCAGCTCGGCTTGCGTGACGACGACCCGCGCGTCAACCCGAACGGCGGCGCCATCGCGCTGGGTCATCCGCTCGGCATGAGCGGTGCGCGCCTGGTGACGACGGCGATGTATCAGCTGCAGCGCACCGGTGGCCGCTACGCGCTGTGCACGATGTGCATCGGCGTGGGCCAGGGCATCGCGCTGGTGATCGAACGCGTTTGAGCTGGCGGCAGCCATGACCAGCGGACTGCTCGATCGCGCGTTCTCCACGCCGGCCATGCTGGCGGTATGGTCCGATGCGGCCACTGTGCGTGCGATGCTCGATGTGGAAGCGGCGCTTGCGCAGGCCGAGGGCGCGGTGGGCGTGATTCCGGCGCATGCCGTCGCGCCGATCCGCGCGGTGTGCGCGAACGCGACGCTGGATCTCGAGGCGCTGGGCAATGCGGCTGTCAGCGCCGGCAATCTCGCGATTCCGCTGGTCAAGCAGCTCACGGCCGCCGTCGCGCAGCATGATGAAGACGCTGCGCGCTATGTCCATTGGGGCGCGACCAGCCAGGACATCATCGATACCGGCCTGATGCTGCAGTGGCGCGAGTCGGCCGAGCTGATCGAGGCAGATCTGCAAAAGCTTGCCGATGCGCTCGCCGCACTGGCGCAGCGCCATCGCAATACGCCGATGGTGGCGCGCACGTGGCTGCAGCAGGCCTTGCCGACGACCTTCGGCCGCAAGCTGGCCGGCTGGCTGGAGGCCGTGCATCGCACGCAGGACCGCTTTGCCGCGCTGCGTGCGCATGTGCCGGTGCTGCAGTTTGGCGGCGCGGCGGGCACGCTCGCGAGCCTCGGGGAGCACGGGCGCGCCGTGGCCCAGTCGCTGGCGCATGAACTGGACCTGCCGCTGCCCTCGCTCTCCTGGCACGGCGAGCAGGATCGCGTGGCCGACATTGGTACCACGCTCGCGTTGCTGGTCGGGACGTTGGGCCATTTCGCACGCGACCTCTCCTTGATGATGCAGACCGAAGTAGGCGAGTCGGCCGAGCCATCAGGCGCGGGCAAGGGCGGGTCTTCCACCATGCCGCACAAGCGCAACCCGGTCGGCTGTGCCACGGTGCTGGCCGCGGCCACGCGCATGCCCGGGCTGGCGAGTACGCTGCTGTCGGCATTGCCGCAGGAACACGAACGTGCACTCGGCGGCTGGCAGGCCCAGTGGGCGACGCTGCGCGAGATGGCATGCCTGGCCGCCGGCGCGCTCGACCGCATGCGGGACATCATCGAAGGCCTGCAGGTCGATACGGCGCGCATGCGCGCGAACCTCGACCTGACGCAGGGCCTGATCCTCGGTGAAGCGGTGATGCTCGCGCTGGGCGCAGACCTTGGCCGCCTGCAGGCCCATCACGTGGTCGAAGCGGCCAGCCGCAAGGCGGTACAGAACCACACAACGCTGCGCGACGTGCTGGCCGAAGACGCCGACGTGCAGCGCATCTGGGGCGGGGCAGCGCCGCAGCGGCTCGATGCGCTGCTCGACCCCGCACACTATCTTGGCGACGCGGGCGCGGCCGTTGACCGCGTGCTGGCGGAACACGCTCGCCGCCACCCGTAATACGCATCCACGGAGACACCATGCCCTGGCTCGAACACGACAACGTCCGCCTGTATCACGAACTCGACGACACGCACGAGGCGGGCAAGCCGGTGCTGGTGCTGTCCAATTCGCTCGGCACCAGCCTCGGGATGTGGGCGCCGCAGCTCGACGCGCTGCGCCAGCACTTCCGCCTGCTGCGCTATGACCAGCGCGGCCATGGCCAGACCAGCGTGCCCGATGCGCCGTTCGGCGTGGCGCAGCTTGGCGGCGATGTGCTGGCGCTGCTCGATCACTACGACATCGACCTCGCGCTGTTCTGTGGCCTGTCGATGGGCGGTCTCACAGGTTTGTGGCTGGCCGCGCATCACGGCGAGCGCTTCCCGCGCATGGTTGTGAGCAACACCGCGCCGCTCATCGGTTCGCAGCAAGGCTGGAACGACCGCATCGCGCTGGTCGAGCGCGGCGGCATGGCGGCCATCACCGACAAGCTGATGAGCTGGTTTTCTCCGGGCTACCCCGAGGCCCATCCGACGGCCATCGACGGCTTCATGAAGGTGTTCCTCGCCACGCCCACGGCGGGTTACAACGGCTGCTGCGCAGCGATCCGGGATGCGGATCTGCGCGCGCAACTACCGAACATCCGTGTGCCGCTGCTGGTGATCGGAGGCACGCACGATGTGTCGACGCCTCCGGCACAGACCCAGGCCATCGCCGATGGCGTCCCGGGCGCGCAATACGTTCAGCTCGCCGCCGGGCATCTCTCCAACTGGGAGCAGGCCGACGGCTATACCGAAGCGCTTGTCAGCTTCCTGACAACCGGCGTGGTGCGCGAGGTGGCCCATGGATGACCGCGAACGCTACGCCGCCGGCATGCAGGTGCGCCGCGCCGTGCTGGGCGACACGCACGTCGACCGCGCGAACGCTGCCCAGACCGAGCTCACCGCACCGTTCCAGGATCTCATCACGCGCTATGCCTGGGGCGAGATCTGGACGCGCCCAGGCCTGCCGCGCCATACACGCAGCCTGCTGACGATCGCCATGATGGTGGCGCTGGGCCGCGACGGCGAGCTGCGCCTGCACCTGCGTGCCGCCGCCAACAACGGCGTGACGCGCGACGAGATCCAGGAGACGCTGCTGCAGACCGCCATCTACTGCGGCGTGCCGGCTGCCAACCATGCCTTCCAGCTCGCGCAGACGGTGTTTGCCGAGATGGATGCTGAAGCCGCCGGCAAGGCGTAACGGCAATCGTCTCAGGAGAGACGCCACGACACACCGGGCAAACTGGCCGCTGAGCCGGAAACGCCCAAGGAGGAGGCCCATGCTGAGCGCATTGGGTGTGTTGTTCGACGGGCTGGCCTACGGCAGCCTGCTGTTCCTGATCAGCATCGGCCTGTCGGTCACGATGGGCTTGATGCACTTCATCAACCTTGCGCACGGCGCATTTGCCATGGCGGGCGGCTATGTCTGCGTGGTTCTGATGAACCGACTCGGCGTGCCGTTCCTGGCGACGCTGCCCATCGCTTTCCTCGTCACCGCGGCCTTCGGGTTCGTGCTGGAGCGCACGCTGTACCGGCGGCTCTATCGCGCGAGCCCGCTCGACCAGGTGCTGTTCTCCATCGCGCTCGTGTTCATGGCGATGGCCGGCGCGACCTACGTGTGGGGCCCTGCCCAGCAGCCGGTGGAACTGCCGGAGATGCTGCGCGGGCAGCTGCGCGTATTGGACAGCGGGCTGGAAGTCGGGCGCTATCGGCTCTTTCTGATCGGTGTGGTCATCGTGCTGACGGCGTTGCTGGCGTGGCTCATTGAGCGCACACGCTTCGGCGCGCAGGTGAGGGCGTCGGTGGACAATCAGCAGGCGTCGGCGGGGCTCGGGATCAATGTGAGCCTGGTGTTTTCGGTCACGTTTGCGCTCGGCTCGGGGCTCGCGGGCCTGGGCGGCGGGCTGGGCATCGACGTGCTCGGGCTCGATCCGGCATTCCCGATCAAGTACATGGTGTACTTCCTGCTCGTGGTGGCGGTGGGCGGTGCGGGCTCCATCAAGGGGACGTTGCTGGCGGCGCTGGTGCTCGGCGTCTTCGACGTGGCGGGCAAGTACTACGTGCCGGAGGTGGGCGCGTTCGTCATCTACGGGCTGATGGTGGTGCTGCTCGTGGCGTTTCCGAATGGCCTGCTGGGGAGGCGCGCATGAACGTGCTGCAGCAACTGATGCGCTCCGCGCAGCCGGCGCCGGCCGGACCGGCACATGGTTTGCCAGATGCGCGCTGGTCGCCGTTCGAGCTGGCGTTCTGGTGTGTGCCCGTCGCAGTGTTCTTCCTGCTTCCGGATTACCTCGTCTTTGGCAGCCAGGTGCTGATCGTCGGGCTGTTCGCGTTGTCGCTGGACCTGGTGCTCGGCTATGCGGGCATCGTGTCACTCGGGCATGCGGGGTTCTTTGGGCTTGGCGCGTATACGGCGGGCTTGCTGGCGGCGCACGGTTGGGGCGAACCCCTGACCGGGCTGGCCGCCGGTGCCGCCGTGGCCGCGCTGGCGGGCTTCTGCGTGAGCTTCCTCGTGGTGCGCGGGCACGACCTGACACGGCTGATGGTTACGCTCGGCATTGGGTTGATGCTGTATGAGGCCGCCAACAAGATGGCGTTTCTCACGGGCGGTGTCGACGGCCTTTCGGGGGTGACGATGAACAGGGTGCTCGGCGCCTTCGAGTTCGACCTGCAGGGTCGTACGGCGTACGTCTACAGCCTGGCCGTGCTGTTCCTGGTGTTCGTGTTCCTGCGGCGGCTGGTGCGGTCGCCGTTCGGGCTGTCGCTGCGGGGCATTCAGCAGGGGCCCAAGCGCATGCCGGCAATCGGCGCCAACGTCCGCATGCGGCTGGTGGCCGCCTTCACCGTGAGCGCCGCGATTGCCGGTGTGGCTGGCGGCCTGCTCGCGCAGACGACGCAGTTCGTGGGGCTCGATTCGCTGGGCTTTTCGCGGTCGGCGGAACTGCTCATCATGCTGGTGCTCGGCGGCGCGGGCCGGCTGTATGGCGCGCTGATCGGCGCGGCGGTGTTCATGGTGGCGCAGGATGTGCTGGCCGGCATGAACCCCGTCTATTGGCAGTTCTGGATCGGGCTCCTGCTGATGGTGATCGTGCTGTTTGCGCGTGGCGGCATCCTGGGCGGGCTGGACACGATCGCCAAAGCATGGCGCGCCCGCAAGGCAGGCGCCGCATGAGCCCACCGATGATGCAGCGCGCGCCGACGCTCAGCACACGCGGCCTCTCCAAACGCTGGGGCGCCTTCCAGGCCAATGCCGACATTTCGCTCACGTTCGCCCCCGGCGCGCGCCACGCGTTGATCGGACCGAACGGTGCCGGCAAGACCACCTTCATCAACCTGTTGACCGGCACGCTGGCGCCCACGGCGGGGCAGGTCCTGCTCGACAACGAAGACATCACGCGCCTGCCCGCACACCGGCGCGTCAAGCGCGGCCTGACGCGCACGTTCCAGATCAACACCCTGTTTCCGGGGCTGACGGTGCTGGAGTCGGTGATGCTCGCCATCTTCGAGCGCAGCGGCGCGTCGTGGCACGGCTATCGCACCGTCGCTTCGCACAAGGAGGCGCGTGATGAGGCGATGGCCTTGCTGTGCCGCCTTCAGCTGGGCGCCGATGCGCTGTCGCCCACGCAGGCGTTGCCGTACGGCAAGCAGCGGCTCGTGGAGATTGCCCTGGCGCTGGCCACGCAGCCGCGCATCCTGCTGCTCGACGAGCCCGCCGCGGGCATCCCTGCAGGCGAAAGCGCCGAACTGTTCGAAGTGATCGCCAGCCTGCCGCGCGACATCACCATCCTCTTCATCGAGCACGACATGAACCTTGTCTTCCGTTTTGCCGAGCGGATCACCGTGCTGGTGGGTGGCCGTGTGCTGACCGAAGGCACGCCGCAAGAGATTGCCGCCGACTCGCGTGTGCGCGAGGTCTACCTGGGGGAGGCCGGGCATGACTGAACTGCTCGCGTTCGAGAATGTGAGCGCCGGCTACGGCAACGCCGTCGTGCTCGACGATGTGTCGTTCACGCTGCAAGCCGGCGGCAGTCTCGCGCTGCTGGGTCGCAACGGCGTCGGCAAGACCACGCTGCTCGCCACGCTGATGGGCTTCACGCGCCTGCACGCGGGGCGCATCCGTTGGCAGGGCGCGGACATCGCCAAGGTCGCACCGCACAAGCGTGCCCGGGCGGGGCTTGGCTGGGTGCCGCAGGAGCGCTGGATGTTTCCATCGCTCACCGTGGAGGAGCATCTGACCGCCGTCGCACGCCCCGGTGCATGGGATGTGGCGCGCATCTACACGATGTTTCCGCGCCTGCAGGAACGACGGCGCAATCTGGGTAACCAGCTCTCGGGCGGCGAGCAGCAGATGGTGGCCATCGCGCGCGCACTGGTGACGAATCCGGCGTTGCTGTTGCTCGATGAGCCGATGGAAGGTCTTGCGCCGATCATCGTGCAGGAACTTGGCCGCGCCATCCGCACGCTGGTCGACGAAGGCGGCATGGCGGTGATCGTGGTGGAGCAGCACGCCCGCCTGGCGCTGGAACTCACGCAGCGCGCGCTGGTGCTCGACCGCGGGCGCATCGTGCACGCATCGGCCAGCGCGGAACTGCTGGCCGACGCGCAGTTGCTGCAACGGCTCGTGTCGGTGGCGTAGCGTTACTTGCCCGGGTCCTTCACGTCGGCGAACTTGTCGAATTCGACGTTGTAGAGCTCGTTGCCGACCTTTTCGACCTTGCGGATGTAGACCGTCTGCACGACGTCGCGCGTGGCGGGGTCAATGGTGATGGGCCCGCGCGGGCTGTCGATCTTCATGCCCTTGAAGGCGGCCATGGCCTTTTCCCCCTCGATCTTGCCGCCCAGCTTGTTGATGACGTTGTAGATCGCGCCGATGCCGTCATACGCGGCCACCGCCATGAAGTTCGGCCGGCCGGCGCCCGGGTTCGCGTCGGCGAAGGCCTTCAGGAACGTCTTATTCTGCGCGGAATCGTGTGCCGCGGAGTAGTGGAACGACGTGATGACGCCCAGCGTCGAGTCGCCCATGGCGGGCAGCACGTGGTCGTCCGTCAGGTCGCCGGTGGCGATGACCTTGATGCCGGCCTGCGCGAGCCCGCGTTCGCGAAAGCCCTTCATGAAGGCCACGCCCGCTCGCCCGCGGGCAGGAACACGAACACGGCCTGCGGCTTCGTATCCTTCACGCGCTGGATGAACGGCGCGAATTCCGGATTGCGCAGCGGCACGCGCACGGCTTCCACGACCTGACCGCCGCCCGCGGTGAAGGTCTGCCTGAAGGCCGTCTCTGCGTCGATGCCGGGCGCGTAATCGGCCACCACGGTGGCGACCTGCTTAATGCCGTTCTTCAGCGCCCACGAGGCGATCGGCGTGGAGATCTGCGGCAGCGTCATCGACACGCGCGTCACGTAGTCCGACTTGGTCGTGATCGACGACGACGCTGCGTTGAAGATGACCATCGGCTTCTTGGCCTGCTGCGCGATGGGAGCCACCGCGAGCGCTTCAGGCGTGAGGCCGAAGCCGGCAAGAAAGTCCACCTTGTCGCGCACCACCAGTTCCTGCGCGAGCCGTTTGGCCACATCGGGCACGGGGCCGGTCGTGTCCTTCAGGACGATCTGCACCTGCCGTCCGCCGGCGGTCGTGCCGTGCAGCTTCTGATACGCCTTGATGCCGCCTTCCATCTGCTTGCCGTAGTCGGCAAACGGGCCGGAGAAGGGCGCGATCAGGCCGATCTTGATCGGCTCGTCGGCAAGCGCCGGCAGGCCGGTCATCAGCGCGGCGGCAACGGCGGTCAACAGCAGGGCACGGCGTTTCATGAGGGTCTCCAAAGGTTGATCGGCAAGCGTGGGCCGAGAAACCGCAACGGCGTCGCGTGCGCGTGGCGATGATCCTAAAGGCTCTGTGTTCGCATTGCAATCGAGTGTTCGGATTGTGAACAACTCGCGCCAGAGTCGACTACTTCGTGTGCTTGCGTTTGGCCGGCGGGTGGCCGGGTTCGCGCCATTCGTCGGCTTCGTCGTTGAAGAGCGACGACACCAGCGCGCGGAACCACCGGCTGCGCGCGTCGTTGTGGAATTTGCGATGCCAGTGCTGCTTGAGGTCGAAGCTGGGGAGTTCCAGCGGGGGCTCCATCGCGCGGATGTTGGCGTGCGATTGCATGAACGACAGCCCCACCGCGTGCGGCACCGTCGCAATCAGATCGGTGCGCGCAAGAATGAACGGTATGCTCATGTAGTGCGGCGTGAGCAGCGTGGGCGTGCGCCGAATGCGCTTGCGCTCGAGGAAGCGTTCGTACAGCTCCTGGCTGCGTCCTTCTGCGCGCACCACGGCGTGACCGTATTCCAGGAACTGCGCCATCGTCAGCTTCGTGTTGCCGCCACGCGTGACGGGGTGGTCGGCCCGCACGATGCACGTGAAGTAGTGCGTGAACATGCGCTGCTGGAAGAAGTTGTTCTTCTTCAGGTCGGGGAAATAGCCCAGGGCGAGGTCCAGCGAGCCGGTCTCGAGCGCCCGCTCGATCTGCGCCGGCGGCAGCGATACCGACTGGACCGCCGCCCGCGGCGCCGCGCGTGCCATCGCTTCGACGATGCGCGGCAAAAACACCATCTCGCCTACATCGGAGAGCGCGATCGAAAAGAGATGGGTGGTCGTTGCCGGGTCGAACGCGCCGGTGTCGAGGATGCCCTGCTGCACGCGTGCGAGCACATCGCGCGCGGCGGGGATGAGCGCCATCGCACGCGGCGTGGGCTCCATGCCGCGCGACGTGCGCACGAACAGCGGGTCATCGAATGCCGTGCGCAGTTTGGCAAGCGCCGTGCTCACGCCCGGCTGGCTCATGCCGAGTTGCTGCGCGGCCATGCTGACGCTGCGGGCGTCGTGCAACGCCAGCAGGATCGGCAGCAGGTTCAGGTCGAAAGCGGGCAGGGCGGACATGGCAGCACCACTATCTGGATGGGCGATAGAGTGTATCCGCACTATCCGGTTATGCGATATGGAAAGCGTGCCGGGATGATTCCGGTCGAGCGTGCCGGCCGGCATGGCGCGACAACGCGTGGCCCGACGATGCGCGTGCATAGGCAGCAAGCTGGGTCACCGCAACCCTACGTCAAGCGGAGGCAGGGCCTAGACCAAACGTTGGCGCGGGTTTCATCGCCACGCCAGACTCGCGGGTGTATAGTCGGACAGCAGTCGACGTTCAAGAAGGGGGCACTCGAGATGGACACTTCGCCGGCGGGCCAATACAAAGGCTTCGACATTTATCCGTTGGCTTTCCAACATGAACGCACGGCACGCTGGCCCGAGGCCAGGGAAGACCGCAGCTACAACGCAGCCGTGATGATCTGTCGGGCGGGGGAGTCGCCCGAGCCAGGGCAGACCCAGGTGTTCCGCCTGTCGGGGGACCAGCAGTTCACCAACATCGGCGACGCCCGTGTGGCGGCGCTGCGCTTTGCCGAAAGCATCATCGATGGCGACGTGCCGGACCTGTCGCTTGCCGCGGGAAGCACCTGAAGCGACGCCCCCGCCCGTGATAGAATAATGGGCGAATCCGGCCCGCCGCCGCGCCTGCCGTGGCCGGTGGCAGCCGAATCCAGCACCGGGGATTACCCCGCGCCGAGCCGGGCGGCGCGCATCTGCAACCGCCACCCATTCTTCGCTCTCGCTTGCACCACACGGCGCGCGCCAATGGCGGGCGCGATTTGTGTTTCGTGCAATTCGGTACCCCCCAGGCCCGCTGTCCGGGCAGATGATCGCGGCGATACGCTGTGCACCCGTGGGTGTGAAGCGGGATTCGGGTGGGTCATCACATCATTGCAACCATCGGCGCAGCTGCGTGCTGCATACAAAGGAACGAGTTTGGCCAAGGAAGAACTGATTGAATTTGAAGGGGTGGTGTCTGAAGCACTGCCCGATAATCGTTTTCGCGTGCAACTGGAAAACGGCGTGGAGATCTGGGCCTACGCATCGGGCAAGATGCAGAAGCACCGCATTCGCATTCTCGCGGGCGACCGCGTGAAGCTGGAGATGTCGCCGTACGACCTCACCAAAGGTCGCATCAACTATCGGCACAAGTAACGGCTGGCAAGCCGTCAAGACGCTCGCCAGACGGGCGTTTCGAAGGAGCCGCGCCTCCGCTGGGAGCGCGGCTTTTTTATTGTTGTTGCGTAAGCAGCGTTAAATTTCGTTGATCTGCTCATAACTTCCGGTATCATGCCGTCTGTCTGCTGACGGGGGGTGTGTAGTTGGCAGCGCTCTGAAGCGCGGGCTTGCCGGGATCGGCGGGTTGCGTCCTGCCCCGGTGGGGCGCCACGCGCATCAGTTTCCAATAAGCGCAAGGTCCGCCGAGTGATCGGCCGGACTCCTAATCGCGCGTTCATGCGCCGACCGGGCGTCGTCTGACGCTGAGAGCCGTTCGGTGTTCAGTGTGTCAATCAGGTCACATCGGAAAGGGATACCGCACAGGTAGGACGGCGCTCGTCTACCACATCTGGGCGTCATGTTTGCGTCCGAGGGAACATAAAACACATGTTGGAAACCACAGCAGCACAGAAGGCGGCGCGTATGAGCCTGCGCGCCAAGGTGGGCCTGGTGGCGGCGGCAGCGCTGGCCGGCCTGGGGATGCAGTCGGCGCTGGCGCAGGCTACGCGCCCGAAGGCTCCCATCTACGGCGTCACCCTCGATGACGTCACCAACATCAACGCGATCGTGGCATCGCTCACGCACCTTCCGTACAAGCCGACGGTACGCGTGGTGTTCGACCCGGGCACCTCGGCGGCCGACTATTACGCGCCGCTGGTCAAGCTCCATCAAGTGGCCTACGTCATGGGCGAAGTGATGGATTCGTACTATTTTCCTGTCGACTCCAGCACCTACAGCGCACGCACCAAGGAATTGGTGAGCACACTGAAGAACGTGGTCGATGTGTGGGAAATCGCCAACGAGATCAACGGCGAATGGCTGCGCGCCAACCCGAGCGGCCCCACGGCGACGGCCACGGCGCAGGAGCAGGCAATCGGCCAGATGGTCGGCAATGCGTACGACATCGTGAAGGGCGCGGGCGGCCTCGTCTCGGTGACGATGTACTACAACGACGACGGCAAGGGCACTAACTGCTACGAGTTGCCGATGGATTCGTGGCGCACCTGGGCGACGAACTTCCTGCCGGCCCGTGTGCGGCAGGGCACCGATTACGCGCTGTTCAGCTATTACCCGTACCAGGACTGCCCGGGGCTGAAGCCGACGTGGACGAGCGACTTCAAGCTGCTGGAGAGCATCTTCCCGGCGGCAAAGGTCGGCTTCGGCGAGATCGGCACGTCGAGCACCTCGGCGCCGACGTCGGTGCAGCAAAGCCTGCTCAAGTCGTACTACCCGATGGGCACCACCACGATGGCGGCGGATCCGCGCTTCATCGGTGGCTACTTCTGGTGGAATTACGTCGAGCAGATGCTGCCGTACACAACGAGCTCGTACTGGAGCCTGCTGAACAACACCATCAAGCCGCTGGCGGCGCCGCAATAGTCGCCACGGCAACCTGTATCCAAAAGGGGGATATACGGGACCCGGGTCGATGTCTGGCCCGGCAATAAAAAACCCGCGTCGGCCTGTGCTGACGCGGGTTTTTTTCTGGCGCGCCGGATCAGCCGCGCGAGGCGAGATACGCGCGGAACTCGTCGGCGACTTCCTTGTGCTTGAGCGCCAGTTCGACCGTGGCCTTCAGGTAGCCCAGCTTGCTGCCGCAGTCGTAGCGCACGCCCTTGTAGCGGTAGGCCAGGACCTGCTCGGCCGACAGCAGCGATTGGATCGCGTCCGTCAGCTGCAGTTCGCCGCCGGCGCCGGGCTTGAGATTGCGGATGTGGTCAAAGATGCGCGGCGTGAGGATATAGCGGCCCACCACGCCCAGGTTGGACGGCGCGTTCTCGGGCGCCGGCTTCTCAACGATGCCCGACATCTTGATCACGCTGCCGTCTTCTTCCCACGGGCGGCCATCGACCACACCGTACGAACGGCTCTGCTCGCGGTCGATCTCTTCCACGCCGATCACCGAGCAGTTGTAGTGGTCGTACAGGTCGACCATCTGCTTCATGACGGGCGGGGTGCCGTCGAGCAAGTCGTCGGCCAGGATGACGGCGAAGGGCGTGTCGCCGACGAGCTTCTCGGCGCATTGCACGGCATGGCCCAGGCCCAGCGCTTCGGGCTGGCGCACGTAGAAGCAATCGACATGCGACGGCTTGATCGAGCGCACGACCTCCAGCAGGGCGGTCTTCTGCTTGGCTTCGAGCTCGGCTTCGAGTTCGTAGGCCTTGTCGAAGTGGTCTTCAATGGCGCGCTTGCTGCGGCCCGTGACGAAGATCATCTCGGTGATGCCGGCAGCCATGGCTTCCTCCACGGCGTACTGGATCAGCGGCTTGTCCACCACCGGCAGCATTTCCTTCGGACTGGCCTTGGTGGCCGGCAGAAAGCGGGTGCCGAGGCCAGCAACAGGGAAGACGGCTTTGGTGACACGTTGCATCGTGGTTTCCTTGACGACGTTTGATTCTGACCCGACGGCTCAGGCGGCCTGCACGGGCAGGCGTGCAATCTGGGCTTCCAGTTTGGCGAGCGTGGCTTTGAAATCCGCCAGACGCTTCTGTTCTTGTTCCACCACCGCCGCCGGCGCGCGCGCGACGAACGATTCGTTGCCGAGCTTGCCCTCGCACTTGGCGATCTCCCCGCGCAGGCGGTCGATTTCCTTGGACAGGCGCGCGTGTTCGGCCGCGACGTCGATCTCGACCTTCAGCAGCAGCTTGTTCTCGCCGACGATGGCGACCGGAGCGCCGGCGCCGTCCTGCTCCATGGCCGCGGCGTCCGTGTAGACCTTCACTTCCGACAGCTTGCCGAGCGCCTGCACGTAGGGGGCGGCGGCCTGCAGGAACTCGGCCTCGCCGTTGGCGTACAGCGGCACGCGCTGCGCGGGGGAGATGTTCATCTCGCCGCGCAGGTTGCGGCACGCATCGACCAGGGCCTTCAGCTGCTGCACCCATTGCTCGGCCTGCTCGTCGATCTTGCTGAGCACGGCGCGCGGGTACGCCTGCAGTGCCAGGCTTTCGGTGCCGTCGCCTTTGGCGCGGCCGGCCATCGGCGCGACCTTCTGCCAGAGCTCTTCCGTGATGAACGGGATGATCGGGTGGGCCAGGCGCAGCACGGTTTCGAGCACGCGCAGGAGCGTGCGGCGGGTGGCGCGCTGCTGCGCGGGCGTTCCGGTCTGGATCTGCACCTTGGCGAGTTCGAGGTACCAGTCGCAGTATTCGTCCCAGACGAACTTGTAGATGGCGTTGGCGATGTTGTCGAAGCGGTAGTCGGCAAAGCCTTTTTCCACTTCGGTTTCCACGCGCTGCAGCAGCGAGACGATCCAGCGGTCGGCCTGCGAGAAGTGCAGGTAGCCTTCCGGGCCGCAGTCACCGACGCATTCCTGCATGCCGCAGTCCTGGCCTTCGGTGTTCATCAGCACGAAGCGCGTGGCATTCCACAGCTTGTTGCAGAAGTTGCGGTAGCCCTCGCAGCGGCTCGGGTCGAAGTTGATGCTGCGCCCCAGCGTGGCGAGCGACGCGAAGGTGAAGCGCAGCGCGTCGGCGCCAAACGCCGGAATGCCTTCGGGGAATTCCTTGCGCGTGCGGGCTTCCACCTTGGGCGCGTCCTTCGGGCGGCGCAGGCCGGTGGTGCGCTTGGCCAGCAGCGGCTCCAGCGCGATGCCGTCGATCAGGTCCACCGGGTCCAGCGTATTGCCCTCGGACTTGCTCATCTTCTTGCCTTCCGAATCGCGTACGAGGCCGTGCACGTAGACGGTGTGGAAGGGCACTTCGCCGGTGAAGTGCAGGGTCATCATGACCATGCGCGCCACCCAGAAGAAGATGATGTCGTAACCGGTGACGAGCACGGTGGACGGCAGGAAGTGCTTCAGTTCCGGCGTATCGGCCGGCCAGCCCAGCGACGAGAACGGCACGAGCGCCGACGAGAACCACGTGTCGAGCACGTCGTCGTCACGCTTGAGCGCGCCGGTGTAGCCCTTTGCCGCAGCTTGCGCGCGCGCCTCTTCTTCGGTGCGGCCGACGTACACGTTGCCCGCGTCGTCGTACCACGCCGGAATCTGGTGGCCCCACCACAGCTGGCGCGAGATGCACCAGTCCTGGATGTTGTTCAGCCACTGGTTGTACGTGTTGACCCACTGCTCCGGCACCAGCTTGATCTTGCCGCTCTGCACCGCGTCCAGCGCCACTTCAGCAATGGAGCGGCCGGGGAAGCGCGTGCCTTCCGGCGCCGGCTTGCTCATGGCGACGAACCATTGGTCGGTCAGCATCGGCTCGATCACGACGCCGGTCCGGTCGCCGCGCGGCACCATCAGCGTGTGTTTCTTCACCTCGGCCAGCAGGCCTTGCGCTTCGAGGTCCGCGACGATCTTCTTGCGTGCATCGAAGCGGTCCATGCCGGCATAGGCGGCCGGGGCGTCGGCGACGATCTTCGCGTCCAGCGTCAGGATCGACAACTGCGGCAGCTTGTGACGCTGGCCGACCGCGTAATCGTTGAAATCGTGGCCCGGCGTGACCTTCACCACCCCGGTGCCGAATTCGCGGTCGACGTATTCGTCGGCAATCACCGGAATCTTGCGATCGGTCAGCGGCAGGTGGACGAACTTGCCGATCAGGTGGGCGTAGCGCTCATCGTCGGGATGCACCATCACCGCCGTGTCGCCGAGCATCGTCTCCGGACGCGTGGTGGCGACCGTCAGGTGCGTCAGGCCGCGAACCGTATCCGCCTCGACCAGCGGATAACGGATGTGCCAGAGCGAGCCTTCCTCCTCCTCGCTCACCACCTCCAGGTCGGAGACGGCGGTGCCGAGCACCGGGTCCCAGTTGACCAGGCGCTTGCCGCGGTAGATCAGGCCCTGCTCATACAGGCGCACGAAGACGTCGGTGACGGCGCGCGACATCTTCGGGTCCATCGTGAAGTATTCGCGCTCCCAGTCGATCGAGGCCCCCATGCGGCGCACCTGGCGGGTGATGGTCGAGCCCGATTGCTCCTTCCATTCCCACACCTTTTCGACGAACTTCTCGCGGCCCATGTCGTGGCGCGATACGCCCTGGGCATCCAGCTGGCGTTCGACGACGATCTGCGTGGCGATGCCCGCGTGGTCGGTGCCCGGTACCCACAGCGTGTTGGCGCCCGACATGCGCGCGTGGCGCGTCAGGCCGTCCATGATGGTCTGGTTGAACGCGTGGCCCATGTGCAGCGTGCCCGTCACGTTCGGCGGCGGCAGCTGGATGCAGAAATCCGGCTTGCCGGCTTCAAGCGTCGCACGGGAGACGCCCATCGCTTCCCACGCTGCGCTCCACTTCTGTTCGATGGTGGCGGGTTCGAAACTCTTGGCGAGGGCTTGGTTTTGATCGGTCATGCTGACAGGGGGCGCAAAAAGCGGCGCAAAGAGACGTTTGGCCCAGGAAAATGGCGGGCGAAAGCCTTGAATTATACGGCCTGTCCGCGTTGCGCACGGGCTGGAGGCCCCCACCCCTCGCTATAATTCCGGGATTCCGCAAAGGCTCCTCCGCATGTCCGACCTGCTCGCCAACCTGAACCCCGAACAACGCGCCGCCGTCACACTTCCCGATGAGTCGGCGCTGATCCTGGCGGGGGCGGGCAGCGGCAAGACCCGCGTGCTGACGACCCGCATCGCGTGGCTGATCCAGAGTGCGCGGGTGTCGCCGTCGGGTGTGCTGGCCGTCACCTTTACCAACAAGGCTGCCAAGGAAATGACGGCCCGTCTTCAGGCCATGCTGCCGATCAACACGCGCGGCATGTGGATCGGCACGTTTCACGGCCTGTGCAACCGGTTGCTGCGCGCCCACTACCGTGATGCCGGTCTGCCGCAGACGTTCCAGATCCTTGACACGCAGGACCAGCTTTCCGCCGTCAAGCGCCTGCTCAAGTCGCTCAATATCGACGACGAGAAATTCCCGCCCAAGAACGTCCAGTACTTCATCAACGGGGCCAAGGAGCAGGGCTTGCGTGCGGGCGATCTGGAAATCGCCAACGAATTCGACCGGCGCATGGCCGACCTGTACGCCGCCTACGATGCGCAATGCCAGCGCGAAGGCGTGGTCGATTTTGCCGAACTCCTGCTGCGCTGCTACGAACTGCTGCGCTACAACGACGCCATCCGCGCGCACTACCAGCGCCGCTTCAAGCACATCCTGGTCGACGAGTTCCAGGATACGAACAAGCTGCAATATGCCTGGTTGAAGCTCCTGGCCGGCCTGGGCGAGCCGGGCGTCACGCCCAACGCCATCTTCGCCGTGGGTGACGATGACCAGAGCATCTACGCGTTTCGCGGTGCCAATGTCGGGAACATGGTCGACTTCGAGCGCGAATTCCGTGTGCAGCACCGCATCAAGCTGGAGCAGAACTACCGCTCGCACGGCAACATCCTCGATACGGCCAACCACCTCATCGCCCACAACTCGCGCCGCCTCGGCAAGAACCTGCGCACCGACGCCGGCCATGGCGAGCCCGTGCGCGTCTACCAGGCCGCCACGGATGGACAGGAAGCCGGCTGGATCGTCGATGAGATCCGCGACCGCATCGCCAGCGGCATGGCGCGTTCCGAGATCGCCATCCTGTATCGCAGCAATGCGCAATCGCGCGTGATCGAGCATGCGCTGTTCTCGGCCGGCATCCCGTACAAGGTGTACGGCGGTCTGCGCTTTTTCGAGCGGGCCGAGATCAAGCACGCGCTGGCGTACCTGCAGTTGCTGGAAAACCCGGACAACGACGCGGCGTTCGGCCGTGTAGTGAATTTTCCGGCACGCGGGATCGGGGCGCGGTCGCTCGAACAGCTTCAGGATGCAGCCAGGCTGTACGGCATTTCGCTGGCGGCGTCGGTGCCGTACCTGACGGGTGCGGCGGGCACCAAGCTGGCCGCGTTCGTGCGCCTGATCGAGCAGATGCGCGCCGATACGCGGCAGATGACGTTGCCCGAGGTCGTCCAGCACGTGATCCACGCGAGCGGCCTGATCCCGCATTACCAGGGCGAGAAGGAAGGGCTGGACCGCATCGAGAACCTGCAGGAACTCGTCACGGCGGCCCGGGCCTTCGTGGCCGAGGAAGGCTACGGCGTGGACGCCATCGCGACGGCTTTGCCGGTGCGCCACGACGCGATGCTGCGCATCGAAGGCGGAGAGAGCGATACCGCCTCGGAGCTCGTCACCGACGAAGCGCCGGCCGAGATGACGCCGCTGGTGGCATTCCTCACGCACGCGTCGCTCGAGGCCGGCGACAACCAGGCGCAGGCCGGCCAGGACGCCGTGCAACTCATGACCGTGCACGCGGCCAAGGGGCTCGAGTTCCACGTCGTGTTCATCACCGGGCTCGAAGAGGGCTTGTTCCCGCACGAGAACAGCCAGATGGAGATGGACGGCCTGGAAGAAGAGCGCCGCCTGATGTACGTGGCGATTACGCGGGCGCGCGAACGGCTGTACCTGTCGTTTGCGCAAAGCCGCGTGCTGCACGGACAGATCCGCTACCACATCCGTTCACGCTTCTTCGACGAGTTGCCCGAGGAAACGCTGAAATGGCTTACGCCGCAGCATGCGGGATACCAGGCCACGCGCCGCGTGACGGCCGAATCGGCCTGGGGCAAGGACTGGTTCAAGCGCCCGGAACGCGGCGATGAAGAGGCTTATACCGGCACGCGCCCGACCGGCGGCATGGACACCGGCAAGAACTACGCCGACGCCAAGCGTGCGGAGGCCACGGGCTTCCGCGTCGGCCAGTCAGTGTTTCACAACAAGTTCGGGGAAGGCGTCATCACGACGCTGGAAGGCGAGGGCGCCGAGGCGCGCGCCCACATCAAGTTCAACCGCCATGGCGTGAAGGTGCTGGCGCTGGGCATCGCCAAGCTGGACCCGATCAACTGAACATCGAACGGGCCGGGGGGGTATCGTCAGACCGCCGTATCGGTCGTCTGGCCGGCCGCTTGCGTGACGTTGAAGCAGCCACGGTAGGTCGCGTAGAACGAGCAGTACAGAATCGCCATCACCAGAATCCGGTACGGGGTTGCGATGAGCGGCGCAATGTTGTTGGCACCGCTCGATGCAAACAGGGCATCGATGAAGAGCGGCACGGCGATCAGCAGAATCGCCACCAGCACGCCGTACACGATGAACGCCCCCCGGTTGCGCCATACGGCCATCCAGCTGAAGAACAGTGCCTTGCCGACCGGGATGCCGTGCCATGCCACCAGCAGCGGCGCAAACCAGAACAGCACCGCCACCGGGATGTACAGCACCGAGCCCATCACCATGGCCAGGTAGAACTCGCGGATGGCGTCGGGGGAAAGCGGCTTGTCGCTGAGCACGGTCATCAGCGTGTCGACATCGACCATCGTCATCAGCACGCCGCTGACGACCAGCAACAGCACGCCATAGATGCCGCCCAGCTTGAGCAGGCTGCGCATCGCATCCATGCCATACGACCGGAAGCCCGCAATGAGCGAGGCCGGGCCGACCCGCTTGCCAGCGACCGTGTCGCGGCACGCCGACATGAACCCCACAAAGATGGCGGGGTTGACCAGCAGGATGGCGAACACGCCTGCCGGCGGTACCAGCAGCATCAGCAGGTTGGCGGCAAACAGGTACATGAACAGCAGCAGCAAAAAGCCGATCGGGTTCTTGCGGAACAGCCACGCGCCCTGGCGCAGCCACACGTAGCCTTGCTTGGCCGGTACTTCGATCAGTTGCATGGTTGGGGTAGATTCAGAATCAGGCCGTGGGCCCGGACGCGTTCGCGCAGCACGCGCTCGAAGTGGGTCGGATCATGCGGCTTGAGCAGTTCAGCATCGCGCGGCAGATAGAAATCCCACAGGCGCGAGACCCAGAAGCGATACGCCGCGGCGCGCAGCATGTCCTGCCAGTGTCGTGCCTCGGCAGCGGTGAACGGGCGTACGGCGTGGTACGCCTGGAGCATGGCGCGTGCCCGCGCGGTATCCAGCACGCCGGTGGCCAGGTCGATGCACCAGTCGTTGACCGTGACGGCGACGTCGAACAGCCATTTGTCGACGCCGGCGAAGTAAAAGTCGAAAAAGCCGCCCAGGCGTTCCGGCTCACCGTCTTGCGCCGGCTCGAACAGCACGTTGTCGCGGAACAGATCGCAATGGCACGGGCCTTCGGGCAGCGCAGCGTAGTCGGCGCTGGCGAAGAAGCGTTGCTGGTGCGCGAGTTCGCTCTCGAGCAGCGCCCGTGTGTCGCCATGCACGAACGGCGCCACGTCGGGCACCACCTCGTTCCACCATGGCAGGCTGCGCAGGTTAGGCTGATGACGCGGATAGTCGCGCCCGGCCAGGTGCATGCGCGCCAGCATGTCGCCGACGATGGCGCATTCCGACACCGTCGGCGCGAGGTTCGAGCGGCCCGAGAGGCGCGTCACCATGGTTGCCGGTTTGCCATTGAGCGTGCGCAGGATCTCGCCGTCGCGGCCTGGAATCGGCGCCGGCACGCTGATGCCGTGCTGTGCCAGATGCTGCATCAGGTACAGATAGAACGGTAGCTGCTCGAATGTCAGCCGCTCGAACAGGGTGACGACGTATTCATGCGTCTGCCCGTCCTTTTCCGTGGTCAGGAAGAAGTTGGAGTTTTCGATCCCGGAGGGAATGCCGCGAAACGCGCGCACGGCGCCCACATCGTATTGATCCAGCCAGAGAGCGATCTCGGCGTCGGAGACCGGGGTGAAAACAGCCATGCTTCAGGAAGAGGAGACGGGTGGAGGAGAATGCGCGGCAAGCCGATGTTGCCGCGCTGGTGCGCCTCTCAGGCGCAGCCATTCAGAACTTCAGGACATTCACCGAGGGCACGCGGTCGACGCTGCCGCGTTCACGGATGCGCGGCGAGCTGTCTTCGGGCTTGCTCATGTTGTACGACGTACCCATGCCCGACTTGACGTGGATGTCCGGCGCCTGGCCTTTCTGGAAGCGGTATTCCTCGACCTGCGTACCGTCGTTGTCGCGGTAGTCGAAGCTGGGCTTGACGGTCTCGTGATGGATCGCGCCCTGGGTCGGCTTGGCAATCGGCTGATTGTTGATCGCCTTGACGTCGGGGAGGTCCAGGCCGGCGCTGTCGGAAGTCACCTCGGCGTGCGCCGGCAGGGCGAGGCAGATGGCCGCGCCCGCGAGCAGCCCTGCGTGGCGCATCAGGCGCGCAATATTGGCGGGGCGGAGGGCGGCGGGCAGGTGAAACAGCGAATCCATGATGGACTCCGGCGAGTGATCTGGGACCCTACATTCTAGCAGTCCGGGCACCCGCCATCGTCCGTGCGGCGTGGGCCGGATGTCACACCGGAGGTCGCAACCAGCGTCACAGGTAGAACATCTCTTCCTTGGGCGGAATCGGCGACGTGCCTTCGCGTTTCTCGTAGAACTCGTAGACGGCGTCGAGCGCGTCCTTGGGCTCGTCGACGATGCGCATGATGTCGAGGTCGTGCTCGGCAATCAGGCCCATCGGCAGCAGCGTGAAGCGGAACCAGTCGAGCAGGCCCTTCCAGAAGCGGCTGCCGAACATGACCACCGGCACGCTGCGCGATTTGCCGGTCTGCACGAGCGTGAGCACCTCGGCCAGCTCATCGAGCGTGCCGAAGCCGCCGGGCATGACGATGAACGCGTCGGAATTCTTCACGAAGGTGACCTTGCGCGTGAAGAAATGCCGGAAGCGCATCGAAATGTCTTGATACGGATTGCCCTGCTGCTCGTGCGGCAACTCGATGTTCAGGCCCACGCTGGCAGACTTGCCCGCATGCGCGCCCTTGTTGGCCGCTTCCATGATGCCGGGGCCGCCGCCGGAGATGACGGCGAAGCCCGCATCCGAGAACAGTCGCGCGATTTCGATGGTGCGTTCGTAGTACGGCGAATCCTCGCGCAGGCGCGCGCTGCCGTAGATCGAGACGGCCGGGCGGATCTCCGAGAGGTACTCGGTCGCCTCGATGAACTCTGCCATAATCGTGAACATCTGCCAGGAGGCGCGCGCCTTCTTTGCGGTCGCGCGTTCTTCGTCGGCGAGTGCCCGGAGGCTGGGAATCATCTTGCGATCGGTGCGGCCGTGCGCGATGTCGGCTTTGGGCTCGTGTTCCACGCCCACCGTCACGTTGACGTCCATGTCCGCCGTGGTGGCCCGGCGCGCAGGGCTCACCCCCGTCAGCTCCGTTGCCGAAACTTCAGCCGAGGAAGGGCCTGCAGCCTGCTGTGTCACGCCGCCGGAAGCGGAAGCGCCATTGTCGGAAGCGCCGTTGGGCGTTCCAGTCACTTTAGAGTCCATGGGAATGTCGGAAAGTCAAGAAACGCTGTTGCTCGTCGATGGCTCGAGTTATCTGTACCGTGCTTATCACGCACTGCCCGACTTGCGAAATGGAGAAGGGTTTCCTACGGGCGCCATCTACGGCATCGTGAACATGCTGCGCAAACTGCGCAGCGACTACCCGGCCAAGTATAGCGCTTGCGTTTTCGACGCCAAAGGCAAGACCTTCCGCGACGACCTTTATCCGGCCTACAAGGAGCACCGCGCGCCCATGCCCGATGACCTGCGCGCGCAGATCGAACCGATCCACGAAGCCGTGCGGGCACTGGGCTGGCCCATCTTGGTGGTCGATGGCGTCGAGGCCGACGACGTGATTGGCACGCTGGCCAAACGTGCCGCCAGGGAAGGCGTTCGCACCATCGTCTCAACGGGTGACAAGGACCTCGCCCAACTGGTGAATGACCACGTCACGCTGGTCAACACCATGACCAACGAAACGCTCGACCCGCCCGGTGTGCTGGCGAAGTTCGGTGTGCCGCCCGAGCGCATCGTCGACTATCTCTCGCTCATCGGCGACACGGTCGACAACGTGCCGGGCGTGCCGAAAGTCGGCCCGAAGACCGCGGTCAAATGGCTGACCGAATTCGGCTCGCTCGACAACATCATCGCGCGGGCGGGCGAGATCAAGGGCGTGGTGGGCGACAACCTGCGCAACACGCTCGAGTGGCTGCCCAAGGGCCGCGAATTGCTGACGGTCAAGGTCGACTGCGACCTCTCGAAGGAAGTGCCGACGTTCGACGCACTCATCGACGGCGGCGAAGACAAGGCCCAGCTCGTCGATTTCTTCAGCCGCTACGGCTTCAAGACGTGGCTGCGCGAGGCCTCGGGTGAAGCGCTGCCGGATACGCGCAGCGTCGGTGCTGCACGCAAGGCGGCAACGCCAGTGAAGAACTACGCCGGCGAGGCCACGCAGCCGCAGGCCAACCTGTTCGACGTGGAAGCGCCGCCGGATGAAGTCCGGTACGAGACCGTGACTACCGAGGCGCAGCTCGAATCGTGGATGCGGCGGCTCGATGAAGTGGACCTCGTCTGCATCGATACCGAGACGACCTCGATCGACCCCATGCTCGCGCAGCTGGTGGGCATTTCGCTCTCGGTCAAGCCGGGCGAGGCATGCTACATCCCGGTCGCGCATCGGGGGCCCGATGTGGCGGGGCTCGACGGCGCGGCGCAACTCTCGCGCGACGCCGTGCTCGCACGCATGAAGCTGTGGCTCGAAGACGAATCGCGCAAGAAGGTCGGTCAGCATCTGAAGTACGACGCGCACGTGTTTGCCAACCACGGCATTGCGCTGCGCGGCATCCTGCACGACACCATGCTCGAATCGTACGTGCTGGAATCGCACCGCAATCACGGCATGGACGCGCTGGCCGAACGCGTGCTGCACCTGAAGACCATCACGTACGAAGCCGTGTGCGGCAAGGGCGCATCGCAGATCGGCTTCGATGAGGTGCCGCTCGATCGCGCGACCGAATACGCGGCCGAAGATGCCGACATCACGCTGCGGCTGCATCGCACGCTGTTCCCCAAGGTGGCAGATGACGAGAAGCTGCGCTACGTCTACGAAGAGATCGAGATGCCGACCTCCATCGTGCTGCAGAAGATGGAGCGCAACGGCGTGCTGGTCGACGGCGAGCGCCTGGCCCGGCAGAGTGCCGAGCTTGGCCAGCGCCTGCTGGAGCTCGAAGAGCAGGCGTTTGCGCTGGCGGGGCAGCCGTTCAACCTGAATTCTCCCAAGCAGATCGGCGAGATCTTCTTCAACCAGCTGAAGCTGCCCATCATCAAGAAGACCGCCAGCGGCGCGCCCTCCACCGATGAAGAGGTGCTGCAGAAGCTCGCCGAGGATTACCCGCTGCCGAAGCTGCTGCTCGATTTCCGGGGGCTCGCCAAGCTCAAGTCGACCTACACCGACAAGCTGCCGAAGATGGTCAATCCGCGCACTGGCCGGGTCCACACCACCTACGGTCAGGCGACGGCGGTCACGGGGCGTCTTGCCTCCACCGAGCCGAACCTGCAGAACATTCCGGTGCGCACCGAAGAAGGGCGGCGCATCCGCGAGGCCTTCATCGCGCCGGAGGGCAGCGTGATCGTTTCGGCCGACTACTCGCAGATCGAGCTTCGCATCATGGCGCATCTGTCGCAGGACGAAGGCCTGTTGCGCGCCTTCCGTGAGGGTCAGGACGTGCACCGCGCGACCGCCGCCGAGGTGTTCAACGTCACGCCGCTGGAGGTGACGCCCGACCAGCGCCGCGTAGCCAAGGTCATCAACTTCGGCCTCATCTACGGCATGAGCGCGTTCGGGCTGGCGAGCAACCTTGGCATTGGCCGCGACGCCGCCAAGCTCTATATCGACCGTTATTTCGCCCGCTATCCCGGCGCCGCGCGCTACATGGACGAAACGCGCCAGACCGCGCGGGAGCGCGGCTATGTGGAAACCGTCTTCGGGCGGCGACTCTGGCTGCCCGACATCAACGGCGGCAACGGCCCGCGCCGCCAGGCGGCCGAGCGCGCCGCCATCAACGCGCCGATGCAGGGCACGGCCGCTGACCTCATCAAGCTGTCGATGCTCGCCGTGCAGGGATGGCTCGAGCGCGATGCGATGCGCTCGCGCCTCGTCATGCAGGTGCACGATGAACTGGTCCTGGAGGTCCCGCAGGATGAGCTGGCCGTCGTGCGCGAGCGGTTGCCGGAACTGATGTGTGGCGTCGCAACACTGCGCGTGCCGCTGGTGGCCGAAGTCGGTGCCGGCGCCAACTGGGAAGAAGCGCACTGAGGCGGCTGCCCGCTTGCCGTTCCGCAAGGCATGGCGTTTGGTTTCCTGCCAAGGCAGTGTGCGTGCGGCCGCAGCATCCATCGCCGATGATCCGCCGTATCCATTGATGCGGGGTTGCGGCGGGTTTTGCGTTGCAGCAGACTGGACGTGATTCCAAAGATTCAAAGCTCCAGGAGAACGGTATGGCAGGGCAGGCCGACGGCGCGGGCGGACCGCGCATTGTGGTGGTGGGCGGCGGCGCGGGCGGGCTCGAACTCGCCACGCGTCTTGGCGACAGGCTCGGCAAGCGGGGCACCGCGCAGATCGTGCTGGTCGATCGCAATCCGACCCATATCTGGAAGCCGCTTCTGCACGAAGTCGCTGCTGGCAGCATGGATCCGAACACGCACCAGCTCGAATACGCCGCGCAGGCGCGCTGGCATGGCTTCGAATTCCAGCAGGGCGAACTGAAGGCGCTCGATCGCGCCGGCAAGACGATCACCGTGTCGGGCTATCTCGATGCCGACGGCACGGAGGTGCTGCCCGAGCGCGCCATTCCGTACGACGTGCTGGTGCTCTCCATTGGCAGCGTGACGCATTTCTTCGGCGTGCCGGGCACCGCTGAACACGCCATCGCGCTCGATACCGCGTCGCAGGCCGAGCGCTTCCGCCGCAAGCTGATCTCTGCCTGCATGCGTGCCCAGAACGGCGTGCCGGGCGCACGCTCGCAGGTCGATATCGCCATCGTGGGCGCCGGTGCGACCGGCGTGGAGTTGTCGGCCGAGCTGCGCAACACGGCGCACGTCCTGGCCGCCTATGGCCTGCACAAGCTGGACCCGCGCCGCGATATCTGCATCCACCTCATCGAGGGCGGGCCGCGCATCCTGCCGGCGCTGTCCGAGCGTGTCTCAGCCGAGACGACCAAGCTGCTTCACAAGCTCAACGTCGACGTCATTACCGGCGAGCGCGTGACGGAAGTCACCGGCACCGCCGTCAATACCGCGAGCGGCAAGTCCATCCCGGCCGATCTGACTGTGTGGGCCGCAGGCATCCGGGCGCCGTCGGTGCTGGGTGAGTTGGGCCTGCCGGTCAACAAGCTGGGGCAGGTGATCGTCTCGCGCACGCTGCAGGTCGACGGCGAAGAGACGATCTATGCGTTTGGCGATTGCGCCAGCTGCCCATGGCCCGAAACGTCGGGCAGCGTGCCGCCGCGCGCCCAGGCCGCGCACCAGCAGGCGACGTATCTGTTCAAGGCGCTGCGTTTGCGGCTTGAAGGCAAACCGGCCGAGCCGTTCGCGTTCAAGGATCTCGGCTCGCTCGTCTCGCTGGGGCACTTCAGCGCCGTGGGGAGCCTCATGGGCGGCCTGATCGGCGGCTCGATGTTCATCGAGGGGTTGATGGCCCGGCTGATGTACACCTCGCTGTATCGCATGCACGTGATGGCGCTGCACGGCTTTATACGCATGGCGCTCGATACGGTCACGCACTGGCTGCGCAGCAAGACGAATCCGCGCGTCAAGCTACACTAGCCGCTTCGTCCACCGTAACCGCCCGAGGGCGTGAGGAGAGTGCGATGCAGCTTGAAGCAGAAGTGGAGAGTCTGGTACCCGGCCGCAGCTTCGATCGGCGCGGCTTCATGAAGACGGCGCTGGGTTCGGCGTTTGCGGCAGCGGCCTTGCCGGTGTCCGCACAGGCCATCAAGACCGATTTCAATGGCTTGACGGCCGGCGAGGTCACGGTGCCGGTGGGCGACTTCAAGATGCCCGCCTACCGCGCCCAGCCGGAGGGCAAGACGAAGCTGCCCGTGGTGATCGTGGTCAGCGAGATCTTCGGTGTGCACGAGTACATCGCCGATGTCTGCCGGCGCTTCGCCAAGCTCGGCTATCTCGCCATCGCGCCGGAGCTGTTCGTGCGCCAAGGCGACCCGCAGTCGATCGCGACGATCAGCGAGCTACAGGAGAAGATCATCTCCAAGGTGCCCGACGCGCAGGTGACGGGCGACCTGGAGGCCACGGTGGCGTGGGTCAAGCAGAACGGCGGCGACGCCGCGCGCATCGGCATCACCGGTTTCTGCTGGGGCGGCCGCCAGACCTGGCTGTTTGCCGAACACAGCCCCGATATCAAGGCGGCGGTGGCATGGTATGGCCACCTGAAGGGCAATCCCAGTGCGCTGCAGCCGGCGTTTCCGATCGACCGTGTCGACGAGCTCAAGGCCCCCGTGCTGGGCCTGTACGGCGCCAAGGACACCGGCATCACGCAGGATGCCGTCAACGCCATGAAGCAGGCGCTCGAGCATTCCAAGAACCCGAAGGCCCGCGCGTCGCGCATCATCGTCTATCCGAATTCCGGCCACGCGTTCCATGCCGACTACCGGCCCAGCTACGTCAAGGCGGATGCGGAAGACGGCTGGAAGAAGTGCGTCGCCTGGTTCAAGGACCACGGCGTGGAATAGGCCGCGTCCGCTGCTTGCACGACGGCCCCATGCCATCGCTTGGGGCCTTTTGTATTTGGTTGCGCTGGCAAAGGACGGCAAACGGGCATACAATGCGTGCCTTCTTGCAACTGTGTTGCGTTTGTCGGCTCCCGCCACATGACCCTCGATACCACCCTGTTAGGCATCCTCCTGGCCACCGCACTGTCGGGCATCGGCAGCATGGCCGGCGCCGCCGTGCTTTCGCTGACCGTGCTGGCGCGCGTGGTCGATCGCATGGTCAGCTTTTCGGTCGGTGTGCTGCTGGCAACGTCGCTGCTGCATTCCCTGCCCGAGGCATTTGAGGCGCACCACGGCGTCGTGCCGAACACACACGCGCTGTTCGCCACGCTACTCGCGGGGCTGCTGGGCTTTTTCCTGCTCGAGAAGATCTCGCTGATCCGCCACTCGCATCACCATGAGGGCGACGGGCATGGCCACCACCACGGACATGATCGGCAGGAGGCCGGGCGCAGCGGGCTCATGATCCTGGTGGGCGACGGGCTGCACAATTTTTCCGACGGCATTGTCATTGCGGCTGCGTTCCTGGCGGACATCAAGGTCGGCATCGTGACGGCCCTGGCGATTGCCGCGCACGAAATCCCGCAGGAGATCGGCGACTTCATGGTGCTGCTGAACGCAGGCTTCTCGAAGACGCGTGCCTTTGTCTACAACCTGCTGTGCAGCGTCTGTGCACTGGTGGGGGCCGTGCTGGGCTACTACCTGCTCGACCGTCTGACGTCATGGATCCCGTATGTGCTGGTGGTTGCGTCGAGCAGCGGCTCCATGTCGTTTCGTGTGGAAAGCAACACTGTCACTGGGGCATCGCCGGCGCGAACGGGCTGGCCGGCAGGTGCTTGAGCTTGGACATGCGCAGGTAGGCGATGGCGATGAAGTTCTGGCTCGTCCTGAAGCCGCGCGCGGCGCGCTTGGCCTGCTGCAGCAGTCCGTTCATCGCCTCGACGAAGGCGTTGCTGCGGTGATCGACCATGCCGCGCACCACCGCGTCGAACCGCTCCTTGAGCGTGGCGGCCAGCTTCTTGAACGGCTCGAGCCGACAGCGCCGCGCCCAGCTCAGCCAGGCCCTGAGGTCGGATGCGGCCTGTTCGATGCTGTTGTGCGCTGTGGCCCGTGCGTACACCGCGCGCAGCGCCATCTTCAGCCGCCACGCCCGCGCGCTCTTGAGCGTCGAGCGCTGCAGCCAGTGCATCGCCTGGAGCTGGCGGGCGCTCCAGCTGCTGGGGTTGCGCCGCATGCCCCACAGCAGCTGCCTGAGCGTCTTGCGGCCGCCAGCGCCCAGCGCGGCTCGCACCGCCTGCGCGTCGGTGGCCATCTCCGCGCGGCGCACCTGGTCCATCGCCTCGATGGCCATCGAGACGACGTGAAAGCGGTCGTAGCTGATCTGCGCCTCGGGCAACGCCAGCGCCACGCCCTTGGCGTAGGCCGCGCTCATGTCCATGCACACGTGCCGCACCTGGGCGGGATCGCCGCCATGGGCCCTCAGATCCTCGGCGAACTCCACCACCGTGCGGTGCTCGCGCCCCTCGGTGGCGAACAGCAGCCGCTTGCGATCCAGGTCGTGCACGACGGTGATGTAGTGCTGCCCGCGCCGCAGGCTGGTCTCGTCGATGCCCACCGTGCGCACGCCGGCGAAGTCTTCCAGCGCACGCGCCTGCGCGACGTAGAACTCGATGCGCCGCCACAGCCGCTTGTCCTTGCAGCGCAGCAACTCGGCGGCCTGGCGCACCGGCAGGTCCAGGCACAAGGTCAGCGCCAGCGCTTCGAACGCCGCGGTGAAGCCCGAGCCCGGACGCGCCCAGGGCACGGCCACCTGCGTGGTCTTGCCGCAGGCACCGCAGGCCACGCGCGGCACGTCGCAGTGCAGCCAGGCCTCGAACTGGAAGAAGTCCAGGTGCCGCCAGGATCGGCGCAGCCGGTCGTGCACCGGTTGCGTGGCCGCACCGCATGCCGGGCAGGCGAGCCTGCTGGTGTGGCAGCCGATCTCGAAGTCGATACGCCGCTTGGCCGTGTCGAGCCTGACGTCATCGACGACCCACGGCGGCTGCAAGCCCAGCGCGCTGGTGAACAGAGCTTCTACGGCAATGCCCATGGACTCATCCTCCTGATCAAACACGCCTCGTGGACATGTGCACAGGCCGGCCAGCGGCCTGCACACATGCCCACCGGGCTCGACGACCAGGAGTCATTGTGACTGTTGGGTTCCACACGAAATGACGAAGAGCCCGAGCAGCTTCATCTACATCGCCGTGTGCGATCTGATGCCGCAGATGAAGCGGCGGCCGCGCTGGCAGGAATCCGCCGTGCAGGTTGCGCTGATCGTCGCCGGGGTCGGGATGATCTTCCTGCTCACGGAAGGCCTGCACGGACACGCGCACTGAGCGCCCGAATCAGGCGAGGAAAAAAGCCCGGTCCATGCCGGGCATTTTTCCGGTGGCATCCAGGCGCCTTGGGGCGTCAGGGGTTCGGTCCCGTGGCGACCGGGCGCGATGGATCGGCGCACCACTCGCTCCATGAGCCCGCGTACAGCGCCGCGCCCTGGAGGCCGGCAATTTCCATCGCCAGCGCGTTGTGGCATGCCGTCACGCCGGAGCCGCATTGCAGCATGGCGTCTTCGGGCTTGGCGCCGGCCAGCACGCCGGCAAACTCGGCGCGTAATTGTTCGGCCGGTTTGAATGTGCCGTCGGCACGCAGGTTGTCGCGGAAGAACCGGTTGCGAGCGCCGGGGATGTGTCCGCCGACCGGATCGAGCGTCTCGTTCTCGCCGCGGTAGCGGTCCGGCGCGCGGGCATCGATGATGGGCTTGCCAGGCTGCCCGAGATACTTCTGGACGATATCCACCGTCACCAGCGGCGCAAGCGACGGCTTGCGCGTCAGGTTGCCCGGGGCAGCCACCAGCTGCGGCTCTTCAGGCACGACGTTTTCGACGGGATAGTGCCCGGCCTCCCACGCCTGCAGGCCGCCGTCGAGCACGGCCACGTCGGCGTGGCCGACCCAGCGCAGCAGCCACCACAGCCGGGCGGCATACATGCTGCCCTGGCGGTCATAGGCGACGACTTGCGAATCGTCGTTCACGCCCAGCGCCTGCAGCCGGGCGACGAGCGCGTCGGCATCGGGCAGCGGATGCCGGCCGTTGGTGCCCGTCTTGGGGCCGGACAGCTCGTTGTCGAGGTGCAAGTAGAACGCGCCACGGATGTGCTTGGCGTGATACGCCTCGCGTCCGGCGGCCGGGTCGGCCAGGTCGAAGCTGCAATCGATGACGACAACGCTCTGCGGCGCGCTTTGCTGCAGCGCGGCCAGTTGCGGCGCGGTGATGAGGGTGGCGTAGTGAGCGCGTTCGCTCATGGCGGCAATCTCCGGGGTTCGATCAAACTTCTGGGTGAATCTCGGCTTCCGGGCCGGACACGGCGGTCTGTGGCGTCGGATGCTCGCTGCCCGACTGGCGGGCCCGCATGATCGTGGTCACGATGCCGCTCCCGATGATGAGCGCCATGCCCGCCCACGACAACGCGTTCAGGTGGTCGTGCCACAACAACATACCCCAACCGCTCGCAAACACGATGCCGGTGTACTGGAGGTTGGCCGTCAGCAGCGTATTGCCGCGCTTGTAGGCGCGCGTCATGGCAGTCTGGCCTAGCGTGGCGAGCAGGCCAACGGCCAGCAGCAGTCCCGCGCTTGCCCACGTATGCGGCTGTGCGCCGCCAATCAGCATCCACACGCCGCCCGCCACCGCGCTCACCAGCGAGAAGTAGAAGACGATGCGCGCCTCGTTCTCGCCCAGGTCGCCCAGTTGGCGGACCTCCACATAGGCGAGGGCGGTAAATACGCCGGACACCAGCCCGACCATGCCGCCGGTCATCTGCGACGGCCCGACACTGGGCTGCAGCAGGCAGATCACCCCGATGAACGACATCAGGATCGCTGTCACCATCTTGCGATCGGCGCCGCCCGGCTTGCCGGCCAGCGTGGCGCCCGCGCCGATGATCAGCGCAATCCACACCGGCGACATGTAGTTCAGCGTCATGGCCGTCGCCAGCGGCAGCAGGCTGATGGAGGTGAACCACAGCAGCAGCGACGTCACGCCGAACACGCTGCGCTTGATGTGCGACGTGAGATACGGCGTACGGATGCCAGCGCCCGTGCGGTACAGCACGGCGCCCATCAGCGCCATGCCGATCACGCTGCGGTAGAAGACGATTTCGCCGGTGCTGTAGTGCGCCGAGGCGAGCTTGACGCATACGCCCATCGCAGAAAACGCGAAAGCCGCAAGGATCATCCACAACGACTGGCGGGAGGAACTGGTGGCCGTCTGGGCGGCTTCGACTGCAGTATCGGCGGGCATGGGCGAAGGGCAAAAAAAACGGCGCAGGCCACAAGGGCTGCACCGTTCGTATTGTGACGCGGAAGGCGGCGGATGCCTATGGTCAGTAATCCATGACGCGGCGATACCATTCGTGAAAGTGCTGCATGCCGTCTTCCATGGGGGACTGATACGGGCCGACTTCGCTCGTGCCGCGCTTGAGCAGCGCCAGGCGGCCGGCGTCCATGCGTTCGGCGATCTCGTCGTCTTCGATGCAGGTTTCCATGTAGGCGGCCCGTTCGGCCTCCACGAACTCGCGCTCGAACAGGACGATCTCTTCCGGGTAGTAGAACTCGACCACGTTGCGGGTCTTGGCCGGGCCCATCGGATGCAGGGTCGAGACCACCAGCACGTTCGGATACCACTCGACCATCACGTTCGGGTAGTACGTGAGCCAGATCGCGCCGTACTTGGGCATCTCACCGTTGTTGAAGCGCAGCACGGCGTCGTGCCACTTCTGGTACGCCGGTGTGCCTGGCTTGCGCAAATTGGCGTGGATGCCGACGGTCTGCACGCTGTGCCACTCGCCGAATTCCCATTGCAGGTCGTCACACGAGACGAACTGGCCCAGACCGGGGTGGAAGGGCACGACGTGGTAGTCCTCGAGGTACACCTCGATGAAGGTCTTCCAGTTGTAGTTGCAGTCGTGCACCTCGACGTGGTCGAGCATGTAGCCGGAGAAGTCGAGATCGCGCGCCACGCCCAGGCGGGCCAAGTCATTGCGGACATCGCGTTTGCCCTCGAACAGCAGGCCGTTCCAGTTCTGCAGCGGCGAGCGCGACAGGTGCACGCACGGCTGCTGCGCGAAATGCGGCGCGCCCAGAAGCTCGCCCTTGAGATCGTACGTCCAGCGGTGCAGCGGACACACGATGTTCTGGGCATTGCCGCGCCCATTGAGCATGATGGCCTGCCGATGCCGGCACACGTTGGAGAGCAGTTCGACGCCGTTCGGGTTGCGGACCAGCACGCGGCCTTCGGATTCGGCGGCGAGCGTGTGGTAGTCACCCACCTCCGGAACCATCAGCTCGTGGCCGACATAGCCCGGGCCCTGCTTGAACAGACGTTCGATTTCAGTTTGATACAGCGCCTCGTCAAAGTATGCAGAGACGGGCAACTGGGTTTCAGACGGCACCAGGTTCAGTGCGGTGCTGAGATTGGACATTATCCCCACTCCCAATAACGGTGAAAGCAGTGAACAACCCAACCATCGAAAAGATCGATTTGGGAAAGGACGCCATCGGCGGGCGGCTCAAGGTCTGTTGAAATGAAAAAACGAGCGCTGCCGGCCCCCGCTTGGGCCAACGACCATACGCTTGATGGGCCAACAGACCCGAACCACCGGTACGGGGCGGTGTATGCCGGCCCGGCCTTTGGAGGAAAGGGGGGGATTGTACCCCAGGGAAATCGATAAGTCCCTGATTTTTCGTCGCCTTTCGGCTGCCCGCCGGTCCTGCCGGTGTCCGCCGCCGTCGCCGCCGCTTCCAACCGCCCGGAAGCCGCCGCCCTGCGCCATATGCGCAGAACGCACGCCGATTTGCCGTAAAATGCCGGATTGTCCTTTTCTCATTCGCAACCGGCATGCCCCGTGCCTCTAACGACGCCTCCGCCGCTGCCGGCGACGCGTCCGCCACTCCCGCCGCAGCCCCGGCATCTTATGAAGCGGCCATGGCCGAGCTCGAAACCCTGGTCGCCAGCATGGAATCCGGTGAACTGCCGCTGGAGGCCTCGCTTGCGGCGTATCGCCGCGGGGCCGAGCTGGTCCGGTATTGCCAGCAGGTGCTGGAGCGCGTGGAGCAGCAGGTGCGCGTGCTCGATGGCGACGCCCTGAAGCCGCTGGCCGACGACGGCAGCCCGAACGAGCAGGCCGGCGCATGACCGACTTCTCGCAATGGATGGCGTCGGTGGTGGCGCGGACCGAAGAGGCGCTCGACCGCGCCCTGCCCGCCGAAACCGTATCGCCGCAGCGCCTGCATGCCGCCATGCGGTATGCCGCCCTGGGCGGCGGCAAGCGCGTGCGGCCGCTCCTGGCACATGCCGCCGGTGCGCTGGGTGACGCATCGCCCGAGGCGCTCGATGGCGTGAGTTGCGCAGTGGAAATGATCCACGCCTACTCGCTGGTCCACGACGACATGCCATGCATGGACGACGATGACCTGCGCCGCGGCCGCCCGACCGTGCATCGCGCCTATGATGAAGCGACCGCCCTGCTGGTGGGCGACGCCTTGCAGACGCAGGCCTTCACCGTGCTGGCCGAGCTGGACCCGGTCGCCCCGGCCATGCGGGCCGCGTTGGTCAGCGAGTTGGCGCGCGCTTCGGGGTCGGTCGGCATGGCGGGCGGGCAGGCAATCGACCTGCAAAGTGTTGGCGTGGCGCTGTCGCAAGACGCCCTGGAAGCGATGCATCGCATGAAGACCGGCGCGCTGCTGCGGGCGAGCCTGCGTATGGGGGCGCTCTGTGCGGGTGTGCAGGCCGGGGCACTGCAGCAGGTGGATGCCTACGCGGCTGCCGTTGGGCTGGCGTTCCAGGTCGTCGACGACATCCTCGACGTGACGGCCGACACGGCGACGCTCGGCAAGACGGCTGGCAAGGACGAGGCCAATGACAAGCCGACCTATGTGTCCATCCTGGGGCTCGATCAGGCCCGTGCGCTGGCGGACGAGCTGCATGCCGCGGCCGTCGCGGCGGTCGCGCGGCTGGCCCGCGAAGCCGGCGAGGCGCGCACCGTACGGTTGGCCGAGATGGCCGACCTGATCGTGCGGCGTGGCCACTGAACAACATTGCATAGACGGTAGAAGTCTTTGCCAAAACGCCAAAGCGGCGGTCCCACATGACGTACGAACTTCTGAACACCATCGACGACCCGGCCGACCTGCGCCGCCTGGACCGTCGCCAGCTCGGGCCCCTGGCGGATGAGCTGCGCGCCTTCGTGCTCGATTCCGTCTCCCAGACGGGCGGCCATCTGTCGTCCAACCTCGGCACGGTGGAGCTGACCATCGCGCTGCACTACGTCTTCAACACGCCGGAAGACCGCATCGTGTGGGACGTCGGCCACCAGAGCTATCCGCACAAGATCCTCACGGGGCGCCGTGACCAGATGAGCACGCTGCGCCAGCTGGACGGCATCTCCGGCTTCCCGCGCCGCAGCGAAAGCCCGTACGACACGTTCGGCACGGCGCACTCGTCCACGTCGATTTCCGCCGCGCTGGGCATGGCGCTGGGCGCAAAGACCAACGGTGAACAGCGTGTCGCCATTGCCGTCATCGGTGACGGTGCGATGAGCGCCGGCATGGCCTTCGAGGCCATGAACAACGCGGGCGTCTACAAAGACCTGCCGCTGGTGGTGGTGCTCAACGACAACGACATGTCGATCTCGCCGCCGGTGGGGGCGCTCAACCGCTACCTGGCGCGGCTGATGAGCGGCCAGTTCTACGCGGCGACCAAGAAGGGGGTGGAGAAGCTGCTGTCGGTGGCGCCGCCGGTGCTCGAATTCGCCAAACGCTTCGAGGAGCACGCCAAGGGCATGCTCGTGCCGGCCACGATGTTCGAAGAGTTCGGCTTCAATTACATCGGCCCGATCGATGGGCACGACCTCGAATCGCTCGTGCCGACGCTGCAGAACATCCGCCAACGCGCGCTGGAAGGCGGTGGTCCGCAGTTCCTCCACGTGGTCACCAAGAAGGGCCAGGGCTACAAGCTGGCC
The DNA here is from genome assembly GCF_000954135.1 of Ralstonia mannitolilytica. Taxonomy (NCBI): domain Bacteria; kingdom Pseudomonadati; phylum Pseudomonadota; class Betaproteobacteria; order Burkholderiales; family Burkholderiaceae; genus Ralstonia; species Ralstonia mannitolilytica. The sequence goes on along the minus strand of NZ_CP010799.1, from coordinate 3,082,629 downwards.
GAGGCGGACCCGATCCTGTATCACGGCCCCGGCAAGTTCAATCCGCAGGAAGGCATCAAACCGTCCGCACGCCCGGCCAAGGTGACGTACACGCAGGTGTTCGGGCAATGGCTGTGCGACATGGCCGCAGCCGACAAGCGCCTGATCGGCATCACGCCCGCCATGCGCGAGGGCTCGGGCATGGTCGAGTTCGAACAGCGCTTTCCCGACCGCTATTACGACGTCGGCATCGCCGAGCAGCACGCCGTCACGTTCGCTGGCGGCCTGGCCTGCGAGGGTCTGAAGCCCGTCGTCGCGATCTATTCGACGTTCCTGCAGCGCGGGTATGACCAACTGATCCACGACGTGGCGCTGCAGAACCTGCCGGTGGTGTTTGCGCTGGACCGCGCCGGCCTGGTCGGCGCGGACGGGGCTACGCACGCCGGCGCGTACGACATTGCGTATCTGCGTTGCATCCCGAACATGATGGTGATGACGCCGGCCGACGAGAACGAATGCCGCCGGCTGTTGAACACGGCATTCGCGCAGGATTGCCCGACGGCGGTGCGCTATCCGCGCGGCGCCGGCCCGGGCATTGCGGTGGAGCCCACGTTGGAGCCGCTGCCGCTTGGCAAGGCGGAGGTCCGCCGTGCATCCGCGGCGCCTGCGGGCCAGCGCGTGGCAATCCTGGCGTTTGGCTCGATGGTGGCGCCCGCCACCGCCGCTGCCGAGCGCCTCGATGCGACCGTGGTGAACATGCGCTTCGTCAAACCGCTGGACGCCGCTTGCGTGCTGGACATGGCACGCACGCACGATTACGTGGTGACGGTGGAGGAAGGCTGCGTGATGGGCGGCGCCGGCAGCGCCTGCGTCGAAGCGCTGGCCGCGGCCGGTGTCGCCACGCCGGTGCTCCAGCTTGGATTGCCTGACCGCTTCGTCGATCACGGCGACCATGCGGTGCTGCTCGCGCAATGTGGGCTCGACGCCAACGGCATCCTCGCCTCCATCCGCGAGCGTTTTGCCGTACAGCCGCGAGCCACGGCCGCGCGTGTTGCCTGAGCAACACATCATGCATAGGCAGAATCAATCACCCGTATTGCTTCTGCGGGTTTGAGTAGTTGACTGCAGAGGTGGGAAATTTCCCTTACACTCCGCCAGTCCATTTTGTGAATTGTGTGCGCAGTCGCGGGATGGGTTGAGACGATCACTTGAGGGGTGGTCTCGATCAGCCAGGTTCCGCGGTTTCACACTCGTTGCGTTCCGGTCGACTGCGATGGCCGGGCGACCGTAAAGGAAACCGATCATGAACGATATGAACCCGGCCTTCGCCATGCCGGACGTGCAGTCCAGCCACGATACCCGCCAGATTCCGATCCAGCGCGTTGGCGTGCGCGGGGTGCGTTACCCGATGTCGCTGCAGACGCCGTCGGGCGTGCAGAACACCGTGGGCACGTTCAACCTGGACGTGCACCTGCCGGCCGACCAGAAGGGCACGCACATGTCGCGTTTCGTCGCGCTGCTCGAAGAAGAGCGCGAGCCGCTGAACCTGGCCCAGTTCCAGTTGCTGCTGGAAAAGATGCTGGAGAAGCTCGAGGCCGACGCCGGCCGTATCGAAGTCCACTTCCCGTATTTCGTCAGCAAGACGGCCCCGGTGTCGGGCGTGCAGTCGCTGATGGACTATGAGGTGACGATGATCGGCGAAGTGCGCAACGGCCATACCACGGTCCGCGTCAAGGCGCTGGTGCCGGTCACGAGCCTGTGCCCGTGCTCGAAGAAGATCTCGCAGTACGGCGCGCACAACCAGCGTTCGCACATCACGATCGACGCCGAACTGGCGGCCGACACGCCCGTCGAAGCGCTGATCCGCATGGCTGAAGAAGAAGCCTCGTGCGAACTGTGGGGCCTGCTCAAGCGCCCGGACGAGAAGTTCGTGACCGAGCGTGCGTACGAAAACCCGAAGTTCGTGGAAGACCTGGTGCGCGATATCGCCATGCGCCTGAACCAGGACGACCGCATCGTCGCCTACACGCTGGAAGCCGAGAACTTCGAATCGATTCACAACCACAGCGCCTATGCGCTGATCGAGCGCGACAAGCGCACGGACAAGTGATCGACGCGCCGCGCTGCAAGAAACAGCCGCTCATCCGAGCGGCTTTTTTCATGCGCGGTGGATGCGGATGTCTTCGAGGTCCCATCGGGGCGTGACGCCGAAGCCGTAGCCGTCCTGCACCTGCGCAGGGTCTGCCTGCAGCCGCATCGCGCCGGCAAACGCGATCATCGCGCCGTTGTCGGTACAGAACTGCAGGTCGGGGTAGTACACACGCAGGCCGCGCTTCTTGCCTTCAGCGTTGAGCCCCTCGCGTAACTGGCGGTTGGCGCCCACGCCGCCCGCCACGACGATGCGCTTGAGGCCATGCTCGCGCGCCGCCCGCAGCGTCTTGCTGACGAGTACTTCAACGATCGCATCGACAAACGCGCGGGCAAGGTCGGCGCGCGGCTGGTAGCAGGTTTCGCTGTCGGTCAGGTTCAGCTTGCGCACTTGCGTGAGCACCGCCGTCTTCAGTCCCGCGAACGAGAAATCGAAATTGCCCGAGTGCAACATCGGCCGGGGCAGGTCGAACACCCCTGGGTTGCCGAATTCGGCCAGGCGCGACACCGCCGGGCCGCCGGGGTAGCCGAGGCCGAGCAGCTTGGCGGTCTTGTCGAACGCCTCGCCGGCCGCGTCGTCGAGCGTTTCGCCAAGCAGCGTGTACTGGCCGACGCCGTCGACGCGCATCAACTGCGTGTGCCCGCCCGAAACGAGCAGCGCCAGGAACGGAAACTCGGGCCGGTCGGCCTCCAGCAGCGGCGAGAGCAGATGGCCCTCGAGGTGATGCACGCCCACCACCGGTTTGCCCAGCGCAAACGCCAGGGCGTTCGCCACCGAGGCGCCGACAAGCAGCGCGCCCGCCAGCCCTGGGCCCTTCGTGTAGGCAATCGCATCGATGTCGGCGGGCGTGGCGCCTGCCTTGCCCAGCACTTCCTCCAGTAGCGGGATCACACGGCGGATGTGGTCGCGCGAGGCCAGTTCCGGCACCACGCCGCCGTATTCGCGGTGCATCGCGATCTGCGAATACAGCGCGTGCGCGCGCAGCCCGGCGGCCGTGTCGTACAGGGCGACGCCGGTTTCGTCACAGGAAGATTCGATGCCGAGGACCAGCATGGCGTGTGAAGGAAGAAATCCGTAGGGAGGCGCCGAAGATAGCACAAGCTAAAATGCGCGGTTTTCAGGCATAGACAGAGGCGGCGCGGCGATCATGATGCGGTGCGATGTGGCGGTGATCGGCGCGGGCGCGGCCGGGATGATGTGCGCGGCCGTGGCCGGGCAGCGGGGCGCGCGCGTGGTGCTGATCGACCACGCGACCCGGCTCGCCGAGAAGATCCGCATCTCGGGCGGCGGCCGGTGCAACTTCACCAACGTCAACGCGGGGCCGGCCAATTACCTGTCGAACAACCCGCATTTCTGCCGCTCCGCGCTGGCGCGGTACACGGCGCAGGATTTCATCCGCCTCGTTTCCAGCTACCGCATCCCGTATCACGAGAAGCACAAGGGCCAGCTTTTCTGCGACGACAGCGCCGAAGACATCATCCGCATGCTCGAAGCCGAGTGCGAGAAGGGCGGCGTCCTCTGGCGCACCGGCTGCTCCATTGCTGAGGTCGGCAAGGCGGGCGATGCGTATCGGCTTTCAACCAGCGCGGGGGAGATCGTCGCGCGCAAGCTGGTGATCGCCACGGGCGGCCTGTCCATTCCCAAGATCGGCGCGACGGATTTTGGCTATCGCGTTGCGCGCCAGTTCGGGCTGAAGATCGTCGAGACGCATCCGGCGCTGGTCCCGCTCACGTTCAACGCCGAGCACTGGGCGCCGTTCTCGGCGCTGTCCGGGGTGTCGATGGAAGTGGATGTGACCGTCGCGCAGCAGGCGGGGAAGGGCCGCAAGGGCGGCGCCACCACGTTTCGCGAAGACCTGCTGCTCACGCACCGCGGCCTGTCCGGCCCGGCCATTCTCCAGATTTCGAGCTTCTGGAATGCAGGCCGGCCGCTGGCCATCGATCTGCTGCCCGACACGGACGCCGCGCAGTGGCTGTGCGACGAGAAGTCGGGCTCGCGCAAGCAGCTCGGGACGGTGCTGGCGCAACGACTGCCGGAACGCGTGGCGCAGGCCTGGTGCGCCACGCATGGCGCCAACCCGCATGCGCCGATTGCCGAGCTACCCGACAAACTGCTGCGTGCGCTTGGTGCGGCCCTCAATCGATGGGAGCTGACGCCGTCGGGCAGCGAGGGCTACCGCAAGGCCGAGGTCACGCGCGGCGGCGTGGATACGCGTGCGCTGTCCTCCACGACCATGGAGGCGCAGGGCGCACCCGGCCTTTACTTCATCGGTGAGGTCGTCGACGTGACGGGGTGGCTCGGGGGCTACAACTTCCAGTGGGCGTGGGCCTCTGCCGTGGCGGCGGGGGAGGCCGTGTCTGCCGCTTGACGCCGCGGACGGGGCCGGGAACCGTCCTGGTTCTGTGCTACGATCAGCGATCCACTTTTCTACGTTTGCAACCCGCTGGGCCAGCCGCTCAAGCGGGTTTTGCCGTTTATCGGAGTTCGGAATGTCCCTCAAGGCACAGATCACGGAAGACATGAAGGCCGCCATGCGCGCCAAGGAAATGGATCGTCTGGGCACGATCCGCCTGCTGCAGGCCGCCATCAAGCAGCGCGAGGTCGATGAGCGCATCGAGCTCGATGACGCCGCCGTGCTGGCCGTGGTGGACAAGATGATCAAGCAGCGCAAGGACTCCATCGCCGCGTTCGAGCAGGCCGGCCGCGACGACCTCGTCGCAAAGGAAGCCGCGGAAGTCGCCGTGCTGCAGGTCTACATGCCGGCGCAGCTGTCCGAAGCGGAAGTCGATGCCGCGGTGCGCGAGGCCGTAGCCCGGGCCGGTGCCGCCGGTCCGCAGGACATGGGCAAGGTGATGGGCATCCTCAAGCCGGCCCTCGCCGGCCGCGCCGACATGACGCAAGTCTCCGCCCGCGTGAAGGCGGTGCTTGCCGGCGCCTGATCCTGCCCGACCAACGTTCCCCACAGGGGCGCACCGCGCGTGATCCCGCAGCCGTTCATTGACGACCTGCTCAACCGCGTCGACATCGTCGACGTGGTGGGCCGCTACGTGCAGCTGAAGAAGGGCGGCGCCAACTTCATGGGGCTGTGCCCGTTTCATAACGAGAAGTCGCCGTCGTTCTCGGTGTCGCCCACCAAGCAGTTCTATCACTGCTTCGGATGCGGCGCGCACGGCTCGGCCATCGGCTTCCTGATGGAGTTTTCGGGCCTGTCGTATGTCGAGGCCATCAAGGACCTCGCGCAGTCCGTCGGCATGGTGGTGCCCGAGGAGCGCGGGGGCCTGCCACCGGCCGCCCGCGCCGAGCAGCAGGCCAAGACGGTCGCCCTGGGCGACATCATGGCCCGTGCCTGCGACCACTACCGCAAGCAGCTGCGCAGCGCACCCAACGCCATCCAATATCTCAAGGGCCGCGGCCTGACGGGCGAGATCGCCGCGCACTTCGGCCTCGGATATGCGCCCGACGACTGGCAATCGCTCGAAGCCGTGTTCGGCCCGTACCGGGACGACGCCGTTGCGGCGCCGCTGATCGAAGCGGGCCTGGTCATCGAAAGCGAGAAGACCGGCGCCGACGGCACGCACCGCCGCTACGACCGCTTCCGCGATCGCATCATGTTCCCCATCCGCAATACCAAGGGCGTGGTGATCGGCTTTGGCGGCCGGGTGCTGGGGCAGGGCGAGCCCAAATACCTCAACTCCCCCGAGACGCCGCTGTTCAGCAAGGGCACCGAGCTGTACGGCCTGTTCGAGGCGCGCAGCGCCATCCGCGAGTTCGACTACGTGCTGGTCGTGGAAGGCTACATGGACGTCGTCGCGCTGGCGCAGCTCGGGTTTGCCAACGCCGTCGCCACGCTCGGTACGGCCTGCACGCCCATCCACGTGCAGAAGCTGCTGCGGCAGGTCGATACCGTGATCTTCTCGTTCGACGGGGACAGCGCCGGGCGCCGGGCCGCGCGCCGCGCGCTGGAAGCCTGCCTGCCGCACGCCACAGACAACAAGACGATCAAGTTCCTGTTCCTGCCGCCCGAGCACGATCCGGACACGTTCGTGCGCGAAGAGGGCACCGAGGCGTTCGCCCGGGAAGTCCACAACGCTATGCCGCTGTCGCGCTTCCTGCTGCAGGCCGTGACGGAAGATCTCGACCTGCGCCAGCCCGAGGGCCGTGCCCGCGCGCAGTACGAAGCCAAGCCGCTGCTCGCTGCGATGCCGGCCGGCGGCCTGCGCCTGCAGATCGTGCGCGGCCTGGCCGAACTGACCGGCACCACGCCCGCCGACATCGAAGCGCTGTGCGGCCTGCGCAGCGACCCCGCCCAGGCAGGCCGCATGACGCAGAAGCGCCCGCGTGTGGCGCGTACGGCACCGACCGCGCTGGAGCAGAAGGTGCTGCGGTTGCTGATGCGGTATCCGGCCCTGGCCGGCCGGCTCGATGCCGATGCGCGCGCCCAGTTGACAGCGCCCGAACTGCCCCAAGGTGAGGTACTGGCAGGACTGTTGGCCGAATGCGATGCCGCGGGCCCGGACGTGCACTTCGGCGCCTTTGTCGAGCGCCTGGGGCAGACGCCTTACGCCGAAGCCTTTGCCGGCCTGCGTACCGCCGTGCTGCAGGACGACATCGAACTCGAGCCCGCGATCTTGGAGTTTGATACTGCGGTGCAGAAGATGCTCGCCGAGCCGCTCAAGCGTGAGTTGGAGATGCTGCAGCGCAAGATGGAAGCCGGCCATGCGAGCGACGACGACAAGGAGCGCATGCGCTGGCTGGTGGCCGAGATCAGCCGCCGCCGGCAGCTCGTGTAGCGCCGACGCCGCAGCGCCGGGGCCAGACGGGGCGGGCCATTGCGGGTAGCCCCTTGATTTTTCAGGCGAAAACCCGATTTTCGTTTAGACCGGCCGGGTCTGACGTGCTAGAATAGCCGGTTTGGATTGCAAGACCTTTTTCCCATTTTCGGGGGAGTGAGCGTGCCCATGGTGAAGGTGAAGACCTCCGCGAAGGCCGGTTCCAAGGCCAGTCCTGCTTCTGTTTCTGCCACGCGAGTCTCATCGGCGCGCGGCGCCGGGGGCGGAAAGACCACAGCGGGAACGGCGAAAGTCGCAAACGGTCGGACCCATGTGGGGCAGGCGGGAACCAAGGCCACTGCGCCGGCAAAGACGGGGAAAGCCCAGCCGCGCCAGTCCGCCGACATCGCCGTCGCCGCCAAAACGGCACCACGCACAAAGGGTGCAGTCCAATCTTCAACCTCAGGCAAGGTCTCGACGTCGATGAGCACGAGCGCCAGACCTGGCGGCAAAGCCGCTTCCGTCGCACTCAAGGGCAAGACAACCACCGTGGCGAAATCGAAAGTTACCGAAGTCGAGAGCAAGCAGACCACTGCCAGCGCGCGCGCAACCAAGACGGGTACCGCTCGTACCAGCACCGCAGCCAAGCCGACCAAGGCGGCAGCGGAGGACACCAAGCGCACGGCCCAGGCAGCGGCCACTCCCACCCCAACTCCCCCTGCGCCCCGCGCGGCGGCGGCAGCCGAGCCCAAGAAGCGCGGTCGCAAGCCCAAGGCCGAGACGCAGGCAGATGACGACAGCAGCACGGACGTGACTGAAGAATTTGACACCCCCGCCGCTCCGGCGCCGAAATCCGAGAAGCTGAAGGCCCGTGACCGCAAGGCCAAGGAAAAGGCCCTGCTCAAGGAATTCGCGGCCTCGCAGCAAGGCGGTTCGGAAGAAGAGCTCGAGGCTCGCCGCCAGAAGCTCAAGGCGCTGATCAAGCTGGGCAAATCGCGTGGCTACCTGACCTACGCCGAAATCAACGACCACCTCCCCGACGACATGGTCGACGTGGAGTCGATGGAGACGCTGGTTGCCACGCTCAACGACATCGGCGTGGCCGTGTACGAGCAGGCGCCGGACGCCGAAACGCTGCTCCTGAACGACAACGCGCCTTCCGTGACCACGGAAGAAGAGGCGGAGGAAGAAGCCGAAGCCGCGCTGTCGACGGTGGACTCCGAATTCGGTCGCACGACTGACCCGGTGCGCATGTACATGCGCGAAATGGGCACGGTCGAGCTGCTCACGCGCGAAGGCGAAATCGAGATCGCCAAGCGCATCGAAGCCGGCCTGAAGGACATGGTCATGGCCATCTCGGCCTGCCCGGTCACCATTTCGGAAATCCTCGCCATGGGCGAGCGCGTGGCCAATGACGAAGCCAAGATCGACGAGTTCATCGACGGCCTGATCGACCCGAATGCCGAAGCCGAGGCCGCTGCCGCCGCGCAAGCCGAGGAAGACGAAGACTTCGAGGACGAGGAAGCCGAAGAGGAAGGCGACGAAGAAGAAGACGAAGACGATGACGGCGCCGGCGCGTCGGCCGCGTCTGCGCGTCAGCTCGAAGAGCTTAAGCAGGCTGCGCTCGAGAAGTTCCGCATCATCGCCGACCAGTTCGACAAGATGCGCCGCGCGTTCGAGAAGGAAGGCTACAAGTCCAAGCCGTACCTGAAGGCGCAGGAAGCCATCCAGAACGAACTGATGACGATCCGCTTCACGGCGCGCAACGTCGAGCGCCTGTGCGACACGCTGCGCGGCCAGGTGGACGAGGTGCGCAAGCTCGAACGCGCGATCCTGAACATCGTGGTCGACAAGTGCGGCATGCCGCGCGCCGATTTCGTCGCGCGTTTCCCTGGCAACGAGACCAACCTGGACTGGATCCAGTCCGTCGTGGCCGACGGCAAACCGTACAGCGCCATCGTCGAGCGCAACGTGCCGGCCGTGCACGAGCTGCAGCAGAAGCTGATCGACCTGCAGGCGCGCGTCGTTCTGCCGCTGGCCGAGCTGAAGGACGTCAACCGCAAGATGTCGGAAGGCGAGCGCCGCGCCCGCGAGGCCAAGCGCGAGATGACCGAGGCCAACCTGCGTCTGGTGATCTCGATCGCGAAGAAGTACACCAACCGCGGCCTGCAGTTCCTCGACCTGATCCAGGAAGGCAACATCGGCCTGATGAAGGCGGTGGACAAGTTCGAATACCGCCGTGGCTACAAGTTCTCGACGTACGCGACGTGGTGGATCCGCCAGGCCATCACGCGCTCGATCGCGGATCAGGCGCGCACCATCCGTATTCCGGTTCACATGATCGAGACGATCAACAAGATGAACCGCATCTCGCGTCAGATCCTGCAGGAAACCGGCCAGGAGCCGGATCCGGCAACGCTGGCCGAGAAGATGGAGATGCCGGAAGACAAGATCCGCAAGATCATGAAGATCGCCAAGGAGCCGATCTCCATGGAAACGCCGATCGGTGACGACGACGACTCCCATCTGGGCGACTTCATCGAGGATACGAACACGCTGGCCCCGGCCGAAGCGGCGCTGCATGGTTCGATGCGCGGTGTGGTGAAGGACGTGCTCGATTCGCTGACGCCGCGCGAAGCCAAGGTGCTGCGCATGCGCTTCGGTATCGAGATGAGCACCGACCACACGCTGGAAGAGGTCGGCAAGCAGTTCGACGTGACGCGCGAACGTATCCGGCAGATCGAGGCGAAGGCACTGCGCAAGCTGCGCCATCCGAGCCGTTCCGACAAGCTGAAGAGCTTCCTCGAAGGCAGCTAAGGTCGAATCCAGGGGTGGGCTTCGGCCCACTTTCGGGTAAAATCGCATACATGGCCCGGCCTAACCCGCCGGGTTTCTTTTTGCCGGGCGCCTGTTCGGGCGCCGCACACCTTGGGCCTCTAGCTCATGCTTGGTTAGAGCAGCGGACTCATAATCCGTTGGTGCCGGGTTCGACTCCCGGGGGGCCCACCATCTTTTCTTCCCTCGACGTAGTCTCTTGCTGGCCGACATGGGTGCCGGCCCCTTCAGTCTGGTGCGGCCAAGAGCGCCTTGCCCTTCCGGGACCGGCTTTTGCTAAAACACTTCCCTTCCAAGAAATATCGGCTGATTCCTGAATTCGATAATGCCGGCGCGCCAATCCGCTCAATGGGGGATAGGTTTAAAACACTTCAAAGGAAACCGTTTCATTCCCTCGTTTGAAAAATCGGCAGCCCGCGCCGCGCCTGCTTGTACAGGGGATGGTCGGCGGTGTTTTGAATGAAATCTCTATTTACTTCATACTCGGCGCGGACCATAGTTTCCGCCATAACGACAAGTAAATAGCCAGTAGCGTACCTTCGGAGACACAGGATGTTACGCATTCAAAACGGGCCATTCCAACATTCCGCTTCTGCGCGTGCCCACGCGCGTCATCGTCATCGCGGCGGCGATCCGGCTCGCCTGCGGTAGCAGCCTCACATTCATTGTTTTGAGATCGGCGCCTGGCCGATCTGCGTGATACCCGCGCATTGCGGGTCGCACGCGTTCAAGCACGCTTGTCGTTTCCGTCGTTTGCCGCTCGGCCTGTCGACAAGACGAAGCGTGCGCTGCCGGCTTCCATGCGCGGCAGACGGAGTATTGGCCGGATACCGCCGGCGCCAGCACAACAAGTTCCGAAAACGCGAGGAGACACCATGGGAAGTCGACGTCATCTTTTTGTTGTCATGGCAGCCAGTTGCCTGGCGGCCGTGCCTTTCATCGGCGGGTGCGGCGGGGCGGATGACCCCGGTTCGTCGGACGTGGCGCAGTGCTCGGGCAGCTCGTGCCCTCCGAGCGGCGCGACGACCACGCCCAGTACACCCACCAGCCTGTGCCCGGCGTCGCTCGATTACTCGACCACGTACACCGGCGGCTCGGGCAGCGGCGAGTACATCAAGGTCCGGTTCGATACGAGCAAGAACACGTACCAGATGCAGTTCATCGAGTCGTCGGTGCCGACTTCTGCGGGACAGATCAACAACACGCGCAAGGGCCTGACGATCAACGGTACGTTCGTCCATCCGACGAATCTGCCGACGGCCGAGCAGAACCGCTGTGCCTTCGTGCTGCAGTCGGGCAAGACGGCCGACAACAGCTATGCGATCACCGTCAACCCGCAGGATCCGCCGATGCTGTTTGTCGGCAAGGGGATCGTCGGCGGCGGTATTCCGGGCGCGACGATCCAGTTTGATGGGCCGCTTCCGGGTGTGCCCATCGGCGTCGTGCCGTCGCGCACGTTCGACTTTTATCCGTTCCTCGGCTTCTCCGAGACCGTGACGGACTTCTCGCAAGTCGCCGGCCGCTACAACGAGCTCGGCGTGCATGTCACCCCGACCGGTTCGGGTAACCAGACATCTTCGCCGCAAGGCTGGGAGCCGGACGCCGTCAACTGGACGCAAACGCTCAACGCCGACGGCTCCTGCACGCCGGACGCGTCGGACTACTCCTGCCACACCACCGGTACGCCGTGGACGCTGCGCCAGAACGACGACGGCTCGCCGGACAACGTGTTCGTCAGCCATCCGACCGGCCCGAACACCGCCTATGCCTACGTCGGTCAGGTCTCGCCGTTGATGCTGCTGGCGCCGAGCCAGGCCAAGGGCATCATGATCGTCGGCAAGCTTGGCGGGCAGGTGGTGCCGGTGGTGATCCGCGTGGGGTACTCGTACAGCGACCCCGCGAACCTGCTGGCCTCGGTGGGCGATGACCAGATCGGCATCTCGATCCTGACGCCAGTGACGCCCATCCCGACGAACGCGCTCGCGGGCGGCTACATCGGTGCGACGAGCGCATCGGCATGCGGCCTCGTGACTTCGAATGGGCCGACCACCAACATCGGCGGTTTCAACGGCATCAATGGTACGGTCCCGCACCCCGAGCTTCCCGGCACCTACAGCAATGGCTTCTTCCATCCGGAAGCCGGCAACTGCAGCGACGGTACGGCCGTCTCCACGCTCGCCGCGAACTACACGTCCACGCTGTTCCAGAACGGCACGGCCGCCTTCATCAACCCGCTCACCTCGCGTGTGACGGCGCAGTTCGGGCTCGACTACACGCAGGCCTCGCCCGGCAAGTTGATCGTCACCGCGCAGAACGACTTCAACGCGCAAGGGGCAAGCGGCAACGTCGCGCTGTTCAAGGCCGGCGACAAGGGCGTCGCCGTGAAGGTGGGCGACGTGTACGCAATGCTCATGAACAACAACAAGTACAACCCGTTCTTCACGGTAGGCGCGTTCGTCCAGTAGGGCGCGCAGCAACGCAACCGCATGCGGCAGCGCCGGCGCGCTGCCGCGTCTGAACAACGATATGGAGGAGACGCAAATGCAATGGCGTAAATGGCTGGCAGCGCTCGCGTGCGCACCGATGACGGCGACACTCTTGACGGGATGCGGCGGTGGAGACGACCCGCCGCCGCCCGTGATCCAGCGCCTGTGTCCGCAAGCGATCGACTACAACACCGTCTTCACCGGGGGCTCGGGCTCGGGCGAACTTGTGAAGGTGCAGCTCGACACCACCAAGATGACGTACCAGATCACGTACCTGGCCTCGCCGATTCCGGTCAAGACCGGCACCGTGGCACCCACACGCGATACGGCGCCCAACAACGTGCAGACCGGCACGCTCACGCAGGAGACGGCGCTGCCGACCGAGAAGCTCAACCAGTGCGCGTTCCGCCTGAACAACGCAAGCCTCGACCCGAGCCGGCCCGCGCGATTCTTCCTCGGGCAGGGCGTGCTGGGCGGCACGATTCCGGGCGCGACGATCCAGTTCGACGGCATTGTCGGCGTGGGCAGGATTCCGCAGACGACCTTTCCGTATTACCCGTTCATCAGCTTCTCGAACACCGAGACCGATCTGAGCAAGATCGCGGGCAACTACAACCAGTTGGGCTATCACCAGGTGCCGTCGCAGAGCTTCTCGCAGCAGGCGGTCGATGCGCGCTTCACCATCAACGCAGACGGCACGTACACCGAATGCGACAACCTCGGCGTGAAGAACGGCGGTGCATGCCTGACCTCCACCGCCACGGTCAACCAGAAGTTCACCTTGCGCAGCGACGCGCCGGCCTTCACCACGCTGAACTACCAGCCGCAGGTGCCGCCGACGGTGTCGTCGCTCGATCCGAGCAAGGCGGGCAAGGGCGTGCTGATCGTGGGCAAGCTGTACGGCCAGCTCGTGCCGATCTTCATTCGCGTGGGCGCAGCCAACTCTGATCTGACGGCCGGCCCGCCCGTGGCTGACGACGAATCCGGCATCTCGATCATGGCGCCGGCTGCGAACGTCGCGCAGGGTTCGCAAGACGGCGAATACACGGGCGTGGACAGCCAGTTCAACTACCGCGCCACGGCGCTGGTCGGCACGCAGGCCACGCTGCTCGACCCGTTCAACGCCTCGCAGGCCGCGCTCACCCGTCCGCTGAACCTGGACTTCACGCAGACCGTGCCGGGTGTGATCCGCACCACGCAGACGAGCGCGCCCGCAGGCTCCGCGCCGACGGGCAAGCTGATCTTCACCGGCAAGACCTTCGGCTTCCTGGACATGAGCGATACGAAGAACCCGTACTTCACCGTGGGCGCCTTCGTGCAGTGACGGCTCCATCCGAAAACGCCATGGGCGTGGCGCATGACCGAGGCAGCGCCACGCCCCGCTCAGAACAACAGGAGGAAGGAACATGAAACGACTGACTGTCGCATTAATGGCGGCTTGCGCAACGGGCGGCGCCATGGCGCAGCAGGCCGGCGACAACGTGGCCACGCTGGGGTGGTTCCACATCATGCCGCAGGACTCCAGCAACAACCTGACGACCACGGTGATCAACGCGCCGATCAACGACCCGCTGCGCCTGCCGCGCAGCTTCACGTCGCCCAACAGCGGCCTGACGGTCAACAACGCCGACACGCTCGGCCTGACGCTCACGCACTTCTTTACGGACAACATCGCGTTGACCACGATTGCCGGCGTGCCGCCCGAATTCAAGCTGACCGGGCATGGCGTGATCCGCGCGCCCGGGCCGGCAGGCGCGCTTGGGCATGTGGACCTGGATGATCCGTCGAACCAGCCGGCGGTGCGCAAGGCGCGCCAGTGGAGCCCCGGCGTCATCCTGCAGTACTACTTCGGGCATGCGCAATCGAAGTTCCGGCCGTTCGTGGGCGCGGGCGTGGTCTACAGCTTCTTCACCAACATCGAGCTGAATCCGAACTTTGCTTCGGCCGTCAATCGCGAGCTGGGCAGCGTGCTCGCCGCGGGTGCGGGCAAGCCGGGGCCGACGAGCGTGGAGGGGAAATCCTCGTCGTCGTGGTCGCCGATCTTCAACCTGGGCGCGAGCTATGCCATCAACGAGCGCTGGGCGCTGACGGCAACGGTGTCGTACATCCCGCTCAAGACCGAAGCCGCCACCGTGATCAAGGCCGCGGACGGCACGACGCTCGCCACCACGAAGACCACGCTGAAGGCCAATCCGATCATCACGTTCGTGGGGGTGTCGTACAAGTTTTAGCCGGGTGCCGGCTGTCTACCTGGCTAAATCGGCGCGGCGGGCGTCCAACGGGAACGGGTTCCCGCCGCTTTCTTAAGACGGTTTCCACCGTCAGTTCCAGTGAGGCAATAAATGAGCACACGTAAAGTCGTATCTCTTGCAGTTGCACTCGCACTTGCCACCGTAGCAGCCACACCCGCACTGGCCGTCACCGTTTCGCGTGTCGATGGCCAGCCGATGAACCCGAACGGCGAGCCGTTCTCCGTGACCGGCGCGACCACGTTGTCCAAGGGCGTCCTGAGCGCGAACTGCACGGTGACGTTCAACGGCACCATCACGCCGTCGGGCATCGTCAACATCACGTCCACCACCTTTGCCGGTGGCGGGACGTGCGGCCTGATCACCGGCCTCACGCCGTGGAGTGGGCAGGCGGACAGCACCACGCAGCTGACCATCAACAACGCTGCGGTCAACGTCTTCCTGGCGGGCAAGTGCGGCCCGAGCAAGGTGGTGACGACGTGGAACAACGATGAATCGTCGCTCACGTTCTCCAACGCGCCGATGGACCCGGACTGCAAGGTCGGCGGCACCGTGTATTCGTCGCCGAAGTTCACGGTGCAGTAAGCACGCCACCGGTTGGCCCGCGGATGCGCAGCCGCTGTCAATCGGCATGAAGCAATGGGCCCGGCATGTCGGGCCTGGCTTGTTCTGGGGCGTGCTTCTCAGGGCAATACCCCTGTCGCCAATAGCGACAACGCATGTGCTTCGGAAGTGGCATGATCGCGCTTGCGCCGCTGCACCGGGGCAGCGGCCAATCTTCAGGAGCCAAGACATGCGTTTGCTCACTTCCGCCGCAGCGGCCGTTGCGATGGCCGCATCCGTCGGCATCGTCCACGCACAGCCCGCCACGCCTGCCGCCACACCGGCACCCGCCATTGCACAGCAACGCACGCAGGTGCCCGGCTACTACCGCATGGCGCTCGGGGATGACGTCGTGACCGCGCTGTACGACGGCTACGTCGACCTGCCTGCCAAAACGCTGGTGGGCATGAACGCGCAGTCGGTGCAGAGCCTGCTGGCACGCATGTTCGTATCGAGCACACCCGGCATGCAGACTGCCGTGAACGGCTACCTGATCGACACGGGCAGCAAGCGCATCCTCGTCGATACGGGTTCGGGTACCTGCTTCGGTCCGACCATGGGCGGCCTGGCGGGCAACGTGCGCGCGTCCGGTTACCAGCCCGAGCAGGTCGATGCGGTGCTGCTCACCCATCTGCACCCGGATCACGCGTGCGGCCTGCTGACGCCGCAAGGCCAGCCGACGTTCCCCAACGCGCAGGTGTATGTGGCTGCGCCGGAAGCGGATTTCTGGCTCAGCGAGACGATCGCGGCATCCAAGCCGAAAGACATGCAGCCGTTCTTCAAGATGGCACGCGATGCCGTGGCGCCGTACGCCGCCGCCGGCAGGCTGAAGCAGTTCAAGCCCGGCGACGAAGTGGTGGAGGGCGTGCGCTCGGTGGTGGCGAACGGCCATACGCCGGGGCATAGCGGCTACCTGGTGAGTTCCAAGGGCCGCAGCCTGCTGGTGTGGGGCGACATCGTCCACAGCCACGCGGTGCAGTTCCAGCACCCCGAGGTCGCGTTCGAATACGACGTCGACCAGAAGCAGGCCGTGGCCTCGCGCCGCAAGCTGTTTGCCGACGCGGCGCAGAACAAGCTGTGGGTGGCCGGTGCGCATCTGCCGTTCCCGGGCCTGGGCCACGTGCGCAAGGACGGCAAGGCCTTCGCCTGGGTGCCGATCGAGTACGGCCCCTTGCGCACCGACCGCGCAGACTGAACCGTCACGCGCCTGCCGGCCGCTTCATCTTGCACGTGGTCGGCAGGTCGAGGTCTTTGGCGGCGGTGGTGCTTTCGGTCTTGTGGCCCCATTGCGTGCCGTCATAGCCGACCTTGACGGTCTTGCCGTCCACCGGTGCGATCGTCGAGACGACCTGCGGCAGCAGCAGTTGGTGGTCGACCTTGCGCATGGTGACTTCGCCGAGGAAGCTCTGCTTCTGCATGCCCTCCAGGGCAAGGGCGATCTTCAGCGGGTCGGCCGAATGGGCCTTGCGGATGGCATCGGTCAGCAGTTCGACCGAGAGCACGGTCCGCGGTGCGAAATGCTCGCCGGCGGCCGTCTGCCGGGCACGGGCGTCCATCTGCATCAGCTGCGCGTTGCCGCTGCCCGGCGTCCATTCCGACACCCACGTCACCTTGCCGAGCTTGGCCTGTGATACCGCCAGCACTGTGCCGGGTGCGCCCGCGCCACTGTGGTTCAGGTAGCGCACGTCGTAGCCCATGTCACCGGCGGCCTTGATGAGCAGGTTCAGATCCTGCCCCCAGTTGCCAGTGAGCAGCGTATCGGCGCCGCTGGCCTTGGCTTTCGAAGCATAGGGCGCGAAGTCCTTCACCTTGCCGATCGGGTGCAGCGTCTCGCCGGTGAACTGCACGTCGGGCCGTGCCGCAGAGATCATCTGCTTGCCCAGCGACGCCCACAGCCGCCCATGCGCGTAATCCTGGTTGAGCGAGTAGACCTTGCGGATGTCGGGCTGCGTCTTCACGAAGTTGGCCAGCGCGCGCATCTTCATGGCCGTGTTCGCCTCGGTGGCGAAGTGCCAGAAGCTGCAGTGCGCGCCCGTCAGGTCCGGGTCGATCGACGCGTAGTTGATGATGAGCACGCGCTTGGCGGGATTGCGCTCGTTGTGCTTCGTGGCCGCATCGACCATGGCCGCCACCACGGACGAGCCCGAACCCCCTGTGAAGACGATCTTCGCGCCGGCATCGATCGCGCTCTGCAACGCCGACAGGCTGTCCTGCGCCGAGAGCTTGTTGTCGTACGTCGACAGTTCGTAGCGCGCACCGCTGAGCACGCCCTGCGGCTGCGCGTTGGCGTCGTCGATGGCGAGCTTGATGTTGGCCAGGAACTGCTCGCCCACGTTGGAGAGCGGGCCACTCAGCTGATCGATGAACGCGACCTTGATCGGCGCGGCATCGGCGGCGTGCGCCTGCGGTGCGCAAAGCAGCGTCGCGGCACAGGCCAGCGCTGACAACGGACGGGCGAAGCGGAACGATGCAGCCATGGGGTCTCCTTGATTGTTCGTTGTGGCCTACCAGGTATCGATGAAGCGGCGCGAGGCAGGGTCGCGCGTATGCCGCGGCGGGGCAGGCGGCACCGATCGCAGCCCGCGCAGCAGCCAGCGGCGCGTGTCGGCGGGGTCGATCACCGCGTCGATCTCGAGATAGCTCGCAATGTTGAGCGCGCGGCCTTGCTCGTAGGCCTCGTCAACCATCTTGCGGAACAGCGCCTCGCGCTCGGCCGGGTCTTGCACCGCTTCCAGCTCCTTCCGGTAGCCGAGGCGGATGGCGCCCTCGATGCCCATGGCGCCAAATTCGCCGCTCGGCCACGACGCCGTGAAGAACGGCGCCTGGAAGCCGCCCGCCGCCATCGCCATCGCCCCAAGGCCGTAGCCCTTGCGCAGCACCACCG
Source organism: Ralstonia mannitolilytica (assembly GCF_000954135.1). Lineage (NCBI taxonomy): Bacteria > Pseudomonadati > Pseudomonadota > Betaproteobacteria > Burkholderiales > Burkholderiaceae > Ralstonia > Ralstonia mannitolilytica. Next base: position 3,064,675 of record NZ_CP010799.1, on the reverse strand, counting down.
TGAAGAGCGGCACGCGCAGGTTGCCCGCCGTGACGAACATCCGGCAGACGTGGCGCACGGTGGCCGTCTTCTCCGCTTCAGGGCCCACCATGAAGCCCGGCGTGTCGCACAGCGAGACGATCGGCAGGTCAAAGGCGTTGCACAGCTGCATGAAGCGTGAGGCCTTGTCGGCGGCGGCCGAATCGATGGCGCCGCCGAGATGCCGGGGGTTGTTGGCAATGCAGCCGAATGCGCGGCCTTCGATGCGGATCAGCGCGGTGATGATGCCCACGCCAAACGCCTTGCGCAGCTCCAGCACGGAGCCGGTGTCGGCCAGTGCATCGATGACGGCGCGCATGTCGTAGCTGCGCAAGCGGTTTTCCGGGATCACGTGGCGCAGGCGTCGGGCGTCGCTGGCGCTCCAGTGGGCGAGCGGGCCCTGGAAGTAGCTGAGGTATTGGCGCGCCGCGTCCACGGCTTGCGCTTCGTTCTCGACGAGCACGTCGATCACGCCGTTGGGGGCCTGCACGCTCACGGGGCCGACCTCCTCGGGGGCATACACGCCCAGGCCGCCGCCCTCGATCATGGCCGGTCCGCCCATGCCGATGGTGGCATCGCGCGTGGCGATGATCACGTCGGCGCAACCGAGCAGCGCCGCATTGCCGGCAAAGCACCGCCCCGACACGATGCCCACCGTCGGCACGAGCCCCGACAGGCGCGCGAAATGGATGAAGGTCGGGCAGTCCAGCCCGCTGATGCCGCGCTTCTCGGTGTCGCCGGGCCGGCCGCCGCCGCCTTCGGCAAACAGCACGACGGGCAGCTTCCACTGCTGCGCCAGGTCCAGCGCGCGGTCGGTCTTCTTGTGGTTGAAGGTGCCCTGCGTGCCGGCCAGTACGGTGTAGTCATAGGCCAGCACCATGCAGCGGGCGTCCTGGTCGGGAAAGTGCGCGCCGTTGACGGTGCCGATGCCGGTGATGATGCCGTCAGCCGGCGTCGAGCGGATCAGGTCGTCCAGCGAGCGCCGTTGCCGTTGCGCGGCGATGGCCAGGGCGCCGTACTCGATGAACGAATCGGCATCGCACAGGTGCGCGATGTTCTCGCGCGCGGTGCGCTGGCCCGTCTTGCGTCGGCGGGCGACGGCCTCGGGCCGGTTCTCGTCGAGCCCGAAGGCATGGCGGTCGATGACGGCCTGCAGATCGGGGCGGATGTGGTCCAGGTCGACTTCAACGTCCGCCGCTTCGGCGTGCTGGTCGGCATCGTCCAGCTGCAGCGCCAGCAGCGGCTGGCCTTCGCGCATGGTGGCGCCGGGTTGTGCATACACCTGAAGCACGTGCCCGGATGCCGGCGCGAGCACCACGTGTTCCATCTTCATCGCCTCCATCACGGCCAGCACCTGGCCGCGCGTGACGGCTGCGCCGGCTTCCGCGTGGATCTGGATCAGCGCACCGTCCATGGGCGCCGTCAGCAGTTCGGCATCGTCCGGCAGATCATCGATGGGGACGTGGCGCGCCTCCCTATCCGGATCTGCCGCGGCATCCGACGACGGATGAAACGCTCGGTGCGCACCGTCGCTGGCGTTCAGCAGCTCCGTCAGGCGCGCGTCGAGAAACTGCGTGTGGACCGCGTTGGCCTGCACGTCTGCATCGCTCAGGAGATCCTGCAGCAGCCGCTTGTTCGTCGCCAACCCTTCGATGCGGAATTCGCACAGTGCGCGGTACGTCTGCGCCAGCGCCTGCGCATACGTGCCGCGCGCTGTATGGACGATCAGCTTGGCGAGCAGCGAATCGAAGCGCGGGTTCGGCCGATAGCCGACGTAGCCGCACGTGTCGACGCGCACACCCGGGCCATTGGGTGGCTCGAACGCGGCAAGCGTGCCGGTGGACGGATGCGGCTGGCCGGAAGCGTCGAGCGTTTCGGCATTGATGCGCACCTGGACAGCGTGGCCGCGCGGTGCGATCGGCTGGCCCAGCCCAAGCTCTGCCAGCGACGCCCCTTGCGCGAGCGCCAATTGCGTCGCCACGAGGTCGACACCCGTCACCATCTCCGTGACGGTGTGTTCGACCTGCACGCGCGGGTTGGCTTCCATGAAGTAGAACGCGGCGTGCGGTGTGCCGGCGCCTTCCACCAGAAACTCGAATGTGCCGATGCCGCAGTAGCCGGCCGCTTTGGCGAGCGCAATGGCCGCGTCGGCGATGCCCGCGCGCAGGGCGTCGTCCAGCGCGGGGCTGGGTGCGATCTCGATCAGCTTCTGGTGACGGCGCTGCAGGCTGCATTCGCGCTCGCCCAGGTGCGCGACATTGCCGTGTGCGTCTGCAACGATCTGGATTTCAATGTGGCGCGGCGCCGGCACCAGTGCTTCCACGTAGACGTCGCCGCTGCCGAATGCGGCCTGGGCCTCGGACACGCAGCGCGCATAGGCCTGCGCAATCGCAGCCGCATCGTGCACGGCGCGCATGCCGCGTCCCCCGCCGCCGGCCACGGCCTTGATCATCATGCCGTGCGACGGCGGCAGCGCCGCGAAGAACGCCTGCGCCTCCTGCACCGACGTTGCGCCGCGTGTGCCATTGACGATCGGGATGCCGGCTTCGTGTGCCAGCGCCCGAGCGCGGGCCTTGTCGCCGAACATGTCGAGAACGCGCGGGGCAGGGCCGATGAACTGCACGCCGGCTTCGGCGCACCGGCGCGCGAACGCGGCGTGCTCGCTCAGAAAGCCGTAGCCGGGGTGGAGCGCGTCGGCGCCCACGGCGCGCGCGGCGGCGAGAATCGCTTCGCCATCGAGGTACGCACGGGGGCCGGTGCCGGGCAAGGGTACGGCTTCGTCGGCGCGCAGCGGGTGCAGGGCATCCCGGTCGTCTTCGGAATAGACGGCGGTGCAAGGCAGGCCGACCGAGGCAGCCGCGCGGGCAATGCGAATGGCGATCTCGCCGCGATTGGCGATCAGCAGTTTGCGAAACGTCATGTGAGGGGGAGGCGTCAAATCCGTTCTGCGAGCGGCGCGAGATCCTGCTTGCGTACCTTGCCCGTGGCCGTGAGCGGCAGGGCATCGACGATGCGCACGATGGGCACCTTGTAGACCGCCATGTTGTCGCGGCACCACTGGGTGAGCGTCGCGTCGTCCAGCGTGCCGACGGCCTCGGGACGCAGCATCACGAATGCGACCGGGACCTGGCCGCGCTGCTCGTCGGCGCGGCCGACCACGGCGGAGCCCAGCACAGCGGGGTGCTTGCCGAGCATGGCTTCGATTTCGGCCGGGAACACGCTCATGCCATTGACCTTGAGCATCTCCTTGCGGCGGCCGAGGTAATGGATGTAGCCGTGCTCGTCGATGCAGCCGATGTCGCCGGTGTGGAACCAGCCGTTGCGCAGGGTTTGTGCAGTCGCTTCCGGCTTGTTCCAGTAGCCCTTGAGCAGCGTAGGGGTGCGCACGCACAGTTCGCCCTCTGCGCCGATGGGCAGGACTTCGTGCGTGTCGAAATCGCAGATCTTGAAGTCGGTGCCCGGCACGGGCAGTCCCACGAAGATCGGCTGCGAACGCAGGTCGAAATCGTCATCCTGCATGCCGACCGTGAAGGTGTTGCAGGTTTGCGTTTCGGTCATGCCCCAGGCGCTCTCGGCCATCATCGAGCCGGTGAGCTCCCGCCACGCGCGGCGGTACTCCGGGTTCAGCTTCTTGACGAACGACGACACGCCCGTGTGCCGCAGCGAGCGCAGGTTGTATTCGTGCACGCGCGGATGCGCCATGACTTCGGCCGCGCTGTCGACGAGCATCGAGCCGTTGGTGACGCGGTAGCGCTGCACGCCGGCCATGAAGGCCTCCGCATCCCAGCGCGCCAGCAGCACCAGCGGCACGCCGAGGAACGCGGGAAAGATCAGCCCGGTGTTCTCGCCGGCAATCCAGAACTGCGGATAGAAGCTCAGCATGACGGTGTGGGCGTCTGTGCGCAGCGACACGGCCGAGAACGCAGCGGCCATGTCGACCATGTCGCCCTGCGTGTGGATGCAGCCCTTGGGCAGGCCCGTCGTGCCGCCGGTGTAGTTCAGCGCGGCGGGGGCGTCGAGCCCAGCGGGCGGCAAAGCGATGGGCGCAGTGTTTGCCAGCGCCGGCAGCAGGTCGATGGCGTCATCGCAGGGGGCGGGCGCTTCGGTCAGCATCGCGGGCAACGGCAGCGTCGGCTGCGCGGGCACCACATCCGCATAGCGCGTGACGAAAACATGCTCGAGCGATGTCTCGGCCCGCACGTCGCGCACCAGCGGCATCAGCCGATCCAGCGTGACGATGGCGCGCGGCGTCGCGTCGGTGAGCGCATGCATCAACTCCGCGCGCTGCGATAGCGGGCTGATCGGCACATACACGGCACCGAGCTTCAGGATGCCGAAGAACACCGCGTTGAATTGCGGACAGTTCGACAGGAACACCGCCACGCGATCGCCCGCGCCAATGCCGTGCTGTGCGAGCAGCGCCGCAAAGCGGTCGGACAGGTCATCGAGCTGGGCGAACGTCGTGTCGTGCCCGTAGAAGTGGATGGCCGGTTTCTCTGGCGTGGTGCGGGCCCAGTGGCGCAGATACTCGGTCAGGGCAACGCGCCCGATGGGGTAGTGGGGTTCGCGGGGGGTATCGACCGGCCATGCGCGCGCCCAGAGCGCGCGAACGCGGCCGAGATACTCGGACTCGTCCATCGCCAAAGCTTGTCTCCGTTGGGTTGTGCAGCGCGTACGCACGTGGGCGCCCCGCTGTCTATACTTGAAGGTAGTTTTTTATACCAACGGGTATGAATATAGAAGCCGTTTTTTGATGCGTCAAGCATTCCGGAATGCTGCGTCGCCAGGATGTGCACACGCTGCGGCGTGTTCGCGGGCGGCGTGCGAAAATGCGCGCTATGTCCTCCGTCCGCAAAACCGCTGTTTCCGACGTGAATCCGCCCGCCGAAGCCGAAGCGCCGTCGATGCGCCCGCACATTGCCGAGCGGCAGGAGGCGCGCCGCCGCCAGATTCTCGATACCGCCGCCCAGCTCTTTTTCACGAAGGGCTATGCCGGCATGACGATGAGTGATCTGTGCAGCGCGCTCGGCGTGACCAAGCCAGCGGTGTATTACTACTTCACCGACAAGTACGAGATCTTCGACATCCTGTGCCGCGAGTCGGCGCGGATCACCATGTCGGCCATCCGCGAGACGGCCGACCCCGCGTTGCCGGTGCGCGAACGCCTGCATGCGTGCATGCTGGAATTGGCCCGACGCTGCATCGCGTGCCATTACTCGGCCACGCTCTGCTATCGCGACCGCCAGTACCTGCGCCCCGAGACGATCGAATGGATGGGCTCGATGTCGCGCGCCTACTATCGCGACCTGTATGCGCTGCTCGACGAAGGCAAGCGCCTGGGCGTGTTCGAGTTTGGCGATGCACGCGTCGCGGCACACGCCATGGGCGGCGTCATGGGCTTCATGTACACGTGGCATGACCCGTCGCGCATCGACGCCGAGGTGCTGGCGCGCGAACTGGCCGACGCCATGATGAAGATCATCCTGCCGGCTGCTCCGAGCCCCGCGCCCCAACACGCGCGCTGAGCGTGGACCCCGCAGCCCCCGTTGCCGCTGGCGGCAGCGCGGGGAGCCGGAAAGTCTCCGGTGTCATCAGGTCGATACCGCAATCGAGCGTTTCCACCCAATCGATGAACCGATTGACCATGGTCTTGCCGCGAAAGGCCTGACCGTGCTGCGGCACGATCCATTCGATGTCGAGCCCGCGCACCATCTGCGCCCACAGCCGGCACACGCGATTGCCGCTCATGTAGCGGCGGTGGAACGGCGCCATCAGCGGCAGGTGCGCATCAAAATCCTCCACCGGTGTGGCAGCCACATTGGCATGCACCATCGACGCTCCCAGGTCGCCCGAAAACAGGATGCGCGACTGCGGATCGTAGAACTGGAAGTTGCCTTCCGAGTGCAGGAAGTGCGCCGGCACCGCCAGCAGATGCGTGTTGCCGAGCGGGATCGCCATGCCCGTATCCGGAATCGGCACGATGCGACCCTCGGTCTTGCCCACGTTGCAGAAGTGCGGCAGAAACCGCTCCCACACGCGCGAGATCAGGATGTCGCAGCTCGAACTCGTGAGCCATCTTCCGGCGGAGGCAACGATGTCCGGGTCGGCATGCGAGGCGAGCACATAGTCGAGCTGCTTCGGCGGAAAGTAGCGGTTCATCGCCAGGAAGAGCGCGTTGTATGTCATCTGGCCGCCTGGGTCGATGAGCGCGCCGTGGCCGTGGTCGACAATGAGGAACTGGTTGGTCTGCACCGGCAGGGCGTCGTGGTCGTCGACGAGGTCGGAAAACATCAGGCAGACGTGCTCGGGCGCTTCATACAAGGTGGTGACCATGGCGGGCAGGGCGCGGTTGGGATGCCGCGATGGTCGCGCAGCGCCGCGCGCCGGCGCTTGATCCGTGTCAAGGCTCGCGTGACACGACAGGAGCCCGGCGCTGCCCGTTGTCGGTCTTGCCTAGGCTGCACGTGATAAACTTTTGATTTTTAACGCTTTGCGCGAGCCGCTCGCGGGTGTTTCCGCCTGAGTCTGTCGCGCCGCCATGCCACCCGGCATGCTGCATCCCCCTATGAACACTGCGACATCGTCAGAAGCGCCGGTCAACGAATCGGTGACATTCGACAGCTTTGGCCTGCACGCCGATATCCTCCGCGCGCTGGCCGAAAGCGGCTATACCAAGCCCACGCCCATCCAGGCGGCTGCCATTCCGGTGGTCACTGCCGGCCGTGACGTCATGGGCGCGGCGCAAACAGGCACCGGCAAGACCGCCGGTTTCTCGCTGCCCATCATCCAGAACCTGCTGCCGGACGCCAACACGAGCGCATCGCCGGCGCGCCACCCGGTGCGGGCGCTGATCCTCACGCCGACGCGCGAACTGGCCGACCAGGTGTACGACAACGTTGCCAAGTACGCGAAGTACACGGCGCTGCGCAGCGCGGTCGTGTTCGGCGGCGTCGACATGAACCCGCAGACCGAGCAACTGCGCCGCGGCGTCGAAATCCTCGTGGCCACGCCGGGGCGTCTGCTGGACCACGTGCAGCAGCGCAGCGTGAACCTGTCGCAGGTGCGCATGCTCGTGCTGGACGAAGCCGACCGCATGCTCGACATGGGCTTCCTGCCCGACCTGCAGCGCATCATCAACCTGCTGCCGGCACACCGCCAGACGCTGTTGTTCTCGGCGACGTTCTCGCCGGAGATCAAGAAGCTGGCCGCCAGCTACCTGCGTCATCCGCAGACCATCGAAGTGGCGCGCAGCAACGCCACGGCAGAGAATGTCCGCCAGGTCATCTACACCGTGCCGGACAACCACAAGCAAGCCGCGCTTGTGCACCTGTTGAAGCAGCGTGCCGAGCAGGGCCTGCCGCGCCAGTGCATCGTGTTTTCTAACAGCAAGATCGGCTGCTCGCGCCTGGCGCGCGCGCTGGAGCGCGAAGGCATCAACGCCAGCGCCATCCACGGCGACAAGACCCAGACCGAACGCATGCAGACGCTCGAAGCGTTCAAGCAGGGCACCGTCGATGTGCTGGTCGCCACCGACGTGGCAGCGCGCGGTCTCGACATCTCGCAGATGCCGTGCGTGATCAACTTCGACCTGCCGTTCAATGCGGAAGACTATGTGCACCGCATCGGCCGCACGGGCCGCGCCGGCGCGTCCGGTGACGCACTGTCGCTGTTCGCCCCCGGCGATGAGAGGCTGCTGGCCGATATCGAGAAGCTGATCAAGCGCAACCTGCCGCGCGAGCAACTGGAAGGGTTCGACCCCACCGGCGAACAGGCCCGCGACCGTGAACGCCGCGAGCGTGACGAGAAGCGTGCGCGCGCCGAAGTGCGCCGTGCCCGTGAGCGCGAGGAGCGCAACGGCGCCCGCGTGCTCGACCACACCGTCGTCCGCCCGGCATTCCGGCCCTCGGATGATCCGTTCTTCAATCGCCCGTACGAATCGACGGCGCCCGTGGAAACGGCCGAGACCGCCAAGCCAGCACAAGCCGCCGGACATCCGCGCACGGCCAAGCGTCCGATCGCGGCGCTGCTGGGCGGCGTGCCGCGCAAGCGTTAAGGCGCGCCGTCGAGAACGGCGGCAACTATGCCGCCGGGGTCAATCGTGCAAGGCGGTTGGCCCATGCCGGGATGGCCTCCCGGTAGAAGCCTTCCACATCCTCCGCGTGAATCTCCAGCCCAAGATGTCTTGCCGCCTCGGTGAGCGCGGCAAGCGGCTGATTGCGGTTGATGGCGCGCGCGCCGGTCTGCTTGCTCAGCTTTTCGCCTTCGGCATTGACGACGACAGGCACGTGCAGGTAGCGCAGGGCGGGCAACCCGAGCAGCTGCTGCAGATAGATCTGGCGCGGGGTTGAGTCGAGCAGATCGGCGCCGCGCACCACATCGGTGATGCCCTGGGCGGCATCGTCCACCACCACCGCGATCTGATACGCCCACATGCCGTCGGCGCGCTTGAGCACGAAGTCGCCCACGGCTTCGGCCAGGTTCTGGCATTGCGTGCCCTGCCAGCGGTCGTTGAAGCAGACGCTCGCGGCCTGCGGATCGGGCACGCGCACGCGCCAGGCGCGCGCCTGGCGCCCGTGCAGGCCGTTGCGGCACGTGCCGGGATAGATCAGTGTCTGGTGACGCAGCCGGCCGTTGGCGTCGATGGTTGTGACAGAGTCGGCAATCTCGCGCCGCGTGCAGCCGCAGGGGTAGAGCTTGCCGACGGTTTGCAGCCGTTCCAGTGCCGATTCGAAGCGCGCCAGATGGCTGCTCTGCCATTGGGGCGCTTCGTCGGCGATCAGGCCGAGCGCTTCGAGCGTGGCCAGGATGTCGCGATCGGCGCCCGGCACGTTGCGCTGGAAGTCGATGTCTTCAATGCGCACGAGCCACGTGCCGCCGTGCACGCGCGCGTCGAGCCAGCTCGCCAGTGCGGTGACCAGGGAGCCGATGTGCAGCGGCCCCGTCGGCGATGGGGCGAAGCGCCCGCGGTATGGCCCGCGCGACGCGATAGTGGAATCCGGAAAATCGAGATTGGCTTGGGACAACGCAGCACTCCAGGCGCAGATACCGATACCGCTATTGTGCGCGATCTCGCAGCGGCTACCGCTACTGCATCAGCAGGGCCTGCGCCAGGCGCGGGTCTTCCAGCTTGTCGACCCACCATTGCAGTGCCTTGCCGCGCATGTTCGTGCGCCAGGCGACCTGGAAGGTGCCGGCACGGTCGTCTTCGGTAGTGGTCTTGGCGATCAGGACGCCGGAGTCCAGGTACGGCTGCGCCAGCGGAACGGGCAGCCAGCCGCAGCCCAGGCCGCGGATCTGCGCCTGCACCTTGTCGGCCATCGACGGCACCACCAGCGTGTCCTGCCCCGCCATGACGCCGATCGTGCGTGCCGGGAGACTGCGCGACGTATCACCGACCGCAACGATGCGATGTCGCGTGATGGCGGCAGCGGGCAGCGGCTCCTCCAGCCGCGCAAGCGGGTGGTGCGCCGCCACCGCAAACACGAACGGGATCTTTCCGAGCGTGCGCGTCTGCAGGCCCTGCATCTGCATCACCTGGGCCGGGCCGATCAGCAGGTCGGCCCGGCCCGAGAGCAGTGCATCCCATGTTCCGGCCAGCACTTCGCGGGAGAAGCGCAGGCGCGTGGCGGTGTTCTCGGCGTAGAAATCCTGGATGACCGGCATGAGTGCGCGGAAGTGCACGAGATCATCGACCACGATGGTCAGCGTGGCCTCCCAGCCGGTGGCGAGCCGCTTGACGCGGCGCGCGAGATCGTCGGCGGCCTGCAGCAGGTGGCGGCCTTCGTCGAGGAGCGCCCGGCCGGCAGGCGTCAGTTCCGCGCGGTGGCGCCGGCGGTCGAACAGCAGCACGTCCAGGTCGTCTTCCAGCTTGCGCACCACATAGGTGAGCGCAGACGGCACCTTGCCGAGCTCATGCGCGGCCGCGGCAAAGCTGCCCTTGCGTTCGATCGCGTCCAGCACTTCCAGGGATTCCAGCGAGAGCGCCATATTCAGAATTTTTGATGGGATGTGTCAAAGCGGTACCGCGTAAATATAGCCAATGCGCGTAGCATTCACACATCAATGCAGTGATTTGGATAGGAGATTCATCAAAATGATTGAAATCCGCCCCTCGCAGGACCGCGGCTACGCAGACCACGGTTGGCTGAAGTCGTATCACAGCTTCTCGTTTGCCGACTACATGGACCCGGAGCACGTGCAGTTCGGGCCGCTGCGCGTCATCAACGAAGACCGCGTCGCCCCCGGCATGGGCTTCGGCACGCACGGCCACCGCGACATGGAGATCATCAGCTACGTGCTGGACGGCGAGCTCGCGCACAAGGACAGCATGGGCAACGGCAGCGTGCTGCGCCCGGGCGACGTCCAGCGCATGACGGCTGGGACTGGCGTGCGTCACTCCGAGTTCAACCACGCGCAGGACCAGACGACGCACTTCCTGCAGATCTGGGTGCTGCCCGCCCAGATGAACCTCACGCCAGGCTATGAAGAGCGCCATTTCGATGCGGCGGCCAAGCGCGGCAAGCTCGCGCTGATCGCCAGCGCCGATGGCCGCGACGGCTCGGTCGAGGTGCACCAGGATATGGCGCTCTACGCCGGCCGCTTCGACGGTGCCGAAGCCGCGACGCTGTCCCTGGCAGACGGCCGGCGCGCCTACGTGCACGTGGTGCGTGGCAAGGTGAGCGTCAACGGCCGGGTGCTGAGCGGTGGCGATGCGGCCAAGCTGACGCACGAAACCGCGGTGACGCTGTCGGACGGCGAAGACAGCGAAGTGCTCGTATTCGATTTGCCGTAATGTTGACGGCGCACGCTGGGTGCGCCGTTTCTTTCGTCTTTTTGTCGACCCCCAACCCAAAGAGGATTCTCATGGCAAAAGTTGCCGTCGTTTATCACAGTGGTTATGGCCATACCAAGAAGCAGGCCGAAGCCGTGTTCGCAGGCATCCAGAATGCCGGCGCGGAAGCACATCTGATCTCGGTGGCCGACGTCAGTGACGACACCTGGGCCCTGCTGGCCAGCGTCGATGCGATCGTGTTTGGCGCGCCGACCTACATGGGCGGTGTGTCGGGCGACTTCAAGAAGTTTGCCGATGCCTCGTCCAAGGCCTGGTTTACCGGGGCATGGAAGAACAAGATCGCGGCCGGCTTCACGAACTCGGCATCGATGAACGGAGACAAGTACGCCTCGATCCAGTACCTGTGGACGCTGTCGCAGCAGCACGGGATGATCTGGGTGGGCACGGGCATGATGCCGGCCAACACCAAGGCGGCCACGCGCAACGACGTCAACTACCTGGGCGGGTTTGGCGGGGCGCTGGCGCAATCGCCGTCGGATGTAAGCCCGGAAGAGGGCCCACTGCCGGGCGACCTGGAAACCGCCAGGCTGTATGGCGAACGCATTGTCGCCATCACGAACCAGTTTGTGCGCGGCGCCCAGTAAGCGCGTGCACCACAATAAGAAACGCCGGCATCATGTCCGGCGTTTTTTTATGAGGCGTGCGTTCAGAACCGCGTGCCGGTGCCGCAGAACACGCCCCGGTTGGAGCCGCCCGCACAGCTGGTGGAGCACCCACCCAACACCGCAAGGCAGCATAGTGCAAGCAGGAGGGCGGCGCTCAGTTGCTTCATGCGGCGGCGCGGGTCTGGCGGTCGGCGCAATGCGGGCAGCGCTGACCGGGGATGTAGTCGGCGGATTGCTGTTCTTCCGGTGTCACCACGGCGCGGCAGGCGAAGCACTGCTTGGGGCCGGCCGGCAGCAGCTGGGCATTCAGCGCGGTGCGGTGGTCGAAGACGAAGCAATCGCCATCATAGTGCTCGCCGCCGACTTCTTCGAAGTATTTGAGGATGCCGCCTTCGAGCTGGTACACCCGTTCGACGCCGATTTCCTGCATGTGGATCGCCGCCTTCTCGCAGCGGATGCCGCCGGTGCAGAACGACACGACGGTCTTGCCCGCAAAGTCGTCCTTGTGGGCCGCAATGGCCGGCGGGAATTCGGTGAACTTCGTGATGCCGTAGTCGACGGCGTTGCGGAACGTGCCGACCGCGACTTCAAAGCCGTTGCGCGTATCGAGCATGACCACGGGGCGGCCTTCATCGTCGTGGCCCTGGTCGAGCCAGCGCTTGAGGTCGGCCGGCGAGACCGACGGCGCCCGTCCGTCTTCCGGGCGGATCAGCGGATGGCGCATCGTGATGATTTCCTTCTTCAGGCGCACCAGCAGGCGACGGAACGGCTGGTGGTCGGACAGGCTTTCCTTCGGGTTCAGATCGGCAAAGCGGGGGTCGGCGCGCAGCCAGCCGACGATGCCGTCGATGGCCTCGCGCGTGCCGGCCAGGAAGATGTTGATGCCCTCGGGCGCCAGCAGCACGGTGCCCTTGAGCCCGCGCAGCTGGCATTCGGCCAGCAGGGCGGCGCGCAGGGTTTCGCGGTCTTCGAGGGTGACGAATTTGTAAGCGGAAATATTGACGATCTGCATGTGCTGCCGCGCCGTTTTTCAGGCGCTTGGGTAACCCGTTGATTCGTAAGCCGAAATTATAGCCGCCCGCGAAGCGGTGCGGGGCTGCGGCAGGCCGGGCGGGCGTGCGCGGAATGCTTTGCGGAAGGTGTCACCCGGTACAATACGCGGATGAATTCGCCGCGCTTCGTCCACCTCCGTCTCCATTCCGAATACTCCGTCGTCGACGGCAACGTGCGCCTTGACGATGCCGTCAAGGCCGCGGCCAAAGACGGCATGGGCGCCCTCGCGCTGACCGACCTCGCCAATGCGTTCGGCCTCGTGCGCTTCTACAAGGAAGCGCGCGGCAAGGGCATCAAGCCCATCGTCGGCGCAGACGTGTGGATCACCAATCACGACGAGCGCGACAAGCCGAGCCGCCTGCTGCTGCTGGTGCGCAACAAGCAGGGCTATCTGAACCTGTGCCAACTGCTGGCGCGCGCCTGGCTGTCCAACCAGCACCGCGGTCGCGCCGAAATCGCACCCGAGTGGTTCGACGAGCCTGGCGTGGAGGGCGCGCCGCTGGCCGGCGGCCTGCTGGCGCTGTCGGGCGCGATGGGCGGCGATATCGGCATGGCGCTGGCCAACGGCAACGAGGCGCTCGCGCGCAAGCTGGCAACGCACTGGTCGCGCGTGTTCCCGAACGCGTTCTACATCGAGTTGCAGCGCGCGGGCCACGCGGGCACAGAGGCCTACATCCAGCAGGCCGTGAAGCTGGCGGCGGCGATGCACCTGCCGGTGGTTGCCACGCACCCGGTGCAGTTCATGACGCCGGACGACTTCACCGCGCACGAGGCGCGCGTCTGCATTGCCGAGGGCGACCTGCTGGCCAACCCGCGCCGCGCGCGTCGCTTCACGACCGACCAGTATTTCAAGACGCAGGACGAGATGTGCGCGCTGTTTGCCGACATCCCGTCTGCGCTTGCCAACGCGGTGCAGGTCGCGCAGCGCTGCAACCTCACGCTCGAGCTGGGCAAGCCCAAGTTGCCGCGGTTCCCGACGCCCGACGGCATGTCGCTGGACGACTACCTCGTCCAACTGGCCAAGGAAGGGCTGGAGAAGCGGCTGGAGGTGCTGTTCCCCGACGAGGCCGTGCGCGAATCGAAGCGGCCCGAGTACTACGCCCGCCTGGAATTCGAGACCGGCACCATCATCAAGATGGGCTTCCCGGGCTACTTCCTGATCGTGGCCGACTTCATCAACTGGGCCAAGAACAACGGGGTGCCGGTGGGACCGGGCCGCGGCTCGGGCGCCGGCTCGCTGGTGGCCTATGCGTTAGGCATTACCGACCTCGACCCGCTCAAGTACAACCTGCTGTTCGAGCGCTTCCTGAACCCGGAACGCGTGTCGATGCCCGACTTCGACATCGACTTCTGCCAGCACGGCCGCGACCGCGTCATCCAGTACGTGAAGGAGAAGTACGGCAAGGACGCCGTCTCGCAGATCGCCACCTTCGGCACCATGGCCGCCAAGGCTGCCGTGCGCGACGTGGGCCGCGTGCTCGACCTCGGCTACAACTTCGTCGATGGGGTCGCCAAGCTGATCCCGTTCAAGCCGGGCAAGCTTGTCACCATCGAAGAGGCCAAGAAGGAAGAACCGCTGCTGGCCGAGCGCGAAGCCAACGAAGAAGAGGTCAAGCAGCTGCTGGAGCTCGCGCAGCGCGTGGAAGGCATGACGCGTAACGTCGGCATGCATGCAGGCGGCGTGCTGATCGCTCCCGGCAAGCTGACCGACTTCTGTCCGCTGTACACGCAGGGCGGTGAAGACGCCGGCGTCGTGAGCCAGTACGACAAGGACGACGTGGAAGCCGTCGGCCTGGTGAAGTTCGACTTCCTGGGCCTGACCACGCTGACCATCCTCGACTGGGCCGAGCGCTACATCCGCATGCTCGACCCGTCCAAGGCGGACTGGAATTGCAGCCAGATTCCGCTGAACGACAAGGCGGCGTTCGACATCCTGAAGACGGCCAACACGGTGGCGGTGTTCCAGCTGGAAAGCCGCGGCATGCAGGGCATGCTGAAGGACGCCAAGCCCGACCGCTTTGAAGACATCATCGCCCTGGTGGCGCTGTATCGCCCGGGTCCGATGGACCTGATCCCCAGCTTCTGCGCGCGCAAGCACGGCCGCGAGAAGGTCGAGTACCCCGACCCGCGCGTCGAGCCGGTGCTCAAGGAGACCTACGGCATCATGGTCTACCAGGAGCAGGTGATGCAGATGGCGCAGATCGTGGGCGGTTACTCGCTCGGCGGCGCCGACTTGCTGCGCCGCGCGATGGGCAAGAAGAAGCCCGAAGAGATGGCACAGCACCGAGAGCTGTTCCGCGCGGGTGCAGCCAAGGACGGGCTCTCCACCGAAAAGGCCGACGAGATATTCGACCTGATGGAGAAGTTCGCCGGCTACGGTTTCAACAAGTCGCACGCGGCCGCGTATGCGCTGCTGGCGTACTACACCGCGTGGCTCAAGGCGCATCACCCGGCCGAATTCATGGCGGCCAACATGTCGCTCGCCATGGACGACACCGACAAGGTGAAGATCCTCTATGACGATGCGGTCGGCAAGAACGGCCTGAAGGTGCTGCCGCCCGACATCAACGCGAGCCAGTACCGCTTCACGCCGACCGACGCCAAGACCATCCGCTACGGCCTGGGCGGCATCAAGGGCAGCGGGCAGGGGGCGATCGAAGACATCCTGCGCGCGCGCGAAGACGGCCCGTTCAAGGATCTGTTCGACTTCTGCGAGCGTGTGGATCGGCGCCAGGTCAATCGCCGCACCATCGAAGCGCTGGTGCGCGCCGGCGCCTTCGACAGCCTCAACGAGAACCGCGCGCAGCTGCTCGCCTCGATCGGCCTGGCCATGGAAGCCGCCGAACAGAAGGCTGCCGCCGCCAACCAGGTCTCGCTGTTCGACCTGATGGGCAGCGATGACGCCGAGCAGCACCGCCCCGAACTCGTCGACGAACCGTCCTGGACGACCAAGCGCAAGCTGCAGGAAGAAAAGCAGGCGCTCGGCTTCTATCTATCCGGCCACCTCTTCGACGAATACCGCGACGAGGTGCGCCGTTTTGCGCGTACGACGCTGGCCGATCTCGCCCGCGAGGTGACCGACAAGGGCAGCGGCGGCGGTTACGGCAACCGCGATGCGCGCAACAAGACCGTGGCCGGGGTGATCGTTGGCCTGCGCACGCAGATGACGCAGCGCGGCAAGATGCTGATCGTCATGCTCGACGACGGCTCGGCCAGCGAAGCGACCGAGGTGACGGTCTTCAACGAAGTCTACGAAGCCAACCGGGCGCTGTTCAAGGAAGACGAGGTGCTGATCGTGCAGGGCAGCGCGCGTCACGACATGTTCACCGGCGGCGTGCGGGTGACGGCCGAGTCGGTGATGGATCTGACCCAGGCGCGTGCGAAGTTTGCGCGGGCGATCCGCCTGTCGATGAACGGCGATTCCACGGCCGCCAGGCTGCGCGACCTGCTGACGCCCCACGTGGCGGCTGATGGCAACGGCGTGTCGGTGCGCATCAGCTACGTGTGCGAGCAGGCGCGCTGCGAAGCGGTGCTGGGAGATGCATGGCGCATCGTCCCCAGCGAGGACGCGATCGCCGCCTTGCGCCAGGCGTTGGCGGCGGAGAACGTCCTGACCGTGTACGAGTGATCATCAGCCGCGGTTGGTGGGCGCCTCGGCCATTCGCGCCAGGTGCCAGAGTTTGATGTATTTGTAGTAACTGGCTTGTGCGTTCATGCAAGCCACGCCGAAGCCCTGTACTCCATCCAGAACGCCGAGCCGCACAATGTATGTACGTACGAACGCCCACAGGCCGTGGGCGAGCGCCTGACCTGGTGTGGCGCGTTTTCCGGCCGCGTAGGCTTGACGCGCTCCGGCGCTCGAATACGCTTCGATCTTCCGCAGTACGTCTGAATAGTCTCGGTAGCTGTAGTGCAGGAGAGGATGCGCCAGCACGCCAGCCGCGCCTTGGAAGAGAAGCTTTTCGTGGACTAGGTCGTCCGAAAATCGGACCGCCCCGCGCCGGAAAAGCCTCACCACAGGGTCCGGGTACCAACCCCCGTGGCGGATGAACCGTCCGCAGAATTGCGACAGGCGCGGGATCGCGTAGACAGAGTGCTTTGCGGAGTCCATGGCTAAGAGGATGTCAGCACGCAGCTTGGGCGTGACACGTTCGTCGGCATCCAGGGAGAGTACCCATTCGGTGTCGGCCTTGGACAGCGCGAAGTTCTTTTGGGGACCAAAACCCGGCCACGAATCGGTGACGAAGACCTCTGCCCCGAAGCTTCGGGCAAGCTCGACTGTGCCGTCTGTGCTGCCTGAATCCACTATAATCGCGCGGTCGCACCAAGACACGCTTTCCAAACAAGCCCGCACGTTGTGTGCTTCGTTTTTGGTAATGATGACGACGGAAATTTTCATTGGGTTTGTCAATGACATTGAGTGCAACGCGCCTTCGTGCGTGGGTGGGCGGCATCGCTTTACTTTTCCCTTTCTTGCTGCTCTGCGTGCCCCGAGGGGCGGGCATATTTCTTGGCGCAACGGTGCTGGGCGTTGCCGTCGCGGGAAGAGGTTTGGGGCCGGCGTGGCGGCTGTTTTGGAGTGAGCTGCGTCCACTTATCTTTGCCATTTTAGCCGTACTGGCCGTCGTGCTGTTCTCTTGTTGGCACTTCGGCTTGACATGGAACTGGATGGATAATCCGTCGCGGTTGCTCATTGCGGTGCTTATCGGCGTTCTCGTTGTTTGTGCGCGGCCTGATCCGGGGTGGCTTTGGCGTGGCATCAATGGAGCCCTTTTTTCGGTACTGGCAATCGTCGCGTTTCAGCGATGGAGTCTCGGCGATATGAGGCCCTCGGCATGGGTGCAGCCGATTGCGTTTGCGAACATGGTCGCGGCCTTGGGCTTAATCGGCTTCATCCGGCCGGGCGTGACGCGGCGCACGCACGCAGCCGCCTGGCTTACGGTTGGGTTGGCGTTGGCGGTGCTGGTGTTGAACGGAACGCGGGGCGGATTGCTCGCACTGCTGGTTCCAATGCCGGTGCTGCTGTTCGTGCGTCATCCTTCCCTGAAGGGACCGAAGTTTGTCGTCGCGATCTCTGGCCTTGTCCTGGTGCTTGCAGCGCTCTATGCAGTGGTGGACGGAAAGGGTGCAGGGCGCTTCGCGCAAGTCCAGTCGGAGATACAGCAGTTTCATAAGGGTAGCGTTGATACGTCAGTTGGTGCGCGTTTGGCCTTGTGGGGCATCGCTATTGACACAGTGCTTGCAAAGCCGTGGGTCGGGACCGGTGTGGGGCAGTTCCATACGGCTGTCAAGACGTCACGATATTGTGTCAATCCTGCGGACCACCCAGAAGTCTGCCGTCTGGGTCACGCGCACGATGACATGCTCGAGGCCGCTGCGACGATGGGGCTCCCTGGCTTGATTGCGGTACTGGCCATCTTTCTTGTTCCCGGATGGCTGTTTGCGAAGTTCCGGCGTATCTGTCGCCAAGCCGGTAACCGGTTGGGCGAACGGCTCGCAATCTCCGGGATGGCTGTCGTTGTGGCTAGTCTGATCAGTGGATTGACCCAGGTCACGATGGCTCATCAAGCCAACGCTGTTTTTTACGCCGGCATTACCGGGCTCCTGCTGGGGCTGACGGTAGTTCAGGCGCGTTTTCCTCACCGAGGTGAGGCGGAGTCGATGTGACGCAGCAAAATCAAACGACTACAACCAGCACCCAGACTTTCAAACGTGTGTGGGGGTATCTCAAGCCAGAACTCACCGCGTTCATCCTCGCCATGGTCGCCATGGGCGTGGTGGCTGCCACCGAAGGGATCATCCCCAAGGTCGTGAAGGATCTGCTGGACCAGGGCTTCGGGGGCGAATACGCCGGCAAGCTGTGGCAGGTGCCGGCCATGCTGGTTGGCATTGCCGTGGTACGCGGCGTGGCGCAGTTTGCGTCCACGTACCTGCTGAGCCTGGTGTCGAACAAGGTGCTGCTGAACCTGCGCATGAAGATGTTCGAGCGCCTGCTGCAGGCTCCCGCGTCGTTCTACCAGCGCAACACGGCGGCGTCGATCATCAATGCGGTGATCTTCGAGGTGAACCAGGTGCTGCAGGTGCTGACCGGTGTGTTCATCACGCTGGTGCGCGACTCGATGACGGTGCTGGCGCTGCTGGTATTCCTTTTCTATACCAACTGGCGCCTGACGCTGGTGGTTGCGGTGATTCTGCCGATCATCGGCCTGCTGATGTCGCGCATCAACCGCCGGTTGCGTTCCCTCAACCGTGAGAGCCAGAACCTGACCAACCAGGCCGCCTACGTGGTGGAAGAGGCCGTGGGCGGCTACAAGGTCGTCAAGCTGCACGGCGGCGAGGCGTATGAGTCGCTGCGCTTCAACGCCATGACGAATCGGCTGCGCGGCTATGCCATGCGCGTGGCGGTGGCCGGCGGCCTGAACCAGCCGGTCACGCAGTTCCTGGCGGCGCTGGCGCTGTCCATCATCCTGGCGATTGCCATGCTGCAGGCGCAGGCCAACCAGACCACGGTGGGCGGCTTTACCGGTTTCGTGATGGCGATGCTGCTGCTGATCTCGCCGCTCAAGCACCTGACTGACGTGAACCAGCCGCTGCAGCGCGGGCTGACTGCCGCCGAGTTCATCTTCGGACTGATCGACACGCCGATCGAACCGCAGGAAGGCGGCAAGCGCATTGACCGCGCGCGCGGCGACATCCGCTTTGATGACGTCACGTTCCGCTACGGCCACGACGGCAAGGCAGCGCTCGACAGCATTGACCTGCACGTCAAGCCCGGCGAGGTCGTCGCGCTGGTGGGGCCGTCCGGCAGCGGCAAGACCACGCTGGTGAACCTGCTGCCGCGCTTCTTCGATCCGACCTCGGGCACGATTTCGCTCGACGGCGATGCGCTGGCCGATCTGTCGCTGCACGACCTGCGCCGCCAGATCGCCTTCGTGAGCCAGGACGTGGTGCTGTTCAACGACACCATCGCCGCCAACGTAGCCTATGGTGCACGTGATGCGTCGGAGATCGACATGGCCCGCGTGCGCCGCGCGCTCGAGGCTGCTTACCTGACCGATGTGGTGGACAACCTGCCCGAGGGCATCGACACCAACATCGGCGACAACGGCTCGAAGCTCTCCGGCGGCCAGCGTCAGCGTCTGGCGATCGCACGGGCGATCTACAAGGACGCGCCGATCCTGATCCTGGACGAAGCGACTTCGGCGCTCGATTCCGAATCCGAGCGCCAGGTGCAGGCCGCACTCGAACGCCTGATGGAGGGCCGCACGACGCTGGTCATCGCGCACCGCCTGTCGACGATCGAGAATGCCGACCGCATCGTCGTGCTCGAGCACGGCAAGATTGCCGAAGCCGGCACGCACCGCGAACTGCTCGAGCGCGATGGGCTGTATGCTGGATTGCATCGCATCCAGTTCGCCACCCAATAAGCGTTGCCTCGGGCGGCGTGCGCAGGATGCTCAAACCAAAGGAGACATCATGACGACCACCACGCCGCCCATCAGCCGGTTCCCCGTTCCTGAACTGGCCGACATTCCTGAAGACATCCGCGCACGCATCCTGGAAGTGCAGGAGAAGACCGGCTTTGTCCCGAACGTCTTTCTCGCGCTGTCGCATCGGCCCGACGAGTGCCGTGCGTTCTTCGCCTATCACGATGCCCTGATGCTGCGCGAGGGCAGCAGCCTGACCAAGGGCGAGCGCGAGATGATCGTCGTGGCCACCTCGGGCGCCAACCAGTGCCTGTATTGCGTGGTCGCGCACGGCGCCATTCTGCGCATCTACGAAAAGAACCCGCTCGTGGCGGACCAGGTGGCCGTCAACTACCGCAAGGCCGACATCACGCCGCGCCAGCGCGCGATGCTTGATTTTGCGATGAAGGTCTGCACCGCCTCGCACACCGTCACCGAGGCCGACTACGACGCGCTGCGTGCGCACGGCTTTGACGACGAGGACGTCTGGGACATCGCCGGCATCACGGCCTTCTTCGGCCTGTCGAACCGCATGGCGAACGTGATCTCGATGCGGCCGAACGATGAATTCTTCCTGATGGGCCGGCTGCCGCGCGACAAGAGGTAGGGCGGCAGTTCGCTCAGGCCGTCAGGGTGCGCAGCGCTTCGAGCAGCTTGACGGCCGGGCTTGGCAGGATGCCGTGACGACGCCGGAATGCCGTGAGCGTGCGGCGCGATACGAGACCGGGAATGGGCAGCGGTTCGATCACGCCGGCGCGGCGTTCGGCGTCGATCATCGGCTCGGCCATCCAGCTCAGAAAGCCGGAGCGCGCCACCAGGCTTTTCAGCGCCGTCACCGAGCGCGTTTCCACCACAATGTTCGGCAGCCCCAGACCGGCGGCCTCGAACACCTGCCGCACGTGCTCGAATGGGGCGGTGCCGCGCGGTGGAATCGCCCAGGGCGCCTCCAGCGTATCGGCCAGGGTCAGGGCAGGGCGCTTGTGCAGCGCGTGCTCGGGTGAGGCCACCACGAAGCTGGCGTCCTCCCAGCGGCAATCTGGGATCGCCACGATCTCTTCCGTATCGGGCATCGCCATGGACAGCGCGAGATCGATCTCGTGCTTGACCAACCCTTCGGCCAGCCGGTCCCACACCCCCTCCAGAATCTCTACGCGCAGGTTGGGCCAGCGTGCCACGACCGTGCCCACAGCCAGCGGCAGGACATGGCTCGCAATGCTGCCGACTGCGCCCACGCGGATGGTGCCCTTGGCCAGCCCCCGCATCGCGTCGATCTCTTCGCGTGCGTAGTCCGCCTCGCGCTGCAACAGCGCCGCATGCGGCAGCAGCGCCTCGCCGATGGCGGTCATCTGCATGCCCTTGGCGTGCCGATCGAACAACGGCGCACCGACCTCGTCTTCCAGCCGCTTGATGATGCGGCTCAGCGCCGGCTGGGTGACGTGCAGGATTTCGGCGGCGCGCCCGAGGCTGCCGGCCGAAACGATGGTGGTGAAGGCGCGTAATTGGCGCAGATCGAAAGGCATGCCAAAAGGTAATGACTTTTGGCCGAGAATTCAATATCGCGGCATGGGCGTGGCTCTCATACTGGGCACTTCAAACCAGGAGACGCTGCATGACCCGCACCTCGCTCGCGCTTGTGACCGTGCGCGACGCCACGATCGAATTGCTCCGCCGACTCGGCATGACGCATGTATTCGGCAACCCGGGTTCGACCGAGCTGCCCATGTTTCGCGACTTCCCCGACGATTTCCGCTACATCCTGGGCCTGCAGGAGGCCGTGGTGGTCGGCATGGCCGACGGCTACGCACAAGCGACCGGCAACGCGGCGCTGGTGAACCTGCATTCGGCGGCGGGCGTCGGCAACGCCATGGGCAACATCTTTACGGCCTTCAAGAACCGCACGCCGCTG
This sequence comes from Ralstonia mannitolilytica, assembly GCF_000954135.1. Classification (NCBI taxonomy): domain Bacteria; kingdom Pseudomonadati; phylum Pseudomonadota; class Betaproteobacteria; order Burkholderiales; family Burkholderiaceae; genus Ralstonia; species Ralstonia mannitolilytica. The sequence continues at coordinate 3,042,775 of NZ_CP010799.1, read as the reverse complement.
GTGATCACCGCGGGGCAACAGGCGCGGTCCATCCTGCCGTTCGATCCGTTTCTCGCGTCCAGCCAGGCCACCGAGCTGCCCAAGCCGTATGTGAAGTGGAGCATTGAGCCGGCCCGCGCGCAGGACGTGCCGCTGGCGCTGGCCCGCGCGTATCACATCGCCATGCAGGAGCCGCGCGGCCCCGTGCTGGTGTCGATTCCGGTGGACGACTGGGATCAGCCGACGGAGCCCCTTGCCGTGCATGAGGTGGCCACCGCAGTGCGCCCCGATCCTGTCACGCTGGCGCGCATGGGTGAGGTGCTTGATGCCGCGCAGCGGCCGGCGTTCGTCGTGGGCGCGGCGGTCGACCGTGCCGGTGCGTGGGATGCCGTCGTGCAACTCGCTGAGGCCCACAACGCACGCGTATTCACGGCGCCGATGGCCGGGCGCGGCGCGTTCCCCGAAGACCACCGCCTGTTCGCCGGCTTCCTGCCCGCCATGCGCGAGAAGATCGTCAGCCTGCTGCAGGGGCATGACGTGGTGTTCGCGCTTGGCGCGCCGGCATTTACGTATCACGTGGAAGGGCGCGGGCCGCACGTGCCCGTGGGCGCGAAGCTGGTGCAGCTCATCGACGATCCGGCCACGGCTGCGTGGACGCCCGAGGGTATTTCGGCGGTGGGCAACATCCGGCTGGGCGTGCTCGACCTGCTTGCGCGTCCTGCACCGCCCGCGAGGCCATTGCCGCCGCCGCGAGCCGAACCGCCACCGGCGGAACCGAGGGCGCCCATGTCGGTGGCGTTCGTGCTGCATACGCTCAACGCGGTGCGCGGCCCCGCCGACATCGTCGTCGAGGAAGCACCGAGCGCCCGCGCGACCATGCAGACATATCTTCCGATGCGGCGCCCCGGTGCCTTCTACACCATGGACAGCGGCGGACTGGGCTACGGCATGCCGGCCGCCGTGGGTGTGGCGCTCGCCAGGCCAGGCACACGCGTGATCGGCCTCATCGGCGATGGATCGAGCATGTACTCCATCCAGGCGTTGTGGAGCGCGGCGCAGCTCAAGCTGCCCATGACCTTCGTGATTCTGAACAACCACCGCTACGCGGCGCTGCAGGATTTCGCGCCGGTGTTCGGCTTTGGGCCGGGCGACGCAGTGCAGGGCACGGACCTGCACGGCATCGATTTTGTCGGCCTGGCTCGTGCCATGGGCTGCACTGGCCAGCGCGTGAGCGACCCGCATGCGCTGGAAGCCGTGCTCCGCACCGCGTTGCAATCGGCCGGCCCCACCCTGATCGAAGTGGAGATTGCCTGATGACCCATACGAACATTGCCCCGCTGGAAGCGGCGCAGAACATTTCGATGCTGATCAACGGCGAGCGCATGCAAGCGGCCAATGGCGCGGTCTTCGAGCGTCGCAACCCGCTTGACGGTACCGTCGCCACGCGCGCGCCGGCGGCGACTGTGGACGATGCCCGTCGCGCAGTCGACGCCGCAGCTGGAGCGTTCCCCACCTGGGCCGCAATGGGACCGACGGAGCGCCGCGTGCTGCTGATGCGCGCCGCACAAGCGCTTGAAGCCAAGGGCGAGGCCTTTGCCGCAGCGATGGCGGCCGAAACAGGCGCCTCCGCACTGTGGGCCGGCTTCAACGTGCATCTGGCCGCAAGCGGCTTGCAGGAAGCCGCCGCCATGGTCACGCAGATTGCAGGCGAGATCATTCCGTCCGACGTGCCCGGCAGCCTCGCCATGGGCGTGCGCCAGCCGGCCGGCGTCGTGCTGGGCATCGCGCCGTGGAATGCGCCGGTCATCCTGGCCGTGCGCGCCATTGCATTGCCGCTGGCGTGCGGTAATACGGTCGTGCTCAAGGGCTCGGAAGTCTCGCCCGCCACGCACGGGCTCATCATTGAAGCCTTGCAAGAGGCGGGCTTGCCAAACGGCGTCGTCAACTTCGTGACGAACGCCCCGGCCGACGCGGGCGCGGTCGTGGAAGCGATGATTGCCCACCCGGCCGTGCGGCGCGTCAACTTCACGGGCTCCACGCGCGTGGGCCGGATCATCGCGCAGACGTGCGCGACGTATCTGAAACCCGCGGTGCTGGAGCTCGGTGGCAAGGCCCCGCTGCTGGTGCTGGCCGATGCGGACATCGACGCTGCGGTGGATGGCGCGGCCTTCGGCGCGTTCGCCAATTCCGGCCAGATCTGCATGTCCACCGAGCGCATCATCGTCGACCAGTCGATCGCCGATGCGTTCGTTGCCAAGCTGGCGGCCAAGGCCGCGGCGCTGCCGTTGGGCGATCCGCGCAAGGGTCCGGCGGTGCTCGGCTCGGTCGTTGACATGAGCACGGTCGAACGCTGCAATCACCTCATCGACGACGCACTCGCCAAGGGCGCCAAGCTGCTGTGCGGCGGCAAGGCAGACAGCACACTGATGCCTGCCACGCTGCTCGACCACGTCACGCCCGACATGCTTATCTACGCCGAAGAATCGTTCGGCCCCGTCAAAGGCATCGTGCGCGTGAGCGGGGACGATGCCGCCGTCGCCTGCGCGAATGACAACGCGTACGGCTTGTCGTCCGCCGTGTTCAGCCGCGATGTAGCGCGCGCCATGAACGTGGCGCGCCGCATCGAATCGGGCATCTGCCACATCAACGGGCCGACCGTGCACGACGAAGCGCAGATGCCGTTCGGCGGTGTCAAGGCGAGCGGCTTTGGGCGCTTTGGCGGCCGCGCCGGCGTGGCGGAGTTCACGGAGCTGCGCTGGATGACCGTGCAGACCACACCGCGCCATTACCCGTTCTGAGCCGAGACCGCTATGAAGATCGCCATTCTCGGTGCGGGTGCCATGGGCTCGCTGTTTGGCGGGCTGCTGGCCGAAGCCGACCAGCACATCACGCTGCTCGACATCAACGATGCGCATCTGCATGCCATCTGCACGCACGGCCTGCGACTGGAGACCGATACCGGTGACCGTCAGGTCCGCAACCTGCAGGCGCAGCGGCCGGGCGACGCGACAGAGGTGCCCGATCTGCTGATCGTCTTCACCAAGTCCATGCACACGCGGGCAGCGCTTGCCAGCGTGCGTCATCTCATCGGCGCATCCACGCATGTGCTGACGCTGCAGAACGGCCTCGGCAATGTCGAGGCGCTGGCGTGCGTCGTGCCACAGGAGCGCATCTTCGTTGGCGTGACGACGTGGCCGGCAGATCTTGCGGGCCCGGGCCACGTGCGCTCCCATGGCGCGGGCGTCATCCGGCTGATGACCGCAGACGGCGCGCCGCATCCGATGTTGGCACGCGTGGTCGATACGCTCTGCGCCGCCGGTCTGAACTGCCAGGCCGATGCCAATGTGTGGGGCGCCGTGTGGGAGAAAGTCGCCTTCAACGCCGCGCTGAATCCGCTGTGCACCGTGCTGAATCGGCCCGTCGACGCGCTGGGCGCGGTGGAAGACGGTCCGGCGTTGGCGTTGAGCATCGTGGGCGAAGTGCTGGCCGTGGCACGTGCGAGCGGCATTACGGTTGACGCCGCGAAGGTGAACGACAACGTGCGGCACGCGATCGTCGCGCATCGCGGGCACAAGCCCTCGATGCTGCAGGATGTGCTGGCCGGCCGCCCGACCGAGATCGAATCCATCAACGGCGCCGTGGTAGCCGTAGCGCGTCGGCATAGCGTGCCTGTGCCGCATACCGAGACCCTGATGCAGCTCGTGCGGCTCGTGCAGGCGCAGGTTCCGCATCCGCAGGCCCCTTAGGGCGACGCGGTATCCCGCTGTTCAATCGAAGGCGCGCAGACGCCACCTCAACGGAGACAACCACATGACGTGCAGTTCCAGATCGGTGAGCCAGGCGTCCCAGCGGAGGCCGGCATGAGCGAGAGCCCCACCACAATCGACGTCGGCTCGGTCCTCGACGATGGACCGTTTTCCCTCGCGCAGAAGATGGCGGTGCTGCTCGCGGCGTTCGCCATCGTCATGGACGGCTTTGACGGCCAGCTGATCGGCTTCGCCATCCCCGTGCTGATCAAGGAATGGGGCATCACGCGCAATGCGTTCGCCCCGGCAGTCGCCGCCGGTCTGATCGGCATGGGGCTGGGCAGCGCGCTGGCGGGCCTGTTTGCTGATCGGTTCGGGCGGCGCTGGGCGTTGATCGGCAGCGTTTTCGTGTTTGGCGTTGCGACGTGCTCGATCGGCTTTGCGCCCAACGTGGCGACGATTGCCGCGCTGCGCTTCATCGCCGGCCTGGGCATTGGCGGCGCGCTGCCAAGCTCCACGACCATGACGGCGGAGTTCACGCCCGCGCGCCGCCGCACGCTCGCCGTGACGGCCACCATCGTCTGCGTGCCTTTGGGAGGCATGCTTGCCGGTCTGTTTGCAGGCCACGTGCTGCCGCTTTACGGCTGGCGCGGGCTGTTCTGGATTGGCGGCGCGCTGCCGGTGGTGCTGGGGCTTGTGTTGGTGTTCGGATTGCCGGAATCGCCTCGCTTCCTGGCGCGGCGCCAGTCGCACTGGCCGCAACTGGCACGGCTGCTGTCGCGCATGCAGCGGGACGTGCCGCACCCCGTGGTGTTCACCGATGTTGCCGGCCAGAAGGTGATCCAGCATGCGAGCTTTCGCGCATTGTTCGCGCCGGGCCAGGCTCGGGATACCGTCGCGCTGTGGGCGGCGTTCTTCATGTGCCTTCTGGCCGTGTACGCCGCGTTCAGCTGGCTGCCGACGATGCTGGCATCCGAGGGGCTGAGTGTCGCGGTGGCGGGGCAGGGACTCACGGCATACAACCTGGGCGGCGTGATCGGCGCGCTGGTGTGCGCTGTCGCCATTGCGCGGTGGGGCTCGCGCTGGCCGATGGCGCTGTGCTGTGTCGGCGCGGCTGCGAGTGCGTTCGCATTGCAGGGCGTGGATGCAAGGCTCAATACCGGCCTGCTGATCGTCGGCCTCGGGCTGCACGGGCTGTTCGTCAACGCGGTGCAATCGACCATGTATGCACTGTGTGCCTACGTGTACCCCACGGCCGTGCGAGCGACCGGTACGGCGTCAGCTGTCGCGTTCGGGCGGCTCGGCGCCATCCTCAGCGCCTTTGCCGGCGCGCTTGTCATCACGGCCGGTGGCGCGGTGGCATACCTTGCGATGCTTGGGATCGCGATGCTGGTCGTGCTGGCCGCGCTGCTCGCCATGCGTGAGCAGATTCCACGTCTGACCGCGCGCGCGGCGCAACCCATGGCGAGCGCCCCTGTGGGGCACGGCCGGCCCGTCGAACCATAGGCGGCCCGCTGAAGCGGCGGTGCTACATCAGGATGATGTCGTACTGCTCCTGGCTCGCCGCAGACGACTCCACCTGCAGCGAGATCGGCTTGCCGATGAAGTCCCCCAGCATCGCGAGGTGCTGGCTTTCTTCTTCCAGGAACAGATCGATTACGGATTGCGAAGCCAGGATGCGGAATTCCCGCGGATTGAACTGCCGCGACTCGCGCATGATCTCCCGCAGGATGTCGTAGCACACCGTGCGCGGCGTCTTGACCTGCCCCTTGCCGTGGCACACCGGGCACTGCTCGCACAGCACATGCGCGAGCGATTCCCGCGTACGTTTGCGCGTCATCTCGACCAGCCCCAGCTGCGAGAAGTTGTTGACCGTGATGCGCGTGCGATCGCGCGCCAAGGCCTTGCGCAGCTCGGCAAGTACGGCCTCGCGGTGCTCGGCGGACTCCATGTCGATGAAGTCGATGATGATGATGCCGCCGAGGTTGCGCAGCCGCAGTTGCCGCGCGATGGTGTGCGCGGCTTCCAGGTTGGTCTTGAAGATCGTGTCGTCGAAATTGCGCGCGCCCACGTAGCCGCCGGTGTTGACGTCGATGGTCGTCATCGCTTCGGTCTGGTCGATCATCAGATAACCGCCTGATTTCAGATCGACCCGCCTCGACAGCGCGCGCTCGATTTCCGCTTCGATGTTGTAGAGATCAAAGATCGGGCGCTCGCCGGTGTAGTGCGTCAGGCGTTCGACCACAGCCGGTGTGTATTCCTGCGCAAACTCGATCAGCTTCTGGTGGTTCTCGCGCGAATCGACCTGGATGCTGCGCGTCTCGTCCGTCACGAAATCGCGCAGCACGCGCTGCGCGAGGTTCAAGTCCTGATAGAGGATCGACGGCGCGGGCAGGGTGGTCGCGTTGTGGCGGATCGTCGCCCAGATCTTGCGCAGGTACGCCACATCGTTGGCGAGTTCTTCGTCGGTGGCTTCCTCGGCGATGGTGCGCACGATGAAGCCGCCGCGCTCGTCCGCCGGCACCATCGCGGTCACGCGGGCGCGCAGCGCTTCACGTTCGGCCTCGTTGCCGATCTTCTGCGAGATGCCGATGTGCGGATCTTGCGGCAGATACACGAGCGTGCGGCCGGCGATACTGACCTGGGTGGAGAGCCGCGCGCCCTTGGTGCCGATCGGGTCCTTGATCACCTGCACCATCAGCGCCTGGCCTTCGAAGAGCGTCTTTTCGATGGCCACCTGCGGCGTCGGCGGGGCGTCCTTGGCGTCCCGCGGGTGCCAGATGTCGGCCACGTGCAGGAACGCCGCGCGCTCCAGCCCGATATCGATGAACGCCGACTGCATGCCGGGCAGCACGCGCACCACCTTGCCCAGGTAGATGTTGCCGACGAGGCCGCGCGTGAGCGTGCGCTCGATGTGGAGCTCCTGGACGGCGGCTTGCTGGACGATGGCCACGCGCGTTTCTTGCGGCGTGATGTTGACGAGGATGTCTTCGGACATGGGGATACCTGGAGAGCGGGTTTCAGCACCCGCCTCTGGGCCGGGTCGGGCTGCCCGAAGCGTGTCTTGAAACCAGCTTCCGCACGCTGTCCGGAGCGTGGGTCCGCGGCCGGTCAGAGGGCGAATTACAGCGTGATGCCTGCTTGCGCGAGCAGTGCGGCGGTCTCGAACAAGGGTAGGCCCATGATACCCGAATAGCTTCCCGAAATATGGGAGACAAACGCGGCGGCGCGCCCCTGGATGCCGTAGGCGCCGGCCTTGCCGAAGGGCTCCCCGCTGGCGATGTAGCGGGCGATGTCGTTGTCCGTCAGCACCGCAAAGCGCACGTCGGAAATGGACAATGCGTGCATGGGCGTGCCGTCGGTCCTGACGACGGTGACGGCCGTCAGCACGCGGTGTTCACGTCCGGACATACCGCGCAGCATGCGGTGCGCATCGGCGGCATCGGCCGGTTTGCCGAGAATCTCCCCATCCAGGCACACCGTGGTGTCGGACGTGAGGATCGGCAGCGCGGGGAGGTGGCGGGCGGCGCGTCGGCGCACGGCGGCTTGCGCCTTCAACGCGCAAACACGCTGGACATAGTCGTCGGGCGTCTCACCGGGGAGGACGGCCTCCAGCGCTTCGGCGTCTTCGTCGCCATCGGGCAGCAGCAACGCGAAGCGCGCGCCGATCTGGCGCAGCAGTTCCTGCCGGCGCGGGCTTTGCGAAGCGAGATAGAGGTGCGGCGCGCCCGGCGCGTCCATGGTCATACGCGGTGGTACGGGTGGTTTTGCGTGATGCTCCACGCGCGGTAGAGCTGCTCGGCCAGCAGCACGCGCACCATGCCGTGCGGCAGGGTCAGGCTGGAGAGTCGCATCAGCATGCGCGCCTTGGCCTTGAGCGCCGGGTCCAGCCCGTCGGCACCGCCGATCACGAAGGCCACGTCACCGCCTTCCTGCTGCCATCCGGTGAGCGATTCAGCCAGCGCGACGGTGGTGAGGTCCTTGCCTCGCTCATCCAGCGCGATCATGCGGCAGCCCTTCGGCAGCGCGGCCTCGATGCGTGCAGCTTCGAGCTGCATGACGGTGGCGGCGGTGCGGCTGCCCGAGCGCTGCTCGGGCTTGATCTCGCGCAGTTCGATGCGCAGTTCGGGCGGCATGCGCTTGGCATATTCCGAGAAGCCGTCCTCGATCCAGGACGGCATCTTGTGCCCGACTGCGATGATCAGCAACTGCATGGCGGAAGGCCCGGCGCGGGATTACGACGCGCGCTTGGCTGCCGTCTTGGTTGCCGTTTTTGCGACGGTCTTGGTAGCGGTCTTCGTGGCGGACTTGGCGGTGCCGGCTGCGCGCTTGGTGGCGGGCTTCTTGGCGGCCGTCTTGGCAGGCGCCTTCTTGGCCGGTGCCGCTGCCTTGGTCGGGCGTTCGCCGGCGAGCTTCGGCTTGGTGGTGCGGCGCTTGGCCGGCGTGACGTCTTCGGCCTCGTCTTCCTCGTCGTCGTAGCCTTCGCTGGCCTTGGGCAGACCGCGCTTGCCGGTACCGCCAAGTTCGATGCGCACCGGCTTGTCGCCCCAGATCTCTTCCAGGTTGTAGTACTGGCGCAGTTGCGGCTGCATGATGTGGACCACGGCGTCGCCGCAGTCGACCAGCACCCACTCGCCCACGTCTTCGCCTTCCACGGCGATGATGTGGCCGCCGGCTTCCTTGACGGCGTCACGCACGGAGGCGGCGAGGGCCTTGGTCTGACGGTTCGACGTGCCGCTGGCGATGACCGTGCGGTCGAACAGCTCGGTCAGGTGCGTCGTGTTGAAGACCTTGATGTCTTGCGCCTTGACGTCTTCGAGCGCGTCGACGATCACGCGTTGTAGTTTGCGAATATCCATGCTGATTGAGAAGAACGTTTAAGGGCGAGAAAAGGTCAGGGAAAAGGTGCGTGAAAGCGGTCAATCACGCGGTCAAGCATTGACCGTGCCGTCGGCACGGCGGTACAGCGAATGCGATTGGATCAGGTCGGCCACCCCGGCGGGCAGGTCGGCGTCGCAGCGTTCGCCGGCGGCGAGCCGCTGGCGCAGGCGGGTGGACGACAGATCGACGGCCAGGGTCTGGTCGATCCACATGTGCCCGGCGGGTGCGCATTGTATCAATGCCGCATCGGCCCGGCGTGCGTCGAGTTCGCGTTGCACCGGCGCGTGCAGCGCCTGCAGGTCAAAACCGGGCCGTGTGGCTACGCACAGGTGCACGTATTCGAACAGGTCCTGCCAGCCGTGCCAGGTGTCCAGGCCGACGAGCTGGTCGGCGCCCATCAGCCACGCCATGGAGGTGTCGGGGCCATAGACGCCGCGCAATTCGCGCACGGTGTCGATCGTGTAGCTGGGGCCATGGCGGTCGACTTCCATGCTGCTCGCATGGACCTTGGCGCGCCCGCCGCGCACCGCCCTGGCGGCCAACTCGGTCATGGCCAGGCGCAGCGGAGCGGGCGTGATGTCGGCGGCTTTCTGCCACGACACGCCGGTCGGAATCCACAGCAGTTCATCGAGATCAAGCCGCGCGATGCACAGCTCGGCCAGGGCGATGTGGCCGACATGCGGCGGATCGAACGTGCCGCCCAGCAGGCCGAGACGATAAGGACGCCCAAGCGCGGGGCGGGCGAAGGCGGGAAGCGTCATACCCAGTCGCGCGCCGGCAGGAAATCGGTGTAGAGCGCGGCTTCGGGTGAGCCCGGCTCCGGCTGCCAGTCGTAGCGCCAGTTGGCCACGGGCGGCATCGACATCAGGATCGATTCGGTCCGCCCGCCGCTTTGCAGGCCGAACAGCGTGCCACGGTCGAACACGAGGTTGAATTCGACGTAGCGGCCGCGGCGATAGGCCTGGAATGCGCGCTCGCGCTCGCCGTAGGGCGTGGCGCGGCGTTGCTCGGCGATGGGGAGCCAGGCGGGCAGGAAGGCATCCCCCACGGAGCGCATCATCTCGAAGCTGCGCTCGAAACCGAGTTCGGCAAAGTCGTCGAAGAAAATGCCGCCGATGCCGCGTGCTTCCTTGCGGTGCTTCAGATAGAAGTAGTCGTCGCACCACCGCTTGAAGCGCGGATAGAGGTCGTCGCCAAACGGGGCGAGGGCGCTCTGGCACGTGCGGTGGAAGTGCGTGGCGTCTTCCTTGAAGCCGTAATAGGGCGTCAGGTCCATGCCGCCCCCGAACCACCAGACGGGTTCCGCATCGGGGCGCTTGGCGACGAAGCAGCGCACGTTCATGTGCACGGTCGGCACGTATGGGTTGCGCGGGTGGAAAACCAGCGACACGCCCATCGCCTCGAAACCGCGTCCGGCCAGCTCCGGCCGGTTTGCGGTGGCGGACGGCGGGAGCGTGTCGCCCATCACGTGCGAGAAGCCGACGCCGCCGCGCTCGAGCAGCGCCCCGCCTTCCAGGATGCGGGTGCGGCCGCTGCCGCGCAGGCGCTCGGTGGGCGGCTTCTCCCACGCGTCGGTGGCGAACGTGCCGCCGTCGAGCGTGCTTGCGGCGGTGGTGATGCGGTCCTGCAGGTCCAGCAGGTAGTCGCGGACGGCTTGGGTATCCATCAGTTGGGAAGGGGGCCGCCCGGGCGGCCAAGTCATGCGGTTGTCACCATTGTAGCGGGCGAGCCGCTTACAGCTGGGTGGGGATCACCCGAGGTGACGGAAGCCGCGCCCGGCGTGCGAGGCGCGGCATCAAGTGACGATTGCGTGGCGGGCTCAGTGGCGAATGGCGCGATGCCCGATGTCGGTGCGGTACTGGGCGCCGTCGAAGCGGATCTGCTCGACCACGCTGTAGGCTGCACGCTGCGCTGCCTTGACGGAGTCGGCCAGCCCGACCACGCACAGCACGCGGCCGCCGCTCGTGGTCAATTCGCCGTCCTTGAGCGTGGTGCCCGCGTGGAACGTGACGCTGTCCTCGGTTTCCTTCGGGATGCCGGTGATGACGTCGCCCTTGCGCGGGGCGTCGGGGTAGCCGTGGGCGGCCATGACCACGCCCAGCGCGGTGCGGCGGTCCCAGTCGAGCTCCATGCCGTCGAGCTTGCCGTCGATGGCGCGGTCGAGCACGTCGAACAGGTCGGTCTTCATGCGCGCCATGATGGGCTGCGTTTCCGGGTCGCCCATGCGGCAGTTGAACTCGAGCGTCTTCGGGTTGCCGTCGGCGTCGATCATCAGGCCGGCATACAGGAAACCGGTGTACGGGATGCCGTCCTTCTCCATGCCGCGGATGGTCGGCAGGATGATTTCGCGCAGCGCACGGGCGTGCAGCGTCGGCGTGACCACCGGCGCGGGCGAGTAGGCCCCCATGCCGCCCGTATTGGGGCCGGCATCGCCGTCGAGCAGGCGCTTGTGGTCTTGGCTCGTGGCCAGCGCCACCACGTTCTTGCCGTCGCACACGACGATGAAGCTCGCTTCTTCGCCGGCGAGGAATTCTTCGATCACCACGCGAGCACCGGCGTCGCCCAGGCGGTTGTCGGCCAGCATCATGTCGATGGCGCCGTGCGCTTCTTCAGCGGTCATGGCCACGACCACGCCCTTGCCCGCAGCCAGGCCGTCGGCCTTGATGACGATGGGGGCGCCTTCCTGGTCGACGTAGGCATGTGCCTGTGCGGCATCGCTGAAGGTCTGGTACTTGGCGGTCGGAATACCGTGGCGCTGCATGAACGCCTTGGCGAAATCCTTCGACGATTCGAGCTGCGCCGCCGCCTTCGTCGGGCCGAAGATGCGCAGGCCCTTGGCGCGGAAGAGGTCGACGATGCCGGCGGCCAGCGGCGCCTCGGGGCCCACCACCGTGAAATGGATGCCTTCGCGCTCGGCAAAGGCGGCCAGCACTTCCGGGTCCGTGATCGGCAGGTTCTGCAGGCGTTTGTCGAGCGCCGTGCCGCCATTGCCCGGCGCCACGTACACCACCTGCACCTTGGGCGAGCGTGCCAGCTTCCATGCCAGGGCGTGCTCCCGTCCGCCCGAACCGACGACCATCACTTTCATGCTGTACCTACCTGAGATTGCAAATCCGATTCGAAATCTGAAAAACAAAAACGGCGATCGTGAGGTCGATCGCCGTTATGCGCGCGTCCGGGGCTTATTCCCCGATGACCGCGTTGGTGAAGACTTCCTGCACGTCGTCCAGGTTCTCCAGGGCGTCGAGCAGCTTCTGCATCTTGACCGCGTCGTCGCCGGTGAACTCGACTTCGGTCTGCGGCTTCATGATGACTTCGGCCAGTTCGGCCTTGAAGCCGGCGGCTTCGAGCGCGGTCTTGACCTTGCCGAAATCGTTCGGCGGGCAGATGACCTCGAGCGAGCCGTCTTCATTGGTGACGACGTCGTCGGCGCCTGCTTCGAGCGCGGCGTCCATCAGCTTGTCTTCGGGCGTGCCCGGGGCAAAGATGAACTGGCCGACGTGGTCGAACAGGAACGCCACCGACCCCTGCGTGCCCATGTTGCCGCCGTGCTTGTCGAACGCGTGGCGGACTTCGGCCACGGTGCGCGTGCGGTTGTCGGTCATGCAGTCGACGATGACGGCGGCGCCGTTGATGCCGTAGCCTTCGTAGCGGATTTCTTCGTAGTTCGCGCCTTCCAGGCCACCCACGCCGCGCTGGATGGCGCGCTGGATGTTGTCCTTGGGCATGTTGGCGTCGGTGGCCTTGTCCATGGCCAGGCGCAGGCGGGGGTTGGAGTCGGCATCGCCTCCGCCCAGGCGGGCCGCCACGGTGATTTCCTTGATCAGGCGTGTCCAAACTTTGCCGCGCTTGGCGTCGGCAGCGGCTTTCTTATGCTTGATATTGGCCCATTTGGAATGACCGGCCATGAAACTCTCCGAGCGGAATGCAGTGGAATCTGGCGCGCAGATGGCGGTCCGACGCCACCTGCACGCTCTATAATCGGTCGCGGATTTTAGCATGCTGAACCCGACCGCCGCGCCGTCCGTCCGGTCTAGCCGCGGGTGCGCCATCCTCCGATTGATCCACGTCTGAACGCCATGACCGATCCCATTCTGATTGCCAAGAACGCCAAGACCGAGCTGGTGCTGCTGCCCCAGCTCGCCAACCGGCATGGCCTGATTACCGGTGCCACCGGCACCGGCAAGACGGTGACGCTGCAAACCATCGCGCAGGGCCTGTCGAACATCGGCGTGCCCGTGTTCCTGGCCGACGTCAAAGGTGATCTGACCGGCATTTCGCAGCCCGGCCAGTCGAACGACAAGCTCAAGGCGCGCCTGCAGGAGCGCGGCCTGGACGAGCCGCAATGGGCCGCCTGCCCCGTCACGCTGTGGGATGTGTACGGCGAGCGCGGCCACCCCGTGCGGGCCACGGTGTCCGACATGGGCCCGCTGATGCTGTCGCGCATGCTCGAGCTCAACGACATCCAGACGGGCGTGCTCAACCTCGTCTTCAAGATCGCAGACGATTCGGGCCTTGCGCTGCTCGACCTGAAAGACCTGCGCGCGATGCTGCAGCACGTCGGCGAGCACGCGTCGGACTACACGAACCAGTACGGCAATATTTCGTCGGCGAGCATCGGCGCCATCCAGCGCAACCTGATCGCGCTGGAAGAGCAGGGCGCCGACCGGTTCTTCGGCGAGCCGATGCTCGACATCCACGACCTTATGCAGACCATCGGCGGCAAGGGCGTGGTCAACATCCTGGCGGCGGACAAGCTGCTCAACGCGCCACGGCTGTATGCCACGTTCCTGCTGTGGATGCTGTCCGAGCTGTTCGAGCATCTGCCTGAAGTCGGCGACCTCGACAAGCCAAAGCTCGCCTTCTTCTTTGACGAGGCGCACCTGCTGTTCAACGATGCGCCGCCGTCGCTGCTGCAGAAGGTGGAGCAGGTCGTGCGGCTGATCCGCTCGAAGGGCGTGGGCGTGTACTTTGTCACGCAGAACCCGGCCGATGTGCCGGACACGGTGCTCGGCCAGCTGGGCAACCGCGTGCAGCACGCGCTGCGCGCCTTCACGCCCCGTGACCAGAAGGCCGTCAAGGCCGCGGCCACCACGATGCGCGCGAACCCGGAGTTCAGCATCGAACAGGCGATCAGCGAGTTGGCTGTGGGCGAGGCGCTGATCTCGCTGCTCGACGAGGGCGGGCGCCCCGAGGTGACGCAGCGCGCGTTTGTCGTGCCGCCCGCATCGCGCATCGGGCCGATTTCGGACGACGAGCGCAAGGCGCTGCTCGCGAACTCGCTGGTGGCCGGCCGCTATGACACCGCCATCGACCGCGAATCCGCCTACGAAAAGCTCAAGGGCCGCGTGGGGCCGGACGGCAATGGGGCGGCCGCCCCCGCGCCGGGCACGATCGGCACGGACTTCGGCGCCTCGGCAGGTTCGGCGCCCGCGCCCGCCCCCGCGCCGACGGCGCCTGCGCAGGAAGGCGGCGGCTGGCTCGGCGAAGTGGGTTCGATCCTGACCAAGGGCACCGGCCGCAGCGGGCGTGGCGATTCGATTGTCGAAACGCTGGCCAAGTCGACCATGCGCACGATCGGCTCGACGGTCGGGCGCGAGATCGTACGCGGTGTGCTGGGCAGCATCCTGGGCGGATCGAAAAAGCGCTGAGCGTTTGCCGCGCCCAGAAGCAAACAGCCGGCAGTGCCGGCTGTCTTCGTTTGCGCAGAACCTGTCGCGATCAGTTCTTCGTGCCGAACAGGCGGTCGCCTGCGTCGCCCAGGCCCGGGATGATGTACGCGTTGCCGTCCAGGTGCGAATCGAGCGAGGCCACGAAGAGCTTCACGCCCGGGTGCGCCTTCTGGAAGACCTCGACCCCCTCGGGGGCGGCCACGAGGGCGAGGAACAGGATGTTCTCATCCGGCACGCCACGCTTCTTCATCACGTCGATCGCGTGCGCGGCCGAGTAGCCCGTGGCGACCATCGGATCGCACAGGATGAACGTGCGCTCTTCCAGGTCGGGTAGCCGCACGAGGTACTCCACCGGGCGATGCTGATCATCGCGGTACACACCGATGTGGCCGACCCGCGCGGACGGAATCAGTTCCAGCAGCCCGTCGCTCATGCCCACGCCCGCGCGCAGCACCGGCACCACGGCCAGCTTGCGGCCCGCGATGACGGGCGCGTTCATCGGACCCATCGGCGTGTCGATGTGGCGCGTGGTGAGCGGCAGGTTGCGTGTGATCTCGTAGCCCATCAGCAGCGTGATCTCGCGCAGCAGCTCGCGGAACGTGCGCGTGGACGTGTCCTTGTCGCGCATGTGCGTGAGCTTGTGCTGGATCAGCGGGTGATCGAGGATGAACAGGTTCGGGAAGCGCGGGTCTTGTTTCATGGCAAGGCGGGAAGACGGGAATGCGGTGATGGGGCGCATTGTACGGCGGGCCCCACCCGGAGAGTCGAATGGTCTATCGGCGGCCGCGCATCAGGATGACGTACACCACGGCGGAGATCGCCAGCCCCACGAACCACGCATACGTGTACAGCGCCTCGAAGACGCCCGGCACGCTGGAAACGAACCCGGCCTGCTTGAAGAAGCCCGGCAGGTTCGGCAGCACGCCGATGACCAGCGCCGCAATCGCGCGGCCGTTCCAGCCGTTGCCGTAGCCATAGGGGCCGTCCAGGCGGAACAGCTCGCCGGTCTTGAGCACCGTGCGGCGCACCAGGAAGTAGTCGACCATCATGATGCCGGCCACCGGGCCTAGCAGCGCCCCGTAGCCGACCAGCCACGTGAAGATGTAGCCCTTGGTCGTCTCCAGGATCTTCCAAGGCATCATCGCCAGGCCGATGCCCGCGGTGATGTAGCCGCCGATGCGGAACGAGATGCGATGCGGCGCCAGGTTCGAGAAGTCATATGCCGGCGAGACGACGTTGGCGGCGATGTTCGTCATCAGCGTGGCGGTGATCAATGCCAGCAGCGCGACGATGACCGACGGGCCCGTCATCTTGCCGGCCAGCGTGACCGGATCCCAGATGGCCTGGCCGTAGATGACCACGGTGGACGAGGTGACCAGCACCGCCACCAGCGCCAGCAGCCCCATCGGCCCCGGCAGGCCGATGGCCTGGCCGACGAGCTGGTCGCGCTGGCTGCGCGCGAAGCGGGTGAAGTCGGGAATGTTCAGCGCCAGCGTGGCCCAGTAGCCGACCATGGCCGTCAGCGACGGCCAGAAGAAGCCCCAGAACTCGCCCGCGCGCTTGCCGCCCTCGGCAAAGGCCGATGGCGCCGACAGCATCGGCCCGAAGCCGCCCGCATTCGTGTACGCCCACCACACCAGCCCCAGCGCCGCCAGGATCAGCAGCGGCGTGGCCAGCGCCTGGAAACGCTTGATCGATTCCAGCCCGCGGGTGATCAGCCAGATGTGCAGGCCCCAGAACAGCAGGAAGCAGAACCCTTGGCCCGGGTTGATGCCCAGCCCGGGGATGTTGCCGCCCACCAGCATGTTGTCGGTGATGACGTTCAGGATGGTGTAGATGGCCTGGCTGCCCAGCCACGTCTGGATGCCGAACCAGCCGCACGCCACGATCGCGCGCAGGATGGCCGGCAACTGCGCGCCGCGCACGCCAAACGACGCACGCACCAGCACGGGGAAGGGGATGCCGTACTTGGTGCCCGCATGTCCCACCAGCACCATCGGTACCAGCACGATCAGATTGCCGAGGAACACCGTCAGCACCGCCTGCCACCAGTTCATCCCCTCGCTCATCAGGCCGGAGGCCAGCATGTAGGCGGGCACCGACACCACCATCGACACCCACAGGGCGGCGTAGTTGGCGGCCGTCCAGGTGCGGGCGGCCGGCGGGGTGGGGTTGAGGTCCTCGTTCCAGAGTGTCGGGTCCGGCGCCCCGCTGGCGCCGCCGGAGTAGGCGGGGGAGGTGGTTTGGCTCATGTCGATGTGGAATCCGTTGTCGTTGTGATAGTCCGGAATGCAGGCGCGATTGTACGGCGGTCCTGGGCGCGCCCAAGCGAAAGCCGTGCCACGCAGGCTGCACCCCGCCCGGAACGATTTGTTGAATTCAAATACAATCGACGCGCTTGCCAACCCGCCTCGCGCTCCCCGCTGTGACCACCGCGTCCTCTGCGTCTTCCACCTCCACGCGCCCCACCGACACCGGCGGCCTGCTGCTTGCCTCCGTGGGCGCCGTGCTGTTCTCGGCCAAGGCCATCGTCGCCAAGCTGATGTACCGGTATCAGGTGGATGCCGTCATGGTGATCACGCTGCGCATGCTGCTGGCCGCACCGCTGTTCATGGCAATGGGCTGGTGGCAATCGCGGCGGGCTGCGCCCCTGGCCCCGGCCGATCGCTGGCGCATCGTCGGCCTGGGGCTGATCGGCTACTACCTCTCGAGCTTCCTCGACTTCCTGGGCCTGCAATACATCACGGCAGGGCTGGAGCGGCTGATCCTGTTCCTGACGCCGTCATTCGTGCTGCTGATCACGGCGACGGTATTCAAGCGGCGCATTACCGGCTTGCAGTGGGCGTCCTTGGCGCTCGCCTACGCGGGCATCGTGCTGGTGTTCGCGCACGATCTCGATCTGGGCGGCGGCAACGTGTGGCTCGGCGGCGGCCTGGTGCTCGCCAGCGCCATCAGCTACGGCATCTACCTGCTGGCCAGCGGCGAGCTCGTCAAGCGCGTCGGCTCGATGCGGCTCGTGGCCTATGCGATGTGCGTCTCGACGGTGGCGTGCATCGTCCAGTTTCTGGTGCTGAGGCCGGTGCATGCGCTGGTGCTGCCGTGGCAGGTGTATGGGCTGTCGGCCATCAATTCGGTGTTCTGCACCGTGGCGCCGGTCACGCTCACGATGATGGCCGTGGCGCGCGTCGGTGCGCCGGTGGCCTCGCAGGCGGGCATGATCGGACCGGTCTCCACGCTGCTGCTGGGCTGGTGGCTGCTGGGCGAGCCGATCACGCTGTGGCAGATCGCCGGTAGTGCGCTGGTATTGGCGGGCATGGCGCTGCTGTCCCGCCGTGGCGGTCAATCCGGCGGTTCGCCAAAATAAACCTCAAGAGGAGTCAGGCAGGATGGATCTGGGCTTGAAAGGCAAGCGCGCGCTGGTGTGCGGCGCGAGCAAGGGATTGGGCTTCGCCTGCGCCGATGCACTGGCAGCGGAAGGCGTGGACGTGGTGATCGTCGCGCGCGGCGCCGAGGCATTGCAGGCCGCGGCTGACCGCATCCGCAGCGCACATGGCGTGCGCGTGGAGGCCGTGGCAACCGACATCACCACGCCGGAAGGCCGCGCCCAGGCGCTGCTCGCGTGCGAGCGCCTGGGCGGCTCGCCGGACATCCTCGTCAACAACGCGGGCGGACCGCCCCCGGGCAACTTCCGTGACTGGGACCGCGAGGCGTGGATCGCCGCACTGAATGCCAACATGCTCACGCCCATCGAGCTCATCAAGGCGACCGTCGACAAGATGATCGAGCGCCGCTGGGGCCGCATCGTCAACATCACCAGCGGTGCGGTGAAGGCGCCGATCGATGTGCTGGGCCTGTCCAACGGTGCGCGCTCCGGCCTGACCGGCTTTGTGGCGGGGCTGGCGCGCGAGGTCGCCAAGCACGGCGTGACCGTCAACAACCTGCTGCCGGGCCAGTTCGAGACCGACCGCCTGGCCAAGACGCTGGAAGCCGGCGCCAAGGCAGCGGGCATCAGCGCCGAAGACAACTACGAGCGCAAGCGCCAGGGCAACCCGGCGCGGCGCTTTGGCCAGCCGGCCGAATTTGGCGCCGTGTGCGCCTTCCTGTGCAGCCAGCACGCCGGCTACCTGAACGCGCAGAACATCCTGCTGGATGGCGGCGCATACCCTGGCACCTTCTGAGCCAACCACGATGACGACCCTTACGCCCGAGAGCGCCCCCCTGAAACGCCGCCGTATCGCCCTGATCGCGCACGATCACAAGAAAGACGACATGGTGGCGTTCGCGCAGACGCACCAAGCCTTTCTCTCGCAATGCGATCTGCTGGCGACGGGCACCACCGGCGGCCGGCTGGAGAAGGAGGTCGGCCTGACCGTGCAGCGCATGCTGTCCGGCCCATGGGGCGGCGACCTGCAGATCGGCGCGCAGCTTGCTGAAGGCCGTGTCGACGCGGTCATCTTCCTGCGCGACCCGATGACGCCGCAGCCGCACGAACCCGACATCAACGCGCTCGTGCGCGCGTGCGACGTGCACAACATTCCCTGCGCCACCAACCTGGCGACCGCCGACCTGGTGATGTCCGCCCTGCAGCTGGTGCAGCCCGACCCGAAGGAGATCCACGCATGACCCAAGCCAAAGCCATCCGCATCTTTGAAACCGGCGGCCCGGAAGTGATGCAGCTCGTCGATGTCGACGTGCCGGCGCCAGGCCCCGGCGAGGCCACCATCAAGCAGCACGCCATCGGCCTGAACTACATCGATGTCTATTTCCGCACCGGGCTGTATCCGCAGCCGCTGCCGGGCGGCATCGGCATGGAAGCCTCGGGTGTGGTGCAAGCCGTGGGCGAGGGCGTCACGCACGTCAAGCCCGGTGACCGCGTGGCCTACGCGGGCCGCCCGACCGGCGCCTATGCCCAGATGCGGACGATGCCGGCGGATATCCTCGTGCGGCTGCCCGATGCCATCGACTTCGAAACCGGCGCGGCGATGATGCTGCAGGGCATGACCGCGCAATACCTGCTTCGTGACAGCTATCGCGTTCAGCCGGGCGATACGGTGCTGTTTCATGCAGCCGCAGGCGGCGTGGGCCTGATCGCATGCCAGTGGCTGAAGGCCCTCGGCGCCACGGTGATCGGCACGGTGGGCAGCGACGCCAAGGCCGAACTGGCCCGCGCGCACGGCTGCGACCACACCATCGTCTACACGCGCGAGAACTTCACCGAGCGTGTGCGTGAGATCACGAGCGGCAAGGGGGTGCCGGTGGTCTACGACGGGATCGGCAAGGACACGTTTGCCGGCTCGCTGGATTGCCTGGCGCCGCGCGGCATGATGGTGACCTACGGCAACGCGTCGGGCCCCGTGCCGCCGGTTGACCTGAGCGTGCTGAGCGCGAAGGGCTCGCTCAAGATCACGCGCCCCACGCTGATGACTTACACCGCGCGGCGCGATCTGCTCGAGCCGATGGCGGCCGAGCTGTTTGACGTGGTGGGCAGCGGCAAGGTGAAGATCGAGATCCACCAGCGTTACGCACTGGCAGATGCGGCGCAGGCACACCGCGATCTCGAGTCGCGCAAGACGACCGGTTCGACGATCCTCCTGCCGTAAGGGCAGAACTTACCGCCCGCTCGGCTTCACCCGCCGGGCGGCGGCAAAGCGCGCGTCATCGCGCACGCGGGACGGCAGGGCGCGCAGCAGCATGTGCAGGGCAAACGGCACCAGCACGATGTCGTCGACCCATCCCAGCACCGGAATGACATCCGGCACCAGGTCGACCGGCGACAGCACGTAGCCGACGAGCAGCAGCGCCGCCGGTGCGAGCCACCACGGCGCCCCCGGATGGCGCAGCGCAAACCACAGCAGGCGCACGTCATTGCGCACCACGCTCCACAGGCGGAAGAGTCGTCCGAACATCGCGGCCTCCTGGATGAAAAGCCGGCGTCACATGGTGGGTTGGGGCCGGCAGACCATCGTATCAGCTTGGGCAGGCGGCCCGGTTTTCAAGATCGGAGCGCATCGCGCATGAAAAAAGCCGGCCCCCATGCGAGGTGCCGGCTTCTTGCCGAAGCGAGTGCCGCTTAGCCCGGAATCTTGCCTTCCACGCCTTCCACGTAGAACTTGATGCCGTGCAGGAAGCCGTCGTCGGCGACCTTGTCGGCGGGCAGGACTTCCTTGCCGGTGTTGTCCTTGAGCGGACCCTTCCAGATCGGTGCCGAGCCGTCGATGATGCCCTTCTTGCGGGTTTCGATCAGCGTCTTCACGTCTTCCGGCACCACAGCGTTGTAGGCGCCCAGGTCGATGGCGCCTTCCTTCAAGCCCCACCACACGGTTTCCGGCTTCCACTTGTTTTCGAGCACGTCGCCGACGACCTTGGTGTAGTACACGCCCCACTTGTTCATCGAGGCGGCCAGGTGGGCCTTCTCGCCGAACTTGGTCATGTCGCTGTCCCAGCCGATGGCGTAGACGCCTTTCTCCTGCGCGGTCTGCACCACGGCAGCGGAGTCGGTGTTCTGCATCAGCACATCGACGCCCTGGCCGATGAGCGTGGTGGCAGCTTCACGCTCCTTGCCCGGGTCGAACCACTTGTTGACCCAGACCACGCGCGTGGTGGCCTTCGGGTTGACGCTGCGCGCGCCCAGCGTGAACGAATCGATGTTGCGGATCACCTCGGGGATGGGCACCGAACCCACCACGCCCAGCTTGCCGGACTTGCTCATCTTGCCGGCCACCACGCCTGCCAGGTAGGCGCCTTCATACGTGCGCACGTCGTACTGGCCGAGGTTGTCCGCAGTCTTGAAACCGGTGGCGTGTTCGAACTTCACGTCCGGGAATTCCTTGGCGACCTTGAGCATCGATTCCATGAAGCCGAAGCTCGTGCCGAAGATGACCTTGTTGCCCTGCGTGGCGAGATCGCGGAACACGCGCTCGGCGTCGGCGGCGCTCTCGGGCACGTTCTCGACGAACGACGTCTTCACCTTGTCGCCGAACTTGGCTTCGACCTCCTTGCGGCCGGCGTCGTGGGCGTACGTCCAGCCCGCGTCGCCCACGGGGCCGACGTAGACGAATGCAACCTTCAGCGGCTCATTGGCCGGCGCCGGTGCGGCAGCGGCGGGGGCCGACGATGCGGCCGGCGCGGCATTGCCGCCCGCGTTGTCATTGGACTTGCCGCAACCCCAGAGGGTGAGGGCAGCGCCGGCGGCCAGGGCGGCCAGCGTGATCCTGCGGGTAACGTTCATCGATTTCTCCTGTTGTGTGGCTCGTTGACTGTGTTGAAGCAGATAAAAGCGGAATGCAGAAGCTGAGGCTGCATGCAGTTTAGGCAGCCCCGGGGCGGAACGGCTTGCCAAGCGATGCGGGCATGTTCAGGCGAATCCAGTCCGGATTGCGCGAGATGATGGCCAGCACGACGATGGTGGCCGCAAACGGCGCCATCGACAGAATCTGCGACGGCACCGACACGCCCATCCCTTGCAGGTGGAATTGCAGGATCGTCACGCCGCCGAACAGCAGCGCACCGAACAGGATGCGCAGCGGGCGCCAGGTGGCAAACGTGGTCAGCGCAAGGGCAATCCAGCCCCGGCCGGCGACCATGTTCTCCACCCACATCGGCGTGTAGACCAGCGACAGGTATGCGCCCGCCAGCCCGCAGCATGCGCCGCCGAACAGCAACGCGCCAAAGCGGATGGTGCGTACCGGATAGCCGAGCGCGTGCGCCGACTCCGGCGATTCCCCGATCGCGCGCAGCGTGAGGCCAGCACGCGTCTTGAACAGGAACCACGCAATCGCGCCGCACAGCAGCAGGCTGAAATAGACCATCCAGTGGTGCGCGAAGAGGGCGGGGCCGACAAACGGGATCGACTCCAGCCCAGCGATGCCGTGCGCCTGCGCCGGTAGCGACATGCCGACAAAGCGCTGGCCCATGAAGGCCGACAAGCCGGTGCCGAAAATCGACAGGGCGAGGCCCGTGGCGACCTGGTTGGTGACGAGCACCAGCGCCAGCCATGCAAACAGCGACGCCATCACCATGCCGGCAATCGCGCCGGCAGCAAAACCCAGCAGCGGAATCTGCGTCTGGTAGCCGACCATGAAGCCCGCTACGGCGGCCACCAGCATCATCCCTTCGGCGCCGAGGTTGAGCACGCCGGAGCGCTCGTTCATCAAGAGGCCCAGGGCGGCCAACAACAGCGGTGTGCCGGCGTTGATCGACGCGGCGATCAGGGGAGCGAGACTTTCCATATCAGTGGTGCGCGCGCCAGCGCAGGCGGTATTCGATGAGCGTGTCGCAGGCGAGCAGGAAGAACAGCAGCATCCCCTGGAACACTCCGGTAATGGCCGACGGCAGCCCCAGGCGCGATTGCGCAAGCTCGCCGCCGATATAGAAGAGCGACATCACGATCGCGCCCAGCACGGTGCCCACCGGATTCAGGCGCCCGACGAACGCCACCACGATGGCGGCAAAGCCGTAGCCGGGGGAAATGGATGGCAGCAGTTGCCCGATCGGCCCGGTCACTTCGAAGGCGCCGGCAATGCCTGCCAGGCCGCCCGACACCAGCAACGCCGTCCACAGCGCCGCCCGCGACGAGAAACCTGCATAGCGCGCGGCCTGCGGTGCCAGGCCACCGACTTGAAGGCGATAGCCCGCAAAGCTGCGGAAGACGAACAACGTCATCGCCGCCGTCGTCACGAGCATGAACAGGAAGCCGACGTGCAGGCGCGTGCCGGCCACCAGCGTGGGGAGAACGAACGCGGAATCGAACACCATCGACTGCGGGAAGTTCATGCCGTTCGGGTCTTTCAACGGCCCGTTGACCACGTACAGCAGCAGCAACTGCGCGATGTACGTGAGCATCAGCGAGACGAGAATCTCGTTGGCATGAAAGCGATCGCGCAGCAGCGCGGTGATCGCCGCCCACAGCGCGCCGCCGACGAGGCCGGCAACGATGGCCAGCACCAGCGCAAAGCCGCCGGGGATGGCGGGCGTCGGCGTATCGAAGTAGATGATGGTGGCCGCTGCAAAGATGCCGCCCACGATGAGCTGCCCCTCCGCGCCGATGTTCCACACGTTGGCGCGATAGCACACCGACAAGCCCAGCGCGCACAGCACCAGCGGTACGGTCTTGAGCAGCACTTCACCGATCGCCCGCTTGCTGACCAGCGGTTCGACCAGGAACACACGCAGGCCCGCCACCGGATCCTTGCCCAGCAGCGCGAACAGCAGCAGGCCGAACACCATCGTCAGCACCAGCGCGATGAGCGGCGAGGCATAAGCCATGGTGCGCGACGGAATGGCGCGCAGTTCCAGCGAAACCGGCAGCGCCAGGCGGCTGCCATGCATGACGTCAGCCATGGGCCACCTCCGAGCTGGCGGCGGCCGGCACCGACGCTTTGTCCCACATGCCGCTCATCCACAGGCCAATCTGTTCGCGGTCGGTGGCGTGCGTGGGCGTGGAGGGCGAGAGGCGCCCGTTGGCGATCACGTGCAGGCGATCGCACAGCGCAAAGAGTTCGTCGAGTTCTTCCGACACGATGAGGATGGCGCAGCCCCCCGCCTTGAGCGCGAGGATTTCGTTGTGGATCTGGGCAGCGGCGCCCACGTCGACGCCCCAGGTGGGTTGCGCGACGATGAGCACGCGCGGCGCGCATTCGATTTCGCGGCCGACGATGAATTTCTGCAGGTTGCCGCCCGACAGGCTCTTGGCCAATGCGTCCGGGCCGCCGGCCTTCACGCCAAACCGGCTGATGATGGCGGTAGCCAGCTTGGCGGCGGCTTTCTTGTCGATGAGCCCGCCGCGCACCTGGGGTGCACGCTGATGCGTCAGCAACGTATTGGCCGCCAGCGACAGCGATGGCACGGCGCCGCGCCCAAGGCGCTCTTCCGGCACGAACGACAGCCCGCGCTTGCGGCGCGCACGCGGGTCCAGCTTGGCGACCGGCTCGTTGCCGATGCTGATCGTCTGTGCCGAGGCACGCGTGTCCTCGCCAGACAGGGCTGCCAGCAGTTCCTGCTGCCCGTTGCCCGATACGCCGGCGATGCCGACGATCTCGCCGCTGCGCAATTGCAGCGCGATGTCGCGCAGCTCCGTTGCAAAGGCGTGGGCCTTGGGCAGCGACAGGCCGGCCACCTCCATGCGCACCTCGCCCGGTGTGGTCTGGGGGCGCAATTCGCGCGGAGGCTCGCCGCCGATCATCATGCGTGACAGCGACGCCGCCGTTTCCTGGCGTGGGTCGCACACGCCCGTGACCTTGCCCATGCGCATCACCGTGGCGGTGTGGCACAGGGCCTGGATCTCGTCGAGCTTGTGGCTGATGTAGAGGATGCTCGTGCCTTCTGCGGCCAACTGGCGCAGCGTCACGAAGAGCTTTTCGACCGCCTGCGGCGTCAGCACCGAGGTCGGCTCGTCAAGGATCAGCAGGCGCGGCTTGGTGAGCAGCGCACGCACGATTTCCACGCGCTGGCGCTCGCCCACGGAAAGCGTATGCACATGGCGATGCGGCTCCAGCGGCAGGCCGTATTTCTCGCCCGTGCTGCGCACCTGATCAGCCACGTCGCGCAGGTCGGTGCCTGCGGGCAGGCCGAGCAGGATGTTCTCCGCCACCGTGAGCGTGTCGAACAGCGAGAAGTGCTGGAACACCATGGCGATGCCCAGCGCGCGCGCCTGGTGCGGATTGGCGATCTCGACGCGCTGGCCGTCGAGCTGCATCTCGCCGGCGTCAGGCTGCACGGCGCCGAAGATGATCTTCATCAGCGTCGATTTGCCGGCGCCGTTTTCGCCCAGCACGGCATGGATTTCGCCCGGCGCGACAGTCAGGCTGACGCCGTCGTTGGCGACCACGCTCGGGTAGCGCTTGGTCATGCCCGTCAGCGACAGGCGCGGTGGGAGTGGTGTCACAACAGGTTGGCTCGTGGTTTCCGTGCCGCTCACCGCGAGCGCATGTCGCGGAGGCAGTCTTTTTAGGGCGTTGACGACACTTCACAACAGGCGATGCCGACGCAGATTCGCGCCGACGCATCGCAGCAATCATCATGGGTGTGTGATGCTTATCATCAACGAGGAATTATATCGTCCGGCACCGCGCCGGACGCCCATTTTGGCGGGCTCGGCGCATGCCTCGTACGGGGGTGGGGGAGTGCAAAAGCCGTGCCGGCCCGATCACGTTGATCTGCCGGTCGCAACTTGTCATGCCGAGGTATTCACGTTGCAGGGGAGGCTCTCGCGTGGGGCGCGCAGGCGGTCTTGCACCCACACGGTGCGCGGCGGCGTTTGCCAGTTTGCGCTACAGTTCACCGTTTGCCCCGGCACGGAAGCCATCCCTGCCGCGCGTCCCGCTTCCTCATGACCGCTCCCACTCCCCGATCCCGCGTGCCGGGCCCGATTCCCGGCTGGCTTCTGTTGCTCGGCGCGCTCACGGCCGTCGGCCCGCTTTCGGTCGACATGTATCTGCCGAGCTTGCCGACCATCGCGCGCGAGCTGAACACGTCGTCGTCGGCGGCCGGCCTCACGCTCACCGTGTTCCTGATCAGCCTGGCGATCGGCCAACTCATCTACGGGCCCGCCAGCGACCGGTTCGGCCGCAAGCCGCCGCTCTATATCGGCCTGGCAATGTACGTGGCAGCCTCCATCGGCTGCGCGTTCGCCCAGGACGCCACCACGCTGGCGGTCCTGCGCGGTGTGCAGGGTTTCGGCGGCTGCGCCGGCATGGTGATCGCGCGCGCGGCGGTGCGCGACCGCATGGACCCGGCCGGTGCGGCGCAGGCCTATTCCACGCTGATGCTGGTGATGGGCGTGGCGCCCATCCTGGCGCCCATGATCGGCGGGGCGGTGCTGCAGGTGGCGTCGTGGCGCGTCATCTTTGCGCTGCTGACGGCGTTCGGGCTGGCATCGCTGGTGGCGGTGCACTACCTGATGCGCGAATCGCTGGCGCCGGAGCAGGCGCGCAGGCTGGCCGTCGGCCACGTGCTGCGCGACTACTGGGAACTGCTGCGCGCTCACCACTACGCCGCGTACATGTGGTGCGGCGCGGTGTTCCTGTCGGGCATGTTTGCGTACATCACCGTGTCGTCGTTTGTGCTGATCGACGGCTATGGGCTGACGCCGTCGCATTACGCCTGGGTGTTCGGCAGCAACGCGGCGGGGATGATCGCGGCCTCGCGTGTGAATGTGCGGCTGGTGCGCAAGTACTCACCGGTGCGGGTGCTGCGCCGGGCGCTGTGGGTGCCGGCGATCACGAGCGTGCTGGCCGCACTGGCCGCGGCCGCCGGCTTTACGCCGTTGCCGCTCGTGCTGGCGGCGCTGTTCTGCTACATCGCCTCGATCGGCTGCATTTCGCCCAACACCGGCGCGCTGGCCATGGCCGGACAGGGCGCCCGCGCAGGCACGGGCTCGGCGCTGATGGGCGCCATGCAGTTCGGCCTGGGCATGGTGACCGGCACCGTGGTCGCCGCCATCGGGCAGACCGCGCTACCGTTGCTCGGCATGATGGCCGTCTGCGCCGTCGCCGCGCTCGTCCTCGGCTTGCGCATTACGCGCGAAGAGCCGACGGCCTGATTCCTGCTCCCTTCTGCGCCCGGGTTCTCCGGGCGTTTTCACGTTGACGGCGGGGCGCCGCGCGCGGTTCCACCCCCGCATGTCCGGCGCCTATCATGAATGCGGGCCGATCGCGCTGGCAGTTGACGCCCCGCCCGATCCCGGACGGACTAAGGGTTACTTCTTATATAGAATTTATCAACGTTTTATTAACGTATCGCTTTCGTTTTCAATCGCGCACGGTTTTGCCGGGATCTCCCCGCGAATCGCGCTCACGAGACGGGGGTTAAGTTGCAGTGCACGATTCACCGGCTGGGCGAACTGGCGCTGTTGTGCGAGGTGCCGCCGCCGGCGACCTTGAACTGTCAGCAGCGCATCTGGGCCATGGCTTCGCGCGTGTCCAACTGGCCGGATGTGGTTGACGTGGTGCCCGGCATGAACAACCTGACGCTCGTGTTCGGACCGCTGGCCGACGCGCAACGGCTTGAAACGCAACTGCGCGCGGCCTGGGAAGAAAGCGAGGCGCTGGTCGCCGACGGCAAGCTCGTCGACATCGAAGTGGCTTATGGCGGCGACGAGGGTCCCGATCTGCGCGAGGTGGCCAAGCACACCGGGCTGACGCCGGCCGAGGTCGTGCGCCGCCATACCGCGCCCGAATACATCGTGTACTTCCTGGGCTTCCAGCCCGGCTTTGCCTATATGGGCGGCCTCGACAAGTCGCTCGCCACGCCGCGCCGCGCCGAGCCGCGCATGGCGGTGCCGGCCGGTTCCGTGGGCATTGGCGGCGAGCAGACCGGTATCTACCCGGCCGCCTCGCCCGGCGGCTGGCAACTGCTCGGCCGTACGGATGCGGCGCTCTTCATGCCGCAGCGCAATCCTCCGGCGTTGCTGTCGCCCGGAGACCGCGTCCGCTTTGTTGCCTCGAAGGTGCGCGTATGAGTGCCAAGCTCCAGCCGATGATCGAGATCGTGCGGGCCGGCGTGCTCGCCTCGGTGCAGGATCTGGGCCGCACCGGGTACCGCCGCTTTGGCGTGTGTACGTCCGGCGCGCTCGATCCGCTGTCGCTGTACGTCGGCAACCGCCTCGTCGGCAACCCCAGCAATGCGGCCGGTATCGAGTTCACGTTGGGCAACGCCACGCTGCGCTTCCATGCGAATGGCCTGATCGCGCTGACGGGCGCTGACTGCCGGGCGACGCTCGACGGCGCCCCGGTGCACGCCTGGCGCGCGATTCCGGTGCAGCGCGGGCAAACGCTGACACTGCGCGTCGCACAGGGCGGCGTGCGGGCGTATCTGTGCGTGGCCGGCGGCATCGATGTGCCGGAAATGATGGGCTCGCGCAGTACCGACCTGAAGGCCGGCTTCGGCGGCTTTGAGGGCCGCCCGCTCAAAGACGGCGACAGGCTGCCCGTGCTGCCGGCGGACACCACATACGCGCCCGACATCAGCGGCGACGCCGTCGCCGTGAAAGCCGCGCGCTGGACGTTCGACCGCACGCATCACGACACCCCGGTCATCCGCGTGCTGCCCGGCCCCGAATACGACGACTTCCTCGCCGATGCGCAGGCCGCGTTCTGGGAATCCGACTGGACGCTCACGCCAAACAGCAACCGCATGGGCTTCCGCCTGCAAGGGCCCGAGCTTGCCCGCAGGAAGCAGCGCAGCGGCGATCTGCTCTCGCACGGCGTGGTGCCGGGCGTGATCCAGGTGCCGCCGTCCGGCCAGCCCATCGTGCTGATGGCCGACGCGCAGACCACCGGCGGCTATCCGAAGATCGGCACGGTCATCCTGGCCGACCAGTGGCGCCTGGCGCAGATTCCGCTGGGGCAGCGCATCCGCTTCGAACGCGTGACGCTGGAACAGGCCGAAGCCGCCCGCGCCGATGTGGCACGTTATCTGCAGCAAATCGAAACCGCGCTGGATTGGCAGCGCCAGGGCATTCTTTCGACCGCGCGGCGCACCGCGCGCACGCGATTGAACGCCTGATGCACCGGAAAACACCATGACAACGATTGATCTGAACGCCGACCTGGGCGAAGGCTGCGAAAACGATGAGGCGCTGCTCAAGCTCGTGAGCTCCGCCAACGTCGCATGCGGCTGGCACGCCGGCGACGTCAACACCATGCGCCGGACGGTGGCGTGGGCACTGCGCGAAGGCGTCTCGATCGGCGCGCATCCGAGCTTTCCCGACCGCGAGAACTTCGGCCGCACGGAGATGCACCTGCCGCCCGAAGAGATCTACGCCGGCGTGCTGTTCCAGATCGGCGGCCTCGCAGCCATCGTGCGCGCGCAGGGCGGCAAACTCGCGCACGTGAAGGCGCACGGTGCGCTCTACAACCAGGCGTCGCGTGACCGGCCGCTGGCCATGGCCGTCGTGCGCGCCATCCGCGATTTCGATCCGTCGCTGGTCGTGTTCGGCCTTGCCGGCGGCGAGCTCATCAAGGCCGCGCGCGAGCTGGGCCTGCATGTCAAGGAAGAGGTGTTTGCCGATCGGGGTTACAACGCCGACGGCTCGCTCGTCAAACGCGGCACGCCCGGCGCGCTGATCGACGACGAAGACGCCGCGCTGGACCAGACGCTGACGATGGTGCGCGAACAGCGTGTGAAGGCCATCGACGGCACGTGGGTTCCGATCCGCGCGGAAACGGTTTGTCTGCACGGCGACGGCGCGCATGCGCTGGCGTTCGCGCGACGCATTCGGGAACGGCTTGGCAGCGAAGGCATCGCTGTCCGCGCCGGCGCCTGAACCATGATGGCCCCGTCCTTGCGGCGGGGCTTTTTTGACCTTTGGGGGGGAAGCACCACATGAGTACGGCAGTGAATCTATGGCCGCTGATCGGGGTGGTCGTCATCATCGCGGGGTTCATCCTGCGATTCAATCCGATGCTGGTGGTGGCCGTGGCCGCCATCGCTACCGGTTTTGCGGCGTCGATGTCCATCGAACAAATCCTGACGGCGATCGGGACGGGCATCGTCAAGACGCGGACCTTGCCGCTGATCATCCTGCTGCCGCTCGCGGTGGTGGGCCTGCTCGAGCGCCACGGCTTGCGTGAGCATGCGCAGAACTGGATCGCGCGCATTCAATCGGCCACCGTTGGCCGTCTGCTGATCGTCTATCTCGCCGTGCGCGAGCTGACGGCCGCTGCCGGTCTGACGAGCCTCGGCGGTCATCCGCAGATGGTGCGTCCGCTGCTGGCCCCGATGGCAGAAGGCGCTGCCGAGAACCGTTTCGGCAAGCTGCCGGCGCCGGTGCGCGAACGCCTGCTGGCCTTCTGCGCTGCCACCGACAACGTCGGCCTGTTCTTCGGCGAAGACATCTTCGTGGCCTTCGGCGCCATCGCGCTGATGCACACGTTCCTGCTGGGCTCGGGCATCGACGTGGAACCGCTGCATATCGCCGTGTGGGGCATCCCGACCGCGATCTGCGCGTTCCTGATCCATTCCGTGCGCCTCAAGCGCCTGGACGGCTGGCTGGCCCGCGAGCTGGGCGGCGCCAACACCAACGCGGCTGCGGCCAAGCAGGGGTAAGCCATGATTCTGTCGATCAACTATCTGTACTGGCTGGCCGGGATCATCCTGACGATCACCGCGCTGATGACCTTTGCCGACAAGCACCACCCGCGCCGCTGGACCACGGGCCTGTTCTGGGCGATCTTCGCCGTCATCTTCCTGGTCGGCGACAAGATTCCGCCGATCGTGGTGGGGGTGGGCGCCGTGGTGATGGCGCTGCTGGCGGGCATGGGCGGCGTCACGCTCGGCAAGCACGGCGAGCTGTCGGTGGAGGAACGCCGCGCCTCGGCCAAGCGCCTGGGCAACCGCCTCTTCATCCCGGCGCTGACCATTCCGGTGGTCACCGTCATCGGCAGCGTGTTCCTGAAGGACGTGAAGATCGGTGGCGACTTGCTGCTCGATCCGAAGAACCAGACCTTCGTCTCGCTGGGCCTGGGCTGCATCATCTCGCTGGCGCTGGCGTGCTGGTTGACGCGTGACACGCCGGTGCAGGCCATGCGTGAGTCGCGTCGGCTGACGGAGTCGCTCGGCTGGGCGCTGGTGCTGCCGCAGATGCTGGCCATGCTGGGTCTCGTCTTTGCCGATGCCGGCGTGGGCAAGGCCGTGGCGCACCTGACCACCGCCTACATCAACATGGACTATCGCCTCGTCGCAGTCATCGTCTATTGCGTGGGCATGGCGCTGTTTACCGTCATCATGGGCAATGGCTTTGCCGCTTTCCCGGTCATGACCGGCGGGGTGGGCGTGCCCATCCTGGTGGGCGTGTTCCATGCGAACCCAGCGGTCATGGCGGCCATCGGCATGTTCTCGGGCTACTGCGGCACGCTCATGACGCCGATGGCGGCCAACTTCAACATCGTGCCGGCGGCGCTGCTGGAGCTGTCCGACAAGAACGCCGTCATCAAGGCGCAGGTGCCGACGGCGCTGATGTTGCTTGCAGCCAATATCGTGCTCTTGTACTTCCTGATGCTCCACTAATCGTGTTTAATGCGACGCGTGCGGTGCGCGTCACGCTGGCGGTTCTCAGCCGGCGGACGCCGCCAAGCGCGGTCGCTGCCCGCGAGACAAGGGCACGCGGTCGTAGACCTCGCATCGTGCTCTTCTCCGGGGGGATTCATGAGCAGCCAGATGACGAGCGGCCGTTCCATGTCGGGACGCCGCTTTTTTTGTGTTCTCGCAGCCAGCGCGCTGTCGTTGATTTCCGCCGCGCAAGCCTGTGCGGAAACGCTCCGAGTGGCCACGCCGTATCCGGCCCTCAATTTCCATACGCAAAACCTGCAGGCCTTCGCAGATGCGGTCAGCAGCGCCACCAATGGCGGGCTCAAGCTTGAGGTCTATCCGAACGGCACGCTGCTCAAGCCGGCCGCGATCTTTGACGGTGTCAAGGAAGGCAAGGCCGAGGCGGGCGAAGTGATGCTGTCGACGTTGGCCCAGCGCGATCCGCTCTTCGGCGTGGATTCGATTCCCTTTGTGGTATCGGGCTACAACGATGCGCGCCTGCTGTGGGAAGCCTCGCGCGGCCACATCGAAGCCTTGATGAAGGCCAACGGACTGCACTTGCTGTATGCCGTGCCCTGGCCGCCGCAGAACCTGTATTCCGAAACACCGATTGCCCGTTTGTCTGACCTGAAGGGACATCGTTTGCGTACGTATAACGCGGCGCAAAAGCGCATTGCCGAGTTGTATGGCGCGCAGGCCGTGCAGGTGGAAGCCGCCGATCTGACCGCCGCGATTGCCGGTGGCCGCATCGACACCATGGTCACCTCGCCGTCCACCGGTCTGGAGACGAAGGCCGGCCAGCGCATGACGTATTACTACAAGGTCAATGCGTGGATTCCGAAGAATGCCGTGTTCGTGAACGAGGCGCGCTTTGCCAAGCTCCCGCCCGCGATGCAGCAGACGGTGCTCAAGCTCGCCAAGGATTACGAGGCGCGCGGTTGGGATTCCAGCCGCCAGACCTACGAGCGCGATGAAGCCGAACTCGCCAAGACCGGCGTGCGCGTGCTCAATCCCGACGTGACCCTGCAGGGCGACATGCGCCGCCTGGGCGAGCGTCTGACGCGTGAATGGCTGCACACCGCGGGCACGGACGAAGTCGACATCCTGTTGAACTTCGAGAACAAGCGCAGCAAGGCACACTGACGCCGCAACGCGCTTGGGCATGATGTTCGACGGACGTTTATCATCGTTTTTGTCTTACGCAGCAAGCAGGAGAACGTCATGCCTACCGTCCTCGTCACCGGCTTCGATCCGTTCGAGAACGAACCCATCAATCCGTCGTGGGAAGCCGTGCGCACCCTCGATGGACAGGGAATCGCAGGCGCCGACATCGTCGCGCGCCAGTTGCCGACCATCTTTGGCGAGTCCAACAAAGTGCTCGGCAAGTTGCTGCAGACGCTACAGCCGGATGTCGTGATCGCCGTGGGGCAGGCCGGTGGCCGTGCCGAGATGGCTGTCGAGCGCATCGCCATCAATGTCGACGATGCGCGCATTGCGGACAACGCCGGCAAGCAACCGATCGATATCGCCATCGCGAGTGACGGGCCGGCCGCGTATTTTTCAACGCTGCCGATCAAGACGATCGTGCGCGAACTGCGTGCGGGCGGTGTTCCCGCGTCCGTCTCGCAGACGGCGGGCACCTTTGTCTGCAATCACGTCTTCTATGGGTTGATGCACGCCATCGCCCGCCACAAGCTGCCCACGCGCGGCGGCTTCATCCACATCCCGTATCTGCCGTCGCAGGCGGCCAAGCACCCGGGGCAACCCAGCATGGCGCACGACACCATCGTCGCCGGGCTGCGCATCGCCATCGAGACAACGCTGCGCACGCTGCACGACGTACGCGAAACCGGCGGCCAGTTGCACTGAGCCGGCGCGGCGGCACGCGCTCCGGTCAGTCTGTGAAGCGCGTATGCCGTTGCAGTTCGATGCGCACCGGCGTGCCCGGCGCTGCATAGGCTGAGGTGATCGGCGCCGTGTCGGTCGTCGGCCATTCGACTTCGATCGTCGCTGGCGCTTCGTCGTGCAATGCGGGCGAGCGCAGCAACTTCGGTGGCGTCGGCGCGGCGGCCCGCACCAGGGGGCGCGGTCGACGCGGTTTCGCCGGCAACTGCGCTACGGCTGACTCTGCTGCGGCGATGGCCGGCGCGGCAACTTTCGTTTCGTCGAGCGCCATGTCGGCCGCCGGGACCACGTGGGCTACGGGTGTGGCAACGACCTCGGATTCCGTGGCTTCATTTGGTTCCGTGGACGCCGCCTCTGACGCAGGGGCATGCTGGAGCGAAAGGGGCGGTACGGTCTGCGGGGCGAGGGCGGCCACGGTTGCTTGCTCCAACTCTGCGGCTGCCTGCCCATGCTGCCCGGTCCACCAGCCAAGCAACGCTGCCGCCAATGTGCATGCCATGCCAATGGACAGCACGGTCATGCGTTGACGCCACTGCCCATGGCCCGCTGTACCGGTGTCAACGCATGTGTCGGCTGCCGGCTCGATCGGTGCGCTTACCTGCGTTGTCGCGCTGGGCTGCGCGCTGTCGAGTGCTGGCCCGAATGGCGGCGGCATACGCACCAAGCCCGGGAGGCGCAGGTGTCCGTCGATGATGAAGTTGGGGGATTCCAAGTCCGTCTCCGCTGGTGGCCGCAGCGCGCATCCGAGCTGGCTGCGCAAGCAGGCGCCATGCTAAGCGGGAGATGGACGGTGGTCGATCAGATTGCTCTTAACTCGATGCGCGTTGCGAAGGCGGAGAGGATGCCGGCCTGCCGCAGTTGCGCCAGGCCGGGAAGGTGAATGTCAAAGACCTTGACTAGACGTTTAGGGCGTCGGCGACCAGTGCGGATCGTTGAGTTGCTTTTCCAGCAGGCGGATCTGCTGCTGCAGCGATTCGACCTGCGCCTGGTACGCCCGGCGCTCGATGTCCAGCGCCTTCGTTTCCTGACGCATGGTCTGCTGTTCGGTCAGCATCTTCCGGCGCTGCGCCTGCATGATGCGAACTTCCTCGCTGAGCGAGGCGGCGCGCTGCTGAGCTGCCTGGGCTTCGCGCTCCAGTTGCGCCTTCTGGCCGGCCGTGACGGCGCGGCGCAGATCGTCTTCCGCCCACGTACGGGTTTGGCTGGCCAGCGTTTCGTACGCGCCCTCGGCCGGAGCGACCGACGCAAACTTGTAAACACGCCACAGTTCTTTGCGATACGACAGGGCGACGTAGGCCGTGGTGTCTTCGTTGACCAGCAGCAGGCTCGTGCCGTAGTCGCCGTTGTAGGTCGTGCGCAGTTCGGTCAGGCGCTTCTGCGCCAGCAATTGCTGCAGTTCTGCGACGGTGCCGCCCGACGCAGCCGTGGACACTGCCGGGGCTTGTGGCGCACTGGCTTGCGCGTGGACGAGGCCGGCGCCCGCAACCGAGGCTGCGGCAACGAACGTGAGGACGGTTCGGCGGAGGACGAAAGACATCGCAAGGTTCAGAAATCGGAGGCGACGCGACTATATCAGCTTTGTGCGCCCGGCCCCGCAGCGAGCGTACCGATTTGACCTTCCGTCGCCTTTGAATCATGGCGGCGTCGCGCCTCGGCCACGATGCAATGCCATTCGCTGAATAAGACGCGCTCGCGGAACATCTCGATCAGGAAGTCGCCGACGTCCTGATGCCGCTTTGACGTGCCAAGCGCGGCTTTCAAGCGCCGAAACTCTCTCTGCAAACGCGTGACGCGAGCCCGTGCGTTGGCCTGTTGCAATGAGCCGATGGGGAATGTTCTTACGGATCTTCGGCCGCTGCCAGCGCTCGCACGAGATCGGCGCGTTGCTGTTGGAGCGATTCAATCTCGCGCTCGAGGTTGCGACTGGTTAGTGGGGAAGGGGACTGCGATTGCTCGCGGCGCCCGACGCCAATCGGGTGGCCGGGCACATGGCAAGGTTGGCGTACCGGTGACAAAGGAAACCCGGCGAGCGCAAGCGCTCCCCCACCAAGGCCCGGCCTTGGGGCAGGTGGGAGGGGGAATTGGCGGAAGCGGTGAGATTCGAACTCACGGATGGGTCACCCCATCGGCAGTTTTCAAGACTGCTGCCTTAAACCACTCGGCCACGCTTCCCTGGACTTTGCTACGCAGTGCGTGCAAGGTCGCCATTGTAACGGCACCCGGTGCAACTTGGCACCGGGTCGCTGTCAGTTTTCGTCGTCGGACAGGAACAGCGCCTGCAGGTCGTTCAGGAATCGCTGGCCAAGCTCGGTGGGGCGGATGGCCACGTGGTCGCGCGTGAGCAGGCCGCGCTGCTCGGCCGCATCGAGTTCGCGCTCGATGGAACGCAGCGGCAGGCCGGTGCGCTCCTGGAACAGCGTGACGGGGAAACCGTCCGTCAGGCGCAGCGCGTTGAGCATGAATTCGAACGGCAGGTCGGCCGCGTCCACTTCCCGCTGCTCCTGCACGAGCGCCGCGCCGCCGGCGCTCTCGGCGTTGCGCAGATACGTGTCCGGATGCTTGTGCCGCATCTCGCGGATGACCCGGTGCGG
The DNA here is from genome assembly GCF_000954135.1 of Ralstonia mannitolilytica. NCBI lineage: Bacteria > Pseudomonadati > Pseudomonadota > Betaproteobacteria > Burkholderiales > Burkholderiaceae > Ralstonia > Ralstonia mannitolilytica. The sequence continues at coordinate 3,006,976 of NZ_CP010799.1, read as the reverse complement.
AAAGCTGAGCTTGCCGTGGGCACCCGGCCCGATGCCGAGGTAATCGCCGAACTGCCAGTAGTTCAGGTTGTGCTTGCAGCGTTTGCCGGGCCTGGCATATGCCGACACCTCGTAGTGCTGGTAGCCCGCCGCGGCCAGCCGCGCGTGAATCCAGTCCTGCATCGCAAACGCCGTGTCGTCGTCCGGCAGTGCGGGCGGGTACTTGGCGAAGTACGTGTTCGGCTCCAGCGTCAGGTGATACAGCGACACGTGGTTCGTCTCGAACGACAGCGCGGCTTCCACGTCGGCCTCGCATTCGGCGAGGGTCTGGCCGGGCAGCGCGAACATCAGGTCGAGGTTGATGTTGTCGAAGTGTGCCCGGGCGATCTCGATGGCGGCACGCGCCTCGGCCGCGCTGTGGATGCGGCCCAGCGCCTGCAGGTGCTTGTCATTGAAGCTCTGGATGCCGATCGACAGCCGGTTCACCCCGCTGGCGCGGTAGCTGCGGAAGCGCTCGGCTTCGAACGTGCCCGGGTTGGCTTCCATCGTGATCTCGGCATCGGCGTCCACGGGCAGCAGCATGCGGATGTCCGACAGCAGGCGGTCCAGTCCCTGCGCGGAGAGCAGGCTCGGCGTGCCTCCGCCGATGAAGATGGTGTGCACGGGGCGGCCCCAGACCATCGGCAGCGCGGCCTCCAGGTCCTGCCGCACGGCCGCCAGGAAGCGCGCTTCCGGGATGCCGTGTTCCGGCTCCGCATGCGAGTTGAAATCGCAGTACGGGCACTTGCGCACGCACCACGGCACGTGCACGTACAGGGACAGCGGCGGCGAGGCGGGCAGGCTGATCTTGCCGGGCTGCAAAAAGACGGAGGTGACCTTGTCGCCCGTCTCGGCGGGTGGCGCGGGGGGCGTCCTGCCAGCGCCGGCTGGATGAATCGGGATCATGGAAACGTCAGGCGTTGTCAAACTGGCGCAGGCGCTGGACCAACCGTCCGAGCGCCTGTGCCCGATGGCTCACGCGGTTCTTCTCGGCCTTGGACAGTTCGGCCGCAGTCTTGCCGAGGTCCGGGAGCAGGAAATGCGGGTCGTAGCCGAAGCCACCGTCGCCGCGCGGAGTGTCGATCACCTGGCCGAACCAGTTGCCCTCGGCGATGATGGGCTGTGGGTCGTCGGCATGGCGCACATAGACGAGCACACAAACATAGTGCGCGCCGCGGTCGGCCTTGCCTGCGAGCTCGCGCACGAGGCGGGCGTTGTTGGCGGCGTCGGACTTCTCTTCGCCGGCCAGTTGCGCATAGCGGGCGGAGTACACGCCGGGTGCGCCGCCCAGCGCATGCACGCAGATGCCGGAGTCGTCGGCCAGCGCCGGCAGGCCCGACGCGCGGCTTGCATGGCGCGCCTTGGTCAGCGCGTTTTCCACGAACGTGGCGTACGGTTCTTCCGCTTCGGGAATACCCAGTGCGCCCTGCGGCGTCACGTCGAAGCCGAGCGGGGCGAGCAGGGCGTTGAATTCCGCCAGCTTGCCGGCGTTGTTGGAGGCGAGCACGATCTTGCGCATGGCTGCCGCGACGGTTGCGCTCACAGGCCCAGCGCCTGCTTCTGCAGGCCGATTAGTTCGCGGATGCCCTTGTCGGCGAGGCCGAGCAGCGCCTCCATTTCGGCGCGCGTGAAGGGCGTGCCTTCGGCCGTGCCCTGCACCTCCACAAAGCCGCCGCTGCCCGTCATGACGACGTTCATGTCGGTGTCGCACGCGGAGTCTTCGGGGTAGTCGAGGTCGAGCACCGGCACGCCGTCGACCACGCCGACCGAGACGGCCGCCACGAAATCGCGGATGGGCTCGCCCACGAGCAGGCCTCTTTCGCGCATCACCGAAACGGCGTCATGTGCGGCGACGAATGCGCCGGTAATGCTGGCGGTGCGCGTGCCGCCGTCCGCCTGCAGCACGTCGCAATCGAGGTGCAGGGTATGTTCGCCCAGTGCGGCCAGGTCAAACACCGAGCGCATCGCGCGGCCGATCAGGCGCTGGATCTCCTGCGTGCGGCCGGTCTGCTTGCCGCGCGCGGCTTCGCGGTCGGAGCGGGTGTGCGTCGAGCGCGGCAGCATGCCGTATTCGGCCGTCACCCAGCCTTCGCCGCTGCCTTTCTTGTGGGGCGGCACCTTGGGCAGCACGCTTGCCGTGCAGAGCACTTGCGTGTCGCCAAAGCACACCAGCACCGAGCCTTCGGCATGGCGCGTGAAGTGGCGGGTGAGGGTGACGGGGCGGAGTTGGTCGGGCTGGCGGCCGCTGGGTCGCATGTGGGGTCTCGCTTGAGAAAACGTGTAGCCCGACATGATACCGGCCCGCGCTGCCAGCGTGATGCTGGCAGGGCGGGCCGGCGGCGTGCAGACCAGCGGCTCAGCGCGTCAGGTTGCTCGTCTTGTCGATGGCGGCGCGGATCTCGGCGATCGAGCGCTCGATCTCTTCCTCCGACATCAGCCCCGATTCGCCGCTGGGCGCGTCAAGGATGGACGTGGTGAAGGCGTTCAGCGGCAGGGTGTCGGTCTGCACCGAATCCTGCGTGGTCGTCACCGCATCGAGTTCCCACATCATGGCGATGGCCGTGGTGTTGTCCGCCGTGTCGCCGGCGTTGCGCAGGGCGCGCGCGATGAGCTCCGGAATGGCCTGCGTGACGGAGAAGCTCGTGCAGGTGTCGACCAGTTCGTCTTCCTGCACGCTGCCCCACAGGCCGTCGGAGCACAGCATGGCGACGTCGCCGGGCTCCAGGTTGACCGGCCCGCCGATGTCGATCAGCGGCAGGTTGGGTGAGCCCAGGCAGTTGTAGATCTTGTTGCGCTCGGGATGGTTGGCCACCTGCATCGGCAGCACGCGGTCTTGCTGCAGCAGGTTCTCGATCTTGGAGTGATCGCGCGTGCGCGTGACGAGCGCGCCTTTGCGCATCAGGTACATGCGCGAGTCGCCCGCGTGCGCCCAATGCAGGGCACCGCGCTGCGCCAGGGCGCAGACGATCGTCGTGCGCGGTGCATCGGGCAGGCCGTTGGTCTCGGCATAGCGGTGGATGTCGCGGTGCGCGAGCATGATGCCTTCATGCAGGAAATCGCGCGGATTGCGGATGGACGGGCGGGCGTGGCGCTGGAACTGGCGCGCCATGGTCTGCAGCGCCTGCTGGGCCGCGACTTCGCCCAGGGAGTGTCCGCCCAGACCGTCGCACAGCACCATGAGCATGGCGTCGCGCGTGAAGCAGTAGCCCATGCGGTCCTGGTTGACGCGTCGCGCGCCCTTCTTGCTTTCTTGATAAACCGAGAAACGCATCGTGGCAGTGAGGTTTCGATCAAAAGGGAAAACGGTGCAGCGGCTGGTCGCGTCCAGTGCTGCACCGTTGGAATGTAAAAATCATACTCCGCGCGAGCGGGTCAGTTGTCCCGGCGGCGCAACAGGCTCATGAATCGCGTGGTCAGCGGCTCTTTTTCGTCCGGCACGGGACCGCCAAGCGTGACGGCAGTCAGAGCCTGCATCTCGGTCAGGGCATTGCTCTCTTCGCGCAACACCTTCTGCAGGCGGAAGACGCTTTGCGGGCGCTCTTCCGGCTTCAGCTTCAGGCACCAGCCGACCAGGTCGATCAGGCTGCTCGTATAGACCTTGCGCAGGCGCTCCAGGCCTTCTTCGAGCTTGTCCTCCTTTTCGCGCTGCGTGGCTTCCTGGGGCGGCGTGCCGGCCATGCAGGCGTAGATCGTGGCGCCGATGCTGTAGATGTCGGTCCACGGCCCCAGTTCGTTGTGCTTGCGATACAGCTCCGGCGCGGCAAAGCCGGGCGTATACATCGGCTGGAAGCGCGACGCCTCGGCAGTCAGCGTCTGCCGTGCCGCGCCAAAGTCGAGCAGGATCGGCGAGTGGTCTTCGCGCAGATAGATGTTGCCAGGCTTGATGTCGAGGTGGAGCAGCTTGTGGATGTGGACTTCGCGCAGACCGCTCATCAGGTCGTGGAAGACCTGGCGAATGAAACGCTCACGCAGCATCTTCAGCTTGCCCTGCTGGCGCGCGGCGAGAATGTGCTCCTGCAGCGTTTTGCCCTGCTCGTACGCCATCACCATGTAGACGGTGCCGTTTTCCCGGAAGAAATTCAGCACGCGCACGATGGCGGGGTGCGAAATCCTGGCCAGCGACCGGCCTTCTTCAAAGAAATACTTGAGCCCCAGGCGGAACGCGCTTGCGCTTTCTTCCGGCACGACGGGGATCAGCTCGCCGGGCGCGCGACGGGCCAGTGACGACGGCAGGTATTCCTTCACGGCCACCGGCGTCCCATGCTCGTCGGTGGCGAGATAGACGAAGCTGAACCCCCCGCTGGCCAACTTCTTTACAATACGATAGTTGGACAGCAACGTGCCGACCGGCAGCGGCGCACTGCGTGGCTGTCCTGAGCCTTTTGACTCTGTCATGGGTTTGTATCGCGAAATGGCTGACGGATTCTCCCCGAGCAGTCCATACGTTGTAAAGCGACAAAAGGTGGGGGATTCCCCGCCAATTCGGGGCCTGAAAAGACGCCGCCGGATTCCCGATCCGTATCCAGAACACACCACGATTCCATGATCCACAGTATGACCGGCTACGGCGTCGCTACACGCCAGGCAGCCTTTACCGATGCGCATGGCGCACCCAGCGGCGGCGTTGCCACCGTGTCGGTCGAATTCCGCACCGTCAATTCGCGCTTCCTCGACCTGCTGTTCCGCGCGCCGGAAGAGTGCCGCGCCTTCGAGCCGGCCCTGCGCGAGATGCTCATGAGCGCGCTGTCGCGGGGCAAGCTCGAATGCCGGATCAACCTCCAGCGCCAGGAAGCCGCCAGCGATGTCGCCGCCCTCAATGTCGACGTGCTGCAACAGCTGGTGAAGCTGGAGCAGGAAGTCACCCGTCATCTGCCCGCTTCGGGATCGCTGCGCATGGGCGAGATCCTGCGCTGGCCCGGAGTGCTCGCAGAGCCGCAACTGACGCAGGACGCTCTGCGCGATGCCGTGATCGACGCCGCCAAAGAGGCGCTCAAGCAACTTCTGGAGTCGCGCCGCCGCGAAGGCGATGCGCTCAAGGCCGTGTTGCTGGAGCGCGTCGACGCGATGCTGGCGATCGTCGATCGGTTGACGCCGATGGTGCCCGTGCTGATCCAGCAGCATCAGGACAAGCTGACGGAGCGCCTGCGCGAAGCGTTCGGGCTCGCCGCGCCGGAAGGCACGCCGGCGCTCACCCGCGACGAGCTCTCCGAGCGGATCCGTCAGGAGGCGACCGTCTACGGCATCCGCATCGACATCGCCGAGGAGCTCTCGCGCCTGCAGGCGCACCTGCGTGAGACGCGCCACATCCTGGAGAAGGGCGGCCAGATCGGCAAACGCCTGGATTTCATGATGCAGGAGCTCAACCGGGAGGCCAACACGCTCGGCTCGAAGGCCGCCGCCAAGGAACTGGCGGACGCGTCGATGGAGCTGAAGCTGCTCATCGAGCAGATGCGCGAGCAGGTCCAGAACCTCGAATAACACCCTCAGCACAACAGAACGAGAACATGCCATCCCCTCAAGCGCACTCTGCCGTTGATACGCCCATCGAGAACCATTTTCCGGGCAGCCTGTTCATGGTCGTGGCGCCGTCTGGCGCCGGCAAGTCGACGCTGGTGAACGCGCTGCTGGCGCAGGATCCATCGATCCGGCTGTCGATCTCGGCCACCACGCGCAAGCCGCGCCCGGGCGAGCAGCATGGCCGCGAATACAACTTCATGACCGTGGAGGAATTCAAGGCCTGCCGTGACCGCGGCGAGTTCCTCGAATGGGCGGAGGTGCACGGCAACTACTACGCCACCTCGCGCGTGTGGATCGAAGAGCAGATGCGCGCCGGCACCGACGTCCTGCTGGAGATCGACTGGCAGGGTGCGCAGCAGGTGCACCGCCGTTTTGCCAACGCGGTGGAGATCTTCATCCTGCCGCCATCGCTCACGGCGCTGGAAGACCGCCTGAAGAAGCGCGGCCAGGACGAACCCAATGTGATCGTGCGCCGCCTGCTCGCCGCCGGCTCCGAGATGGCCCACGCGCCCGAAGCCGACTACGTGATCATCAACGAAGATTTCAACACGGCACTCACCGAACTTCGCACGGTCGTGCAGGCGACGCGGCTGCGTTTCGGTGCACAGAAGGCGCGCCACGGCGAGCTTTTCGTGGAACTGGGCATCCATTGAGCCGTGCGGTGCGCCCGGGGTTTTCCGGTGCACCGGCAAAAGTGTGGTAGCGCTCGTGCCGCCGCCGGCTGCGAGGCGAGGGCTGCGCTGCTGCTAAAATACCGAGATCAACAAGATTTGCCACCAGGTGGAGTTTTCATGGCGCGTATTACCGTCGAAGATTGCTTGAAACAGATTCCGAACCGCTTCGAACTGGCGCTGGCCGCAACGTACCGCGCGCGTCAGTTGGTGCAGGGCCACACGCCCAAGGTTGATGCCAAGGACAAGCCCACCGTGATCGCGCTGCGCGAGATCGCCGCCGGCCAGGTCGGTATCGAAATGCTCAAGAAGGTCCCTTCCTGAGCTGACGCATTGCCTGGCGTGGTACGCTGCCCCGGTCACTGATCGCGGCGATGGATCGTTCGTGCGATCTTTCATGGATGTGAAAGCCGCGATTGCCCGAGACCCGGCATGCCTACCTCGCCTGCTTCCTCTTCTCCCAGGACCAAACGTCCCGCCACGCACGAGAACCACGTGCCGCCGGCGGGACCGTCCGGCAGCGCGCCGGCCGAGTCGGTGCCGCCATCTGGGTCTTCCTCCGCTTCGTTGGTCTCCATGCCGTCATCCGCTTCCGGCCCCACGTCGCCTCGCACGGGCGCGCCGAACCTGCCTGACCCGCGTGGCGCCGACCTGGTAGGGGAGCGGTCGGCACTGCCGCCCAAATCCCACAAGAGCCCTGCCGCCGACGCGGCCACTCCGGCCGCCAAGCCGGAGGCCGGCGACACCCTCTTCATCGATGCGGTGCTGGAGCAGACTTACCGGCACCTGTTCGGCCCGACTTCGCAGCCGGCCGCGCCGCCGCGCCAGCAGGTCGTTTCCATCGCGGGGCTCACAGAGAAACTGTCGTACCTGAAGCCCGCTGACCTCAAGCTGGTGAAGGAGGCATTCCACTTCTCCGATGAGGCGCACCTCGGCCAGTACCGCCAGAGCGGCGAGCCGTACATCACGCACCCGGTGGCGGTGGCGGAAATCTGCGCCGGCTGGAAGCTCGACGTGCAATCGATCATGGCGGCATTGCTGCACGACGTGATCGAAGACCAGGGCGTCACCAAGAGCGAACTCGCCGAGAAATTCGGCCCGAAGGTCGCGGAACTCGTCGATGGGTTGACCAAGCTGGACAAGCTCGAATTCCAGAGCCGCGAGCAGGCGCAGGCCGAGAGCTTCCGCAAGATGCTGCTCGCGATGGCGCGCGATGTGCGCGTGATCCTCGTCAAGCTGGCCGACCGTACGCACAACATGCGCACGCTCGACCATGTACCGCCCGAGAAGCGCCGCCGCATCGCGGGCGAGACGATGGAGATCTACGCGCCGATCGCGCACCGGCTCGGTCTGAACACGACGTATCGCGAGCTGCAGGAACTGAGCTTCCGCATCGGGTCGCCGTTCCGGTATGCCACGCTCGAGAAGGCCGTCAAGGCGGCGCGCGGCAACCGGCGCGAAGTGGTGAGCCGCATCCTTGAGGCCGCGCAGCGGGCCCTGACGGATGCCGGCATCCCGGCCGAGATGACCGGCCGCGAGAAGACGCTCTACAGCATCTATCGCAAGATGCACGACAAGCAGCTGTCGTTTTCGCAGGTGCTGGACGTGTACGGCTTTCGCGTGGTGGTCGACACGCAGATGCAGTGCTACATGGCGATGGGCGCGCTGCACAGCCTCTACAAGCCGATGCCCGGCAAGTTCAAGGACTACATCGCCATTCCGAAGATCAACGGTTATCAGTCGCTGCACACGACGCTGGTGGGCCCGTTCGGCACGCCGGTGGAGTTCCAGATCCGCACGCGCGAGATGAACCAGATCGCGGAAGCCGGCGTGGCCGCGCACTGGATGTACAAGCAGCATCACGACGAGCCTGATCGCGCGCAGCAGCAGGCGCATCAGTGGTTGCAGTCGCTGCTGGATATCCAGAGCCAGACGGGCGATTCGCAGGAGTTTCTCGAGCACGTCAAGATCGACCTGTTCCCCGATGCCGTCTACGTATTCACGCCCAAGGGCGAGATCCGCGCACTGCCGCGCGGTGCCACGGCCCTGGATTTCGCCTATGCCGTGCACAGCGATCTGGGCAACCAGTGCGTGGCGGTCAAGATCAACAACGAGCTGCTGCCGCTGCGTACCGAACTCAAGAACGGCGACATCGTTGAAGTGGTGACCGCGCCGTACTCCAAGCCGAATCCGGCCTGGCTCACGTTTGTGCGCACTGGCAAGGCGCGTGCGGCCATCCGTCATTTCCTCAAGACGGCCAAGCTGGACGAGGCGATTCAGCTGGGCGAACGCCTGCTCGATCAGGCCCTGCGCCAGCTCGGTATCGACATGAAGGCCGTGCCGGCGCCGGTGTGGGAGCGCATCGTGCAGTGGACGGGCAACAAGGCGCGCGAAGACGTCTTCGCAGACCTGGCGCTCGGGCGCAGGGTGGCCGCCGTGGTGGCGCGCCGCATCGAGATCGTCCTGCAGGATGCCGGACACGAGGGCGACGAGGCGCTGATGGCCGCGGTCCATACCTTTGCGGGCGACGAGGCACCGGCCGTCACGGTCAGCGGCGACGAGGGCATGGCGATGGTGTTCTCGCCGTGCTGCCGGCCCATCCCCGGCGACCCGATCGTCGGCTACATCGGCAAGGGCGAAGGGCTGCAGATCCACGTGCAGGAGTGCCGCGTCGCCAAGCGGCTGCACGGCAAGGATCCGGAACACTGGATCGACGTCATGTGGGCCGAGCACACGACGCGCGCCTTCGATGTGTCGATCAAGGTGCTGGTGCGCAACACCAAGGGCATTCTCGCGCGCGTGGCGGCGGACCTTACGTCGGCCGACGCCAACGTGGCGCATGTGTCGATGGAGCAGGAGGGCGACCAGGAGGCGACGTTCATGACGTTCCTGATCCAGGTGCATGACCGCGTGCACCTGGCAGACGTGATGCGCGCGCTGCGGCGCAACCCGGATGTGATCCGCATTGCGCGGGATCGTGGCGGCGACTGACGTCCTGCCCGAGCGAAGAACCAAGAAGGCGAGGCCACGAGGCTTCGCCTTTTTGTTTGTGATCCACGCGCGAAGCACGTCGGCGTGAGGTCGTGCCCCGAGCCTGTCGAACGGGCAAAAGAAAAGGGCTTCCATTTCTGGAAGCCCTTTTTGAATGAGGTTGGCGCGGCTGGCAGGATTCGAACCCACGACCCCTTGGTTCGTAGCCAAGTACTCTATCCAACTGAGCTACAGCCGCAACCGAGAAATGAGATTATACAGAGATTTTCGATCTTGTGAACCCCCTTCTTCACTTTTTCTTCGCTGGAGTTGTCGACGGGGCCACCTTTCTATAATGGAGCCTTGATCCATCAGGCTTTACCGTTGGTCCGACCATGAACAAGGCTTTCGTCCGGGAAGATGCCGGCGACGATGAAGACGACCTGCCCGAAGGTGCTGCGCCGCTGCCGCCGGGGTCGAAGAACTACATCACACCTGCGGGGTACGAGCGCCTGCGCACCGAGCTGATGCGCCTGATCGACACCGAGCGGCCCGAAGTGGTGGGCATCGTGTCGTGGGCCGCGTCCAATGGCGACCGCTCCGAGAACGGCGACTACCTCTACGGCAAGAAGCGGCTGCGCGAAATCGATCGGCGCATCCGCTTCCTCACGCGCCGCATCGAAAAGGCCGAGGTGGTCGACGCCAGCCTGCAGGGCGACAACGACCAGATCTTCTTCGGCGCCACGGTCACCTATGCGAACCAGGCCGGCGAGGAAACCACCATCACGATCGTCGGCATGGACGAGGTCGATCTCGACAAGGGTCACGTGAGCTGGATCTCGCCGATTGCGCGCGCGCTCATCAAGGCGCGTGAAGGCGATACGGTGCCGCTGCGCACGCCCACGGGCGTGGAGCAGATCGACATCCTTGAAGTCCGGTATCCGCCGCGCAAGACGTGAGCGCGACGCTCAGGCCGGATGGCCTAGGCAATAGGCGCCCAGGGCAATCACGGAGCAGGCCGACAGGCGTCGCGCGGTGAGCGACTCCTTCAGGAACACGCGGCCGAGCAGTGCAGCAAATACCACCGACGTTTCGCGCAGGGCCGATACCGGGCCCATCGGCGCGAGCGTGACGGCCCAGATGACGATGCCGTACGCGGCCAGCGACACCACGCCGCCGCCGAACGCCTTGAGCGTGTCGGCGTCGCGCACGTCGATGTTCAGCGGGCCCTTCCACACGCGATACAGCAGCACCATCGGCAGGCCATCGAGCATGAACAGCCACGCCGAATAGGCGTTGGCGTTGCCCGCCGCGCGCGCGCCGATGCCGTCGCACACCGTGTAGCAGGCGATGAACACACCGGTGGCCAGCGCAGCCAGCGTCGAGCCGACGTCTGCCTTGCGGCCGCGCGCCAGGCTCAAGATGCCGCCGCTGACCAGTACCACGCCGGTCAGCGCGATCGCGCCGGGCATCTCGCCCGCAAACAGGGCGGCACCGACCGTCACCAGCAGTGGCGACGAGCCCCGCGCGATGGGATAGACCTGCCCGAACTCTCCGAACCGGTAGGCGCGCGCGAGGAAGACGTTGTACCCGACGTGCAGTACGGCCGAGACCGCGACGTACGGCCAAGCCGCCGGGGCGGGCAGCGGCAGGGCGATCGCCATCGGCACGGCCGCCACGCCCGAGGCCAGCGTCATCAGCGTGATGGCGCGCAGGCGGTCGGTGCCGCTTTTGAGCAGCGCATTCCAAGACGCATGAAGCAGCGCGGCGCACAGGACGAGAGCGATGACGGCGGGGGTCACGATGGCGATGTGTGATCGGGTGGATTTTTCTCACCCGATATCGCATGGATTGGATGAAGAACCGCCAGCGTATCGCCAGAAAGAGGGATTCACAATCGATATATACTGACCCGATCTGTGCAAAAAACTCACGTGAATGCGCCAGTTGCCCCCACTGAACGCGGTGCGCGCCTTTGAATCGGCGGCCCGCCATCTGAGCTTCACGCGCGCCGGCGAAGAGCTGAACGTTACGCATGGCGCCATCAGCCGGCAGATCCGCGCGCTCGAAGCGTGGCTCGGCGTCGTGTTGTTCCGACGGCTGAATCGCCGCGTCGAGCTGACCGATGCCGGCCAGCGTTACCTGTCCGAGATCGGTGTCGCGCTCGATCGGATCAGCATGGCCAGCCAGGCACTGCGTGACCGCGATGCGGCGCGCATCCTGCGCGTGAACAGCATCCCGACCTTCACGATGCGCTGGCTGATTCCGCGGCTTTCGACATTTCAGATGCGGTTTCCGCGGGTGGAGGTGCGGCTCACCACCTCCACCGACGACATCGAAGACTTGCCCGACCATTTCGACGTGATCATCCGTGGCGGGCCGGAGATCCACGCGGGATTCCGCTCGGGCCGGTTCCTCAACGAGAGTCGCTTTCCGGTATGCAGCCCGGCGCTGCTCGAACGCGTGCCGTTGCGGGCGCCATCGGATTTGCGCCATCACACGCTGCTGCATTCCGATACGTTGCCCTCGGTGTGGCCGAGCTGGCTCGTGCTCGCGGAGGTGCCGAACCTGCGGCCGGCGCATGCGCTCACGTTCGAGCATTTCTATCTGTCGATCCAGGCCGCGATCGACGGGCTCGGTGTGGCGATGGGGCCCTCGGCGCTCATCACCGAGGACCTGGAGGAGGGGCGTCTGGTGGCCCCCTTTCCGGACCTTGCGTTGAGCGCGCGCAGCTACTACTGGTACTGCCCCGCGCGCAACCTGGGCGACGAAGTGGTGCAGGCATTCTGTGCGTGGCTGGAGGAGCCTCGCCCACAACGTCACACAAACGTGAACACATTGTCGGTCTCCCGTAACGAAGGTAACGCTGCGTAACACCCTAGAGCCGGTCGAGGTGCGCGATGCTACGATCGAATCAAGCTCGATTGCCTTGAAGGAGGTCCTGATATGAAGAAGAACGCATGGATGCTCGCCGCCTGCCTGGTGGCAGCCGGATTGGCCGGTTCGATCGCTCTGCCGGCACAGGCTCAGGTTTCCATTGGGGTGCAGATCGGGCCGACCTACGCTCCGCCGCCGCCTCGCTATGAAGCCGTGCCGGTCCTGCCGCCCGGCTATGTCTGGACGCCCGGTTACTGGCAATGGCGTGACGGGCGTTATGTCTGGCGCTCCGGATATCGCGTGCATGCCCGGCCAGGCTATTACTGGCGCGAGCCACGCTGGGAGCAGGGTCCGCGTGGCTGGGTATTGCGTGAAGGCGGCTGGGATCGCGACGACGACGGACACGGGCGCGGCCATGGCCGCTATCACTGCCCGCCGGGCCACGCACGCAAGGGCGAGTGCTGATACTGACGCTGCAACGGCAAGCCGGTCCTGGACCGGCTTGTTTTTTGCGAACACGGTCTGTGATGCAGCGCCCGGCACGGTCAACGTACCTTCGGGCCGTTTCTCCAGGAGGCAACATGACAGTGCAATCGAATTGGCGCACCGAGTTCTACAAGGGCTTCGACGTCTACGTGCTGGCCATTCCGCGCGCGGAGCGGGCGTCCGGCGAAGGCGCAACGGCGCCGTCGCAATGGGACTTTGTGGTGCGCATCTGCGAGTCGGGGGCGGATCCGACAGCGGTGGAGACGCTCGTCGCCCATTCGCATGACGAGCGGCCGCTGCCCACGCGCGCGCACGCCGAAGATGCCGGCCTTACACGCGGCTACGGGCTGGTCGATGCGCTGCTTGGGCGCAATGCCGTGCAGCAGTCGATCGATCTCTGATGGCGCTTATGCCGCCAGGGCTTCGGCACGCGCGTGCTGCCGCGCGAATTGCCACCACAGCCAGGTGGCATCCGGCCCGGGCGCGTGAAACGCATAGCGCGGGTCGCCCCCGCTCCAGGCGTGGCCCGTGGCGGCGATTTGGCACAGGCTGACCACGCATTCACCGTCGCGCATGTCGTTACGCAGGACGAAGCCTTCGCCGCGCACGGTCTCGCGCGAGACGCCGTTGGTGTCGCCGAGGTGGTTCAGCGCGCGAAACTGCGCGGCCAGCTGCAACTGGTTGGCCGGGTTGACGGCTTCGTCGCGCAGGCCGTGCAGGATCATCGTCGGCATGCCGGGGTAGGTGGCCACATTCACCAGGCCGGAGAGCGCATCCACCACATCGACGCGCGCACCACGGCGCATCAGGTTCAATGCGGAAGCCGCCGACCGGGCCACGCCGAGGGCCGGGCCGGAGTGCAAGGCCAACGCCGCGAACAGCGTCGGATGACGCAGCGCCATCAACCCCGCCAGGCCTGCGCCCGCCGACAACCCTGCGAGATAGACCCGCGACGGGTCCGCACCCGTGCGCGCCACGGTCTGTTCAACGAGCTGCACGAGGCCGTCAGCCTCGCGTGCTCCCGTATGCTCGGGGTCGTACCAATGCCAGCAACACTGCGGATGCGCGCGGCGCGGTTGCTCCGGATACAGCACGATGAAGCCTTCGCGGTCTGCGAGCGCGTTCATGCGCGTGCCATGTGCGAGCACTTCGGCCGACTGCTTGCAGCCATGCAGCATGACCATGAGCGCCGGTGGCTTGCTGCCGCGCGCAGGCGGTGTGTAGAGCCAGTATTCCGGCCGGCGTGCCACCACGGCGGGGGACTCGGGTTCATAGATGAACTGCTCGCGCACGAACGCGCCCTCCGTCGGGGTCGGGCGCAGGCGGCGGGGCCCGTCGCGACGGGCGGCCGGCTTCGCGGGCTTGACGGGCTTGGGCGGCCACGACTGGCGGCCGAACCCCGGCGAGGCAAGGGCGTCGACCAGCCGGGTGATGGACTTCATCCACGTACGGTGCATGACGGCGGCGGATGGCTCGGATGAGAACGATGGTGCCTGTGCTGCCCGAGCGATCGCAAGTGGTTTCGATAACAGTCGGACAGTGTGCCAGTGATTTTGTTGCGTTGCAGCACTGCAAATGAAAACGACTTCCCACGTGCGTTGGCAGGCGCACAGTTTGCATTTGCGCCCCGACTGTCATGGAGACAAGGTGGGCGACCGGCTACACTGCCGCGGAAGGCGCGCGCCCCCACGCGCCTTTTCCGCTTTCCTCGTTCCCCGTTGTTGACACAAGGAGGTCGTTATGGGTTTTTTTGACTTCATCAAGGAAGCTGGCGAGAAGCTGTTCCACGGCAGTGCGGCTGCAGCCACCTCCACCGCACCCGCGGACGCGGATGCGGCGAAAGCCGCGGACGACGCCAAGGGCCAGGCGATCCAGGACTACATCGCCAAGCAGGGCCTGAGCGCCACGGCGCTCTCGGTGCAGGTCGAAGGCGACACGGCCAAGGTGTTTGGCGTGGCACCCGACCAGGCAACGCGCGAGAAGATCATCCTGTGCTGCGGCAATGTCGAGGGCATCAAGTCGGTGGATGACCAGATGTCGGTCAACACGGAGTCGGCGGAGTCGCAATGGCACACCGTCGAGCGCGGCGACACGCTCTCGGCCATCGCCAAGAAGTTCTATGGCGATGCGAACAAGTACCCGGTCATCTTCGAGGCCAACAAGCCGATGCTGTCGGACCCGAACAAGATCTATCCGGGCCAGAAGCTGCGCATTCCGGCAGCGTGAACTGTCTGGCAGTGGAACCACGGGAAAGGGCCTTCGGGCCCTTTTTCTTTGGCGAGGCCTGCGCACGGTTCTGCATCCGCTTTCCGCTTGCGACCGCCCCTGAGGCGCGCGATGGATGACGGCAGCCGACTGAGACATCTGTCTCGTTCGCTGCGACGGGTGTCTCGCTGTACGGCCCGCAGTTGAGACATCCCGAAGCACGTACCCATCTCGCATTCCCGGGGCGTGAAGCCTTTTGCCACAAGGCTTTGCGGCAGATGCTCCCGCTCGAGCCGCCCAGCCTGTTGCAGCTGGCACCCCTCTTGCAATTCCCGCTCAGCCGGCTCTGAAACCGGACACCAATACGAGCGCAAGAGGAGACTTTGCATGGACCCGACACCCCAACATCTTCTGTGGATGTACGAGAAGATGATCGAGATTCGCCAATATGAAGAGACCATGGCGAAGGTCTATCTGGAAGGCAAGCTGCCGCCGAAGATTCAGAAGGGCCTGGCGTTCGACATTGGCGCCGGCCCCGTGCCGGGGGAGATGCACCTGTCGGCAGGGCAGGAGCCGGTGGCCGTCGGCGTATGTGCGCACCTGCGGCCCGAAGACACCGTGGTCGGGCCGCACCGTGCCCACCATTTCGCCATCTCCAAGGGCGTGCCGCTTGACGAGATGACGGCCGAGATCTTCGGCAAGGCCACGGGCCTGGGCCGCGGCAAGGGCGGCCATATGCACCTGTTCCACCCCGAGACGAAGTTCTCCTGCAGCGGCATCGTGGGCGCGAGCATGCCGCAGGCCTGCGGCGCCGCGCTCGCGGCACGCAAGCTCAACAAGGATTGGGTGGCGGTCGCCGTGTTCGGCGAAGGCGCGGCCAACCAGGGCGCGTTCCACGAATCGCTGAACCTGGCCGCGCTGTGGAAGCTGCCCGTCATCTTCATCTGCGAAGACAACAAGTACGGCATCTCGGTCGAGAAATCCGAATCGACGGCGGTGCCGTCCAACGACGTGCGCGCGGCCGGCTATGGCATGCCGGGCGTGCTGGTCGATCGCAATGATGCCGTGGCGGTGTATCGCGCCGCCGGCCAGGCCGTGGCCCGGGCGCGCCGCGGCGAGGGCCCCACGCTGATCGAGGTGAAGACCGACCGCTACCTCGGCCATTTCCAGGGCGACCCCGAAACCTATCGCCCGAAGGACGAGGCGAAGCACCTGCGCGAGTCCGATCCCATCAACCTGCTCGGCAGCAGCCTGCATGCGTCGGGCCTGCTCGATGACAACGCGGATGCCGCACTGCGGGCCGCAATCGCTGCGCGCATCGACGCGGCCTACGACTTCGGCCGCAACAGCCCGTACCCCGAGCCGAGCGACGCGCTGAACCACGTTTTCGTCCACTAAGCAGCCCCTGCGGCCATTCCAGGAGACTCACCATGCAAGCCTCACAAGGCGCGGCGCAGGGCGCGCGCACCCTCACCATGGCGCAGGCCATTTCCGAAGCCATCGGCCAGGAAATGGAACGCGACCCGCGTGTCTTCGTCATGGGCGAAGACATCGGCAAGTACGGCGGCATTTTCAGCGCGACCACTGGGTTGCTCGACCGCTTCGGGCCGGATCGCATCATGGACACGCCGATCTCGGAGACGGCCTTCATCGGGGCGGCGCTGGGCGCGGCGGCAGAAGGCCTGCGCCCCATCGCCGAGCTGATGTTCGTGGATTTCTTCGGGGTGTGCTTCGACCAGATCTACAACCATCTGGCCAAGAACACCTACATGTCCGGTGGCCGTGTCGCGCTGCCGGCGGTCATCACCACCGGCATCGGCGGCGGCTACAACGATGCGGCCCAGCACTCGCAATGCCTGTACGCGAGCTTTGCGCACATGCCAGGGATGAAGGTGGTCGTACCGTCCAACGCATACGACGCCAAGGGCCTGATGATCCAGGCCATCCGCGACGACAACCCCGTCATCTTCTGCTACCACAAGGGCATCATGGGCCTGTCGTGGATGTCCTACTTCGAGGGCAGCACGAACGCGGTCCCCGAAGAGGCCTACACGATCCCCTTCGGGCAGGCGCGCGTGGCGCGCGAAGGCCGCGACGTGACCATCGTCACGCTCTCGCAGATGGTGCAGAAGTCATTGTTGGCGGCCGAGCAGCTCGCCGCCGAGGGCATTGACGTTGAGGTGATCGACCTGCGCACCATCGTGCCGCTCGACCGCCAGGCCGTGCTGCGCTCGGTGGCCAAGACCGGCCGTCTGCTGGTGGCCGACGAGGACTACCTCAGCTTCGGCCTGTCTGGCGAGATTGCCGCCATCGTGGCGGAGAACCTCGACACCGTGGCATTGCGCGCGCCCGTGCGGCGCGTGGCGGTGCCCGACGTGCCCATCCCGTACTCCCGGCCGCTCGAGCAGTTCGTCATTCCGCAGGTCGACAGCATCGCCGCGCAGGTGCGTGCGCTGGTGCAGCACCAACCCGTTTCCTATTCACTCAAGCGAGAAGCAGCATGATCGACGTATTGATGTCTGACGCCGCCTGGCAGGACGTGGAAGAGGGCACCGAGGCCCTGTTGCAGGAGTGGCTCGTCAAGCCCGGGGAGGCGGTGAGCGCCGGGCAGCCGTTGGCGGTGGTGGAGCTCGTCAAGACCACGCATGAGGTAACGGCGCCGGCCGACGGCGTGGTCGCCGCGCTGGAGGTGGCCGCGCAGGACACCTTCGGGCGCAGCGCCGTCCTCGCACGGCTGGAGCCCAAGGCATGAGCCACGACCTTGCTTCCGTGCCGGAGGCCGGCGCGCGCCGTGTCGTGCCGCTCGCCGGCATGCGCGGCGCCATCGCGCGCTCCATGGGCGCCGCGTGGCAGGTGCCGCGCGTGGCGCAGTCGATCGAGGTGGATGCCACCCGGTTGGAAGCCGCCGTGCAGGCCCTGCAGCAGCAGCTCGGGCCGCAGTGCAAGGTCACGCTGACGGCCTTCGTGCTGCGCGCTGTGGCGCTGACGCTGCGCGAGCATCCGCGCCTGAACGCCCGCGTGGTGGAAAAGGAAGTCGAGCTGATGCCCGACGTCAACATCGGCCTGGCCGTCAGCCTCGACGAGGGGCTGATGGTGCCGGTGCTGCGCCAGGTCGATACGAAGCCGGTGGCCGACATTGCCGCCGAGAGCCGCCGCCTGGCGGAAGGCGCGCGGGCGGGCACGCTGTCACCGGGCAGCTATCAGCAGGGCACGTTCACCGTCACCAACCTGGGCATGACCGGTATCGACAGCTTCACCCCGATCATCAACGTGCCGCAGGTCGCCATCCTCGGCGTGACGCGCGTTGCCAGGCGCGTGGTGGTGCGCAACGACAGCATCGTGATCGCGCCGATGATGGGCCTGCATCTCGTCTTCGATCACCGCGCTGTGGACGGCTACCCGGCCGCGCGCTTCCTGACCGACCTGCGCACGCGGTTGGAAACCACGGAAGGCCTGTGATGCTCGCGCCCGCCTTTCTTGCCGACGGCATCCACTGCGCGCAGGAGCAGGCGTGGAACCGCGCGCAGCTTGCGCAGCCGGTTCTGCGGCCCGCCGTGCGGCTGTGGACCTATGCGGCGCCCGGTGTCGTGCTCGGCCGCGCGCAGGCCACGCTGCATGCGCAGCTGGCGGGCGGCCGTACGCCGGTGGTCGTGCGCGATGCCGGAGGCGGCGCGGTGCTGACGGGGCCGTGGATGCTGTCCGCGTCGATCGTGCTGCCTGCAGACCACCCGTTGCTCGCGACCGGCACGGTGTCCAGCTACCGCTGGCTCGGGATGCTGCATGCGGGCCTGCTGCGCGATCTCGGCATGGCCGCCCATGCGGTGGCGCCCGAGGCGCTGCAGGCGGCGCGCCCGGACCCGTCGCTCAAGTGGGCCTGCTTTGGCGGCCTGTCGCCGTGGGAAGTCGTTGTCGGCCAGCGCAAGATCGTTGGGCTCGCCCAGGTCCGGCGGCGCACCGGCGCCTTGCTCACCTGCGGCACGCTGCTTTCACCTCCTGACTGGCCGCTGCTGTGCAGCGTGCTGGGCGCGGACACCGCCGACGTCGCGCGCTTGCAGGCCTGCACGACGTCGTGTGCGGAAGAGCTCGGCACGCCGCTGATGGCGACCGTCCTGGCCGAGCGCCTGCACCACATGCTCATCGACGTGCTTGGCGAACACGACGATCCGGGCGGCCCCTCTCGACCACGCCGCGCGCGCCGACCGGCGCCGGGCCCCCTGTCCGCCGCGGCGGGCCCGTGATCCCACGGCCAACGCAGTGCATATCCACAAAACGAGGCGCGCCCTGTGCCCGCCCACAAAAGGAGGCAATCACCATGAAACCCACGGCACCCGCTGGCCCCGCCATGCGCGTACTGGACAAACAACCGAAGGTGTCGCGCCGAGGCTTTCTGCGCGGCAGCGGCCTGGCCGCGATCGGCGTCACGGTCATCCCGGCAGCCATGGCGGCCAGCAAGGACGTGACGGTCACGCAGAGCTTTCCGCGCCTCGGTACGGCCGCCGGCAAGACGCTGGTGCGCATGGCGCGCGACATCTATCCGCACGACAAGCTGGCCGACACGTTCTACGTGGAGGCGGTCGCGCCCTATGACGCCGCCTCCGCCAAGGACCCGGCGGTAAGAACCCTGCTGACCGACGGCGTGAGGAACCTGGATCAACGCGCAAGGCAGCGTTATGGCGTGCCCTATGCCCAGGTCAAAACCGAGAGCGAACGCGTGGCGCTGCTCAAGGACATCGAACCCACGCCCTTCTTCAAGAAGGTCCAGGGCGACCTGGTCACGGGGCTCTACAACAACAAGAAGCTGTGGCCGCTGTTCGGCTACGAGGGCTCGTCGTGGCAGAAGGGCGGCTACCTGCACCGCGGCTTTGACGATATCGACTGGCTCTGAGCCGGCACACAACAAAACTGGAGACAACCATCATGGCGGATCAGGCAAGGTTCTCGCTCGACGATGACAGCGTCGTCGTGATTGTCGGTTCGGGGGCAGGCGGCGGCACGCTGGCCAACGAACTGGCGCAGCGCGGCGTCAAATGCGTGGTTCTGGAAGCCGGCAAGCACTACACGCAGGCTGATTTCGAGAACGACGAATGGGCGATGTTCAACAAGATCTCGTGGCTCGACAAGCGCATCTCGGCCGGCGGCTGGCATCACACCAAGACGTATCCGAACCTGCCGGCCTGGATTGTGAAGGGCGTGGGCGGCTCGACGGTGCACTGGTCGGGCGTGGCGCTGCGGTTCCAGGAGCACGACTTCCACACCAGGACTACGTATGGCGCGATCCAAGGCGCCAACGTGCTCGACTGGCCCATCACGCTGGCAGAACTCGAGCCGTATTACGAACTGGCAGAGAAAAAGATGGGCGTATGCGGCACAAAGGCCAGCGGCCTGCCGCCGATGCCGCCGAACAACCACTACAAGGTGATCGAGGCGGGCGCGAAGAAGGTTGGCTACAAGCACATCGTCCGCCCGGCGGCGTCCAACTCCGAACCGTACGACGGCCGGCCCGGCTGCATGCAGATCGGTTTCTGCATGCAGGGCTGCAAGATCGGTGCGAAGTGGTCCACGCTCTATACGGAAGTGCCGCGCGCGCAGGCCACGGGCAACGTTGAACTGCGGCCCGAATCGATGGTGCTGCAGATCCAGCACGACAAGCAGGGCCGTGCCAACGGCGTGCTCTACGTCGACAACAAGGGCCGCAAGCAGCTGCAGAAGGCGCGCGTGGTGTGCGTGGCCGGTAATTCGATCGAGTCGCCGCGGCTGCTGCTGAATTCAGCGTCGAGCATGTTTCCGGACGGGATGGCGAACTCGTCGGGGCAGGTGGGCAGGAACTACATGAACCACGCCACGGCGGCGGCGGTGTCGATCCACAAGAAGCCGGTCTACATGTACCGCGGCTTCGACATTGCCGCCGTGGTGGCTGACGAGGTGCCGCTCAACACCAAGCGCGGGTTTGTCGGCGGCTACTACCTTGAGGGCCTGGCGATTCACCTGCCGTACACGGCGGCGTTCATGAAGCCGGGCGGCTGGGGGCGCGACTTTACCTCGGCCCTGGAAATGTACGACCACATGAGTTGTGTCTGGGTATGCGGTGAAGACCTGGCGCGCGAGCAGAACAGCATCACGCTGCATCCGACCGAGAAGGATCAGTACGGCCTGCCCATCCCCATCGTCACCAAGACCTATCACGAGAACGACGAGAAGATCACGGCGCACGGCCTCGTGCAGTGGCGCAAGGTGTCGGAAGCGGTGGGCGCGACCCGCGTGATCGACATGCCGGCCTATCCGGCCAGCCACAACATGGGCACCAACCGCATGAGCGCCAATGCCCGCGATGGCGTGGTCAACAAGTGGGGCCAGGCGCACGACGTGAAGAACCTGTTCATTTCCGACGGCAGCCAGTTCACGTCGAGCTCCGCGGCCAACCCCACGCTCACCATCGTGGCGCTGGCCATCCGGCAGGCGGAATACATTGCCGGGGCATTGAAACGGCAGGACATCTAGGCCCGCCGGCCTGGTCGCCGGCACGTTGCGGTGACCGGGCAAATCGATTAGCGTAGACCGCATCGCGGGCCCCTCAACGACCGGCACGAGACCGGCGGCATGGGCTCCGCATCCCTTCCAATGCGGCGGCCAAGGAGACAGTCGTGCAGCAAAAAGCACACCGCGCACATATCGAGCGGCTGCTCGCCTTTTCGCAGCAGCCGGGGGAGGCGCACGGCGTCATCGAGCGCTCGTGGCGGCGCTGCCTGGACGACTACGGCCGCGACCCCAGCCGCCCGACGCCCGCGTACATCGTCGAGGCGCATCAGCTGCGCGAGCACAAAGACCAGATCGAGGATTTCCTGAGCGTCGCCCGCACCGGCATGGAGCAGCTCTACAAGCGCGTCTCCGGCCTCGACTACGTGCTGCTGCTGACCGACGCCTATGGCGTCACGGTCGACTTCATCGGCAACGACCACCTCGACCGCGAACTCAAGCGCTCCGGCCTCTATCTGGGCGCCGACTGGAGCGAATCGCGCGCCGGCACCTGCGCGGTCGGCACGTGCATCGTCGAGCAGGCCCCGGTCACATGCCACCAGACCGACCACTTCGACGCCTGCCACATCTCGCTCACCTGCAACAGCGCGCCGCTGTTCGACCCGACGGGCAACTTCCTGGGCGTGCTCGACGTGTCGGCGCTGAGCGCACCGGCTCCACGCGAAGGGCAGCACCTCGCGCTGCAGATGACGGCCATGTATGCGCAGAAGATCGAAGACGCCAACTTCCTGCGCTACTTCCGCGACCAATGGATTCTGCGGCTGGGCTCGACGTGGTCCCTGGTCGATGTGGACAGCGAAATCATGATCGCCTTCGATGCCGACGGCATCATCCGCGGCATCAACAGCGGCGGGCGGCGCAAGCTGCGGCTTCAGAGCGATCCGCATGCCGACGTGCGCGGGCATCTGCTCACGGAAGTGTTTCGCGAAGACATGAGCGAGCTGTGGCGCATTGCCCGCGCGGGCACCTCGTCGGAGCGCACGGCGGTGCGGATGTTCGACCACGGCGTGTACTACGCCACCGGGATTCCGCCGCGCGGTGCGCCGAGCAAGCCGTCGATGCCATCGGCCGCGGCACAGCCCGCCTTGCCGAGCCCCGAGGCGAGCGCAGCGCTGGACGCCCTCGGCGCAGACGATCCGCACATGCAGCGGCTCATCCTGCAGGCCAAGCGCCTGGCCAACAAGCCGCTCAACATCCTGGTGCAGGGCGAGACCGGTACCGGCAAGGAGGTCCTCGCCAAGGCGCTGCACAGTGCGAGCGAGCGCCGCGGCAAGGCGTTCGTCGCCGTCAACTGCGCCGCGATTCCCGAATCGCTGATCGAGAGCGAACTGTTCGGCTACACGCCCGGCACGTTCACGGGCGCCCGCAGCAAGGGCATGCGAGGCCTGATCGCACAGTCGGATGGCGGTACGCTCTTCCTCGATGAAATCGGCGACATGCCACTGCACCTGCAGAGCCGGCTGCTGCGCGTGCTGTCCGAACGCGAGGTGATGCCGCTCGGCTCGGAAAAACCGATTCCCGTTGACCTGCGCGTGATTGCCGCCTCGCACCGCGACCTGCGTCAGCTGATTGCCGAGCAGCGCTTTCGCGAGGACCTCTACTACCGGCTATGCGGCGCCACGCTGCACCTGCCGACGCTGCGCGAGCGGCGCGACAAGGATTACCTGATCGGCCGCATCGTCGAGGAAGAGGCGCGCCAGCTCGACATGCAGGCGGAGCTCGCACCGGCCGCGCTGGCCCTGCTGCGCAATTACCCGTGGCAGGGCAATGTCCGCCAGCTGCGCAACGTGCTGCGTTTCGCGCTGGCCATGAGCGACAACGGCTTGATCGACGTCGATGCCTTGCCGCCGGAGATTCTGGAAGGCTCGACCGGGAGCATGCCGTCGGCGGTTCCTGCCGCGGCCGAGGCAGCTGCCGGCAACGAGCGCGAAGCGCTGCTGGCCGCCCTGCGCCGCAACAAGTGGCGCATTACGCAGGTCGCGCACGAGCTTGGCATCGCGCGTGCGACGGTCTATCGGCAGATGGAGCGGTTCGGAATCGTCGCGCCCAATCAACAGTAGTAAGGCGGGCGGGCGAGACATCGCAGCGGTGATCACGGCCTCTGGTCCGCAGCGCACGATGGATGCCTGCGGTACCGGAGGCACATCCTTGCAGCGTCACGCAACCGTTCGCGGCCAGCGCGGCTCCTGTGCCTAGGTGGCCGCGACGGGCTCCGAGGGCGTCGAGGCGGCGGCGATGTCGTGGAAGGAGACGGTCTTGTTTCGTCCGCTGGCTTTGGCGTAGTACAACGCTTCGTCGGCCTCCTTGATGAGGTCCTGCGCCTCTCCCACCTGCTCGGGCGTCCAGGAAGCGAGGCCGATACTGACGGTAACGTGCCCGAGGTCGCTCCCGACGTGTTCGATCAACAGTCCGATGATTGCGGTTCGGATCTTCTCGGCGATCTGGCGCGCGCCGGCTTCCGGGGTATCGGGAAGCAGCACGATGAACTCCTCTCCACCGTAACGGGCCGCTGTGTCGCCGGGGCGGCGGATGTTGTCGGCAATGCATCGGGCGACGGCGGCGAGCGCGTCGTCTCCGGCCTGGTGTCCGTAGGTGTCGTTGTAAGGCTTGAAGCGGTCGATATCGATGAAGAGCAGGGAAAGGGTGGACCGCGCCCGGCGTGCGCGTCGCCACTCGTTCTCCAGCAACTCTGCGAACCGGCGGCGATTGCTCAGGCCCGTGAGCCCGTCGGTGCGGGCGAGCAGCTCAAGCTCGTACTCGGCGCGGATTCTCCGGCGCAGCTGTGCGCCAAGCATCAGCGTCAGCACGATGAAGGAAATACCGAACGCGAACACCAGACCGCCGATGATCAAGGCGCGGCTTCGCCACCTGGCATAGATATCGTCCTCGGCCTCCGCGACCATGATGATGAACGGCAGCTTCGTGAAGTGCTTGAAGTAGTAGACCCGTCGGACCCCGTCGATGGAGGCGGTCTCGGAAAACGTCCCTTCCCGGGCCGTTTGGAACTTCTGGAAGGTGGCGGCCTTGCTGATGTTGCGGCCGACGATCTTCGGGTCGTACGGCTGGCGCATCACCATCACCCCATTGGAACCGATGAGCGAAATGGCGCCGCGCTCCCCCAGATCGAGACCGCCGAAGAGCTTGTGGAAATAGTCGAGATTGAGCGCGACCACGGCAATCCCGCCAAACGACCCGTCCGGCTTGGAAATGCGTCGTGACAGGGCAATGCTGAGCGCGCCGCCCCGCAGGCGCGACACATAAGGGTCACTGATGTACAGGCCGGCGTCCGGGTTTTCCCTGTGGATCGTGAAGTACCTGCGGTCCGCGAAATTGCCCTGCCGCGGGACGTCGTTGGCCGAGTCCTGAACGATGTTGCCGTGCTCATCGAAGATCAGCATCGCGCCGAGGTAGTCTGCCGTCATCGCATGGTCGAACAGAATCGCCCGCCGCAGCGCGGGTGGCACCGACATGATGTTTGGCAACTGCAGGTTGTGGATCGCCGCTTGCAGGGACAGGTCGTATAGCTCGATGTTGCGTTCGATGTCGCGCTCTGCCAGCAAACCAACGTTGCGCGAGGTTTCGCGGGCACGCTCCAGCGCGTCGGCACGGCTCTGGATAAGTTGCAACACACACACACCCATCAGCGCACAGGCAATGACGATGCCGATACCGATGATCGAATATGGAATGCGTTTGCGATGGGGCATGGGGGGGGCTAGGGAGGAGGAAAGCGGTCCCCGGAGGCGCGAAGGACCGTTCTTATACTATCGGATATGCAACAAGTTGTTGTCTTACATCGGGGGGGCGGGCCCGTCTAGGCCCTCCACCTGTTGCGGCTCAATCCGCAACCCGAACGTAGTGTTGTAGCGATCGTCGTTGGGTTGGTGGGTGTCCTGCTGGACATGCCATCCGTGGGGTCGATTCTGGGCTTCCATCGGATCTCCTCCGCATGCACGGGGCGTCGATCTATCGACCGACTCGTTTGTGCAGGGCGCAGGCGAGCCGCAGGTGCTTGGGGGCGGCACAGTGTTGCCTCTGCAGGAGCCGGACATCGGAGGATGCGGCGGTCGGGTTGCCGGAGTACCGGTCGGTGCGCCCCGCACGCGCGATCGTCACTGTTGGTCGTTATCGCGCCCGGCTTTTAGGCGCTTGAGGAACCAGCGGCCCGCCGGCCCAGGCGGTGTGTCCTTTCGGTAGACAGCAAACATGGCGATCGGAGGCGTGTACGGTTGGATGGCTTCAAGCTGCAACGGCACGAGCTTTCCCGAATCGAGGTCATCCTGAACCATCGCCACCGGCATGTGCCCCCAGCCGAATCCAGCGCGCAGGAAGGCATGCCTGGCGCCCAGATCGGCCAGTCGCCATCTATGCGGCGAGAAAACGCCGAAGGTCTTGCCTTCCGTGAGCGTCGTGCGATCGGTGAGCACCAGTTGCACATGCTCGTCGAGATCAGCGGGACGAATGACCCACGGCTTTGACCCCAACGGATGGGACGGCGCCGCCACGGTGATTCCAGCCTGCGAGCGTCGAATCGGCTCCGCTGCACCTGTTCGCCGGCAAGATGGCCAACGAACTCGCGGCTGCCAACGCCAGCGCGGTCGCAAAGGGTCTGCACGGGTGGAAGGGCTCTCTGAACCCACTGAGTTCGCGACTAACCCGGTGATGGCCACATCATGGCGGGCCGAAGGGTATGAGGGCGATAGGCGTCTCGCGGCTGATATGGGCAGCAGCGATCTGCGCGTACGCCAGATTTGCGCCAAAAAAGACAAAACCCAAGCATAGGCTTGGGTTTTGGGTGATGTCCTGGTGCCGCTGACCGGAATCGAACTGGTGACCTTCGCATTACGAATGCGCTGCTCTACCGACTGAGCTACAGCGGCGTCGGAAACAGCGATTCTAGCAGAACTTTTTGCCACCCTGCAAGCACCGCTGAAACCTCGGGCAAAACCGCGTCGTCATGCCGTCTTGGCGGCCTCGCGGTGGTACTGCGTCACGCGGTCCACTTCGTTTTTCGACCCCAGGATCACGGCCACGCGCTGGTGCAGCTTCTCGGGTTGGATGTCGAGAATGCGCTCAAGGCCGTTGGTGGCGGCGCCGCCGGCCTGTTCCACCAGGAAGGCCATCGGGTTGGCTTCATACATCAGGCGCAGCTTGCCGGCCTTGCCAGGCTCGCGCTTGTCCCACGGATACATGAAGATGCCGCCGCGCGTGAGGATGCGGTGCACGTCCGCCACCATCGAGGCGATCCAGCGCATGTTGAAATCCTTGCCGCGCGGGCCTTCGGTGCCGGCCAGGCATTCGTCGATGTAGCGGCGCACGGGCGGGGCCCAGTGGCGCATGTTCGACATGTTGATGGCGAATTCCTTCGTATCGGCCGGAATCTTCACATCGCGGTTGGTCAGGATGAAACTGCCGACTTCGCGGTCGAGCGTGAACATGTGCACGCCGTTGCCGACGGTCAGCACCAGCGTGGTCTGCGGGCCGTACACGGCATAGCCCGCGGCGACCTGCTTGGCGCCCGGCTGCATGAAATCGGCCTCCGAGACGGCCTCGCCGGGCTTGGGCATGTGCAGCACCGAGAAGATCGTGCCGATCGACACGTTCACGTCGATGTTGGACGAGCCGTCGAGCGGATCGAACAGCAGCAGGTATTCGCCCTTCGGGTAGCGGTGTGGAATCTCGTAGAACGATTCCATCTCTTCCGAAGCCATGGCGGCGAGGTTGCCGCCGTATTCGTTGGCCTCGAGCAGGACTTCGTTGGCGATCACGTCCAGCTTCTGCTGGGTTTCGCCTTGCACGTTGCCGGTGCCGGCCGAGCCGAGCACGCCGGCAAGGGCCCCCTTGTTGACGCTGTGCGAGATCGCCTTGCAGGCGCGCGCCACGACTTCGAGCAGCAGGCGCAGCTCGGCCGGGATGGTGTTGTGCTCGCGCTGCTCTTCGATCAGGTAGCGGGTGAGGTTGATGCGCTTCATGGGTTCTCCTGAGACGGGCGCGATTTTACGATACAAGCGGTGACATTCAGGCCAGCGCCTTGCCGACGATCTCCCGCACATCGCGCGAGAGGCTCGGGTGTGCCGCCACGCGCTTGAGCGCGTCGTGCATGGCGTCGCGCAGCGCCGGCACGTATTTGCGCCAGCGGTCCATCACGCGCGCCAGGCGCGCCGACACCTGCGGATTGATCGCATCGAGCGCCAGCACCTGCTCGGCCCAGAACGCATAGCCGGAGCCATCGGCGGCGTGGAACTGCGCGGGGTTGCCCGAGCAGAAGCTGAAGATGAGCGAACGCGCCCGGTTCGGGTTGCGCAGCGTAAAGGCCGGATGCGCCATCAGTGCGCGCACGGTCGCCAGCGTCGGCTTGCCCGCGGCACCTGGCTGCATGGCCTGCAGCGAGAACCATTTGTCGATGACGAGCGCGTCGTCGGCAAAGCGGGTGTAGAAGTCGGCGAGGGCGGCTTCACGGCCGGGGCCGTAGCTGTTCACCATGGCAGAGAGGGCGCCCATGCGGTCGGTCATGTTGGTGGCGGCGGCGTATTGCTTTTCGGCGAGGGCCAGCGCTTCGGGCGCCTCGGTTTCCACGAGGTAGCCGAGAGCGATGTTCTTGAGCGCGCGCTTGCCCGCGGAGACGGCATCCGGCGAATACGCGCCTTCGGTCTGGTTGTCGTGGTAGGCGCGCAGCAGCTCGGCGTTGAGTGCCGCGGCCAGCGTGCGGCGCAGCGTGCGGCGCGCGGCGTGGATCGCGGCCGGGTCGGCCACGTCCATGCGCTCGGCCAGGTAGCTCTCGGCCGGCAGGATCAGCATCTGCTCCCGGAAGGCCGGGTCCAGGGCGCGATCGGCGACCACGGCGCGCAGCGCCTCCACCAGTGCGGGGTCGACAGCGGGCGCGCGGCCCTGCTGGATGTCGGCCACCATGCGCAGCAGCGTGTCGGTGGCCAGGCGCTGGCCGGCTTCCCAGCGGTTGAACGGGTCGGAATCGTGCGCAAGCTGGAAGGTGAGCTGCTCGGTCGTGTAGCCGTACTCGACGATGACCGGCGCCGAGAAATTGCGCAGCAGCGAGGGCAGCGGCGCCTCTGCCACGTCTTCGAAGACGAAGGTCTGCTCGGCCTCCGTGAAGTCGAGCACGCGCGTGGTGGCGGGGCTGCCCGATGCCGTTTCACCGCGCAGGCGCAGCGGCAAGTCGCGGCCCTGGCTGTCGATCAGGCCGATGGCGAACGGGATGTGGAACGGCTGCTTCTGGATGCCGCTGCCCACCTCGATGCCGACCGGCTCGCAGCGCTGGCGCAGCGTGAGCGTATAGGTGTGCGTGGCGGCGTCGTGGCGGCCTTCCACGGTGACGACCGGCGTGCCGGCCTGGCTGTACCAGCGGCCGAATTGCGTGAGGTCGCGGCCGTTGGCGTCGGCCATGGCGGCGCGGAAGTCGTCGCAGGTGACGGCCTGGCCGTCGTGGCGCTGGAAGTACAGGTCCATGCCCTTGCGGAAGCCGTCGCGGCCGAGCAGGGTCTGGTACATGCGCACGACTTCGGCGCCTTTTTCATACACCGTGACGGTGTAGAAGTTGTTGATCTCTTCGTAGCTGTCGGGGCGCACCGGGTGGGCCATGGGGCCGGCATCTTCGGGGAACTGCGCCTGGCGCAGCAGGCGCACGTCTTCGATGCGCTTGACGGCGCGCGCGCTCGCAGCGGCCGTTTCGTTGCCCGCCTGGGCGGCGGCCTGCGCAGCCATGTCGGCGGAGAACTCCTGGTCGCGGAACACCGTCAGGCCTTCCTTCAGGCTCAGCTGGAACCAGTCTCGGCAGGTGACGCGGTTGCCCGTCCAGTTGTGGAAATACTCATGGCCGACCACCGATTCGATGTTGGCGAAATCCACGTCGGTGGCGGTTTCCGCATTGGCCAGCACGTACTTCGTGTTGAAGATGTTCAGGCCCTTGTTCTCCATCGCGCCCATGTTGAAATCGCCCACGGCGACGATCATGAAACGGTCCAGGTCGAGCTCCAGGCCGAAGCGGCGCTCGTCCCAGCGGATCGAGTGGATGAGCGAATCCATTGCATGGCGCGTCTTGCCCAGATCCTGCGGCTCGACCCAGACCTGCAGCAGCTTTTCCTTGCCCGAGGCGGACTGGATGCGCTCTTCAATGCATTCCAGCTTGCCGGCCACCAGCGCAAACAGGTACGACGGCTTCTTGAACGGGTCGTGCCACACCGCCTCGTGGCGGCCCTCCGGCAGGTCGCGCTCGGACACCAGGTTGCCGTTGGACAGCAGCACCGGGTAATCCGCCTTCGAGGCGCGCAGCGTGACGGTGTAGACCGTCATCACATCCGGGCGGTCAAGGAAGTAGGTGATCTTGCGAAAGCCTTCCGCTTCGCACTGCGTGAAGAAGTTGCCGTTCGAGACGTACAGCCCCATCAGCGACGTGTTGGCCGCCGGGTTGCAATAGGTGGCGATTTCGAGCGTGAAGCTGGCGCCCACGTCTGCCGGGACCGCGTCCACCGTCAGCGTGTCGCCGCTGGCCTGCAGGCCGGACAGCGCCCGGCCGTCGAGCGTTGCGCCCGCCAGCTCCAGCCCTTCGCCCATCAGCACGAGCGGCCTGCCGGCCTCGGTGCGGGTCATGCGCATGCGGTTGACGACGCGGGTGCGCTCGGGCACGAGGTCGATTTCCAGGGCCACGTCGTCGATGCGGAAGGCCGGGGCGGTGTAGTCCTTGCGGTAAATCGTGGCGGCGGTGTCGGTGCGCAACATCGGTAACATCCTCGTAGCGGAACGCAAAAGACCATTGTACTCAGGCCCCCGGCGGGAATCTTCCATGCCGGGCCTGACTCTCAGTCACAGGCCGTCCGCAACGCTTTTGCGCCTGTGCAGCCATCTGTCTGATCGAGAGTAGGGGGATTTTTCTATGTGGAAGTGGAACAAGACATCGGGCGTCTGGCCGATGGGCGGTGCGCTGCTCGCGGCCAGCCTGCTGGCGGGCTGCGCGAGCACGGTCACCAGCCAGGTGACGGCATTCCGGCAGCCGGGCTGGAACGATACCCCGCCCCGCACCTACGCCTTCGAGCGCAGCCTGGCGCAGCAGAACGATCTCGAACGGCAGACCTACGAGGCCTGGACTTCAGACCAGCTGGCCGCACACGGCTTCACCAGCGCGCCGCGCGGGAACGCGCGCTACCTCGTCCGCGTGGAATACTCGACGGCCACGCGGCTCGTGCAGGTGCGGCAGCCGGTCTATCCGGACCCGTACTGGGGGCCTGGGCCGTGGGGTCCGTGGCGCAGTCCGTGGGGGCCCTGGGGCCCGTGGGGTCCGCAATATGTCGAATCGAACGTGCAGGTACCGGTCTATTCGTACCACGCCGAGATCGACGAGGCGGCCACCGGAAAGCGCGTCTACCAGGTGACGGCCCAGACACAAGGCGGCGATGGGTCGCTGACGGCCGTGATGCCGTATCTGATCCGCAGCGCATTCGCCAACTTCCCGGCGCCGAACGCGCAGCCCATCCTCGTCGAGCTGCCCGTTGATCCATCGGTGAAACCGGCGCCTAAGTAATGCGCCCGGGTGGGCTTGGCGGCCTCTCTACGTTAGAATGCGTGACCTAATTTGTAGGCCGCCAGCCGTACCCTGCTTGAGCGTTGTCACTCCATCCCACCCCGCGCCGACCGCCACCCCTGGCCGGCGCCGCTTGCGTCCCGTCGCTACCGTCCTGACGGCGCACCGCAACGCTCGCGGCCTCGCTTCCGGTTTCTCCCGGTTCCTCCTGTTTTTTGCCCCTCCGTACCAGGGTGAGCCTGCCTGAGCGCACGTGCGTTTCCGCGGCAGAACACCCCATCAGGATTCATCCATATGAACGACAAGCTTCACGATGCCTCGCCGGATTCCCAAGACAAGGGCGCCGAGGCCGAATTGCGCCGCGCTGCACTCGAATATCATCGCGCCCCCACGCGCGGCAAGATCGAGGTGCGCCCCACCAAGGCCCTGATGAACCAGCGCGATCTGTCGCTGGCGTACTCGCCGGGGGTGGCCTACGCATGTACGGCCATCGAGCAGGATCCGTCGCTGGCGGCCGAATACACCTCGCGCGGCAACCTCGTCGGCGTGATCACCAACGGCACCGCCGTGCTGGGCCTGGGCGACATCGGCCCGCTGGCCGGCAAGCCGGTCATGGAAGGCAAGGGTTGCCTGTTCAAGAAGTTTGCCGGCATCGACGTGTTCGACATCGAGCTGGCCGAGCGCGATCCGGACAAGCTGGTCGACATCATCGCCTCGCTGGAGCCGACGCTGGGCGGCATCAACCTCGAAGACATCAAGGCGCCGGAGTGCTTCTACATCGAGCAGAAGCTGCGCGAGCGTCTGAACATCCCCGTCTTCCACGATGACCAGCACGGCACGGCGATCATTTCTTCGTCGGCGCTGCTCAACGGCCTGAAGGTCGTCGGCAAGGACATCGCCAAGGTGAAGGTGGCGGTGTCGGGCGCGGGCGCGGCGGCCATCGCGTGTCTGGACCTGATGGTGAGCCTGGGCGTCAAGCGGGAGAACATCTACGTGGTCGACTCCAAGGGCGTGATCTATGCCGGCCGCGACGCCAAGATGGAGCCGAACAAGGCGCGCTATGCACAGGACACCTCGGCCCGCACTCTGGCCGACATCGTGCGCGATGCGGACGTGTTCCTCGGCTGCTCGGCCGCCGGCGTGCTGACCGCCGAGATGGTCAAGACGATGGCCGACAAGCCCATCATCCTGGCACTGGCCAACCCCGAGCCGGAAATCCGTCCCGAGGTGGCCAAGGCCGCCCGCCCTGACTGCATCATTGCAACGGGCCGTTCGGATTATCCGAACCAGGTCAACAATGTGCTGTGCTTCCCGTACATCTTCCGCGGCGCGCTCGATTGCGGCGCCACCAAGATCACGGAAGCGATGAAGCTCGCGTGTGTGAAGGCCATCGCTGAACTGGCCGAAGCCGAGACGAACGATGCCGTGGCGCAGGCCTACGCCGGCCAGGAACTGAACTTCGGCCCGGATTACATCATTCCGAAGCCGTTCGATTCGCGCCTGATCGAGAAGATCGCCCCGGCGGTGGCCAAGGCGGCCGAAGAGTCCGGTGTGGCCACGCGCCCGATCCAGGATCTGGATGCCTATCGCGCGCAGCTGAGCGACTTCGTGTATCACACCGGCCTGACGATGCGCCCGGTCTTCTCGGCCGCGAAAGCCAACCCGAAGCGCGTCGTGTACGCCGAGGGTGAAGAAGAGCGCGTGCTGCGCGCCGTGCAGACGGTGGTCGACGAAGGCCTGGCCAAGCCGATCCTGATTGGTCGCCCGCACGTGATCGAGATGCGCATCCAGAAGGCCGGCCTGCGCCTGAAGGCCGGCGTGCATTTCGAGCTGGTGAACCCGGAAGACGATCCGCGCTATCACCAGTACCACACGGCCTACCACGAACTGATGGGCCGCAACGGCGTGACGCCCGACATGGCGAAGTCGGCGCTGCGCCGCTCGAACACGCTGATCGGCGCGATGCTGGTGCGCCTGGGCGATGCCGACGCCATGCTGTGCGGCACGATCGGCCGCTTCGACGCGCACCTGGAGCACGTGCGCGATGTGATCGGCCTGGCGCCGAACGCCAAGGTGTTTGCGGCCATGAACGGCCTGATGCTGGAGAAGCACACGCTGTTCATCGCCGATACGTTCGTCAACGAGAACCCGAGCGCTGAAGAGCTGGCCGACATCACCAAGCTTGCAGCCGAGGAGGTGCGCCGCTTCGGCCAGGAGCCGAAGGTGGCGATGCTGTCGCACTCGATGTTCGGCTCGTCGAAGAACGCGTCGGCCCGCAAGATGCGCGCCGCGTACGACCTGCTGAAGACCGAGGCGCCAGACCTGCAGGTGGAAGGCGAGATCCAGGGCGATGCGGCGCTGTCGGAAGACATCCGCCACCACTTCCTGCCCAAGAGCGCGTTCTCGGGCAGCGCGAACCTGCTGGTGATGCCGTCGCTGGATGCGGCCAACATCGCGTTCAACCTGCTCAAGATCACGGGCGGGCAGGGCGTGACGGTGGGCCCGATCCTGCTGGGCGCGGCCAAGCCGGTGCACATCCTGAACCCGTCGGCCACGTCGCGCCGGATCGTCAACATGACGGCGCTGGCGGTGGCGGACGTGTCGGCCGCGCGCTGATCGGTTGATCGTCGCGTTCGGGCCGCCGCAGCGCGGCGGCCCAATGAAAAATGGCGCCTGGGGGAAAGTCCAGGCGCCGTTTTTATTTGCTGCCGACGGCTCAGAACTTCGCGCGGATGCCCACGCCGAACGTGTCGGCCGAGCTCAGGTCCGACACCTTGTCGCGGAAATACGCGGCATACACGTCGGTGCGCTTGGACAGCGCGTAGTCGTAACCCACCGCCCACGTATTGCGCTTCACGTCCACTGCACCGCTGGTTTTCGTGTACGCGTACGACGCGAGGATGCTGCCCGGGCCGGCCGGGATCGACACGCCGAGCTGGCCGCCGTTGCTCTTGGCGTCGCCCGTGTTGATCGTGTTCTTGATGTACTGGTACTGGCCGTACAGCTTGACCACGCCAAAGTCGTACGTCGCGCCCAGCTGCGCAGCCGTCTGGCGCGAGAAGCCCGTCACCAGCGCATTCAGGTCGCCCGGATTGGCGTTGAAGCGCACTTGCTGGAAGGCCGCCGTGGCCGCGAAGTTGCCGCGGAAGTACAGGAAGTTGCCGCCCCACTTGTTCTGGCCGTTGTGGCCGGCCTGCTCGCCTGCCCCGTAGATGAAGTTGCCGGTCAGCCCGTTGAAATCGGGCGTGGAATACATGATCGAGTTGTTCCAGCCCGAATCGCCCACCAGCCCCGAGATGCCCGCGGCGCCCGTCAGGCCGTTACCGAGGTAGGTGTGGAACACCATCGGCGAGAACGTGTACGAATCGCCGTACGGGTTGAACAGGATCGTCGAGACGAAATACGGCGGCGTGATACGGCCGAGCTTGATCGTGCCCCACGAGTTCGAAGACAGGCCGACGGTTGCGTTGCGCGCGAAGAACGTGTCGCCGTCAAAGCGACCGGCCTTGCCGGTGTCGGGACGGAAGAATGCTTCTAGCGTGAAGATCGCCTTCAGGCCGTTGCCCAGGTCTTCGCTGCCCTTCATGCCCCAGTACGACGTCGACATGCCACCCGAATTGACGCCCCAGGCACGATCGGATGCGCCGAGGTTCTTGGTTGCGCCGGCCCAGGCGTCCACCTGGCCGTAGAGCATGACGGACGATTGCGCCTGTGCCCCGGCACTCGCTGACCCCAGTGCCGCTGCCGCTGCCAGCGCGGCCGCGCCACGCTTGATGTTCCACTGCATTGCTACCTCCTTGGTTGTTGAAGATCACCGTGGGTCGCGCCGCATTCTTCGATGCGGT
Source organism: Ralstonia mannitolilytica (assembly GCF_000954135.1). Lineage (NCBI taxonomy): Bacteria > Pseudomonadati > Pseudomonadota > Betaproteobacteria > Burkholderiales > Burkholderiaceae > Ralstonia > Ralstonia mannitolilytica. Next base: position 2,972,321 of record NZ_CP010799.1, on the reverse strand, counting down.
CGCAGGCCGGCTGGTCAGGCTCCATGCCGGGCGGCGTCCCAGGCCCCATGACGCCGCGCCCACAGCGTTGTTGTCGTGCTTAACCTGAAATCAAATCGTGCAGACGGAAGGCCGCGATCCGGTGGATCTGCTCCAGCGACGTGCGCAGCTCGGTATCGCGGTCGTTCTCGACGCGCTTGGCGAAGGCTTCGATGATGCCGTGGCGGTCGTAGCCGCGCACCGCGAGAATGAACGGGAAGCCGAACTTCTCGTTGTAGCGGGCGTTGAGGTCTTGCAGGCGCGCAAACTCTTCCGGCGTGCACTGGTTCAGCCCCGCGCCGCTTTGCTCGCGCGTCGACTCGGCAGTCAGTTCGCCGCGCACGGCAGCCTTGCCGGCGAGCTCCGGGTGGGCACGGACGAGCGCGAGCTGCGGGCCTTCGCCGGCGTTGTCCACGGCGTGGCGCATGGCGTTGGCAAGCGCATCGGCGGACGCGAACGGGCGTTGCGCGGCAGCCTGCTCGGCCACCCACGGCGAGTGTTCGTAAACGCCGCCCAGGACTTGCACGAACTGGGCAGCGTCCATGCCGTTGAGTTGCGAAAGGGTGTAAGTCGTCGGGCTCATGCTGCGGTGCTCAAAACGGGTTGCCTGGCGTACGGGTGGTGCTGCATCCAGTGGTTGGCGATGTCGATGCGGCGGCAGATCCACACCTTGTCGTGCGATTGCACGTAATCGAGGAAGCGCTGCAACGCACGGAAACGCGCCGGACGGCCCAGCAGCCGGCAATGCATGCCGATCGACAGCATCTTCGGGCGGGCGAGGCCGTTCGGGTCGCCTTCTTCGTACAGCACGTCGAAGGCGTCCTTCAGGTACTGGTAGAAGTGGTCGGCCGTGTTGAAGCCCTGCGGACTGGCGAAGCGCATGTCGTTGGTGTCGAGCGTGTACGGCACGACCAGGTGCGGCTTGGTCTCGCCGGATGACGTTTGGACTTCGGTCCAGAAGGGCAGGTCGTCGCCGTAATAGTCGGCGTCGTAGACGAAGCCGCCGTGCTCGACGACCAGGCGGCGGGTGTTCGGGCTGTCGCGGCCGGTGTACCAGCCCAGCGGCGCGTTGCCGGTCATCTGGCGGATGATCTCGACGCCGATGCGCATGTGCTCGCGCTCGGTCGCTTCGTCGATGTTCTGGTAGTGGATCCAGCGCCAGCCGTGGCAGGCAATCTCATGACCGAGGTCCACGAACGCCTGCGTCACGTCCGGATGACGCTGCAGCGCCATCGACACACCGAAGATGGTGAGCGGCAGCCCGCGCTTTTCGAACTCGCGCAGGATGCGCCAGACGCCCGCACGCGAGCCGTATTCGTAGATGCCTTCCATGCTCATGTGCCGAGCAGGGTAGGCGGCCGCGCCGATGATCTCGGAGAGGAACTGCTCAGAACCGGCGTCGCCGTGCAGCACGCAGTTTTCACCGCCTTCCTCGTAGTTGAGGACGAACTGCAGGGCTACGCGCGCGCCGCCCGGCCACTTGGGGTCGGGCGGGTTCTTGCCGTAACCGATGAGATCGCGCGGGTAGTTGTTGTTGGTCATGATTTTTGGCACCGAAGAGACTTCATACAACACCGGCCGGACGGCGGAATGGGGTTTTCCAAATGCGCGACATCACGCGTGGATGTTGTTCCCGTCAACGCAGGGCCAGCGCCGCTTGCGCGTGGCCAGGCCCTGTGTTGTCGGGACGCCGCAGATACGCGGGATGTCGTGCACCAGGCCACCCTCCATCCGGTCACGCCGGGACTGCCCGGGCAGCCTGCGCCAGTTCCAGCGCGAGCTTCCGGTGAACCGTGAGATGGGCGTCGAGTTCGAGCGTGGTCAGGCGGCCGTCTTCGACGACCACGCGCCCGTTGATCACGCTATGCGCCACGTTGGACGGGGCGCAGAACACCAGGGCGGCGACCGGATCGTGATCGGCGCCGGCAAGACCGACCTGATGGCGGTCGAAGCTTACAAAGTCGGCGGACATGCCGGGCGCCAGGGCGCCGATGTCGTCGCGGTTGAGCACCCGCGCGCCGCCGAGCGTGGCGATTTCCAGCGCCTCCCGCGCGCTCATCGCCGCAGGGCCGAAGCCCACGCGTGCCAGCAGCATGGCCTGGCGCGTTTCGCCGAGCATGTGCGCGCCATCGTTCGACGCGCTGCCGTCCACGCCCAGGCCGACCGGCACGCCGGCATCGCGCATGGTGCGGATGGGCGCAATGCCGGAGGCCAGGCGCATGTTCGAGCACGGGCAATGCGCAACGCCCGTGCCGGTGCGTGCAAACACGTCGATGCCGTGTGCGTCGAGCTTGACGCAGTGCGCATGCCACACGTCGTGGCCGACCCAGCCGAGGTCTTCCGCGTACTCCGCCGGCGTCATGCCGAACTTTTCGCGCGAGTACGCAATGTCGTTGTCGTTCTCGGCCAGGTGCGTGTGCATCGATACGCCATAGCTGCGCGCAAGCCTGGCCGATTCGCGCATGAGGTCGCGCGAGACCGAGAACGGCGAACACGGCGCCACCACCACGCGCAGCATCGAATGGCGATCGGGGTCGTGCCAGGTTTCGATCAGGCGCTGCGTTTCCTTCAGGATGGCGTCTTCGCCTTCGACCACGCGGTCCGGCGGCAGGCCGCCCTGGCTGCGGCCGACGCTCATGCTGCCGCGCGCCGCGTGAAAGCGCATGCCGATCAGCCGCGCGGCTTCGATGGAGTCGTCCAGCCGGCAGCCGTTCGGGTACAGATACAGGTGGTCGCTCGACGTCGTACACCCCGAGAGCAGCAGCTCTGCCATCGCCGTGAGCGTGGACACGCGCACCATCTCGGGCGTGAGCCCCGCCCACACCGGATACAGGTTCGTGAGCCAGCCGAACAGTTCGGCATCCTGCGCGGCGGGCAGGGCGCGCGTCAGGCTCTGGTACATGTGGTGGTGCGTGTTGACGAAGCCTGGCGTGACGACGTGGTCGCGCAGCTCAATGACCCGCACGCTGGGCCGGCCGATGGCATCGCGATACTGCGACGGCAGATCGGCCGTGGCGCCCACCCATTCGATCACGCCGCCGCGCGCCACCAAGGCGCCGTCGGCGATCTCGCGCCGTTGCGCGTCCATGGTGACCAGCACGTCGGCGTGACGCGCGATCAGAAGCGGATCCGTGTGCGCGGCAGTGGCGCTCATGTGCCCGGCCATGCGGTTACTCCGTGCCGTGGGTGTTGGCAGCGGCCTCGCGCATCGCGTGCTCGGTTGACTGCATGCCGTTGTAGTAGAGGTTCAGGATGACGGCCACCAGCGTGCCCAGCACGATGCCGCTGTGCGTGACCGGCTCCAGCCACTTGGGCAGGTACTGGAAGAACGTCGGCGCCAGCGTGGGGATCATGCCGAAGCCGATCGAGATGGCCACGATGAACAGGTTGTGGCGGTACTTGTTGAAATCGATCGAGCCCAGGATGCGCACGCCGGTGGCGGCCACCATGCCGAACATCACGATGCCCGCGCCGCCCAGCACGAACGACGGCACCGACGCCACGATGTGCGCCATCTTCGGGAACAGGCCCAGCAGGATCAGGATCACGCCGCCCATGGCCGCCACGAAGCGCGAGCGCACGCCCGTCACCGTCACCAGCCCCACGTTCTGCGAGAACGACGTGTACGGGAACGTGTTGAACACGCCGCCGATCACGGTGCCAAGGCCGTCGGCGCGCAGGCCGCGGGTCAGGTCATCCGTGGAGAGCTTCTTGCCGGTGATTTCCGCCAGCGCCAGGAACATGCCGGTCGATTCCACCAGCGTGATCAGCATCACGATGCACATCGAAGCGATGGCGCCGAAGTGGAAGGTCGGCATGCCGAAGTGCAGCGGCGTGATGACGGCCACCCACTCGGCCTCGGCCATGCCGGCAAAGCTGACCTTGCCGAACGCCATGGCGATGAACGTGCCGATCACGATGCCCAGCAGCACGGCGATGTTGCCGATCAGGCCGCGGCCATACTTGGTCAGCAGCAGGATGATGACCAGCACCGCCAGCGCAATTGCCAGGCCGCTCAAATCGCCATACGCAGGGTTGGGCACGGTCTTGAGCACGCCGTCGACCATCGTTTTCATGGTCGGCTGGCCGCCGGCTGCCCAGTTGATGCCCACGCCCATCAGCGACATGCCGATCAGCGTGATGACGGTGCCCGTCACCACCGGCGGAAAGAGCCCGAGCACGCGCCCCATGAGCGGCGCGACGATGATGCCGAACAGCCCCGCCGCGATCACCGCGCCGTAGATGCCGAGCAGGCCGATGCTCGGATCGCTGCCGATGGCGATCATCGGGCCGACCGAGGCGAACGTCACGCCCATCATCACCGGCATGCGGATGCCGAACTTCCAGATGCCGAACGCCTGGATGAGCGTGGCCAGCCCCGCGGCAAACAGGTCGGCGTTGATGAGAAAGGCGAGCTGTTCCTTGGGCAGATGCAGTGCGCCGCCCACGATCAGCGGCACCGCGACGGTGCCTGCATACATCACCAAGACATGTTGCAGACCCAGTGCGAGCAGGCGGCCGTACGCCACGCGCTCATTGGTCAGGTCCGCCGTGGGGGCGGCGATGGTGCTGCTTGCCATGAAGGTCTCCTTTTTGGTGGTGAGCCGGATGGCATCCGGCCTGGGGCGGCGGCCTCTGTCGTGCCAGCTCGCCCGATACGGCAAAACCGGTCCTAGACTTGGTTGCGCGGGCCCAATACCGAACGCAGGTCGAAATCAGCGGGCGCTTCGGGGCGCACGCGGTCGGCACAGCATTGCAAGTGCTGGGCCATGTGGGCCTGCGCGGCGGCGGCGTCGCCGCGCTCGAGCGCGTTGAGGATGTCCAGGTGTTCGTCGAACGAGCAGGCGTTGTTGCCCGGGGCCTCGACGCTGGCGATCATCAGCGTGGTGCGCGACACCAGCCGGCGCATCATCTCCACCACCAAGGGGTTGCCTGCCTGCTCGGCCAGCGCGACGTGGAATTCGGCGGAAAGACGGATCCAGCGCGGCCGGTCATGCGTGACGAAGGCCTGGCGCTCTTCCTTGACGAGTTCCACGAGCGGGGCGATGGCGGCTTTCGGGTCGCCGCCGCGGCCGACCTTGTCGAGCACGGCACGCTCCAGGATCTGGCGCAGCTCGAACATGGCGTGCGCCTCGTCGATGGAAGGCGCCGCAATGAACGCACCGCGATTCGGTTCCAGATCGACCAGGCCGTCGGCGGCCAGCCGGGAGAACACCTTGCGCACCGTATGGCGTGCGGTGGCATAGATTTCGCACAATGCGTGCTCCGTGAGCTTCGTGCGCGGGGGAAGGCGGTGCTCCATGATCGCGTCGTAGATCTCGTGGTACATCCGTTCTTCGAGCGACATACGTGCCCCCGCTGCCTTGGTGCCCGACGTACCGGGCTTGAGCGTCGTTTCCGTGGAGACCAGCTTGAGATTCTTGGACATGGAAGACCCGCCTTTCAGTAGTGCAGCGCCGCATCAGGAGCCGCGAAAATCTGTTGACAATTATTCGGGTGGGCCTTCAATATTGTCAACAAAATGCGTTCTGGAATCCGACAAACTAGGGAAATCCCTGTTTCACGTCCCCACAGAGACAGGGGTGTCGGACCGGAGCGAGCGACGGCTTTGCCGGCTTGGCAGGCGCCTTCCACACGAAGGCCGCAGGCGTAAACCGGCTGGACGCGCGCCGGGATGCGTGCAGTAGCACGTACCGAGCGGGCCCCGACGCCAGCCCTTGCCACACAAGGGTTCGGCGCGAGGTGCAAGTGGAGGCAGCGGCGCTTCTGAAAATTCGAACTACAGAGGAAGACAAATGGGACGCTTGACTACCCATGTGCTCGACACCGCTGCAGGCACGCCGGGCCAAAACCTGGCGATCGCCCTGTTCAAGATTGTCGACAATCAGCGCCAACCGATCAAATCGGTTCGCACCAATCACGATGGCCGTTGCGATGCGCCGCTGCTGGAAGGCGATGCGCTGCAGGCCGGCGTCTATGAGCTGGACTTCGCGGTGGGCGACTACTACCGCGCGGCCGGCGTCAAACTCCCCGAGCCCGCGTTTCTGGACGTGGTGACGCTGCGCTTCGGCGTGGCCGATACCGGCGCGCACTATCATGTGCCGCTGCTGGTGTCGCCGTGGTCGTACTCGACCTATCGCGGCAGCTGACGCACGGGGAGCGCATCATGGAAGGCTATATCCTCGACTGGGCCAACCTGCTCTTGCGTTGGCTGCACGTGATCGTCGCGATTGCGTGGATCGGCTCGTCGTTCTACTTCGTGTGGCTCGACAACAGCCTGACCAAGCCGACCGCACCGGACCTGAAGGACAAGGGCGTCGACGGCGAGCTGTGGGCTGTGCACGGCGGCGGGTTCTACAACCCGCAGAAGTACCTGCTGGCGCCGAAGCAGTTGCCCGAACATCTGCACTGGTTCTACTGGGAGTCGTACTCGACATGGATGTCGGGTTTCGCGCTGCTGACGGTGGTGTACCTGTTCAACGCCAACGTCTACATGATCGATCGCAGCATCTTCGACATGTCGGCGACGACGGCGGTGATCCTCGCGCTGGCGTTCCTGGTGGTCGGCTGGCTGGTGTACGACACGATCTGCCGCGTGTTCGGCAAGAACGACCGCGTGGTGGGCATTCTGGTTGCGATCTACGTGGTGATCGCGGCGTATGCGGCGTGCCACCTGTTCTCGGGCCGTGCAGCGTTCCTGCTGATCGGCGCGATGATCGCGACCATCATGAGCGCCAACGTGTTCTTCTGGATCATCCCGGGGCAGCGCAAGGTGGTGGCCTCGCTCAAGGCTGGCGAGAAGCCGGACCCGATCCACGGCAAGCGCGGCAAGCAGCGCAGCGTGCACAACACGTATTTCACGCTGCCGGTGCTGTTTGCGATGCTGTCGAACCACTACAGCATGACGTACGCCCACAAGTACAACTGGGCCGTGCTGGTGCTGATCATGCTGGCTGGCGTGCTGATCCGCCAGTTCTTCATCCTGAAGCACAAGGGCGTGATCAACTGGGGCTATCCGGCAGCGGGCGTGGCCGTGCTGCTCGGTGTGGCCGTATGGCTGGCACCGGTGCAGCGTCCGGCAGCACCTGCGGCGCAAACTCAGGCAGCAGCGGCCCCGGCGGCAGCCGCAGCGGGCGGCGCTTCGGCACCCGCCGCGGCGGCTCCGGCGGCGGCTGGCGGATCGGATTTCTCCAAAGTACAGGCAGTCGTTACCGCACGGTGCTACCAATGTCACTCGGCGCATCCTACCCTGATGCCTTCGCCGGCCAAGGGCGTGCTGCTCGATACGCCGGAGCAGTTGTCCGCGCATGCGCAACTCGTCTACCAGCAGGCTGTGCAGCAGAAGCTGATGCCCCTGGGCAATGTGACGCAGATGACCGACGACGAACGCGCGATCATCGCGAAGTGGTTTGAAGGCGGCGCCAAGACGAACTGACACTTGGGCGCAAGCCACAACAGGACGGTTTATCGGAGCATGTCACGCGTTCCCTAGCGGGTGACATGACCGGTGAGGGTTGAACGGGGCTGCGGCCCCGTTTTTTTTTGCCTGAAGCCTTGCAGCGGTGTTTGCTTGGCCGGCCCGATCGGCTGGTGCCTCACCTGCGAAAGGGATGCCGGCAAGGCAGGTTCAGCGTCTCGGAATGACGACTTACTTCCCGACGCCCAGCAGTGCCAGCACCCCGAGCACCAGGAAGATCAACGCCGCGATCCGATGCACAAGCTGGATCGGCATGCGCGCCGCAAACTTGTTGCCCATCAGCACGGCCGGCACATTGGCGAGCAGCATGCCGATGGTCGTGCCTGCCACGACCGATACGACGTCATGGAAGCGAGCTGCCAATGCCACCGTGGCGATCTGCGTCTTGTCGCCCATCTCGGCAAAGAAGAACGCGACGATGGTCGTGCCCAGGATGCCCAGGCCGCGCTGCGTGCCCGAAGGCGCTTCTTCTTCATCGAGCTTGTCCGGAATCAGCATCCATCCGGCCATGGCGATGAAGCCGACGCCGAGGATCCAACGCAGGACGTTTTCACCGAGCACCTGCGTGATCCAGCCGCCGACAGCGCCGGCAAATGCATGGTTGACGAGGGTGGAGATGAAGATGCCGAGAATGATCGGCACCGGCTTGCGAAAACGCGCGGCCAGCAGGATCGACAGCAGCTGCGTCTTGTCGCCGATTTCCGCAAGCGCGACGATGCCGGTGGAGACGAGGAAGGCTTCCATGTTGTTGTGGTGTCCGGGCCGTATGCGAACCAATGACGCGCCACTGCCGGCCCTGTCCGCAGTGGGTTGTCATCGGTCTCGCCAGGCGCGTCACCGGGTGCACGGATGGCACCCTGAGTGCGGCTGACCACGCCATAACCGCCTGTCGTTGCGACGGCGGTCAAGTCTGTTGACGTGGCCCTCGAAGTGACGACTTCGAGTGGCTACTCCCCAATGGAAGCCGCGATTATAAGTGCATCAGGCGTGGGCGCCAACCGTAAATGTTGCGGGTTCACCCTGCACGTAAGTGGCGGATACAGCACGGTCCTCACCCAGCAGCGCCAACGAGAACAGCAGCTCTTCGAGGGTTTCAGAACGCGCGTTGCGGCGGGCCAGCAGCGGCGTGGCGGCCGGGTCCAGCACGATGAAGTCGGCTTCCGCGCCCGGCACGAAGCTGCCGATGCGGTCTTCCCAGCCCAGCGCTTCGGCGGCGCCGCGAGTGGCAAGGTAGAACATGCGCAGCGCGGTCAGGTGATAGCCGCCCATGCGTGCGACCTTGTGCGCCGTGCCCATCGTGCGCAGCATCGAGAACGAGCTGCCGCCGCCCACGTCGGTGGCCAGCGTCAGCGCCAGGCGGTGTGCATCGTTGGCGTGGAAGTCGTACAGGCCGCTGCCCAGGAACAGGTTCGACGTCGGGCAGTGCGCGACGGCGGCGCCCGATTCCGCGAGGCGTTTGCGGTCGCCGTCGTCCAGCCAGATGGCGTGGCCATAGAAGGCACCCTTGCGCAGCAGCCCGTAGCGGTCATACACATCCAGGTAGCTGCGTGCGTTCGGGAACAGCTCGGCCACCCATTTGACCTCGTCGGGATTCTCGGCGACGTGCGTCTGGATGAAGACGTCCGGGTATTGCCTGGCCAGTTCTGCGCAGGCCTGCAACTGCGCTTCACTGGAGGTCGGCGCAAAGCGCGGTGTGATGGCATAGGCCAGGCGGTCCTTGCCGTGCCAGCGCGAGATCAGGTCGGCCGTGTCGCGCGCACCGGACTCGGCTGTGTCGCGCAGGTATTCCGGGCAGTTGCGGTCCATCATCACCTTGCCGGTGATCAGACGCATGCCGCGCTGCCGGGCTGCCGTGAACAGTGTCTCGGCGGAGCCGCGATGCACCGTGCTCCAGACCATCGCGCTCGTCGTGCCGTTGCGCAGCAGTTCGTCGAGGAAGAACGAGGCGACGCCGGCGGCGTACTGCTCGCTCTCGAAGCGGCGCTCTTCGGGAAAGGTGTACGTCTCCAGCCAGTGCAGCAGGCCCGGCGACGGCGACGCGATCATGTCCGTCTGCGGGAAGTGGATGTGCGTGTCGATGAAACCCGGCACGATCAGCTTGCCGCTGTGGTCGTGCAGCTGCGTGCCGGCGGGCAGGCCCTCGCGCAGTGCGGCGTAGCCGCCCGCCTGCAGTACCTTGCCGCCTGAAACCACCAGCAGGCCGTCCTCCCAATACTCATAGGCATCGCGCTCGCGATACTGCGGATCGTGCAGGAAATGCAGCACGCGGCCGCGGTAGGCGTGAACGGTGGCGTTTGAGTTTGGAGGCATCTTGGTCATTCGTCGTCTCGTGGGGTTTCAGTGGGTGGCGTTCCAGTGGACGTCCACCGCGTTCAGCCACAGGGCTTTGTCCTGCTCGGGCAGGAAGGACGCCTCGAAGCTGTTGCGCGCGAGCGTGTGGGCATCGGCAGCGCTCAGGTCGAGGGCGTCGAAGGTGGCGAGCCAGTTGGCGTTCATGTAGCCGCCGAAGTAGGCCGGGTCATCGGAGTGCAGCGTCACTGCGCAGCCGGCGTTCAGCAATTGCTTGAGCGAGTGGTCGCGCAGGTCGGGGTAGACCTTCAGCTTTTCGTTCGACAGCGGGCAGACCGTCAGCGCGATGCGCTCGGCGGCGAGGCGCCTGACCAGTGCCGCGTCGTCGATGGCGCGCACGCCATGGTCGATGCGCTCCACCTTCAGGATGTCGAGCGCGTCGGTCACGTACTGTGCGGGGCCTTCCTCACCGGCGTGGGCGACCAGGCGCAGGCCGAGTTCCTTGCAGCGTGCGAAGACACGCGCGAACTTCTCGGGCGGGTTGCCGCGTTCCGACGAATCGAGCCCCACACCGATGATGCGGTTGGCCGGGTCCTGGATGTACGGCAGGGCGGCTTCCAGCGTAGTGAACGCGTCTTCCTCGCTCAGGTGGCGCAGGAAGCAGAGGATCAGCCGGCTGGAAAAACCATGCTGGCGCTCGGCGTCGTCCAGCGCGCGGACGATGCCGCCGATGACCACGTGCATCGGCACGTTGCGCGCGGTGTGGGTCTGCGGGTCGAAGAAGATCTCGGCGTGGCGGACGTTGTCGGCCACGGCACGCGCCACATACGCGGCGGTCATGTCGTAGAAATCCTGCTCGGTGAGCAGCACGCTTGCGCCCGCGTAGTACAGGTCGAGGAACGATTGCAGGTCGTCGAAGGCATACGCTGCGCGCACTTCCTCGACGGAGGCATACGGCAGCTTGACGCCGTTGCGCTCGGCCAGCGCGAACATCAGTTCGGGTTCGAGCGAGCCTTCGATGTGGATGTGCAGTTCGGCCTTCGGGCTGGTGGCGATGCGTTCGGCAAGGGCTGGCGAGATCGGCATGATCAGACTGGCGTAGGAGTGCGGTAGGGGACTATCGCGCCGCCGCTGGCAGTGGTGAGCGCGTGCTGTTGCAGCTCTCGCACCTGCAGCAGTTGCGCGACGACGGAGACCGCAATGATATCCGGCGCCTTGTCGGCGATGCCAGCAATCCCAATCGGGCAGACCATTTCCGGCAGGCGTGCGGGGTCGACGCCGTGCTCGACCATGCGGTGCTCGAAGCGGGCGCGCTTGGTCTTGGAGCCGATGAGACCGAAGTAGGCGAAGTCCGTGCGGCGCATGATGCGTTCGCACAGCGCGAGGTCCAGCGCATGGTTGTGCGTCATGACCAGGAAGTAGCTGCCGGCCGGCGCGTGGTCGATCACGGCTTCCGGCGTATCGCTGGCTTCGATGACGACGTTCGGCGGTACATCGGCGGGGAACATCGCGTCGCGCTCGTCCACCCATGTCACGCGGCAGGGCAGGTTGGCCAGCGCGCGCACGATGGCGTGGCCGACATGGCCCGCGCCGCACAGCACGATCGACATGTCGGGCGGCAGGATGGTCTGCGTGAAGCCCACCGCATCGAACTGCACGCCGGCCGCCGCGGCATCGCCAATGGCGGCCGTGACGGGCACCGACGGGTCGGCCGATACGGAACGGCGCAGGCTGCGACGCTGGCGCATGGCGTCATCGGCCAGGGCGATCCACTGCGCATCGCGCGCATCGAGCCGTTCGAGCGACAGGCGCACCACGCCGCCGCAACACTGGCCGAGCGCGGGCCCAAGCGGGATGCGCACGAACTGGCGGCGCGCTTCGCCGCTGGCTTCGTGCGCCGCCATCATCGCCTGGGCGATCTCCATCGCGCGCCATTCGAGGTGGCCGCCGCCGATGGTGCCGAAGAAGCCGTCCGCGCACACCAGCATGAGCGTGCCCGCCTCACGCGGGGCGGAGCCCTGCACGTCCGTCACCGTGACCAGTACGCACGGCTGCCCCGCCTGCACGGTGGCCAGCACGTCGGCAAAGCGGAAGGGGCGCAGTTGTGTGTGGTCCATGGTGGCCTCGGTCTCGGGCTCAGACGGTCAGCGGGGTGCTGCGGATCGCCTCGATGGCCTTGAGGATTTCCTCGCACGTGGCCGGCGCGTTCAGCGGCGGATTGGTGCGGCCGTCGCCCACGGCGGCCACCGCGTCGCGAATGGCGAAGAATACCGAGAACGGCAGCAGCAGCGGGGGCTCGCCCAACGCCTTGGAGCGGTGGATGCTGTCTTCCACGTTGGCGTTGTTGAACAAGCGCACGCGGAAATCCGGCGGGCAGTCGTTGACGGTCGGGATCTTGTAGGTGGACGGCGCATGCGTCATCAGCTTGCCGTTCTTGTTCCACCACAGTTCTTCGGTCGTCAGCCAGCCCATGCCCTGGATGAACGCGCCTTCCACCTGGCCAATGTCGATGGCCGGGTTGATCGAGCGGCCGGCGTCGTGCAGCACATCGGCGCGCAGCAGGCGCCATTCGCCGGTCAGCGTATCGACCACCACTTCCGACACTGCTGCGCCATAGGCGTAGTAGTAGAACGGACGGCCCTGCAGCCTGGCCTGGTCCCAGTGCAGCTTGGGCGTGGCGTAGAAGCCGTCCGACCACAACTGCACGCGCGCGATGTAGGCAAGGCGGATCAGTTCGTCGAACGGCACGCGGCGTGGCCCGATCTCTACCTGGTCGGCCACGAACGCGACGCTGCTGGCAGGTACGTCGTAGTGCTGCGCGGCAAATGCGGTGAGACGCTCGCGGATCTGGCGGGCGGCATCCTGCGCGGCCTTGCCGTTCAGGTCGCTGCCCGTGGACGCGGCGGTGGCCGAGGTGTTGGCCACCTTGCTGGTGTCCGTGGCCGTGACGCGAATGCGCGTGAACGCCACGCCCAGTTCGTGCGCGACCACCTGCGCAACCTTCGTGTTCAGGCCCTGGCCCATTTCCGTGCCGCCGTGGTTCACCAGGATCGAGCCATCGTTGTACACGTGCACGAGCGCGCCGGCCTGGTTGAAGTGCTTCACGTTGAACGAGATGCCGAACTTCACGGGCGTGAGCGCCAGGCCGCGCTTGAGCACCGGGCTCGTCGCGTTGAATGCGCGGACGGCCTCGCGGCGCGCCCGGTACTCCGACGACGCTTCGAGCTCGTCGAGCAGTTCGTGGATGACGTTGTCTTCCACCGTCTGGCCGTACGGCGTGACGTTGTTCGTGTTCTTGCCGTACAGGTTGGCGCGCCGCACGTCGAGCGGGTCCTTGCCGAGGGCGCGCGCGATGTTGTCCATGATGTACTCGATGGCAAACGCGCCCTGCGGGCCGCCAAAACCGCGGAAGGCGGTGTTCGACTGCGTGTTGGTGCGCGCACAGAAGCCGTCGATCTCCACTTCCGGCAGCCAGTAGGCGTTGTCGAAGTGGCAGATGGCGCGCGTCATCACGGGGCCGGACAGGTCGGCCGAGAACCCGGCGCGCGAGGTCATGTCGACCTTCACGCCCTGGATGCGGCCGTCGTCGTCGTAGCCGGCCTCGTAGGCGAAACGGAAGTCGTGCCGCTTGCCGGTGATCATCATGTCGTCGTCGCGGTCCGGACGCAGCTTCACCGGGCAGGCGAGCTTCCAGGCCGCGAGCGCGGCGCAGCAGGCAAACAGGCCCGACTGCGACTCCTTGCCGCCAAAGCCGCCTCCCATGCGGCGGCATTCGACCTGCACCTGGTTGGCGTGCCAGCCCAGCATGTGCGACACCATGTGTTGCATCTCGGTCGGATGCTGCGTGGAGCACCACACGTGCATGCCGTTGTCTTCCTTCGGCACCGCGTACGAGATCTGGCCTTCCAGATAGAACTGCTCCTGGCCGCCCAGCGACATGTGGCCCGCTTCAGCGTGGGGCGCAGCCGCGATGCGCGCAGCGGGTTCGCCGCGCTTGAGGTGCATCGGCGGCAGCACGGATTTGCCGGCCGCGCGGGCTTCTTCGGGGGTGAGGAGCGCGGGCAGCACTTCGTACTCGATCTGGCCCAGGCGTGCCGCGCGGCGCGCCGCATCGTGCGACGTGGCCACCACGATGAACATCGGCTGGCCGACAAAGTGCACCGTGTCGGTGGCCAGGATCGGATCGTCGTGGATGATCGGGCCGCAATCGTTCGTGCCCGGAATATCGGCCGACGTGAATACCGCCACCACGCCCGGCGCCGCTTTCACGCGCTCGAGGTCCATGTTGACGATGCGCGCATGCGCCTGCGTGCTCATGCCCAGTGCCGCGTGCAGCGTGCCGGCCAGCTCGGGGATGTCGTCGGTATAGGTGGCGGTGCCGGCCACATGCAGGTGCGCGGATTCATGCGGGCGCGAGATGCCGACCACGGCACCGCGCTGGTCGGGCATCGCCGCCGCGATGTCGGCTTCCGCCAGCAGGAAAGCTTCGGTTTGCTTGTTCATGTCTCAGGCAGCGGTGAGGGTGTTCAGTTCGACCGCGCGCACATTGATCTGTTCGGGCGCGAGCGGCCCGTCGGCGCGGGTTTCCAGCCAGAAGCGGTACACCGTGTTGGCCGCCGAGATGCGGCGGTAGTTGTCCGTGGCGCGCATGTCGGTCAGCGGCGTGTAGTCGCGCGACATGGCTGCCATGGCCGCCCGCACGGTCGCTTCGTTCCACGGCTGCCCGATGATGGCGTTCTCGGTTTCGGTCGCACGCTTGGACGTTGCGGCCATGCCGCCGTAGGCGATGCGCGCGCTGCGGACGCGGGTTTCGCCATCCTGGTCGTCCAGCTCGATCGCGAGCGCCGCGCACACGGCCGAGATGTCTTCGTCAAAGCGCTTGGACAGCTTGTACGTGCGGAAGCGCAGCGCATCGCGGCCCTCGCGTGCCGGAATGCGCAGGCCGGCCACGAACTCGCCGTCTTCCATCGCGTTCTTCTGGTAAGCCAGGTACAGGTCTTCGAGCGGCAGCTCGCGGCGGGCTTCCCCGCGCTGCAGCACGACCCGCGTGCCAAGGGCGATGAGGGCTGGGGCCGAATCCCCGATCGGCGAGCCGTTGGCGATGTTGCCGCCCAGCGTCCCGGCGTTGCGGATCGGCAGCGAGGCGAAGCGCTTCCACAGTTCGGTCAGCTCCGGGTAGTCCTGGGCGAGGAAGCCGTAGGCCGCCTCCAGCGACACCGCGGCGCCGACCTCGATCCAGCCGTCGCGCTTTTCCAGTGCGTACAGGTCGGCCACCTGCCCGATGTACAGGATGTCGCCCAGCTCGCGGAACTGCTTCGTGACCCACAGGCCCACGTCGGTGCTGCCGGCGAGGATGCGGATGTCCGGGTGCGCAGCCTTGATGGCGGCGAATGCCGAGACGGTGCGTGGGGCGTAGAAGCGCGGCGCGTTCTCGACACCGGCGGGGGCGTAGGCGAAGGTGTCCTTGCGCTGCAGGTTGCGCAGCGTTTCAGCCAGCTGAGTGCGGTCGATGCCGGCCGGCGCGGGCAGCTCGAACATGCGTTCGCCCGCGTCGATGATCGGCCGGTAGCCGGTGCAGCGGCACAGGTTGCCCGTGAGCGAATCGCAGATGGCCTGGCGGGACGGCGGCGCGTTGCTGCCGGTGTTCTCGTACAGCGCGTAGAGCGACATCACGAAGCCCGGGGTGCAGAAGCCGCACTGCGAGCCGTGGCACTCGACCATCGCCTGCTGCACGGGGTGCAGCGAGCCATCCTTGCTGCGCACGTCTTCCACCGTGAACAGCGCCTTGCCATCGAGCGTGGGCAGGAACTGGATGCAGGCGTTGACAGCCTTCAGACCGACGCTGCCGTCTGCCTGCAGCTCGCCGAGCACGACGGTACATGCACCGCAATCGCCCTCGGCACACCCTTCCTTGGTGCCTGTGCAGTGCGCGTCTTCACGCAGGTATTGAAGCACCGTCCGGGTGATCGGCGCGTCTGAAACGGTGCGCACCTGGCCGCGGTGGAAGAAGCGGATGGGCTGAGTCTCCATGGGGTCTACGCGTGTTTGTGTGTATGACGGAACCATAGCACCGGGTCAGGAATGCAATATTTGGCCCAGGTGATAACCCGCATCGGAAAGCCAAAATCCGGGGTATACCCGTCGGTAGTGGTCTGGCGGCGCGGCGTGCAAGTGACATACACTCACAGCGTCCCTCAGCCCGTTTTTGGCGGTACGGCGTCGCCCGTGCCCGGTGTCCACATGCACGGCAAAGATCACCTCGATACGTACCTCCTGCGCGTTCTGTACACGCTGCTCACCGAGCAGAGCGTGACCCGTACGGCCGTCAAGCTTGGCCAGTCGCAGCCGGCGATCAGCAATACCCTCAAGCGGCTGCGCGAGATCACCGGGGACGCCATCCTCGTGCGCGGCAAGAACGGCATGGTGCCCACCGAGCGCGGCCACGAGCTGCTCACGCTGGCGCAGCAAAGCCTGGAGGCGATGGAGCGCATCGCCCGGCCGTCGCAGGAGTTCGACCCGGGCAACACGACGCGCACGTTCCACCTGGGGGCGCCCGATTACCTCGACGCGTTCTTCCTCCCCAACATCGTGGAGCGCCTGCGCAAGCACGCACCGCAGGCCAAGCTGGTGGTGCATCCGCTCAATGCCGGTGTGGATTACCTCGCCGCGCTCGAGCAGGGCGGCATGGATCTGGTGATCGGCAACTGGCTCTCGCCGCCCGAGCATCTGCATATTTCACCGCTGTTCGACGACGAGGTGGTCTGCATGCTCGGTGCACAGCACCCCCTGGCGCGCAAGGGCATCTCGCTCAAGCACTATGTCGAGATGCCGCATCTCGCCCCGGCTCCGTATGCGGCGATGCAGCGCAGCATGATCGATCAGGCACTTGCAGAGCAGGGTTTGAAGCGGCAGATCCAGGTGTCGCTGCCGTATTTCGGGCTGGTGCCGTATGTCCTGATGCGCACCGATCTGGTGTTCACGACCGGCCGGCAATTTGCCGCGCATTGCGCGCAGTACCTGCCGATCCGCATCCTGCCCACGCCCGTGGCGTTCCCGAAGATGCGTTTCTACCAGCTGTGGCACGAGCGCAGCCACGCCGCACCCGACGTGATGTGGCTGCGCCGCATGATCGGCGAGGTCGCGGCGGAGCTGCCGCAGCATCCGCAATTGGAAACGGCGGCCTGAGCCGCCGTTCCGTCAGTCGCCGCTTGCGCCTGCGTCACTTGCCGCCGGCGAGCGCCTTTCCGTAGTTCGGGAAGAACACCTGCTCGCCGTTCACCTTGAAGTCGGCAATGGCCTGTTGGCCAGCCGGCGAGGTGATCCATTCGATGAGTTTCGTGGCGTCGGTGTAGTTGATGCCCGCGTGCTTCGCCGGGTTGACCGCAATGATGCCGTACGGGTTGAACATGCGCGGATCGCCGGCCAGCACGATGTCGAGGCCGGTCTTGGCGCGGTAGGCGCCGTAGGTGGCGCGGTCCGACAGCGTGTAGGCGTTCATCTGGGCGGCCATGTTCAGCACCTCGCCCATTCCCAGGCCGGCGCTCACGTACCACGGCTTGCCCTTCGGGTCGATGTCGGCGGATTTCCAGTAGGCCTTTTCCATGACGTCGGTGCCGGAGTTGTCTGCGCGCGAGATGAACTTCGCGTTGGCCCTGGCGATGGTCTCCATGCCCTGGATCACGTTCTTCTGACCCCGCACGCGGGCCGGGTCGGCGGCCGGGCCGACGAGGATGAAGTCGTTGTACATCACGTCGCGCCGGTCGATGCCGCCGCCGGACGCAACAAAGGCATCCTCGAGCGGACGGGCGTGCACCAGCACCACGTCGACGTCGCCCGATTCTCCGAGCTTGACTGCCTTGCCCGTGCCAACGGCAATCACGTGCACATGGACGCCCGTGGCGGCCTCGAACTTGGGGAGTAGGACTTTGAGCAGGCCCGAGTTTTCCGTGCTCGTGGTGGTGGCCATGCGGAGCTCGCCAGCATATGCGGCCGTGGCGGCAGCCAATGTCAGGCAGAGTATCGCAGGCAGCCGAAGGGTTTTGAGGAATCCGGGCATGGTGTCAGGGTCATGTGGAACACGTGGACGCTTTATGTCGAATGCTGCATGATTGCGGCAATTCGGGGACGGCCGGCGGCCACCATGCGCCCGCCCCAGAATCCGAGGCATTGTTCTCTGGGGCCGCGGTCGAAGTAAATAGGAAATCATTAACATAATGGCGTTCCAGTTTGAGGTCTTTCCGGTGATCGGGCCGGACGATAATCCGCGCGCTAACGGCAAGGTGTTCCAGTTGCTGCGCGCCGTGCGGGAAACCGGCTCCCTGCATCGGGCCGCGAAGCAGGTCGGGTTGTCGTACCGGCACGCCTGGGGCGTCATGCGATCGTGGGAAGAGATGCTCGGGCGCACCTTGCTCGACATGGAGCGCGGCCGGGGCGCGTCGCTCACACTGTTTGGCGAGCGCCTGCTGCGCGCCGAGATGCGGTTGCGCGAGCAGCTCGACCCCGCGCTGCGGCAGGCCATGGGGCAGTTCCTGTCGGAGCTCGACGACGCCTCGCAGTCGCAGGCGCGCATCCGTTTTTCGGGCAGCCACGATCCGGCCGTCGAGGTGCTTGCCCAGACGCTGGCCGCGCATGGCAACGGCGCGCACCTGGACACCGTCTTCTGCAGCGCCGTCGAGGGGCTGATCTGCCTGCAGGAAAAGCAGTGCGAGGTGGCAGGCTTCTATGTGGCGCCGCAGCAGGGCGCCGGCTCGATCGCGCATCAGACCCTGCGCAAATGGCTGCGGCCCACCGCCGTGCGCCTGATCGCATTGGCCGACCGGGAGCAGGGGCTGATGATGTCGGCCGACTGGGCCGGCAAGGTACAGTCGTTGAGCGACCTGGCGCGCACCCAGGCGCGTTTCATCAACCGCCAGCGCAGCTCCGGCACGCGTCTGCTGTTCGATCAGCTGCTGGTTGCGGCGGGGTTGTACCCTGATCAGATCAACGGCTACGACGAACAGGAGTTTTCCAGCGACAAGATCGCCGTGGCCGTGCAGGAGGGCCGCGCGGACGTCGGCTTCGGGCTGCGTCCGGGGGCCGAGGCGCACGGGCTGCATTTCGTGCCGCTGACGCGCGAGACGTATTACCTCGCGGTGCGCCGCAACGACGCCCTGGCGCCGTGGGTGCGCGAACTCATGGAGCGCATCGGCCAGCCGGCCTTCCGCGAAGGGCTCGGTCATCTTGCCGGCTATCGCGCGACCGAACATGTCGCGTTGCTCACGGCTGACGAAGCGCTGCCGTGGCACGTCGACGAGGCGCGCACGCCTGCCCACTGAAGTCATGCGAACATGGCGGGGTCTGCGCGACGCCGCGCCCCCGTTCCCGTGTTGCCCATGCTCCGTTTTTCCGTCTGGACCCAAGCCTTGCGCATGCTGCGCCGCGACTGGCGCGCCGGCGAGCTGAACCTGCTGCTCATCGCCCTGGTGCTGGCGGTGGCTGCGCTGGCGTCGGTCAGTTTCCTGGCCGATCGCATGCATGCCGGCCTGGAGCGCGATGCGCGTCAGCTGATCGGCGCCGATGTGCTCGTGGTGTCCGATCAGCCGCTGCCGCCCGACATCGAGGCGCATGCCCGCGCCGGCGGCCTGCAGGTCGCCCATACGGCCACCTTCCCCAGCATGGCCAGCACGCTCACCAACACGTCTTCCGGCGAGCCGGCATCGCAACTGGCGGCCATCAAGGCCGTCGATGCGGGCTACCCGCTGCGCGGCACGCTCAAGGTCAGCGACGACGCGCGCGACCCGGCCGGCGCGCCCATCCGCGGCATTCCGGCCGCCGGCACGGTGTGGGTCGATGCGCCGCTGCTCGAAGCGCTCGGCATTCGCGTGGGCGACGCCATCCGCCTCGGCACACGCTCGTTCCGCGTCGCTCACGTCATCACGCAGGAGCTCGATCGCGGCGCCGGCTTCATGAACTTTGCTCCGCGCGTGATGCTGCCCATGGCCGATCTGCCTTCCACGGGGCTGGTTACGTATGGCAGCCGCGTCACGTACCGGCTGCTGGTGGCAGGCCCGGATGCGGCGGCCAATGCGTTCCGCACGTGGGCCGAAAACGCGCTGAAGACCCGCGGGCTGCGCGGCGTGCGCGTCGAATCGCTGCAGAACGGTCAGCCGCAGATGCGCGAAACGCTGGACCGCGCGGAACGCTTCCTCTCGCTCGTCGCGCTGCTGGCGGCCATGATCGCCGCGGTGGCCATCACCATGGCGGCGCGCCGCTATACCGCGCGGCATACCGATGCGGTGGCGGTCATCAAGTGCCTGGGCCTGAAGCAGGGGCAGATTCTGGGCACGTTCGCGCTGGAGTTTCTGCTGATCGGCGTGCTGGGCTCCGCGGTCGGCGTGGCGCTTGGCTATGGCGCGCACTGGCTGCTGCTCGCGTCGCTTGGCGATCTGGTCACGGTCACGCTGCCTGCGCCGTCTGCATGGCCGGCTGTGGTGGGTTTGGCAGCGGGTCTCGTGCTGCTGGTCGGTTTTGCCGTGCCGCCGTTGCTCGGCCTGGTGCGGGTGCCGCCGCTGCGCGTGTTGCGGCGCGATGTGGCTGAGCGCGCAGTCGCCGCATGGGTCGGGTATGCGCCGGGCGCGGCGGCTTTCTTTGCCCTGCTCGTGGTCTCTGCGCGCGACGTGAAGCTCGGGGCGCTGACGGCGGCGGGCTTTGCGGGGGCGATTCTGGTGTTTGCGCTGTTGGCCGCCGCGGGCCTGCGCGGGCTCGCCGTATCGCTGGGCCGAGGGCGCGCGCTGGGCGTGGGCTGGCGCTTTGCGCTGGCCGTGCTGGAGCGCCGTCGTGGCGTCAGCGTGCTGCAGACGGTGGCCCTCGCGGTGGGGCTGATGGCGTTGCTGCTGCTCGCCATGACGCGCAATGACCTGATCCGTTCGTGGCACAACGCCACGCCGGCCGACGCGCCAAATCGCTTCATCATCAACATCCAGCCGGACCAGGTCGAGCCGGTCACGCAGGTGCTGGCGCAGGCCGGCGTGGCGGCGCCAAGGCTCTATCCGATGGTGCGCGGGCGCCTGACGCAGGTGAACGGGCAGGCCATCAATGGCCAGACCTACGCTGAATCCCGTGCGCGCAATCTGGTCGAGCGCGAATTCAATCTCTCCTACGCGACCGAGCAGCCTCCCGAGAACCGTATCGTCTCTGGGCAGTGGTTCAGCGGCCAGAAGCCGGAAGCGTCGGTGGAAGAGGGCATCGCCAAGACGCTGAACCTGCGCGTGGGCGACGTGCTGCGTTTCGACGTGGGCGGCCAGCCGGTGGACGCGCCCATCACGTCATTGCGCAAGCTCGACTGGAGCTCGATGCGCGTGAACTTCTTCGTGATCCTGCCGCCCGTGGCGCTGCGCGACATGCCGCAGACGTACGTGACAGCGTTCCGCATTCCCGCCGGCCAGGCCGATCTGCCGGCCAGGCTGGTGCGCGAGTTTCCGAACCTGACGGTGGTCGATACCGAGCTGATCCTGAACCAGGTGCAGGGCGTGCTGGACCAGGTGACCGCGGCGGTGGAGTTCCTGTTCGTGTTCACGCTGGCGGCCGGTGTGCTGGTGCTCTATGCCGCGCTCTCGGGCTCGCGCGACGAGCGCCTGCGCGATGCCGGCGTGCTGCGGGCGCTCGGTGCGGGCTCCGGCGTGGTCCGCCAGACGCAATACGCCGAGGTGCTGATCGTCGGCGGCCTCGCGGGCTTGATGGCCGGCGTGGGCGCCATCGCCATCGGCTGGGTGCTGTCGGCGTATGTGTTCGATTTTCCGTATCGTTTCAACCCGGCGATCTTGCCGGTGGGCATCCTTGGCGGCATGGCCTGTGCCTTTGCCGGCGGGTGGCTCGGCCTGCGCGACGTGCTGCGCCGCCCTGCCATGGCCACCTTGCGCGATGCCTGACTCTCTTCACGTGATGGCTGTATGACAGATGCAACTGCCGGCCAGGAAACCCTGGCCTTTGACCTCATCGGCGGCGAGGCGCGCGTGCGCGAACTCGTCGACCGCTTTTACGACCTGATGGACCTCGAGCCCCAGTTCGCGGTGCTGCGCGCGCTGCATCCGCAAAGCCTCGAGGGCTCGCGCGACAAGCTTTTCTGGTTCCTCTGCGGCTGGCTTGGCGGGCCGAACCACTACATCGAGCGCTTCGGTCATCCGCGCCTGCGTGCACGGCACCTGCCGTTTGAGATCGGCACGCAGGAGCGTGACCAGTGGATGCGCTGCATGGCGCTGGCCATGCAGGACCTCGGTCTGGACGAAGCGCTGCAGATGCGCCTGATGCAGGCCTTCTGGCAAACCGCCGACTGGATGCGCAACGTGCCGCGCTGAACGGCCCATCACAAGAACGATTCGAGGAGACTTTCCATGATCGGCTTGCCCACTGCCGACGACGTGCTTGCGTTCTGGTTCGGCAACGCACCGCTGCACGCACCGCGGCCGGAATGGTTCGCGAAGTCCGACGCGTACGATGCCCAGATCCGCACGCGCTTCCTGCCGCTGTGGGAGGCCCTCTCGAGCGGAGGCGCCGACACGTGGATGGACACGCCGCTGGAAGCCATTGCGCGCATCGTGGTGCTCGACCAGTTCCCGCGCAACATGTTCCGCAATACCGCACGCGCATTTGCGAGCGACACGGCAGCGCTGCATACCGCGCAGATCGTCGTGGCTGCCGGCTGGGATGCGCAGTTGCCGACGCGCTTTCACCGCACGTTCTGCTACCTGCCGTTCGAGCACAGCGAATCGCTGGCCATGCAGGACGAGTCCATCCGGCTCTACACGCGCTTGCGCGACGAGGAAGGCGATGCCGACCCGCTCGTCTGGGCGGAAAAGCACCGCGAGATCATTGCGCGCTTCGGGCGGTTTCCGCATCGGAATGCGGCACTCGGGCGCACGTCGACGCCCGAGGAGGTGGCGTTCCTGGCGCAGCCGGGCTCCTCGTTCTAGGCGCGATCAGCGCGCCAGCACGGAATACATGAGCGTGCCGGAGAACGCCAGCAGCACGAGCGACGCACCACGCAGCAGCGTGGGCGTATGCGGCGCCCAGCTGCGGCGGGCCGTCAACAGCACGCCGAGATACGACCAGCCGACCGCGATCGGCACCAGCACGACGAGGAACGACGCGATCGTCCACGCAAAATACTGCGCCGACCGGAAGGCCTCGAGCGGAAACAGCGTACTGGCAAACAGCAGGGCCTTCGGGTTCATCAGCGTGGTGAAGAACATGTCGCGAAAGCTGACGGGGCTGGCCGTGACATGTTGCAGCGCCTTGCTCTGGCGCCATATCTTCGCGGCCAGGTAGACGATGTAGGCCGACGCGATGAGCTTGATGCCCATCGGCAGCCACGGCCGGTCGGCCGACACCGCGCTGAGGAAGAAGCCCCAAAGCGCGATGCCCAGCACATAGCCAAGCGCTTCCGCGGCGATGAGCGGGCTGGTCCGCCGCACGCCGACCTTGAGCCCCGACGACAACAGCAGCGTGTTGGTCGGCCCCGGCACGATGAGGACCAATGACACGTACAGTGCCATCCTGAGCAAGGTGTCCGGCATGTCGCGGCTTACGTGCGCTCGCGGCGCTCGGACCACTTGTCGACGGTTTCGCGCGGCGCGCGGGCGAGCATGTCGATCAGTTCGGCAGGATCGGTGCTCACGTGGAGCAGGTTGGCGTGATGGCGCTTGAGGAAACCCTCGTGCACGGCGTGGTCGATGAACGCGAGCAGCTTGTCGTAGAAGCCCGCCACGTTGAGCAGGCCGATCGGCTTGTTGTGGTAGCCGAGCTGCAGCCACGTGAAGGTTTCGAACAGCTCTTCGTATGTGCCCACGCCGCCGGGCATGGCGATGAACGCGTCGGCGCGGTCGGCCATCATCTGCTTGCGCTGGTGCATGCTGTCAACGATGTGCAGCTCGGTCAGATCCTTGTGGCCAACCTCCTTGCGCACCAGCGATTTCGGGATGATGCCGATGACGGGGGCGCCGCCCTGCAGGACCGCATCGGCCACGATACCCATCAGGCCGACGTTGCCGCCGCCGTAGACCAGCGTGAGGCCACGCTCGGCCATTTCGTTGCCCAACGCGATGGCGTTGGCCTTGTATTCCGGGCGCTCGCCCGGGCTGGAACCGCAATAGACGCAGATCGATTTCATTGTGCAGGGTGGCTGGTGTCGAGCGGCGGATCGTTGCTGCGGCTGACCGCCAGCAGATCGAAGGCACGCCGCGGCTTGCCGCGCAGGTAGGGCGCGAGGATGGAAAGGATGTGGTAGCTCGCACCGTGCAGGTGGTCGCGGATGGCGTTCGGGTCGTTGTACTGGCGCGGGTGCTGCACGAACTGGAACGACAGCCAGTAGGTCGCCACCACGACGATGTTGGTGCACATGACGTCGACCTGCTCGGGCGTGGCTTCCATCTCGCCGTCTTCGATGAACTGATGGCAGATGTCCATCGCGAAGTGGCGCTTCTGCTCGACGATGCGCTTGAAGTTCAGCTCCAGCATGCGGTTGCGCGCAAGCAGGTCGTTGATGTCGCGGTACAGGAAGCGGTAGTTCCACAGGAACTCCGACATGTACTGCAGGTAGCCCCACGTCTCGTCGAGCGTGGCCTTGTGGTCGTCGGGCAGCTTCAGGCGACGGCTCATCTCCTGCTCGAACTGCACGAAGATCGAGTTGATGATGTCGTCCTTGTTGCGGAAGTGGTAGTACAGGTTGCCCGGGCTGATCTCGAGCTCTTCGGCGATCGTCGTGGTCGTGACGTTGGGCTCGCCCAGTTCGTTGAACAGGCGCAGCGACACCTCGAGGATGCGATCGCGCGTGCGGCGGGGGCCGGTGGAGTGCTGCTTGGTTTCCATTGAACTGCCAAGGCCGGTGGCCCTGTCTCCGTGGCATGTAGGTGCCCGGATTATAAGAGATCGTGCTGCGGCAACGACGCCCCACCCGCAGCGGGCGCGGCGCCGCCAAACGTTGTCGTGCCGCTTTTCAGCGCAGCAGCGACGCGATCCACGGCCAGGCGATGGCCGCCCACGTGCCCACGCACAGCAGCAGGGCCAGCATGACGGCCGCGCTGCCGAAATCCTTCGCACGCTTGGACAGGCCATGCTGCTCGAGCGAGATGCGATCGACTGCCGCCTCCACGCTCGAATTGAGCAGCTCGACGATGAGCACCAGTACCAGAGTGCCGATCATCATGATGCGCTCCACCACCGTGGCCGGGATGACGAACGCACACGGCAGCAGGATCGCGCACAGCGTCAGCTCCTGGCGGAACGCGCTTTCCTCGTCAATGGCGAAGCGGATGCCGCTGATGGAATTCTTGAGCGCAAACCACGCGCGCGTGATGCCGCGATTGCCCTTGTGCGGGTTGTCGGCGGGCGAATACGCATCCGCCGCAGAAGGCGCCGGCGGCCGTTCCGGCGGGGAGGTCGGCTTCATGGAACGCAAGACTCAGGCACCCGCGGCTGTGGACGGTTGAGCGGTCTTGGCATCGCCCGATGCGGAGGCCGGCATGGGCCGCAGATGCGCAAGGAATTGCTCCGACGCCGCGCGCCATGAGAACTTCTCGGCATGCGCGCGCGCCGTGGCGCGGTCGATGCGCAGCGCTTCCAGGCAGGCCTCACGCAGGTCTTCGCGCAGGGCGCCGGCCGGGGAATCGCCCAGCACGTCGATCGGACCCGTCACCGGATACGCCGCGACCGGCAGCCCGCTGGCCAGCGCTTCGAGCAGCACCAGGCCAAACGTATCGGTGCGGCTCGGAAAGACGAACACGTCGGCTGACGCATACACCTTGGCGAGTTCCGGCTGCTTGAGCACGCCGAGGTAATTGGCGTTCGGGTATTTCGCCTTCAGCCCGGGCAGTGCGGGGCCTTCGCCGACGACCCATTTGGAGCCGGGAAGGTCGAGCTCGAGGAAGGCCTCGACATTCTTCTCGACGGCCACGCGGCCGACGTACAGGAAGATCGGATGAGCGGTGTTCAGGACGTTGCCACGCTGCGCCGTGAAGATGTCCAGATCCACACCGCGCGTCCACAGCACGCCATTGGTGATGCCGTAGTCGGCGAGGTCTTTCAGCACCACGGGCGTCGGCGCCATCACCGCCTGGGCGGGGCTGTGGAACCAGCGCAGGAAGCGGTACGTCCACGCCAGCGGAATGCCGAAGCGCGCCTGCACGTACTCCGGGAAGCGCGTGTGATACGCCGTCGTGTACGGCAGCTTGTGGCGCAGCGCATAGGCGCGCGCGGCCAGCCCCAGCGGCCCCTCGGTGGCGATGTGCAGCGCCTGTGGCGCGAATGTTTCGATGCGCTCCCGCACGCGCTTGGAGGGCAGGATCGACAGGCGGATCTCCGGATACGTCGGGCACGGCACCGTCTTGAATTCAAGCGGCGTGATCATGTCGACGATGTGGCCCATGGCTTCGAGTTCGCGGCGCGTCTGGGTGAGGGTGCGGACGACGCCGTTGACCTGCGGTTCCCAGGCATCGGTGACGATCATGATTTTCACGGGCTCTCCTTGCGGTGTGGCGGATGTCGGATGAATGGCGAGGGCGGGCTGAACGAGATCGATGCCGGTTTGGGTCATGTGGGGTTCCATCAGGCGGTGGCCGCCGCGGCACGGCGTGCGCGGCGGGACGTGCGCGGTGCATCGAGCAGATGCGTCCAGTAGACGATCTGCAGTTCGCCTTCCATCGTTTCGACCAGGGCGGAGAGGCTCTCGACCCAGTCGCCGTCGTTGCAATACAGCTGGCCGTCGATCTCGCGGATCTCGGCCTTGTGGATGTGTCCGCAGACCACCCCGTCGCAGCCGCGTCGGCGGGCCTCGTCGGTCATCACCCGCTCGAACGAGTTGATGAAGTTCACCGCGTTCTTGACCTGGTGCTTGAGGTATTGCGACAGCGACCAATACGGAAACCCCAGCCGCACGCGGATGCGGTTGAAGTGACGGTTCATGGCCAGGATGAAGGTGTAGAGCGAGTCGCCCACGTAGGCGAGCCAGCGCGCGTGCTGCATGACGCCGTCGAACAGGTCGCCGTGCACGACCCACAGGCGCTTGCCCGTGGCCGTCACATGCACGGCGTCTTCCGCGACTTCGATGTCGCCGAAGTTCAGGCCGTGGAACTGGCGCGCCATCTCGTCGTGGTTGCCCGGGATGAACACGACGCGTGTGCCCTTGCGCGCGCGGCGCAGCACTTTCTGCACGACGTCGTTGTGGGCCTGCGGCCAGTACCAGCCCTTGCGCAGCTGCCAGCCGTCGACGATGTCGCCCACCAGGTAGAGCGTGTCGGACTCGTTGTGCTTGAGAAAGTCGAGCAGGTAGGCGGCCTGGCAGCCCGGCGTGCCGAGGTGGATGTCCGAGAGCCAGATCGTGCGGTAGCGGTGCACGTTCTCGGCAGGCGGGTCGGTGTCCTTGTCCGCCGATTGGCCGGGCGTGAGCGCCTGGGTCGGTGTGCTGGCTGGCGTCTCGTGATCTCGCACGTCACCCCGACCGGCCGGCGCGGCCGAGCCGAGCGCACCGGCGGCGGACAGGCCCGCGGCCAATTGCATCAGGGGCGGTGGAGCGTTCCAGTCGGAACCGGTGAGGAGGGCAGCGCGAAAGCGTTGCGCGAGGCGGCGGAGAAAACCAGGGCGCGATGGCAGATTGGGCGAGACCATGTCGGCAACGGAGGCTGCGTTGGACCGATTTCGCCACCGCTGCGTGAACAAGCCATGTCAAAAACATGACCGTCACATGACGGGGTCGCCGCAAGACAAGGCGGCGTTGGCCCGAGAGTCGTGCCGGTGGCGCGTTTCAGGCCGCAGGGGCCGGGAGGCTCGCTTCAATGCGCGCCAGCTCTGCCAGCACCGCCTGGCGTATGCGCGCGTCGCATAGCAGCGACACATGGCCAATGCCGGAGAACGCAATGTGCCGTGCGCCATCGAGCCACGATGCGCCGGCCGGCCCGACAATGGAGTCGTGCCACGAGAAGATCGACGTGATGCGCGCGCGCGCGGCGGCCGTTTCAGACGCTGCCAGGCGCCGCAGCCACGGGCTGGCCCACGCCATCTGGCGCACGTTGTGGCCGCGGCCCGTGCGCGCCATCGCCGTACCACGGTGCGGTGTGCCGAGTGTGATGACGTGCGCGATGAAGTCGGCCTCGCACTGCCGAAGCGCAGCGCGTGCCGCGAGGCCGCCCATGCTGTGGCAGAGCAGGACGGGCGCGCGGCCGTGGGCGTGCGTCAGGCGCGCAACGGCAGCGGATATGTCGCTGGCGTAGTCGTCGATGTCGCCCAGCAGCGGCATGAGGTCGATGGCCTCGGTCGGGTGGCCGGCAGCGGCCAGGTGCTTCTGCATGGGCAGCCACACCGCGCGGTTGCAGCCATAGCCGTGGATCATCAGTACAGGCACGCGCCTGCCGTCACGCGCCGGCGCATCGAACGCAGCATGTGCGCGAAACGGCTGCAGCACGTTGAACATCCACGCCACGGATACACATTCGCGGAGCCAGCAGCCGACGAAGCCGAGGAGGCCGATGCGTTGCGTGCTGGGCACGGGCATGCGGTCCCACGTCGGGTCGTCCGGTATTGCCACGCCCAGGTTCGTCGACGAGACGAGAAACGCCCAGCCGACCGACAGCAGATAGGCCATCACCAGCACGATGCCGGCGAGCAGCGCGGCCATGGGCCAGCGCCATCCGCCCCAGTGATGCAGGCCCCATGTCACGGCGACCGTCGCAGCGCACTGCAGCGCGACGGCAACGCGGCGTGCCGTGGCCGCCGTCAGGAAGGAAAGGGGAACCGTGGAGGCGGGCAGGTCGGCGCGCGTCATGTTGAACCGGCCGCCTGCAGGGTGGGGTCAGTCGCGCACCAGCCGCGTGCCGGCCAGGCGATCGTGCAGGAACTGCCGTTGCGGATCGAGCCACGCCAGCGCGCCCCAGGCGAGCAGACAGACCGCTGCCACGGCCGCGCCCGTCCAGCGGGATGCCCCGCTCAGGTGGATGATGCCGACTGCCGCGGCTACCCACATCCACGCCAGCACGTAGCGCGCAACGGCACGGCCGAACGAAATGCGCGAACCGTCGGCATTGACCACGCGCATGCGCCATGTCTGCATCGCCAGGGTCCGGCCGCGCTTGCACCAGAACCCGACGAAGTAGACGCCCATCGCCAGGAAGCCCCAGACCTGCAGGCCCACATCGCCGGTGCGCGCCAGCGGCGGCACGATGGCCCGCAGAAGCAGGAACACGGCGGTCGCTCCGAACATCACGCCGAACAGCAGCAGGCCTTCATAGAGCATGCCCGCTAGACGGCGGCGCAGGGTGGGCGCTGCGAGCGCATCGTGCGCCGCAGCCGAGGAAGCAGGGGAAGCGGGAGTGGCCATCGAACGGGTGA
This sequence comes from Ralstonia mannitolilytica, assembly GCF_000954135.1. Lineage (NCBI taxonomy): Bacteria > Pseudomonadati > Pseudomonadota > Betaproteobacteria > Burkholderiales > Burkholderiaceae > Ralstonia > Ralstonia mannitolilytica. Next base: position 2,943,187 of record NZ_CP010799.1, on the reverse strand, counting down.
GCGCGGCAAGCGCAATCCAACATCCGCCGGCAAGGCTTGCGCGGCGCTGTTCGGATTATGCCAAAGGGTGTGCCGGCTCAGCCGCCGAGCACCGTGGACGGGGGCGGACTCCCCGATTCGCCCCCCGTCGTGGTGGACGGCGCGGCGGGCTGCGCAGGGGCGGGGGGCGTGCTTACCGGTGCGGGTGCCGCAACGGCGGGCGCCGAGGCAGCGTTCGGAGCCGGCGTGGCCGCGGGGCTGGACGCTGTAGCCGTCACCTTGCCAGGCGGCGTCGTGCGCGTCGTGCCAGGCTTCGTGCGCCCATGATGGACCGCCTTGGCAGCATCCTTGGCGAGGCTCGCATTGCCGGGCAGCGCCGTGACCGCAGACGGATGTTTCTGCGCCTTGGCGGCGGCCGCCAAGGCCTTCTTCTGCTCATCCGACAGCTTCTGGTAGCTCTGCCAGGCCTCGCTTTTCTTCTGCAGCGGCACGGACTTGGTGGTCTGGAAGTTCTCACGCGCACGGTGGCGCTGCTCGGGCGTGAGCTTGACCCAGTCGGCCATGCGGGTTTGCAGGCGCTGCTGCTGGGCCGGCGTGTATCTCGGATACGCCTGCGCGATCTGCAGCCACTTCTTGCGCGCAAGCTCCGGCATGTCGTTCCACTCCGGTGCCAGCGGCGCCAGGATGCGCTGCTGCACGATGGTCAGTTCCGACCAGTTCGGGTGGACGGAGGGCCGCGGATTGGTTGCAGGCGGCGTCGGCAGGTCGACCGGGGCGTTGACGATGACCCCCGATGCAGCAGGCACCGGCGCCGAAGCGCTGGTGCCCTGTGCGATCGCGAGCCCTGCCGTCAGTCCTGCGGTACCAAGCAGCAGGGCCACGCTGTTGCGCAGACACCGGATCCGATCGCCGCGCGGTGGTTGGCCGTGGGTGTGGAAGACGTTGCTCATCGATCAGCCTGTCACTGATCGTGCTTCAGGTACTGGTGGAAACCTTGGTCGGCGTAGGCCGCCAGCGGCAGGTCGTCGAGCAGCATGGCGGTGTCGACCTCGGCGAGCTCGTCCACGCGCTGCTGTTGCTGCCACTGGTAGATTCCAGCGAGGCCCGCAACCAGCGCGATGGTCGGCCACAGCAGGCCGAACCGGCGCAGGAACGCTGCGGCGCGTTGCAGCGGCGAGGCGCCGCTTTCCATCTCGAACGACGCCGAACCACCACCGGGCAGCGCCAGGGCGGGCGCATGGACCGTCCGCGGGGCTTCCGCTTTCTTGTGCGCAAGCGCCGTGCGGCGCGCCGCTGCGAGGCGGTCGCGCACATCGGGCGGCAACTGCCCGGCCGACTCGTTCAGAGCGGTGCGGACGGCGTGCACAAAACGGCGTTCTCGGAGTTCTGCCTTGTTCATAGTCGGATACCTCGCGCCCGCAGCGCCTGGGCCAGGGCGTGTGTTGCCCGCGAGCAGTGCGTCTTTACGCTGCCCTCGGAACAGCCCATTGCCAGGGCCGTCTCGGCAACATCCATGTCTTCCCAGTAACGCATCAGAAAGGCTTCCCGTTGACGTGTGGGGAGCTTCTCGATTTCGCGCTCCAGGATCTCGAGCACCTGCGCACGTTCCACCTTGTCGGCGCTGGACTCCGCCGCTGTGGAGCCGGCTTCGCTTTCGATGAGTTCGAGCGGGTCGGTGTCGTCGCCCTCGGCATCGGAGCGAAAGCTCGAGAACAGGCTCACCCAGGTGTTGCGCACCTTGCTGCGACGGAACCAGTCATGGATCGTGTTCTGCAGGATGCGCTGGAACAGCAGCGGAAGCTCGGCTCCGGGCTTGTCGCCGTATTTCTCGGCCAGCTTGATCATGGCGTCCTGCACGATGTCGAGCGCGGCATCGTCGTCGCGCACCGCAAAGACCGCCTGCTTGAAGGCGCGTTTTTCGACGCTTAGGAGGAAGGCCGACAGTTCCTGTTCAGAGGCCATACAACGGCGAGTGCGAATCCTGTGGGGCAGCCGGGGCGAAATTCACACTGTCATATGTGATCCTAGCGCCGCGTGGCAGCGACGGCCAAGGCCGTCAAAAATGTTGCGATGCTAGCAAAAATGCGGGTCGGCGGACACCCCGAGTGTCTGGCGGGCGGCCCGACGTGGCGAATCTTGGCGCTGCTGGACCGCCATGCGGCATTCCAGTATCATCCCCGGTTCACAATATCTGTGGTTTGTCTCATCTGGCTGCCCATCAGGCGGTCCATCCATGCAGACGCGCAACCGCTCAAACCCGCGCCACAAGCCCGGTAGAGAGCATCCGAACAATTTTTTGCCGAAAATTGCAAAGGACTGAAATGAATATGCCAAGCGCGGAATTTTCCCACGCCAATAGCGGTTCATCTGCCGACATGATGGGGGCTGACATCCTCGTCAATGCGCTCGCGGCAGAGGGCGTCGAGTTCGTCTGGGGTTACCCCGGCGGCGCGGTGCTCTACATCTACGACGCGTTCTACAAGCAGAACAAGATCGAACACATCCTGGTGCGCCATGAACAGGCGGCAGTCCATGCGGCTGACGGCTATGCGCGCGCCACGGGCAAGGTCGGTGTCGCCCTCGTGACGTCCGGCCCCGGCGTGACGAACGCCGTGACCGGCATCGCCACCGCCTACCTGGATTCGATCCCGATGGTGATCATCACCGGTAACGTGCCGACGCACGCCATCGGCCAGGATGCCTTCCAGGAGTGCGACACCGTCGGCATCACGCGCCCGATCGTCAAGCACAACTTCCTGGTCAAGGACGTGCGCAATCTCGCCTCGACCATCAAGAAGGCGTTCTACATCGCCTCGACCGGCCGCCCGGGCCCGGTGGTGGTGGACATCCCCAAGGATGTCTCGCGCGAACTGTGCAAGTACGAGTACCCGAAGACCATCGAGATGCGCTCGTACAACCCCGTCAACAAGGGGCACTCGGGGCAGATTCGCAAGGCAGTAAGCCTGCTGCTGCAGGCCGAACGTCCGTACATCTATTCGGGCGGCGGCGTGGTGCTGGCCGAGGCCAGCGAAGAGCTGCGCCAGCTGGCCGCACTCACGGGCTACCCCGTCACGAACACGCTGATGGGCCTGGGCGCATTCCCCGGCACCAGCAAGCAGTTCGTGGGCATGCTGGGCATGCACGGCACGTACGAAGCCAACATGGCCATGCAGAACTGCGACGTGCTGATCGCCATCGGCGCGCGGTTTGACGACCGCGTGATCGGTAGCCCGGCACACTTCTCGTCGCAGCCGCGCAAAATCATCCACATCGACATCGATCCGTCGTCCATTTCCAAGCGGGTGAAGGTCGACATCCCCATCGTCGGCAACGTCAAGGACGTGCTGCAGGAGATGATCGCCCAGATCCAGTCGGGCGAAGCCAAGCCGAACAAGGCGGCGCTCGCCAAGTGGTGGGAGCAGATCGAACAGTGGCGCAGCGTCGACTGCCTGAAGTACGACCGCACCTCCGAGATCATCAAGCCGCAATACGTGGTGGAGAAGATCTGGGAACTGACCAATGGCGACGCTTTCATCTGCTCCGATGTGGGTCAGCATCAAATGTGGGCCGCGCAGTTCTACAAGTTCAACGAGCCGCGCCGCTGGATCAACTCCGGCGGTCTGGGCACGATGGGTGTCGGCCTGCCGTACGCGATGGGTATCAAGAAGGCGTTCCCGGACAAGGAAGTCGTCACCATTACAGGTGAGGGCTCGATCCAGATGTGCATCCAGGAGCTGTCGACCTGCCTGCAGTACGACACGCCCGTGAAGATCTGCTCGCTCAACAACGGTTACCTCGGCATGGTCCGCCAGTGGCAGGAAATCGAGTACGACAACCGCTACTCGCATTCCTACATGCAGGCGCTGCCCGACTTCGTGAAGCTGGCCGAATCGTATGGCCACGTCGGCATGCGCATCGAGAAGACGTCTGACGTCGAGCCCGCACTGCGCGAGGCTTTCCGACTCAAGGATCGCACCGTGTTCCTCGACTTCCAGACCGACCCGACTGAAAACGTCTGGCCGATGGTCCAGGCGGGCAAGGGAATTTCTGAAATGCTGCTCGGCGCGGAGGATCTGTAATGCGCCACATCATTTCTGTCCTGCTCGAAAACGAACCGGGCGCGCTGTCGCGCGTGGTGGGCCTGTTCTCGGCGCGTGGCTACAACATCGAGACGCTGACGGTCGCCCCGACCGAAGACGCCTCGCTGTCGCGCATGACCATCGTCACGACCGGTTCGGACGACATCATCGAGCAGATCACCAAGCACCTGAACCGCCTGGTGGAAGTCGTCAAGGTCGTCGACCTGACCGAAGGTGCGCACATCGAGCGCGAGCTGATGCTCGTGAAGGTGCGCGCCGTCGGCAAGGAACGCGAGGAGATGAAACGCACCGCGGACATCTTCCGCGGCCGCATCATCGACGTGACCGAGAAGACCTACACGATTGAGCTGACCGGCAACGGCAGCAAGCTCGACGCGTTTCTCGATGCCATCGATCGCACTGCCATTCTCGAGACCGTTCGCACAGGCGGCTCGGGCATCGGCCGCGGCGAGCGCATTCTGAAGGTTTGAACCGGCGCGTGCACCAGCGTGCAGCTGCGGCCGGACCCCATCGATATCGAAGTATCTGAAAATTAGGACATCAACATGAAAGTGTTTTACGACAAGGACGCCGACCTCTCCCTGATCAAGGGCAAGAACGTCACCATCGTTGGCTATGGCTCGCAAGGCCACGCCCACGCCCTGAACCTGAACGACTCGGGCGTGAAGGTGACGGTCGGCCTGCGCAAGAACGGCGCGTCGTGGAACAAGGCCGTCAACGCCGGCCTGCAGGTCAAGGAAGTGGCCGAGGCGGTGAAGGAAGCCGACGTTGTCATGATCCTGCTGCCGGACGAGCAGATCGCCGATGTGTACAAGAACGAAGTGCACAACAACATCAAGCAGGGCGCCGCACTGGCATTCGCGCACGGCTTCAACGTGCACTATGGTGCCGTGATTCCGCGTGCCGACCTGGACGTCATCATGATCGCCCCGAAGGCGCCGGGTCACACCGTGCGCGGTACGTACACGCAAGGTGGCGGCGTGCCGCACCTGATCGCCGTGCACCAGGACAAGTCGGGCACCGCGCGTGACATCGCCCTGTCGTACGCCACCGCCAACGGCGGCGGCCGCGCCGGCATCATCGAGACGAACTTCCGCGAAGAAACCGAAACCGACCTGTTCGGCGAGCAAGCCGTGCTGTGCGGCGGTACCGTCGAACTGATCAAGGCTGGTTTCGAGACGCTGGTCGAAGCCGGTTACGCTCCGGAAATGGCTTACTTCGAGTGCCTGCATGAGCTGAAGCTGATCGTCGACCTGATCTATGAAGGCGGCATCGCCAACATGAACTACTCGATCTCGAACAACGCCGAATACGGCGAGTACGTCACCGGCCCGCGCGTGGTGACGGAAGAGACCAAGAAGGCCATGAAGCAATGCCTGAAGGACATCCAGACCGGCGAATACGCCAAGAGCTTCCTGCTGGAGTACAAGGCCGGCCAGCCGACGCTGATCTCGCGCCGCCGCCTGACCGAAGAGCACCAGATCGAGCAAGTTGGCGCCAAGCTGCGTGCGATGATGCCGTGGATCGCCAAGAACAAGCTGGTCGACCAGTCGAAGAACTGATCGGACGCATCTTGTGCGAGAAAGCCAGCCTTCGGGCTGGCTTTTTTTTTATGCTGATTCCAGGACGCCAGATACTGTTTGAAGTGCTGGCGCGGCCCCGTGTCGGCTAGAATGCCGCATTTCCTTCAAGACGCTGTCGAGGTCTGAGTTGAACAACACGTATCCGCATCCCATCATCGCCCGTGAGGGCTGGCCGTACCTGGGCGCGATCTTCGTCGTCTCGCTCATCGTGCAGATGGCCGCCGGCTTTGGCTGGGCGTGGCCGTTCTGGGTGCTGACGCTGTTCGTGCTGCAGTTTTTCCGCGATCCGGCGCGCCCGGTGCCAACGCAGGCCAACGCGATTCTCTCGCCGGCAGACGGCCGCATCGTTGCCGTCGAACAGGTGCGCGACCCGTACGCCGATCGCGATGCGCTGAAGATCAGCGTGTTCATGAACGTGTTCAACGTCCACTCCAACCGCGCGCCGGTCGATGGCACGGTGCAGCAGGTGCAGTACTTCCCCGGCAAGTTCGTCAACGCAGACCTGGACAAGGCGTCGCTCGAAAACGAGCGCAACGCCATCGTGCTGCGCCGCGGCGACGGCCAGCTCGTCACGTCCGTGCAGGTGGCCGGCCTCATTGCTCGGCGCATCCTTTGCTACACCAGGGTTGGAGAGACGCTCGCGCGCGGGCAGCGCTACGGTTTCATCCGCTTTGGCTCGCGCGTCGACGTGTATCTGCCGCTCACTGCCCGGCCGCGCGTGACGATCGGCGAGAAGGTGTCCGCCACCCTCACGGTGCTCGCCGAGCTGGACTGACCGGAGGCCGCCATGCCCGCGTTCAACCGCCGCAAGAAGCGCTTCACCGCCGGCAACGTGACGCACCTGCGTCCGCTGCGACACAACCAGCCGCGCTCGGATGACGACGATCTCGAAATCGTGCGCCCGCGCCGCCGCGGCATCTATCTGCTGCCCAACGCGTTCACGACGGCGGCCCTGTTTGCCGGCTTCTTCGCGATCGTGCAGGCGATGAACCTGAACTTCGAGACCGCCGCCATCGCCATCTTCGCGGCGATGGTGCTCGATGGCATGGACGGCCGTGTCGCGCGCATCACCAACACGCAAAGCGCGTTTGGTGAGCAGTACGATTCGCTCTCCGACATGGTCTCGTTTGGCGTGGCGCCGGCGCTGGTCATGTACGAATGGATCCTGCGGGATCTGGGCAAGTGGGGCTGGCTCGCCGCGTTCGTGTATTGCGCGGGGGCCGCCCTGCGCCTGGCACGCTTCAACACCAACATCGGCGCGGTCGACAAGCGCTTCTTCCAGGGTATGCCAAGCCCCGCTGCGGCAGCCCTGATCGCCGGTTTCGTCTGGCTGGCCATCGACAACAAGCTGCCCGTCAAGGAGCTCTGGATGCCGTGGGTAGCATTCGGGCTGACGCTGTACGCAGGGCTGTCGATGGTGTCGAACGCGCCGTTCTACAGCGGCAAGGCGCTCGACGTGCGGCATCGCGTGCCGTTCGGTGTGATGGTGCTGGTGCTCGTGCTCTTCGTCGTGGTGTCCAGCGACCCGCCGGTCGCGTTGTTCGGGCTGTTCGTGGGCTACGCGGTGTCAGGCTACCTGCTCTGGGGCTGGCGCACGTTGCACGGGCAACAGGGCAGTCCGCGCCTGCCGAAACAGGTTTCCGACGATGTGCACGAGTGATCCGTGCGTGACGTTTTTGTGCGCTTGCGTCAATTTTTGAATTCGTCTATAGTCGTTCGCATGCTTTCGCGCCCGATTTCCATTCTGATTACGCTAGTCTCGATTGGTGGCCTACTAGGTCATCAGGTCGGGACACGCGCATAGGAAATCGCAAGACGAGGCAAGCAAAACCGCCAAGTTTTCGCGAACCAGGATTCAACAGCGCCCCGGCCTGCAACCATGCATGCCGGGGCGTTTTGCATTCTGCGCCGCAAAAAACGATCCGAGACACCATCAAGACCGACGCCAAAAACGTCACCCCCACCAAGGAGCCGCCATGAGCGACAAACTCATCATTTTCGACACCACCTTGCGCGACGGCGAGCAGTCCCCGGGTGCGTCGATGACCAAGGAAGAGAAGATCCGCATCGCCAAGCAGCTCGAGCGGCTCAAGGTGGACGTGATCGAAGCCGGCTTCGCAGCCAGCTCGAATGGTGACTTTGAGGCGATCCGCGCGATTGCGCAGTCGGTCAAGGATTCGCGGATTTGCTCGTTGGCCCGTGCGAATGATCGCGACATTTCCCGCGCTGCCGAGGCGCTCAAGCCGGCGGGGCAGTTCCGCATCCACACGTTCATCGCCACGTCGGCGCTGCATATGGAGAAGAAGTTGCGCATGACGCCGGACCAGGTGTACGAGCAAGCGCGTCTGGCGGTGCGCTTCGCGCGCCAGTTCACGGACGACATCGAGTTCTCGCCCGAAGACGGCAGCCGCTCCGACATGGACTTCCTCTGCCGCGTGCTGGAAGGCGTGATCGCCGAGGGCGCGACCACCATCAACCTGCCCGACACAGTGGGCTATGCGGTGCCGGAGGGCTACGCCGGGCTGATCCGCTCGGTGCGCGAACGCATTCCGAATTCGGACAAGGCGATCTGGTCGGTGCATTGCCACAACGATCTCGGCATGGCGGTCGCCAATTCGCTGGCGGCCGTCAAGCTTGGGGGCGCACGCCAGATCGAATGCACGATCAACGGCCTGGGCGAGCGCGCCGGAAACACGAGCCTCGAAGAGGTCGTGATGGCGGTCAAGACGCGCCGGGACTACTTCAACCTCGATGTCGGCGTCGATACCACGCAGATCGTGCCGGCCTCCAAGCTGGTTTCGCAGATCACCGGTTTTGTCGTGCAGCCGAACAAGGCCGTGGTAGGCGCCAATGCCTTCGCTCACGCGTCGGGCATTCACCAGGACGGCGTGCTCAAGGCGCGCGACACCTACGAAATCATGCGCGCCGAAGACGTGGGCTGGACGGCCAACAAGATCGTCCTCGGCAAGCTCTCGGGCCGCAACGCATTCAAGCAGCGCCTGCAGGAACTCGGCATCGAGCTGGATTCGGAAGCCGAACTGAACGCCGCATTCCAGCGCTTCAAGGAACTGGCGGACCAGAAGGCCGAGATCTTCGACGAGGACATCGTCGCCATCGTCTCCAATGAAGCGCAGCACAGCGAGGGCGAGTACTTCCGCTTCGTGTCGCTGTCGCAGCGCTCGGAAACCGGTGAGCGCCCGCACGCGCGCATCGTCTTCGTGGCCGACGGCAAGGAAGTGACCGGTGAAGCCGAGGGCAACGGCCCCGTCGATGCCACGCTCAACGCCATCGAAAGCCGGGTCGCCAGCGGCGCGGAGCAGCTTCTGTATTCGGTCAACGCCATCACGACGGGCACGCAGGCTCAGGGCGAGGTGACGGTGCGTCTGTCCAAGTCCGGCCGCATCGTCAACGGCGTGGGCACCGACCCGGACATCGTCGCGGCGTCGGCCAAGGCCTATCTGGCCGCCCTGAACAAGCTGCAGGACAAGAGCAGCGAGAAGCTCAATCCGCAGATCTGAGCGCCGGCCTCAACGCACACCCCAGGAGCGACTCGACCTACACGATCACAACAGAGCGCGCACCCGGTTACCCGCCGGGCCGCGAAGCGGGTGCGGCGGCACCGGACACGCCAAGAGCGTGATTGCCGTGCCGGCCGCCTTTGAGAGCGATGTCCGTGCCATCCACGACGCCGCCGACCCGAACATCCACGCCAGGTGATGCGCCTTGCGTGGATGTTGCCGTTGCGACGAACCGTCCTCTGTTGACCAGCGGCTGCGCGTGCCTTGTGTTGGCGTGCGCAGCCGCTTTACCATCCGCGCTTCACGGAGGTTTGACATGGTGTTTCGTTGGTTCGTGGCCGCGCTGGCGGCTGTGGGGATGTGCGGGGCCGCAGCGGCCCAGCCTGAAGCTGGGCCCATTCGGTTGGCCTTGATCGAGGGGCTGTCAGGACCGTTCGCCAATGCGGGTGAGGCGGTGGACCGCAATCTGCGCATTGCCATCGAAGGCGTGAACGCGCGCGGCGGCGTGAAGCTGCCGGATGGGCGTCATCCGCTTGCGCTGGTGCGTTTCGACAGCAAGAACACGGTCGATGAGTCGCTGCTGCAATTGCAGGCGGCCACCGATGCCGGCATCCGGTTCGTCCTGCAGGGCAACAGTTCATCGGCCGCGGCGGCCTTGTCGACGTCCATTTCGCGCTACAACGAGCGACATCCGGACGCGCGCGTGCTGTTCCTGAACTATGCGGCCGTCGACCCCGCGCTCACCAACGAGGCGTGCAGCTTCTGGCATTTCCGTTTCGATGCGTCGGCCGACATGCGCATGCACGCACTCACCGAAGTGATCCGCACCGACAAGGCCGTCAAGAAGGCCTACCTGATCGGCCAGGACTACACGTTCGGGCGCCAGGTCGCGCAGCTGGCGCGTCAGCAGTTGGCCGAAAAGCGCCCCGACGTGGCCATCGTCGGCGAGGTACTGCACCCGATCGGCAAGGTGAAGGATTTTGCGCCATACGTGGCGCGCATCGCGGCGTCCGGCGCCGATACGGTCATCACCGGCAACTGGGGGAATGATTTGACGCTGCTCGTCAAGGCGGCGCGGGATGCGGGGCTCAAGGCCCGGTTCTTCACGTTCTACGGCAACTCGCTCGGCGCGCCGGCGGCCATGGGCGAGGCAGGGGTCGGCCGCGTGGTGGCCGTGGCGGAATGGCATCCGAACCTGGGTGGCGTGAAGTCGGATGCGTTCTACAAGGCCTTCCGTGTGCGCTATCCAGCACCCTCAGACGACTACCCGCTGCTGCGCGATCAGATGATGATCGACATGCTCGCGGCCGCCATCGAGCGCGCCGGCACAACGGAGGCAACAGCCGTGGCGCGTGCACTGGAAGGCGCTTCCCTTGACACCGGCTTCCACCGGATCACGCTGCGTGCCGACGACCATCAGGCCATCCAGCCGCTTGTCGTGATGCAGATGGAGCGGGCCGGCACGGGTGCTGCGCCCTTCGATATCGAGGGCTCGGGCTACGGCTTCCGTACGCTCAGAGTGATTCCCGCGCCGCAAACCGCCTTGCCGACCACGTGCAAGATGGTGCGCCGTTAACCGCTCCTGGCGCGGAGTGTCGTTGCGGGCCGGTTCTGCGCTATAATCGCGGTCTTGCCGTCCAGACCGGTCTTGGGATGGATGGCCGGATCATTGTTCAACACGGCACCGGCGGCGGCCAATGAGGCGCTGCAGTGTCCGCAAGTCAAAGGAATCGAAATGTCCGTCGCTGACATCAACAAGCAAGAAATCGTCAAGGATAACGGCCGCAGCGCCAACGACACGGGCAGCCCGGAAGTGCAGGTTGCACTGCTGACCGCCCGCATCAATGAACTGCAGCCGCACTTCAAGGCGCACATGAAGGATCACCACAGCCGTCGCGGCCTGCTCAAGATGGTGAGCCGTCGCCGTCGTCTGCTGGACTACCTCAAGAGCAAGGACGCTGACCGTTACACCGCGCTGGTTGCCAAGCTGGGTCTGCGTAAGTAATGGTGGGTCTCACGCACTGCGCGTGATGAACAAGTGCCTGCGTCAGCATGCTGATGCAGGCATTTTGTTTTTGGCGGCCGCGTTGGCGGCTGCGCCGGGCAACCGGCAATGATGGCGATCGGTGATGAAGCCGGTCGTTGGGACCGGGGGCGGCAGGAAGCGGAATCTTGTGTCATTCCAGCGCGGCATTGGGCGCCAGCGCTGCGCTGGAATGGCATAAACACACTTCTGCAACCGCACCGTCTCCCGGAACGTGTTTGTCGTGGCGAAGCGTCATGAAGCTCGCCGCGAATACTGAACAGGAGATGCTATGACCATGTTCAACAAGGTCGTCAAGGAATTCCAATGGGGCGGCCACAAGGTCCGCATGGAAACGGGTGAGATCGCCCGCCAGGCGAGCGGCGCTGTGCTGCTCGACATGGAAGACACCGTTGTGCTCGCCACCGTGGTGGGCGCCAAGAACGCCAAGCCGGGACAGGACTTCTTCCCGCTGACGGTCGACTACATCGAGAAGACCTATGCCGCCGGCAAGATCCCGGGCGGCTTCTTCAAGCGTGAAGGCCGTCCGTCGGAAAACGAAACGCTGACCTCGCGCCTGATCGATCGTCCGCTGCGTCCGCTGTTCCCGGAAGGCTTCTACAACGAAGTCCAGGTCGTCGTGCACGTGCTGTCGATGAACCCCGAAGTGCCGGCTGACATCCCCGCGCTGGTGGCGGCTTCGGCTGCGCTGGCCGTGTCGGGTCTGCCGTTCAACGGCCCGGTGGGCGCTGCCCGCGTCGGCTACAAGGATGGCCAGTACCTGCTGAACCCGAACCGCGCGCAGCTGGCGCATTCCGAGCTGGATCTGGTTGTGGCCGGTACCGAGCGTGCCGTGCTGATGGTCGAGTCCGAAGCCAACCAGCTGTCGGAAGAGGTCATGCTCGGCGCCGTGGTGTACGGTCATGAGCAGATGCAGATCGCTATCAACGCGATCCACGACCTGGTGCGTGAGGGCGGCAAGCCCGAGTGGGATTGGCAAGCCGCTCCGAAGAACGAAGCGCTGATCGCCAAGGTGTCGGAACTGGGGCTGGCCGATCTGCAGGCCGCTTACCAGCTGCGCCAGAAGCAGGCACGCAGCCAGAAGCTGAAGGAAGTCTACAAGTCGGTGGCAGAGAAGCTGGCCGAAGCCGGCGTGGAAGCCGACGGCGTGGAAGTGGACAACATCCTGTTCGAGCTCGAGTCGAAGATCGTGCGCGGCCAGATCCTCAACGGCGAGCCCCGTATCGACGGGCGCGACACCCGCACGGTGCGCCCGATCGAGATCCGCTCGTCGGTGCTGCCGCGTGCGCACGGCTCGGCGCTGTTCACGCGCGGTGAAACGCAGGCGCTGGTGGTGGCGACGCTCGGCACCAAGAGCGACGAGCAGATCATCGACGCGCTGCAGGGCGAGTACCGCGACCGCTTCATGCTCCACTACAACATGCCGCCGTTCGCCACCGGCGAAACCGGCCGCGTGGGCAGCCCGAAGCGCCGCGAAATCGGCCACGGCCGTCTGGCCAAGCGCGCACTGATCCCGGTGCTGCCGAAGGAAGATGAATTCGCCTACACGATCCGCCTGGTGTCCGAAATCACCGAGTCGAACGGTTCGTCGTCGATGGCGTCGGTGTGCGGCGGCTCGCTCGCGCTGATGGACGCTGGCGTGCCGATCAAGGCGCACGTGGCCGGTGTGGCCATGGGCCTGATCCTCGAAGGTAACAAGTTCGCCGTGCTGACGGACATCCTGGGTGACGAAGATCACCTGGGCGACATGGACTTCAAGGTGGCGGGTACCGATGCCGGTATCACCGCGCTGCAGATGGACATCAAGGTGCAGGGCATCACCAAGGAAATCATGCAGGTCGCGCTGGCGCAAGCCAAGGAAGGCCGTCTGCACATCCTGGGCAAGATGCAGGCTGCCATGGGCGGCGCACGCACCGAGCTGTCGGAGCACGCTCCGCGCATGATCACCGTCAAGATCAACCCGGAGAAGATCCGTGACGTGATCGGCAAGGGCGGCTCGACCATCCAGGCGCTCACCAAGGAAACCGGCTGCACGATCGACATCCAGGAAGACGGCACGATCACCATCGCGTCGACGTCGTCCGAAGGCATGGCCGAAGCCAAGCGCCGTATCGAAGCGATCACGGCCGAAGCCGAAGTGGGCAAGATCTACAACGGCACCGTGCTCAAGCTGCTGGACTTCGGCGCGATCGTGAACATCCTGCCGGGCAAGGATGGCCTGCTGCACATCTCCGAGATCGCCAACGAGCGCGTGAACCAGGTCTCCGACTACGTGAAGGAAGGCCAGGCCGTGCGCGTGAAGCTGCTCAGCACCGACGAGAAGGGCCGCATGCGTCTGTCGATCAAGGCCGCCAAGGCTGAAGAAGGCGACGTGCCCGCCGCTGCCCCGCAGGCGCCGGGCGCTGGCGACGCTGTCTCGCAACAGCAGCAGCAACAGCAGCAGTAAGCGAGCGGTTTTCGCAGCGAAGAACGGCTGGACGATGTCCAGCCGTTTTTTTGTTTACACTGCGTCGCGAGTTCTCCACCTGGGCCTGACCATGAGCCGCCTGTTCGAGCAAAATCGCATCGCCATCGTCTGGGATTTCGACAAGACGCTGATCCCGCGCTACATGCAAGTGCCGCTGTTCGAGCGCTTCAACATCGCCGAGCAGGCCTTCTGGGACGAGGTCGCCGCCGGTTCGAAGGCAATCGAATCGCGGGGCCAGAAGGTCAACCACGAGACGTTCTACCTCAATGTGCTGCTGCGCCATGTGCGCGACGGCCGCATGGGCGGTCTGGATAATGCTACGTTGCGCGAGCTCGGGGCCGACCTCGAGTTCTTCCCGGGCGTGACCGACTTCTTTGAGCGCAGCAAGGCCTGGGTGCGCGAAAACGCGGCGTATCAGGCGTTCGACATCAAGCTTGAGCACTACATCGTCAGTACCGGCCTGACCGAGATGATCAAAGGCTCCCCCATCGCGCCCTACATCGACGGCGTGTGGGGATGCGAATTCCTGGAGGCCCCCGATGCAAGCGGCCGGCCGGTTATCTCGGAGGTGATCTATGCCATCGACAACACCACCAAGACCCGTGCGCTCTTCGAGATCAACAAGGGTGTCAACAAGCACCCCGAGGCCGTCAATGTGAACTCATCGATTGCCGAGGACGAACGCCGCGTGCCGTTCGCCAACATGATCTATGTGGCCGACGGCCCGAGCGACATTCCGGCGTTCTCGGTGGCGCGCAAGGGCGGCGGTCGCACGTATGCGGTCTACAACCCCGAGAGCCCGCGCTCGTTCGAACAGGCCGACAACCTGCGTGCTGATGACCGCGTCGACATGCTGGGCCCGGCCGACTACCGCTCCGGATCACCGACCGAGATGTGGCTCAGATTGCATATCGGCAAGATTGCCGACGCCATCGTCCACGGCAAGCAGGAAATCCTGCGCGAAACCACGCGCGGCATCCCGCAGCACTTTGTCGAGCCCAAGCGCGCTGCGTCATAACCCTCACCGATCCGATTCTCATGAAAGCGATTGAAATTACCGAGTACGGCGCTCCCGAAGTCCTGAAGCTCGGCGAGCGCCCGATGCCTGAGCCCAAGGCGGGTGAAGTGTTGATCCGCGTACGTGCCGCCGGCGTGAACCGTCCCGACGTGTTTCAGCGCACCGGCAACTATCCGGTGCCACCGGGCGCGTCGGACATTCCCGGCTTGGAAGTCGCAGGCGAAATTGTGAGCGGCGATCTTTCACATGCCGACAACCGCTACGGGTTGAAGGCCGGCGATCGGGTTTGCGCGCTGGTGCAGGGCGGCGGGTATGCGGAATTCTGCACCGCGCCCCTGGGCCAGGTGCTGCCGGTGCCGACCGGGCTGTCTGATGTCGAGGCTGCCGCGCTGCCTGAGAACTACTTCACCGTGTGGTCCAACGTCTTTGATCGCGGCCTGCTCGGCAAAGGCGCACACGGTGCCGATGAAACGCTGCTCGTGCAGGGCGGGTCCAGCGGCATCGGCACGACGGCCATCCAGATCGCGTCGGCACTCGGCCATCGCGTGTTCGCCACGGCGGGCAGTGCCGACAAATGCGCCGCCTGCGTGGAGCTCGGTGCCACGCGTGCGATCAACTACAAGACCGAGGATTTCGTCGAGATCGTCAAGGCAGAAACGGGGCGGGGCGCCGACGTCGTGCTCGACATGGTCGGGGGCAGCTACGTTGCACGCGAGATCGCCTGCACGGCCGACGATGGCCGCATCGTGCTGATCGCACTGCTGGGCGGCGCCAAGGCCGAAGTGCCGCTCGCCGACATCCTGCGCCGGCGCATCACGCTGACCGGCTCGACGCTGCGCCCGCGTCCGGCGGCGTTCAAAGCCGCAATCGCCGCCCATCTCTACGAGAAGGTCTGGCCGCTGCTGGCGTCCGGGCGCATCAAGCCGGTGATCCATGAGGTCATGCCGACCGCACAGGCTGCGCAAGCCCATGCGCTGATGGAGTCGAGCGCCCACATCGGCAAGATCATGTTGGTTTGGGACTAACCGCGGGACGCCAAAATTGACCCTGTTTTTGCCGCCACGGTAGAATGCCGGGTTTATTTGACAGTCGACCGGGCAAAAAACGTGAACGCTAGACCGAAGCTGGTGGTGGGTAACTGGAAGCTGCATGGCAGCCTGAACACCAATGCGGCACTGCTCGAGCAGATCAAGGCTGCCGGAAAGACCCGTGCTGCACTGGCGGTCTGCGTGCCGTTCCCTTACCTGGCGCAGTGTCAGGCGCTGCTGGCGGGCTCGGCGGTGGGTCTCGGTGCACAAGACGTATCGACCGAGACGCGCGGAGCGTTCACCGGCGAGGTGGCGGCATCGATGCTGACGGAGTTCGGCTGCGGCTACGTGATCGTCGGCCACTCCGAGCGCCGCACGTATCACGGCGAGACGGACGCACAAGTGGCGACCAAGGCGCTGCGCGCACTCGAGCATGGGATCACCCCGATCGTCTGTGTTGGCGAAACGCTGGCCCAGCGCGAGGCCGGCGAAACCGAGCAGGTGGTGGGCCGCCAGCTGGATGCCGTCCTGGAAGCGCTGTCCGTCGAGCAGCTGGGTCGTATCGTCGTCGCCTACGAGCCCGTGTGGGCGATCGGGACCGGCAAGACGGCCACGAGCGAGCAGGCGCAGGCGGTGCATGCCTTCCTGCGTGCACGTGTTGCGGCCCGGGATGCGGGTGTGGCACAGCGGCTGCCGATTCTGTACGGCGGCAGCGTCAAGCCCGATAACGCGGCAGAGCTGTTTGCGATGGCTGACATCGATGGCGGCCTGATCGGCGGGGCGTCGCTGAAAGCAGAAGATTTCGTGGCGATCGGCCGCGCTTAAACGGCCGTTCGGGCCGTCATGTGAAAGCGCTGACGCTCGCAACATATTATTGAGAGAAATGAAATGGCAATTCTGAAGACTCTGCTGGTCGTGGCGCAAATCCTGAGTGCGCTCGGCGTGATTGGCCTGGTGCTGCTGCAGCACGGCAAGGGCGCCGACGTGGGTGCGGCTTTCGGCTCTGGCGCGTCGGGCAGCCTGTTCGGTGCGACCGGCTCGGCCAACTTCCTGTCGCGCACCACGGCGGTACTGGCAACGGTGTTCTTCGTGGCCACGCTGGCGCTGACGCTGATTGGTACCAACAAGGGCAGCGTGTCGGCGGGTGTGATGGGTTCGGTTGCGCCGGTTGCGCCTGCAGCATCGGCTCCGGCCGCTTCTGCGCCCGCTGCTCCGGCCGCTGCTTCCGCGCCTGCCGTTCCCAAGTAATCTGATGTAACGGAAGGGGGTGTGCCGTCGGCTTTTCGGTGGGCTCCCGAGCATAAGTTTTTTGTTTGTGCATTGAACAAAAGCTGCGCTTTGCGGTAGAATGCAAGGCTTGAAACAACACGGGAAACGGCAACGGCGCCTAGCCTGATCCGGCCTCCTGATCGAGTTTCTTCCCCCAGCCGACGTGGTGAAATTGGTAGACACGCTATCTTGAGGGGGTAGTGGCGAAAGCTGTGCGAGTTCGAGTCTCGCCGTCGGCACCAATCAAATTTCGGGGTCTGTTCAACGGGAGTGTTCCGCGCAGGCCCCTCCGCAAGGCGGCGCGCAGTCAGGCGTCGTGAGGCTGCGGACCCGGCGCCTTTGATGGGGCGACAAGGCGCCGCCTGCGGGCAGTGCTGTTGCAACCATTCAAAAAGGCGGGCGTCCCTTGAACCTCGAAGCCTATTTCCCCGTACTGCTGTTCATCGTTGTCGGCGTTGGCCTTGGCCTGGCGCTGATGACCATCGGCCGTGTCCTCGGTCCGAACAATCCCGATCCTGACAAGCTCTCGCCGTACGAGTGCGGCTTCGAAGCATTCGAAGACGCGCGCATGAAGTTCGACGTGCGCTATTACCTCATCGCCATCCTGTTCATCCTGTTCGATCTGGAGACTGCGTTCCTCTTTCCGTGGGGCGTGGCGCTGCGTGAGATCGGCTGGCCGGGCTTCTTCGCGATGGGCGTGTTTCTTCTCGAGTTTCTCGTGGGCTTCGTCTACATCTGGAAAAAAGGCGCGCTCGATTGGGAGTGATGTGAAATGGCGATCGAAGGCGTACTCAATGAGGGCTTTGTCACGACCACCGCTGACAAGCTGATCAACTGGACCCGTACCGGGTCGCTGTGGCCGATGACGTTCGGCCTGGCCTGCTGTGCCGTGGAAATGATGCACGCCGGTGCGTCGCGTTATGACCTGGACCGCTTTGGCGTGGTGTTCCGCCCGTCGCCGCGTCAGTCCGACGTGATGATCGTGGCAGGCACGCTGTGCAACAAGATGGCGCCGGCCCTGCGCAAGGTGTACGACCAGATGGCCGAGCCGCGCTGGGTCATCTCGATGGGCTCGTGTGCCAATGGCGGGGGGTATTACCACTACTCGTATTCCGTCGTGCGCGGCTGCGATCGTATCGTGCCGGTCGACGTGTATGTGCCGGGCTGTCCGCCGACGGCTGAAGCGCTCATCTACGGCATCATCCAGCTGCAGGCGAAGATCCGCCGCACCAACACCATCGCGCGCAAGGGCTGAGATGACCGACAAGCTAGCCACCCTGAAGGCCGCGCTGGAGAAGGCGCTCGGCAACCGCATTCAGAGCCTGACCGAGGCGGTTGGTGAATTGACTCTCGTGGTCAAGGTTGCCGACTACCTCGACGTCATGCGCACGCTGCGCGACGACGCATCGCTGAAGTTCGAACAACTGATGGATCTGTGCGGCGTCGATTACGCCGACTACGGTGACGGCGCCTGGAACGGCCCGCGCTTTGCCGCCGTATCACACCTGCTGTCGGTGTCGCACAACTGGCGCGTGCGTGTACGCGTGTTTGCGCCCGATGACGATTTCCCCGTCGTTCCGTCGGTGGTCGACATCTGGAACTCCGCCAACTGGTTCGAGCGTGAAGCGTTCGACCTGTACGGTCTGGTGTTCGAAGGCCACCCGGACCTGCGCCGTATCCTGACCGACTATGGCTTCATCGGCCATCCGTTCCGCAAGGACTTCCCTGTGTCGGGCTATGTGGAAATGCGCTACGACCCGGTGCAGCGGCGCGTGGTCTACCAGCCGGTGACCATCGAACCGCGCGAGATTACACCGCGTGTGATCCGCGAGGATCAGTACGGTGGTCTGAAGCACTGAAGGGCGCCCGATCATGGCAGATATCAAGAACTACACTCTGAACTTCGGCCCGCAGCACCCGGCCGCACACGGCGTGCTGCGCCTGGTGCTTGAGCTGGACGGCGAAGTCATTCAACGTGCCGATCCGCACATCGGCCTGCTGCACCGCGCGACCGAAAAGCTCGCCGAGCAGAAGACCTGGATCCAGAGCGTGCCGTACATGGACCGGCTCGACTACGTGTCGATGATGGTCAACGAGCACGCGTACGTCATGGCCATCGAGCGCCTGCTCGGCCTCGAGGTGCCGCTGCGCGCGCAGTACATCCGCGTCATGTTCGACGAGATCACGCGGATCATGAACCACCTGATGTGGATCGGTTCGCACGCGCTGGACGTGGGCGCCATGGCGGTGTTCCTCTACGCCTTCCGTGAGCGCGAAGACCTGTTCGACATGTACGAGGCAGTGTCGGGCGCGCGCATGCACGCGGCTTACTATCGTCCGGGCGGCGTGTATCGCGACCTGCCTGACACGATGCCGCAATACAAGGCATCCAAGGTGCGCAACGAGAAGGCGCTGGCCGCCTTGAACGAGGCGCGTTCCGGCTCGCTGCTGGACTTCATCGAAGACTTCACCAACCGCTTCCCGAAGTACGTCGACGAGTACGAAACTCTGCTGACCGACAACCGCATCTGGAAGCAGCGTCTGGTCGGCATTGGCGTGGTCAGCCCGGAGCGTGCGCTCCAGAAAGGGTTCTCCGGCGCGATGCTGCGCGGCTCGGGCATCGAGTGGGATGTGCGCAAGAAGCAGCCGTACGAAGTGTACGACCGCATCGACTTCGACATCCCGGTCGGCGTGAACGGCGATTGCTACGACCGTTACCTGGTGCGCGTGGAAGAAATGCGCCAGAGCAACCGCATCATTCGCCAGTGCATCGAGTGGCTGCGCAAGAATCCCGGCCCGGTGATCACCGACAACCACAAGGTGGCACCGCCGTCGCGCGTGGACATGAAGACCAACATGGAAGAGCTGATTCACCACTTCAAGCTCTTCACCGAAGGTATCCATGTGCCCGAAGGCGAAGCCTATGCGGCGGTCGAGCACCCGAAGGGCGAATTCGGTATCTACGTGATCTCGGACGGTGCCAACAAGCCGTATCGCCTGAAGATTCGTGCCCCCGGCTTTGCGCATCTGGCCGCGCTCGACGAGATGGCGAAGGGCCACATGATCGCCGACGCCGTGACGATCATCGGGACGCAAGACATCGTGTTTGGCGAGATCGACCGCTGAACCCGCAAGAAAGAACGGTTTGACGCGCAGGCAAGCGCGGCTGTGAAACGAGGACGCACGCCGGGGCCGACAGAAGCAACAGGCCCCGCGTCCCGCACCAATCGCAACGAAAATGCTATCAGCAGAAGCTCTCAAGGAAATCGACCGGGCGGTCGCGAAGTATCCCGCCGACCAGAAGCAGTCCGCCGTGATGGCGGCGCTGGCGGTCGCGCAGAGCGAAAAAGGCTGGGTATCGCCCGAAGTCATGCAGTTCGTGGCCGAGTACCTCGAAATGCCGCCGGTGTGGGTCGAGGAAGTGGCGACGTTCTACAACATGTACGACACGAAGCCGGTGGGCCGCTTCAAACTGACCGTGTGCACCAACCTGCCGTGCGCGCTGTCCGGTGGCGAGCGTGCTGCGGAACACCTGAAGAAGAAGCTGGGCATCGGCTTCAACGAGACCACGCCCGACGGCAACTTCACGCTGAAGGAAGGCGAGTGCATGGGCGCGTGCGGCGATGCACCGGTCATGATCGTCAACAACACCCACATGTGCAGCTTCATGAGCAACGAGAAGCTGGACGCACTGATCGCCGACCTCCAGGCGAAGGCGTCCGCCAACGGAGCAGGCAAGTAAATGACCTCCCTGCACGATCGACACATCCAGCCGCTGATTCTCGCCGGCCTGAACGGCGACAACTGGCACCTCGAAGACTACGTCAAGCGTGGTGGCTATCAGCAGCTCAAGCGCATCCTCACCGAGAAGGTCTCGCCCGAGCAGGTCATTGCCGACGTGAAGGCGTCGGGCCTGCGCGGCCGCGGTGGTGCGGGCTTCCCCACGGGCCTGAAGTGGAGCTTCATGCCGCGTCAGTTCCCGGGGCAGAAGTATCTCGTCTGCAATTCGGACGAGGGCGAGCCGGGTACGTTCAAGGATCGCGACATCCTGCGCTACAACCCGCATGCGCTGATTGAAGGCATGGCCATCGGCGGTTATGCGATGGGCATCACCGTGGGCTACAACTACATCCACGGCGAGATCTGGGAAGTCTACAAGCGCTTCGAAGAGGCGCTGGAAGAAGCGCGCGCCGCTGGCTTCCTGGGCGACAACATCCTCGGCTCGGGTTTCAGCTTCCAGCTGCATGCTCACCATGGCTATGGCGCGTACATCTGTGGCGAAGAAACCGCGCTGCTCGAGTCGCTGGAAGGCAAGAAAGGCCAGCCGCGCTTCAAGCCGCCGTTCCCGGCGAGCTTCGGCCTGTACGGCAAGCCGACGACGATCAACAACACCGAAACCTTTGCCGCAGTGCCGTTCCTCCTGGCGATCGGTCCGGACAACTACCTGAAGATGGGCAAGCCGAACAACGGCGGCTCGAAGATCTTCTCGGTGTCCGGCGACGTTGAACGCCCGGGCAACTACGAAATTCCCCTCGGCACGCCGTTCCCCAAGTTGCTTGAATTGGCCGGCGGCATGCGCGGCGGCAAGAAGCTCAAGGCGGTCATCCCGGGTGGGTCGTCGGCGCCGGTCGTGCCGGCCGACCTGATGATGGCCTCGGACATGGACTATGACTCGATTGCCAAGGCCGGGTCGATGCTGGGTTCGGGCGCGGTCATTGTGATGGACGAAACACGCTGCATGGTGAAGTCGCTGCTGCGCCTGTCGTACTTCTATTACGAAGAATCGTGCGGCCAGTGCACGCCTTGCCGCGAAGGTACGGGCTGGCTGTACCGCGTGGTCGATCGCATCGAGCACGGCAAGGGTCGCCAGGAAGACCTGGACCTGCTGAACAGCGTGGCCGAAAACATCATGGGCCGGACCATCTGCGCGCTCGGCGATGCCGCTGCGATGCCGGTCCGCGGCATGCTCAAGCACTACTGGGATGAGTTCGCGTATCACGTCGAACACAAGCAGTGCATGGTGCCCACCTACATTTAAGCGTGGCAGAACATGGTTGAAATCGAAATCGATGGCAAGAAGGTCGAGGTTGCCGAAGGCAGCCTGGTGATGGAGGCGGCTCGCCAGGCGGGCACCTACATTCCTCACTTCTGCTATCACCGCAAGCTATCGGTCGCGGCCAACTGCCGGATGTGTCTGGTCGAGGTCGAGAAGGCGCCCAAGGCACTGCCGGCCTGCGCCACGCCGGTGACGGCGGGCATGAAGGTCTTCACCAACTCCGAGAAGGCGGTGAAGGCGCAGAAGTCCGTGATGGAGTTCCTGCTGATCAACCACCCGCTGGATTGCCCGATCTGCGATCAGGGCGGCGAGTGCCAGCTGCAGGATCTGGCCGTCGGGTACGGCAAGTCCGAATCGCGCTACAAGGAAGAGAAGCGCGTGGTGTTCCACAAGAACGTGGGCCCACTGATCTCCATGGAAGAGATGACGCGCTGCATTCACTGCACGCGTTGCGTCCGCTTCGGCCAGGAAGTCGCTGGCGTGATGGAGCTCGGCATGCTCAACCGCGGTGAGCATTCGGAAATCACGACATTCGTTGGCCAGACGGTCGACTCCGAACTGTCGGGCAATATGATCGACCTGTGCCCGGTCGGTGCGCTGACCAGTAAGCCGTTCCGCTACTCGGCCCGCACGTGGGAGCTGGCACGCCGCAAGTCGGTGTCGCCCCACGATGGCCTGGGCGCCAACGTGATCGTCCAAACCAAGAACCAGCGTGTGATGCGCGTGCTGCCGCTGGACAACGAGGCGATCAACGAATGCTGGCTGTCCGACAAGGACCGCTTCGCCTACGAAGGCCTGAACAGCGACGACCGCCTGACCCAGCCGATGCTCAAGCAAGGCGGTCAGTGGAAGGCCGTCGACTGGACCACAGCGCTGGAATACGTCGCCAACGGTCTGAACAGCATCAAGCGCGACCACGGTGCCGAGCAGATCGGCGCGCTCGCCAGCCCGCACAGCACGCTGGAAGAGCTGTTCCTGCTTCAGAAGCTGGTGCGTGGCATCGGCAGCGACAACGTCGACTTCCGCCTGCGCCAGTCCGATTTCTCGGTCAAGCCGACCGGCGCACCGTGGCTGGGCATGCCGATCGCCGACGTTTCGCTGCTGCAGCGTGCGCTGATCGTGGGTTCGTTCCTGCGCAAGGATCATCCGCTGCTGGCCGCGCGTCTGCGCCAGGCCGGCAAGAAGGGCGCGCAGTTGAGCGTGATCGGTGCCGGTGGTGAAGATCTGCTGATGCCGGCTACGCAACTGCTGGGCGCGCCGTCGCAGTGGCTTGCGTTGCTGTCGCAAGTCGCGGTGGCCGTGGCGGCTGCCAACAACGTGGCCCGTCCGGGCGGCACCGACGGCATCGAAGCCGGTGACGTTGCCAAGCGCATTGCCGCGAGCCTCGCTTCGGGCGAGCGCAAGGCCGTGTTCCTCGGCAATGCAGCGGTGGCGCATCCGCAATTCTCGCGACTGCACGCGCTGGCCCAATGGGTTGCGCAGCAGACCGGTGCCACGCTGGGCTTCCTGACCGAAGCAGCCAACACCGTGGGCGGCTACATTGCCGGCGCACTGCCGCAAGGCAACGGCCTCGACGCCGCGGCCATGCTCGCGCAACCGCTTCGCGCCTATGTGCTGCTGGGCGCAGAGCTGGAGTTCGACTCCGCCAATCCGGCACAAGCGCGTGCGGCGCTGGACCAAGCTGATACCGTGGTCGTGCTGTCGCCGTTTGCATCGCGTGCCGCGCTCGAATACGCAGACGTACTGCTGCCGACGGCACCGTTCACAGAAACCTCGGGCACCTTTGTCAACTGTGAAGGCCTGCCGCAGAGCTTCAACGGCGTGGTCCGCAGCCTGGGCGATTCGCGTCCGGCGTGGAAGGTCCTTCGTGTGCTGGGCAACCTGCTGAACGTTTCGGGCTTCGAGTACGACAGCTCCGAAGCAGTGCGTGACGAAGTGCTCGCCACGCCGGCCGCCGATCGTCTGTCCAACGCAACCACGGCGCAGACCACGGCTCCGGCAGTCACCAACGCCGGCATTGAGCGCCTGGCCGACGTGCCGATTTACCACGCCGATCCGATCGTTCGCCGCGCGGGTTCGCTGCAACTGACGGCCGCCGCACGTGCTGCAGTGCGTGCCAGCCTGCCGGCCGATCTGTACGCGCAACTTGGTCTCTCCAATGGCGATGCCGTGCGCGTGACGCAAGGGCAGGCCAGCGTGGTGCTGCCGGCCGTGCTGGACAAATCGCTGGCCTCTGGCGTGATCCGTGTGCCTGCCGCCACCGAAGCCTCGGCTCAACTGGGCGCGATGTTCGGCGCGGTAAGCGTTGAGAAGGTTGAATCGTCCGCGCTGGCGGCTACGGTGTAAGGGTCAACATGATCGAGTCGATTACTTCTTTCGGTACCGCCACCTTTGGTGGCTGGTGGCCGCTGATCTGGACGCTGGTCCGCGCGGTCTGCATCGTCGTGCCGCTGCTGCTCTGTGTGGCGTACCTGATCCTCTGGGAGCGCAAGCTCATCGGCTGGATGCACGTGCGCCTGGGTCCGAACCGGGTGGGCCCGATGGGCCTCCTGCAGCCGATTGCCGACGTGCTGAAGCTGCTGCTCAAGGAAGTCATGGTGCCGAGCGCGGTCAGCCGAGGCATGTACATCATTGCGCCGCTGATGGTGCTGATGCCCGCGGTGGCGATCTGGGCGGTGGTGCCGTTCCAGGCGGAAGCCGTGGTATCGAACATCAACGCGGGCCTGCTGTACGTGATGGCAATCAGTTCGGTGGGCGTGTACGGTGTGATCCTGGCGGGTTGGGCCTCCAACTCGAAGTACGCATTCCTGGGTGCGATGCGTGCGTCCGCTCAGATGATCTCGTACGAAATCGCCATGGGCTTCGCGCTGGTGACGGTGCTGATGGTGACGGGCAGCCTGAACCTCTCGGACATCGTCAACTCGCAGAACCGCGGCTTCTTTGCAGACCACGGCGTCAACATCCTGTCGTGGAACTGGCTGCCGCTGCTGCCGATGTTCGGCGTGTACTTCATCTCCGGCGTGGCCGAAACCAACCGCCATCCGTTCGATGTGGTCGAAGGCGAGTCTGAAATCGTGGCCGGCCACATGATCGAGTACTCCGGTATGGCGTTCGCGCTGTTCTTCCTGGCTGAGTACATCAACATGATCGTCATCTCGGCGATGACGGCAACGATGTTCCTGGGGGGCTGGGCTCCGCCCATCGACGCGCCGGTGTTCAACTGGATCCCGGGCTTCTTCTGGCTGCTGATCAAGGTCTTCCTGCTGCTGTCGGTCTTCATCTGGCTGCGTGCATCGTTCCCGCGCTATCGCTATGACCAGATCATGCGCCTGGGCTGGAAGATCTTCATTCCGCTCACTGTGGGCTGGCTGGTCGTCGTCGCCATCTGGTTGGTGTCGCCGTGGAATATCTGGAAGTAACGGGACAATAGGAAGGCACCATGTTGCTTGCCATCAAGGAATTCTTTAACAGCCTGCTCCTGAAGGAACTCTTCAAGGGGCTGGCGCTGACCGGGCGCTACCTGTTTGCGCGCAAGATCACCGTTCTCTTTCCGGAAGAGAAGACGCCGCTGTCGCCGCGCTTCCGCGGCCTGCATGCGCTGCGTCGCTATCCGAACGGAGAAGAGCGCTGCATCGCCTGCAAGCTGTGCGAAGCCGTCTGCCCGGCCCTGGCCATCACGATCGAGTCCGACCAGCGCGACGACGGCACCCGCCGTACCACGCGCTACGACATCGACCTGACCAAATGCATTTTCTGCGGCTTTTGCGAGGAAGCTTGCCCGGTGGACGCCATCGTCGAGACGCACATCCTGGAATACCACGGTGAGAAGCGCGGCGACCTGTATTTCACCAAGGACATGCTGCTGGCCGTGGGTGACCGCTTCGAGCCGGAAATCGCGGCCAACAAGGCGGCTGACGCAAAGTACCGCTGATTCAGGACGCCCGCCGGGCAGTTGGCGGGCGGCGCAGTTGAACTCCCGCAAGGACTTCGGCTCCTCGTGAGCCAACCAGCTATGGCGGCAAGTCGCAATCTTGCCGCCACGGCTTTGGACAAGCGCGTGCCGCAAAACGGCACGCGTCAGGATCATGGAAATCACGACGATCATCTTCTACTGTTTCGCGCTCGTGCTGGTGCTCTCAGCGCTGAAGGTCATCACCGCGAAGAATCCCGTGCACGCGGCGCTGTTCCTCGTGCTCTCGTTCTTTACCGCGGCGGCGATCTGGATGCTGCTCAAGGCCGAGTTTCTGGCCATCACGCTGGTGCTGGTCTACGTGGGGGCGGTGATGGTGCTGTTCCTCTTCGTGGTGATGATGATCGACATCGACATCGAGCACCTGCGGCGGGATTTCTGGACTTACGTGCCCATGGCCGCCTTCGTGGGTGTTGTCATCATCCTGGAAATGGCCGTGGTGCTGACCAAGACCTTCATGGGGCGCGTACAGCCGGTGCAGGGATTGCCCAAGGGTTTCAACGGCCCGAATACGCAGGCGCTCGGCAAGCTGATCTACACCGACTACATCTACGCCTTTGAAGTGGCGGGCGCGGTGCTGCTGCTGGCGATCGTCGCAGCCGTTGCGCTGACGGCACGCCGCCGCAAGGACACCAAGACACAAAACCCGGCCGAGCAGATCCGCGTGCAACGCAAGGACCGCGTGCGCCTGGTTTCGATGCCGGCGGAAAAGTCGTCTGGCGCAGCTTCGGCTGAATCGAACAGCTGAGCCCCGGGAGAACCCACATGTCTTCGCTATCCCTTGCCCATTACCTCGTGCTCGGTGCGGTGCTGTTTGCCATCAGCATCGTCGGCATCTTCCTGAACCGCAAGAACGTCATCGTGCTGCTGATGGCGATCGAGCTGATGCTGCTCGCGGTCAACCTGAACTTCGTCGCGTTCTCCCATTACCTGGGCGACCTGGCGGGGCAGGTGTTCGTGTTTTTCATCCTGACGGTGGCCGCGGCGGAATCCGCGATCGGTCTCGCCATCCTGGTGGTGCTGTTCCGTAACCTGGACACCATCAACGTCGACGATCTGGACAGCCTCAAGGGCTGACCGGCGCAACCACTGATAAGAAGCTCCATGGCAACCACGCTCAATCCCAACCTGCTGCTGGCGATTCCGCTCGCGCCGCTGGCCGGCGCGGCGATCGCCGGGCTGTTCGGCACGAAGTTCTTCGGCGAGAAGATCGGCCGCGCGGCGTCCCACAGCGTCACCATCCTTGGTGTTGCGATCGCCTTTGTTCTCTCGGCGCTCACGCTGTCCGATGTCATGAATGGTGCGGGCTACAACGGCACCGTCTATGAATGGATGACGCTCGGCCCGCTGAAGATGGAAGTCGGCTTCCTCATCGATTCGCTCACGGCGATGATGATGTGCGTGGTGACCTTCGTGTCGCTGATGGTTCACATCTACACCATCGGCTACATGCACGAAGACCCGGGCTACAACCGCTTCTTTGCCTACATCTCGCTGTTCACGTTCTCGATGTTGATGCTCGTGATGAGCAACAACTTCCTGCAGCTGTTCTTCGGCTGGGAAGCAGTGGGCCTGGTCTCGTACCTGCTGATCGGTTTCTGGTTCAAGCGGCCGACGGCCATCTACGCCAACATGAAGGCGTTCCTGGTCAACCGCGTGGGTGACTTCGGCTTCGTGCTCGGTATCGGTCTGCTGCTCGCATACAGCGGTAGCCTGAGCTACGCAGACGTGTTTGCCGCTCGTGACAAGCTGGCCGCCATTGGCTTCCCGGGCACCGACTGGCACATGCTGACGGTGGCCTGCATCTGTCTGTTCATCGGTGCGATGGGCAAGTCCGCACAGTTCCCGCTGCACGTGTGGCTGCCGGACTCGATGGAAGGCCCGACGCCGATTTCCGCACTGATCCACGCGGCGACCATGGTGACGGCCGGTATCTTCATGGTAGCGCGCATGTCGCCGCTGTTCGAGCTGTCGGACGCCGCGCTGTCGTTCGTGCTGGTCATCGGCGCCATCACCGCGCTGTTCATGGGCTTCCTCGGCATCATCCAGACCGACATCAAGCGCGTGGTGGCGTACTCGACGCTGTCGCAGCTCGGCTATATGACGGTGGCGCTGGGCGCTTCAGCCTACCAGGTGGCCGTGTTCCACCTGATGACGCACGCGTTCTTCAAGGCGCTGCTGTTCCTTGGTGCCGGCTCGGTCATCATCGGCATGCACCACGATCAGGACATGCGCAACATGGGCGGCCTGCGCAAGTACATGCCGATCACGTGGCTGACGTCGCTCGTGGGTTCGCTGGCGCTGATCGGTACGCCGTTCTTCTCGGGGTTCTATTCGAAGGATTCGATCATCGAGGCGGTGCGTGAATCGCACCTGCCGGGCGCGCAGTTCGCCTACTGGGCGGTGCTGGCCGGCGTGTTCGTGACCGCGTTCTATTCGTTCCGCATGTATTTCCTGGTGTTCCACGGCGAGGAGCGTTTCGGCAAGGCCGATCAGCATCACGACGAGCACCACGAAGAGGAAGACGGCGGCAACGAGCACCATGGTCTGGCGCCGGGCGAGAAGCCGCATGAGTCGCCATGGGTGGTGACGGTGCCGCTGGTGCTGCTGGCTATCCCGTCGGTCATCATCGGTGCGATGGCGATCCAGCCGATGCTGTTCGGTGAGTTCTTCAAGCACGGCGTGGTCTTTTCGGAAGTCATCTTCAACGGCGAAAACCATGAAGCCATGAAGGTGCTGGCCGAAGACTTCCACGGCTGGGTGGCGATGGCGCTGCACGGCTTTACATCGGCACCGTTCATTCTGCTGGTGGCGGGTGTCGTGCTGTCATGGTTCTTCTACCTGAAGCGGCCGGATATTCCGGCGGCGATCGCCAAGCGTTTCTCCGGCGTCTACAAGCTGCTGGACAACAAGTACTACATGGACAAGATCAACGAGATCGTCTTTGCCAACGGGGCGGTCAAGTTCGGCCGCGGCCTGTGGAAGGGCGGCGATCAGGGCGTGATCGACGGCGTGGTCGTCAACGGCAGCGCGCGTCTGGTGGGCTGGTTCGCGAGTGTCGTGCGCCTGCTCCAGTCCGGCTTTATCTATGACTATGCGTTCGCGATGATCATCGGCACGGTAGCGCTGCTGACGTACTTCGTGTTCCTGGCAGGCAAATAAGGGATTACAAAAATGGTTCTGTCTTTTGCGATCTGGCTGCCGATCTTCTTCGGCGTGCTGGTGTTGGCCTCGGGCTCAGACCGCAATCCCGGTTATGTCCGCTGGATGTCGCTGATCGGCTCGCTGATCAGCTTCGTGATGACGCTGCCGCTCGTCACGGGCTTCGACAAGTCGACGGCCGCGATGCAGTTCGTCGAGAAGTCGACCTGGATCGAGCGCTTCCACATCAGCTACTACCTCGGCGTGGACGGCCTGTCGATGTGGTTCGTGGTGCTGACTGCCTTTATCACCGTGATCGTCGTGATCTCGGCCTGGGAGGTGATCACCGAGCGCGTGGCCCAGTACATGGCTGCGTTCCTGATCCTGTCGGGCCTGATGATTGGCGTGTTCGCGGCGCTCGACGGCCTGCTGTTCTACGTGTTCTTCGAGGCCACGCTGATTCCGATGTACATCATCATCGGCGTGTGGGGCGGACCGAACCGCGTGTATGCAGCCATCAAGTTCTTCCTGTACACGCTGCTCGGCTCGCTGCTGATGCTGATCGCACTGCTGTACCTGTACTTCCACAGCGGCACGTTCGAAATCCTGCAGTGGCACCAGGTCAAGCTGTCGATGAACGAGCAGATCCTGTTGTTCATCGCTTTCTTCATGGCGTTCGCCGTGAAGGTACCTATGTGGCCGGTGCACACGTGGTTGCCGGACGCCCACGTGGAGGCGCCGACCGGCGGCTCCGTCGTGCTGGCCGCGATCATGCTGAAGCTCGGCGCGTATGGCTTCCTGCGGTTCTCGCTGCCGATCGCACCCGATGCGAGCCACAGCCTGTCTGCGTTCATCATCGCGATCTCGCTGGTGGCCGTCATCTACATCGGCCTGGTGGCGCTGGTGCAGGCCGACATGAAGAAGCTGGTCGCGTATTCGTCGATCGCCCACATGGGCTTCGTCACGCTGGGCTTCTTCATCTTCAACGAGATCGGTATCGAGGGCGGCATCGTTCAGATGATCTCGCACGGTTTCATCTCCGGTGCGATGTTCCTGTGCATCGGCGTGTTGTATGACCGTGTGCACTCGCGCCAGATCGCCGATTACGGCGGCGTGGTGAACACGATGCCGAAGTTCGCAGCGCTGTCGGTCTTCTTTGCGATGGCCAACTGCGGTCTGCCGGCCACCTCGGGCTTCGTGGGCGAATTCATGGTGATCCTGGGTTCGGTCCAGTTCAATTTCTGGATCGGTCTGCTGGCAGCCACCGCGCTGATCTTTGGTGCGGCGTATTCGCTGTGGATGGTCAAGCGCGTGATCTTCGGCGATGTGACGCACAAGCACGTAGCCGAGCTGAAGGACCTGAATTGCCGTGAGTTCTTCATGCTGGGCGTGCTGGCGATCGCCACCCTGTACATGGGCCTGTATCCGAAGCCTTTCACCGATGTCATGCATGCGTCCGTGGTCAATCTGCTGAACCACGTGGCCCAGACCAAGCTGTAAGCAGCGAGAAGAAACTATGCAATCGTCCTCCTCCATTGCGGCTGTTGCCCCAATCATTTTTCTCGCGCTAGGCATTGGTGCCGTCAACTGGATCGATCTGGCGCGCGGCAAGAACCGGAGCAGCGTTGCCTATCCGGTCTCGCTGGTGATCACGCTGGTGCTGACGGTCTGGTTTGCGTTGAATGCCGCCGCCGGTGAAACGCACTACGCATTCGGCAACATGGCCGTGATCGACCCGATGGCCAACGTGCTGTCGTCGTTCTGCGCGCTGACGCTGTTCGTGACGCTGGTCTATACGCGCCGCTATCTGAACGATCGCGAGATGTCGGCCGGCGAGTTCTACATGTTCGGCTTGTTCACGTTGGGTGGGCAGGTCGTTATGATCACCGGCAACAACTTCCTGGTGCTGTACCTGGGCCTGGAGTTGCTGTCGCTCGCTTCGTACACGCTGGTTGCTCTGCGCCGTCGCTCCAACGTGTCGTCCGAATCGGCGATGAAGTACTTCATCCTGGGTGCGCTGGCTTCGGGGCTGCTGCTCTACGGCATGTCGATGCTCTACGGCGCAACCGGTTCGCTCGAACTGGGCAAGGTGTTCGACGCCATCAAGAGCGGTGAGATCAACAAGACGATCCTCGTGTTTGGCGTGGTCTTCATCGTTGCCGGCCTGGCCTTCAAGCTCGGTGTGGCGCCGTTCCACATGTGGGTGCCGGATGTCTATCAAGGCTCGCCCACGGCAGTGACGCTGCTGATTGCAGGCGCGCCCAAGGTGGCGGCGTTCGCGATGGCGCTGCGCATCCTGGTGGAAGGGCTGCTCCCGCTGGCATTCGACTGGCAGAACATGCTGATCGTGCTGGCCATCGTGTCGCTCGCCGTCGGCAACATCACCGGTGTGGTTCAGACGAACTTCAAGCGCCTCCTGGGCTATTCGACGGTGTCCCACATGGGCTTCCTGCTGCTCGGCATGTTGTCGGGCGTGAGCTCCGGCAAGCCGGATCTGACGGCTCAAGCCTACAGTGCGTCGATGTTCTACGCCATCACGTACGTGCTGACCGCGCTGGGCGCCTTCGGCGTGATCCTGCTGCTGGCGCGCAAAGGCTACGAGGCCGAGGAGATCGCCGACCTGAAGGGCTTGTCGAAGAAGAGCCCGTGGTTTGCATTGCTCATGCTGTTCATGATGATGTCGCTGGCGGGCCTGCCCCCGACGGTCGGCTTCTATGCCAAGCTGTCGGTGCTGGGCGCGGTGGTCGATGCAGGCATGCCGTGGCTCGCCGTGGTGGCGGTCCTGTTCTCTCTGGTGGGTGCGTTCTACTACCTGCGTGTCGTGAAGGTGATGTACTTCGATGCACCGGCCGACGAGGGCCCCGTGGAAGCGACCTTCGGCCTGCGCTCGCTGCTGTCCGTCAATGGCCTCTTGGTGCTGGTGCTCGGCATCTTCCCGGCCGGCCTGATGAGCCTGTGCTACCAGGCCATTCGCCTCACGCTGGCTTCGTAAAGTAGCCGGCACCATGAGCACCTCGACGGGCGGCCTGTTTGTCATCGTGTTGGCACTGGTGTGTGCGAACCTGCCGTTCGTCAATCAACGCGTGCTCGCCCTGGTGCCGGCACGCTGGCCGCGCAAGCCGTTCTGGCTGCGCGGCGCCGAGCTGATTGCCATGTATGTGGTGGTTGGGCTGGTCGGCTTCGGCATTGAATCGAGCCAGGGCAATGCGTTTGCGCAGGGCTGGCAGTTCTACGCGATCACCGCTTGCCTGATGCTGGTGTTTGCGTTTCCCGGCTTCACTTGGCAATACCTGGTTCGTCATCCCCGTTGAACCCGCCGGGCAGGTCCTCTCTGTCTCGGCATGAGAGCCTGCCATGTCCGATTCCACCCCACCGAACCCGAACACCCCCGCCAACGCCGCGCACGATGCCGATGCCGGCCTGCGCGAGACCCCCATTGCGTCTGCCTTGATGCACCAGGGGAAGTTCCTGACGCTCAAGCAGGACATTGTCCGCCTGCCGGACGGGCGCCATGCCAGCCGGGAATACCTGATCCATCCAGGCGCCGTCATGATGATTCCGCTGTTTGATGACGGTACCGTGCTGATGGAGCGGCAATTTCGCTACCCGGTCGGGCAGGTGATGATCGAGTTCCCGGCCGGCAAGCTCGACCCGGAAGAAGGCGGACTGGCATGCGGCAAGCGCGAACTGCGCGAGGAAACCGGCTACACGGCCGAGCGCTGGGACTATCTCACGCGCATCCATCCGGTCATTTCGTACTCCACCGAATTTATCGACATCTATCTTGCGCGCGACCTGAAGCAGGGCGATGCCGCGCTTGACGAAGGCGAGTTCCTGGAGACCTTCATCGCGCCGGCAGGCCAGTTGATCGACTGGGTGCGCGAGGGCAAGATCTCCGACGTGAAAACCATCATCGGGGTGTTCTGGCTCGAGAAGATCTTGTCGGGCGCGTGGGCCCCGAGTGGCGCCTGATCCGCTTGTACTTGCGGTTTTCCGCCCCCATCTTCTGTTAGTCAATCCTGTGGCGAACGGTCGTGCGAAAAAATTAGCACGACCGTTCACAAATTTCCGAATCGGGGATACACTCATCCCCACGCGCTGGACCGATCATGAAAGTGCTGGACCTCCGCTGTGCCAATGACCACCGCTTCGAAGGCTGGTTCGGCTCCGATGCCGACCTCCAATCGCAGCAGGAACGCGGGCTGTTGACGTGCCCGGTTTGCGGTCACACCGAGGTTGAGCGCCTGCCGAGTGCACCGCGCCTGAACCTGTCGTCGTCCCGGGCGGAGACCTCCGCGAAGGACGGCACCGCCAAGGCAGCGGCAAGCGAGGCTCGCGCGCAAGCCGCGACCCTGCAGCAGCTCTATCTGAAGGCCGTCCGCCATGTCCTGGCCAATACGGAGGACGTTGGCGAGCGGTTTGCCGAAGAGGCGCGCCGTATGCATTACAACGAGGCGCCGGAGCGCGGGATTCGCGGGACGGCCTCGCTGGAAGAAGCGCGGGAGCTGGCAGAGGAGGGCATCGACGTGATGCCGCTGTTGGTGCCCGAGGCGCTCAAGCAGCCCGTGCACTAGTTGCCCGATTCGGGTCCGCGCCGGTCCGACAAGAACGTTCTTCGCTGGTTTGCCGCAGCGGAGAGCCAACCACAGGAGACAGGCATGGATCTGAACTACTCGGCGGCCGACGATGCGTTCCGCCAGGAAGTCCGCAGCTGGCTGCAAGCCAACCTGCCCAAGGACATCCAGGACAAGGTGTTGAACCACCGCCGCCTGAACCGCGACGATTTCGTCCGCTGGCACAAGGCGCTCGCGGCCAAGGGCTGGTCCGTGCCGCACTGGCCTGTCGAGTGGGGCGGCACGGGCTGGTCTCCCATCCAGAAGCACATCTGGGACGAAGAGTGCGCGCAGATTGGCGCGCCCGGCGTGCTGCCGTTTGGCGTGAGCATGGTGGCGCCGGTCATCATGAAGTATGGCAACGAAGCGCAGAAGCGCTACTACCTGCCGCGCATTCTGGACTGCACAGATTGGTGGTGCCAGGGCTATTCCGAGCCGGGGTCCGGTTCGGACCTGGCCTCGCTCAAGACACGCGCCGTGCGCGAGGGCGATCACTACATCGTCAACGGCCAGAAGACCTGGACCACGCTCGGCCAGCACGCCGACATGATCTTCTGTCTCGTGCGCACGGACCCGGAAGCCAAGAAGCAGGAAGGCATCTCGTTCCTGCTCATCGACATGAAGACGCCGGGCATCACCGTGCGGCCGATCATCATGCTCGATGAAGAACACGAAGTGAACGAGGTGTTCTTCGACAACGTGAAGGTGCCGGTTGAAAACCTCATCGGCGAAGAAAACCGTGGATGGACGTACGCCAAGTACCTGCTCGGCCATGAGCGCACCGGCATTGCGCGCGTGGGCAATTCCAAGCGCGAACTGGCGTTCCTCAAGCGCGTCGCTCTGCAGCATCAGAAGAACGGTAAGCCGCTGCTGGAGGATCCGGTGTTCGCGGCCAAGGTGGCTTCGCTCGAGATCGAACTCCTGGCCCTCGAAATGACGGTGCTGCGCGTGGTGTCGAGCGAGAGCGCCGGCAAGGGGCCCGGCCCGGAGGCGTCGCTGCTCAAGATCAAGGGCACGCAGATCCAGCAGATGCTGACCGAGCTGATGGTCGAGGCTGCCGGGCCGTATGCCCAGCCGTTCGACCCTAGCTACCTGGAAGGCGAAACGCAACAGGCCATCACGGGCGACAACGATGCCGCGCCCCTGGCACCGTACTACTTCAACTATCGCAAGACCTCGATCTACGGCGGGTCGAACGAGATCCAGCGCAACATCATCAGCCAGATGATCCTCGGCGTCTAACGAGCAACGGATAACGGAGACAACCATGGATTTCTCGTTCACCGACGAACAGAAGCAACTGGCCGATGCAGTGCGCCGCTTCATCGACAAGGACTACGGTTTCGAGGCGCGCAACAAGGTGGTGTACTCGCCCGAAGGCGTGTCCCAGGCGCACTGGGACGCGCTGGCCGAACTGGGCCTCACCGCGTTGCCAGTGCCGGAAGCACAAGGCGGCTTTGACGGCCGCGCGATGGACCTCCTGGTAGTGATCCAGGAACTCGGCCGTGGCCTCGTGGTGGAGCCCTATCAGGCCACCGTGCTCGGTGCCCAGGCACTCAAGCTGGCGGGCGGACAGGACGCACTGCTCGAAGACGTGGCCGGTGGCGCCGTGAAGCTCGCCATCGCGTTCCACGAACGCCAGTCGCGCTACGAACTCTTCAACGTGACGACGCGCGCCGCCCAGCAGGGCAGCGGCTGGGCGCTTACGGGCGAGAAGACCGTCGTCGTGCACGGCGCGCAGGCCGGCAAGCTCATCGTGTCGGCACGCACCGGCGGCGAAGCGCGTGACACTGCCGGCCTGTCGCTGTTCCTGGTTGACCACGATGCAGCCGGTGTGACGGTCAAGGACTACCGCACCATCGACAACCTGCGTGCCGCCGACATCCGCTTCGACAACGCGCCGGCCACGCTGCTCGGCAAGGTCGGCGAGGCATGGGAGACGATCGACGCCGTCGCAGACCTGGGCTGCGTGCTGCTGTGCGCGGAAGCGATCGGCCTGATCGATGCGCTGAATGCCGCCACGCTCGAATATACGAAGACGCGGCAGCAGTTCGGCGTGCCGATCGCACGCTTCCAGGCGCTGCAGCACCGCATGGTCGACATGTTCATCCACGCGGAGCAGGCGCGTTCGATCACGTATCTCGCTGCCGCGCACTTTGAGGACGGCGATGCCGAGGCGCGCCGCCGTTATGTGTCGGCGGCCAAGGCGCGCGTGGGTCAGGCAGCGCGTGACGTCGGCCAGGAAGCCGTGCAGTTGCACGGCGGCATGGGCGTGACGAACGAGCTGCCGGCCGCGCACATGTTCAAGCGCCTGACGATGATCAACACGACGCTGGGCGACGTGGATCACCACCTGGCACGGTTCGCATCGCTGGCGGGCTTCAAGAACGCAGCATAAGCGCAAGTTCGAGCGCCCCGCATTCGTGCGGGGCGTTGTCATTTGGAGGAGACAACATGGTAGAAGCAACGCGGTCGTACGAGTTTTACTTCGACGATTTCGAGGTCGGCCGTACGCTGGAGATGGGCACGTACACCGTCACCGAAGAAGAGATCCTGACTTTTGCGCGGCAGTACGATCCCCAGCCGTTCCACATCGACGAAGAGGCGGCCAAGCACAGCATCTACGGCGGGATCATTTCGAGCGGCTGGATGACATGCTCGATCATGATGCGGCTGATGGTGCAGGGTTTCCTGAGCAAGGCGGCCAGCATGGGTTCGCCTGGCGTGGACGAGATCCGCTGGATCAAGCCGGTGTATCCGGGCGATACGCTGTCGGTGTCGAGCACGTGCATGGAAGTGCGGCCGTCCCAGTCGAAGCCGGATCGCGGCGTGGCGGTCAACCGCTGGGAAGCACGCAACCAGCGCGGCGAACTGGTCTGCACGGTGACTGGCATGGGCTTGTTCGGCCGCCGGCCCAAAGTCTGATTCGCTGCGCATTCCACCACCCGAGGAGACAAACCACATGCGCATCATCGAATCGCTCGACGAGCTCAAGGGGCTGGTCGGCCAGGAAGTCGCGGTGAGCGACTGGACCGAGATCACGCAGCACCAGGTGAACCTGTTTGCCGAGGCCACGGGCGATCACCAGTGGATTCACGTCGATGTGGAACGCGCCAAGCGCGAATCGCCGTTTGGCGCGCCGGTGGCGCACGGGTTCCTGACGCTGTCGCTGTTGCCGATGCTGATGGAGAAGGCCCTGAAGATGTCCGACGTGAAAATGGGCGTCAATTACGGCCTGAACCGGGTCCGCTTTACGGCACCCGTGCCGGTTGGCAGCCGCGTGCGAGCGCGCGTGAAGCTGCTCGAGATGGAGCTGCTGCCGCCGCTGCCCAATGCCCCCGCCCTGACCGGTGCACAGATGACGTGGGCCGTGACGTTCGAGCGTGAAGGACAGGAGCGCCCGGTGTGCGTGGCAGAAACGATCTCGCGCCGCTACTCCTAGCGGCACGCTCTTCAGGCTTCCAAGGGCCGGCGCAATGCCGGCCTTTCTTTTTGCGCGCGCGTGAGCTTGCGCTTCGCCCGTTTTGTTGCTTATCGACGCCTGCCCCACGTCTGAGCACGACCACGCCCCAATGCGCGGAGTTGGAGCGGTATTGGCACCGTTTTGGCGCCGATTTCCCATCGAGCGAGCGAAAAGCGATGGCACGGTAGTTGCACTTTCGGCCCCGGGAGTCGTTCTCACTACCAACAAGAGGAGCCGCAATGAAACGTCGTGAGCTGTTGAAGCTGTCAGCCGTCGCTGGCGCAACGCTGTTGTCCATGTCGAGCCTGGCGTTTGCGCAGGCAAAGGATCCGATCAAGGTCGGCATCCTGCATTCGCTCTCAGGCACCATGGCGATCTCCGAAACGTCGTTGAAAGACGTGGCGCTGATGACCATCGACGAGATCAACAAGAGCGGCGGCGTGCTGGGCCGCAAGCTCCAGCCGGTGGTAGTGGATCCGGCGTCGAACTGGCCGCTGTTTGCCGAGAAGGCGCGCGGGCTGCTCACGCAGGACAAGGTGGCCGTGACGTTCGGCTGCTGGACGTCGGTGTCGCGCAAGTCGGTGCTGCCGGTGTATGAAGAGCTGAACGGCCTGCTGTTCTACCCGGTGCAGTACGAAGGCGAAGAAATGTCGAAGAACGTCTTCTACACTGGCGCGGCGCCTAACCAGCAGGCCATTCCGGCCGTGGAATACCTGATGAGCAAGGAAGGCGGCGGTGCCAAGCGCTTCTTCCTGCTCGGTACCGATTACGTCTATCCGCGCACGACCAACAAGATCCTGCGCGCGTTCCTGCACAGCAAGGGCGTGAAGGACAGCGACATCGAAGAGGTCTACACGCCGTTCGGCCACTCCGATTACCAGACCATCGTTGCCAACATCAAGAAGTTCTCGCAGGGCGGCAAGACTGCGGTCATCTCGACCATCAACGGCGACTCCAACGTGCCGTTCTACAAGGAACTCGGCAACGCGGGCCTGAAGGCCAAGGATGTGCCGGTGGTGGCGTTCTCGGTCGGTGAGGAAGAGCTGCGCGGCATCGACACCAAGCCGCTGGCCGGCCAGCTTGCCGCATGGAACTACTTCATGTCGGTCAAGAACCCCGTCAACGAAGACTTCAAGAAGAAGTGGGCTGCATGGGTCAAGGCCAACAACCTGCCGGGCGGCGACAAGCGCGTCACCAACGACCCGATGGAAGCGACCTACGTCGGCATCATGATGTGGAAGCAGGCCGTCGAAAAGGCCGGCACCACCGACGTGGACAAGGTGCGTCAGGCGATGTACGGCCAGCAGTTCAAGGCGCCGTCGGGCTACACGCTCGTGATGAACAACAACCATCACCTGAGCAAGCCCGTGATGATTGGCGAGGTCAGGGGCGATGGCCAGTTCAACGTCGTGTGGAAGACGCCGACGGTGATCCGCGCCAAGCCGTGGAGCCCGTACATCCCCGGCAACGAAGGCAAGCCCGACATGGTTGCAAGCAAGTGATGTGACCTCGCGGGCCGGCCATGTGACGAGCATGGCCGCCTTTTGAACGACGCTGTACGACGTGGCTGGCCGGGCTCCGTGCCGGCCGCCACGCATCGGATTGCCATGACCCGCTTTCTTGCCGCACTGCTGTGCGCCCTGTGCTTGGTGGCTGTACCTGCCGCCCAATCGTGGGCCGCAGGGCAGCCGCTCACTCAGGCCGACCTCAAGCCTCTGGCCGGAGACGACTTCGATGCCAAGGTCAAGGCGCTCAACGCGCTGACCGCTGCGCCCGCCGAACAAGCCGGGCCGATTCTGCAAGCCTTGCAGAACGACGCGTTGTTCTTCGCGCCTGCCGCCGGCATGGTGCGTCAGGACGGCGAGAAGTACCTGGACGCGATCACTGGCCAACCCGTCACCGTCAAGGCCGACGATCTGCAGTCCCTCACACTGAACAATGCCCTGCGTGCGCAAGTGGACAGCGCGGCGAGCGGCTTCGTGCTGCAATCGCCCGATCGTGCCGTGCGCGCGCAGGCCGTCGATACGTTGCTTGCGCATCCCGAGACGGCGTCGCGCCCCATTGTCGATGCCGCACGCAAGCATGAAACCGATCCGGAGTTGCGCAGCAAGCTGCATGTCCTCTGGGCCAATCTCGCGCTTGACGACGGCACGCATGCCGAGAAGCTCGAGGCGCTCAAGCTGCTTGCGGGCGACACCAACCCGCAGACGCGCCAGCGCATCGCCCCGTTGCTTGCCAAGGACAGCGGCGCAGACGATGAACTGCGCGCCGCGGCCCAACAGGCGCTCGACGGCCTCGCCGCGCAGCAACGCAAGGCCGAGCTGGTCGGCAACCTGTTTGCGGGGCTGAGCCTCGGCTCGGTGCTGCTG
Organism: Ralstonia mannitolilytica; assembly: GCF_000954135.1. Taxonomy (NCBI): domain Bacteria; kingdom Pseudomonadati; phylum Pseudomonadota; class Betaproteobacteria; order Burkholderiales; family Burkholderiaceae; genus Ralstonia; species Ralstonia mannitolilytica. The sequence goes on along the minus strand of NZ_CP010799.1, from coordinate 2,903,569 downwards.
CTGGCGGCGCTTGGGCTAGCCATCACCTACGGGCTCATCGGCGTCATCAACATGGCGCACGGTGAGTTCCTGATGATCGGTGCCTACGCCACCTACGTGGTGCAGACGATTTTCCGCAACTACTTTCCGAACGCGTTCGACTGGTATCTGCCCGCGGCGCTGCCTGCTGCGTTCCTGGCGGCGGCCATCGTCGGCTTTGCGCTGGAGCGGCTGGTTTTGCGTCACCTGTATGGCCGTCCGCTCGAAACGCTGCTCGCCACGTTCGGGATCAGCCTGCTGCTGATGCAGGCCGTGCGTTCGATCTTCGGTGCGCAGAACGTGGAGGTGGCGAACCCGAGCTGGATGAGCGGCGGCATTGCGCTGTATCCGGGCCTCGTGCTGCCTTACAACCGGCTCGTCATCCTGCTGTTTGCGCTGGCCGTGGTGGCGATTGCGTGGGCGGTGCTCAACCGCACGCGCCTGGGCCTGTTCGTGCGGGCCACCACGCAGAACCGCACGATGGCGGCCTGCGTTGGCGTGCGCACGTGGAAGGTCGACAGCTACGCGTTTGCATTCGGTGCCGGTATTGCCGGCCTGGGCGGCTGCGCGCTCTCGCAGCTCGGCAACGTCGGGCCGGACCTCGGCCAGAGCTACATCATCGATTCGTTCATGGCCGTGGTGCTGGGCGGGGTGGGGCAACTGGCCGGCACGATCATCGGTGCGTTCGGGCTGGGTCTCATCAACAAATTCATCGAGCCGTTCTATGGCGCGGTGCTGGCAAAGATCATCGTGCTGGTGCTGATCGTGCTGTTCATCCAGAAGCGTCCGCAGGGCCTGTTCGCCCTCAAGGGCCGCAGCGCCGAGGCCTGATATGACGACGACCAAGTTCTCTCTCGATATCCCGGCGCGCATGCCGCTGCTGTCGCGGCGCGGATGGTCTGCGCTGGTGCTCGTGTCGCTCATCGTGTGCATTGGCGCGCCGGTGTGCGCGCTGCTGGTGCCGGAGGGTAGCCCGCTGCATCTGTCGGCGTATGCGCTCACGCTCATCGGCAAGATCATGTGCTACGCGCTCGCGGCGCTGGCGCTCGATCTGGTGTGGGGCTATTGCGGCATCCTGAGCCTCGGGCACGGGCTGTTCTTCGCGCTCGGCGGTTATGGCATGGGCATGTACCTGATGCGCTCCATCGGCCGCGAAGGCGTGTACAAGAGCGACCTGCCGGACTTCATGGTCTTCCTCGACTGGAAGGAGCTGCCGTGGTTCTGGCATGGCACCGAGCATTTCGCCTGGGCGATGCTGCTGGTGATTCTGGTGCCCGGCGTACTGGCGTGGCTGTTCGGCTTCTTTGCCTTCCGCTCGCGCGTCAAAGGCGTCTACCTGTCGATCATCACGCAGGCGATGACGTATGCGGCCATGCTGCTGTTCTTCCGTAACGAGACGGGCTTTGGCGGCAACAACGGCTTTACGGATTTCAAACGCATCCTCGGCTTCCCGATCTCCGCATTGCCGACGCGCACGGTGCTGTTCGTGGCGACGTTCGTGGCGCTCGTGCTGGCGTTCATCGCCTGCCGCGCCATCGTCACGTCCAAGTTCGGCCGCGTGGTCACCGCCATTCGCGATGCCGAAGCGCGCGTGATGTTCTCCGGTTACAACCCGCTCGGCTACAAGCTGTTCGTCTGGACGTTCTCCGCCGTGCTGTGCGGCATTGCGGGCGCGCTCTACGTGCCGCAGGTCGGCATCATCAACCCAGGCGAGATGTCGCCGGGCAACTCCATCGAGATGGCCGTGTGGGTGGCCGTGGGCGGGCGCGGCACGTTGATCGGCCCCATCATCGGCGCGTTCCTCGTCAACGGCGCGAAGACGCTGCTGACCGCATGGGTGCCGGAGTACTGGCTGTTCGTGCTGGGCGCGATCTTTGTGCTGGTCACGCTGTATCTGCCAAACGGTGTGCTGGGACTGATGAACCAATGGCGCCTGCAAAAGCGCTTGCCGACACCCGCCGCACCGCCGAGCGAAGCGGCCGCCGCCACGCCGCCCGCCGGAGACCACGCATGAGCACGTTCACCGAACTCCCCGACCGTGCCGAGACGGGCACCGCCACCGGCATGGGCCATCTGGTCGAGCCGGACACGATCGACGTCTCGCACGGCGCCATTCTGTATCTCGAAGACGTGACCGTGCGCTTCGGCGGCTTTCGCGCACTGAACGCGCTCACGCTGTCGATCGACCACGGCGAGCTGCGCTGCATCATCGGCCCCAACGGCGCGGGCAAGACCACGATGATGGACGTGATTACCGGCAAGACCGGGCCGCGCAATGCCGACGTGACCGGCCGTGTCTTCCTCGGCCAGACCATCGACCTGCTGCGCCTGACCGAGCCGCGCATCGCGCAGATCGGCATCGGCCGCAAGTTTCAGAAGCCGACCGTGTTCGAGCAGCACACCGTGTGGGAAAACCTGGAACTGGCCATGAAGGCCGACAAGCGCTGGTGGGTCTCGCTGCGCGCGCGTCTGCTGAGCGACGGCCGCCAGCGCATCGAAGAAACGCTCGGCCGCATCCACCTGGAAGCGGAGGCCTATCGGCCCGCCGGGCTGCTCTCGCACGGGCAGAAACAGCGGCTGGAGATCGGCATGCTGCTGATGCAGCAACCGCAACTGCTGCTGCTTGATGAGCCTGTCGCCGGCATGACGGATGAAGAGACGATGCAGCTTGCAACGTTGCTCAACGGCCTGCGTGGCACGTGCTCGATCATGGTCGTGGAACACGACATGGAGTTTGTCGCCGCCCTGGCGGGGGCAGAAGGGCGCGTGACCGTGCTGGCTGAGGGCAGCGTCCTGGCCGAAGGCACGCTCGACGCCGTCAAGCGCGATGAGCGAGTGATCGAATCCTATCTGGGGCGTTAGAAGGCTCCGCAAAGCTACTGCGCGTCCCGATCTTGCCCCTGTGATGCTCGCCGTACCCGTGTACGGCTGCGCTTCTCGGGCCAACATCGGACCGCTCGCTACGTTTTTCAGAGCCTTCTCAAGGCAAAAGGAAAGAACGCGATGTTGCAGGTCCAACAACTGAACCAGTACTACGGCGGCAGCCACATCCTGCGCAACGTCAGTTTTGACGCCCCTACGGGCAAGCTGACCACGCTGCTTGGCCGTAACGGCGTGGGCAAGACGACGCTGCTCAAATGCTTGATGGGGGTGGTGCCCACCGCCAGCGGCGCGATCGATTGGGAAGGGCGCACCATCCAGAAGCTGCCCGCGTATGAGCGTGTCTCGCAGGGGCTCGCCTATGTGCCGCAGGGGCGCGAGATCTTTCCGCGGCTGACGGTGGAAGAGAACCTGCTGATTGGCGCGGCCGCCAAGCGCGCGCCGTCCAAGGTGCCCGATTCCATCTACGAGCTGTTTCCAGTGCTCAAGGAGATGAAGGGCCGGCGCGGCGGCGATCTGTCTGGCGGCCAGCAGCAGCAACTCGCCATCGGCCGCGCGCTGATGAGCGAGCCGCGCCTGCTGATCCTGGACGAGCCGACCGAAGGCATCCAGCCGTCGATCATCCAGGAGATCGGCCGCACGCTGCGGCGCCTGGTGGACGAGTTCGGCATGTCGGTGCTGCTGGTCGAGCAGTACTACGACTTTGCGCGCAGCATTGCCGACCGCTACGTCGTCATGAGCCGTGGCGAGGTCATCGCCCAGGGCGACGGCGCCAATATGGAAGCTGATGGCGTGCGTGATCTGGTCGCCGTTTGATGCCCCGGCTGATGTCCCGGTATTCGACGGAAAATGTCGAATGCCAAATCTGTGGCATCTGGCTATGATGAGAAAATTCCTAGCCGCCGTGCTGCCTTCCTGATGCGCCATCCCGATTTTCCTGTCCCGCCGCAGACCGATTCGTTCGCGTCCTGGGAAGCCTCGCTGCACCTGGCGTTTGCACGGCGCGGTGAGCGCACCGTGCTGGCCACGTGCCGGCATCAGGGGCCGCTGCGGGTGCAGAAGGCGCTGTATCCGGAAGGCGAGGGCGTGTGCCATGCCGTCATGCTGCATCCGCCTGCAGGCATTGCCGGCGGCGATGTACTCGATATCGACATCGAACTCGGTGCCGATGCGCACGCCGTGCTGACCACGCCCGGCGCCACCAAGTGGTACAAGTCGCTCGGCCGCACGGCCACGCAGCGCGTTGCCATCCGGGCGGAGGCGGGGGCGCGGCTCGACTGGCTGCCGCAAGAGAACATCGTTTTCAACCAGGCCCGCCCGATCATCGACCTGACGCTGGACCTGGCACCCGGCGCCACCGCCATCGGTTGGGACACCACCATGCTCGGCCGCCACGCCGCCGGTGAATCATGGGCCGAAGGCCGCATCGCCATGCGCACCGCTCTGCGTTGCAACGGTCAGCCGCTGTGGATCGAGTCTGCCGCGTTCGACGCGCAATCGCCCGTGCTGAATGCGACGACGGGCATGGCCGGCTTCCACATGGTGGGCACGCTGTGGGCCGTGGGCGAGGGCGCCACCGAAGCCCTGGCCGAATCGATGGCCGAGCACCTGCCGTACAACGCCGACCTGCGCGCGGGCGTGACGTGTCTCACGCAAGATGCGCCCGGCCTGCCAAACGTTTTGTTGCTGCGCGTGCTCGCACGCCGGCCCGAAGATGCGCGCGCGTTGCTGTCACAGACGTGGCTTGCGCTGCGCGAACCGATGCATGGCGTGGCGGGCCGTCCTCTGCGCCTCTGGTCTACATGACGGCCACATGTTGGCGACCCGACCTCGCATCGCCCGATCTGCACTGAACTGAATTGACCCTCACCGAAGAGAGCCCCTCGTGGAACTGACCCCGCGCGAAAAAGACAAGCTGCTGATCTTCACCGCCGCCTTGCTGGCCGAGCGCCGCAAGGGCCGCGGCCTCAAGCTCAATTACCCGGAAGCCGTCGCCTTCATCAGCGCCGCCATCATGGAAGGCGCACGCGATGGCAGGACGGTCGCCGAGTTGATGCACTACGGCACCACGCTTCTCACGCGCAATGACGTGATGGACGGCGTGGCCGAGATGATTCCCGACATCCAGGTCGAAGCCACGTTCCCGGACGGCACGAAGCTCGTCACCGTCCACCACCCCATCGTTTGAATTTTGATTTCCAAGTTTGAAGTCCGCACGCCACTCACCACTACGAGTCCTGCCATGACGCCAACCCTGTCTCGCTTCGTCCGGCCCGCTGCGGCCATCGCGCTTACGTTTGGCGCCTCCATCGCGTTTGCCCACCCGGGGCATCCGGGCCATACCGCTGAGGGCAGCCTGCTCGCCGGGTTCCTGCATCCGCTCACAGGCGCAGACCACTTGCTGGCGATGGTGGCCGTGGGCGTGTGGAGCGCACTGGCCTCGCGCTCGGTGCGCGATGCGCTCTGGGCGCCGGTCGCCTTTGTCGCGTTGATGATCCTGGGCGCGCTGCTGGGCGCAGGCGGCGTGGCGGTGCCGATGGCCGAACCGATGATCGCCGCATCGCTGCTGGTATTCGGCCTGCTGATTGCCGCGCGCGCGCAGCTGCCGACGTGGGGCGGTGCACTGCTGTGCGGCGCGTTCGCGCTGTTCCACGGCTATGCGCACGGCACGGAATTCCCCGCAGGGGCGCAGGCCATGTTCCCGTATTTCGTCGGCGGCTTTGCCGTGGCGACGGCGCTGCTGCACACCGCGGGCATCGGCGCGGGCTTTGCGCTGAAGCTACGTCTGGCATGGCTGGCGCGTCTGTCGGGCGTGGGCGTGGCGCTGTACGGCGCAGGCCTGCTCGTCACGGCCATCTGAGAGGGCTTGCACCATGATCCCCGGTGAACTCCTGCCGCAAGACGGCGATCTCGAACTCAATGCAGGCCGCGCGACGGTGACGGTCACGGTGGCCAACACCGGCGACCGCCCCGTGCAGATTGGCTCGCACTACCACTTCTATGAAGTGAATGACGCGCTGCGCTTTGACCGCGAAGCCGCGCGCGGGTATCGGCTCAATATCGCCGCCGGCACCGCCGTGCGCTTCGAGCCGGGGCAGGAGCGCACGGTCGAACTCGTGGCGCTGGCCGGTGACCGCGTGGTCTACGGCTTTGCCGGCCGCGTGATGGGCAAGCTTTGAGCGAGACACGGACATGACATTGAAGATCAATCGCCGCGCGTATGCGGAAATGTTCGGCCCCACCACGGGCGACCGCGTCCGCCTGGCCGACACCGAACTCATCGTCGAAGTCGAACGCGACTTCACCCTCTACGGCGAGGAGGTGAAATTCGGCGGCGGCAAGGTCATCCGCGACGGCATGGGCCAGAGCCAGCGCGAATCGAAAGACTGCGCCGACACCGTCATCACCAACGCGCTGATCATCGACCACTGGGGCATCGTCAAGGCCGACATCGGCCTGAAGCACGGCCGCATCTCGGCGATCGGCAAGGCGGGCAATCCGGACATCCAGCCCGGCGTGACCATCGTCATCGGCCCCGGCACCGAGATCATCGCGGGCGAGGGCATGATCGTCACTGCCGGCGGCGTCGACTCGCACATCCACTTCATCTGCCCGCAGCAGATCGACGAGGCGCTCAACAGCGGCGTGACGACGATGATCGGCGGCGGCACCGGCCCCGCCACCGGCACCTACGCCACCACCTGCACGCCGGGCCCGTGGTACATGCAGCGCATGCTGCAGGCCGCGGATGCCTACCCGATGAACATCGGCTTCCTGGGCAAGGGCAACGGCAGCCTGCCGGGCGCGCTGCGCGAGCAGATCGACGCAGGCGCCATCGGCCTGAAGCTGCACGAAGACTGGGGCTCCACGCCTGCCGCCATCGACTGCTGCCTGGGCGTGGCGGACGACACCGACACGCAGGTCGCCATCCACACCGATACGTTGAACGAATCGGGCTTTGTCGAGGCCACCGTCGCCGCATTCAAAGGCCGCACGATCCACACGTATCACACCGAAGGCGCGGGCGGCGGGCACGCGCCCGACATCATCCGCGTGTGCGGTGAATCGAACGTACTGCCGTCGTCGACCAACCCGACGCGGCCGTTCACCGTCAATACGCTGGACGAGCACCTCGACATGCTGATGGTGTGTCATCACCTCGATGCGTCCATCGCCGAAGACATCGCCTTTGCCGAGAGCCGCATCCGCCGCGAGACGATTGCCGCCGAAGACATCCTGCACGACCTCGGCGCGTTCTCGATGATCTCCAGCGATTCGCAGGCCATGGGCCGCGTCGGCGAAGTCGTGCTGCGTACGTGGCAGACCGCCCACAAGATGAAGGTGCAGCGCGGCAAGCTGGCCGGTGATCCGAACGATGCGCGCGGCGGGCATGACAACTTCCGCGTCAAGCGGTACGTGGCCAAGTACACGATCAACCCCGCGCTCACGCACGGCATCGCACATGAAGTCGGCTCGGTTGAAGTCGGCAAGTGGGCAGACCTCGTGCTGTGGAAGCCGGCGTTCTTTGGTGTGAAGCCGAGCCTGATCCTGAAGGGCGGGATGATTGCCTCTGCGGCGATGGGCGATGCGAATGCGTCGATCCCGACACCGCAGCCGGTGCACTATCGGCCGATGTTTGGGTCGGCGGGCGGGGCGCTGGGGCGGACGTCGTTGACGTTTCTGTCGCAATCAGCTGCTGCGGCTGGCGTGGCGGAGCAGTATGGGTTGGCCAAGACGACAGCGGTGGTCAAGGGCACGCGTACTGTGAGCAAGGCAGACATGATTCATAACGACTGGCGGCCTGACATTACTGTGGATCCGGAGACGTATCAGGTGGTGGCGGATGGGACGGTGTTGACTTGTGAGCCGGCGGAGGTGTTGCCGATGGCGCAGAGGTACTTTTTGTTTTGAGTTTTTGGGGAAGGGGCTGTCTGAATTTTTGTGTTCAAGGCTTTTTATTCGGGCTGCCGTTTCAGACGAGCCCGGTGGACATATTACGCGGCCGGTCGTGTAAAGCGCTCCCCATAGGCGATGGCGAACTGGTTCATGGCGTCTTTCCACTGCCTGGCTGCTCGGCCCCAGTCAGCCGTGATGTTGCGCAAGGCCAGCCACAGCAGCTTGGTGGCGGCATCATCGCTGGGAAAGTGCCCCCGCGTCTTGATGATTTTGCGCAGCTGACTGTGCAGGCTCTCGATGGCATTGGTCGTGTAAATCACCTTGCGCACCGCCGGGCTGAACGCAAAAAACGGAATGACGCGCTCCCAGGCCCGGCGCCAGGCCGCCACCACCGTGGGAAACTTCTGCCCCCAGGGACCAGCTTCCAGGGCATCGAGTTGGGCCGCTGCGGCTTCTGCGCTGGGCGCCGTGTAGATGGGCTTGAGCGCCGCTGCCAGCGCCTTGCGGTCCTTCCAGCTGGCATAGTCCAGGCTGTTGCGGATCAAGTGCACGATACAGGTCTGCAGCGTCGTGGTCGGAAACACCGCCCCAAGCGCCTCGGCTATGCCCTTGAGGCCGTCGGTGACGGCAATCAGGATGTCGGCTACACCACGGGTCTTCAGATCGTTGAACACCTTCATCCAGAACTTGGCCCCCTCGGTGTTCTCGATCCACAGGCCCAGGATGTCGCGGGTGCCGTCGGGCAGCACGCCCAGCGCCAGATAGATGGCCTTGTTGCGCACCACGGCATCCTCGCGGATCTTGACCCGCAGACAGTCGAAGAATACGACCGGGTACATCGGCTCCAGCGGGCGTGCCTGCCAGGCGGTGACCTCGGCCATTACCTCATCCGTGACGCAACTGATGAATTCAGGACTGACCTCGGTGCCGTACTGCTCGGCCAGAAAGCCCTGGATCTCACGCACCGTCATGCCCCGCGCGTACATGGCTACGATCTTGTCGTCAAAGCCGGTGAAACGCCGCTCGTGCTTGGGGATCAGGATGGGCTCGAAGGAGCCTGCGCGGTCGCGCGGCACTTCGATGCGCAGCGGCCCGTCCTGAGTCAGCACCGTCTTGGCGGACTTGCCGTTGCGCTGGTTGGCTGCATCCTCGGGGCGGGCGCTGCCGGGCGGGTAGCCCAGGTGGTACGACAGTTCTGCGCCCAGCGCCCGCTCGATCAGCGCTTTCTTCAGCGCCATGGTGGTGGCGTTGATCTGTTCGGCCGTCATCGGCGTGGTGCCGCCGGTCAGTTGTTCAATGAGTTCGTGGGGAATAGACGGCAGCGCCGCCGTGCCGGCTGCCGCCGGTTTCTTCTTGCTTGGCATAGATGCTCCTTTCCAACATGCTATGCCTCAAACACAAAATTCCTGACAGGCTCTTGGGGAAAGGGCCTTGGTGGTCCATCCCCTTTTCGTACCCTGCCGGGCACGACCTACTTTTTTGGGCAAGACAAAGAAAGTGAGTCGCTCCCGGCAGGGGGTGAAATGAGAAATGCGCTGCCACGCCGAGATCGAAACTCCACGCTTGGAGATCAGAACTCGGCGTTTGGAGATCAGAACTCGACACGGGAAGTTCCGAACCCGATGCGTGGGGTCTCTGAACCCAAAGCTTGGAGTTCAGAACGCGACGCTTGAGGTTTCGAACTCAACCTTTGAAGTTCAGAACCCCACGTTTGGAGTTCAGAACTTCGAGCTTCATAGCTGGATGACGAATCAGGTCGTAAAAATGCTTTCCATCAACAAACACCTCCCCGCACCACATGGTCTGGCCTCCGTGCTGGTCAAGCGTGCGCCCAAGCTGGTGCTCCCCTTCCTGGAGCGCAGCCGCAGCCGCCTGCGCGCCACGCTCGACGATGGCCGTGAAGTGGCCGTCGTGCTGCCGCGCGGCACCGTCATGCGCGGCGGCGATGTGCTGGTCGCTGAAGACGGCACACTGGTGGAAGTGCAGGCCGCCCCTGAACAGGTCCTGCGCGTGAGCAGCGACAACCGTCTTGCGCTGATGCGCGCTGCCTACCACCTCGGCAATCGCCACACGCCCGTGCAGGTCAGCGCCGATGTGCTGCAGCTCGAGGCCGATCCGGTGCTTGAAGACATGCTGGTCCGCCTCGGCGTGACCGTCGCGCATGTGGAAGCGCCGTTCGAGCCCGAGGCGGGCGCCTATGGCGGCGGCCATCGTCACGGCCACGATGCGACGTTCGAAGAGGACTACGCGGCCGCGCAAGCGCTGTATTACGAGCACCACGGGCACGGTCATGGCCACAGTTACGCGCATGACCACGGCCATGGTCACTCGCATAGCCACGATCACGCGCACGGTCACGATCACGACCACGGCCATGTGCATGGCCCCGGGTGCGGCCATCACCACCATCACCATGACTAACGCGGCGCAGCTCACCGCCTTGCTGCATCTCGCGTCCCCGGCGCTGCCGGTGGGCGCGTTCAGCTATTCGCAGGGGCTGGAGGCGGCGGTGGACGTGCGGCACGTGACCGATGAGGCGTCGGCTGCCGCGTGGATTGTTGAGGGGCTCGACGTGCTGGCCGCCTGCGAGGCGCCGTTGTGGCTGCTGCAGTTTGCCGATTGGCAGGCCGGCCGCTTCGATGCCGTGGCCGAGCGCGATGCGTGGTTCCTCGCGACCCGCGAGACGCGCGAGCTGCGGCTCGAAACGTCGCAGATGGGCTGGTCGCTCAGTCGCCTCATCCAGCAGATGGCGTGGGGCGACGAAGCACTGCGCAGCGCATTGGCCGCGCGCGCTTCAGTGACGTTTCCGACCGCCTTTGCCGCCGCCGCTGCCGCACTGAATGTCGACCCGCGCGACGGCGTGACGGCGTACTGCTTTGCCTGGGTGGAAAACCAGATGGCAGCGGCGGTGAAGGCCGTGCCGCTCGGGCAGGCTGCAGGGCAACGGATTCTCTTTGGCCTGCACGCAGCGGTGGCGCGTGCGGTCGAAGAGGCTACCCGGCGTGCGGCCTGTCATCCGCCTGAACTGTCTACGTTTTCGCCCGGGCTGGGCGTGTTGTCTGCCCGGCATGAAACGCAATACTCACGACTCTTTCGATCCTGAACCTGATCAACATGCGAACCAAGAAACTTCCTGCCCTGCGCGTTGGCGTGGGCGGCCCGGTGGGCTCCGGCAAGACCACGCTGCTCGAAATGCTCTGCAAGGCCATGCGCGAGCGCTACGACCTCGTGGCGATCACCAACGACATCTATACGAAGGAAGATCAGCGCCTGCTGACCATCTCCGGCGCGCTGCCGGCCGAACGCATCATGGGCGTCGAGACGGGCGGCTGCCCGCACACGGCCATCCGTGAAGATGCGTCGATCAACCTCGAAGCGGTGGATCGCATGCTCTCCAAGTTTCCGGATGCGGATGTGGTCTTCATTGAGTCGGGCGGGGACAACCTCGCGGCGACGTTCAGCCCCGAGCTGTCGGACCTGACCATCTATGTGATCGACGTGGCGGGCGGCGAGAAAATCCCCCGCAAGGGCGGCCCGGGCATCACCAAGTCGGACCTGCTCATCATCAACAAGACGGACCTGGCGCCGTATGTCGGGGCATCGCTGGAGGTGATGGAGAGCGACACGCGCAAGATGCGCGGCGAGCGGCCGTTCGTGATGTGCAATCTGCGGGCGCAGGGTGGGTTGGATGAGGTGATTCGGTTTATTGAGAAGCAGGGGATGCTGGTGGGGGGCTAGGGTTTTTGGGGCGGTGTGTTGCCTGCGGTGGGCGGTTGTGGTTCATCTCTGTTTCGTACCCTGCCGGGCAAGACTTACTTTCTTTGTCTTGCTGTACGGACCGGAGACATAGGTGACAGGTGTGCGAGGACATGGTTGACACTTTGAGCGGCACATTCGCTCGGAGGTCAGGCCATGCCCTGGAGCACACGAGACACCATGAGCCTTCGTCAGGAATTCGTTCTACTGGCTCTGCAGGAAGGGAGTAATCGGCGCGAACTGTGCCGGCGCTTCAGCATCAGCCCGCAGACCGGCTACAAGTGGCTGGCACGTTACGTTGAGTCGGGGGACGCCGGTCTGGCTGACCGGACGCGCCGTCCCTCGCACAGCCCGATGCGTACCGACGCCCCGCTTGAACAGGCTGTCATCGCGCTACGCCAGCAGCACCCTGCGTGGGGCGGGCGCAAGATCAGCCGCCGCTTGGCCGACTTGGGCTGGAGTGATGTACCGGCACCCAGCACCGTGACGTCCATCCTGCATCGGCATGGGTTGATTGCACCCGAAGCCTCAAACGCCTCCACGCCCTGGCAGCGTTTCGAGCACGCCGAACCGAACCAGCTCTGGCAGATGGACTTCAAGGGCGGGTTCGCGTTGGCCGACGGCCAGCGCTGCTCGCCGCTGACCGTGATCGACGATCACTCCCGCTTCAACCTGGTGCTGGCCGCCTGCACGCAGACGCAGAGCGCGGTCGTGCAGCGTCACTTGCGCCAGGCCTTCGAGCGCTATGGGCTGCCGCTGCGCATCAATGCCGATAACGGGGCGCCCTGGGGCAGCCCTACCCAGCCAGGGCAACTTACGGGCCTGGGCGTCTGGCTTATCCGCCTCGGTGTGCGCCTGGGCTACAGCCGCCCGGCCCACCCGCAGACCGACGGCAAGGACGAGCGCTTCCACCGCACGCTCAAGGCCGAGGCCCTGGCCGGGCGCTACTTCGCCTCTTGCGACGCGGTCCAGCACGCGCTGGATGCTTGGCGCACCGTGTATAACTGCGAGCGCCCGCACCAGGCCATCGACCTGGCCACGCCCCATCCTTAAGTGCTCGGCTGACCGACTCGGCATGCGGGCTCTCGTACACGTGGTAGCCGACGATCTTGCGTGAGTACGCGTCCGTCACCAGGCTCAGGTACGCGCAGCGTCCTGCAGTCGGCAAGTACGTGATGTCGGTCACCCAGACCGGCTCCGGGCCTGTGGGGACGACTTGGTTCGGACCTTCCTTGAGCAGGTTCGGGTGCCGCCGGAAACGGTGGTGGCTGTGTGTAGTCTTGTGATACGCCCGTTGTTGGGGAACCAGCAGGCGCGCGGCACGCAGCAGGACGAACAACCGGTCACGCCCGAGTGCGATGCCCGCCTGCGTCGGTTCAGGCGCGAGCAGGTGGTGCAGCTTGCGCGTACCCAGGCGCGGCTGGCGCAGGCGCACGTGCCGCACCAGCGTGGTGACCTGCTCGACCTGGGCGCTGCGGGTGCGCTCGCGCGCGCAGCACTTGTAGTACGCCTGGCGGCTGATGCCGATGTATCGGCAGGCCCGCTCGACACTCAGCCCTTGGACAGCACCGTCGAGCGACCCTGGATTGCGTACCGCTGCTGCGCCTGCTTGTAGCTCAGTTCGCCTCTTTCGACCTGCTCCACTACCGACAGCGTAAAAGCCAGACTGTAGTCCCGCTGCGTTCGCTTCTTTGCCCCTTGCATCTTGACTCTCCTTGCTCCACCAGGAAAAAGTGTCAACCTTATTCAGGACGGGTCACAAGCGATAAAAAAGCCGGCTCCGAAGAGCCGGCTTCGATCTGCGGCAGCGCAGCGTTGGCTCAGGCGGCCAGCAACTGGCGCAGCACGAACGGCAGGATGCCGCCGTGCTTGTAGTAGTCGACCTCGATCGGCGTGTCGATGCGCAGCAGCAGCGGCACACGCTGCGTCTCGCCGTTGGCGCGATGGATCACCAGGGTAACGTCCTGTTGCGGCCTGATTTCGCCTTCCAGGCCTTCGATGTCGAAGGTCTCGTTGCCCACGATGCCCAGCGACTGCGCCGAGTCATTGCCCTTGAACTGCAGCGGCAGCACGCCCATGCCGACCAGGTTGGAGCGGTGGATGCGCTCGAAGCTGCGCGCGATCACGGCCTTCACGCCCAGCAGCTGCGTGCCTTTGGCGGCCCAGTCGCGCGAGCTGCCCGTGCCGTACTCTTCGCCGCCAAACACGACCGTTGGCGTGCCTTCGGCGATGTACTTCATGGCTGCGTCGTAGATCGACATCTGCTCGCCGCTCGGCTGGAACAGCGTCTCGCCGCCTTCCACACGCGAGCCGTCGGCCTTCGGGGGGATCATCAGGTTCTTGATGCGCACGTTGGCAAACGTGCCGCGCATCATCACCTCATGGTTGCCGCGGCGCGAGCCGTAGCTGTTGAAGTCGGCCTTGAGCACGCCGTTGGCCAGCAGGTACTTGCCGGCGGGCGACGTTTCCTTGATCGAACCGGCCGGGGAGATGTGGTCGGTCGTCACCGAGTCGCCGAACACGCCCAGCGCACGTGCGCCCTTGACCGATGCCGATGCGGCGGCCGGCGTCATGTCGAAGCCTTCGAAGAACGGCGGCTCGGCAATGTACGTCGACTTCGGCCAGTCGTAGACCTGGCCCTTCGTGCCCTTGACGTTGGCCCACAGCTTGGACGGCTTCTTGACCTGCTCGTAGTTGGTGCGGAACGTGTCGGCGTTCATCGCGAACTTCATCAGCTTGGCGATCTCGTCCGAGCTCGGCCAGATGTCGCCCAGGTAGACGTCCTGCCCCTTCTTGCCCTTGCCGACCGGCTCGGTCATCAGGTCGCGCGTCACGTTGCCGGCGATCGCGTATGCCACGACCAGCGGCGGCGAAGCGAGGAAGTTGGCGCGGATGTTCGGGTGAATGCGCGCCTCAAAGTTGCGGTTGCCCGACAGCACGGCGGCGGCCACGATGTCGTTCTTCACGATGGCTTCGTTCAGCTCGGGCGTCAGGTCGCCGGCGTTGCCGATGCAGGTGGTGCAGCCGTAGGCCGTCACGCCGAAGCCCAGCTTTTCGAGGTACGGCAGCAGGCCGGCAGCCTCCAGGTACTTCGTCACCACGCGGCTGCCCGGGGCGAGCGAGGTCTTGATGTGCGGCGCGACTTCCAGGCCGGCTTCCACGGCCTTCTTGGCCAGCAGACCGGCTGCCAGCAGCACGCTCGGGTTGGAGGTGTTCGTGCACGACGTGATGGCGGCGATCAGCACGTCGCCGTTCTTCACGTTCACGCCGTTGCTCGTCGTGTAGGTCTTGTCGAGGTCGGCTGCGTCCTTGTTGAAGCCGTTCTCGGCCACCGGCTTCGAGAACAGCGACGAGAACGTCGCCTTCACGTTCCCGATTTCGATGCGGTCTTGCGGGCGCTTCGGGCCGGCCAGCGACGGGGCCACCGTGCCGAGGTCCAGCGTGAGCGTCTTGGTATAGTCGATCTCGCCGGCCTTCGGGATGCCGAACAGCTTCTGGGCCTTGAAGTAGGCCTCGAACGCGGCGATTTCTTCTTCAGTACGGCCGGTGCCCTTGAAGTACTCGACCGTCTTTTCGTCGACCGGGAAGAAGCCCATCGTCGCGCCGTATTCCGGCGCCATGTTGCCGATGGTCGCGCGGTCCGGCAGCGACAGGCTGGCCGTGCCTTCGCCGAAGAACTCGACGAACTTGCCGACGACCTTTTCCTTGCGCAGCATTTCGGTGATGGTGAGCACCAGGTCGGTGGCTGTCACGCCTTCGCGCAGGCGGCCCTTGAGCTCCACGCCGACCACGTCGGGCGTCAGGAAGTACACCGGCTGGCCGAGCATGCCGGCTTCGGCTTCGATGCCGCCCACGCCCCAGCCGACCACGCCGATGCCGTTGATCATGGTGGTGTGGCTGTCGGTGCCGACCAGCGTATCCGGGTAGTACACGCCGTCCTTTTTATGGACGCCGCGCGCCAGGTATTCCAGGTTGACCTGGTGGACGATGCCGAAGCCCGGCTGCACCACGCCGAACGTATCAAACGCCTGCATGCCCCACTTCATGAACTGGTAGCGCTCGTTGTTGCGCTGGAATTCCAGCTGCATGTTCAGGTCGAGCGCCTTCTTCTCGCGGAAGTGGTCGATCTGCACCGAGTGGTCGACCACCAGGTCGACCGGCACGAGCGGCTCGATCTTCTTGGGGTCCTTGCCCATGCGCGAGGCCACGTTGCGCATGGCGGCGAGGTCCGCCAGCAGCGGCACGCCGGTAAAGTCCTGCAGCACCACGCGGGCGACCACGAACGGGATTTCGTCGACGCGCTCGGCGTTCGGCTTCCAGTTCGCCAGTTGTTCGACGTGCTCCTCGGTCACCTTCTTGCCGTCGCAGTTGCGCAGCACGGATTCCAGCACGATCCGGATCGACACCGGCAGGCGCTCGATCGCCACGCCCAGTTCCTTGCCCAGTTGCGGCAGGGAATGGAACTTGCCGGTCTGGCCGCCGTTGATCTTGAATTCCTTGAGTGTTTTATTCAGGTTGTGGGGCATGGCATGACTCCAAGGCTTAGGGATGCGCGGGGCGCTTGAGGGCGTCCGTTGCAGAGACGTCAAATCAACCAGTCAAATCACGTACAAACCAACTCCAGCACGACTGCCGCGAGCGCCTTGCCGTCGTCGGTCGGACGGTGATCGCGCTGGCGATCGGCGCGTGCGGGCGGTCGTGATGTTCGTTGCACTGCATGTCCTCCACGCATGGTCCTCGGCGACACCTCCATGCGTGGGTGACGGCATCTTTGTCATCTCCGGCCGGCTGGCAGCCGAAGATGGGCCGCGGCGGGATTCCGGCCGCGATGTTCCGTGCGTCAGAGCCTGGGCGGCCGGTGCGGGACCGACACGGTCGCGCACTGGCCCGTCGCCCATGGCCACTGGCGCAATCCTGCGCTTACTGCTTGGCCGGCTGGGCGCCTTCCGGAGCGGGCGCCGGAGCAGCGCTGTCCTGCATCATCAGCGGCAGGCCCGCCGGAGCGCGCAGGGCGCCGGCTTGCGTCGGTGCCGGAGCACCGGCCGCCATTTCGGCGGTCTGGCACTCGTCCGCCAGGCGGTGGCCTTCATTGCGGTCGAACAGCATCGCCTTGGACGGAATGACCACCAAGTCCATCCCCGTCTTCTGGTCGAAGTAGCGGTCGGCGCCGGTGCGGGTCATCTGGCGCGGCAGCTGGTAGTTCTTGCCCTTCCAGTGCAACGTGATGATCTGGTCGCGGGCCATGTCGCCCTTGATGTACAGGTCATTGCCGAGCTCGCACTTCCACTGCACGCCTTCGGGCTGCTCTGCAGCGGCGACCGGAGCCGCTTTCTTGGCAGCCTTCTTCTTGGTCGGAGCCTTCTTCTTGGCGGCCGGCTTGGCGGTGGTCGAAGTCTGGGCGGTTGCATACTGCGATGCGGCCAGCGACAGGACGCCGGCGCAAGCGCCCACGATGAATTTGTTCATAGGGTTTCCTTCGGTAAGACTGGATCAGGGAGGCGGCTGTCCTGGCCGGGATGGCCCAGGCGTGGCGCGCACCGGCCGGTATTTTGACCGATTTGGACGCCGCGCCCAACGTTCTGTTGCATGCGCGTGCCACGCACCGTTTCCGTCCAGCCTGCCTCGCTGTTTCGTCTTCCGTTCTCCTTGTCTGAGGGGTGGATGGGTTGCCCGGCTCAACCGCGGTTCTGTGCGAACAGCGCGTCGAGTCTGGCCTCGTAATCGTGGTAACCGATGCTTTCGTACAGTTCCATGCGCGTCTGCATGGTGTCGACGACGTTCTTCTGCGTGCCGTCGCGCCGGATGGCGGCGTAGACGTTCTCCGCCGCCTTGTTCATCGCGCGGAAGGCGGACAGCGGGTACAGGATCATCGACACGCCCGCCGAGGCCAGTTCCTCGCGCGTAAACAGCGGCGTCTGGCCAAACTCGGTGATGTTGGCCAGCACCGGCACCTTTACCGCATCGACGAACTTGCGATACATCGACAGTTCCGTCATCGCTTCGGGAAAGATGGCGTCCGCGCCGGCCTCGACGCAAGCCACGGCGCGCTCCAGGGCGCGGTCCAGGCCTTCGACGGCCAGCGCATCGGTGCGGGCCATGACGACGAAGCTGGCGTCCGTGCGCGCGTCGACGGCGGCCTTGATGCGGTCCACCATCTCGTCTTTCGAGACAATCTCCTTGTTCGGGCGATGGCCGCAGCGCTTCGCGCCGACCTGGTCTTCGATATGCATGGCCGCCGCACCGAACTTGATGAGCGACTTGGTCGTGCGGGCGACGTTGAATGCGGAAGCGCCAAAGCCGGTATCGACATCCACGAGCAGCGGCACATCGCACACGTCCGTGATGCGGCGCACGTCGGTCAGCACGTCGTCCAGGCCCGAGATGCCCAGGTCGGGCAAGCCCAGCGAGCCGGCCGCCACGCCGCCGCCCGACAGGTAGATCGCGCGGTAGCCGGCGCGCTTGGCGAGCAGGGCGTGGTTGGCATTGATCGCGCCGACGATCTGCAACGGCGATTCGTCCGCCAGGGCCTGGCGGAAACGCGCGCCTGCGCTGGTTTGCGGGGTGGCAGTCATGTCGGGTCTCCTTTTTCTATCCGAAGAAACGCGCGGCAGCTTCGGCCGGCATGTCGACGCCCGTCGCGTGAGCGCGTTGCAGCACGGCCCACCAGTACCGATAGCTTGCGCGGTCGTGCAGGCGGCCGTCATGCTGGATCGGGCCCCACGACGCGTCCTGCGCTGCGGCAAGAATGGCGGCCGCGTGTGTCACTTCTTCGTGCGACGGGCGGAATGCGGACACGATCGGCGCAATCTGGTCCGGATGGATACTCCATTTGCGCAGGTAGCCGAATTCGCTGCGGGCGCGCGCAGCGTCGCTGCCGGCGCGTTCCGGATGCTTGATGTCGGTGCTGACGTTGTGCGACGGCACCTTGCCGTGCGCGTGGCACGCGGCGGAAATCTCGGCCAGCGCGCGGCGGATCAGCGGATGCTCGAACTGTTCCGGCGAGCCCATCGCGGCGCCCGGGATCGCACCGTTGTGCGCCGAGACGAAATCCATCAGCCCGAAGCTCAGGCATTCCACCTGCACCAGCGACGCAATGTCGAACACCTGCGCGAGCGCGCCATGCGTTTCGATCAGCACGTGGATGGGCAGGTGCCGCGCAATGCCGGCTGCCCTGGCGGCCTGGTTCACGCGATCGGTCACGCGCGCGACTTCCACCACGTCGCGCACCTTCGGCACGGTCACGTAAGCAAGACGGCTGCCTGCCTGGCCCACGAGGATGTCGACGTCCTGCGTCCACGCGTCGTGGTTCGGGTCGTGAATGCGGACGCCGACGCGGTTGAAGTGGTTGTCGTCGCTGTTGATGAGCGCGGCGGCGAGTTCGGCATGCGCGCGCTCCTGGCCGACGGCGGCGCCGTCCTCGCAATCGAACGTGATGTCGAAGACCGGGCCAAGGGCTTGTTGCAGGGCGAGCGACTTGCGCATCAGCCTTTCCGCGCCCGCGTAGTGGTCGCAGACAGGCAGTTGCGCCGGCATGGCATCGTCCTGGAACAAAACCTCGGTGGGATGCACTGCGTTGTAAGGGTTGGGTGGCATGTCCTGCGTGGCGCCAGGGTTCGGATGTGAAAAAACCGGAGGGTTCGCTGGCGACCGCCTCCGGTTTCTTCGTCAGATCATGCGATCAGCCCAGCAGGTGCTTCACGCCATCCTGCTCTTCCTGCAGTTCCTTGAGCGTGATGTTGATCTTGCCTTGGCTGTACTCGTCGATCTCCAGGCCTTCGACGATCTTGTATTTGCCGTTCTCGGTCGTGACCGGGAAGCCGAACATCACGTCCTTCGGAATGCCGTATTCGCCGTTGGACGGCACGCCCATCGTCACGATCTTGCCGTTGGAGCCGAGCACCCAGTCGCGCACGTGGTCGATGGCGGCGTTGGCAGCCGATGCAGCCGAGGACAGGCCGCGCGCCTCGATGATGGCGGCGCCGCGCTTGCCCACGGTCGGCAGGAACACGTCGTTGTTCCATACCGGGTCGTTGATCATGTCCTTGACGCTCTTGCCCTCGATGGTGGCGTAGCGGTAGTCGGCGTACATGGTCGGGCTGTGGTTGCCCCACACGAACAGCTTTTCGATCGAGGACACCGGCTTGCCGGTCTTGGCGGCGATCTGCGACAGGGCGCGGTTGTGGTCCAGGCGCAGCATGGCGGTGAAGTTCTCGCGCGGCAGGTCCGGCGCCGACTTCATGGCGATGTAGGCGTTCGTGTTGGCCGGGTTGCCGACCACCAGCACCTTGACGTCGCGCTTGGCAACGGCGTTCAGGGCCTTGCCCTGTGCCGTGAAGATCTGCGCGTTGGCGGAGAGCAGGTCCTTGCGCTCCATGCCCGGGCCGCGGGGGCGGGCGCCCACCAGCAGGGCCACGTCGACGTCCTTGAACGCGGTCATCGGGTCGGAGTGGGCTTCCATGCCGGCCAGCAGCGGGAAGGCGCAGTCTTCGATCTCCATCATCACGCCCTTGAGTGCCTTCTGGGCCTTCTCATCGGGGATTTCCAGCAGTTGCAGGATGACGGGCTGATCCTTGCCCAGCATTTCGCCGGCGGCGATGCGGAACAGCAGGGCGTAACCGATCTGTCCAGCAGCGCCGGTCACTGCGACGCGCATGGGTGCTTTTGCCATGAGAACTCTCCAAACGGTAGTGAAAGCGGATCGCACTGCGCGCGGCGGGCATCCTGGCGGGATGCGAGTGCAGCCTCGCAGGCATTGCCGGCAACGGTCGGCGCCTCATGGGCGGACGGCTCGGAATCGGCAAGAGCCTCGCAGTTTACTGCGTCCGCATGGCGATGTGGAAACACACTTGCGATTGACCTTGGGGCCGTCGTGGCATGGGTGCGCCTCGTCGCCCGGAACAGGCGCGAGTGTAGGCCCGGCCTCAATTCAAAGTCAATCAATCTTCTGTCTTATATAAGACATAAGACATTCTATAAACGGGCTGGACGCCTTTGTCGCTTTTGTGGTGAAATCGGCGGTTATGTCGAGCACATCAAGCCCTCAATCCGCTGCCATGCCGCCGTCTTCGGGCGGTGAGGCGGGCGCGTCGCCTGCACCTGCGGGCACAGGGGGCGGCTCGCCCACGTTCAGTCCGCTGTACCAGCAGATCAAGACGCTGATCCTGCAAAGCCTGCAAGCCGGCGAGTGGAAGCCCGGCGAGATGATCCCCAGCGAAATGGAATTGGCGGCCCGCTACAAGGTCAGCCAGGGGACGGTGCGCAAGGCGATCGACGAGTTGGCAGCCGAAAACCTGGTGGCACGGCGGCAGGGCAAGGGCACGTTCGTCACCACGCATTACGAAGAGGGCGTCCAGTTCCGATTCTTGCGCCTGATGCCGGAGCAGGGCGAGCAGCACTATCCGAGCAGTCGTGTGCTCGAGTGCAAGCGCCTGCGCGCACCGGCCGAGATCGCGCGCCTGCTCGAGCTCAAGGCCGGCGACAGCGTCGTGCAGATCCGTCGCGTGCTGTTCTTTTCCGGCGAGCCCACCGTGTTTGAAGAGATCTGGCTGCCCGGCGCGAGCTTCAAGGGGCTGACGGCCGAGAAGCTGACCGAGTGGAAGGGCCCGATGTACGCGTTCTTCGAGGCGGAATTCGGCGTGCGCATGCTGCGTGCCACGGAGCGGATCCGCGCGGTCGCGGCCGATGCGGCCACCGCCGAGCTGCTGTCGGTGACAGCCGGCTCGCCGTTGCTGTCGGTGGAGCGCGTCTCGCACACGTTCGGCGACAAACCGGTGGAATTGCGCCGTGGTCTCTACGTCACGACGCGGCATTACTACCAGAACGAATTGAATTGACGACGCGGTGGAGTCGGGGCCGGCTTCCGCGGCCCCGACAGCGTCGTGATTTGTGTGGCGCGCAACAGCGCATTGCGCGTCGTGAAGGCGGTGTAGAGAGGACAATCGCCCCCGTGTCACGCCACTGGCAGGCGAGGGCAGGAAGCACAAAAGTGGAGCGCGGCGGATGGAATTATTGGTGCGCTGCGCAACAAAAGCGCGCTAGAATCTCGCGGATTTGTGCAAAGCAGTTTTGTTTGTTGATTAGCCAATTGGGGTCTGACCATGGCAGAAGCCATCAAGAAAGCCAGGCCGGAATTCAGGAACATCGGTTTGGGCGACATCGCCCGCTACCGCTTGCCCTGGGCCGGTAAGGTGTCCATCCTGCATCGTGCCAGCGGTGCGCTGATGTTCCTTCTTCTTCCGTTCGTGCTGTATCTGTTCGAGCAGAGCATCACCTCGGAAATCAGTTTCGCCAAGTTCTCGGCGCTTCTGTCCAACGGCTTCGCCAAGGTCGTCGTCCTCGCACTCATCTGGGCGTATCTGCACCATTTCTGCGCCGGCATCCGCTACCTGATCCTTGATCTGCATATCGGCATCGACAAGACGTCGGCTTCCAAGTCGGCTGTCAGCGTGCTCATCGTGAGCCTGCTGCTGACCGTCGTGTTCGGCGCCAAGCTGTTCGGCCTGTTCTGAGGAGCGTCTGATGGCAAATAACAATATCGGTCCCAAGCGCCTCGTCGTCGGCGCGCACTACGGCCTGAAGGATTTCCTCGCGCAGCGTGTCACCGCCGTGATCATGGCGGTCTACACCATCGTGCTGCTGGCCGCCTTCCTGCTCTCGAAAGACACGTCCTATCAAAGCTGGGCTGGGCTCTTCGCCAACCAGTGGATGAAGCTGCTGACGTTCCTGGCGCTCCTGTCGCTTGCGTATCACGCCTGGATCGGTGTGCGCGATATCTGGATGGACTACGTGAAGCCCGTGGCAGTGCGTTTGACGCTGCAAGTGTTGACGATTCTGTGGCTCGTCGGTTGTGCGGGCTACGCAGCTCAGATTCTCTGGAGGGTTTAAGACATGGTCGCAGTCAAGACTGGGCTGCCGCGCCGCAAATTCGACGTCGTGATCGTCGGTGCGGGCGGTTCGGGCATGCGTGCATCGCTGCAGCTGGCAGAAGCCGGCCTTTCCGTGGCCGTGCTGTCCAAGGTGTTCCCCACCCGCTCGCACACCGTGGCGGCGCAGGGTGGCATCGGGGCGTCGCTCGGCAACATGAGCGAAGACAACTGGCACTATCACTTCTACGACACCGTCAAAGGTTCCGACTGGCTCGGCGACCAGGACGCGATCGAATTCATGTGCCGCCAGGCACCGAACGTGGTCTATGAGCTGGAACACTTCGGCATGCCGTTCGACCGCAACGCCGACGGCACCATCTACCAGCGTCCGTTCGGCGGCCACACGTCGAACTACGGCGAGAAGCCCGTGCAGCGTGCCTGCGCTGCGGCTGACCGCACCGGCCACGCGCTGCTGCACACGCTGTATCAGCGCAACGTGCGCGCCAAGACCCACTTCTTCGTCGAATGGATGGCGCTGGATCTGATCCGCGACCAGGAAGGCGATGTGCTGGGCGTGACCGCGCTCGAAATGGAAACCGGCGAGGTCTACATCCTCGAAGCCAAGGCGACGCTGTTCGCCACGGGCGGTGCCGGCCGTATCTACGCGGCCTCCACCAACGCCTTCATCAACACGGGCGATGGCCTGGGCATGGCCGCGCGCGCCGGCATCCCGCTGGAAGACATGGAGTTCTGGCAGTTCCACCCGACCGGCGTGGCCGGCGCGGGTGTGCTGATCACGGAAGGCGTGCGCGGGGAAGGCGGCATCCTGCGCAACAAGGACGGCGAGCGCTTCATGGAGCGCTATGCCCCGACGCTGAAGGATCTGGCGCCGCGTGACTTCGTGTCGCGCTCGATGGACCAGGAAATCAAGGAAGGCCGCGGCTGCGGCCCGAACGGCGACTACGTGCTGCTCGACCTGACCCACGTCGGCGCCGAGACCATCATGAAGCGTCTGCCGTCCATCCGGGAGATCGGCCTCAAGTTCGCCAACGTGGACGCGATCAAGGAGCCGATTCCGGTGGTGCCGACCATCCACTACCAGATGGGCGGTATTCCGACGAACTATCACGGCCAGGTCGTGGTGCCGAAGAACGGCAACCCGAACGAAGTCGTCAACGGTTTCTACGCCATCGGCGAATGCTCGTGCGTGTCGGTGCACGGCGCCAACCGCCTGGGCACGAACTCGCTGCTGGACCTTGTGGTCTTCGGCCGTTCGGCGGGCAACCACATCATTGCGCAGAACCTGAAGAACCGCGAGCACAAGCCGCTGCCGGCCGACGCTGCCGACCGTGCGCTGGAGCGTCTGGCGAAGCTGGATTCGTCCACGTCGGGCGAGTACGCGCAGGACGTGGCCAACGATATCCGCCGCAACATGCAGTCGCACGCGGGCGTGTTCCGCACGCAGGCGCTCATGGACGAAGGCGTGCAGCGCATCATGGAAGTGGCCGAGCGCGGCGCCAACATCCACCTGAAGGACAAGTCCAAGGTGTTCAACACCGCGCGCGTCGAAGCGCTGGAAGTCGCCAACCTCGTGGAAGTGGCCAAGGCGACGATGGTGTCGGCGGCTGCCCGCAAGGAATCGCGCGGTGCGCACGCCCACAGCGACTTCCCGAACCGCGACGATGACAACTGGCTCAAGCACACGCTGTGGTACAGCGAAGGCAATCGTCTCGATTACAAGCCCGTGCAGATGAAGCCGCTGACGGTGGAAACCGTGCCGCCGAAGGCGCGTACGTTCTAACCGGCCGGCTCAGATAAGGGACCCGCAAAAATGAAGCGAATTTTTGAAGTCTATCGCTACGATCCGGACAAGGACGCAGCCCCCCGCATGCAGACCTACGAGGTCGAACTCGACGGCCACGAGCGCATGCTGCTCGACGCGCTGGTCAAGCTGAAGAAGCTGGACGAGTCGATCGCGTTCCGTCGCTCGTGCCGCGAAGGCGTGTGCGGCTCCGACGCCATGAACATCAACGGCAAGAATGGTCTCGCCTGCCTCACCAACATGCGGGAGCTGCCGGAGAAGATCGTGCTGCGTCCGCTGCCGGGCCTGCCCGTGGTGCGCGACCTGATCGTGGACATGACGCAGTTCTTCAACCAGTACCACTCGATCAAGCCGTACCTGATCAACGACGAGCCGCCGCCCGAGAAAGAGCGTCTGCAGTCGCCGGAGGAGCGTGAAGAACTGGACGGCCTGTACGAGTGCATTCTGTGCGCGAGCTGCTCGACGTCATGCCCGTCGTTCTGGTGGAACCCGGACAAGTTCGTCGGCCCGGCCGGTCTGCTGCAGGCGTATCGATTCATCGCCGACAGCCGCGACCAGGCGACCAGCGAGCGTCTGGACAACCTGGAAGATCCGTACCGCCTGTTCCGCTGCCACACCATCATGAACTGCGTCGATGTGTGCCCGAAGGGCCTGAACCCGACCAAGGCCATCGGCAAGATCAAGGAATTGATGGTGCGCCGCGCGGTGTAAGCCGCGAGTCAGCGCCGTTTGGCATCGTGTGTCGCCGGAGCCGGTTTCCGGCGACACACTCTTCAGAAGCATGATTGCTGTGAATACTCCGACGTTCTCGCACCAGTCCGATCCGCACAAGCGCGCGCGTCTGCGCTGGCGTGCCCGGCGCGGTCTGCTGGAGAACGATATCATCGTCGAGCGCTTCTTCAACCGCTACGAGACGGAACTGTCGGATGACGACGTTGCCGCACTTTCGCAGTTGTTCGACCTGCCCGACAACGACCTGATGGATCTCCTGCTTGCACGCAAGGAGCCTGAAGGTGCACTCGACGTGCCGCAGGTTCAGCACGTCCTGACCTTGCTGCGCTCGGTCTGAGTCCGGCGCGCGAGAGGTTGCCGCAAGACGAATCGGTTGTGCCGCCCCCTGCAGGCATCCGTGATCCGTCTGGCGGGAGTCTCCCGACTTCATTTTCATAAACAGCAGAGAAGGAAACCGACATGACGCCGTCCGATGTGAAAGCCACCCTATCGTTTTCCGATGGCTCGCCCAGCGTTGAGCTGCCGATCTACAAGGGCACGGTTGGCCCGGACGTGATCGACATCCGCAAGCTGTACGGCCAGACCGGGAAGTTTACGTACGACCCCGGCTTCATGTCGACCGCGTCGTGCAACTCCAAGATCACCTACATCGATGGCGACAAGGGCGAACTGCTCTATCGCGGCTATGCCATCGACGATCTGGCCAGCAAGTGCGACTTTTTGGAAATCTGCTACCTGCTGCTCAAGGGCGAACTGCCGAACGCCAAGCAGAAGCAGGAGTTCAATGACACCGTCATGCATCACACCATGGTGCATGAACAGATGCAGTACTTCATGCGCGGTTTCCGCCGCGACGCGCACCCAATGGCTGTCCTGACCGGTCTGGTGG
The DNA here is from genome assembly GCF_000954135.1 of Ralstonia mannitolilytica. Lineage (NCBI taxonomy): Bacteria > Pseudomonadati > Pseudomonadota > Betaproteobacteria > Burkholderiales > Burkholderiaceae > Ralstonia > Ralstonia mannitolilytica. Next base: position 2,877,711 of record NZ_CP010799.1, on the reverse strand, counting down.
GCGCGATGAGCGCGTTCTACCCGGATGCCGCCAACATCAACGATCCGCGCGAGCGCGAGATCTCGCAGATCCGCCTGATCGCCAAGCTGCCGACGCTGGTGGCCATGGCATACAAGTACAACATCGGGCAGCCGAACATCTACCCGCAGAACGACCTCTCCTACACGGGCAACTTCATGCGCATGATGTTCGCCACGCCGTGCGAGGAGTACAAGGTCAATCCGGTGCTGGAGCGTGCGCTGGACCGCATCTTCATCCTCCACGCAGACCACGAGCAGAACGCCTCCACGTCGACCGTGCGTCTGGCAGGTTCCTCGGGCACGAACCCGATCGCCGCGATCGCTGCCGGCATTGCCTGCCTGTGGGGCCCGGCGCACGGCGGTGCGAACGAAGCCGCACTGAACATGCTGGAAGAGATCGGCACCGTCGACAAGGTTCCGGAGTTCATCAAGCAGGTCAAGGACAAGAACAGCGGCGTGCGCCTGATGGGCTTCGGTCACCGGGTGTACAAGAACTATGATCCGCGCGCCAAGCTGATGCGCGAGACGTGCCACGAAGTGCTGCAAGAACTGGGTCTGCAGAACGACCCGCTGTTCAAGCTCGCCATGGAACTGGAAAAGATCGCGCTGGAAGACGAGTACTTCGTCAGCCGCAAGCTGTATCCGAACGTCGACTTCTACTCCGGGATCGTGCAGCGCGCCCTGGGCATCCCGACCTCGATGTTCACGTGTATCTTCGCGCTGGCCCGCTCGGTGGGCTGGATTGCGCAGTGGGAAGAGATGATCACCGATCCGGAGTACAAGATCGGCCGCCCGCGCCAGCTGTTCAACGGCGCCGCTCTGCGCGAAGTCCCGGCGCTGGACAAGCGCTAAGCCAGCGTGTCCTGGCAAAAACCCCGCCCGGGAAACCGGCGGGGTTTTTTGTTGTCTGCGCGCAGCCAGGGCTTTCGCGAAATGGCGAAACCCCCTTTCGCCAGTCACGTCCTGCGCCCGATGCACCGGGTGGCATAATCGATCACTCCCCACGAAACTGCTCGCGCAGCCGCCAGGCATGGCGCGTTGTGCACGGATCGCATCATGGCCAAGACGCTCTACGACAAACTCTGGGACGATCACGTCGTTCATACCGAGGAAGACGGCACGACCGTCCTCTACATCGATCGCCAACTGCTGCACGAAGTGACGAGCCCGCAGGCGTTCGAGGGCCTGAAGCTGGCGGACCGCCCCGTATGGCGCATCAGTGCCAATCTGGCCGTGTCGGACCACAACGTGCCGACCACCGACCGCTCGCACGGCATCGCCGATCCGGTCTCGAAGCTGCAGGTCGATACGCTTGATGCGAACTGCGACGCCTACGGCATCACGCAGTTCAAGATGAACGACAAGCGCCAGGGCATCGTGCACGTGATCGGGCCGGAGCAGGGCGCGACGCTGCCGGGCATGACGGTGGTCTGCGGCGATTCGCACACCAGCACGCACGGCGCATTCGGCGCGCTGGCCCACGGCATCGGCACGTCGGAAGTCGAACACGTGTTGGCCACGCAGACGCTGCTCGCCAAGAAGAGCAAGAACATGCTCGTGAAGGTGGAGGGCACGTTGCCGAGCGGCTGTACCGCCAAGGACATCGTGCTCGCCATCATCGGCAAGATCGGTACGGCCGGCGGCACGGGCTACGCCATGGAGTTCGGCGGCTCTGCCATTCGCGCGCTCTCGATGGAAGGCCGCATGACGGTGTGCAACATGGCGATCGAGGCTGGCGCCCGCGCCGGCATGGTCGCCGTGGACGACGTGACGCTGGAGTACATCAAGGGGCGCCCGTTCGCGCCGCAGGGCGTGGAGTGGGAGCAGGCCGTCCAGTACTGGCGCACACTGCATTCCGATGAAGGTGCTCACTTTGACCGCGTGGTCGAGCTGCGTGCTGAAGAGATCCGCCCGCAGGTGAGCTGGGGCACGTCGCCTGAAATGGTGGTCAGCATTGAAGACCGCGTGCCGGACCCCGAGAAGGAAAAAGACCCGAACAAGCGCAACGCCATGGAGCGTGCGCTCGAATACATGGGCCTGCAGCCGAACGTTGCCATCAGCGATATCAACATCGACAAGGTGTTCATTGGATCGTGCACCAACAGCCGCATCGAAGACATGCGCGCCGCGGCCTGGGTCGTGCAGAAGCTGGGCAAGCGCATCGCTTCCAACGTGAAGCTGGCGATGGTCGTGCCGGGCTCAGGCCTCGTGAAGGAACAGGCCGAACGCGAGGGGCTCGACAAAATCTTCAAGGCGGCGGGCTTTGAATGGCGCGAGCCGGGCTGCTCGATGTGCCTGGCGATGAACGCTGACCGCCTCGAGCCGGGCGAGCGTTGTGCATCGACGTCCAACCGCAACTTCGAAGGCCGTCAGGGCGCTGGCGGCCGCACGCACCTAGTGAGCCCGGCGATGGCCGCCGCGGCCGCGCTGGAAGGGCACTTCGTCGACGTGCGCAAGCTCGCCTGAGTCGCAGCAGGAAGGAATAGGAAAGAAGCGATCATGGAAAAATTCATCGTTCACACCGGCCTCGTGGCGCCGCTTGACCGCGAGAACGTCGACACCGACGCCATCATCCCGAAGCAATTCCTCAAGTCGATCAAGCGCACGGGCTTTGGCCCGAACCTGTTCGACGAATGGCGCTACAAGGACGTCGGCGAACCCGGTCAGGACAACAGCAAGCGCCCGCTGAACCCGGATTTCGTGCTGAACCAGCCGCGCTATCAAGGCGCGTCGATCCTTCTGACGCGCAAGAACTTCGGTTGCGGCAGCTCGCGCGAGCACGCACCGTGGGCACTGCAGCAGTACGGCTTCCGCGCCATCATCGCGCCGAGCTTTGCCGACATCTTCTTCAACAACTGCTTCAAGAACGGTCTGCTGCCGATCGTGCTGACGGAGTCGCAAGTCGACCAACTGTTCAACGAGACGCAGGCTTTCACCGGCTATCAGCTGACCGTCGATCTGGACAAGCAGGTCGTCGTCACACCGGGCGGTACGGCATATCCGTTCGACATCACGGCGTTCCGCAAATACTGCCTGCTCAACGGCTTTGATGACATCGGCCTGACCCTGCGCTATGCAGACAAGATCAAGGCGTTCGAGGCGCAGCGTCTGGCCAAGATGCCGTGGCTCGCACACAGGCTCGTCGGTTGAGCTGACGATAGAACAACAAGGAAATACGCATGACCAAGATTGCAGTGTTGCCGGGTGACGGCATTGGCAAGGAAATCGTCGCCGAGGCAGTGAAGGTGCTCAAGGCGCTGGGCGAGTCGTTCGAGATGGAAACCGCCCCGGTAGGCGGTGCGGGCTACGAGGCCCAGGGCCACCCGCTGCCCGAAGACACGCTCAAGCTGGCCAAGGAGGCCGATGCCATCCTGTTCGGCGCCGTGGGCGACTGGAAGTACGACACGCTGCCGCGCGAGCTGCGCCCGGAGCAGGCGATCCTTGGCCTGCGCAAGCATCTGCAGCTGTTCGCCAACTTCCGCCCGGCCATCTGCTATCCGGAGCTGACCGGTGCCTCGAGCCTGAAGCCCGAGATCGTGGCCGGCCTCGACATCCTGATCGTGCGGGAGCTGAATGGCGACATCTACTTCGGCCAGCCGCGCGGCGTGCGGGCCGCGCCGGACGGCCTGTTCGCCGGCGCGCGCGAAGGCTTCGACACCATGCGCTACGCCGAGCCGGAAATCCGCCGCATCGCGCACGTCGCCTTCCAGGCTGCCGCCAAGCGTGGCAAGAAGCTGTGCTCCGTCGATAAGGCCAACGTGCTCGAGACGTTCCAGTTCTGGAAGGACATCGTCACCGACGTGCACAAGGAGTACCCCGAGGTCGAGCTGTCGCACATGTACGTCGACAACGCGGCCATGCAGCTCGTCAAGGCGCCGAAGAACTTCGACGTGATCGTCACCGGCAACATGTTCGGCGACATCCTCTCTGACGAGGCGGCCATGCTGACGGGCTCGATTGGCATGCTGCCGTCGGCGTCGCTCGATGCGAACAACAAAGGCTTGTATGAGCCGTCGCACGGTTCTGCGCCGGACATCGCAGGCAAGGGGATCGCCAACCCGCTGGCGACGATCCTGTCCGCCGCGATGATGCTGCGCTATTCGCTGAACAAGGCCGAGCAGGCCGATCGCATCGAAAACGCCGTCAAGAAGGTGCTCGCCCAGGGCTATCGCACGGGCGACATCCTGACGCCGGGCTGCAAGCAGGTCGGTACGGTGGAGATGGGCGACGCGGTGGTCGCAGCCCTGTAAATGAAACGCGCGTTGCGGTGCCGTCACATCTGGTCCCGCAATCGTCGTTTTTTCGGTGGACACATGTTGCAGTGCATTGTGTGGCCGCCAAATCGTGTATATTTTTGCAGATGATCTCGATCGCGCTTCCCGTCCTCGTACTGGGCATTCTGGCCACCCTGGCTATCGCCGCCAAGGGCACCGCCGCGCGCGCTCGCATGACGCCTGTCGAGATTCGCACGACCACCAAAATCATTACCAAAAAAACGATCTTCTGATCGTCCGTCGTGCCCGTTCGCCTTCCCCGCGCGGTCACGCCGGGCGACCGAGGCGGGGAAAATCACTAGAGGTTCACAATCATGAAGGTAGGTCTCGTCGGTTGGCGCGGCATGGTCGGCAGCGTGCTGATGCAGCGCATGCAGGAAGAGAAGGATTTCGACCTGATCGACACGGTGTTCTTCAGCACCAGTAATGCCGGCGGCAAGGCGCCTGCATTCGCCAGGACGAGTGCGCCCCTGGCAGACGCCAACGACATCGAAGCACTGAAGGCCTGCGACACGATCATTACGTGCCAGGGCGGCGACTACACGACCGAAGTCTTCCCGAAGCTGCGCGCTGCCGGCTGGAACGGCTACTGGATCGACGCCGCCTCGACGCTGCGCATGGAAGACGACGCCGTGATCGTGCTGGACCCGGTCAACCTGTCGCTCATCAAGAACGCGGTGGCGGCTGGCACCAAGAACTTCATCGGCGGCAACTGCACCAACTCCATCCTGCTGATGGGCGTGGGCGGCCTGTTCCGCGAAGGGCTGGTCGAATGGGTCAGCTCGATGACCTACCAAGCAGCCTCGGGCGGGGGTGCAAACCACATGCGCGAGCTGCTCAAGGGCATGGGCGTGATCCACGGCGCCGTGGCTGATGAGCTGGCCAACCCGGCGTCCGCCATTCTCGATATCGACCGCAAGGTTGCCAAGACGATTCGCGAAGACGTGCCGACGGAGTTCTTCCCGGCGCCGCTGGCCGGTGGCCTGATCCCGTGGATCGACAAGCAGCTCGACAACGGCCAGTCGAAGGAAGAGTGGAAGGGCCAGGCCGAGGTCAACAAGATCCTGGGCACGGCGCAGACCATTCCTGTAGACGGCCTCTGCGTGCGCATCGGCGCAATGCGCTGCCACAGCCTGGGGCTGACACTCAAGCTCAAGCGCGATCTGCCGCTCGAAGAGATCGAACAGATCATCCGCTCGGGCAACCCCTGGGTGAAGTGGGTGCCGAACGACCGCAGCATCACCGAAAAGGAACTGACGCCGGCTTCCATCACGGGCGGCCTGCAGGTCGGTGTGGGCCGTGTGCGCAAGCTGAACATGGGACCGGAGTACGTGAGCGCTTTCGTGATCGGCGACCAGCTCCTGTGGGGGGCGGCTGAACCGCTGCGCCGTACCTTGCGCATCCTGCTGGGCAAGTGATCGGCCCTTTACTTTTATTGCCAGACCAGGCTGCGGCATGTGTCGTTGCGGCCTGACAACAGAATGTGCGTTTTTTCCTCCAACGCCGCGCGGCCTGCGCGGCGTTGTGCCATCTGGATGCCCACTGCTTGTAACGTTGGTACACAATAGCGGCCAGCATTGCGGCAAGACAGCCGTCCCCCCCGTGTGTGGGGTGGACGAGGCCGGGGGAGGGGTTGGCGCCGCATCGGAGCACACGCATTCCGGGGGGTACGTCGGGTGCTTCAGAATCGTGCCAATCCTGTCGATTGAACAAAAATTGACGGCGATTCTTATCCACGCATTTCACCTGTTGGGTGAACTTGCTGCGCTAACTCGTTGATGTTAAGTTCGTTTGCACATTACAAAATAACGGAGTCGAAGGTGAGGGTGAGCCAATACCGCCGGAGAGAATCGTCCCATCGCAGTCCGCGTTGGTCGGCCGTCGCATTTGCCGCCGCGACCCTGCTGCTGATCCAACCGACGGCGCAGGCGGCGGGCTTTGGTGCGCTGCATGTGCGTTCCAGCCTCGGGCAGCCGCTGCAGGCAGAAATCGATCTGACCGGTGTGACGCCCGAAGAGGCGCAAAACCTGGTCGCCAAGTTGGCTGCTCCTGACGCCTATGCCCGGGCCGGCCTGACATACAACCCAATCGTCTCGTCGCTGCGCGCGTCGCTCGTGCGCCTGCCAGATGGCAATTACGTCGTGCGCCTGCGTTCGACGCAGCCTGTGGCGGAGCCGTTTGTTGACGTGCTGGTGGATCTGAACTGGGCAAGCGGCCACGTGTCGCGCGCCTACACCTTCCTGCTCGATCCGGCGGGCTCCAGCAATAGCACCCAGAATTTTGCGCCGACGCCTGTCGTGCAGGCCACGACACCCGGCGCGGCAGAGCCGGCCCCGGCGACCCCGCCGCAGGCAGCGGCGCCTGCCGCATCCACGGCGGCTCCGGCACGTCAGAACCGCCCGGCTCGCCAGGCCGCACGTCCGCAGCAGGGCGCACCCGCCGCCACGGCCCCAGACGCTGCGCCCGGCGGCGCGTACACCGTGCAGCGGGGCGACAGCCTGTACGACATTGCGTCGACAGCGGCCCAGGGCCAGGACGCCGTGTCGCTCGACCAGATGTTGCTCGCACTGTATCGCAACAATCCGAACGCGTTCATCGGCGGCAATATCAACCGGCTGCGTACCGGTTCGGTGCTGAAGGTGCCGTCGCAGGCCGAAGCCCAGAAGGTTTCGCCGCGTGAAGCGCGCCGCGAGGTCGTTGCCCGCACGTCGGGCTTTGCCGGTTACCGTAACCGGCTGGCCACGGCTGCCGAGGCCAACGCCGCCACGGATACCGATTCGGCCCGCCAGCAGAGCGGCAGCGTGTCGGCTCGCGTGCAGGATCAAGCCACGCCTGCAGCCAGCGGGCGCGACGAGCTGCGCCTGTCGAAGGCAGAGCGTTCAGGCAAGGCGGGCGCTGCCGCGGCCCGCGACGAGGAACTCGTCGCCAAGGAGCGTGCGCTCAAGGAAATGGAATCGCGCGTTGCACAGTTGGAGAAGAATCTCGCCGACATGCAACGCCTGGTGGAGTTGAAGAACGCCGAGCTGGCCAAGGCGGCCGCCAATGCCGCCAAGCCGGCCGCAGCGGCGCCGTCCGTGGCGGCCCCTGCGGTGACGGCAGGCAATGCGCCTGCGCCGGCTACGGCAGCTGCAGCATCCACGCCGGCGCAGGAGCAGCCGGCCGCGGCAGCGCAGGCCGACACGCCGGCCGCTTCGTCCGTAACGGCGGCGGCTTCGGCACCGGCGGCAGCCTCGGCGCCGGTTGCGGCCGCGTCCGCGCCGACCGCTGCTGCAAGCGCACCGGCAGCAGCTGCGTCCGCGCCTGCCGCCGCACCGAAGAAGGCACCGGTGGTCGTTGCGCCGCCGCCCGTTGAGGAAGAATCGTTCTTCTCGACCCTCCTGGGCAACCCGATGGCACTGGGCCTGGGCGGACTCGTGATCGCGCTGCTGGGTGGCCTGGTGGTGTATCGCCGCCGCCAGCAGAAGCCCGACCAGGCACACGGCTTCCAGGACAGCCTGCTGTCGCAGGAAAGCACGGTCATGGCCGGCGCCAATTCGCTGTTCGGTGCAGCCGGCGGCCAGAGCGTCGACACGTCGCAGCACAGCGTGTTCGGCGCGGATTTCCGGATCGGCGGCGGCAACGAGAGCAATGAAGTCGACCCGATTGCCGAGGCCGACGTCTATATCGCCTACGGCCGCGATGTGCAGGCCGAGGAGATCCTGCGTGAGGCGCTGGAGCAGCATCCTGACCGCCAGGCCATCCGCCTGAAGCTGATGGAGATCTACGCCAATCGCCAGGACGCACATGGCTTCCAGACCATTGCCGAAGAGATGCTGGCGCAGGTCGGTGCCGGCTCGCCGGAGTGGGCGGAGGCGGCTGCGATGGGTCGCAAGTTCGACCCGGCCAACCCGCTGTACCTCACGGTGCAGGGCGACGGGCAGCATCCCGCCGCAGAAGCCCAGCCGGCGCCCATCCACAGCGGTGCGGCCGTAGCGGGCGCTGCCGCGCTGGCCGGCGTGGGTGCCGCGGTTGCCGCCGAAGCGTTCAGCCCGACGGTGACCGGACAGACTACCCGCCGCGGCGACGACTGGACGACATTGTCGCCGGATCTGGACCCGTCGGCTCCGTCGACCAAGGCGCCGCAGCTGGCGGACCTGGAGCTGCCGCTGGACTCGTTCCCGGCCCCCGCGGCTGGTGAGCCCATCACCGCGCCCGCCGAGGCCTCGGACATCTTCAAGACGCATGCCGAGCCCGAAGCCGATCTGCCGCAGTTCAACGCGCATGCCGGCGAGGCCTATCAGCCCGTCGCAACGCCGCCGCTGCACATGGATCTGTCGGACCTCTCGCTCGATCTGAACCCGACGCCGCCGGCTGAGGAAGCCGCCGCTCCCGCCGCATCCGCTGACACTGGCCTGCCGAGCTGGGCGCAGCCGACCGATCTGTCGCAGGCGCCGATGCATTTCGAAGCCGAGCCGCATCACGCCCAGCCCGCAGACGTGGCCAACGACGAACCGCAATCGGCGATCCGCCTCGACACCAACCTGCCGCATACCCTGTCCGGCGAAGGCGGTACCGACGGCGTGCGCGATCTGCAGATCAAGTTCGACCTGGCCAAGGCCTACATCGAGATCGGTGATAAGGAAGGCGCACGTGAACTGCTGCAGGAAGTGCTGGACCTGGGCGATCCGTCGTTCCACGCCGAGGCCCAGGCCCTGATGCGCCAGATCGGCTGACGCACCGCCTGTACGCCATCGACGGCGCCGGCAGGGTGGTATCCTGCCGGCGTTTTTCTTTCCGCATGAGGATTCACAGGGCATGACGCGCATCGCGCTCGGCATCCAGTACGACGGTGCCGCGTTCTCGGGTTGGCAGTCGCAACCGCACGGCAACACCGTGCAGGACGTGCTCGAAGCCGCCTTGCGCCAATTTGCGGGCGTGCCTTTGCAGACGACCGTGGCCGGCCGCACCGATGCCGGCGTGCATGCACTGGGGCAGGTGGTGCATCTCGACACCGACCTCGTGCGCGACCCGTTCTCGTGGGTGCGCGGCACGAACGCCTTCCTCCCGCCGACCGTTGCCGTGCGCTGGGCGCAGCCGATGCCGGACGATTTCCATGCGCGCTTCTCCGCGCATCGCCGCACGTATTACTACGCGCTCACGTTCGGGCCGACGCGTGCGCCGCTGCTCGACGGCAAAGCCGGCTATGTGACATTGCCGCCTGGGCAGTCACTCAATGTGGCCGCGATGAACGAAGCCGCGCAGGTGCTGGTCGGCGAGCACGATTTTTCATCCTTCCGCGCGGCGGAATGCCAGGCCAAATCGCCCGTCAAGACGATGTATTCGGCGGAAGTGCGCGGTGAGGGCGAATGGGTGTTCGTGCGCATTCGCGGCAGCGCCTTCCTGCACCACATGGTGCGCAACATCATGGGCTGCCTGGTGGCGATCGGGCGCGGCCGCCAGCCGGCATCGTGGATGGCCGATGTGCTTGCAGCCCGCAGCCGTGTGGCGGCAGCCCCGACGTTCATGCCGGACGGGCTGTACCTGGCCGAGGTGGGCTATCCTGATGCGTTCCAGCTGCCGGCGTCCCCGGCATCGGCCAGCCTGTTCCGCGGCGTGTTCGACGAGCACGCCGGGCTCTGAATCCGCCATGTCTCTCCACCGAACCCGCATCAAACTGTGTGGCCTCACCCAGCCGGCCGACGTCGACCACGCCCTTGCGCTCGGTGCCGACGCCATCGGGCTGGTGTTCTATCCGCCCAGCCCGCGCTACGTCGCCACCGACCGCGCGGCTGAACTGGCCCGCCGTGCCGGGCCGTTCGTGACCGTCACCGGCCTGTTCGTCAACGCCAGCGCGGACGACGTGGCCCGCGTGCTCGACCAGGTGCCGCTCACGCTGCTCCAGTTCCACGGCGACGAAACGCCCGAGCAATGTGCCGAGATTGCGGGCAAGGTCGGGCTGCCCTGGCTGCGCGCCCTGCGTGTTCAGCCAGGGGCTGATTTGGTAGAATTCGCCGATCGGTTTGCCGCTGCCCAAGGCCTGCTGCTCGACGCATTTGTCGAGGGGTACGGCGGTGGCGGCCACGTCTTCGACTGGACCCTGATTCCCCCGCAATGGCTCTCGCACTCCGCACTGCCAAGCGCCGCTCCTCGGCTCGTTTTGAGTGGTGGGTTGAGCGCGCAAAACGTCGCTGGCGCGATTGAGCGCGTGCGGCCCTACGCTGTCGATGTCAGCAGCGGAATCGAGGCCGCACGGGGCGTGAAGGACCACGCCCGCATGACTGCATTCGTGCGTGCGGTCCGCGAGGCCGATGCTGCCCTGGGCGCGTCGGCGCAGGCCTGAGCCAGGTCGGCCGGTCTCTCGCGGTTCGCGCTTCCTGAATTCTTCCGCCGATGCGCCCTTGTTTGGTGGCTGCGGCGGACGCCTCGAGAGATTGCCATGTACAACCTGCCCGACGCCCACGGCCATTTCGGCCCCTACGGCGGCACCTTCGTTGCGGAAACGCTGTCCCACGCGCTCGATGAACTGCGCGACGCCTATGCGCGTTACCAGCACGATCCCGAGTTCATCAAGGAATACGAGTACGAGCTGAAGCATTTCGTCGGCCGTCCGTCGCCGATCTATCACGCGCGCCGCCTGACCGAGCACTGCGGCGGCGCGCAGATCTACCTCAAGCGCGAAGACCTGAACCACACCGGCGCGCACAAGGTGAACAACGTCATCGGCCAGGCGCTGCTGGCACGGCGCATGGGCAAGCCGCGCGTGATTGCGGAAACGGGCGCCGGCCAGCACGGTGTTGCCACCGCCACGATTGCCGCGCGCTACGGCATGGAATGCGTCGTCTACATGGGCAGCGAAGACGTGCGCCGCCAGGCCGCCAACGTCTACCGCATGAAGCTACTGGGTGCGACCGTGGTGCCAGTGGAATCGGGCTCGCGCACGCTCAAGGACGCGCTGAACGAAGCGATGCGCGACTGGGTGACCAACGTGGCCGACACCTTCTACATCATCGGCACGGTGGCGGGCCCGCACCCGTATCCGATGATGGTGCGCGACTTCCAGGCCGTCATCGGCGAGGAGTGCAAGGTGCAGATGCCCGAGATGACGGGCCGCCAGCCGGACGCCGTGATCGCCTGCGTGGGCGGCGGCTCCAACGCCATGGGAATCTTCTATCCGTACATCGACCACGCCGGCGTGAAGCTGATCGGCGTGGAGGCGGCGGGCGAGGGCATCGAGACGGGCCGCCACGCGGCATCGCTCACGGGCGGGTCGCCGGGCGTGCTGCACGGCAATCGCACCTACCTGCTGCAGGATGACGACGGCCAGATCATCGAGACGCATTCCATTTCGGCGGGTCTGGACTACCCCGGTGTCGGCCCCGAGCACGCCTGGCTGAAGGATGCGGGCCGCGCCGAGTACGTCCCCGTCACCGACAAGGAAGCGTTGCAGGCCTTCCACGACCTGTGCCGCATGGAGGGCATCATCCCGGCGCTGGAATCGAGCCATGCGCTCGCGTATGCCTGCAAGCTGGCGCCGACGCTGCCGAAGGACAAGATCCTTCTGGTCAACCTCTCGGGCCGCGGCGACAAGGACATGCACACCGTCGCCGAGCTCTCCGGCATCAAGCTCTGAACCTGAACGCATTGGCACCCGCATGACCGAGCGCGCCATCGACGGCATCTTCAACGAGGACTGCATTGCCGGGGTCCGGCACCTGGCTGACGGCAGTGTGGACCTCGTCATCGCCGATCCGCCGTACGGGCTGGGCAAGGACTACGGCAACGATTCCGACAAGCTGTCGGGCGATGCGTACCTCGCCTGGTCCGAGCGCTGGATCGACGCGGTCTTGCCGAAGCTGGCGCGCAACGGATCGCTCTACCTGTTCTGCACGTGGCAATACGCGCCGGAACTGTTCGTGATGCTCAAGCGGCGCCTCACGATGATCAACGAGATCATCTGGGACCGCCGCGTGCCAAGCATGGGCGGCAGCACGCGCAAGTTCTCGTCGGTGCATGACAACATCGGCTTCTTTGTCGCTTCGCGCGATTACTACTTCGATGTCGACGCCGTGCGCATCCCGTACGACGCCGAAACCAAGAAGGCGCGCAGCCGCAAGCGTTTCGAGGGCAAGAAGTGGCTGGAGGTCGGCTACAACCCGAAAGACGTGTGGAGCGTGTCGCGCCTGCATCGGCAGGACCCGGAGCGCGCGGAGCACCCCACGCAGAAGCCGCTGGAACTGGTCGAGCGCATGATCCTGGCAAGCTGCCCGCCCGGCGGTCTGGTGCTCGACCCTTTCCTGGGCAGCGGCACGACGGCCGCGGCGTGCGCGCGCCTCGGCCGCCGCTTTGCCGGCTTCGAGATCAACGCCGAGTACTGCCGTGTGGCGCGCCACCGCGTCGCCGCGGTGCATGCTGCTGCCGCCAACGCCCAACCGACTGATTCGCAGGCGCCCGACACCGTCAAGGTTGCCTGACCCACTGATCCTGCCATGTCCCGCATTGCTCAAACCTTCACGCAGTTGTCCGCGCAGGGCCGCAAGGGCCTGATTCCGTTCATCACGGCGGGCGACCCGTACCCGGAGATGACCGTCGACCTGATGCATGCGCTGGTCAAGGGCGGCGCCAATGTCATCGAACTGGGGGTGCCGTTCTCCGACCCGATGGCCGACGGCCCGGTGATCCAGCGTGCGTCCGAGCGCGCATTGGCCAGGAAGATCGGCCTGCGCACCGTGCTCGAATACGTACGTGCGTTCCGCGCCACCGACGCGACGACGCCCGTGGTGCTGATGGGCTACGCCAATCCGATCGAGCGCATGGGCGCAGACGCGTTCGCCAAGGCGGCATCGGAAGCCGGTGTCGACGGGGTGCTCGTGGTCGACTACCCGCCCGAGGAGTGCGAGGGCTTTGCCAAGACCATGCGCGATGCCGGCATCGACCCGATCTTCCTGCTGGCGCCCACCTCCACCGAGGCACGCATTGCGCAGATCGCCCGGGTGGCGAGCGGCTACATCTACTACGTGTCGCTCAAGGGCGTGACCGGCGCTGCCACCATCGATCTGGACGCCGTGGCCGCGCGCATTCCGCAGATCCGCCAGCACGCGCGCCTGCCGGTGGGTGTCGGCTTCGGCATCCGCGATGCGGCAACGGCACGCGCGATCGGCGGTGTGGCCGACGCGGTGGTCATCGGATCCCGCATTGTGCAATTGCTGGAAGAGGCTCCGCGCGAACAAGCGGTACAATGTCTGACTGATTTCATCGCAGAGATCCGGCAGGCCCTCGATGCTTGACCGCGGCCCCGATCTTCGCGACCCCGTATTCAAGGAGCACGCATGAGCTGGCTGGACAAACTGCTTCCGCCCAAGATCCAACAGACCGATCCGTCGCAGCGCAAGGGCATCCCGGAAGGCCTCTGGATCAAATGCCCCGCTTGCGAGTCGGTGCTGTACCGCACTGACGTCGAAGCCAACCTGCACGTCTGCCCGAAGTGCGATCACCACATGCGCATCGGCGCGCGCGCGCGGCTGGATGCGTTGCTCGACGCAGAGGGCCGGTACGAACTCGGCCAGGAGATCCTGCCGGTCGACGCGCTGAAGTTCAAGGACACCAAGAAGTACCCCGACCGCATCAAGGCGGCCATGGACGATACCGGCGAAACCGACGCCATGGTCGTGATGGGCGGCGCCATCCATGCGCTGCCGGTGGTCGTGGCCTGCTTCGAGTTCGAATTCATGGGCGGCTCGATGGGTTCCGTGGTGGGCGAGCGCTTCACGCGCGGCGCGCAGACGGCGCTGGAGCAGAAGGTGCCGTTCATCTGCGTGTCGGCCACGGGCGGCGCGCGTATGCAGGAAAGCCTGCTGTCGCTGATGCAGATGGCCAAGACCACGGCGATGATCCAGAAGCTGGCCGAGGCCAAGCTGCCGTTCATCAGCGTGCTCACCGATCCGACCATGGGCGGTGTGTCCGCCAGCTTCGCCTTCATGGGCGACGTGGTGATCGCCGAGCCGAAGGCGCTCATCGGCTTTGCCGGCCCGCGCGTGATCGAGCAGACCGTGCGCGAGAAGCTGCCGGAAGGCTTCCAGCGCGCCGAGTTCCTGCTGCAGAAGGGCGCCATCGACATGATCGTCGACCGCCGTAACATGCGCCGTGAGATCGCCGAACTCCTGGCCCTCCTGCAGAAGCAACCAGCCGACGCGCTGGCCTGATGCGCGACATCCGTTCATCGAAGCGCGGGCGATGAGTCCGCGCTTCTTGTTTTTGCGCGGCCGGTTCCGCGCGCATTCATCGCATGCAGACTTTCGACACTCTGTCTGACTGGCTTGCCCATCTCGAAACGGCGCACCCGGTCGGCATCGACATGGGCCTGGCTCGCATCAGCCGCGTGCGCGACGCACTTGGACTGCAGCTCAAGTCCGTCGTCTTCACCGTGGGCGGTACCAACGGCAAGGGCTCGACCTGCGCGATGCTCGAGTCGATCCTGCTGGCGGCGGGCTACAAGGTCGGGTGCCACACGTCGCCGCACCTCATCGACTTCAACGAGCGCGCCCGCGTGAACGGCGAAATCGCCACCGACGCAATGCTGGTGCCGCATTTCGAGGCGGTGGAGCGCGCGCGCTGCAGTTTCGAGACACCTGTCAGCCTGACGTACTTCGAATTCACCACGCTGGCGATCATGCATCTGTTCGCCAATGCGGGGCTGGATGCGGTGATTCTGGAGGTGGGGCTCGGCGGCCGGCTCGACGCGGTCAACATCATCGACACCGATTGCGCCGTCGTCACCAGCGTCGACCTGGACCACATGGCCTATCTGGGCGATACGCGCGAGGCGATCGGTTTCGAGAAGGCGGGAATTTTCCGCCCGGGCAAGCCGGCCATCTGCTCTGATCCGGTGCCGCCGATTTCGCTGGTCAAGCACGCCGAGGCCGTTGCCGCAGACCTCTGGCTGATCGGCCGCGACTTCAACTTCCAGGGCGACAAGCAACAATGGGGCTTCAGCGCCCGAGGCCGGCGGTGGTCAAGCCTGGGGTACCCGGCGCTACGCGGGGCGAATCAGCTTCTGAACGCGTCGGCCGCGCTGGCTGCGCTCGAATCGGTACGTGACCGGCTGCCGATCTCGGCGCAGGACGTGCGCCTGGGGCTGTCGCAAGTGGCGCTGCCCGGCCGGTTCCAGGTGCTGCCGGGCCGCCCCGCCGTGATTCTCGACGTCGCGCACAATCCGCATGCCGCCGCGGCGCTTGGCCAGAATCTCGAAAACATGGGGTTCTTCCGCTACACCTACGCGGTGTTTGGTGCAATGCAGGACAAGGACATCGCCGGTGTGCTGGGCCACATGCTGGACAAGGTCGACCATTGGTGCCTGACCGACCTGCCGCCCCCCCGTGCGGCGTCCGCCCAAAGCCTAGCTGCGGCCCTGGCCGACGCCGGCTTCCGTGCCGGCAAGGATACGAGCGTCAGCACGTTCAGCGATCCCGCCACGGCCTATCGCAACGCCATGGAGCGCGCAACCGAGGATGATAGAATCGTGGTCTTCGGATCGTTCTACACCGTTGCCGGCGTGCTGGCGGAGCGCAAGAGTCGCGCGCACTAAACCCGGGTGCCCCATGGGACTGCTTTCCATCTTTTCCTCCCGCAAGAACGCTGAAGGCGAACGCTCGCGCGGCGTATCAGCGAATGCCGCCGGCAGTGCCGCCGATGTGGCGCGTGACGCGGTCCGCGAGTCCCGTGCGTCGTCCAAGGCCCGCAGCCGGGCATCGCGTCGCGATGACGACGATGACGGCCTCGACCCTCAGCTCCCGCAGAAGCAACGTGCCCGCCGCCGCCTGATCGGTGCAGTGGTGCTGGTGGGCGCAGCGGTGATCGTCTTGCCGCTGGTGTTCGACGCCAAGCCGCGTCCGGTGACGGATGCCGTGGCGGTGCAGATCCAGGACCAGCCCGTGGACCGCGGCGCCAACGCTTCGAGCGATGAGCCGAAGGTCGCCAGCCGGCGCTCCACGCCGCGCGCAACGCAGGATCAGGCGCAGGCGCTGGACCAGGGCGAAGAGGTCGTGGCCTCCACCGATGCCCCCGCTCCCAGCACCAACGCCGGGGCCCCGCAGGCCCAACCCGACGCCAAGCCGACGCCACCCAAGACCGTGGCAAGCACGACGCCGGTGCCGGAACCCAAGCCCGCCGCGAAGCCGCCCCAGCAGGCACAACAGGCCGCCGCGCCCGCTGCCGATCCAAAGGACGGCAAGTTCATCCTGTTGATCGGCGCCTTCGCCTCGGAGGAGCGTGCCCACAACTGGCTCAGCAAGCTCAAGGCCGACAAGATTCCGGGATACATCGAACACAGGAAGGTGCCCGAGAAGGGCGATCTGGCGCTACTGCGTGCCGGCCCGTTCAAGGACCGCGCCTCGGCCGAAGCCGCGCAAAAACGCGCCGAACAGATCGGCCTGACGCCCAAACTCGTTCAGCAATAACGCCATCGCCATGCGGCCAAGCGCGCACTCGCCAGACGCAATGACCCGCTGCGCCATCCGGACCACGTACGTGCCGATGCAGGCCGCTGTCTGATGCAACCGACTTTCTTTGACTACGGCGTGCTGTTCATTGTCGTCACGTCGGCTTTGGTGGGGCTCTTCCGCGGGCTGATTCGCGAGGTGCTGGCCTTGCTCGGCTGGTTGTTTGCCGCATGGGTCGCGTATTCGTTTTCGGGGGTGGCGGCAGGGTGGATGCCCGAGTCGCTGCCGGGCGGGCCGGTCGCACGCACCGTGCTTGGTTTCGTCCTACTGTTTATCGTGACGGTGATTGCGACGTCGCTGGTGGGCGCGCTGCTGTCGGCAGTGCTCACGAGCGCGGGGCTCAAGCCGGCAGACCGCGGCCTGGGCATGGTTTTCGGGCTGGCGCGCGGCGGGGTGATCATCCTCGTGCTGATGACGGTGGCGGGCTTCACGAGCCTGCCGGAGCAGCCGTTCTGGCGCGATGCCATCACGCGGCCGTATGCGGAGCAGGCGGTGCAGGCGGCCAAGCCGCTGTTGCCGCCGGACGTCGCGAAATACGTCCACTATTGATTCGGGCGGCTTGGCCACAAGCTGGTCGTCCGGCAGGTTTTTTCGGCGCCTGCAACGGGTGTGGGCGCCACCAATACGTTCTCGCTGGAGATCGACATGTGCGGTATCGTTGGCGTGGTTTCGTCCACGCCTGTCAATCAGCTGATCTATGACAGCCTGCTGCTGCTGCAGCACCGGGGGCAGGACGCGGCCGGCATTGCCACCGCCTCAGGCAGCACCTTCTACATGCACAAGGCCAACGGCATGGTGCGCGACGTGTTCCGCACGCGCAACATGCGCGGGCTGCCCGGCACGAGCGGTATCGGCCAGGTGCGCTATCCGACGGCCGGTTCTTCCAGCGAAGAAGAGGCCCAGCCGTTCTACGTCAATGCGCCGTTCGGCATCGTGCTCGCCCACAACGGCAACCTGACGAACTCCGATCAGCTGCGCGAAGAGATGTTCCGGCGCGACCGCCGCCACATCAACACGCAGTCCGATTCCGAAGTGCTGCTCAACGTGCTGGCCGATGAGCTGCAGCGCGCGAGCAACGACATTCCGCTCGACCGCGATTCCATCTTCACCGCCGTGGCAGGGCTGCACCGGCGTGTGCGCGGCTCGTACGCCATCGCCGCGGAGATTTCCGGCTACGGCGTGCTGGCTGTGCGCGACCCGTTCGGCATCCGCCCGCTGGCGCTGGGCAGTCAGGAGACGCCGGACGGCAAGATCGAGTACATGGTGGCGTCCGAATCGGTGGCGCTGGAGGGCATCGGGTTCAAGTTCGAGCGCGACGTGGCGCCCGGCGAGGCGATCTTCATCGACCTCGAAGGCAACCTGCACACCAAGCAGTGCGCCGAGAACCCGCAGCTCACGCCGTGCATTTTCGAGTATGTCTACCTCGCGCGTCCGGACTCCCGCATGGACGGTGTCTCGGTGTACGACGCGCGCCTGCGCATGGGCGATTACCTGGCCGAGAAGATCAAGCGCGAGGTGACCGAACGCATCGACGTGGTGATGCCGATTCCCGATTCGTCGCGTCCGGCTGCCATGCAGGTCGCCAACCGGCTCGGCGTGCCGTATCGCGAGGGTTTCTTCAAGAACCGCTACGTCGGCCGCACGTTCATCATGCCGGGCCAGGCCGTGCGCAAGAAGTCGGTGCGCCAGAAGCTCAATGCGATGGCGATCGAGTTCAAGGACAAGAACGTGCTGATCGTGGACGACTCCATCGTGCGCGGTACCACGTCCTCCGAGATCGTGCAGATGGCGCGCGATGCGGGCGCCAGGAAGGTGATTTTTGCCTCGGCCGCGCCGCCCGTGAAGTACCCGAACGTGTACGGAATCGACATGCCCACGCGCGGCGAGCTGGTGGCGCATGGCCGCACGCACGAAGAGATCGCCAGGATCATCGGTGCCGACCAGCTCGTGTACCAGGACGTGGAAGACATGAAGCGCGCCGTGCGCGACGTCAACCCGGCGCTCAAGGAGTTCGATGCGTCCTGCTTTGACGGCAAGTATGTGACCGGTGACATCGACGAGGCGTACCTCGACCGCCTGGAAGCGTCGCGCAACAGCTCGGCGGCGCGCGGCGACCAGGCGCAGAACGATGATCCGCGCACGCAACTGCACCTGCAGCGCTCGGCCGTGAACGAATAGGCCGTCTGCGCACGCCCAACAAAAAGCCCGTCTCGAAGACGGGCTTTTTGTTGGGCGTGCGCCGGCGCGCTTCACTTCAGCATGCGACGGCGCAGCAGCCACAGGCACAGCCACAGCGCGCCCACGGCGTACAGGAGCAGCACCCCCAGATGCACGAGGATGTGGTCGGGCGTGCGGCCGAGCATCAATGGGCGGATCAGTTCGACGGCGTGCGGCAGCGGCAGGACATTCGTGACGGCGCGCACGGGCGCGGGCAACTGCGAGAGCGGAAAGAACACGCCCGAAAGCAGCATCATCGGCGTGATCACAAGCGTCTGGTAGAACATGAAGAAGTCGTAGTTGGGCGCCAGCGCCGTCATGTTCATCGCCAGGCAGGCGAAGGTGAACCCCGTGAGGACGACAACCGGAAGCGCGAGCAGCGCCGCCGGCATCGATGCATAACCGAGTGCGCCCGCCACCAGCATGATCGCCAGGCCAGAGAGGACCGACTTGCTCGCCGCCCAGATCAGCTCGCCGAGCACCACATCGCCGAGCGTGAGGGGCGCGTACAGGATGGCCTCCCACGTGCGCTGGACGTGCATGCGCGAGAACGCCGAATACATCGCCTCGAAGCTGGCCGACATCATCGTGCTCGAGGCCACCGTGCCGGCCGCCAGGAAGGCAATGTACGAGACGCCGTCGACATGCCCGACCAGCAATCCGAGCCCCAGGCCCAGGCCGAACAGATAGATCATCGGATCGGCAAGGTTGCCCGCCATCGACGGGATGGCCAGCTTGCGCCAGACCATGAAGTTGCGCAGCCAGACGGTCTGCCAGTTGCGGAAGTTCAGCGGCAGCAGCGGCTGCGGGTATGCGCTCTGCTGTGCGACGCGGGGAGCGGTTTCGGTCGACATGGGGAAGTTCGTTCGGTCAGGCGTCAATCACGCATTTCGCGGCCGGTCAGGCGCAGGAAGACGTCTTCGAGATTGGCAGGGCGGTGCAGGTAGCGCAGGCCTGGCAGCGTGTGCGTCTCGGCCTGGGTGCGCAGCGCGGCGACTAGCGGTTGCGGATCGCGTGCGTAACAGAAGAGCGTTTCGCCGCTGGTCTCGACACGCTCGGCCAGCGGTGCGAGCAGCGCGCGCAAGGTGTTGAGGTCATCGCCGTAGACCTCCACCACATCGCAGCCGATTTCGCGGGCGATCAGCTCGTGCGGCTTGCCTTGGGCGATCTTGCGGCCGTTGTCGATCACGCAGAGCTCGTCGCACAGGCGCTCGGCTTCTTCCATGAAATGCGTGGTCAACAGGATGGTCTTGCCGGCGGCAAGCAGCGAGCGCAGCCGCTCCCAGATCAGGTGCCGCGCCTGTGGATCGAGCCCCGTGGTGGGCTCGTCCATGACGAGGATGTCCGGATCATTGATGAGCGCGCGTGCCACGGTCAGCCGGCGCTTCATGCCGCCCGACAGCGCCCGCACCGGCGCGTCGGCCTTCTGTTCGAGCCGCGCGAACTCGAGCAGGGCCGGGATGCGTTCGCGGATCACGGCGCCGGACAGCCCGAAGTAGCGTCCAAAAATGCGCAGGTTTTCCGAGACGGAGAAGTCCGGATCCAGGTTGTCGAACTGGGGGACAACGCCCACGCGCATGCGTGCGCGGTGGGCAAACTCCGGGACGCGCTCGTTGCACAGGAGCACGGTGCCCGCGTCGGGCATCGTCATGCCGAGCAGCATGCGCAACGAGGTGGTCTTGCCCGCGCCGTTCGGCCCCAACAGCCCGAAGCACTGGCCGCGCCGGACGCTGAAGCCGAGGTCATCGACGACGGTCTGGTCGCCGTAACGCTTGCGCAAGCCATCAACGCTCAGGATCGGTGTGCTGGCCACGCCAGAACCCGGTTGCTCGTATCGCACGTCGCCTCCGTTGGAAAACGCTGATTATGCGCCGGCCGGTGTCGATGCGTACGCGCAAGCGCACCATGGGATGGGGACTCTCAGGCAACAAAAAGGCCAGGCGGATCGCCTGGCCCCAGTTCGCAGCACACGCTCGAGGGCGCGACGGATGGCGGGTTACTTGGTGGCGGCGTTACCGATCACGCCACCCAGCGCAGCACCGCCCAGTGTGGCGCCTGGACCGCCCCAGATGGCCGCCCCGGCGACACCACCTGCGGCCGCGCCCAGCGCCGTATTGCGCTGCTTTGGCGTCATGTCCGCGCATCCGCTGACGGATGCCATTGCGGCCGCCAGGATCAAGGATACGAAGGCACGCATGACGAACTCCTTCTGTCGTTTGTGTACCTGTATTGCAGGGCACGTTCGGGCGAATGTGCAGCCATCGTTGCCTGAAAACCGTGTCAGCCGATTCCGACGTGGCGAGCACGGCGCCGTGCGCAAGAGTTCCCGGTATGTCAGCGCGCCTTGGCGGGCTTCTCCTGGCGTTCGTACTGGAATTCGGGCATCGACTTGATGGCGTCCTTGGTGGCGCCCGGCAACACGATGCGGCCCTGGTCGTATTTGAACTGGTTCACAGGGATGGCGACGTCATGGCGGCCGAGGCCGACAAAGCCGCCCGCTCCGACCACCGCAAACGACACCGCGTTCTCTGGCGTCACGATCAGGTCGCGCACGCTGCCGACCTTCTCGTTGGCTTCGTTGTAGACCGGCTTGCCGAGCACCTGCCTCTTCACGCTCACGCCCTTGATGACGGCATCCAGTTCAGTGACCGAGACCCCGAGCGTCGCGTGGCCCGCGACTTGCGCAGAGACCTGCGGTGCAGCAGCAACGAACGCGGTAGCGAGCAGGACAGCGGTGAGACGTTTCATCATGACTCCACGGTCGGTTGAAGAACGCCTGTCACTGTATGCCGCTGCGGCTGTCCGACCCAGGCGAAGCGGTCCGAAACCTCTGTAGGACAAACGGGGGATGCCAAAGAAATCGGCATCGCAGGCGGCTACACTGAAACGCCCGGCCCTTGCCGGATGTATGGATCGATCTCACGACGGAGAACCCGACATGATGACTCTGGAGCAACTCGGCATCCTGCAACGATCGCAGCTCGAGGCTTGGATGGCCGTCACAGAAGAGACCTTTGGTGGGGTCAATCGCCTGATCGCGCTGAACCTCCAGGCCTTCAAGGCCGGCTTGGGCGAGACCGAGCAATGCGTGCAGGAGGCCGTGGGTGCGCAGGATGCCGCGCAGTGGTGGAACGCGCAGGCGCGCTATCTCCAGCCGGCCGGAGAACGGGTTTCCGGCTATACCCGCAACGTGGTGGAGATCGGCATGGAGACGCAGAATGGCATCGCCCGCGCGCTGCAGCGTCATGGCGATGAAGTGCGCCGCCAGTGGGGCCATGTCGCAGAGAACCTCGCCGATGCCGTGCCCCCGGGCGCGGAGGCTGCCGTGAAGTTCTTGAAGGCGTCGGTGGGCCTCGAGGTGGCGGCCGCTGAAGCCGCTGAAGGGGCGGCCTCGCAAGCCGCAAGTGACGCTGTCGCCAAGACGGGCGCTGCACCTTAGGCGCCCAACACAGGCGACACCCGTCGGCACTGGGCCGACATCGATTTCGGCACTGTCCTACAAGACGGTGCGGGCGGGTCTGGACAGCCGGCCCGTGCGCCTGTTTCTACACTTCCTACATGTCCATCAACATGTAGGAGGTCATCATGTCCTATCTCGTTGCGTGGCTCTTGGGTGTCCCCGCGGTCGTGTTGCTGTTGATCTGGCTGTTCGTGCATTGACAGCCCGGCTTCCTCAATGCGAACCGGAGGACACATGACTTTCCGAGACGACTGCAAAATCGAAGTATCCGCGTATGAACTCTCGCCCGATGCATGGCGAGCCGAAGTCAGCATCGTGCACATGAGCAGCGGCGAAGTGCTGTTGCCGCGAACCACCGTGCGCGAATCGTCGAACACCTACCCGAGCGCCGGGATCGCGCTGGAGGCAGCGCGGGCCTATGCCGAGGCGATGATCGCCTGCGGGCAGTTCGACTGCAGCCCCGCGCTAGACTGATCGGCAGGGCTGCCCGCAGCGCCCGCGCCGTTACGTTCTGTTACCAAATCGCGGGCGCCGTATCACCTGTGTGCGCGGCCCTGAATAGAATACAGATACCGTATTCCGCGCCGGCTACGGAACTTGCCCGGCGCACCAGCAGCAGGTGATGGAAATGATTCGACGCAATGTGCTGTGGATTGCAGGTGCGGCCGCACTCGCAGTGCTGGCCGTGCCGGGAGTGGCGTCGGCGCACGTGAGCGTCGGCATCGGGTTTGGCGTGCCGGTTGCGCCGGCTCCTGTGTATGTGGCTCCGGCTCCGGTGTACTATCCGCCGCCTCCGCCGGCCTACTACGCGCCGCCGCCCCCGCCGCCTGTGTACTACGCGCCGGCGCCCGTCTATTACGGTCCGGCTCCCGTCGTGGTGGGTGCGGGCTGGTACCGCTGGGGCCCGCACTATCGCTGGTACGACGGGCGCCATTGGGGGCGCTGGCGCTGAACGGCGCGATGATGCAAGGCCAAAGGCTCCTTCGGGAGCCTTTCGTTTTGGCCGTGCGCGATGGCATGGCATCTGCGTGGAGATGGAAGGACGATGCACGATCGTCGCCCCGCGACAAAGCAGCGCGGGGCAGAACCGATGGCGCGTCTGTCCGCTCGATATGGCATCCGCATGAAAACGGTGCGGAAGGTGTGTGCCGGACGCCGGCGCACGGCATGTTTGCAGTACTCGTCGAAGGAGTCTTCATGCAAGTCAACACGCAACGCTTTGCAACCCGTACGCTGCTCGCAGTCGCAAGCGGCCTGGCCATGGCTGCAGGTGCGGCAGTCGCGCACGCTGGCTCGGTCGATCCATACCGGCCCGCACAGAAGGTCAGCCGTGCTGATCCCTACACGGATGGCGCCAAGGTGAACCGCGCAGACCCGTACACCGACGGCGCCAGGGTGGGCGAACGCGACCCGTACACGGAGGGCGCACGGGTGGACCGCCGCGATGCCTTTACGGACGGCGCGTGACGCGTCCTTCTGCAATGCAACATCAGGCCCGGGGCATACCCGGGCTTTTTGTTTGCACATCTGCATTGGCGGTGGCGCGTGTTAACGTCCACCCCAAGGAGGGCTGGCGCACGGCCCATCTGCGACGATACTGAAAGCACACCAGGTATCGGCTCAGTTGCGTCGGAGGCCGCGATCCTGCCGTGGAACCGACGCATGCCGGTGGCATACTTTTGCTTCGCGCGAAGTGTCGCGCATGTGCATTACGACAACCAAGGAGAACGTCATGAAAACCAAGCCCTGCCTGTGCCAGGACGATGTCACGAAGATCCTGGATGCCGCCGAGAAGGAAGCGCGGGCGCATCAATGGGCCGTGACGATCGCAGTGGTGGACGATGGCGGCCATCTCATGGGCTTGCGCCGCATGGACGGCTGTGCGGTCATCTCGTCGTATATCGCGCCGGAGAAGGCCAAGACGGCTGCGCTCGGCCGCCGCGAATCGAAGATCTACGAAGACATCATCAACAACGGCCGCGTATCGTTCCTGTCGGCGCCGCATCTGCAGGGCATGCTAGAGGGCGGGGTGCCGATTCTTGTCGAGGGCGTGTGCGCCGGCGCCGTTGGCGTGTCGGGCGTGAAGTCCGCCGAAGACGTACAGATCGCCAAGGCGGGTATTGCGGCTGTGCACGTGATCTGCTGACGCGCGTCGGCGGCGCATCGAGCGAAGGCAAGAGAGGGCGCGGCGCAGGTCGCGCCCTGTTTGTTTGAGGCAGGGAATCCGGGGCAAAGAACGGCTTGGCTGGCGTCGTCCGGCAGATGGGTCTGGAATCTGCCAACGCGAATTGACGATGGCTGGCTACGGCCGAATGTCTCCTGAGAGAGACGTCCCCACAAAAGTCGTTGCGTGCTACTTGGTCAGGATCAGCTTGCCGAAGCGCGTGACGCGCAGCGTGTACACCGCGCCGTTGTGCTGGATGGCGACGGCGCTCTGGCCGGCAAACAGCTGCTCCGACGTCATGACACGCGTGTCGCCGACGAGGGAAGCCGCCGGTGCGGCCGCCGGCGCTGCGGGTGCCGTGTTGGCGCTGGCTTGGCGCGTGCGGGCCACGATGACGTGGCGACGGCGCGTCACGGTGCGTCCTGCATCCTGGTGTTCAGCGGCGTTCATGGCGGTGTCCTGATGAAAAAGCGTTGGCTGGCAAGGCGCTGCAGTGAATGCGGAGCAGTCTAAATGAGAATCGTTATCATTACAAGTCGAATTCTTACGTGGCTGCTCGCGGCCAGCGCCAAAAAGAAAACCGGGCGTGAAGCCCGGTTCTGCTCAGGTGTGGCCCGGTGCCTCGCGTAGCAGGCGCGTACGCTCATCGGCCAGTTGCGCGCGGTAACGCTCGTAGTGGCGAAGGATGTCGGCGATGATCTCGTTGTCCCGCAGATATTCGATGTCGTAGCCTTCGCGGCCGTCTTCGAAGAACGTCACCGGTTCGTGCACGATCGCGGTTTCCGCCTCGGCCGCCTGCCGCGGTGTGGTCGCCGGCAGCAGCTTGGCAACGACGCGTACGCCGTAGACGAAATCGCGGTGCGATGCGTCCGGAATGACCAGGCGCACGCTGTCTTCCGCTTCGCGCACATGTGCCTCGATGCCGCGGGCGCGCAGTTCATCCACCACGTCGTTCATGGCGGGCCGTACGTGTCCGGCGAGGAAGGCGCGGACGTCGGCCTCGGTGGCGGGGTGGACCATCTGCGCGAGGCGCCGCCGCCAGTGCTGGCCGCTCCAGAACGACGTCGCCGGGCCAAGCTCGCGGGAATAGTGCGCGCGGTCGGCCAACATGCCGCGCCACAGCCCGTAGCACAGCAACACCATGATGATGGCCACGGGCAGCGCGGCCACGAGCGTCATCGCCTGCAATGCCTTGAGCCCGCCGGCCAGCATCAGGATGGCAGCCGTCGCACCCAGCACGGCCGCCCAGAACAACCGTTGCCACACGGGCGAATGCGCGGCACCGCGTGAAGCGATGGTGTCGATCACGAAGGCGCCCGAATCGGCCGACGTGATGAAGAACACCGCAATCAGCACGATGGCCAGCCACGACAGCGCTGTGCTGCCCGGGAAGAAGTCGAAGAAGCGGAAGAGCAGCGCATCGACATTGGTGGCCGTTTGCGCGAGGTTGCCCATGGCCGCATGCGTGTCGAGCCAGATGGCGGTGTTGCCGAAGGCCGTCATCCACAGCAGGTTGAATAGCGTGGGGGCGATGAGCACGCCAATCACGAACTGACGCACCGTGCGCCCGCGCGAGATGCGCGCAATGAACATTCCGACGAACGGCGACCACGACATCCACCACGCCCAGTACTGGATCGTCCAGTTGCCGAACCAATCGCTGGCATTGGGCGGCGTGTACGCGAACGTGCGGAAGGACAGGCTGACCAGGTTCGACAGGTAGTCGCCGACGTTCTCGCTGAAGGCCTGCAGCAGAAACACCGTGGGGCCGGCGATGATGACGAACGCCAGCAGCAGGAACGCCAGCGCGAGGTTGAGTTCGGACAGCCGGCGTACACCGTTGCCGAGCCCCGATGCCGCCGACGCGCCGGCAAGCGCAACGACGCCACAGACCAGCACGACGCGGAACGTATCGGAGTCGGTCTGCCAGCCGCCCACCAGGTGCAGGCCCGCGCCCAGCTGCAACACGCCGTAGCCCAGCGTCGTCGCAATGCCGGCGACGGTGCCGATGAGCGCGAACGCATCCACGCCATGGCCGAGCGCACCGTTGATGCGCTCGCGCAAGAGCGGATACAGCCCGGAGCGCATCGTCAGCGGCAGGTTGTAGCGGAAAGCGAAGTACGCCAGTGCCAGGCCCATCACGCCGTAAATCGCCCAGGCGTGAAAGCCCCAGTGGAAGAACGTGGTGAGCATGGCCTCGCGTGCGGCGAGTGCGGTCTGCGGGTTCGCGCTCGGCGGCTGCAGGTAGTGCTGCATCGGCTCGCCGACGCCGAAGTACATCAGGCCGATGCCCATGCCCGCTGCAAAGAGCATGGCCGTCCAGGAGACGAAGCTGAATTCGGGTTCGGCCTCATCGGGGCCCAGGCGGATATCGCCGAAGCGGCTCGCCGCCACGATGACGAGAAAGGCCAGAAAGCCCGTGACGGCCAGCGTGTAGAACCAGTCGAAGCGTCCGGTCACCCACCGTTGTGCGGTGCCGAACACGACGTCGGCCAGTTCGGGGCGAACGGCGCAGAGCACGAGCAGCAGCACCAGGGCAGCGAGGGCCGGCACGACAACTTGGGGGACGAGGGTGATACGTGGGGAGGTGGCGGGGGATTCTGAAGCGTGGGACATGCGTGCGTTGAACGATCCTGTCGACGAACTGAGGAGGGGTCACAAGTACAGCCCGCATCGTGTTGTTGCAAATATGCGGGCCCTGAAATGACGAACCCCCGTGCGGGGACGGGGGTTCTGTCGCATGCGGTGCGGCTATGCGAGCGCAATCAGTTGCGCTGCGGCTCCGTCACGAAGCCGATGCGCGCGAGGCCGCCTCGCTGGATGGAGGCCATCACCTGGGCGACGCGCTCGTAGCGCACGTTGCGGTCGGCGCGCAGGTGCATCTCGGGCTGCGGCTGCTGCTGCGCGGCTTTTTCAATGTCAGCCTGCAGCGTGGCCTCGTCGACCGGCTGGTTGTTCCAGAACACCTGGCCCTGCGCGTCGATCTCGACATTCACGCTTTGCGGCTTGGCATCGTCGGGTTTGTTGGACGCGCGCGGCAGGTCGATCTTGACCGCGTGGTTGATCACGGGAATGGTGATGATGAAGATGATCAGCAGCACCAGCATGACGTCGACCAGCGGCGTCATGTTGATCTCGCTCATCACCTCGTCATCGCTGTCGAAGGATCCGAAGGCCATGATGACTCCTTACTGCTGCTTGACCGCGGCCAGCCGCACGCTGGCGTCGTCGCGCGAAGCGCCCGGACGCAGGCGCGCGCCGGTCACGAAATACGCGTGCAGGTCGTGCGCAAAGCGGTTCAGCTTGGCGATGATCGCCTTGTTGCCGCGCGTGAGCGCGTTGTAGCCGAGCACCGCAGGAATCGCCACCGCCAGGCCGAACGCCGTCATGATCAGCGATTCGCCCACGGGGCCGGCCACCTTGTCGATGGTCGGCACGCCTACGGCGCCAATGCCGAGCAGCGCGTGATAGATGCCCCACACCGTGCCGAACAGGCCGACGAACGGCGCGGTCGAGCCCACCGACGCGAGCACCGCCAGGCCCGACTGCATCTGGCCGACCGATTCGTCGATGGCGCTCTTGAGCGAACGCGTGATCCAGTCGGAGATGTCCATCACGTCGTGCAACTGCGGCTGGCTGGCGCGGTGGTGCTGAGCGGCTTCGCGGCCCGTCTGCGCAAGCACGTAGAACGGGTTGTCCTTGGGCGAGCCCAGCGTCTGCATGGCGTGGTCGAAGTCGTCGGAGTGCCAGAAGCGCTTTTCAGCGCCCTGCGCCATCGACTTCAGGCGCACGATGTCCCACGCCTTGGTGAGGATGACGATCCACGAGGCGAGCGACATGAGCAGCAGCAGAATCGCCGTGGCGCGGGTGACGACGTCGCCTTGTGTCCAGAGGTGGGAGAGACCGAGTTCCTGCATGATGAATGTCCTGAATGAGCGAAAGGCAGATCCGGTGGGATCGGATTAGTTGTCGAGCTTGAAGACAAACGGCTTGTTGGCGACCACGGTCATGGCGCGGCCGTTCTGCTTGTACGGGCTGCAGCGCAGGTTGCGCGCGGCATCCAGTGCGGCGCGGTCCAGGCGCGGCGAGCCGCTGGACGTGATGACGGCCGTATTGGTGACCACGCCGTCCGGCCCAATGGTGACCTTGACCACCGCGCGGCCTTCCTCACCCATCTTCTGCGACATGGTGGGGTAGGTCAGCGGCGGATCGTTGCACTGGATGTCGTTGATCCCGACGCTGATGGGGCCGGCGGGGGCCGGGGCTGGCGCCGGTGCCGCTTCCGCGGGCGGCGGCGGAGGCGCGGGCGGTGCGGCGGGGACAACGGGCGCGTTGTCCGATGGCGGCAGCGTGGGCGCTGGCGTGGGAGCGGGCTTGGGCCGCGCCACGGGCTTGACGATGTTCACCGGCTTCGGAGGCGTCGGCTTGGCCGGCTCGGGCTTGGGCGGCTCCGGCGCGCGCACCGGCTGCGGCGGCGTGGCCGGGATGAGGTTGACCTGCAGCTCCGGCGGTTCTTCCTTGTGCGGCGGCGGCTGGATCAGGCCGAGCTGAATCAGCATCAGCACGCCCGCGTGCAGCAACAGCACGACCACCAGAATCTTGAGAGTACGAGGGTGAATCATCAACGACCGGGAATCGAAAGCAGAAAAAGGGGTGCGATGCGACGGTGGCGGGATGGACGCCGAAAACGGCCAGCAACGTCAGCGCTTGCCGAAGACGATCAGTGAAACCCCAATGCTGATGAGCAGACTCAGGAGCAGTTCCATGGCGCCTTGCGTTGAGCCGGCGGGATCGCCGTCGGCATGACAGGCATTTTAGGCCTACAAGTTGCAACAGTGTTGCGATAAGTGGCAACGTTCTGTTCAAACGCAATCGCAACGACAGGCGAGAGTATAAACGATAATGATTCCTATTTGAGATCATTTCCTCGCCGCCCGTGGGGTGAGGCGCACATCCAGACGGCTGATAGCCCGGTGGCGCGCACGCAGGCGGTGCGGCCCGGATGGCGCCGCGGGCTCGCAACTTGCAAACACAGGGGTCGATCCGGGCTCCGCCGTGTGCGCAAACGCGCTAGGATGAAACCCATCCAAACACGGTGGCGAACCGGCCAACCGTGACCGACGCAAACGGGGAAGAAGGGGGCGACCATGGACGAAGCCAACCTCAGCATGGACGACGCCGATGACGACGGCACGTTCGTCCCCACGGGCGGGCGGCAGCCGTCGCTGCTGTCGTCGCTCGATTCCATGTGCGCGCAATTTGCGCTGCGCACCGTCTGCGCGATGGGGTTGCGGTTCAACCTGCGCACGAACATCAACGACATCCTGACCGTCTGTGCACCGGAGCTGATCTGGCCGGTGACGGTCATCCACCGCCTGCAGCGCTTCCTGGCGGCCCGCTGCGCCGACATGCCAGGCTGGCGGGCCGTCGGCAAGCTGGATCTGCCCACCTTCATGGATCGCCACGGCCAGTGGAGCAGCGCCTTCGACGAAAGCTCGCTGTTCTACTACCTCGATGAATACGTCAAGCACCACGCGAAGGACATGTTCACGGTCTTCGGCGCCTCCTGCCAGGCGCTGGGCGAGCGGCTGGCCGGCGAGCGCGTGCTGCTGGTCGGCAACATCGACATGCTGGCGCGCGTGCTCGGCCTGCCGCCGCATGAGCGCGCGCTGCTGCTGTTCGCCTCGCTGGTGAAATACAAGCGCGATCTGCGTGCGGTGATGGTCGACTGCAAGGTCGCGCACAGCCAGGAAGCCTTCCAGTTGCTGGCCAGCCTTGCCGGGGCGAGTACGGCGGAAGTGGCGGCGTCGTTGCGGCCGGGGTCACGGCTCGAGACGCTTGGTCTGATCGAGCCGCCGCTGCCGGAGAACAGCGTCACCGATCTGGGCGACCTGATGCGCATCTCCGACCGCCTGCTGCATGTGCTGCTGGGCGATTACGCCAGCGAGGCGGAGATGATGGCCGTCTTTACGCGCCCCGCGCCGCCGACCACGCTGTCGCAAGCCGATTACCCGCATGTCGAGACCGATGCGCGCTACCTGACCGCATTGCTCGAGAACGCCTCGCGACAGCGCGCGACTGGCGTGAACATCCTGCTCTACGGCGCGCCCGGCACCGGCAAGACCGAGCTTGCGCGCGTGCTCGCGCGTGATGCCGGCTGCGACCTGTACGAGGTGGATTGTCTGGACAAGGACGGCAACAGCCTCACCGGGAAAGACCGCTATCGCTCCCTGCAGGTGTCGCAGGCGTTCCTGCGCGGGCGGCCCGGCGCGGTGCTGCTGTTTGACGAAGTGGAAGACGTGTTTCCCGGCCCCACGCGCGAGCTGATGAGCCTGTTTGGCCACGAAGAGCCGCGCGGCTCGGTCAACGGCAAGGCGTGGGTCAACCAGACACTCGAGCAGAACCCCGTGCCGGTGATCTGGGTATCGAATTCCATCCGGCAGATCGACCCGGCGTATCTGCGCCGCTTCCAGTTCCACCTGGAGCTGAAGGTGCCGCCGCCGACCGTGCGCGAGAGCATTATCCGCAAGCATCTGGAAGGGCTCGATGTGTCGGATGCGTTCATGGCGAAACTGGCCGCGCGCAAGACGCTCACGCCCGCGCAGATTGATTCCGCCGCGCGTTTTGCGCGCCTGACGCAGCCGGCCATGGAGGAATCCGCAGAATCGCTGATCCTGCGCCAGCTTGATCACGCCGACCAGGCCATGGGGCTGCGGCCGGACGTGCAGGCGCATCGCGTCGTCACCGAATACAAGCTGGACTATCTGAACCTGGAGACGCGCTTTTCGGTCGAGCGCATCATTGACGCGCTGCGGGCGCGCAAGCGCGGCACGCTGTGCTTCTACGGGCCGCCCGGCACCGGCAAGACGGTGCTGGCCGAACACATTGCCGGCGAGCTCGATGTGCCGCTGATGATCAAGCGCGCGTCCGACCTGATGAGCAAGTACGTGGGCGAGACCGAGCAGCAGATTGCGGCAATGTTCGCCCGGGCGGAAGAAGAGCGCGCGCTGCTGCTGCTGGACGAGGCCGACAGCTTCATGCAGAGCCGCCAGGCCGCCGTGCGCAACTACGAGGTCTCCGAGGTCAACGAGATGCTGCAGGGCATGGAGCGCTTTGACGGCATCTTCATCTGCACGACCAACCTGTTCGATCGCATCGATGAAGCGGCGCTGCGGCGCTTTGCCTTCAAGATCCGCTTCAAGCCGCTGATGCGGCAGCAGCGTGAGCAGATGTTCATTGCCGAAGCGCTGGGAGGAAAGGCCGAGGCGCTCAAGCCGGTGTGGCGCGAGATTCTTGCCTCGCTCGACATGCTCACGCCCGGTGATTTTGCGGTGGTGAAGCAGCAATCGGTGCTGCTCGGCGAGGCGCTGGAGCCGGAGGCCTTCCTCGCACAGCTGCGCCAGGAGCACTCCATCAAGCCCGAGCTGCGCGAACGCCGGTCGATCGGCTTCACGCAGCGCTGATCAATCGACGATAAACAGCTTCGCGCCGATCTTCGTGGACGACCGGTGCGCCTCGGCATCGTCGCCGACCTGGTAACTCATGCCGGGTCTGAGGGTGAACTTGCGGCCGTCCTGCAGCGTGGTTTCCAGCTCCCCCTCCAGGCAGAACAGGACGTGCCCCTTCTTGCACCAGTGGTCGGCCAGGTAGCCCGGTGTGTATTCCACCATGCGCACGCGAATCCGGTTGCGTTCGTCGCCAAAGTCGCGCGTGCGCCAGATGGCGAGACCGGTTTCTCCGCGATGTTCGGTCGGTTCGACGGTAGACCAGTCCGTCGTGCCAAAGGGGAAGGGGGCCATTTTCATCGCAATGTTCCGGTGTGTGACGAGAGGCCTTGATGGTAGCAGTGGCTCGAGTGCTCATCACGTCTCAATCGAGGTGATCTACGCGCGGCTTCTGGGCACGCCCCGACGGCATTGCGCGGCCGTCAATAATGGGGACGCCGGCCCGCCATTCCAATGTTGATGCGGCGTTGCAGCACGCCGCCGATGACCGCCCGGCAATGTATGCAGAAAATGCATGGTGCTATGCAACATCGACATAACGATGGCCATGCGCTTCTCTAATATCGTCGCTTTTTACAAAGCGTGACGAACGTGGGCCGCCTTGAACGCTTGGCCGCGCCATGAGATCCGCGTCCTGCGCGCAGCCTGTGCGGCCCGCGCCATCCTTGGAGAAAGTCTTGAACACCAAACGTCTGACCTCGCACATCGGGGTCGCCATGCTGCTGGGCATCGCCGTGGGCTGGGGCTGCCACGAATACGCCAAGGACGCCGCGGCGGCCAAGGACATCGCTTCGTACTTCAGCATCATCACCGACATCTTCCTGCGCATGATCAAGATGATCATTGCGCCGCTGGTGTTTTCGACGCTGGTGACTGGGCTGGCGAGCATGAGCGGCGGCAACGCGGTCGGCCGCGTGGGCCTGCGCGCGATGATCTGGTTTGTGTGCGCCTCGGCGACCTCGCTGGCGCTGGGCATGGTGCTGGTCAACTTCTTCCAGCCCGGCGTGCACATGAACTTGCCGCTGCCGGAGGTGACTGCCACGTCGGGCCTGAAGACCGGCGACTTCACGCTCAAGGCCTTCATCACCCACGTGTTCCCGCGCAGTATCGTGGAGGCCATGGCCACCAACGAGATCCTGCAGATCCTGGTGTTCTCACTGTTCTTCGGCGCTGCGCTCTCGACGATGAAGAACCCGATGGAAACCGTGATCGGCCGCGGCCTGGAAGAGCTGACCAAGCTGATGTTCCGCATTACCGACTACGTGATGCGGTTTGCACCGCTGGGCGTGTTTGCCGCCATGGCCGCTGCCATCACGGTGGAAGGCGTGGGCGTGCTGTGGACGTACGGCAAGCTGATCGGCGAGTTCTACCTGGGCCTGGCGCTGCTGTGGGCGATCCTGTTCTTCGTCGGCTATGTGCTGCTGGGCCGTTCGCTCGGGCGCCTGCTGGGGCTGATTCGCGAGCCGACCATGCTGGCGTTTGCCACGGCGAGCAGCGAATCGGCGTATCCGAAGACGATGGAAGCGCTGGAGAAGTTTGGCGTGCCCAAGCGCGTGGCCAGCTTCGTGCTGCCGCTGGGCTACTCGTTCAACCTCGATGGCTCGATGATGTATCAGGCGTTCGCGGTGCTGTTCATCGCTCAGGCGTACAACATCCAGATGAGCTTTACGCAGCAGGTCACGCTGCTGCTCGTGCTGATGCTCACGAGCAAGGGCATGGCCGGCGTGGCGCGCGCCTCACTGGTGGTGGTGGCGGCCACGCTGCCGATGTTCCATCTGCCGGAAGCCGGTCTGCTGCTGATCATCGGCATCGACCAGTTCTTCGACATGGGCCGCACGGCCACCAACGTGATCGGCAACAGCCTGGCCACGGCCGTGGTGGCGAAGTACGAACCGGCTGAAGAAGAAGGCGAGGGCGAAGTCGCCGCGCAGCCGAAACTCGGCTAAGGCCCAAAGTAAAAACGCCACCTACCCAGGTGGCGTTTTTTTATTCAGCTTGCGAAGCGAGGGAGGTCGCTGCAGGGGTGAGCGGCGCATCGCCAATGTCGACGCGCTGCGCCATGGGCGCCTCTCCCAGCAATGCAGCCACCATGGCTTGCAGCGGAAGCACGTCGCCGGTGCTCATGAAGCGCGGCGAAGCAGCCTGGCCTGACGCGTGCAAGCCCGCCGCCGCCAGCGTGCGGCCGAGATGGCGCGCGACGGCATGTCCTGTGTCGATCAATGTCAGCCGGTCGCCCGCAATCTCGCGGATGGCATCTTCCAGGAATGGGTAGTGAGTGCAGCCGAGCACCAGCGTGTCGGCATTCGCATCGAGCATCGGTTGCAGATAAGCCTGCAGCAGCTCGAGCACGGCCGGCGAATGGGTATCGCCGCGTTCAATCAGCGGGACGAGGCCGTAGCCGGGTTGGCTCAGCACTTGGCAATCGCCGGAGGCAGCGGCCAGCAGGCGTGCAAATTTCTCGCTGCGCAGGGTGCTTTCAGTCGCCAGAACGCCGACCACACGGCTCTTCGACGTGGCAACCGCCGGCTTCAAGCCCGGCTCGACGCCGATCACCGGCACCGCGAGTTTTTCGCGCAGCACGTGCACGGCCTGCGCCGTGGCGGTGTTGCAGGCGATCACCAGTGCCTTGCAGCCTTGATCGACGAGCCATTCGCACACACGCAGCGTGCGATCGGCAATGTATTCGGGTGATTTTTCCCCGTACGGGGCATGGCGGGAATCCGCCAGGTAGAGAAGCGATTCGGCCGGCAGTTCGGCGCGAATCGCGCGCAGGACGGAGAGCCCTCCGAGGCCGGAATCAAAGACTCCGACCGGTGCCTGCGCGCGTGTGGTCATGTTGCAGCGATCAGGCTGCGGCGACGGGGATCTTGCCGATCTTCGCCTGCCATTCCGCCGGGCCGGTCTTGTGGACCGACGTGCCGGAGCTGTCCACGGCCACAGTGACCGGCATGTCCTTCACGTCGAACTCGTAGATGGCTTCCATGCCGAGGTCTTCAAACGCCAGCACCTTGGCGGCGCGGATGGCCTTCGACACGAGGTAGGCCGCGCCGCCCACGGCCATCAGGTAGGCCGACTTGTGCTTCTGGATGGCCTCGATGGCCGCCGGGCCGCGCTCGGCCTTGCCCACCATGGCGATCAGGCCCGTCTGGGCGAGCATCGTCTCGGTGAACTTGTCCATGCGTGTGGCCGTGGTCGGGCCTGCCGGGCCGACGACTTCATCGCGCACGGGGTCGACCGGGCCGACGTAGTAGATCACGCGGTTGGTGAAGTCGATCGGCAGCTTCTCGCCCTTGGCGAGCATGTCGGCGATGCGCTTGTGCGCGGCGTCGCGGCCGGTCAGCATCTTGCCGTTGAGCAGCAGCGTCTGGCCCGGCTTCCACGAGGCGACTTCTTCCGGCGTGAGCGTGTTCAGGTCGACGCGCTTGGACGTTTCCGTGTTGGGCGCCCACTCGACCTTCGGCCATTGCGACAGGTCCGGCGCTTCCAGCTTGGCGACGCCGCTGCCGTCCAGCGTGAAGTGCGCGTGACGCGTGGCGGCGCAGTTCGGGATCATCGCCACGGGCAGGTTGGCTGCGTGGGTCGGGTAGTCGAGGATCTTCACGTCCAGCACGGTGGCCAGGCCGCCCAGGCCCTGCGCGCCGATGCCCAGCGCGTTGACCTTCTCGTACAGCTCGATGCGCAGTTCTTCCACGCGGTTGCGCGGGCCGCGGGCGATCAGGTCCTGGATGTCGATCGGCTCCATCAGCGCTTCCTTGGCCAGCAGCATGGCCTTTTCAGCCGTGCCGCCAATGCCGATGCCCAGCATGCCCGGCGGGCACCAGCCGGCGCCCATGGTCGGCACGGTCTTGAGCACCCAGTCGACGATCGAGTCGGACGGATTCAGCATCACGAACTTCGACTTGGCTTCGGAGCCGCCGCCCTTGGCTGCGACGATCACGTCCACCGTGTCGCCCGGCACGATCGACATGTTGATCACGGCCGGGGTGTTGTCCTTCGTGTTGGTGCGCTTGCCGGCCGGATCGGCCAGCACGCTTGCGCGCAGCTTGTTGTCGACGTCGTTGTACGCACGGCGCACGCCTTCGTTGACCATGTCTTCCAGGCTCATCGTGGCGCCGTCCCAGCGCACGTTCATGCCGACCTTCAGGAACACGGTGACGATGCCGGTGTCCTGGCAGATCGGGCGCTTGCCTTCGGCGCACATGCGGCTGTTGGTCAGGATCTGCGCGATGGCATCCTTGGCCGCCGGGCTCTGCTCCTGCTCATAGGCGCGGCCCAGAGCAGTGATGTAGTCCATCGGGTGGTAATAGCTGATGTACTGCAGCGCGTCGGCAACGCTCTGGATGAGGTCTTCTTGACGAATGACGGTCATGGTGGGGGACCAACGTATAGGAATGAAAAGCCGGTGCGGCAGCGCAGTGGTCGGTGGCCGTCACTGCCTGCCTGTGACCTGGACGGCGGGCGCCGCAGGCTCAGAACAGCCTGAGATCATACACCCAATGTCGGGCACGGATTGTCCGAGCGCGTTCGTCGGAATCGCCGCGCCGACAAGGGCGCGGCGTCAATGTGCGTCGGCAGCCTCGCCGTGCGGATGCGCGTGCGAAACGATGCGGTCCACCCAGGCCATCACCAGCGCAGAGACCAGGAACGCCACGTGAATCACGACCTGCCACAGGATCGTGTGGGTGTCCTTCTGGGGTGCATCGATGAAGGTCTTGAGCAGGTGGATCGACGAGATGCTGATCAGCGCCATCGACAGCTTGACCTTCAGCACGCCGGCGTTCACGTGGTCGAGCCACTCCGGTTCATCCTCATGGCCCTCGATGCCGAGCTTGGACACGAAGATGTCGTACCCGCCGATGATCACCATGATCAGCAGGTTGGAGATCATCACCACGTCGATCAGCCCCAGCACGGCGAGCATGATCTTGGTTTCGTCGAGCTCGTTCATGTGCGAGACCAGGTGCCAAACCTCGATCACGAACAGATAGACGTAGGCCGCCTGGGCAACGATCAGCCCCAGGTACAGCGGCAGTTGCAGCCAGCGGGAGAAGAAGATCAGGCGCGGGATCGGGCGCAGCGGAGCAATGGGCGACTTCATGAGGCAAGCGGGCAGTTGGACGAAAAACCGCGCGATTGTAGCGTTTCGCGATGGCGAAATCGCTTACACGGCAACGCTCGCGATGTGCTTCACTCGCGGTCGAGCGACGGATCGAGCGGATCCAGCGGATCGACCACCCGCCGCCGCACCGGGCGGCGCGGCCGTGCCGGCCAGCTTGCGATCAGGATGCCCGCCACCACGCATGCCAGCGCCACACCGTGCGCCCAGCCCGGGGTTTCGCCCAGCGCGACGATGCCGTACGTGGCCGCCGCAATCGGCAGCACGGAGGTGAACACGCCGGCCAGGTGCGCCGGCACGTGGCGGATGCCCTTCATCCACAGCCAGAACGAGAAGATGCTGGCCGACAGCGCATACCAGAGCACCAGCCCCCAGATCGGCAGCGGCACACTCGACGCGTCGAACGTCAGCAGCGGCACCAGCCCGAGCGGCAGCATCAGCAGGCCGCCGATCAAGTGCGTGTACGCGCAGATCTCGATGGCGGGCAACGTTTGCGTCAGGCGGCGCGACAGGATCACGTAGATGGACTCGCACAGCACCGCACCCATCACCAGCGCATTGCCCAGCAGCGCCTGCGTGGCATCGGCCGGCGCGGCGGCGGACGATTCGCCGCCACGATAGGCGTTCAGGATCGCCACGCCGGCCACCGCCAGCACCACCGAAACGAACGTCCGCCGCGATGGCCGCTCGCGCAGCACCAGCCACGACAGCAGCGCCACCGTGGCCGGAATCGTGCTGGTGATGATGCCCGCGGCCAGCGCCGACGTGAGCTTCACCCCGTTGAGCATCAGGAGCGTAAAGCCGAACGTGCCGAAGAACGCCTGCAGGAAGAGGTTCGTCCACTCACCGCGCGTGACGCGCCGCATGCGCGACGGCCTGTACCACGGCGCCATGCAGACAATGGCGATCAGGAATCGCAGCAACGCAAACAGCATGACCGGCATGACGGCGACGATCGATTTTCCGAAGCCGACGTTGCTGCCGACCAATGCCATGGCAGCGATGAGAAAAAGGGCGTGAATGGGCACGATGGTGGTTCGGTGGAAACCGGCACGGGACGCGGCTTTCGGGCCGGCCATGTTGCGTTGCGGTGGGTGCCGTAACGCGGGGTGACGCATTATAGTAATGGCCTTCACATCGGTTTGCGCCGCGCAAATGCGTAAGGCTGGAGTCAGGTCCGGCGCTTAGATTCGCCGCAAAACGATTACAGACATCGCTATCAGGAGACATCATGGCTGGCATTGAATCTGTCCTGCAGGAAACGCGCGTGTTCAACCCGCCCGAGTCCTTTGTCAAACAGGCCAACATCGCCGGCATGGATGCATACCGTGCCCTGTGCGCCGAGGCCGAGCGCGACTACGAAGGCTTCTGGGCGCGCCTGGCGCACGAGCACCTGCTGTGGCACAAGCCCTTCACCAAGGTGCTGGATGAATCCAACGCACCGTTCTACAAGTGGTTTGAAGACGGCGAGCTCAACGCCTCGTACAACTGCCTCGAGCGCAACCTGGAAAACGGCAACGCCGACAAGGTCGCCATCATTTTCGAAAGCGACGACGCCAAGGTCACGCGCATCACGTATCGCGAGCTGCACGCGCGCGTCTGTCGCTTCGCCAACGGCCTCAAGGCCCTGGGCATCAAGAAGGGCGACCGCGTGGTGATCTACATGCCGATGTCGGTGGAGGGCATCGTCGCCATGCAGGCGTGCGCGCGCATCGGGGCGACGCACTCGGTCGTGTTCGGCGGGTTTTCGGCCAAGTCGCTGCAGGAGCGCATCGTCGACGTGGGCGCCGTGGCCCTCATCACGGCCGATGAGCAGATGCGCGGCGGCAAGGCGCTGCCGCTCAAGGCCATCGCCGACGAAGCCCTGGCCATGGAAGGCACTGAGGCCGTCAAGCACGTGATCGTCTATCGCCGCACCAACGGCAACGTGAACTGGGTCGAAGGGCGCGACCGCGCGATGGATGAAGTCGAGGCGGGCCAGCCCGACACGTGCGAAGTGACGCCCGTGGGCGCCGAGCATCCGCTCTTCATCCTCTACACCTCCGGCT
This sequence comes from Ralstonia mannitolilytica, assembly GCF_000954135.1. NCBI lineage: Bacteria > Pseudomonadati > Pseudomonadota > Betaproteobacteria > Burkholderiales > Burkholderiaceae > Ralstonia > Ralstonia mannitolilytica. The sequence goes on along the minus strand of NZ_CP010799.1, from coordinate 2,838,434 downwards.
CGACCGGCAAGCCGAAGGGCGTGCAGCACAGCACGGGCGGCTACCTGCTGTGGGCGCTGCTGACCATGCAGTGGACGTTCGACCTCAAGCCGGACGACATCTTCTGGTGCACCGCCGACATCGGCTGGGTCACGGGCCACACCTACATCACCTACGGCCCGCTGGCAGCCGGCGCCACGCAGGTCGTGTTCGAAGGCGTGCCGACGTATCCGAACGCCGGCCGCTTCTGGGACATGATCCAGCGCCACAAGGTCAACACGTTCTACACCGCGCCGACGGCGATCCGCTCGCTCATCAAGGCCGCCGAGGCCGACGAGACGATCCACCCGAAGCAGTACGACCTCTCCAGCCTGCGCCTGCTGGGCACCGTGGGCGAGCCGATCAACCCCGAAGCCTGGATGTGGTACCACACGAACGTCGGCGGCGGCCGCTGCCCGATCGTCGATACGTTCTGGCAGACCGAGACCGGCGGCCACATGATCACGCCGCTGCCGGGCGCCACGCCGCTGGTGCCGGGCTCGTGCACGCTGCCGCTGCCCGGCATCTTGGCGGCCATCGTTGATGAAACCGGCGGCGACGTGCCGAACGGGCAGGGTGGCATCCTCGTCGTCAAGCGTCCGTGGCCTTCAATGATCCGCACCATCTGGGGCGACCCGGAGCGCTTCAAGAAGAGCTACTTCCCGGAAGAGCTGGGCGGCAAGCTGTATCTGGCCGGCGATGGTTCGATCCGCGACAAGGACACCGGCTATTTCACCATCATGGGCCGCATCGACGACGTGCTGAACGTCTCGGGCCACCGCATGGGCACGATGGAGATCGAATCGGCGCTCGTGGCGAACCCGCTGGTGGCGGAGGCCGCCGTGGTCGGCCGCCCCGACGACATGACCGGTGAAGCCATCTGCGCGTTCGTGGTGCTCAAGCGCTCGCGCCCCGCCGGCGACGAGGCCAAGCAGATCGCCACCGAACTGCGCAACTGGGTGGGCAAGGAGATCGGCCCGATCGCCAAGCCGAAGGACATCCGCTTTGGCGACAACCTGCCCAAGACGCGTTCGGGCAAGATCATGCGCCGACTGCTGCGCTCGCTGGCCAAGGGCGAGGACATCACGCAGGACACGTCCACGCTGGAGAATCCGGCCATCCTCGACCAGCTCAAGGAAGCCCGCTAACCCGCAGCGCGGCCCCGATCTTGGCCAGCGACTCGCAGCACGACAGCCGCTTTCGCAAGCGGCTGTTTCTGTATTACGGGCTCTACACCGTAGGGTTGCTCGTCTTCATCCTGATGATGGCGGCGATCGAACACGCGCGGGGACCCGGCGTGTGGCTCGGCTATGTGTTCCTGTTCGTCACGATTGCCATCTATGCGTGCATCGGGCTGATCTGCCGCACGGCAGACCTCACCGAATACTACGTGGCGGGCCGACGCGTGCCCGCCTTCTTCAACGGCATGGCCACCGCGGCGGACTGGATGAGCGCCGCGTCGTTCATCGGCCTGGCCGGCATCGTCTTTGCCTCCGGCTATGAGGGGCTCGCCTATGTGATGGGGTGGACGGGCGGTTATTGCCTCGTTGCCTTCCTGCTGGCGCCGTACCTGCGCAAGTTTGGCGGCTACACGGTCCCCGATTTCCTCGCCACGCGCTACGGCAACGGCGAGCGCGGCGGCAGCCCGGTGGTGCGCGGCATTGCGGTACTGGGCGCGACGCTGTGTTCGTTCGTCTACCTCGTCGCGCAGATCCAGGGGGTCGGGCTGGTCGTCACGCGCTTCATCGGTGTGGAGTTTTCGGTGGGCGTATTCTTCGGGCTGGCGGGCATCCTGGTGTGCTCGTTCCTGGGTGGCATGCGCGCGGTCACGTGGACCCAGGTGGCGCAGTACATCATCATGATCGTGTCGTTCCTGGGCGTGGTCGCGCTGATGGGCTGGCACCAGCATCACGACCCGGTGCCGCAGCTTTCCACCGGCCGCCTGTTGCAGCAGATCGACAAGGAAGAGCGCCGCATCGTCCACGACGCCGCCGAGCAGGGCGTGCGGGAGCACTTCCTGGGCGAGGCCCAGGCGCTGCAAGACCGCATCGCTGCATTGCCGCAGTCGTTCGACGACACCCGTGAAGCGTTGAACGCAGAATTGAAGCTTGCCCGCGAGCGTAACGCCCCGCTGCGCGAGATCAAGGCGCTCGAACGCGAGCGCGAGGCATTCCCCGCAGATGCCGCGGCCGCCGCGATCCTGTGGAATCAGCAGCGTGAAGAGGCGTTGGCACGCAGCCGCGTCCCGCCGCCATCGACGGAGCCGTTTCCATCGGCGTCGGAAGCCGAGCGCGGGACACAGCGATTGAACTTCGTGCTGCTGGTGTTCTGCCTGATGGTGGGAACGGCGAGCCTGCCGCACATACTCACGCGCTTTCACACCACACCGTCGGTGCGCGAGACGCGCAACTCGGTCGGGTGGACGCTGTTCTTCATCGTGCTGCTGTACATCTCTGCGCCTGCGCTGGCGGCGCTGGTGAAGCTCGACCTGCTGCAGCATCTGGTGGGGGCGTCGTTCGGCGATCTGCCGCAGTGGGTCGTGCCTTGGCGCAAGGTCGATCCGCCTGTCTTCGCGTTGCGCGACATCAATGGCGACGGCATCGTGCAGTGGGCCGAGGTGATGATGCAGCCGGACATGGTCGTGCTGGCCGCGCCGGAAATCGCGGGGCTGCCGTATGTGCTGTCGGGCCTGATTGCCGCAGGCGCGCTGGCGGCCGCGCTGTCCACCGCGGACGGCCTCCTGCTGACGATTGCGAATGCGCTGTCGCACGATGTGTACTTCCACATGATCGACAACACCGCCAGCCACCAGAGGCGCGTGACCGGCGCGAAAGTCGTGCTCCTGGGCGTGGCATTGCTCGCCGCCTACGTGACGTCGCTCAAGCCGGGCAACATTCTCTTTCTGGTGGGTGCCGCGTTCTCGCTGGCCGCTTCGTGCTTCTTTCCGGTGCTCGTGCTGGGTGTGTTCTGGAAGCGCACGAATCGGGCCGGCGCGATTGCCGGCATGCTCACCGGCCTGGCCGTGAGCGTGTACTACATCTTCGTCAACTACCCGTTCTTTACGCGCATGACCGGCATCCTCGGCCACCCGTGGTTCGGTGTGGACCCGATCGCCTCGGGTGCGTTTGGGGTGCCCGCCGGCTTTGCCGCCGCCATCGTCGTGAGCCTGCTGACGCGGCCGAACCGGCCGGTGGTCGACAAGCTGGTGGGCTATCTGCGCGATCCGCTGTAGACGCAGCCGCAACGGCCCGCCGCCTGTCAGCGCGGGCCGCATGACGACGAGCGCTGCGCCGTGCCGCCTCAGGCGACGCGGAAGAACGATACCGCCGCGCTGAGTTCCTGCCCTTGGTCCTGCAGCGACTGCGAAGCGGCGGCCGCTTCCTCCACGAGCGCGGCGTTGCGCTGCGTCACTTCATCCATCTGCGAGATGGCCTGGTTGACCTGCTCGATGCCTCGCCGCTGCTCCAGCGAGGCCGCGGCGATCTCTTCCATGATGTGCGTGACCCGTGCCACGGCCTGCGTGACCTCCGACATCGTCGCGCCAGCCTCGCACGCCAGCGTGGAGCCGTCCTGAATGCGTTCCACCGACGAGGCGATCAGTTCCTTGATCTCCTTGGCCGCCGTTGACGAACGCTGCGCCAGGCTGCGCACTTCGCTGGCGACGACCGCAAAGCCTCGGCCTTGCTCGCCTGCGCGTGCGGCCTCCACGGCGGCGTTCAACGCGAGGATGTTCGTCTGAAATGCAATGCCTTCGATGATGCCGGTGATGTCGGCAATCTTGCTCGAGCGCTCGCTGATGTCCTGCATGGTCGATACGACTTGGCCAACGACCGTGCTGCCCTTGAGTGCCACTTCCGACGCGGTGGAAGCGAGCGCGGTGGCGTGCTGCGCATTCTCGGCGTTCTGCTTCACGGTGGACGTCAGCTCTTCCATGCTGGCCGCCGTTTCCTGCAGCGACGACGCCTGCGCTTCCGTGCGCTGGCTCAGGTCGGCGTTGCCGGCGGCAATCTGTTTGGCGGCGCCCGCGACGCTGCTGCTGCTGTCGCGCACCTTGTCGACGATCTCGGTCAGGCGGCCGTTCATGTCGCGCAGGGCGGAAAGCAGGTGGCTTGTCTCATCCTTGCCGCGCACGTCGATGCGGCTGCTCAGGTCACCGCGCGCCACCGTCCGGGCGACATCCACCGCCGTGCGGATCGGCTGCGTGATCGACCGCGTGATGACCAGGCCGGCAATCACGGCCAGCAGCACCGCGCCGATCGACAGGCCGGTCAGTAGATTGCGCTGGGCGACGTACTGCGCCTCATACGCCTGCACGAGCTGCTCCTGACGTTCGTGCGTGTAGGTGGCATACGCGTCGGTGGTCTTGATGAGCGCAGCCAGCAGCGGGCGGCATTCGTTGTCCATCTTCTGGACGGCCTCATCGCGTTTGCCGGCCAGCACCAACCCGAGGATGTCGGTGGCCACGGGGCCGTACTGCGCTTCCACGCGATTGATGTCTTGTACCAGCGAGCGCCCGCGGTCGGTCGCGTCCTTGGCGCTCGCGATCATGTCGTTGAGTTGCTTGAGCTTGTTCTTCACGTCGTCGTGCGCGCGCAGGACTTCTGCCTTTTCCAGGTCCAGGTCTTGTTGCGTCACCACGAGAACCAGGTTGCGCGCGGCAATGGCGCGGCGGTCGACCGCCGTACGCACGTCGTTGGCGACATCTGCGCGGGCGCTGATGCCGTGCACATAGCTCGAGAATCCTTCGGTCGACTCGGACAGCGCCCGCAACGACATGCCCGATACCACGACAACAATGGCTGCCAGCACGCCAAAGCCCGTGGTGAGCTTGGCCTTGATGGTCATCTGGGAAAGGTTCACAGCGTCCTCCGGCTTGCTGAATGAATGGAGATGCGGTCGCGCACCGGAGCGGCTCGAAAAGGACGGTCGACGACCACGTTTGTTATATCCAAGGTGTTGCGCACTTGAGGAAGATGCAGGTTATGTCATGGTGAGACCGAATCGTCTTTGTCCGACTTTTCGGTCTACCCGGGGTTATCGGCATTCAAAAGAAAATCCTGAATAGCTTTCTCATGCGCGTTTTTGCTTAATGCATGTGAGGGGATTGTGTTGCCGGTGAAACCTTGTGTGGCAAGGGCTGGGCTTGCCGTCATTCCGAATCGTGCGATGGATTATGCGGCTTGGGCGGCGCCAACGTTTTCCTACCGTATTTAGGTTATCTAATGTCAGTTATCCTGGTTTTTGTCCACATCACTTGTTGTGCGTAGTTTTACGTATGGATTTAGCCCACTAGGTAATTGGGTGGTGTCGGGTGTGTAAAGAAAACGGCCCGCCGAAGCGGGCCGTGTGATTGCCAGAAGCGGCTTTTGCTACAGCGCGGTGGCGGGCACCACGGGCAGAACCACCTGGGAGGGGCGGGCCGCATCGCTATAGACGGTCAGCACGCCGATCAACGAGTCGAGCAGCGTAGGCAGCGGCGGCACGCCTTGCGGGAGGTTGCTTGCGCCCACCGCTACGCGCAGCTTGTGGCCTTTGACGATGAGGGCGCTGGTCGGAACACCTCTACCGGCACCATGACGGCCTGGCCCGGCACGATCGGCTGGACGGAGCCGGTCGTGAACGGATGCCATGGCTGGATCATCAGGCCGTTCGTCGTGCGTGAACGGCTGCCGTCCACCGCGCGCAACGAAGCCGTCTGGAGCCCATCGGTGTGCGGCGTAACGTTGCCAGCGGCGTCCACGTCGTCAATGCGTACCGAGACGCCGGCGTCCAGCGCGGTGCTCGATATCCATACATCCGCTTCGGGGAAAGTGCCGGTCGCGGCTTTGCCGGATGCGTCGGCGGGCAGCGTCACGTATGCCGCCAGCTTTGTGCCGTCGGGCATCGTGATGTACTGCGTGGCTTGCTTGGCAACGCCTGCGTAGAGCGCGGGCGGATTGTAGTCGGCCCACTTGGCGCCGGCGTTGCCGGTGATGGACGTTCCTGGTTGCGCCGGCGTGGCGCGCGTGCCAAGCGTGGTCCAGTTGACAGCGGCAGGCTGTGCCGGCTGCGTGGGCTGTGTTGGTTGCGTGGTGGTGTTTGAATCGGCGGGTGTGCTGTTGGCGACGGCGGAACCGTCACCGCCGCCGCAGCCCGACAGCGAAAGCGCCGCGCACAGCAGCGCGGAGATCAGCATACGGCCGTGCCGCACGCGTGGGTTGCCCATCTGCATGGGGGTCTCCTCTTGAATGCTCTTGTTGTGTTTGTGTGGGGGGATGGCCGGCGCGCCGAGGGTGGCGGCACGCGGCCGATCGCTCCGGGTAGGGAAGCGAAGCAAGCGAGTAGGCCGACGCAGAAGAGGGGTGGGTGACACGACCGACCGCGCGCCAGCGGGCTTGGGCGCACGGGACAAGTACCAAGCATGCCTGTGGACGCGTTCCCCGCAGATGGCGTGGTGCCACCGTGCGAGGCGCGTGATTGGGTTGTGGAACGCCCGAGCGTTACGTAACGTTCCGCGTAACGAGCCGGCCGGCGGGGCCGTGTTCAGATGAGCATTCCGCACCCCACCAACGTAGGGGTGCTGTCCGCCAACCCGCGTCAGGAGGGCACTTCAAACAGATCAAAACGACAACGCATGCATGCACGAACCGCGAATGGAGCGGCCCCCGGGTATTGGCATGGACGTTGCATCGTCAGGCTGCACGCCCGGCACAGGGCACCGCGAAGAGATCGCAAAAACAGCACAGAGCGCAAGGGGGCCATCATGAATCGCACCGTTCAAGACATCGAGATTGCCGCTGCCATTGACTCGGACCTGCTTCGCCGCCGCGAGCAGTTTGCCGGTCAGCCCTCCGCGTGGCGTGTGTGGTCCGAGGCTGCGCACGTTGCCACGCTGAATGAACGCGCACGCAACGCGTTTATCGAACACGTGGCAAACAGCCGTGGTGCCGATATCGCCTTGCGCCTGCTGCTGAAAGCCCAATCGATTCGCGATGAGGTTACGCAGACGCTGATGGTGGGCGAGACGACCGCCACGCTGCATTGAGTTACGCGAGAGGATGCCGACCGCGCAGACGCGTCGGCGGTGGGATGCAAAAGGCCTTGTCGGGAGACTGGGTCTTTTGTTTTTGGGCGATGGAAGGTGCCGCAGAAATGAAAATGCCCGCTTGAGCGGGCATTTGTGTTCTGGCGGAGAGAGGGGGATTCGAACCCCCGATAGGCTATTAACCTATACACGCTTTCCAGGCGTGCGACTTAAACCACTCATCCATCTCTCCGGAAGCCCGCGATTGTAGCACACCGGGCGAGCCAGCCAACCCCTGATGCCTCGGTCTGGACGAGGCTGTCGGTTCTCCGACGCAGCAAGCAACCGAGGGTGACCACTATTGCCGCTCCCAGCCGTTTGAACGTACGCTTCGCCAAAAAAACGCCAAGGCAAGGAGACCACCGCCACATGGAGCTGGACATCAACCACAAGCCGGTCAACGTCGACTGCGACCCGGCCACACCGCTGTTATGGGTACTGCGCGACCACCTGAACCTGACCGGCACGAAGTTCGGCTGCGGCGTTGCGGCCTGCGGCGCTTGCACGGTTCATGTGGATGGCGCGGCGGTGCGCTCCTGCGTCTTGCCCGTGACGGCGGTGGCCGGCAAGCGAATCACCACCATCGAAGGCCTGGCCGGCGGCGAGGGCAAGCGCCACGCCCTGCAGCAGGCCTGGGTGGATGAGCAGGTGCCCCAGTGCGGCTACTGCCAGTCCGGCATGCTGATGGCCGCGGCTGACTTGCTTGGGCGCCAGCCCGACCCCAGCGATGCGGATATCGACGCCGCCATGACGAACATCTGCCGCTGCGGCACATACCCGCGCGTGCGCGCGGCCATCAAGCGTGCCGCCAAGGCGTTGCGGGACGGGCACGCATGAACGCCAACGCAACGAAGCCGCGCAGAGGGCGCCGTCGTTTCCTGCTCGGTGCGCTGGGCATCGGCGGGGCGTTGGTTGTGGGCTGGGGGGTGATGCCACCGCGCAGCCGCGTGGGCGGTGCGGGCATCTTCCCCGAGCACAACGGCGAGATTGCGCTGAACGGCTGGATCAAGATCACGCCGGACGGCGGCGTCGTGCTTGCCATGCCGCGCGTGGAGATGGGCCAAGGCATCCACACCGCACTGTCGATGCTGGCGGCCGAAGAACTGGACATTCCGCTCTCGCGCGTGAGCATCGAGAGCCCCCCGGTGGAGCGCATCTACGGCAATGTGGTCGCCATGGGCATCGGCTCGCTGCCGGTGCACCCCGATAGCGAGGACAAGACCTGGGCGCGGGCACTGGCCTGGATGATGTCGAAGGGTGCGCGGGAGATTGGCCTCATCATCACCGGCGGCAGCAGCAGCGTAGCCGACGGCTGGCAGCCGGTGCGCGAAGCGGCCGCCACGGCGCGCGCCGCGCTGGTCGAAGCGGCTGCACGCGAATGGAATGTGCCGGCTGCACAGGTCAGCATCCGCGATGGCCGACTCATTGGCCCGGGCGGCAGGCAGGCGACTTTCGGCAGCATGGCAAAGACGGCGCAGGGCATCTCTGCGCCGTCCAGCGTCAGGCTGAAACCTGCTTCGCAATACCAGTGGATCGGCAAGCCGGCGCCGCGCAACGACCTTGCGGCGAAGACCGATGGCAGCGCGCGCTTTTCCATCGACGTGCGGCCACCCGGCATGCTGTACGCCGCGGTCGTGATGTGCCCGGTGTTTGGCGGCAAGCTGAAGACGTTTCAATCGAAGGCCGCCTTGTCCATGCCGGGCGTGCGTTATGTGGTGCCGTTCGAAGGCTCGGCGGGCGGGGCTCCGGGGGTGGCCGTGGTGGCCGACCACTACTGGCAGGCGCGTCAGGCGCTGGCGGCGGTCGAGCCCGTGTGGGACAACGGCCCGCACGCCGCGCTCGATTCAGCCGGCATCCGGCAGCAACTCGTCAACGCGCTGAACAGCGACAAGGGCGGGTTCACCTATCGCTCAATGGGCGACGGGCTGAACGCCTTCGACAACACCGGCGGCGGCATCATCGTCGAGGCGGAATACACGGCGCCGTATCTCGCCCACGCCACCATGGAGCCGATGAACTGCACCGCCCAGGTCACGAAGGACGGCGTGCAGCTCTGGGCGCCCACGCAGGTCGCGACGCTTGCGCAGGTGGTGGCTGCACGGGCTGCGGGCGTGGACCGCGACAAGGTCCACATCGACATCCCGTTCATCGGTGGTGGTTTCGGACGGCGGCTGGAGTCGGATTTCGTCGGCCAGGCCGTGACCATCGCAACCAGGACGGAAGGCCGTCCCGTGCAGGTCATCTGGTCGCGCGAGGACGACATCCGGCATGATTTCTATCGGCCGCAGGCCATCGCACGGCTCAAGGCCCGTGTGGAGCACGGCAAGGTCACGGCGATCGCCTCGCGCAGTGCGGGCCAGTCCATCCTGGCCGGCGAGCTGGACCGCCTGTTCGGTGCGCCATCGGCGGGCATTGACCGCTACACCGTCGAGGGTCTGTTCGATCTGCCCTACGAGATCGAGCATGAGCACATCGCGCACGTGAGCGTCGATCTGCCGGTCCCGATCGGGTTCTGGCGCAGCGTTGGCCACTCGTATGCCGGCTTCTTCCTGGAGGGCTTCCTCAACGAGGTCGCGGCGGTGGCCAGGCTCGATCCGCTGGCGATGCGGCGGGACCTGCTGCGTGCGCATCCGCGCGAGTTGAAGGTGCTTGAGGCCGCGGCGCAGGCGGCGGGTTGGGGGCAGCCGCTCGCGCCGGGTGCCGATGGTGCCCCGCGAGCACGCGGCATCGCGCTGCACCCGAGCTTCGGCTCCGTGGTGGCGCAGGTCGCGGAGGTGTCGCTCAAGGACGGCAAGCCGCGCGTGCACCGCGTGGTGTGCGCCGTGGACTGCGGCACCGTGGTCAACCCGCGCATCGTCGAGCAGCAGATGGAGAGCGCCGTCATCTTCGGCCTGACGGCGGCGCTGTACGGGCGCATCGACATCAAGGACGGGCAGGTCGTGCAGTCGAACTTCCCAGACTATCCCGTGCTCAAGATGGCCGAGACGCCCGTGATCGAAACGCACATCGTGCCGAGCGCGGCCGCGCCCACCGGCGTCGGCGAGATCGGCGTGCCGCCCATCGCGCCCGCTGTGGCGCACGCCGTGGCGCAATTGACGGGCAAGCCTGTGCGGCAACTGCCAATGGCGTGATGCCGCTGCGGTAAAACGAAAAAGCCGCGGGCGCGAACCTGCGGCTTTTTCTTGTGCGGCGGCCGAAACCGCTCAGGCCGCGTCCGGAAACACCGGCTCGCCCAGGTTCAGCATCAGCCGGTTGGCCCACGCAAAGATGGCGACGGCGTGAATCAGGTCGAGAATCTCCGCATCGGTCAGCCCGGCGGCCTTGAGCGGCTGCAGGTCTTCCGCTCGGACGTCGCCGGGGCGCAGCGTCAGATCGATCGAGAACAGCGCGATGGCCCGTTCGCGCGCATTCGTGCCGGCGGTGTGCGGGTCTTCAAAGACCTGCTTGATCACGTCGTTGCGCTTGGCAAGCTGCTCGAAGCGCTGCGCGTGAACCGATGCGCAATACACGCAGCCGTTGACGCGCGACACCACCGCGCTGGCGAGTTCGCGCTCGGCACGCGACAGGCCGCCCGGCGCATACATGATCGCGTTGAATGCGGCCGAACGCTGACGCAGGATCTCAGGCTGGTGAACGAGAAACCGGTAGTAGTCCGACGTCTTCGCCTTCGGGTGGCTCTCTTCCAGCACGGCGATCTGCTCGGGCGTGGCGCGGTCGAGGTCGACCACATCGAGCCACGCCTTCCACTCCAGCGATTCGTTGGTGAAGCCGTGGGCGCGAATGATCTCGGTCATGCTGCGGTCTCCGTGGAAGCGGGGGAGGTGCTGGCGCCGTTCAGTGCCTGCAGCGCGCGCAGGCCGGCGACCAGCCGTGTCTGATACGACAGGAAGGCGATGAGCTGCGCCAGCGTCACGACGTCTGCGGTGGCAAGGCCCGCGGCGGGCAAGCGCAGCAGTGCATCGCGATCGCCTTCGATCGGGCGCTCGATCAAAGTGCGGGTGAACGTGAGGAGCGCACGCAGACGTGTGTCGGCAAGCGCGTCGACATCGCCGTGGTCCACGGCCTGCAGTGCGTTTGCGTCGACCGGTGTATCGGCCAGGCGCGCCCGGTAGTGGGCGGCCAGTTCGGGGGCGGGCGTGAGGCGGCACGCGTAGAGCGCCACGAGCAGCCGTTCGCTCAGCGTGAGGCCGGGCAAGGCCGCATCGAACAGTGCGTCGTAGCTGCCTTGCGTGGCAGCCGCGACTTTCTCTCGGGTGTGGCGCAGCGCGTGCGTGGCGCTGCCGTCGTCCAGGCCGGCAACCTGGTCCACCACATCTTGATCGGGCGTGAAATCCATCGATGAAAGGCTCCGGGAATCAGGTACGGACGCGCCGCGCGCGGCCACCGCGCTGGCGAGGAAGCGAAGCACTGCCGCCCACGACTGGGCATCGGCGCGGGCATTGGCACGCGGCTCGCCGCCACCCGTGCTGATGCGGCCCGACACCGGGTGCGCATAGACGAGCTGCGTGGTCGGCACGTACGGGAAGACGATGGCGTGGCCCGCGCCTTCGTAGTCGAAATGCTCGACGGGGTAGGGGTGGCGTACCTCGGCGAGCTTGGCGGTGACCATGCGCGAGTAGTCGCTCGACGGCCACGAACCATCGTCGGTGGCAGACAGCAGCAGCACCGGGCCACGCGTGCGTTCGACGCGGATGCGTGCGCGTGCCACGGCATCGGCGTCCTGCAGCGCGGTGCGGATCGCCCGTTCATGCCGATGCGGCGCAGGGCCTTCGTCGAACGGCGTCCAGGTGGCGGTGCGATTGCCTTCCCAGAGATGCGGCAGCGGCTGGCCGCGATACAGCCACGTCGGGCCTTCGCGGCCGACGGCGGGGTCGGCGGCGTTCTGCCCGCTGTGCACCACGGCGCCCGGCACGTAGCCGATCACCGCGGACACGGCCTCGGGGAAGGTCGCGCCAAGCAGCAATGCCAACTCGCCGCCGCGCGACTGGCCGCTCACGGCAACGAAGTCGTGCAGCGGCTGCACGCGCCTGCGCAGCCAGGCGAGCGCGCGCTCGAAATACTCCAGCGGCGTGTTCGAGATGTAGTCCGACAGCCCCGGCGCCTTGAAGTACGCCAGCGCGAAGGCTGCGTAGCCGTGCGAGGCATACAGCGCCGCACGTGGTTCGTTCATGCCGCCGCCCGAGCCGTTGAGAATCAGCACGGCGGGGCGCGGGCCCGGATGCGCATATGGGTCGGGCAGGTACAGCGTGCCGACCAGGCCTTCCCCGTTGTCGGCCGCACGCACCTCGTGGCGTGTCACGCCCGGCGCGGCCAGCCGCTGCACGAAGCGGGTGTGGACGGACTCGCCACCGGCCGTTGCCGTGAGCGTGGTGGTCAGCGGCTCGAAGCCTGTGGCGCACAGCGGCGGAAACACCTCACGCGCCTTGCCGTCCTCCGGGCGCTGGCTCCACACCAACCCCATGGCGCTGATGCCGGTGTAATCGCCGGAGACGGGCGCGTCGCGCGTGAGGTCGACCGCGCCCTGCGCATCGGCAACGAATGCGGCGCGGGCATGCCACAGCACGCCGTTGCCGCGGGCTGTCTGCGCGACGATGCCGACCTGCGCGCCCGGCGCCAGCCCCGTCACGACGATCTGGCGCGACACGTCGATCAGGTCATCCGCCGGCGTCACGCTGAGCGCGAAGGTTCCCATGGCGCTTACTTGCCGTCCTTGGTGACCATCTGCGCCGCGGTGCGGTCGCTCGTCATCGGCGTCACTTTCAGGCCCTTCCTGGCGGCCCAGACATTCTGGTAGTGGTACAGCGGCACCACGCCCACGTCGTCGGACACCAGCTTGACCGAGTGGCGCAGGATGGCCGCGCGCTTCTCGACGTTGAATTCCTCGGTGGAGGCGTTCAGTGCGTTGTCGACGGCCGGGTTGCTGTAGTGGCCCCAGTTGGAGGCGCCCAGGCCTTTCTTGGTGTCGACGGTGGCCAGCACGTTGACCAGCGCATAGCTTGCCTCCCCGGTGCCGTTGCCCCATGCCAGCATGCTCATCGCGTACTCATTCTTGTTGGCGCGGCCCGAGTAGACCGACCAGGGCACCACCTCCACGCGCGCCTTCACGCCGATGCGCGTCCAGAACTGCGCCACCGCCTGCGCGGTTTCTGGGCCTTGCGGGTAGCGGTCGTTCGGCACGTGCATCACGAGGTTGAAGCCCTGCGGAAAGCCCGCCTCGGCCAGCAGCTTCTTCGCCTGTGCGGGGTCATACGGAATGTCCTTCACGTCGGGGTTATAGCCGTACGTGTCCGACGGCATCCACTGGTTGGCGACGGTGGCGGCGCCTTGCAGAATGCGGTCCACGATGGCCTTGCGGTCGATGGCCAGCGACAGCGCGCGGCGCACGCGCACGTCAAGCAGCGGATTGTTCGGCAGCGGCTTGCCGTCGTTGCCGGTGATGTACTCGTTCGGCCCCTTGCGGAAGCTCGGCTGCAGCAGCATCACGCGCAGGCCGGGGTAGGCGAACACCTTCACGTTGGGCGACTGGCGCAGGCGCGCCAGGTCCGACACAGACACCTTGTCGATCACATCCACCTCGCCCGAGAGCAGGTTGGCCGTACGCGCGGCAGCATTGTTGATGTAGCGGTAGTTGACCTTCTCCCAGAGCTGCTTGCCGCCCCAGTAGTTGTCGTTGCGCGCCATCACCACGCGGTCGCCCGGCACATACGAGACGAACTTGTAGGGGCCCGTGCCCACCACGGCGCGGCCGGCGTTGTAGTCCTCAGTCGACGATTTTTCGCCAACATGCTTGCTGACGATGTGCACGGATGCGAGGTTCAGCGGCAGGTCCGGGTTGGGGATGTTCGTCTTGATGATGAGCGTCAGCGGGTCTTTGGCCGTGACGGACTCCACCGTGCGCAGATAGCCCGCGAACGTTGCCACGCTGCCCGGCACGCTGCGCGCGCGCTGGTACGAAAAGACGACGTCATCCGCCGTGAACGGCTGGCCGTCGTGCCATTTCACGTTCGGGCGCAGCTTGAATTCCCACGTCTTCGGATCCAGCGTCTTCCACGACAGCGCCAGGCCGGGCTGCAGCTTGTTCCACTTGTTTTCGACGAGCAGATCCCAGAAATGCACGTCGACGGAGCGGTCGCCGGCGTGGTTGTTCAACTGTGGGTCGAGCGACGACAGCGGATCGGCAAAGGCGATGTTCAGCGTCTGCGCGCTGACAGCGCCGGCAGCGGCAAACAGCGCTACAGCAAGCGACGAGGCTAGGAGGCGTTTCACGTGGGTTCCCTTTTCCTGTTTTTGGAATCGTTGGCTTATTGAATATCGTTCAGGTCGCGTCGTTCAGATGGCACGCGCTGACGTGGTTGACCGCAATGCCGCGCAGCGTCGGCGTCTCGGTCTTGCAGCGGGGCATGGCGTGCGGGCAACGCGGATGGAAATGGCAGCCGGTCGGCGGGTGCAGCGGGCTGGGCATCTCGCCTTGAATGGCGGTAAACGTCTTGTGCCGGGCCGACAGGCGCGGGATTTCCGCCAGCAAGGTCTGCGTGTAAGGATGATTCGGGCGGCGGAAGACTTCCTCCGCGGGGGCCGATTCCACCACGCGGCCGAGGTACATGATCACCACCCTGTCCGACAGGTGTTCCACCACGCCCAGGTCGTGGCTGATGAACAGGTAGGTCAGGTTGAGTTGCTCGCGCAAGTCCATGAACAGGTTCAGGATCTGCGCCTGGATCGACACGTCCAGCGCGGCCACCGCCTCGTCGCAGACGAGCATCGACGGCTGCACCGCCAGCGCGCGCGCAATGCCGATGCGCTGCCGCTGGCCGCCGCTGAACTGATGCGGATAGCGGTCGCGCAGAGCGGGGTCCAGGCCCGCGCGCTGCATCTGCGCAGCCACGTAATCGGCAAAGTTGGCGCGGTCGGTCAGGCCGTGCACGCGTGCCGCCTCGCCGACGATCTCTTCCACGCGCAGGCGCGGGTTGAGGCTCGCATACGGGTCCTGGAAGATCATCTGGATCTTCAGGCGGGCCGCGCGGGCTTCCTCGGCGGAGAGCGTGTCCACAGCCTTTCCGTCCACGCGCACCTCGCCGGCCGAGGGCGGCATCAGGCCCGCAGCAATCCGGCCGAGCGTGGATTTGCCGCAGCCCGATTCGCCGACGAGGCCGACGACTTCACCGGGCTGGATCGCGAGGTCGACGCCATCGACCGCACGAACGATCGCAGGCGGATGCGCCAGGCCGGCGCGCTGCAGAACGCGATCGGCCACGCCGACTTTGCGATCGCCAAAGCGTTTGCTGACCTGCTTGAGTTCGACGAGTGGCGTGCTCATGCGACCTCCTGCGAGGAAGCGTGCTGCGCGCCCGGATGGAAGCAACGCACGAGGCGGTTGGGTATTGGCTGCGTGATGTCGGGGCGTACGCCGCAGACCTCGGTGGCCCGCGGGCAGCGTGCCGCAAACGCGCAGCCCGCGGGCAGCGACAGCAGGTTCGGTGTCATGCCGGGAATCTGGCGCAGGCGCTGGCCGCGACGGTTCTCGCTGGGCAGGCTGTCGATCAGGCCCATGGTGTAGGGGTGCAGCGGGGCATCGAGCACCGCATCAACCGGGCCGTGTTCGACGATGCGGCCGGCGTACATCACGGCCACCTCGTCGGCCAGCCCGGCCACGACAGACAGGTCATGCGTGATCCAGATCAGCGCCGTGCCGTGCATGCGCGCGAGCTTCTGCACTTCGGACAGGATCTGCGCCTGGATGGTCACGTCCAGCGCCGTGGTCGGTTCGTCGGCAATGATCAGGTCCGGCCGATGCAGCATCGCAATGGCAATCGCCACGCGCTGTCGCATGCCGCCCGAAAGCTGATGCGGATAGGCACGCAGCCGTTCTTCGGGGCTCGGAATGCCCATCAGACCGAGCGTGTCCCGCGCATGGTCCCACGCCTGTTTGTGGCTCATGCTGCTGTGCGCGCGCACGGCTTCGATCATCTGGGCGTCGATGCGCAGCACGGGGTTGAGCGTCATCATCGGGTCCTGGAAGACCATGGCGATGCGGTTGCCCTGCAGCTTGCGCAATTCACGCGGGGGCAGCTTGGTGAGGTCGCGGCCCTGGTAGAGGATCTCGCCGCCGACGACGCGGCCGGGCGGGTCCACCAGGCCCATGATCGAGAACCCGGTGACGGACTTGCCTGAGCCGGATTCGCCCACCAGCCCGAGGATGCGCCCGCGCGCGAGCGAGAACGACACGTCGTCCACGGCCGGCAGCACGCCTTCGCGCGTGAAGAAATGCGTGCGGAGGTTGCGGACTTCGAGGGTGGTTGCGTTGGTGGACGCCGTCATCGTTGCGTCCTCGGGTTCAGCACTTCACGCAGGCGGTCGCCCACCAGGTTGATGGCCACCAGCGCCAGCAACAGCGCGATGCCCGGATAGAAACTGATCCAGTACTGGCCAGACAGCATGTATTGGTATCCGTTGGAAATCAGCAGGCCAAGAGACGGCTCGGTAATCGGTACGCCCAGGCCCAGGAAGGACAGCGTTGCCTCCAGCGTGATCGCGCGCGCCACCTGCAGCGTGCCCACGACGATCAGCGGCGGCAGGCAGTTCGGCAGGATGTGCCTGAGCGCAATGCGCCAGCCGGGCAGGGCGAGCGAGCGGGCGGCTTCCACGTATTCGCGCCGACGCTCGACCAAGGCTTGGCCGCGCACCGTCCGCGCGTAATACGCCCACTCCAGCAGCACGAGGGTCAGCACGACATTCGTGATGCTCTTGCCGAGATAAGCGAGGATCATCATCGCCACCAGCACCGACGGGAACGACAGCAGCAGATCGACCGTGCGCATGATGATGCTGTCGACGCGGCCGCCGGCATACGCGGCAATCAGGCCGAGCAGCGTGCCGATCATCGCGGCCACGGTCGCCGAGCCGATCCCCACGCCAAGGCTGATTCGCAGCCCATAGAGGATGCCCGAGTACAGATCGCGCCCCTGGCCATCGGTGCCGAGCCAGTACGTAAATGTCCCCAGGCCATTCGGCGAACCTGGCGGCAGGCGCGAGTCCAGCACGTCGAGCTGCATCAGGTCGTACGGGTTCTGCGGGGTGATCCACGGTGCGGCCAGCGCGGCGAGCATCAGGATCACGACCACCACGAGCCCAAAGACGGCGGTCTTGGATGCCAGAAAATCGGACACCACGCGGCGCCACGGCGATTGCTTGCGCGGGGCGGCAACCGCCGCTGCGGTGGTGGGTTGCGGAGTTGTATTCATCATGCAGCCTCCGCGCTGTCCGCCGCACGCACGCGCGGGTCCAGCAGCCGATACAGGATGTCGACGATCAGGTTGAGCGACACGAACAGGCACACCACGACGATGAGGTAGGAAACGATGACGGGCCGGTCCAGCGAGTTGATGCTATCGAGGATCAGCTTGCCCGCGCCGGGCCACGCGAAGATGCTTTCCGTCACCACCGCAAAGGCGATGGTCGAGCCCAGCTCCAGGCCTAGCACCGTCACCAGCGGGATCAGCGTGTTGCGCAGCACGTGCGCGAGCACCACACGCAGCGGCGACAGGCCCTTGGCCCGCGCGAACTTCACGAAGTCCTGCGGCAGCACCTCGCGCACGCCCGCAGACGTCAGCCGCAGCACCAGCGAGAGCTTGAACAGCGACAGGTTGACCGCCGGCAGCACGAGGTGCCGCAGGCCATCGACCGTCAGCCACGACCATTCGATGCCGAACAGGCGCGCGGTTTCGCCGCGTCCGCTGGCGGGCAGCCAGCCCAGGCTCACACTGAAGGCCATGATCAGCATCAGCCCGACCCAGAACGTCGGCAGCGAAAAACCCACCACGCTGCCCATCATCAGCAGCCGCGACACGGGATGCTGCGGATACAGCCCCGCGAACAACCCCAGCGGCACCCCGATCACCACCGCGATGATCAACGCGGCAAACGCCAGCTCCAGCGTGGCCGGCAGGCGCTGCAGGATCAGCTGGATGGCCGGCTCGTTGTAGACGAAGCTCTTGCCCAGGTTGCCGTGCAGCGCGCCGTTCAGGAACGCGACGTACTGCTGCCACAGCGGCTTGTCGAGCCCCAGCTCGGCAATGATGCGGGCGCGGTCGATCTGGTCGACGTCCTGCCCGATGAGGATGTCGACCGGGTTGCCGATGGCGTGCAGGCCGATAAAGACGATCACCGTCATCACCAGCACGACCACCAGCGCCTGACCGATGCGGCGGATCAGCCAGGCGGTCATCGTGCGGCCTCCTGGGTGGATGCAGCCTGGGCCTGCACGCCGGGCGGTGGGGCAGGCGTCCATTCATCGCCAAAGATCTCGGGTTCGGCATAAGCCTGGATGGCGGCGTAATGGGCTTCGATGTCTTCGCGGTAGAGGAGGCCGGCAATGCCCTGCGCCAGCCGTTTCGCGCCCTCGCTGATGGCCGGGATGTCGCCCGAGACGCTGCCGTGCGTGACGGATGCCGGATAGCAAAAGCAATGCACCCGCGACAGGCCGGGCAGCGCGCCGGGCGTTTTCTCGAGGAATTCGAAGGCGTGGCCCAGGTCAGGCGAGTCGGCCAGCTCTGCGTCCTCCTCGCCGGGCTGCGGCGTGTAGCGATCGCGCCACTGGCGCACGTGCGGCGCGAGGGTGCTGAATTCGGGCCGGGCCGCCCAGTCCGTGCGGAAACCCGTCGAAAAGATCAGGAAATCCAGTTCGAACATGCCTTTGCTCGTCATCACGTGGAGCACGCCATCGCGCTCCTCCACACGAAGGATGCCGCAACCGAGGTTGAAACGTGCATTCGGGTGTCGCGACACGCGCAGCGTGCTGCCGCGCGGCGGCGGCACCTGCTCCACGTTGATGTAATGGCGGATGCGCCATTTCCAGGCGTCGGGCAGGTGCAGATGCCCGTGCACCAGGCCGGGGCTGCCCGCGCCCTTGCCCTTGTTGACGCGGGGCAGGTCGGGACGCCGGATGAGCAGGTCGACACTGGCCGCGCCCGCTTCGAGCGCCGTCGCGGCCGAGTCCATGGCCGAGGCCCCTGCGCCGACGACGCCGACGCGCTTGCCGGCCAGCGTGCCGTAATCCATCTCGTCGGACGAGTGCGCCCACCGGTGGCGCGGCAGCGCACGCGCGAATTCCGGCACCGACGGGCCGCCGAGGCCATCACGGCCTGTCGCCAGGACCACGCGGCGCGCATAGATGCGCTGCGTCGGCTGGTCGGGCGCGTCGATGAGCAGCTCGACGGCGTCCTCGCGCGGATGAATCGCCTTGACGTGGTGCGCGTTGCGAACCTCGAGCTGCAGCACGCGGCGGTACCAGCGCAGGTAGTCCATCCACTGCAGGCGCGGGATCTTGTCGAGCGCTTCCCATGCGTCGGTACCGAACTGCGCTTCGAACCACGCGCGGAAGGTCAACGCGGGCAAGCCGAGCGCCGGGCCGGTCAGCTGCTTCGGTGAGCGCAGTGTCTCCATGCGCGCCGTGGTCGCCCACGGGCCTTCAAAGCCGGCAGGGGAGCGGTCGAACACCACTGCGCCCACGCCAAGGTGCTTGAGCGATGCCGCCGCCGCGAGGCCGGCCATGCCGCCCCCGATGACGGCGACATCGAGCACCGGCTCGCCATTGACGGTATGCGGCAGGGTCCACGCCTTTGCAGGCAGTTCAAGCCAGGCGAGGTCCTGGCGCAAACGGGCTTCCAGCGCCGCCAGCCCGGTGGCGTGCGGCGCGTTGTCGGGTTGCAGAGCGGTCATGCGGACGCGCCTTCGGTTTCGTTAAGGGGTTCCCCGTACAGCACCTGCAGCATGCTGGCGTGGCGTGCGGGGTCGTGCAGCTTGCAATCCGGCAGCAGCCGCTGCGCGGCGCGTGAGAGGGCGTCGATCAGCCACGTGACGGCGGGCATGGGGCGCTTCGCCTCGGGTGTGATCACGCCGAAGAAGAACGGGATATCGGCATCGATGGGGCGGACCGTCACGCCTTCGACGGGCACGCCATACGCCGTGACAGGTTCCAGCAGCCCCACGCCCAGCCCCGCGCGGACGGCAGTCAGGGCGTTGAGCGAGGCATTGGTTTCAATCAGCGAAGCCGGTACCACGCCGGCCTGCGCCAGCGCCTGATCGAGCCGGCGGCGCAGCCGGTACGGGTTGTGCATGGTCACAATGCGGCGGCCCGCGCAATCCGCCAGCGCCACGCGCTGTGCCTGGGCAAGCGGGTCGGTCTGATGGAGGGCGGCAACGCAGGCGGCTTCGCCAATCCAATGCACGGTGACACCGCGATGCTCCAACGGCAGGCTGCTGATGCCGAGATCCGCCGCGCCGGTCAGCACCGCGTGCACCACCTGTTCCGGCGAGGCGCTGCGGATCTGGACATGCTGGGCCAGCTCACGGTCGTCCGCCAGCGCCGCAGGCAGCAAGCCCGCCGCCAGCGCAGAGGTGGCCGCCAGCCGTAGCGGGCGGGGCTCGCCGCGGGCGATCTCTTCGGCGCGAGTGCGGATCTGCCGCAGGCTGATGAGCGTGTGCTCAACGTCTTCGTACAGCAGGAAGCCCTCCTCGGTCGGCGACACGCGCGGCCCAGCGCGGGTGAAAAGGGCGTAGCCGATCTCGGCTTCCAGATCCTGGATGAGCCGGCTGATGGCGGGCTGCGATCGGCCCAGCAGTCTGCCGGCCGCCGTCACGCTACCCGTCGACATGACGGCCGCAAATGCCTCGAGTTGTCGGAGTTCCATGTGCCGGGTTGATCGCCGTCATGCATGTGGTCTGTGCATTCTGGTAGAGGCAGTATGCGAATTCCAAATAGTATTTTCTTATGTACTCATGCGTTTTGCGTGGCGGCCGCTATACCTGGCGGGCGGCCCGGTTGCCCCGGGGTGTGTGCCATCCCAGAGAGAGCCGTCCCCCCCGGGAGGGCAAAAAAAACCGCCGTGCAAGACGGCGGCTTGTGCAGCAAGACAGTCGCAGATCAGTTGTTCTGCTTGGTGATCTTCGTACCCTCGATGGACGCACCTGCCATCAGGCCGGCATTGGTCAGGTTGAAGCCGATGACCGGCTGCTGAACCGTGTTGGTGTCCACCGCGCCATTGGCGCCGATCTTGGCCAGCGCCACGGTCGCGTCCACGCCGGCCGTCCAGCCATTGCTTTCCTGGAATTTGCGCAGCGCCTCGTCCGTCATGAAGAGGATGATGAGCGCGCGCGACTGGGCACCGGCCTGGAAGCCGACGGACGCCGAGGCGATGTTGTAGTAGCCCAGCGGACGGCCGCCGCTCGTGCGCAGTACGCCTTCGCCGTACTGGCCGCCGACCACGAAGCCGGCGTTGAGCACCGACGGGAACACGAGCACGCCCTTGGCGCGCGAAACCAGGTCGCGCGAGCCATTGGCTGTGGTGTACAGGCGCGAGAGCACCGAATCTGCCTGCGAGTTGGTGGTGGCGTGTTTGTTCGTCGACGTCATGACGTCAGAGCCCTGCGCATTCGGGCTCGTGGTGGTACAGGCCGCGATCTGGGTGCCCAGCAGGGCGGCGGCAGCGAGAGTGGCAGCGGTACGGCGGCTGATGAAGTTCTTTTTCATGGCGATCGTTCTCTCTGTCTCAGTTGAAGGAGGGGATACAGCCACGCGCATCCCGGCGATAACCGGGGCCCAAGCCATGGGCAACGGTGTCAACCACGAGGGAGCAAGCGGCGTGCCCGCCATATCGGATCAATACCGGGGCGCTCAGTTCCTGACATTAGGCGAGATTTGTGCCGCCGGTAGCGCTTTTTTCGTACAGGCTTGCGCCAACAAGAAAGCCGCGCAGAGGCGAGCGCCAACAAAAAACCGGCGCGAGGCCGGTTCCTGGGTTTTGCCGCTGCGGGATCGGTCAGAGCCAGATGATCAACGCCGCCACGCCAATGATGAGGCCGAACTTCACCACGTAGTAGACCTTGCGGTTCCACGCCTTGAAGCGGCGGCGGTATTGGCCCATCACCCAGACGTAACGGAACAGCTTGTTGATGCCGCCGGTCTGGTCGCCCTCGTCGTTGGGCGAGCTGGCGGCTGTCATGACCTTGCGGCCCAGCCACTTGTTGATGCGCTGCGCCCAGCCGTACTTCATCGGCCGTTCGATGTCGCAGAAGAGGATCAGGCGGTCCTTGTCGGAGCCGTTCTCCGCCCAGTGGAGGAAGGTCTCGTCGAAGACCACGCCCTGGCCGTCGCGCCAGCTGTGGCGCTGGCCATCCACCTCGATGAAGCAGCGGTCGTCGTTGGGCGTGGCGAGGCCGAGGTGATAGCGCAGTGAGCCGGCAAACGGGTCGCGGTGCGGGTTCAGCTTGCCGCCGGGGGGCAACTCGGCAAACATCGCGGCCTTCACGCTCGGCAGCTCGCGCAGCAGGGCGACCGTCTTGGGGCACAGTTGCTCGGCCGATGGGTGGCTCGCCTCGTACCACTTCAGGTAGAAGCGCTTCCAGCCATTCTTGAAAAACGAGTTGAAGCCTGCGTCGTCGTTCTTTTCGGCCGCCTTGATCTTGCGCAGGTTGATGAGCGCGAGACCCTCATCGCGGATCTGCGGCCATGCGGCTTGCAGCCTTTCCAGATCCGGAAAACGTTCCACCGGCACGTACGGCGTCTGGGGCACGCCCGAGAACGCATACATGAAGCAGTTGACCGGCGCGACCACGGCCGAGTGGTCGAACATCTGGCGCCAGAACTTCAGGCGCACCTTGCCGCGAAAATGCACATACAGAATGGAGCCCAGATAGAGGGCCACGATCATCCACTTGATCAAGACGGTTTCCTTGCCGCGCAAAAGGCGGTCAGCAATTGAAATGCAGGCGCTGGCTGCGCAATCCGCCATTTTACCCGCGGCGCGCCGCCTTCGCGTGGATGGCGGCCAACACTGGTGCCCGGTTTTGTGACGCAGCCTTACCGTTTGCGCGGTCTTCGCAATAGGAAGTTAGTGTGTAGATTTGTCGACAAATGTGCGCCGCGTTCTACAATCCGGCACGCACCCCATCCATCCAAAGGCTGGGGCGGATACCGGAGGCAGCCATGGACGCGAAGAAATGCTCGGAAGCACCCACTGAAATGCCGCGCGCTGGCATTGCAGCGGACGGCGCGGATTCGCTGGAGGCGTCCATCCGCCGTGCGCAGGAAGTGCTGTCTGCCGTGTCCGCACGGCTGGCGAGCCGAGGGCCCGCCGCTGGTCCCGCCGCCGAGCGCTTCATCGAGGCCGACGCCATGCAGCCCGCCGAGGCGCGCGCCGTGGCCGAGCGGTGCATGGCGGGCGAGCCGCAGGACGCCGCGCAACTGGCGCGGGCATTTTCCACGTTGCTTGGGCAGATCGATGCGCTGGAGGCCGACCAGGCCGGCCGGCGCCGCGTGCTGCGGCAGTGGATGGTGAGCCAGCTCACCTACAAGATGCTGTATCTGCATTACACCGGACAGGATCCGGCGGTGCCGCCTCGCGCGTTGCGGGCGCAGAAGGAGCGGGTGAAGGCGCGGGTTGCGGCGTTGCTCGACGCCGGGCGCTCCTACGCCGATGTGCGCCTGACCGATCTGCGCTTTGCCGAAGACGACAGCGCAGACGGCCAGGCCTAGGTGTCATTCCTCGTCGTCGTCCGGCTCGGAGTCGAGGAATTCGCGGCGGGCCAGCCAGTCGGCGATCGCCTCGTCGCAGGCCTTCTTCAGCTTGGCCTTGCTGTCCACCTTGTCGAACAGCGTGAAGTTCATCAGCGCCAGGCCCAGATCGGTGATGTAGAACATGCGCTTCGGGTTGTCGAAGTGGACGATCCGGCCGTCGATACCGGCGTCGTCTTCCGGTTCGGCGGGGGCGTCTTCGAGTTCGACCACGCGGCACGTAAAGCGCGGCGCGCGGGTGTGGGTCAGGTATTCGAACTCATCGTGCGACACTTCGCCGGACGGTGTGACGGCAATGGCGAACCCCCAGATAAAGCGCGGGGTCGGCAGATCCGACAGCTCGTCGATTTCATCCATCCTTGTTTCTCCAGTCTGATGACGGCTTGTATGAACGGCGCATTATCGCGCAGGAACAACACATTATGGCGCGGCGCAGAGCGTGCAATGCACGCGCGCGACCCGCGCGTGAGGCGCGTGGCCGAAGGGCTGGCCGTCCGCAGCGCTTTTGACGCCGATGCGCTGGTCCCGTGGATGGTGGCTGGCCAACCGGTCGGCTGGCTCAGCCGCGAACGTGCCGCGCTGCTTGCGCGCTGGCCGCGATGGTTCGAGGTGGGCGCATCGCGCGTCGACCTGGCGGACTCCCTGGCGAGCGAACCCGCCCGTACTGCCGCCCTGGACGAGGTCATCAGACGCTTGGCCGAAGACGGCCACGTGCGCGGCTGGCGCGACGAGCGCTTCCCCGTGGACACGGGCTGGGGAACGCCCGCGCTCGCGCTGATGGAGCGGGCCGCAGCGCGATTCTTTGGGATACGCACGTACGCGGCGCACATGAATGGCCTGATCGACGGCGCGCAGGTGATGCTCTGGCTGGCGCGCCGCGCCGACACCAAGCCGATCGACCCCGGCATGTGGGACAACCTCGTCGCCGGTGGCATCGGCTACGGTTTCGACGCACGCGGCGCGCTGGAGAAGGAGTGCTGGGAAGAGGCCGGCATCGGCGCCGAACTGTCGGCGCGGCTCGTTGCGCGCGGCACGCTCGACGTGTTGCGCGAAGTGCCGGAAGGCATCCAGAACGAAACGCTGTTCGCTTTTGACCTGACGTTGCCCCCCGACTTCATCCCCGCCAACCAGGACGGCGAGGTCGCGGGCCACCTGCGCGCCAGCCCCGACGCGGCGCTTGATATCATGGCGGACTGCGCGATGACGGTGGACGCCACGCTCGTCACCCTCGACGCCCTGGCGCGCCTGGAACCGCAACGGTTCGCGCCCGACAACAATACGTAAAACGATTGATGAGTCACTCCGGTTTCATTCTCACCCTGTCTTGCCCGGACCAGCCTGGCATCGTCCACGCCGTATCGGGCCTGCTGTTCGAGCAGGGCTGCAATATTCTCGATTCGGACCAGTTCGGCGACGAGTTCACGGGCCGCTTTTTCATGCGCGTCCATTTCGCTCCGCAGGGCCAGCCGCTCGACCTCGCGACGCTGCGCGAGCGCTTTGCGCCCATCGGCGACCGCTTCTCGATGCAGTGGGGCATGTTCGACGCCGCCATCAAGCCGCGCGTGATGATCCTCGTCTCGAAGATCGGCCACTGCCTGAACGACCTGCTGTTCCGGGCGCGGGCCGGCCAGCTGCCGATCGAGATCGCCGCCATCGTCTCGAACCACCGCGATTTCTACCAGCTCGCCGCGTCGTACGACGTGCCGTTCATGCACCTGCCGCTGCTCAAGGCCACTGACGCCCAGAAGGCGCAGCAGGAAGCCCGCATCTGGGAAATCGCCCAGGAGCAGCAGATCGACCTGGTTGTGCTTGCGCGCTACATGCAGATCCTCTCGGACGATCTGTGCCGCAAGCTCGAAGGCCGCGCCATCAACATCCACCACTCGTTCCTGCCCAGCTTCAAGGGTGCCAAGCCGTATTACCAGGCGCACGAACGTGGCGTGAAGCTGATCGGTGCGACGGCGCACTACGTCACGGCCGACCTGGACGAAGGCCCGATCATCGAGCAGGAGATCGAGCGCGTGGACCACAGCATGGACCCGGAGCAGCTCACCGCCGTCGGCCGCGACGTGGAATGCGTGGCGCTGGCGCGCGCCGTCAAGTGGCATGCGGAACATCGCATCCTGCTCAACGGCCACAAGACCGTCGTCTTCAAGTAATCCAGCCTCAGTAGGGAAGCGCGATGCGACAGATCGTTCTCGATACCGAAACCACCGGCCTGAACGCCGCCACCGGCGACCGCGTGATCGAAATCGGCTGCGTGGAAATGGTCAACCGGCGCCTCACCGGCCGCAATCTGCACTTCTACATCAACCCGGAGCGCGAAATCGACGCCGGGGCGATGGCGGTGCACGGCATCACCAACGAGTTCGTGGCCGACAAGCCGAAGTTTGCAGAAGTCGTCGACGAGATCCGCGATTACGTGCAGGGCGCCGAGGCCATCATCCACAACGCCGCGTTCGACCTGGGCTTCCTCGACATGGAATTCCAGCGCCTGGGCCTGCCGACGTTCCGCGAGCACCTGTCGGGCCATATCGACACCCTGCTCGAAGCGCGCCGGATGTTTCCCGGCAAGCGCAACTCGCTCGACGCCCTGTGCGACCGGCTTGGCGTGAGCAACGCGCACCGCACCTTGCACGGCGCCTTGCTCGATGCCGAGCTGCTGGCCGAGGTCTATCTGGCGATGACGCGCGGCCAGAACACGCTCGTCATCGACATGCTCGAGACGGGCGAGGGCGCCCTGGCCGAGGCGGTGGCCGTCGACCTGAGCGCGCTGCAGCTGCCCGTGCTGCTCGCCACGGAAGCCGAGATGGAAGCCCACGCCGGGGTGCTCAAGGACATCGACAAGGCCAGCGGCGGCAAGACGGTGTGGGCGCGGGAGATGCAAGACGCGGCGCCTGCCGCGTGATGCTCGAAAAAAGTGCGGTCGGGGTCTTTACACGATCGCGGCTTTTCGCCATAATCTCGTTTTCACCGCATTCGGGTGGTTAGCTCAGCGGTAGAGCACTGCCTTCACACGGCAGGGGTCACAGGTTCAATCCCTGTACCACCCACCAAACACACTTCCGGTAAGTTCCATGGAAGTCCAAAGACCCGCGAAAGCTCAAGGCTTCGCGGGTTTTTTCATTCCAGCGCCTTCCGATAAGTTGCATTGACATCCGGGGGTACGTGGGGGTATTTCTGGGGGTACATCTGATACCCCCAGCTGGAGATACCCCCAGATGGCACTCACCGACACCGCAGTCCGCAACGCCAAGCCTGCCGACAAGCCCATCAAGCTGTTTGATGGTGGCGGCCTGTTTCTCCACATCACGCCCGCCGGCCAGCGCTACTGGCGACTGAAGTATCGGTTCGCGGGTAAAGAGAAGCTGCTGGCCCTTGGCGTCTACCCGGACGTTGGCCTGAAAGAGGCGCGGGACCGGCGCGAGGAGGCCAAGCGGTTGCTGGGCGAGGGCATTGACCCGTCAGTCGAGCGCAAAGTGAGGAAGGTGGCGACCGTCGAGCGGGCGGCGAGCAGCTTCGAGGCCGTGGCCCGCGAATGGCACGCCAAGTACGCGCCGAACTGGTCCAAGAGCAATGCCGACAAGGTGCTGGCCCGCCTGGAGAACGATGTGTTCCCCTGGCTCGGCAGCCGGCCGATTGCCGAAATCAAGGCGCCAGAGCTGCTAGGTGTAGCCCGCCGTGTCGAGTCTCGCGGCGCCCTGGATACCGCGCACCGCGTGCTGCAGACCTGCGGCCAGATTTTCCGCTACGCAGTCGCCACTGGGCGGGCAGAGCGCGATCCATCGGGTGACCTGCGGGGAGCATTGCCGCCAGCCAAAGGGAGGCACTACGCCGCACCGACCGATCCCAAAGAGGTGGCCGGGTTGCTGCGCATGTTCGACGCCTTCACAGGCACATTTGTCGTGAAATGCGCTCTGCTGCTGGCGCCGATGCTTTTTGTCCGGCCTGGTGAACTGCGGGCAGCGGAATGGGCGGACGTTGACCTTGACGCGGCTGAATGGCGTTTCGTGTCATCCAAGCGGGACGTGGCTCACATCGTGCCGCTATCCAGCCAGGCCGTCGCAATCCTGCGTGATCTGCACGCACTGACTGGCCACGGGCGTTATCTCTTCCCAGGTGCTCGGGACAAAGCTAAGCCCATGTCCGAGGCGGCTATCAATGCGGCGCTCAAGCGCATGGGTATCGACACTCAGAAGGAATTCACCGGCCACGGCGTGCGCCCCATTGCCCGCACAATTCTGCGTGAGGTGCTTGGCTTTGAGGCCGAGGTGATCGAGTTGCAGCTTGCGCACCGGAAGAAAGACCCGAACGGGGCTGCGTATGACCGCGTGGCTTTTCTGGCCGTGCGCAAGCAGATGATGCAGGCGTGGGCGGACTATCTAGACGAGCTGAAACGCGGTGCGAAGGTGATTCCGATGCCGTCGAGCATGTGACAATCAAACGAGCCGCGCCTAGATCGGCCAATCGAAAACGGGTTCCCTCACCCGCCGGCGTGGCTCTCCTATTCGAGGGTTTTGCGCGAGGGCGCAGATGAAGAAGAAATCGCCCGCGGACATCAACGCGCGGAACGCCGAATTTTGGGCAGAGATCAAAAGCCGCATCGATCCTCTGTTGGAGGATCCCGAGCTGGTTGAGAGTGTCGCTACCAAGCAGTCACTCGATCTTGTGCGTGTGAGCGGAAACGTCGGCGCCCTCAATTCATTCGAGCACGATCTGATCGCCGAACATGAGCGGCGCGAGGGCTCAAAAGCGCGGGACACGTTGCTCAAGCGGCGCGAGAGCCAACTCAATAATCAGAAGAAGGCGACCGCTGAATCGCAGAAATACAGCGCCAGTGACAGGGCTACTTGGCAGCAGATTGCCGACACGCTTGCAGACCATTCCAAGGTCCGAAAAGCAGAAATCATCGCAGAGCGGCTCAAACTGCCATCGTCAGCAAAGCACACAATCCGTAAGGCCATCAAATAAACTTGGCAAGCCATTTAGGTTTGCCAAACTGTAAAAGCTTCAATGAGGCCATGTTCAACACGTTCCGAAAGGAGCCGTACATGGCCGCAAACATCCAAACAGCGATGATGATCCTGCGCAGGCCGCAGGTTGAAGCCGCAACGGGGCTCTCGCGCTCAACGATTTACGCCCGTCTCAGGGCAAAGACCTTCCCGCCTGCAGTCCGACTGGGCCCACGCTCGGTCGGGTGGCGCGCCGGCGACATTGACGCCTTCCTGGCCAACCCGGCCAGCTACCGCGCGGAGGGCTGAAGGATGGCAAAGAAAAAGGCCACGACTCGCGCCGCAGCCCTCAAGCAGATCCTCTTACAGATTCCCGGTAATGATAGCGCCTCGCAGCGCCAACGTGCGCTGACAGCGATGCAGGCGCTGGGCAGCGTTACCACCTTCGAGCTGATGCGTTACCTGGACGTGTACGACCCGCGTCCGCGCATTTTCGAACTGCGCCACCACCACGGCCACCGCATCAAGACCGTGACCCGCGTCGAGCAGACGGAAGCCGGCGTGCCTCACCGTGTCGGCGTGTACCTGCTGGAGGTCGGAACATGCTGAACTTTGCTGGCACTTGTAAACCTTCGGCAAAGGCGTATACTTTGCCTGTCGCCGAGACAACGGCGGCCGGGTGTGGAAACCCGATTCACGATGGCGGACATCGGCCGCTCTTGGCGGTATTTTTTCGTCCGTTGCGCTTGCGCACGCCTTCAATCATGGCGGGCCGGGCGGGGCAGCCTTCGGGCTGGCCGGTGCCATCGTGCCGGTTTTCCACCCCCGCTGTCAGGCCCGCCACCCCTCACGTGGAAATGAGCGGCGGGCCTTCCTCAATCACGATGGAGGCCGCCATGCGCCAATCTCACCACGCCCATTCGGGCATCGCCTATCGTTCTCAAACGCCAGACAGTGTTCGCCTGCTCGAACGCGTGTCGGTGGCATTGCTTGCCGCAGCAAAGGAGCAGCGCAAACCTGTTGCGATCTCCCTGACCGGTGACGCACAACATCGCCCGGCCACCCTCGCAACTGAGGAGGCTGCTATGCCTGAAGTTCTCGCTCGTTCTGAGCAATCCCGCTCTGTCTTTGCCCCGAAGGCTGGCAATCGCGCCGCTACGCCAGGCGCCGCGCATAAGCAGCGCAGTCAGGGGCAAGCTCGCCCGGCCCTGCGTATGACTGGCCACAGCATCGGTTTGGCCGACCGCGCTTTTGTCGGCTTGGTTGATGCTGCTGGCAATGAGCGGCCGTACGACCTTGCCGATGCGCTTGCCTTGGCGGAGCACATCGATCTACGCGACTTGCGAAACATAGTGGCGGTCCTGCGCTTTGACGCAGAGAAGGGCTACTTGGCCGCCGAAGATCTCGCAATCTGGCGAGGCCACGAGGCTCGCATCCTAGAGCTGCTGGGAGCCTGACATGACTCCAACACAACAAACCCACCTGCGCGGGCAGGTGGGCGGGGACGCTCACGCCTCGCGCTGCCCTGAGTGGCTGCAACCGCTGCATCGCGCCCGCGCATCGGGCCTGATACCTCGCGGCGGCTGGGTTGTCATTCAGGCCGGGGGCCGGCTCGGGAAATGGGTGCCCGCTATCTGCGTCACGCCCGGCTACAAGCCAAACCACGCCGATGACCTATCGGCTCTACAGGGCCTCGACTGCGAGCTGCTGATCGATGACGACACGAGCTATGGGCTAGTGCACGGCCTTGTCGCGGGCATCCTGCGGGCGGATCCGCAGCGCCTGCTGCTGTTGGCCTGCGGCCGGCGTCCCGCCATCGTTATCTTGAAGAAAGGGGGCACGCATGGGGCTCATTGAGAGCTTGGTCCCGGCCAGCCCTGAAGCGCAAGCCGCTTTCGAGGTGGTCCAGGCAAAGCAGGCGCAGCCGTCGGGCCTCCGCCTGTTGCTGACATGCGCCGCGGATGTCGTGCCTGAGGCGATCGTCTGGCTGTGGCCTGGATGGTTGCCGGCGGGGAAGATCTCGATCCTCGCCGGTTCTCCCGGGACCGGCAAGACCACGTTGGCGCTCGCCATGGCGGCGATTGTCAGCAACGGTGACACGTGGCCGGATGGCTCGCACATGAAGAAGCCTGGGCGTGTGCTGATCTGGTCCAGCGAGGACGACCCGGCAGATACATTGGTTCCGCGCTTGATGGCTGCTGGCGCTGATCTGCGGCACGTCCACTTTGCCCAAGCTGTGGCGGACGAGCACGGCGAGCTTCAGCCTTTTGATCCAGCGCGTGACATGCACTTGCTGTCGGAGCGCCTCTGCGAAATGGGCGGTGCTGACTTGCTGATTGTGGATCCGATCGTCTCGGCGGTGTCGGGCGACGCTCACCGAGTCAATGACGTACGCCGCAACCTGCAGGATCTGGTGAACGTCGCGGCGGCGCACCGATGCGCAGTGCTCGGAATATCGCACTTCGCCAAGGGCACCAAGGGAACGAGCCCAGCAGAGCGCGTTATCGGTTCCCAGGCGTTCGTTGCGCTGGCCCGTATGGTTCTGGTGGCCGGAAAAGATGAGGCTGCAGAGCGCCGCATCCTCGCCCGCGCTAAATCCAACATCAGCCCAGACGACGGTGGCGTGAGCTATGCCATCGAGCAGGTAGAGGCCGGTATCGGCATCACCGCTAGCCGGATCGTATGGGGTGAGCTGATCCAGGGCAGCGCGCGCGAGATCCTCGGCGACGTCGAGCAGGACGACGACCAAGAAGAACGAACCGAGCGAGACGAGGCCGCGGACTTTCTCCGCTCGCTGCTGGAAGGCGGCCCGATGTCGACCAAGGCAATCAAGGCTGACGCAATGGGTGCCGGGTTTTCCTGGCGAACGATTGAGCGGGCAAAACGCGAGTTGGGCATCGACGCACGCAAAGACGGAATGAAGGGCGGCTGGGTCTGGGTGCTTCCCGCCGAAGTCCGCCACGAAGGCGACGAACCCCGCCACTCTCTAAACGGTGGCGGTCTTCGTGATGATTGGCGGTCTTCTGGAAATACAAGGGTTTCCGGGGAGGTGAAGACCGCCACTTCTACCGAAGACCGCGAAGACCGCCACGCCACAGGGAGTGGCGGAGTTCATCCGAAATCCGACGAAACGGAGGATGACCTATGAGCGTCGCATCACTTTTGAGCAAGGCGCGCGCGATGGGTGTTCGCCTGATCCTGCATGGCGACGGGGTGAAGCTGCGCGGCCCGGCCGATTCAATTGCCGCGCTCAAGCCTGAGCTCGCAGCGCACAAATCCGAAATCGTCGAGTACCTGCGCCGCACCGCAAGCGAAGCCATGCAGATCCTCGGCTACCCGGTTCAGGACGGTCCCTTCACGCCGTACTGCGTGCCGATGACGCCGGAGCGTATCGATAGCCTGCTGACCGACCTCCGTACGACCATCGGCAAGGTGGCCGACTTGGAGCGATGGCCTGACGACCACAGGGCGCGCGTGCTGGGCCTAGTGTTGCGTCAGCCCATTTCCACCATCGCTGATGACCTGGCGCACTTCCGTGGGTGCCTAAGTGCTCTCGAGACCGTTGAGCGGGTCAGGCGTGACCGTGAAAGGGGGTACGCATGATCGATGTGCTGATCGCTGGAACCGTCAGCAACGAACCACGCGAGCGCATTGGTGATGACGGCCGACCGCGCACCCGCGTGAATCTCACCGCTTTGGATGGCAGCGGAAAAGTGCAGCTCATCTCATGCACATCTGGCAACCCAGAAGCACGGCGTGCGCTGATGCGCCTGCGCGTTGGCGATAGCGCTGCGCTGTCTGGGCACGCAACCGTGCATGTGTACCCGCGGCGGGAGGATGCCACGCGCGCCGCGATCCTTCGTGTCTCCGTAAACCGCGTGCTATCGCAGCGCGGCGACGATGACTTTGACGACTTCGAATAGGAATAGCCCATGAACGAACAACGGAAACGCCTCGCTGAGGCCATCGCAGCAAAGACAGATGCCGAAAGGCGGGTCGCAGATGCATCCGAGGCACACTGCCGCGCATTGCGCTTGCTCGCTGAAGCGGACACGGCCCTCGCGGCCATTGGTCAGAAGGCCAGGGCGGCGGCTGACTCAGACGCCGAGGCGATTGCCGAGCGCCTGCGTAAAGGTGAGCGGGTTGACTTGCTGCACCAAGAGGATTCCGACCTGCGAGAGCGACGTCTCGATGCAGAGCGTCGGCGCAGCGTAGCTCACTTGGCAGAGCAGGCTCTTGCCCGCGACCTGGAGAGAGCAAACGAGGCATTGCAGGCCACCAATGCAACCCTGGAGGCCGCCATGCGGGCTGCGATGGAGGGCGAGCGAGACAGGGTAGCGGCGGAACTCGCGGAGGTTCAGAAAACGGAGCGTCGGCTGCGCTACTTGCTGGTGGCGCTGGGTGACGCCCACATGCCTCCTGGACGGCCGATCTGGCTCACGAATGAACAGGGCCGCTTGCTCGATCCCCACAACGACCTCTTCATCCCACTCGGTGGCGAACATCATCCGACGAACATCGCCGCAAAGGAATGCGCTGCTTTTGTAACCGCGCTGAGGCACGACGCCGACGCGCAACTAGCCTAAGGAGGCTTTCATGAAAATGCGTTTTTGGGACCAAGTGCGGCACGTCAAGCCGACACGTGCCGGCGGGCGAGATGACGCCACCACGGCGCTTCAGACTGCCCTGCCTGGGGTGCCCGTTGTCGCTGAGTACTCGATGCTGGACTACATGTATGTGGTCGACGGCAAGACGATCAAGATCGTCCGGCGTGACACCCGGCTGGCCTCTCAGTCGCCAGGCGCGGCGACGGCAGACGCGATGGCCAAACAGATCAGCTCGATCAACCAGGCCAACGCACAGTACTGGAAGGAGAACGGTCTGAAGTAGTGCACAGCCCTCCGGCCCACCCGGCCGGAGCAAAACGCCGCAGCCATCTACATGCACTTAGGCAAGCAGCTTGGCAGCGGCCGTAACTCGATCCCACTGGTGAAAGATGACCCAACAATGGCTTAGAAAGGCTGAGTTGATTGTCGGTGACGATGCCGGCAATGCTCTGGATCTGTCGGCGCTGCACATTACGTTTTCAGTGCATGGAGCGACGACGCAGACCCTGAAGCGGGCGACGGTGCGCGTATACAACCTCGCTCAGGACACGATAAACCGCGTGCAGCGAGAGTTCACGCGATTCACCTTGCAGGCTGGCTACGACGGCGGCATTGGTCAGATCTTCTCGGGCAGCATCACGAAGATCAAGCGCGGAAGGGAAAACGCCACGGACAGCTTCCTCGAATTGGAGGGTGCCGACGGCGACAAGGTGTACAACTGGGGCGTGGTAAGCACGACGCTGGCGGCGGGCTGGACATACCAAGACAAGATTTCGGCCTTGGCGAAGGCCATGGAGTCCTACGGCATCCTGATGGGTGTGATGCCGCCGTTGCCATCCACGAAAGGGCCGGCCGGCATCACGATGTATGGCATGGTCCGGGACCATCTTCGTCAAACCGCAGATGCCATCGGCTGCGATTGGAACATCCACGATGGGCGTCTGAACTTCATTCCGAAGGGTGGGTATCTGACGAGTGACGCTATCGTACTGAGCCCGTCTACCGGGATGGTGGGTGTGCCCGAGCTGACGATGGAGGGCATCGTGGTCAAGTGCCTGCTAAACCCGAACATCAAAGCAGGGATGCGGGTCCAGATCGACAACTCTTTCATCACCGATACGGTGGTGAAGAAGCCGATGCAGCCGCAGACCCAGGACATCAAGATGCCGACCCTGGATGCGCGTGGCGTATACAAGGTGCTCTATGTCGTGAACAACGGCGACACGCGCGGTCAGACCTGGTACACGGAGATGATTTGTTCCGCGATCGATGGCACTGCGCCACTGAGTGGGCCGGCCGTCAACGCCGTGCCAGAGGTGACCCACTGAAGGCGCTCTAGCCTCCGGGTGGTTTGACAGGGCCTAGACAGGATGCAAATAGGACTTGCTGCGGAAGATGCCCGCAAAGCCCGTGCCGTAAGGGTTCTGGGGCAATTCCGATGCGCGCGCCGTTCAAATCCGGTCAAAGAGGTCTTCTGGGCATCAGGGCTTCCAAGCGCCTGGTATCCACGCCGGTATCCATGGTTTCCCCTCCGTGGTTACCGCCATGGTTACCACGAAGGTTTCCATGGTTTTGCCCGATTTCGAAACAGGGAAAACTGGCGTGGACCTGCTTGGCACAAGGGTTGGCGCCAGCAAGGTGCGTCGGGGTTTCTGAACGATTGGCGAGTTCGCCCAGGTTACGATACTTCTCCGGCCGCGGTGCGAGAGTCAGGCTGGGTTGCGGCTGAAAAAATGTCAACGGAAATCAAAGAGGGCGGGCGTCGCGAAACCACCCCATAAGGGGATACTCCTTGGAACCGCCTTTGACACCGGTAGGCACGCATGAAGATCAGTCTTTCGAAATGGGCCGCTAGGAATTACGACCCGCCGCCTCACATCAGTACGCTTCGCGCCTGGGCGCGCGACGGCAAGCTCTATCCACCGGCTCAGAAGGTCGGACGTGCCTACTACGTGGATGAGAACGCCGTGCACATAAGTGAGGTTACAAGCCGGCCGCGCCTGGTGGACCGTATCGGCTAAAGCAGTGCTCCAGACCGTGGATAAGTGGGGCAGCCGGGCACGTCTGGGGGTACTTTTGGGGGTGCTTTTTCTGCTGTAAAAAATGAGATGCCCACAAAGTGTGGCTTTGCGGCAACTATTTGGTAGCTGTACCACCACCAAATTGGCGAGAAATCGCCCTAAAAGGCCCTCAGGCAATCGCCGAGGGCCTTTTTCTTTGTGTTCGCACCGGCGTTGCCTGACGCCTTGCTTGGCAAAACTTTCTTTCCCGCGAAAAAAAAGACAACCCCGCCATGCCGGTGTCGGCCGTCTCGACGGTTGCCGGCTCGCTCCAGCCGGTTCAATCCTGCGCGCTCTGTTTTGAACAATGCGCTGTTGCGCGACGGCGAGAAGGCTTTCGCCGCAACGGGGAAAGCCCGCCGCCCACCCTGGCCATATCACGACGGCGTCGAACAACGAACGCAGGGATATCCCCATGCGGGCCGGCCCCCCAGACTGGGAACTCGCGCAGACCGGTTACGTACCAATTGCACGGGGCGCACCGAAGACATCGTGGGTATGGTTTCTGCTGGACTCGGGGTGCCTGTCCGCTGTGGCGTTGGCGCCGATAGGCCATGCAGAAGGATTTGGCACTGCAGGGTGCAGAGCGCTAACGCGGCAACGATTGGCTGTGCACCGCTTTGGGTTCTCAACCGTTCTTGTGCTCACGGGCGATTCGTCTACAGTGGAATTCAGCAACACCGGATTCAACGCACGCAAGAACTAGCCTGGCGCTCGCTCGACGGCGAACCCGGGAAGAAATCTACGGGGGAGATATGGATATTTTCCGCCACTACGCAACGCGTTTCGAAGCTCGCAAAGAGGACGAATACAGCATCCAGGAGTACCTGGACATCTGTAAGAAAGACCCGACCGCTTATGCGACCGCAGCCGAACGCATGCTGGCCGCGATCGGCCAGCCCGAACTGGTGGACACGCATCATGATCCCCGGTTGTCGCGGCTGTTCTTCAACAAGGTCATCAAGATCTATCCGGCCTTCCGGGAGTTCTACGGCATGGAGGATACGATCGAGCAGATCGTCTCCTTCTTCAAGCATGCCGCGCAGGGCCTGGAAGAGCGCAAGCAGATTCTTTACCTGCTCGGGCCCCCGGGCGGCGGCAAATCCTCGCTTGCCGAGAAGCTGAAGTCGTTGATGGAGCAGATTCCCATCTACGCGCTCAAGGGCTCGCCGATACACGAGTCCCCACTCGGGCTGTTCTCGCCCGAGGAAGACGGCAAGATTCTGGAGGAGGACTATGGCATCCCGAAACGCTATCTGAACTCGATCGCTTCGCCGTGGGCGGTCAAGCGGCTGCACGAGTTCAATGGCGATATCACGCGTTTCCGGGTGGTGAAGCTGCATCCGTCGGTGCTGTCGCAGATTGCCATTTCCAAAACGGAGCCCGGCGACGAGAACAATCAGGACATTTCGTCCCTGGTGGGCAAGGTCGACATCCGCAAGCTGGAGGACTATCCGCAGGACGATCCCGACGCATATTCGTATTCGGGCGGCCTGTGCCTGGCCAACCGCGGCCTGCTTGAATTCGTCGAGATGTTCAAGGCGCCGATCAAGGTCTTGCACCCGTTGCTGACGGCCACGCAGGAGGGCAACTACAAGGGCACCGAGGGCTTTGGCGCAATCCCGTTCGATGGCGTCATCCTCGCCCACTCGAACGAGGCGGAGTGGCAGAGCTTCAAGTCCGACCGCAACAACGAGGCGTTCCTGGATCGCATCTACATCGTCAAGGTGCCGTACTGCCTGCGCGTGTCGGACGAGGTCAAGATCTACGACAAGCTCTTGCGCAACAGCTCGCTGGCGGCCGCGCCGTGCGCGCCGAACACGCTCAAGATGATGGCGCAGTTCGCGGTGCTCACCCGCATCAAGGAGCCCGAGAACTCGAACATCTTCTCGAAGATGCGCGTGTACGACGGCGAGAGCCTGAAGGATGTCGACCCGAAAGCCAAGTCGTATCAGGAGTACCGCGACTTTGCCGGCATCGACGAGGGCATGACGGGTTTGTCGACGCGCTTCGCCTTCAAGGTGCTGTCCAAGGTGTTCAACTTCGACGGGTCCGAGGTGGCGGCCAATCCGGTGCACCTGCTGTACGTGCTCGAACAGCAGATCGAGCGCGAGCAGTTCCCACCCGAGACAGAAGCCAAGCTGATGTCGTACATCAAGGAGTACCTGACGACGCCTTATGTGGAGTTCATCGGCAAGGAGATCCAGACTGCGTATCTGGAGTCGTATTCGGAGTACGGGCAGAACATCTTCGACCGGTACGTCGTGTTCGCCGACCTGTGGATCCAGGATCAGGAGTACCGCGATCCGAACACCGGTGAGATTCTCGACCGCAGTGCACTGAACGACGAGCTGGAAAAGGTCGAGAAGCCTGCGGGCATTTCCAATCCGAAGGACTTCCGCAACGAGATCGTCAATTTCGTGCTGCGCGCACGTGCCAAGAACGGGGGCAAGAACCCGAACTGGACGAGCTACGAGAAG
The DNA here is from genome assembly GCF_000954135.1 of Ralstonia mannitolilytica. NCBI lineage: Bacteria > Pseudomonadati > Pseudomonadota > Betaproteobacteria > Burkholderiales > Burkholderiaceae > Ralstonia > Ralstonia mannitolilytica. Next base: position 2,800,684 of record NZ_CP010799.1, on the reverse strand, counting down.
CTGCGCATGGTGATCGAAAAACGGATGTTCTCGACGACGGAAGATCTGCTGCCCGTGATCTCGTTCAACGCCAAGTCGTCGCATGACGACAAGGAAAAGCACGAGAACTTCGTCAACCGGATGGTCGAGAAGGGCTACACCCAGAAGCAGGTGCGCCTGCTGGTGGAGTGGTATCTGCGCGTGAGAAAGTCGTCTTAGGAGGAAAGCGCACCGGGCAGACCACTTTCAACAGAGGGCAGTCACATGGGCACGATCATCGATCGGCGGGAAAACGGCGGCGGCAAGAGTGCCGTCAACAAGCAACGCTTCATCAAGCGTTACCGAGACCAGATCCGTCGCGCGGTGGCCAAGGCGGTGTCGGGCCGGAAGATCATGGACATCGAGCAGAGCGGCCAGGTGTCCATTCCGGTGAAGGACATCTCCGAGCCCATGTTCCACCATGGCCCGGGCGGGCGCCGCGAGGGCGTTCACCCGGGCAACAAGGAGTTCATCCGCGGCGACAGCTTCGACCGCCCCCAGCAGGGCAGCGGCGGAACGGGCTCGCAGGCCAGCGACTCGGGCGAAGGCGAAGACGACTTCATCTTCACGCTCTCGCGCGAGGATTTCCTCAACTTCTTCTTCGAAGACATGGCGCTGCCGGATCTGGCCAAGCGCAGCCTGGCCAAGATCGCGGAGGTGCGAAAGGTGCGCGCCGGCTTCTCGCTCGACGGCACGCCATCGAACCTGTCGATCCTGCGCACGATGCGCAGCTCGATCGGGCGGCGCATCGCGCTGTCCAGCCCCTACCAGCGCCGTCTGCACGAGCTCGAGCAGGAATACAACGAAGAACTCGAAAGGGACGGCCCCTACAGCCCGCATGCCCAGGCGCTGATGAAGGAAATGCGGCATCTGCGCGCGTGCCTGGACCGCGTGCCGTTCATCGAAAAACTGGACCTGCGCTACAACAATCGCGTGATGCGCAAGCGCCCGCAGGCCCAGGCCGTGATGTTCTGCGTGATGGACGTGTCGGGCTCGATGGACGAAACGCGCAAGGATCTCGCCAAGCGCTTCTTCATGCTGCTGTACCTCTTCCTGAAGCGGAACTACGAGCGCATCGACGTGGTGTTCATCCGCCACCACACGGTGGCCAAAGAGGTAAACGAAGAGGACTTTTTCCACTCGCGCGAATCGGGCGGCACGGTGGTGTCGAGTGCGCTCAAGCTCATGGCGGAAGTGATTCAGGAGCGCTATTCGCCAAGCCAATGGAACATCTATTGCGCACAGGCCTCGGACGGCGACAACTGGGCGGGCGATTCGGAGCTGTGCGCTAAGCTGCTGCGCGAGACGATCCTTCCGGTGACGCAGTACTACGCCTACGTGGAGGTGGTGTCCACAGAACCGCAGAACCTGTGGGAGGAGTATCTTACGGTGAAAGCCGGGCACGACAACTTTGCAATGCAGCGCATTCTCAAGGCCGACGAAATCTATCCGGTGCTGCACGATCTGTTTCAGAAGCGCGCCGCCTGAGCGCGGCCAATCGCGCCGCCACGGCAACGCGCCCCACCCCGGCAATCATGTCGCGTGTGTGATGGACCAACGGGAACGAGCATGGCCTATCTTTCTACGGGCTCGGAGTGGACCTTCGATCTGATCAGGCGCTACGACCAAAGCATCGCCCACATCGCAGCCGAGTTCGGGCTGGACACCTACCCGAACCAGATCGAGATCATCACCGCCGAGCAGATGCTGGACGCGTACGCGTCCTCCGGGCTGCCGCTGGGCTACAACCACTGGTCATACGGCAAGCACTTCCTCGCCTCCGAGCGCGGCTACCAGCGTGGGCTGATGGGCCTGGCCTACGAGATCGTCATCAACTCGAACCCCTGCATCGCCTACCTCATGGAGGAGAACACGATGCCGATGCAGGCGCTGACGATCGCGCATGCCTGCTATGGCCACAACTCGTTCTTCAAGGGCAACTACCTGTTCCGCACATGGACGAACGCGGACGCCATCGTGGACTACCTGCTCTTCGCCAAGAATTACGTGGCCGAATGCGAGCAGCGCTACGGCGAGCAAGAAGTCGAACTGCTGCTCGACTCCTGCCACGCATTGCAGAACTACGGCGTGGACCGCTACCGGCGGCCCAAGAAGCTGTCGATCAATGAAGAGCAGGCGCGCCAGGCCGAGCGCGAGAAGTACCTCGAGGCGCAGGTCAACGATCTGTGGCGCACCTTGCCGACGCATCGCTCGCACGCGCTCACGGCGGAAGACGAAACGCGCGAACCCGAGCCGCAGTTCCCGCCCGAGCCGGAAGAGAACCTGCTGTACTTCATCGAGAAGAACGCGCCCAAGTTGCAGCCGTGGCAGCGCGAGATCGTGCGGATCGTGCGGAAGATCGCGCAATACTTCTACCCGCAGCGCCAGACCAAGGTGATGAACGAGGGTTGGGCGACGTTCTGGCACTACACCATCCTGCACAAGCTCTACGACGAGAAGCTCGTCAACGATGCCTTCATGCTGGAACTGCTGCAGGCGCATACGAATGTGATCTACCAGCCGCCGTTCAACAGCCCGTACTACAACGGCCTGAACCCGTATACGCTCGGCTTTCTCATGTTCCAGGACATCCGTCGCATCTGCGAGACGCCCGACGACGAGGATTACCGCTGGGCGCCCGAGATCGCCGGCAGCGACTGGCGCGAGACGCTCGACTTCGCCATGCGCAACTTCAAGGACGAGAGCTTCCTGCTGCAGTTCCTCTCGCCACGGGTGATCCGCGAGCTGAAGCTCTTCTCCGTGCTCGACGACGACCGCGACGCCAAGTTGCGCGTGACCGCCATCCACGACGAGGACGGCTACCGCATGCTGCGCGAATTGCTCGCCAGCCAGTACGACCTGTCCAACATGGAGCCCAACATCCAGGTGACCCATGTCGACATCGGCGGAGACCGCTCGCTGACGCTGCGCCACCTGCAGAGCGGCCGCCGCCCGCTGGCCTCGAATTACGAAGAGATGCTCCGGCACGTCGTTCGCCTGTGGGGCTTCACGTGCCGGCTCGAGGTGGTCTACGAAGATGGGCGGCGCGAGATGAAATACGAATGCAAGCCGGATTGACTGTTCCGGCGCGGGCCGCCGCCCGGATAGCTACATGCCGAAACGGAAATGTCCGCTGCGCAGCACGATGTTGTGCGAGTCGGTCAATTTGAAAAGCGACCGCGCCATGTCTTCGATGGTGCCGCGGTGTGTTTCCATGGCCTGCAGCAGGTCTTCCTGGCGCCATGAACGGGCGCCGAAGTGCTCCTCGAGTGCTTCGGCCGTCACCGCATAGCAGGCGGGCGTGCCGTCGACACTGGCGGTGCAGGTGAGTGTGAGGTCCGCTGCGCAATAGCGCGGCGGGCTGGCGTGGAATTCGATGGATTTCATGGCCGGCCTCCATGAAAAAACGGCGATGCCCCGCGCGTCGCCTGCCTCCAGTGTATGGCGCAACGGGGCGAATGCAATGCCGTTATGCGTTGCCGCTTGCTAGGCCCCGGCCTGCGCCGCCTGCCGCGCCATTTCCACACCCTTGTTGGCCAGCGCATCGGCGCGCTCGTTGCCGGGGTGGCCGGCGTGGCCCTTGACCCAGTGCCAGCTCACGTCGTGTCCGACGATGAGTTGATCGAGCAGGCGCCACAGGTCGTCATTCTTCACGGGCTTCTTGTCGGCGGTTTTCCAGCCGCGCGCCTTCCAGCCGGGCAGCCATTCGCTGATGCCTTTCTGCACGTACTGCGAATCGGTGTACACCGTCACGCGGCACGGGCGCTTGAGCGCGCGGAAGGCCTCGATCACCGCCATCAGCTCCATGCGGTTGTTGGTGGTGAGCGCCTCGCCGCCGAAGAGTTCTTTTTCGTGATTGCCCGAGACCAGCACGGTACCCCAGCCGCCTAGGCCGGGATTGCCCTTGCATGCGCCATCGGAATAGACGGTGACTTCCTGCATGAAAACAATGGGTAAGGGATGAGAGGGCGGCTGCCCGGCGGCCTCAGGCGCCGGAGTTTCCGTCGCATGCCGCAGCCGGCGGCGTCTTCGTCGAATGCGAACCGGACGGCGTGGCGACGGGCGTCCCGGCGGGCACCAGCGCTGGCGACTTGCGGGCCTTCCATGCGGGCCCGACCAAGCGCATGCCGCGCACGCGCTTGACCGCCTGCAGCATGTACACCGCGCCGAAGATCGGCCACCAGCGGTCGCCGGCCTTTTCCATGAAGGCGGTGCGCTGCAGCCATTTGTCGGTGCGGTTGGGTGGACAGTAGCAGCCAAAACGGCCGCGCACGATATCAAATCCGAGCAGCTTGAGCCAGTCCTTCAGGCGTGTGAAGGCAATCATCTGGCTCTGCGCCGGCAGGAACGATTCGGTGCCCAGCCGCCGCATGCCTTGGCGCATGCCCCACAGGCTCAGCGGGTTGAATCCGGTGATGACGAGCCGGCCTTCGGGCATCAGCACGCGGGCGACTTCACGCAAGACCTCGTGCGGGTCGTCCGTGAATTCCAGCACGTGCGGCAGGGCCACCAGATCGATGCTCTGCGAGGCAAACGGCAACTCGTCATAGCGGCACACGACGCGCGGTGTGGCTTGGCGCGGGAGTACGGCGGGGTCGGCTTCGCCTTCTGCAGGGTTGTTCGGGGGCTCGGCGGGGTCGCCGTCCATCGGGTCCAGTGTCTCGATGGGCGCGTTCGGGTCGATGTCGTCCACCACGCGGGCGATCATCGGGATGCGGTTTTCCCGCAAGGCGCCAAAGCCGGGGTGGCCAAGCTGCAATGCATGAAAGCCGAACATGTCGGCCACGGTGCGATCGAACTGGGCCTGCTCCCAGCGCAGGACGTATTGCCCAGGCGGCGAAGCGAGCCAGTGGTGCCAATCTATAATGCGACGATCGTTAGAGGAGTCGGACATGGTCCAGGGTGGTGTGCCGCCTGTAGTCGCGCTTGAGGTCGAGGCGATCGCTGCGTTTACCGACAATTATATTTGGGCACTTCACGATGGCCGCGTGGCCGCTGTCGTCGATCCGGGCGATGCGCAGCCGGTATTGCGCTTCCTGCGCGAACGCGGGCTCGCGCTCGGTGCCATTGTAATCACACATCATCACGGCGATCATGTCGGCGGGGTCCGTGAACTGGTGGCGGCATACCCGCAGACGCCCGAGGGCACGCCGCTGCCCGTGATCGGCCCAGCGCGCGAATCGATTCCATGCTGCACTCAGCCCGTGCAAGAGGGCGACGTCGTCACGCTCGCGCAGCCAGCCGCGATATTCCGTGTGATTGACGTGCCCGGCCATACCAGCGGCCACGTCGCCTATGTCGGTCGCCTGCAGGGCGAGGGGGCTCCCGCCAGCCTGTTTTGCGGCGACACGCTGTTCGCCACGGGTTGCGGCAGGCTGTTCGAAGGGACACCCGCGCAGATGCGGTCGTCGCTCGCCAAGCTGGCGGCGCTGGAGCCCGACACACGCGTCTATTGCGCGCACGAATACACTGTCTCGAATGTGCGCTTTGCGCGCGCCGTCGAACCGGGCAACGCTGCGCTCGCTGCCTGGGAGGACAAAGTGGCCGCGCTGCGGGCCGAGGGCCGATCGACCGTGCCGACCACCGTCGGCCACGAGCGCGCGACCAACCCGTTCATGCGGTCGGATGAGCCCGATGTGACGCAGGCGGTGGCGCGCCATGCCGGCGTCGATGCCGACGATCCGGTGTCGGTCTTCGCCGCACTGCGCGAATGGAAGAACGGTTTCCGTTGAAAAGATGTGTCGGCGGGCGTGCCGAGGCCGAATGGCGGGTGAACGCGGGTTGACGCGGCGGGATGCCTTTCATACTATCGGGGGCAATTTTCAGGTCCAACCCCTCAGAACTTGATGCGATCCGTGCGACTTCTTGCGGCATCTGTGCTCAGTCTGCTTCTCGCGGCCTGTGCCACGGCCCCCGGGCCGAATGCCGACACAGCCGGCACAAGCGCTTTCACCTCCACCGGCCAGGCCGCTGCGCCGGTCGTCAATGTCGATCAGCAGCCCGTGGCGTCCCTGAAGGGGCCCGCCAAGGATCTCTGGGCGCGCATTCGCCAGGGCTTCTCCATGCCCGACCTGCAAAGCTCGGCCGTGGACGACCGTACCGACTGGTATGCACAGCGCCCCGACGCGTTCCGCCGCATGGTGGAGCGCTCGAGCCGCTACCTGTATCACATCGTTGAAGAGCTGGAGCGGCGCAACATGCCCACCGAACTGGCGCTGCTGCCGTTCGTGGAAAGTGCGTTCAATCCGCAGGCTGTTTCCACCGCCAAGGCGGCCGGGATGTGGCAGTTCATCCCGAGCACCGGCAAAACCTACAACCTCAAGCAGAACGTCTTCCAGGATGAGCGCCGCGACGTGCTCGCCTCGACGGACGCCGCCCTCGACTATCTCTCTAAGCTGCACGACCAGTTTGGCGACTGGCAGCTCGCCCTGGCAGCGTACAACTGGGGGGAGGGTTCCGTCGCGCGCGCGATCGCCCGCAACCAGGCGGCCGGCCTGTCGACGGATTACGTCAACCTCAACATGCCGGCCGAGACGCGCATGTATGTGCCGAAGCTCCAGGCGGTAAAGAACATCATCGCCAACCCCGAGCGTTACGGCATCACGCTGCCCGAGATTCCGAACCATCCGTATTTCGTGACCGTCACCACGTCGCGCGACATCGACGTGGCTCTGGCGGCCAAGCTGGCCAACCTGCCGATGGACGAATTCAAGGCGTTGAACCCTTCGTTCAACCGCCCGGTGATCCTGGGTGCGTCGAACCCGCAGATCCTGCTGCCGTACGACAACGCTGAAACGTTCCAGTACAACCTGAACACGTATCGTGGCGGCCTGTCGAGCTGGACCGCGGTGACGGTTGGCAACCGCGAGCGGGTGGAAGCGCTGGCGGCGCGGCTGAAGGTGGACCCGGATACCATCCGAGAGATCAACCGGATCCCGAAGGGCATGCGCCTGAAGGCCGGATCCACGGTGGTCGTGCCGCGCGCGGATGGTGCCAAGACGGATGCGCCGGACATCAGCCCGGAACTGGCCGAGAACGCGACGATGGCCGTGGAGCCCGACATGCCGGACCTGCGCCGCGTGGTCGTGCGTGCCGGTCGGCGCGATACGGTGACGGCGCTGTCGCGGCGCTACGGGGTGTCGGTGGCGCAGATCCGCGCGTGGAACCAGTTGCCGGGCGACGCCATTCCGCGTGGCCACAACGTGGTCCTCATGCTGCCGCAGGCGCGCGCCGGCGGACGCGCCACCTCGCAGGTGCGCGCGATCCGCGTGTCGACGAAGGCAGCGCATGCCACCGCGGCTGCGACACGCGCACCGACGGCGAAGGTGGCCGGCAAGCCGGTCGTCAAAGCCAAACCGGTGGCAAGCACATCGGCCAAGCGCAAGAAGCGCTGAGGCCAGCAAGATGAGACGGCGTCCTGCGGGGCGCCGTTTTGCTTTTGGCGCGGGTAAGACCCGCGTAAGTTGAGGGCTGCACAGTAGGCAGATCCCGCACATCCATATCGAGCCGTCGAACACGATGGCCAGGAGACAACGTCATGCCCATGTCCGCCGCATACCGCGCGCTGTATCAGCGCTCCATCGACGATCCTGCCGGCTTCTGGGACGAGCAGGCCCGGCGCATCGACTGGCAGACGCCGTATTCCGCTGTGCTCGATGATGCGCGCCTGCCGTTTGCGCGGTGGTTCGTGGGCGGGCGCACCAATCTCTGCCACAACGCGATCGACCGGCATCTGGTCACGCGGGGTGAGCAGCCGGGGCTGGTGTACGTTTCCACCGAAACGGGCATCGAGACGACCTACACGTACCGGCAGCTGCACCGCGAAGTGAACCGCATGGCGGCCACGCTGCAGGCGCTGGGCGTCAAGCGCGGTGACCGCGTGCTGATCTATCTGCCGATGATTCCGGAGGCCGCGTTCGCCATGCTGGCCTGCGCGCGCATCGGCGCGATCCACTCCGTGGTGTTCGGCGGCTTTGCGTCCAACAGCCTCGCCACGCGCATCGACGACGCCACACCGCGCGTCATCGTCAGCGCCGACGCGGGCTCGCGCGCGGGCAAGATCGTCGAATACAAGCCGCTGCTCGATGCCGCCATCGACATGGCTGCGCACAAGCCCGAGCGCGTGCTGCTCGTCGATCGCAAGCTCGCGCCGCTGCAGCGCCATGCGCGCGATGTGGATTACGCGTCCTTCAGTGGTCGCTACGCCGATGCCGAGGTGCCCTGCGAATGGATGGAATCAAGCGAGCCGTCGTACATCCTCTACACCTCGGGCACGACGGGCAAACCGAAGGGGGTGCAGCGCGACACCGGCGGTTACGCGGTGGCGCTGGCCGCATCGATTCCTCTGATCTTCGGGGCGCAGGCAGGCGACACGATGTTCACGGCGTCGGACGTCGGATGGGTCGTGGGGCACAGCTACATTGTGTATGCGCCGCTGCTCGCCGGCCTGACGACGGTCATGTACGAAGGCACGCCGATTCGCCCCGATGGCGCGATCTGGTGGCGTATCGTCGAGCAATACCGTGTGAATGTGATGTTCACGGCCCCGACGGCCATTCGCGTGCTCAAGAAGCAGGACCCGGCGCTGCTGCAGCGTCACGACGTGTCGAGCCTGCGCCGCCTGTTTCTGGCCGGCGAGCCGCTGGATGAGCCGACCGCCAGCTGGATCGGCCAGGCGCTGGACAAGCCCATCGTCGACAACTACTGGCAGACGGAAACCGGCTGGCCAATGCTGGCCATTGCGCAAGGGGTGGAGCCATCCACGCAGAAGCTGGGCTCGCCTGGCTTTCCGGTGTATGGCTACAAGCTCGATATCGTGGACGAGGCGACCGGGCAGCCATGCGCCCCCGGCGAGAAAGGGCTGCTGGCCGTGGCGGCGCCGTTGCCGCCGGGCTGCATGAGTACGGTCTGGGGCGACGATGCGCGGTTCCTGAAGACGTATTGGTCGGCCTTCCCCGGCCAGCACATCTATTCGAGCTTCGATTGGGGGGTGCGCGATGAGGACGGTTACGTCACGATCCTCGGCCGGACCGACGACGTGATCAACGTGGCCGGCCATCGCCTCGGCACGCGCGAGATCGAGGAGAGCCTGTCGTCGCATCCTGCGATTGCAGAAGTGGCGGTGGTGGGTGTGGCCGACCAGCTCAAGGGCCAGGTCGCGATGGCGTTTGCCATCGTGCGGGATGCCTCGCGTGTGGCCGAAGCGGCGGACCGCCTTGCGCTGGAGGGCGAACTGATGCGTACCGTCGAGGCGCAGCTTGGCGCCGTGGCCCGGCCGGCGCGCGTGTTCTTCGTGGGGGCGTTGCCGAAGACGCGTTCCGGCAAGCTTCTGCGCAGAGCCATGCAGGCCGTGGCCGAAGGCCGGGATCCGGGCGATCTGACGACCATCGAAGACCCGACGGCGCTGGCCCAGGTGCAGGCTGCCATGCAAAGCGCAGAGGGCGCGAAAAAGTGACGCTTCCGGCGGTTTTGGTGCGGCCGGGACGGGCCACCCGGGGGTCACGGTTCCGCGCCCGTCCACTGTTAAGTCCTTCCTTTTATTGAGTTTTTTGTGGCGTCAGGGTATACTTTTCAGGTTTGAGTTCAGAAACCCCTCACCCTAGCGCCTACCGCTTCCTACCTCCCGTCTAACCGCCCCGTCTGCCTTGCTTTCCGGTGAATTCGCCCCGGGTGCAGCGCGCAAACGGCCCGGATTCCGCGCAGCCGGAATTCCGCTTTGGCGCCAAGACGTTCAGGTCGGCACAGGGTGAATCCAGCAGGAGCTACCCGTGTTGCCGTCTTTCCCGCCCGCCATTCTCGCGCTTGCAGACGGCACGGTCTTTCGTGGCTATTCCATCGGTGCGGCCGGTCATACGATCGGCGAAGTGGTGTTCAACACCGCGATCACCGGCTACCAGGAAATCCTCACCGATCCGAGCTACTCGCGCCAGATCGTCACGCTCACGTACCCGCATATCGGGAACGTCGGTGTGAACCGTGAGGATGTCGAAGCCACGAAAGTCCATGCCGCCGGTCTCATCATCAAGGATCTGCCGATCCTGGCGTCGAACTTCCGCAAGGAGCACTCGCTCTCGCACTACCTCAAGGGTGAGAAGGTCGTCGCCATTGCCGGCATCGATACCCGCAAGCTGACCCGAACCCTGCGGGAGAAGGGCGCCCAGAACGGCTGCATTCTCGCGGGCGAAGACAACGTGCAGAAGGCCATCGACCTGGCGCGCTCGTTCCCGGGCCTGTCGGGTATGGATCTGGCGAAGGTCGTGTCCGTGACCGAACCGTACGAGTGGACCCAGACCGAATGGGCGCTGGGCCGCGGCTACGGCAAGCAGGAAGCCCCGAAGTACCACGTGGTCGCGTACGACTTCGGCGTCAAGTTCAACATCCTGCGCATGCTGGCCGAGCGTGGCTGCCGCGTGACGGTCGTGCCGGCGCAAACCAGCGCAGCCGACGTGCTGGCGCATAACCCGGATGGTGTCTTCCTCTCCAACGGCCCCGGCGATCCGGAACCGTGCAACTACGCCATCGCCGCTGCCAAGGAATTCCTGGAGCGCCGCCTGCCGACGTTCGGCATCTGCCTGGGTCACCAGATCATGGGCCTGGCTGTCGGTGCCAAGACGCTCAAGATGAAGACCGGCCACCACGGCGCGAACCACCCGGTCAAGGATCTGCAGGACGGCCGCGTGGTCATCACCTCGCAGAACCACGGTTTTGCAGTGGACCCCGAATCGCTGCCGGCCAACGCACGCGTGACGCACGTTTCGCTGTTTGACGGCACGCTGCAGGGCTTCGAACTGACGGATCGTCCGGCATTCTGCTTCCAGGGCCACCCGGAAGCGTCGCCCGGTCCGCACGACATCGGCTATCTGTTCGACCGCTTCACCGCGGCGATGGACGCAGCCAAGCAGTAAGGCAACGAGAGCGCATCCACAATGAACGCCTTCATGCTCGCGCACTTCGGCATCACCGAGTTCTGGACCTTCCTGCTCGGCACGATCTTCATCGTGCTGCTGCCGGGCCCGAACTCGATGTACGTGCTGTCGGTGGCGGCCCGCCGCGGTGTGCGCGCGGGCTACCAGGGCGCGTGCGGTGTGTTCCTGGGCGATGCCATCCTGATGGTGTTGTCGGCAGCGGGCGTGGCTTCGCTGTTGAAAGCGAGTCCGGCGCTGTTCTACGTCGTGAAGTACATCGGTGCGGCCTACCTGGCGTGGATCGGCCTGCAGATGCTGCGTGGCGCGGTGCGCAATTGGCGCGTGCGCAAGGCCGGCGAGTCCGTCGCACAAGACGCGGCGCCGGCTGACGAGTCGCACCCGTTCAAGAAGGCGCTGATCATCAGCCTGCTGAACCCGAAGGCGATCCTGTTCTTCATCTCGTTCTTCATCCAGTTCGTCGATCCGCACTACGCGCTGCCGGTGGTGTCGTTCGTCGTGCTGGGGCTGGTCTGCCAGATCTGCAGCTTCCTGTACCTGACCACCATCATCTTCGTGGGCGCGCGGCTGGCCGCGGCGTTCCGCGCGCGACGACGTTTGTCTGCCGGTATGAGCAGCGGCGTCGGCGCCATGTTTATCGGCTTTTCCGCCAAGCTGGCGACGGCCACACTGAATTAATCGAATCGAGCGGGTTATGCCAAAACGTACAGATATCAAAACCATCCTGATCATCGGCGCGGGTCCGATCATCATCGGCCAGGCGTGTGAATTCGATTACTCCGGCGCGCAGGCTTGCAAGGCGCTCCGTGAAGAAGGTTTCAAGGTGGTCCTGGTCAACAGCAACCCGGCCACGATCATGACCGACCCCAACACGGCCGACGTGACCTACATCGAGCCGATCACCTGGGAAGTCGTCGAGCGCATCATCGCCAAGGAGCGCCCGGACGCGATCCTGCCGACGATGGGCGGCCAGACCGCGCTGAACTGCGCGCTGGACCTGCATCGCCACGGCGTGCTGAAGAAGTACAACGTCGAGCTGATCGGCGCATCGCCCGAGGCTATCGACAAGGCCGAAGACCGCCAGAAGTTCAAGGACGCGATGACCAAGATCGGTCTCGGTTCGGCCAAGTCGGGCATCGCACATTCGATGGACGAAGCCGTGGCCGTGCAGTCGCAGATCGCCAAGGAAACCGGCACGAGCGGCTACCCGATCGTGATCCGGCCATCGTTCACGCTGGGCGGCACGGGCGGCGGCATCGCCTACAACCGCGAGGAATTCGAAGAGATCTGCAAACGGGGTCTCGACCTCTCGCCGACCAACGAGCTGCTGATCGAAGAATCGCTGCTCGGCTGGAAGGAATACGAGATGGAAGTCGTGCGCGACAAGGCCGACAACTGCATCATCGTCTGCTCGATCGAAAACCTCGACCCGATGGGCATCCACACCGGTGATTCCATCACCGTGGCCCCGGCGCAGACCCTGACCGACAAGGAATACCAGATCCTGCGTAATGCCTCGCTGGCCGTGCTGCGCGAGATCGGCGTCGATACCGGCGGCTCGAACGTGCAGTTCTCGATCAATCCGAAGGATGGCCGGATGATCGTGATCGAAATGAACCCGCGTGTGTCGCGTTCGTCGGCGCTGGCGTCGAAGGCCACCGGTTTCCCGATCGCCAAGGTCGCTGCCAAGCTGGCGGTGGGCTACACGCTGGACGAGCTGAAGAACGAGATCACCGGCGGCGTGACGCCCGCGTCGTTCGAGCCGTCGATCGACTACGTGGTCACCAAGGTGCCGCGCTTCGCGTTCGAGAAATTCCCGCAGGCCGACAGCCACCTGACCACGCAGATGAAGTCGGTCGGTGAAGTGATGGCCATGGGCCGTACGTTCCAGGAGTCGTTCCAGAAGGCGCTGCGCGGCCTGGAAGTCGGCGTGGACGGTCTGGATGAAAAGTCCACCGACCGCGACGAGATCATCGAAGAGATCGGCGAAGCCGGTCCGGACCGCATCTGGTATGTGGGCGACGCATTCCGCCTGGGCCTGTCGATCGACGAGGTCTACGCCGAGACGTCCATCGACCCGTGGTTCCTCGCGCAGATCGAAGACATCGTCAAGACCGAAGCGCTGGTGAAGGCCCGCACGCTCGACAGCCTGTCGGCTGCTGAACTGCGTCTGCTCAAGCAGAAGGGCTTCTCGGACCGTCGCCTGGCCAAGCTGATGAAGACGACGGCCAAGGCCGTGCGCGAAAAGCGGATCGCCGAGAAGGTGCGCCCGGTCTACAAGCGCGTGGATACCTGCGCCGCTGAATTCGCGACCAACACGGCCTACCTGTACTCGACGTACGAAGCCGAGCATGGCGAGTGCGAAGCCGAGCCAACCGGCAACAGGAAGATCATGGTCCTGGGCGGTGGCCCGAACCGCATCGGCCAAGGCATCGAGTTCGACTATTGCTGCGTGCACGCCGCGCTGGCGCTGCGCGAAGACGGGTACGAGACCATCATGGTCAACTGCAACCCGGAAACCGTCTCGACCGACTACGATACGTCCGACCGCCTGTACTTCGAGCCGGTGACGCTGGAAGACGTGCTCGAGATCGTCGACAAGGAAAAGCCGGTCGGCGTGATCGTGCAATACGGCGGCCAGACGCCGCTGAAGCTTGCGCTGGACCTGGAAGCCAACGGCGTGCCGATCATCGGTACGTCGCCGGACATGATCGACGCCGCCGAAGACCGTGAGCGCTTCCAGAAGCTGCTGCACGAACTCGGCCTGCGTCAGCCGCCCAACCGCACTGCGCGTGCCGAAGACGAAGCGCTCAAGCTGGCCGAGGAGATCGGCTACCCGCTGGTGGTGCGTCCGTCGTACGTGCTGGGCGGCCGTGCGATGGAGATCGTGCACGAGCCGCGCGACCTCGAGCGCTACATGCGCGAAGCCGTGAAGGTGTCGAACGACAGCCCCGTGCTGCTCGACCGCTTCCTGAACGACGCCATCGAATGCGACGTCGATTGCCTCTCCGATGGCAAGCGCGTGTTCATCGGCGGCGTGATGGAGCACATCGAGCAGGCCGGCGTGCACTCGGGCGACTCGGCTTGCTCGCTGCCGCCGTACTCGCTGTCGCAGGCGACCGTCGACGAACTGAAGCGCCAGACCGCCGCGATGGCGAAGGCGCTGAACGTCGTCGGCCTGATGAACGTCCAGTTTGCCATCCAGCAGAAGGGCGGCGAAGACATCGTCTACGTGCTGGAAGTGAACCCGCGTGCTTCGCGCACGGTGCCGTACGTTTCGAAGGCGACCGGTGTCCCTTTGGCCAAGGTTGCAGCTCGCTGCATGGCGGGGCAGTCGCTGGATTCGCAGGGCGTCGAGACGGAAGTCGTGCCGGCGTACTACAGCGTCAAGGAAGCGGTGTTCCCGTTCAACAAGTTCCCGGGCGTCGACCCGGTGCTCGGACCGGAAATGCGCTCCACCGGTGAGGTGATGGGCGTGGGCAAGACCTTCGGCGAGGCGCTCTTCAAGAGCCAGCTTGCCGCAGGTTCGCGCCTGCCCGAGAAGGGCACCGTGCTGATGACGGTCAAGGACAGCGACAAGCCGCAGGCCGTGGAAGTGGCCCGCGCGCTGCATACGCTGGGCTACCCGATCGTCGCGACGCGCGGTACGGCCTCGGCCATCGAAGCCGCGGGCATTCCCGTGCGCGTGGTGAACAAGGTCAAGGACGGCCGTCCGCACATCGTCGACATGATCAAGAACGGCGAGATCGCGCTCGTGTTCACGACCGTCGATGAGACGCGCACGGCGATTGCCGACTCGCGTTCGATCCGCCAGGCCGCCCTGGCCCAGCGCGTGACGTACTACACGACCATTGCCGGCGCCCGCGCTGCGGTGGAGGGCCTGAAGCACATGCAGAATCTAGACGTGTACGACCTCCAGGGCCTGCACGCCGCCCTGTAAGGCGTTCGTCAGAACCCGCGGCGCGGCATCGCGTCGCGGCGGGCCGCCCACGGGGGGGCAGTTGCCGCCTCCGGACGGTTCGCCTACACTACAGCGTCCGTGTCAAAACAACGACAGCCGCCGTCAGGCGGGTGTGCGCTACGCGCCCTCCCGCTTCGCAGCGGCTGATTTTTTTGTGATTCCGAATTACTTACGATGAGCACCATTCCGATTACCAAACGCGGTGCCGAGATGCTGAAAGACGAACTGCAGCGTCTGAAGACCAAGGAGCGTCCGGCCGTCGTCAACGCCATCGCCGAGGCTCGCGCCCAGGGCGATCTGTCTGAAAACGCCGACTACGATGCCGCCAAGGAGCGCCAGGGCTTCATCGAAGGCCGCATCATGGAGATCGAATCGAAGCTGGCCGCAGCGCAGATCATCGATCCGGCCGCGCTGGATGCTGACGGCCGCATCGTTTTTGGCGCCACGATCGATCTGGAAGACCTCGATTCCGGCAAGGCCGTGACCTACCAGATCGTCGGGGACGACGAAGCGGACCTCGAAACCGGCAAGATCTCGATCAGTTCGCCGATTGCGCGCGCCTTGATCGGCAAGTACGAAGGCGACGTCGCTACCGTCGTCGCCCCGGGTGGCGAGCGCGAGTACGAAGTCGTCGCGGTCAAGTACCTCTAACGTATCCGTACCTCTAACGCACACTCGGAGTCGAACACCATGCCGCAGCGCTTTTTCCAGTTGCTTGTCACGGTGTGGTGCGGTTCGCTTTGGACGATCGGCTACATCGTCGCGCCGACGCTGTTTGCCATGTTGGAGGACCGCCAGCTTGCCGGCTCGATCGCGGGCCGCCTTTTTCACGCGCAGGCGTGGATCGGCCTGGCGACGGGCTGTCTGTTGCTGCTGACCGCCACGGCGTTGGTGCGGCGGGGGCAGTTCGGCTACAGGGCGGTGCGCTGGCTCGTGCTGGCCATGCTGCTCTGCGTGCTGATCGGCTACTTCGGGCTGCAACCGTTCATGGCGTCGCTGCGGGAACAGGCCGATACGCTGGGCGTGGCCGTCGGCGATTCGCCTTACCGCGCCCGCTTTGGCATGTTCCACGGTGTGTCGAGCATCTTCTATCTCGTGGAAAGCCTGCTCGGCCTGGTGCTCGTCTGGAAAGCGGCAGGTATCCGGCAAGGCGGTTGACAAAAAAAGACCGGCGTAAAGCCGGTCGATCTTTGTGCAGGCCAGAAACGAATCAGGAAAGCGCCTTTTTCTTCTGGCTGGACTGCCGCGGCTTGGCGCGCTTCACATTGCCACCGGCGGTGACGCGCTCGTTGCCGAGCACGCTCAGGCGAATCGGCTTGGGGCGGCGCGTGCTGTTCGGGTTGGGCTTGCGCACCACCACGGAACGCGGGCCGGCGCCGACGGAAGTCTTGCGGGGCGGCTTCAGGTCCTTCGGCTGGTTTTCCTTCAGATAGGCCGGACCTTCTCGCCAGATCACCAGCAGCTTGCCGATGTGCTGCACGGGCGCTGCCTGCAGGCGGGCGCAGATGGTGTCGTAGATTTCGATACGCGCTTCGCGGTCATCGCCTGCCACGCGCACCTTGATCAGCGTGTGTGCGGCCAGCGAGCGGTCGATTTCGGCCAGAACGGCCTTGGTCAGGCCCTCCGCACCGATGATGACGACCGGATTCAACGCATGTGCTTCCGAGCGCAGTTCCGATCGCTGGGCAGGGGTGAGGGTAAGGGCGGGCATAAATGAGGGCGGGATCGCGCAAATGGACAAACGGCGCGTATTATCCGCCAAAATCAGTCCAAGCCGCCATGATTGGCGCGACGTTTGGGCGATATTGCAACCAATTCGATGGCTAAGAACAAGTTCAACCAGTCGTGGCTGCACGACCATATCAACGATCCGTACGTGAAGCTGGCGCAGCGCGAGGGTTACCGGGCGCGCGCGGCCTACAAGCTCAAGGAGATCGACGAGCAGGATAAGCTGATCAAGCCTGGCCAGGTCATCGTGGATCTCGGCGCCGCACCGGGCAGCTGGAGCCAGTACGTGCGCAACAAGTTGGCCGCCTCGCCGCGCGCCAAGGATGGCCGGATCGACGGTGCCATCGTCGCCATCGACATCCTGCCGATGGAGCCGATTGCCGACGTCACGTTCATCCAGGGGGATTTCCGCGAGGAGGACGTCTTCCAGCAGCTCGAAAAGATCGTCCTGGATGCCACAGGCGGTGGCAAAGTGGACCTTGTTTTGTCGGATATGGCCCCCAATCTCTCAGGCGTGGCGTCGGCGGACGCCGCGCGCATGGAGCACATTGCCGAACTGGCTGTCGAATTTGCCATGGCACACCTGAAACCCGAAGGCGCCTTGCTGATCAAATGTTTTCACGGCAGCGGTTACAGTCAGATCGTCGAGATGTTCAAGCGCCATTTCAAGATCGTGGCGCCGCGCAAGCCCAAGGCTTCCCGCGACAAGTCTTCCGAAACGTTCCTGCTGGGACGGCAGCTCAAGCATGCGGGCTGACGGACGATACACGGGGTAGCATCCGGCGACAGGGCGGGAGTTCCGGTTTGCCGCCAATCAACCCGCGGCGGTGTCCGTGCATTACAATGCCAAGCATCCCGTCAAGGCATTTCTAAAGGAGTCTCGCCTTGAATAACAACTGGTTCCAGAAGGCGGCCATCTGGCTGGTGATTGCCTTGGTGCTGTTCACCGTCTTCAAGCAGTTCGACAAGCCGCGCGCCCAAGAGGGTGTGACGTATTCGCAATTCATGGACGACGCGAAGGGCGGCAAGATCAAGCGCGTCGAAGTCCAGGGCCGCACGCTGTTGGTCACGCCCAACGAAGGCAGCAAGTATTCCCTCATCTCGCCGGGCGACATCTGGATGGTTGGCGACCTGATGAAGTACGGTGTGCAGGTGACCGGCAAGGCCGAAGAAGAACAGGGCGTGCTTCTCACCGCGCTCTACTACCTGGGCCCCACGCTGCTGATCATCGTGTTCTGGTTCTACATGATGCGGCAGATGCAGGGGGGCGGGAAAGGCGGCGCCTTCTCGTTCGGTAAATCCCGGGCGCGGCTCATCGATGAGAACAACAACAGTGTCACGTTCGCTGACGTGGCAGGTTGCGACGAATCGAAGGAGGAAGTCGTCGAACTGGTCGATTTCCTGAAGGATCCTCAGAAATTCCAGAAGCTGGGCGGCCGCATCCCGCGCGGGGTGCTGCTGGTCGGCCCTCCGGGTACCGGTAAGACGCTGCTGGCGCGCGCCATTGCCGGCGAGGCCAAGGTGCCGTTCTTCAGCATCTCCGGCTCGGATTTCGTTGAAATGTTCGTCGGCGTGGGCGCGGCCCGCGTGCGCGACATGTTCGAAAACGCCAAGAAGCAGGCACCCTGCATCGTCTTCATCGACGAAATCGATGCGGTGGGCCGTCATCGTGGCGCGGGGATGGGCGGCGGTAACGACGAGCGCGAGCAGACCTTGAACCAAATGCTGGTCGAGATGGACGGTTTCGAGGCCAACTCCGGTGTCATCGTCATCGCGGCGACCAACCGTGCTGACGTGCTGGACAAGGCGCTGCTGCGTCCGGGCCGTTTCGACCGCCAGGTCTATGTGGGCCTGCCCGACATCCGCGGCCGCGAGCAAATCCTCAAGGTCCACATGCGCAAGGTGCCGATCGGCAACGACGTGGATGCCTCGGTGCTGGCACGCGGTACGCCGGGCTTCTCGGGGGCCGACCTGGCCAACCTCGTCAACGAGGCTGCGCTGTTTGCCGCTCGCCGCAACAAGCGCGTGGTCGACATGCAGGACTTTGAAGACGCGAAGGACAAGATCTACATGGGTCCGGAGCGCAAGTCGGCTGTCATCCGTGAAGAAGAGCGCCGCGCCACCGCGTACCATGAATCCGGTCACGCTGTGGTGGCCAAGCTGCTACCCAAGGCCGACCCGGTGCACAAGGTGACCATCATGCCGCGCGGCTGGGCTGGCGGCCTGACCTGGCAGCTGCCTGAGCACGACAAGCACTACGCGTACAAGGACACGATGCTCGAAGAGATCGCCATCCTGTTCGGCGGCCGTGCAGCGGAAGAGGTTTTCCTGGGCGCGATGAGCACCGGTGCTTCGAACGACTTCGAGCGTGCGACGAAGATGGCCCGCGACATGGTGACGCGCTACGGCATGAGCGATACGCTCGGCACGATGGTCTATGTCGATACCGAGCAGGACGGCTTCTTTGGCCGGATGGCTTCGAAGACGGTGTCGGAGGCAACGCAGCAGAAGGTCGACGCGGAAATCCGCCGGATCGTCGACGAGCAGTACGCCCTGGCCAAGGGCCTGCTCGAAGCCAACCGCGACAAGGTCGAGGCGATGACCGCCGCGCTGCTTGAGTGGGAAACCATCGACGCCGATCAGGTCAACGACATCATGGCCGGCAAGCCGCCGCGTCCGCCGCGCTACGGCTCCACGGGTGGCGGCAGCACGCCGCCGGGTGGTGGTACGCCGGCCGGTGTGAATCCGGGCAACGTGCCGGCGACGGCATAATTGCCGCCCCGGCGGCGACGCAAAGGAGCCGGTGCACGTGCACCGGCTTTTTTGTTGGCGCCTTTTTTGGCATGCTTCCGCCGCTGCTTCCTGACCAGTCTACCGTGCCTGCCTCCGTTCCCCCGATCACGCACTTCCAGTGCGGACGTTTCCGTTATCCGCGTGACCGGCGCCCGCTGGTCATGGGTATTCTCAATGTCACACCTGACTCGTTTTCCGACGGCGGGCAGCATGCCACGCGCGATGCAGCGCTGCGCCATGCCGAGCAGCTGATCGCCGAAGGTGTCGACATGATCGACATTGGCGGTGAATCGAGCCGCCCAGGTGCGGCGCCGCTGGCCCTCCAGGAAGAGCTGGACCGGGTGATGCCGATCGTCGAGGCGCTGCACGCGTGCGGCAAGCCGCTGTCGATCGATACGTACAAGCCGGAGGTGATGCGTGCCACGCTGGATGCCGGCGCGGACTTGATCAACGACATCTGGGGATTCCGGCGGCCGGGCGCGATCGAGGCCGTGGCAGGCACCAACGCGGGCCTATGCGTCATGCACATGCAGCGCGATCCGGAGACGATGCAGGAGGCGCCCCGTTACACGGACCTGATGAGCGAGGTCGCCGCGTTCCTGCGCGTGCAGACCGAGGCGCTGGCTGCCGCCGGCGTGGCGATGGAGCGCATCTCGCTGGACCCTGGATTTGGCTTCGGCAAGACGCCGGCCCACAATCTGACGATGCTCAACCGACTGGCGGAGTTCCAGCAGATCGGCTTGCCGCTGCTGGTCGGGCTGTCGCGTAAGTCGACCTTGGGGGCGGTGTTGGGTGGCAAGCCGCCCGCCCAACGCATCACGGCCAGTGTAGCGGCCGCGCTGCTGGCCGCGGAGCGGGGCGCCTTCATCGTCCGCGTGCACGACGTGCGACCCACCGTGGAGGCGCTCCAGACATGGTGGGCGATGCGTCAGGAACGCGTCGATCCGCCGCTGGAATGACAGCGACCGCACCTCGCACGGTCGGGGTCGGGCGAACAGACGATTGTCGGAGCAGGGCCGTCGCCTTACAAACAAAACAAACACTTTAGGAGAGATTCCCCATGTCCAGGAAGTATTTCGGCACCGACGGCATTCGCGGGCGTGTCGGCGAGAGCCCAATCACGCCGGACTTCGTGCTGCGTCTCGGTTATGCCGCCGGCCGGGTGCTGGCGCATGGAGGCGAAGCCCATGGCCACGGCCGGCCCACCGTGCTGATCGGCAAGGACACGCGCTTGTCGGGCTACATGCTTGAAGCCGCCCTGGAAGCCGGTTTCACGGCCGCGGGTGTGGACGTGCTGATGAGCGGCCCGCTGCCGACGCCCGGCGTGGCGTATCTGACACGCGCACTCCGGCTGTCTGCGGGCGTGGTGATTTCAGCCTCTCACAACCCGTATCACGACAACGGCATCAAGTTCTTTTCCGCCACGGGCGACAAGCTGCCCGACGAAACCGAGGCGGAGATCGAGGCCGAGCTGGAAAAGCCGATGGAGTATGCGGCGTCGGACGCCCTAGGGCGTGCGCGCCGCATCGACGATGCCGCAGGCCGCTACATCGAGTTCTGCAAGAGCACGTTCCCGAGCGATCTGAACCTGTTCGGCATGAAGATCGTGCTCGACAGCGCGCACGGCGCGGCCTACCACATTGCGCCGCACGTCTTCCACGAGCTGGGCGCGGACGTCATTTCCATCGGCAACCAGCCGAACGGCCGCAATATCAACGACGGCTATGGCGCGACGGCGCCAGGCAAGCTCGTCGAAGCCACGCGCGAGCATGGCGCCGACATCGGCCTGGCGTTTGACGGTGACGCCGACCGCCTGCAAGTCGTCGATCGCAACGGTCGTCTCTATAACGGCGACGAGCTGCTGTACGTCATGGTGCAGGCGCGCCGGGCTGCGGGGCTGCCGGTGCCGGGCGCCGTCGGCACGCTGATGACCAACCTCGCGGTGGAACTGGCCCTGAAGGCGCAAGGCGTGGAGTTCGTCCGCGCCAAGGTGGGCGACCGCTACGTGCTTGAAGAACTGAAGAAGAACGGCTGGCTGCTCGGCGGCGAAGGCTCCGGCCACCTGCTGTGCCTGGACAAGCACAGCACCGGCGACGGCATCATTTCGGCGCTGCAGGTGCTTGCGGCATTGCGCCGCAGCGGCCAATCGCTGGACGAGATGCTCGACGGCGTTCGTCTCTTCCCGCAAAAGCTGATCAATGTCCGGGTGGAGAAGGGCTTCGACTGGCGGGCCCACGCCGGCCTGGAGGCCGCGCTGAAGGCGAGCGAGGCCGAGCTCAACGGCAAGGGCCGCGTGTTGATCCGTCCCTCCGGCACCGAACCCGTAGTGCGTGTGATGGTGGAGGCGCAAGATGCCGATATGGCCAGCCAGCACGCCGAACGGCTGGCTGCCACGTTCCGCTGACGCACTTTCCTGCCTCACCACAAAAGCGACCTACGGGTCGCTTTTTTCGTGCGCGCGCGTCCACTTTCACGTACGCACCGTGAGCTGTGAGAAGTTTTCGTGTTGTCACAGAACTGTCATTTGGGCGGCCTAAAGTTCGGATGTCAAAAATTTGTCATCGCTCAACCGCTCCTCTGGAGGACACATGAAACTGGTCAAAACCGCGATCGCGGGCGTGGCTTCGCTGGCTTTCGTTGGTGTTGCGTTCGCTGCCGACATCACCGGCGCTGGCGCGACGTTCCCTGCTCCCGTCTACAGCAAGTGGGCCGATGCCTATCAGAAGGCGACGGGCACGAAGGTGAACTACCAAGCCATCGGCTCGGGCGGCGGCATCAAGCAAATCACCGCCAAGACCGTGGATTTCGGTGCGTCGGACATGCCGCTCAAGGACGCTGACCTGAACAAGGATGGCCTGCTGCAGTTCCCGACCGTGATCGGCGGCGTGGTGCCCGTGATCAACCTGCCTGGCGTGAAGGCTGGCGAGCTGATGCTGACCGGTGAAGTGCTGGGCAAGATTTACCTGGGCGAGATCAAGAAGTGGAATGATCCGGCCATCGCCAAGCTGAACCCCAAGGCCAAGCTGCCGGATCAGGACATCCTGGTGGTGCGCCGTGCAGATGCTTCGGGCACGTCGTTCATCTTCACGAACTACCTCTCGAAGGTGAACGCCGAGTGGAAGAGCAAGGTGGGCGAAGGCACGACCGTGAACTGGCCGACCGGCACGG
This sequence comes from Ralstonia mannitolilytica, assembly GCF_000954135.1. Taxonomy (NCBI): domain Bacteria; kingdom Pseudomonadati; phylum Pseudomonadota; class Betaproteobacteria; order Burkholderiales; family Burkholderiaceae; genus Ralstonia; species Ralstonia mannitolilytica. The sequence continues at coordinate 2,778,094 of NZ_CP010799.1, read as the reverse complement.
GCGGCAAGGGTAACGAAGGCGTGGCGGCGTTCGTGCAGCGCCTGGGTGGCGCGATCGGCTACGTCGAATACGCCTACGCCAAGCAGAACCACATGACCCACGTGAACCTGCAGAACGCCTCGGGCGCCGTGGTGCAACCGACCGCCGAAGCCTTCAAGGCTGCAGCAGCAGGCGCCGAGTGGAACAAGTCGTTCTACCAGATCCTGACGAACCAGCCCGGCAAGGACGCATGGCCGATCGCCGGCGCAACCTTCATCCTGCTGCACAAGACGCAGGACAAGCCGGCGCAAGGCGCGGAAGTGATGAAGTTCTTCGACTGGGCCTACAAGGGTGGCGACGACGCTGCCAAGGCGCTGGACTACGTGCCGCTGCCGGATTCGGTCAAGAACCAGATCCGCACGACCTGGAAGTCGAACGTGAAGGACGCGTCGGGCAAGGCGGTCTACTGAACGTTGCCCCGGCATCGCACGCGATGCGTGCAAGGTGCGGGCGGCGGTGCAAAGACGGCCGCCCGCGCCAATTCAACAGCTTCACTCACGGCTGACCGGTTCCCACAATGGCCACGCTCTCTGATTCTTCTACCGCTTCCAGCATGCGCGCCCCGAGCCGCATCGGCGATCTGCTGTTCGGCGGCCTGACCCGCCTTGCCGCCATCGTCACGCTCCTGTTGCTGGGCGGCATCATCGTCTCGCTGATCGTCAGCGCCTGGCCGTCGATCCAGAAGTTCGGTCTGTCGTTCCTGTGGAATTCGGAGTGGGATCCGCCCGCCGACATCTACGGCGCGCTGGTGCCGATCTACGGCACGCTGGTCACGTCGCTGATTGCGCTGATCATCGCCGTGCCCGTGAGCTTCGGTATCGCGCTGTTCCTGACCGAGCTGTCTCCGGCGTGGCTGCGCCGGCCGCTCGGTACTGCCATCGAACTGCTGGCCGCCGTGCCGTCCATCGTCTACGGCATGTGGGGCCTGCTCGTATTTGCGCCGATCTTCGGCGAGTACTTTCAAAAGCCGCTGGCGGCGACGGTCGGCAAGGTTCCATTCATCGGTGCGTTGTTCCACGGTGCGCCGATCGGCATCGGCCTGCTGTGCGCCGGCGTGATCCTGGCGATCATGATCATCCCGTACATCTCGGCCGTCATGCGCGACGTGTTCGAGATCACGCCGACGCTGCTCAAGGAATCGGCCTACGGGGTGGGCTGCACGACCTGGGAAGTCATGTGGAACGTGGTGCTGCCGTACACGAAGGCCGGTGTGATCGGCGGCGTGATGCTGGGTCTGGGGCGTGCGCTGGGCGAAACCATGGCCGTGACGTTCGTGATCGGCAACACCAACCTGCTGGATAACGTCTCGCTGTTTTCGCCGGGCAACAGCATCACGTCGGCGCTGGCCAACGAGTTTGCGGAAGCGGGGCAGGGCCTGCACACGGCGGCGCTGATGGAGCTCGGCCTGATCCTCTTCGTCATCACGTTCTTCGTGCTGGCGGCGTCCAAGGTCTTGCTGCTGCGCCTGCAGAAGGGCGAGGGCCGCAAGTGAACCAACGCGATCTGCCTCAGGTGCCGACTCCAGCCATGAGACCGAATACCATGCGTACCCCTTCCATCCCTGCCGTCCGCGCCGACTCCGAGAAGATCAAGTCGCGCCTGCAGGCCCGCCGCCGCAACGTCAATCGTGTGGCGCTCACGCTGTCGCTTGCGGCCATGGCCTTCGGCCTGGTGTGGCTCGCCTGGATTCTGTGGACCACGCTGTCGCTGGGCGTGGGTGGTCTGTCGCTGTCGCTCTTTACCGAGATGACGCCGCCGCCCAATACGCCCGGAGGCGGTCTCGCCAACGCCATCGCCGGTTCGTTCCTGCTGGTGGGCCTGGCAACGCTGATCGGCACGCCGCTGGGCATCCTGGCCGGCATCTATCTGGCCGAGTATGGCAAGGGTTCGCCGCTGGCCAGCTGCACTCGCTTCATCAACGACATTCTGCTGTCGGCGCCGTCCATCGTGATCGGCCTGTTCGTGTACGCACTGGTGGTAGCGCGTGTGCAGCACTTCTCGGGGATCGCCGGCGTGATCGCTCTGGCGCTGCTGCAGATTCCGATCGTGGTGCGCACCACGGAAAACATGCTCAACCTGGTGCCGAATGCCATGCGTGAAGCCGCGATGGCGCTCGGTACGCCCAAGTGGAAGATGGTGTTGTCGATCACGCTCAAGGCGTCGTATGCCGGCGTGATTACCGGCGTGCTGCTCGCGATCGCCCGTATTGCCGGCGAGACCGCGCCGCTGCTCTTCACCGCGCTGAACAACCAGTTCTGGAGCCTGGATCTGAACCAGCCCGTGGCGACGATGCCGGTGGTGATCTTCCGCTTTGCGATGAGCCCGTTCCCCGAGTGGCAGCAATTGGCCTGGGCCGGGGTGTTCCTGATTACGCTGGGTGTGCTGGGGCTGAACGTCCTCGCGCGTGCCTTGTTCACCAAGAAATGACCATGACTGCTACGTCCCTCGAAGTGCGCGCGCAAAGCCCGAAGATCGATGTGCGCGACCTGAACTTCTACTACGGCAAGTTCCACGCGCTGAAGAACATCTCGCTGCAGATTCCAGAGAAGCAGGTGACGGCCTTCATCGGCCCGTCGGGCTGCGGGAAGTCCACGCTGCTGCGCACGTTCAACAAGATGTATGCGCTGTATCCGGAGCAGCGTGCCGAAGGCGAGATCAACATGGACGGCGAGAACCTGCTGACCTCGCGCATGGACATCGCCCTGCTGCGTGCCAAGGTCGGCATGGTGTTCCAGAAACCGACGCCGTTCCCGATGTCGATCTACGACAACATCGCCTTCGGCGTGAAGCTGTTCGAGCGCCTGTCTCGCTCCGAGATGGACGACCGCGTGGAATGGGCGCTGACCAAGGCCGCGCTGTGGAACGAAGTGAAGGACAAGCTCAACCAGTCCGGTTATGGCCTGTCGGGCGGCCAGCAGCAGCGGCTGTGCATCGCGCGCGGCATTGCCATCCGCCCCGAAGTGCTGCTGCTGGATGAGCCATGCTCGGCGCTGGACCCCATCTCCACGGGCAAGATCGAAGAGTTGATCGCCGAACTGAAGGATGACTACACGGTCGTCATCGTCACGCATAACATGCAACAGGCTGCCCGTTGCTCCGACTACACGGCGTACATGTACCTGGGCGAGCTGATCGAATTCGGCGAGACCGAGAAGATCTTCATCAAGCCCCAGCGCAAGGAAACGGAAGACTACATCACCGGCCGTTTTGGCTGATCCGGAGAACACGATGTCCGACAAACATCTGTCGACGCAATTCGATACCGACCTGACCTCCATCAGCACGAAGGTGCTGCAGATGGGCGGCCTGGTCGAAGCGCAGATCGCGCGTGCCATGCGTGCGCTCGCGAATTTCGACACGGCCATGTGCGACCAGGTGCTGGCCGTGGAGCTGGAGATCAACGCGCTCGAGATCGAGATCGACGGCGACTGCAACAACATCATCGCCCGCCGTCAGCCGACCGCACGCGACCTGCGCCTGGTGATGGCCATCTCCAAGACCATCACCAACCTCGAGCGCGCCGGCGACGAAGCCGAGAAGATCGCCAAGCGCACCAAGCGCATCATGCAGGACCCGTCGGCACACGCGCTGAACTACGCCGGCGTGGAGCGCTCGGGCGAAATGGCGGCGACGATCCTGCGTCACGCGCTGGATGCGTTCGCGCGGCTGGATACGGCGGCTGCGGTGTCGATCCTGCAGGAAGACAAGGCGATCGACGAGGAATTCCGGGGCTTCATGCGCGAACTCATCACGTACATGATGGAGAACCCGCGCACGATCTCGGTGGCGCTGGATCTGCTGTTCATTGCCAAGGCCATCGAGCGCATCGGCGATCATGCCAAGAACATCGCCGAGTTTATTATTTACATCGTCAAGGGAACCGACGTCCGTCACGCCTCGCGCGAAGCGCTGCAGCGCGAGATCCTGGGCGAGGGCGAATAAAAGGCAGGATTGGAGACGTGAGTATGCCGAGCAGTATTCTGGTCGTGGAAGATGAGCCGGCAATCGCTGAGCTGATTGCCGTGAACCTGCAGCACGCAGGGCATTACCCGATCCGCGCGTATAACGCTGAACAGGCACTGTCGCTGATGAGCGACGTGCTGCCCGACCTCGTCCTGCTCGACTGGATGCTGCCGGGCAAGTCGGGCGTGATGTTCGCCAAGGAGCTGCGCGCCAACGAACGCACGCGGCAGATCCCGATCATCATGCTGACCGCGCGCAGCGAAGAGCAGGACAAGATCATGGGGCTGGACAGCGGCGCGGACGATTACGTGACCAAGCCGTTCTCTCCCAAGGAACTGCTGGCCCGCATCAAGGCCGTGCTGCGCCGCCGCGCGCCGCAGCTGACCGACGACGTGGTCGCCATCAACGGCCTGAAGCTGGATCCGGCCACGCACCGTGTCACGGCCACGCAGCCGGAATCGGAGAATCCGATCAAGCTCGACCTGGGGCCGACGGAATTCCGCCTGCTGCATTTCCTGATGACGCACCCCGAGCGCGTGCACAGCCGCTCGCAGTTGCTCGACCAGGTGTGGGGCGACCACGTGTTCGTGGAAGAACGCACGGTCGACGTGCACATCAAGCGCCTGCGCGCGGCACTCGCGCCCGGCGGTTACAGCAACATGATCGAAACCGTGCGCGGCAGCGGATATCGCCTGGCCCGCAATCCGGGGCAGTAACACCGTCACCCGACCGGATACGCGAGCAGGTTGCCTGGTCGCGTATTCACACGATCTTCGCGGTCCAGCGCTTAGAATGCCTTCATGAACGTCTTCTGGACCCGCTTTTCCGTCTTTGCCGCGTTGCTGGGCATCGCCACGGCATGTCTCTATGTCTTCGTCGGCCATGCGGTTGCACTGGCTGCGCTCAGTGCGATGCTGCTGGCGACGCTGCTGTATTACGTCTACCAGATCCAGCGGCTGTGGCGTGTGCTGGACTCGCCGGCCTATGGCGAGATCCCCAGCGCGCTGGGCCTGTGGGGCGAGGTCTACTATCGCCTGCACCGGCTGATGAAAGGCTGGCGCACGCAGGTGCTGCAGGTCGAGCAGCAGCACAGCCGCTTCATCCAGGCCATCCAGGCGTCGCCCAACGGCGTGCTGATGCTCGATGGTGAAGACCAGATCGAATGGTGCAACGCCGTGGCCGAGGAGCACTTCGGCCTGTCTGCCCGGCGTGACCTGCGCCAACGCATTACCCACCTGATCCGCCGACCGGAGTTCGTGCGCTACCTGGCGCGCGGCGAGTTCGAGGAGCCGCTCACCATGCATGACGTGGGCCCGCACAAGCAAAGCATCGTCTCTGTCCAGGTCCTGCCGTATGGCGAAGACCGCAAGCTGCTGGTGTCGCAGGACATCACCAAGCTCGAGAACACCGAGGCCATGCGCCGCGACTTCGTCGCCAACGTCTCGCATGAGCTCAAGACGCCGCTGACGGTGCTCTCGGGTTTTCTCGAAACCGTGCGCGACATTCCGCTGCCCGAAGAAGACAAGAAGCGCTACCTGGACATGATGCACGTGCAGGCCATGCGCATGCAGCATCTGGTGGAAGACCTGCTGGCTCTGGCCACGCTGGAAGGCAACTCCGAGCCGCCGGCCGTCACGCCGGTGCCGATGCAGCGGATGATGCTGCAGCTCCAGCACGACGTTGAAGCGCTATCCGCCGGCCGTCACACCATCAGCATGACATGCGACCCAGGCGTGAGCGTGTGCGGGGCGGAGCTCGAGCTGCTGTCGGCCTTCAGCAATCTGGCGTCCAATGCCGTGCGCTACACGCCGGACGGCGGTGCGATCCGCCTCGACTGGAGTGTGAAGGACGGACACGCGGTGTACTCCGTGACGGACACCGGCATCGGTATCGCACCGGAACACATCCCGCGCCTGACAGAGCGCTTCTACCGCGTCGACCGCAGCCGCTCGCGTGACACCGGTGGCACCGGGCTCGGCCTGGCCATCGTCAAGCACGTGCTCTCGCGCCATGGCGGCGAGCTGCAGGTGACGAGCGAACACGGCAAGGGCAGCACGTTCAGCGCGGTGTTCCCGCCTGAGCGGACGGTGGTGCGCACCGCGGCCATCGGCGATGAACGCGCGGCCTGATCCAACGCCTGCGAGCTTCCGGAGCGCCCCATGAAAAACGCACGCCATTGAGCGTGCGTTTTCGTTGAGGTGGACCGGCTCTCAGCCAGCGGAAATCTCCACCGGAGCACGCACGGTCGGCTCAGCCGCTGTTGCCGCCGCAACCGCCGCTGCGGTTTCGGCAGCTGCAGCGGCCTGGGGCGAGAAGTGGTTCAGCAGCTCGAGCTGACTAACACGCACGTGCTTGCCGCGCGTGCGGCGCTGCACGTAGACCCCATCGGGCTGCATCACCCATGCCGATGCGTTGTCGCGCAGATGCACCTGCAGGCTTTCCTTGATGACGCGCGCCTTGAGCTTGCGATCGAGAACGGGGAAGGCCACCTCCACGCGGCGGAACAGGTTGCGGTCCATCCAGTCGGCGCTCGAGAGGTAGACGACTTCCTCGCCGCTGGCGTGGAAGTAGTACACGCGATGGTGTTCCAGGAAGCGCCCCACGATCGAGCGCACGCTGATGTTCTCCGACAGCCCCGGCACACCGGGCTTGAGCGCACACACGCCGCGCACGATCAGGTCGATCTTCACGCCGGCACGCGAGGCCTTGTACAGCTCGTCGATGATGGTGGGCTCCAGCAGCGCATTCATCTTGCCGATGATGCGCGCACGTTTGCCTGAGCGCGCGGCGCGCGCCTCGGCGCGGATATGCTCGATCAGGTTGTCGTGCATCGTGAACGGCGAGTGCCACAGATGATGCAGCTTGACCTGCGCGCCCGTGCCGGTCAGCAGCTGGAATACGTGATGCACGTCTTCGCAGATCTGCTCATTGGCCGTCATGAGGCCAAAGTCGGTGTAGAGGCGGGCGGTCTTGGGGTGATAGTTGCCGGTGCCCAGGTGCGCATAGCGGCGCAGCTTGACGGCCTTGCCCTTGCCGGCGGCCTCGCGGCGCACCACGAGCAGCATCTTTGCGTGGCACTTGTGGCCGACCACCCCGTAGACGACATGCGCCCCCGCCGATTCGAGCTGGTCAGCCCAATTGATGTTGGTCTCTTCATCAAAGCGCGCCAGCAACTCGACGACCACGGTGACTTCCTTGCCGTTGCGCGCCGCCTTGATGAGCGCTTCCATGACCGGCGATTCATTGCCGGTGCGGTACACCGTCTGCTTGATGGCCACCACATCCGGATCGCGCGCGGCCTGCTGCAGCAGCTCGAGCACGGGCGTGAAGCTCTCGTACGGGTGGTGCAGCAGGATGTCGCCCTGGCGGATGGCGTCGAACACGCTCGAGCTGTTGGCCACCTGCTTGACGGTGGCCGGCACGTGCGGGGGATATTTCAGGATCGGCTTGTCGACCATGTCGGGCACCTGCAGCAGGCGCACCAGGTTCACGGGACCCTTGACGCGGTAGCAGTCGGCCTCGGTCAGCCCAAATTCCTGCAGCAGCCGGCGTACGAGTGCCGGCGACGTGTCGTGGGCAAGTTCGAGGCGCACCGCGTCGCCAAAGTGCCGGGTCGACAATTCACCCTGCAGCGCCTCGCGCAAGTCCGTGATTTCGTCTTCGGACACGAACAGGTCGGAATTGCGCGTCACGCGGAACTGGTAGCAGCCGTGCACATCGATCTGCGGGAACAGCTCGTGCACGAAACCCTGCATGAACGACGACAGCAGCACGAACCCATACGGGTAACCCGACAGCTCGGGCGGCATCTGCACGAGGCGGGGCAGGGCACGCGGCGCCTGCACGATGGCGAGTTCGGCCTCGCGGCCAAAGGCGTCCTTGCCGGACAGCTCGATGATGAAGTTCAGGCTCTTGTTGAGTACCCGCGGGAACGGGTGCGCCGGGTCCAGCGCCATCGGCGTGAGGATCGGCACCAGCTCGCGCTGGAAGAAGCTGCGGCACCACGCGCGCTGCGCCTCGTTCCAGTTGGTGGTCATGTGGAAGAAGACGCCTTCCTTCTCCAGCAGTGGCAGGATCTCGTCCTGCAACATGGCATACTGTTGCGCGACCAGTTGTCGCACGCGCTCCGTGACCACGCCAAACGCCTGCTGCACCGATAGCCCATCGGGCGTCACCGACGACGGGTTGTCGCGCATCTGCTCCTTCAACCCGGCAATGCGGATTTCAAAGAACTCATCGAGATTGCTCGATACGATGCAGATGAACTTCAGCCGCTCCATCAGCGGCACACCGGGGTCTGCCGCCTGGGCCAGCACACGGGCGTTGAATTCCAGGATGCCCAGTTCGCGATTGAGCAGGTCGCCCGCGGGCAGAGTCGACATGTTGCGTTCAGACGGATGACGATCCAGCCACTTTTTCATAGTTAAGTGTCAAATTTGTGACACATTGGAATTGTCACGTTCGGGACACAATAAAGACATATTTTGTTGGCCGACGTTGCGAACCACAATACTCCGCGTTTCGAAGGCGCGCCTCACCCGTTCCCATTCATGAGTCCCACCCCCCGTCTGCTGGCCGCTGTCGACATGGGCTCCAACAGCTTTCGGCTGATGATCGGCCGCGTCGACGAAACGATCGGTCCCAACGGTGCCAGCAGCACCCAGATCTTTCAGGTTGACGCGCTGCGCGAGCCGGTGCGTCTGGCTGCCGGCCTGACGCAGGACAAGTACCTCGACCAGCCGGCGCGCCGGCGCGGTGTGGACGCCCTGCGCCGCTTTGGCGACCGCCTGCGCGATTTCGCGCCCGACCACGTGCGTGCTGTGGCCACCAACACACTGCGCGTGGCCAAGAACGCGCAGGAATTCCTGATCGAAGCGGAGGCGGCGCTCGGCTTCCCCATTGAAGTGATTGCAGGCCGCGAAGAGGCTCGCCTGATCTATCTCGGGGCGTCGCACGATGCGCCGGCGTGCCAGGGCAACCGTCTTGTCGTCGACATCGGCGGCGGCTCGACCGAATTCATCATCGGCAACGGATACAAGCCCAGGCTGATGGAGTCGCTGTATATCGGCTGCGTGTCGCACAGCCGCCATTTCTTTCCGAATGGCAATGTCGACGAGTACGCGATGAAGCAGGCCGAGCTGGCCGCGCGCCGCGAGATCCAGGTGCTCGTGCAGCAGTACCGTACCGCGGGCTGGAACCAGGCGGTGGGCTCGTCGGGCACCGCCCGCGCACTGGCCGAGCTGATCGAGCTGAACGGCTTCAACGAGAAAAGCACCGAGCACGGCATCACGCGCGAGGGGCTGGAGCGGCTCAAGCGCGCGCTCGTGAAAGCCGAGAACACCAATCGCCTGAAGCTCAATGGCCTCAAGCCCGACCGCATTCCGGTGTTGCCGGGCGGCCTGTCGATCATGCTGGGCGTGTTTGCCGAGCTCGACATCGATCGCATGGACGTGACGGATGGCGCGCTGCGCCTGGGCGTGCTGTACGACCTGCTCGGTCGCACGCACCATGAAGACATGCGCACGGTGACGATCGAGCAGTTCATGCGCCGCTACAACGTCGATCGCGCGCAGGCGCAACGCGTGCGGGATGCGGCGACGGCGCTGCTCTCGCAGTTCCCGGATCCGGCCGACGAGCGCCGCGAAGACAACCTCGCCCTGCTGGGCTGGGCCGCGAGCCTGCACGAGATCGGCATGAGCATCTCGCACAGCGGCTACCACAAGCACTCGGCATACATCGCCAGTCATGCGGATATGCCGGGCTTTTCCAAGACCGACCAGGCGCGCCTGGCGACGCTGCTGCTCGGGCATGCGGGCAAGCTGGGCAAGCTGTCGGGCGGCGGCAAGTTCCTGGATTGGCGGATGCTGTTCAGCCTGCGCCTGGCGTTCGTGCTGTGCCGCCGCCGCGGGGCGATCCAGTTGCCGGACCTGCGTGTGCGCCACAGCGAAGGCGAGCTCAACGAAGGCGGCTTCGAGGTGGAACTGCCCAAGAGCTGGATCGAGCAGAATCCACTGGTCGAATACAGCCTGGCGAAAGAGGCCGACGAATGGCAGCGCATCGGCCGCCGATACAAGGTGGTGTACGTGTAGCGCCGCGCGGTGGCAGCGGCCCAATGCAAACGGCCCGGAAGACTCCGGGCCGTTTTGCTTGTATGGCGAACGCGCCTCAGGCGCGCAGGAAATGCCGTGCGTAGCGCGGGTTGATGTCGGACAGGCGCAGCAGGGTGAGGAAATCGGCGACGTTGAAGTCCGGATCCCAAGCCGGTGCGCCGCAGATGCGTGCACCCAGGCGCAGGTACCCCTTCACCAGCGCGGGCGGCTCTACTTCAAGCGTCTGGTTCAGCTCCTCAACCGGCAGCGCCACACGCGGAAACGCGTGGTATTCGATGGGCGCGAGCGAGCCGTCTTCCACGAAGCTGCGGTACAGGCTTGCTGCAAAGTGCCCGCCATCGCCCATCGACACGCTCGCGCAGCCCAGCATCGATTCAAAGCCGTAGCGCTGCATGTATTCGCCAAGTCCCGCCCACAGCGCCATGATGACGCTGCCCGAACGGTAGTCGCGGTGCACGCACGAGCGACCCAGCTCGACCATCTTCGGGCGCAGGTGAGCCAGGCGCACGAGGTCGAACTCGGACTCCGAGTACAGGCAGCCGATCTGCTTTGCGGCGTCCGGGCGCAGCACGCGGTAGGTGCCGACCACGCGCAGCGTCTTCTGGTCACGCACGATCAGGTGGTCGCACACGGCGTCGAACATGTCGACGTCCAGCTCGGCGTGGGCCGAGGCCAGGCGGGCGCCCATCTCTTCGGCAAAGACCTTGTAGCGCAGGCGCTGCGCCTCGGTCACTTCATCCTGGTGGCGCGCCCACGAAACGGCCAGAACAGGCTTGTCACGCGTCGGAACAGCGTCCGGTGTGCGAGGAAGACCCCTCCGTGCGTTGGCTTGCCCGATATTCGCCAGGCTCAGGCTCGGCAGTGCGTCGATCAACGGCTGGGTGGGCGTCGGCAGGTCTCGCATTCATCATCCCCATGGGTGAATTTCGGGGCGATTCTAGAGACGCTGCGTGACAGATCAGCGACAAAAGGGTGTCAATCGTGACGGTTGCGTGAATTTTGCGTGGCGTTGGCGTGACAGGCACGTCGTGTCACACAAGATCGGGGTTCACCACGGCGCGCAGCACGGTCTGCGCCTCGCCTTCGCGCACGCGCCGGCATAGCCACCACACGCCCGCCTTCTTGACGCTCCAGTCCATCTCGTTGCCGGCGATGAGGAGGCTCGCCAGCCGCCCGATCCACGGTTGGTGGCCGACCAGCAGCAGATTCGTATTCGACGGCCAGTCCAGTGCGTCGAGGATGGCGCTGACGTCCGCGCCCGGCGAAAGCGCGGGCAGGGTCTGGTAGTGCTCGGTCAGCGCGCGCGCTGTCTGCTGCGTGCGCACTGCGGGGCTGGCGAGCACCAGCGTGTCTTCGGGCAGGCGGGGACGCAGCCATGCGGCCACTTTCTCGGCCTGCTTGTGGCCGCGCTTGGTGAGTTCACGCTGGAGATCGGTGCTGCGCTGGATGCGCAGCGGTGCGGCCACGTCTTCGGCTTCGGCGTGGCGCCACAGGATGAGGTTCATGAGCAGGTGTCAGGCAGTGCAGCGATGCTGTCGTTATAGCACCCGCATATGACACGGCTTGTCGTGCACGAAGCAAAACGGCTTACGCGATGAACGTAAGCCGTTTTGCTTGACTGCTTATTGTGGTCGGAGCGATAGGATTCGAACCTACGACCCTCTGATCCCAAATCAGTAGGTCGCCTCATCTACCGACATCTATGACTGTCTTTATCCATTGATTTTATTGAGAAAAATCTGGATGCTGGGTAGACTGGAAGTGATGTGATTGTGTCATTTTTCACTCAAACTGTAACCCCGGCGTAACCCCAGATGACCGACGAGAAGCATATCAATTTCACCAAAGCAGTGTTGCTCGCCATCCCGGCGCCCGCCGAGGGGAGAGTCACCTATCACGACGCTAGGACCCCGGGGCTCCAACTGCGAGTGACTCCTGCGGGGGCCAAGACATTCTGCGTATTCCGGCGAGTCAAGGGTGGCAGCCCGGTCCGCCTGACGATCGGTCGCTTCCCTGACGTCACCATTGAGAAGGCACGGCAACTAGCCATGTCTCACGCCGCTGAACTGGCTGTTGGTACCGACCTTGCCGAACGCCAGCGGAAAGCCCGTGCGGTGATGACGTTTGAGGAATTGTTTGGGGAGTACATGAGGCGGCACAGCAAGATCAAGAAGCGAACTTGGCAGCAAGATGAAAGCCAGTACAACCAATACTTGGCTGCGCCGCTTGGGAAGAAACGGCTATCGGAAATCTCCCGCAAAAATATCGCCAGCATCCACTCGAAGATCACGGCGGAGGGGCACGCCACCACTGCTAACAGGGTTCAGGCTCTGGTGTCGAGTGTCTTCGGATGGGCGATCTCGGTGGATATGTGGGATCAAAATCCAGCCGCCGGCGTCAAGAAGAATACAGAAAAGTCCCGGGATCGCTTCATCCAGGGCGCAGAGTTCCCCGACTTCTTTCGTGCTGTCCAAGCGGAGCCTAACGACTGTATTCGGGATTTCTTCCTGATGTCACTGTTGACGGGCGCACGGCGGGCCAATGTTTTGGCTATGGCCTGGATGGAGGTCCAGTTGGCTGACGGCGTATGGCGAATCCCTCGGACCAAGAACGGTGAGTCGCAGACAGTCATGCTTGTCAAGGAGGCGGTCGACATTCTGGAGCGCCGAAAGAAGAGAAGCGTGAGCCCGTTCGTCTTCCCTGGACCTGGAGGCACTGGTCATCTTGTTGAGCCAAAGAGCGGATGGCACCGAATCAAAGCCCGCATGGCCGGACAAGCGCTGTTGCGGCAGATAGGCGAGCGCTCGGACTGGGACGAGCACTCACTCCAGGTCGCACTTGAGGAATTCCTGGCATCGACGGACGTTGACAAAGCGCTCGTGTCAGTATGCGAGCGGGCGGAGCAGGCTGGTGTGGCCGTCCCAACACCGGTGTTGCCTGATCTGCGCATCCACGATCTGCGCCGCACTCTGGGAAGCTGGCAGGTGATGACAGGTGCCACCCTGCCGGTCATTGGCAAAAGCTTGAATCACCGCTCACCATCGGCGACGGCTGTCTATGCACGCCTAGATCATGATCCTGTCCGAGCGGCGGTGACGAAGGCGACGGACGAAATGTGGAACGTTGGCAATGCCCGGGAGCATCTGCAGGGGTAGGGCCAACATTCAGGGGGACTGCTACGGCTGACGCAGGCTGAATAGCCCGACGCCGCTAGGAGATCAACGAAAGACGCTCCGCCGCAATTTCCGCCATTCGCCTTCGGCCCTCGGGGTCAAAAACGTAGCAGCGCAGCAACGATTCAAGATCGAAATCGGCTGCTCCTACATGCTCACCTTGCCCAAGGTAGGTCAGTGCCATGCGGGCGGCACATTTCACGTGCTCGATCGACAATCGCTCGTGGCAATCCTGCGGAGAGCACTTCTCCGGCGGGAAGCTTGGCTCTGGTTCGGCGTAGAGCCTCACGACCTCATACAGGTCGTTCTGAAAGCTGCGTGAAAAGTAGTCATCCGTCATAGCGTCCCCCGCAACTGCTGGACATCGATGCCGCTGAGCTTGGCAAGCTTAGTGGCGTGGTCGATATTCGGGATGCGTCGATTCTTGATCCAGGTGTGGATCGTGTTATTGGCGATGCCAATGAGATTAGATGCCTTGGTGACGCCGCCGACTCGGTCTACAGCGACTCGAACATGATTGGTTATGCCGAAAAACATGGAATTACCTCCTGAATTGATGTGACATTGCAATGTGCAAGCGATGTCAATTCCATGTCTTTATTTTAATCTATTTTGTTCCTACATAACATTAAGTGCGGGATTTATGTCGTGATGGGTGAATGATTTTGTGGGATTCGAGTAAGCTGCTAAAATTAATCGGGTACAACGCCGCCCGGATATCCCGCCAAAATTTTGAACTCCATATGTGCCTCGGGTGGTGGGGCGTCACGCCGCTTCAAACGTTCCTCGGCTTTTGCCAACATGTACGAACGTGAGGCGCAAAATGCTTCGCTGCAGTCTGCCGTAGACATTTCTTTATCCAATTTTGCCAAGAAAATCCAGTCAGCTAGGGACTGCGGATTAGAAAGTAGGTCGATTTCCCGTTGAGTGAGCTCCGGATCGCCGGCAGCAGGTACGTCAGGGTCGAGTGCCTTATATTTTGATTCAAGAGTCGGTGTGCCTGAGTGGGGCGAAGTCAGGGATGGCACAGGCTGCTGTCCCTGTGAATATTTTGCAGGTGAAGCTGATGTTGAATCCTGACGTTGTGACGTATTTTCAGCTGCATTCGTGCTGGCTTGTGGAGATGCAATTCCAAGCGTCAAATTCCTACATTCAGTCATCCTGTCAATGTAAGCTGAGATCTTCTTTTGAGCGTCGTTGATTACCGTCTCCTGGCCAGTCCGGGAGGCCGTAATTTTTTGCATTGATTTTAGGGCGTTGAGTTTCGAGGAGTGTAGCGCCTCGGAACATTGCATCAATCGCCGTGCGTAGAACGGTATGAACCAGCGACCGGATAACGGTTCAAATGCCTGTTGCTCCAAAGATTCGGCAGAAGAAATTTCTTTCTCAATATTGTCACGACTACCCATCCAGCCGTAGAAACCTGGCATATTGTTGAAATGAACAACCTGAATATCTGACAATATGCTCAACAAATCATCTTTGTTTTGGGTCGTGGTTTCTATGTAGGTTTGAATTTCACTTTTCGTGTTCAGAATTCGATAGCTTAGCGCCACAAAAAATATTGAAACAATGGCAAGTGCTGCATAAATTGTTTTCTTTGGCATCTTGGCGTGCAACTTTATTGAATTCAGTGGGTATGAGGCTATTTGTCAGCTGCGCCCTAAAAAACAAAAGCCTTGATTCTATTAATTTCCTCGGGTGATAGAGCCTCGCTTTTCACCAGTGGAATGAGTGCTGCCAAAAAGTCCTCCGCAGACTCCCTGGGTTTTTTTGATTCAAGTGACGACAATACGTGGGCCTTCCGCTCGTTGAATTCGTTTTGATTCAACAAGCCAGACGTTGCCAATTGGCGCAGTTTGTCAATCTGCTCCACCAAGTCATGCACGGAGACGGTACTCTTCTCGATTGAAGCTTGAGCTTCATCTTCCTGTTGCTTTTTTGCAATGTCTTCTCGTATTCGAGCATTGATAGTCTTGGCTACCTTACTCGCATCGTAGACCCCGTAAAAAATCACCGGGATTGCGAAAATAATTGCTCCCCAGCCAAGTAGTAGCCCAAGTAGCAAGAGTGGAAAGAACATGGCTGCGGCTTTCACAGGCTCGCCGTTGTAGAGTTGCCCAGCCCCAGCGCACAAAAAACTCAGCAGCCCTGCGATGCTTGGGTCTTTGCTGCCTGGCAAAACGTCATCCGATGCCGTAGAAATGCCGGTACTCATGTTTTCCTCCCCCGAGGCGTATCCATGTAGAGGTGCATCATAAACCTAGCGGTTGTTTATGAAAACCATATGGTTTCCTCGGCGTGACGCAGCTCTTCGAAACTGCGGGCATGCTCAGCCCGGAAGAAAAGCAAGCCTTCGCCGCCCGCCTGAAACAGGCCCTGACCCGCAGTTCGAAGAAAATCGAGACTGCAAGCGAACTCGCCCTCCAATTCAACCTCCGAAACCCAAGCGAGCCCATCTCAGGTCAGGCTGCCCATAAATGGCTGACGGGCACGGCTATGCCGACCGTAGACAAGATGGAGACGCTGGCGACCTGGCTGAACGTTCCGCTGCAGTGGCTTCGATATGGGATTCCGGAATCGGCCGGTAAGCCCCGCAAGAAGCAGGCAAAGGCGGGCGAGCTGGGCGCCCTGGCGGCAGATGAGGCAGAGCTGATTGTGCGGCTGCGAGCGATGCCGGAGGTCCGGCGCAAACTCGTACTGGACTTGGTGGGGCAGCTTTCGCTCGATGGCGAGATGTGGGCAGGACAGTGAGTCCGGTCGCTGTGACGGCCGTGACGGGTCTGTGACGACCGCCAAAACTCGAAAAGCCTTGCCAATACTGGGTTGTAACAGAGCCTGTCAGGAATTTTGTGTTTGAGGCATAGCATGTTGGAAAGGAGCATCTATGCCAAGCAAGAAGAAACCGGCGGCAGCCGGCACGGCGGCGCTGCCGTCTATTCCCCACGAACTCATTGAACAACTGACCGGCGGCACCACGCCGATGACGGCCGAACAGATCAACGCCACCACCATGGCGCTGAAGAAAGCGCTGATCGAGCGGGCGCTGGGCGCAGAACTGTCGTACCACCTGGGCTACCCGCCCGGCAGCGCCCGCCCCGAGGATGCAGCCAACCAGCGCAACGGCAAGTCCGCCAAGACGGTGCTGACTCAGGACGGGCCGCTGCGCATCGAAGTGCCGCGCGACCGCGCAGGCTCCTTCGAGCCCATCCTGATCCCCAAGCACGAGCGGCGTTTCACCGGCTTTGACGACAAGATCGTAGCCATGTACGCGCGGGGCATGACGGTGCGTGAGATCCAGGGCTTTCTGGCCGAGCAGTACGGCACCGAGGTCAGTCCTGAATTCATCAGTTGCGTCACGGATGAGGTAATGGCCGAGGTCACCGCCTGGCAGGCACGCCCGCTGGAGCCGATGTACCCGGTCGTATTCTTCGACTGTCTGCGGGTCAAGATCCGCGAGGATGCCGTGGTGCGCAACAAGGCCATCTATCTGGCGCTGGGCGTGCTGCCCGACGGCACCCGCGACATCCTGGGCCTGTGGATCGAGAACACCGAGGGGGCCAAGTTCTGGATGAAGGTGTTCAACGATCTGAAGACCCGTGGTGTAGCCGACATCCTGATTGCCGTCACCGACGGCCTCAAGGGCATAGCCGAGGCGCTTGGGGCGGTGTTTCCGACCACGACGCTGCAGACCTGTATCGTGCACTTGATCCGCAACAGCCTGGACTATGCCAGCTGGAAGGACCGCAAGGCGCTGGCAGCGGCGCTCAAGCCCATCTACACGGCGCCCAGCGCAGAAGCCGCAGCGGCCCAACTCGATGCCCTGGAAGCTGGTCCCTGGGGGCAGAAGTTTCCCACGGTGGTGGCGGCCTGGCGCCGGGCCTGGGAGCGCGTCATTCCGTTTTTTGCGTTCAGCCCGGCGGTGCGCAAGGTGATTTACACGACCAATGCCATCGAGAGCCTGCACAGTCAGCTGCGCAAAATCATCAAGACGCGGGGGCACTTTCCCAGCGATGATGCCGCCACCAAGCTGCTGTGGCTGGCCTTGCGCAACATCACGGCTGACTGGGGCCGAGCAGCCAGGCAGTGGAAAGACGCCATGAACCAGTTCGCCATCGCCTATGGGGAGCGCTTTACACGACCGGCCGCGTAATATGTCCACCGGGCTCGTCTGAAACGGCAGCCCGAATAAAAAGCCTTGAACACAAAAATTCAGACAGCCCCTTGTAACACTGTGACACTGTGACACTGTGACACTGTGACAGTTGTGACGGACAAAAACATATAGTCACCGGCTGCGCTCTGCCTCAGTTTCCGGGGATGGCATCTTGGGGGCAGATGCCTGTCAATAGAGGTCTGGCAAAGACGGTTCGCTGCCGTGGACGAGTTCTATCCCGACAATGAAGCGCCGGGCAATCCGGCAGCACCAAACGATCTACCCCACCAGTCTGAAGGTGAAGCTCGACCAGAAGGCCGAAGCCGGGAGGTGCAGCATGATCTTTCTCACGGCATTCTTTGGGCTAGTAGTCGTGCCCTCCGGCCTCTGCGTACTCGGTGCCTTCCGGTTGTGGGGCGGGCACAAGCTACTACGGCCGCTCTACGGGGGGGGGCGCACGTCGCTCCCAGAATCACGGGAGCTTTTTAGATTCGATCAGGTACCGAACGACTCGTGGAGATATTTCAACGTAGCCTCGTCTCGGAGTTTGCAGACGACTTGCTGGTTGGCGAAGATCCCGGAATATTTCTTTGCTTGCTCTCTCGGTAGAGCATTAATCCACCGGACGCCTACGACATATTCAGACAGTTCTTCGCTGTCGGCATTTTCATCAGGGCGTTCGGCTCTCAGTCCAGCATCGAGCAGAGAGGTATCTGTGCCCGGGACATTAAAATTACGAATCATGACAGCGGTACTTTCAACCTCGCCGAGCCCAACGTAGCCTATCCCCTTCATATAAGCGTAGAACTTGTCTCCAACGGAAAG
Organism: Ralstonia mannitolilytica; assembly: GCF_000954135.1. Lineage (NCBI taxonomy): Bacteria > Pseudomonadati > Pseudomonadota > Betaproteobacteria > Burkholderiales > Burkholderiaceae > Ralstonia > Ralstonia mannitolilytica. The sequence goes on along the minus strand of NZ_CP010799.1, from coordinate 2,759,828 downwards.
CCGTTTCAAGGCGGATGAGTAGCTGGTGCCTTGTCCTGCGCCGATGAACTTAAATTCCCGGTTGTCGTCCCAGTTCCGATGTGGTCCTTCCCCGACGTTAACAAACCAATAGCCAGTCCAATCGCTGGCGACGTTGGAAATCTTGCGTTGCTTGATTTCCTTCTTCTCAATGTAATCTTTGGCCTCGGGTAGTGGGATCAGCGTCTCTGGCTTGATGAACAGTCTATCGTTATGATCAAGGTATGGGGCCAGGCGGGTGCATTGGATATCCACGTCGAAGTCACGCAGCCAGAGCACGGCCGAAATGACCTCGGGATTGAACTCTTTCGAGACCAGGATTATTCGCTGAGCATTATTCAGCGATTCGATTTCCGCAAAAATAAATTCCTGAATGGCCTTCGAGGCGTCTGCTTCAGTGATCCCTTTGTATTGGGCATATTGCTTAAAGATGTCTCCCGGCGAAAAGGTCGAGCAGTACGATGCGTATTTGATTGCCTGCCACTCCACTGATGAGCCCGAGTCGTCTCGCTTGAGCTCAACGACGACCAGTGCTGCATCCTTGTCGATACACAGCAAGTCGAGCCGCTTCCCAGAGGACAGCGTTACCTCCTTCCCAATAACCAGTAAGTCCTCGCCGAGGATACTGGGGCTCTCCGCGATCCATTCCTGGATGTCAAAGCGTTCTCGCAAGTTGAGTTCAGAGAAGCTCGTCTGACGAAGTTCGATTAGCTTTTTGTTGGCAATGTCGACCTGAAACATGCGTTCTCACTTGAGAGATGCTGATGGTGGGTTGTCGCTACCGTCGTGGCAGTCACAGTACTTCTTTTCATTGTATATTAGGAAATGCTTACGCACGAAAACCCCTGTGGTGCAAGGATTTCGGCCAGATCATTGCCCACGAGATTTTAAATTTCGTGAGCAAATACCCGAGACTTTGGGCACCCTGAGCGTCTGACGGCTGCGGTGGATGAGGTGGCCGCACAACCGGCAAGTCCATACTCGTACTCGATACAGTTACCGGGGGCGATGCTGAAAGGCTTTATGAGCGGGCAGGTTTGCAACGTGTCGGAGACATGCTCAACTATGCACTGATACCCGACGGAGAGCTCTGTGGGGACGGACTACATTCTTCAACAAGCAACCACCTTAGGCTCGCCTGACTGCCCCCATACACACGTCGCCGACAACCTAAAAAAGCCCCCGCCGAGCGAGAGCGAACGAGCGCATCAGCGCCCAAGGAGATGGGTCAGCAGCTTGTGTCCAAGCCACAGCCAAGCCACGCCAACGACAATCAAGATCGCCGGGGCACCGATCAGCAACAGAATGATGCCCAGGAAGATCACGATGCCTCCCCAGTGCTGGCTGTAGCCTTGCGGTCCAGTTTGTCTTTCAGCGTGGTTGCCGTGTTGACTGGCTCCTGATTGCCTACCTCGTTGTTGTTGTAGAACTCATCAACGATGGCCGGAATCTCTTCTTCGGTTTCCTCGAACGGACCATCTCCAAAACCAGCTTTTGCCACCGCATCTAGCGCAGCCTGATCGAAGCCGGAAGCCTTGCGGCGAGCGTCAACCTCCCGAGCTTCGGCGATAGCGTCCTCCAAGGACATGCTGCCCCGAACCGTTAAGTCAACGTAATAGATCGGCGCACGATGGCTTTGCGTGGTGGATTTCGCCCGCAGCCGCAGTTCCAACGGCAACGCTGCCAGCAGACCACCGGAGACGGCATGGAAGTAGCGAAGCCTGGCTGTCAGCGTCCGGATGCTGTTGAATCCCGTCGTGCGGAAGATGAAAGACCCCAACTCATCTTCCTCGCCGATGCGCACGTTGAGCCTGCCGTATGGCTTACACCCACCGTTGGCAAAGTCGCAGCCGTTCGGTGACGGGCAAGGTAACGATTGCAGCCCGCTGTCGGTGTAGCGGCGGCAGGTCTCACCATTGCCAACGCAAACTGGCCTCCCCGTTTGACGGTCGAACAAGCTGTACTCTGCCCTCAAGCTCAGATTTGGGTCATCGAATATCACGGTGACGGGGATCGACCGGAGCTTTCCGTTGCAGGCTTTGCGTAAGCCCTCGTCATATGGGTGCAGAACCCACCCGTCCTTGCCTTGCACCTGCGTTGTGATGGTGAACTGGTCTTCCATTTGTGGCAGACGCTTCCCGTTCTTCTCCACGACACGGCCTATCGAGATGCGGCCAAGCACAGGCGGTGTTATCGCCAAGTTCTTCAGCATAGATGTACCTCCATGAAAATTGCGCAAGCCCGCCCTCGACAGATCCGCAGGGCAGGCGCAGCACAGCCCCAGCGGATTAGGGCATTGGTTACAGGAACAGGAATCGGCGGCAGCCGGGTTTGGTGAGGGGGTAGCGTTGGAGCAGATCAGGCTGGTCTTGCAGGAGCTTGTCGGTATCCAGGCCCTGGCTGTCCTTGCTGCGCTTCCACGAGACTTCGCCGGTCTCGAACTTCGCCTTGGTGGCTTCGCCCATCGCTTGCTGTAGGCATTGCTTGAGTTGGGCTTCGAGCGTTGCCCGTTCAGCAATCTCGGCCCGGACAGAAACCAGATCGGCAAAGGCTGCTGACAGGCCTCGGTCTTCGGTGAAGTCGACGGTTTGGCCCGAGTCACGGGGATAGAGACACTGCAGGGCGGTCGCAGCCGAGTCCGAGCCGTCTGCTGGCGGTGGCGTGTCCGTCTCGACGTATCGCCAGAACCGGGCTTCTAGCTCGATCAGCCGAGCGATCAGGTCGTCGTCACGCTCGACTCGGTGGACTTGGAGTTCCTGGCCGCAGATCAGCACAGCCACATCGCCAGCACGCTTGCCCGTCACCGCCAGTTGATGCTGTACTTGGAGTTGAACGTATTCCGGCACCCCGTCACGCCAGAGCTTTGCTCCATTGATGCCTGCGGTCTTGCACTCCAGTATCTGCACGTCGGGACTGCCAACCACGTCTCGATCGATGTTGGCGAGCATGAACGGCACTGTCGGATGCTGAAGGACGGCATTGATCTTGCGGACCCGGTTACCTGTCTGCTGTGTGTAGGCAGCAGCGACGATGGGCTCCAACAGCGTGCCCCAATACACGGGCTCGGTTGTGTCCGTTGGATCAAGCTTCGGCAGGTTGGTATCTCGGCCTGTCTTCTCAAGCCAAAGTTCGAGCTGTGATTTGTACGGACTGAGTCCAACCGCCGCTGCTGCATCCGAGCCTCCGATACCTTGCTTGCGGACTTGTAGCCAGTCCGATCGACTCATGTCCTGCGTTGAAACTAGGCGAAGGGCTGGCCGCTTTCGAGATAGGGCATGTCCTGTGGCAATGCTCATGTTTCTCTCCTTCAATGAAGAAAGCCCGGCGAACCGAAGTTCAACCGGGCTTGTTCTGCTGCGGTGAATGGATGTCAGGCGATGAGTCGTAGTGCTTCGTCCCAGGCCTTCTGTTTCAGATTGGCCCCTTGACCGAACCACGCTGTGTCCCTGCGGTGGTCTTCGCTACGTGCACGGCGCTCGTGATCGACGAACTCGGTCACAGCGTTGACGAGACCCCATGCTGTCATGGAAGCCGAAGCCATGTCCGAGCCTTTGCCCCGACCGGAGAACAACTCGGATACAGCCTTGATAGCTCGGTCGTTCGTTGGTGCGGCGGATTGGTCGGCAGCCGTGCGGATCGGATAAGCCAGGACACGACGGAAATATTCGTGTGCCGTTTCGGGCTTCACCTTGCGTTCGGCCAGGGCCTTCATCCGGTACATGAACTCGTCCCAGTGCGAGGTGGCGATGCCAAGCTGACGCTTCACGGCCTGTGCGTCGAACTGGCTACGATGCGGCACCTTGATCGCACCAGCACTGTCACCCAGCGCAATTTGCAATGTGTTGTTGCACACGACACGAACCGAGGTGAACTGCGCAGTAGTCGCCAGTGTTCCGTCGCAGGCAGTGGCAAGCAGCAGGTAGCCGTTGACTTCGTCCCGACCCTTGAGCGTTGCTGACTGTCCGGTGCGGGCCAGTGCCCAGAGCTTTTTCCCGTCCTTCAGCACACCGGCAGTTTCCAACTGGTAGCCACCGACTTCTGTGAGGTCACGATAGAACTCAAGAATTTCTCGGGGCTGGACGACTTGATAGCGAGACGAGACAACCGACAGCGGGGCTTTGGTGTCGGATCGGTACAGCACCTTCTGCTCGGGGTAGGCATGGATGGAGCCCAGGCCATCGTTTCCGGCAACGAACCGGACATCGGCAGACTCGATATTCCAGTCCATGCCGGCGGCGGTGGCCCAAACTTCGAGCGGCTGGTTGGAAGCGAGTTTGTTGCCGAGGCCGTGCCAAGGGGTTTCGTCAACGTAGGCCATTGTTTGGACGAGATGCATGTGAACTCCTGTGTATGGACGAACGCATCCCCCGGACATGCCCGGTGATGCGTCAAGTGATGTGGGAATGAACCTGGCCAGGACGGCCAGGTGTTGCCGGGGAGAATCCGGCTATGGAAAGTTGCGGTTAAGCGAAAGCGTGGTCGTCGAAAACGTCACGGCCATCCGGATGCAGATGCCGCATGAGGTGGCCTTTCAAGCATGCGACGACTGCGGAGATGGCTTCGACGAGAACGACAAGCAGCAGGCTGACGATTGGTTTGTGCATGGGGTTTCCTTGGTAGTGAACGTGGATGGGTGATGCGCCTTTCTAATGTTCTTGTACCAAGGAAATGCTCGGAAATTGAGCAGTCAGTGTGAGGGAGTTTACCTATAAAAGTGCTTCATCGTGCATGCCAAACAGTGACCACGATCGTTGATGTTACTTGCCGGTGGTAGGTGCTCATTCGAGCGAGGCATTGTGCACATTGTTTTCACATAATTTGGTACGATTTGCGATCGATGCGCCGAAATATCTACGGACTGGCGGCATCGAGGCGAAAAAGAGGATGGGCGGGGCATAGGTGTGAATCGCCCGCAGACTAGGGATCGAAGATACCAAAAAAAGGGGGAAGTAAATGAAACGGCTCGTTCCGCTCTTGCTCGTAATTAGCTTAGCTGCCTGCTCCCAAAAACAGGAAGCTGCTTGTAACGGTGAGGATGCAAAATCATTGGTGGCTTCGATCATTAAGGACGGCTTGGTCAAGCAGGTCACGTCCGATTTCGCCAGCCAAGATGCGCACACAAACTTCAACGTTGATAGCGCTCTTATTAGAGCGACTGTAGATAAAGTTGTAATCACTATCGAAGACGTGCTTACAACAAAGAGTGACCCGAATAGCACGAAGAAATTCTGTGAGGGAAAGCTTAAATTAGCCGTGCCGACCGAGGTTGTGCAAGATGCGGATGCGGTTAGAAGTATGCTTTCGCTGAAAAATTCTCATCAGGATGCGATGCAAGAGGGTGTTGATTTCGATGCGAATGCGCTTAAATCATCACTCGACTATGACGTCCAGCCAACCGATGACGGAAAAAAGATTTATGCCGCTACAGATGGGAAAAGCTTGGCTGTTAAGTTTGCATCGACCCTGATTGAGCAATCTTTGCTGAAAACGACGCTAGAGAAGCGGAAGGCTGATCAAACGCAGCAGGAGCAGCAAAAAGCGATGCAGGAACAGCAAAAAAATATCGAGATTGCGCAAGCCCAGGCTGCAGAGGGCCAAGCGGCGCTGCAGAAAGCACAGGCAGATATTAAGGCTGCTAACGATGCGCTCAATGTTGTCTGGAATGCTGGAAGCAAAGAGTGGCGGCAAGAACTGTTGCCAGAGCAACGCTTGTGGCTGGCCCAACGAGAAAATGGTTGCAAAATCAAAGCTCTAGACAGCGGCAGTGCCGATTCGGTCGCCTTTCAGACAAGTAGGTTGCAATGCGAGGTTCAGATGACTGTTGAGCGAACCCAAGCTCTGAAGGCATCGCTCCAAAAGAATCTGTCGCAGCAATCGACTTCGCAGGCGCCAGCCCCCAATGCTGCCCTAGTTGGAACGCCTGCGCTAACGACCAGTTTCGATTGCTCGAAAGCAAGGTCTGATGCCGAGCGCCTGATTTGCAGCGATCCAGTACTAGCTTCGAATGATGTCGAGCTGGCGAAGATATTTGTCAGGGCGAAGGCGGCTGCGATTGATCAAACCGCTTTCCGTGAACGGGTTCGGCAACAATGGAACTACCGTGAACAAAACTGTCATGATCGAGAATGCTTGGTCCGCTGGTATGCAGACCAGAAAACGGTCCTGACACAAATTTCTCAAACAGGGAAGGTAAATTAATTCCGCCTTTCCAGGCCAAAGGCTTTTAGGGTCACCCCAAAGTGAGGAGCAACATATTGTGACCCTAAGAGCGGAAAATCCGGGTGGCTGGGGCAGTTGGAGGGTTAGGTCGCCCGATTTTTTCTTACTTATATATAAGGAAATGCTCGCAACCGGAGCCTCAGTATTGGTGCGGCTTTCCTGCGCTCCGTCGCCCACGAGTTTCCAAATTTCGTGGGCGGCTCGGAGGTTGCCGCCTCGCTGCCGACAAAGCTAGAAGAGCCTCAGCACCAACTTTCCGGCGATAACGAGGACATCCACTCCTCCAGAGTTGTCAATCAACTAGCCACTAGTTTGGCGAGCAACAAAATTCCCAAAGCCCACGCATCGGTGGCGTCTAGGCACGGAGCAAATCCGTCACGTCTACGACAGTGGGGTGCGCTAGGAGCGAAGGCCGGACATACAAAACATGGCCGTTCACATGCTTCCGATAGTCAGCAAGCTCGGCGACTGTCTGATGTGGGACCTTGATTGCGCACTTGATCTGCCAGTCGGATCGAAAGACAACGGCGATCAGGAAATCGAACTCCTGACGCTCCAAGTCCCTTATGGCGCTCAGTTGGCTTGATGCGGTATCGGATGAGAGTCGACGTCCCTTGATCTGGTATCGCATGCCCGCAGCATCTATCGCATCGTAGCCTTTCTTGGAGTTGCCGTCCAAAGCTAAACCGAGCCTCTGGGCGACAAGCCACTCTGTGTAATCACCTGTCGGATTGTTGCCCGTTCTCACTACCTGCCTACGCTTGAGCTCGTCCAGCACAGCGCTGTGCATGTTCAGTAGTTCCAAGACGGAACAGGAATCCATTTCACTTGCGTTGGTCATGCTGGTCCGATAGTGCGAAGACGTTTCAGAAGTGGTAACTCAGCACGTTGTTCGCCTCGGAAACCAGCTTCCGCTTGAACATGCTATCGATCAGCGCAGTCAACTTGGCCTCTGGCAACTTGTTGCCCAGCATTGCGCTCACGTGTTTGGTCAGTGTTGCTCGCTTCCGTGGCCTCTTATTCTTCTGAGTCTTGGCAAGGATGGTCTTGATGCGTTCGAGCTCGGAGCTGGCAGGGGCCGATGCTTTGGGCGGCGATCTGGGAGCCGGTACGGTTTGCATGACCGGTATCCCGTGGAGCTCTCCGACTGCCGCAATGCGTCTGCAAGGCACGCCTAGCGAACTGATATGGGCTACCAAAGGGTCGTAACCAGTGTCCTTAGCCAGGATGACGAACTCGCCGGCCTCCTTTCGCTCAAGAACCCGGCCCATATGAAAGGCGAGGTGGAAATCCAACGCATTCTTGCCGCTGCCCGTGACCCGATGCCATTGCACCCGTGAACCGAGAGGCTGCAATCGGCTTGTCAGGTCGAGCGATGCGCTCTTCTGGTTAGCACCACAGAAAATTGCGATCCGATAATCCGGCGGCACAAATTCAACGTCGATCGCTTGGACGTTCTCAAAATCCACCAGTAACAGTGGCTGCGTCATGTGACCCCTGCTTGTTTTGTTCTTGTCCCGGTCATTCTAGAACAACGCGGTCAGTGGATATGCTGTCACAGTAAGGCAGTCCGAGACCCATTGCGTCGGATAAGGGGTGCAATTGGACCAATGCCGGAACCCTGCCTGAAGCTTCCCTACCGAATCGCCCGCAACCTAGCATTCACCGCGTTCACGTCAAACCCGGCCGGATCAAAGATTCCACCGATCCATGTCCGATAGTCTTTGTGCTGATCGTGCTTCGGATTCGCCAGCGCCTCCAGAAACTCATCATAGCCCGATACGCCACCGACATCCTCTGGCGGGCAAGCGTTCTCGCCAGCAAGACAGACAGGCAGCGTCAGGGTCAAGTCCGGATTGCCCATGGCTTCCACGACGATGCGATGCCGCCAGTTGTCCCCGAAGTCATATTGGTACTCGAATTCGGTGTTCGAACCAAGTGCCTTGCTCAGCCGCACGCCCTTCTCGGACAGCGTGGGGTCATCAGGGTATTCGTCGCTGGGTGTGCCGTACTCGGTTCCGGCGAACGTGAACTGGTGAGCTTGCACTTCTGGGGATCTCGGCAGACCAGTCCTTTGCCTGTACGCTGCTCGCTTCGAGGCGGATCTACCCGCATGCCCTGAATCACAGGCTATCAACACTGGCGGACATGCTGCAACTGCCCAAGGCCGGGCGTGCTCACCGGGCAATGGCCGATGCTGAGGTGACCAGTCATCTATGGTTCCGGCTACAACAAGATATCGCTCAGATTTACGGTGTGAATCGGGTCGATTACGACCTCATGGCCCGTGTACAGGCTACCAGCAAGGCTCAGGTTCCGAGGTTCCTGCGTTCGCTGGGCGGAGGCTAGACGCCAACCCGGGTCATGACCGAGCCCAGGAAGAGCGGACGGTTCGGCTGGCAGCAACGGAAATGACGCCGACAGGGTGGGGCCAGGGGTGGGCAGAGGGGTGAGGAGACTCGAATAGGCCGAAGCAGAAAGCTCGGCTATCACGGTACTTTTATATTCTCGGGGTGGGTGGGGTGAGGAAATCTTCATAACATTTCTCATATATAGATGCTTCTATTGCTCCGGCTCAAATTTTTTTGGCTAGTTTTTCGTGAATCCCCCTCCCTGCTCACCCCAGAAGTGCCAAATGACTGATAAATAAAGGAAAAACTGAGAGTGGGGATGACAAGTCTCCCCACCCCTCTGCCTGCCCCATCCCTCCCCCCTGATGCCGGATGGTTTTGCCGGTACGGTCGACCTCTGTGCCGGTCACACGATGTAGTTGGCGGCGAGACTGGACACCCCAGCCGTTGTCGTTGCTTTTGTCGAATCGTTTGCCGGAGACATGCCCGTGTCGTATGACAGGTCAGCATTAAGAGCTGCATACTCGGCGGCGTCGCTTGTCACGGCGACTTTCCAATAGTTGTGGCCGTTCACTTTTTTCTGCTCGAACCCGAGCGCTTTCAGGGCTTTACCAAACGTGGAATCGTTGCGCGGTTGATAACCATACCGCCTGCACCACTGGGCATACAAAGGGTAAACATCCCTTGTCCGCATACCTCGTCCGTTGGGTGCCGGAACCAGACACTCCTCAGCAAACAACTGCACCGGGTTGGCTTCAGCCCGATATGTGGCGAGCGCCTCTTCGGACGAGGGGGGAATGGTGAACCGCTGTTGCCTTCGAAGCCTTCGCAGGCCTTCGACAGCCCAGTTCAAGATCCCCGGCAACTCCTCCATTAACTCCTGAGTCAGGTTGGGGTTCTGCTCGCTGGCGCTGAACTGACGATTGAACTGCAGGATGATCGTGCGCCGAAAGAAACCGTGGCTCAGGTCGTTCGTCCTCGGCAGGTTGTTGGTGGCTGCCATGAGGCGGACGAAGGGCCGGAACGAGAACGACGGCTTGAACTTGCGAGCGGCCTCGATGGCGTCACCCGCCACGATTGCCTTGATGAAGCCGTCGTTGATCATTGCGTCAGCAGCCATTTCCCCGGCGATGTTGACGAGCTTGCCGTCCAACTCGGCACGGACGTAGGGCAGATGAAAGCTGTCGAGCATGGCATTCGAGATGTTCTGTCGCCCCACCAGCGCCGCCACGATCGACAGGAATACCGACTTGCCGTTGGCGCCGGAGCCGACAAGCCAAAGCATCTTTTGCATGCCGGTGTCGGGCACGAGCAGGTAGCCCATCCACTCCTGAAGAAAGGCGATCTTCTCGGCCTTGTCGGGATCATCCCGAAAGACGCTTTCAAGGTAGGCCAACCATTTTGGTGCTAACGCTTCCGGCTGCCACTCAATGTTCAGGCGAGTCCGCAGACGATGCTTTGGGCTATGCGGCTCCAGCTCAAATGATTTCAGGTTCAACGTGCCATTCAACAAGCAGAGATGGTTTAGGTCCGGTGCGAACTCGTCCGTGGCTTGGGCTTGCTGAATAACTAGGAGGTCACCAAGCTGTTTGACGAACTGAGACGTTGCCGCATCGCCCAGGAACTCCACCAGCTTCTTGTCAACTTCCGCTACCTTGTCTAGCGCCTCGAAAGCTCCGGCCCGGTATCGGTGAAACTCGCTGTTTGCAAAGACCAGCCCGTCCTTGAAATGGGTATCCAGAAACGACCGCAAAACGATCGGATGCGGGATAGCCGAGGCCTTAAATTGAGCTGGCCACACGGCAAGTCCGGCCGGTGCTCTGGTTGGTTGTCCATTCGGCAACACGCAGCCGCCATGAGGGCAGCCCGTGTAGCCGTGGCGCTGAATCTCGGCGCAAGTAATTGGCCCAGATTGCGCCACGTGGCGTTCCAGTCGGCCGTCCACTTCGTCCTCATCATAGCGAGGGTGGCGCTGACTCGCCGCATGAGCGAATGCCCGCCCGCCTGCGAAGCGTCCGACATTGGAAAGCATGGCCCGCCACAGCGGTTCCGAGATAACTGCCTGGTTCCCGGGATCGGCAATGTAGCGTATGGCATGACAGCGTTTCAGGACCTCCGAAAGACCTGGCTGACCGTCATCGGTGACATCGGTGTCATTCGCCCGACCAGAACCGCTCGCCGTCGCTACATTGACCGTCTTTACCTTGTGCGTGCCGACCAGAGCAGCGCCCCGCGTGACTGGCACTTGCAGCAAAGGCGGCAGTGTAGTCATGTCGAGCAGCACTCCTTCGACGAAGCCACGGCCGTGGCCTTGCGCACCAGGCGGCATGCTCGGAACGAAGTAGATGCGGGAAGCGTCCTTGGTGGCGGGGTCGAGGTGGCCGCCCATCCACGCTTGCGCACGCAGCCATAAGTCCCCCCATTGTTCGGCCGGCACAGGCGCTGCCAAAAACACGACGATCCGATACTTCGGGTGCTCTTGGGTGTGGCTGTACGACGTATGCCAGAAGTAAGCGTAGCCTTCCAGGCGTTGATGGAAATGCTCAATCGGCGTGCCGTCGTCCACGTCCATGACGAGCGCAGTCACAGCAGCTACGCCGCTCTTGGACCGTTTCACGCCTTCGGGGTAGATGGCCGGAGACCAAGTCGGCCCACCTTTCTGCGGCAGTTGCAATGGCTTGCTGAACAACTCTACGAACTGAGGGATTGCCAGCGTGCGACGCACGGGCACGATATCGGTAGCTGACTGGAACGTCGAAAGCTCGATGGCCGCCGGGGCGGGGGCTGTTGCTTCGCCGTCAAGAACGATGTCGTCACTGTCGCCAGAGAGAGGGGTGTTAGCCATTTGCACCCTCCGCTGCGATTGCCTCGAAACCGGTGCCGTGGAGGTTGCGCCGGATGAACGCATCCAGATCTTGCCTGCGGTAGCGGACGTTGCGGCCCACTTTGACATAGGGCAGGTTGTAGCGCTGGGTGCAAGCCCACGTTGCGAGAGTGTTCGGCTGAACGCCGATGTAGGCAGCAGCTTCCTGGCGGGTCAGCAGGGCCTGGGCTTCAGGGGAAGAGGGAGCGGCAGATGCGTTGACATTGCAGCGGGGGCTGTCTGAATTTTTGTGTTCAAGGCTTTTTATTCGGGCTGCCGTTTCAGACGAGCCCGGTGGACATATTACGCGGCCGGTCGTGTAAAGCGCTCCCCATAGGCGATGGCGAACTGGTTCATGGCGTCTTTCCACTGCCTGGCTGCTCGGCCCCAGTCAGCCGTGATGTTGCGCAAGGCCAGCCACAGCAGCTTGGTGGCGGCATCATCGCTGGGAAAGTGCCCCCGCGTCTTGATGATTTTGCGCAGCTGACTGTGCAGGCTCTCGATGGCATTGGTCGTGTAAATCACCTTGCGCACCGCCGGGCTGAACGCAAAAAACGGAATGACGCGCTCCCAGGCCCGGCGCCAGGCCGCCACCACCGTGGGAAACTTCTGCCCCCAGGGACCAGCTTCCAGGGCATCGAGTTGGGCCGCTGCGGCTTCTGCGCTGGGCGCCGTGTAGATGGGCTTGAGCGCCGCTGCCAGCGCCTTGCGGTCCTTCCAGCTGGCATAGTCCAGGCTGTTGCGGATCAAGTGCACGATACAGGTCTGCAGCGTCGTGGTCGGAAACACCGCCCCAAGCGCCTCGGCTATGCCCTTGAGGCCGTCGGTGACGGCAATCAGGATGTCGGCTACACCACGGGTCTTCAGATCGTTGAACACCTTCATCCAGAACTTGGCCCCCTCGGTGTTCTCGATCCACAGGCCCAGGATGTCGCGGGTGCCGTCGGGCAGCACGCCCAGCGCCAGATAGATGGCCTTGTTGCGCACCACGGCATCCTCGCGGATCTTGACCCGCAGACAGTCGAAGAATACGACCGGGTACATCGGCTCCAGCGGGCGTGCCTGCCAGGCGGTGACCTCGGCCATTACCTCATCCGTGACGCAACTGATGAATTCAGGACTGACCTCGGTGCCGTACTGCTCGGCCAGAAAGCCCTGGATCTCACGCACCGTCATGCCCCGCGCGTACATGGCTACGATCTTGTCGTCAAAGCCGGTGAAACGCCGCTCGTGCTTGGGGATCAGGATGGGCTCGAAGGAGCCTGCGCGGTCGCGCGGCACTTCGATGCGCAGCGGCCCGTCCTGAGTCAGCACCGTCTTGGCGGACTTGCCGTTGCGCTGGTTGGCTGCATCCTCGGGGCGGGCGCTGCCGGGCGGGTAGCCCAGGTGGTACGACAGTTCTGCGCCCAGCGCCCGCTCGATCAGCGCTTTCTTCAGCGCCATGGTGGTGGCGTTGATCTGTTCGGCCGTCATCGGCGTGGTGCCGCCGGTCAGTTGTTCAATGAGTTCGTGGGGAATAGACGGCAGCGCCGCCGTGCCGGCTGCCGCCGGTTTCTTCTTGCTTGGCATAGATGCTCCTTTCCAACATGCTATGCCTCAAACACAAAATTCCTGACAGGCTCTTGCAGCGAGCAGTGCCAGACAGCACCTGCGTGAGAGGGGCTGTACGATTGCTGCCGATCGTTGATTGAAGAGTCTTCGAATACATGATAGTCCTAGGTCGTTTGACAACGGCAGCGATGCGCCGCCGTTGACCCGGACTATCGTGGTTTGAGCGATGTTGATCGAGAGCAAAAATTACGGGGAGTTTTTTCCCCCTTGACGGTTCTCCTCGAAGGCCATGCGGGTCATCACGTCGAGCCATGCCTCGCTCAGAAAGGTGGTTCGATGGTCCTCAAGCCATTCTTCGACTGTCTCCCATTCGTCTGGCGATGAGTCGTCGTGTAGCAATTCTTCCAGCATCCCGGCGCCGAAGTCTTTTTCGGTGAGCCTAGCGACCAGCTTCAAGTCGATGTACGGGATCAGGTGTCTATCCAGCCATCGATCAATCTCGGTTTGAACCCAATCGAGCTTCTCTTTCGAGGCATTCCTGCGGACCTTGCCGCCCGACACCTGGCGCCATTGCCTCAGCCACTTTGTAAAGTCGGCTAGCAGCAATGAGTCGTCCTGACTAAGGTCGATCTCCAGCAACGCACGTTGTGAAGTCGGATCCGTCCCGATGAAAGGCTGACACTGCGGAACTCCGTCCAAGGTGCCAAACAGCTCCCCGCTGAGGGCATCGGCGTGGGGTGGCGGTGGACCTTTGTAGTCCTGAGGCACAAGCTTGATGAACGTCGTCTCTAACGCGGTGGAGGCGTCAATCAGTCGAGGAAGCTTGAAAACGCAGCCCAGCGGGTTATCGAGAAGGGAAGCTGCAACATTGGCTGCTAGCGCTCGGACGTGGGAGAAATAGAACTCGGTCCCGGCCGGGATGACGCCGTTATCAGTGGTCGCCGTCGCAACCAGAAGTGCATCGAGGGAACTCCTGTTGCCTGCTTCCATATGCAGGTGAGCTACATACGAGCGGAGTGCAGTCGCATACAGGCGTAGATCAGCATCGCTGGGAGTCTCCATAGTCCGCAGCAGATCCGTGAAATGCCAAAGCGTCGAGCGATGGAGAATCAGGTCCCGCCACTGTGCATACGAGAACTTGCCAAGACCGGAGTAGTTCTCAAGCGAGAACTTTTTCAGTTCTTCCGTTGTGAATTTGCGACGACTCACCTTGGCCTCAGCTTGTTCCAAGAGGACGCATTCGGCTGCACTCCTGATGCCGAGATGGATGGGGATGCACTCTGGCTGTAACCCCGGCGTAACCCCAAAGAAAAAGGGTTCGCAGGCACTAACCCACAAACCCTTTTAGGTATTGGTCGGAGCGATAGGATTCGAACCTACGACCCTCTGATCCCAAATCAGATGCGCTACCAGGCTGCGCTACGCTCCGGAACCGGCGATTGTACCGCTTTCGCAACAATCCGGTCAAATAAAGGCCCTGGCGATCAATCCGAGCGCGACCACGCCCGCAAATGCGGCGAACCCGCGCTGCAGTGCGGGCCCGGCCAGATGGCGCGCAAAGCGCCGGCCGACAAGCATGCCGGTCAACGCACCGGCGGCAAACGGCAGCGCGACAGACCAATCGACATGCCCACCGATCGCCGCGGCAACCACGCCCCCCGTCGACACCAGCGCGATGACGGCAAGCGACGTGGCGACGATGGTCTGCATCGGCAGATCGGTGGCGCGGCGAAGCGCCGGCACGATGACGAAGCCCCCGCCCACACCCAGCAGGCCGGAAAGGAACCCGGCCCCCGCTCCGGATGCGGCGAGCGCGCGGGCACAGGGGAGCGTCCAGATGAGCCTGGCAGTCGTTTGATCGAGGTGGCAGGGCGGGGCGGCATGCCGATGCTGCGGTTCGGTATGGCCGGCGGCCTGCGCCTGACGGAACATGCGCATCGCCACATGGCCCAGGACGGCAGCAAACACGACGGTCAGCGGGGTATTCGGCACCCGGTGCGCGACCCAGAGGCCAAGCGGCGACGCCACGATGCCACATGCCGCCATCAGCGCGGCGGCCTTGTAGCGCACCTTGCCTTCGCGCAGGCCCAGCACCGCACCGAGCCCCGCTGACAGGCCGACCGCAAGCAATGCGATCGGCGCGGCCTGCTGCACGGACAGATGCAACCCGAAGATCAACAGCGGCACCGCCACAATGGCGCCGCCGGCCCCGGTCAGCGCAAGAATGAGGCCCACCACGGAACCGAGCCCCGCGCTGAGGATCCAGCCCATCTCCGACGGCGACATGCTCAGCGCCCCGCGACCGTGATGCCGCGCGGCGGTCGCCGCGGGCGCAGGCCGGCAGCCACGCCAATGCGCGCGGCGCAGCCCAAGGGCGGTACAGAAGGGAGTTCGGTCAGCATGCGATCTAGTGGAGGCCGCCGGGCAATCCGGCGGGTGCATCGATGGAAGGGTGCGGCAGGCGGCCTATGTGACCGTCTTCAAGACCTTGCCGCAGTACAGGGCGGAGAGCGTCTGCATGATCTGGATGACCTCGAAGCTCGCCAGCCGGTAATAGATGTATTTGCCTTCGCGGCGCGTAGCCACGAGGCCTTCATCGCGCAACACGCCCAACTGCTGCGACAGGCTGGGCTGATGCAGCCCCACCAGCGCCTCGAGTTCGCCCACGTTGCGCTCGCCCTGGGTGAGCTGGCACAGCAACAGCAGGCGGTCTTCGTGGGCCATGGCCTTTAGCACCGCACACGCCTGCGAGGCAGACGCGCGCAGCATGGAGATGGCCGCCTCGGGCAGCGGCACAACGTCGGGTGGGGCGGTGGTCGAATCGGTCATCGGGGCGGTGCGCAGGCGAAATCTGCGCTATTGGCAGACACAATGTCTGACGATATTCTATAAAAATATAGATTGTTTGCGAAAGCCCGCCATGCACGCCCAGATCGAACCGTTCTTCGACCCCGATACCTGCACCATGAGCTACGTGGTCCACGCAGGGCCGGGCACGCAATGCGCCATCATCGATTCCGTGCTCGATTACGACCCCAAATCGGGCCGCACGCGGACGCACTCGGCCGATCGTGTGGCGGCGTTCATCGAGACGCAGGACTTGCGCGTGCAATGGCTGCTCGAGACGCACGCGCATGCCGATCATCTGTCGGCTGCGCCGTACCTGCGTGCGCGCTTTGGCGGCCGCATTGCCATTGGCGAGTCGATCCGCGTGGTGCAGGGCGTCTTCAAGCCGATCTTCAACCTCGAGCCCTCGTTCCGGCTGGATGGCTCGCAGTTCGACCACCTGTTCGCGCCGGATGAGGTCTTCCGCATTGGTGAGCTTGAAGCCAGGGCGCTGGCCGTGCCGGGCCACACGCCGGCCGACATGGCGTATCAGGTGGGCGACGCTGTCTTCGTGGGCGACACGCTGTTCATGCCGGATGTCGGCACCGCGCGCTGCGACTTTCCCGGCGGCGATGCGGGCACGCTGTATCAGTCCATCCGCCGCCTGCTGGCGCTGCCGCCCGACACGCGGCTCTACATGTGTCACGACTATCCGCCCGCCGGCCGGGAGGCGATGTGCCAGACCACGGTGGCGGAACAGCGCCGCGCCAATATCCACGTGCATGACGGCGTGACCGAGGCCGAGTTCGTGCAGATGCGCACGAAGCGCGATGCGACGCTTTCCATGCCGACCCTGATGTTGCCCTCCATTCAGGTCAACATCCGCGCGGGCGCGCTGCCGCCTGCCGAACCGAACGGCGTGCAGTACCTCAAGATCCCGCTCAACGCGCTGTAGCGCTCACGGCGCCCGGAGCGCCGAGCGCGCCGCGGCCATCACTTCGCGGCTCAGCCCATCGAGCAATGTGGAAGCCGCCCGCGCGTATTGCCAGTGCAGCGGTACATCCAGCGGGGTATCGGGCACCAGCTCGACCAGCGCGCCGTCTTCAAGATGCGAGGCAATGAGCGCCTCTGGATGCATGCCCCATCCCATGCCAGCCAGCGCGGCCGCCACAAATGCCTGCGACGAAGGCAGCGTGTGGCGCGGCAGCTCGACATGCCGATGGCAAAGGCGCCGTGCCCAGCGCGTCTGCAGTTCGTCCTTGGTATTGAAGACGAGGCTTGGCGCCTTGGCGAGGGTGCCGGCGCCCACGCCGTCGGGGAAGTGCCGTTGCATGAATGCGGGGCTTGCTGCGGCCAGGTAGCGCATGGAGCCGAGCGGACGGCTGTTGCAGCCCGCGGCCGGGCGTGCCGTCGCCGTGACGGCCGCCAGTACCGCGCCGCTGCGCAGCCATTCGGTCGTGTGGTCCTGGTCATCGACCGCCACATCCATCAGCACCGGATGCGCTGCCGCAAAACCGGCAATGGCCGGGGCCAGCCATGTGGCGAGGCTGTCTGCATTGACAGCAATGGGCAGTGCCACACGCGCCTCGCCTTCAGGGGCCAGGGTGGGCAGCGCCTCGTGCAGCTCCTGTTCGAGCAGCCGTACGCGATCGACGTGCTGACACAGGCGCCGGCCCGTTTCGGTGGCGCGGCAAGGTTGATCGCGCACTACCAGCGCGCAGCCAACGCGCTCTTCCAGCAGCCGGATGCGCTGCGACACGGCCGAAGGTGTGACATGCAGCGCCCGCGCCGCGCGCTCGAAGCTGCCTTCGCGGATGACGGCGGCCAGCGCGGCCAAGGCGGAGTAATCGAGCATGGGAATTAGCAAAACTGAATCCGGTAAAGAAAAGATAGTTTGTCTTCATCGCAACGTGCCGGCAAGCTGCACGCATGACGACCGCACTTTCCTCGGCTCCGCCGATGTTTTCCGTGTTTCTGCAGGGCCTCGCACTGAGCCTCGGGCTGATTGTCGCCATTGGCGCCCAGAACGCTTTCGTGCTGCGCCAGGGACTGCGACGCGAGCACGTCGGCAGCGTGGTGCTGTTCTGTGCGATGGCCGATGCGCTGCTGATTTCAGCCGGCGTGCTCGGCATGGCGCATGCGCTGGGGGAGCGTCCAGCGCTGGCGAGAGGGCTGGCGGTGGCGGGCGCCGCCTTCCTGCTGCTCTACGGCGTGCAGGCGCTGCGGCGCGCACGGCATCCGCACCAGCTGAGGGCGGCGGCGGGCGGCGAGGGTATGAGCCGGGTCGCGGCGCTTGCGCAGGCGGCGGCCTTCACGCTGCTCAATCCGCACGTCTATCTCGACACGGTCCTGCTGGTCGGCAGCATTGGCGCGCAGCAGGCGGCCGGATTGCGCGGGTGGTTTGTGGCGGGCGCAAGCTCGGCCAGCCTCTTCTGGTTTACGGGGCTGGGGTTTGGTGCGCGATGGCTGGCACCGTGGTTTGCGCGGCCAGGGGCGTGGCGCGTGCTGGACGGCCTGATCGGCGTGACGATGCTCGTGCTGGCAGCGCTGCTGCTGCGTCACGCCGTGGCCGGGCTCTGATCGGCCCTCCATTGGCCGCCGAAGAGGCGGCCGACCGATGCGCCCGTGCCGTCACCGTAAGGCCGAGAGGCACCCCCTGCGGGCCGGCGTGCGCATGACGCCGAGCGACTTCAACAACGCATGTCCCTGAACCGTGACGCGCGGCTCGCTCAACCCCGAGTCCATCGGCTCGAGCGTAATGAGCTGATGTGCGAGCAGCGCCTCGATGTCGGCCATGTCGAGATCGCGGGGTTTGGACTCCTCGCACACCAGGACCAGCGCCGCAATTTCATGGGGGCTCAACATGGTTGTCTCCTGTGCTCCTTTCTCTTTATTGGATGGCCGGCCGCACCATGCGCGACGCGTTTGTACAAGCTGCGCGTAACGGCTACCGGCTTCACGCCTCGGCTGCATGGCCGCCACAGTGCCGCAACCGGCGGTTATGCGGCCTGCCACGCGCTTCACGTCGGCCTGGCGCGAGGCACCGTGCCCCGGGCGCGTGCGGTTACGCAATTGGCGTTCCCGCTGGCCGTGCATGAAGCGTTCGAATGGGTACGGCCCGTGCTGGGTGATCAGTGTTCCATCGGCGTAACGCGCCGGCGCCCTTGGGGCAACCGGTCATCCAGTCGGCGCATGAGGAGATTCCATGAGAGTTCGAGAAGCGATGACGCAGGACGTCAAGCTCGTCAATCCGGATCAGACCATTCAGGACGCCGCGCGGCTGATGTCCGAATGCGACATCGGTGCGCTGCCGGTCGGGCAGGGTGACCGGCTCGTCGGCATGCTGACGGATCGCGACATTGCCGTACGCGCGGTAGCGGAAGGGCGCGGGCCCGACACCCGGATCGGCGATGTGATGTCGCAGGAAGTGATGTACTGCTACGACGACGAAGACCTCGACCACGTCACGCACAACATGGGCAACATCCAGGTGCGGCGCCTGCCCGTGGTGAGCCGCGACAAGCGCCTGGTGGGCATCGTCTCCATCGGCGACATCGCGGGCTGCGGCAATCCGAAGAAGACGGGCCAGGCCGTGAGCGGCATTTCCACGCCCGGCGGCAGCCACTCGCAGACCGCGCACTGACGCGTAACTGCTTCAGCAGCGGGTAAGTTCTGAACGGACGCCTGCCGCCTTAACGACGCGCCGGGTCTCTTGTAGATTCGTGTCTGCCTCCCCAACCGGAAAGCGAGACATGCAACAAGTCACATTGCCCGATGGAGAACGCGTCCCGGCGCTCGGCATGGGCACGTGGAACATGGGCGACCGCCCGGCCGCGCGCGCAGAAGAAATCGCCACGTTGCGCCTGGGCCTCGACCTGGGCCTGCGCCTTATCGACACCGCCGAGATGTACGGCGAGGGCCTCTCCGAAACCTTGATCGGGGAGGCCATCGCCGGGCGCCGCGACGAGGTCTTCCTCGTCAGCAAGGTCTACCCGCACAACGCGACCCGGCGCGGCATTGCCGCCGCGTGCGAGCGCAGCCTGCAGCGGCTTGGCACCGACCGCCTCGATCTCTACCTGCTGCACTGGCGCGGCAGCGTGCCGCTCGAAGAGACCGTGCAAGGCCTGCAGGCCCTGCAGCGCGAAGGCAAGATCCGCCATTACGGCGTCAGCAACCTCGATCTGTCCGACATGGAGGAACTGTGGGAGGTGCCCGGCGGCGATGCGGTCGCGGTCAACCAGTTGCTGTACAACCTGAGCCGCCGTGGCATCGAATGGGACCTGCTGCCGTGGCTGCGCCAGCGCCGCGTGCCGGTGATGGCCTATTCGCCCATCGAGCAGGCGCGGCTGCTCCGGCACCCGAAGCTCGTCGGCTTTGCGCGCGAATGCGGCATGACGCCGGCGCAGGTCGCCCTGGCATGGCTGCTGGCCCGCGACGACATCATCGCCATCCCCAAGACCGGGCACCGCCGGCGGCTGAAGGAGAACGTCGGCGCGTTGTCGCACACGCTCTCGGCTGAGCAGCTCGCCGCGCTGGACGACATCTTCCCGCCGCCGAAGGGGCCGCGCGCGCTGGAGATGCTGTAGCGCTCTAGCGCGAGTTCGCCACGTAGCGTTCGTGTTCGACGTAGCCGGTGAGGTAGACGCGCGCTTTCTCGCGGGTGTCTTGCGTGACGCGGTCGGAGGCCCGGCGCGCGCCCGACGACGACATCTGCGTGCTGAGGTGGTCGCGGAAGGCGTCGTGCATGGCACTCAGGTCGCCTTCGCACGCGCTCAGGGCCGCTGAGACGACCGACTTGGCCTGGGCCGTGCCGGGGATGCCGTCTGCGGCGCGGCGCTGGACGCAGTCCATGTATTTGGCACGCAGCGCCTGCCAGCCGTTGTCGGCTGCGGCTGCGCTCGTGGTGTCTGTGAGGGCGGCGTCGGCTTGTTGCTGGGGCGTGCGTGAAGCGCACGCGGCAAGCAAGGCGAACACGATCAGAGGCGAGTAAAGGCGGGCGTCTTTCATGACATGGACTTTACTGCACGGCCACGCCCGCTGCGTAGTGCCGAAGTCGGCATTGGCTCACGCCGGTAACATTTGGAAACGAAAACGTGGCGGAAGGCTGGGCCGGATGTGAGGCGCGTTCGCTGGGGCTGATCTTCGTGCCGAACAATCGCGGCGCCCGGCGCACAAAAACGCAATTCGCTGCCGCGTCGTGGTCGGTGAACGGTACCATCGCCCGCACCGCTGCTTCTAAGCTTGATGCCGTGCAAGCGGGTTGGCGCGCCGGTCGGCCCGTTGTCTGCTTTCGGCGTTCACTCACTCAGGAGCATTTCATGGCCCTTCGGGATTTCAAGGTGCTGACTTTCGACGTCGTCGGGACGTTGATCGATTTCGAGGGCGGCATGCTCGCCTACCTGCGCCGCGCCGTGCCCAACAGCACGGTGACGGACGATGCGTTCCTCGCGGCGTATCGCGCAGCCCGCAAGCGCGGCCAGACGGAGTGGTACCCCGATGACCTCGTGCCGTGCTGGCACATCGTCGCGCAGCAGCTTGGGCTGCCCGATACCGATGCGCTTGCCAAGGGCTTTCGCGATTCGGTGGCCGAGTGGCCCGCGTTTCCCGACTCGGTGGAGGCCCTGCAGCGCCTGCGCAAGCGCTTCAAGCTAGTGACGATGACGAACGCGCAATCCTGGGCGCTGGCGCATTTTCAGCGCACGCTGGGCTCGCCATTCGACCTGCTGCTCTCGTGCGATGACGCGCTGTGCGAAAAGCCCGACCCGCGCTACTTCGCCTACGCGC
The DNA here is from genome assembly GCF_000954135.1 of Ralstonia mannitolilytica. Taxonomy (NCBI): domain Bacteria; kingdom Pseudomonadati; phylum Pseudomonadota; class Betaproteobacteria; order Burkholderiales; family Burkholderiaceae; genus Ralstonia; species Ralstonia mannitolilytica. Next base: position 2,738,216 of record NZ_CP010799.1, on the reverse strand, counting down.
GCGGCCGCTACGAAGGCGCCTGGGGCTACAGGCAGGCCGACAACCTGCACGTGGCGCAGAGCCAGTATCACGACATCGGCATCTCCAAGCGGCTTGGCATCGCCACGTGCTGGATCGAGCGTCGCCATGGCATGCCGGGCTCGGGCGGCACCATCGAGTCCGAACACACCGTGCCGGACTATCACTTCCACACGCTGGCGCAACTTGCCGATGCGGTGGAGGCTGGCCAATGAAGCCCGACGCCGTCGTGGAGCCCGTGGCGGACCTGCTGCCCGAACTCGTCGCCCTGCGCCGCGACCTGCATGCCAACCCGGAACTCGCGTACGAGGAACACCGCACCGCGGGCATCGTGGCGCAGTCGCTGCGGGTGCTGGGGCTCGAGGTGGAAGAGGGCGTCGGTGGCACCGGCGTGGTCGGCACGCTGCGCGGCGGCCGGAGCGGCCGCAGTGTCGGGCTGCGTGCCGACATGGACGCGCTGCCGATGGTGGAACTTGGCCGCGCGCCGCATGCCAGCCGCGTGCGGGGCCGGCACCATGGCTGCGGGCATGACGGCCACACGAGCATGCTGATCGGCGCCGCGCGCCAGCTTGCCCGCACGGGCATCGATGGCACGGTCCGTTTCATCTTCCAGCCCGCCGAAGAGGGTCAGGCGGGCGCGCGCCGCATGATCGAAGACGGCCTGTTCGAGCGCTTCCCGTGCGACAGCGTCTATGCCTTGCACAACTGGCCCGACCTGCCGCTGGGCCACGCACAGACGCGCCCCGGCCCGATCATGGCGGCCGCCGATCGCTTCGACATCACCCTGCGCGGACGCGGCGGCCATGCCGCGCAGCCGCACCACACGCCCGACGCCATCCTCGCCGCCAGCCAGCTGGTGGCACAGCTGCATACGATCGTGTCGCGGCGTATTGATCCGGGCGAATCGGCGGTGCTGTCGGTCACGCGCATCGAGGGCGGCCACAGCCATAACGTGCTGCCCGCCGAAGTGCGCGTGACGGGTACGGTGCGCAGCTTCGATGCGGCTTCACAAGACCGCATCGAAGCTGCGCTGCGCGACACGGCCCACGGCGTTGCGCTGGCCAGCGGCACGCAGATCGACGTCGAGTATCGGCGCTACTACCCGGCCACGATCAACACGGCAGCCGAAGCCCAGCTTGCCCTGGATGCGGCGAAGGCGATCGGCCTGCAGGCCGACATGGCGCCGCGCGCGGCGTTCACCTCGGAAGACTTCGCCTTCATGCTGCAGCAAAAGCCGGGTGCGTATCTGTGGCTCGGCCAGGGGCGCGCGGAGCCAGGCCCAGATGGCGAATACCCGCTCCATCATCCGTGCTACGACTTCAACGACGATGCGCTGCCGCTTGGCGTGCGCTGGTTTTGCGAAGTCGCCCGCCGCGCGCTGGCCGCCGTCCCATCCGGTTCCTGAACTGTGGCCATGTGGGATGGCCCCCCGGTATTGCCGCCCTAGAAGTCAGCGACCTTGCCCCAGGCCGAGTGCCTGAAGCGCGCCGGGTCGTAGGGGGCAGGGTCGAAGATCGGCTTTTCACCCGTCACCAGATCGGCAATCAGATGGCCGGCGCCGGGACCGATACCGAACCCGTGGCCCGAGAAGCCCGCGGCCAGGATGAATCCGGGGACCTCCGGGACTTCGCCGATGCCGGGCACGCCGTCGGGCGTGTTGTCGACGAAACCGGCCCAGGCATTGGCGATACCGGCCTGGCCGAACACCGGCAGCAGTTCGACGGCGCGGTCGTAGGTTTGCCTGACCGCGACCGGATCGGGCCGGGGGTCGAGGATCCGCATGCGCTCCATCGGTGTGGGCGTATCGAGCCGCCACCGCGCGAGGGTTTCGTGGCCCGCGCGAATGCCTTCCAACCCGCCGGGGAACACATTGCGCCAGCGCTTCGCGAACATCGGCAGGAACTGCGGCGCAAAGCGCAGCAGCTGCGCCGTCGGGTCGACGCGTCCGCGCCCGCTGATGGCGAGGTTGTAGCTGCCATCGCTGCGGCGGGTGATGGACACGCGCGCCGTATGCAGGGCGTCGGGCACCGGTTCGGTCACGCCGGTCACCCGCACGATGGACTGGCGAACCGTTGCCTGCGGAAAGCGGATGCCCAACTGGCGGCAGAACGACGAGGCCCATGCCCCGCCTGCAAATACCACGGTGCGCGTCTTGATGGTGCCCGCTTCGGTGACGACGCCGCTCACGCGGCCGCCCTCCACCTCAATGCCCCGCGCGGCGCAGTTCTGGTGCACCGTGCCGCCGAGTTTCATGAGCGCCGCTGCGACCGACGGTGCCGCCTTCGCCGGGTCGGCCGTGCCGTCGCTCGGTGAAAACACGCCGCCCTTCCACGTGCGGCCCGTCAGACGGCCCCGCTCGGAGGCCTCGCGGCTGCTCAGCATGTGCGTGGTCACGCCGGCCGTCCTGGCGAAATCGCGCCACTTCGTCCAGCGCGCGAGTTCGTCTTCGTCGTTGCTGAGATAGAGCAGGCCGCAGCGGCGGAAACCCGTGTCTTCGCCGGTGTCTGCGGCAAATTGCTCCCACAGTTCAAGGCTCTTGGTGGCCATCGGCAGCTCGCGCGCATCGCGGTTTTGCTGCCGGCACCAGCCCCAGTTGCGGCTCGACTGTTCGGCGCCGATGCGGCCCTTTTCGACGACGGCCACCGACACGCCGCGCCGGGCCAGGTAGTAGGCGGCAAACACGCCGATGATGCCGCCGCCGATCACGACGACGTCGGCTTGCGCTGGCAGGGAAGAGGCGCTCTCGATGAGACGCAGCGGCTGGGACATGGATGGCTCTCCTCGCTCTTTCAGGCTTGCGCGTTTTGCACCACGTAGAACTTCGCCACGCGCTGCGTGCTCTCCCACCCGATGGGCGCGCCCTGCGGCACGAAGATGGCGTCGCCGGTGCTCACGGCGACTGCGTTGCCGTCGGGGCCGGCAAATCGCACAACGCCATCGAGCACGTACATGAATTCATTCACCGGATGCGGGCGGACGATGCGGTGGTAGGGCGTCGAGTCCCAGGTGCCAGCGCGGTATTGCGTGGGCTCGTCGGTGAAGACGTTGTCGCTGCGGCATTGCGGGGAGGGCCCGAGCAGCACCTCCGGGGCCGGGCCGCCGGACGGCTTGAAGTTTGCATCTGCGCGCAGCGGGATGAGAGCCGGCGACGTGGGCGTGTTACCCGCGGCGGCGCAGAACACAAACCGGACGCCGGCAGCAGCCTCGATGCGCACGGCCGTGCCGGCGGCGATCACCGCGCCGGCGCCCGCGCCGATGACGTGCCGCGCCGAGCCCGGTGCACTGAGTGTGAGTTCGCCCTCCACGACGGCGAGTGTCTCCGTATGGGGATAGCTCGCGACGTCGCGTTGGCCAACAAAGCTGGCGCGGCCGGCGCTCATTGCATTCGGGCCCTCCCAGGCAATCTCGCGGCCTTGCGCGAACGGGTCTTCGGCGCTCAGTGCCGCTTGCCGGAATGCGGTCGACAGGGGCGCGCCATCGGCGCGGTGCAGCATCAGGGCAGTGCTCATGCGGATTCTTCCTCACCGTATCGAAGAATGGCCTGGCTTTCGCGGTACGCCTCAAGGCCTTTGACTGGAGTCATTGCAACATAGAGTTGCGAGGCGCTTGTCACGAAATGCCGCATCGATCATGAGGAAGCTGCTGTTTTGAAACGGGTTGCCAGCATGGCGTGCTGAGCGTGCGAAAGGCCTGCATGAGCGCCCGTTCCCGGGTGGCGAACGCCGTACGGAAAGGGCCGGTGTAACGCCGGCCACGGCGATCGCGGCGAACGGCAAGCGGCACCCTCGTGCGCCCGCCAGCGTCAGGTACGTGGCATCAGCGCTGGTTGGGAAACAGCCGCTCGATCGGGCAGTACGTCTTCACGAACGGCGACTTGATGACGATGTAGCTGAAGTACTTGGCGATGCCGATATTGCGCTCCAGCAGGCCCTCGATGACTTCCTGGTAGTGGTTGACGCCCCGCGTGATGAAGCGCAGCAGGTAGTCGTAGCCGCCGCTGAGCAGGTGGCATTCGAGCACCTCGTCCACGTCTCGGATGGCGGCTTCGAAGCGCGCGAAGGTTTCGCGGTGGTGGTCCGACAACGTGACTTCAGTGAAGACGGTGAGCGTGTCGCCCAGCTTCTCCATGCGGATGTGCGCGCCGTAGCCCGAGATATAGCCGGCCTGCTCAAGGCGCTTGACGCGGATGAGGCAGGGGCTGGGCGAGAGGCCCACGGCGTCCGCCAGATCCACGTTGGTCATGCGGCCGTTCTTCTGCAGCTGCGCGAGGATGCGCAAGTCCAGGCGGTCGATCTTGAGAGCTTCGGTCATGGCGGTGGCGCGTGCGTGGAAGATGGATCGATTCTGCGGCAGCCAGCGTCTCTTGTGTCAGGTTGTTGCGTCAACCGAGCGCCGCGCGTACGGCCGGCACGGCCAGCACGTCGTCGAGCGTCGTCTTCAGCCGGGTGAACAGTTGCGCGAACTCGTCTTCGGTATACGTCAGCGCGGGGGCAAAGCCGAGGATGTTGTCGCCGAACGCCCGGAACACGATGCCGTTGCGATAGGCAGCCGAGGCAATCAGATCCGGCAGGCCGAGGCTCGCGTCAAAGCCGCGTTTGGTGGCCTTGTCGCTCACCAGTTCGAGCGCGCCGAGCAGGCCACGGTGGCGTGAATCGCCCACCAGCGGATGCGCCAGCAGCGCATCGAGCCCCGCCGCAAAGCTGGCCGCACCGCGCTGGCCGTTGGCGAGGATGCCGCCTTCCTCGTACAGCCGCAGCACTTCCAGCGCGACCGCCGCGCTTACCGGGTGGGCGGAATACGTGGCGCCGTGGCCGATGGGTGCGCCGGCGGGTGCGCCGTCGGCAATGCCGGCATAGATCTCGTCGGAGATCATCGTGGCGCCCATGGGCACGTAGCCGGCGGTGAGGCCCTTGGCCATCGTCATGACGTCGGGCTCCACACCCTCGGCATCGCACGCAAACATGGGGCCGGTGCGGCCAAAGCCGGTGATGACTTCATCGACGACAAACAGGATGCCCAGCTCGCGCGCGGCATCGCGCATGGCCTTGAGCCAGCCCTTGGGCGGCACGATCACGCCGCCCGACCCCTGGATCGGTTCGCAGAAGAACGCCGCGACGTTGTCGGCGCCCAGCTCGGCCACCTTCGCACGCAAGGCAGCCACGGAGCCGGCGATGATGCCTTGCGCATCCGCTGGGTCGGCCGCCCGGTACGGGTTCGGCGACGGGATGTAGTGCTGCGTGGCCAGCGGCAGGTCAAAGCCGCGATGAAACGCGGGCAGCGCCGTCAGCCCCGCGCCCGTCGACGACGAGCCGTGATACCCGCGTTCCAGCGCAATGAAGTGCTTCTTCGTGGGTTTCCCGATCGCGTTGAAGTACTGCACGATGAAGCGCACGGCAGCATCCACGGCTTCGGAGCCGCCCAGCGTCAGGTACACATGGGTCAGCGAGCGGGGCGCGATCTGCACGAGCTTCTCGGCCAACTGGATGGCGGGCTCGCTGCTGAAGTGGAAGTAGCCGGTGGCGTAGGGCAGGCGGCGCATCTGCCCGGCGGCAGCCTGCACCACGCTTTCCTGGCCGTAGCCGACGTTGACGCACCACAGGCCGGCAAACGCATCGAGCAGTTCATGGCCGTGCGCGTCGGTCAGCCATGCGCCCTTGCCGGACGAAAGCACGGTCGGCCCGCGTTGCTCGTGCGTGCGCCACGACGCCACGGGGTGGATCAGATGGGCACGGTCAATGGCATCGAGCGAGGCAAGCTGGGGCAGATCGGTTAGCTGGGTCATGGCGGAGTCCGTGCGTGCGGGAGAGCAATCGATGGACTCAAGAGTAGGCCGTGGTGCCCAAGGCTTGGTGCTGCTTTGCGGGCAGGAAACGCACTGTGCTGCTGTTGTTCGGGCAGCGGCAGCACATCGTGCCGAGCGTCGTTTCCCGCCTCGTTTCAATAGCCGCGCTTGCGGTCCACCAGCCCGAGCAGGGGCTCCCCGGCGGCCAGGCGGCGCAGGTTGTCGATGACTACGGCTGCCGCAGAAAGCGGCTGCGTCATGCTCGCGATGTGCGGCGTGATCTGGATGCGCGGGTGCCGCCAGAGCGCATGTCCGGACGGCAGCGGTTCGGGGTCGGTCACGTCGAGCATGGCTTCGCTGAGCCTGCCGCTGTCGAGCGCGGCGAGCAGGTCATCGCTCACCAGCTGCGGGCCGCGGCCCACGTGCACCAGCATGGCGCCTTGCGGCAGCTGGGCGAACAGCGCGGCGTTCAGCATGCCGCGCGTGGCGTCCGTCAGGGGCAGCAGGCACACGAGGATGTCGGTGCGCGCCAGGAACGCCCGCAACTCTGCCTGCCCGGCAAAGCACTGCACGCCGTCGATCGCATGGCGGGAGCGGCTCCAGCCCGCGCAGTCAAAGCCAAAGCCGCTCAGTTGTTCGAGCACCGCCTGCCCGAGCGAACCCAGGCCCAGCACGCCGACGCGGCGCTCGCCCGCCTGACGCACCGGCAGCGGCCGCCATTGTCCGGCCGACTGCTGGCGCCGATACGCGGGAATGTCGCGGTGCAGCGCAAGGACGGCATGCGTGACGTACTCCACCATGCCGCGCACGATGCCGGGCTCGACCATGCGCACGACCGGCAGCGTTGGCGGCAGCGCGGCGAAGTTGAACTGGTCGACCCCGGCGCCCGATGAAAACAACACTTCGAGGTTCGGGAACTGCGCGGCGATATCGGCCGGTGGCTCCCACGCGGCAAGAAAGCGCACCTTGTGCGGATCGCCGATGTCGGGCCAGATGCGGAAGTCGATGTCGGGCGCGTGCTGGCGAAAAACCTCGGCCCATTGCTGGCCGCGCACGGGGTCGGACTTGTAGAGGAAGGTCGTGGTCACGGAGAAGCGTCTGTGCAATGTGGAGATCAGCCCACCGCCTGGGCGACGATGGCAACCAGCGCGGCCGCCCCGGGCGGCGTTGACAGCGGCGCGCCGCGCACCATGGTGGTCGACGTATCCACGCGCAGCAGGCCGATGCTCTCGAGCCATTCGGCCAGCCCGCTGTCGAAGTCGATGTCGATGCGCGTGAAATGCCCCGCGTTGATGCCGGCCAGATGCGCAATCAGCGCCTTGGCACTCTCGGCGTCGGGCGCCACGACGGGGCCGATCGCATGGCCGCGCCCGAAGCGGCGCAGCATGGCGAAGCCGCGCGGCTCGCCGTCGTCGTCCAGCACGACGCAGGCGTCGGCGATGGCGAGCAGGTCGTCGATCAGCGCGTCGCGGGGCATGCCGCGCGCCTGCGCGTCGAGCCGGCGCAGCGTTTCGGCTTCATTGGTGCCAGCCGGCCGCAGCCGCCAGCCCGCGGGCAGCGCGATCAGCGGCGTGGGTTGCGCAATGCCCTGGTGCTGGCGGATTTCACCGGTACGCACGAAACCGAGCCGCTCATACAGGCCACGCCCTTCGGCCGTGGCGTGCAGCAGCACGGTGTGGTCCTCCAGGCCATCGAGCAATGCGCTCATCAGGCGATGGCCGACGCGCCGGCCCTGACAGGCGGGCGTGACGATCACCAGCCCGATCGTCGCGTGGCGCGGGCCCCAGCGCCAGCGCTGGGCCGTGGCGATGATCTGTCCGTCGCGCTCGGCCACGAAGCCTTCGGCGTGCGCAAACATCTGGGCCCAGTCGGCAGGGCGATGCGGCCAGCGCTGTTCTTCGGACAGCGCGTGCGCCGCGGTGAGATCGTCGGCGGTCATGGGACGCAGCACCACGCCGTCGGCGGCGGCGGTGGTCTGGGTGGACGCAGGGGAGCTGAGCATGGAGGACGCCTTCTGAAGGTGGGCATAACACGCTCTCATCTTGGACGACATCGCGCCGCTGGGCCAGATCGAATTGGGGTTTGCCCGCAATTTGCAAGCATCGTCTGCCGAGGGTGCGGGTTTCGCAATTCGATGCGGTGGCGGCCGGCGTTACGAACACAAATGCCGGGCCATCCTGCCTAGCATCAATAACCTCCATCCGATATGGGTGCCCGGCTGCGGCACCTCCTCATCCTGTGCCGATCTTCAACCCTGAAACCATCCGCGTGCCTTCGGGCCATTTCATTGGCGGCGAGCATGTCAGCGACGCCCGCCACACCGGGGCGCTTGCCGTGCGGCGGCCGTCCGATAACGCGGTGCATGCCGATTTGCCGATGGCCGATGCCGACATGGTGGACATGGCCGTGCAGAACGCCTGGCAAGCGTGGGGCACCACCGACTGGGCACGCCGCGCGCCGCGCGAGCGGGCCCGCGTGCTGCGCCGCTGGGCTGATCTGATCGACGCGGACGTGGCGCATCTGGCGCCGCTGGAAGCCGTGTGTTCCACACGCCCCGTGCGCGATGCCGTCGCCTGGGATGTGCCGTTCACCGCCGAAGGCCTGCGCTTCTTTGCCGAATACGCCGACAAGCTCGGCGGCGACGTGGCGGCCACGCGCCACGATCATCTGGGCATGGTCGTGGCCGAGCCTTACGGCGTGGTGGGCGCGATCACGCCGTGGAATTTTCCGCTGGTCATGGTGTCGTGGAAGGTCGGTGCGGCGCTGGCGGCCGGCAATGCCGTCGTGCTCAAACCATCCGAGCTGACGCCGTACTCGGCCATCCGGCTCGCCGAACTGGCCGTGCAGGCCGGTGTGCCGGCCGGGCTCTTCAACGTGGTGCAGGGCGATGGCCGCACCACGGGCGATGCGCTCACGCGGCATCCGCGCATTGCCAAGATGACGTTTACCGGTTCGACACGCACCGGTGCCGCGATCATGGCGACATGCGCGTCGCACGGCCCCAAGCCCGTCACGCTGGAGCTGGGCGGAAAGAGTCCGCAGCTGGTGTTTGATGACGCGCCGCACATCGACCGGCTGGCCGGCATCATTGCCGGCGCCATCACGGGCAATGCGGGGCAGGTCTGTGTGGCGGGGTCGCGCCTGATCGTGCAGCGCGGCGTTGCCCAGGCATTGATCGACCGCATTGCGGCGCGCTTTGCGGCGCTGCGGCCGGGTGCCACGTGGGACGACACGGCCACGCTGCCGCCCATCATCTCTGCCGTGCAGGCGGCACGCATCCAGGACATCGTCGATCGCGCCAAGGGCGCCGGCGCGGACGTGCGCTGCGGCGGCGGCCTGTTCGACGGCGGCCCCGGCGGGGCGTATTACCAGCCAACGCTCATCGAAGGCGTGCGCGCAGACAACCCCGCCGTGCAGGAAGAGATCTTCGGCCCGGTGCTGACCGTGCAGACCTTCGACGACGAAGAGGAGGGCCTGGCCCTGGCCGCGCACGAACACTACGGCCTGGCCGCCGGTGTGCACACGGCCGACATCGGACGCGCGCTGCGCGCCATGCGCGGCATTGCGGCCGGCACGGTCTGGATCAACCGTTACGGGCGCAGCGCCGATTTCGTCATCCCCACCGGCGGCTATCACCAGTCGGGCATCGGCAAGGATCTCGGCCGGCAAGCCGTGGAGGCCAACCTGCGCTTCAAAAGCGTGCTGATCGACTTTGCTGCAGCGCATTAGCAGTGCGTCCGGCACACCGGCGGTGCAGACCGCATGGCATGCCGCGAGCGCCATCGCAAACAGCAGCTTTCTCACGTGAGGCACCGCAATTCCCTACAACGCGTGCGGGCCTGCATGCTTCAATGATTTCGTCATAACCCTGTCGCACAGACCGCATCAGTGCACCGACCCTGAGGATCACCGCCATGACCTTCCGTCCCAAGTACATCACGTTCGATTGCTACGGCACGCTCACCCGTTTCCGCATGGGCGAGATGACGCGCGAGCTGTTTGCCGACCGCATTCCGGCCGAGCACATGGAGCAGTTCATTGCTGACTTCACCGCTTACCGCTTCGACGAGGTGCTGGGCGACTGGAAGCCGTACGAGGTCGTGCTGAAGAACGCCGTGCGCCGCCTGTGCAAGAAATGGAAGATCCAGTATTTCGATACGGACGGGCAGGCCTACTACGACGCGGTGCCCACGTGGGACCCGCACCCCGACGTGCCGGCCGGCCTGGCGAAGGTCGCCAGGGAAATCCCGCTGGTGATCCTGTCGAACGCCGACGACGCGCAGATCCAGAAGAACGTGGCAATGCTGGGCGCGCCGTTCTATCGTGTCTATACCGCGCAGCAGGCCCAGGCCTACAAGCCGCGCCTGAAGGCCTTCGAATACATGTTTGATTCGCTCGGCTGCAACCCGGAAGACGTGCTGCACGTGTCGTCCAGCCTGCGCTATGACCTGATGTCGGCCGACGATCTGGGCATCGTCAACAAGGTGTTCGTCAATCGCGGCCACGGCCCCGGCAACCCGGCGTACCGCTACACCGAGATCCAGGACATCGGCGGCCTTGCCGGCGTCGTGGGTCTGTAAGCACGACGTGCCTGACCGCGCCATGACCTCCATGAAACTCGACTCCTACTGGAACGACTCGGTGCCCGCGCTGGCGCTCGATCCGCACGATCTGCCGGCGCAGGTGGATGTGGCGATCGTGGGCGGCGGCTTCACGGGGCTGTCGGCGGCCCTGGCGCTGGCGCGGCGCGGTGCCAGCGTGGTCGTGCTGGAGGCCGGCAGCACCGTGGCCGTCGAAGCCTCGGGGCGCAACGGCGGCCATGTCAACAACGGCCTGGCAGTCGATTACGCCGAGCTGGCCGGCAAGGTCGGCGTGGACCGGGCGCGGGCCTGGTATCACGCCTACGACGCGGCCGTGGACACGGTGGAGCGCATCGTCCGCGAAGAAGGCATCGCCTGCGACTTCCAGCGCAATGGCAAGCTCAAGCTCGCCACCCGGCCGTATCACATGGATGCGCTGCAGCGCAGCGCGGACCGGCTCATTGGCGACGGCGTGGACCTGGACGTGGAGATTCTCGATGCCGCCCGCGTGCGCGCCGAGGTGCAGAGCGAACGCTTCCACGGCGGTTTGCTGTACAAGCGCAGCGGCCAGATGCACATGGGCCGCTTCGCGCAAGGCCTGGCCCTGGCAGCGCAGCGGCAGGGCGCGCAGATCCACACGCGCACGTGCGTGCAGCGCCTTGAGCGCGTGCAGGGGCAGGTGCATCGCGTGCATACCTCGCGCGGCACGGTGCTGGCCAGCCAGGTGCTGCTCGCCACGGGGGCTTCGCGCCACGGCGGCTACGGCACGTTCGGCTGGCTGCGTCGGCGCATCGTGCCGATCGGCAGCTTCATCGTCACCACGGAGCCGCTGGGCGCGGAGCGCGCGCACGCCTTGCTCGCGGCGCGCCGCACCTATGTGACGGTGGCGAACATCCACCATTACTTCCGCCTGACGCCCGACCACCGCCTGGTGTTTGGCGGCCGCGCGCGCTTTGCGGTCTCCAGCCCGCAGCAGGACGCCATGAGCGGCGAGATCCTGCGCAGCGGCCTGGCCGAGACGTTTCCGCAACTGCGCGACGTGCGCCTCGATTACTGCTGGGGCGGCCTCGTCGACATGACGCAGGACCGCCTGCCGCATGCTGGCGAGCGCGACGGCCTGTTCTATTCGATGGGCTACAGCGGCCACGGCACACAGATGTCCGTGCACATGGGCGAGCGCATGGCCGCGGTGATGGCCGGCGATGCCTCCGCCAACCCGTGGCGCGATCGCGGCTGGAGCGCCATTCCCGGCCACTTCGGGCCGCCGTGGTTCCTGCCCGCCGTGGGCATGTACTACCAGCTCAAGGACCGGTTCGCCTAGCCGCGCACCGTCTGTATTCCCATTACAAGCAACGCAGTGTTCGCTGTTCCCACATCAGATCCATCAGGAGCCCCACCATGAGCGACCGCCGTAATGAGTTCGAGAACCTAGTTGGCCCCAGCGAAAGCCTGCGCGTGATGGAGTCGCTCAAGCGCGGTGCCTCGCGCCGCGACGTCCTGAAGATGCTGATGGCGGGCGGCATGCAAGCCACGCTGGCCGGCAGCCTCGCGGGCACGGCCGTCAATGTGTACGCGCAGACGCCGCGCCGCGGTGGGCGCATCCGCGTGGCCGCCGCCACCGCCGCCGCGACCGACACGCTGGACCCGGCCAAGCAGTCGAACCAGAACGACTACGTGCGCTGCAACATGGTCTACAACGGCCTGTTCGCGCTCGACGGCAGCCTCACGCCGCGCCCGGCGCTGGCCGAGTCGTACCAGACGGCGGATGCCAAGACGTGGGTGATGACGCTTCGCAAGGGCGTGACCTTCCATGACGGCAAGGCGCTGTCCCCGGCCGATGTGGTGTATTCGATCATGCGCCACAAGAACCCGGCCACGGCATCCAAGGCCAAGGTATTGGCCGACCAGATCGACAGCGTGAAGGCCACGGGGCCGAACGAGGTCACGGTGGTGCTGACGGCACCGAACGCCGATCTGCCCGTGATCCTGGGCACCTTCCACTTTCACATCGTCAAGGACGGCACGACGGACTTCAACGCCGGCATCGGCACCGGCCCGTACAAGATCAAGGAATTCAAGCCGGGCGTGCGTACGCTCGTGGTGCGCAACGAGGGCTACTGGAAGCCTGGCAAGCCGTACCTGGATGAAATCGAGTTCGTCGGCATTGGCGACGACAGCGCGCGGGTGAATGCGCTGCTTTCCGGCGGGATGGACCTGGTGGCCTCCGTCAACCCGCGCGCCGTGGCCCGCGTGAAGGGCACGCCGGGGTATGCGATCTTCACCACGCAATCGGGCCAGTACTCCGACCTGATCATGCGCAAGGATACGGGCCCGGGCACGAACGCCGACTTCGTGATGGCGATGAAGTACCTGTTCGACCGCGAGCAGATGAAGAAGACCATCGCGCTGGACCACGCCGTGCTGGCCAACGACCAGCCGATCGACCCGACCAACCGGTTCTACTTCAAGGAGCTGCCGCAGCGCGCGTTCGACATCGACAAGGCGAAGTTCCATCTGCAGAGGTCGGGCGTGACGGGCAAGGTCCCGGTGGTGACGTCGCCCGCGGCCATGTATTCGGTCGAGATTGCGCTCGTGCTGCAGCAGACGGCCCAGCGCATCGGGCTGGACCTCGACATCAAGCGCATGCCGGCCGATGGTTACTGGTCCAACCACTGGCTCAACAGCCCGGTCGGCTTCGGCAACGTCAACCCGCGCCCGAGTGCGGACACCATCCTCACGCAGTTCTTCAAGTCCGACGCGGCGTGGAACGAGTCGCGCTGGAAGAGCCCGAAGTTCGACCAGCTGCTGACCAGCGCACGCGCCGAGACGGACCTCGCAAAGCGCAAGCAGATGTACGCCGACATGCAGACCATGATCCACGACGAGGCGGGCATCGGCATTCCGCTGTTCCTGGCGAGCATCGACGGCCATTCGACCAAGCTCAAGGGGCTGGCGCCGATTCCGCTGGGCGGCCTGATGGGCTACGCATTTGCCGAGAACGTCTGGCTGGACGCCTGACGGACGGTGCGGTGCGGCGTGTTTTTGCGTAAGGGGCTGCCATGAATGGAGTGATCCTCAAGCTGCTGGCGCGGCGCGTGGCGATGGCGCTGCTGTCGCTGCTGGCCGTATCGGTGATCGTGTTCTCGATCACAGCCGTGCTGCCGGGCGACGCGGCGCAGGAGCAACTCGGGCAGGACGCGACACCCGAGGCGCTGGCCGCGCTGCGGGCGCAGATGGGCCTCGACGTGCCTGCGCCGCAGCGCTACCTGCATTGGCTCGGCGGCATTGCCCGGGGCGATCTCGGGCAATCGACCACCACGCAGATGCCGGTGGCGGAGCTGGTGGCGAGCCGCCTGCCGAATTCGCTGCTGCTGGCCGCGGTGACGGCGGTGTTCTCGGTGCCGATTGCGCTCGGCCTCGGGATAGCGTCTGCCGTGTGGCGCGGCTCGTGGTTCGACCGGCTGGCGTCGACCGCGTCGGTGGCGGTGGTGTCGGTGCCGGAGTTCCTGGTGGCGACGCTGGCGGTGCTCGTGTTTGCCGTCAAGCTGCGCTGGCTGCCGGCGCTGTCGTACGTCAACGATATCGAATCGCTCGGGCAGATGCTGCAGGCCTTCGCCATGCCGGTGCTGAGCCTGTGCTGCGTGATCGTCGCGCAGATGATGCGCATGAGCCGCGCCGCCGTCATCGACCAGCTCGAAGCGCCGTACATCGAGATGGTCCGGCTCAAGGGGGCATCGCCCATGCGCGTGGTGCTGGCGCATGCGCTGCCCAACGCCGTGGGGCCGATCGCCAATGCCGTGGCGCTGTCGCTGTCGTACCTGCTCGGCGGCGTGATCATCATCGAGACGATCTTCAACTACCCCGGGATCGCCAAGCTGATGGTGGACGGCGTGTCGCAACGCGACATGCCGCTCGTGCAGGCCTGCGCCATGATCTTCTGCACGGGCTACCTGCTGCTGGTGACCACGGCCGACGTGCTGGGCATCGTTGCGAACCCACGTTTGCGCCATCGCTGACATCGCGCCAAATGCGGATGCTGACCTTATGAACAAGAGCCTCACGATGGAAACCACGCCCACCTCTCCGACCTTGCCGGCCGCCACGCCGCCAGCACCGCGCCATCCGGTGCGGCGTCTGCTGGGCGGCTTCGGCAGGCTCGGCACAAGCGGCCTCATCGGCCTGGCCGTGCTGGTGTTCTGGCTGCTGGCGGCGCTGGCTGGCCCCGCGCTGTTGCCGGCCCACCTGATCACCAGCGGCGACGGCAATGGCGCGGTCTTCGGCCCCATGAGCGCCGCGCACTGGTTCGGTACCGACTACCTCGGCCGCGACATGTTCGTGCGCGTGGTGGAAGGCGCGCGCTACACCGTGGGCGTGGCGCTGGTGGCCACGCTGCTGGCCAGCGGCACGGGCACGGTGCTGGCGCTCTTCGCCGCCGCGATGGGCGGCTGGGTCGATACCGCACTGAGCCGCCTGCTCGACACGCTCACCGCCATCCCGAGCAAGATGTTCGCGCTGCTGATGGTTGCCGGCTTCGGGTCTTCGGTGACGATGCTCGTGGTGACCGCCGCCATCATCTATGTGCCCGGCGCGTATCGCATCGCCCGCTCGCTGGCGGTCAATATCAACGCGCTCGATTACGTGACCGTGGCCCGCACGCGCGGCGAAGGCACGCTCTACATCATGCTGCGCGAGATCTTTCCGAACATCGTCGGGCCGATGCTGGCCGACCTGGGCCTGCGCTTTGTCTACGTGGTGCTGCTGCTCGCCAGCCTGAGTTTTCTGGGCCTCGGCATCCAGCCGCCGTCGGCGGACTGGGGCTCGCTCGTGCGCGAGAACATCAGCGCGCTGCCCGATGCCGGCGCGTCCGTCATCTTGCCGGCCCTGGCGATCGCCAGCCTGACCATCTCGGTCAACCTCGTCATTGACAACCTGCCGGGCCGCGCGGCCCGCGAACGCGGAGGGCGTTGACCATGGGCGCATCCGTCGTTGTGGAAGGCCTGCACATCACCGCAGGCGAACAGACCCTGGTGGACAACCTCAGCTTTGCCATCGAGCCCGGCGAAGTGCTGGCCCTGATTGGCGAATCCGGCTCGGGCAAGACCACCACCGCGCTGGCACTGATGGGCTTTGCGCGCCATGGCTGCGCAATCGCATCGGGCAGCGTGCGCATCGGCGATATCGATGTCCTGCATTTGCCGGCCGCACAGCAACGCGCCTTGCGTGGCCGCACCGTTGCCTACATCGCGCAGAGCGCCGCCGCGTCCTTCAACCCGTCGCGCACGATCATGGACCAGGTGGTGGAGCCCGCCCGCATCCACGGCACGATGACGCGCGCAGAGGCGCAAGCCAAGGCCGTGCAGCTGTTCCGCGAGCTGGCGCTGCCCGAGCCCGAGACCATCGGCCAGCGCTACCCGCACCAGGTGTCGGGCGGCCAACTGCAGCGGCTCATGGCTGCGATGGCGCTCATCACCGATCCGGATCTGGTGATTCTCGACGAGCCCACCACCGCGCTGGACGTGACCACGCAGATCGAAGTGCTGCGCGCGTTCCGCCGCGTCGTGCGCGAGCGCCGCGCCACGGCCGTCTACGTGAGCCACGACCTGGCGGTGGTGGCGCAGATGGCCGACCACATCCTCGTATTGCGCGGCGGCCAGATGCAGGAGCTGAACCCGACGGGGCACATTCTTGCCACGCCCGATCACGACTACACCAAGAGCCTGCTGGCCGCCGCACGGCCCGCACCGCGGCCGCTCGAGCATTGCCTGGGCGAGGGCGAACTGCTGCTCGACGTGCACGGGCTCAGCGCCGGTTACGGCCCGGTCGACGCCAACGGCCAGCCGGCCACGCGCATCCTCGACGACATCGATTTCAAGCTCTATCGCGGACAGGCCATCGGGGTGATCGGCGAATCGGGTTCGGGCAAGACGACGCTTGCACGCGCCATCGCGGGCCTGATCGCGCCCTGCCACGGGGGCATGACGTTCCGGGGCAGGCCGCTCCAGCCGCGGCTCGCCAACCGCACGCACGATGAGCTGCGCCGCATCCAGATCGTGTTCCAGATGGCCGATACGGCGCTCAATCCGTCGCACACCATCGAGCGCATCCTGGCGCGGCCGCTGCAGTTCTACAAGGGGTTGAAGGGCGAGGCACTGCAGCGTCGCATTCGCGAGCTGCTCGATCTCGTGCGGCTGCCGCATAGCGTCGCGCGGCGCCTGCCCGGCGGGTTGTCCGGCGGGCAGAAACAGCGCGTGAACCTGGCGCGCGCACTGGCTGCAGAGCCGGACCTGATCCTCTGCGACGAGGTGACCTCTGCGCTGGACACCGTGGTGGGCGCCGCCGTGCTCAACCTCATGGCCGATCTGCGGCGCGACCTGGGTGTGTCGTATCTGTTCATCAGCCACGACCTGCACACCGTGCGCGCCGTCTGCGACGAGATCGTCGTGATGCAGCACGGCCGCAAGCTCGCGCAGGTGGCGCGCGCCGATTTTGACCGCGGCCCGCACCATCCGTACTACGAACAGCTCGCCAACTCGGTGCCGGAGCTGCGGCAGGGCTGGCTCGACGAACGGGACCACGCGATGCCGCATCCGGTGCCGCTCTCCGCCTGACAAGACAAAGGAACACCATGAACCCAGCATTCCGCATCGCAATCATTCCCGGAGACGGCATCGGCAAGGAGGTCATGCCCGAGGGCCTGCGCGTCATCCAGGCGGCGGCCGAGCGCTTCGGTTTCGAGCTGGAGTGCCATCACATCGAATGGGCCAGCTGCGATTACTACGAGCAGCACGGCCAGATGATGCCCGACGACTGGAAGACCCAGCTCAAGGGCATGGATGCAATCTTCTTCGGTGCCGTCGGCTGGCCGGCCACCGTGCCGGACCACGTTTCGCTGTGGGGTTCGCTGCTCAAGTTCCGCCGCGAATTCGACCAGTACATCAACCTGCGTCCGGTGCGCCTGTTCGAAGGCGTGCCGTGCCCGCTCGCCCACCGCAAGCCCGGCGACATCGACTACTACGTCGTGCGCGAGAACACCGAAGGCGAATACACGTCGCTCGGCGGCATCATGTACGAAGGCACCGACCGCGAAGTCGTGATCCAGGAATCGGTTTACTCGCGCAAGGGTGCAGAGCGGCTGCTGAAGTTCGCCTTCGACCTCGCGAAGAGCCGCGCACGCAAGCACGTGACGCTCGCCACCAAGAGCAACGGCATCGCCATCAGCATGCCGTGGTGGGACAAGCGCGCGGATGAAGTCGCGCGGCAATATCCCGATGTCACGCTCGACAAGCAGCACATCGACATCCTGACCGCGCGCTTCGTGCTGCAGCCGGGCCGCTTCGATGTGGTGGCCGCCACCAACCTGTTCGGCGACATCCTCTCGGACCTTGGGCCCGCCACCACCGGCACGATCGGCCTGGCGCCATCGGCCAACCTGAACCCCGATCGCACGTTCCCGTCGCTGTTCGAGCCGGTGCACGGCTCGGCGCCCGACATCTACGGCAAGAACATCGCCAACCCGATCGCGATGATCTGGTCCGGCGCGTTGATGCTGGATTTCCTCACGCAAGGCCAGGGGGCGGGACGCGCCGCCCACGACGCGATCGTTGCCGCCATCGAGGCGGTGCTCAAGGACGGCCCGCGCACGCCCGACCTGGGCGGCACCGCCAACACCACGCAGGTGGGCGAGGCGATTGCCGCGCACGTTGCCTCCGCCTGATCGTTCATTTGCTGCCGACTCCACACCATGTCTCTCTCGATCCAACGTGCGGATCTGATCCGCAACGCCAACTACATTGCCGGCGAATGGCAGGCCGCTGCCGGCGCGCAGCTCGACGTGACCGACCCGGCCACCGGCAACCTGATCGCGCGCGTGCCGGATTCGGGCGCGGCGCAGGCCCGTGCCGCGCTCGATGCCGCGCATGCTGCATTTCCGGCCTGGCGCAAGGTGCCGGCCAAGCAGCGCGCCCAGATCATCAAGCGCTGGAACGATCTCGTGCTCGCGCATCAGGATGACCTGGGCGCGCTCATCTCGCTGGAGCAGGGCAAGCCGCTGGCCGAAGGCAAGGGGGAGGTCGCCTATGCCGCAAGCTACATCGAATGGTTTGGCGAAGAGGCCACGCGCATGAACGGCGAGACCATTCCCGCGCCCGTGCCAGGCCGCCGCATGTTTGCGTTGCGCGAGCCGGTGGGCGTGGTGGCGGCCATCACGCCGTGGAACTTTCCCGCGGCGATGATCGCGCGCAAGATCGCCCCCGCGCTGGCGGCGGGCTGCACGGTGGTCTGCAAGCCGGCCGAGGACACGCCGCTGACTTCCCTCGCGCTCGTGCGGCTGACGCAGGAGGCGGGCGTGCCGCCCGGCGTGCTGAACATCGTGACGGCCTCGCGCGAGCGCACGCCGGAAGTCGTCGATGTGTGGCTGGACGATGCGCGCGTGCGCAAGATCACGTTTACCGGCTCCACCCCCGTGGGCAAGCACCTGGCGCGCCGCAGCGCCGACACGCTCAAGAAGCTGTCGCTCGAGCTGGGCGGCAATGCGCCGTTCATCGTATTTGATGACGCCGATATCGACGCGGCCGTCGACGGCTTCATGGCCGCCAAGTTCCGCAACGGCGGGCAGACCTGCGTATCGCCGAACCGCGTGTTCGTGCACGACGCCGTGCACGATGCGTTTGCCGCCAAACTGGCTGCCCGCGTGGCAGCGCTCAAGGTGGGCCCCGCCAGCGACCCAGCCTCCCAGATCGGCCCGATGATCAACGCCCGCGCCGTCGAGAAGATCGATCGGCATGTGCGGGACGCCATCGGCAAGGGCGCCAGGCTGATGGCAGGCGGCGAGCGCCTCACGCAGCTCGGCCCGAACTACTACGCCCCCACGGTGCTGACCGGCGCCGATGCCACCATGGCCTGCGCGTGCGAAGAAACGTTCGGCCCCGTCGCACCGCTCACGCGGTTCTCCAACGAGGCGGAGGTCGTTGCCGCCGCCAACGACACGCCGTTCGGCCTGGCCGCCTATTTCTACAGCCAGGATGTACGCCGCATCTGGCGCGTGGCCGAAGCGCTGGAAACCGGCATCGTGGGCATCAACGAAGGTGCGCTGGCCGCGGAGGCCGCACCGTTCGGCGGCGTCAAGGAATCCGGCTATGGCCGCGAAGGCTCGGTGCACGGACTGGACGACTACCTGCACATCAAGTATGTCTGCCAGGGACAGCTTGATTAGGGCGATGCGGTAGAGCGGTAGGCATCCGGAGGGGGAGATGCGTGTCCTCCTGTGCGTTCGTCCTTGAGGACATTTCGCCAAGACAGTGCCGACGCGAGCCGGCGAGCGGGGCTTATGTCGCGTAGGCTTTCAGGATGTCTGGTGTGCTGCTGGCGTTGCATGCCAACGCCGCTGTTGCGGTCGCACTGTGCTTTTGCTACCTGGCGCCGAGCGCCGTCGAGACGCCTCGGCGATGCGCGCCCCGGCCGGGTGGCGCGAGGGCTCACACCGCTGCCGCCGCGTCGCCTTCCCTGACCGCCGGCAGCGGCAGCTGCGCGATTCTCTCTGCTTCCGCGCGCTTGACTCCCAGTGCCTGGAGTACGAAGACGGCCGCACGTTCGGCCAAGTGTTCGATGCGAACCGCAGCGGCCCGCTGACTGCGCTGCGCGGTGGCGGGGGCTGCCGCAAAGTGCAGCTCGGCCGCCACACCCGCGAGCACGGTGCCAATCACCGACAGCACGCTTGTCAGCGGATCCGACACCACGAACCGCTTGGCTGCCAGCCCGCGCCTGCTGTCGCGTAGCAGGCGCAAGCCCAGGCCGCGCGTCAGGGCGCGTGTCGACAAGCCTTCGCGCATCAGCAGCCGGCCCCAGACCGGTTCGCGCTGCGCCCGCAGCAAGGTATGGCGGACCGAGATGGCGATGACCTCTGCCGGATCGCTCAGGCCATGCGCAATGCCATCCAGCCTGTCGGCAAAGTCCTCGAACGCCCAGTCGATCAGGGCGGTAACGAGCCCCTCCTTCGATCCGAAGTGGTTATAGAACGAGCCGAAGCCCACATCAGCGGCTTCGGTGATCTCGTTGATGGCGACGCGCTCGATGTTCCTTTCAGACAACAGCAACAGCGCCGCCTGAAGCAGACGTGCCCGTGTTTCTTGTTTGCGCCGTGTGCCGCGCCGCTCGCGGCAGCCTTCTGCCACGCGATTCGTGAGGTTCCGCATAGGGGTCTGGAATGGTGTTCTCATCCGCGATGATAGTGTCTTACGTCATAGTTGACAAGATTATCAGTTATGAGTTTAATGTCGGAATGTAGGGTCGATCAGGGTGATGCGCCCTGAGTTAGGACGCGGTGATGGGGCAAGCACCCAGGCGAAAAGGCCAGAGAGCCGTCCGCCGTTGCTTGCCGGCTGAGTGCAGCCATTCGCCGAGAAGTGGTTCCTGAACGCCGTGGAGACAGGCGACTCGCGTACCCGACATCCGAGTTCCGTTACGCGTAACCGGAGAGCCGATCGCACAGAAGAGGCGCGGCTCCTGGGTTTGCGTTACCCATTGTTCGTTAGGCCATCACTTGCTTGGAAACATCGTGAAACATCCCGGTCGTCATGCGCAAACGACAGCGCGCCCCCACCTGTCCGTTGTCGGGCGTTCCAAACGTGCGCCCCTTGTCATTGCTGCCTGCTGCGCTGTACTGCTGGCGGGCTGTCACCACAGCGAAACCCTGGTCAGCGCGCCCAAACCGGTCGTTGCGCTGACGCTGCACCCGGACGGCAACGCCGTTGCCAACACACTGCCGGGGCAGGTGCAGGCGCGGTACTCCACGCCGCTGTCGTTCCGTGTTGCCGGCAAGGTGGTCGAGCGCCGCGTGCGCATCGGCGATAGCGTCAAGCAAGGCCAGGTGCTGGCGATGCTCGATCAGGCTGATTTGCGCAACGACCTTGCCAACGCTCGGGCGCAGCTGGAAGCTGCTGAACATCGTCTCGTCTATGCCAAGCAACAGCTTGACCGCGACCGCGCCCAATTGCAGGCGAACCTGATCGCGCCGGCGCAGATGGAGCAGACGCAGGACGCCTACGCATCCGCGCTTGCGCAACGCGATTCGGCGCGCGCACAGGCCGCACTCGTTGGCGATCGCCTGCGCTACGCGACGCTGGTGGCAGACCACGATGGCGTCATCACGTCAGAGGACGCCGACACCGGTCAGAACGTCCAGGCAGGTCAATCGGTCTATCACCTCGATTGGACGGGCGACGTCGACATCGTTTGCGATGCACCGGAGAGCGCACTGTCCTCGCTGACCGTCGGCAGCAAGGCTCGCGTGAGCCTTCCCGCCGCGCCCTCGCAAACGTTCGAGGCGCGCGTGCGCGAGGTATCGCCGACGGCCGATTCGCAAAGCCGGACGTGGCGGGTCAAGTTGTCTCTCGTGGCGCCGAACGCGGCGGTGCGCATGGGCATGACCGCCACGATCGCCTTCGATGCCAAGGGCGAGGCGGGAGCCGCGCGCCCGTTCAAGCTCCCGGTCACGGCGCTCTTTCACCGTGGCGAGGAGCCCGCGGTCTGGGTGGTGCGCGCCAACACAGATACCTTGGAGCTGCGCCCGGTCACCATCGCGCGTTACGACGAGCGCAGCGTGCTGGTCGCTTCCGGCCTGCACGACGGCGATCGCGTTGTGATGCAGGGCGTGCACGCCGTGAACGCCGGCCAACACGTGCAGGTGGTTGCCCCGCTGCACCCTGAGGACTTCGCATCATGAGCGCCGACGATCGCGAAACCGTGCAAGGCACGGCGCCGGCCGCGGCGTCTGCATCTCAGGCGGACGAAGGCGGCTTCAACCTGTCGGCATGGGCTCTGCGCCACCAGCAGCTGGTGATCTTCCTGATTGGGCTGGCGACGCTTTTTGGCGTGATTGGCTACACGCATCTCGCGCAGTCGGAAGATCCGCCGTTCACGTTTCGGACGATGGTGATCCAGACGTACTGGCCCGGCGCCACCGCGCGCGAAGTCCAGGAGCAGATCACCGACCGCATCGGGCGCCAGCTCCAGGCGGCGCCGTATGTCGACAACATCAAGAGCTATTCGCGCCCCGGCGAGTCGATGATCTTCTTCGCCATGAAGGACTCGGCGCCGGTGAAGGACGTGCCCGAGACCTGGTATCAGGTGAGAAAGAAAGTGGGCGACATCCGCGCGACATTGCCCAAGGGCACGGTCGGACCGTTCTTCAACGATGAGTTCGGCGATGTCTACACCAATATCTATGCGCTGGAAGGCGATGGCTTCTCGCCGGCGCAGCTGCACGACTATGCAGACAAGCTGCGGACCGTTCTGCTGCGCGTGCCCGGCGTCGCCAAGGTGGACTACTTCGGCGATCCGGCCCAGCACGTCTTCATCGAAATCTCAAACACGCAGCTGACCCGCCTCGCCATCACGCCGCAGCAGATCGCACAGGCCATCGACGCACAGAACACCGTGGCACCGGTCGGCACGATCACGACCGCCGATGACCGCGTCTTCGTGCGGCCGACCGGCGCGTTCAAGGATGTGCAGGCGCTGGCCGACATGCTCATCACCGTCAACAAGCGCACCTTCCGGCTGGGCGACATCGCCAAGATCACACGCGGCTATGACGACCCGCCCGTGACGCAGATGCGCGCCAACGGCCATGCCGTGCTGGGCATCGGCGTCACGATGCAAAAGGGCGGCGATGTGATCGACCTCGGCAAAGCCCTCGACGCAACGGCGGGTGAACTGCAGGCGACGCTGCCGGCAGGGCTGAAGCTGTCTCCGATTTCGAGCATGCCGCATGCCGTCAAGCACTCGGTGGACGAATTCGTGCGGTCGGTCGGTGAAGCCGTGGCGATTGTGCTGATCGTGAGCCTTGTATCGCTGGGCTTGCGCACGGGCATGGTGGTGGTGATTTCCATCCCCATCGTGCTGGCGGTGACCGCACTGTGCATGCACATCTTCGGCATCGGGCTCGACAAGGTTTCGCTCGGCACCCTGGTGCTGGCGCTGGGGCTGCTCGTGGACGACGCCATCATTGCCGTCGAGATGATGGCCGTGAAGCTGGAACAAGGGTGGAGCCGCCTGCGCGCCGCCGCCTTTGCCTACTCGAGCACGGCATTCCCGATGCTGACCGGCACGCTGGTGACGGTGTCCGGCTTCCTTCCGATCGCGCTCGCCAAGTCGAGCACGGGCGAGTACACGCGCTCGATTTTCGAGGTGTCCGCCATCTCGCTGATCGTGTCGTGGTTTGCTGCCGTGGTGCTGGTGCCGCTGCTGGGTTATCACATGCTGCCCGAGCACAAGAACGGCGCCTCTGAACATGGCCATGACCACGACATCTACAACACCGGCTTTTATCAGCGCCTGTCGGGGTGGATCGCGTTCTGCATCCAGCGCCGATGGGTGATCCTGGGTGTGACGGCGGTGCTGTTCGCGCTGGCCATGGCGGCGTTCACGCGCGTGCCCCAGCAGTTCTTCCCGAATTCGGAACGCCCCGAATTGCTGGTGGATCTGCGCTTGCCCGAAGGGGCGTCGTTTGACGCCACGCTGCGCGAGGCCAAGCGCCTGGAGAAAGCGCTCGACGGTCGAAAGGAGATCGAACACTTTGTCGACTACGTCGGCACCGGCGCTCCGCGTTTCTATCTGCCGCTGGATCAGCAGCTTCAGCAGCCGAACTTCGCGCAGTTCGTGATCACGGCCAAGAACGTTGAAGAACGCGACGCGCTCTCGCGCTGGCTCAACGCCACGCTCGAGAAGGATTTCTCCGGCGTGCGCACCCGTGTGGCCCAGCTCGAGAACGGCCCGCCCGTGGGCTTCCCGATCAAGTTCCGCGTGAGCGGCGACGACATCGCCACCGTGCGCAGCATCGCCGAGAAGGTGGCCGAGAAGGTCCGTGCCGACGCGCGCACCCAGAACGTGCAGTTCGACTGGGATGAACCGGCAGAACGTTCGATGTCGTTCGAGATCGACCAGATCAAGGCGCGTCAGCTTGGCGTGACGTCGGAGGATGTCTCCAACTTCCTCGCCATGACGCTGTCCGGCTATACGGTCACGCAGTATCGCGAACGCGACAAGCTCATCAACGTCGACCTGCGCGCGCCGAAGACGGAACGCGTCGACCCCGCCAGGCTGGCCGGCCTGGCCATGCCGACGCCCAACGGCCCGGTTCCGCTCGGCGCGCTTGGGCATATGCAGAACAAGCTCGAGTACGGCGTGATCTGGGAACGCGATCGCCAGCCGACCATCACGGTGCAGGCCGACGTCCGCGGCAACGCGCAGGGCATTGGCGTGACGCGTGACATCGATCAGGCCCTGGCCGACGAACGCGCCAAGCTGCCGGTGGGCTATCGCATCCAGATTGGCGGCGCGGTGGAAGAGAGCGTGAAGGGACAGACGTCCATTAATGCCGAGATGCCGCTGATGATCATTGCCGTACTGACGCTGCTGATGATCCAGCTCAAGAGCTTTTCGCGCACGTTCATCGTCGTGCTGACGGCACCGTTGGGCCTGATTGGCGTGGTGACTGCGCTGTTGCTGTTCGGCAAGCCGTTCGGGTTCGTGGCGCTGCTCGGCGTGATTGCCATGTTCGGGATCATCATGCGCAACTCCGTGATCCTGGTGGACCAGATCGACCAGGACATCGCGGCCGGCCAGAAACGCTTCGATGCCATCATCGGCGCAACGGTGCGGCGCTTCCGACCCATCATGCTCACGGCGGCCGCCGCTGTGCTGGCGCTGATTCCGCTGCTGCGCTCCGGCTTCTTCGGGCCGATGGCCACCGCGCTGATGGGCGGTATCACCATCGCCACGGTACTGACCATCTTCTTCCTGCCGGCGCTGTATGCCGCGTGTTTCAAGGTGCGGCCGGACGAACGGCAAGTGCCTCCGACCGGCACCGCAGCCCTGGAGAATTGATCATGAAACTCTCTCGTATGACGTGCGCGCTTGCAGCGACATCGGTGCTCGCGCTCACGGCGTGCTCCTTGGCACCGACCAGCACGCCGCCAGCCGTGCCTTCGCCGGAGCACTATGGCGTGACCACGCCGCCTGCAAAGACGGTGGAAGCTGCAGGCGTTGCCCAGCAGTTTGATGTGGGCGCCGCACCTGTGCCGCAGTGGTGGAAGCTCTATCGCTCCGATGCATTGAACGCGCTGGTGGAAGAGGGCTTGCGCAACAACCCCACGCTGGCCGCAACGCAGAAGACCTTGTCCGCCGCGCAGGAGGAATTGCGTGCGCAGGTAGGGGCATCAACACTGCCGTCCCTTGACGCCGGGGCGCAGGTCGCGCGCCAGCGTACGCCAAACCTCGCTGGCGTGGGGCCCGAGGCGCTGCGCTACAACGTGTTTGTTGGGCAGTTGCAGGCGCATTACACCTTCGATCTCTTCGGTGCGACGCGCTATGCCAACGCCGCGAGCGCGGCGCGGGTGGATGTGCGTGGCTGCCAACTGGAGGCAGCACGGCGTGCGCTCGCAGCGAATATTGTCGGCACGGTCATCAATGCGGCCGCGCTGGATCAGCAGATCGCCTTGACGGAGCGTCTCGTTGTGGTGGCAGACGCCACGGCGCGGGATGCCCAACGGCGGTACGAGCTGGGGGCGCTCTCACATGCGCAGGCGCTGGCATCCACGCAGAGCGCCGCATCGCTGGCGGCGACGCTGCCTCAGCTGCGTCAACAGCGTGCGGTGTCCATCCATGCATTGGCCGTGTTGCTGGGCCGCACGCCGGACGCAGCGCCCGCGGTGCCGGAATTCAGCAGCCTTTCGCTCCCGAACCAGGTGCCTGTGGCGGTGCCATCGGATCTGCTGCGGGCACGGCCGGATATCCGCGCTGCCGCCGCTGCAGTCAGGGCAGCGTCCGCAGACGCGGGCGAGGCCACCGCGCAGCTGTTCCCAAGCCTGTCGCTCACAGCCTCGCTCGGTCGCGGTGGGTTGAGCTGGCCGGCGTTGCTCTCAGGTGCAGGCGGCTTATGGGCGGTGGGTGCCGGGCTGTCGCAGCCGATCTTCCACGGCGGCGCATTGATGGCGCACCGCCGGGCCACGCTGGAGCTGTATGACGCCGCGGTCCTGCAATACAAGTCGGCTGTGTTGTCGGCATTTGAAAACGTTGCCGATGCGCTCGCCGCGCTCGAGAACGACGCGCAGACGCTCGCTTCAGCCGAAGTGGCGTCGTCCGCAGCGCGTACAGCGTTCAACGAGACCGCATCGCGCCGCCGCCTCGGTGCGCTGCCGGCATCCGCGGAGCAGTCGAGCGAGCAGCAGTACCTGACTGCGCAACTCGACACCGTGCGTGCGACCAGCCGCCGGATGAGCGACACGGCGGCGCTGCTCCAGGCCATGGGCGAACTGCCCGAAACCACCGCTCAGACGATCGCCAAAGACTGACATTGCCTTGGGTCGGGCTCGGCCTCCACGCCACAAGCGTGGAGTGCCGTGCTTCGCCTGCAATGTCGCTTGGCTAGTCGATTGGCTTAGTCCACGCCCATGGAATCCGCCCACCTGATTGCCTGTCATGAGTGCGACCGCATGTTTCGGCGGCCGCCAATGTTGGACGGTTTGAACGTCCGGTGCTCGCGTTGTGCGAGCGACCTGACCAGTGTCCACAGCGCCCGCCCGACATTGGACGCCGTATCGGCAATGGCGGTTGCGGCGCTCATTACGCTGCTGATCGCCCAATGCTTCCCGATCATTACCCTCAGGGCGCAGGGCATGGCGTCGCAAGCCACGTTGTTTGACGCGGTGTCTTCGCTATGGGCGGGGCACATGCGCTTGGTGGCTGCGGCCGTGTGGTTCACGACCACGCTGTTTCCGTCGATGGAACTGGTCGCCTTGCTGTACGTGTTGCTTCCCTTGCGCGCGGGCACTGTGACGCCTGGCTTTCGCCACGTCATCCGCTTCCTGCAATGGCTGCGGCCTTGGGGAATGATCGAAGTGTTCATGCTGGGCGTGCTCGTCACGACGGTGAAGATGATCAGCCTCGCGCGGGTGATTCCCGGTGCCGGCCTGTTTGCATTCGCCGCGTTGACGGTGCTGCTGGCGCTTGTGTCGCGGTTCGATCCACACAGGCTCTGGCATGCCTGCGACGAAATCAGGGCAGGGGATGGCGCAACGCCGTCTGCTGAACTGCGAGCTGACTCGCCGCAGAACGAAGCCGTCGTGGCCGACCCGGTCAAGGGCGTCTGCACGAAGCAGGCGGGGCTCGTGGCGTGCCACACATGCGGCAGCGTCCAACCGTTTCAGCGGGGCGAGGCACACCAGCGGTGCCATCGTTGTCATTCGATCCTGCACGAACGCCGCCCGGCCAGCGTTTCGCGGACAACCGCCTTGCTGCTTGCCGCTGCGCTGCTTTACATCCCCGCCAACCTGTTGCCGGTGATGCACAGCACTTCGCTCGGCCGTTCGGAAGACGACACCATCCTGAGCGGCGTGGCGTACTTCTGGACGTCCGGCGATTGGGGTCTGGCCGCCGTCGTCTTCATTGCCAGCGTGGTGGTGCCGATGCTCAAGCTCGCCATTCTTGCGGTGCTGGTATTTGCGGCACATCGGCGCTCCACATGGCGTCCGCACGAAAGGACACGGCTCTATCGCTTGGTCGAACGCATCGGCCGGTGGTCGATGCTCGATGTGTTCGTCGTGGCGCTCACGGTTGCGTTGGTGCACTTCGGCTCCTTCGCCGTCATCACCGCGGGCCCGGGCGCACTGGCCTTTGGCGCGGTGGTGATCCTGACCATGATCGCCTCCATGCAATTCGACCCCCGGCTTATCTGGGACCCGATCCCCGACGCCGACGCCCATGCCGACGCCGCGCAAAGCGACTCCTGAACGCATCCCGCGCACACCCCTCGTTCGCCACCTCTTCTTTCCAAGCAATGCGTCCTATCGATCTCCCCCTTCCCGACATCACGCCGCCGCGGCGCTGGCTTCCGTCCTTGGTCTGGCTCGTGCCGTTGATCGCCGCGCTGATCGGGCTCGCGCTCGTCGCCAAGACCATCTCCGAGAAAGGCCCGGTCGTCACCGTCACCTTTGCCAATGCGGAAGGCCTCGAAGCTGGCAAGACGAAGGTCAAATACAAGGATGTCGAGATCGGCACGATTCAGGCCATCTCGCTCACGCCGGATCTGAAGCGCGTGATGGTGACGATTCAACTGGCGCGTGAAGCTGAGCGCTTTGCGGCCAAGGACACCCGGTTCTGGGTGGTCCGCCCGCGCGTGGGCGCGAGCGGCATCTCCGGGCTGGGCACGTTGCTTTCCGGCGCGTATATCGGCGTGGATATTGGGCATTCCAAAGAGAGCCGGACCCAGTTTGTCGGGCTGGAGAGTCCGCCATCCGTCACCACCGATCAGCAAGGGCGCCAGTTTTCGCTGCACGGCGATTCGCTGGGTTCGGTCGATATTGGTGCGCCGGTTTTCTATCGCCATCTGCAAGTGGGGCAGGTGGTGGGTTTTGCATTGGACAAGCAAGGTGGGGGCGTGCAGGTGAAGGTGTTCGTCAACGCCCCCTACGACAAATACGTGGGCACCAACACGCGCTGGTGGCATGCCAGCGGGGTCGACCTGCGGCTCGATTCCAGCGGCTTGAAGCTGAATACGCAGTCGCTGGCGACAGTCATCGTCGGTGGGCTGGCGTTTCAGTCGCCGCCGGGCCAGGCGGATGGGCCCCCGCCACCGGATAGCACCGTGTTCCACCTGGCGTCCGATGAAGCCGATGCGATGCGCGAGCCCGACGGTGCGCCGCTGACTGTGGTCATGCGGTTCAACCAGTCGCTGCGCGGCCTGTCGGTTGGCGCACCCGTGGACCTGCGCGGCATTGCGCTGGGCAACGTTACCGACATCGGCATCGAATACGACGAGGCTGGCAAAACGTTCAGCATGCGCGTCACGATGGCGCTGTATCCGTCGCGGCTGAGCCGGCGCACCAACACCTCGCTTCCTGCGCCAGACACGCCAGGCGGCCATGAACTGCTGCAGCACTTGGTCATGCAAGGGCTGCGCGGGCAGTTGCGCATGGGCAACCTCCTGACGGGCCAGTTGTACGTGGCGCTCGACATGTTCCCCAAGGCACCACGTGCGACGGTCGATGTCCACCGGTCCCCGGTCGAGTTGCCGACCGTGCCGAATTCGCTGGATGAACTGCAGGTGCAGCTTGCCGACATCGCGAAGAAGCTGAACCAGGTGCCGTTCGACAAGATCGGCAACAACCTGAATGGCACGCTCGAAAATGCGAACCGCCTGTTCGGTCATCTCGACGCAGACGTGGTGCCGCAGGCGCGGGACACGCTGGCCTCCGCACAGCAGACCTTCAATGCAGCGCAGGCGACGTTGCGGCAGGACTCACCGCTCCAGTCGGACGTGCATGACGCGGTGCAGGAACTGACGCGCACGCTTCAATCGGTCAATGCGCTGACGGACTATCTGGAGCGTCACCCGGAATCGCTGCTGTTCGGCAAAAAAGGAGATGCACGGTGATGGTGTCGTGGCTCCGAATTTGCCGCGTCGATGCCGGCGTGGTTGTCTGCGCAGCGCTCGCGGCATGCAGCTCGCCGCCGGCGCGCTTTCACAGCTTGCTAGGTGGTGATGCCGATAGCGTTGCGGTGGCCGCACGGGCGCAGGCACCCGCACGCGCCTTTTTCGTTGATGTGGTGTCGGTGCGCGTTCCGCCGTCGGTGGCGGGCAGGCGGCTCGTCGTCCAGGCCGGTTCAGGGCAGGTCGACGTCCTGGAAATGGACCGCTGGGCGTCGCCAGTGGGCGATGAGATCCGTGCGGCGCTGTCGTCCGGGCTGGCGTTGCAGACCGGCACGATGGACCTGCACGGCCTTCCCTACGATGGGAAAAGGCCGATCTACCGCGTGGCCGTGGATGTACAGCGGTTTGATGCGTGGCGCGGCTCGCACGTCCTCATCGATGCCGTCTGGACGATTCGTACTGCGGATGACCGTCAACTGCTGACGTGCCGCAGCGTCGTCCAGGAGGACGTCTCCGCCGGTATTGAGGGCGTGGTAGAAGGCCATCGGCGCGCGCTGAAGGCGCTGGCTTCGCAGATGGCCGATGCGGTGGTGGCTGACGCTGCCGAACCGTCAGAGGTCGCGCGATCGAAGCGAGATTGCGTGGATTCGGCGGCCAGTACCGTCGCCAGGTAGGTTATTTGCGTAGACGCCCGCGTTGCCACGCGGGCGCTCAGGTCAGCTTGCGCTGTCGGCTGTTTCCACAACGGGCAGCGGCCGGGCGGCCACTTTTTCGGCTTCAGCGCGCTTGAGCCCCAGCGTCTGCAGCAGCGCCGCCGCCGTGCGCTCGGGGAAATGGTCCCCAGAAAATCCCAACTCCTTGACGACATCCGCGGCCGGCGCACCGGGCGCCAGAAAGTTGAGTTCGGCCGAGATGGCGGTCAGCACGGTGCCGCCGACCGACAGGAATCCGATGAACGGATCCACCACGACAAACCGCTTTGCCGCGATGCCGCGCTCGATATCGCGCAGCAGGCGCTGACCGAGGCCGTGCGTCAGCACGCGCGCCGAGAAGCCCTCGCGAATGAGGAAGCGTCCCCACACAGGCTCGCGCCGCGCCCGAACCAACGTATGCCGCACCGACACCGAGATGATCTCGGCCGGGTCGGATAACCCTTCCGTCAGCTTGTCGAGCGAATCGGCGAACTCCTCGAACACCGCGCTCACCAGTGCGGCGTAGATGGCTTCTTTCGATTCGAAGTGGTTGTAGAACGACCCGAAACCCACATCCGCGGCCTCGGTGATTTCGTTGATGGCCACGCCCTCCATGCCCCGATCCGCCATGAGCCGGAGCGCGGCGTCGAGCAGCCGCGCGCGTGTTTCCCGTTTGCGGCGTGCGCCACGGGGCTCGCGCTCGTCGGTGGCAGGCGCCGCAGGGGTAGGCGTCTTTGCGACGGAGCGCTTCGGGGTTCGGCGAGTCTCGGTGGTGGCCATGATGGTCTTGGGGTCCGTCCTGTGGTCCTTGTCGTGGCTGCAATTATAGATTTGAATGTCGATATTGAAAAAATCATCAGCGATGACTCTAATGTCAGAAAAGGTGAAAAACCTGACCAAGACGTAGACAAAGAAACGGAGTAGCGGTGGAGACAAATGCACATGCGCGTGCCAGTTCACGCGCCACGGCTGGCGCACGCCCCCGGGCGGCTGGCGCGATGCCATCTGAGGTGGACGTCCTTGTCGTCGGGCTCGGCCCCGTCGGGGCCATGCTGGCGCATCTGCTTGCGCGCCACGGCGTGAGCGTGATGGCGATCGACAAGGCTCCCGACATCTACATGGCCCCGCGTGCCATTGCGCTGGATAACGAGGCCCTGCGGATCCTGCAACAGGCCGGCATCGGGCAAGGGGATTTCGAAACGGTAGCCATTCCCCACGTCCGCATGCATTCACCCTGGCTGGGCGAATTCGGGCGGGTGAACACGCTGGGCAGCCTGGATGGCCATCCGAAGCTCGTCACGTTCTATCAGCCCGATCTGGAGCGCTGCCTGCGCGCACGCCTGGCCGCGCACGAGGATGTGCATGTCGCGCTCGGCACCACGCTGCTCAGCCTCACGAATCTGCCGGATGGCGTACTGGCTTCGCTGGACATCGGCCGCGGGCAGGTGCACCGGGTCCGCGCCCGCTACCTGGTGGGCGCAGACGGGGCGAGTTCGCTCGTGCGCCACCTGATCGGGCAGGAATTTCGCGGCACCACGTATGCGGAGGATTGGCTCATCGTCGATGCGCGTCACGTTCCACGGCCGATTGACCATGTGGAATTCCTCTGCGACCACCGGCGCCCCACGCCGCACATGGTCGCCCCAGGCGCGCGCGAGCGCTGGGAGTTCATGCTCCAGCCGGGCGAGCGACGTGAAGAGATGGAGTCGGACGGCCGCATTCGCGAGCTGCTGGCGCCATGGACCGACGTTGACAACATCACGATCGAACGCAAGGCGGTCTATCGCTTTCACGCCAGAACCGTCGACCGGTTCAGCGTGGGCCGGGTGTTCCTCGTTGGCGATGCGGCGCACATCACCCCGCCGTTTGTCGGCCAAGGGCTGGTCGCCGGGCTGCGGGACGCCGCCAACCTGAGCTGGAAACTGGCCTGGGTGCTGCAAGGACGGGCCGATGCGCGGATTCTCGACACCTACGACGAGGAGCGCCGCCCGCACGCGAAAGCCATGATCAATCTCGCGCGGTTCATGGGCAAGCTGGTGATGCCGCGCAGTGCGCCCATCGCGCTGCTGACGCACGGCTTGATGCGCTTGACGCGGCTGGTGCCCAGCCTGCGCTCGCAGTTTGAAGAACTGCGCATCAAGCCGAAGAATGCGTTCAAGACCGGGCTGTTCGTCAAAGGATGTTCGTCAACCAAGCTGATGCGCGGTGGCGTGATACCGCAGGGCTGGGTCAGGAATGCCGAGGGGCACACGTGCCTGAGCGACGACGTGCTCGGCCACGGCTACACGCTAGTCGGTTTCGGCTGCGACGCCCGCGCGGCGCTGGAGCCCGCAACGGCAGCGGCATTCGAACGCCTGGGCGGCACGTTCGTTCGGATCGCGCATCGCGGGCAGCCTCTGCACCGCGAGGTGCCCGGCGTTTGGGAAGACCTCAACGGCACATTCCTTCCCGACGCGGTGCCGGTGGGTTGGGCGGCCGTCGTGCGTCCGGACCGCACGGTCGCCCATGACGGGCCAGCTGCCGAGGCAGACCGCCTCGTTTGCGAAAGCCTGGCGCTGCTCGGCAACCAACCTGCGCCCATGCCCGCAGCGGACACCGCCGCTGCCGTTGCTGCCGTTCAATCCGCCTGAGTGCCTTGCCATGAAACTCACCACAGCACAGCCTGCACGCCATCCGCAGCCGACGACCAAGGCGTTGGCGCTGGCCTACCTGATGTTCGATCGGCCCGACCTCGAGCGCGCCGAGCGGTTCCTCAATGACTTTGGTCTCGTGACGGTTCAGCGCGACGAGGCGACATTGCTCTTGCGCGGCACCGGCCCCGCGCCGTTCTGCTATGTCGTGCGCAAGGCGCCAAAGGCCGCCTTTGCCGGCTTCGGCTTGCAGGTGGCCGGACGCGCCGCCTTGGATGCCCTGGCGAAACTACCCGGAGCCTCGACCGTGGAGCCGTCGGATTGGCCGGGTGGTGGCGATCGCGTGCGACTCGTCGATCCGTCCGGGTTCCGCGTCGATGCGATTGCGGGTCAGGCGCAGACAACCGAATTGCCGCACCGTTCACCGTTGCCGCTCAACTCGGCAGACGCCGCCGTGCGCATCAACGCAACGCAGCGGCCACCCGTGGGCACGCCGGAGGTGATTCGCCTCGGGCATGTCGTCCTGGAGCTGGCCGACTTTCAGGCCACTTGCGCCTGGTACACGCAGCACTTCGGTTTCATCCCGAGCGACGTGCAGGTGTTGCCCGACGGCTCGCCTGCGGTTGCATTCATGCGGCTGGATCTGGGCGATACGCCGGCCGACCACCACACGCTCGCGCTGGCGCAGGGCTTTGTGTCGAAGTACAGCCACAGCGCCTTCGAACTGATCGACGCCGATGCCGTCGGCATGGGCCACCGCATGCTGCGCGAGCAGGGGTGGAAGCACGCCTGGGGGCTGGGCCGGCACATCCTCGGCAGCCAGATTTTCGATTACTGGCAAGACCCGTGGGGCGACAAGCACGAGCACTACTGCGACGGTGACCTGTTCACCGCCGATCTGCCCACCGGCATTCACCCCGTCAGCCGCGAGGCCATGTCGCAGTGGGGCCAGGCCATGCCGGCCAGCTTCACCAAGCCGAAGCTGACACCGGCGGCCATTGCGGCCCTGATCCGCAACCTGCGGCGCAGCCCCGACCTGACGCTGCGCAAGCTCGTCACGCTCGCCCGGCTCTTTGCCTGAGGCCGCACAAGCGACGTCGGCCGTCATCCATCCAACGCATCGTTCGCCATGTCCATCAATATCGTTCGCTTTGAATACCAGGATCAGACCCAATGGGGCGTGATCCGCGATACCCGCATCACGCCCGTGCCCGGCACTTATGCCACGACGGGTGACTTGGTTCGCAACACCACGTTTGCTGAGCTTGCTGCGCTGAGTGGAGAAACACTGCTCGTGTCGGCGGTGAAGCTGCTGTCTCCGGTCACGCGCAACCAGCAGTTCATCTGCCAGGGCGCGAACTACCGCCAGCACATGATCGAGTCCGGCATGGACCCGGACGTGAAGACGTACAACATGATCTTCACCAAGGCATCGAGCTGCATCGTCGCGGCCGACAGCGACGTGATCAAACCGAAGCGCGTGCAGTTTCTCGACTACGAGATCGAGCTTGGCCTGGTGATGCGCAAGGCGATGCATGGGCCAGTCGACGTGACCGAAGACAACCTGCACGAATATGTGGCGGGCGCCGTGATCGTGAACGACTATTCCGCGCGCGACGTGCAGATCCCGCAGATGCAGTTCTACAAGGGCAAGTCGTTCCGCACGTTCGGGCCGGTGGGCCCGTGGCTCACGCTGCTGGAACCGCGCGAGATCCCGGCGCTCCGGAGTCTGCAGCTCAAGCTGACCGTCAACGACAAGCTGCGGCAGAACGACACGACGGCCAACCTCGTCTACGGCCCGGCCGAGACGCTGACCGAGCTGTCCCGCGTGCATGACCTGGAAGCAGGCGATCTGCTGGCCACGGGCACGCCGGCGGGCTGCGCGTTGTCGATTCCCTCGCCGACCAAGCAGAAGATGGCCGCGATGCTGCCCGAGAAGGCGAAGTGGGAGATGTTCCTGAAAGTGCAGGCCGCGCGCCCTCAGTACCTGAAGCCGGGCGACGTGGTGGAAGCACGGATCCATTCGGCGGATGGGCGGATCGATCTGGGCATGCAGCGCAATCGCATCGTTGCCGAGGAGTAAGCGCCATGTCCGGTTTTTCCAGCCTGCAGGACGTGGAAGCCGCGGAAGGGCAGGGTCTTCCGCCCGATCTTCCGTCGAGCACCTACGAAATGATCCGTCGCGGCGCCAGCCTGAATCCGCAGGCGCCGGCATTGAGCTTCTTTCTGAGCGTCAATGACCACCGCACCCCGCAGACGTGGAGCTACGCGGCGCTTCTTGAACGCATCACGCAGACGGCCAATTTCTTCGACAGCATCGGCGTCAAGAAAGACAGCGTGATCGCATTTGTGCTGCCCAACCTGCCGGAAACACATTTCGTGATCTGGGGCGGCCAGGCGGCCGGCATCGTCGCAGCGTTCAATCCGCTGCTCGAAGGGCCCGCGCTGGCCGAGCTGCTCAATGCCGCCGGTGCGTCGGTGCTGGTCACGTTGGCACCGTTTCCCGGCACCGATACGTGGGTCAAGTTGCAGCCGCACTTGCCCGCGATCAAGAGCCTGCGGCACCTGGTGCTGGTCAACCTGGCCGACCGCGTGCATGGCGCGGCGCAATGTGCCGCGCAGATCCAGAAGAACGAAGTGCTGCGCTTGCTGGGCCCGCAGGGCGTGCATGGTGCAGTCCCGATGTCGGTGCGCGTCCACGATTTCAACAGCGCGATCCAGGCGCAGCGTGCAGACGGCCTGAACAGCCGACGGCACATTGCTGCGCACGATGCGTCTTCGTACTTCTGCACCGGCGGCACCACGGGCTTGCCGAAGATCGCGATGCGCACGCATGGCAATGAAGTTGCCAACGCGTGGAGCACGGCGCAGGTGTTGGGCGAAGGCATCGGCCCCGGCAAGGTGGTGTTTTGCGGCTTGCCGTTGTTCCATGTGAATGGCGTTCTGGTGACCGGGCTGCTGCCGTTTTCCAGGGGCGCGCATGTCGTGCTCGGCACGCCACAAGGCTATCGCGGCGAGGGCGTGATCCAGCGCTTCTGGGAGATCGTGGAGCACCACCGCGTGAACTTCTTCAGCGGCGTGCCGACGCTCTACGCTTCGCTGTTGCAGGTGCCCGTTGGAGAGCGCGATGTTCGATCGCTCGAATACGGCCTCTGCGGCGCCGCGCCCATGCCGGTCGAAGTCTTTCGCCGCTTCCAGGAGCAGACCGGCATCAAGATTCTCGAAGGCTATGGGCTGACCGAAGCGACGTGCGTGAGCAGCGTCAACCCGCCCATGGGCGAGCGCCGTCTTGGCTCCATCGGCCTGCGCGTGCCCATGCAGCCGATGAAGACCGTCGTGCTGGACGAGGGTGGCACGTACGTGCGGGATTGCGCGGTAGACGAGGTGGGCGTGGTGCTGGTGTCGGGCCCCAACGTCTTTTCGGGCTACCGCCAGGCCGCGCAGAACGAGGGACTCTGGATCGATACGGGCGATGGCCGGCGGTGGCTCAATACCGGCGACCTGGCTCGGCAGGATAAACAGGGCTACTTCTGGCTCACGGGCCGCAAGAAGGAGCTGATCATCCGCGGCGGTCACAACATCGATCCGCAGACCATTGAAGCGCCGCTGCATCGTCACCCCGCCGTGCAGATTGCCGCCGCCGTCGGGCGCCCGGATGTGCATGCGGGCGAGCTGCCGGTTGCCTACGTGCAGCTGCGCGCCGGTGCGTCCGCCACCGAAGCCGATCTGCTCGCCTTCCTGAAGGCGGAAATTGCCGAACGTGCGGCGCTGCCCCGGCAGGTCAACATCATTGAAACCATGCCCCTGACCGCGGTGGGCAAGATCTTCAAGCCGGCACTCAAGCACCGTGAAACGCGTGATGCGCTGTCTACTGCCCTCAAGGATGCGGGTATCTCATTTGAGGCGCTGGAGGTGGCGGAAGACAAGTCCAGAGGTCTCGTTGCGTCGGTCAAGCTCGACGCCTGCGCATCGATTGCCACCGCGCGTGAAGTGCTTGGACGTTTCCCATTTCCCTTTTCCATCAATTGAAGTGCGGATGCGCCAGCGTTGTGGCGCATCGAAACGAAGGAGGAATTCCTCGCCCGCCCACCGTCGCATTCAATGTCGCATGAGCGGGTGAAGTGCCCCGCGCCGCATCACGGCGCATTCCAGCAGTTGCAGTCCCTACATTAAAAAAAACGGAGACAACATGAAGACCACACGCGCGGCAATGCTCTTGTCGCTCGCGGCGACCTCGCTCGCCCATGCGCAGTCGGCAGGGCAGTGGGTCGTCAACGCGGGCTGGGTGCATCTTGCCCCTCAGGATTCCAGCCAACCGCTGACGGTGAATGCGCTCGGGCAATCGGCCGTGGTGCCGGGCAGCGGGTCCACGCTGGCCAACGCCAATACCTTTGCGCTCACCACGCGGTATTTCGTCACTGACCATGTAGCGTTGGAAACGGTGTTCGGCATTCCGCCCAAGCTGCACCTGCGCGGCACCGGATCGCTGGCGGCGGTCGGCGAAATGGGCACCGCACGGGCGTGGAGCCCGGCCGTGCAACTGCAATACCACTTTGGTGACCCGGATGCGCGCCTCAGGCCGTATCTTGGCGCGGGGCTGGCCTATGTGTGGTATCGGGATATCGAGTTGAGCCGGCCGCTGGCAACGGGGCAGATACTGGCCTCGCCCACCACGGGCTCCATGCTGGTCGGCCCGACCACGGCATCGCTGAGCAAGTCGTTCGCGCCCCTCGTCAATGCCGGGTTGACGTACAACCTCGACGCACATTGGTCGATCGGCGCATCGGTGTCGTATATGTGGCTATCCACCAAGACCACGCTGACGACGCAAGCGCCCGTGGGCACCGTGACAACGACGACGAAGGTGCGGATCAACCCGTTGGCGAGCTTTCTGTCGGTGGGGTATCGGTTCTAAAACGGGGGAAGGGCGCAAAAGGCATGCGGCACGGGAGCCATACGCCTTCCACGGCTGACCCGGAGGTAGCGGGAATGCAGGCATGCGTCGGGCGCCCACCTTGCGGGTTGGCATTCCGGCTCGACGCGGGAATGCGCCGGACCGGCAGCGGCCAACCCGGCCCCGTCGCCCCACGTCGTCCTCTCGCAGAGCGCCGAGTGTCACGGTGTTGATTGCGTATGCCGATGTCAAACGCCCGATGTTGACCGTCCAACATCGGCGCGCAACCGTCAAACAGTGGCGCGCGGCCCTCAGAGGCCCGAACGCGGCCCAAAAACATCCGACCCATCGGAGCTTCGAGGGCCGAGCTTCGCCGTCAAAGACTCGACGTTGACCTGTTGAGGCTGAAGCGCCACCGTCCGAGGCTCGAAGGCGGCTGTCGGAGGTCGGAAATGTCGAGCTTCAAGAGCGGAAGGCGAGTGTTTGAGGTGCGTCTTCCACGCGCTGAGGGTCGATGCCGGGTGTGGGAGGGGCATGTTCCGGCGTCAGAGGCTCGTGTGCGGGGGTTTTAGGCCCGGTTTCGCAACACAGGCCCCAAGCAACCGCACCGCAGCGCCAGAACGCTACGCACGGAGAGCGTAAGGCAGTGCCGGTGCAAATTCCTGGCCGCTCTGGGCGGAATAGCGCTCAAGCCGATAGCCGACGTTGTAGACCGCGCGCAGGACTACGCCATTGTCTTCATACAGGCCGAGCTTGGTCCGCAGCCGCGATACATGGGTGTCGATGGTCCGCGTCATCAGTGGAACAGTGCGTCCCCAGGCCAACGCAAAGATCTGGCTGCGTGACAGGGTGCGATCGATGTTGGTAAACAGCAGCAGCGCAAGGCGCGTCTCTATGTCGGTCAGGTCGGCAGGAATACCGTGCACCCGAACCATGCGTCGCAAGGGCATGACGTCGAACGCGCCCACGGTAAAGCTGGCCTGGTGCATGCGGGCGGGATACACGCGTCGCAATAGCGCCGTGACGCGGGCTGAGAACGCCAGTGCTCCGGTTGGCATTTCCACATAGTCGTCCGCCCCACCGTCAAGCAGGCGGGCGATGGCAAGCTGGTCTGGTTTGCTGCCGTAGATCAGAGCCGGGACAGTCTGGAGAGCGCGTGAGCGCAGGAACGTCAGCGCTTCAAGAATGTCCGCATGATCTGCGGCGTCATGCAAGACAACAAGATCGTACGAAGCCTGATGAAGGGTGCTGACAAGCGCTTCCAGCGTTGTCAAGCGAACAACCTCGTGGCCGAGGTGCCTCAAGGTGCTTTCCACCCAATCTCCGTCGTTCGATGCGGAATGGACGAGCGCGATGTGCATAGAAATTCCTGATGTGAATCGGGCGTGCTATCCGGAAGCCGCCGGCCGTTGGCGATGATGTCGACGGTGTCGATGTCGGCATGCCGAGTTACCGACCCAGAGTCAGCGCCTCGCCTTCTCTGCCGGTGTATTCGAATGTCGCGCCATCGGTGGGTTCGAGGTCCTCAGCCGGAGAGAATCGATATCCGCCGGATCGCACGGTCTGCACCCACCCCTCGGAGTGGGTGCCTTCGAGCGCCATGCGCAGCTTGCGTATGTGCACATCCACCGTACGTTTTCCGATGCAGAGGCAGTTGCCCCAGACCTGCGCCAACAGTTCTTCTCGTGAGTGCACGCGCCGCGGGTTGGCTACGAGAAAGCGCAGCAGCCGGAAGGCAATGGGGCTGAGCACAATCCTTCGGGGGCCGAGTTCGGTTTGTGCAGTCACGGAATGCGACATCGCGTGCAGTTGGAGACTGTGCATTCGGCTTTCCAGCTCCGTTGCAACCCAGCCGCTGCGCCGTAGAAGCGCACGGATGCGGGCGTGCAGCTCTCCCGCGTGGCACTGTCCGCTCCAGACCTCATCGGCACCCGCATCGAAGGCTGAGATACGTGCTGCGGGTGTGGCATCGCGCACCGCCGCGATTACCGGCAGCCGGGCGGTGTGCGCATTGGAACGCAGAGAACGCAGGTCGCGAAGTGCTTCTTCATCGATTGCGCCGAGCGACAAAAGGACAACGTCGGCCTTCGCAGTGATGACGGCCGCGTGTGCGCCTGTCGGGTCATTGACGTGCGTTGTGCTGTAGCCGCCTTCGCGCAGCGCCGCTATCACGCGATCGAGCCACCAGCGATCAGTCCCGACGACGAGCGTCCGAACAGCCCATGCCTGATTCATCTTTGACCTCGAATGACGATCGGACGCGACCAGAAAGAGGGCGCCATTCCGTGCATCGCAATTGGACGGATACGATCCCGTGCGGAGCCCGCCGGGCCGTGTTCTGCGTAGGTGTGCATTGTTTTCACTGGTTGTCGACTCTCGCTAGTCGTACAGAATCTGAACGGTGACCACGGCCGTGAACGGCCCGATCTTCGGGGCGCCCAGCGGCTTGAGCGTTGCCGTCATCGGCACATCGATGTAGGTGTCCGATGGCGAAAACGTGGCCAGCGAAAACGGCTCGCCGATCGGAAGCATCTTGCCGGTCCGGTCCTGGATGCTGATGCCGAAGTGGCTGTCAGCCGATGGCAGCACGAGCCCATCTTGCAGCGGGTTCGATGTCTGGAAATAGCCATTGATCTTGACCGAGGTTGTGCACTGCTGCTTGGTCAGCGCGAGGCTGAACGGCCGGGTCGGAGCCGTGGGCGAAAAGCCTGTCGGTGTGGCTTGAACCTGTCCGAAGTCGACGATGCCGGGCTCCGGTGTGACCGTGACATCGACAATGCACGGCGTCGGCTTCAGGTTCTCCAGCCCGCTCAGGATGTATTGAAAGCTCGTATTGCAGCAGTTCAAGCCCCGTGCGCCGTCGAACTGGAATACGGGATAGGTGTCCTGCGGCACGCCCGTCCACGTGCCCCGCTTTCTGACGACGACTTGATACGTGATGCTGACCGGCACCTTGGGGCACAGGCCTGCATCGAAATCCGCGGTCGTACACACGGGCACGATGTCGCCCGTCGGCACGCCGGTGCCCACTTGGTTGCTGGCTCCGAAGTGGTCGACGCCCTTGTAGCGGATACCGATCTCCAGGCCCCAGGCAGCGGGGTCCATGTTGGCGGGATTGGCGTAGAAGAAGACGGGGTCCTCCCACGACACGCCGGCACGCAGATCCTTGTAGCAGTAGCCGGTCGTCGTGCGCGTGGGCGATATCCAGATGATGTAGCCGTCTGGCGCGTTGACAGGATACGTTTGCACGGAGCCGATCGGCTCGACAAACTTGTCGGCACCACCGGAAGCGACGCAGCGCATGGCCATCGCCGATTGCGATCCGAGCACACAAGCCAGTGCAAGCATGGCTTGGAAAGCGAGCTTCGCCACGAACCGTTGAGCAGACGTCGTCATGGCTGCGCGCTCCGGCACGTTGCGCCGTCGCAGGTGTACTTGACGGCGTTCTGTCCACCCCAGTCGTTCATATGAGAGACGTACAGCGTGGCCGGCAGCGCGCCGGAGAAATCAGCTTCAGCGGTGGCCTTGGGCGCGACCATGACCGCATCGAACTTCAGCGTCTTTTTCTCCTCACCCGCAGCAAGCTCCACCACCGTGATGTGAAGAGGCGTCGGGTTGTCGAGCACCAACTTATGGCGTGATGCGTCGAGCCGCAGCGTCATCGGCAGAGACGGATCGTCTTCGGGCTTGGGTTGCACGCCCTTGGGCCGGTAGAACAGTTTGATCTTCGAGTGCAGTGCGATCTGGATCGCATTCTGCGCGTCCGTCTTGGGCGGAATCTCCCTCACGTTCAGATAGAAGACCGATTCCCGGTCCGTCGGCAGCATATCGCCGGGCAGCTTCACGATGCGGAGGATGTTGCGCTCGTTCGGTTCAATGCGCTGCAGCGGAGGCAGCACCATGAAAGGCGAGGTGATGCGCTTGCCTGCAGCGTCCTCGATCCACGACTGGACCACGTAGGGATACTTCTCGCTCTTGTTGGCGACGGTCAGGCTTTCCGATTGCGACTCGGCGTTGTAGATGATGCGTGTGCGGTCCGGAATGACCGCCGCGTGCACCGGTGAGCAAAGCTGCATCAGGATGCTCAGGCCTGCGAAGTACGGGATGGGGGCGAAAGCGGATCGGATCATGAAGGTTTCCTCTCAGAAATATCGGCGCCCGCCGTGCAGGGCAGGGCAATGGGATCAGGGGTGAGCGTGAGTGCGGCAGGCACGTTGGCCACATCGCACAGGCGCTTGTCCGACTGCCTGACAGACAGCACGGTGCCGGGGCGCACGCCGGCCAGATAAACGACACCATGTTCGCCAACGATGCCCAGCTCCTTGCCGGTTCCCACGTCCACGACAGAAGCGCCGAAAGGAACGGCCTTGCCCGCCGCGTCGATGAGCGCGACAAGTACGTTGCTTCCGTGCGTGGTGTCGAAGCGCAGGAAGCCGATGGCGCCATCCGTCAGGACGACGCGCTGGACTGGGTTATTCACCGTGGTCTCCAGCGACGTGCGCTTCGTGTTGATGCGCGCGTCGTAGATGTTGAATGGCGCGACGGAGCCGATCACGGCATAGCCGCGCGAGTCCGTCCGCGCCTGCGTGCCGGCAAAGGCCACGCCGGGTACGCCGTCTGCGGAGACGAGCAGACGGGTGTCGCCGTTCATCCCCATGGCATGCGCGGCGACGCCATACCGGGTGGCCACCAGCGAGCCATCGAGTTCGAGGGATGCCGCGCGATAGGTATCGCCCGTGGCGGATGCCTGCGCGTTGACCTGCATGGTGCTGGTCTGCTTGCGCAGGTTTGCGGCCAGTGATGCGCGCCCGTTCGTGGTGCCCGTGTATGCGGCATAGCTCAGCCCCTGGTCGTCGCTGCCCGAGTAGCCCGTACTGAAGTTCAGGCCGCCGGCGCCGGACGTCGTGACGCTGGACGACGCCACCTGCCGGTTCCCAAGCGGGATCGTCATCGCGAGGAACACCTGGTTGCTTTCGCCCGCAAAACCGCGTGTGTGGTACGCAGACAGGTTCAGCGATACGTTGTGCAGACTGCCGAGCGAGACCGTTCTGGCAAGCGTCAATCCGATGCGGTCGTCCGGCGTCCGATCCCAATAGCTGGTCCGGTCGTATGTCAGGAAGGTCGAAAGCATGCCGAGGCGCTTGGCCAACGAAACCGAAACGCGTTGACGGCTGCCGGCCAACCCGGCCACCGTCGGATCTCCGAAGAACTGGGGAAAGCTCGTGTAGGTACGGTCCGAGAATCGATAGCCGAAGAAGCGCAGATCCGAATCCAGGGTGTCGAAGTGCTTGGCGTAGTTGAATCGATAGGAGCGTCCGGTCTGCGTCTCGCCGCTCCACCACAGGTGCGCGCGCGCGTAGGTTACGTCGGCAGAGACGGCGCCCAGTTTGCCGAGATTCTTGCCGGCGCCCAAAGCAATGGAGCCGTATCCGGACGCGCCGATGCCGCCGCCGTACAGGGTCACTTCATGCGGCAGCCCGTACGCCACTTCAGCAAATCCGAAGACCGGCGTGATGCCGTTGCCGCCAAAGAGCCGGGGCGTGCCCGTTGCGGCCTTGTAGCGCAGTTCACCCTCGCGCGCGAGGAAGGGCACTGCGGCGGTGGTGACGGTAAAGCGTTGCTCCGTGCCATCTTCTTCCTGCACGGTCACATCCAGCGTGCCTTGCACATTTGCCGAAAAATCCTGCAGCGAAAACGCGCCGGGCGGTACCCGCGTCGCATACAGCACGCGGCCCTGCTGCGAGACCGTCACCGTGGCATAGGTGCGCGCAACGCCGGTAATGGGTGCTGCGTAGCCCCGCATGCCCGGCGGCAGCATGCGGTCGTCGCTCTGCACGGCTGCGCCGGTCAGTGCAAAGGTGTCGAAGATGTCGGAGTTCAGGTAGGTCTGCCCGAGCGATACCGTCGAGCGGATCGTGGGGAGCGCCCGATATGCATACAGCCGATTGAACTGGAATGTATTGGACGATCCACCAAAATCGGACGCCGCGCCGGAAGCCAGCTGAGCCTGGTAGTCGCCTCGAACGCGCCATGCCCCGGCGTTTGCGCCAACCGTGCCGTAGCCTTGTAGCGTGGTCGTGTGTCCGGACTGACTCTGCTGGGTGGTGCCGATGAGCCGGTAGTCGAGCATCGCTCCGGGGATGCCATCGCTCCAGCGTTGCGGCGGGACGTAATTCGCATCCGCATATTCGAGTGCGGCCTGGGGGACTGAAATCAGCAAGCGGCCCGATGCCTTGTCATGCCGGACGACGGCGCCGTCGATGCTGGTGAGGTCAACACACTTGCCATCCTGGGTGATGTTCAGCGACTTTGAT
Source organism: Ralstonia mannitolilytica (assembly GCF_000954135.1). Lineage (NCBI taxonomy): Bacteria > Pseudomonadati > Pseudomonadota > Betaproteobacteria > Burkholderiales > Burkholderiaceae > Ralstonia > Ralstonia mannitolilytica. Next base: position 2,693,880 of record NZ_CP010799.1, on the reverse strand, counting down.
ACCCCGGGCTTCAGGTCGAACTGGGCGACCAGGCCTGATGGCAGGCATGCCCGCGTGTTGTCGCCCGGTGCCGCCACGAATTCAATCTGTTCTCGGGAAAGCAACTGCCCATTGAAGACAACGTCGAGCAGATAGGCGCCGGGCGGCGTGTAATCGGCGCGCGCGAATTGCGTCAGATCCACATCGCTCGCGCCGTCGATGCTGAGGAACGAGGTATTGAATTCAGTGGCGCCGGCGTCTGCAGCCAACCAGATGGCCGCAATGCTGGCGCAGAGGATCCGTTGCTTGAAGTTCACGTCTGAATGGGCCGGCGGTTTCTCCGGCGAGCAAGGAGTGGGCAAGAAAAAGGGGGCTTGCGCCCCCTCTGCCGCTCAGGCTGAAAAGATCGCTTTACTGGTAGCGCACCGTGAAGTTGGCGACCGAGTTGGCCAGGCCGGGGGTGACGGTGGCTGCGGTCGACTCGTACATCGCCGCGAACTGCACCGTGTTGTTGCCGTTGGACAGAACGACCGGTGCCTTTTGCTCGGCGCCGTTGTCCAGGTATTCACCCGAGGCGGTCTGCAGGCGTACGCCGACGTTGGCAGCGCTGCCCGTGGTTGCGAACAGGCCCGGGGTGACGGTGTCGGCCGTGCCCGTGAACGTGAAGTACGCGTTCTTGGCCGTGCTGGTGTCGCAGTCCGTCAACTGGATGTTGAAGGGCGTCGCCTGCGAGCGGTCGCCGAGCTTGCTGAACAGGTTGGCCGGCACTTGACCCAACGAGACGGTTTGGTCGAGCGTGTCACCGCTGATGCCGCAGGCGCCGGCGACGATTTCGCCGTTGAAGGTGATGGTGCCCGGGTTGCCGTTGCCAGCAGCAAATGCGGAGGCGGAGAGTGCTGCGATAACGGCGGCTGCAAATGCTTGTTTCATAGGAGTGGAGACTTGTTGATGTTTGTCAGGGCCTGCACGGGATGTGCACGCAGGTTGATTATTGGAAATGCAGTCGGGCAGGAACATCAGTCCAGTACGAAATGCGTCGCGATGTCTCGTCGTAGCAACCCGGCAGGTCAGTGGTCTGTTGGCATGACTGGACGATTGGCAACGCGGTACTCCGCAGTCGTCTCCCAACCGAGTTCGAGGGCGTAGCGATAAAGGTCCGCCTCACGGTCGATACCCAGCTTGCGCATGGCAGAGACCTTCTGTGCGCTGATGGTCTGCTTGCCGCGTTCCAGGCGTTGCGCAATCTGGCCGACGGATAGGCCCGACACGAACAGACGGATGACCTGTTCTTCACGCACAGTGAGGGCTGGGCGTGCCTTTCCGCCGACACCGCGTGATCCATCAAGCGTTGCCTGCATGAGCGGTGACAGGTAGGTCCGCCCGCGCTCGACGCAGCGTATGGCCAGCGGGATATGCGACAGCTCGTCGGCCTTGCTGACGAGGCCGTGAATGCCTGTTGCCGCGAGTCGCGGGAGGATGGCGCCGTTGTCGAGCATGGTCAGCACAACGATGCGGAGCAGCGGATAGCGGCCCAGCAGAAAGCCCATCAACGGAATGCCGTCGCCGTAGTCGCCGCCCGGCATGGCGTAGTCGGTCAGGAGGACGTCGCACGGATAGCGGTCCAGCAGCGCAACCATTTCGCTGGAGTTGCACGCTGTGCCGACGATCTCCATGTCGCCGGATTCTTCAATGATGGCGGTGACGCCCGCGACAACGACAGGATGGTCGTCCGCGAGCACAACTCGGATTCGTGCGTTCATTGGAATGGGGATGTTGCGGCGGAATGCGGAAAAAAGGCGGCGGTAGAACACCGCCGCCTCGTGGCGCAGACCGATCGCTGTTCAGGCTGGCCTGAGCAGCGCGGCAGCCTGGCTTACCACTGGTACGAGACGCCAGCGCCGTAGGTGCTGCCCGAGCCGCTGATGCTGGCGCCGAACTTGGCCTTGATGCGATCGCTCAGGCGGGTGCTCACGCCGATGGCCGATGCGGTATAGCCCTCGTACGTCGCCACCCCCACGCCCACGGCAACCGTCTTGCCAGCGTCCACGTCCGGAATCATCGTGAGCGCCGTGGCGCCTGCAATGCCGGAGTAAGCCTTGCGCGACACATCGCCCAGCGCCTGCTGCACCATGCCGACCTTCTGGTCGGTGTAGCTGTTGGCGCCCGACACGGCCGCGTCCATGCTGCGCTTGTTCACGGCATCGGTGCTCATGACGGCATCTGCCACATTCGCCACGACACGCTCGCTGCCGACCGAGCCGACCGACACCGTGTTGTCGCGGTCGGTGGTCGAACCCGCGCCAAGTGCCACGCTGTTGTCGTGCTTGGCAGCCGCGCCCGCGCCAATGGCGACCGCGGTGTTGCCGGTGGCGCTTGCCGTGCTGGCTTGGTCGCCCGTCGTCGCCACGTGCGCGTTGGACGCGCCGGTGGAAATCACCTTCTCGATTGTCGTCACACGATCGCCGGTCTGGCCGATCGATACCGCCAGCCCATTCAGTGCGTCGCCGACGGTGTTGTACGTCGTGTTGTTGAGCGTGTAGGTCGGTGCGACGAACGAGCCGTCCGGTGCGAAGCCCGCACCGCCGCCCAGCGAGCCTGCCAGGCCGCGCAGTTGCCCCACGTTCGCAGCGTCCGTGTCGGCCATGCCGGCGCGCACATTGGACAGCAGCACTGGCGTACCGGCAGAGCCGAACGTCACAGAGGTGCGGTTCGAGCCGGCGTCGTACGTGACGGCGTCCAACGCGGTGCCGTTCTGGTCGATCAGGCCGGCTTGCTTGAGCTGTCGCAGGTTCACGGCGTCGGTGTCGGCCGCACCGTCGGCCACGTTGTGCAACTGCACGGGGCCGCTTGCCTGCGTGCCGCCGAGCGTCACGCTGTTGTAGTTGGCCGTACCGTCGGCATGCACGTCGTAGGTCACCGCTGCAAGCGTATTGCCGTTGTTGTCGATCAGGCCCGTCTTCTTGAGCTGGCTCACGTTCACTGCATCGGTATCCGCGCTGCCTTCGGCCACGCCGGTCAGACGGCGTGCGCCTGCGGTGCCCGTGAAGTCGACCACGGTGCCGTCGGTGCCGCCAGCCACGGTGATGTTGCGCGTGGCCGCATCCTGCTGCACCAGGCCGATCGAACCCTGCCCAAGCTGCTGCTGCAGGTTGAGGATGTTGGTTTCGTTGTTGGTGACGCGACCGTCCAGGTTCACGATGTTGCTCTGTGCCGTCTTCAGGCCGCCGTCGATGGCGTCGAGTGCCGTGCCGACATCGTGCTGCGTTCCGCCCTGCACGTTGTAGGTCGGGCCAGACACCACACCGGTGTTGGCGTCAATCCTTGCACCGCCACCCAGGCTCGCGATGACGGGCGTGAGCTGTTGAACGTTGACCGCGTCGGTCGCTTGGTTACCGTTGGCCACGTTGACGATCTGGCGTGTGCCATTGCCGCCCATGCCCCAGCCGACGGAGACCACGTTGTCGCGGTCGGCCACCGAGTTGGCCCCCAGGGCTACCGAGTTTTCGCCGGTGGCGCTCGCGTTCGAGCCAATCGCCACGCCATAGGAACCGGCGGCGACCTGGGCTTTGTCGCCCTTGTTGCTCCAGCCGTCTGCCTGGAAATAGGCCGTATCCGTCGCGCTCGACTTGGCAATTTCCGTCCGCAGTTGCTGCACGTTTACCGCGTCGGTATCGGCCACGCCGCTGCTGATGTTGGCCAGCGTGCGGGTATTGCCGTTCTTGTCGGCAAAGTTGACGCGCACGCCGTCGGTGGCGGCACCCACCGTCAGATCTGCGCCGGCTGTGGCTTGTTGCACGAGGCCGATCTGCCCGGAAGAGATCTGGTCGCCCAGCTGCGTCACGTTGTTGCTGACGTTCGTAATCTGGTTGCCAAGCTGCGTGGCAGTGTCGTTCAGTTGGCGGACGTTGACTGCATCGGTGTCGGCCGTGCCAGCAGCGAGATTCGTGATCTGACGCTGATTAGTGTCGGAGCCCACCGAGATGGTGTTGCTGCGCGTGTTCGTGCTGTTCGAGCCCAGCGCAACTGCGTCGGTTACGTTGGCGGCGACAGTGGCACGGTAGCCAATGGCGCTCGAGTTTGCGGCGCTGGCATTGACATTAGCGGCTCCGCCAATGGCAACCGCACCCTGCGCGGCTGCGCTGGAGTTCGTGCCCATGGCGAACGAGTTGCCACCTGATGCGTTGGACGCGTAGCCGATCGCGGTCGCATTGTTGCCGCCGGCCGTTGAACCGCTGCCGACCGCAGTGGCGCCGTTGGCAGCCGCGCGGGCGTTCGAGCCGAACGCGTTGGCTGAGTTGCCGCTGGCGTAAGCAGCTTGCCCCACTGCGAGCGAGTTCGGCCCTGCCGGCGTGGCGGCGGCTGCGCCCGTGTTCTCGAAGGCGGAGATGAAGCGGCTGCGGTCCGTCAGGTTTTGGATTGCCGTCGTGTGCTGCGTCACCGTTGCGTTGACGGCGTTCAACTGCGCCACGTTCACGGCATCGGTGTCAGCCGTACCTGCGGCAACGTTGGTGATCTGGCGCTGAGCCGTGCTGGAGCCGACGGACACCGTGTTGGCACGATCGGCGATGCTCGCCTGGCCCAGTGCCACGCTGCCCGCAACGGCCGACGTGTTGGCACCCAGCGCCATGGCGTTGTCACCAGTGGTCTTGGCTGCCGAGCCCAGGGCAACCGATTTGTCACCGGCAACGGTGACGCTGCGGCCGAATGCCATCGAATCAACGCCTTGTGCGTTGGCGCTGTAACCAAGTGCGAAGGAATTGGTACCGGTTGCCTTAGCGCCGCTGCCCACCGCTACGCTGGCGTCGCCGGTTGCAGACGAGTTGGTGCCAAGCGAGAGCGCATTGGTGGCGCTTGCTACTGCGCTCTGGCCAATGGCAGTTGCCCAGCCGCCGGTTGCTTTGGCGCCGGCACCGATGGCTTGCGACCAGCTGCTTGCCGTCGCATATGCACCGATGGCGACACTGTTTGCGCCAGTCGTACTGGCATGGTCACCGATCGCCGTTGTCGCGCCAGCGGTCGAGGATGCGCTGTTGCCGATGATCGTGCTGCATGCGGAGCCCGGCAGATAGCTGCTGTTACAACCGGCGGCGCTGCCGTCGGCGTTATCGCCAATGACCGTGTTGTTGGCATTGCCTTGCTGCGCGCCGTTGCCGGCGACGTAGGCGAATGCCTGCGTCGCGCCCAGCCCCAGCGTGACGGCTGCGAGAGCGATTGCGTGACGGACCAGTGCGCGTTGGCCGCCGGCCTTCGTGCGGCTCTTTGCGGTTTCGGATGCTGCCACCCACGTGCCGGTGGCGATGTTGAAGATGGTGCGATGCGTCTTGTTCATGGTGACTCCGTAGGTGTGTTGTTCCGACGGGTTCACTGTATTTTTTTGACGCAGTGCACACTATCTGACGAGTACTAAAACGCCCCGCATCCTGAACGGGGACGAGGCTTTTCGTACTTGTACGAGTTGCCGCGGCTCTGAGGGATGAGGGTGCCGCTCAGGCCTGCTCTTCAGGGGATTGCGGCGTCGCTGCCGATACCAGGCCGGTCTCGATTGCGTACCGGAACAGGTCGACATCGCGCTCGATGCCGAGCTTGCGCATGGCCGTCGACTTCTGCGTGCTGACGGTCTGTTTGCTGCGGTGCAGGCGCTGTGCGATCTCGTTCACGGACAGACCGGAGACGTACAAGCGAAGGACTTCGCTTTCCCTGCGGGTGAGCGCTTGGTCGCCGTCGCCTTGTACGCGTTTCGCAGCGTCCAGGGCTGCACGTGTGGTGGGCGAGAAATACGGCTGGCCCTGCATCGCCGCATGGACGGCAGGAATGATGTGCGAGAGATCGTCCGACTTGCTCAGAACGCCATGCACGCCGGCCGCGGCAATGGCCGACAGAATGGCGGGGTTGTCCATCATGGTCAGCACGATCACTTTCATGGCCGGATACCGGCGCATGACGAACGAGAGCAGCGGGATGCCGTCGCCGTATGCCCCGCCCGGCATGGAGTAATCCGTTACGAGCACATCGCACGCGTGCGTATCGAGAAAGGCGACCATCTCGGTAGAGCTCCGCGAGGTGCCGACAATCTCGATGCCATGCGCGTTTTCGACGGCGACTTTCACCCCGAGAATGATCGCAGGATGATCGTCAGCAAGCAGCAGCCGAATACGCTCGTTCATGGAAATCCCCGGTGGTGCGTTGGTTTTGCGTTGGGATATGGCACCTAAGTCGGCTCTACGGCCTTTGCATCCCATTGCGCGATGAGCGCGCGCCTTCCATGCGGAGAGGCATACAGGAAGGCGTTGAGATGCAGTATAAAACGCCGTCGCTGTTCGCAGGGCAACTGCGCAAACGCCAGCAGTGCTTGTGCGGATTGCGATGAGATGGGTGCGAGAGACTGTGTCGGCGCAGCCAGTTTGGCATCCATGATGAGCGGTCCAACGTTGCGGGAACGTTCATTCTCCGCGCCTTGTTGCGCTCCGCTAATAGGACATAGTCGAAATCGCTTCGGCACGTAGGACAAGTACGAACTTTCGGGCTTGGATGCGCACAGCGCGCACGATTTCAATAAAGTAGTGGTTCGGCATCCCTACCACCTACAGATCATGACCACTGAAACGCAACCTTGGTATCGCCGGGTACCCCGTTTCAAAGAGCTTGGTGCACTGGGCCTCATGCAGCGCGGCATGTTGTTCGGCGGCGCGGTTGTCCTGTCACTTGTGATGGTGGGAGTCGCCGGGCTGGCGACCTATGCGAAGGTTTCAAACTACATTGCCGCCGGGCGAGAGATTTTTCTCACGCACAAAGCGCTGCTGCTGATCGACGTTGAGACGAAGCAGGCAGCGCTGCAGCGCGGTGTGATCAACGCCGAGTTTCTCTGGAGCGAGCACCGCCCGGCGCGAGAGGCACTGCTACGCGACTTCAGGATGCAAGGGGGCCGTGCCTACCTCAGGGCGAGTCCTGAGCTGGAAGCGCAGCTATCGATGGGCGATATCGAGCAGAAGCGCCCAGAGAGCTACAGCAACTACCTGGCGTTCAGCGAGGAGCAGGCGTTTACCGCCAGCGCCAGTGCTCGGCAGCGCGGCAGGCCGTTGACCGGCTACTACTACTCTCCAGACGAACGCTTCATCACGATCATGCCGCCGCCGCGCTCGGGCGACCCGATGCGCGACGTCAAGGCGCATTCCCTTGCCGAACTCATTCACCTGCTTGCAAAGGACGTTGGCGATCTGAACGACCCTGAAGTCGATCGCCGCCTGCTGGAAACACGCAAGGTGACCTGGGTGGCGCCGCACGTCGACCCGTTTACCGGAGACAGCGTTTTCAAGCTTGTGCAGCCTGCGTTTGAAGGGGGCAAACCTTTCATCGTCTTCGTCAGTGACCTGCCGGTGAAGGTCCTGGCGGACCGCCTTGCCCAGGCGCCTTATGACGGCAACATGCTGCTGCTGTCCAAGGGCGGAGACGTGCTGCTGGAGGGCATCGGCAGCAAAGCCACGTCGACGGAAGCCGCTCGTGCCCTCACGACGAAGGTTGTGAAAGACCGCATGTGGGAGCGCGGGCTGGTACGTCCGGACAGCAGTTATCACGACGGCATTTTCACCATCAGTGAGCCGCTCTCCGAAACCGGCTGGGTGTTGGTGTACACCTATTCGTGGCGAACGATTCTGAACGCGCTGCGTGAGCCGCTGCTTGCCTATGCGGCGGCGTTGTTCATCGTGCTGGCCGTGCTCTGGAGTTTTGTCCTGCTGTTTCACTACCGCGTGTTTCAGCCAGCGTACCGGCGGTCCTTGCGGGTGTTCGAAAGCGAAAACCTGAGCCGCACCATCATTGGTGCTGCGCCTGTCGGACTCAGTCTGGTGGCGCTCGACTCCGGCGCCCCGCTGCTGCAGAACGATGTCGCCGGCCAGTATCGGGCAGGTGGGCAGCCTTTGCACAGGCGGCTCCTTGACGCCTACGGCGCCGGGCAGGCCAAAGCCGGCGCCGTCGTCAGTCAGGACATCGCAGTCGATGGTCCGGATGGTCGGCCGGCTGAACTGCACGTCGATCTTCTGCCCACCAAATATCAGGGCGAGGATGCGTTGCTTTGCAGCTTTGTCGACATCACCTCGCGCAAGCAGACGCAGCGTGCGTTGGAAGAAGCCCGCGCGGCGGCAGACGCTGCGAACCGCGCGAAGTCTTCGTTCCTGGCGATGATGAGCCACGAGATCCGTACGCCGCTGAACGCGATTCTGGGCAACCTCGAACTCATTCAACGCTCGCATGCCTTGCATGGTGTGGAGCGAGACCGCCTGAATGTGGTGGCCGCGTCGTCCCATACGCTGGTTGCGTTGATCGACGATATTCTCGATTTCTCGAAAATCGAAGCTGGCCAGATGCAGCTGGAGTCCATCGCTTTTGACGTGGTGGACGTTGTGGAATCCGTGATCGCGGTCTTTCTTCCGGTTGCCGAAGCGAAGGGGCTTGCGCTCTATTACCAGATCGACCCTACCGTCGCACAACGTTATGTGGGCGACCCAACGCGCTTGCGACAGATCCTCAACAACTTGATGAGCAATGCCATCAAGTTCACGCAGGCTGGGTCCGTCAGGGTTGGCGTGCAGTTGCTGCGCAAACAAGGCGGGCAGGCTCGACTCGCCTTCAGCGTGACGGACACCGGCATCGGTATTTCGGCTGACAAGCAGGAAGCACTGTTCCAGCCGTTCGTGCAGGCGGATACGTCCATTACGCGCCAGTTTGGCGGCACCGGGCTGGGGCTGGCCTTATGCCGGCGGCTTGCAGAACTGATGAGCGGCGCCGTGAGGGTAGAGAGTGCGCCAGGGAGCGGCTCCACATTCACGGTAGAGCTGGTGCTGGATGCGCCTACCGCCTCCGAAAGCCCGATGCAGCCGCTCAGAGGCCTGTCCGTATCGTTTCTGTGTGAGGACGAGACCTGGAAGCAGGCGCTTGTCCCGCATCTACAGGCTTCAGGTGCCAACCTGCGCGTGAGCGCGCGCCCCACCGACCTTGCGGGCGAGTGCGACGTGCTGCTGATTCATCACAGCGACGCGCGTTGGCTTCTTGCCGATGAGGATGCGTTGGTCCGCCGTGCCCAGCGCGTTGTAGATGTGCTTGATGATGGTCCGCGTGAGCCTGTGACCGAGCGCGGTCGAACCGTGGTGTCGAGCTATAGCCTGCGCAACCTGCTACAGGCATTGCGCACGTCTGCACCAAAGATGCAGGCATTCGAAGAACAGCCTGGGGAGGCCGACACCCAACCTCACGCAGCACTGCGTGTGCTGGTTGCAGAAGACAATCCGGTGAACCGTCTGCTGCTGCGTGACCAACTGAAGACGCTCGGGCATGACGTCACACTCGCAGCAAGCGGCGGCGAAGCACTGGAGCGATTCAATGCCGCGCAGTACGACGTCGTGTTGACCGATCTGAGCATGCCGGGGATGGACGGGTTTGCCCTGTGCCGGACGCTACGGAATCAGGGGACGACCGTGCCTGTGCTGGCAGTGACCGCGCATGCGAGCGCCGAAGAGCGTTTGGCATGCGAGGCGGCCGGCATGAACGACATGCTCGTCAAGCCGTTGTCGATCGAGGCGCTTGCGCAAGCATTGAGCGGCATTGCGGTAAGCAAGGCAGCTGTCATGCAGCATGCAGTGGCCCAAGCCCCAGTCGAAGGTGGGAGCAGAGGCATCAGGCCGCTATCGCAGGAAATCTGGTCGGCGCTGACCTCGTCGTTCCGAACGTCTGTGAGCGAGGCGCGGGCGGCCATCGAGGCCTCGGACTATGGCCGAGCCGCGAAGTCTCTGCATTTCATCAAGGGCGGCTTTGCGGTGGTGGGTGAAGTGTCGTTGACCGAGGCTTCACACGCGCTGGAGACCCTGTTGCTGAATGGGGGCGACCGGGACGCCATCCTGACGCGTTTGCAAGGCCTTGTGGAAGATGCGGAGCGCATGTTCGCGAAACGGGAGCCGGTGCCACGGCCATCGTAGCGGCTGGAGTTCGGTCTAAAAGTTAACAAAAGCCCAAATTGCCCTGCTCGCGTTCGTCACTGCAGCTCCCCCGCTGCAACCCGTACATGAAGGTGAACCAGCGCCGTCGACGTTCGTACCGGTCAATCAACAAGCGAAAGCTGGTCCGCTCGGACAATGAGGGGCACGACAATGTTCTTGGACGCGATGTCCGGTGCGCCCGTGCAGGATTGCCCAGGCGCAGCACCGCTCTGCTGGCTCGGGTGGGGTGTCCCCAGAACTCTCGTGAATTTGCTTACAACACAGTTACACGGCGAAAGTCCCGAAATCGAGTTGCCTCGAGTTTCTGTGTAACTCATTGATTTTCTTGGCCTGCCCAGAGGGATTCGAACCCCCGACCGTCGGCTTAGAAGGGCCTCAGCGTCTGGTCGCCGCGCCTTTGCTGGCGCGGCTTCTATCCAACTGAGCGGCGTTTTGGTGCAATTTTGGTGCAGTGAGGACACAGCATCGGTCTACCGAGACCGAGCATGGCAACGTTCACAAAGCGCGATGGCGCATGGCGGGCACAAGTCCGAAAAAAGGGGCATCCGCTCCTGAGCAGGACCTTCACTACGAAAGCCGCTGCCGAACGATGGACGCGGAGCGTGGAGGCAGGGATAGAGCAGGGCGTGCACCTGCCGAACAAGCAGGCCGAGGGCACCATCCTGGCCGATCTGTTGGACCGCTATCTCGCGGAAGTCTCCCCGAAGAAGCGCAGCGGGAACAGTGATAAGAGCCGAGTGGCGGCGGTCAAGAAGCGCCTCGGCGCGTACAAGCTCGCAGCTCTGACACCCCAGCTCTTGGCCGAGTACCGTGACGAGAAGCTACGCACGCTGAACCCGCAGACCGTCATCCATCACCTCGCCCTCATCAACCGTGCCCTGACTCTGGCAACGCGGGAGTGGGGCATTGTGCTGCCCGGTGGTGTGCCCAAGGTTGTGAAGCCGAAGCTGCCGCCAGGGCGCGACCGGCGAGTGCAGCAGGGCGAGCTGGATGCCATTGTTGCGGCCACGGAGTCCGCCGTCCTGGCCGACCTGATTCCGTTCGCTGTCGAGACGGGCATGCGCCGTGGCGAGATACTGGCCTTGGACTGGGAGTACATCGACTTCGAGCGGCGGACGGCCTACCTACCTAAGACCAAGACGGACACACCGAGGACGGTCCCGCTGTCCAGCAAGGCTCTTGCCATCCTCCAGACGCGTCAGGAGGCCGGTGAGGGCGCCCCGTTCGCCATGCAGGAGGATGCGGTAACGACGGCCTTCATGCGTGCTGTGCGGCGCGGTAGGCGCGTCTATGAGGCTGCATGTATGGCGGAGGGCAAACCGCCCTCGGCCCGCTGGCTTGTCGGCATCCGCCTGCACGACCTACGCCACGAGGCAACTAGCCGGTTTTTTGAGAAGGGCCTGAACGTCATGGAGGTGACAACGATCACAGGCCACAAGACGATGGAGATGTTAAAGCGCTACACCCATTTGCGGGCGCACGATGTGGCGTTGAAACTCGGGTAAGAGCTGCGAGGGCATTATGCGAGCAGCGAACTGAGGAAGGGGAACTCCTGGCAACACAGGTCGTCAATCTTCTTTCTCAGTACGTCATCCCCACTATTGTGTTCGCCAAGGCAGAGGTAGTAGTTTTGCCCCTCATGCTGAGCGTAGATGATCCACTCGCCGGTGAGTTCGGCGGCATGGGAGCGACGCATGTAGTTCTCGACGACGGCGTCGTGAACAATGGCCGCCACGTCTTCTTTGGACAGATACCGCTCCTCGTTCGCTTCTTGCGCCTCCCGCACTCGTTGCTCGAAGAGTGGTAACCCATGTCGCTGCAGGGCGAGCCGCAAGTTACGCGCCATCGAGTGAAGTCCATCTTGCAGGTAGTGCTTATGCCATAGCCCTTGCAGAGGCGGGTGCTTGAATGGTGTAGCCGGTTTCGTTCCTACCGTTTGCGTCCCTGCTTCGAGATTCCGAATCTCGTGAACGACCTTGGCGGGGTTCATTCGGCGTTTCACTATCGTCTCCGCATACAACTCTATTAGGAGCAGAGTGCTATAGCGACGTGGGGCAGCTGCGTCGAGTCCAATGGCATGACCGAACCCCTGTATCTCCGCAGTCTTATCTTCCCCATTTACGCAGAGTTTTGTGTATCGAGTCGCAGGTGTATTGGATGGCGTGCTGCCATCTTCCGGTTTCATTTGGCTGCTGTGCTGGCGGCTGAGAAAGCTTCCCGAATGTGTTTGGGTATTACGCCTCTTGTGGATGGTAAGTTGACAGCCAGCACTCCGATGATTGCCTGTAGCCGGTTAGCCAGTGTGTGCAATTCCTCCAAGTCGAATGATTCCGAACGGATGTCACCGCCGACGCGTTGCTTGGTGATGTCGCTGATCGATGGTACGCCCGCTACCCCAACGCCCCATTGCCAATGCACGAACTTGTTGCGCTGCTGCGTGAGTCGGTCGAACTCCTTAAGCGCGTCTTGAACCCGCTGGTCAGCCTCGGCGTCATCAGAAGGGAAGTGCTCGATGAATGCCTTTATGATCTTCGGCATGTCGGCGACTTTGACGCGGCCATGTTCTTGGATGATGCGTAACCGGTCTGCGTCGATGGCGCTGTAGTCCATGAAAGCCGTATACACCAGCGCCTCGCAGTGGGCGTGCGTCGTTACCACTTCACCAAGGGCGCGTAGCCGGGCTTCGTATTCGTCAACGTGGTTCATGGGTAAGGCTTCATCTCGGTGGGTGGTGGCACGGCGAGACGGCGTGAGTAGGAGGCCACCCTAGCCGGCGGAACAATCAATCTAGCTGGGAGGGTTGTCCTCAATTTCCCTGTCTTCGTCCGGAACGCGGCCCTTGCTCCGGAGTAGCGCAAGCACGGATTCTCGGTCATCGTAGAAGTCTTCCAAGATGCGCTGGGCGTATTGCCGCGCTGCCTCCACATCAGCTTCGGGTATTTCCCGCCATTTCTCATGTAATACGTCGTTGCCTAGCACTCGAATTTCATCGTGGGCTTTTCGTTGGCGGGATGCTGTAATTGCACCGTCTGCCGCCGCTGCGTCTATTTGTTGCTCAAGGTTCGTCCCACGCTTCTCCTTGTAGCCATTGGCTCGCAATGTTTTGTCCAGCACCGAGCGAAACATCCCGGCGGCAGCGCGATAACATCCAGATGCAAGGCAGCGCTCTCCCTCCCGAAACTCCTTGGTAATGCCCGTAGGTACGTCCGGCGGCAGATTTAAGCTTCCCTTTGATTCAGGGTAGAAGTCCATGAGCACCGGCATCTGCACGCTGCCTCTCTGTTCAACGTGGGCGGCAATCGCGCCCGCACCGCACCCGAGGCATCTCAGTAACCGGTAAGTTTCGACCAAGGTGGGACTGACCTGTCGTCTAAGTAAGCCAATCTGATGGCCGTCAGGGGTTGCATCTACGAACATCGAAAGGGCGCCGTCGCAGGTTGTGCAACGTGCCCTGATGTTTCCTGTGTTGGTATCTAGATCGGCCATGTATGGAGTCAGTAGCAGAGGTCGGTCTTGCTCATAGATGATGCCGTAGCGTACACCTTCATGTGACGAGGCGGCGTCGTCCCGAACCAAAATCTGAATGGCATTTTCGCGGGGCCAGCGCCGCCCGTGCCGCAGCCAATGTCCCCGATGGCCCCTCCCCATGAATTGCAGCGGACGCGCCAGGAGGTGTCCTGGCTCGACGCAACGCACGAACAGCCACCGAGAGGCGGCCCGATGCCGGGAGCGATTGCAGCCCCTCTGGCCGCGTCCTGCCGCATCCCGCGCTTGACACACGGCACGCCATCGCCCAATCTGTACACACATTAAATGAACATCTTTTCATGTGAACAGACATGGCAAACGGCAAGTTCGTCACGTACTACCGCGTATCAACGCAGAAGCAAGGGCAGTCCGGGCTTGGTATCGAAGCGCAGCAGCAACTTGTGCAGGCGTACCTGAACGGCGGGGAGTGGACAGTCTTAGGCGAGTTCACGGAGGTGGAGACCGGCAAGGGCGCGGACGCGCTGGCGAAGCGGCCTAAGTGTAAGCACCCGGTGAACCCGTCTTGAAGGGGACCCGCGTAGCAAGGAGCATCGTGTCCATCTAGTTCTAGGTGGACACGTGGACACTATCGAAGAGAGCGCGCCAATACGGCGCCGACGTCGGCATAGCGCCGAGTTCAAGGCCAAGGCAGTGCAGGAGTGCATGCAGCCGGGTGTTTCGATCGCGGCGATAGCCCTGCACCATCGCCTCAATGCGAATCTGCTGCGGCGCTGGGTCGCCGAGCAGGAAGCAAAGAATGGCGCGCCTGAGGACCGCGAGTTGATGAGGGTGCCGCAAGGCGAGTTCATCCCGTTGCGGATCGGCGAGCCGACCACTGCCGTGCCGGACATCCAGATCGAAGTCCGCCGTGGCGCGACGACGATCAGTCTTCGCTGGCCGGGATCGGCCGCAGCGCAGTGCGCCCAGTGGCTGCAAGGGTGGTTGCGTTGATTCGGGTGGACGCGATCTGGTTGGCCGTGGAGCCGCTGGACATGCGCGCCGGTACCGAAACGATCCTCGCGCGGGTCGTCAAGGTGTTCGGCGCGGCACGCCCCCACCACGCCTACCTGTTTGCCAATAAGAGTTCGACGCGCATGAAGGTGCTGGTCTACGACGGCTTCGGCATCTGGCTGGCCGCGCGGCGCCTCAACAAGGGGCGCTTCATCTGGACGAACGGCGACCAGGCGATCGCCACGGCGCTCAATCCCGAGCAATTGCGTGCGCTGGTGACGGGGCTGCCTTGGCAGACGCTCACCCACGACCACGCGATCACGGTCGTGTAATACCCCCAAAGCCGTAAACTGGCTTCCTTCCAGAGGACTTGGGGTTCTGGCAGACTCGCCGCATGAACCTACCCACCAACCTCGATGCCCTGAGCCCGGACGAACTGCGCACACTGGCTGCGCAGTTGATGGCCCAGGTCGGCGAGAAGGACCGGGAGTTGCGGTACCGGCAAGCCAAGATCGACCAGCTCACACACGAGCTGGCCATCCACAAGCGCTGGAAGTTCGGCAAGCGCAGCGAGCAACTGACATCTGAACAGGCGAGTCTGCTGGACGAAGCCATTGACGCAGACCTCGAGGCGATTGAGACCGAACTGGAAGCGCTCCTGCCGTCGTCCAAATCTGAAGCCAAGAGCAAGCCCAAGCGCCAGGCATTGCCGCCGCAGTTGCCGCGCACCGACATCCACCACGAGCCGGACGCAGAGACCTGCACCTGTGGGTGTGCGCTCAAGCGCATTGGCGAAGACATCAGCGAGAAGCTGGACTACACGCCGGGCACGTTCACCGTGGAGCGTCACATCCGCGGCAAATGGGTGTGCGATCAGTGTGAGACGCTGGTGCAGACGCCGGTGCCACCCCACGTCATCGACAAAGGCATCCCGACGGCCGGACTGCTGGCACATACGCTGGTGTCCAAGTTCGGCGACCACCTTCCCCTGTATCGGCAGGAGCGCATCTATGCGCGCGCCGGTCTGGCCATCCCGCAATCGACACTGGGCGCGTGGGTGGGCATCTGTGGCGTGCGTCTGCAACCGCTGGTGGACGCCCTGCAAGAAGAGGTTCTGAGCCACGGTGTTCTGCACGCCGACGAAACGCCAGTGCAGATGCTCGCGCCCGGCAATGGCAAGACGCACCGCGCCTACCTGTGGGCCTATGCGCCGAGCGAGTTCGAGAAGATGCGCGCGGTGATTTACCAGTTTGCGCCCAGCCGCAGCGGCGAGCACGCTCGCGCGTTCCTGGGGCAGTGGCAAGGCAAGCTGGTATGTGATGACTTCGCCGGCTACAAGGCCAGCTTCGACGGTGGCGTCACTGAGATCGGTTGCATGGCCCATTCGCGGCGCAAGTTCTTTGAACTGCACGACAAGCACAAGAGCGAATTGGCGGGCCAGGCACTGCGCTACATGGTGAGCTTGTACGAGATCGAGGCGCAAGTGCGGGATGCTGAGCCAGACCAGCGCCTGGCAGCGCGGCAACAAAGGGCTGGCCCGATTCTAGAGCGGCTGCACGCCTGGCTCGAGGAACAGCGACGCCGCGTCCCAGACGGCTCGGCGATCGCGCGGGCCATTGACTACAGCCTCAAGCGGTGGCCGGCTCTCGTGCGTTACCTCGACGACCCGACGGTGCCCATCGACAACAACCACGTCGAGCGACAGATCCGGCCGGTTGCCCTGGGTCGCTCCAATTGGTTGTTTGCAGGCTCACTGCGCGCCGGTCAACGCGCGGCTGCCGTCATGAGCCTGATCCAATCGGCCAAGCTCAACGGGCACGATCCCTACGCCTATCTGAAAGACGTCCTCACGCGACTGCCGACCCACAAGGCGGCCGACATCGCCGAACTGCTCCCGCATCGCTGGACGCCCAGCGCCACCTAGCTGGCAAGACGGGTTCACCGGGTGCTTACGCCTAAGTTGGCCGAGGCGCTGGCCCTGTGCAAGAAGCACGGCGCTACGCTGGTGATTGCCAAGCTGGACCGACTGGCTCGGAACGTCCACTTCATTTCTGGTCTGCTGGAGAGTGGTGTGGACTTTGTGGCAGCGGACATGCCGCAGGCCAACAAGGTCATGATCCAGATGCACGCCGTCATGTCCGAATGGGAGCGGGACCAGATCAGCGCCCGGACAAAGGCAGCGCTGGCAGCCGCTAAGGGTCGTGGCGTGAAGCTCGGGGTGGCTGGACCCGCCAATCTCAAACCGAACGTCGAAGAGCGCCAGCAACAGGCAGACGCATTTGCCGAGAAGCTGCGGGGCGTGCTGGACGGTATGCGGGCTAGAGGCCTGACGAGGCGGGCGATGGTCGATGAACTGAACGGCCTAGGCATCAAATCCGCTACGGGCGGGGCGTGGCATTTAACGCAGCTACAGCGCACGCTGGCACGACTGGCGTAACCGGTTTCTGCTTACACTAATGAGGGCCGCTTCGGAGCAATCCGGGCGGCCCTTTTCTTTTGCGCCTGTGTCCCCTGCCTTTTCGTGTCCCCCAAAGACACACAGCGCTGTGCGTGTGTCGTCAGACCTAAAGCGTGGCGTGGCTTCGGGCCGAATTGTAGGCAGTTTAATTTGTGTCCCCCATGAGACGGAGAGCAGCCGTAGCTCCTCGCTGAGTTCTCGCTGGCCTCGTTGCCGAAGTCGCAACCGTGGCCGGGCGGGCTCTGGAGGAGTTCGCATCCACGCCTACTACCCGTAGGGTTCAGTACAGGTTTCAACGGCTGCCCTCATGTGTCCGGCGCAGCCAAGGCGACCCTCATTGGGAGGGGCGTCACCCACCAATAGCCCAAGTGCGTACTCGGTACGCGCCGTTTCGGGGAACTTCTCTATAGGTACTACGTACCTTATTGGACTGGAGCAATTCATGTACAGCAATCTACAAGCCGACATCAACGCGGCGTCGGCGCAGGAGGAGGCTCGTGCCAAGAAAATCGCCGCTCTCGGAAAGCTGGTGCAGACCGGCCAGATTGCCATAGACCACCTGTCGGAGCGTAATCGCGAGGCCGTAGAGAAGTACCTTGCAGGCAGTCGCACCACGCCAGCACGGTTCTACGCCAAGCAGGACGCCGAGAAGGCGCAGTACTTCCGGGAGCTACGTGCACAAGGCGTCGAGTTCCACCGCATCTCGCAGAACGACCACGACTTCATCTTCGACAGCATCCTGAACACCGTGCACGCAGGGACGAAGCCCGCAGTAAAACCAATGCTCCGGGAGTACGGCCAGCGACAGGGGTATGCGCCTGAATGGGCGGAGAGAGTTGCCACGCGGACATCCCCCAAGCGAATGCGCCGTTCACTTAAAGCCAAACAGAACCATCCCGTAATCCGCGACCTGAAGGACGGCCACATGTTCACGCAGACACACCAATCGGCATTGCAGACGTCCACTTACAGCGGACTGGCCGCGTTGCTGTTCTCCGGTTCTCAGTCCACGCGCGAAAAGCGAGCGATGCAAGCGCGCATGGATGCATTGGAAACACGACTCGCCGCAGCTGAAGCGGAGGCAGCCCGAGCGAACGCCCGCCTCGACACCAAGGACGCTGGCCTTGACTGGAAGGAGGCGGCACGGGCCATTCTGGCGGCAGAGCCGGGTATCTCAAAGCGAGCGCTTGCGCGCCGGTTGGGCGTTCACGAAAGCACCGTTCGGAAGTATCTAGCGGAGATTTTTGGCAGCGATAGCACTCAATCCACCATAGGGCCGCGCAAGCGGCCTTTGTCACATCTGGAGCACAAGAAACATCATGACCAATACCACGACAGCGTATGCCTAGGCCCGGCCAGAGGTACGGCCCCAAGCACGACTCCCGGTTCACCGTGCATCACCGGCAGCCCCGTGGCGGCAAGCTGACTCGTGAGCAGCTACGCCTCTGCCGAACCGACCCCGCTTATGAGGCTGCACTACGACCCCGAGTGTCTGATCCCGCCCGCTGGACTGCATTTCTGTCCGGTCGATCCCAGTACCACGGCAGAGCCTGTAGCAGATGCGGCTCACACCTGCGTCGTGTTCGTGACAGCTCCTGCTACGCGTGCATGTTGGCGACAAACAGCAGCGACTGGGAGAAGCTGCGAGCCGGTATCGCACCACCCGCACAGCGTTCGATAGCGGGTTGGGCAGACCTCCGCGAGCGCCGACGTAGGGAAGCGTCCGGCGAGTACCTGGAGCATACCTTCGGACCGTTTGTGGCTCGCAGATACCCCACGGGGAGATTGTCTGTCCAAGCCGACTCTCTCCACATCAATCAGCCCAACTGGGCAAGCGTTCCGCGCACGCGGGTCATCCAACTATGCGGAGTGTTCCCCGACCTGCGCGATGTACTTGCGTGGGCGGGCTGGCCCGTGCCGGGATGAATTCCAAACGTCCCACATCTAGGAGCAACTATGAGCAACACCAGCGCCCGCTTCGGCCACCCGCTGGAGCACAACCAAGCCGAGCGTGATTACTTCACGAACTCAGTTGTCCACTGCGGCACATCCGCTGCGGCCGCATACCGCCGCGCAGTCGAAGCCCTGACAGGCGGGTTACCAACCTGGGCCCAGCGAAAGCCTGCGGGCCGCCCGCGAAAGGCTGTAGCCCGCAAGTACGGCGTCGATCCGATGTCGGTCCGATGAGCGGACGTCAAAAGGGACGCACGCCGTGACCGGTGCGTGAGCGTCCATCACCCCGGGCCATCGCCAACCGGCAAGCCATCAAGCGGCTATGCAATGTCGTACTTATCTAACAGGAGAAAGCAACCATGACGAGCAAAATCACCAAGCCCACAGTGAAATCCACCAAGACGTACCGCAGCCCCGAAGCAATCGAGGGCCACATTGCTCAACTTGGAGCGCGCATCAACGAGTTACGTCCGATGGCCGAACAGTTCGCAAAGATGGCGGCCGCCGCTGACGCCATGCAGCAGGCGCTCCAACAGGTGGAAGAGCTGCGCGCCGAACTTGATGAGTCCAAGGCACACCTCCTGCGCACGCAGGCGAATGCTCTACGAGTTCTCAGCGTCCACAAGGCGGACAACAAGCATGAGGGGATTATTGTCTGCACCGTGGTGGAAATCGAGCAGGACCAGTATTCGCAGGACTATGGCCGCTCGGTCCCGGTGCGGCGCACGGTACCACTGCATAGCCTGAACGCTGCCGAGCAGTTGGCAGTGTTGGAATCGCAGAAGCTGCCTCCGTACATCTTGAAGCTCGCCGATACGCCCACCGAGGCGCTAGCGAAGTGGCAAGCAGCGTACCGTCGCGGCTACCTCACCGACTGATGGAGCAGCAAGCCCGGAAACTCATCGCGCTAGAGGCACAGGAGCCCCTTGCACGCCGCGCCGATGGCATGTGGTCGATCTGGCTTGATGCGGTCAAACGCATGCCAGCCGAGCAGAAACAGGCCGAGCTGGACATCCTTTTCCAGCGGTGGGCCGACATGTCCGCAAAGGAGCCGCCGTACCTGCCAGCTCAGGCCGATTGGGACGCCTTGTTTTGCATGATGCGCCCGCTGGCTGACTGGTGGCACCGTGCCGACCGGGAGCGCTTTGAGAACTGGAGGCAGGCGTTGCACGCAGAGCCTGGGGAACAGGTGGCGAAGGTGTGGGCAGCCGAGATTGCTGCGGTTGAAGTAGGGAGAAGCGCCGCCAAGCCGCAGCGCTCGCTCTCAGTGTTCGACATTCACTGCAACGAATACGGCGAGTTCCGCAAGCAGTTCCCGATGCCGCCCGCGCTGGCGGCGCTTGGCAGGTGGAAGAGTCCGCCGTCCTACCTAGCGATTAGCCGCGATCTCTGGAACGCCCGATAGAGGCTGCTGCGCACTTCAAGGCGCGGGCACTACGCAAAGGTCACCCATCCAACTCAATCGCTCCACGGGCCTCTCATTGCCCCACGAGCACACGCTGTGCGCCACTGGCGTGCAGCTCTACACCAACCCACAAGGAGCCAACATGGAAATCGAACAAACCTCCGGCTACAAGGAATTCCAACAACAGACGCAGCGAGAGCTGGCCCGGAACCACGCGCTGACAACGGCACCCGATTACGTCTCGCTGTCGCAGTACCGGCAGTCTCAGGCCATCCTGAACGCCGCTGGCGTCGGCGGCATTGACCCGCATGGAAGTCTGTCGCCGGACGCAGCTCAACAGGTGGCAATCATCAACGAACGCCGCTTCGGGTCGGCACAGCGTGGCGGCGGCTACACAACGGTGACTGACGAGCAGTACCCGCCGGGACATCCGCTGCGCACGCGTCGTGTGTCATACACGTATTGAGGTGAGCATGAGTGCTACGACCATCGCGTGGACGGAACGTGCCGTGACGGACCTGGGATCGAACACGATGCATCAAAACTGCATCCAATCCAGCCAGCAAGTCCGCGACCTCCTCACAGGGACAGTGCCCAAAAACAAGGGGCTGGATGTGCCGACCAATAGCGTGCTGCGGGCGCTTGCAACAGAGCAGGCAGGGCCATTCATGCTGCTGGCAAGGCTGTACCCGGCGTGGGAGCGTGGGTACACGGCTGCCGACATACGCGAGGCGGGCCGCCGCTGGCCGGATGTCTACCCTCCGCGTGTCGTTGCATTGGCGGAGGCGTTTGAGGCTACGGACCCTGCTGTTGCAGTAGCCGACGTGCTTGCACGCCCGTTGCTCCCGGAGGAGTTGCAGATGCTGATGCGCGGGATGCGCTGACTCTGCTGGAGGCAGTCTCATCCGTGGGATCGTGGCGGGTATACAACGCCAGCCCTTCGCCATGCGTTCGGCACAGCAGTTGACACTTCGGGCGCGCAAAGCGCAGGACACTTGGAGCGACTGTGGACGTTCGAGAATCGCGGGACAAATCAAGCCCTTTCTGCGTGCTTGTCGACCTGTACGCACGTCACTAGACTGCGCGCCGTTGCGTAGACAAACGCGACCGGGCTTGGCCGCTCGACTACCAGAGGCGCAACTCCGCCGTCGCGGCGGTATCATCTGCGCGCTGCTTTCGCACGCCCCTTCAATGGCGGGCCGAGGCGGGGACACCTTCGGGTGTGCCGGTTCCTGGTAGCCGGTCGGCCAACCCCACCTTCGGTCCGCCGCCCGTATCTTGGCCGATGCATGGCGGACCTCCACCCACTACCAGGAGGCCGCACCATGCGCCACGCCGTCGCTCGTCATTCCCAAACCACCCACCAATCCGGCTACCCCAAGTGCGAGGTAAAGGCTGCATACAACCTCGGCAAGTTCGCCGCGACGTACTGGCCCGCTGCCCGTAAGGCGCTGCCCGCTGGAGCGACCGTCGGTGACTACCGCATCAAGTGCGAAGTCGATCTGCTGGCGACCTTCTCGCCCGAAGGGCATGGCCTTCTGGACCCGTTTCTCGATGGGTTCAACGACGAAGTTGCCCGCCGGGCCATGCGTCGCATGCCCGGATTCGAGGATGCCCGCGAGGTGTTGGCCGCAGAGGCTCACATGTACGAGCAACAGCACCTCGAAGCCGATGCTGCGCACGAAGCTGCGTGGCAGGCCATCGCGCACTTGCGTGAGGCCGACGTGCAAGCGCATGCGCGGTGCGTTGGCGCAAACAGAGCCGTGATGGCTTTTGACGCGCTAGTTACCTCGCCATAAGCGATAGGCGCACGGGGCAGCCTGTCAGCCGTGCGGCCTCATCAACAGTGACTCCACAAGAGTCGAGCATCCACGCCATTAGGCGCGATGGCACCACATTCAAAAATTAAGGAGTAACACATGGCAGGATCAATGGGGCCGAACTCGTTCGCACTGAACCCGGACGGCAGCGTTGTCGTCCAGAACCCGGTCAACAACACGTCGGGCGTCCAGACGACGCTCACGGGCGGCCCGAGCAGCGCGACACCCAACGCACCGGGCGCGCGCATCGCGCCAACCGACTGGAACGGCGTCATGTCGTCCAGCTTTCAAACGCTGGACGCGATCAACAAGCTCGCGGGCAACGTACTCAAACCGTACGTCGAGGCCGAGGAGAAGAAGGCTTACTTCGAGGGCGCGGCCCGTGTGGCGCAGGGCCAGTCCCTCCAGCAGATCGAGAACGATCAGCCGTGGTTCACCAAAATCTTCGGCCCATCCGCCACCGTACGCGGGGCGCAGGCGATGGCTGCAACGACAGCACTGACGCAGGCGGAATCGCAGACGCTGGAGGACATGCAGGACTTGAAGCAGAAGTCGCCTGACGAGTTCCGCTCGTACCTCGTCTCGCAGGCGGCGAGCATCAAGGCCACGGGCGACCCGCTGGTGGACGCCACGGTGCAGGCAAAGCTGGCCGAGCAGTGGGGGCCGCTGATGAAAACCCACATGCGCGAGCACATCGCGTGGCAACAGGCCGACATGCTGGAGAAGCAGGTCAACCTGAACGTTTCGCAAGCCGCCGCGCTGGCGAGCAAGCGGAAGGCGAACTCGACAGGTTGGTCGGACGAGGACCGCGCGATGGCGTACCGGGATGCCGTCATCGCAGCACAGCCCGCAGCCGGTCAGCCCAAGCAGTCCTGGAGCAAGGGCATGGTGCGCTCGCTCAAGGGCGCGCTGAACGGTGGTTACTTCGACTACTACAACGCGATCAAGGCGTCACCGCTCTGGAACGAGATTGACGCCGACGCACGCGAGGCGTTGGAGGCAGCCGTCCCGCAGTACGTGATGAAGGACGCCCGGAACAACCCGGCCATTACCAACATCACGAACGACCTGGGCGCGCTGGAGTTCAACCTCACCCACGGGGCCAGCGGCATCACGCGCCCCGAGGAGCTGCACTCGGTGATCGACGAGTACAACGCCCGCCACCGTAAGGAGACGGGTAGCGAGGAACCGCTCATCAACAACACCAAGCGCGCACAGATGCTCAAGGAGTGGATGACGGGGCAGCTCCACGCGCAGACGCAGGGGCTCGCGCTGGCGAAGAAGGAGGACAACTTCCGGCTGTCGGGCGACCTTGCGCGCACCGCGTTCATGACGGGTAACGCATCGAGCATCAAGGGTCTGGAGCTGGACTCGAAAGCCGTGAACGACGCGATGAACGCTGAGTTCGACGCAGCCGTCGGCTCGAACGACCCCGCCGCCATCCAGCGCTACTTCGACCGCGCCGCCCAGGTATCGCACGACGAGAAGCTGCGCAGCTCCAAGCTGCAAGAGCTGATGCGCGTCCAAATCCCTGCCCTCACCAGTGGCAACGGTCCGCTCACCGAGCAGCAGATTACAGCCTTGAACTACGCGAAGGGTCTGTACAAGACCCTGAACGGGCCACAGGCCGTGGCCGACTACGTGGGCGCGGACAACGCAGGCAAGGTTATCCAGCTCATCAACAGTGGCGTCGATACCAACGACGTGCAGGCACTGAACGCGCAGCGGCAGGTCATCGCCCACACGCAGTACAAGCAGGCCAGCACCGCCGACCGCACGGCCATGCAGGATGTCATCAACAAGGCGGACCCAGGGACACTGCGTGCCATCATGCCGTTCATCGGCGGTAAGGGCGCATTGACGGGGTGGGAACTGACGCCCGAGGTGAAGAAGAACTTGGCCGACGAGTACGCCAGCGAGGCGGCACAGTTCGCCCGGTCGTACAACTTGCCGATGGAGCAGGCTGCCCAAATCGTTCTGAACAAACGGCTTGCCAATGCGGACTTGGTGCCCGGCGCTATCATCCAGGCCAACAACACCGTGCAGGGCGACGTGTCCCTGAACTCGGCGGTAGCCCGCGTGCTGCGCTCTAAGGCAGCCGCGAGCCAGTCCACGACGGTTTATCAAGCCGCGCTGCGGGAGATGATCCGCGACAAGATGACCACCATCGTCAAGGCCAAGAGCGATCCGGCCAAGATCGCCGAGACGGAGAGCAGGGGCGGCATCGTGGTGGACTTCGACCCCTACGATTGGGAGGTCCGCTCCGGCGCGCAGCTTGGTGACGGACAGCTAGCGTTGTTCGTTTGGCCCAAGGATGACGACCTCAAGGTTCGTTGGGGTGCTCCCACGATGATCCGTATTGGTGCAGGCAGCGACGAGAACGACAAGGACGGATTGGCTTGGTACATCAACAAGCACACGGCACGGGAAAGCGAAGTGGCCCGGCCCGCTCTAATCAAGTCCCTGAGGGACCAGTTCGGCTTGCAGTTCCAGTAGGCCGCTGCCCGATCTCGGCCCGTAGAAATGTGCCCCGCTTCGGCGGGGCATTTTCATGTCGATCTGCGATGCTTGATGAAGCTGAGCGGTGGCTAAATGCACTACCATTCACGCAGTTGTGCGCGAACACTGCGATTGAGCAGGGGCGGATTTCGTCTACTAGGGGGGGCGTATGAACGTTGCAATGGTGATGGCAAAGCTGTCGGGTGTTCGTAAGGCGCTCGACGCAGTGCTCACTGAAAACGTTTCGCGAAACAGGAGTCAAGGCGAGGTACTGCTTCGCCGCAGCTACCAGCCCGACGTGGTGCAGCACTACTTCACGCATGCACACGAGCTGATAAGCGATCTGCGCCTACTGCTCCCCGATCTGTATGCGGACTTTCAACAGACTGAGGTTGAGCCCAATACCGAAGTCGTGCCCGCAGGGGGCGGGCCGTACATCAAGCACTTCGGGCGACAGCAACTTGAGCGGCTCGCGCGCGACATCGACCAAGTGTTTGAGATTCGTGCGAATACCGAACTGGCTCAGCCTGCGGTGCCCCCGTCGCGCCGCGTGTTCATCACGCATGGCCGAGCTCAGGACTGGCGTGCGGTCCAGGCGTACATAGAGAAGGACGCCAAGCTGCCAACCATCGAGCTAGCGCAGGAGCCAAACTCGGGACAGACGATCATCGAGAAGCTAGAGACCGGTGCGGCGAAGTGCGACAGCGCCGTGATCGTGATGACAGGCGACGATCTCGCGGAAGACGAGGTTCGGGTTCGTGAAAACGTAATGCACGAGATTGGATACTTCCACGGGCGGTACGGCCGCAAGCGCGTGGTTCTGCTGCACGAGGACGGCGTACATGTGCCAACGAACCTAGCGGGCATCGCGTACGTGCCGTTCCCCAAGGGGCAAGTCGACGCTGGACTCCATGTGCTACGCCGTGAGCTTGACACAATGTATGGTCAATAGCTCGGTGCTTCAGTCATGCCGGTTGTGGCGGTCATGGTGAACATGGCCGGCCCGCTGTCCGGCTCGATGAGCCGTATGATGGCCGAAAGTGTAGGCTCTACGGCTTAACAGCGTCTGGCAGTGTGAGTGGATGGCTTGCGAGGCGAAGCTCGTAAGCGGTTCGCGCATCATCGATCTTTTTTATCACGTCTCGCAGCTCTTCGTCTCGGCACCACTCGCCCGGCTTGGGCTCTTCTACAGGCATCCCGGCGTGCTTGCGGAGTCGCCGAGCTAGGTCCGACGTTTGGAGCCCTAGGTCGGCGTAGTCGCGCCTTCTTGCCCAGAAGAACTCGGTGTGATCAGGGTAGTCGTCGTCAAATTCCGCGATGCCCGCGAGCCTGTTTTGTATCTGCTCCTGTTGGTCGGGGAGCCGCAGGATGGGGTACATAAGCTCCTGCGGCAATACCTTCCACTCGACGTCGATGTCCAGTGGTTGAAACACAGGAGGTTTTACTGTTGCTACGTGCTCTTCCTCGTAGCGACCTGCAGGGCGGCCATACTCGGTGCCGTCATCAAGGGCAACATGCAAGCAGCCATTGGCGAACCGATCCAGATGGGACACGACGAGAATCGTAAGGTACGCTGTGTCCTTCTGACGCTTGGACCGGCTGGTCAGCCACTCCTTAATGGCGACGAATGAATTGCCGAGCAGTACCCCACTGATACCGGCTACGGCGGAGATGATGGCTGACGTGTTCCCCGCGTCCATGTTTCCCCCCGTTTGCGTGATCGACTAGATTCAAGTTTGGCACACACACACGGCTGTGCTCTGGTTAGTCGGTCTCGGGTTCAGGGTCCAGCTTGCCGGCCAGCTTGGATGCATCCAGGTGCGTGTACCGCATCAACATCCGGGTGTCCTTGTGCCCGGTGATGGATGCCACCTCTGCGACGTTCAACCCCTTCTCGAAGAGACGGGACGTGGCCTCATGGCGTAAGTCGTGAAAGTGGAAGTTTTTGATGCCAGCACGCTCGCACGAGCGGATGAAGGACCGCTTGACCGCTTCTCCTGTCAGGCCGGGAAACACACGCCTGCGCCGCATACTCTGTGGGGTGATGCTCTCAAGGGTTTCGACTGCTCGGCGAGACAGCGGGACCGCGCGTCCGTGCCCGTTCTTGGTTTGGCCCGTCATCAACCGGATGGTCCGATTGGGCAGGAGCACCCGCTCCCAAGTCAGGGCAACCAGTTCGGACTGGCGCATGCCTGTCTCTAGGGCCAGCTCTACGATCTGGCGCAGGTAGCCTCCACGCGTTTCAGCGATTGCCGCGAAGAGCGCTGCTTCTTCCTTAGTAGAGAGACGGCGATCCCTGGGCGGCGGGTTCTTCGGGCGGCGAATTCCGTTGAGCACGCTTTTGGGAACGGCGACGTCCCACTCCTGGACTGCCAGCTTGAGCACGGCGTTCAACAGGTTTAGGTCGCGGTTGACTGTGCTTCCCGCTACTGTCTTGAGACGCTTATCCCGCCACTCGCGCAGGTCACGCTGGGTCAGCTCTCCAATGCGGATCAGGGCCAGCGGCGTTTTCATCAGGGCGCGGAGCCGTGTCGCCTCCACACTGGCCCCTTTCTTCTTCGGCGTCTCTTCGGCTGCGTAGCGCTTTAGTAGATCAGCCACGACGAGGCGCTGCTCAGGGGTTTCCCCGGGAGCCTTCGTCAGCGGCTCTGGTGGCATCTGTGACGGTGTGGTCGCTTGTTTGGCGGCAGCGATGCGCGAGAGCAACTCCGCCTCGGCTTCGAGCATCCATCGCTCGGCAGCGTCGCGGGTCGGGAATGTCTTTGAAACGGTAGGAAAGCCCTTGCGGCGAATCTTCGCCTGGAATGTGGCAGCGCCCGCGTTGTCGCTGCGCTCCGAGATCGTGCCCATTACCGCCATCCTCTGTGTGTGGGTTGGTGGTACTGGGCGCTTACGTGCCGTTCCTCGGAATGCGCCCGTTGGAGGCGCGAGGCAGATTATGTCACGGACGTTCGCCCCGCTGACGGTGCTGCTCTCTTTGGTGCAGTGAGTTCTCGGAGAGAGCTGCAGACCGGCCTGGGATGGCGGTTTGCAGGTAGTTTCCTTGGTGCACCTATGGCACACTGCGAGCGCAGTTTCCAGAAACCACACCGATGTGGTGATTCTCTAAGCCATTGATTTGCAACGATTCTTGGCCTGCCCAGAGGGATTCGAACCCCCGACCGTCGGCTTAGAAGGCCGATGCTCTATCCAGCTGAGCTATGGGCAGATCTGCATGGGCTGCCCAGACGTGCCAGCGCGGCCTCCGGTCTGGGTTTGCCTGGGAGGCCGCGATTCTAACAGATGGGGTTGGCGCCGCGCGTCAGTGCTGGGGCGGAATTTCCGGAGGGACTTCGCCCGGCGGCAGCTCGATCGGAGGGGTCTTCGGTTCGGGGTCGTGGACAGGGTCGTGCGCGGGCTCGTCGGGCGGCGGCATTTCCGGCGGCGGATGCGGCGGCTGCTCAGACGGCTGCGGTGGCGTGATGTGGGCGCGGCGGGTCGGGTGAGGCAGGGAGGGATGCATGGACGGCTCCATAACAAGGCGAATGGCAGGGTTGCCCCAATCCGGTCCGCAAATGTCGTTCCCACGCATCATCCAAACGGTCATAGGTGGAATGCGTACCCCCCTTTTGGGGGGATTCTTGATACATTTCGTGCCATCGCGTCGTGCTCCAGCATTGCGCGTCTACTCGAAATCCGTGCGACGACGCGGAACGACATGCCGACGCACGCCGACGAGCGTGGCGGATGCTTTGCGGTTTCGATGACCAGACGGGAAACCAAGGGGGAGTCTTGTTTGGCTGCCATGGAGTGATCCATGGGGCTGTTGTGTTTTGCCGGCAACAGGGCCGGCGAAGCCACGGTCTTGGGGCAGGGAGGAAACAACATGAGCACGCGTCATGCACGGCGCCCGGCGGGGGCGCCTCGTAGCACGTATATCCGGAGGGCCCAGGGCGGCCGCATTGGCGGCCGTTCCGGCGGCGCCGATCATCGCCTGCCGCCCACCGGCGTCCCGCGCCTGCTGCTGTGGATGCTGGCCGCCACGATCGCCCTGGCGGTCGTGAACGCCGTCTGGCGGCACTTCAACTGAGGGCGCGGCGCGTTACAGCACCTTTCCGGGGTTCATCAGGCCGCGCGGGTCCAGCGCCTGCTTGATGGCGCGCATGGCGGCCAGTTCGACGGCGCTCTTGTAGCGCGCGTTGTCCTCGCGCTTGAGCTGGCCGATGCCGTGTTCGGCAGAGATGGAGCCGCCGTGCGCGTGCACGCTGTCGTGCACGATGCGGTTGATGCCGCCCTGGTTAGCCAGGAAGGCGTCGTGCGCATGGCCTTCCGGCGGCGACACGTTGTAATGGAGGTTGCCGTCGCCGAGGTGTCCGAACGTCACCATGCGGATGTTCGGATAGGCCTGCGCCAACGCACGGTCCGTCACGTCGATGAAGTCTGCAATGCGCGAGATCGGCACGGCAATGTCGTGCTTGATGTTCTTGCCTTCCTCGGCCTGGGCCAGCGGGATGTGCTCGCGCAGGTTCCAGAAGTCGCGCGACTGGGCGACCGATTCGGCCACCGCCGCGTCGTCGATCACACCGCGCGCGAGCGCTTCTTCCATGAGCGATTCGAATAGCGCGCGGGCGTGCTCTTCGCTTTCGAGGTCGGACAGCTCCAGCAGCACGTATTGCGGATACCGCTGCGGGAACGGCACGCGCAGCTGCGGGTAGTGCTTGTGCACCAGATCCAGGCAGAACGCCGACATCAGCTCGAAGCCCGTCAGCAGCGTGCCCGCATGGCCTTGTGCCAGCGACAGGAACTCCAGCGCCTGACGCGGCGATTGCAGCGCCGCCAGCGCCGTCACCTTGGCGCGCGGTTGCGGAAACAGCTTCAGCATCGCTCCGGTGATGATGCCGAGCGTGCCTTCCGCGCCGATCAGCAAGTCGCGCAGGTCGTAGCCGGTGTTGTCCTTGCGCAGGCCTCGCAGGCCATTCCACAGTTCGCCGTTGGGCAGCACGGCTTCGATGCCGAGGCAGAGCTCGCGGGCGTTGCCGTAGCGCAGGACGGCGGTGCCGCCGGCGTTCGTCGCCAGGTTGCCGCCGATGGTGCAGCTGCCTTCCGCAGCCAGGCTGAGCGGGAACAGGCGCCCGGCATGGGCCGCGGCCTGCTGCACGTTGGCCAGGATGCAGCCGGCATCCACGGTGATGGTGTTGTTGACCGGGTCGACCGCACGCACACGCTGCAGACGCTGTAACGAGATCACCACGGCGTTGCCGGCCATGTCGGGCGTGGCGCCGCCGCACAGGCCTGTGTTGCCGCCTTGCGGAACGATCGGCACGCCGTGTTCGCCGCACAGTCGCACGAGCGCCGCGACTTCGTCCGGGCTGGCAGGACGCAGCACCGCACGCGCGCGGCCGGTGAAACGCTTGCGCCAGTCCGTCAGGTAGGGCGCCTGGTCTTGCGGCGCGGTCAGGACGTGCGCGGTGCCAATCGCATCAACGCAGGCTTGCAGGAACGCATCGTGGGTCATGGCCGATCAGGTTTGTTGGCGCGCGCGGGCCTTGGCGGCGCGCTTGAAGGGGCGCAGGTAGAAGATCGTCGCGCAGAAGAAGACCACGCTGAGCGTCACCTCGCCCCAGGCCAGGGCGCGCGACAGCCCCACGTCGGAAGTGGCGCGCACGATGCCTTCCGTAAAGAACAGCAGGATGAACATCGACGCCCACTGCATCGTGTAGTGGTTCCTGCGCAGCACGCCGGCCAGCGGCCACGCCAGCAGCAGCGCCTTGAGCGCGAGCCACGAGCCGCCGGGCCGCAAGGGGGCGAGCCACAACTCCCACGCAGCGCACAGCAGGATCAGCGCGATGAGGCTGCCCGCGCTGAGCCGTGCCAGGGCTGGAGACTCGACGGCGACAGGGTGGGCGGTGCTCATGCGGCGAGCTTCAGGGCGGTCTGTGCAAGCCGGCGGCCCATGGCCGTGGCCAGCGTGCGTTCGTGCGCGGTGAGCGGCGCGGTGTCGCCGCGATGCGCGACGTGAGACGGGCCGTACGGCGTTCCCCCGGCCTCGGTGGAAAGCAGTTCGCTGTGCTGATACGGCAAGCCGAGCAACACCATGCCATGGTGCAGCAACGGCAGCATCATCGAGAGCAGGGTGGTTTCCTGGCCGCCGTGCATGCTGCCCGTGGAGGTGAACACGCACGCCGGCTTGCCGGCCAGTGCACCCGCCAGCCACTGCGGTGTGGTGCCGTCCAGGAAATACTTCAGCGGTGCGGCCATGTTCCCGAAGCGTGTCGGCGAGCCCAGTGCCAGTCCAACGCATTCCTCCAGGTCGCGGACGTCCACATACGGTGGGCCGTCGTCAGGCACGTCGGGGTGCGTGGCCTCGCAGACGGCGGAGACCGCCGGCACGGTACGCACCCG
Source organism: Ralstonia mannitolilytica (assembly GCF_000954135.1). Lineage (NCBI taxonomy): Bacteria > Pseudomonadati > Pseudomonadota > Betaproteobacteria > Burkholderiales > Burkholderiaceae > Ralstonia > Ralstonia mannitolilytica. The sequence continues at coordinate 2,662,920 of NZ_CP010799.1, read as the reverse complement.
TGCCTGCGCGCCGTCGACGCTTTCAATGCCTTGCGCGATGGCTTCGGCCAATGCGCGCGTGCTGCCGTGACGGCTGTAATACAGGACCAGGATATCTTTCATGACGAAGCGTTGAGAGCGTCGCGGTATTATAGTTGCGCCCCTTATTCCCGCCTCCCGCCTCATTTTTCATGCTTTTTGACACCCGAGCGCTTCGTCAATGGAATGCCGCCAAGCTGCGTGCGCTGGCGCGTTATGCGCTGCGCCGCGCGGGCGAGGACCGCCTGCCGCAGGTGGCGGGCAGCCTGACATTTACGACGGTGCTGTCGCTCGTACCGATTCTGACGGTGGCGTTTGCGCTGTTCACGGCGTTCCCGATGTTCAAGAGCTTTCGCGCGGACATCGAGGGCTACATGTTCAGCAACCTGGTGCCGGGCAACATCAGCCGTCCGATCCTGATGTACCTGAACCAGTTCTCGTCCAATGCCAAGGGGCTGACGGCGGCGGGCCTGATCGGTCTGGTGGTGACGTCGGTCCTGACGATGCTGACGGTGGAGAACGCGCTCAACGCCATCTGGCGCGTGCGTCAACGGCGGCCGCTGGCGCAGCGCGTGCTGGTGTTCTGGGCACTGATGACCTTCGCGCCCGTGCTGATCGGCGCGAGCCTGTCGGTCAGTTCGTACCTGGTATCGATTTCGGCGGGCTACGTGAACAAGCTGCCGTTCGGGCTGGGCGTGATCGTCGGCGTCATCCCGATTCTGCTGTCGGCGATTGCGTTTGCGATGCTCTACGTATTTGTGCCGAACACCTACGTGGAGCGGCGCGATGCCTTGACGGCAGGCCTCGTTGCAGCCGTCGCGTTCGAGTTTGCAAAGCGGGGCTTCGGGGCCTACGTTGCGCACATCCCCACGTATACAGCTGTGTATGGCGCCTTTGCGGCGTTACCGATCTTCCTGACCTGGATCTACGTCAGCTGGCTCGTCACGCTGCTCGGTGCCACGATCGCCTCGACGCTGCCGATCATCCGCCGGGGCTATTGGCAGCGGCGCACGTTTCCGGGCAGTCAGTTCTTCGACGCGCTGGGCGTCCTGCTGCTGTTGTATCGAGCCCGCGAGCAGGCCCCCCGCACGCTGGCGGAGCGGGATATCGGCCGCCGCCTGCAACTCGAGTCCGACTACCTGACCGATCTGCTGACCCAGCTCAAGGCGCTGCACCTGATCGGCAAGCTGCAGCAGGATCGCGGCGATGCCCACTGGGCCCTGCTGTGCGACGCGCACACGACCACGCTGCGGCCGCTGTATGAAAAGCTGGTGCTGAATCTGCCGCGCTTGCCTCGAACGGCCCTGGCACGCCACCTCGGAGACACCGGGTGGCTGGTCGCTCAACTGCGGAATCCGGCGCTCGATGCCACCCTGCAGAGCGTCTTCACCGCTGGCGAACATGGCGTCGCGGCTGCGGCGCAAGCGGTCGAGGCAGACCAGCCTGCGGCTGCGGCGCTCAGCGCCTGAACCGACGGTTCAGAACGGGATTTTTCCCGTCCACATGTCGCGGTACATCACCCAGTCGCCCACGAGGCTGTAGAGCGGGTGCCGGAAGGTGGCGGGGCGGTTCTTCTCGAAGCCGAAGTGGCCCACCCACGCGAACCCGTAGCCGCTGATGACGGCGCCGAGCAGCCACCACAGGCTGCCGGTCAACACCAGCAACACCAAGCACACCAGCGCCACGGTCGACCCCGCGAAATGCAGGCGCCGGCAGGTGCGGTCCTGGTGTTCGCTGAGGTAGTAGGGGTAGAACTCGGCGAAGCTGCTGAAGCCGTGGGTGTCGGTGGTGGCCATGGTGCGTCTCCTGTGGGTGACGGGGCTACGCGGCGACGGCGTCTCGTTCGCGCGCAAAGGCGATCAGCGCGTCGAGTGTGCCGTCAGGGCATTCTCCCATGATCGCGTGCCCGCCGGGCAGCCCTACCACGCGGCTCCCAGGCAGGCCCGCGGCGACCTGGCGGCCGGCCTTCGCGGGCGTCATCTGGTCTTTTTCGCCGACGATCACGAGGGAAGGGCACTTCACTGCGGCCATGGCTTCCGCGCCACGCGCATAAGCGTTGCAGGCGGCGAAATCCGTGTAGAAGACCGGTGCCTCGGAGCCGCGGGCGACGCGCTCCATCAGCCGCTGGCTGCCGCCATGCATCCAGAAACCCGGCCCCGGCGCAGACGGCTTGTTGGCCAGGCTGGAATGCGACCAGGCATTCACCATGTCGATGGCGCTCGCGGTGTTGTTGCGCGCCGCGTCCAGCAGCGCATCCGACACCTTCATCGGCCATGCCGTGGCCACCAGCGCAATACGGCGCACGCGATCGGCGTATCGCGCAGCGCACTCCAGCGCAATCAGCGAGCCCATGCTGTGCCCGACCACGATCACGGGCTGCGTGACGCCGGCTGCCTGCACGACGGCCATTACCCAGTCGGCCATGGCCTCCACCGTCTGCAGCGGGGCGCCGGTGCTACGCCCGTGGCCTGGCAGGTCCACCGCCAGCACGCTGAAGCCGTGGTGCGCAAACCAGCGCGTCTGCAGTCCCCAGACGGAATGATCGTTCTGCGCACCATGCACGAACACCACGCAGGGCAGTTCGGCGTTGAACGGCTTGCCGCCGGTGTAGGCGTAGGCACGCTGGCCTTGTACGGTGAATTCCATCAGCGGGCTCCGGTCGTGGTGGACGCGGCCTTGCCGGGCGCGGCGGACATCGCGCGCTCGGCGGCCTTGAGACCGCGCTTGAGGTCGTCGATCAGGTCGTCGGCATCTTCCAGGCCGATCGACAGCCGGATCGTGCCCTCGCTGATGCCGGCCCCGGCCAACGCATTTGCGTCCATGCGGAAATGCGTGGTCGACGCCGGATGAATCACCAGCGACCGCGCATCGCCCACGTTGGCCAGGTGCGAGAACAGGCCCAGCGATTCGATGAACTGCTGGCCCGCACGCCGGTCTCCCTTGAGATCGAAGCTGAAGACGGCGCCGCTGCCGCGCGGCAGCAGGCGCTTGGCGAGCGCATGGTCGGGGTGCGATTCGAGCTCCGGGTAGGCGACCGACGCCACCATCGGATGGCTCGCCAGGAAGGCGGCCACGCGGCGTGTGTTCTCCACGTGCCGGGCCATGCGCAACGGCAGCGTTTCAATGCCCTGGAGCAGCTGCCAGGCCGCCATCGGGTTCATGCAGGCACCGAAATCCCGCAGGCCCTCGCGGCGGGCGCGCAGCAGGAAAGGCGCGACGGTGCTTTCCTCGGCGAAGACCATGTCGTGAAAGCCCGCGTACCGCTCGGTCAGTTCGGGATGCTTGCCGGCCGCAACGTAGTCGAAGGTCCCGCCATCCACCAGCACGCCGCCGATGGTCGTGCCATGGCCGCCGAGGAACTTGGTCGCCGAGTGGTAGACGAGGTCGGCTCCGTGTGCGAAGGGCTGCAGCAGCCACGGCGTGGTGAACGTCGAATCGACGAGCAGCGGCACACCCGCGTCATGCGCAATGGAGGCAATGGTCGGGATGTCGAGCACATCGAGCCTCGGGTTGCCGAGCGTCTCGCCAAACAGCAGCCGCGTGTTCGGCCGGATGGCGGCGCGCCAGCCGTCGATGTCGCCAGGCTTGACGAAGGTCGTCTCGATGCCGAAGCGGCGCAGCGTGTAATGCAGCAGGTTGTGCGAGCCGCCGTACAGCGCGGACGAGGCCACGATATGCGAACCCGCACCCATCAGCGTGACGATGGCCAGGTGCAGGGCCGCCTGGCCCGAGGCGGTGGCGATGGCGCCCACGCCGTTCTCGAGCGCCGCCATGCGCTCCTCGAACACGGCCACGGTCGGGTTGGAGATGCGCGAGTAGACGTGGCCCGCGCGTTCCATATTGAACAATGACGCCGCGTGTTCGCTATCGCGGAACACGAACGACGTGCTGAGGTGGATGGGCGTGGCGCGCGCGCCGGTGGCCGGGTCGGGCGCGGCACCAGCGTGCAGGGCCAGCGTGTCGAAGCGGGCTTTGGACATGGATTGAGGCACCCCGAAAGGGAGCGGAAGCAGGTTTGGACGGGGCATGCTAGCACTGCTCCCTGTTGCGGTGCATCTCGGGCAAACGCCGAGCGGGCGCGGTTTTTGACAGGTTTTTTCTGCGCCGCATGCTTGTCGAAGCGCTTCGGTTTGGGCTAGGATCGAAACACAACCATAACCACAACCCGCGCGCGGTCGCCCCCCCGGCAGACCGGCACCCCGATACCCTGGGAGACGCACTATGAAAGTCAGCGACATCCTTCACGTGAAGGGCAACACGCTCTACACCGTGGCACCGGAAACCAAACTCCAGGTGGCCGTGCAGACGATGGCCGAGAAAGACATCGGCTCGCTCGTGGTCATGGAATACGGCGAGCTGGTCGGCATGCTGACCTTCCGCGAAATCATCAAGGTGCTCGCCAGGAACAACGGTACCGTCGGCGACGGCACCACCATCCGCAAGGTGATGGACGACCATCCCGTCACCTGCACCCCCGAAACCGAAGTCAACGAAGTGCGTCGCATCATGCTGGAGCACCATGTGCGCTACCTGCCGGTGCTCGACAGCCGCACGCTCATGGGCGTGATCTCGTTCTACGATGTGGCCAAGGCCGTGCTCGAAGACCAGAGCTTCGAGAACAGGATGCTCAAGGCGTACATTCGCGACTGGCCCGAAGAGAAGGCCAACGAAGACTGACCTGCCGTCTTTTTACTGCACACCGCTGAAACCCGCCCGCCGTTGCGAGCGGGTTTTTTGTTGAACTCCGAATCGTCTGTCGATGAGCCAATCGAGCCAGTTTTCACTGCTGCAGCAGCGTCGTTTTGCACCGTTCTTCTGGACCCAGTTCCTGGGTGCCATGAACGACAACGTCTTCAAGGTCGCGTTTTCCTCGCTGGTGACCTACCACGCCGCCTTGTTCGGCAACGCCGACCCGGCTTCCGCGGCGTTCCTCATTTCAGCCATCTTCATTGCGCCTTTCGTGCTGCTGTCGGCTACCAGCGGGCAGATTGCCGACCGCATGGACAAGGCGCGGCTGATCCGCCTGGTGAAGACGCTGGAAATCGCCATCATGGCGATCGGGTGTGCGGGCTTTGCGCTGCGCCACGTCGAACTGCTGTACCTGTGCACGTTCCTGATGGGCGTGCATTCGACGCTGTTCGGGCCGGTCAAGTACGCGTATCTGCCGCAGCATCTGCAATCGGCCGAACTGGTTGGCGGCAACGGGCTGGTCGAGATGGGCACCTTCGTCGCCATCCTCATCGGCACCATCGGCGGCGGTGAACTCGCCAACTACACGCGCCACGGCGAGCTGGTCGGCCCCCTGCTCACGGGCATCGCCTGCATGGTGATTGCCGTGGCGGGTTGGCTCACCGCGCGCGGCGTGCCGATGTCGCCGGCCTCGCAGCCGGATCTGCGCATCAACTGGAACCCGGTCTCCGAAACCTGGCGCAACCTCAGGCTGGCGAGCAACCAGCGTGCGGTGTTTCTGAGCCTGCTCGGCATCTCGTGGCTGTGGTTTGTCGGGGCGACTTTCCTGACATCGTTCTTTGCGTTTGCGCGCAATGTGCTCGGTGGCGACCAGAACGTCGTGACGCTGCTGCTGGCGGTGTTCTCGGTCGGCATCGGCCTGGGCTCGGTGCTGTGCGAAAAGCTCTCCGGGCGGACGGTCGAGATTGGCCTGGTGCCGTTCGGCTCCATCGGCATGACGGTGTTTGCGGTGGACCTGTATTTCGCCTCGCATGCCGAGGCCCTCGTTGCGCACGATGTGCTGACGGGCATTTCCGGCTTCCTGCAGGACCACCGCCACTGGCGCGTGCTGGCCGACCTGTTCCTCCTGGCGATGTTCGGCGGCTTCTACAGCGTGCCGTTGTATGCGCTGATCCAGAGCCGCTGCGAGCCGACGCACCGCGCCCGCATCATCGCCGCCAACAACATCCTCAATGCGCTGTTCATGATTGCTTCGGCAGTGCTGGCGATGGTGCTCACACGCGCCGGATTCACGATTCCGCAGCTGTTCCTCGTCACGGGCATCCTGAATGCCGTGGTGGCGATCTACATCTACACGCTGGTGCCGGAGTTCCTGATCCGCTTCGTGATGTGGCTGCTGATCCATACCGTCTACCGCGTGAAGGTGGAGGGCGCCGAGCGGATTCCCGATGAAGGGCCGTGTCTACTGGTGTGCAACCACGTGAGTTTCGTCGATGCAGTGGTGGTGGGCGCCTTCGTCCGCCGGCCCGTGCGTTTCGTGATGGACCATCGCATCTTCAAGGTGCCGGTGCTGTCGTGGTTCTTCCGCACCGTCAAGGCGATTCCGATTGCGCCCCAGCACGAAGATCCGCAGATGCTCCAGCGGGCGTACGACAGCATTGCGGCAGCGCTGGCCGAAGGCGAGGTCGTCTGCATTTTCCCCGAGGGCAAGATCACCGCCACGGGCGAAATCAACCCATTCAAGGAAGGCGTGCGCCGCATTGTGGAACGCACGCCGGTGCCGGTGGTGCCCATGGCGCTTCGCGGCCTGTGGGGCAGCTTTTTCTCGCGCAAGGGCGGGGCGGCGATGACGCGCCCATTCCGTCGCGGCATCCTCAATAAGCTGGAACTGTGCATTGGCGCACCGGTGCCGGCGCAGGCGGTATCGCCGGAAGGCCTGCAGCAAGCCGTGCTGGCATTGCGCGGCGAGCGGCGATAGCCGGGGCGCAATTCGCTACACTGCCGGCTCCCTCAATCTCTTTCGTTATCTGCTCATGAAACGCCTTTCCCTGCTCATGTGTGCTTCGTCGCTGGCCCTGGCTTCCGTTGCAGCGCAGGCTGCCGCGCCCGCGTCGAGTGAAACGCTGCCCTCCGGCGTGGTCGTCCAGACGCTGACCAAGGGCACCGGCCCGTCGCCCAAGGCCAGCGATACGGTCAAGGTGCACTACCGAGGCACGCTGACCGACGGCAAGGAGTTCGACAGCTCCTACAAGCGCGGGCAGCCGATCTCGTTTCCCCTGAACCGCGTGATCCCGTGCTGGACCGAAGGCGTGCAAAAGATGCAGGTGGGCGGCAAGGCCAAGCTGACGTGCCCGGCGGCCACGGCCTACGGCGAGCGCGGCGTGCCCGGCACGATTCCGCCCAACGCCACGCTGAACTTCGAGGTCGAGCTGCTGGGCATCGGCGGCTGATCGATCGGCTTACAATATCCGTTTTCCGATGTTTCGCGCCGCGGCAACCGCGGCGCTCTTCCGAGCACGATCATGTCTGGCAATACCCTGGGCCTGCTGTTTTCCGTCACTACCTTCGGCGAGTCGCATGGCCCTGCCATCGGCGCCGTCATCGACGGCTGCCCGCCCGGCATGGCGCTCAGCGCAGAAGACATCCAGCCCGACCTGGACCGCCGCAAGCCCGGCACGTCGCGCCACGTCACCCAGCGCAAGGAAGATGACGTGGTCGAAATTCTGTCCGGCGTGTACGAAGGCAAGACGACCGGCACGCCGATCTGCCTGCTGATCCGCAACACCGACCAGCGCAGCAAGGACTACAGCAACATCGCCGAGACCTTCCGCCCAGGCCACGCCGACTACACCTACTGGCACAAGTACGGCATCCGCGATCCGCGCGGCGGCGGCCGGTCTTCGGCACGGCTGACGGCCCCGGTGGTGGCCGCCGGTGCGGTGGCCAAGAAGTGGATGCGCGAGAAGTTTGGCGTGGAAATCCACGGCTTCATGTCGCAGCTGGGCGATATCCAGATCCCGTTCGTCGACTGGAACGAGGTGCCGAACAACCCGTTCTTCGCACCGAACGCCGACATCATCCCGGAGCTCGAAACGTACATGGATGCGCTGCGCAAGGACGGCGATTCCGTCGGCGCGCGCATTGAGGTTGTGGCGACCGGCGTGCCGGTCGGCTGGGGCGAGCCGCTGTTCGATCGCCTGGACGCCGACATCGCGCACGCCATGATGGGCCTGAACGCCGTGAAGGGCGTCGAGATCGGGGCAGGTTTCCATGCCGTGGCGCAGCGCGGTTCGGAGCACGGTGACGAGCTGACGCCGGACGGTTTCGTCGGCAACAACGCCGGCGGCATCCTCGGCGGGATTTCGACGGGGCAGGACATTTCGGTATCGCTTGCGATCAAGCCGACGTCGAGCATCCGCACGCCGCGTCGCTCGATCGACAAGGCAGGCGATCCCGCCGTGGTCGAGACCTTCGGCCGCCATGATCCGTGCGTCGGCATCCGCGCCACGCCGATCGCCGAAGCGCTGCTGGCGCTGGTGCTCATCGACCACGCGCTGCGCCATCGCGCGCAATGCGGCGATGTGTCGGTCCAGACGCCGGCCATTGCCGCGAAGGCGCCTTGAACCGTTCCGCGCGGGCAACAAAAAAGACGGCTTGAAGCCGTCTTTTTTGTTGGTGCGTCCTTCTTTACATCCCGACGTAGTTCGGGCCGCCACCGCCTTCCGGCGTCACCCACACGATATTCTGCGTCGGGTCCTTGATGTCGCAGGTCTTGCAGTGCACGCAGTTCTGCGCGTTGATCTGCAGGCGCTCCACGCCTTCGTCGTTCTTGACGAACTCGTACACGCCAGCCGGGCAGTAGCGTTGCTCGGGGCCTGCAAACTCCGGCAGGTTGATGCGCGTCGGAACGGTCGGGTCCTTCAGCGTCAGGTGCGCGGGCTGGTTCTCTTCGTGGTTGGTGTTGGAGATGAACACCGACGACAGGCGGTCGAACGTGATCTTGCCGTCCGGTTTCGGATACACGATCTTCTCGCACTCCGAGGCAGGCTTGAGCGACTGGTTGTCCGACTTCGTGCCGTGCAGCGTCCACGGCGGGCTGGCGACGCCGATCTTGGGCAGCAGCCATTGCTCGATGCCGGTCATGATCTTGCCCAGCGTCGGGCTCTTCTTGAACCACAGCTTGAAGTTGCGCGACTGGTCGAGTTCTTCCTTCAGCCAGCTCTTCTCGAACGCGGCCGGGTAGGCCGACAGCTCATCGCCCGAACGGCCGGCGGTCACGGCTTCGAATACGGCGTCGCCGCAGAGCATGCCGCTCTTGATGGCCGCGTGGCTGCCCTTGATGCGTGCGGCATTCAGGTAACCAGCGTCGCAGCCAACCAGCGCGCCGCCCGGGAATACCGTCTTGGGCAGAGCCTGCGGCGTGCCGTTGTTGATGGCGCGAGCGCCGTACCCGATGCGCTTGCCACCTTCGATGTGCGCGCGGATGGCCGGATGGGTCTTCCATCGCTGCATTTCTTCGAACGGGCTCATCCACGGGTTCTTGTAGTCAAGGCCGATGACGAAGCCCAGCGTGACCTTGTTGTCTTCCAGGTGGTACAGGAAGCCGCCGCCGAAGGTATCGTCTTCGATCGGCCAGCCGGCGGTGTGGACGACGAGGCCGGGCTTGGCCTTGGCCGGGTCGATTTCCCAGAGCTCCTTGATGCCGATGGCGAAGGTCTGCGGGTCTTTGCCGGCGTTGAGCTTGAATTTCTCCAGCAGCTGGCGGCCCAGGTGACCGCGCGCGCCCTCGGCGAAGATCGTGTACTTGCCGAGCAGCTCCATGCCCAGCTGGAAGTTCTCGGTCGGCTCGCCGTCTTTGCCGATGCCCATGTTGCCGGTGGCGACGCCGCGCACGGCGCCGTTGTCGTCGTACAGGACTTCAGCGGCGGCAAAGCCGGGGAAGATCTCCACGCCGAGCGCCTCGGCCTGCGTTGCCATCCACTTGACCACGTTCGACAGCGAGATCACGTAGCAGCCATCGTTGTGGAAGTTGCGCGGCACGAGCCAATCGGGCGTACGCTTGGCGTCGGTTTCGCTCAGGAAGAGCACGTCGTCGCCCGTGACCGGCTGGTTCAGCGGGGCGCCATCGGCTTTCCAGTTGGGCAGCAGTTCGGTGATGGCACGTGGGTCCATCACGGCGCCCGACAGGATGTGGGCACCCGGCTCCGAACCCTTTTCCAGCACGACGACGGACACATCCTTGCCCGTCCCGGCGGCCAGTTGCTTGATGCGGATCGCGGTCGCCAGGCCGGCAGGGCCGCCGCCGACGATCACGACGTCATACTCCATGGACTCTCGCGGGCCGTATTGTTCGAGGAGCTGCTGCTGGTTCATAGGTGTCTCTTCGCTGCTTGGGGACAGTTAGGGGCGTTTGCTTATTGGTATGACGGATTGCTGCATTAGAATTTTCCGCATTGTCCGGGAGGCGCCCGGATGCGGCAAGAGAAATTTCTGAACGATCGTTCGATTTTTGCTAAGCTGCGCGCAAATCACATTGCCGGCCCGCCGATTCATCAGGTCCGGCGCATGCAAACCAACAGACGGGGATCACGCATCATGGGTTTGTCGATCAATCTGGAAGGCAAGGTTGCGCTGATCACCGGCGCGTCGAGTGGCCTGGGAGCGCGCTTTGCGCACACGCTAGCCGCAGCCGGCGCCAAGGTCGTGCTGGCGTCGCGCCGCGTGGAGCGGTTGAAGGAGCTGCGCGCCGACATCGAATCCAAGGGCGGCAGCGCCCACGTCGTCCGCCTGGACGTGACGGATCCGGACAGTATCCGCGCGGCCATTGCACACGCCGAGACCGAAGCCGGCACGATCGACATCCTCGTCAACAATTCGGGCGTTTCGACCACGCAGCGGATGGTGGACGTGACGCCCGACGATTTCGATTTCATCTTCGACACCAACACGCGCGGCGCCTTCTTCGTGGCGCAGGAAACGGCCAAGCGCATGATCGCGCGGGCCAAGGGAGCGGAGAAGAACGGCTCGCCGCTGCCGCAATCGCGCATCGTCAACATCGCCTCCGTGGCGGGGCTGAAGGTGCTGTCGCAGATCGGTGTGTACTGCATGAGCAAGGCCGCCGTGGTCCACATGACCCGCGCCATGGCGCTGGAGTGGGGCCGCTACGGCATCAACACCAACGCCATCTGCCCGGGCTATATCGATACCGAGATCAACCATCACCACTGGGAAACCGAGGCCGGGCAGAAGCTCGTGCAGATGCTGCCGCGCAAGCGCGTTGGCAAGCCGGAAGACCTGGATGGGCTGATTCTGCTGCTGGCGTCCGACCAGTCTGACTTCATCAACGGCGCCGTCATCAACGCGGACGACGGCATGGTCTGAGCGGCCCGCTCAGTGCCCCATCAGCCGCTGCACGAGCTCCAGCGACGTGTTGGCGGCGTACTTCTTCATCAGGCGCGCGCGGTAGATTTCCACCGTGCGCGGGCTGATCTCCAGCTGCTTGCCGATCTGCTTGCTGGTTTTCCCTTCCACCAGCTGCGCGGCGATGTCGCGTTCGCGTGGCGTCAGGGCCGCGGTGACGGGGCGGTGCGAGGAAAGATCCTCGAAGGTCCAGATGCCTTCGCCCAGCGGCTTGGCGCGATCGAGCGCGCGGCCCGTGACGTGGCACCAGAACAGCTCGCCGTTGGCGCGCTTCATGATGCGCTCGTCTGAATAGCTGCCGCGCGCGTTCATGACCGGGATGATGCGCGCGCCGGTGCGCTCGTATTCATCGTGTGTCGGATAGAGCAGCTCAAACGATTGCCCGATCATCGCCGTGCGCGCGTGGCCGAAGATGCGCGCGGCCTCGTCGTTGACATCGAGCATGACGCGCTCGCGGGACATCACCATGCCCACCGGGGCAAGCTGGAATGCAGTCTGATAGTCGAGAGCGGGCATATGTATTCGTACGTATTGCTGCGTCGCGCGACGCTTGCGTATTCTCGCCAGATTGTATCGTTACTATTTTCCGGCGCTGCATCGCACAAACCCCAACTGGGCGATCGGTCAAAACCCTGCCGGATGTGTTGGACCACCAAGGAGAAGCACGCATGAACAAAATCTTCGCCAGCGCCAATGAGGCGCTCGCGGGCGTCGTCAAGGACGGCCAGACCATCGCCGTGGGCGGCTTCGGCCTGTGCGGCATTCCGGAAGCGCTGATCGCCGCGCTGCGCGACTCGGGCGTCAAGAATCTGACCTGCATCTCGAACAACGCGGGCGTCGATGGTTTTGGCCTCGGCCTGCTGCTGGAAACCCGCCAGATCAAGAAAATGATTTCGTCCTACGTGGGCGAGAACAAGGAGTTCGAGCGCCAGTACCTGGCCGGTGAACTCGAGCTCGAATTCACGCCGCAGGGGACGCTGGCCGAAAAGTTGCGCGCTGGCGGTGCGGGCATCCCGGCGTTCTTTACCAAGACCGGTGTCGGCACGATCGTGGCCGAGGGCAAGGAGCTGCGCGAGTTCGACGGCGAGACCTACGTCATGGAGCGCTCGCTCGTGCCGGATGTGTCGCTGGTCAAGGCGGCCGTGGCCGACAAGTCCGGCAATCTGCGCTTCAACCTGACCGCACGCAACTTCAACCCCGCTGCGGCCACGGCCGGCAAGATCTGCATCGTCGAAGTTGAAAAGATCGTGGAATTGGGCGAGCTTGCGCCGGACGACATCCACCTGCCTGGCATCTACGTGCACCGCATCGTGCTGAATGCCACGCCCGAGAAGCGCATCGAGAAGCGCACCATCCGCGCAGCCAACTAAGGAGACCGACATGGCCTGGACCCAAGACCAAATGGCGGCACGCGCTGCCCAGGAACTGCAAGACGGCTTCTACGTGAACCTCGGCATCGGCATCCCGACGCTGGTTGCCAACCATACCGGCGACAAGGAAGTCTGGCTGCAGAGCGAAAACGGCATGCTCGGCATCGGTCCGTTCCCCACCGAAGACGAAGTCGACGCCGACCTCATCAACGCCGGCAAGCAGACCGTGACCACGCTGCCCGGCAGCGCCATCTTCGGCAGCGACCAGAGCTTTGCGATGATCCGCGGCGGCAAGATCAATCTGTCGATTCTCGGCGCGATGCAGGTCAGCGAAACGGGTGATCTCGCCAACTGGATGATCCCGGGCAAGATGGTCAAGGGCATGGGCGGCGCGATGGACCTCGTGGCGGGTGTCAAGCGCGTGATCGTGCTAATGGAGCACACCGCCAAGAAGAAGGACGGCACCGAAGACCTGAAGATCCTGCCCAAGTGCACCTTGCCGCTGACCGGCGTGGGCGTGGTCGATCGCATCATTACGGACCTGGGCGTCATCGACGTGACGGAGCAGGGCCTGCGCCTGGTGGAAACCGCGCCGGGCGTGTCGCGCGAAGAGATCCAGGCCAAGACCGGCGTGAACCTGCTGTAATCCGGAGACCACGATGCTGCAAGGAAAAACCGCCCTCGTCACGGGCTCGACCAGCGGGATCGGCCTGGGCATCGCCTGCGCGCTGGCCGCGCAGGGTGCCAACATCATCATGAACGGCTTTGGCGATGTGGAAGCGCCCAAGGCCCAGATCGCGTCTGCAGGCAAGAACGCCATCCGCATCGGCTATCACGGCGCCGACATGAGCAAGCCGGCCGAGATCGAAGCGATGTTCGCCTATGCCGAAGCCGAGTTCGGCGGCGTGGACATCCTGGTCAACAACGCCGGCATCCAGTACGTGGCCAACGTGGAGGATTTCCCGGTCGAGCGCTGGGACGCCATCATCGCCATCAACCTGAGCTCGGCGTTCCACACCACACGGCTGGCCATCCCGGGCATGAAGCGCAAGAACTGGGGGCGCATCATCAACATCGCTTCGGCGCATGGCCTGGTGGCGTCGGCGCAGAAGTCTGCATACGTGGCGGCCAAGCACGGCATTGTCGGCTTGACCAAGTCGGTGGCGTTGGAGACGGCCCAGACCGGCATCACCTCCAACGCGATCTGCCCGGGCTGGGTGCTGACACCGCTGGTGCAGAAGCAGATCGACGCGCGTGCAGAGAAGGAGGGCATCCCTGCGCTGCAGGCCAAGAAGGAGCTGCTGATGGAAAAGCAGCCCTCGGGCGAGTTCGTCACGCCCGACCAGCTCGGCGCGCTGGCGGTGTTCCTCTGCAGCGACGCGGCCGAACAGGTGCGCGGCGTGGCCTGGAACATGGATGGCGGCTGGGTCGCGCAATAAGCGTTCCGGTGCGTTCAAGAAGCCTCGCCGCGGCGAGGCTTTTTTGTTGCCCGCGACCGCATGCGCTGTTGCGCCGCCGCATGCTCGCCGGGCCGCGTACAATCGGGCCTTGTTCTCCAGCCGTTCATGTGTAGGAGTTGTCCATGGCCGTTTTGCCGCGCCTTGCTTTCGTGCAGTGCCTGAGCCCGTCTGGCTTGCACCGGATGGCGTATCACGAGTGGGGCGACCAGCAGAATCCGCGCGTGCTGGTGTGCGTGCACGGCCTGACGCGCACCGGCCGCGATTTCGACGTGCTGGCGCGGGCGCTGTGCAACGACTATCGCGTCATCTGCCCCGACGTGGTGGGGCGCGGGCGTTCCGATTGGCTGGCTGATCCCAAAGGCTACGTGCTGCCGCAGTACGTATCCGACATGGTGACGTTGCTGGCGCGGCTCAATGTCGAATCGGTTGACTGGTTCGGCACGTCGATGGGCGGGCTGATCGGCATGGGCCTCGCGGGCCTGCCGAACTCGCCGATCCGCAAGCTGCTTCTGAACGATGTGGGGCCGCGTGTGACCGAGTCGTCGTTGGCGCGCATTGGCGACTACCTTGGTCTGAACGTCCGCTTCAAGACGTTCGACGAAGGGCTGGCGTATCTGAAGACCATCAGCGCGTCGTTCGGGCCGCACTCGCCGGAGCAATGGCGCGAACTCAATGCCGCGATTCTCAAGCCACAGGGCGGCGAATGGATCCTGCACTACGATCCGCGCCTGGCCGAGGCGTTCAAGAGCACGACGCCCGAGATGATCGCCGCCGGCGAGGCCATGCTGTGGAAGCTGTTCGAGGCGATTCCGGGTGACGTGATGGTCGTGCGCGGCGCGCAGTCCGACCTGCTCACGCGCGAAACCGTCGAAGCCATGATGCAGCGCGGAAAGCACGTGAACACGGTGGAGATTCCCGACGTCGGGCATGCGCCCACCTTCATCCAGCCGGACCAGGTGGCGATCGCCCGCAAGTTCTTCCTCGGTCAATGACCGTTTGTCTGAACCCGATTCGATTTGCAAGATGAGCACTGAACTGAAGCGTTACAACGTCGAGCATCGCTATTCCGACGCCGCGGTTTTCAACGGCGTCGTCTATGTGGCCGGCCAGGTGCCGGAGACCACGCTGGACGCCGGCATCGCTGAGCAGACGGCCGAGGTGCTCGCCATCATCGACCGCGTGCTGGCCGCCAATGGCAGCGACAAGACACGCATCCTGATGTGCCAGATCTTCCTGAAGGACATCACCGAGATTGGCGAGATGAATAAGGTGTGGGACCAGTGGGTCGCCGCCGATTCCAAGAATTCGCCGCCGCGCGCCACGGTGCAGGCCGCGCTGGCCAACCCGAAGTACCGCATCGAAATCGTCGTGACGGCTGCACAGAAGACCTGAGCCCGTCGCGTCACAGCAGGACGCATCATGGAGAACAAGACCGACCGGCCGGCCGAGGCGGCCGGGCAGGTGGCAACCTCGGCGGCAGAACAGGTTGCACGGGCGATCGAATACCTGGCGGCCAACGCGGGCGATCATGTGACGCTCACCGGCGAGCCGCTGGAGTCGCACGCGCGCGGCACCATTGCCGTACTCGAGGCGCTGCGTGTCGATACGCCGTCGCTGCAGGCGGCCGCGCTGTTCCTGTTGCCCACACTGGCCGTGGACGGCGAAAAAACGCTCGAGCCCGCATTCGGCGCCGAGGTGGCCAAGCTCGTGCACGATGTGCGGCAGTTGCTGCGCATCGGCGCAATCGCGGGCGTCGCCAGTCCCAACGATGCCAGCATCACGCGCAAGAATGAAGCCGAAGCGCGCCGGGCGCAGGTCGAGGCGCTGCGCAAGATGTTGCTCGCGTTTGCGCAGGACATCCGCGTGGTGCTGATCCGGCTGGCGTCGCGGCTGCAGTCGTTGCGCTGGCTGGCGCAGAACAAGCGCCCCGCGCCCGACGGCATGGCACGCGAGACGCTCGACGTCTACGCGCCGCTGGCCAACCGCCTCGGCATCTGGCAACTCAAGTGGGAGCTCGAAGACCTCGGCTTCCGCTTTGAAGACCCCGACACCTACAAGCGCATCGCGCGGCTGCTCGATGAAAAGCGCATCGAGCGCGAGAAGTTCATTGGCGAGGCCATTGCGAAGTTGCAGAAGACACTGCACGACGCCGGCATCCAGGCCGAGGTGAGCGGCCGGCCCAAGCACATCTACAGCATCTGGAAGAAGATGCGCGGCAAGGAGCTCGACTTTGCCGACCTGTACGACGTGCGCGCGTTTCGCGTGATCGTCGACGACATCAAGGAGTGCTACACGGTGCTCGGCTTCGTGCACCACATGTGGCAGCCGATCCCGAAGGAGTTCGATGACTACATCTCGCGCCCGAAGGCCAACGGCTACATGTCGCTGCACACGGTCGTGATCGGCGACGACGGCCGCGCGCTGGAGGTACAGATCCGCACGCGCGAGATGCATCACTTTGCGGAGTACGGCGTCGCCGCGCACTGGCGTTACAAGGAGGCCGGCAGCAAGGGCTACACCGGCCAGTTCTCGGCGAGCGAGCGCTACGACGAGAAGATCGCCTGGCTGCGCCAGCTCCTCGCCTGGAAGGATGATGCCGAGCACACCGTCGCGCATGAAGACTCTCCGTGGGAGCAGCTCAAGCACACCGAGCTGGACGACCACATCTACGTGCTGACGCCGCAGGCCCGCGTCATCGCCTTGCCGCAAGGCGCGACGCCGGTCGACTTTGCGTATTACCTGCACAGCGATCTGGGCCATCGTTGCCGGGGCGCGCGCGTCGATGGCGCCATGGTGCCGCTGAACACGCCGCTCAAGAACGGGCAGACGGTGGAGATCGTCACCGTCAAGCAGGGCGGGCCGTCACGTGACTGGCTCAACCCCGAGCTGCGCTATCTGGTGAGCAGCCGCGCCAAGACGAAGGTGCGCGCCTGGTTCAATGCGCTCGAGCTGGAAGAGACGCTGGCGCAGGGCCGCGCACTCATCGACAAGACGCTCCAGCGCGAAGGCAAGACGGCGGTCAACCTGGAGGACCTCGCGGCCAAGCTCGGCTTCAAGTCGCCGGATGACCTGTACGCCGTTGTCGCCAAGGACGAGCTGAGCCTGCGCCGCGTCGAGGCCGTCCTGCGCTCCGACGGCGCGCCGCCGCCTCTGCCGGTGGACGATGAGGCGTCGATCACCAAGAAGAGCAAGGCCACCAGCGTCGCGCGCGGCGCCAAGAGCGGGGTGCTCGTTGTTGGCGTGGATTCGCTGCTCACGCAGATGTCGCGCTGCTGCAAGCCCGCGCCGCCGGACCCGATCGTCGGGTTTGTCACGCGCGGGCGGGGCGTGTCGATCCACCGGCAGAGCTGTGCGACGTTCCAGCAGCTCGCCGCACGCGCGCCGGGGCGGGTGATCCAGACCGAGTGGGGCCAGCGCAGCGATTCGGTGTACCCGATCGATATCCACGTGGAGGCGCTGGACCGCCAGGGGCTGTTGCGCGATATCTCGGAAATCCTCTCGCGCGAGAAGATCAACGTGACAGGCGTGCGCACGCTCTCGAGCAAGGGCGTTGCCAAGATGCAGTTCACGGCCGAGGTGGCGGAGGCCACACAACTGCAGCGCGCCCTCACATTAATCGAGGAAGTTACGGGGGTATTGTCAGCGCGGCGAAAGTGATGGTATAGTTTCGTCTTTCGGCAGGCTCGTAGCTCAGCTGGTTAGAGCACCACCTTGACATGGTGGGGGTCGTTGGTTCGAGTCCAATCGAGCCTACCAACGCATTTAGCAGGACGCGTCGGGTAGGGTGTGCAAGCCGTCATCCCTCGGTTCGTTCCGTACAACTGCATACAAGGCGAAACATGATCCAGGCACCGCGAACTACCACCGCTTCGGAGCGACAGTAGTCAAGGTGCGGTTTTCGCCCTTTGCGGTCTGCCCAAGCGGTAGTCAGCGCAAATGAAAACGCGGCCTTGGCCGCGTTTTTTTTCGTCCGCGTTTTGGTGTCGTGCGCGGCGACCCGGCTGAAAGCGCTTCGAAGCACCCGATTCGACAACCTGCCACGCCACCCGGCGAGGCGCACCACAGAATGACGACCGCCGCGAGCCCTAAAAAGAGCGCGACGGTGACTCCACAGGAGCAAGCATGATCGCAATCACGTTGCCGGACGGTTCCCGGCGTGAGTTTCCGGGCCCCGTCACGGTCGCCGAAGTGGCGCAGAGCATCGGTGCGGGCCTGGCCAAGGCCGCATTGGCTGGCCGCGTGGACGGCCAGCTGGTCGACACGAGCTACACCATCGACCGCGACGCCAAGCTGGCCATCATCACCGACAAGGACGCCGACGGCATCGACGTGATTCGCCATTCGACCGCGCACTTGCTGGCCTACGCCGTCAAGGAGCTGTATCCCGACGCACAGGTCACGATCGGTCCGGTCATCGAAAACGGCTTCTACTACGACTTCGCCTACAAGCGTCCCTTCACGCCGGAAGATCTCGTCGCCATCGAAAAGAAGATGGCCGAGCTGGCCAAGAAGGACGAGAAGGTCACGCGTGAAGTCTGGAGCCGCGACGACGCCATCAAGCTGTTCGAAGGCATGGGCGAGAAGTACAAGGCCGAGATCATCGCGTCGATCCCGGAGGATCAGGAAATCGGCCTGTACCGCGAGGGCAACTTCGTCGACCTGTGCCGCGGCCCGCACGTGCCGTCCACCGGCAAGCTGAAGGTCTTCAAGCTCATGAAGGTGGCCGGGGCCTATTGGCGCGGCGACCACAACAACGAGATGCTCCAACGCATTTACGGCACGGCCTGGGCCAAGAAGGAGGACCAGGACGCCTACCTGCACATGCTGGAAGAGGCCGAAAAGCGTGACCACCGCAAGCTCGGCCGCGAACTCGACCTGTTCCACATCGACGAGTACTCGCCCGGCACGGTGTTCTGGCACCCCAAGGGCTGGACGCTGTGGCAGGAGGTCGAGCAGTACATGCGCCGCGTGTACCGCGAGAACGGCTACCAGGAAGTGAAGGGGCCGCAGATTCTCGACAAGTCGCTGTGGGAAAAGACCGGCCACTGGGACAAGTACCGCGAGAACATGTTCATCACGGAATCGGAAAAGCGCGAATACGCGCTCAAGCCGATGAACTGCCCCGGCCACATCCTCATCTACAAGCAGGGCATCAAGAGCTACCGCGATCTGCCGCTGCGCTTCGGCGAGTTCGGCGCGTGCCACCGCAACGAGCCCTCGGGCGGCCTGCACGGCATCATGCGCGTGCGCGGCTTCACGCAGGACGACGGCCATATCTTCTGCACGGAAGACATGATCCAGTCCGAAGTGACGGCCTTCACGACGCTGCTGCAGAAGGTCTACAAGGATTTCGGCTTTACCGAGATTCTGTACAAGTTGTCGACGCGCCCTGAAAAGCGCATCGGCTCCGACGAGAGCTGGGACCGTGCTGAGGCGGCCCTGGCTGAAGGTCTGCGTGCGTCCGGCTGCGAGTTCGAGTATTTGCCCGGCGAAGGGGCGTTCTACGGGCCGAAGATCGAATATGTGCTCAAAGATGCACTTGGTCGGCAATGGCAATGCGGCACGATCCAGGTCGACCCGAACCTGCCGGAGCGCCTGGACGCCGAGTTCGTCGGCGAGGATGGCGCGCGCCACCGCCCGATCATGCTGCACCGGGCCATCGTCGGCAGCCTCGAGCGCTTCATCGGTATCCTGATCGAGCAATACGCCGGCGCGCTGCCGACCTGGCTTTCGCCGGTGCAGGTGGCGGTGCTCGCCATCACCGATTCGCACGCCGAGTATGCACAATCCGTTGTGCAATCCCTGCAAAAACAAGGATTTAGGGCGATCGTCGATTTGCGGAACGAGAAGATTGGGTATAAAATCCGCGAGCATTCCATGCAGAAGGTCCCCTACCAGGTTGTGGTGGGCGACAAAGAGCGGGATGAAAATCAGGTGGCCGTGCGTGCCCGTGGCAACGTCGATCTAGGCTCCATGCCGCTGTCGGCGTTCGTTGAGCGACTGCAGAACGATCTCGCCAACAAGTCATGAGCTGGGCACGGCTTGTTTTTTTGCTTCTTTGAGGACATTCAACATCGCTACCGATAAATCTCACCGCATCAACCGCGAAATCACTGCGCCGGAAATCCGGCTGACCGGGGTTGAAGGGGAACAGATCGGCATCGTCAAGCTGCAGGAAGCTCTGCGCATGGCGGAAGAAAAGGACGTCGATCTGGTCGAGATCGCGCCGACTGCGCAGCCGCCAGTCTGCCGCCTGATGGACTATGGCAAGTTCAAGTATCAGGAGCAGAAGAAGGCCCACGAGGCCAAGCTGAAGCAGAAGGTCATCCAGGTGAAGGAAGTCAAATTCCGCCCGGGTACCGACGATGGTGACTACGACGTCAAGCTGCGCAACCTGAAGCGCTTCCTGGAAGACGGGGATCGCACCAAGATCACGCTGCGTTTCCGTGGCCGCGAAATGGCTCACCAGGAAATCGGCATGCGCATGCTCGAGCGCCTGAAGACTGACCTGGAGGAATTCGGTCAGGTCGAACAGATGCCGAAGATGGAAGGTCGCCAGGCCGTGATGATGTTGGCGCCCAAGAAGAAAAAGTAATGCAGTGGCGGCTGGACGATTCCGGCCGCGCTGAGCAGGTTCCTGACGGAAACGTCGGAAAACGCGATGGTCTGCAAAGCCCGTCGCGATACAACAAGTGAGTCCGGGTCATGCAAGTGTCGGCGCCAGCCGTCCACCTGGCTTCATGTCAAAAACGGAGTTGTTCCATGCCGAAGATGAAGACGAAGAAAAGCGCCTCCAAGCGCTTTACTGCCCGTCCTGGTGGCACGATCAAACGTGGCCAAGCCTTCAAGCGTCACATCCTGACCAAGAAGACCACCAAGAACAAGCGTCACCTGCGCGGTACCGAGGGCGTCCATGAGACGAACCTGAAGTCCGTTCGCGCAATGATGCCGTACGCCTAACCCCTGACTACGAAAGGAGAATTCCATGCCTCGAGTAAAACGTGGGGTCACAGCGCGGGCCCGTCACAAGAAGGTTATCAACGCTGCCAAGGGTTACCGCGGCCGCCGCAATAACGTCTATCGCATCGCCAAGCAGGCGGTCATGCGTGCTGGCCAGTACGCCTACCGCGATCGTCGCAACAAGAAGCGCGTGTTCCGCGCCCTCTGGATTGCACGTATCAACGCTGGCGCCCGCGAGCATGGTCTGACCTACAGCAAGTTCATGAACGGCCTGAAGAAGGCGTCCATCGAACTGGACCGCAAGGTGCTGTCGGACATGGCCATTCACGACAAGGTGGCATTTGCCGCCATCGTGAACCAGGTGAAAGCCAACGTCGCCTGAATTGGATTGGCCGGGCAGGCCGCTGGAATTGCCCAGCAGCGTGCCGGCTGGTCACCCTGACGGGGCTCTCACCGAGCCCCGTTTTTTATTCCGCGCATTCCGCGGACCGAATCCTCCGAATTCTTTTCGCTCGCCTTCCCATGTCACTGGATCTGGATCAAGTCGTCGCCGATGCCCAAAACGCGTTTGCCTCCGTGCAGGACAACGCCTCGCTGGAAAACGAGAAGGCGCGCTTTCTCGGCAAGTCCGGCGTGCTGACCGACTTGCTCAAGGGCCTCGGCAAGCTCGATCCGCAGACGCGCAAGACCGAAGGCGCGCGCATCAACCAGGCGAAAAGCCGCGTGGAAGAAGCGTTGAACGCGCGCCGGCAGGCCCTGGCCGATGCGCTCATGAACGCCCGCCTCGCGGCCGAGGCCATCGATGTGACGCTGCCCGGCCGCGACGTGGCCGAGGGCAGTCTGCACCCGGTGATGAACACTTGGGAGCGAGTCGCCAAGATTTTCGGTTCGATCGGTTTCGATGTGGCCGACGGCCCTGAAATCGAATCCGACTGGATGAACTTCACGGCGCTGAACAACCCGGACAACCATCCGGCGCGCTCGATGCAGGACACGTTCTACATCGACGGTCGCGACAGCGAAGACAAGCTCCTGCTGCTGCGCACCCATACGAGCCCGATGCAGGTGCGCTATGCCCGCATGCACGTCGAGAAGTACAAGCACCTCGACCGCATTCCGCCGATCAAGGTCATTGCGCCGGGGCGTACGTACCGCGTCGACAGCGACGCCACACACTCGCCGATGTTCCATCAGGTCGAAGGCCTCTGGATTGCAGACAACATCAGCTTTGCCGACCTGAAGGGCGTCTATACCGATTTCCTGCGCAACTTCTTCGAGCGCGACGACATCCAGGTGCGCTTCCGCCCGTCGTATTTCCCGTTTACCGAGCCGTCGGCCGAGATCGACATGGCATTCGGCAACGGTAAATGGCTGGAGATTTCCGGCTCCGGCCAGGTGCACCCGACCGTGGTGCGCAACATGGGCCTGGACCCCGAGCGCTACATCGGCTTCGCGTTCGGCTCCGGCCTGGAGCGCCTGACGATGCTGCGCTATGGCATCAACGATCTGCGCCTGTTCTTCGAGGGCGACGTGCGTTTCCTGCGCCAGTTCGCATAAACCTCGTTCGCTGATTCTCGTCGCCCCGTCCATCGAATTCTTCTTTTCGTCGCGCCATGCAATTTCCGGAATCCTGGCTTCGCAGTTTCGTCAATCCGCCGATCACCACCGATGAACTGTCCCATCGTCTGACGATGGCGGGTCTTGAAGTGGAAGAGGTCGACCCTGTCGCGCCGCCGTTCACGAAGATCGTGGTCGGCCATGTAGTGGAGGTGAACAAGCATCCGGACGCCGACCGCCTGAATGTGTGCAAGGTCGATGCGGGCACGGGCGAATTGCTGCAGATCGTCTGCGGTGCGCCGAACGTGTCGGTTGGCATCAAGGTGCCCTGTGCGCTGGTGGGCGCCGAGCTGCCGCCGGGCGAAGATGGCAAGCCGTTCAAGATCAAGGTCGGCAAGCTGCGTGGCGTGGAGAGCTACGGCATGCTGTGCTCTGCCCGCGAGCTGAAGCTGTCGGAAGACCACGGCGGTCTGCTGATCCTGCCGGAAGACACGCCGGTGGGCGAGGACATCCGCAAGGTGCTCGATCTGGACGACCAGATCTTTGTCATCAAGCTCACGCCCAACAAGGCCGACTGCCTGTCGATCCATGGCGTGGCGCGTGAGGTGTCCGCGCTGACGGGCGCGCCCATCACGGTGCCGTCGATGGCGCCCGTGGCGGTGACGCTCGCGGACAAGCTGCCGGTCAAGGTGGAGGCGCCGGACCTGTGCGGTCGTTTTTCGGGCCGCATCATCCGCGGTGTGAATGCGCACGCGAAGACGCCGGCCTGGATGGTGTCGCGCATCGAGCGCGCGGGCATGCGCAGCGTGTCGGCGCTGGTCGATATTTCGAATTACGTGATGCTGGAGCTGGGCCGTCCGTCGCACGTGTTCGACCTGGACAAGATCCACGGCGGCCTGACGGTGCGCTGGGG
This sequence comes from Ralstonia mannitolilytica, assembly GCF_000954135.1. Lineage (NCBI taxonomy): Bacteria > Pseudomonadati > Pseudomonadota > Betaproteobacteria > Burkholderiales > Burkholderiaceae > Ralstonia > Ralstonia mannitolilytica. Next base: position 2,639,533 of record NZ_CP010799.1, on the reverse strand, counting down.
CAAGGCTGGCGAACAACTGAAGCTGCTCAACGGCGAGACCATCACCGTCGATGAGAAGGTCGGCGTGATTGCGGACGAGCAGGCCATCGAAAGCCTCGCCGGCATCATGGGCGGCGACAAGACCGCCGTCACGCTGGACACGCAGAACATTTACGTCGAAGCCGCATTCTGGTGGCCGGAAGCCATCCAGGGCCGTGCGCGCCGCTACAACTTCTCGACCGATGCCGGCCACCGCTTCGAGCGTGGCGTTGACTATGCCACCACCGTCGAACACATCGAGCGCATCAGCGCGCTGATCCTCGAGATCTGCGGCGGCCAGGCAGGCCCGATCGATGACCAGATCGTCAACCTGCCCAAGCGCGAGCCGGTGCGCATGCGCGTGGCCCGGGCGGCGCGCGTGCTGGGCATCGCCCTTTCGCATGAAGTCGTGGCCGATGTGTTCAAACGTCTGGGCCTCACGTTCAGCGTGGAAGGTGATGTGTTCATCGTCGAGCCGCCGTCGTATCGCTTCGACATCGAGATCGAGGAGGACCTCATCGAGGAGGTCGCGCGCATCTATGGTTTCGAGCAGATTCCGGCCAAGCCGCCGGTTGCCGAAAACGCCATGCGCCCGACCAACGAAGCGCGGCGCACGATGCATGATGTGCGTCACGCCGTGGCCGCGCGCGACTATCACGAAGTCGTCAACTTCGCCTTCGTCGAGACCGCTTGGGAAACCGACTTCGCCGGCAACAGCAACCCGATTCCGCTGCTGAACCCGATCGCCAGTCAGTATTCGGTGATGCGCAGCACGCTCATCGGCGGCCTCGTCGACAAGGTGCGCTACAACCTGAACCGCAAGGCTTCGCGCGTGCGCATGTTCGAAGTCGGCCGCGTGTTCCATCGCGATGCCAGCGTTGCGGATGGCGGTCTGTCGGTGGCGGGCTATGCACAGCCGATGATGGCCGGGGGTATTGCCTACGGCCCCGCGAAGGAAGAGCAGTGGGGCGTGCAGACGCGCGGCGTTGATTTCTTCGACGTGAAGGGCGATGTCGAATCGCTGCTGTGGCCGCTCCAGGCGCGTTTCGAACGCGCTGAGCATCCCGCGCTGCATCCGGGGCGCTCTGCACGGGTGGTGCTGAATGGCCGCGCGATCGGCTGGATCGGCGAGCTGCATCCGCGCTGGTTGCAGAAGTACGATCTGCCGACCGCACCCGTGGTCTGGGAACTCGAGTTGGAGGCCATCACTGCCGTCGGTCTGCCGACGTATCGCGAAGTGCCGCGCGTGCCCGCCGTGACGCGCGACATCGCGCTGGTCGTGCGTCAGGATGTGGCGGTGCAGGACCTGGTCGACACGTTCGAAAAGGCGGCGGTTGGCACCCCGTGGCAGCGTTATCTGCAGGGCGTCGTGCTGTTCGATGAGTTCCGCCCGAAAGCGGCGACGGCGGCCATTGGCGCGCAGGAGAAAAGCCTTGCCTTCAGAATTACGTTGCAAGATACTGACAGCACCCTCCAGGACGACATTGTCGAGGCCGCCACACAGCAACTGATTCGGGCGGCCGGCGATGCATTCGGCGCGCGCCTGCGCGCCTGACGTCTTTGACGTCCGCGCTGCGCTACAGACACGAACGAACCTCTGTATCCGAGCTCGATCACGCAAGCGAATCTATGAACGATCAACACGCGCCCGCGTTGGCGGCTTCCCTGGGCGACCCGCTCGGTTCTTCTTCGGCACTCGCCGAGACGCGGGATGCGCGCGGCCACGATGTGCCGACACTCACCAAGGCCGAACTCGCCGAGATGCTGTTCGAGCAGGTCGGCCTGAACAAGCGCGAGTCGAAGGACATGGTCGAGGCGTTCTTCGACGTGATTCGCGAGGCGCTCGAGCAAGGCGACAGCGTCAAGCTGTCCGGCTTCGGCAACTTCCAGTTGCGCGACAAGCCGCAGCGCCCCGGCCGCAATCCGAAGACCGGCGAGATCATCCCGATCACCGCACGCCGTGTCGTCACGTTCCATGCGAGCCAGAAGCTCAAGGCGCTTGTCGAAGAGCGCGCCGAGCCGCTGCCGGTGAGCGCTGCGTAATTCCCTTCATTCCGTTTCTTTCGCCAGCCCTTCATGGCCGCCGATAAACACACGGAGCGGGTCAACCTGCCGCCCATTCCTGCCAAACGCTACTTCACGATTGGTGAGGTCAGCGATCTGTGCGCCGTGAAGCCGCACGTGCTGCGCTATTGGGAGCAGGAATTCACCCAGCTCAAGCCGGTCAAGCGGCGCGGCAATCGCCGGTACTACCAGCATCATGAAGTGCTGCTGATCCGGCGGATTCGTGAACTGCTGTATGAGCAGGGCTTCACGATCAACGGCGCGCGCAACCGGTTGGATGAACTGCGGCATGGCGCAGCGCCGGCCGAGACCGAAGCGCCGGAGAAGGAAGTCGCCGCCCCACAGCGGCCCGCCATCGGCGGTTCAGTCGATGTGAAGGGATTGCGCCAGGCGCTGATGGCAGTGCTTGATGTGCTGCGGCCGGACAAGCCGTAGACGGATACCGCCTTCCCACACATCGCCGACGCCGGATAGGCGGACATGAAAAAGCCCGCGTAACGTCATCCGTTACGCGGGCTTTTGTTTGGTCGGGGCGAGAGGATTTGAACCTCCGACCACCTGCACCCCATGCAGGTACGCTACCAGGCTGCGCTACGCCCCGAAGCCTGAAAGTATAACAGAGGCACCTCATCGGTGACTAGTGGGTTGCGCGCCGATACCTTGCCGGCGTCATTCCGAGTTGCTGTTGGAATGCCTTGTTGAATGCGGCTTCGGATTGGTAGCCCACACGTGCGCCGATCTCTCCGACGCTCTGGCGCGTGTGCGTCAGCTGATCGTGGCGGTGACCACGCGCTGCGATGGCTGTATCACGGTGCACACGGCGCAGGCGCTCACGCATGGCGCGACACATGACGAGATTGCGTATGCGCTGAGCGTGGCGATCTCGCTCAATGCCGGCGCGGCCCTGGTCTATTCGGCACGCGTGATGGACGCCGTGCAGGCGTATGAAAACGCCTGAGCGCCGAGCCGCACACTAGCGCGCGATCCGCAGGCGGCAGGTAGCCTGCCGTGTCTCGCCAGGGGCGAGCAGATGCAGGCCCTCGCCGTGATGGATCGCGTTGGGCAGGCCCATCCACGGTTCAACGCAGTAGAAGTCAGACGTGGCGTTTTCCGTCCACGTGGTGATGGCGTGCCAGGGCACCGGCGCGCCGTCGACCTCGAAGCGGATGCGGCGGCCAAGCGGCGCTTCGCCGTGCGGCGGAATGACCAGCGTTGCAGCGCCAGCGTCATCGAGCAGGTGATAGCGGTCTTGCAGCGCCGGGTCGTCGAGCTGGTAAGTCCTGCGCCCGGGCTCGGGGCGGTCGAGACTGCCATCGGGCAGTTGGCGTGACAGCCGTGCCGGCGGCATCAGCAGCTCGGTCGCGCCGCGCAATGCATGCGGCAGCGCCAGGTAGAAATGATGGCCGGCGTAGAAAGGCATCGGGGCATGCGCGTCACCTTCGTTCCGATGCTTGACCGAGAAGGTCGCCTCGAGCCCATCGTCAATCAGCCGGTACGTCACGCGAAACTCAAAGGCGAACGGATAGCCTTGACGTGTCTCGGGGCTGTCGCGCAGCAACAGAACGATGTGCGCGTCGCTTGCGTCTTCCACCTCGAACGGCAAGTCGCGTGCGAAACCGTGTTGCGGCAGGGCGTGAAGTTGCCCGCGCGCGTCGCGCCAGCGGCCGGTCTCCCCTTCTGCGAAGTGCCGGCCGATGAAGGGAAACAGCAGCGGATTGCCGCCACGGACCTTGGCTGCGTTCGACCAATTGGCCGGCTCGGGCCAGAAGAGAATGTCTTCGCCGCGATGGCGCCAGCGCACGAGCCGCCCGCCGGCATCGGGTGCCAGCAGCAGCATGGACCCATTGGCGTGCGACTCACCGATGCGGATGAGCGTGCGGTCTTGAAAGCGGGCGGTGGGCAGGTCGTACATAGGCGGGCGAGGTGGCTTGTTGGCATGGGAATCGCGTACTAGATTGTCAATGCGTTTTGCCCGGAGGGAAACCATGTCCGTCAATTGCGTGCTGCCCGCACATACCGTTCCCCCGCCCGACGAGCCGTCGCCACCGGGCATTCCACCAGATCTGCCATCGCCCGATGAACCCCCGCCGCCCGTCGAGCCACCGGAGATGTTGCGGACGTAATCTGCTGTTACCAATCGTCACAGCTTTGTGGGAAGCGGTTCGTAAGATAAGCGCCAGTTCTCGCGTAACTGCGCGTTTCTACAACGACGATACGAGCCCAAACATGTCGATTCTTCCGCGTCTGACCCTGTGCGCAGTCCTGGCGGCCTCCATGGCCGGTTGTGTCGTGGCGCCGCCGCAGCCCACGCGTACGGTGGTGGTGCGCGAGCCGGTTCCGGTCGCGGCACCTGCACCGGTGGATCCGCGCGCGCGCTTCGACCAGGTGCAAGGTCGCCTCGCAGAAGAATTCCACCGCATCGACGTTCGCCAATCAGAGGGCTACATCGATCCGTATCGCGCGGATGGCCTGCGCGATCGCCTGCGCCGCATCCGCCAGGAAGCCAACGACATGGCCAGCCAGCATCGCGGTGGCTTGTCCGGCGACGAGCAGCGCGCCCTGAATGACGAACTCGGCGCCGTGGCGCACGATATCGGCCGCTAAGCCGCTTTTCCGATCCCTTCATTCGCCGATGTTGCGTTGCAGTATCGGCGAAATGCATTGTTGCGCCGCGTTGCGTGCGCGACCCGCGGAAGCTGATACGCTTGCGTTCCTCCTGAACGAGCAAGCCCGACGCCGCTGCCGCCTCCCGCAGCCGGTTCTGGCCTTGTGCCGTGCGAAAGATCATCCACTGCGACTGCGATTGTTTTTACGCCGCCATCGAAATGCGCGACGATCCGCGCCTCGTCGGCAAGCCGCTGGCCGTCGGTGGGCGGCCGGAACGGCGCGGCGTGGTCGCGACTTGCAATTACGAAGCACGCAAGTTCGGCATCCATTCGGCGATGCCCATGGCGCAGGCCGTCAAGCGTTGTCCCGATTTGCTGATCGTGCCGCCGTCCATGGAGAAGTACCGCCAGGTCGCGCGCCAGATCTTCGCCATCTATCACAGCTACACGCCGCTGGTCGAGCCGCTGTCGCTCGACGAGGCTTATCTTGATGTGACTGACAGCCCGATGCTCGCCGGCAGCGGCACCCGCATCGCTGAAGACATCCGCCGCCGCGTGCGCGAAGAGATCGGCATTACCGTGTCGGCGGGCGTTGCGCCCAACAAGTTCATCGCCAAGATCGCCAGCGACTGGAACAAGCCCGATGGCCTGTTCGTCGTGCGGCCGGAGCAGGTGGACGCCTTTGTGGCCGCGCTGCCTGTGGACCGCCTGTTCGGCGTGGGCAAGGTGACGGCGGCCAAGCTGCGCCGCCTCGGTGCCGAGACGTGCGGCGACCTGCGCGCCTGGGGCACCGACCGGCTGCAGCAGCATTTCGGCGTCTTCGGATTTCGCTTGCATGACCTGTGTCGCGGCATCGACCACCGGCAGGTGCAACCTTCGCAGATCCGCAAGTCCGTCAGCGTGGAAGAAACCTACGCCACCGACCTGCGCACGCTCGACGATTGCCAGCGCGAACTGGCGATTCTGGTCGAACAGCTGGCCGCGCGCGTCGAGCGGGCCCGCGCCGGCAACATGATCCACAAGACCTACGTCAAGATGCGCTTCGCCGATTTCCGTGGCACGACGGTGGAGTGCATCGCACCGCAGGTGTCGCTGCCAGTGTTCACGAAGCTGCTGACACAGGGCTTCGAGCGTCGCCGGATGCCTGTGCGGCTGCTGGGGGTGGGCGTGCGGCTGTATGAGTCCGACGCGCATGCGCGCCAGCAGCCGCTGTTCGAAGATTTTGCTGCGGGGTAACGATTGCGCCTCCGGTTCCAGCAACCGGATGGGAATTGTCCTATTTTCTGTCTGCATTGCGGCGATAGAAGGGCGGAATGTCGCCTGCGGGTAAAATGCCCGCTTTTTTGCATAATCCGCCGCCGCGCGCCACACGTGCGCGACAGTGCATTCCGTCACATTCGGGTGCACGCAGACAGGAGACGCAGTAATGAGTTTGTTCCGTACCAAGAACGTGGATCACATGATCCGCACCGGCCACAGCGATACCGGCCTGAAGAAAGTCCTCGGTCCGCTGGATCTCACCTTCCTCGGCGTTGGCGCCATCATTGGCACCGGCATTTTCGTGCTGACGGGCACCGGGGCGCTCACGGCGGGCCCCGCACTGACGCTGTCGTTCATCGTCGCGGCGCTGGCGTGCGGGTTTGCCGCGCTGTGCTATGCAGAATTCGCCTCGACCATTCCCGTGTCCGGCTCCATTTATACGTACGCCTACGCGACCATGGGCGAACTGGTGGCCTGGATCATCGGCTGGGACCTGATGCTCGAATACGGCCTGGCCACATCCGCGGTTTCGGTGGGCTGGTCCGGCTATTTCCAGTCGCTGCTGTCAGGCTTCGGCCTGCATCTGCCGGTGGCGCTCACCGCTGCACCCGGCGCGATTCCGGGCGTGCAGACGCTGTTCAACCTGCCGGCGCTGGTGATCATGCTGCTGATCACGACGCTGCTGTCGTTCGGCATTCGCGAATCGGCGCGTGCAAACAACATCATGGTGGCGATCAAGGTGACGGTGGTGCTGCTGTTCATCGCGGTGGGCGCACGCCATGTGCAGCCGGCCAACTGGCAGCCGTTCATGCCGTTCGGCATGGAAGGCGTATTCGGGGCGGCGGCCATCGTCTTCTTCGCCTTCATCGGCTTCGATGCCGTGACGTCCGCGGCTGAAGAGGTGCGCAATCCCAAGCGCGACCTGCCCGTCGGTATCATCGGCTCGCTGGCGGTCTGCACGATCCTCTACGTGCTCGTGGCGGCCATCATGACGGGCATCGTGCCGTTCGCGAAGTTTGCAGGCGTGGATCACCCCGTGTCTCTCGCATTGCAGGTGGCGGGCGAAACCTGGGTGGCGGGGTTTGTCGATCTTGGCGCCATCATCGGCATGACGACCGTGATCCTGGTGATGGCCTACGGCCAGACGCGCATCATCTTCGCCATGTCGCGCGATGGTCTGCTGCCCAAGCGTCTGTCGCACATTCATCCGCGCTATTCGACGCCGTTCCTGAATACGTGGGTGGTCGGCATCGTGTTCGCGGTGATTGCCGCCTTTGTGCCGCTGAACGTGCTGGCAGAGCTGATCAACATCGGCACGCTCGCCGCGTTCTCCCTGATCGCCGTGGCCGTGCTGGTGCTGCGCCGTACGCGTCCGGACCTGCATCGCGGCTTCCGCTGTCCTGGGGTGCCGGTGGTGCCGTTGCTGGCGATCGGCATGTGCCTGTTCCTGATGAGCCATCTGCAGGCCGTGACGTGGATTGCCTTCGGGGTGTGGGTCGTCATCGGCCTGCTCGTGTACTTCGGGTATGCCCGCCGCCGTTCGCTGCTGCATGTGTCGGAGCAAGGTGGTGGTGCACCGGCCTCCGAGACGGTGCACTGACTTCTGCGCCAAAAGGGCGCCGCGGCGTGGAGCGCCTGCACAGGCTTCACGCCGCCTGCATCGCCGGATGCGCCGGCCGTCCATTCCCTCACAGCATAGGGTGGCGGACGCGCCCGGCGCACGCATCGAAACACGTCGATGCGGCTCGCAGGGTATTTCGTTGCATCCCGTGAAATTTCGGTGGTGTCGCCGGCCTGACGACATGACGATGTCGTAAAACCTGCAACTGGGAGCGCCGAGCGTTCCACCAGCAGACTGCATGCAATGGATTTTGTGATTGCGACTTTGCTTTGCAGTGCCGTCTTGGCCCCGACAAAAAAGCATAACGGCGCAGGTGCCCCGCGAGCCCTGATGCCGCCTGGGGTCGCCCCCTGTGAGGCTCGCCAGGATGCCACGAACGCGCAAACGGTGCTCGCACGCGCGTCCCAAGCTGTGGTTAAAATGATCTGTGCAGCCAGACAAATGTCTGACGAAACCCTGCCGGCCCCCCCGCACGGTTTCCACGCAACAGCGTGTGCGTTGTTGTCCATTGCAATCGGAGGGCTTTGACGATGGAAATCAAGTTCGAAAAGAAAGAGGCGTACGACATCAACAATGAAGGCCTGCTGTTCGACGCGCTCGTCGACGGCGAAAAGGTGACTTGCGTGGCAACGCGCGAGGCGCTTTGGGAAGGCCTGGAAGGTGATCAGGTGTTGTCGCTTCAGGCGGCCTTCGAGGCCGGCCAAGAGCGGATTCAGGATGCTGCCCGTGTGCTCATCGCCGATGGCGTACAGCGCGCCAACGGGCTGACCGATTTGCCGCAGCCGGTCGTGGTCAAGCGCGTGCATGTTGCCGTGGCGTGAGTCCGATCGATTGCCTCGATAGACATCGGCATGACCGATGTCCCCACGGTGGACATCGCCTCCGCCGTCAAACCAAAGCCGGCCCGCGTGGCCGGCTTTTTCATGGCGCGCATTTTCCCGGGTTGACATCGCGCCAATCCGCTCACATGATTAACATGTTAATAATATGGGGCGCTGGAGGCGGATGTGCGGCGAGGCAAGGTGAGGTTGTCAGACGGCCGGCAGCAGGACTGGGTGCAGGCCGACGGCACGCAGCCGGCCAGGGGTCCGGGGCCAGTGCAATGGCTGCCGCCGGTCGACGGCGCGGTGGTCGGCACGCTGCTCAACTTTCGCGGTGAGTTGGAGGCGCTCGGCGACGCGCTCGCCGAGCCGCCATACCAGGCGCCTCCCAACGCGCCGGTGCTGTATCTCAAGCCCGCCAATACACGCGTTGGCCATAACCAGTATGTCGTGCTGCCGCCTGATGTCGACGGCATCTGGGTCGGCGCATGCCTTGGCGCGGTCATCGGCCGGACAGCCACACGCGTGCGCGTGCCGCACGCTGCCGAGTGCATTGCCGGCTATACCATCGTCAACGACCTGACGGTGCCGCACGCAAGTTATTACCGGCCGCCGGTCCGGCACAAATGCCGGGATGGCTTCTGCCCGATCGGGCCGTGGGTGGTGGACCGCGAAGACCTGCCGGATGCCGACGCGCTGGACATCACCGTGCGGATCAACGGCGAGATCGCACAGCGCGCGAACACGTCGACGCTCGTGCGGCCCATCGCGCAACTGCTCGCCGACGTGACGGCGTTCATGACGCTGGAAGCCGGCGATGTGCTGCTCGCGGGCATCCCCGAGAACCCGCCGCTGGCGCGCGCCGGTGATCGGATCGATGTCGGCATCGCACACATCGGCACGCTGACGACACATCTCCTGCGGCAGGCGGAGGCGGTCCAATGAAACACGCCCGCATTGCGTATGACGGAGCAGTCCACCACGCGGGAGCCGTCCCCGGGGACGACACCCGCCTGCGGCTGAGCGACGGGCGCGTGCTGCGCGAAACAGAAGTCGTTTGGCTGCCGCCCATTGAACCGCGCACCATCTTTGCGCTGGGTCTGAACTATGCCGATCACGCCAAGGAACTCGCCTTCAAGGCGCCCGCCGAGCCGCTCGCGTTCCTGAAAGGCTCCAATACGTTGATCGGCCACCGTGCGCATACCGTGCGTCCGGCCGGCGTCGCATTCATGCACTACGAGTGCGAACTCGTGGTCGTCATCGGCAAGGCCGCGCGCAACGTGCCGCGGGAGCACGCGTACGAATATGTCGCCGGCTATACCGTGGCCAACGACTACGCCATCCGCGATTACCTCGAAAACTATTACCGCCCGAACCTGCGCGTGAAGAGCCGCGACACCTGCACGCCCCTCGGCCCGTGGCTCGTCGACCGCAACGATGTGCCCGACCCGATGAACCTCGCGCTGCGCACGACCGTCAACGGCCGCGTCACGCAGCAAGGCAGCACGCGCGACATGATCTTCGACATCCCGGCGCTGATCGCGTGGTTCTCGAGTTTCATGACATTGGGCGCGGGCGACATGATCCTGACCGGTACGCCGGAGGGCCTGGCCGATACGCAGCCGGGCGATGAAGTCGTCACCGAGATCGAAGGCATTGGGCGATTGGTCAGCACCATCGTCGCTGAACAGAGCAAGGAGACCGCATGACTGCCATCAGCATGGACCCCGTCAAACATTGGATCGACGGCAGGCAGGTCGACAGCGCCGAGCGGTTCGTCACGACCAACCCGGCCACGGGGGAGGCCATCGCCGAGGTGGCTTCCGGCGGCGAGGCGGAAATCCACGCGGCCGTGGCAGCGGCGAAGGCGGCGTTTCCGGCCTGGGCGAACACGCCCGCCAAGCAGCGCGCCAGGCTGATGCGCCGGTTGGGCGAACTGATCGAGCAGAACGTGCCGCAGCTGTCGGCACTGGAAACGATGGATACCGGCCTGCCGATCGCGCAGACGCGCAAGCAGCTCATTCCACGCGCTTCCGAGAACTTCCATTTCTTTGCGGAGGTCTGCACGCAGGTCAATGGCACGACGTATCCGGTGGACGACCAGATGCTGAACTACACGCTGTACCAGCCGGTGGGCGTGTGCGCGTTGATCTCGCCCTGGAACGTGCCATTCATGACGGCCACCTGGAAGGTCGCGCCGTGTCTGGCGCTGGGCAATACGGCGGTGCTGAAGATGTCGGAGCTCTCGCCGCTGACGGCGGACCAGCTTGGCCGCCTGGCGCTGGAGGCGGGCATTCCGCCGGGTGTGCTGAACGTGGTGCAGGGTTATGGTGCCACGGCGGGCGATGCCCTGGTGCGCCACCCCGGTGTGCGCGTGGTGTCCTTCACGGGCGGAACCGTCACCGGCAAACGCATCATGGAGCGCGCCGGGCTGAAGAAGTTCTCGATGGAACTGGGCGGCAAATCGCCGGTGCTGATCTTTGACGATGCGGATCTGGACCGGGCGCTGGACGCGTCGCTCTTCACGATCTTTTCGATCAACGGCGAGCGCTGCACGGCCGGCTCGCGCATCTTCGTGCAGGAAACGGTCTACGACGATTTCGTCGGCAAGTTTGCCGAGCGTGCCAAGCGGCTGATCGTGGGAGACCCGGCCGACGAGCAGACCAACGTCGGTTCGATGATCACGCGCGCGCATTGGGAGAAGGTGACCGGCTACATCCGCCTGGGGGAGCAGGAAGGCGCGAGGATCCTGGCCGGGGGCGCGGACAAGCCCGCTGGTCTGCCCGCCCATCTGCAGCACGGCAACTTTGTCGCCCCGACGGTGCTGGCCGATGTCGACAACCGCATGCGCGTGGCGCAGGAAGAGATTTTTGGCCCCGTGGCGTGCCTCATCCCGTTCAAGGACGAAGCCGACGGCCTCAGGCTCGCCAACGACGTGGAGTACGGCCTGGCGTCGTACATCTGGACGCAGGACGTGGGCAAGGTGCACCGGCTGGCGCGCGGCATTGAGGCAGGCATGGTCTTCGTCAACAGTCAGAACGTGCGCGACCTGCGACAGCCGTTTGGCGGCGTGAAGGCATCCGGCACCGGACGCGAGGGCGGCGAGTACAGTCTCGAAGTGTTTGCCGAAATCAAGAACGTCTGCATCTCGATGGGCAGCCACCACATCCCGCGCTGGGGCGTCTGACGCATCAGCCGACCAACCAAGAGAAGGGCGCAAGGAGACACCATGGGCAAGCTGGCCTTGGCCGCGAAGATCACCCACGTGCCGTCGATGTACCTGTCGGAGCTGCCCGGCAAGCACCACGGCTGCCGCGCCGCGGCCATCGAGGGGCACCGGATCATCGGGCAGCGCTGCCGCGATCTGGACGTGGACACCATCGTCGTGTCGGACGTGCACTGGCTGGTCAACGCCGGGTATCACGTCAACTGCAATGCGCGCTTCGAGGGCGTCTACACCAGCAACGAGCTGCCGCATTTCATCCAGGACATGCGCTACGCGTATCCGGGCAACCCGGCGCTCGGGCGGCGGATTGCCGAGACAGCCACGGCGCGCGGCGTGTTCACACGCGCGCATGAGATCGACAGCCTCGAACTCGAGTACGGCACGCTGGTGCCGATGCGCTACATGAACGGCGACCAGCACTTCAAGGTCGTGTCGGTGGCCGGCTGGTGCGCCTGGCACAAGCTGGACGAGAGCCGCCGCTTTGGCGCCGCGCTGCTCGAAGCCATTGAAGCCAGCGACAGCACCGTCGCATTCCTCGCCAGCGGATCGCTGTCGCACCGCTTCAATGACAACGGAAGCCCCGAAGGCGCCATCCACCAGATCAGCCGCGAGTTCTACCGCCAGGTCGATCTGCGCGCGGTGGATCTGTGGAAACAGGGCGACTGGAAGACGTTCTGCGCGATGCTGCCCGATTACGCATCGCTGTGCGAAGGCGAGGGCGGCATGCACGACACGGCGATGCTGCTCGGCCTGCTCGGCTGGGATGCCTACGACCGGGGTGTGGAGATCGTCACCGAGTACTTTGCCAGTTCCGGCACGGGCCAGATCAACGCGATCTTCCCGGTGCCGGCGCGGTCATGAGGAGGCTGCCATGCCGCACGTGATTGTCGAATACACGGCCAACCTGGGCGACGATGCCCGCATTCCTGAACTTCTGCAGACCATCAACGAGACGCTGATCGCGCAGAACGGCGTGTTTCCGACGGGCGGCATCCGCTCGCGCGCGCTCCAGCTGACGGACTACCGCGTGGCCGACGGCAAGGAGGACGACGCCTTCGTCCATGTCGCGCTCAAGATCGGCGCGGGTCGCCCGCCCCAGATCAAGAAGGCGGCTTGCGATGCCTTGTTCGAGGCCATCAAGGCGCATTTCGCCGAGGCCTTTGCGCGTCGCTATCTGGCGCTGTCCATGGAGCTGACCGAATTCGACGAAGGCGGCAGCTACAAGCACAACAACATCCACGCACGTTTCCGCAAGGCCTGATCCATGCTCGACACCACGACCGTCCAGACCATCGCGCGGCGCCTGCACCAGGCCGAGACCGAGCGCAGGCAGATCCGCCAGGTGTCGCTCGACCATCCCGGGATCACAATCGAAGACGCCTACGCGATCCAGCGCGAATGGGTGGCGATGAAGCTGGCAGAGGGCCGGCGCCTGAAGGGGCACAAGATCGGCCTGACCTCGCGCGCGATGCAGCAGTCGTCGCAGATCGACGAGCCGGACTACGGCGCGCTGCTCGACGACATGTTCTTCGCGGAGGGCGGCGACATTCCCGCCAGCCGCTTCATCGTGCCGCGCGTCGAGGTGGAGCTGGCCTTCGTGCTCGGCAAGCGGCTGCAGGGGCCGGGGGTGACGCTGTTCGACGTGTACGACGCGGTGGATCACGTGATTCCCGCGCTGGAGATCATCGACGCGCGTTCGCAATCGATCGATCCGGACACGGGCCGCCCGCGCAAGGTGTTCGACACGATCGCCGACAACGCTGCCAATGCCGGCGTGGTGATGGGCGGGCGGCCGATCCGCATGCGCGACGTGGATTTGCGCTGGGTCAGCGCCATCTTTTCGCGCAACGCCGTCATCGAGGAGACGGGGGTGGCGGCGGGCGTGCTGAACCATCCGGCCAACGGCGTCGTATGGCTCGCCAACAAGCTCGCGGCGCACGGCGTGGCGCTGGAGCCGGGGCAGGTCATCCTCGGTGGTTCATTTACGCGGCCGGTACCCGCGCGCCCGGGTGATACATTCCACTGCGATTACGGCCCGCTCGGCAGCATCGCCTGCCATTTCGTCTGACCCTGACAGGATTCCTGCCATGCAACTTCCGGTGAACCACTTCAAGCGCGCGCTGGCCGAACGGCGCCCGCAGATCGGCCTGTGGCTCGCGATGACGCATCCGTATCCGGCCGAGATCGTGGCCGGGGCCGGCTTCGACTGGCTGCTCATCGACAACGAGCACGCGCCCAACCAGCTGCAGTCGACGCTTGCCCAGCTGCAGGCTCTTGCGCCGTATCCGACGCATCCGATCGTGCGGCCGGCCTGGAACGATCCGGTCGAGATCAAGCGGCTGCTCGACATCGGCGCGCAGACCTTGCTGGTGCCCATGGTGCAGAACGCCGACGAAGCGCGCGCCGCGGTGCAAGCGATGCGCTATCCGCCCAACGGCATGCGGGGTGTGGGCAGCGTGCTGGCCCGTGCGTCGCGCTGGAACCGCGTCGACGACTACCTCGCCCAGGCGGATGCGCAGATGTGCACGCTCATCCAGGTCGAAACCGCCGAGAGCCTGACGCATCTCGACGCGATTCTCGCTGTTGAAGGCGTGGACGGCGTATTCATCGGCCCGGGCGATCTGGCGGCGTCGATGGGGCACCTGGGTGAGCCGGGCCATCCGGAAGTCCGCAAGACCATCGACGATACGATCGGCCGCATCGTGGCATCCGGCAAGGCGGCAGGCATCCTGTCGGCCGACCAGGCGCGGGCCCGGCATTACCTGTCGCTTGGCGCGACGTTTGTTGCGGTCGGCACCGATGTGACGTTGCTGGCCCGCAGCGCCGAACAGCTCGCGCAGGCGTTCAAGGGCGAGGGCGCGGCCAAGCCGCAGGCGGCCGGCACCGTGTATTGACGGCCGTTACTCTTCGCCGGTGAAGCGGGCCATCGGGGTGTGCGTTTCCATGAGATGGATCGCCTCGTCGATGGCCGTATAGAGGGCTTCCAGCCTCTCTCGCCCCAGCTGCGCCTCGATGCGCGCGTACTGGGCGTCCACCTGCGGTTCCACGTCGGCCAGGAACTGGCGGCTCTTCGCCGTGAGCGAGATCACCTGCCGGCGCTGATCCACCGACGACTTCGTCCGCACGATCATCTCCGACTGCTCCATGGCCGCCAGCATGCGCGTCAGGCTCGGGCTCAGGATGAGGCACGCATCGGCGAGCTGATTCGGCTCCATGTCGCCGGTGTCGTTGAGTGTGCGCAGCACGCGCCATTGCTGCTCGGTGATGCCGTACTCGCGCAAGATCGGCCGAAAGCGCGCCATGAAGGTTTCACGGGCACGCAGCAGCAGGTGCGGCAAATTGCGACGTTTGAAAGCGGAAGCCATGCCCCGCACCCTCACGCGCTGCGCAGTGCGGCGACCACCGGCGTGTGGTCGGACGGCTGCTCCCAGGTGCGCGGCACGCGGTCGATATGGCACGACTCGCACAGCTTGGCCAGCTCGGGGGACAGCATGATGTGGTCGATGCGCAGGCCGGCGTTGCGCTTGAAGGCAAAGAGCCGGTAGTCCCACCACGAGAAGAGCCTGTCTTCCTGATCGAACATGCGGAAGGCATCGACGAGCCCGGCGCCTTCCAGCGCACGAAACGCGGCCCGCTCTTCCGGCGACACCAGGTTCTGGCCCTCCCACTTTTTCGGGTCGTGCACGTCGCGGTCGTCCGGGGCGATGTTGAAATCGCCCAGCAGCATCAGCCGCGGATGGGCGGCCATTTCGGTTTTCAGCCAGTCCTGCAGCGCGGCCAGCCAGCGCATCTTGTAGGCCATCTTGTCGGAGCCGAGCGCCTGGCCGTTGGGGAAGTAGGCAGAGATCACGCGCACCGGGCCATCCGCCATGTCGTACGTGGCGGCCACGATGCGCTGCTGTTCGTCCTCGAAGCCGGGGATGTTCTTGACCACGTCGCGGCCCTCGGGCACGGCGGCCTTGCGCGAGAGGATGGCGACGCCGTTGTACGTTTTCTGGCCCGTGAACAGGGACGCATAGCCGGCGGCGTCAAGCTCGGCCAGCGGGTAGCGGTCATCGGGCAGTTTGAGCTCCTGGAGGCAGAGCAGATCGATGGGCGTGGCGTCGGCTTCGCGCTGGGCCAGCCATTGGAGCACGTGCGGCAGGCGAACCTTCAGGGAGTTAACGTTCCAAGTGGCGACACGCATGGGAGGTCAGGTCCTTGCAAATGGCGACGGCGCGCGCGGCGCCGCCCAGGGGTGCGTTATTGTGCCATCAAGCACCCTGCATCCAGATGGAAACGCCGCTTCGGCGCGAGGCGCGAAGCGGCGTCCTGATGACGACGGTGCGGCGTGTCAGGCCGCTTCAGCGACCATGCCGCCGTGGCGCAGCAACGCGTCGATGCTGGGCGCCCGGCCACGGAACGCGGTGAACGACTCGATCGCCGGGCGGCTACCGCCCACGGCCAGCACTTCGCGGCGATAGCGCGCGCCGGTTTCGGCATCCAGCACCGAGCCGCTCAGCTTGCTGGCTTCTTCGAACGCCGCGTAGGCGTCTGCCGAGAGCACCTCGGCCCACTTGTAGCTGTAATACCCGGCCGCGTAGCCCCCCGCAAAGATGTGGCTGAACGTGTTCGGCCAGCGCGAGAGTTCGACCTGCGGCACCACGTGGAAGCGGTTGTTGATCTGGCGGGACAGCTCCAGCACCGAGGTCGAACCCTTCGGATCGAAGTCGGTATGCAGGTGCATGTCGAACGCCGAGAAGACGATCTGGCGCAGTGTCGCCATGCCGTTCTGGAAGTTCTTCGCGGCCAGCATGCGGTCGTACAACGTGCGCGGCAAGGGCTCGCCGGTGTCCACGTGGCGCGTCATGCGCGAGAGCACCTCCCACTCCCAGCAGAAGTTCTCCATGAACTGCGAGGGCAGTTCCACTGCATCCCATTCCACGCCGTTGATGCCGGACACGCCGAGTTCATCCACCTGCGTGAGCATGTGGTGCAGGCCGTGGCCGAACTCGTGGAACAGCGTGATGACCTCGTCGTGCGTGAACAGCGCCGGCTTGTCGCCGACCGGGCCCGAGAAATTGCAGGTGAGGTAAGCCACCGGGGTTTGCACCCGTGCGTCGTCGAGCAGCTTGCGACCCCGTGCGTCGTCCATCCATGCACCGCCGCGCTTGCCGTCACGTGCGTACAGGTCGATGTAGAACTGCGCGAGCAACTCGCCCTGCGCCGATTCCACGCGGAAGAAGCGCACGTCCGGATGCCACACCTCGGCCTGCTCCGGACGGATCTGCACGGAGAAGAGCGTCTGCACGACATCGAACAGGCCGTCCAGCACGGCGGGTTCCGGGAAGTACTGCTTCACCTCCTGCTCGGAGAACGCGTAGCGCGCCTCGCGCAGCTTTTCCGACGCGTAGGCCATGTCCCACGGCTCGAGCTTGTCGATGCCGAGGTTGTCGCGGGCGAAGGCCTGGAGTTCGGCCCAGTCCTTTTCAGCGAAGGGGCGCGCGCGGTCGGCCAGCTCGCCGAGGAAGCGCAGCACGTCTTCGGGCGAGTCGGCCATCTTGGGCACGAGCGAGAGCTCGCCGAAGTTGCGGTAGCCGAGCATGCGCGCTTCTTCTGCACGCAGGGCAAGCTGCTCGGCCATGTTGGCGGTGTTGTCCCACTCGGGTTTGCCGCCGCCGTATTGCGCGCCGAGTTCCGACGCGCGCGTGACATTGGCTTCGTACAGCGTGCGGCGCAGTGCGCGGTCATCTGCGTACTGCAGCACCGGGAAGTACGACGGGAAGTGCAGGGTGAACTTCCAGCCCTTAGCATCCGGATTGTCGCGGCGGGCCGCTTCGCGTGCGGCCTGCTTGGCGTCTTCGGGCAGGCCGGCCAGGCGGGCTTCGTCGTCGATCAGCAGGGCGTAGGCGTTGGTCGCATCGAGGACGTGGTCGCTGAAGGCCTTCGTCAGTTGCGCCTGCTGCTCCTGGATGGCAGCGAAACGGGGCTTCTGGTGTTCGGGCAATTCGGCGCCGCCCAAGCGGAAGCCGCGCAGTTCGTTGTCGAGCAGCTTCTTGCGTGCCGGCGACAAGGTGGCGTATTCGGCGCTTTCGGCAATCGCCTTGTACTTTTCGAAGAGCTCCAGGTCTTGGCCCAGGCCCGACCAGAATTCCGTTACGCGGGGCAGGTTGGCGGCGTGCGCTTCGCGCAGCGCAGGCGTGTCCGCCACCGCGCTCAGGTGGCTGACGATGCCCCAGGCGCGGCCGAGCGGTTCGGTGGCCTCTTCCAACGTGGCGACGACCGTCTTCCAGCTGACCGGCGTGGCCGGGTTCTTGACCTGCGCGACTGCCGCGGCGGCCCGCTCGAGCAGCACGTCGATGGCCGGGGTGATGTGTTCCGGGCGGATGTCCGCAAAGCGCGGCAGACCGGAAAAATCGAGCAGCGGGTTGTTGGCTTGGAGCGAAGTGTCGGTCATGGCGGGCTCAAAAGAGAAATGCGCGGGACAAAAAAAGCGTCCAATCCGGAAGGTTGGGACGCTTTCCTCGATTCCAACAGGATCCGGTGAAGCTTACGCCGCCAGCGTGGCTCCATCGGCGGCACGCTCGGCGGCTTCCAGCGTGTTGATCAGCAGCATGGTGATCGTCATGGGCCCCACGCCGCCCGGCACCGGTGTGATGTAGCCAGCGACTTCCTTCACGCCGGCAAAGTCGACATCGCCGCACAGTTTGCCGGCCTCGTCGCGGTTCATGCCCACGTCGATGACGACGGCGCCGGGCTTGACCATGTCTGCGGTGATGATGTTGCGGCGGCCCACGGCGGCCACGATGATGTCGGCCTCGCGCGTGTGGGCGGCGAGATCACGTGTCTTGCTGTTGCAGATCGTGATGGTCGCGCCGGCCTGTAGCAGCAGCATCGCCATCGGCTTGCCGACGATGTTCGAGGCGCCCACCACCACCGCGCGCGCGCCGCGCACCGGGTAGTTGATCGATTCGAGCATCTTCATGCAGCCGTACGGCGTGCACGGGCGGAACAGCGGGGCGCCGGTCATCAGCGCGCCGGCGTTGGCCACGTGGAAGCCGTCGACGTCCTTCTCGGGCGCGATGGCTTCGAGCACCTTGTGGCTGTCGATGTGCTTGGGCAGCGGCAACTGCACGAGGATGCCGTGGATGCGCGGGTCGCGGTTCAGCGCGTCGATGCGGCCGAGGAGGTCGGCTTCGGTGAGGTCGGCCGGGTAGCGGTCGAATACGGAAAGGAAGCCGTTGTCCTCGCACGCCTTGATCTTGTTGCGCACGTAGACCTGGCTGGCGGGGTCTTCACCGACGAGGATGACGGCGAGACCAGGCTGGTGGCCGCGCGCAGTGAGGGCGGCGGCGCGTTGTGCGGCTTGCGCGCGGAGTTGCTTGGCAAGCGCGTTGCCGTCGATGAGTTGGGCAGTCATGGCTGGACGGAGGAGGGAGAGGGCAAACCGCGATTATAAATCGGCGCCCACCCCGCCACCGCCCGATGTGCGCTCAGCTATTGCGCGACAGTGCCAGGCGCAGCAGATCCGCCACGGTGTTCACGTTGAGCTTTTCCATGATGTTGGCGCGGTGCGCCTCCACCGTCTTGATGGAAATGCCCAGGTCGTCGGCGATCTGCTTGTTCAGCCGGCCTGCGACGATGCGTTCGAGCACCTGCTGCTCGCGCGTGGTGAGCTTGCTCAGGAGGTCCTTCGCTGCCTTCTGCTCGCGCGCGGCGGAGTCTTCGGTGCGTGCCTTGCTGAGCATGCGCTCCACCAGCTCGCGCAGCTCCGATTCATCGAAGGGCTTTTCGATGAAGTCGACGGCGCCTTTCTTCATGGTCGACACGGCCATCGGCACGTCGCCGTGACCGGTCACGAAGACGATCGGCATGCGGCTGTTCTCGGCCAGCAGGCGGTCCTGCAGTTCGGGGCCGCTCATGCCCTGCATGCGCACGTCGAGAATCAGGCAGCCGACCCCCTCGCCGCGCTTGTCGTCGACCAGGAATTCTTCAGCGCTGCGGTACGTGCGCACGGTGTAGCCGTTGCCTTCGAGCAGCCACGTCAATGAGTCACGCATGGCTTCATCGTCATCGACGACGAACACGGTTTCGTTGCGCGGGGCAACTGCAGCGGGCGTTGTACTCATGGAGTCGTCCTCGGTCTACGTTCTGTGTTTTACGTTCTGAAAGCGATGGCGTGCGAATCACGGCCGATCTACAGCGGATTCAGCGGCAGGATGATTTTAAACGTACAGCCGATGCCGTCGGCGTTGTTTTCCACCCAGAGCCGGCCGAGATGGGATTCTATGATGGACCGGCAGATGTTGAGCCCCATCCCCATGCCGTCGGATTTGGTACTGAAGAACGGTTCGAACAGCCGTTCCTTGGTGCTGTCGTCCACGCCCGGGCCCTGGTCGATGACCTCGATCAGCACGGAGTTTTCCGGGTCGTCGATCAGGTTGGCGTGCAGGCGCAGCACGCTCGCGGCGCGCAGGCGCGGATGCGCCGCCATGGCTTCGGCGGCGTTCTTGAGCAGATTGACGAGCACCTGCTCGATCAGCACCGGGTCGACATACAGCGGCGGCAGGTCGGCCGGCAGGCGCGTGAGGATCGTGATGCCACGCCGTGTGGCTTCGAGTTCGGCCAGGCCGACGGCATCGGCCACGATCTCGCGCAGGTCGGCTTCGCGCCGCTGCGGCTGGCTGCGCTTCACGAACCCGCGGATGCGCTGGATGATGGTGCCCGCGCGCACGGCCTGCGCGGACGTCTTCTCCAGCACCGGAATCAGCTCTTCGGCGGTGCTGCGCCCGCTCTTGAGGCGGCCGACGGCGCCCATGCAGTAGTTGTTGATGGCGGCCAGCGGCTGGTTCAGTTCGTGGGCGAGCGACGAGGCCATCTCGCCCATGGTCGTCAGGCGGCTGGTGAACTGCAGGCGCTCCTCGTGCTGGCGCGTCATCTCTTCGGCGGCCTTGCGCACGGTGATGTCGGTGGCAATCTGCATCTGGGCGAGGTGGCCGTCCACCCACTGGATGTAGCGCCGGCGCACCTCAAACCACTTCTGCATCGACGGCACGTAGATTTCGCGCGCGTCGGCGGCGTGCGGCGTCAGCTCGGACGCGGGCAGGCCGGCGTAGGCGTCCACCAGGTCCAGTGCATCGCTGGAGACGTCTTCCGTGCTGACGTCGTGCCCGGACAGCTGCAGGTGACCGAAGGCCTCCCAGCCAAACAGCTGGCGGTAATAGCGGTTGGCGAACAGCAGCTCCGCCTTGTCGGTGGACAGCACGGACACGGCGGCATCCAGGCTTTCCAGCACCGTGGTAAAGCGGTCATGCGCGGCGGCGAGGTCTTCACGTGCGCGCTTGGGCTCGGTGATGTCGGTAATGGAACTCATCCACCCCGTGTGCCGGCCGCGTGCGTCGATCAGCGGCGAAACGTACATCCGCGCATAGAAGCTCGTGCCGTCGCGGCGCATCATGCGCAGCTCCATCCCGTTGGCGGGCGCCTTGCCGCGCAGCGTCAGCTCGATGTGCTTCTGCATTTCGCCGATCTCATTCGGCGGCCAGTACGGAAACGGCGGCATGCGGCCGACCAGCTCTGCCTCGGTCCAGCCGATCATGCGGCAGAACGCCGGGTTCACGTAGGTGATGCGGCCATTGAGATCGAGCGCGCGCATGCCGATCACCATGGAGTTTTCCATGGCGCGGCGGAACGACGTCTCCGCCAGCAGCGCCCGTTGCGCCTCGGAGCGCCGACTCGTGTGGCGCCACACGCTCCACAGGCTCCAGATGACGAAGCACGACAGCCCGGCCACCAACCACATCAGCATGTTATTGGGCAGGTTGGACGGCGCCGGATACGCTTCGGCCCGCAGCGACAGCGAATGCCCCGGCGGATCGAGCAGCACTTCGTACGAGGCCGCGGCCTTCGGCACGGGCCGCAGCGACGTGCTGGCGCGCACCACGTTGTTCTTGTCGACCAGCGAGAACCGGTAGCGGTCGGTCAGCTCGCCGGGCAGCAGTTGCGTGAGGATGCCGGTGACCGAATACATGGCGCCCACGGTGCCGAGGAACTCGTTGTCACGCACGATCGGCACTTCCATCAGCATGAAGCTCTCGCCGCGCTCGTTCTGGATTGGGCGCGAGTACACGGCCCGCTGGGTCTCGCGCGCGGCATCGTAGGCGGACTGGATTTCGGGCTCGAGCGGGTGGTCGCGCGTCTCGCGCACCCGCCCGGCGAACTCGGAGTTGGACGGAAACGCCCAGCGCGGGCGCCGCGTGGCGTCCAGCCAGTTGATGAAGACGAGCTCGGGATTCTCGCGCAGCAGTTGCCGCGCGGCGTCGCGGTAGGCGCTCGGGTCGAGCTGCGCGGCGCCGATGTCACGCGCCAGCGCGGCCACCTGGTCCTGGTTGCTCTGCAGGGACAGCCGCACCTTCTGCTCGGCCCAGGCCGCGTCCCGGTAGAGGGCATCGCGCTGTTGCTGCACTTCGGTGGCGTGCAGCTGGTACAGGATGAAGATCATCGCGCCGGCAAACAGGACGATCGCCACCAGCGGGATGAACATGAACCAGTTCGTCGTCCATAGCCGGCCCAGCCGCGTCAGCCACAGGCGCCGCGGCACGTTCGGGCGCACGCCGTCTTCGGGGGGCAGTTCGGGCGCAGCGGCGGCCGGCGGCTCCGGTGCGGCCGAATCCTGCGAGGCGTGGGAGGGGGCAAGCATGATGGGCGGGCGAACGCCGGAACTCTGCGGAGGTAGGGAAGTGGGCATCTGTGCAACTGCGCAAAACCAAGTGTAACGGCAATTAGCGTGCTGGTCGCTTGGGGAAACCGCTTGGTGAGATGCGCGCAGCATGCGGCAAATGCTGCGGTGCAATGTCAAAACTGCTTTGTTCTGCACTGCGGCAATATTCCGCATTATAAAAAACCATATCGCAATTTGAAAATTCCGCTTGTGCTGGCTTTGGGGGTACCCATAGAATCAGCGCAAAAGTCGGGGCGGCCCGTGTGCGCGTGCGAACGTGTGTGCCGGCGGGGCGCCTCTCAAGAGACGCATCAAACGTTACTGCTACCCAAGGAGACCGCCATGTCGGCCGTACCAGAGCAAGTCCTGGGCGCCACGCGCGCCAGCGACGTCGATCCCCAGGAAACCAAGGAATGGCTGGAGGCGCTGCAAGGCGTCATCGGCGCAGAAGGCCCGCAGCGCGCGGCGTTCCTCCTCGACAAGCAGATCGAGTACGCCCGCATCAACGGCGTGACCTCGCCGCTGCACGCAGAAACTCCCTACATCAATACGATTCCGGTCGAAAACCAGGAGCGCATTCCGGGCGACCAGGAAATCGAACACCGCATCCGCTCGTACACGCGCTGGAATGCCATGGCGATGGTGCTGCGCGCGAACAAGGACACCAACGTCGGCGGCCATATCTCGTCGTTCGCCTCCGCTGCCACGCTGTATGACGTCGGCTACAACCACTTCTGGCACGCCCCGTCGGACAAGCACGGCGGCGACATGGTCTTCGTGCAGGGGCACTCGGCGCCGGGCGTGTACTCGCGCGCGTTCCTGCTGGGCCGCCTGACCGAAGAGCAGCTCGACAACTTCCGCCAGGAAGTGGATGGCAAGGGCATCTCGTCGTATCCGCACCCGTGGCTGATGCCGGATTTCTGGCAATTCCCGACCGTGTCGATGGGCCTGGGCCCGATCATGGCGATCTACCAGGCGCGCTTTACCAAGTACCTGGCCAGCCGCGGCCTGATCCAGAACTGGGAAAACCGCAAGGTCTGGGCGTTCCTGGGCGACGGTGAAACCGACGAGCCGGAATCGCTCGGCGCGATCGGCATGGCCGGCCGTGAAAAGCTGGACAACCTCGTCTTCGTGATCAACTGCAACCTGCAGCGCCTGGACGGCCCGGTGCGCGGCAACGGCAAGATCATCCAGGAGCTCGAGAGCGAATTCCGCGGCGCCGGCTGGAACGTGATCAAGGTGATCTGGGGCAGCCGGTGGGATCAGCTGCTGGCGCGCGACACCAAGGGCCTGCTCATGCAGCGCATGATGGAATGCGTCGACGGCGAATACCAGACCTTCAAGTCGAAGAACGGCGCCTACGTGCGCGAGCATTTCTTCAACACGCCGGAGCTCAAGGCCATGGTGGCCGACTGGTCCGATGACGACATCTGGGCGCTGAATCGGGGCGGCCATGATCCGCACAAGATCTATGCGGCGTTCAAGGCGGCAACCGACCACAAGGGTCAGCCGACCGTCATCCTCGCCAAGACCATCAAGGGCTACGGCATGGGCGAAGCCGGTGAAGCGATGAACATCGCCCACCAGCAGAAGAAGATGCCGGTGGAGGCAATCCGCAAGCTGCGCGACCGCTTCAACATTCCGGTGCCCGACGACCAGCTCGAGCACGTCCCGTACGTCAAGTTCGAAGAGGGCTCGAAGGAGCTCGAATACATGCGCAAGGCGCGCATGGATCTGGGCGGCTATCTGCCCGCGCGTCGCCAGAAGGCCGACCCGCTGCAGATCCCGGCCCTGTCGGCGTTCGATGCGCTGCTCAAAGCCACGGGCGAAGGCCGCGAAGTCTCCACGACGATGGCCTTCGTGCGCATTCTGAACATCCTGCTCAAGGACAAGAACATCGGCAAGCACGTCGTGCCCATCGTGCCGGATGAGTCGCGCACGTTCGGCATGGAAGGCCTGTTCCGCCAGGTCGGCATCTGGAACCAGGAAGGCCAGAAGTACGTGCCGCAGGATCACGACCAGTTGATGTTCTACAAGGAATCGCAGACGGGTCAGGTGCTGCAGGAAGGCATCAACGAAGCCGGTGCCATGTGCGACTGGATCGCGGCCGCCACGTCGTATTCGACGCATGGCGTGGCGATGATCCCGTTCTACATCTACTACTCGATGTTCGGCATCCAGCGCATCGGCGACCTGTGCTGGGCCGCCGGCGACATGCGCTCGCGCGGCTTCCTGCTGGGCGGCACCTCGGGCCGCACGACGCTCAACGGCGAAGGCCTGCAGCACGAGGATGGTCACTCGCACGTGTACCACGCTGCCATCCCGAACTGCATCTCGTATGACCCGACGTTCCAGTACGAACTGGCGGTCATCGTGCAGGACGGCCTGCGCCGCATGTATGTCGAGCAGGAAGACGTCTACTACTACCTGACGGTGATGAACGAGAACTACGAGCACCCCGAAATGCCGGCGGGTGCCGAGGCCGACATCATCAAGGGCATGTATCTGTTCAAGAAGGGCGTCGAGAACAGCAACGCACCGCGCGTGCAGCTGCTGGGCTCGGGCACGATCTTCCGCGAGGTGATTGCCGCGGCTGAACTGCTCAAGAAGGATTGGGGCGTCGAGTCGGACCTGTGGGGCTGCCCGAGCTTTACCGAGCTGGCCCGCGAAGGCAACGCCACCGCCCGCTGGAACCTGCTGCACCCGACCGAAACGCCGCGCGAGTCGCACGTCGAGAAGATGCTCAAAGGCGTGCGCGGCCCGGTGATCGCTTCGACCGACTACGTCCGCACCTTCGCCGAGCAGATCCGCGCCTTCGTGCCGCGCCGCTACGTGGTGCTGGGCACCGACGGCTTCGGCCGCTCGGATACCCGCGAGAAGCTGCGCCACTTCTTCGAGGTGGACCGCTACTGGGTGACGGTCGCGTCGCTCAAGGCGCTCGCCGATGAGGGCGTGCTGCCGCGCGAAAAGGTGGCCGAGGCACTGAAGAAGTACAACCTCGACCCGAACAAGCCCAACCCGATGACCGTATAACGGAGCCGCCGGGCGCGCTGGTTGCGCCCCGGCCGGGCACTGCCCTGGCAGGCTCCCGCGACGTGCATTTGCCTGCACGATGCGGTAGCCTGCGGGGCAATGTGTGCTCGCCGCCGGACGCGCCCGCCGCCAGACCTCTGGAGACAGAAGAATGAGTCAAGTCGTAGAAATCAAGGTGCCGGACATCGGCGACTACAAGGATGTCCCGGTGATCGAAGTGCTGGTCAAGGCGGGCGATACAGTCAATGCCGAGGACTCCCTCGTTACGCTGGAATCGGACAAGGCGACCATGGACGTGCCGTCGCCGAAGAGCGGCGTCGTCAAGGAAGTGAAGGTCAAGGTGGGCGACACCGTGTCGGAAGGCTCGCTCGTGCTGCTGCTCGAGGAGCAGGGCGCGGCTGCGGCTCCGGCACCCGCACCCCAAGCTGCACCGGCTGCTGCTACACCGGCGCCTGCCCCTGCTGCGCAAGCTCCGGCTCCGGCGCCGGCCGCAGCGGGCGGCGGCACGATCGAGGTGAAGGTCCCGGACATCGGCGACTACAAGGACGTGCCGGTCATCGAGATCAGCGTGAAGGTGGGCGACAAGGTGGAAGCCGAGCAGTCGCTGATCACGCTCGAATCGGACAAGGCGACGATGGATGTGCCGTCGCCGGCCGCCGGTACAGTGAAGGACATCCGCGTGAAGGTCGGTGACGCCGTGTCGGAAGGGACACTGATCGTCGTGCTGGAAGGTGCGGGCGGCGCTGCGGCCGCTGCCCCGGCCCCGGCACCGGCACAAGCGCCTGCACCGGCTGCGGCTGCGCCGAGCCCGGCCCCTGCGGCCGCGCCCGCTGCTCCGGCTGCCGCGCCGGCCACGTACACCGCTGACACCGTCGGTACGGTGGGCAAGGCTGCCCACGCCAGCCCCTCGGTGCGCAAGTATGCGCGTGAGCTCGGCGTGGACGTCAACCTCGTCGGCGGCACCGGCCCGAAGGGCCGCATCACCCAGGAAGACGTGCAGCGCTACGTCAAGAGTGTGATGAGCGGCCAGGCAGCTGCCCCGGGCAAGGCTGCGGCGGCCGCACCGGCTGGCGGCGGCGAACTGAACCTGCTGCCGTGGCCGAAGGTGGATTTCACGAAGTTCGGCCCAGTCGATCCGAAGCCGCTGTCGCGCATCAAGAAGATCTCGGGCGCGAACCTGCATCGCAACTGGGTCATGATCCCGCACGTCACCAACAACGACGAAGCGGACATCACCGATCTGGAAGCGCTGCGCGTGCAGCTGAACAAGGAAAACGAAAAGGCCGGCGTGAAGTTCACGATGCTGGCGTTCGTGATCAAGGCAGTCGTTTCGGCGCTGAAGAAATTCCCGACCTTCAACGCCAGCCTGGACGGCGACAACCTCGTCTTCAAGCAGTACTACCACATCGGGTTTGCGGCGGACACGCCCAACGGTCTGGTCGTGCCGGTGATCCGCGATGCGGACAAGAAGGGCCTCATCGACATCGCCAAGGAGATGGCCGAGCTGTCGAAGGCCGCGCGTGAAGGCAAGCTCAAGCCGGACCAGATGCAGGGCGGCTGCTTCTCGATCTCGTCGCTGGGCGGCATTGGCGGTACGCATTTCACGCCGATCATCAACGCGCCGGAAGTGGCCATCCTCGGCCTGTCGCGCGGCTACCAGAAGCCGGTGTGGGACGGCAAGCAGTTCGTGCCGCGCCTGACGTTGCCGCTGTCGCTGTCGTACGATCACCGCGTGATCGACGGCGCGGAGGCCGCACGCTTCAACGCGTACCTGGCGAGCGTGCTGGCGGACTTCCGCCGCGTCAGCCTGTAAGCCCGGGCGGGTTCGGCACGCATCTGGCTTCGGGCCTGTGCGTGCCGACCCACATGGGCTTGCGGCGGTCGGCGAACTTCTCGCGAGGGCGACATGACGACGTGCGTGGTGGTCAAGAAAGACGGCGAAGTGGCGATTGCAGCCGATTCCCTGGTGACGTTTGGCGATACCCGCCTGGCGCGCGGCTACGAGCAGAACCAGAAGATCTTTCAGGTGGGCGATTCGTTGATCGCGCTGGCGGGCACGACGGCCCACTTTCCGGTCATGCGCAGCCTGCTCACGGGCCTGGCCGATGAGTGTCGCCTCGGCTCGCGCGACGACGTCTTCCGAACCTTCCTCAAGGTGCACGAAAAGCTGAAGGACGAGTACTTCGTCAACACCAAGGAAGACGACGACGACCCGTATGAGTCGTCGCAGATCACGTGCCTGATCGCCAACCCGACCGGCATCTACGGCGTCTATTCGTACCGCGAGGTGTTTTCGTTCGACCGCTTCTGGGGCATCGGCTCGGGGCGCAATTTCGCGCTGGGCGCCATGTCGGCGGTGTTCGATCTGCCCGGCAAGAGCGCCGCAGATATTGCGCAGGCCGGCGTGTCGGCGGGCGTGGAGTTCGACAAGAGTTCGGGTGGCCCGATCGAGGTGCACACGGTACGTCTGCAGGATTGAAAGCGTCGGCGGCCAGGGCAATGCCCGCAGCCGACGACAAGAACAAGGAGTCAGGAATGAGCGTGGTGGAAATCAAGGTGCCGGACATCGGCGATTTCGATGCGGTGGAAGTCATCGAAGTGCTGGTCAAGGCGGGCGATGCCGTCGAGAAAGAGCAATCGCTGATCGTGCTGGAATCCGACAAGGCCAGCATGGAGGTGCCGTCGGACGTGGCCGGCAAGATCGTCGACGTGAAGGTCAAGGTGGGCGACAAGGTCAGCAAGGGTACGGTGATTGCCACGGCGGAAGCAGGCGCTGCCGCAGCGCCCGCACCCGCGCAGGCACCGGATCCGGCCGCTGCGCCCGCCGCGGCTGCGGCGGTATCGGCCCCCGCACCGCAAGCGGCCAAGCATGCCGGCGGCGCCGATATCGAATGCGAGATGCTCGTGCTGGGCTCGGGCCCGGGCGGCTACTCGGCAGCGTTCCGCAGCGCAGACCTGGGCATGAACACGGTGCTGGTCGAGCGCTTCTCCACGCTCGGCGGCGTCTGCCTGAACGTCGGTTGCATTCCGTCGAAGGCGCTGCTCCACACGGCCGCCGTCATGGAAGAAGTCAAGGCGATGGCTGCACACGGCATTGTCTATAGCGAGCCCAAGGTCGACATCGACCAGTTGCGCAAGCACAAGGAATCCGTGATCGGCAAGCTGACCGGCGGCCTGGCCGGCATGGCCAAGGCGCGCAAGGTGCAGGTCGTGCGCGGCGTCGGCACGTTCCTCGATCCGAACCATCTGGAAGTCCAGCTGACGGGCGGCGACGGCAAGGCCACGACGGGCGAGAAGAAGGTCATCCGGTTTGCCAAGGCCATCATCGCCGCGGGCAGCGAGGCCGTGAAGCTGCCGTTCATTCCGGAAGATCCGCGCATCGTCGATTCGACCGGCGCGCTGGAACTGCGCCAGGTGCCCGGCAAGATGCTGGTGATCGGCGGCGGCATCATCGGCCTGGAAATGGCGACGGTGTACAGCACACTGGGCGCACGCATCGACGTGGTGGAAATGCTCGACGGCCTGATGCAGGGCGCCGACCGCGACCTCGTCAAGGTGTGGGACAAGATGAACAAGGGCCGCTTCGACAAGGTCATGCTCCAGACCAAGACGGTCGGCGTGGAAGCGAAGCCGGACGGCATCTACGTCAAGTTCGAAGGCGATGCCGCGCCGGCCGAGCCACAGCGTTACGACATGGTCCTCGTGGCCGTGGGCCGCAGTCCGAACGGCAAGCGTATCGGCGCCGAGAAGGCTGGCGTGGCCGTGACGGACCGCGGCTTCATCAATGTGGACAAGCAGCAGCGCACCAATGTGCCGCACATTTTCGCGATCGGCGACATCGTCGGGCAGCCGATGCTGGCACACAAGGCCGTGCATGAAGGCCATGTGGCCGCCGAAGCCGCACACGGCGAGAAGGCGTATTTCGATGTCAAGCAGATTCCGTCGGTGGCCTATACCGATCCAGAAGTGGCTTGGGCGGGGCTGACGGAAGAGCAGTGCAAGGCGCAGGGCATCAAGTACGGCAAGGGCGTGTTCCCCTGGGCCGCCTCCGGCCGCGCCATCGCCAATGGCCGCGACGAGGGTTTCACGAAGGTGATCTTCGACGAAGAGACACATCGCATCATCGGTGGCGGCATTGTGGGCACGCACGCGGGCGACCTCATCAGCGAGATCTGCCTGGCCATCGAAATGGGCGCAGACGCCGTGGACATCGGCAAGACCATCCACCCGCACCCGACGCTCGGTGAATCGGTGGGCATGGCGGCGGAAATCTATGAAGGCGTGTGTACGGACGTGCCAC
Organism: Ralstonia mannitolilytica; assembly: GCF_000954135.1. Taxonomy (NCBI): domain Bacteria; kingdom Pseudomonadati; phylum Pseudomonadota; class Betaproteobacteria; order Burkholderiales; family Burkholderiaceae; genus Ralstonia; species Ralstonia mannitolilytica. Next base: position 2,609,885 of record NZ_CP010799.1, on the reverse strand, counting down.
CAGCGCGTAAGCGTTAATGCAATTAACCGCCTTGTTTTTCAGAGCGCCATAAAACAGGCTGGCAAAGCGAGAAGGGCTGCTCCGTTGTGGGCAGCCCTTTTTTTGGCGCGTCTGGTGTCGCGCTCAATGACGCGGTTCAATGGGCCGGCGGTGGCGGCGCAGCAGGCGCAGTGCGGCTGTCAGGCGGCGCCAAGCCTGATGCACGAGACCGTCCCGGTGCATGCGCAAGTCAGCAAGCCGTGCTTGCAGCATTTTCCATGTCGGTGTGGCTTTCAGGGCGGTCACCATTCGGCGTTTCCAGGCGAGGAACGCGGTTTCCCAACGCGCATACCAGGCCAGCGTATGCAGTTGCGGCCGCACGGCGCAGTAGATCCGTACGCCGAGCCCTGTGCTGACGACTTTGGCCAGCACCAGCACCAACGTCCCCGCAATCAGATGGCCGCGGGCCAGCACGTAGATCGCTGCCAGCTTGAAGGGAAGCAGCGCCAGCATGGGCAACGCAAAGGCGCAGAGCGCCTCGATGGGTTGCAGCGCAGCGAGCCGCCGTTCCGCGGCCTGCACCAACGGATGCGCGGAGAGCCGGGCGGTGAGACGCAGCATGACCTTCCAGATCCATTCCTCGAACAGCAGGATGAGCGCTGCGATCAGGATCAGGCCGCGTTTGGCCAAGGATTCGCGAGACATCGTGATGGGGACAGGGGCGGCGAGCCGCAATACCGAATGGAGCGCCGCGCTGCCACAAAAGTTCGCAATTTGAAGGTTGCGCTACGTTTGCAGCACACAAAAAACCCGGCCGAAGCCGGGTCAAAGGTACTCACTGATCACCACTGAGGACTGGTTTTCAGCAGCGGTACCGAGGAGACAATCTGACGAACACGCTGCAATGGACTGGCCAGCCGGCGCCGGAGTTCCGCGCAAATGCGCGCAAACAGGGCGTCTGGAAGACGGGCTCGATGCACCAAAGCAAAACGGGCCTCCCGAAGGAGGCCCGCTTGTCAGACGCAGTTGACCGGATCAGGCAGCGGTCGTGGTCTTCTTGCCGGCCGCGGCACGTGCCTGGGCCGAAGCTTGGGCAGTGGCCTTGCTGGCGGCGTTGGCGGCAGCGTGGAAGTTGCTCTCAGCCAGTTCCACGGCTTGCTTGGTGGCCTTCTGCACCGAGTCGTAAGCATTGTTGGCAGCCGACAGAGCCGACTTCACGAGGGCCACCGCCGATTCCGAACCGGCCGGAGCGTTCTTGGACACGTTGTCGACCAGCGCTTGCAGCTTGCGGCTGTTTTCTGCGATTTGCAGCTCAGCGGCCTTGCTGAACTCGCTTTGCGTGTCCGAAGCGATTTCGTACAGGTGGCGGCTGTAGGCCAGCACCTTCTCAGCCAGCGGCTGGACGGCGGCGGTCTGCACCGACAGCAGTTCCTGGGCGTCCTTGGCGGACAGGGCCTTCTTGGCGTGTTCGACGTTCTCAGCCAGGGTAGCCTTGACGACTTGCAGGTTCAGTTCGACCAGCTTTTCGACGCCTTCAAATGCCTTGTTGGTCAGGCCGAAGAAGGTTTCCAGGTTGGCCTTGTGCGCCGCAGCGATCTGTTCCTGAGTCAGCATGTTGTCTCTCCAAATACAAAGGTGGGTCGGGAAATCAAAATCAAAATTTAGATCGCCCAGATGTACAAAGCGTGACGTTCAGCGTCGGGCCGTCCAGGCGACATCGCGATGGATCAGGGATGGTGCATCGCAACAATTTCATTGTTGTTGAATGCCAAACGAGTGTCAAGCATTCTTTGTGCATCGCACAAAAATCGGATTTTGCCGATTTTTCGTGCGCGGGAATTGCGCAGAGAACCGTTTGGCGTGATTTTTTGTGGCAGAAAAATGCGCGTTTATGGTGCGCAATCGAACGGGAAAGGGCGTCGGAGCGACAATCTCGTCTCAAAAAACAGGCGAGGGCGCACCGGGTTAGCATGCGCTGGACTGCCGATTACGTTGTAGTGGGATCCCAACTTCACATGCGCGCGTTCTATACCGATCATTTTGTGTTGCCGCTGCCGCCGGGGCACCGCTTCCCGATGCGTAAGTACAGCGAGTTGCGGCAGCGGGTGCTCACCCAGGTGTCGGGGGTGCAGATGCAGGAGGCTCCCCGCGCTGATGACGATGCGCTGCTGCTGGCGCATGCGGCCAGCTATATTGAGGCTGTCAGCGGCGGCACGCTCGACCCGGCGCGCCAGCGCGAGATCGGTTTCCCGTGGTCGCTCGAGATGGTCGAGCGCAGCCGCCGTTCGGCTGGCGCGACGATGGCCGCATGCGAGGCCGCCATGGTCGACGGCATCGCCGTAAATCTGGCAGGCGGAACACACCACGCCTATGCCGACAAGGGCGGTGGCTTTTGCGTGTTCAACGACGCGGCGATCGCTTCACGCTGGATGCAGCGCAGGCCGGGCAGAACCCCCGAGGACTTTCCGGTCGCGATCATCGACCTGGATGTGCATCAGGGCAACGGTACGGCATCGATCCTGCGCGACGATCCTTCGGTCTTCACCCTGTCCGTGCATGGCGAGAAGAATTATCCGTTTCGCAAGGAAGCGTCCGATCTGGACGTGGGTCTGCACGACGGCTGCTGCGACGACGATTATCTGCAGGCCCTGACCGGCGCCCTCGATATCCTGGCGGGCCGGTTCAAGCCGCGCCTCATTATTTACCTGGCGGGGGCGGATCCGCACGAAGGCGACCGCCTGGGGCGGCTGAAGTTGACCCTGGACGGCCTGGCACGGCGCGACCAGGAGGTGTTCGATTTTGCGTATCAGCGGTGCATTCCGATTGCCGTTACCATGGCGGGCGGCTACGGCAACAATATTGACGACACCGTGGCTGTCCACGCGCAGACGATTGCGCTGGCCGCCCGGCACGCACAGCGCTGGGCCGCCCGCGAAAGCGCTGCGGCTGCATCGACCTCTCTTCCGCTTTCCGCATGACACAAGCGTATTCCGTTGCGCCCGCGCAGGCGCGCGATTCCCTGTTCGTCGCCGCCATGCCATGGCTCTTCGTGCTGATCTGGAGCACGGGCTTCATCGTGGCCAAGTACGGGATGCCGTACGCCGAGCCGATCACCTTCCTGTTCCTCCGCTTTGTCGGCGTGCTGGTGTGCCTGCTGCCGCTGGTGTGGCTGGCGCGCGTGCCATTACCACGCAAGGCGGGCACGGGCGAGACCGATTGGGCCACCGTCGGCCACATCGCCGTGGCGGGTGTGCTGATGCAATGGGGATATCTGGCGGGCGTATGGGCGGCGGTCAAGCTCGGTATGCCTGCCGGGATGACCGCGCTCATCGTCGGCATGCAACCGATTCTCACGGCGCTGTACGTGTCGATGCGCGGCGAGCGTGTCTCGGGCCGCCAATGGCTGGGCCTGTTGTGCGGCATTGCCGGCGTGGGCCTGGTGGTGGCCAACAAGCTGCATCTGGCCGGTGTGGGCGTGACGACGCTTGCCCTGTGTGTGGGCGCGCTGCTGTCGATTACCGTGGGCACGCTGTATCAGAAGCGCCATTGCCCTGTGTTCGATCTGCGCATGGGCACGTGCATCCAGTTTGGCGCCTCCGCGCTGCTCTGCCTGCCGTTCATGTTCTTGTTCGAGACCCGCGACGTGCATTGGACCGTGCAGATGATCGGCTCGCTCGTGTGGTCGGTTCTGGCGCTGTCGATTGGCGCGATCTCGCTACTGTTCGTGCTGATCCGCAAGGGCGCGGCCACCCGGGTGACGTCGTTGCTGTATCTGACGCCGCCCACGACCGCCGTGATGGCGTGGGCGCTGTTCGGCGAGCGGTTTCCGCCGCTCGCGGCACTCGGCATGGTCGTTGCCGCATGCGGCGTGGCCCTCGTCATCCGCAAGTGACCTCGCCCGGGCCGCTGGTATCCTCATCACATTCGATTGCCCCGCTGACACCCATGAGCACGCCACGCCAGACGCGCGACGACTACCGCCATTTCCACACCATCACCACGCGGTGGATGGATAACGACGTCTACGGCCACGTCAACAACGTCGTCTACTACAGCTACTTCGACACCGTGGTGAACGCGTATCTCATCGGCGAGGGCGTGCTGGACCCGGAGCGCAGCGAGACCATCGGCCTCGTCATCGAGACGCAATGCAATTACTTCGCGCCGCTGTCGTTTCCGGATCCGGTGGTGGCAGGGCTGCGCGTGGCGCGCCTGGGGAACACGAGCGTGCGCTACGAGGTGGGCCTGTTCCGCGCAGACGCGCATGAAGCCGCTGCACAGGGCCACTTCGTGCACGTGTATGTCGATCGCGAAACGCGCCGGCCGGTGCCGTTGCCCGGTGCGTTGCGTGCGGTGCTTGAGCCGCTCGTCTCCAGCGCCGTCGCCTGAGCGTTTGCGTCGCCATGAACGACCGCCGACCCACCGCTGCTGAAGTCGAGCTCGTCGATCGCGCCATCACCTCGCGCCGTTCAGTTCGCGCGTTCCTGCCGACGCCTGTGGCACGCGAAGACATTGAAGCGATTCTGGACGTGGCGCGCCGCGCGCCCTCCGGCAGCAACACGCAGCCTTGGAAGGTGTACGTGCTGACGGGCGAATCGAAGGCGCGCCTGTCGGAATCCGTGCTGGCGGCATACGACCATCCGGAAGTCGACACACTGCATCGCGAGGAATACCCGTACTACCCGCGCACGTGGGTCGATCCGTATCAGAGCCGCCGCCGCAAGGTCGGCTGGGATCTGTACGGCCTGCTCGGCATCGGCCGCGCCGACAAGGAGCGCATGCACGCCCAGCACGCGCGCAATTTCCGCTTCTTCGACGCGCCGGTCGGCATCATCTTCACCATCGACCGCGTGATGGAGCAGGGCAGCTGGCTCGATTACGGCATGTTCCTCGAAGCCATCATGGTGGCGGCCCGTGCGCGCGGCATCGATACATGCCCGCAGGCCGCATTCACCCAATTTCACCGCGTCATCCGCGAGCAACTCGGCCTGCCCGACGAAGAGATGGTCGTCTGCGGCATGTCGATGGGCTATGCGAACCCGACGGCCATCGAGAACACCCTCGTCACCGAACGCGCGCCTGTCTCGCACTTCACCCGTTTCCTCGGCTGACGTCGCAATCGGTGCCGCCTGCGTGCTACAGCGCACATCGTCGCGCAAAGCGAGAATTGGCGCGGAAAAGTCCTCGAAATATGTCAACAGATTCGACCGATGTGTCGTTAGACTTTCCATCATGCGATACCGCGTACGAAGCGCGCGTGTCGTGAGGCACGGTCCGGGCAAATTGTCAGCCGCAATTGTTGTTGACAGACGCGAGGGAATCTCGTGGCGATTTCCGACTCCGTTCTCATTGCACGCAGAGCGTCATGTGCTGTTTGCGCAACTTTTTTCGCCCTTTTCGTCCTGCCTTGGCAGGAGATTGCGTCGAAATGATGACCGAATGATAAGGCTCCCGAGGTCAAACTTTAACGGCGTGAGCTAAGTCCTTCATCTTGCTAAGAATTTTGTTTTTGCCTACACTTGCGCCATCTCACGCGCGGGTGATCGAACCATGTCACGGTCTGTTTCCTCATTTTTTCGACGTCTCGGCTTCGTTTCGCTGATGACCGTCGCGCTCGCCGCCGCGTCCATCACGACCGCTCACGCGGCCACGTCGTCCAAGAAGCCTGCTGCCAGCAAGACCGCCAAGACGAAAGGCAAGGCCGTTGGCAAGCACAAGGCCGGCGCCAACGTTGCAGCTGCAAGCAGCGACGAAGCCGCTACCACCAAGGTCCGCAAGGTCGTCACCGTCAAGGGCAAGCGCCGCGTGATCGTGGTCGAGCGCGGCGCGCGTCCGGTGCGCGCCGCTTTCGTGCCGGCAGCCCCCACGCTCGGTGAGGCCATGGGGCTGCGCTCCACGCCCGATGCACTGGCGCTGCGTTCGTCCGTTGCGCTCGTGATGGACCAGAACACCGGTGAGGTGCTGTTCCAGAAGAATTCGTCGGCGGTGCTGCCGATTGCGTCCATTACCAAGCTGATGACCGCGCTCGTCGTGATGGATGCGCACCAGCCGATGGACGAACTGCTCGAGATCACCGAGGAGGATCGCGACTACGAGCGCAATACCGGCTCGCGCCTGCGCTTTGGCACGATGCTCACGCGTGAAGACCTGCTGCTGCTGGCGCTGATGTCGTCGGAGAACCGTGCAGCGTCGGCCCTCGGCCGCAACTATCCGGGCGGCCGTCCGGCCTTTGTTGCCGCCATGAACCGCAAGGCGCGCGAACTCGGCATGAACGACACGCACTACGTCGATTCGAACGGCCTGTCGAGCAGCAACGTGTCGAGCGCGCAGGATCTGGCCAAGATCGTGATGGCTGCCTACAAGGTACCGCTCATCCGCCAGTTCACGACCACGACCGAGCACACCGTCAACGTGAACGGCCGCTCGCTGCATTACGTCAACACCAACCGCCTCGTGCGCGGCGGCGACTGGGACATCGGCCTGCAGAAGACCGGTTTCATCAACGAGGCGGGCCGCTGCCTGGTCATGCAGGCCAATGTGCACGGGCGCAACGTGGTGATGGTGTTCCTGGATTCCGCCGGCAACCTGACGCGCTTTGCCGATGCCACGCGCGTGCGCCACTGGCTGGAGCGTAATCCGCATGTCGAGCCGGCCACGCAGGCAGCTGCGCCGCTGCGCAATGTTCCGGTGTCGACGCAGCCGCCGGCCGTCCTGGCTTCCGAGCAGCACGGCGCCTGATCTGCCGCATGCCCCAACAAAAAAGCGCGTTCGAGGACGCGCTTTTTTGTTGGGCCGACACCTGCACGGCGCGCTATTCGACGCGCGCTGCCGGTTCTTCGTGCGTGTAGCCCATCCCCTTGGAAATCTGCAGGGCGGTGTCCTTGAGGTTTTCCAGCCAGCTGTCCTGCAGCCGGTCGGCCGGCGCGGACAGCGACAGACCTGCCACCAGCCGGCGCGAATCGTCATAGATGCCGGCAGCGATGCAACGCACACCCAGCTCCAGTTCTTCATTGTCGCGCGCGTAGCCGTTCGTGCGGACCCAGTTCAGCTCACGTTCGAGCTTGGGCAGGTCCGTGATCGACGTGCGCGTGTGGCCCGACAGGCCCGTGCGTGTGGCATAGGCTCGCACTCGGCCGATCTCGTCGGCGGCCAGGAACAGCTTGCCGACCGAGGTCAGATGCAGCGGAGCGCGGCCGCCGATGGCGCGCACCACCTGCATGCCCGAGCGCTCCGAATAGGCGCGTTCGATGTAGACGATCTCGTCGCCCTGACGTACGGAGAGGTTGACCGTCTGGCCGGTCAGGCGGTGCAGCGCGCGCATTGGCGCCAGCGCGGCTTCGCGCACCGACAGGCGTGCCTTGACGAGGTTACCCAGCTCAAGCAGTCGCATGCCGAGGCGGTAGCTGCCAGGGTCGGACCGATCGACAAAGCGGCAGGCCACCATGTCGTTCAGGATGCGGTGGGCGGTGGACGGGTGCAGGCCAGTGCTGGCCGACAATGCCTTGAGGCTCACAGGGTCGGCATGTTCGGCCAACGCGTCGAGCAGCATCATCATGCGTTCGATGACCTGGATGGACGTCTTGCCAGGGTCCTTGTCTGCTTCTGCCATGGGTGCAGTGGGTTGCGGATGCGATGCAAAATTTTATCCCACCATGTGAAAACGCGCACCCTCCCATCGCGTGATCCCGTCTATTTTCGAGGGCATTCTCGACTGTGCCGAAGGTGTGCCTGCGTAGGGCAGGTGAAGTGCACTCACGACCAGCATGAACAAGTTCTGTGCCGTGCGAGCCGCCCGGGACGGACATCCGGGCGCATAATGGCGGCTTCCAGAAGAGACATGAGAGTTCCCATGCGCGTAGGTCTGTTCGTCACTTGCCTGGTCGATCTGATGCGGCCCGACATCGGGTTTTCGGTGTTGAAGCTGCTGGAGAAGGCGGGTTACGAAGTGATCGTGCCGCCCGCGCAGACGTGCTGCGGCCAGCCGGCCTACAACTCTGGCGACCGACCCCTGGCGCGCGACCTGGCCGAGAAAACCCTCAAGGAATTCGAGCAGTTCGACTACGTCGTCATTCCGTCGGGTTCGTGTGGCGGGATGATCCGCAAGCACTACGCCGATCTCTTTCGCGACGATCCGGAACTGGCCGGCCGGTACGAGCGCCTGGCGCCGCGCGTGCACGAGTTGACCGATTTCCTGGTCAACGTGGCGCGCGTTGAATCGCTCGATTCGGAATTCAAGGGCCATGTGACTTACCACGATTCGTGTTCCGGTCTGCGGGAGCTCGGGGTGAAGGCGCAGCCGCGCGAGTTGCTTGCCAAGCTGCCGGGCGCGCAGCTGACCGAGATGCCGGCGTGCGAAGCGTGCTGCGGCTTCGGCGGCACGTTTTCGATCAAGTACGGCGACATCTCCACCGCCATTGCCGATGAGAAGTGCGCCAACATCAAGGCGAGCGGCGCCGATGCCGTGGTGCTCGGGGACGTGGGCTGCATGCTCAACATCGAGGGCCGCCTGCGCCGCACCGGCGACACACGCACGCGCGTGCTGCATATCGCGCAGGTCCTGGCCGGCGACGCCTGACCCCACGAACCCGACGGAGACGCAATCGCATGCAAGTCCGCAGCATGGAATTCAAGGCGCGCGCCGGCCAGAAGCTTGCCGACCAGCGCCTGCAGCAGAACCTGACCAAGCTCTCGACCAAATTCGTCACCGCGCGCGCCGCGGCCATCCAGGAGATCGACTTTACGGCGACACGCGAGGCGTTGAAGGAGCGTCGCAACCGCGCGCTCGAGAACCTCGACGTCTGGCTCGCCACGTTCGAAGCCGAAGCCACGCGCCGTGGCGCCAAGGTCCTGTTTGCCGAAACGACGGCCGATGCGGCGCGGCTGGTCGCGGAAATCGCGCGCAGGCACGACGTGAAGAAAGTCATCAAGAGCAAGTCGATGGTGACCGAGGAGATGCGCCTGAACCAGGTGCTCGGCGAGATGGGCGTGCAGAGCATCGAGACCGATCTGGGCGAATACATCCTGCAGATCAACGACGGCGAGCCGCCGTCGCACATCATCGCGCCGGTGGTGCACAAGGATAAGGAAGAGATCGCAGATCTCTTTGCCAAGACCCACAAGAAGCCGCGCCTGACCGACATTCCGCAGATGACCCGCGAGGCGCGCGAGGTGCTGCGGCCCGAGTTCCTCTCTGCCGACATGGGCGTGACGGGGGGCAATTTCATCATTGCCGAAACGGGCTCGGTCGCCATCGTCACCAACGAAGGCAACGAAGGCATGTGCACGATCATGCCGCGCGTGCACGTTGCCGTGACCGGCATCGAGAAGGTGTTGCCCACGCTCGAAGACTTGGCCACGGTCATGCGCCTGCTGCCGCGCTCGGCCACGGGGCAGGCCATTTCCAATTACTTCTCGCTGTTGACCGGCCCACGCGCCCCGGGCGAGCAGGATGGCCCGGAGCATATGTACTTCGTCCTCGTCGATGGTGGCCGCAGTGGCCTCATCGGCGGCGCGTTCCAGGAGATGCTGCGCTGCATCCGCTGCGGCGCGTGCATGAACCACTGCCCGGTCTATCAGAAGATCGGCGGCCACGCGTATGGCTGGGTGTATCCCGGCCCGATGGGCAGCGTGCTGACGCCGAGCTACGTTGGGCTGTCGAACGCCCTGGATCTGCCGCAGGCTGCCACGCTGTGCGGCGAGTGCAATCGCGTGTGCCCGGCGTCCATCCCGCTGTCGGACCTGCTGCGCACGCTGCGCGAGAAACAGATGGAGCGCGAACTGCGTCCGCCATCGGAGCGCTTCGGCCTGCGGGTGTGGGGCTTCATGGCGCGGCGTCCCGCGCTGTATTCAGCCGGCACATGGGTCGCCGCACGCGTGCTGCGCTGGATGGGCGGCGACAAAAGGCTGATCCGCTCGCTGCCGGTAGGCAAAGGTTGGACGGACACGCGCGACATGCCGGCACCGGCCGGCAAGACGTTCCGCGAGCTGTATCGTGAAAAGAGGGCCCGGGCATGACGGCGGCTGAATCGTTGCAGAACCTGCGTGAGGCGCTCGAGCGTCACACGAAATCTCCCGACTTGCCGCGACTCCTGAATCAATGGCGCGACGATGCCACGCTCGCGCCGCTGGCCGTCCTGCCGCCGGCCTATGACCAGGTCCGACGCTCGCTGCTGCAGCGGCTCGATATGGCGGTGTCGTTCGGCGAAGAGAGCTGCTCGTTCTCGCCGGCGTCGCTGCTCGCGGAAATGCGGTTGTGGACAGACAAGGCTGAAGCCAAGCTCGCCGCCATGTAGCCGGTGGTCGACATGGAACGTGCCATGCGGGTGAGTGTCTGACACGTTATCCCGTGGCAGCCAGCGCCATGAACCGGACCGCCCGCGAAACCATGCTGTACGACGCCCTGAAGAAGAGCGCGGGACTCGCCTGCCTGAGGTGGTTTCCTCCTGGGTCTTCTGGTCGGGCCGCTTTGATCTGAAGCGGCCGGGAAGCGCCATCGCGCAGGCCGTCACCAGTATCGGGGGCACGTGGTGGCGTCCGCGATATGGGCAATACCGCCGACTCGGTGCTGGCAGTGATTGGCGGGCGTTGGGTACTTGGGGGACTTGTTCCTGATTCCGGGGATGGTCCGTGCGTACAACACGGTGTTGGCCGAGCAGCTCGGCCACGCCCGGACAGGGGGTGACATCATGAGCAAGAGAATCGCGTGGAAACGTCCAGCGTTGTGGGCGGCGGGCCTCGTGTGCGTCGGCGCAGCGCTGACGGCGTGCACGACGTCGCGTGATCAATATCGCGACAGCTCGAACATCAGCACGTATGGCGTGGTGGACGTCGGCATCGAGCGCACGTCGCGCTGACAGTCAACCCTTGGCTTGCGCCACGTCGTCAAATGGCCGCCATTCTCCATTGACCAACAGCTCCAGCGGCTGAAACAGCGCCTTGTACGCCATCTTCCGGCTCTGTTCGATCCAGTAGCCGAGATACACATAGGGCAGGTCCAGCGCCTGCGCCTGGGCGATCTGCCACAGCACGTTGTACGTCCCGTAGCTGGCCTTGTGCTCGAGCGGATCATAAAACGTGTAGACGGACGATAAACCGTCTTCCAGCACGTCGATCATGCTCACCATGCGCAACTTGCCCGCGGATGGCGACTCGGGCGGCTCGCGAAACTCCACCAGGCGCGAATTCACGCGGCTTTGCAGCAGGAACTGCTCGTACTGGTCGCGGCTGTCGTGGTCCATGCCGCCGCCGGCGTGGCGAATCGACTGGTACAGCAGATACAGCTGGTAATGCTCTTCCACATAGGTAAGCGGCGCCACCAGGGCTTCGAGTGACTGGTGTCGTTCCGCCGCCCGGCGCTGCGCACGCGACGGCACGAACTGATCGACCACGACGCGGCATGGCGTGCAGGCATGGCAGTCGTCGCAATGAGGGCGGTACGTGAAGATGCCGCTGCGCCGGAAGCCCGCGCGTACGAGCTTGGAATACACGTCGGCGTTGATGAGGTGTGCCGGCGTAGCAACTTGCGACCGCGCCAGGCGGCCATCCAGGTAGCTGCATGCGTAAGGCGCAGTGGCATAGAACTGCAATGCCGAGAGGGGGAGTTCCTTAAGCTTGCTCATTGCGCGTAGTCCACCGGCGGAGTACCGACTTGTCGAAGTACCACGGCACGATGGCCGGCGCGTTGGCCGCTTCCCGCACATGTGCGAGAAACGCCGCGCGCGGCACCGGCGCTGCGCCCAGCGACGCCAGGTGCTCGGTCTCCTGCTGGCAGTCTATCATCGCGACGCCCTGGCCGCCCAGGAAGGCGCAGAGGGCCGCGAGCGCAATCTTCGACGCGTCGGTGCGACGCGCAAACATCGATTCGCCGTAGAACATCCGGCCCAGAGACACCCCGTACAGTCCGCCCACACGCTCGCCCGCATACCAGCTTTCGACGCTGTGCGCATAGCCGCGGCGGTGCAGGGCGGTGTAGGCGTGGATGACGTCCTCGGTGATCCACGTGCCGTGCTGGCCGGGGCGGGCCGTCGTGGCGCAATCCACCATCGTCTCGCGGAATGCGTGGTCGATGCGGATTTCCCATGCCGGATTGTCGAGCACCCGGCGAAGCGTCTTGCGGAAGGTCGTCGACACGCGAAAATCTTCCGGGCGCAGAACCATGCGCGGATCGGTGCTCCACCACAACACCGGCTGGCCCTGGGCATACCACGGAAAAATGCCTTGCCGATATGCGATGAGCAGCCGTTGCGGAGACAGATCCGCGCTGGCCGCCAGCAACCCGGGCGCCTCGGAGTCTGGCCCGAGCGCACGATCGACCGGCGGGAAGGGATCGTGCGGATCCAACCAGGCGATCATGATGCGGACAACTTGGGATGGGGTTACGGCGTGGTGGCGGGCGTATCGATGGCCGCCGAGCGCATCGGCTTGTAGATGTCCAGCGTGTGCAGCCGGAAGCTGCTGTCCGACAGTTTGCCCGCCGCGCGGTCCGCAAAGAAGCAGCGCAGGGTGTGGATGACCGTGGGGAAGGCGAGGTCATCCCACGGGATATCGGCCTCGTTGAACAGCGCGACCTCGAGACTTTCTTCGCCGGGTGCGAAATCGAGGTCGTTCAGGCTGGCCAGATAGAAGAGATGCACCTGATGCACGTGCGGCACATTGAGCACCGAGTACAGCTCGCCGATTTCAACGCGGGCGCCGGCTTCCTCAAGCGTTTCGCGCGACGCGGCCTGCGCCGTGGTTTCGCCGATTTCCATGAAGCCCGCGGGCAGGGTCCAGAAGCCGTAGCGCGGCTCGATCGCGCGCTTGCACAGCAGGACCTGATCTTTCCAAACGGGCACGGTGCCGACCACGTTGCGCGGATTCACGTAGTGAATCGTATTGCAATGGTCGCAAACGTCGCGCAGCCGGTTGTCGCCGGCAGGAATGCGCGATACGACTGGCTGGCCGCAGTTGGAACAGAATTTCATGGGGAATCGTTGCGGGTGGAATGCCTCAGTGTATCACCGAGGCAGTAGCCGTCAGCCCGTGCGGCGGGAGCCGGAGTATCCAGTGCGGTGCGCGACGAGCGGCGCGCAGAAAGCAAAAAGCCCGCTTGGTTGCGGGCTTTGCTGCATCGGCTCAGGTCTTGGAGCGAGCCGTTCGACTTTGGCTGGTTGCGGGGGCAGGATTTGAACCTGCGACCTTCGGGTTATGAGCCCGACGAGCTGCCAGACTGCTCCACCCCGCGTCCGTCGAAAACAAGACTATATCGGAATCCGTGCGGCGATGCAACACCTTTTTGGAGAACATGCTTCTTGATGGTGCGTGGGGGTCCTTGCGATTCACCAGCCAAGCGTTGTGTCGACTGGCTTTTGGACACTTTCAGCCTGGCAATGTTCGAATGCGGCGCTCACGATGCATGGCAATGGGCGCGCCGTTTACAATGCCGCCTTCCGCGTTCTCCTGGATTCCGATCGTGCTCAACGCCTTGTTGTATCCGCTTGCCCGCCCGCTGCTGTTTTCGATGGACCCCGAAGACGCGCACCACTTCACACTGAATCAACTCAAGCGCGCGCAGGCCATGGGGCTGTCGGGTTGCATTGCGGCGCGTGTGGCGCCGCAGCCGCGCACGGTGATGGGCGTAACGTTTCCGAATCCGGTCGGGCTGGCCGCTGGCCTGGACAAGGACGGCGCGTACATCGATGCGCTGGGGGCACTCGGTTTCGGCTTCATTGAAGTGGGCACGGTCACTCCGCGCGCGCAGCCGGGCAACCCGCGCCCGCGCATGTTCCGTCTGCCCGCTGCAAACGCGCTGATCAACCGCATGGGTTTCAACAACGGCGGCGTCGACGCGTTCATCAACAACGTGAAAGCCTCGAAGTGGCGCGAAGCAGGCGGCGTGCTGGGTCTGAACATCGGCAAGAACGCCGATACGCCGATCGAGCGTGCCGTCGACGATTATCTTTACTGCCTCGAGCGGGTCTATCCGCATGCGAGCTACGTCACGGTGAATATCTCGTCGCCGAACACCAAGAACCTGCGCCAGCTCCAGGGTGCAAGCGAGCTCGACAGCCTGCTGGGAACCTTGCGCGATGCGCAGCAGCGCCTGGCCGATCAACATAAGCGCTACGTGCCGGTGGCCTTGAAGATCGCGCCGGACCTGGATGACGATCAGATTGCCAACATTGCCGATGCGCTGCTGCGTCACAAGATGGACGGCGTGATCGCCACCAACACGACGATTCGCCGCGAGGCTGTCGCGGGCTTGGCCCATGCGGAAGAGGCAGGTGGCCTGTCGGGGCAGCCGGTGCGCGAAGCGTCGACGCGGGTCATTCGGGCGTTGCGCGGTCTGCTGGGCGAGTCCGTGCCCATCATCGGCGTCGGTGGCATCCTGGCGGGCGAACATGCGCGCGAGAAGATCGACGCCGGTGCGCAGCTCGTGCAGGTCTATACGGGATTGATCTATCGCGGCCCCGCGCTGGTGGCCGAATGTGCCAGGGCGCTGGCGCGTTGAGGCCGGCTAGCGCCGGACCGCAAGGATGACCAACGCGCTGGCGGCGACGATCGCCGCGGCGAGGTCATACGGGCCGGCATAATCGGCCCACACGGCCGGGTCGAGATGCTCCGCAAAGGCGGGTTGCACCCACGGCAGGATCACGCGGGGAATGGCGAACAACAGCGCGGCGACAGCCAGCAGGACAACCCAGGCCATGCGGGATGTACGTGTGAGCCGGACGAGCCGGACGCAAGGGGTGGGCAAGGTGGTCTCCTTGCGGGAGCCGGCGGGTGGTCCCGTCGACAGAAGTTTGCAATCGAGGTGTGTCCGTCATTCTCCTACAGATTGATGTCGGGTGCCGTCCTACATTCGGCTAGGTGCAGCACAGCAGGGGCCCATCGCGGAACCGGCACCCGGCGGCTTCCGCCGGCAGCGGCATCGGACGACGCGCAGGCCGCTCGATTTGCGCAAACGCGGTGGAACGGGGGTGAAGCCGTGTCGGCAGCTCATCACCGTGATGCGGCGTGGCAACGGATGCCATTCAAGGGGTTGGCGCGGAAAAGGTGGGGAGTACAATCCGCCCTCATTGTGCATTGCACGATTTTGAGCGGCCGGTGGATCGGCCGATTTTTCAGTTCATGAGTCAAGCTCTCACAGCAACAGGGTCTGCGCAGGCCAACCTCAACCTGCGTGCCATGGTGGTCGGCGCCGTCGGCGTGGTATTCGGCGATATCGGCACCAGCCCGCTGTATTCGCTCAAGGAAGCCTTCAACCCGGAGCACGGTATCCCATTCTCCAGCCCGGCGGTGCTCGGCATCATCTCGATGCTGTTCTGGGCGATGGTGATCGTTGTGTCACTCAAATACGTGCTGTTCGTCATGCGCGCCGACAACAACGGCGAAGGGGGCATTCTCGCGCTGATGGCGCTGTCGCTGCGCACGGCCAGCGCAGACTCCAGGCGCATGTCGCTGCTGATGATGCTTGGCGTGTTCGGGGCCTGTATGTTCTACGGCGATGCCGTCATCACGCCGGCCATCTCGGTGCTGTCCGCCATGGAAGGCCTGGAGATTGCCGCCCCGGCGCTGTCGCCGTTTGTGCTGCCGATTACGCTGGTGATCCTGACGGTGCTGTTCCTGATCCAGCGCAGCGGCACGTCGGTGGTGGGCAAGCTGTTCGGTCCGGTGATGCTGCTGTGGTTTGCCGCGCTGGCGGCGCTGGGCCTGATGAACCTGGTGAAGGCGCCGCAGATCCTCGTGGCCGTCAATCCGATGTACGCGATCTCGTTCCTGCATGACCACGCGCTGCAGGCGTTCATCGTGCTGGGTTCCGTGTTCCTCGTGCTGACCGGTGCGGAAGCGCTGTATGCCGACATGGGGCACTTCGGTGCGCGCCCGATCCGCTGGGCGTGGTTCTTCATCGTGGCGCCGAGCCTGCTGCTGAATTACTTCGGCCAGGGCGCCATGATGCTGACCGACCCGAGCACCATCGAAAACCCGTTCTACCGCTCCATGCCGGAAGCGCTGCAGCTTCCCATGGTGGTGCTGGCCGCGGCCGCGACCGTGATCGCCTCGCAGGCGGTCATTTCGGGCGCCTTTTCGCTGACGAGCCAGGCCATTGCGCTGGGCTTCGTGCCGCGCATGCGCATCCGCTACACGTCTGAGGCCGAGATCGGGCAGATCTACGTGCCGGTGGTCAACTGGATGCTGTTGATCCTGGTGGTGGCCGTGGTGCTCGCGTTCAAGAAGTCCGACAACCTTGCTGCCGCCTACGGCATTGCGGTGACGACGACGATGGTCATCACCACGTTGCTGGCCGCAGTGGTGATGCGTTCGGTATGGCGCTGGAACACCGTGCTGGTGACGCTGGTCTGCCTGGGCTTCCTGGTGGTGGACCTCGCGTTCTTCGCGGCCAATCTGCTGAAGATCCGCGATGGCGGCTGGTTCCCGCTGATGCTCGGCGGCTTCGTGTTCTTCCTGCTGATGACCTGGTACAAGGGCAAGAAGCTGCTGCGCGCGCGCAGTCTTGAAGACGGCATTCCGCTGGAGCCCTTCCTCGCGGGCCTGCTCGCGCATCCGCCGCATCGCGTGGAAGGCACGGCCGTGTTCCTGACCGGCAATACCGACTTCGTGCCAGTGTCGCTGCTGCACAACCTGAAGCACAACCGCGTGCTGCACGAGCGCGTGATCTTCATCAGCTTCGTCACGCGCGACATTCCGTACGTGGACGACAAGCAGCGCGTGGTGGTGCGCGACCTCGGCAGCGGCCTCTATGTCGTGAAGGCGGAATATGGCTTCAAGGAAACCCCCGACGTCTATCGCGTACTGGAACTGGGCCAGCCGCAGATCGGCACGCGGTGCGAACTGATGGACACGTCGTTCTTCATCGCACGCGAATCGGTGGTGCCGTCCAAGCTGCCGGGTATGTCGATGTGGCGCGAGCGCCTGTTTGCCTGGATGCACCAGAACGGCGCCAAGCCTTCTGACTTCTTCCACATTCCGGCGAACCGCGTGGTGGAGCTCGGGACGAAGGTGGAAATCTGACGCGGCCTGCGCTCGTAAAAAAAACGGCCCGTGCGTGACAGACGCACGGGCCGTTTGCTTGTGAGGCGGCCCTTAATTACATCTTTGCGGCTGCGTGGTTGCGCTCGCGCACTTCATCGTTGCGGGCGCGCACGTCGTGGTTGCGGTCCTTCACGTCGTGGCGCAGGTCTTTGCGATCGTGACGCAGGTCGCGGCGCTCGGCATTGATCTGGTGCTGGTCTTGCGCGCGCTGCTTGTTCCAGTATTCGGCCCCCTTGACGTTGCCATTTGCCAGGTCGCGGTCCTCGCGCCGCTGCGCAGCATTGCGCTCGGCGCGCTCGTCTGCCAGGGCCGCCTTGTCCTTGGCGATGTCGGCGCGGTCGCGGCGGATATCGCGGTTGTCGTGCCGGATGTCACGGTTGTCCTGGCGAATCTGCTGGTTGTCTTGCTGCACTTGCTGGACCGGCGTGGTTTGCGCGAAGGCAGCGATGCCAGCGACGGCAAGCAGGGCGGCGATCAGGGTGTGGCTTGTCTTCATGGTGTTCTCCTCGTGGTTGCCAGGCGGTGGTTGCCTGTGCTTTCTTAACGGCCCGAAAAGACCTGTCGACGACGCCCGAGTGTGAGGAAAGTCCCACGGGCGTAAGGAGCTGTAACACCTTGCCGAAGCACAAAAAAACCCGCCGGCTCGAGGCTCCGGCGGGTTCTGGGCAGCGCAGCGGTATGCGTGTCAGCGCTTGAGCTTCGCGAAGGCTGCGGCCATGGCGCCGGCCACTTCGGGCTCGCGGCGCTGCTGGCTGCCATGGCGGTTGCCGCCGCCGCTTGGCCGGTCGCCACCGCCAGTGCGCGCGGGCGCCTGGCCGGGCTCGTCCGACAGCCGCATCGTCAGGCCGATGCGGTTGCGCTTCACATCCACCTCCATCACCTTGACCTTGACGATCTGGCCCGGCTTGACGACCTCGTGCGGGTCGCGCACGAACTTGGTGGACAGCGCCGACACGTGCACCAGCCCATCCTGATGCACGCCGATGTCGACAAACGCGCCAAAGGCGGCCACGTTGGTCACCACGCCTTCGAGCACCATGCCCGGCTGCAGGTCCTTGATGTCTTCCACGCCGTCCTGGAACGTGGCGGTCTTGAACTCGGGGCGCGGGTCGCGGCCGGGCTTTTCGAGTTCGGACAAGATGTCGACCACTGTCGGGAGGCCGAACTTCTCGTCGGTGAACTCGTGGGCCGACAGGCCGCGCAGCGCCTCGCGGTTGCCGAGCACATCCCCGATGCCCTTCTTGATGCGGTCGAGAATGCGCTGCACGACCGGATACGCTTCCGGGTGCACGGAGGAGCGGTCGAGCGGGTTGTCGCCGTCATTGATGCGCAGGAAGCCGGCCGCCTGCTCGAACGTCTTGTCGCCCAGGCGCGGCACCTTCTTGAGCGCCTCGCGGTTGGCAAAGGCGCCGTTGGCGTCGCGGTACTCGACGATGTTCTTGGCGAGAATCGAATTCAGCCCCGAGACCCGCGCCAGCAGTGGCACCGACGCCGTGTTCACATCGACGCCCACGGCGTTCACGCAATCCTCGACCACGGCATCCAGCGCACGGGCCAGCTCGCGCTGGTTCACGTCGTGCTGGTATTGGCCCACGCCGATCGACTTGGGGTCGATCTTCACGAGCTCGGCCAGCGGATCCTGCAGGCGGCGCGCGATCGACACCGCACCGCGCAGCGACACGTCCAGGTCCGGGAACTCCTTGGCGGCGAGTTCCGATGCCGAATATACCGATGCGCCGGCCTCGCTGACCACGACCTTGGTCAGCTTCAGCTCGGGCGCGCTGCGCATCAGGTCCTGCACGAGCTTGTCGGTCTCGCGGCTGGCGGTGCCGTTGCCGATGGACACCAGCGACACACCGTGCTGCTTGGCCAGGCGCGCGAGGGTAGCGAGCGAGCCGTTCCAGTCGCGGCGCGGTTCGTGCGGGTAGATCGTGGCGGTTTCCAGCAGCTTGCCGGTGTGGTCGACGACGGCCACCTTGCAGCCCGTGCGGATGCCCGGGTCGATGCCCATCACCGACTTCGGGCCCGCCGGCGCGGCCAGCAGCAGGTCATGCAGATTGCGGCCGAAGATCTTGATGGCTTCGGCCTCAGCCGATTCGCGCAACTGCGTGAGCAGTTCGGTCTCGATATGCGGCTGCACCTTGACGCGCCAGCACCAGCGGCAGACATCGGAGAGCCACTTGTCGGCCGGGCGGCCCTTGTTCTCGATGCCGACATGGCGCGCAATCATGGTTTCGCACGGATGCGGACTCAGGGCATCCTGCTCTTCGCCCAGGCCCAGCTTGACGAACAGCACCCCCGCATTGCGCCCGCGGAACAGCGCCAGCGCGCGGTGCGACGGCACGTTGCGGATCG
Organism: Ralstonia mannitolilytica; assembly: GCF_000954135.1. NCBI lineage: Bacteria > Pseudomonadati > Pseudomonadota > Betaproteobacteria > Burkholderiales > Burkholderiaceae > Ralstonia > Ralstonia mannitolilytica. The sequence continues at coordinate 2,590,520 of NZ_CP010799.1, read as the reverse complement.
GCTCGCTGTAGGCGTAGTAGTCGCGGAATTTCTCTTCTTCGGCGCTTTCCTTGCCTTCCACCACCGTCGACGAGACCAGGCCGTGGTTCCACAGGTGCTCGCGCAGCTTGCCGAGCAGCTCGGCCGTTTCGCCAAACTGTTCGGACAGGATGTCGCGCGCGCCGTCCAGCGCCGCCTTGACGTCGGGTACGCCGCCCTCGGCGGTCGGCTTGCCGTTGACGAACTTGGCGGCCTCGGCCTGCGGGTCGAGCATCGGGTCGGCCAGCAGCGCCTGCGCCAGTGGCTCCAGACCGCATTCGCGCGCGATCTGGGCGCGCGTGCGGCGCTTCGGCTTGTACGGCAGGTAGAGGTCTTCCAGCACCTGCTTCGTTTCGGCCGCTTCAATGGCCGCGCGCAGGGTGTCGGTCAGCTTGCCTTGCTCTTCAATGGAAGCCAGGATCGCCGCGCGGCGGTCTTCCAGCTCGCGCAGATACAGCAGGCGCTCTTCCAGGTTGCGCAGCTGCGTGTCGTCCAGGTTGCCCGTCACTTCCTTGCGGTAGCGTGCGATGAACGGCACGGTGGCGCCTTCGTCCAGCAGTTGCACGGCGGCCGCGACCTGCTGCGGCCTCACCGCCAGTTCAACGGCAATGCGGGAAACGATCTTCTGCAACACGGAATCAGTCATTGCTTCCAGAGAGTGCGATGGAAAGCCGCGCATTTTGCCACAACGTCAAGCGTGTCCCTGAGCGCAAATCCCCGTCTGCGCGGCGTTTGCGGCACAGGGGCGGTGATAAAATGCGCGCTATGCCTACGCCCCTGTTTTCCGCCCGCTGCCGCGCCGGTGCGCGCCACGTATCCCGTCTGGTCCTGCCGGCCGCCGCGCTGTTTGGCGCCCTTTGCGCCGCGCCTGCGTGGAGCCAGTCCCCGTTGCCCGCTACGCCGGCAACGGCAGTCTCCAGCACGCCGCCCGACTTTGGCGCCGAGCACGACCGCATCAGCAGCGCCAAATCGTGGGCCGAATACCGGTACGCCGAGGCGGAACGCGCATGCTACGACAAGTTCTTTGTCACGCACTGCATCAACAAGGCCAAGGATGTGCGCCGCACGGAACTGCACGCCATCCGTGAGCGCGAACTGGCCCTGGACGAAGCCGAACGTGCCGACCGCGCCGCGCGGCGTGATCAGGACCGCGCCATCCGCCAGGCGCAGTACAACGCCGAGCGCCCCCAGCGCGAAGCCGCTGAGCAGAAGAACCGCACCGATTTCGAAAACAAGCAGGAACAGCAGCGCCTGAACGAAGCGCAGCGCCAGGCCGAGGTGCCGCAGCGCGCCGCCAACGCGCAGGCCTTCGCCAAGAAGCAATCCGACTACGACGCCAAGTTGAAGGCCGCGCAGGAGCAGGGCGCCGCCAACGCCGCCAAGCGCGCAGAGAACGTGAAGCAGTTCCAGGAAAAGCAGCGCGAAGCCGCCCAGCGTCAGAAAGAACTGGACGAGCGTCGCGAGCAGACCAAGCGCCGCAACGAGCAAAACCAGAACAACACGAGTCCGCTGGGGTTCTAAACTCGAGGCAGGATCGGTTTCCGGAGGAGTGCGATGGACAGCGATCTGAACACGATTTCGCGTCGGATCATCGAGTTGCAGATCGAGCACCGCGATCTCGATTTCCTGATCGACCGCCTTGCGGGCGAAGCGAACCACGATGAGCTGCAGTTGCGCCGTCTCAAGAAGCGCCGCCTGAAACTCAAGGACACCATCACCCTGCTACAGTTGCAGCTTGAGCCGGACGTACCGGCCTGAGGCTGACCCACCCCGACGCTGAGAGGCCGCCGTCACGTGCGGCCTCGGTCATTTCATCCCCAAGGTTTTCCGTTGACTTCGCTTTCTCCGCTCGCCGAGCCGTCGGCCGAATCCGACGCTGGTGAGGCCGCAACGCCCAAGCCTACGCCCGACGCGCACCACGCCGAACTGGCAACGCTGTTTGCCGACGACGGCACGCTGGCCAAGGGCATCGAGTCGTATCGGCCGCGCACGTCGCAGCTCAAAATGGCGCAGGCCGTGGCCAATGCCATCGAAGCCGCGGATTCGGTCATCGTCGAGGCCGGCACCGGCACCGGCAAGACCTACGCGTACCTCGTTCCGGCGATGCTGTGGGGCGGCAAGGTGATTCTTTCCACCGGGACGAAGAACCTGCAGGACCAGCTCTTCCTGCGTGATATCCCGACGGTGCGCAAGGCGTTGAATGCGCCGGTGTCGGTAGCGTTGCTCAAGGGGCGTGCCAACTATGTCTGCCATTACCACCTGGAGCGCACGTCGCAGAACGGGCGTCTGTCGTCACGGCAGGACGCCGCGTGGCTGCGGCAGATCAACCTTTTCCTGAAGACCACCAAGACCGGCGACAAGGCCGAGCTTGCCAGCGTGCCCGAAAACGCGCCGGTGTGGAACCTCGTCACGTCCACGCGCGACAACTGCCTCGGCTCGGATTGCGCATATTACAAGGACTGCTTCGTCATGCGCGCCCGCAAGGAGGCGCAGCAGGCCGACGTGGTGGTCGTCAATCACCACCTGTTCTTTGCCGACGTGATGCTGAAGGACACCGGCATGGCGGAGCTGCTGCCGGCGGCCAACACGATCGTCTTCGACGAAGCGCACCAGCTGCCCGAGACGGCCACGCTGTTCTTCGGCGACACGATTTCCACCAACCAGATCCTGGAGTTGGCGCGTGACAGCGTGGCCGAGGGCCTGTCGCATGCGCGCGATGCGGTCGACTGGGTCGCGATCGCCGCGCCGCTGGAGCGCGCCGCGCGCGATCTGCGCCTGGTGTTCCGCCAGGACGGCGCGCGCCTGTCGATGAAGCAGATCGACAGCGATGCGGCCATCGCCAAGCCGTTCTACGAGGTGCTGCCCAAACTCGAGCAGGCGCTGTCCGATTTCACCGGGGCACTGGAGGCCCAGGCCGAGCGCGCCGAGACCATCGAGCAATGCCATCGCCGCGCCGTGGCGCTGTGCGAAAAGCTGGAAGCGTGGGTGGACCCCAAGCCGCCGCAGGCGCCGAAGGGTGAGGGCGAGGAAGCCGAAGCCGCACCGCCCGCCGACGAGCGCGTGCGCTGGGTGGAGGTGTTCGCCAACTCCGTGCAGTTGCACCTGACGCCGCTGTCGATCGCGCCGATCTTTTCGCGCCAGCGCGCCGGCCAGCCGCGCGCGTGGATATTCACCTCGGCCACGCTCTCGGTGCGGGGCAACTTCACGCATTACGCCGCGCAGTTGGGCCTCGACCGCAATCGCTCGTTGACGCTCGACAGCCCCTTCGACTATGCATCGCAGGGCTTGCTGTACGTCCCGCGCGACCTGCCGCAGCCGAGCGATCCGCGCTTTACCGATGCGGTGCTGGACGCCGCCTTGCCGATGATCGAGGCGGCGGGCGGCAAGACCTTCCTGCTGTGCACGACGCTGCGCGCTGTCAATCGCGCCGCTGAACGGTTGGCCGACGAGTTCGCGCAGCGTGGCTGGGATTTTCCGTTGCTGGTGCAGGGCCAGGCCAGTCGGACCGAACTGCTCGACCGTTTCCGCGCGCTGGGCAACGCCGTGCTCATCGGCAGCCAGAGTTTCTGGGAAGGGGTGGACGTGCGCGGCGAGGCGTTGTCGCTCGTCGTGATCGACAAGCTGCCGTTTGCGCCGCCCGACGATCCCGTCCTCAGCGCGCGCATGGAAGCGCTTGAAAAGAAAGGCCTGAGCCCGTTTGCCGTGCACCAGCTGCCGCACGCCGTCATCACGCTCAAGCAGGGGGCGGGGCGGTTGATCCGCTCCGAGACCGATCGCGGTGTGTTGATGATCTGCGACCCGCGCCTGGTGGAAAAGTCCTACGGCCGCCAGATCTGGCAGAGCCTGCCGCCGTTCAAGCGCACGCGCGAAGCCGAGACGGCAGCAGGGTTCCTTCGGTCGCTGCGCCCGGATGTGCCGCCTGAAGGGGCCGCAGACGAGGCGTGATCCCCAAACAAAAAGCCCGGCCAATTGACCGGGCTTTTTGCTGTGCTGTTTACGCCTGGCTTACCACCATTGATACCAGGGCTTGTCCTTCTTGCGCTGGCCGTACAGCAGGAATTCGCTCTTCGGGTAGTTCTGCTTGATGATGCGCTCGGTGTCGTCGCGCATGTCTTTCATGCCGAGGGCCTCGTACGACTTCATCATGATGTACAGCGCTTCTTCCACGGCAGGCGCGCGATCGTAATCCTTGATGGCTTCCTGCGCGCGGTTCACCGCTGCCAGATAGGCGCCGCGGCGATAGTAGTAGCGTGCCGCGCCCACTTCATGCTCGGCCATCGCATTGACGATGTACTGCATGCGCAGTGTTGCATCGGGCGTGTACTTGCTGTTCGGGAAGCGCGTGACCAGCGTCTTGAACGCGTCGTAGGCGGCGCGCGCGGCCTTGGGGTCGCGCTCGCTCAGGTCCTGGTTCGAGAAGCGGCCGAGCCAGCCGAGGTTGTCGTTGAAGTTGATCAGGCCCTTGAGGTAATAGGCGTAATCGACGCTGGGGTGGTTCGGGTGAAGCTGGATGAAGCGATCGACTGCGGCCAGCGCGGCGGCCGTTTCGCCGTCCTTGTAGTTGGCGTAGGCGGTTTCGATCTGGGCTTGCTGGGCGTACGGGCCGAACGGATAGCGGCTTTCGAGCTTCTCGTAGTACTTGACGGCCTTGGCATAGTCGCCGCCGTCGAGCGAGTCCTTCGCTTCCGAATATAATTTGTTGGCTGACCAGCCGGCCGTTTCGTCTTGCTGTTCCGGCAGGATGCCGCAGGCCGAGAGGGCCAGGCATGCGCCTGCCACCAACGCTGCTCCGATTTGAGCGCGGATTTGTACGCCAACACGTACACCAAAACGCGCCTGCTTTACGCTCGTGACCGACATGGGCACCTTTTCTGAATGAAAAATCGCATCAAGCATTATAGCCCAAGCCCTGTGTCGGACGACGCAGCGGCTGACGTTTCCCTCACCGCGCAGGAAACCGACGACACCCTCGACGACGAGGCCCTCGACTTGTCTGCCGAAGGTGCAGCGCCCGCAGCCGAGCCGATCATCGTAGAGATCCCGGAAGCCATGCACGGCGAGCGTCTGGACAAGGCGCTGGCCAAGCTGCTGCCGGACTATTCGCGCAGCCGCCTGCAGCAGTGGATCGACGCCGGAGCGGTTCGCGTGCGCGGTGAGGCCGTGCGCCCGCGTGCCGCCGTATCGGGTGGCGACCGCATCGAGGTGGTGCCGCAACGCGCGGCCGATGAGAACGCGTTTGTTGCCGAGCCGGTCGAGCTCGATGTCGTTTACGAAGACGACACGCTGCTGGTCATGAACAAGCCAGCCGGCCTGGTGGTGCACCCCGCCGCGGGCAATTGGAGCGGTACCGTCCTCAATGGCTTGCTGCATCGGTATCCGGAGGCGGCAGCGCTGCCGCGCGCCGGCATCGTGCATCGGCTCGACAAGGAGACTTCGGGGCTGATGGTGGTCGCAAAGACGCTGCCGGCACAAACCGACCTCGTGCGCCAACTGCAGGCGCGCACGGTCAAACGGACCTATCTGGCGCTGGTCTGGGGCGAAACGCCGGAGGAAGCCACGATCGATGCCCCGATTGGCCGCGACCCGCGCGATCGCACACGCATGGCCATCATCGAAACGGCCAGCGGCAAGCCGGCACGTACGCATTTCAAGACGCTCGACGTGGTGGATCTGGGGCGCGCGCAGGTGTCGCTCGTGCGTTGCCAACTGGAAACCGGCCGCACCCACCAGATTCGTGTGCACTTTGAATCCGAAGGCCATCCGCTGCTGGGCGACCCGGTCTACACGCGCAACTTCCGCCGCGGCCGGCCGCAGACCATCAAGGCCCCGTTGCCGGTGCCGTTCGCGCGGCAGGCGTTGCATGCTGTTCGCCTGGGGCTCGTGCACCCGGCGTCCGGCAAGTCCATGCATTGGGAAGCCGGCGTGCCGGATGATTTCGCTGAACTGATGGAAGCCCTGGACCTGGATCCCGATGTCGATTTCACCTGATTGGATCGTTCCTGAATGGCCGGCGCATCCGCGCGTCAAAGCGCTGGCCACCACGCGCCTGGGCGGCGTCAGCACGGGCGCCTACGGCCTGGCGGGCGGCTTGCCGGGCGGGTTGAACCTTGGCCAGCATGTTGGCGACATGCCGGAGGCGGTCGAACAGAACCGCCGCATCCTGCGCGCTGCGCTGCCCGCCGAGCCGGTCTGGATGGAACAGGTGCACGGCACAGGTGTTGCCGACCTCGACCAGCTTGTCGGGGCGCCGGCGCCGGTCGTGGCCGATGCCGCGGTGGCCTCGTCGCGCGATCGCGTCTGCGTGGTAATGACGGCAGACTGCCTGCCGGTGTTGCTCAGCGATGCGCGCGGCGTGACGGTCGGCGCGGCGCATGCAGGTTGGCGAGGGCTGTGCGGCGGCGTGATCGAGCGCACGGTCGACGCGATGACGCAGCGCCTGCGCGCAAGCGGCCAGGAGGCCGATCCGACTTGGCTGGCGTGGCTTGGCCCGGCCATCGGCCCAGCATGCTTCGAAGTGGGCGCGGAGGTGCGTCAGGCTTTCATGGACGCCGCACAGCCGGCCGAGCGGGAAGCCACGGAGGCGGCTTTCGTGCGGGGCGCGTCGGACGGGAAATTCCTGGGCGACCTGTATGCCCTGGCCCGGCTGCGGCTGGCGCGCGTGGGCTGCACGGAGGTGTACGGCGGTGGCCTGTGCACGATGACGGACGTCCAGCGTTTCTATTCCTATCGCCGGGAGCGCACGACCGGCCGCATGGCCACGCTGATCTGGCGCGCGGAGTGACGCTTCATGCAGCGCCGTCGCCGGAGGCAGCAGCGGCGTCCGCCTTGTCCTCGGCCGCCTCCTGCGTCTGCCGGCGGCGCTTGCGTGCAGGCGAGCCGACAATCCAGAGAAACAGCGCCAGCGGTGCGACGCCGTAGAGCAGGAACGTACCGACACCAGCAATCCAAGATTGCTCAGTCAACGACATCATGAGCACGACGTAAAGCCAACCGATGGCAACGATATACATGCGGAATGGGATGTCTGGCGTTGGCGTAATGGGGCAGTCTCGCACGAAAATGTTGCCGGCTGGTATATAGCCCGGAGTCCAGCTTAACCATTTGGTGGAACCGTTTTCGGGCGGATCCGGCAAAACCGACGCCGGACGTGCATTTCCCGGCCATCGTGAGTTAAGTCCGATTGACAGGCTTGAAACGGCAAGGCAACAATGCCCCGCAATACTACGAATTGCGCCATTTCGCCCAAACGAGGCGGCGCATATCGTACGGATCGAGGGCACTATGGCATCGCGTCAATCGGCATCTTCCAAAGCATCTAGCGCCCGCACTCAAGCCCCCTGGCAGGGCTTGTCGGACCCAGCGCAGTGGGCTGAGCAGTTCAAGCAATGGCAAACGCTTATGGGCGGCTACGCCCAACCCGGTGCCGCAGCGCCGGGCCTTGGGCAGTTCAATGGCGCGGCGACCGGCGAGGGCGCAGTCCCGTTTGCGCTGATCCCGCCCGAGCGGCTCGCTGAAATCCAGCAGAAGTATCTGGAAGAATGGCTGCAGATCTGGCGGCATATGAGCACGGGCGAAAGCGCCGAAGCCGTGGCCCCCGCCGATCGCCGCTTTGCCGACGAGGCATGGCGCAAGAGCCCGCTTTACGGTTATGCCGCAGCCTTCTACGTCCTCAACGCGCGCACGCTGATGGAAATGGCCGACGCCGTCCAGGCCGATGCCAAGACCCGCGAGCGTGTGCGCTTTGCCGTCTCGCAATGGACGGCCGCCATGTCGCCGTCGAACTTCCTGGCGACCAACCCGGAAGCGCAGAAGCAGTTGATCGAGTCGCGCGGCGAATCCCTGCGCACCGGTATTCTCAACATGCTGCAGGACATGGAGCGCGGCAAGATCTCGCAGACCGACGAAAGCGCCTTCGAGATCGGCCGCAACGTTGCCAATAGCGAGGGCGCGGTCGTCTTCGAGAACGAGTACTTTCAGCTCATCCAGTACAAGCCGCTGACCGCCAAGGTTTACACGCGCCCGCTGCTGCTGGTGCCGCCTTGCATCAACAAGTACTACATCCTCGATCTGCAGCCGGCCAACTCGCTCGTGCGCTATGCGGTGGAGCAGGGCAACACCGTGTTCCTGGTGTCGTGGCGCAATCCGGATGCCAGCATGGCGTCTCGCACGTGGGACGACTACATCGAGGGCGGCGCGATCGAGGCCATTCGCGTCGTGCGCGAGATTGCTGGGCAGGACCAGATCAACGTGCTGGGCTTCTGCGTCGGCGGCACGATTCTGTCGACTGCGCTGGCGGTGCTCGCTGCGCGCGGCGAACATCCGGCCGCGAGCCTGACACTGCTGACGACGCTGCTCGACTTTACCGATACGGGCATCCTCGACGTCTTCGTCGACCAAGCCCAGGTCGAGATGCGTGAGCAGACCATCGGCGCCAACGCGCCCACCGGCCCGGGCTTGCTGCGCGGCGTGGAGTTGGCCAACACGTTTTCGTTCCTGCGGCCGAACGACCTGGTCTGGAACTACGTCGTTGAAAACTATCTGAAGGGCAAGACGCCCGCGCCGTTCGACCTGCTGTACTGGAACGGCGATTCGACCAACCTGCCGGGGCCGTGGTACTGCTGGTATCTGCGGCACACGTACCTGCAGAACGACTTGAAGGAGCCGGGCAAGCTGACGGTTGCCGGCACACCCGTGGATCTGGGCAAGATCGATGCGCCGGTCTATATCTACGGCTCGCGCGAAGACCATATCGTCCCGTGGAAATCCGCCTACGCCTCGGTGCCGCTGCTCAAGGGCAAGCGCCGGTTCGTCCTCGGGGCCTCGGGGCATATCGCCGGCGTGATCAACCCGCCGGCGGCCAACAAGCGCTCGCACTGGATCAACGCCAAGCTGCCTGACTCCGCCGACGCATGGTTTGACGGTGCCACGGAGCACCCTGGCAGCTGGTGGCCGGACTGGTCTGCGTGGCTGGCTTCTCACGCCGGTGCGCAGAAGGCCGCTCCGAAGCGCTACGGCACTGCGGACTATCCGGAGATCGAGCCCGCCCCCGGCCGCTACGTGAAGCAGAAGGCGTAAGCGCACCCCCAACTCCGGCGCACGATGCCGGCCTGCGAGGCCGTGCGCGGCGCCCTCTCAACCCCCTTTGACTGTGGAAGGAAGACAAATGACCGATGTTGTGATCGTATCGGCGGTCCGTACCGCCGTGGGCAAGTTTGGTGGCTCGCTGGCAAAGATTCCTGCGCCCGAACTGGGTGCGGCGGTCATCCGCGAGGCTCTCTCGCGCGCCAAGGTGGCGCCGGAACAGGTGAGCGAAGTCATCATGGGGCAGGTGCTGACCGCCGGTTCGGGACAGAACCCGGCACGCCAGGCCGTCATCAAGGCCGGGTTGCCGAACATGGTCCCAGGCATGACCATCAACAAGGTGTGCGGCTCGGGCCTGAAGGCCGTGATGCTCGCCGCCAACGCCATCATGGCGGGCGACGCGGACATCGTCGTGGCAGGCGGCCAGGAGAACATGTCGGCCGCGCCCCACGTGCTGCCGGGCTCGCGCGATGGCTTCCGCATGGGCGACGCAAAGCTGATCGACTCGATGATCGTCGACGGCCTGTGGGATGTGTACAACCAGTACCACATGGGCATCACCGCCGAGAACGTCGCCAAGGAATACGGCATCACGCGCGAGGCGCAGGACGAGTTTGCCGTCGGGTCGCAGAACAAGGCCGAAGCCGCACAGAAGGCAGGGCGCTTCAATGACGAGATCGTCCCGATCATGATTCCGCAGCGCAAGGGCGACCCGATCGCGTTCGCACAGGACGAGTTCATCCGCCACGGCGCAACGCTCGAGTCGATGGCCGGTCTCAAGCCCGCGTTCGACAAGGCGGGCACCGTCACGGCGGCCAACGCCTCGGGCCTGAACGACGGTGCGGCCGCGGTGGTGGTGATGTCGGCCGCCAAGGCCCAGGAACTGGGCCTCACGCCGCTGGCCACGATCCGCGCTTATGCCAGCGCGGGCCTCGATCCAAAGGTGATGGGCATGGGGCCTGTGCCTGCCTCGAAACGCTGCCTGTCGCGTGCGGGCTGGTCGGTGGACGAGCTCGACCTGATGGAGATCAACGAGGCGTTTGCTGCGCAGGCGCTCGCTGTGCACCAGCAAATGGGTTGGGACACGTCTAAGGTGAACGTCAACGGCGGTGCGATCGCCATCGGCCACCCGATCGGTGCTTCCGGTTGCCGCATTCTGGTCACGCTGCTGCACGAAATGCAGAAGCGCGATGCGAAGAAGGGTCTGGCGTCGTTGTGCATCGGCGGCGGCATGGGCGTGGCGCTGGCCGTCGAGCGTCCGTAATTTTTTGCAGACCGGACCGGTGTGGCGTTGAACAAAAAGCGCGCACGCCGATCGGAGAGAACCGAGCACCACCGCCCGGCAGGACGCTGGGCGGCTCTAACAACAAGGACTAGGAGTGGACATGACCAAACGCATCGCATACGTCACCGGTGGCATGGGTGGTATCGGAACGGCGATCTGCCAGCGCTTGGCGCGCGATGGCTTCACCGTCATTGCCGGTTGCGGCCCGAACTCGCCGCGCAAGGCCAAGTGGCTCGAGCAGCAGAAGGCGCTCGGCTTTGATTTCATTCCGTCCGAGGGCAACGTCGGCGACTGGGAATCGACCAAGGCCGCATTCGACAAGGTCAAGGCAGAAGTGGGTGAGGTGGATGTTCTCATCAACAACGCCGGCATCACGCGCGACGTGGTGTTCCGCAAGATGACGCGTGCCGATTGGGACGCCGTGATCGACACCAACCTGACTTCGCTGTTCAACGTGACCAAGCAGGTCATCGATGGCATGGCGGACCGAGGCTGGGGCCGCATCATCAACATTTCGTCGGTGAACGGGCAGAAGGGGCAGTTTGGCCAGACCAACTACTCGACGGCCAAGGCCGGCCTGCACGGCTTCACGATGGCCCTCGCGCAGGAAGTCGCCACCAAGGGCGTGACGGTCAACACCGTGTCGCCGGGCTACATTGCCACGGACATGGTCAAAGCGATTCGTCAGGATGTGCTCGACAAGATCGTCGGCACGATTCCGGTCAAGCGACTCGGCGAGCCCGCGGAAATCGCTTCGATCTGCGCCTGGCTTGCCTCCGACGAGTCCGGTTTCGCCACGGGCGCGGACTTTTCCCTCAACGGCGGCCTGCACATGGGCTGACGCTCTCACGCCCATGCTGCACAATTGCTGCAGCATGGGCGCAGCATTCTTTCCCCCGGTTTGCCCCAGGGTGTTGCGATGCTCGATTGCACTGCAGCAGGCTTGCGGCGCGTGATCCAGCCCATATCATGGTGCCGCTACGGCACCAAAATGCTGCGGGTTTCTACCGGGGGAGGTCGCCTTTTCTTTGCACGGCGATCCGCATAGAATCCAGTCACGGAGGCGCTTCGCGGGGAGACACCGGAGCGTCCGATCATAACCGGATGCATCTGCGTTGCCGCATTCGCACGCAGATCGGCACAGCAGCGCAACCGCGATTTTGCTGTGCCGATTTCGCACTGCATCGGCTGCACCGCAGCAGCATCGCCAACACGGAAAGGCACGATGGCCACCAGTAAGAAGGGCACCGAACGGCTGATCAAGAAATATCCCAACCGCCGGCTCTACGACACCCAGACCAGCACGTACATCACGCTGGCAGACGTCAAGCAGCTCGTGATGGACACCGAGGAGTTTCGCGTCGTGGATGCGAAATCCGGTGAAGACCTGACGCGCAGCATCCTACTGCAGATCATTCTGGAAGAGGAAACCGGCGGCGTGCCGATGTTCTCCGGCTCGATGCTTGCGCAGATCATTCGTTTTTACGGCCACGCCATGCAGGGCATGATGGGCACGTACCTGGAGAAGAACATCCAGGCCTTCATCGACATCCAGAACAAGCTGGCCGAGAACTCGAAGGACCTGTACAGCGGCAACACGTTCAACCCCGATATGTGGTCGCAGTTCATGAACATGCAGGGGCCGATGATGCAGGGCATGATGAGCAACTACATCGAGCAGAGCAAGAACCTGTTCGTGCAGATGCAGGAGCAGATGCAGAGCCAGGCCAAGAACATGTTCGGCACGTTCCCGTTCAACCAGCCGCCCGAAAAGAAGTAATCCTTCGGCCTGGAGAAGAAGGCGAATCGCATGGCGGTTCGCCTTTTTGCTTTGGGGGCGGCAAATCGGGCAGCAGGGTAAAATGCGGCATTTCCGGCAAGGCGCGGCTTTGCCGGAGGATCACACCCCTCAGATTGCCCCCAAATGTTCGATGTCAGCCCCCGGCCTGCAGGCCGGTTGATCGCCTTTTTCACATGAGCCGCCTCTTGCTTGCCCCGATGGAAGGGGTTGCGGATTTCGTCATGCGCGACGTGCTGACACAGGCGGGAGGCTATGACGGCTGCGTCTCGGAATTCGTTCGCGTGACGGGTTCAGTGCTTCCGTTGCGCACCTACGAGCGCGAAACTCCTGAGATTGCCAACGGCGGCTACACCGCCAGCGGTACGCCGATGGTGATCCAGCTCCTCGGCAGTGATCCGGAATGGATGGCCCGCAACGCAGCCTATGCGGCGACGCTGTCACCGCATGGCATCGACCTGAACTTCGGGTGCCCCGCCAAGGTGGTGAACCGGCACGGCGGCGGTGCCATGCTGCTCGACACGCCGGAAGTCCTGCACACCATCGTGCGGGCGGTGCGCGGTGCGGTGCCGCCGCACATTGCAGTGACGGCCAAGATGCGGTTGGGCGTTTCGGACACTTCGCGTGCGATTGACTGCGCGACGGCGCTGGCCGAAGGCGGCGCGGTGTCGCTGGTGGTGCATGCCCGCACGCGCGATCATGGCTATCGCCCGCCGGCACATTGGGACTGGATTGCGCGCATTGCGGGCGCAGTCAGCATCCCCGTCACGGCCAATGGCGAGGTCTGGACCGTGGCCGATTGGGAGCGCTGCCGCGCCGTCAGCGGCTGTGACGACGTGATGATCGGCCGTGGCGCCGTGTCCGACCCGTTCCTGGCCCAGCGCATTCGCGGCCAGATGGCGCGTGAGCCGTCCGCCGCCGAATGGCCGATCGTACTCGGCTACCTTGCCGACTATCTCAAGAAGTTGCACGCCCGCATCTCCGCCAAGCACGAGCACGGCCGCGTCAAGCTGTGGCTCGGCTACCTGAAGCGGACATGGCCCCAGGCCGCGGAACTGCACGACGCGATCCGCCGCCTGCACGACGCGCTGGAAATCGAGCGTGTGATCGAACAGGCCCGGCTCGCGCTGGGCCGCCCCGGCGCAGTGAACGGTTAAAATACGCCACCGCGCGGCGCGCCATGCGCTGCGCCATCCTCTCCCCACTTCAGGTTGTTCCCATGTCCGACGTCAGTACCCAGAGCCCGAAGGTGGGCTTCGTTTCGCTCGGTTGTCCCAAGGCCTTGGTCGATTCCGAGCAGATCATCACCCAGCTCCGTGCGGAGGGGTACGAGATCTCCGGCACGTATGGCGGGGCAGACCTGGTGGTGGTCAATACGTGCGGCTTCATCGACGAGGCCGTGCAGGAAAGCCTCGATGCGATCGGCGAGGCGCTGGCCGAGAACGGCAAGGTGATCGTCACCGGCTGCCTCGGCGCCAAGAAGGATGCCGCCGGCCAGGACATCATCACGAGCGTGCACCCGAAGGTACTGGCCGTCACCGGCCCCCATGCGCTCGGCGAAGTCATGGAAGCAGTGCACACGCACCTGCCCAAGCCGCATGATCCGTTCATTGACCTGGTGCCGCCGCAGGGCATCAAGCTCACGCCGAAGCATTACGCGTATCTGAAGATCTCCGAGGGCTGCAACCACCGCTGCAGCTTTTGCATCATCCCGTCGATGCGGGGCGACCTGGTTTCGCGTCCGGTGGCCGAAGTGATGCTGGAGGCGGAAAACCTGCTGAAAGCCGGTGTGAAAGAGCTGCTCGTGATCTCGCAGGACACCAGCGCCTATGGCGTCGACGTCAAGTTCCGCACGGGCTTCTGGAACGGCCGGCCGCTGAAGACGCGCATGACCGAGCTGGTGGCCGCGCTGGGCGAACTGGCCTCGCAATACGGCGCCTGGGTGCGCCTGCATTACGTCTATCCGTACCCGAGCGTGGACGAAGTGATGCCGCTCATGGCCGAGGGCAAGGTGCTGCCGTACCTGGACGTGCCGCTGCAGCACGCCCACCCGGATGTGCTCAAGCGCATGAAGCGCCCGGCCAATGCCGAGAAAACGCTGGACCGCATCCGCGCCTGGCGCGAGGTGTGCCCCGAGCTGACCATCCGCAGCACCTTCATTGCCGGTTTCCCAGGCGAGACGGAAGAGGAATTCCAGACACTGCTCGACTTTATCGCCGAGGCCGAGCTGGACCGCGTGGGCTGCTTCGCGTATTCGCCGGTCGAAGGCGCCACCGCCAACGATCTGCCCGGTGCACTGCCCGACGAGGTGCGCGAAGAGCGCCGCGCGCGCTTCATGGAAGTGGCCGAGCGCGTGTCGGCGCGCCGCCTGCAGCGCAAGGTCGGCAAGACGCTGCGCGTGCTGGTGGACGAGGTCAACCAGGATGGCGGGATCGGTCGTTCGTCGGCGGATGCGCCCGAAATCGACGGCCTGGTCTATGTCGCGCCGCCGTCCAAGTCGTACAAGCGCTACAAGGCCGGCGATTTCGTGTCGGTCAAGATCACCGGTGCCGATGGGCACGACCTGTGGGGCGAGGTCTGAGCCACTTAGGTAGTCTTACCTAAAATTTGCGAACGACCGTGCGTTTATACTGGCCGCCATCCAATTCTGATGGCATGGGAGACAGCAATGGCACGTGAAGTGGTGGTGGTCAGCGGCGTTCGTACCGCAATTGGGACGTTTGGCGGCAGCCTGAAGGACGTGGCGCCGTGCGAACTGGGCGCGCTGGTCGTGCGCGAGGCGCTGGCCCGCGCCGGCGTGAAGGGCGAGGAGGTCGGCCACGTCGTGTTCGGCCACGTCATCAACACCGAGCCGCGCGACATGTATCTCTCGCGGGTGGCTGCCGTCAACGGCGGCGTGTCGGCCGAGACGCCCGCGTTCAACGTCAACCGCCTGTGCGGCTCGGGCCTGCAGGCCGTGGTGAGCGCCGCGCAGACCGTGCTGCTGGGCGATGCCGACATCGCCATTGCCGGCGGCGCCGAGAGCATGAGCCGCGCGCCGTACCTCGCTCCCGCCGCGCGCTGGGGCTCGCGCATGGGCGACGCCAAGATGGTCGACATGATGCTCGGCGCGCTGCACGACCCGTTCCACACGATCCACATGGGCGTGACGGCGGAAAACGTCGCCAGGGAATTCGGCATCAGCCGCGAGCAGCAGGACCAGACGGCGCTGGAATCGCACCAGCGCGCCTCGCGCGCCATCCGGGCCGGCTACTTCAAGGATCAGATCGTTCCGGTGACGATCAAGTCGCGCAAGGGCGACATCCAGTTCGACACCGACGAACACGTCCGCCACGACGCCACCATCGAAGATATGGCCAAGCTCAAGCCGGTTTTCGCAAAGGAGAGCGGCACCGTCACCGCAGGCAACGCCTCGGGCCTGAACGATGCCGGTGCGGCGCTGGTGCTGATGGAGCGCTCGGTGGCTGAACAGCGTGGCCTCAAGCCGCTGGCGCGCCTCGTGTCGTACGGCCACGCGGGCGTGGAGCCGAAGATCATGGGGATCGGCCCGGTGCCGGCCACGCGCAAGGCGCTGGAACGTGCGGGCCTGTCGGTCAAGGATCTCGACGTCATCGAGGCGAACGAGGCATTCGCGGCCCAGGCCTGCGCCGTGACCAAGGAACTGGGGCTGGACCCGGCCAAGGTCAATCCGAACGGCTCGGGCATCTCGCTCGGCCACCCGATCGGCGCAACGGGGGCCCTCATTACGGTGAAGGCGCTGCACGAGCTGCAACGCATCGGTGGTCGCTACGCGCTGGTGACCATGTGTATTGGTGGAGGACAAGGCATTGCGGCGGTGTTCGAACGCATCTGAACGCTTTCTATCGATTGCACGCCTGACCCGGCCCGCCGGCGCGCTGCGTGCGCTGGTGCTGGCCGCAGGCGTTGCAGCTATGTCGGCGGCGTCTGCGCAAACGCCGTCTGCCAATAACGGCTACGACGTATCGACCGGCAGCATGACCGTGCAGCCGGGCGACCTCGGCCTGAACCGCGCCATCGCGGAGGGTGAAAAGCGCCGCGCTGCCAAGGCCGGCAATGGGTTCTCCGCCCAGACGCAGTCGCCCGCCGTGCTGCAGCCGCAGCCGGACTACGCAAAATATCCCGTCTACACCGGCGTGATCGGCGACGTGCCGATCCGCATGCGCCTGGGCCGCAAGCCTGGTGAGATCGACAGCGTCCACGGCGAATACGTAGCCGGCCAGCAACCGGGTGTACGCCTGGTGACAGGCGAATACGAAAACGGCGGCTTCCTCATGGAGGAGTCCGATGACGGCACGCACGTCACCGGCACGTGGGAGGGGGCGATCGATGCGCATGGCATCGTGCGCGGCACGTGGACCGATGTGGCCCACGACGGCCACACGCTGCCGTTTGTGCTCCGCCCCCTCGCCGTGGTGGTGATTCCGCCTTACGATGCCGCCGCCAACAGCAACGCGGCGGTCGCTGCAACGCCGCTGACGCCCGCGGCGCCCCTGGCACCGGGCCAGATTGCACCGCCGCCCGCGCTGCCAGCTGTCAATCCCGCACGGTCCGGCGCGCACTGGTAAGCTGACGGGCTGACCACCGAAGGTCGTCATCCGCCACTCATCAGGAATGTCTCGTGACCGACGATACCAAGCTCCCGCCCATGTTTCCCGCCACGAAAGCCGTCCACCCGGACCTGCAGATTCCACCCGGCTTTGCCGCGTTTTCTCAGGCCACGCATCGCGCGTCGACCGTCGTATTCAAGAACCTCGCCGACATGCGTGCCTTTGGCAGTGGCAGCGTGGTCCATTGGCGCTACGGCCTACATGCCACGCCAACGTCCGACGCGCTGTGCCAGGCGCTGGCGCAGATCGAGGGCGGCTCGCACACGCTGCTGCTGCCATCCGGGCTGGCCGCCATTTCGCTCGTGTACTTCACGCTCATCAAATCCGGCGATGACGTGTTGATTCCCGATAACGCGTACGGCCCCAACCGCGACCACGGCGAATGGATGGCGCGCCAGTTCGGCATCACCGTGCGGTATTACGACCCCATGATAGGCGCCGGCATTGCCGACCTCATTCGCCACAACACCAAGCTCGTGTGGCTTGAGGCGCCGGGTTCGGTGACGATGGAAGTGCCCGATTGCACGGCCATCGCCGAGGCGGCACGGGCGGCTGGCGCCATCACCGCCATCGACAACACGTGGAGCGGCGGCGTGTACTACCAGCCGTTTGCGCGTGGCATCGATATCTCGGTGCAGGCGCTGACCAAGTACCAGTCCGGTGGCAGCGATGTCCTCATGGGCGCGGCCATCACCAACGATGAAGCGCTGCACCAGAAGCTCCTCGCCACGCGCATGCGCATGGGGTGGGGCGTGTCGGCAGACGATTGCTATTTCGTGCTGCGCGGCCTGCCGAGCCTGCCGACGCGGCTGGCTGCCCACGACGCCCACGCGCGTGAAGTGGCGGAATGGCTTATGGACCGTCCCGAAGTCGTGCGCGTGCTGCATCCGGCGCTGCCGAGCTGCCCGGGCCATGAAAACTGGAAACGCGACTTTACCGGCGCAAGCGGCTTGTTCTCGATCGTGCTGCACGAGCGCTATTCGCAGGCACAGATCGATGCGTTCATCGAGGCCCTGCGCTATTTTGCGATCGGCTTTTCGTGGGGCGGCGCGCACAGCCTGGCGCTGCCATACAACATCCCGTCGATGCGCACGGCGACTGCTTGGCCGCCAGCCGATTGGGAAAACGCGGGTGGTTTCGTTCGCCTCTATATCGGCCTGGAAGACCCGCGCGACCTGATTGCCGATCTGAAGCAGGCGATGGAGACGCACCTGCGCGCTTGATCGGCCGGCATTGCGCCCCCGGGGCCACCGGCCAATATGCCGGTGGCGGCTATAGCGTTTCCAGCAGGCGCGCGATGACTTCCGGCGAGGGCAACTGGCCCTGCAGTTCCTTCGGCAGTGTCTTGGTGATTGCGTAGGTCGCCACGCCGATGGGCTTTCTCGCATCGCGCAAGGCGTATTCGACGATCGTGCGCTTCTTTTCCTTGCACAGGATGATGCCGATCGACGGATTCTCATCCTCCTGACGGACCTGTTCGTCGAGCGCAGCAAGATAAAACTGCATCTTGCCGACGAATTCGGGCTCGAATTTGCCGATCTTCAGTTCTATGGCCACGAGTGAGCGCAGGCGCCGGTGGAACAGCAGCAGGTCGATGAAATACTCGTCGCCCTCGACTTCAAGCCGGTACTGGCTGCCCATGAAGGCAAACATGCCGCCCATTGCGCGCAGGAAATCTTCGATGCGTTCGATCAGTGCGCGCTCGAGTTCGCGTTCGCTGTGCTGTTCGCCTAGTTCCAGAAAGTCGAAGGCGTATTCGTCCTTGACCGCCAGCTTGGCCTGCGCGCGCAGGGCAGGGGTGAGTGCCTTGTCGAAATTGGTTTGGCCGAGCAGCGATTTTTCGTAGCTCTGGTTGTCGATCTGGTGCGCCAGAACATTCTTCGACCAGCCGAACTTGCGCGTCATGCGCAGATAGAACTCGCGCTGCTGGATGTCCTTGCAGCGCTCGAGAATGAGCACGTTGTGGCTCCAGCCGATTTCTCGCACCAGTGGTGCGAGTTTCGGCGCGCCGCTGTAGGTCTCGAAGAAGCCCTTCATGCGCCACAGGTTGGACGCCGAGAACCCGCCCGTGCCAGGGAAGCTTGCCTGCAGGTCGGCGGCCAACTGCTGCACCACGGCCTTCCCCCAGCCCTCGGCTTGCTGCCGGGCTACGATCAGCTGTCCGATGTCCCAGTACAGGCCCACCAGCTCCTTGTTAACGGCCCGCAGGGCGGCGTACTGCGCGGCCTGGATGCGCGCCTTGACCTCCGTCAGCAGCGCGGCGTAATCCTGCGGCTCCACCATGTCTCGCACCTCCGGTGCGAGTTTCTTGCGGGAGGATTGCGGGGCCGCCATGGCGTGGTCTCGACCTACTGGTGCGGAAACAGGTTCAGCAGGCCGTCGAGGCCGACCACATTGAACGCCACATCCGCCTGCGCCTGCACGATTGGCTTGGCGCGGAACGCCACGGAGAGCCCGGCCACCCCCATCATCTTCAGATCGTTCGAGCCGTCACCCATGGCGATCGCGTTATCCGGCGACACGCCGAGCTCCTTGCAGAACGCCTTGAGCGTCTGCGCCTTGACGTCTGCATTGACGATTTCACCGAGGACGCGGCCGGTCAGCTTGCCGTCGACGATCTCCAGCGTATTGGCACGCGCGCGGTCAAGGCCCAGGCGTTCCTGCAGGCGCGAGGTGAAGAACTCGAAGCCACCGGATACAAGCAACGTACGGATGCCCATGGCCTGCACCGCCTTGAGCATCTTTTCGGCGCCCGGCGAGAGTTGCAGGCGTTCGTTGTAGACGCGTTCCAGGACGCTGGCATCCAGCCCCTTGAGCAGTTCGACCCGGCGCGTCAGGCTCTCGTTGAAATCCTTGATCTCGCCGCGCATGGAGGCTTCGGTGATCGCGGCGACCTGCGGCTTGAGCCCGCAGAAATCGGCAATCTCGTCGATGCACTCGATGGTGATGAGCGTCGAATCCATGTCCATGGCAAGCACGCGGAAGTCGCCGAACGTCCATTCGTCGGGAATCCACGCGTAGTCCATCTTCAGGCTCGCGCAGATGGCGTCGAGCTGGATGCGCAGCTCGCTGGGCAGTTCGTGCACCCAATCGATCGCCGCGACGTTGGGCGCGCGCATTTCGTAGGCAGCGGTGCCGAACAGGCTGCGGACGGATTCAATGTCGCCAGTGGACAGCGGCGACAGGCTTTGCAGGACGACGGGCATGAGAGAGAGGAGAGGGCGCCGGAAAGTCCGCTATTGTAGCGAACGCACCCGGCGGGGAACCGCGTAATCAGGCCGACGGGGCGTCGAGCATCAGGCTGCGCGCAACCTTGGCGAGAAAGCGGTCGCAGGCCTCCAGCTGAGCGAGCTCGACGTATTCGTTGGCCTTGTGCGCCTGCTCGATGTTGCCCGGGCCGCACAGCACGGCCGGAATGCCGGCGCGCTGGAACAGGCCGGCTTCGGTGCCGTAGGCCACCTTGCGCTTGTCGTTGTCTTCGGTCAGCACGCGCACGAGCTGCGTGATCGCTGCCTGCTCCGAGGCGTCGAGCGACGGCGCGGCGGCAATCTCTTCGAGCTCGATGCGGGCGTCCGGATGTTCGCGCTGCATGGCTGGCTCGATCGTCTCGCGCACATAGCGCTCCACGCGCGCCCGGATGGCCGGCGCATCCACGCCCGGCAGGTTGCGGAACTCGAAGACCAGTTCGCACAGGGCAGGAATCGTGTTGAGCGCGATGCCGCCCTGGATCAGGCCCGTCGAGGCGGTGGTGAACGGCACGTCGAACGCCTCGTCGAACGGGCCCTTGGCGCGGAATTCATCGGCCAGGTCGCGCACGAAGCAGATGATGCGCGCCGCGTATTCGATGGCGTTCACACCCTGCGGCGTGAGCGACGAATGCGCGGCGCGGCCGTGCACCCGGCAGCGGTAGGCGTTGATGCCCTTGTGCGCAACGATGGGCCGCATGCTGGTGGGCTCGCCGACGATGCAGCCGGCGGGCTTGATGCCGCGCGCCACCAGGTCGTCGATCATGCGCGGCGCGCCCACGCAGCCGACTTCTTCGTCGTACGAGAGCGCAAGATGCACGGGCTCGCGCAGCTTGGCACCGAGCAGTTGCGGCACCAGCGCAAGCGACGACGCAATGAAGCCTTTCATGTCGCAGGTGCCGCGACCGTAAAGCCGGCCGTCCCGGATTTCCGGGGTGAACGGGTTGCTGTCCCATTTCTGCCCATCCACCGGCACCACATCGGTATGGCCCGACAGCACGATGCCGCCTTGCACGCTGCCGTTGGCGGCCGGAATGGTGGCGAACAGATTGGCCTTGTTGCGATCGTCGTTGTGCGAGAGGTGCGAATCGATGCCGAGGCCGCGCAGGTAGTCGCGCACGGTTTCGATGAGCGCAAGGTTGGAGCCACGGCTGGTGGTGTCGAAGCTGACGAGCTTGGTGGTCCAGTCGAGTGTGGAGAGGGCGGTCACGGCGGTGCTCATGTTGGTTTTTCCTTGTTCGCGTCGCTGCATCCTAGCGGATCACATCAATTGCCGCATGGCATGGCGAATGGTCTGCGCGAGCGCAGCGGTCTCGGCCGGGATGTTCTCGATACGCAGGCGGTCCTGCCCGGCCAGCTTGATCTGCCGGTTCTTCTGCACGAGATCGATGATCTTGATGGCGTCGATGGGCGGGTTCGGCACGAACTGCAGCGTGACGGCGTTCGTGCCGGTGTCGATCTTGCGGATGCCCAGCGGCTGCGCGGCAATGCGCAGACGATGCGTCTCGATGAGCGACTGCGCCTGCGGCGGCAGCTTGCCGAAGCGGTCGATCAGCTCTTCCTGGATGTTGTCGATGGCCTCGCTGCTCTCGCAGTTGGCCAGGCGCTTGTACAGCGACAGGCGCTCCTGTACGTCGCCGCAATAGTCCTGGGGCAGCAGGGCAGGCGTGCCGAGGTTGATTTCGGTGGTGGCGGCCAGTGGCGCCATCAGATCGGGCTCCTTGCCCGCCTTGAGCGACTTCACCGCCTGGTTCAGCATGTCCGTGTAAAGCTGGAAGCCGATCTCGGAGATCTCGCCAGACTGCTTGTCGCCGAGCACCTCGCCGGCGCCGCGGATTTCCAGGTCGTGCATCGCCAGGTAGAAGCCTGAGCCAAGCTCCTCCATCTGCTGGATTGCCTCCAGGCGGCGCTGTGCCTGCTTGGTCAGCCCGTCCACATCGTGCACCAGCAGGTACGCATACGCCTGGTGGTGCGAGCGACCGACACGGCCGCGCAGCTGGTGCAGCTGCGCCAGGCCGAACTTGTCCGCGCGGTGGATCAGGATCGTGTTGGCCGTGGGCACGTCGATGCCGGTTTCGATGATCGTCGTGCACAGCAGGATGTTGGCGCGCTGGGCCACGAAATCGCGCATCACGCGCTCGAGTTCGCGCTCGTGCATCTGGCCGTGGGCGACCGCCACGCGTGCTTCCGGAATCAGTTCCTCCAGCTTGGCGCGCTTGTTCTCGATGGTCTCGACCTCGTTGTGCAGGAAGTAGACCTGGCCGCCGCGTTTCAACTCGCGCAGGATGGCCTCGCGCAGCACGCCGTCTTCCTCGCGGCGCAGGAACGTCTTGATGGCCAGGCGCTTTTGCGGCGCGGTCGCAATCACCGAAAAATCGCGCAGGCCTTCGAGCGCCATGCCCAGCGTACGCGGGATCGGCGTGGCGGTGAGCGTGAGCACGTCCACCTCGGCGCGCAGCGTCTTGAGCGCCTCTTTCTGACGCACGCCAAAGCGGTGTTCCTCGTCGATGATGACGAGCCCCAGGCGGTTGAACTTCACGTCAGGCGAGAGCAGCTTGTGCGTGCCGATCACGATGTCGATCGTGCCGGCGTTGATGGCTTCGATCGCGGCGTCGATCTCTTTCTTGTTCTTGAAACGCGAAATCTCGGCAATGCGCACCGGCCAGTCGGCAAAGCGGTCGACGAGCGTCTGGTAATGCTGTTCGGCCAGCAGCGTGGTCGGCGCGAGGATGGCCACCTGCTTGCCGCCCATCACCGCAACAAACGCGGCACGCAGCGCGACTTCCGTCTTGCCGAAGCCGACGTCGCCGCAGACGAGTCGGTCCATCGGCTTGCCAGACGTCATGTCGCCGATCACCGCAGCGATGGCGGCGGCCTGGTCGGGCGTTTCTTCAAAGCCGAAGCTCTCGGCAAACTTGACGTAGTCCTCCGGCGCAAGCGGGAAGGCAAAGCCCTGGCGCATTGCACGGCGTGCGTACAGGTTCAGCAGTTCGGCCGCCGTGTCGCGGATCTGCTGCGCCGCCTTGCGCTTGGCCTTTTCCCACTGGCCCGAGCCCAGCGAGTGCAGCGGCGCCGTTTCCGGATCGGCGCCCGAGTAGCGCGAGATCACGTGCAGCTGGTGCACCGGCACGTACAGCTTGCTGCCCTTGTCGTAATCGAGGTGGAGGAATTCCTCCTCGCCGTTGCCCGTGTCCACCGACACCAGGCCCTGGTAGCGCCCGATGCCGTGCTCGCTGTGCACCACCGGGTCGCCGATCTTCAGTTCGGCCAGGTCGCGCACCATCGAATCGACGGCGGTGGCCTGTTCCTGCTTGCGACGGCCGGCGCGACGCGTGGTTTGCGCGTACAGCTCGGTTTCGGTGATGAAGGCGATGCGCTCGTCGCCGAGGATGAACCCCTGGTAAAGCGGCGCCACGCCGAGGACGAACTTCGCGTCGCCGGCGAGCAGGTCGGCGAAATCGGCCACGCCTTCCGGATGCAGGCCGCTGGCCGCGAGCATCTGCGCGAGCGTCTCGCGGCGGCCGGCGGATTCGGCGCAGATCATCACGCGGCAGTTGCCGCGCATCAGGAAGGATTCGAGGTTGACGAGCGGATCTTCCGCACGCCGGTTGACGGCCACGTTGGGCAGCGGCAGCGACAGCGGCGCGTCGCCGGGCTCGGTGCGCAGCACGAGACGGGCATGCGGCTTGGCGGCCACGAAGAACGATTCTTCGTCGAGGTACAGCGCCGAAGGCTGCAGCAAGGGCCGCTCGCGGTCGTGGCGCATGAAGTTGTAGCGCTGCGTGGTGTCGGCCCAGAAGCGGCGCACCGCACCTTCGATGTCGCCCACGAAGGCCAGGTGCGTGGCGCCCGGCAGATAGTCGAAGAGCGTGGCGGTCTCTTCAAAGAACAGCGGCAGGTAGTATTCGATGCCGGCCGAAGGCACGCCGTTGCCGATGTCTTTGTAGATCGGCGAGCGCGTCGGGTCGCCCTCGAACACCTCGCGCCAGCGGCCGCGGAAGGCCGTGCGCGACGCTTCGTCCATCGGGAATTCACGGCCGGGCAGCAGGCGCACTTCGTTCACGGGGTAGAGGCTGCGCTGCGTGTCGGGGTCGAACGCGCGGATGGTCTCGATCTCGTCGCCAAACAGGTCCAGCCGGTACGGCAGCGGCGAGCCCATCGGGAACAGGTCGATCAGGCCGCCGCGCACCGAGTATTCGCCGGGGCGCATGACGGCGCTGACGTGTTCGTAGCCGGCCAGCGTGAACTGCGCCTTGAGTGCCGCCTCGTCCAGCTTTTCGCCCTTCTTGAAGAAGAACGTGTAGGCCGCCAGAAAGGACGGCGGAGCGATGCGCTGCAATGCCGTCGATGCCGGCACCAGCAGGATGTCGCACGCGCCATTCTGCAGATCGTGCAGCGTGGCCAGCCGTTCGGAGATCAAGTCCTGGTGCGGCGAGAAATTGTCGTACGGCAGCGTCTCCCAGTCCGGCAGCAGCTTCACACGGGCCTGCGGAGCAAACCAGCGCAGTTCTTCCGCCAGGCGCTGCGCATCGACGGCATTGGCGCAGATCACCGCCAGCATCGGCACGGCAGCGCGATGCTGTTCGAGATAGCGCGCCAGGAGCAGGGCGTCCGCCGCGCCCTGCAGGCCGCTGAAGAGGAAGCGCTGGCCTGGTTTGACGACGGGCAGGGCAGAAAGCGAGAAATCGGACATGGGACGTCAAGATCGGAGGACAAAGCACGACACCCCGCCGGCATGTGCAGGCGGGGTGTCGTGACGCTGACCGCTATTATAAAATCCGCGCCAGCCGCGCGCTTGCACGGGCCCAAACCGACGCAAATCCTGCGCCCACGTCCCATTCTTCCGCCCTTCATGACGACTTCCCGCCCTGGCCGACGCCGTTTTGCGCTGATTCCGTCTGCGGGTACCGGCTCGCGTGCCGGGGGCGATCTGCCAAAGCAGTATCAATCGGTCGCCGGGCGGCCGATGCTGTGGCATACCGCGCAGGCGTTCCTGGCGAGCGCTGAAATCGATACGGTGCTGATCGTTACCACACCCGGCACAGAGCCGCTCGTGCAGCGGTTTCCCGGCTGCGGTTTCGACGTGCCCGGACTGGTGGAGGTCGATTGCGGCGGCGATTCGCGCCACGCGTCCGTCATGCATGGCCTGGCGGCGTTGCGAAGTCTCGGTGCAGAAGATGGCGACTGGGTGCTGGTGCACGACGCCGCGCGCCCCGGCCTGACGCCGGCGCTGGTTGCGCGTCTGATCGCGGCCGTTGAGGCGGAGGGCGCGCACGCGGCGGGCGGCATTCTCGCGCTGCCGGTGGCCGACACGCTCAAGCGCGCCGACGGCACCCAGCATATCGACGCCACGATCCAGCGCGAGGGCCTCTGGCAGGCGCAGACACCGCAGATGTTTCCGCTGGGCCTGCTGGAACGCGCCTTGCGTGACGCGCTGGCGCAGCACCGCATCGTCACCGACGAGGCGAGCGCCATGGAAGCCTGCGGGCACAAACCGCTGCTGGTGGCGGGCGCGCTGCGCAACTTCAAGGTGACGTATCCCGACGATTTCGCGCTGGCCGAGGCCATCCTGGCGCACGCCAGCCACGACTGAGAGAAAGGACCACACGCATGAACTGGATGGACATCCGCATCGGTCAGGGCTACGACGTGCATGCGCTCGTGGAGGGCCGCAAGCTGATCCTCGGCGGCGTGGAGATTCCGCACACGCGCGGCCTGCTCGGCCACTCCGACGCCGACGCGCTGCTGCACGCGATTACCGATGCGCTGTTCGGCGCGGCCGGCCTCGGTGACATTGGCCGGCATTTTCCCGATACCGATCCTGCCTTTGCCGGCGCCGACAGCCGCGTATTGCTTCGTGAAGCCGTGCGCCGCGTGCGCCACGCTGGCTACGCCGTCGGCAATGTCGATGCGACGGTGATCGCGCAGAGGCCCAAGCTCGCTCCGCACGTGCCCGGCATGATCGCCAACCTGGCCGAAGACCTTGGCATCGCCCGCGAGCGCTGCAACGTCAAGGCAAAGACGAACGAACAGCTCGGCTTTGAAGGCAAGGAGGAAGGCGTCGTCGCGCAGGCCGTCGTGCTCATCTATCGCGCGGAAGCCGCCGAGCAGGACTGAGCTTGCGCCTCGCCGCACGCCATGCCCGACGGCAGCCCGGATCGCTCGGCGCTGCCGTTGTCATTTGCACGCCCGCTGCGCCATGCCGCTATTCGGCGGCGATCACGACCGCCGCGGCGTTGACGACCGAGGCAATGCGGCCCACATCGCGCAACTGCTGCGTGGTCATGCCGATCTCCTTGAGCAGCTTGTAGTGTGAGCTGACACAGAAGTGGCACTTGCCGACGATGGACGCTGCCAGGGCATACATCTCGAAGCGGCGCTTGTCGATGCCGCCGTGGCTGGCATAGGCATTCATGCGCAGCTCCGCGCGCTGCGTCTTCAGGTCGGCGTCGTCGGCCATCTCAACGAACGGATACCACGTGTTGTTCATGCCCATGAGCGCGGCCGCGGTCAGCACGCCCGTGGTCTCTTGCGGAGACAGCACGCCGGCGTTGCGGATGACGTCCACCAGCACCTTGCTCCTGGCTGCAAACGCCGCTGCCAATGCCACGCCCACCGCGTCGGGGCCCTCCAGCGAGGAACGCGCGATCGTACCGTCGAGATTGAGCCGGATGTCTTTCGCGTAGTCGGGAATCAGGCCCTTGATGGTCTGCAGAAATTCCATGGGGATCTCCTTTCTGCCGCGGCGGAGCCAGAAAGAAAGCCCGCCCAAGGGCGGGCTTCGAACCGGATCAGCGCCGCGTGGCCGTTACAGCGTGGCACCGCCAACGGCACGGTTGCACGGGCAGAGCTCGTCGGTTTGCAGGCCGTCGAGAATGCGCAGCACCTCATCCGGGTTGCGGCCCACGTTCAGGTTGTTGACCGAAACGTGCTGGATCACGTTGTCCGGGTCGACGATGAACGTCGCGCGCAATGCGACGCCCGCTTCATGCTCGCGCACGCCGAGCTGGTCGATCAGCGCGCCGGTCGTGTCGGCAAACGACCACTGGTTCAGCTTATTGAGATCCTTGTGCTCGCGGCGCCACGCGAGTTTGACGAATTCGTTGTCCGTCGAGCCGCCCATCACGATGGTGTCGCGGTCGGCAAAGTCCTGATTGAGCTTGGCAAAGGCCACGATCTCGGTCGGACATACGAACGTGAAGTCTTTCGGATAGAAGAAGATGACCTTCCACTTGCCCGGGAACGAGGTCTCGGTGATGCCTTCGAATGCCGACTCGCCGTTTTCCTCGTGGTTGTTGAATCCCGGCTTGACGCCGACGACCTTGAACGGTTCGAGCTTGTCACCAATGGTCTTCATGGGCTTCTCCTGGAGGGGTGCGGCAATGGAAAGGGGCTTGCAAGCACGAGCTCACACCCGGGCGGCAAACGGGGGGGGCGGGCGAGCGCAGGCGAAGCTTGCGGCATGGACCGGCAAGGCCGCGCAGCCTGGCGGCTGCATTATTGGCGATGAACAGGCAGGCGGCCAATTGATAATCTCAAAGCCGCGCATAGCGCAGCCAGTACGGCCTGGGCGGCCGCACATGTCAGGCAGGGGAAGCAGGGGATGTGCCCGGCGCCCAGGGCGTCAGACGCGTGCGTAGCAGGCGCAGACGATGAGGCCGGTCTCGGGCGGCGTGCGGTTCTCGAGGGTCAGACGACCGCCGCTGCGCTGCAGGATGCGATTGACGATCGACATGCCCAGGCCGGCGCCCTTGGCTTCGCTGCGGGCAGATTCCAGCCGGTAGAACGGGCGAGTGAGCAAGGCAAGCTGGTCCGGCGGCACGCCCGCACCGCGATCGGCCACGCACAACACAACTTCGTTGCCCCGGAGCACGGTGCTGACGGTGATCTCCGCGCGGCCGGTGCCGGGCGTTTTGCCGTAGCGGCGCGCATTTTCGATCAGGTTGTCGAGAATGCGCTGCGTCTCCATCCGGTTACAGCGGGCGATGGCTTCGGGCGCCAGCTTGAGGGTGAGGTCGATGTCGTCGTGCGCGGAATAGACGGGCGCCGTGTCGCGCACGAGCTCGGTCAGGTCCACGGCTTCGAGCATTTCACCGCTGGGGCGCGCGTAGTCGAGAAACTGCCCGATGATGGCGTCCATCTGTTCGATGTCGGCCACCATAAGCTCGCGTGTCTGGTCGTCGACCGGGCTCATCTCGGTTTCCAGCCGCAGGCGCGTGAGCGGTGTGCGCAGGTCGTGCGAAATGCCGGCCAGCATGACGGCGCGGTCTGCCTCCAACTGCTTGAGGTCACGCACCATCTGGTTGAAGCTGTGATTGGCCTGCGCCACCTCGGTGCCGCCGCCTTCGGGCAGCGGCTTTGGATCATCGCCGGCGCTGATGGCGCGCGCCGTGTCGGCCAGGCGCTTGAGCGGCTGGTTCACGCGTGACGTAATGAAGGCCGCACCCAGCACCGACAGCACCAGCGCCGCCGTCGACCACCACAGCCATTGCACGCCGGGCACGCGCTCGAAGCGGTCGGGGCTGATGGCGACCCAGTAATCGTCGCCCTCGATCTGGAAGCTCACCCACACGCCCGGGATGTCGTTGACCGCCGTGGCGATCACCGTCTCGGCGCCGAGCCGGTTACGGATCTCGTGCTGCACAAGTTGCGTGAGGTACGGGTTGGTATGCGGCTCGCGGTATTCGTCTTCGCGCTCACGCGGGTAGACCTTGATGCCTTCGTTCTGTACGAGGTCGAGCAGCAGGAAGCGCCGGCGCGTGGGGTCGGAATACAGCAGCGCCGCGCGCGTGAGCTTGACCACGCTCACCACCTGCATGGCGATCTGCTGCGCGCGCGGCTCGCGCTCGAAAATGCGGAAGCTCTGGAACCACACGCCCAGCGAGATCGCGATGAGCAGGGCGATCAGCATGAAGGTCCGCCAGAACAGCGAGCCGAACACACTGATCAATAGACGCCGCAACGCGGCCGGACGCGGGATGCGCAAGTCGGTGCGGGGATGAAGGGTTGAAGGCCGGTCTTACTTGGCGCCGTCGGGGATGAACACGTAGCCCAGGCCCCAGACCGTCTGGATGAAGCGCGGGTTGCTCGGATCCGGTTCGATCAGCTTGCGCAGGCGCGAGATCTGCACGTCGAGGCTGCGGTCGAAGACTTCGTATTCACGGCCGCGCGCCATTTCCATGAGCTTCTCGCGCGATAGGGGTTGGCGCGGATGGCGTGCAAACACCTTCAGGACGGAGAATTCGCCCGTTGTGAGCGTGATCTCTTCGTCGTTCTTCTTGAGCGTGCGCGTTGCCAGGTTCAGCACAAAGTCGCCAAATGCGAAGGTCTCGGGCGTTTCGGATGGCGCGCCGGGAATCTCGGCCGGGCCGCGGCGGCGCAGCACGGCGTGGATGCGCGCGATCAGTTCGCGCGGATTGAACGGCTTGGGCAGGTAGTCGTCGGCGCCCATTTCGAGGCCGACGATGCGATCGACGTCTTCACCCTTGGCGGTGAGCATGATGATGGGCGTCTGATCATTCGCACCGCGCAAACGGCGGCAGATCGACAGGCCGTCTTCGCCCGGCATCATCAGGTCGAGCACCAGCAGGTCGAAGCGCTCGCGCAGCCAGAGTTTGTTCATGGCCGTGGCGTTTTCCGCCACCAGCACGGTGAAGCCCTGTTCCCCCAGGTAGCGGCGCAGCAGGTCACGCAGGCGGGGGTCGTCGTCCACGACGAGAATCTTATGACTGGAATTTTCCATGGCGCTAATGGTAACGACAAAAACATGGGCCCGAGGCGCTGTGAAAGCCCAATTGAAACAGACGGTTACATTATTTACCGGCCCACGTGAACAGGGCGCAGGACGCGCGGCTACACTGCCTTGGCAGTTCCTCGCAGCAGTTTGGGGTCTGTCGACCCCCGCGGAGGGGACTGGCGTGCAATGCGGTTGCCTGTTATCGATTGTCGCGCAATGATGCATGGCGCATCGGTTTCCAGCAACAAGGACGTGGCTTCTCAATCCCCTTTTTCGACTCGGTCAGGAATATTTCGGCGGCATCTGGTGCTGCTGGCTTGTGCGGCCGGCCTGTGCATGGCTGGCTTGCCGGCGCACGCGCGTGGCGACCGCGGCGGTTTTGGCGGCTTCGGCGGCTTTTTCGGCGGCGGACATGCCATGCAGGCCGGTGGACCGGAGAAAAGGGGCGGGCAGGGGCAGGCGCACGGCCGAGGCAGCGAAGAGCGCAGCCGACGTGCCGCCGCCATGGAAAACCGCCGTGGCGAGAACGCCGATCGACCAGGTCCGCAGCGCAAGCTGTCTCCCGAGGAACGCAAGCAATTGCGTCAGAACATCTACGACGTCACGCGCGATCTTTACCATCGCGGCGGGTAGGTCGGCGCGGGAAACGGCGCGCAAGTCGCTGCCCCGGCCGCAACGCAATTGCGTGGCGTCGAGAGAATAGGGCAATGGGGCCGATTCGGGGGACCAACATGCGTATCCGTACCACAGCACTATGGGTGGCGCTGGCCGCCAGCGTTCTTTGCCTGCCGGCCACGCAAGCGGCGGCGCAGGGCAAGCCGCAACGGCATTCCACGCACGTCAAGGCGGCCGTCGCCGAGGAGCAGCGCCTCGATCGCGACGAGGCGCGCTACTTCCTGACCCGCATCGGCTTTGCGCCTTCCGAAAGCGAGCTTGACGCCTACGCAGGGCTCACGCACCGCGAAGCCGTCGATCGCGTGCTCGCCCAGACGGGCACTGTTGCCACGCAGCCGCCGCCTGCGTGGGTGAACGAGCCGATCCTTCCCTATGACAAGCTCGCCGACGAAGACGCCCGCAAGGCTGCGAGACGCACCAACGCGGCGCACGAACTCGAGCTGCGCGCATGGTGGCTCGGCGAAATGATCCAGACGCCGTCACCGCTGACCGAGCGCATGACGCTGTTCTGGCACAACCATTTCGTGTCGAGCTCGCAGAAGGTCCCGTTTGCGCAGTTGATGTATCGACAGAACGTGCTGCTGCGGCAGAACGCGGTCGGCAACTTCGGCGCCATGCTCCATGCCGTCGCCAAGGACCCGGCGATGCTGATCTACCTGGATGGCGCGCAGAGCCGCAAAGGCAAGCCCAACGAGAACTTCGCGCGCGAGGTGATGGAGCTCTTCACGCTGGGTGAAGGCCATTACAGCGAACAGGACATCAAGGAAGCTGCCCGTGCCTATACCGGCTGGAGCGTCGACCGCGACCACGACTTTGCGTATGTCTGGCGGCCGCAGATCCACGACACCGGCGTGAAGACGGTGTTCGGCCAGAGCGGCGACTACGACGGCGACCAGATGCTGGACATCCTGCTGTCTCGCCCCGAGACAGCGACGTTTATCGTCACCAAGCTGTGGCGCGAGTTCGTTTCGCCCGATCCGGATGCGGCGCAGGTGCAGCGTGTGGCCGATGCGTTCCGCGCCAGCGGCTACGACATCAAGGTCGCGTTGCGCGAGTTGTTGATGACCCCGGCGTTCTGGGCGCCGCAGTCGCGCGCGACGCTGGTGAAGTCGCCGGTCGAGATGATCGTCGGCACGCTCAAGGCATTCAACGTGCAGTATTCCGACCCGACGCCGTTTGCGATCAAGGCCGCGCAGCTTGGGCAGAATCTGCTGGCGCCGCCCAACGTCAAGGGTTGGCCCGGCGGCGATGCGTGGATCAACTCCAACACGCTGCTGGGGCGCAAGCAGTTTCTCGATCAGCTCTTCCGCTCGACGGAGATGAAGGCGCCCGCGCAGGCACAGAAGCCCGCCGTGGTGATGGCCTCCATGCGTGAAGCGCTGAACCAGGGCGGCGCGGTGCAGGGCCTGGGCCAGGCCCTCAAGGGCATGGGGCAGGAAGGCCGCTTCAAGCTCGCGCAATCGCAGACGATGGTGTCGTTCAACGCGGCCACGTGGCTTGCGCAGTTCGGCGCGAATGCGGACGACCCGCCGCCGCTCACCTCGCGTATCTCCATTCAGCGGGCCGTGTTGCCGATCGAGCCGACGGCGCCGATTCCCGTCAAGCTGGCAGGCACGGCGTATCTGCGCACGCTGCTGATGGACCCGGCTTACCAGTTGAAGTAGCGCCATCGCTGCAGGAGCACACATCATGAAACGTCGCGATTTTCTCAAAGCAGGCGCCATGCTCGGCCTTGGTGGCACTGCACCCGGGATCGTCTTCGCGCAGGGCGAAGATCGTCGCAAAGGCTATGGCAACCTGCTCATTCTCATCGAACTCAAGGGCGGCAACGACGGGCTGAACACCGTGGTGCCGTACACAAGCGCGCAGTACTATGCGCTGCGCCCGCGCATTGCCATCAAGCGCGAACAGGTGCTGCAGCTCGATGACCGCTACGGCCTGCATCCGTCGCTGCAGGCCATGATGCCGCTGTGGCAGGCGGGTGAGCTCAGTGTGGTGCAGGGGTTGTCGTATCCGCAGCCGAATCTCTCGCATTTCCGCTCCATCGAGATCTGGGACACGGCCTCGCGCTCCGACCAATATCTGCGCGAGGGCTGGCTTACGCGCGCCTTCGCCGTCAAACCGGTGCCCGCATCGTTCGGCGCCGATGGCGTGATCATCGGCAGCGCAGACCTCGGCCCGCTGGATGGCGGCGCACGCGCCGTGGCGCTGGCCAGTCCGGACGCCTTTCTCAACGAAGCCAAACTGGCAATGCCCTCCAACGCACGCGGAAACGCCACGCTCGCGCACGTACTGAAGGTCGAGGCGGATATCGTCAAGGCGGCCGACGGCCTGCGTCCGAAGTCGGGCAAGTACGCGTTCCAGACGCGCTTTCCCGACGGCGGCTTTGGCAATTCGATCAAGGCGGCGATGCAGGTGGTCGCCGCACCTGGTCACGGCGGTGCCGACGTTGCGGTGGTGTGCCTGTCGCTGGGCAGCTTCGATACGCACACCAACCAGCAAGGCACGCAGGCGAATCTGCTGCGGCAACTGGCCGAAGGCATCGCTTCGCTCAAGAGCGCCCTGACCGAACTGGGCCGCTGGAACGACACGCTGGTCGTCACGTACTCGGAGTTCGGCCGACGTCCGCGCGAAAACCTCAACGGCGGGACGGACCACGGCACGGCCGCGGCGCACTTCGTGGCGGGCGGGCGCGTGAAGGGCGGGCTGGCAGGCCAGGGGCCCGTGCTGGAGCGGCTGGATGGCAGCGGCAACCTCGATCCGTCGGTGGATTTCCGCTCGCTCTACG
The DNA here is from genome assembly GCF_000954135.1 of Ralstonia mannitolilytica. NCBI lineage: Bacteria > Pseudomonadati > Pseudomonadota > Betaproteobacteria > Burkholderiales > Burkholderiaceae > Ralstonia > Ralstonia mannitolilytica. Next base: position 2,557,266 of record NZ_CP010799.1, on the reverse strand, counting down.
CGACGGTGTTGGAGCGCTGGTGGGGCATGGATTCCCAGCCGGTGCTGGCCGGCCGGTTTGCGCCTCTCGACCTGATCAAGGCCTGATCAGCCGCGGATCTGCGTCTTCCAGGCAAGCCACAGCTTGCGCAGCGGCGTGAGGTCGGTCCGCTGCGTGAGCACCTGGAAGCCGTCGGCCTCCACTTCATCAAGCAAGCGCATGGCCAGCACGCCGCGAATCAGCGCGGGGCGCTGCGCACGGCGGTCTTCGGTTGGCAGCGCCGCGAGCGCTTCGTTGTACGTGGCACGCGCGCGCTCGGCCTGGGACGCCATCAGCGGCTTGAAGCCTTCTGCATAGCGGCGGTTGAACAGGTCGGCGGCCGGCACGTTGAAACGCTGCAATTCATCCACGGGGATATAGATGCGGTTGTGCCGGACATCTTCACCGAGGTTGCGGATGAAATGGACGAGCTGCTCGGCCAGCGACATCTGCCGCGCAAATTCCAGCGTGCGCGCATGGGTATGCCCTGCAATGCGCGCGGCCAGCCGGCCCGCCACGCCTGCCACCTGATCGCCATGGCGGCGCAGGTTGGGCCAGTCGAGATAGCGGTTCTGCATGGCGTCGGCTTCCACGCCGGCCAGCAGTTCGCCCAGGTGCACGGCGCCGATGTCGTACGTGTTCAGGAACGGCTGCAGCGCCTTCGTGGCGGGGTGCTCGGGGCGGCCCTCGAACAGCCGCGCCAGTTCCTGCCGCCACCACTGGAGCTTGGTCTGCACGACCGACGGATCGCTGGCATCGCGCACGGCGTCTTCCAGCTCGCGGCGCACGGCTTCGAGCGCGACGGTTGCGCGGCGGCGCTCGGGCGACAGAAACAATACGCTGTAGTACACGTCGCTGCCGGGCGGGGCGGCCTTGTCGGCGCAGTATTCGTCGGGGGTCACGGAAGAAGCCGTTACAGTGGGTTGGACCAGGGCGCTCATTCTACATGGCGCTGCAGTGCAGCATGCCGCCCGCCTGAGCCTTGCGAGAAAAGTCAATCAGACAACGCCGCGTCGTTGACCCTGCGCATTGCCGTGGGTATATTACTGACCGGTCAGTTATTTACTGAGAGCGTGTCATGCCTGCGATGTACCCGTCGTACCTGCATTCGGACTTCACCGGTTCCTCCGACACGCCTTCGGTGTCGCGCGGACGCATCCCCCTCGTGGCCGCCACCACGGCGTTGCTCGCGGCGGCGGCACTGCTTGCCGGCTGCAGCAAGGAACAGCCCAAGGCTCCCGAGGTGCGTCCGGTGCGCACCATGACCGTCACCAGTGAACACGGCGCCGGCACCGCGGAGTTTTCCGGCGACGTGCGCCCGCGCATTGAATCGCGCCTCGGTTTCCGCGTGCCGGGCAAGATCGTCGCGCGGCTCGTGGATGTGGGTGCGACCGTCAAGAAAGGCCAGGTGCTCGCCCGGCTCGATCCGACCGATCTGGCGCTCGCGCAGCAGTCGGCCCAGGCGCAACTGTCGGCCGCCAAGACCGACCGCGACCTCGCCGCGGCTGACCTCAAACGTTTCTCCGAACTGTTTGCCAAGGGCTTCATCAGCGCGGCCGAGCAGCAACGCCATCAAGCCAATTACGACGCCGCGCAGGCACGCTATGAGCAGGCCGCGGCGGGTTATCGCAACCAGTCCAACCAGGCCGCGTATGCCACGCTCGAAGCCGACGCCGATGGCGTGGTGACTGGCGTGGACGCGGAAGTCGGGCAGGTGGTGTCCGCCGGCCAGCCCGTGGTGCGCGTGGCCCAGACGGCCGAGAAGGAAGTGGTGGTCGGCATCCCGGAAGACCAGGTCGACACGCTGCGCAAGTCGCCCGAGGTGAGCGTCAGGCTTTGGGCCGACCAGTCGCGCAGCATTCCGGCCAAGGTGCGCGAGATTGCGCCCGCGGCGGACCCGCTCACGCGCACGTACACCGTGAAGATTTCGATTCCGAATCCGCCACCCGAACTGAAACTCGGTATGACCGCGGTTGCCACGTTTGTACGCCCCGGCGGCGGTGCCGACAGCGGCGGCATGGGCGTGCGCGTGCCGATCACCGCGCTGCTGCAGGAGCAGGGCAAGAACGTGGTGTGGCTGTACGACGCCGCATCGCAGACGGTCAAGCCGGTGCCGGTGACGGTCGGTGCGCCGCGCGACAACGTGCTGCTGGTCACCCGCGGACTGCAGCCCGGCCAGACCATCGTCACCGCCGGCGTGCACCTGCTCAAGGCCGGCCAGAAGGTGATGCCGATGGCCCCGGCCGATCAACCGTCGGCGCAGTCTGCCATCACGCCGCGCCGTTGATCGACGCCCCGGCCCTCGCCAACACACGCACACACCGCGCGCATGGAACATTCCCGTTTCAACCTGTCACGCTGGGCGCTTGAACATCAGCCGCTCACGCGCTTCCTGTTGGTGGCGCTGCTGCTCGGCGGCATCTTTGCGTATTCGAAGCTGGGGCAGGACGAAGACCCGCCGTTCACGTTCCGCGCAATGGTGGTGCAGGCCTTCTGGCCGGGCGCCACGGCGGAGCAGATGTCGCGCCAGGTGACCGACAAGATTGAGAAGGCGCTGCAGGAAGTGCCATACGCGTGGAAAATCCGCAGCTACTCCAAGCCCGGCGAGACGCTGGTCACGTTCCAGTTGGCCGACACGTCGCCCGCCAAGGAAACGCAGCAGCTCTGGTACACGGTGCGCAAGAAGGTGGGCGACATTGCGCCGACCTTGCCGCAGGGTGTGCGCGGGCCGTACTTCAACGACGACTTTGGCGACGTGTACGGCTCGATCTACGCGCTGTCGGCCGATGGCTTCACCTACCGGCAGCTCAACGACTACGCCGATGCGATCCGCCAGCAGTTGCTGCGCGTGCCGAACGTCGCCAAGGTGGAGCTGCTCGGCGATCAGGACGAGAAGATCTACATCGAGTTCCAGCAGGCCAAGCTGGCGCAGATGGGGCTGGACATCAACACCATTGCCACGCAGATCGGGCAGCAGAACAACATCGGCCCCAGCGGCGTGCTGGTGACGCCGACCGACAACGTGCAGATCCGCCTTTCCGGCCAGTTTTCGGACATCCGCGACCTGGAAAACCTGAGCCTGCGCGGCCCCGGCGGCACGACCAACATCCGCCTGGGCGACATCGCCACCGTGAAGCACGGCTACATCGATCCGCCGCACGCCAAGATGCGCTTCAACGGCAAGGAGGTGATCGGCCTGGGCATCTCGATGACCAAGGGCGGCGACATCATCCAGCTCGGCAAGGACTTGCGTGCGACGGTCGAGAAGATCCGCGCGAAGCTGCCGGTCGGCATCGAGATGGAGCAGGTGCAGAACCAGCCGAAATCGGTGCAGAACTCGGTGGGCGAGTTCGTGCATGTACTGATCGAGGCGGTGGTGATCGTGCTGGCGGTGAGCTTTCTTTCGCTCGGCCTGCACACCAAGCCGAAGCTGCGCATCGACATCTGGCCGGGCCTGGTCGTGGCGCTGACGATTCCCCTGGTGCTGGCGGTGACGTTCCTGTTCATGAACATCTTCGACATCGGCCTGCACAAGATTTCGCTCGGCGCCCTGATCATCGCGCTGGGCCTGCTGGTCGATGACGCGATCATCGCGGTCGAGATGATGGTGCGCAAGCTGGAAGAGGGCTTCTCCAAGATGGAGGCCGCCACCTTTGCCTACACGTCCACCGCCATGCCGATGCTCACGGGCACGCTGATCACCGCCACGGGCTTCCTGCCGGTCGGGCTGGCACGCTCGACGGTGGGCGAATACACATTCGGCATCTTCGCCGTGACGGCGCTGGCGCTGGTGCTGTCATGGTTTGCGGCCGTCGTGTTCGTGCCGTATCTCGGCTTCCTGCTGTTGCGCACGAAATCGCACGTGGGCGACGGCGGCCATCACGAACTGTTCGATACGCCGTTCTACAACCGATTCCGCGGCTGGGTGAACTGGTGCGTCGAGTACCGCAAGACGGTGATCGTCGTCACGCTGGTGGCGTTCGGGCTGGGCGTGTTCGGCTTCAAGTACGTGGAGAAGCAGTTCTTCCCCGATTCGAGCCGGCCTGAGCTGATGGTGGAGCTCTGGCTGCCGGAAGGCTCCAGCTTCAACCAGACCGAAACCGAAGCGAAGCGCTTCGAGGCGCTGATGCGCAAGGAGCAGAACGTCGACAGCGTGACGCTGTTCATCGGCTCCGGCGCGCCGCGCTTCTACCTGCCGCTCGACCAGATCCTGCCGCAAACGAACGTGGCGCAGGCCATCGTCATGCCGACATCGCTCGAGACGCGCGAGGGTGTGCGCCAGCGCGTCATCGGCTTGCTGAAGTCGCAATTCCCGCATCTGCGCGGCCGCGTGAAGCTGCTGCCCAACGGGCCGCCGGTGCCGTATCCGGTGCAGTTCCGCGTGATGGGCCCGGACATTGGCGGCGTGCGCAAGATTGCCGACCAGGTCAAGGCGATCATGCAGGCGAACCCCAATACCGTGGGCGTGAACGACAACTGGAACGAGAACGTCAAGGTCCTGCGGCTGGACATCGACCAGGACAAGGCCCGTGCGCTTGGCGTGTCCACGGGGTCGATCTCGCAGGTCACGCAGACGGTGCTGTCCGGCGCGCCCATCGCGCAGTACCGTGACGGCGACAAGCTGCTCGACATCGTCATGCGCCCCGAGGCGAGCGAGCGCAACACGCTCGATGCGTTGCAGCGCGTGCAGGTGCCCACGGCCAGCGGCCGCGCGGTGCCGCTTACACAGGTGGCGCGCGTGGGTTTTGCATGGGAACCGGGCGTGATCTGGCGCGAGAACCGCGATTACGGCATCACCGTGCAGTCGGATGTGGTCGATGGCGTGCAGGGCCCGACCGTGACAGCGCAGATCAACCCGCTGCTCGACAAGATCCGCGCAGACCTGCCGCCGGACTACCAGATCAAGATCGCCGGCGCGGAAGAGGAGAGTGCCAACGCCGGCGCGTCCATCGCCGCGCAGATGCCGCTGTGCATCTTCATCATCTTCCTGCTGCTGATGCTCCAGCTCCACAGCTTCTCGCGCTCTGTGATGGTGTTCCTGACGGGCCCGCTCGGCCTGATTGGCGCGGCCGCCACGCTGCTGCTGCTGCGCGCGCCGATGGGCTTCGTGGCGCAGCTCGGCATTACCGCGCTGATCGGGATGATCATCCGCAACTCGGTCATCCTGGTGGATCAGATCGAGCAGGACGTGGCCGCCGGTGTGCCCACATGGAACGCCATCGTCGAAGCGGCAGTGCGGCGCTTCCGTCCCATCATCCTCACGGCGGCTGCGGCGGTGCTCGCGATGATTCCGCTCTCGCGCAGCGTGTTCTGGGGCCCGATGGCGGCGGCCATCATGGGCGGGCTGATCATCGCTACGGTGCTGACGCTGCTGTTCCTGCCCGCGCTGTATGCGGCCTGGTTCCGCGTGAAGCGGCCCGAAGCCCGGGCCGCCGCGCCGACTGCCTGACGGCGGCGAGGGCAGGCGCAATCCCGGCCACGCGCGGTGCGGGCGGGGGATTGGAAACCCTCGGACGACTGCGATATAATCGCCGGCTTCCTTACCGGCGCCCTCAGCGGGCGCCGCGTTCCATCCGGCGAGGGTGGCGAAATTGGTAGACGCACCAGGTTTAGGTCCTGACGCCAGCAATGGTGTAGGGGTTCGAGTCCCCTCCCTCGCACCAGAATTCTCTTGCAGATCAGCGATTTAGCTTCAAAGGCGTTCCTGCCGCCGAGCGCTTTCACACGCGACGCCTTGTCCACCGCATCAGCGATCGCGAGTCTCTTTGAGCCACAGGCTCATAAGCCCAGCGCGGCCGCGCACACCGAACTTCCGATAAATGCTCGTGACGTAGGAATGCGTCGTGGAAATGGCAAGGCCGAGTTGTTCGGCAATCTGCTTTTCCGCGGCTTCCGTCAGCAACAGCTGCAATACCCTGCATTCGTGGGGCGCCAGCCGCTCCTTCAGTTGTGCGAGCGGGTTGTGCGCGCCGGCCGTTCTCAGTGCCGTGATGTTGCGTGCCACGCCGATGCGCAGCCGATGCTCGACATTCCACCGCGCCGACCATGACAAGTAGACATCGTTGCCCAGCTGATGCCGGTAGCGGTTCTCAAATCCGGTGCGTCTGGCGCCGGCCTGAACGCGGGCCGCTTCCCGCTGTGTCCGATCCCGGTCGTCCGGCGCCACAAGCTCGAGCATGAACTGGCCGACCAGTTCGGATGGCCGATAGCCGAGGATTTCCTCCCACGCGGCATTGGCGTAACGGATTCGCCCGGTCTCGTCGACCATGAAAACGGCATCCGGAAGGCTGTCGGCCAACGTGATCGCGCTCACTTCTTTGAGAACTTCCATGCTCTGCCGCTTTCGATCTGGACTGCGAAGGAAGAATGGCTGGCTTACCGAGGCCCATCGCCGAGCAAGGTTGCAGCCTGCGCTTTGATGGCGACCACGCCGGCGGCCTGTCTAGCACCGGAAGACAGCATCGGACCACGCCTACACGGGAATGCTTACCCTCTGATTAGCAGGGTGCCAGCCAGAATAGCGTCTGCTATCGTTTCCCACAATGTGCGGTGCCAGCATCACGCCGGACTCACGACATTCAAGGCACATTCGCTCCGACGGGGCGGGCGCGATGCAAACGAGGGGGAAGCCTGTGAGCGAGCCAGCCGGCGCAGACCGGCCTCAGCGCTCGCGGGCATCGGCGAAAAATATAAGAACTCGCGGGACGTTTCAAAGAATGGGGAAGTTTTCGCGCACGAATCCAGCGGCGGATCCGGGGAGGGACCTCCGCCGCCCATGCGCCGCCGACTGTGCTGGCGAGCTGCGACAGCGACGATCAGCTTATCCGGTCGGCAAAGACATGCGTGAATAAGCCTGTCGACACTCTGCACGCGGCATCCTATGGACCTCCTCTATAAAGTCAGGCTGTACCAGGAGAACGGTCACTACTTTGCCGTCCTGGTAGCGTCGGGCACGCTGCATTCCAGCACAGGGCGAAACATCGCCGAAGCCTTGGAAAACCTGGGGAGGTCCATGGCCGATCACCCTGCGGCCGCACCGGCTGATTGCCCAGTGAATCCGAAAGAGCGTGAGGCAAAATGCCAAACAGCGGAGCCCGTGCTGGCTGCTCCGGAGGTTCGGCGCCGCGCCGCTCTCGTCAAGCAACGTCTTGACGAGCGTTTCGGCAAGGCCACCCTGCGCGAGCTGGCGGACAAGCTCGGGCTGGACAACGTCACCCCGCAACTGCTCTCGTCCTCGATAGCGGGCAGAGGGGCGAAGCGTGTTCGGCTCGCCATTGCGGCCGCGCTTGGCGAAGACCCGAACACGCTCTGGCCGGCAGGACGCCATTGACAATCGGTGCGCCGTTGAATGGGTGCGAATCGCCCCCCTCAGGCGGCGAAGCACGGCGGGTCCGTTCGCCCGCACCCTTCAACGGCAGCCGGTTTCAGGTATCGGGCGTTCCGAGCGCGCGGTTGATCCGCAGCGCCACGAGCGTTCCGATCACCCCCGACATCAGGTACAGGCTGACCGCCGCAAGCCCGAATAATGACGAGAGGCCCAGCGCCACCAGCGGCGCAAAGGCCGCCCCGAAGAGCCAGCCGAAGTCCGTGGTGAGGGCGGCGCCGGTGTAGCGGAACCGCCGTTCGAAGTTCGAGGTGACCACGCCAGCCGCCTGGCCATACGAGAGCCCCAGCAGGCCAAAGCCGAGCAGGATGAAGATGTCCTGGCCGGTAGCGCCTCCATCCAGCAGCCACGGCGCAGCCAGACTGAACAGACCGATCAGCACGGCCATGGCGGCCAAGGTGGTGCGCCGGCCGATGCGGTCTGCGATCAGGCCCGACACCAGCGTACCCATGAGCGCGATGACCGCGCCGACGATCTGCACAGCCAGCACATTCGACACGCCCTGGGTCTTGTGAAGCGCGATCCATGACAACGGAAACACCGTGACGAGGTGGAACAGCGCATAGCTGGCCAGCGAGGCAAATGCGCCCAGGAAGATGTTGAACCCCTGCGCATTCACCATCTGCAGGGTGCTGATCGGTTCCAGCTCGCCTTCTTCCAGCAGTTGCGTGTATTCGTACGTCACCACGAGCCGCAGCCGCGCAAACAGCGCGACCACGTTGATGGCGAAGGCCACGTAGAACGGATACCGCCAGCCCCAGTCGATGAATTCTTCCGGCGTCAGGCTGGCATGGAGGAAGAGGAACAACCCGCCCGCCACGATGAAGCCGGTAGGCGCGCCGAGCTGGCCGAGCATGGCGTACCAGCCGCGCCTGTCTTCGGGCGCGTTCAGTGCGAGCAGCGACGGCAGGCCGTCCCAGGAGCCGCCAAACGCAATGCCCTGCATGAAGCGGAAGAGGGCCAGCAGGTAGATCGCCGCGCTGCCGATCGACGCGTACGACGGCAAGAACGCAATCCCGACGGTGGCCGTGCCGAGCAGGAACAGCGACGCGGTCAGCTTCGTGCCGCGGCCCCATCGGCGCTGGATGCGCATGAACAAGGCGGTGCCAAACGGCCGGCCGATGAAGGCAAACGAAAAGATCGTGAAGCTGAAGAGCAGCCCCGCCAATTCGCTCGCAAACGGAAAGTAGACCGACGGGAAGACGAGCACCGAGGCGATGCCGTAGACGAAGAAGTCGAAGTACTCGGAGGCCCGCCCGATGACCACGCCGGTGGCGATCTCAGCTGGAGCGACTTCATGGTGGCCCGGTGCGGGCGGAGCAGTGGGGGACGCGCGATGCTGATGGGTCAGACTGGCCATCGTGGGGTCTCCGTCGAGGGCGGGGGATGTCGTCAGGGCATTAAAGTCCGGCAATCACCAGAATAGGCGCCTAAACTGCAACGGCAAATCGAAAGATCGTTGGGGGCATCCCCGCGCGACGTTAACCAGACGCCACTTCCGAGACCATGCCACGCTTCGATGCAGCGGTGAAATCCTTCCAGGTAACGGGAAGATCGCTTTTGAGAAGTGCCGCAATTGCTTTGCTCCTGGCGCTTGCGGGATGCAGCAACGCGGTGCTGCTGTCGCCGGCAGGCGACATGGCGCTGCGGCAGCGCGACCTCATCATCATCGCCACCTGCCTGATGCTGCTGATCATCGTTCCGGTGATCATTCTCACGCTCGTGTTTGCGTGGCGATACCGGGAGAGCGCCGACGACGCGCACTACAACCCGGACTGGGACCACTCCACGGTGCTGGAGCTGGCGATCTGGGCTGCGCCGCTGCTCATCATCATCACGCTGGGCGCCATCACATGGGTCAGCACCCATCAGCTCGATCCGTATCGGCCGCTGACGCGGCTCGATTCCCAGCGCCCGGTGCCGCCCCAGACCAAGCCGCTCACCGTGGAAGTGGTGGCGATGGACTGGAAGTGGCTGTTCCTCTATCCCGAGCAGGGCATCGCCACTGTCAATGAACTGGCGGCGCCGGTTGATCGCCCGATTGCGTTCCGCATCACGGCCACGTCGGTCATGAACGCGTTCTTCGTGCCGTCGCTGGCAGGCATGGTCTATGCGATGCCGGGCATGGAGACCAAGCTCCACGCGGTCATCAACCGGCCCGGCGTGTACGACGGGTTCTCGTCCAACTACAGCGGCCAGGGTTTCTCGCACATGCGGTTCAAGTTCCACGGCCTGTCGAATGAGGAGTTCGACCGATGGGTGGCGCAGGTCAAGTCATCGGGCACGCCGCTGTCGAAAGACGTCTACCTCAAACTGGCCAAGCCCAGCGAAAGCGAGCCGGTGCAGCGCTACGCCAGCGTGGCGCCGGGCCTCTACGACCGCATCCTGAACCGCTGCGTGGACGGCCAGGCGTGCCTGGCAGACACCATGGCGCGCAACCGCAACCGTGCCGGGTTCGACCCGTCGACGGAAATCTGCACTGCGAGCAACGTGGCCGATGTCATGCCCATGCTCGCGGCGGAAACCGCCATCAACGACGACGGCCGGCGGCTGTTGCGGTAACGCGCAGTCTCGCGCGCCTTTTCGACGTTTTTCGCCAAATTTGATCGGCCCAGGTGACACCTATGCCCGAGCGTTCCGAACTCGCCAATCTGATCTTTGGCCGCCTGACATGGGAGGCCATTCCGTACCACGAGCCGATCCTGCTGGCGACCTTCGCGGTCGTCGCGCTCGGCGGCCTCGCGCTTGTCGCGGCGCTGACGTACTACCGCGTCTGGGGCTACCTGTGGCGCGAGTGGTTCACCAGCATCGATCACAAGAAGATCGGCATCATGTACGTCGTGCTCGGGATCGTGATGCTGCTGCGCGGCTTTGCCGACGCCGTGATGATGCGCATCCAGCAGGCCGTGGCCTTTGGCGACAATCTCGGGTACCTGCCGCCGCATCACTATGACCAGATCTTCACCGCGCACGGCGTGATCATGATCTTCTTCGTTGCCATGCCGCTGGTGACGGGTCTCATGAACTTCGTCATGCCGCTGCAGATCGGTGCGCGCGACGTGGCGTTTCCGTTCCTGAACAACTTCAGCTTCTGGATGACCACGGGCGGCGCCATCCTGGTGATGATGTCGCTGTTCGTGGGCGAATTCGCACGTACGGGCTGGCTGGCGTATCCACCGCTCTCGGGCATCCTCGCCAGCCCCGACGTGGGCGTCGATTACTACATCTGGGCGTTGCAGATCGCGGGCGTCGGCACCGTGCTATCGGGCATCAATCTGCTGGTGACCATCGTCAAGATGCGCGCGCCGGGCATGACGCTGATGCGCATGCCGATCTTCACGTGGACGTCCCTCTGCACCAACGCGCTCATCGTGGCAGCGTTCCCCGTTCTGACAGCCGCCGTGACGCTGCTGGCAGCCGACCGCTACCTCGGCACGCATTTCTTTACGGTCGAGCAGGGCGGCAGCGCAATGATGTACGTCAATCTGATCTGGATCTGGGGCCACCCCGAGGTCTACATCCTGGTGCTGCCGGCGTTCGGCATCTTTTCGGAAGTGGTGGCCACGTTCTGCCGCAAGCGGCTGTTCGGCTACGCGTCGATGGTGTACGCGACGGTGGTGATCACCGTGCTGTCGTATCTCGTGTGGCTGCACCACTTCTTCACGATGGGGTCGGGGGCCAGCGTCAACTCGTTCTTCGGGATCACGACGATGATCATTTCGATCCCGACCGGCGCGAAGATCTTCAACTGGCTCTTCACGATGTACCACGGCAAGATCCGCTTCGAGACGCCGATGCTGTGGACGGTGGGGTTCATGGTCACCTTCGTCATCGGGGGCATGACGGGCGTGCTGCTGGCGGTGCCGCCGGCAGACTTCTCGCTGCATAACAGCCTGTTCCTGATTGCGCACTTCCATAACGTGATCATCGGCGGCGTGCTGTTCGGGCTCATGGCGGGCATCACGTACTGGTTTCCGAAGGCGTTTGGCTACCGGCTGGTGTCGTCGTGGGGCAAGGCGTCGTTCTGGTTCTGGTTTGTCGGGTTCTACGTGGCCTTCATGCCGCTGTACTGGCTCGGCATGCAGGGCGTGACCCGGCGCATGAGCCATTTCGACGATGCGTCATTGCAGATCTGGTTCCAGCTCGCGGCACTTGGCGCGGCGCTCATCGCCGTCGGCATCGCGTGCTTCCTGATTCAGCTCGTGGTGAGCTTCCTGCGCCGCGAAGAGTTGCGCGACACCACGGGCGACCCCTGGAACGGCCGCACGCTCGAGTGGTCGACGTCATCGCCGCCGCCGCAGTACAACTTCGCGCTCACGCCGCTCGTGCACGACACCGACGCGTGGTGGCAGATGAAGCAGTACGGCTACCAGCGTCCGCAGGAGGGTTTCAAACCGATCCACATGCCGAAGAACACGGCCGCAGGCATCGTGCTGGCGGGCCTTTCCACACTCTGCGGCTTTGCGCTGATCTGGCATATCTGGTGGCTGGCCATCGCCTCGTTCGCGGCCACCATCCTCTCGGCGATCGTCCACACCTTCAACTACAAGCGCGACTATTACATCCCGGCGGAAGACGTGCTCCGCACCGAAGCCGCGCGCACTCAACTGATGGCAGGCCATGGCTAATACCAGCTCGCTGCATGTGACGGCCCCCACGGGCACCACCACGGTGGATGACGTACCACCGGGCGGTTACCAGTTTCACCTGACCGAAGAGCCGCATGTGCCCAACGGCACGCTGCTCGGTTTCTGGGTCTACCTGATGAGCGATTGCCTCATCTTTGCGTGCCTGTTTGCCGCCTATGGCGTGCTCGGTCGCGAATACGCAGGTGGACCGACGGGGGCGGAACTGTTCGACCTGCCGCTCGTGGCGCTGAACACGTCGTTCCTGCTGCTGTCGTCCATCACGTACGGCTTTGCGATGCTACAGATGCAGCAGAACCGGATTCCGGGCCTGCAGATCTGGCTCGCCATCACGGGGCTTTTTGGTGCGGCGTTCCTCGCGGTGGAGCTCTACGAGTTCGTGCATCTGATCCATGAAGGGGCGGGGCCGCAGCGCAGTGCGTTCCTCACGTCGTTCTTTGCCCTGGTTGGCACGCACGGGCTGCACGTGACGTTCGGCCTGATCTGGCTGGTGGTGCTGATGCTCCAGGTTTCGCGGCATGGGCTGATCACAGCCAACAAGCGCAGGCTGATGTGCCTGTCGATGTTCTGGCACTTTCTGGACGTCGTGTGGATCGGCGTCTTTACCTTTGTGTACCTGATGGGGACGCTGCCATGAGCGCGCAAGATCAAACGCTGAACGGTCACGGCGACGGCCACAGCCATGACCATCACGAAGAAGACATCGGGCCGCACGCCACGCTGGGCGGCTACCTGACCGGCTTCGTGCTGTCCGTCTTCCTGACTGCCGTTCCGTTCTGGCTCGTGATGGGCCACGTGTTCGAGCGATCGTCGACCACGGCGGTGGCGATCCTCCTGATCGGCGCCGTGCAGATCGTGGTGCACATGATCTACTTCCTGCACATGAACGCGAAGTCCGAAGGCGGCTGGAACATGCTCTCGCTGATGTTCACGCTCGTGCTCGTGGTGATCACGCTCACGGGTTCGCTGTGGGTGATGTACCACCTGAACACGAACATGATGCCGCACATGCGGCCGCCCACTGATACGGGGGCCGTGATTCTGCCTCCGCGCGCGCCTTAGGACGGACGTCGGCCAGGGCAATCCAGATACTGCTCGACACCTGGCCGTGCCGGCCGCCAGACCGGTCGCGGCCTGAGCGGTCGCCTACACGGAACGTGCGGTGGCACACCCGCGCCACCTTCCCTACGATGACATGGCACAGACCAGACGGGGAGCCGCGCCATGTCCATCTTTGACGAGAACGAGCACCGCGAGGCGTTCTGGGAAACCGTGCGCCAGGCCATCGAGGCGCGCGAACAGGCCGACCGGGCGCGTCGCTCCGGCCGGATGACAGGGCTGGCAATCGGCCTGTCGGTGGCAGCCCTGGCCGTCGCACTCTTGGCGTGGCGGCGGCGCGCATCGGGCGACATCGCTTAGCACGGCCCGTCGCCCATCCCACCCGTTGTGGAACCCCAGTTGCAAAATGGGCTTCGCACCGCTTACAATGAGAATGATTCTCATTCGTAAGGGCGCCGGATGCGGGCTGCATACGCGCGTCCGGTTGACCTTCCGGAGCGCGCATGCAGGCCGTCCAGTCCGATCCGCTGCACGACATCGATTCGCTTTACGCCGACCATAGCGCGTGGCTGTTCGCGTGGCTCAGCAAGAAGCTGGCGTGCCCAGAAGAAGCCGCGGATGTGCTGCATGACACCTTCATGCGCGTGTTGGACTGCCCGCGCCCGCTCGAGGGGGTGCGTGAGCCGCGCGCTTACCTGACCACGACCGCCAAGCACCTGATGATCGATCGCGCGCGTCGGCGGAAGGTGGAGGACGCTTGCCTCGATGCGCTGACGCTGCGCTGCGCGGCATCCGGTCATGCGCCCTCGCCGGAGCAGCACCTGGCCCAGGCGCAGGTGCTGCAGCGCACGAGCGCGGTGCTCGATACGCTGTCATCGAGTGCGCGCGAGGCGATCCGGCTGCGCTACATCGAGGGGCAGTCCCAGGCCTGCATTGCCGAGACGCTCGGCAAGTCGACGCGCATGGTGCGCAAGTACCTGGTGCAGGCAGCGGAGCGCTGCGCGATGGCGTAAGCAAAAAAAATCACAATCGAGTTCCGCTTTTGTGCTGTGGCTCGTCGATGTGCATGGAAACCTCACGCATCTTCCAACACATCATGCCAAAGCACATCAACACAACGGTTTTTCCATCTGAAACGACTGGCCATACGGCGCTGCGCCCCGTGGTGCTCGCCGCGCGGCTGACATGCGTGGCGCTGCTGGGGGCGGTGCTGCCCGTGCAAGTCATGGCGCAGGGTACGGCCGCCGAGGTCACGGCGACGCTGCCGGCCACAACGGCCGTCGGCCGCGGCGAGACGGCACAAAGCCCCGGCAAGGGCTTCGTTGCCAAACAGAGCGCGGCCGGCACCAAGACCGACACGCCGATCATCGAGACGCCCCAGTCGATTTCGGTGGTCACCCAGCAGCAGCTGGATGACCAGAAGCCGCGCGGCCTGTCAGAGGCACTCAACTACACGTCCGGCGCGTTCACGGCCCTGGTGGGTGCATCCAACCGTTACGACTACGTGGCGTTGCGCGGCTTCAATGACAGCAGCGTCGACAACACCTTGCTCGATGGCCTGCGCCTGATGAGCGACCAGGGCAGCTATAGCTCGTTCCAGATCGACCCGTATTTCCTGCAGCGCATCGATGTGCTGAAAGGGCCGGGCTCGATTCTCTATGGCCGCGCGTCGCCGGGCGGAGTGGTGGCGTTGACGAGCAAGAAGCCGCTGTTTCAGCCGTATCACGAGGTGGAAGTCACGGTGGGCAACCGGAATCGCCTGGAAGGTGCGTTCGACATCTCCGGTCCGGTCGACCAGAACGGCGTGATGGCCTTTCGCGTGACAGGTCTTGCGCGCGGCATGGACACACAGTTCGAGCACGTGCGCGAGCAGCGCTTTGCCATTGCGCCATCGCTAGCGATCAACTTCACGCCCGACACGCACTTGCTGCTGCAGGCCTACTTGCAGCATGACCCGGAGGGCGGCTACCACAGCGGCGTGCCGGCCGAAGGCAGCATCTTCCCGCGCAACGGCCGCTTCATCTCGCGGTACTTCTTCGATGGCGACCCGACGGTCGAGAAGTTCCGCCGCACCCAGCGCATGGTCGGCTATCAGTTCGAGCACGCGTTCAATGACCAGTGGACGGTGCGCCAGAATTTCCGTTATGTGTTCGGCGACACGCGCCTGCGCCAGATCTATGGCTACGGCTGGGCCGGCGCAGAGGAACTGACGCGCTACTACTCCGGCGCCAAGGAGGCCACGCACGCCTATACCGTCGACAATCAGCTCGAAGGCAAATTCACGACCGGCCCGGTCAGGCATACGATGCTGTTCGGCCTGGATTACCAGAAGCGCCATGTGGATGGCTTCTGGGAGTCCGGCAGTGCAGACCCGATCAACGCCTTCAACCCCGTGTACGGCAATCCGGGCCTCACTGGTGTCAGCGCAACGCCGATCGACCGCTGGCTCGAGCAGACTGGCCTGTACCTGCAGGACCAGATTGCCATCGATCGCTGGCGCTTCACGCTGGGCGTGCGCGAAGACCACGCCAAGGCATCGAATCTGTTTGGCGCAGGCACGCCCTCGGAGTGGAGCGGGTCGAAGTTCACCAAGCGCGCGGGCGTGGTCTACCTGTTCGACAACGGGATCGCCCCGTACTTCAGCTATGCCGACGGCTTCAACCCGAGCCTGCGGGCAGACCAGCAGGGCAACCTGCTGCAACCGGCGACGGCCAAGCAGTTCGAGGCCGGTGTCCGTTATCAGCCGAAGGGGTCGAGCACGATGCTGTCGGCAGCGGTGTTCAACCTGGATCAGGAAAACGTGGCGACGCGGCCTGTCGGGCAGATCTACTACCAGCCGAGCGGCAAGATCCGCACGCGCGGCCTGGAGCTGGAGGCGCGCACGCAGCTGACGGACACCGTGTCGGTACTGGCCAACTACACGTTCACCAACATGAAGTTCATCGAGTCGGCAGAGGGCTTCGTGGGCAACACGCCGTACCAGGTGCCACGCCATATGGCATCGGCATGGCTCGATTGGACCTTCTTGCCCGGCTACACCGCTGGCATGGGCCTGCGCTATGTCGGCACGAGCTGGGGTGACAACGCCAACAGCTTCAAGGTGCCGCCGTACACGCTGGTCGATCTGATGCTGCGCATCGACCTGGCGCGCTGGGATCCGTCACTCAAAGGTGCCAAGCTGCAATTGTCGGCGAAGAATCTCTTTAACAAGAATTACATGGCATCGTGCCTGAGCGATACCTATTGTTATTGGGGTGATGCGCGCAACGTGATGGCAACCATTTCGTACCAATGGTAATTCGGTTTTCTTCATACAGGCATCATATTTTACGTGTAGTATTCTGATTGTCCTGTCGCCCGGTAATGTCGATTCCGACGTTGCCGGGCATTCCAGGTCGATTCCCAATATCGCTTCGGCGATATTCCATGATCATTCAGCGGCCGGCATGCATCGGCCGTGATCCATTCCCCACCTGAATCCACCCAGCCTAGGCGCGGCCTGATGCCGCCAGCCGACGGAGAACGTGCGCGTTTATCCGGCCGGGGCGTTGCTGCCGTCGTTTTTCAATGCAGCCTTTGTAAAATCAGGAGGTTCAAGCGTGATGAAATCCGATGTTTATGACTTTATTGCAATCGGGTTGGGGCCATTCAATTTAAGTCTGGCTTGCCTGGTCGAGCCTATTGACGGATTGAATGGTTTATTCCTGGAGCGTGCGCAGGAATTCAATTGGCATCCTGGCATGCTGATCGATAATGCGACATTGCAGAATCCATTCCTGGCCGATCTCGTCAGCCTGGCAGACCCGCAAAGCCGGTTCAGCTTCCTGAATTACTGCAAGCAGGAAGGCAAGATCTATTCGTATTACATCCGCGAGAACTTCTATCTGAGCCGGGCGGAATACAACCGCTACTGCCAGTGGGTCATCGCGCAGCTCACCAGCGTGCGCTTCCACCACGACGTGCGCGCGCTGTCGTATGACGCGGCGCACGGCTGCTATGTCGTCAGCGGATGCCGCGGCGCGGGCCGCGAACCGTTCGTGCTGCGCGCCCGCAAGCTGGTGCTCGGCGTCGGGTCATCACCGTCGTTTCCCGCCTGCGTGCCGCGCGACGGGCACCGTTACCTTCATACCGCCGACTACATGGACATGCGGGAGACGCTGCGCGAGAAGCGCTCCATCACGATCGTCGGCAGCGGGCAGAGCGCGGCGGAGGTCTATTACGACCTGCTCAAGGAGAGCGACAAGCACGACTACAGCCTCGTGTGGATCACGCGCTCGCCGCGCTTCTTTCAGATGGAGAACACGAAGCTCACGCTCGAGATGATCTCGCCGGATTACATCGACTACTTCTTCAACCTGCCGGATGGCCGCAAGGAAAGCATCATCCGCAAGCAGGACAGCCTGTACAAGGGCGTGAACGCGAGCCTGATCAACCAGATCTACGATCTGCTCGATGACCGGCGCAAGACGGGGGCGTTGCGCACGCACCTGATCACCAACTGCGAGCTGCAGGCCTGCCGGTACAACGCCGCCACGGGCCGCTACGAGACCGAGTTCCAGCAGCTCGACACCGGCGCCCGTTACGCGCACCGCACCGAGGCCCTGGTCTTTGCCACGGGGTATGAGCAGAACATCCCGGCGTTCATCAGCGGCATCCGCCACCGTCTGCGCTGGGACGCGAAAGGCCGCTACCGGCTCTCGCGCAACTACGCCGCCGATTTCAACGGCAACGAGGTCTACGTCCAGAACGCCGGGCTGCACACGCACGGCCTGACCAACCCGGATCTCGGCATGAGCTGCTACCGCAACTCCTGCATCATCCGCGAGCTCACCGGGGTGGAGCACTACAAGATCGAGCAGCGCATCGCCATCCAGGACTTTGCGATTCCTGCCACGGCGGAGTTCATCCCGCTGGCGGCGAAGGCTCCCGCCACCGCGCCCGTTGAAGCCGCTGTCGAGGAGACTGCCGAGGTGGCGACATGACGTTGCGCCTTTACATCATCCTGATGACGACGTTTGCCGTCATCAGCGATGCGATCCTGATTCCGTTCTATCCGCAGTTCTTTGCCTCGCGCTACGGGTTGGAAAGCCCGGTGCACGTGGGCGCCTACGTGGCCGCCATTTCGATCGCGGTGATGTGCACGCTGCCCATCTGGGCGCGCGTGGCCCGGCGTGTGGAGCCGTTGCACCTGCTGGTCTACACGCAATGCGCGGCGGGCACGTTCAGTCTGCTCAGCGACTGGGCGCCTGACGTGGTGACGTACTGGGTGCTGTCGATGCTGATGTTCATGTGCAAGAGCAGCTACCTGCTGATGTATCCGTACATGATGCGGCTCACGCCCAAGGACCAGCACGCTGCCACGGTCGGCATCCTCTCGGTGGTGGTGCACTTCGGTGCCATCTTCGGCGCCGTGGTGGGCGGCTTCGTGCTGCAGGCGTGGGGGCCGCGCGCCAGCATCGTCGCCATGGCCGCTGGGGATTTCTTCCAGATGGGCGTGTGCCTGTACCTGATTCGCAGCGGCAAGATCGTGCGCGTCAATTCGGGCGAGCACGCGGCGGTGGACGATCCGCAAGCACCCCGCGCGCGCTGGCAGGATCGCCTGCCGATCCTGCGCCTTGCGCTGGTGATGCTGGTGTTCGACTTCAGCGCATACCTGATACGCCCGTTTTTCGCGGTGTACTGGCAGCGGGTGTCGGGCGTCGACAGCGAGTTGGTTTCAGGCATGGCATTTGCCATTCCGGGCGTCGTCGCCATCGTTGCGCTGCGTCTGCATGCGCGCATCCGCGCGCGAGGCGGCCAGTTGCCCGACCACACACTGGGCAACCTCCTGCTTGGCACGTTGGGCCTGCTGCTGCACGCGGCGCCTCACCCTGCGCTGATCGTGCTTGGCCGCGTGCTGTACGGCTGGGCGCTGTTCCAGATCATCGTGAAGCTCGAGGTGAACCTGTTCCGGCTCTCCACACCGCAACGCTACGCGCACGACTACAGCATCACCAACTTCTTCCAGAACCTGGGCGTGCTGCTGTCTTCGTTTGCGGCGGGGGCGATCGTCGATCGCTACGGACTGCACGTGCCGTTTCTGTTGGCCGCCGGTGGCTTCGTGCTGACGGCGCTGCTGGACCGCCTGATTCTGAACGTGCCCAGCGCCAGCCATGCAGCCGAAGCGGGCAGGGCATCGGAGCCCAGCAGCCTGGAGGCGCCAGCCCATGCAAACTGAACACACCATCCACCGCCGCGCCGATGCCGCGCATCGGCCGTACACCGATGCACAGGGCTACACCTTCCGCCTGCTGCGCATTCCGGAAGACATCCCGACGCTGCATCGCTGGTTCCAGCCCGAGCGCGCATCGTTCTGGCTCATGCGCGACAAGACCGAGGCTGAGATCGCACAGATCTACCAGGATCTGATGGACTCGGGCCACGCGACCGCCTACCTCGTCTGGCAGGGCGGCCGCCCGGTCTTCCTGGCCGAGTGCTACGACCCTGCACACGACCGCATCCGCGCGTTCTACGACGTGCAGCCAGGTGACCTCGGCATGCACATCTTCGTCGGGCCGCCGGAGGTTCGGGTGGCCGGCTATACGCGCACGGTGTTCTTCGCCCTCATGCGCTTCATGTTCGAACACCTGGGTGCCGCGCGCATCGTGGTGGAGCCCGACGCCAACAACGAACGCATCCATGCCATCAACCGCGCGGCCGGTTTCGTCTACGGCCGCAACGTCGCATTTACCGAAAAGATCGCCAGCCTCGCCTTCTGCACCCGGCGGGATTTTGAACAGGCCACCGCCGCCATCGCTTAAGAAAGGATTTGCCATGAACGTGACCCTCCAGAACCATCTCTCGCAACACCCGGCGCAGGCTGCGGCCCATCTCACCCCCGAGGTGTGGGCGCAGGCCAACCGCCTGTTGCTGCGCAAGGCGATTGCCGAATACGCGCACGAGATCATCCTCGAACCCGAGCACCTGCGAGACACCACCGACGGCTTTGCGCTGTACCAGGTGTTCTCCGACGACGGCAAGGTGTGCCACCAGTTCGAAGCCCAGCGCCTGGCGCTGCGGCACTGGTCCATCAAGCCCGAGTCGATCCGGCGTCTGGCGGACGGAGTTGAGCAGCCGCTCGACGCGCTGCAGTTCATCATCGAATGCCGGCAGCGCCTCGGCATTCGCGACGATCTGCTGCCGATCTACCTCGACGAGATCAGCAGCACGCTCTTCGGCAGCGCCTACAAGCGGATGAAGGCCGATGCCCCGAGCAGCGCGCAACTGGCCGAGGCCACCGACTTCCAGACCATCGAGGTGGCCATGATGGAAGGGCACCCCGGCTTTGTCGCCAACAACGGGCGGCTGGGCTTCAATGCGGTCGACTATCAGGCCTACGCGCCGGAAGCCGGCTCCGACATCCGCGTCATCTGGCTGGCCGTGCACAAGGACCACGCCACGCCGTCGACGCTTTCCACGCTGAGCTATGCGCAGCTGCTGGCCGAAGAACTCGGCCAGGAGACGGTGGATGACTTCACGCGCCAGGTGGCCGCCAAGGGCGTCGACCCGGCCGACTATCACTTCATGCCCGCGCACCCGTGGCAGTGGTTCAACAAGCTCTCCATCGCGTTTGCCGGCTACGTGGCGCAGCGCAAGATCATCTGCCTCGATTACAGCGCCGACCACTACATCGCGCAGCAGTCCATTCGTACGTTCTTCAATACGAGCGATCGCACCAGGCGCTATGTCAAGACGTCGCTGTCGATCCTGAACATGGGCTTCATGCGCGGGCTGTCGCCGTACTACATGTCGGGCACCCCGGCCATCAACGAGTTCATCAAGGGGCTGGTGGCCGATGACGCCTTCCTGCGCGAGAACGGTTTCACCATCCTGCAGGAAGTCGCGGCGATCGGTTTTCGCAACTTCTATTACGAGGCCGCCATTCCGGTGGATACGCCGTACAAGAAGATGTTCTCCGCGCTGTGGCGCGAGAACCCGCTGCCGTTGCTCAGGCCGGGTGAGCGCCTGATGACGATGGCCGCGCTGCTGCACGTCGACAAGGATGGCGTTGCGCTGATGCCCGAGCTGATCCGCCGGTCGGGCCTGCCGGCCATCACCTGGGTGCGCCGCTACCTGCAGGCCTATCTGACTCCGCTGCTGCATTGCTTCTACGCGTATGAGCTGAGCTTCATGCCGCACGGCGAAAACCTCATCCTCGTCATGGACGACTACGTGCCTGTGCGCGCCATCATGAAAGACATTGCGGAGGAGTCAGCCATCCTCGACATCAAGGCGCGCGAGTGGCTGCCCGAGCGCGTGCAGCGCCTGGCCGTGGAGGTGCCCGACAACTTCAAGCTGCTCGGCATCTTCATCGACGTGTTCGACGGTGTGCTGCGCCACATCAACCACGTGCTGGTGGAAAACCACTGCTGCACGGAAGACCAGTTCTGGGGCGCGGTGGCCGACTGCGTGTACGACTACCAGGACGCCCATCCGGAGCGCGCTGCCAAGTACGCGCACTACGACATGTTCGTGCCCGAGTTCCTGCACTCGTGCCTGAATCGTCTGCAGCTCGGCAACAATGTCCAGATGGTGAACCTGGCCGATCCGGCATCGAGCCTGAAGATGGCCGGCAACCTGGTCAACCCGATCGCCAAGTTCCGTCGCGCAGCGCCCCAGGCTTCGCCCGTCGAGGCGGTGGAAGCGGCTGCGTGACAAGCGTCATGCCGGCGTTTGCCCAGGAACTGGTCGGCTTCGGCGACGTGGTCGCGCGCGCGTGGTTTGCGTCGCCGATGCCCGATCCCGGCCTCGCTCGCACCTTCGAAACCGTGCGCCGCGTGGTGCCGAGCCTGCGTGGCGAGCAGGGCGGCGCGGTGCCGGCCGGTGCGTTGCGGCTTGGTGAAACCAGCGCATTGCAGGGCCTGTGCGACCACTGGGCGCGTGCGCATCCGGAGGCGGGCAAGCATTACCTTGCGCTGCGGTGCTGGGGGTTGGCGATCTGGCAGCCGATTTATGCCTGCGTGATCGCCGTCCATCTCGATGCGCCGGTGCCGCGCCTCGCGGGTCTCGCGCAACCCGTGAAGAGCGGCTTCCCGAGCGGCATGCATCTGCCGACGCATGTGCCGTTCGATGGCACCTTTGCCCGGCGGATGGATGCGGCAGCGGAAGAGCTCCGCCAGTTCTGCGCAGCGATGCGGCGTGCACTCCAGCCCATGATTGCGCTGCACGATCGCGCTGCCGATCGGCTGCAGGCGGAATGCGTGCTCGGCGCGCTCATGGCCGTCCGCCCGCATGTGGCCATGTCGGACGCCGCGGTCGTTGACGCCGGGCAGGCATGGCTCAGCAGGCTGGGCATCGAAGGCGGCTGCGGCTTCTTCGCCTACCGCGCCCGCGATGGCACGCCGGCGCTGGCGCTTGATCGCAAGGTCTGCTGCCACCACTTCCGCCGTCGCGACGGCGAGAAGTGCAGCACCTGCCCAAAACTCTCCATCGACGCGCGCATCGCGCGCCTGCTGGCCGAGGTGCCGTAGCGCGCGTCTCGTTCAACTGCCAACCATGTTGGAGCCCCGATGACCGATATCGGACGCCTGGCCCACGTGATGCCAGCGCATACCCAGTTGCCTGTCACCGCCTACTTTGACGACGATCTGTTCGCGCTCGAACTCGACACCATCTTCAAGCAATCCGCCTGCTATGTCGGCAACGAGAAAGCCGTGCCGGAACCGGGCGACTGGCGCCGTCTTGCCCATGAGGGCGGCGGACGCGTGCTGGTGCGCAATGCCGGCGGCGTCGAGCTGATGTCGAACGTCTGCCGCCACCGGCAGGCGCTCATCCTCGGCGGCGAGGCCGGCAACGTCGCCGGCCCTGCCAATGTCACCGGCAATCTTCGCGCGGCGGGCGGCAACATCGTTTGCCCGCTGCACCGCTGGACCTACACCGATCGCGGTGAGCTGATCGGAGCCCCGCAGTTCGGCAGCACGCCGTGCAAGAACCTGCAGCGCTTCACGCTGCGCAACTGCCATGGGCTGCTGTTCGAAGGCCCGCGTGATCCGGCACGCGACATGGCGCCGTTGTTCGCGCGCCCGGAGTTCAACTTCGCCGACTACGTCCTCGACCACGTCGAGGTGCACCAGTGCAACTACAACTGGAAGACCTTCATCGAGGTTTATCTGGAGGACTACCACGTCGCGCCGTTTCACCCGGGACTGGGCCACTTCGTCACGTGCGACAACCTGGAGTGGGAGTTTGCCGACTGGTACAGCATGCAGCGCGTGGGCATCCACCAGGCGCTGAGCCAGCCCGGATCGGACGTGTACAGCGCATGGCATGACCGGCTGCTCGATTACCGTTGCGGCACATCGCCCGATTTCGGTGCCATCTGGGTGACGTACTTCCCGACCCACATGATCGAACTGTATCCGCATGTGCTGGTGCTCTCGACGTTGTATCCGAAGGGCCCGCAGGACACCGTCAACGTGGTCGAGTTCTACTACCCGGAAGAGATCGCCGCGTTCGAGCGCGAGTTTGTCGAAGCGCAGCGCGCGGCCTACATGGAAACGTGCGTCGAAGACGACGAGATCGGCGAGCGCATGGATGCCGGCCGCCGCGCATTGATGGCGCGCGGCGTGTCGGAAACCGGCCCGTACCAGTCGCCACTGGAAGATGGCATGCGGCATTTCCATGCGTGGTACCGCCGCATCATGGGCACGCTGCCCATTGCCGACGTGTGACCGGCAGGGGCGCGAATGGAGGGCATGCAGCGGTACAATCCGCTGCTTCCTTCCAGGGTGTTTCATGCCACGCGGCCTCGTTCTCGCCACGCCTCAGCTCACGCCGGACGGCACGCCGTTCTCCGCCGAGTACGACGACGTCTATCACAGCACTGAAGGCGGCCTGGCACAGGCACGGCACGTCTTTCTGGGCGGCAACGGACTGCCGGGGGCATGGCAGAGCAAGGGCGCATTCACCATCGTCGAGACCGGTTTCGGCCAGGGCCTGAACTTCCTGGCGACCTGGGCCGCGTGGCGCGATGACCCGCAGCGTTGCGCCCGGCTCGATTTCGTTTCCATCGAGAAGCATCCGTTCGATCGCCCGGGCCTGTCGGTCGTGCACCCGAAGCACGGAGCGCTTGCGCCACTGGCCGAGCAATTGCGGCAGGGGTGGCCCGTGCCGGTACCGGGCGTCCATCGCCTCGCATTCGAGCAAGGCCGCGTCACGCTGACGCTGCTGTTGGGCGATGCGATGGACATGCTGCCGCAACTCGCCTGCGCGGCCGACGCGTTCTATCTGGACGGCTTCTCGCCCGCCAAGAACCCGGACCTGTGGCAGCCGCGCGTGTTCAAGCAGCTCGCCCGCATTGCGCGCGCCGGTGCCACGCTCGCCACATATACCGCGGCGGGGTTCGTGAGGCGAGGGCTGCAGGAAGCCGGCTTCGAGGCGCGCAAGGCGCCCGGTTTCGGCACCAAGCGCGACATGACGGTCGCCCGGTTTCCGACGCACTGGCGCACGCGGCGCGGGCCGGCCGAAGCGCCGCTCTGGAGGGAGCGCCATGCCATCGTGCTGGGCGCCGGGCTCGCGGGCTGCTCCGTCGCCGAGCGCCTTGCCGCGCGCGGTTGGCGCATCACGCTCATCGATGCCAACGAGGGCCCCGCGCGCGGCACGTCGGCGCATCGGGCAGCGGCCATGCATCCGCATGTGTCCATCGACGACAGCGTGCTGTCCCGCCTCTCACGCGCGGGCAACCTGCTCGCGCGCCGCCACTGGGCAGCGCTCGACCAGGCCGGCTTTGCCACAGGCTTTCAGGCGACCGGCGTATTGCAGGTCGCCGAGAGCGCCGACGATGCCATCGAGCAGCAGCGCGTCGTACAGGCGCTCGGCTATCCCGCCGACTACATCACATGGCTCGATGCCACCCAAGCTGCCGAGCATGTCGGCGCGAGTGTGCCGCGCGGCGGCTGGTGGTTCGCGCAGGCAGGCTGGGTCGCGCCGCCCGACGTGTGCAGCGCCGCCTTGGCCGCCGCGGGCGGCGCCATCGAAGCGCATTGGAAGACGCGGGTGGAGGCGCTTGTGCAGGATGGCGCCCGATGGCAGATGCTGGACACCGAAGGCCGGGTGATTGCCGCGGCGCCGGTCGTCGTTCTCGCCAACGGTGTGGATGCCGCACGGCTGGCACCCCTGGCGTCGGCGTCACTCAAGCCGGTGCGCGGCCAGCTCACCGATGTTCCGATCGACGCGTTGCAACCGCACGTCGCGTGGCCCAGGGCGGTCGTCTGCGGCGACGGCTACCTGCTGCCCGCCGAGCCGGGCGCCGAGACCGTGCGGATCGGGTCTTCATTCCAGCCCGGCGACGTCGACCTTGCCGAGCGCGTTGCCGATCACGCGGCCAATCTTCAGCGCGCGGCGCGTCTGCAGCCAGCGCAAGCCGATGCCCTGGCGCGCGTCGACCCCGCACGGCTGCGCGGCTATGTCGGCTTGCGCTGCGTGTCGGCCAACCGGCTTCCGCTGATAGGCCCGGTTCCGGACGAAGCGGCGGCCGCGGCGCCCGGTTTTCGCCTGCGCGGGCCGCATGCGGCCGTGCCGCGTGTGCCGGGGCTGTACGCCGCGCTGGCCTATGGCTCCCGCGGCCTCACATGGTCGGTACTGGGCGCGGAGCTCCTCGCGGCACAGATCGACGGCGGACCGCTGCCGCTGGAAGCCGACCTGGCCGCAGCGCTCGACCCACGCCGTTTCATCCTGCGCGCGCTGCGCCACGGGCAGGGCGCCACCCGCGCTGAAACGGACCCCGCGGGCACGCTCGACTAGCGCACGATCTGTAGGGCTTTTCCAAGCGTTCCGACCCAAAAATCAGGGCTGGCGAGCGTTCCATGCCATAATATGCGTTTTGCGTTTGCCAGCCCGAACGCGCCCATTGCACCGTTCAAGCCGCCCATGCGGCCCGCGCGTCGCATTCGGTGCAAGCCCGGCAAGACCAAGAACTGAACCACGGCTGCTGCTGGCGCTGCGCCGTTCGACGCAACTTTCTTCTGAATCTGGAATTACGACCATGTCGACTGTCATTGAAAACCTCGGCAAACTCGATCGCAAGGTGACCCTGGCCGTCCCGAAGGCCGAAGTGGAGCAAGAGAAGCAAAGCCGTCTGGCGCGTCTGTCCAAGACCGTCAAGATGTCCGGCTTCCGCCCGGGCAAGGTGCCGATGAAGATGGTCGAAAAGCAGTACGGCCAGCAGGTTGAACTCGAGGTGCGCTTCGACAAGGCCGCCCGCCAGTTCTTCGACATCACGAACCAGCAGGGCGTGAAGGTTGCCGGCCAACCGCGCTTCGAACTGAAGACCGAAGGCGTGGCCGATGACCAGTTCGCCTTCGACGCCACCTTCGAGGTGTATCCGGAGGTGAAGATCGGCGACCTGGCCGGTGCAGAACTGACCCGCACCAAGACCGAGATCACCGACGCCGAAATCGACAAGACCATCGACATCCTGCGCAAGCAGCGCGTGCACTACCACCCGCGCGGCGAGGCCGGCGAGCACGGTGACGGCGGCGAAGCCGTCGCCCAGAACGGCGACCGCGTGACGGTGGACTTCGTCGGCACGATCGACGGCGTGGAGTTTGCCGGCGGCAAGGCCGAAGGCTTCAGCTTCGTGCTCGGCGAGGGCCGCATGCTGCCCGAGTTCGAGCAAGCCACGCTGGGCCTGAAGCGGGGCGAGTCGAAGACCTTCCCGCTGGCCTTCCCCGAGGACTACCACGGCAAGGACGTTGCCGGCAAGACCGCCGAGTTCACCGTCACGCTCAAGCAGGTCGAGTGGGCGCACCTGCCGGAAGTCAACGCGGCCTTCGCGCAATCGCTGGGCATCGCCGACGGCAACCTCGACAAGATGCGCGCCGACATCCGCGAAAACCTCGAGCGTGAAGTCAAGCGCCGCACGCACGCGCTGCTCAAGGATCAGGTGATGGAAACGCTGCTGAAGGTGGCCGAGCTGGACGTGCCGAAGTCGTTGGTCGAGCAAGACCAGGAGCGTCTGGTGGAAATGGCCCGCCGCGATCTGGAAGCGCGCGGCATGCCGAATGCCAAGAACATGCCGATCCCGGCCGAGATGTTTGCGCAGCAGGCCGAGCGCCGCGTGAAGCTGGGCCTGGTGCTGGCCGAAGTCGTGAAGGCCAACGGCCTGGAAGCGAAGCCGGAGCAGGTCAAGGCCGAGATCGAAGAGTTCGCCAAGAGCTACGAGGATCCGAAGGAAGTCATCCGCTGGTACTACGGCGACCAGCAGCGCCTGGCCGAGATGGAAGCCTACGTGCTCGAAAACAACGTGGTAAATTTTGTGTGCGACAAGGCCAAGGTCACCGACAAGACCGTGTCGTTCGAAGAGCTGACCGCCACGCCGGCGCAAGGCTGATTCGACCCGCTGAGTTTAAGCACCGGAGAACCGCATGATCCGCAATGAACTGATCGATCAACTCGCCCGCACCCAGGCTTCCGCGCTCGAAACGCAGGGGCTCGGTCTGGTGCCGATGGTGGTCGAGCAGTCTGGCCGCGGCGAGCGCGCCTATGACATCTACTCGCGCCTGCTCAAGGAGCGCGTGATCTTCATGGTGGGCGAGGTGAACGACCAGACTGCCAACCTCGTGGTGGCACAGCTGTTGTTCCTCGAAAGCGAGAACCCGGACAAGGACATCTCGCTGTACATCAACTCGCCCGGCGGGTCGGTGTCGTCCGGCCTGGCGATGTACGACACGATGCAGTTCATCAAGCCGGACGTGTCGACACTGTGCATGGGCATGGCCGCCAGCATGGGCGCCTTTCTGCTGGCAGCCGGTGCCAAGGGCAAGCGCCTGGCGCTGCCGAACTCGCGCATCATGATTCATCAGCCGCTGGGCGGTGCACGCGGTCAGGCTTCGGACATCGAAATCCAGGCCCGCGAGATTCTGTATCTGCGCGAGCGCCTGAACACGGTGCTCTCCGAGGTGACCGGCCAGCCGGTCGACAAGATCGCCCGCGATACCGATCGCGACAATTTCATGAGCGCCGAGCAGGCCAAGGAGTATGGCCTGATCGACCAGGTCATCAGCAAGCGCTGAAGTATCGGGAGGGCGCACGCGTGTGCACGGTAGCCGGTGTCGCGCGCGGCACACCGGCGGTTGCACCAAACATGTCAAGCGGTGTCAAAAACGAGGCTTCGCGCCTCGTTTTTGCTTTGTACAACACCTGCGGATCGTCGCCAGATAATTTGGCGTATGATGCTGCCAGGAACTACTGGTTATCGTTATGGCGGACAAGAAAGGCTCGACTGGCGAAAAGCTGCTGTACTGCTCGTTCTGCGGCAAGAGCCAGCATGAGGTCAAGAAACTGATTGCCGGCCCCTCGGTCTTCATCTGCGATGAATGTATCGACCTGTGCAACGAGATCATCCGGGATGAGGCCGCCATCTCCGAAAAGGAAGGTGGCCTGGCCGTCAAGTCCGACCTGCCCACGCCGCACGAGATTCGACAGAGCCTTGACCAATACGTGATTGGTCAGGAGCAGGCGAAGAAGATCCTGGCGGTTGCGGTCTACAACCATTACAAGCGTTTGAAGCACCTCGGCAAGAAGGACGATGTCGAGCTGTCCAAGAGCAACATTCTGCTCATCGGGCCGACCGGCTCGGGCAAGACCCTGCTTGCGCAAACGCTGGCACGTCTGCTGAACGTGCCCTTCGTCATCGCCGATGCCACCACGCTGACCGAAGCCGGCTACGTTGGCGAAGACGTCGAGAACATCATCCAGAAGCTGCTGCAGAACTGCAATTACGAGGTGGACAAGGCCCAGCGCGGCATCGTCTACATCGACGAGATCGACAAGATCTCGCGCAAGTCGGATAACCCTTCGATCACGCGGGATGTTTCCGGCGAAGGTGTGCAGCAGGCGTTGCTCAAGCTGATTGAAGGCACGATGGCGTCGGTTCCGCCGCAAGGTGGCCGCAAGCATCCTAACCAGGATTTCCTGCAAGTTGACACCACCAACATCCTTTTCATCTGCGGCGGGGCATTCGACGGTCTGGAGAAGATCATCATGCAGCGCTCGGACAAGACCGGCATCGGTTTTGGCGCGGAAGTGCAGAGCAAGGAAGAACGCGACGTCAACGAAGTGCTGCCCCAGGTGGAGCCGGAAGACCTGATCAAGTTCGGCCTGATTCCCGAGCTGATCGGCCGTCTGCCCGTGGTGGCGACGCTGGCCAAGCTCGATGAGGCAGCCCTCATGGAGATTCTGGTCGAGCCGAAGAATGCAATCGTCAAGCAGTATCAAAAGCTGCTGGCGATGGAAGGGGTGGAGCTGGAAATCCGTCCAAGCGCGCTGACGGCGATTGCCCGCAAGGCGATCAAGCGCAAGACGGGGGCGCGCGGTCTGCGTTCCATCGTCGAGCATGCGCTGATGGATGTGATGTATGACCTCCCTAACCACAAGGGCGTGCAGAAGGTGGTGATCGACGAGAGCACGATCTCCGGCGACGGCAAGCCCCTGCTGATTTACGAAGAGCAGCCCAAGGTTGCAGGTTCCAACTGAGAGCCGGCTCACGGCCCCACCGGGGCTGTGCTGGTTCTGACGCGAATGCTCGGCCGGGATGCGCCGTATGCGTCCCATGCAGGAAGCCGTTCGCACGCGAGCGGCTTTTTTTGCTTCGGGAAACCGGGTCGGCATGCGACTTGCAGCAACGGTCTTGTAAAAACGTTGCCGCGCCCAATTTAGCCCTTACATGACTTTCTGGGGAAAATAATGTCCGGAACCCAACTTTTACCCGCTGAGCAGATTCGCCTGCCGCTGTTGCCGCTGCGTGACGTGGTGGTGTTTCCGCACATGGTGATTCCGCTGTTCGTGGGGCGCCCCAAGTCCATCAAGGCGCTCGAAGCCGCGATGGAGGCGGGCAAGAGCATCATGCTGGTTGCCCAGAAGACGGCGGCCAAGGATGAGCCGACCGATAAGGACCTCTACGAGGTCGGCTGTATCGCCAACATCCTGCAGATGCTGAAGCTGCCGGACGGCACCGTGAAGGTGCTGGTCGAGGGCACGCAGCGCGCCAACATCCTGTCCGTCACCGACGACGAATCGCACTTTTTCTGCGAAGCCGTGCCCGTCGGTCCGGAGCCCACTGAATCGGCCGAGACCGAGGCGCTGCGTCGCGCCATCGTGTCGCAGTTCGATCAGTACGTGAAGCTGAACAAGAAGATTCCGCCGGAGATCCTGACCTCGCTGTCGGGCATCGACGAGCCGGGTCGTCTGGCGGATACGATCGCCGCGCATCTGCCGATCAAGCTCGAGCAGAAGCAGAAGATTCTCGAGATGTTCAACGTGACCGAACGTCTGGAGAGCCTGCTGTCGCAGCTGGAGGGCGAGATCGACATCCTGCAGGTGGAAAAGCGCATCCGCGGCCGCGTCAAGCGCCAGATGGAAAAGAGCCAGCGCGAGTACTACCTCAACGAGCAGGTCAAGGCCATCCAGAAGGAACTGGGCGAAGGCGAAGAAGGCGCCGATCTTGAAGAGCTGGACAAGAAGATCAAGGCCGCCCGCATGCCGAAGGAGGCCAAGAAGAAGGCCGAGTCCGAGTTCAAGAAGCTCAAGCTGATGTCGCCGATGTCGGCCGAGGCAACCGTCGTGCGCAACTACATCGACACGCTGGTCGGCTTGCCGTGGCGCAAGAAGAGCAAGGTCAACAATGACCTGGCCAACGCCGAGCAGGTGCTGGATCAGGATCACTACGGTCTGGAGAAGGTCAAGGAACGCATTCTCGAGTACCTCGCAGTGCAGCAGCGCGTCGAGAAGGTGAAGGCGCCGATCCTGTGCCTGGTGGGGCCGCCGGGCGTCGGTAAGACTTCGCTGGGCCAGTCGGTGGCGCGTGCGACGAACCGCAAGTTCGTGCGCATGGCGCTGGGTGGCGTGCGCGACGAGGCCGAAATTCGCGGCCACCGCCGTACGTACATCGGGTCGATGCCGGGCAAGATCCTGCAGAGCCTGACCAAGGTCGGCGTGCGCAATCCGCTGTTCCTGCTCGACGAGATCGACAAGATGGGTGCGGATTTCCGCGGCGACCCATCGTCGGCCCTGCTCGAAGTGCTGGATCCGGAACAGAACCACACGTTCCAGGATCATTACATCGAGGTGGACTTCGACCTGTCGGACGTGATGTTCGTGGCAACGTCGAACTCGCTGAACATCCCGGCGCCGCTGCTCGACCGGATGGAAGTGATTCGCCTGTCGGGCTACACGGAAGACGAGAAGGTCAACATCGCCCGCCGCTACTTGCTGCCCAAGCAGGTCAAGAACAATGGTCTGAAGACCGGCGAGATCGAGGTGACCGAAGCCGCGTTGCGCGACATCATCCGCTATTACACGCGGGAAGCCGGCGTGCGCTCGCTCGAGCGCGAGGTCTCGAAGATCTGCCGCAAGGTGGTCAAGCAGTTGCTGCTGAAGAAGGAAGCCGGCACGTCCGTGAAGGTGGATTCGGACAACCTGGACAAATTCCTAGGCGTGCGTCGCTTCGACTTTGGTCTGGCCGGCAAGGAAGATCAGGTCGGCCAGGTGACCGGCCTGGCATGGACGGAAGTGGGCGGCGATCTGCTGACCATCGAAGCCGCGCTGATGCCGGGCAAGGGCAACATCACCCGCACCGGTTCCTTGGGCGACGTGATGAAGGAGTCGGTCGAGGCTGCGCGCTCGGTGGTGCGTTCGCGTTCGGCGCGCCTGGGTATCAAGGATGAGATGTTCGAGAAGCGCGACATCCACATCCACGTGCCCGAAGGTGCGACGCCCAAGGACGGCCCGTCGGCAGGTATTGCGATGACGACGGCGCTGGTGTCGGTGCTGACCGGGATTCCGGTGCGCGCTGATGTGGCAATGACCGGCGAAATCACGCTGCGCGGCGAGGTGTTGCCGATCGGTGGCCTGAAGGAAAAGCTGCTGGCGGCTCACCGTGGTGGCATCAAGCTGGCACTGATTCCGGAAGAGAACGTCAAGGACCTGGCCGACATTCCGGACAACGTGAAGAACAGCATCGAGATCCAACCCGTACGGTGGATCGACAAGGTGCTGGAGCTCGCGCTGGTGCGCAAGCCCGAGCCGCTGCCCGAAGAGGAAGCCAAGCCGGCGCCCGCGAAGAGCGACGACGGCAAGGCGCAGGAGATGGTGCACCACTGACAACTCCAGCGTGTAGCGATTGAAAAAGGGCCCGACATGTTCGGGCCCTTTTTCTTTGTCGGGCGGCGGTGCGGTGTAGGCAGTTCTTCGCCTTGACACGTCGATAGGCGGCCACTTTAATGAATCCACACTGAGCGGGTGTTCGGGGAGGTGGCACGATGAACAAGACAGATCTGATCGACCATGTGGCGGCACAGACTGACATGTCAAAGGCTGCCGCCGGGCGCGCCATCGACGCGTTGATCGGCGGGATCAAGGACGCGTTGTGTGACGGCGGATCCGTCACGCTGGTCGGGTTCGGGACATTCCTGGTCGGCAAACGGTCTTCCCGCAACGGGCGCAACCCGCGCACGGGGGCCGCCATCACCATCGAGGGCGGCAAGGTTGCGAAATTCAAACCTGGCAAAGCGCTGAAAGATGCGCTAAACTAGCGGGCTTTGGTGCTTGCGGCTCGGGTGACAACGAACGCATGCGCCGGACAGTCCGGCTTGCGCCGGCAGTGCGAACGGGTGCTTAGCTCAGTTGGTAGAGCGGCGCCCTTACAAGGCGTAGGTCGGGAGTTCGAGCCTCTCAGCACCCACCATCGTTCGCAGTGCCGCTCTCGGCAGGTCGTGCAGTCCGACCCAATCTGGAGCGGTAGTTCAGTCGGTTAGAATACCGGCCTGTCACGCCGGGGGTCGCGGGTTCGAGTCCCGTCCGCTCCGCCAGAATTTGCACAAAGGCCCGATTCGTTCGGGCCTTTGTCTTTTCTGCGGCCGATGCATTGGCGTGTGCCTGTGCGTCGCGCCGCGATTGTCGGAGATGTCGGCGGCACCTGATAGAATCGCCGGATTTTCCATCTTCCCTTCACCCCCGGTCCAGCATGCTTGATTTCGTACGTACGCATCGGCGCTTGATGTTTCTGGTGCTGCTGATTCTGGTGTTCCCGTCGTTCGTGTTCTTTGGCGTGCAAAGCTATTCGAGCTTCATGGACAGCTCGCACGATGCCGCCAAGGTCGACGGCAAGGTCATCTCCACCAACGAAGTCGACGCGCGCGTGCGCGAGCAGACCGAACGCCTGCGCCAGATGCTGGGCGCCCAATATGATCCGCGCCAGTTCGAGGGCCCGCAGATGCGCCGTGACGTGCTGGACGGCATCATCCAGCAGCGCGTGCTCGCCAATGAAGTCGCGCGTGCAAATCTGAACGTGTCGAACGAAAAGATCCGCGACACGATCCTGCAGATTCCCGCTGTGGCCGCGCTGCGCAAGCCCGATGGCTCGTTCGATCAGGAAGCCTACGTGCGCCTGCTGGCCGCGCAGAACATGACGCCCGAGCAGCTGGAGGGCAACCTGCGCTTTGAACTGGCCCAGCAGCAGATTCCGCAATCGATCGTGTCGACGGCGTTCGTGCCGAAGTCGCTGGTCGACCGCCTGATCCAGGCGCGCGACCAGCAGCGCGAGGTGCAGGCGCTGCTGTTCAAGCCGGCGGACTATGCTGCCAAGGTCAATGCGGACGACAAGGCCATCCAGGCCTACTACGACGCGCACCAGCAGGAGTTCTCGGTGCCGGAACAGGTCAAGGCCGAGTACGTCGTGTTCTCGGGCGAAGACATGATGAAGCAGATTCCGGTCACGCCCGAGCAGATCAAGGAGTACTACGACCAGAACGCCGCGCGTTTCAAGACGCCGGAAGAGCGCCGTGCCGCCCACATCCTGATCAAGCTGCCGGACAACGCGAAGCCTGCCGACAAGGAGGCCGCCAGGAAGAAGGCCGAAGAAGTCCTGGCCGAGGTGCGCAAGAACCCGGCAAGTTTTGCCGAACTGGCCAGGAAGTACTCGGGCGATCCGGGCTCGGCGGCGCAGGGCGGGGAGCTCGGCTTTCTCGGCAAGGGCGCGACCGTGCCGGCGTTCGAGAACGCGCTGTTCGCGCTCAAGCAGCCGGGCGACATCAGCGACGTGGTGGAAAGCGATTTCGGTTTCCACATCATCAAGCTGGAAGAGGTGAAGGGCGGCGGCGTGCAGCCGCTGGAGGCGGTCAAGCCCGAGCTCGAGCGCGAGGTGCGTACGCAGTTGGCCAACAAGAAGTACTCCGAGTTGGCTGATGCATTCTCCAACACGGTTGAAGACCAGTCCGACAGCCTGAAGCCGGTGGCCGACAAGCTCAAGCTGCAGATCCAGACGGCCGACAACGTGACGCGCACGTCCAACCCGGCGCTGGCCAACAGCCCGGTCGCCAACGACAAGGTGCTCAAGGCCCTGTTTGCCGACGACGTGATCAAGAACCATCGCAACACGCCGGCCATCCAGGTGGGGCCGACCACGCTGGTGGCGGCCCGCGTGGTGGAATACCGCCCGGCGACGGTGAAGAAGCTGGCCGACGTGCGCGAACAGGTCAAGGCCAAGGTGATTGCTGAACAGTCCGCAGCGCTGGCCAAGAAGGCGGGCGAAGAAAAGCTGGCTGCCGTGAAGCAGAGCAACAGTGCCGAAGGCTTCGGCGCGGTGCAGACGGTGTCGCGCCAGCAGGCGCAGGGCACGCTTCCCGCGGCGCTCACCGCCATCTTGCGCGCCGACGCAAGCAAGCTGCCCACGACCATCGGTGTCGACCTGGGTGCCCAGGGCTATGCGCTGTACCGCATCAACAAGGTGCTGCCGCCGGCCAACGCAGATCAGGCGCGCCGTGCTGCCGATGCGCAGCAACTGGGGCAGGTGGCAGGCCAGGCCGAGTTCAACGCTTACTACGAAGCGTTGAAAGCACGCTCGAAGGTGAAGATCAACAATAGCGTGATCGACGCCGCCAAGCCCGCCAACACGGCAGACGACGCGTCCTGAAAGCACGCTGCTGCACCTAGCAGAAAAGCCCCCGTCGCAGGGGGCTTTTTCTTTTATGACGCGGCGGGTCCGGGCGCGCAAATCAATGGCCGCGTCCTCGCTTGAGCAGCGGCTCGAGCTTGGGCCACACGTTGTCGAGCATCACCGGCTGTGCCGCGGCAACCGGATGGATGCGGTCTTCCTGGAACCAGTCCTGGCGCTGCACAACACCGTCGAGCAGGAACGGGACGAGCGGTACATGGTATTGCTGGGCCAGCTTGCCGAACGTGGCGAAGAATCGCTCGCTGTAATCGGGCCCGTAGTTCGGCGGGATGCGCATGCCAACCAGCAGCACCTTGGCGCCAGCCGCCTGCGACGCCTCGATCATGGCCTTCAGATTGGTCTCGCTGGAGGCGAGCGACAGGCCGCGCAACGCATCGTTGGCGCCCAGCTCGAGGATGACGATGGCAGGCCTTTCGCGCGCCAGCACGGCGGGCAGCCGGGAGCGGCCGCCCGCTGTGGTGTCGCCGCTGATGCTGGCATTGGCGACGCTATAATCGAGCTTCCGTTCTTTGATGCGCTTGTCGAGCAACGCAACCCAGCCGGTGCCCTGAGCCAGGCCGTATCCAGCCGACAGGCTGTCGCCCAGCACCACGATTCGGCGCGATGTTGTCGCCTCCTGTGCTGCTGCAGGCTGCCCGACCGGCAGCACGCCAAACGCCATGCAGCCGAGCGCCGCTACCAACGCCTTCACGCTGCGCCTCTTACTTCCCACTCGTTCCATCATGTCGTCTGCCGCTACCTGGGTGATTGAAGTCGATTCGCTGCACAAGACCGTGCGCGATGCCACCGGTGAGTTGCCTATTCTGAGCGATGTTGCTTTCCGGGTGGAAGCCGGCGAGACGCTGGCCATCGTCGGTGCCTCGGGCTCGGGCAAGTCGACGCTGCTCGGTCTGCTGGCGGGACTGGATCTGCCGACCTCTGGCAGCGTCAAGCTGCTCGGCCACGAGCTCTTCAGCCTCGATGAAGACGGCCGGGCGGCCGTGCGGGGCAGCCATGTGGGATTCGTATTCCAGTCGTTCCAGCTGCTGCCGCACCTGACGGCGCTCGAAAACGTGATGCTGCCGCTGGAGCTGGAGGGCAGTGCAAGCGGCCCCGAGATGCGTCGGCGCGCCACCGTCCTGCTGGAGCGCGTGGGCCTCGGGGCGCGGCTGTCGCATTATCCGAAGACGCTGTCCGGCGGCGAGCAGCAGCGCGTGGCGTTGGCCCGCGCGTTCGTGACCGAGCCCGACATCCTGTTTGCCGACGAGCCGACGGGCAGCCTCGACACGGCCACCGGCGAGGCCGTCATCGCGCTGATGTTCGAACTGAACCGCAGCGCCGGTTCCACGCTCGTGCTGGTGACGCACGACCGCTCCGTGGCCGCGCGCTGCAGCCGCATTCTGACCATCGAGGCGGGGCACCTGATCGGCGACGAAACCGTCACCGAGCTCTGACCAATCAGAGCGCGGCCTTGGCGCGGCGGATCAGCGCGGCCGTGGACGCGTCATGCGCCACCGAAGCGGGCGCGCCTTCCAGTTCGGCCTGGATCGGCTTGGCGAGTTTCTTGCCGAGCTCTACGCCCCATTGGTCGAACGAGTTGATGTTCCATACCGCGCCTTGCACGAAGGTGCGGTGTTCTGCGCAGGCGATGAGCGCGCCCAGTGAGGCGGCATCGAGCCGCTCCATCAGGATGGTCGTGCTTGGGCGATTGCCCTCGAACACCATGTGCGGTACCAGGGCCTCGTCCGTGACGCCGCCCGCACGGACTTCATCGGCGGTCCGTCCGCGCAGCAGCGCCTCGCCCTGGGCGAAGCAGTTGGCGAGCAGCTTGGCGTGATGGCCGGGCAGGCTGCGCACCGGCTCCAGCGTGGTGATGAAATCGACCGGCACAATCTGCGAGCCCTGGTGGATCAGCTGGAAATACGCATGCTGGCCGTTGGTGCCGGCCGTGCCCCATACGATGGGGCCGGTGTCTGTGTCGACCGTGGCGCCATTGCGCTGCACCGACTTGCCGTTGCTCTCCATCTCCAGTTGCTGCATGAAGTCGGTCAGCAATTCCAGCGGCGCACAATAGGGCACCGTGCAGGCGCTTGCTGCATTGAAGAAGCCGCGATACCACACCGACAGCATCCCGAGAATGAGCGGCAGGTTCTCGCGCGGGGCGGCGGTGGCAAAGTGACGGTCCATCGCACGGGCGCCGTCGAGCATCGCCTCGAACTGCTGCGGCCCGATCGCCAGCACGATGGACAGCCCCACCGCCGACCACAGCGAGAAACGCCCGCCGACCCAATCCCAGAACGTAAACATGTTCTCCGGATCGATGCCGAACTGGACGACCGCCTCCCGGTTGGTGGAAACGGCCACGAAATGCTGCTTCAGCTTGTCTTCGGCCACGCCGTGCTCGACGAACCAGCGGCGCATGCTGTGCGCGTTGGCCATCGTCTCGAGCGTGGTGAACGTCTTGGAGCAGACGATGGCGAGCGTGGTGTCCGGGTTCAGGTGGTCCAGCGTTTCGGCCAGGTCCGTGCCGTCGACATTGGAGACGAAATGCACGCGCACCTGGGGCACAGCCAGATGCGCCAGCGCGCGGCACACCATGCGCGGGCCGAGGTCCGATCCGCCGATGCCGATGTTGACGATGTCGGTGATGCGCTGGCCGGAGTGGCCGGTCCACGCGCCGCTGTGCACGCGGTCTGCAAAGTCGCGCATCTGGGCGCGCACACGCAGGACCTCAGGCATGACGGCTTCACCGTCGGCGCGGTAGTCGTCTTCGGCGTGGCCGCGCAGCGCGACGTGCAGCACCGAGCGATGCTCCGTGTTGTTGATGCGCTCGCCGCGCAGCATGGCGTCGCGCAACGCGAGCACGCCGGCTTCGTCCGCGAGTTGCAGCAGAAGGGCGAGCGTGTCTTGCGTGATGCGGTTCTTCGAATAGTCGACCGTGAGGCCCGCGGCTTGCAGTGTGAAGGCGTGCACGCGCTGCTCGGCGTCCGGCGCGGCAAACCAGTCGCGCAGATGCGCCGCGCGGATCGATTCTGCATGTTGCGTCAGGGATTGCCAGGCGGGGAGGGCGATGGGCATACAGCGTGATATCGGCGTAAGGGAGAACGAAGGGGAATGCGCAGTATAGCGGCGCGATGGGACCGGTTCTATCGGCGAGCGTCCGACGCCAGCAGCGCATTCAGCGCCCGGCGCGCAGGGGCGCAGAGTTCGCTCGCGTGCAGGCCGATGGGTCCGACGCCGGCTTGGACGAGGTCATCCGCTGCGCGGCCATGCAGCCACACGGCGGCGAGTGCAGCCTCGTGCGCGCCCATGCCCTGGGCCAGCAGCGCGCCGATCATGCCGGTCAGCACGTCGCCCGTGCCGCCGGTCGCCAGGCCGCCGTTGCCGGTCGGGTTGACGGCGGGCGGCATGCCGGGCGCCGCAATGATCGAGCCCGAACCCTTGAGCACCACGACGGCGCCCGTCCGGTTAACGAGCGCCTTGGCTGTTGCGAGACGATCTTGCTGGACGGTGCGCGCATCGCTGTGCAGCAGCCGTGCCGCCTCCTGCGGATGCGGCGTCAGGACCATCGGCACGCCACTTTCAGCAAGCTGCGTGAGCCGGGCCAGCAGAGCCGGCGCCTTGGCAAAAAGGTTCAGCGCATCGGCGTCGAATACGGCAGGCGTGCGGGTCGACAGCATGCGATCCAGCAGATGGGCCAGGGCCGCCTCCGACTCCTTGCCGGTGCCCATGCCCGGGCCGATGGCAAGCGCCTGCATGTCGGCCGCGTCGACCGTGCCCCATGTGTGCAGCATCAGTTCCGGCTGCGCGGGATCAACGCGGGGCGCATCGGCGGCAAGCGACACCACGTGCACTTTCCCGGCACCCAGGTACAACGCACCGCGCGCCGACAGCAGCGGCGCGCCCACCATGCCCTGCGCGCCGCCCACGACCGCCACGCTACCGTATGTGCCCTTGTGGCCATTGTGGCGCCGGCGCGGCACATGCGTGAGCCAGCGCGCCGGCGCGTTGATGCATGCATCGGCTTCGATCACGCCGTCGTGGGCCGGTTGTGCGGCCTGCAGGTCCGCCAAGGCGATATCGCCGGAGGCGTCGCGGCCGCTGCCGGTGAGCAGCCCCGGTTTGGGCGCCAGAAACGTGATCGTGCCGCGCGCTGCAATGACGGGAGAATCCGGCGCGGGCGGCTGCCCCGTGTCGCCATTGAGCCCGGACGGGATGTCGAGCGCGTAGACGGGCAGGCCGCTGGCATTGATGGTGTCGACCAGCGCGGCATGCAGCCCCGTCAGCGGCCGCGCCAACCCGACACCGAAGAGCCCATCGACGATGGCGGCTGCCGTCGCGGGCACCGAGGCGGGCGTGTGGAGCGTTTCGATCGGCACATTCGCTGCGCAGGCTTCGGTCCAGGCGCGGCGGGCGTCGTCGGGCAGCCGGGCCGGGTCCGCAGCCAGCCACACGGTCACGGCGCGGCCGCCCAGATGCAGCACGGTGGCGGCCACGAGCGCATCCCCGCCGTTGTTGCCTGGGCCGGCAACGAACAGCAGGTGGCCGTGCGGGGCACGCGTCTGCAGCCAGTCGGCGGCGGCTTCACCGGCCCGCGCCATCAGTGTGAAAGGCTCCAATGTGCGGTAGGCGGCAGCCTCCAGCGCGCGGATGCCGGCGGTGCCGAAGAGCAGGTCGGCGCCATGGTGCGCGGCCAGCGCGCCGTCGATGAGGATTTCCCGCCAAGTGCGGTGTTCAGGCATGAGAACTACGGATCCACCAGGACAGACATGACGATCTATTCTCTTACAATAGCCCGCGTTTTCCTTCCTTTCCCAGCTCCGTTGCAATGTCCAAGCCGCCGACCACCCCGAAAGCCGATGTCCCGCAAGCCGCCAGCCAGGGTGGAAAAGGTGGTCCGATCGTGTCTTCGTCGCACCTCGTATCGCTGCGCAGTCCGGAGCTGTCGGAGTTCGAATTTGCGCTGAACACGGCCTACAACGCCTACAACCGCTGGTGCGTGCGCTGCATGGCGGCGGCCGGGGTGCGCGACCTGACCTTCCTGGACGTGCTGGTGGTGCACCACGTCAACCACCGGGGCCGCGCCAAGCGGCTGGCCGACATCTGCTTCGTGCTGAATGTGGAAGACACCCACCTCGTCACGTATTCGCTCAAGAAACTGCAGGGCATGGGGCTGGTGGAGGGCACGCGCAACGGAAAGGAAGTCACATACACCACCACCGAGGCCGGCGAGACGGCCTGCTCCCGCTACCGCGAGATCCGCGAGCAGTGCCTGACCAGCAATATCTCGCCCGGCGGCGAAGAAAATGCCGAGATTGGCGAACTCGCGCGCCTGCTGCGCGTGCTGACCGGGCTCTACGAACAGGCAGCGCGCTCCGCAACGTCGCTGTGAAACGCGCGTTCCAGCCGCGGCAACGGCTGTTCATGGGCGATTTCAGGGTGATTTGACGGTCGGTAACAACGCTTGGGCAAGGTACAATAGCGGTTTTCCCGCGCACGCCGGGAAACCTCCTCTTCCTGCTACTGCCTGCCTTGCCCACCATGGCGCATTTCTCGTGCTTCCCCGGCGCTCTCGCGCTGTCCGCCTTCCGCCAGCAACGCCTGCTTTCCACCCTTAAGCGCATCGATCCGGACATCGATGCCGTCAGTGCCCAATACCTGCATTTCGTCGCCGCCGACACGCCGTTGTCGGCCGATGAGGCTGCCCGTGTGCAAGCGCTGCTGACCTACGGTTCGCCCGCCCCGGCCGATGTCGAGGGTGACCGCTTCGTGGTCATCCCGCGCTTCGGCACGATCTCGCCGTGGGCCAGCAAGGCGACGGAAATCGCCCGCCACTGCGCGCTGCCGCAGATCCACCGGATCGAGCGGGGCGTCGAATTCACCGTGACGTGCAGGAAGGGGCTGATCCGCAGCCTGACCGGTACTGCCAGGCACCTGGACGACGCCACCCGCGCCGCCGTCGCCGCGCACCTGCACGATCGCATGACCGAAACCGTGGTCGACACGCGCGAGGCCGGCTACGGCCTGTTCGACGTGCTGCCGGCCAAGCCGCTGCGCTTTGTGGACATCGCCGGCGGTCGCCAGGCGCTGGAAGCCGCCAACGTCGAGATGGGCCTGGCCCTCTCCGACGACGAAATCGACTACCTCGTCGATGCTTACCGCAAGCTCGAACGCAACCCGACCGACGTCGAGCTGATGATGTTCGCGCAGGCCAACAGCGAGCACTGCCGCCACAAGATCTTCAACGCCGACTGGACGATCGACGGCGAGCAGCAGGACAAGTCGCTCTTCGCGATGATCCGCAACACGCACCAGCTTGCGCCGCAGGGCACGATCGTCGCGTATTCGGACAACGCCGCCATCATGGAAGGCGGCATGGCCGAGCGCTGGTTCCCGCGCGCAGGCACGGAAGGCGAGACGGGTGTGCCGCAGTACGGCCGCCGCGAAGCCCTCACGCACACGCTGATGAAGGTGGAGACGCACAACCACCCGACAGCCATCTCGCCGTTCCCCGGTGCGTCGACCGGCGCGGGCGGTGAGATCCGCGACGAAGGCGCGACCGGCCGTGGCGCCAAGCCCAAGGCCGGGCTGACGGGCTTCACCGTGTCGAACCTGCTGCTGCCCGACGCCGTGCAGCCGTGGGAAAACGCCCGCGATGCGGCCCAGCCCATGGCGCACCGCAATCCCGATGAAGCGGCACCGGGCCCCGTCGGCAAGCCCGAGCGGATCGCCTCGCCGCTGCAGATCATGATCGAAGGCCCGATCGGCGGCGCTGCGTTCAACAACGAATTCGGCCGGCCCAACCTCGGCGGCTATTTCCGCGTCTATGAGCAGAACGTGGGCGGCACCGTGCGCGGTTATCACAAGCCGATCATGATCGC
Organism: Ralstonia mannitolilytica; assembly: GCF_000954135.1. NCBI lineage: Bacteria > Pseudomonadati > Pseudomonadota > Betaproteobacteria > Burkholderiales > Burkholderiaceae > Ralstonia > Ralstonia mannitolilytica. Next base: position 2,515,311 of record NZ_CP010799.1, on the reverse strand, counting down.
CGGCGGCATTGGCAACATCGATGCCGGGCACACGCACAAGCATGGCCTGCCTGCCGGCACGCTGCTGGTGCAGCTGGGCGGCCCCGGCATGCGCATCGGCATGGGCGGCGGCGCGGCCAGCTCGATGGCCACCGGCACCAATACCGCCGACCTGGACTTCGACTCCGTCCAGCGCGGCAACCCCGAAATGCAGCGTCGCGCGCAGGAAGTCATCAACGCGTGCTGGGCGCTGGGCGAAGACAACCCGATCCTGTCGATCCACGACGTCGGTGCGGGCGGTATCTCGAACGCCTTCCCGGAACTGGTGGACGGCGCAGACAAGGGCGCACGGTTCGACCTGCGCCAGGTGCATCTGGAAGAATCGGGGCTCTCCCCGGCCGAAATCTGGTGCAACGAATCGCAGGAGCGCTACACGCTGGCCATCGCCCCGGGCGATTTCCCGCGCTTCCAGGCGATGTGCGAGCGCGAGCGCGCGCCATTCTCGGTGGTCGGCTTTGCGACCGACGAACAGCAGCTGCAAGTGGTCGACAGCAGCGCCCCGGCCGACAGCCCCGAGCACTTCCCGGTCAACATGCCGATGGACGTGTTGCTCGGCAAGCCGCCGCGCATGCACCGCGACGTTCGCCGCGTCGCGCAGGAGCTACCAGAAGTCGATGTCACCGGCCTGGACCTGGAAGTCGTCGCACGCGACGTGCTGCGCCATCCGACGGTGGCCAGCAAGTCGTTCCTCATCACCATTGGCGACCGCACCGTCGGTGGCCTGAACACGCGTGACCAGATGGTCGGCCCGTGGCAGGTGCCGGTGGCCGACGTGGCCGTCACGACGCTCGACTACAAGGGTTATGCCGGCGAGGCGATGACGATGGGCGAGCGCACGCCGCTGGCCGTCATCAACGCACCGGCATCGGGCCGCATGGCGATCGGCGAGGCCATCACGAACATCGCGGCCGCACCGATCGATTCGCTCACGCAGCTGAAGCTGTCCGCCAACTGGATGGCCGCCTGCGGCGTGAACGGCGAAGACGCCCGCCTGTACGACACCGTGAAGGCCGTCGGCATGGAGCTGTGCCCGGCGCTCGGCATCAGCATTCCGGTGGGCAAGGATTCGCTGTCGATGCGCACCAAGTGGGAAGACGACGGCGTTGCCAAGGAAGTCGTCGCGCCGGTCTCGCTGATCGTCTCGGCGTTCGCGCCGGTGACGGACGTGCGCAAGACGCTCACGCCGCAGCTCAAGCAGGTCGAATCGGCCAACGCGCCGGCAGACAGCACGCTGATCCTGATCGACCTGGGCCGCGGCAAGAACCGCATGGGCGGCAGCATCCTGGCCCAGGTCACGCAGCAGATCGGCAACAGCGTGCCCGACGTGGACGACGCCGAAGACCTCAAGCGCTTCTTCGCCGCCATCCAGCAACTGAACGCCAGCGGTTCGCTGCTGGCGTACCACGACCGCTCCGACGGCGGCCTGTGGGCAACCGTCTGCGAAATGGCCTTCGCCGGCCACTGCGGTGTGTCGATCAACGTCGACATGCTGACGCTCGACGGCGCGCATGAATCCGACTACGGCGACGCCAAGAACTGGGCGCAGCAGATCTCCGGCCGCCGCGCCGACCTGACGCTGCGCGCGCTGTTTGCCGAAGAACTCGGTGCCGTCATTCAGGTGCCGCTGGCGCAGCGCGATGCCGTCTTCGCGGTGCTGCGCGAGCACGGCCTGGCCGCCTGCAGCCACGTCATCGGCGCACCGAACGCCAACGACCACATCGAGATCTGGCGCGACGCCAGGAAGGTGTTCAGCGCCTCCCGCATCGAACTGCAACGCACCTGGACGGATGTCTCCTGGCGCATCGCCAGCCTGCGCGACAACCCCGAGTGCACGCAGAGCGAATACGACCGCATCCTCGACGCTGAAGACCCGGGCATCTCCCCCAAGCTCACGTTCGATATTGCGGAAGACGTGGCCGCGCCGTTCATCGCCACGGGCGCCCGCCCGCGCATGGCGATCCTGCGCGAGCAGGGCGTGAACTCGCAAGTCGAAATGGCCTATGCGATGGACAAGGCCGGCTTCGACACCTACGACGTCCACATGAGCGACCTGCTGGCCGGCCGCACGAACCTCGCCAGCTTCAAGGGCTTCGTCGCCTGCGGCGGTTTCAGCTACGGCGATGTGCTCGGCGCGGGCGAAGGCTGGGCGAAGACGATCCTCTTCAACAGCATGCTCGCCGAGCAGTTCGCGGCGTTCTTCAACCGCACCGATTCGATCGCGCTGGGTGTGTGCAACGGTTGCCAGATGATGGCGAACCTCGCCCCGATCATCCCGGGCGCCGGTGCATGGCCGAAGTTCACCCGCAACCAGTCGGAGCAATACGAAGGCCGCCTGGTCACCGTGCAGGTGGAGGCATCCCCGTCGATCTTCTACGCGGGCATGGAAGGCAGCCGCATCCCCATCGTCGTCGCGCACGGCGAAGGCTATGCCGACTTCTCGCAGCAGGGCGACATCGGCAAGGTGGCCGTGGGCCTGCGCTACGTCGACAACCGTGGCGAAGTCACGCAGACGTATCCGCTGAACCCGAACGGCTCGCCGCAGGGCATTGCGTCGGTGACGACGCACGACGGCCGCTTCACCGTGCTGATGCCGCATCCGGAACGCGTGTTCCGGGCCGTGCAGATGAGCTGGCATCCGAAGGAATGGGAGACCGCCGGCGACGGCAGCAGCCCGTGGATGCGGATGTTCCGCAACGCGCGGAAGTGGATGGGCTGACCTGTTCTGCCGCAGCAATGCAAAACGCGCCGGGGCCACTCGGCGCGTTTTTTTTGGCCCGTCGCCACGGGTACGCATCCACGCGGCCGGCCTGAGATGGCCGCGGCAATATTCCTTAGGCAAGTGTTATATTGCGCCCGCATGCGCCACGCTCTATCAGCCGAAGAATGCATCCACCCGGCGGCGCACCGGAAAGCGACAACACAAGAACGGGTCAACCGCGCCACGGTCATGCCTCTCCAAGATCAGCGCCGGGCCCATGGGTCTATGCAACGAGGGGATCGACATGAACCGGGTCTATCGGCTGGTCTGGAGCCGCACCTTGCGTGCGCCGCAGGTGGTGTCCGAATGCACAAAGGCGTCGCACGGGGGCGTTGACGCCGGTACCCACACAGCGCATGCGCGTCGGCGCGCTTCGCTCATTTCCATCGGTGTGTCGGTCGGCCTGGCGGGCACGGCGCTCCCAGGCTGGGCCGCCACGTGCTCGCCGACCACGATCGCCAATTGCAGCGCCGCGGGCGGCAACGGCATCCCGGATCGCAGCGGCAACGGCGGCAGCGGCAATGGCGGAGGCGGCGGTTCTTCGACGCTGGGCGGAGGCACTGCCACTGTCCAAGTCCCCGGCGGGCCAACCTCAGGCGGCACGGGTGGCACCGGTGCCACGAACGACAGCGGGCAGGGCGGCGTTGGAGGCTCGCCGGCCGTCGTACTCGCTGGCGATGCCGTGGTCAATGCAAACGCGCAGGGCGGCGCGGGCCAAGCGTACGACGGATTCAACTTTGCAGCCGGTGGGGGTGGCGGCGGTGCGGGCGTGTATTCCACGGGCACCAGCGTCACTGTCAGCAATGGCGCAACTGTGCAGGGCGGCGCGGGCGGAAACGGGGGGGCCGGCACATCGGGGGCCGCTTCCAACGGTGGAGGCGGCGGTGGCGGCGGCGCAGGCCTGGTGATGGTGACGCCGGTCGGCGAAGTGAACAACCAAGGCACGCTGGTTGGTGGCAATGGCGGCAACGGAGGCGGCGGCGGAAACCCGGGTGGCGGTGGGGGCGGCGGCGATGGGTTGCTGACCTTGGGGTCCGGCTCGCAGGTGACCAACATCGGGACGATCGTCGGCGGTGTTGGCGGCGCTGCCGGTGGCGCGGGCAGCACGGCCGGTGCCAGTGGCGCGGGCGTCAACCTGGCCGCCGCGTTCAATGTGCTGACCAACGTCGGCACGATTACTGGCGGCGCGGGCAACGGCGGTGCCGCGGGCGCGGGTGTCATTGCCAACGGCGCCGTCATCGTCAATGGCGGCACGATCAGCGGCGGATTGTCCAGCGACGGCGTGACGCGTGCGGCAGCCATCCAGTTCAACGGGACGAACAACACGCTGCAACTGGTGACGGGTTCCAACATCATCGGCAACCTCGAGGTGGCCGCGGGGGCGGCAGCCAAGATCACTGCCGGCACTGCAGGCCTCTCGCTCTCCAACAACGTCACGCTGGGCGACGCCACGTCGCGCGTCACGCTCGATTCGACCACGACGAACCTCGTGGTGTCAGGCGTCATATCGGGCGCGGGCGGCGTGGGCGTCACCGGCAGTCGAACGATCACGCTGACGGGCGACAACACCTACACCGGCGCGACCACCATCACCACGGGCACGCTGCAGATCGGCAACGGCGGCACCACTGGTTCGGTGGCCGGCAACATCGTCAACAACGGCACACTGGCTTTCAATCGCAGCGACGCGGTGACGTACGCCGGCACCATCAGCGGCGCCGGCAATCTGGTGCAGGCCGGGGCCGGCACGTTGACCCTCTCGGGCACGGCGGGCTATGCCGGCAGCACGACCATCAATGCGGGCACGCTCGCGTTGTCTGGCGCCGGCAGCATCGCGGCTTCGAGCGGCGTGGTGAACAACGGCACGTTTGATATTTCGGGGACGACCTCGGGCGCGACCATCAACGCATTGACCGGCTCCGGCATCGTCGCCCTCGGTGGCCGGACGCTCACGCTTGCGAACGCAGCCGGCACGTTCAGCGGCACGATCGGGGGGACGGGCGGCCTCACGGTCAGCGGTGGCGCGCAAACGCTGTCGGGCGTCAACGGCTTTACCGGCGCAACGACGATCGGCGGCGGCACACTCGCGCTGTCCGGCGCTGGCAGCATCGCGGCCTCCAGCGGCGTGGTGAACAACGGCACCTTCGATATTTCGGGGACGACGTCCGGCGCCACGATCAACGCACTGACGGGTTCGGGCATCGTCGCCCTTGGTGGCAGGTCGCTGACGCTCGCCAACGCAGCCGGCACCTTTAGCGGCGCAATCGGCGGCACGGGCGGCCTCACGTTGAATGGCGGCACGCAAACTCTGTCCGGCGTGAACACCTATGGCGGTGCAACGACGATCAACGCCGGCACGCTGGCGTTGACGGGTGCCGGCCGACTGGCCTCGGGTACGACGGTCGCGCTCACGGGCGCAACGTCGGCACTCGATCTGTCCGCAGGAGCCGGCCAGACGGTCGCGCATCTCTCGGGCGTCGCTGGCAGCCGCGTGGTGCTGAATGGCAGCGCGCTGACGCTGGCCGACGACTCGTCCCAAGCCTTCGGCGGCAGCCTGAGCGGCAACGGATCGTTGATCAAGCAGGGCACGGGCACGCTCACGTTGAACGGTGTCAGCAGCAGCTTCTCTGGGTCGACCACGGTGGCAGGCGGCACGCTGGCCGTCGGCGATGCGGCAAACGCCAGTGCCGTGCTTGGCGGCAATGTCCTGGTGAACGCGCTCGGCACGCTGCGCGGCCACGGCACGGTTTCGGGCGATGTGAGCAGCAGCGGGGTGGTGGCGCCGGGCGGCTCCATCGGCACGCTGTCCGTTGGCGGCAATTACACGCAAGCGTCGGGCGGGACGCTCGCCATCGAGGTGAGCCCGACGGACGCCTCGCAACTGCGCGTGGGCGGTGCCGCGGCGCTCGGCGGGTCGCTTGCCATCGTGTTCGATCCGGGCACCTACACCGCGCGCCGCTACACCGTGCTGAGCGCGGCCAACGGCGTGACGGGCCGCTTCGCCAACGTCAGCACCGCCACGGCCGGCGCCAGCCTCGGCACGCTGCAGACATCGGTCGACTACGGAGCGAATGCGGTCGATCTGCTGCTCGCGGAAGCAACGGCGCCCGGTGCACCCGGCGGCGGGACCGTCGTCGCCCCGACAAAAACCTCCATCTACACGGCGCTTGGCACGACGGCGCTGCTGCAGGCGCAAAGCGCCAATGCCGCGCTGCTCGGCCGGTTGTCCGGGCCGCAAGGCGCGCTGGGCGGCGCCAACAACGTCTGGGCTACGGCCAGCGGATCCAGCACGAAGGTGGGCGGCACAGGCAATGCGCCGGGCTTCCTCACGCATGCCTACGGGTTCCTGGCGGGAGCGGAGGGCCGCATGGGCGCTGCCACCGTCGGCGCGGCGGGCGGCTACACGCACACCACGCTCGGCGAGGACACGACCGGCGCATCGGGCGCCATCGACACGTTGCGCGTGGCACTTTACGGCGCGCAGCCGATGGGCGCCATCAACCTGTCGGCCACGGTCGGCTATGGGCTCGATTTCTTCTCGCAGAAGCGGCCGTTCGGCAGCGTGGGCACCGCCGAGGGCGACCATCTCGCGCACGAATTCACGGCTGCCACGCAAGCCAGCTTGCCCCTGGAGATCGGCGGCCTCCGCCTCGCGCCGCACCTGGGCCTGCGCTACGCCTACGTGCGCGGCAGCGGCTTCGGAGAGGACGGCGCCCACGGCCAGAACCTCCAGGTCGGCCCGGACAGCGCTCGCAGCCTCCAGCCGTATGTGGGCGTCACGCTCGACAAGGCCTTCGGAGACGTGCGCCCCGTCAACGTGCAACTTCGCTTGGGCTATGCGCATGAGCTGATGAACGCCGGCCGTGTCGTCCAGGTGCAGAGCCAGGACGGCACCGTGTTCGCGGCCCCGGGCACCGATCTGCCGCGTTCGTTCCTGACGACGGGGGCGAGCGTCACGCTTCAGGCGGCCAAGGCGACCACGGTGTCCTTGGGTGTGGATACCACCCTCAACACGAGCCACGTGTCTGCGCAGTCTGCGTATGTGCGGGTCAACCATCGGTTTTAACGGAAGCCGCGTGCTCAAAGAAAAAACGCGCCGACGTGATCTCGGCGCGTTTTTTTTCACCAGCACCAGCGGCGCGTCTAGCGGCCAAACTTCTCGACAACGCCGCGCCACAACGCATCACGCTCGGCGCCCAGGTGCGCGCCGCTTGCATCGCCCGACGCGTCCTGGCCCACCGCAAGATGGACCATGGTGAGCCCGGATTGCGGGTCCACGTAGATCGCCTGCCCATGGACGCCGAGCAGCACGAATCGCCGTGCTTGTCCCGGGAGGAGCCAGACCTGATAGCCGTAGCCGTAATAGCGGCTGCCGTGATACGTCATCTGCCCTGGGCGAAACGCATCGGGCTGGCGCGCTGCGTCGGTCATGTCGAGCAGGAAGTCGCGCGGCACGACTTGCCGGCCTTGCACCACGCCATCGTTGGCCAGCATCGAGCCGAGGCGCGCGTAGTCCCGCGCCGTTGCATTGAAGCCGCCCTGGGCAAACGCCGATCCGTCGGATTGGCGCAGGAGGTAGGTCGCCTTGCCTTCGGCCCCCATCGGCTTCCATAGCTTGTCGTCAACGAAGTCGCACAGGCTGCGGTGCGTCGCCGCTTGCAGCACGAGCGCCAACACTTCGGTTTGCGCGCCCGCGTAGTTGAAACGCGTGCCCGGCGCATCGGCGCGCTCGTTGACTTGGGCCGCGGCCGCGAGCACGCCTTGCTTTGCTGCCGTCTTGAGAAAACGTGCACGGTCGTCGGTGGGGGTGTAGTCCTCGACGTACTTCGCGCCGGAGGCCATGCGCAGCAGATCGACGATGCGCGTTTCACCGTACAGCGTGCCTGCAAGGTCCGGCACGTACTGGTCAACACGGTCGTCCAGCAAGTGCAGGCTTCCATCCTCCAGCGCCTTGCCGATGGCCAGTGCAACCAGCGTCTTGGCCATCGAGTTGGACAGCATGCGCATGTCGCGCGTGCGGTCGTAGCCGTAATGCTCGGCCAGGATGACGCCGTCCTGAACGATCAGCACAGCGGTCGCGCGCTGATGCTCCATGTAGTCGGCCAGCGTGTAGTCATGGTTGCGGAAGCGATACCGGACATCCGCCTCCTTGTCTGCGATCTTGAGCTGCACCGGTTGGTCGGCCGGCGCCAGTTCGCAAGACGGCGAGATGCGGTCCATGCCGCTGAAGGCCCCCACGATGTACTGGGCCTCGTGGATGCGTGCGGCGCTTGGCGCGAGCGGATAGCCTTGCGCCTTGCCGAGTCGATCTTCATCGGGCGAAGCGACGGCGACGCTGCAGGCGAGCAGCGCGCACATCGCGCAGTGTTGGAGAGCGTTCATTGGCTGGGTCGGGGGTGAGATTGCGGGCGGCGGCAAGCCGTGAGACTACACCGGCCGCAAGGCGGAGCGCCTACGCATTCGTGCCCAGCGGTTCCAGATACGGCTCCAGCAACTCGCTCATCCAGTTCATGAAGACCTGCACCCGAACCGGCAGGTTTCGCCGGTTCGGATACACCAGCGAGACCGGCATCGGCGGCGGCCGGAAGTCGGGCATGACGTCAAGGAGCGTACCGTCCGCAATCGCCGACGACAGCCCCGCGTACACCGGTGCCTGGATCATTCCGAGCCCCGCGCGGCACGCTGCATCGTAGCTCTCGGCCGAGCTGACGGTCACCGCGCCTTTCATCGGCCGGAACGCCGAGCGGCCGTCCACCGTGTATTCCCACCCCGGCGACTTCGTCCCCAGCGTCTGCACGTAATGGACGATACGATGGTGGTCTAGGTCTTCGAGCGTTTTCGGCATGCCATAGCGCGCGATGTAACTGGGGCTCGCGCAGTTCACCTGATGCAGCTGGCCGAGCGGGCGTGCGATGAGGCTGCTGTCGGCCAGGTTGCCGATGCGCAGGACGCAGTCGAAGCCTTCGCGCACGGGGTCTACGCGGCGGTCGGTGCTGGACAGCTCGATCTCGAGGTCGGGATGCATCTCCAGAAACGCGGGCAGGGCCGGGATGACGATGCGGCGCGCCACGCCCACCGGCATGTCGACGCGCAGCCGGCCGCGCAGCGCCTGAGGGCTCTGGCGGAACATGGTCTGCAGTTCGTCCATGTCGGCCAGCAGATCCTGGCAGCGCTCGTAGAACGTCTGGCCGTCCTGCGTGAGCTGCACCTTGCGGGTGGTCCGGTGCAGCAGGCGCGTGCCGAGCATCGTCTCCAGCTGCTGCACCGCCACCGAGGCGGCCGGCTTGGGAATGCTCAAGGCTTCTGCCGCGCGCGTGAAGCTGGCAAGTTCAGCCACGCGCACAAAAACCTGCATGGCTTCGAGTTGGTTGGTGGACATGGCGGGCGGGTGAGTTGATTGTTATCTGTGAGCAAACACAGCGATAGGATAAGCGAGATTTATTCTTTGTTTGTCGCCCAATACCATGCTCTCACGGTGTTCGACACCCATCCCAAACCCAACCGGAGAGCAAACATGACCCAGACCCACACCCCCATTGCGATCGTCACCGGCGGTAGCCGCGGCCTTGGCAAGAACATGGTGCAGAAGCTGGCCCAGCGCGGCACCGACGTGATCTTCACCTACCGCACCAACCGAGCGGAAGCCGATGCCCTCGTCGCTGAACTGACTGCCCAGGGCCGCCGCGCCGCCGCCTTGCAGCTGGACGTCGGCAAGATCGCCACGTTCCCGGCCTTTGCCGAGGCCGTGCGCGGCGTGCTGGCGCAGTGGAAGGCCGAGCGCTTCGATTACCTCGTCAACAACGCCGGCGTTGGCGTGCATGCCACGGTGGCCGAAACCACCGAAGCGCAGTTCGACGAACTGATGAACGTGCATTTCAAGGGCGTGTTCTTCCTCACGCAGATCCTGCTGCCGCTCATGGCGGACGGCGGGCGCATCGTGAATATCTCGTCGGGGCTGGCGCGCTTTGCGCTGCCGGGCTACGGCGCGTATGCGGCAATGAAGGGCGCGGTGGAGGTGCTGACGCGCTATCTGGCGAAGGAACTCGGCCCGCGCGGCATTGCCGTGAACGTGGTGGCGCCGGGCGCCATCGAGACGGACTTTGGCGGCGGTGCGGTGCGCGACAACGCGAGCCTCAATGCGATGGTGGCGTCCAATACGGCACTGGGGCGCGCTGGCCTGCCGGACGATATTGGCGGCGTGGTGGCCTCGTTGCTGTCGCCGGATAACCGGTGGATCAATGCGCAGCGGATTGAGGCGTCGGGCGGGATGTTCCTGTAAGCAGCGGCAGATCGCGACACTCGGCGTTCTGCCGTCCCGCTGTCGAGCTCTGAGCTCGGGGCGCCGAGGAAATAGCTCTGCGTGTTGCGTTCGGAATTTGGAACTGGTGGCTTGATGGGTTGGCGCGGCGGCGCAGCGCTTGTTTCACCCCCTGCCGGGGGCGACTTACTTTCTTTGTCTTGCCAAAGAAAGTAAGCAAAGAAAGGCGCGCCCGAGATGGCGACTTCCCCTTGGATTTTTGTAACCGGGCGGAGACGGGGAAAACTCGCTGCGCTCAGACAGTTCCCCGTCTTTTTTCCGCCCGCTTACAAAAATCCAAGGCGCCATCAAGGGCAGGAAAGTCAAAGGCCACACCGACGGTGTGCTGGCCTACGTGCCACTTATTTCTGCTTCCGTGGCTCGCTTTGCTTCGCGTTGTGTTGGTGGTGCCTGCTGCACTGGTGATCGATGGTCTGGCCTTTGACTTTCCTGCCCTATGCGGCGCCTTGAATTTCTGTTGCAAGGAGGAAAAAGAGGGGAGGCCTGTCTGAGCGCAGCGAGTTTGCCTCCCCTCCCTCCTTGCGACATAAATTCAAGGAGGGGGTCGCCGCATCGGGCGCGCCTTTCTTTGCTTACTTTCTTTGGCAAGACAAAGAAAGTAAGTCGCCCCCGGCAGGGGATGAAACAAGGGATGCACCAACGCCATCAATGCGTTGCCAGAACATCCAATAATCAAATCGTCAACACGTTCCTCAAGCCACCGCCTTAGCCGCAGCCCGCCCCCGCAGCCATTCAAACGTCAGCAACAGACACGTCGAAAACACAATCAAGATCGTCGCCAGCGCCGCAATCGTCGGCGAGATGTTCTCCCGAATCCCGGTAAACATCTGGCGCGGCAGCGTCACCTGATCGGCCCCCGCCAGGAAGAGCGTCACCACCACTTCGTCAAACGACGTGGCAAACGCAAACAGCGCGCCGGAAATCACGCCCGGTGCGATGACGGGCAGCGTAATGCGGAAGAACGTCATGACCGGGTTGGCACCCAGCGACAGGCTCGCCCGCACGAGGTTGTGATTGAAGCCCTGCAGCGTCGCCAGCACGGTCGTCACCACAAACGGCACGCCCAGCGCCGCATGCGCGAGGATCAGCCCGATATACGTGTTGGCCAGGCCCAGCGGGGCAAAGAACAGGTACATGCCGACGCCTACGACGACCACTGGCACGATCATCGGCGACACCAGCACCGCCATCAGCAGGCCCTTGCCGCGGAAGTCCGCCTTGTTCAGCCCGATGGCGGCCAGGGTGCCGAGCACCGTTGCGACGATCGTGGCGGCGGGCGCGACGATGAAGCTGTTCTTGGCCGCCATGCGCCATTCATCCGACGTGACGAGGTTCTGATACCAGCGCAGTGAATAGCTCGGAATCGGATACGACAGGAACGTGCTCGACGAGAACGACAGCGGCACGATCACCAGCACAGGCAGCACGAGGTACAGCAGGGTCAGCACGGCCAGGCCGCGCAGCGCGAAGTACCACAGGCGCTCGATGAGCGAGGTGTGCGGGGCGAACATCGGTTTGGCGAGTTTCATGTTCGATGGGCTCCGTTCAACCAACGCGGACCTTGGGCCGCGTGAAGCGTCCATACACGGCGTACAGCACCAGCGTGGCCAGCAACAGCAGCGCACCCAGCGCGCACGCCATGCCCCAGTTGATCGTGACGTTGGTGAAGTACGCCACGTAGTAGCTGACCATCTGGTCGTTCGGCCCGCCTAGCAGCGCGGGGGTGATGTAGTAGCCGAGCGCCAGGATGAACACCAGCAGCGCACCGGCGCCGATGCCCGGATACGTCTGCGGCACATACACGCGCCAGAAGGCGGCAAACGGATGGCTGCCCAGCGACACGGCCGCGCGCTGGTACGTGGGCGGGATCGACTTCATCACGCTGTAGAGCGGCAGGATCATGAACGGCAGCAGGATGTGCGTCATCGAGATGTACACGCCCACGCGGTTGAACAGCAGCGCCAGCGGCTCCTTGATGATGCCGAGGTCGATCAGGCCGTGGTTGATCAGGCCTTCGGTCTGCAGCAGCACGATCCACGCCGCCACGCGCACGAGGATGGACGTCCAGAACGGGATCAGCACCATCACCATGACGAGGTTGGCGCGACGCTCCGGCAGCGAGGCAATCCAGTACGACAGCGGATAGCCAAGTAGCAGGGCGAACAGCGTCACCATCGCGCTGATGACGAAGGTGCGCACGAACACCGTCACGTAGATCTGCTCGTCGGGGTCGGTGGCTTCGATGTGGCCGAAGGCGTCTTGCCGGTGGTCCAGCGCGGCCAGCAGGTAGAACGGCGACGTGCGGCTGCTGTTCTTGGCAATGGCCTGCCAATACGCGACATCGCCCCAGCGCTCGTCGACTTCAAGCAGCTTGGCGCGGGTCTGGCCGGGCGTGAGCGACAGTGCCTTGCCCTGGTCATCGGCCAGCGGCATGGCGCGCGCGGTCTTGGCCACCAGCGAGCGGAAGCCTGAAATTTCTGTGTTGAGGCGGCGGGCCAGTGCGCCCATCGCTTCGCCTTCGCTCACGGTCGTGAGGTCGGCGGCGAGCGCGGCGTAGGCGGCGTCGGTGGGCGGGCTCTTGCGGTCCCAGCCCTTCAGGGCGACGACGGTTCTGGGCAGCGCGTCGGCCACCTCGGGGTTCTGCACGGCGCGTGTGAGCAGGGCGCCGATCGGCACGACAAAGATCAGCAGCAGGAAGATCGCGAGCGGCGCCACCAGCGCCAGCGCCATGGCACGCCTGCGCGCCTCAGCGCTCTTCAATTCGCGTTTGAGTTTGGCCGTCGATTCCGGAACCGATTCAGCCGCGATCGTCATGGTGTTCAATGCTGCCTCGCCATCGCTACGGGAATTCGTCCGGCGGATGCCTCGCCAAACCTGCAGGGCATCCGCGCGGTCACTGCGTTACACCGCTATGCGGTTACTTCGACGCCCACGAGGCGAAGCGCTGTTCCAGCTCGTCGCCGTGGTCGGTCCAGAACTGCAGGTTCTGCAGCACCGCGTTCTTGCTGTTCTCGGGCGAGTTCGGCATGTTGGCCTGTGTCTTGGCATCGAGCGCCTTGATGGCGGCCACGTTGGCCGGGCCGTATGCGATGTGCTTGGCGTATTCCTGCTGCGGCTTCTGCGACAGCGTGTACGCGATGTACTGCTCGGCCAAGGCCTTGTTGGGCGAGCCCTTCGGGATGGCCCAGTAGTCGAGGTCGTAGATGCTGCCGTTCCACACCACCTTGAGGTTCTTGCCTTCGCGTTGCGCGGCATCGATGCGGCCGTTGAAGGCGGTGGACATCACCACGTCACCCGCCACCAGGAACTGCGGCGGCTGTGCGCCGGCTTCCCACCACTGGATGTACGGCTTGAGCTGATCGAGCTTCTTGAACGCGCGGTTCTGGCCATCCTTGGTGGCCAGCACCTTGTAGACCTCCTTGACCGGCACGCCGTCGGCCATCAGCGCGAATTCCAGGTTGTAGCGCGCGCCCTTGCGCATGCCACGCTTGCCCGGGAAGGTCTTCACGTCCCAGAAATCGGCCCAGCCCTTGGGGGCGGTCTTGAGCTTGTCGGCGTTGTAGGCCAGCGCGGTGGACCACACGAAGAAGCCCACGCCGCAGGTTTGCGGTGCTTCCGGGATCAGGTCGGTCTTCTTGGCGATCTTGCTCCAGTCGAGCTTCTCGAACAGGCCTTCGTCACAGCCGCGGCCGATGTCGCCGGATTCGACTTCCACTACGTCCCAGTTGACGTGCTTGGCTTCGACCATGGCCTTGATCTTGGCCTGCTCGCCGTTGTACTCGACCACGGTGACCTTGTTGCCGGTCTGCGTCTCGAACGGCTTGTTGAAGGCGGCCTTCTGCGCATCGCCGTTGGCACCGCCAAAGTTGACGACGGTGAGTTCCGCCGCATGGGCGCCCGACTGCGCACCGAATGCAATGGCGAACGCGCCGGCAAGTACGCTCAGACGCGTCTTCGTGATGTGTTTCATGTTGGCTCCTCTTTTGGCTTTAGCGTGTGGATACGGCTTTGTGGTCGTGTTACGGCTCAGACAAAAACGCGCAGGTGTTCAGGCGCGAACTCGAGCTGGATCGGCGCGCCGGGCGTAAAGCCTTCAAGCGCGCGCGTGCCCAGCGGCACCTTGACGAAGCATTCGGGTTGGTCGGGCAGGGCGCAGCGCATGCGCACGTGGTCGCCAAAGTAGACGAGGCCGCGCGTCTGCCCGGTGATCGCGTTGCCGGCGGCGGAGGTGCCCTCGGCCAGCCGCATGCGCTCGGGGCGGATGCAGCCCGTGGCCGTGGCCCCGACGTTGGCGCCGGCCACGTTGCGGCCGACCACGCGGGCGCCGTCGTTGAGTTGCAGTTCGCAGTACTCGCCGTCAACGCGGATGACGGTGCCGCGCAGCGTGTTGCTGTCGCCGATGAAGTTGGCGACGAACTCGTTGCAGGGGCGCTCGTAGAGGCTGTCCACCGTGTCGAGCTGCTGCACGATGCCCTTGTCGAACACGGCGACGCGGTCGGACATGGTGAGCGCCTCGCCCTGGTCGTGCGTCACGTAGACGAAGGTCACGCCCAGCTTTTCGTGCAACGATTTCAGCTCGTACTGCATGTGTTCACGCAGTTGCTTGTCGAGCGCGCCCAGCGGTTCGTCCATCAGCACGAGCTTGGGCTCGAACACCAGCGCGCGGGCCAGTGCAATGCGCTGCTGCTGGCCGCCCGAGAGCTGCGCGGGGTAGCGCTTGGCAAAGCCTTCCATGCGGACCATCTGCAGGGCCTTGTGCACGCGCTCGGCACGTTCGGCGGCGGGCAGCTTGCGCACGGTCAGCGGGTATTCCACGTTCTGCGCCACTGTCATGTGCGGAAACAGCGCGTAGTTCTGGAACACCATGCCGATGTTGCGCTTGTGCGGCGGCACGTTGTTCAGCAGCGCGCCTTCGAGGCGGATCTCGCCGCTGGTCGGGAATTCGAACCCGGCCAGCATCATCAGGCACGTGGTCTTGCCCGAGCCGGACGGACCGAGCAGGGTGAGGAACTCGCCCTGGTAGATGTCCAGGTCCAGGTGCTTGACCACGAGGGTCTCGCCGTCATACGTCTTGCGTACACCGCGAAAGCTGACGATCACGTCGTCGGTCTTCATTGCTGCTCCTCCGTCAACCGGTCGTGTTGTGACGATTTGTGAATGGACTATAGCGGCTCATGGTTTTATCAAGTGGACCCAATTCTGGCTATTTGATGGAGCCAATTTATGCGAGCTGAGCACCGCCCCAGTGAGCGCGGTACGCGTGGGCACCACAATAGGGAAAACCCCCGATGCCTTGCTCTAGCAGGCATCGCAGCCGATCAGCCTGGGGCACGCGCGCCGGCTCCTGGTCGCTGGCAATCGGTGGCGAACCGGCGGGCGTAACAGCGTCCGGATGGAACCAATTTGGCCGGAACAGGCCCGCGCGCCGTCTGCCTGGAAATGGTGCGCCGCGTCGTCACGCAAACGGTGCACGGGTGATCGGCGGACGGGGCACGGTGCAGTTGCCGATGTTGTCTTGCAGCAACCGCTGGCGTGTCGGATCAGGACGCCGCTTCGTCCGCAGGGGCGAGCGCCAGGCAGACGGTGACGGTCAGCCCGCCGCCAGGCGTGTCGGACAGCGCGACCGTGCCGCCATGCATGCGGGCGATCTCGCGCACGATGGCGAGGCCCAGGCCGCTGCCTTCGTGGCCCGCTGCCGCGGCTCCGCGGTAAAAGCGGCCGAACACCGCGTCACGTTCGAGCACGGCAATGCCGGGGCCGTCGTCTTCGACCTGGAGCACCCCCTGCTCGCCAAACGTCGCCATGGCACGCCGGCTGACGCGCACAGTCACGCGTGAGCCATGGCCGGCGTAGCGCAGGGCGTTGTCGAGCAGGTTGCCGACCAGCTCCTGCAGCCATTGCGGGTCGCCAGCCACGATCACGGGCTCGCCTTCGAAGCCGAGATCGATACCAGCCTTGCGGGCCACGGGCGCGAGTTCGAGTGCAACGTCGCCGGCCAGCGCATCGAAGCGCAGCGGTTGCAACTGCGGTGTGTAGCCGCTGTCGGGCTCCAGGCGCGAGAGCGACAGCAGCTGCTGGACGCCCTTGGCTGCTTCGCGGACCGTGCCGTGCAGCGGTTGCAGATGGCGGCGGATGCGCTCGCCGTCGGGCTCGCGCAGGGCCAGTTCCGACTGCGCCTGGATCACGGCCAGCGGCGTCTTCAATTGATGTGCGGCGTCGGCAAAGAAGCGCTTGCGGGCCTGCACCATGCGCAGCAGGCGCGCCACGTACTGATTGATGGCCTCGACCAGCGGCGCGACCTCTGCTGGCAGGCCTTGCTGCGGTAGCGGTGCAAGCTCATCGGTGCCGCGGCTGGCCACGGTTTCGCTCAACTGGCGCAGCGGCCGCAGGCCGCGCCGCACGCCCAGCCAGACGATGCCCACGGCCAGCACCACCAGCAGCACTTCCTGCTGCAATGAACCCGCCAGGATCTCGTGCGCCAGCGCCTCGCGCGGCTCCAGCGTTTCACCCACCAGCAGCCAGATGACCTGCGTTTGGCCCGACTGCGCATCGCGCACCGGCAGCGGTTGCACGGCCATGCGCACCTGCATGCCGCGAAACTGCGTGTCGTAGAACAGCGTGCGATAGGGCGTGGCGCGCTGCCCGCCGGGCATGGGCAGATCGTCGTAGCCGGTGAGCGTGCTGCCGCCGGCATCGACGATCCGGTAGAAGATGCTGCTGCCGGTTTCCGATTCGAGAATGTCCAGCGCTAGGTAGGGCAGGTCGATGGCGAATTGCTTGTTGCGCAGTCGCACGCCTTCGCGCATGGCCTTGAGCGAGGCCTCGAGCGTGCGGTCGAACGCGGCGTTGGCGGCCGTCATGGCGCGCGTGTAAGTCAGCCACGCATCGAGCGCGAGCAACCCCAGCAGCGGCAGCAGCAGCCAGAACGAAAGCTGCCGGCGCAGGCTCGACGGGTTCATGGGGCGGCGCCTTCCGTGGCTTCCAGCAGATACCCGAGGCCGCGCAGCATGACGATGGCGACGCCGCTGCCATCGAGCTTCTTGCGCAGGCGGTGCACATAGATCTCGATGGCGTCGGCGTTGACGGATTCGTTGATGCTGAAGATCTTTTCCGAGATGGCGGCCTTGTTGACGGCGCGACCGTCGCGCAGCATCAGGACTTCCAGCACGGCGCGCTCGCGGCCGGTGAGGGCGAGCAGTTCGCCATGGAGCGTGAAGGCGCCGCTGATGCCGTCGTAGTGCAGCGGGCCGCATTGCAGCTGCGTGCTTTCGTGGCCGTGGCTGCGTCGGATGAGCGCCCGGGCGCGGGCTTCGACTTCGGTCAGGTCGAACGGTTTCGCAAGGTAATCGTCAGCCCCGAGGTTGAGGCCGCGCACGCGCTCTTCCACGGCGCCATGTGCGGTCAGGATCATCACCGGCAGCGGGTTCTTGCGGGCGCGCAGGCGGCGCAGCACTTCCAGTCCGTCCAGGCGGGGCAGACCAATGTCGAGAATGGCCAGCGCGTAGTCCTGCGTGGAGAGCAGCAAGTCCGCCGCGTGGCCGTCATGCACGCAATCGACCGTGAAGCCGGCCTGGCCGAGGGCTTCTTCCAGCGTGCTGGCCAGCTTCAGGTTGTCTTCCACCAACAGGATGCGCATATCGGGACATCTCTCACTCAGCCGCAGAGGAATACAGACATCGCCGCATGTTTTGAAGCTAGGGAAACCCCCGAGAACGCCGCGACACAGCCCCGCAATTTCCCGTCAATCGAAAGTGAACTGAAAGTGCGTCCCCCATACGATCCGTCCCGCCCAACGGCCCTGTGACTGGGCCTTTGCGCTAGGACAACGAATAAGGGAGACCTGATGAACAAGACTTCGATGGCGCTGGCCGTGGTGGCGCTCGCCACCGCGACGACGGCTGGCACGGCCGCCGCACAATCCTCCAACGTGACCCTGTACGGGATCATGGATTCGGGCATCGAGTATGTGAACCACGCCGGTCCGAACGGCGGCAGCGCCACGCGCCTCGTCTCGGGCGGCAAGAACACATCGCGCTGGGGCATGCGCGGCACTGAAGACCTGGGCGGCGGCCTGAAGGCCGTGTTCAACCTGGAAAGCGGCATCGCCATCGACACCGGCAAGCTCGACACCGACAACACGCTGTTCGACCGCCGCGCGGTGGTGGGGCTGGCGGGCGGCTTCGGCCAGGTGGTCGCCGGTCGCACCTTCACCACGACGTACGACTTCATGCTGCCGTACGACCCGATGGGCTATGCGCCGAACTATTCGTGGGCGACGTCGTCCACCGCAACGGGCGACCGCAAGGACGGCCTGTTCTCGCGCGCTTCCAACGCCGTGCGTTATGACGGCACGTTTGGCGGCCTGAAGCTGGGCGCCACCGTGGGCTTTGGCGAGGCAGCGGGCAACTTCAAGAGCAGCTCCAAGTACGACCTGGGCGTTGGCTACAGCGTGGGCGGCTTCTCGGCAGCCGTCACGTGGGATCGCCAGAACGGCGCAGGCACCAGCACCACGCCGGCAGACACGACCGATTACATCCAGGGCATTCACGCCGGCGCCAGCTACGACTTCGGCGCACTGAAGCTGTTCGCGGGCTATCGCAACTACAAGCGCGCGTTCACCACGGCCACCGCCAGCCTGCGCAGCGACATGTATTGGGCGGGTGCCAGCTACGACGTGACGCCGGCCTTCACGCTGTACGGCGCGGTGTACAAGCAGAACATCAAGGACGGCACGGATGCCGATCCGATCCTGTTCTCCGTGCGCGGCCAGTA
Organism: Ralstonia mannitolilytica; assembly: GCF_000954135.1. NCBI lineage: Bacteria > Pseudomonadati > Pseudomonadota > Betaproteobacteria > Burkholderiales > Burkholderiaceae > Ralstonia > Ralstonia mannitolilytica. Next base: position 2,496,424 of record NZ_CP010799.1, on the reverse strand, counting down.
CGCGCTGTCCAAGCGCACGACGGCGTATCTGTCTGCCGGTTATGCCAAGGCCAAGAACGGCCAGAACGTGAGCCTGTCGCGCGACGTGGTGGGTTATGGCAACAACCAGGTCGGCGTGACGATGGGCCTGCAGCACCGCTTCTGATCGACGGCAGGCGCATCCAAGGAAAACGGGCACCCGAAGGTGCCCGTTTTTCATGGTGCGTTGAAACGCTGCGTGCGGCTTAGCCGAGGAGCAGGGCGTCGTCGTCCACCTTGGCGCCGCGCGTTTCCTCGAACTTCTGCAGCAGGTGCGGCACGTCCAGGCCACGGCGTTCCTCGCCTTGCACGTCGAGGATCACGTTGCCCTGGTGCAGCATCACCGTGCGGTCGCCGTAGTCGAGCGCCTGGCGCATGGAGTGCGTCACCATCATCGTCGTCAGCTTGCTCTCCGAGACGATCTTGGCGGTCAGCTCCAGCACGAAGGCGGCCGTTTTCGGGTCGAGCGCGGCAGTGTGCTCATCCAGCAGCAGGATGCGCGACGGCTGCAGCGAGGCCATCAGCAGGCTCACGGCCTGGCGCTGGCCACCCGAGAGCAGGCCGATGCGGTCGGTCAGGCGGTTCTCGAGGCCGAGGTCGAGCCGGCGCAGCTGCTCGCGGAAGATCTCGCGCCACTTGCGGTTGGTCGCAAACCTGAAGCCGCGACGCTGGCCGCGACACATGGCCAGCGACATGTTCTCTTCGATCGTCAGGTTTTCGCAGGTGCCGGCCATCGGGTCCTGGAACACGCGGGCGACCTTGTCGGCGCGCTGCCATGCGGTCTTGCGCGTGACGTCTTCACCGTCGATCGTGATGCGGCCCGAGTCGACCATCTGGTCGCCACTGATGGAGTTCAGGAACGTCGACTTGCCGGCCCCGTTGGAGCCGATCACGGCGACGAACTGGCCCGCCGGAATGTCCAGCGACAGGCCGCGCAGCGCGCGCGTCTCGATGGGCGTGCCGGGGTTGAAGGTGAGGGTGAGTCCTTGTGCGCTCAGCATGTCAGTTCCCCTTGGTACCGTTCTTGGCGAGCTTGCCGAACACCTTGCGGCGCACACCGGGAAGCACGAGCGCGATCACCACCAGCGCGGCGGTCACCATGTTCAGGTCCTGCGCCTGCAGGCCGATGAAATCGCTGTTGAGCGCCAGGGCGATGAAGAAGCGATACAGGATCGCGCCCACCACCACGGCTAGCGTGGTCAGCACCAGGCGGCGTGCGGGGAGCACGGTCTCGCCGATGATGACGGCGGCCAGGCCGATCACGATCGTGCCGATCCCCATGGAGACATCGGCGCCGCCCTGCGTCTGCGCATACAGCGCGCCTGCAAGCGCCACGAGGGCGTTGGAAATGGCCATGCCCGCCAGCGTGGCCGCCCCGGTGGCGACACCCTGCGCGCGCGCCATGCGCGGGTTGGCGCCGGTCGCGCGCAGCGACAGGCCGATCTGCGTGGAGAAGAACCAGTCCACCAGCAGCTTGACGATCACCACGACCACGCCCAGCAGCACCGGGCGGAACACATAGTCGGGCATCCATTCGGGCTGCAGCAGCGAGAACACGGTCGGCTCGGAGATGAGCGGCACGTTTGGCTTGCCCATGATGCGCAGGTTGACCGAGTACAGCGCGATCATCATCAGGATGCTGGCGAGCAGATCCATGATCTTCAGGCGCACGTTGAGCCAGCCCGTGATGAACCCCGCCACGGCGCCGGCCAGCGTGCCGCCCAGCGTCGCCATGAACGGATCGTGTCCGCCGGCGATGAGGGTGGCCGCCACCGCGCCGCCCATCGGGAAGCTGCCGTCAACGGTGAGGTCGGGGAAATTGAGGATGCGGAAGGAGATCAGCACCCCGAGCGCCACGAGGCTGAAGATCAGACCGATCTCCAGGGCGCCGAGCAATGAAAACAGTGACATGGCAGAGGTGGGCGCGGTGGTTGGGTACCGGCCTGTAGGCAATGAACGGGGGACGCTTGAGGGTAAAGCGCAGGCGCCCGAGCTTGATGCGGCGGATAGCCGCGTTCGGGCTCGGGCTGCCAGACCCGCGCCGGGACGGCTCCCTCGGGCGGAAGCCGACCCCGGCGCCTGCGCGTTACTTGATGACTTCCTTGGCGTCCTTCAGCAGGTCGGCCGACAGCGTCGCGCCTTGCTGCTTCGCCGCCTTTTCGTTCACGAACAGTTCCAGGTCGGAGCTGCCGGCCGAGGCGATCGCGCCCGGCTTTTCGCCCTTCAGGATGCGCGCGACAACCTTGCCGGTCTGCTGCCCGAGCTTGTAGTAGTTGATGCCCAGCGCTGCGATGGCGCCGCGCTTGACGCTGTCGGTATCGCCGGCCACCAGCGGGATCTTCGCTTCGTTGGCCACCTTCACCAGCGACTCATACGCCGACACCACGTTGTTGTCGGTGTTCGTGTAGATCACGTCGACCTTGCCGATCAGGTTCTTGGCCGCGGGGGCGATGTCCACGGTGCGCGGCGCAGCCGATTCCACCAGCGTCATGCCTTGCGCCAACAGCAGCTTCTTCAGCTCGGTGACCACCACGACCGAGTTGGCCTCGCCCGGGTTGTACACCATGCCCACGCGCTTGGCATTCGGCACCACGCGCTTGATCAGGGCAATCTGCTTGTCCAGCGGCAGCTTGTCGGACACGCCCGTCACGTTGGTGCCCGACGGCTCCCAGCTCTTCACCAGTTGTGCGGCCACCGGGTCCGTCACGCCCGAATAGACCACCGGGATGGTCTTCGTGGCAGCCACGACAGCCTGCGCCGACGGCGTGGCGATGGCGATGATGGCGTCCGGCTTGTCGCCGATGAACTTGCGGGCGATCTGCGCGGCGGTGGCGGTGCTGCCTTGCGCGCTCTGGTATTCCCACTTCAGGTTCTTGCCGGCGTCGAAGCCTTCGGCCTTGAGCTGCTCCTTGGCGCCGTCGCGGATGGCGTCGAGCGCCGGGTGCTCAACGATGGCGAGCACTTCGACCGTCTTGGTGGCCTGGGCCAGTGCCGGTGCGGCTTGCAGCAGCGCCATCGGGATGACGGCAAGCGCGGCAAGGCGGAAGGCGTGCTTGAGGTTGGACATAAGGATCTCCTGTTTCCTTTTGGGTGGTTTCGCTCTGGTGCAGGGCGGGATAGGCCCGTGCTGGCGCGGTTGGTCTTTCAAAGACTATTGACTCTTGAATGCACCGAAGCAGTGCAATGCCGGCGCATGTGGGCGCACATTATCCGGCAAATCGCCATGCTTTTCAGCAAACACTTCAAAAGAACATGGGGGGTGTCGGCGGGGGAGGACGGCGTGCAGCGCAGGCAGCGCCGCATCAAATCAAAAAGGGGCACGCGGCCCCCTTTTCTGATTGCCCCAACGGGCCGCTGCTTACTGGATCTTTGCCTTGTCGCGCAGGTCCTTGAGCATGGCCTGGAACTTGGTGCGTTGCCAGTTCTGGTCGCCCATCATCATCTCGAGCAGTTGCGGCTTGATCTCCTCGAACGACGGGATCTTGGCGTCGCGCGTGTCGTCCAGACGGATCACGTGCCAGCCGAACTGCGTCTTGACCGGCGTCTGGGTGATCTCACCCTTCTTCAGCGCCGTCAGGGCCGCCGAGAACTCCGGCACGTAGGTGCCCGGGTTCGCCCAGTCCAGGTCGCCGCCGTTGGCGCCCGATCCCTTGTCCTTCGATTGGGCCTTGGCGATGTCTTCAAACTTGGCGCCGGCCTTCAGCTTGGCGATGATGGCCTTCGCGTCGGCTTCCTTGTCCACGAGGATGTGGTGCGCGTGGTATTCCTTGCCGTTGCCGAATTGCGACTTGATCTTGTCGTATTGCTTGCGCAGTTCTTCCTCGGTGGCGGGGCTGTTCTTGACGTAGTCTTCGAACTCGGCTGCCACCAGCACGTTCAGTCGCGCCTGCGTCAGTTGTTCCTGCACGTCCTCGCGCTGCAGCAGGCCCCGCTTGAGCGCATCCTGCTCGAGCAGTTCGCGGTCAATCAGCATCTCGCGGGCGCGGTTACGCAGCTCCGGCGATTCGGGCTGGCCCGACTTCTTGATCAGCGCGTCCACCTTGGCGCTCGGGATGGCTTTGCCGTTGACCACGGCGGCGTTCTGGGCCATGGCGGGAACAACGGTCGCGGCAAGGGCAACAGCCAGCAGGCTGGCGGTGAGGCTGGAAATCTTCATGGGATTGCGTTCGAGGGAAGGACTCAGACGTTTTCTTCGGGTGTGACCGCACGGATCGCCAAGGCATGGATGGCGGCCGGCCACAGCGTGCGCAGCGCATCATACACCATGCGATGGCGGGCAACGCGGCTCTTGCCGGCAAAGGCCTGGCTGACGATATCGACGTTGTAGTGCCCGCCGCCGGAAGCCGCGCCGGCATGGCCTGCGTGCCTGGCGCTGTCGTCTTCAACGACGAGGTGGATGGGCTGGAAGGCCTCGCGCAGGAGGCGTTCGATTTCGCGTGGATCGGCAGCCATCAGCGGTCGTCCCGGATGTTGGAATCGTTGGCCGCGCCGGCCGGGCGTTCCTGCATGTGGCGCGCCAGCCAGACGCTCTGTACGAGGATGAAGACCACCATCAGGCCCATCGAACCGAACAGCTTGAAATTGACCCAGACGTCGGTGTCGAAGTTGTAGGCCACGTACAGGTTCAGGCAACCCATGGCGAGGAAGAACAGCGCCCAGACCAGGTTCAGCCGGCCCCACATCGCCTCGGGCAGCGAGACCTGCTGCTCCATCATGGCGCGGATGAGGTTCTTGCGGACGAACACCGCGCTGCCCAGCAGAACGACGCCAAACAGCCAGTACAGCACCGTCGGCTTCCATTTGATGAAGGTGTCGTTGTGGAAGACGAGCGTTGCACCGCCAAACACGCCGATGATGAGCAGCGACAGCCACTGCATGGCGTCGACCTTGCGGTGCCTGAACCACACCCACGCGATCTGCACGACGGTGGCGACCATCGCGACGGTGGTCGCCACATAAATGCCGGCCACCTTGAAGGCAGCAAAAAAGAGGATGACCGGGAACAGATCGAACAGGAATTTCATGCAGGACGCACTTGCGGCGGAAAGATCAAGCCTTGAAGTTTAGCGCAGCCGAGTTGATGCAATACCGCAGGCCGGTCGGCGCAGGGCCGTCCTCGAACACATGGCCCAGGTGCGCGCCGCAGTTCTTGCACTGCACCTCGATGCGCACCATGCCGTGCGAGTAATCGGTCTTCTCGGCGATCACCTCGCCGTTGATGGGCTGGAAATAGCTCGGCCAGCCGCAGCCGGCGTCGAACTTGGTCGACGATTCAAAGAGCGGCGTGCCGCAGCACACGCAGTTGTAGACCCCGCGGTCCCAGTGGTTCCAGTACTTGCCGGTGAAGGGGCGTTCGGTGGCGGCTTCGCGGGTGACGCGGTATTCGATGTCGGAGAGCTGGTCGCGCCATTCGGCGTCGGTCTTCTTGACGGTCATGGTGATGAGACTCCTGGTTGGTATTGCCGGCGGCTTCGTGGGCGGCCGGTGTGCATTTGTCGTGCGCGGGCGGCGATCCTGACAGGCGTGGATTAGAGCATGGCCTCGGCGCATCACGACGAGCAGCTCACCTCCAGCGACGAGGCCCACTCCGGCGCCGGCTGCGCGTAGTGCTCGAACCCGGGATGCTCGTCGAAGGGCCGGGCCAGCACGGCGCGCAGGTGCTCGACTTCGGAGAAATCTTTCTCCTTGGCGCGGCGGATGGCGATCTCGGCTAAGTGGTTGCGCAGCACATATTTCGGGTTGACGCGGTACATGGCTGCCGCGCGCTCGTCGTCGGATTGCGGCTCGGCCCGCAGGCGCTGCCGATAGGCGGCCAGCCACGCGTCGGCGGCCGCGCGGTCGAAGAAATAGTCGCGCACGGTGCGCGCTTCGGCGGTGGCCGGCGCGTCGTCGCGGCGCACCTCCGCGAGGTGGCGGAAAAAGAGTGTGTAATCGGCGCGCTGGTTGTGCAGCAGCTTGAAGAGGTCGCCGAAGAGCGTTTCGTCTTCGTCGTGCGCGGTCGTCAGGCCGAGCTTGGCGCGATACCGTGCGTAGAACGCGGCGCCATAGATGTCCCGATAGGTCAGCAGGACGTTCTGCGCTGCATCGATGGCGGGCTGGGCCTGCGCTTCGTCGGTCAAGTCGACGAAACGGGCGTGATCGTCGCCGAACAGCGGCAGCAGCGCCTGGGCGAGGCAGAAGAGGTTCCAGTAGCCGATCTGCGGCTGCTGGGCGTAGGCGTAGCGGCCGCCGGTGTCGGAGTGGTTGCAGATGTGGTTGGCGTTGAAGCCGTCCAGGAAGCCGAACGGGCCGTAATCGAGCGTGAGGCCGAGGATCGACATGTTGTCGGTGTTCATCACGCCGTGGCAGAAGCCGACGGCCTGCCAGTCGGCCATGAGTTCAGCGGTGCGGCGGGCGACTTCGCGCAGCAACGCGAGGTAGGGCTGGGGCTCGGCGCGGCAGGCGGGGTAGAAGCGGTCGATGACGTAATCGGCGAGCGTGCGCAGCTGGGGCAGTTGCTCGCTGGCGGCAAAGTGCTCGAAGTGGCCGAAGCGCACGAACGACGGCGCCAGGCGCGTGACGACGGCGGCGGTCTCGATCTCTTCGCGGCGCACGGGGGCGTCGGTGCCCGTTACACACAAGGCGCGTGTGGTCGGGATGCCGAGGCCGGCCATGGCTTCAGAGCAGAGAAATTCGCGGATGGACGAGCGCAGCACGGCGCGCCCGTCGCCCATGCGCGAATACGGCGTGCGGCCGGCGCCCTTGAGCTGCACTTCGCACGGGCCGTCGGCGGTTTGCAGTTCGGCCAGCAGCAGCGCGCGGCCATCCCCCAATTGGCCGGCCCACACGCCGAACTGGTGACCCGAGTAGACGGTGGCGAGCGGATCGCTCCACGCGGCGACCGCGTTGCCGCTGAAGACGGCCAGCCCTGCCGGCGTATCCAGCGCCTCTCGGGCAAGGCCCAGGGGGGCCGCCGCCTCGGGAGAAAAACCCACGAGGTAGGGCGCCCATGTTGCAGGCATGGGCATAGGCGGCAAGCGCGTCAGGAAACGCTCGCCCAGCGCGGAGAAGCCGGGGGCTGCCGCGGGCCGGCCGGACCAGTCGAAGGCACTCGCAAGGGAATCGTCAGGCAGAACGGCAGGGGAGGCGGACATAGGGCGGGGATCGATTAGCACAGGAAACGGCGCAAAAACAGTGCCGAGTGGCGAAATCCTGGGCCTGTTGAGGTGCGGAAAAAGGCGCTCAGCGTAGGGGAAAACGCCATGTTGAGACGCAGCAACGCTATCGCGTATTGTACTTGCGAGTAAAGAAAGCTGCAGCCTGCGAACCCTTGCACCACAACGATTCACGGGGTTTTACAGATGGCCGGGTAAACATGGGGGCCGATGTGGCAGCGCACAACAATATCCCGTTGACGTGCTTGGCGATCACGGGAACAATCGGCCAAAAAATAGAACGGTTGTTCAGTTTTTTCTAGGAGACACCATGGCCCTGATGGGACAAATGATGAGCACCCCTTTGCTCATCTCGACCATCATCGAACATGCAGCGCGCAATTCCGGTTCGACTGAAGTCGTGTCGCGCCGTGTCGAGGGCGATATCCATCGCACCACGTACCGGCAAGTGCGAGACCGTTCCAAGCAATTGGCAAATGCGCTGGCCGCGCTGGGCGTGCAGCCTGGCGAGCGCATCGGCACGCTGGCCTGGAATGGCTACCGTCACCTTGAAATCTATTACGGCGTGTCCGGCTCGGGCTCGGTGTGCCACACCATCAACCCGCGGCTGTTTCCGGACCAGATCGCCTACATCATCAACCACGCAGACGACCAGTACGTCTTCTTCGACCTGACCTTCGTGCCGCTGGTCGAAGGCCTTGCACCGCATTGCCCGAACGTCAAGGGCTGGGTGGCGATGACCGATCGCGCGCACATGCCCCCCTCCAGCGTGCCGATGCTCTGCTACGAAGAGCTGCTCGATGCGCAGAGCACCGACTACACCTGGCCGCAGTTCGACGAGAACACCGCGTCCAGCCTCTGCTACACGTCGGGCACGACCGGCAACCCCAAGGGAGCGCTGTATTCGCATCGCTCCACGGTGCTGCATTCGTATGCATCGGCCATGCCCGATGCACTGGGGTGCTCGGCGCAGGACGTGATCCTGCCGGTGGTGCCGATGTTCCACGTCAATGCGTGGGGACTGCCGTATTCGGTGCCGCTGGTGGGCGCCAAGCTCGTCTTTCCGGGGCCGAAGCTGGACGGCGCCTCGCTGTACGACCTCTTCGAGCAGGAGAAGGTGACCTTCTCCGCAGGCGTGCCGACGGTGTGGCTCGGCCTGCTGCAGCACGTGCAGGCGAACGACCTGAAGTTCTCGACCTTCCGCAAGACGGTGATCGGCGGATCGGCCGCGCCGCCGGCCATGATCCGCACGCTCAAGGCGCTGGGCGTGGAGACGATCCACGCGTGGGGCATGACCGAGATGTCGCCGCTGGGCACCACGTGCAAGCTGATGAGCAAGCATGCCGACCTGCCCGATGAGGCCAAGCAGCAGGTGCTGGAGCGCCAGGGCCGCGCCATCTACGGCGTCGAGATGAAGATCGTCGATGCCGAGGGCCGCGAGCTGCCGTGGGACGGCAAGGCCTTCGGCGATCTCTATGTCCGTGGCCCGTGGACGATCCAGAGCTACTACCGCAACGACGCGTCGCCGCTCGTGGACGGCTGGTTCCCGACCGGCGACGTCGCCAACATCGACGCCGACGGCTACATGCAGATCACCGATCGCAGCAAGGACGTGATCAAGTCCGGCGGCGAGTGGATCTCGTCCATCGATGTGGAGAACGTAGCCGCTGCCCACCCCGCCGTACACATGGCGGCGTGCATTGCCTGTCATCACCCGAAGTGGGACGAGCGCCCGCTGCTGGTGGTGATGAAGAAGCCCGGCGTCGAGCTCACGCGGGAAGACATGCTGAAGTTCTTCGAGGGCAAGGTCGCGAAGTGGTGGATTCCGGACGACGTGGTGTTCGTCACCGAGATCCCGCTGACGGCCACCGGCAAGATGCAGAAACTCAAGCTGCGCGAGCAGTTCAAGGACTACCAGCTCCCGGCCGCGCAGGCGTAGGACCGACACACAACAAACAGAAACCGCCGCCCGTGCACCGGCACCCTGCCGGGCAACGAGGACGGCGGACGCAAGACAACCGGATCAGGGCCGGCCGCCGCGCGTTCGCGATGACGATGCAGCGGGATGAAGCCCGGACGCGTTGCAACCTGGAGACGCAAGCAGCCGCATGTCAGCTCTGACAGGCGGAGAGTGACTCGCCGGCGCCTCCACCACATGAAGGAGACACGCATGACGAAGTTCCGTCCGTTGGTTGTGGCTGTTGCATGTGTCGCGGCGATCGGTGGGGCGGCTGTGCCCGCTGCAGCGTCTGCCGCCGAAACCGTCAAGATCGCCTGGATCGACCCGTTGTCGGGGCTGATGGGCGCGCTGGGCCAGAACCAGCTGCGCAGCTGGCAGTACATCGCCGATATGGCCACGCAGAAGAACTGGGCCGGCGACGGCACGAAGTTCGAAGTCGTGGGCTTCGACAACAAGCTCTCGCCGCAGGAAAGCCTGACCGTGCTCAAGCAGGTGGCCGATCAGGGCATCCACTACATCGTGCAGGGCAACGGCTCGAGCGTGGGCATGGCGCTGGAAGACGCCGTGGGCAAGTACAACGAGCGCAATCCGGGCAAGGAGATCATCTACCTCAACTACGCGGCGGTGGATCCGGACATGACCAACGGCAAGTGCAACTACTGGCACTTCCGCCTGGACGCCAACTCGGACATGAAGATGGAGGCTCTGACCAGCTACCTGGCCAAGGATCCGAAGGTCAAGAAGATCTATCTGATCAACCAGAACTACTCGTTCGGCCACCAGGTCGCGCGTGCGGCCAAGGAATACCTCAAGCGCAAGCGCCCGGACATCGAGATCGTCGGTGAAGACCTGCATCCGCTGGCCCAGGTGAAGGATTTCTCGCCGTACGTGGCGAAGATCAAGTCGTCGGGGGCGGACACCGTCATCACCGGCAACTGGGGAAGCGATCTTGCGCTGCTCATCAAGGCCGGCAAGGACGCGGGCCTGAACGCCAACTTCTACACCTACTACGCCTCCACCACCGGCGTGCCGACGGCCATGGGCTCGGCCGGCGCCGATCACGTGAAGTACGTCGGCTACTGGAACGTCAACAACAACGGCTTCAAGGGCGCCGACATCGTCGAGGGCTACAAAAAGAAGTACAACGACGACTTCTACCTGATGGCCTCGTACACCGGCATCGCCCTGCTGGCCAAGGCCATCAAGGACACCAAGTCGGCCGAGCCGGCCAAGGTCGCCAAGGCCTTCGAGGGCATGAAGGTCGACAGCCTGAACGGCACGTTCGAGATGCGCGCGTCCGACCATCAGGGCCAGCAGCCGCTCTACATCGCCACCTGGAAGAAGGTCGACGGCAAGGACGTCAAGTTCGACCAGGAAAATACCGGCTATGGCTGGAAGACCGATGCCGTGCTGGATGCCTACGTGGCATCGCAGCCCACTTCCTGCCAGATGAAGCGTCCTCACTGAGCACGGCAGGTGGTGCGCCGAAGGGCCGCCCGATGCTATCGTGCGGCGGTGTTTTAAACGGGACCATGGGCCGGCGCGTCCGGTTCATGCCCCGCTGAAAGGGCTGTAGCGTGGAATTCCTAGTCATCAATCTCTTGAACGGCATCAGCTACGGGCTGCTGCTGTTCATGCTGTCTTCAGGCCTGACGCTGATCTTCAGCATGATGGGCGTTCTCAACTTTGCGCATGCCAGCTTCTACATGCTGGGCGCGTATTTCGCCTACGTCGTCAGCGGCCATCTGGGCTTCTGGGCGGCGCTCATCGTGGCGCCGCTGCTGGTGGGGGCGCTGGGTGCGGTGGTCGAGCGCTTCGGCCTGCGCACGGTGCACCGCTACGGCCACGTCGCCGAACTGCTGTTCACCTTCGGCCTGGCCTATCTGATTGAAGAAGGCGTGAAGCTGGTGTGGGGCCTGCCGGCCGTGCCGTACCGCGTGCCGGAGGCACTGGATGGGCCGCTGTTCACGCTGTTCACCTCGTCGTTTCCGAAGTACCGCGCGTTCATGATGCTGGTGTCGCTGCTGATGCTGGTCGGCATCTTCCTGCTGCTCACCCGCACGCGCATCGGCCTCGTCATCCAGGCTGCGCTCACCCATCCGGACATGGTCGAGGCGCTGGGCCACAACGTGCCGCGCGTGTTCATGCTCGTGTTTGGCGGCGGCTGTGCGCTGGCCGGCCTGGCCGGGGTCATCGGCGGCAATGCCTTCGTGACCGAGCCGTCGATGGCGGCGGCGGTCGGCTCCATCGTGTTCGTGGTGGCGGTGGTGGGCGGCATGGGCTCGCTGGTGGGCGCGTTCATCGCGTCGCTGCTCATCGGCTGCATCCAGACCTTTGCCGTCACGCTGGACATCTCGGTGACGAGCATGCTTCAGAAGATCGGCGTCACGCTCAACCCCGACGTGCCGCTGATCTCGGTCTGGAACCTCACGATTGCGCAGGTTGCACCGGTGTTGCCGTATCTGCTGCTGGTGCTGATGCTGATCTTCCGCCCACGCGGGCTGATGGGTACGCGGGAGAGCTAAATGGAACGCGCCATGCCACAACAACAAACGCTGCCGCCCAACGATCGCGCGCGCACCATGAAGTTCAAGCCGGTCAACCTCGCGCGCTGGCTGATCTGGGGCGCGACCGCACTGGTGATGATCGTGCTGCCCCTGATCTGGCCGCAGGGCTTTGCCATCACGCTGCTCTCGCAGATGGGCATCATGATCATCTTCGCGCTGTCGTACAACATGCTGCTGGGCCAGTCCGGCATGCTGTCGTTCGGGCACGCGGTGTATTCAGGCCTCGGTGCCTTCATGGCCGTGCACCTGCTCAACAAGATCGGCGCGATGCAGACGCTCGGCATCGCGGGGCCGCTTGCGGTAGCGTTGCTGCCGATCGCCGGCGGGCTGGGCGGTGCGCTCTTCGGCGTGATCTTCGGTTACGTCACCACCAAGAAGTCCGGCACCACGTTTGCCATGATCACGCTCGGCATCGGAGAGATGGTCTTCGCCAGTGCGTTGATGTTCCCGGATTTCTTTGGCGGCGAGGGCGGTGTCTCGACGAACCGCAGCATCGGCGATGCGCTGCTGGGCGTCACCTTCGGGCCGGCGCGGCAGGTGTATTACCTGATCGCCGCGTGGTGCCTGATCTCCATGGCGCTCATGTACGCCTGGACGCAGACGCCGCTGGGCCGTATTGCCAACGCCGTGCGCGACAACCCCGAACGGGTGGAGTTCATCGGCTACAACACGCAGCGCGTGCGGTACCTCGTGGTGATCCTGTCGGCGTTCTTTGCGGGCATTGCCGGCGCGCTGTCGTGCATCAACTTTGAGATCGTGACGGCGGAGAACGTGTCGGCCGTACGCTCGGGCTCGGTGCTGCTGGCGGCGTTCATCGGCGGCATGGGCAGCTTCTTCGGGCCGATCATCGGCGCGGTGCTGACGGTGTTCTTCACCGTGGCGCTGTCGGGCATCACCAAGGCGTGGCTGTTGTACCTGGGCCTGTTCTTCGTGCTGATGGTCATGTACGCGCCGGGCGGCATCGCGAGCCTGCTGATGATGCACGTGCCGATCCTGCGGCGCGGCAAGGTCAAGACACTGTTGCCGGCCTACGGCATGGCGATCGTGCCGGCGGCCATTCTCCTGGTGGCCCTGATCTCCACCGTGGAGATGATCTACGCGGTGCAGGACGACAGCTCGGGTGGTGTGGCCACGCTGTTCGGCCTGGCCGTCGAACCGACGACCTTGAAGCCGTGGGCCATCACCGCCGTGCTGTGGCTGGTGGGCGCCTTCGGTCTGCGTGCGGCAGCGGGCAGGCTGCGCACGTCCTGGGACAACGCATTGCAGGAGCCGCAACCATGAGCCAACCGACCGCAGCACTGGAGTTGCGCGACGTCCGCAAGCGCTTCGGCGCGACTGAGATCATTCGCGGCGTCAACCTGACCATCGGCAAGGGCGAGCGCCATGCGCTCATCGGGCCGAACGGCGCCGGCAAGTCGACCACGTTCAACCTGATCTCTGGCCGCTTCCCCGCCACCTCGGGCAGCGTGAAGCTCAATGGCGAAGAGATCAGCGGCCTGGCGCCGTTCGAGATCAACCGCAAGGGCCTGTCGCGCAGCTTCCAGATCACCAACATCTTCCATCGGCTCTCGGTGTTCGAGAACCTGCGCTGCGCGGTGCTCTGGTCGCTCGGCTACAAGTATTCGTTCTGGCACAAGCTCGCCGAGCTGCGGGATGCGCGCGAACGTGCCGAGGAGGTGCTCGAGCAGATCGGCATGACGCACCGGCGCGATGCCGCCGCGGGCCTGCTGACGTATGCCGAGCAGCGCGCGCTGGAGATCGGCATCACCATCGCCGGCGGCGCCGACGTGATCCTGCTCGACGAGCCGACGGCCGGCATGAGCCGCTCAGAATCCGACCACGCGGTGGACCTCATCCGCAAGGTCACCGTCGGCAAGACGCTGGTGATGGTCGAGCACGACATGAGCGTCGTCTTCGGCCTGGCGGACCGCATCTCGGTGCTGGTCTACGGCGAGGTGATCGCCACCGACACCCCCGAGGCCATTCGCAACAACCGCCGCGTGAAGGAGGCTTACCTCGGCACCACGCTGGACGAACCTGCAGGAGCGCACTGATGGCGACGAATACTCCGATGCTGGAGGTGCGCGGCCTCCACGCGTATTACGGCAAGAGCCACATCCTGCACGGCGTCGACATGCACGTCGGCGAAGGCGAGATCGTCGCGCTGCTGGGGCGCAACGGGGTGGGACGCTCGACGCTGGCCAAGTCGATCATGGGCATGGTTCGGCACGAAGGCGAGATCCTGCTGCGCGGCAAGAACGTCAGCGGCCTGCGCACGTTCGAGGTGGCGCACCAGGGCATCGGCTACGTGCCCGAGAACCGCGACATCTTTCCCACGCTCACGGTGCGGCAGAACCTGCTGCTGGGCGAGAAGCGCAACCCGAACAGCCCCAAGCCGCGCTGGCAGATCGACGACATGTACCAGATGTTCCCGCGCCTGAAGGAGCGCGAGAACACCGCCGCGGGCGTGCTCTCGGGCGGCGAGCAGCAGATGCTGACGCTGTGCCGCACGCTGATGGGCGACCCGGATTTCATCATCATCGACGAGCCCACGGAAGGCTTGGCGCCGCTGATCGTCACGCTGGTGGGCGAATACCTGAAGACGCTCAAGGAGCGGGGGATTTCCGTGCTGCTCGTCGAGCAGAAGCTGGCGATTGCGCTGGACATCTCACAGCGTGTCTATGTGATGGGGCACGGGCAGATCGTGTTTGAAGGCACGCCCGCGCAGTTGAAGGCCGACGCCAAGGTGCGGCAGGAGTGGTTGGAAGTCTGACCCGGCAAGGCGCAGGATGGGCGCGGGCGTCCGTCCTTGCGCGCTAGCCGGTGGCTTCCTCGATGAGCAGGTCGAGCTGGGCGATGACGTTGCTGGTGTCGGGCTCGCCGCGCGTCTTGGCAAGTGCCGCCTTGAGCGTTTCGCGCAGCGCGATCAGCTCGCTGATGCTGCCGGCCTTCTCGACCTTCATTTCCAGCAGATAGCCGCGCAGGCCCAGATAGCGGCTGATGGTTTCGGTATAGAAGCGGTAGAGACGCTGATAGCCTTCGACACCCTGATCGCCCGGCGCCGCTACAACTGGCGTAGGGGCCGGCGCCGCCTTCGCCGCCACTGGGCTTCCGACATGGATGCGGATGTAGCCGCCTTGTTCCAGCTCGTCGAACACCGCCTGCGTCATGCCGAGCGGCTGCAGCTGGAGGAGGATGTCGTCGCAGGTCTTTTCGCCGTTGACCATCAGCAGCACCGCGCGATGCCGCTGGTCGAGACGGTTCGCGCGCGTGCGGATCTCGTCCTGGCCCTTTTCGGTCTTTTGGTAGATCGTGGTGGTCATGCTGTCTCCCTCGGCTGGCGCGTCTGCAAGGCACGCTCTGGCTCTACAATAGATCGATCATAACCGCCCGGGCGCGGCATGCGGCTCCGTCGCAACCCGGATAGCACAACGCGCAAGATCGCGCATCCACCAGAGCGAGACAAGCAACGATGCAGCAACGCGACAAGCTTTTCATCAATGGCAAGTGGGTGGCGCCGCAAGGCAAGGGCGTCATTGAAGTGATTCATTCGGCCACCGAAGAGGTGATTGGAACGATTCCCGAAGGCAGCGCCGCCGACGCGGAGGCCGCCGTGGCCGCCGCACGCGCCGCATTCGACGCGTGGGCCGCCACGCCGGTGGCCAAGCGCGCCGAATACGTTCAGAAGATCGCTGATGGCCTCAAGGCCCGCAGCGAAGAACTCGCCCAGCTGATTGCCGGCGAAGTCGGCATGCCGATCAAGCTGGCGCGCGCGATCCAGGTGGGCGGCCCGGTCTACAACTGGGGCAATTTCGCCAAGTTGCTCGGCACGTTCGAGTTTGAAGAGCGCGTCGGCAATTCGCTGGTGGTGCGCGAGCCCGTGGGCGTGGTGGGCGCCATCACGCCGTGGAACTATCCGCTCAACCAGATCACGCTGAAGGTCGCCCCCGCGCTCGCGGCCGGCTGCACCGTGGTGCTCAAGCCGTCGGAAGTGGCGCCGCTCAACGCCTTCGTGCTTGCCGAAGTGATTGAGGAAGCGGGCCTGCCGCCCGGTGTGTTCAACCTCGTCACCGGCTATGGCCCCGTCGTGGGCGAGGTGCTGGCGAGCCACCCGGATGTCGACATGGTGTCGTTCACGGGCTCTACGCGCGCAGGCAAGCGTGTGGCCGAACTGGCCGCGCAGACGGTCAAGCGCGTCGCGCTGGAGCTTGGCGGCAAGTCGGCCTCGGTGATCCTGGATGACGCGGATCTGGCCGCGGCGGTGAAGGGCACGCTGTCGGCATGTTTCCTCAACTCGGGGCAGACGTGCTCGGCCCACACGCGCATGCTGGTGCCGCGCGCCAAGTATGAAGAAGTGAAGGCGCTGGCCGCGCAGTTCGCCGCCAGCTACATGCCGGGCGACCCCGCGCAGGAAACGACGCGCCTCGGACCGCTGATCTCCGCCGTGCAGCGCGATCGCGTGCTGGGTTACATCCGCAAGGGGCTGGAAGAGGGCGCGGAACTCATCGCCGGCGGGCCCGAGACTCCGGACGGTTTCGCCAAGGGCTTCTTCGTCAAGCCGACGATACTCGGCAACGTCAAGACCACCGACACCGTTGCGCGCGAAGAGATCTTCGGCCCCGTGCTGACCGTGATCTGCTACGACGACGAGGAAGACGCCATCCGCATCGCCAACGACAGCATCTACGGGCTGGGCGGCGGCGTGTGGTCGGGCGACGAGGCGCGGGCGATCCGCGTGGCGCGGCGCATCCGCACCGGGCAGGTCGACATCAATGGCGGGCCGTTCAACATGCAGGCGCCGTTTGGCGGCTACAAGCAGTCGGGCAACGGGCGCGAAAACGGCAAGTACGGGCTCGAGGAGTTCCTCGAGTACAAGGCGCTGCAGCTCAAACCAGTGCAGGCGTCCTGACGGCCCTGCGCCCAAACGAAAACCCGGCTTCGGCCGGGCTTTTTGCTTACTTGCGGCTGCCGTCGCGGTTGTAGCCCTGCGCGGTGCCCTCGGCCAGGATGCGCGTCCAGACCGCGTTGCGCTCTTCGTCGGTCATGAAGACCCAGTTGCTGACTTCGAGCTGGGTGCGCCCGCAGCCCTGGCAGACCTCGTCGAACAGGGTCGAGCAGATGCCGATGCACGGGCTGTCGGGGCGGCCGAGCAAGGTGCTGCCGGAAGCACGGGTTTCGTCGTCGGACATGGGAGTGAGCGCGGTCGATTCGGTCATGGGCGCGATTTTACCGGCTTCCGTCCAGCGCTCAGCCGGTGGTGCGCTGGCTGACATGGTCGGCCGCCGCCGACAGCGACAGCGCTGAATTCACCAGCGCAATATGCGAGAACGCCTGCGGAAAGTTGCCAACCAGCCGGCGCGCGCGCGGATCGTATTCTTCGGCCAGCAGGCCCACGTCGTTGCGCAGCGCGAGCAGCTTCGTGAACAGCGCGCGCCCCTCGTCGTGGCGCCCCTGCATGACGAGGTTGTCCACGTACCAGAAGCTGCAGGCGAGGAACACGCCTTCGCCCTGGGGCAGGCCATCGGCGACGGCCTCGGTGCGGTATCGGCGGACGAGCCCATCGACGAGCAGGTCTTCTTCGACTGCCTTGACCGTGCCGACGATGCGCGGGTCGGAGGCGGGCAGGAAGCCCACCAGCGGCAGCATGAGCAGGGCGGCGTCGAGCTCCTCGCTGCCGTAGCTCTGCACGAAGCAGTTGCGCCGGGTGTTGTAGCCGTGCGCGCAGACCTCGGCGTGGATGCGATCGCGCACGCCGCGCCAGCGCTCCACGGGGCCGTCCAGCTTGAATTGCTCGATGGTCTTGACGGCGCGGTCGAATGCCACCCACGCCATCACCTTGGAATGCGTGAAGTGCCGCGACGGGCCGCGGACTTCCCAGATGCCCTCGTCGGGCGTCTGCCAGATGCTCTCCAGGTGCGTCATCAGCGCAACCTGCAGGCGCCAGGACGCCTCGTCGCCATCCAGGCCGCCCTTGCGTGCGAGGTACAGCGCGTCCATCAGTTCGCCGTACACGTCCAGCTGAAGCTGCAGCGCCGCCGCGTTGCCCACGCGCACGGGCTGCGCGCCCTCGTAGCCCGGCAGCCACGGGACGACCCATTCGCCCAACCGCCGTTCGCCTGCAATCCCGTACATGATCTGCACCTGCGCGGGGCTGCCGGCAATGGCGCGCTCAAGCCATTCGCGCCAGGCGCGCGCTTCGTTGTAGTAGCCGGCGTTCATGAGGGCAAGCAGGGTGAGCGTGGCGTCGCGCAGCCAGCAGTAGCGGTAATCCCAGTTGCGCACGCCGCCGAGCTGTTCGGGCAGCGAAGTCGTGGGCGCGGCCACCACGCCGCCGGTGCGGTAGTAGGTGAGCGCCTTGAGCGTGATCAGCGAGCGCTCGACGGCTTCCGTCCACTCGCCCGCGCCCGTGCAGCGGCCGGACCACGCACGCCAGCGCGCTTCCACGTCGACCTGCGCTTCGATGGCATCGATG
Organism: Ralstonia mannitolilytica; assembly: GCF_000954135.1. Classification (NCBI taxonomy): domain Bacteria; kingdom Pseudomonadati; phylum Pseudomonadota; class Betaproteobacteria; order Burkholderiales; family Burkholderiaceae; genus Ralstonia; species Ralstonia mannitolilytica. The sequence continues at coordinate 2,478,253 of NZ_CP010799.1, read as the reverse complement.
GAGCCCGGCAGCGGCAGGTGCGATGGCGAATGCGTCAGCACAAACGGCATCGCTTCGCCCTCGCTGACGGAGAACTCGGCTACGGTGGAGAGGTTCTCGCCGCGGATCGGCGCGGGCGTGCGCAAGGTCGTCATGTCGGGCCCGGCGATGGCTCGCAGCACGCAGTCCGGCATGTCGCACGGGCCGTCGGCCGGCACGCCGGTCGCCTCCGAGACGCGGCTGACCCACGGCACCGAGGCCCCGTAGTCGAAACGCAGCGTGAGGTCCATGCGCATGTCAACGGTGCCAGACAGGCCGCGGACGATGCGCACGAGGTCAGAGGTGTCGTCCCGCGCGCTGGTGGTGCCGGGCAGGCGGGCCGTCATGAAGTCGGTCAGGCTGACGGTGCCGGTGGCCGTTTCGAACACCGTTTCCAGCACCAGCGTGCCGGGCAGGTAGCGGCGGCGCACGGCGCGCACCTCGCCCTGCGGGGCGATGCGCCAGCGGCCGTGGTCGGGCGTGCCGAGCAGGGCGGCAAAACAGGCGCCGGAATCAAAGCGCGGCCAGCACAGCCAGTCGATCGACCCATCGCGCGAGACCAAGGCAGCGGTTTCACAGTCGCCAATCAACGCGTAATCTTCGATTTTCGAGGGCATTGCACTCCACTCCGCAGCACTTTGACGAGGCCGTGACCATGCATGACAGCACCCGCATCCTGCTTGAATACAACGCCGGGCGCGATCCTGAAAGGCTCATCCGGAAGCTGGATGCCATCGCGGCCGACCCGTTTGCCTTCTTTCGCGGCACCAACAACCTGTATGCGGCCTCGCTGGCCGACGCTGCGCTGCTGCACGAAGCGCCGCGCACGCTCGTCTGCGGCGACTTGCATCTCGACAACTTCGGCAGCTTCAAGGGCGACAACGGCCTCGTCTATTTCGACATGAACGATTTTGACGAGGCCCTGGCCGCGCCGTTCACGGTCGATCTCGTGCGCGTGCTCTCGAGCCTGCAGGTCGCGGCCTACGGCTGGAAGCTCGCCGACGAAGACGCGCACAACCTGTGCCGCCGTTTCCTGGATACGTATGCAACCACGCTGGTGGACGGCAAGGCGCGCTGGGTGGAGCGCGCCACGGCCAGCGGCATCGTGCGAGACCTGCTGCGCGGCCTGCGCAAGCGCAACCGCGCCGCCTATCTCGCCGAGCGCACGGAGCGCAGCGGCAACCGGGTCCGCCTGCGCATCGACGGCCGCCGCACCCTGCGTGCAAGCAAAGACGAGGCCCGCCGCGCGCGCCGTATCCTGCAGGCCTATGGCGAGCAGGGCAACGGCCATGGCCAGCGCTTCGTCGCCGTGGACGTGGCGCGCCGCATCGCCGGCACGGGCAGCCTCGGGCTGGAGCGCTACACGGTGCTGGCGCGCCCGGAAGACGACCCCGCCACGCTGCGTCTGATCGACATCAAGCTCGCCGTGCCAAGCGTGTGGGCCGGCGTACTCGGCAGCGCGGGCAGCGTGGCGCCGTGGCCCAGCGAGGCGGCGCGCGTGGTCGGCATCCAGCGTATCTCGCAGGCCATCTCGCCGGCGCTGCTGCGTGGCGTCGTCTATGGGGCCAAGCGGGAGGCGGCCAAGTCGTACGTGGTCAAAAGCCTGCAGCCGACGGCCGACCGCGTGGCGCTGGGCTCGGGCAAGCGCGTGGTGGCAGACCTGGACGACGCGCTCCAGACCATGGCCCGCGTGGCGGCCTGGTGCCATCTGCGCGGTTGCGGCCGGCGCGGCACCGATCTCGTCGACACGCTGCAGGACTATGCCGCCGGCACGGCGTGGCGAAAATCGGCACTGGAGCTGGCTGCGCATGGGCGCAAGGTATCGCTGCGGCAATGGGCGGACTACGCCGAGGACTACCGCGCGGCGCGCGGCACGAGCGGCCGCAAGGCGCGCTGAAAGCGGCTGGCCGGCCACGCCCATGCGCTGCAGCGCACATCAGCCCTCAAGTTCGGCCCGGCACGAACCGATAGTGCAGGTAGCCGGCCGCCCGGCGCGATGGTCGCGCCTGCGTGAAGCGCCGTGCACGCCACTCTCCCGCGCCCATGTCCGCTCGCCTGACCATCCGCACCCGACTGGTGCTTTCGGTTTCCGTCCTCTTCCTGCTTGCCTTGTTGATCGGTGTGACTGGCTTGCTGGGCCTGCGCGGTGCCAACCTGGCACACGAGGAAACCTTCACCAATCAATTCCCGTCTGCGCTTGCGCTGGGCGAATCGGATCTGAGCCTGACGCGTGCCCGCACCGCGCTCGACAAGGCGATGCTGTATCCGAATGACAAGGGCGCGATGAAGCTGCTCGATCGCACCGAAGAGCTGATCGCGCGGTCGGATGAAGCGTGGAAGACCTACCTGACGCTGCCCCGCAGCGAGGAAGAAGACCGCCTCGCCAAGGAGGTCGCCACCGCGCGCGAAGCCGCGGCGGGCAGCCTGCGTGACATCATCAAGGCACTGCGCGCGGGCGATCGCGCGACGGCTGACGACATCATGGAAAAGCGCGTGTCCAACGCCTTCCGCGATTCCAACGACAAGAGCCTGGCGCTGAGCAAGAAGCAACTGGCCTTCTCCAAGGCCAACTATGACGCGTCGCAGCAGGCGTATGCGCGCTTTCGTGTGATCGTGGCGGCGGCTATTGTCGTCGCGCTGGTGGTGGCGCTGTGGTGTGCGTGGTCGCTGCTGCGCGCGATCGTCGGGCCGCTGGATGCCGCGCTGGCACAGTTCGATCGCATTGCTGCGGGCGACTTGACCCAGCCCGTGCGCGTGGATCGCCACGACGAGATGGGCCGCCTGCTCGAAGGCCTGGCCCGCATGCAGGGCGCGCTCACCGACACCGTGCGCCGCGTGCGCTCGGGCTCCGAGTCGATCGGCGCGGCCACCAAGCAGATTGCCGCGGGCAATGCCGATCTGTCGCAGCGCACCGAAGAGCAGGCCAGCTCGCTGGAAGAGACCGCATCGAGCATGGAGGAGATGACCTCCATCGTCCGCCAGAACGCCGACAACGCACGCCAGGCCAGCCAGTTGGCCGACAGCGCTTCCGAAGTCGCCGCGCAGGGCGGGGCCGTGGTGACCGACGTGGTGGCGACCATGCGCGAGATCAGCGCGTCGTCGCGCACGGTCTCGGAGATCATCGGCGTGATCGATGGCATTGCGTTCCAGACCAACATTCTTGCGCTCAACGCCGCCGTGGAAGCGGCGCGTGCGGGCGAGCAGGGCCGCGGCTTTGCGGTGGTGGCCGGCGAGGTGCGCAACCTGGCGCAGCGCAGCGCCGCCGCTGCCAAGGAAATCAAGGAGATGATCGAGGCGTCGCTCTCCAAGGTGGAGGCCGGCAGCGCGCTGGCGGAGCGCGCGGGCAGCACGATGGAAGACATCGTGTCGTCCATCCGCCGCGTGACCGACATCATGGGCGAGATCGCGGCCGCCTCGAACGAGCAGAGCTCCGGCATCGAGCAGGTCAACAAGGCCGTCACGCTCATGGACGAAGCCACGCAGCAGAACGCCGCGCTGGTGGAGCAAGCCGCAGCGGCCGCTGAATCGCTGGAAGAGCAGGCGCAGGCGCTGAACGCCGCCATCGCGGCATTCCGGCTGGCCTGATCGCGTCGCATCGCTACGTTGCGTCGCCTGGAAGGGGACGGACGGGTACGGCAATCGCTTGCCTTGAACGCCGTTTTGGTGGATATCACCGGCTGGCTCATTCAAGGAATCGCACCATGCCGTTCATCCTTGCCGCGTTCGCGCTCGTCGGTCTGCTGGTTTATGGCGCGGCCCGCTTGTATCTCCAGGTCGCTTCAGCGTATGGGGCGGTGGTTGGGGCCGCGGCCGTGCTGCTGGCGGCTGGGTTGCTCGTGGCGCTCGCCCTGACGCTGGTTCGGCGCCATCGCGCCATCCATGGCGTCAATGTGAAGGGGCAGCGCGTCGTCTCGCTCAGCGGCAGCTGGGGCCAGGTTGCCGTCGATGCCGAACAGAAGCGCGGCACGCTGAGCCTGCATGGGCAGAACGCCCGCTTTCTCTTTGCCGATATTGCCGGCGCCGATGCGGTCGAGCGCGAAGGCGCCTGGACGTTGGCGCTGCGGCTGAAGCATCAAGCGCAGCCAGAATGGCCGATCCCGATGCGCAGTCGCCAGGAAGCGAAGCGCTGGGCGCGGATCTTCGACCTTGCGGCGGCCCAGGAGCTGTGACCGCTTATTCCGTCGTGCTCGGGTTCCAGAACGCCTGGGCCACGTGCGGCTGCGCCTGCAGCGACGCCACGATGCGGTCGAGTTCGGCCGCGTTCACCGCGGTCGACATCAGCATGGCTTCGATCTCCACGTGGTCTTCGCCAAACGGCTCGACCGACAGGTCGCTGATCGGGTAGCTGGCTTCTTCCAGCAGACGTTCCAGGTCGGCCAGCACTTCTTTCTGGCGCTCGCCGGTGGAGATGACGCACATCGTGTACGTGACTTCACTGGCCTGGTTGTCGAGTGGCGTACGGTTGATGCGGTCCACCACGGGCCGCAGCAGGATGTTCGATGCCAGCACAAATAGCGTAATGAGGATGGCCTGGCCCACCAGGTCCGACCCCGCCGCGGCACCCACCGCGGCCGAGCCCCACAGCGTGGCGGCGGTATTCAGCCCGCGCACGTTCAGCCCTTCCTTCATGATGGTGCCGGCACCCAGGAAGCCGACGCCCGACACCACGTAGGCGATCACGCGCGTGGTGTCCGATGCGGTGCCGATCTGCGCAGCCATGTCGACGAACGCCGATGCCGCGACCGCCACCAGCGCGTTGGTGCGCAGCCCCGCAGTCCGCTGCCTGACCTGCCGCTCGAAGCCGATCAACGACCCGAGCGCAAAGGCCGAGGCAAGGCTGATGAACGAATCGACCAGCGTGGCGACATTGAGATGGACGAGGGCTTGCAGCGTCATCGGCGGCTCCTTGTTCTTGGTTTTGCAGACCGGAGTCTTGGTAAAAGCGCCGATGGTTATAGCACGGCGCCATGACACGCCGTGCGGGCCGGGAGGCCGGACGGCTACTTATAGTCCCACTGCATCTGCTCGGGAATCGGCACGTCGTCCGACGTCTCGAGGCAGCGGTCGAGGTAGGCCAGCAGCGAGCGCGGCTGGAAGCCCGTCTCCTGCACCAGCCGCGTGTTGTCGAACACGTAGCTCATGCTGGCGAACTTGGCATACAGGTGGATGCAGCGCGCGACCAGGCGCACATTGCCGTCGCCGGTCATGCTCAGGAATTTGCGGGCCAGCGCCTTTTCCGCGATCTTTTCCTGGTACACGTAGCCGGCCAGCGCCTGGGCGTCTTCTTCCGCCGTCTTGCAGCGCTTGAAGCGCGGATACAGCGTCTCAATGCGCTCGGAGTTCGCATCGCCCGCGCTGATGTGATACAGGTCGTACGCCAGCGTGGGCTTGGTCGACAGTTGCACGATGGCCTCGGCGCAGTCGTCCACGGGCAGGATGTCGACGCGGTCGCTCAGGCGGCAGCTGAACGTCTCGAGCATCGCCACCATGCGCAGCATCCAGAAGATGCTGCCCGACGGCTCGCACCCCAGCGTGCTGTGGCCGACCACGATGGAGGGCCGCACCACCACCAGCGGCAGTTCGGGCACGGCCTCGCGCAGCTTCAGTTCGGCCATCCCCTTGGAGTACGTATACGGCACCGCGTGCTGCTCGATGGGCGGCACCTGCCAGCTTTCGCTGACGTGCCGATCGGCCAGCTGGCCGCACGACATGGCCGTGCCGATCTGCACGAAACGCTTCAGGCGTGAGCCCTGCGCCGCCAGCTTGCCCAGCGCCAATACGCCACCTACGTTGGTTTCCCACAACGACGGATGGTTCGAGAACGTGGCCAGCGCCGCGCAGTTGATGATGATTTCTGGATCGCCCAGCCTGGCTGCGCCAGCATCGCGCAGGTCGAACGGCACGATCTGCGATTCCGTGATGGCGTCCAGCGTGCCCGCGTCGAACTCGAACCGGCGCAGGTTGCTGCGCAGCCGCGCCAGCCCTTCGGCCGGGGTGTCACCGCGCACTGCAAAGCGTGTATCGGCCAGCAAACCTTTGGCAGCGAGGTTGGCGGCAATGGCGCCGCCCACAAAACCGGTCGCGCCGGTCAGCAAAATGCTCATGCGAGAAAACTCGAATTTCCTGAGTGCAAAGCGGGCGACCGACCCGCGTGCGAACAACGCTACCGCGCCCGCGCCGGCAAGCTCGCTGACAGCGCAGCCAGGGCCGGGGACGGACGATGGCGTCAGATGAAGGCGCGCATGCAAAACGGGCTTCGAGCCGCATGAACGGCCTGGTGCCGTACGGCCCGAAACGTGCGCAGAATCGGCGATTTATAAGAATGTAACCTTTCACGCGCCTTTCAGGCTCCCCCTCCGGCCAGAGGGTTGACTTCAGGCGGGCGGTACGGCGCAGTTCGACGCGGCATTGGCGGCGATCTCGCGCGCCGCCTTGGCGCCTTCCACCTGCAGGATCGTCGGCAGCGAGACGCCGTTCTTGGCTGCCGTCACCTCGGCCAGGATGGAGATGGCGATCTCGGGCGGCGTGCGGCTGCCGATGTAGATGCCGACCGGGCCGTGCAGGCGTGCCAGTTCCGCGTCGCTCAGGTCGAACTCCTTCAGGCGCTCGCGGCGGTTGGCGTTGTTGCGACGGCTGCCGAGCGCACCGACGTAGAACGCGGGCGTCTTGAGCGCCTCCATGAGCGCGAGGTCGTCGAGCTTCGGGTCATGCGTGAGCGCGATGACGGCGCTGCGCTCATCGAGCTTCATGGCCATCACCGTGTCGTCGGGCATGGTGCGCACCATCGTGACGCCCGGGATCGACCATTCCTCGCTGTATTCCTCGCGCGGGTCGCAGACGGTGACCTGGTAGTCGAGCCCCACGGCGATCTGGCACAGGTAGCGCGAGAGCTGCCCCGCACCGATGACGAGCATCCGGTAGCGCGGCCCATGGATCGTCACCAGGCGTCGTCCGTCGAACTGCAGGCCGTCGGTGGCGTTGGCGTGTTGCAGCACGGTGGCGCCGGTGGCCATGTCGAGCGTGCGCGCGACGAGCTGGCCGGCTTCCACGGCGTGCAGCAGCGCGTCGATGCCGCTGGCGGCGCTCAGCGGCTCCAGCACGAGTTGCAGCGTGCCGCCGCAGGGCAGCCCGAAGCGGTGGGCCTCTTCTGCGCTGATGCCGTATTTGACGGCTTCCGGCCTGGTTTGCTGCAGGCCCTCGCGGCGCACGCGGTCGATGAGGTCGTCTTCGATGCAGCCGCCCGACACCGAGCCGACGACCACGCCGTCATCGCGCAGCGCAAGCATGGCGCCCTCGGGCCGCGGCGACGACCCCCAGGTCTTGACAACGGTGACGAGCAGCACCCGGCGCCCTTGTTCCAGCCAGCGCGCGCTGGTTTTCAAGACTTCAAGATCGACGCTGTCCATGATGCGTTGGCTGCGCTTTCGCGCGCTTGAGTAATGTGTTGCGGGGGAAGGGCTCCGATTATGCCCCGTGATGCAGAAACAGGTAGGCCGCCGCCACGGCCACCACCGCAACGATGATCCACGGCCACGGGTTGCGCGTCTGCAGCGCCGGGCTGACCGCAGGCGCGGCCTCCCGCGCACCGTGCGCGCGCAGCTCGCCGCCGGCAAGATCAGGGATGGCCTGCTCCGCCGGCATGCCGTCGAGAGCGGGTGTCGCGCCGGCAGTGGAGCCGAACTCCGCCGAGAAACGCTGGAAGAACTCGTCGGCCAGCTTGCGCGCTGCCCCGTCGACCAAGCGCGAACCGATCTGCGCAAGCTTGCCGCCCACCTGCGCCGTGGCGGTGTAGGACAGCCGGGTGACGGTCGGGCCCTCGGGCGTGAGCTCGACTTTCGCCGTGCCCTTGCCGAAACCCGCTGCGCCGCCCTGGCCGTCGAAGTGCAGCGTGTAGCTGCGCGGCGGCGTGATGTCGGCCAGCTGCATGCGCCCCTTGAAGCGCGCCTTGACCGGGCCGACGGCGGCCTGCATGGCGATCTCGTAGGCGTGTTCGCCGGCGGCGGTCAGGCTCTCGCAGCCGGGAATGCAGCGCTGCAGCACGGCCGGATCGTTCAGGGCATCCCAGGCGGTCTGCAGGGGCACGGGCAGGAGGTGGGTCTGGGTCAGTTCCATGGTGCGAGAGCTGTGGCGTGGGCGGGGTGAGGGCGTGGTACGCGGCTGCGGCGGGCATGCGCCAGTTCCTGCTCCAGCGCGGCGAGGCTGTCGAAATGGTGCGCCGGCACCATCGCATCGACATGCGGCAGGATGGCTCGCACGCCGCGTGCCCGTGGCTCGAAGCCGGCGAAGCGCAGCAGCGGGTTGAGCCAGACGATGCGGTGGGCGAAGCGGGCCAGGCGGGCCATCTCTGCGTCGAGCACGTCGATGTGTTCGTGGTCGAGGCCGTCCGTCACCAGCAGCACGGTGGCGCGGCACGAGAGCGTGCGGCGGGCCCAGCGGCGGTTGAACTCGGCCAGCGCCGCGCCGATGCGCGTGCCGCCCGACCAGTCCGGCACGAGTTGCGCGATGGCCTGCACGGCGACATCCGGATCGCGCTCGCGCAGTTGCCGCGAGACGTTGGTCAGCCGCGTCCCGAACAGGAACGCCTGGATGCGCTCGCGCGACTGCACCAGGGCGTGGCAGTAGTACAGCACCGCGCGCGAGTAGCGGCTCATCGATCCGGAAATGTCCAGCAGCAGGACGAGTGGCGGCGTGCGGTCGACGGGCTGGCGGTACTTCCACCCGACCCATTCGCCGCCCGCGCGTACGGCCTGGGCGGCCGTGGCGCGCAGGTCCGGATGGCGGCCACGCGAGGCCGCCTTCAGCCGGCGCGTGCGTTCCTGCGCCAGATGCACGCGGCGCTGGCGGATCATGTGCTGCAGCGTGCGCCACTCGGCGGCGTCGAGCGTGTCGAAGTCACGCGTGCGCAGCGCCTCGTTGGCGGAAAACGCCAGCGGCGCGACGATGCCGTGGCGCTCGCCGTCGGGCGCGACAGCAGGCGGCAGGCTGCCCGAGGGCTGTGCCCGCAGGGCGTCGGCCAGGCGGTTGTTGCGCGGGGGCGGGATGCCGCCGCGCACCTTGGGCAGCAGCAGCGCGCGCAGCTTGCCTTCCCAGTCGGGGTCGCGCCAGAACACGTTGAAGGCCGCGTCAAACAGCATGCGCTCATCCGGGTGCGAGACGAGCAGGGCAGCGAGAGCCGCCTTCACGTCGCCGCGGCGGCCGATATCGACATGGCCCAACGCTTCAATGGCGTCCACCGCGCGCGACGGCGCCAGCGGCATGCCGGCGTTGCGCAGCAGGCGCACGAAGTGCGTCACGTTGCGGGCCAGCATCGGTAACGGCGTCGACACGGCGTCCATGGCTACTCCGGCAACGCAGGTGCGGCCAGCAGTTGCTCGATGGTCGGCGCATCCACGCGGCTCAGGTCATCCTGGTACTTGAGCAGTACGCCGAGCGTGTCATGCACCGATTGCGGATCGAGCTCCGTGACATTCAGGGCGGCCAGCGCGCGGCACCAGTCGATGGCCTCCGCAATGCCCGGAGCCTTGAAGAGGTCGATGCCGCGCAGACGGTGGACAAAATCCACGGCGCGGTGCTGCAGGCGGGCGGCGGTTTCGGGCGCGCGTTGCGCCACGATCTGCAGCTCGCGCGCCTTGTCGGGGTAGCCGATCCATTGATACAGGCAGCGCCGCTTGAGCGCGTCGTGCACCTCGCGCGTGCGGTTGGACGTCATGATGACCAGCGGCACCACCTGAGCCCGCACGATGCCGAACTCCGGAATCGACACCTGGAAATCCGACAGCAGTTCCAGCAGGAAGGCCTCGAACGGCTCGTCGGCGCGGTCGATTTCGTCGATCAGCAGAACGCGCGGCGTATCGGGGCGGCCGGGGTTGACGGCATCAGGCAGCAGCGCCTGCAGCAGCGGGCGCTTGAGCAGGAATTCGTCGCGGTACAGCGTGTCGGCGCGCGGCGTCTGGCCGGCGGCTTCAGCCAGGCGCAGCGCCATGATCTGCCGCGGGTAATCCCACTCGTAGAGCGCACTGGCCGTGTCGAGCCCCTCATAGCACTGCAGCCGCAGCAGCGACGTGCCGAGCAGCCCGGCCGCCGCCTTCGCGAGTTCGGTCTTGCCGACGCCGGGCTCGCCCTCCAGGAACAGCGGCCGCTGCATGCGCAACGCGAGGAACAGGGCCGTCGCCAGCTCGCGGCTGGCGAAGTAGCCCTGGCCCTGCAACTGCGCGAGGCAGTCGTCGATGGAGTCAACCGGCATGCAGTTCCCCGCAGATGCGGCTAGTGATGCCGCGCCAATGCCTGCTCCACCGCGCGCGCCGCCAGCACCGGAATCAGGTGCGCCCGATACTCCGGCGACGCATGCAGATCGCCGAGCAGATCATCGGCCGGCACCACGACCTTGCGCGCCGCCTCGGAGGTGAAGCTGGCGGCCAGCGCCTGCTCCAGCGGCGTGCAACGGAACACGCACGGCGCCGCGCCCGTCACCGCCACGCGCACGTTGTTGCCCTTGCGGCTGATGAATACACCCACCAGCGCAAAGCGCGACGCGGGGTTGCGGAATTTCAAGTAGGCCGCCTGGTCCGGCACGGGAAACTGCACCTCGGTGATGAGTTCATCCGCAGCCAGCGCCGTCTCGTACATGCCGAGGAAGAAATCGTCCGCCGCAATATCGCGCCGCTCGGTGACGATGGTGGCGTTCAGGCCGAGCACGGCCGCCGGATAGCACGCGGCCGGGTCGTTGTTGGCAAGCGATCCGCCGAGCGTGCCCATGGCGCGCACCTGCCTGTCGCCGATGCCGCCGGCCAGCTCGGCCAGCGCGGGGAGCATGCGCCGCACCTCGTCGCTCTCGGCTACATCGGCGTGGCGCGTGGCGGCGCCCACGGTGATCACACCCGGCTGCGAGCGGATGCCCGTCATGCCCGGAATCTGCGTGACATCCACCAGGGCAGACGGCTGCGCGAGCCGGAGCTTCATCGCCGCGAGCAGGCTCTGGCCGCCTCCGAGGTATTTGGCGTCCGCATGCGTCTTCAATGCCGTGACGGCGGTCTGGGCGTCGGTGGCTTTCTGGTACTCGAAGTCGTACATGGTGGGCTCCTCTGCCTAGGCCTTGGCCGCTTGAATGGCTTGCCAGACGCGGTGCGGCGTCGCGGGCATCTGGATGTCCTTCACGCCCAGTGGTGCAAGCGCGTCGACGATGGCGTTGATGAGCGCCGGCGGGGAGCCGATGGCGCCGGCTTCCCCGCAGCCCTTCACGCCGAGCGGATTGTGCGTGCACGGCGTGCCCTTGGCGGTTTCCACCGTGAAGCTGGGCAGGTCGTTGGCGCGCGGCATGGCGTAGTCCATGTACGAGCCGGTCAGCAGCTGGCCGTTTTCGTCGTACACGCACGCTTCGAGCAACGCCTGGCCGATCCCCTGACCAAGCCCGCCATGCACCTGGCCCTCGACGATCATCGGATTGATGATGTTGCCGAAGTCGTCCACCGCAACGAAGCGGTCGATGTGCACCTCGCCGGTGTCGGGGTCGACTTCCACCTCGCAGATGTACGCGCCGGCCGGGTAGGTGAAGTTGGTCGGATCGTAAAAAGCGTTTTCGTCCAGCCCGGGTTCGAGTTTGTCGAGCGGATAGTTGTGCGGCACGTAGGCGGTGAGCGCAACTTCGCCAAAGGTCTTGGTGCGGTCGGTGCCGGCCACGCGGAAGACGCCATCCTTGAACTCGATGTCTTCCGCCGATGCCTCCAGCAGATGCGCGGCAATCTTCTTGGCCTTGGCCTCGATCTTGTCGAGCGCCTTCATGATGGCCGAGCCGCCCACGGCAATCGAGCGCGAGCCGTACGTGCCCATGCCGAACGGGATGCGGCCGGTGTCGCCGTGCACGATCTCGATGTTGTCGATGGGCACGCCCAGGCGATCGGCCACCACTTGCGCGAACGTCGTCTCGTGGCCCTGGCCGTGGCTGTGCGAGCCGGTGAAGACGGTGACGGAGCCGGTCGGGTGCACGCGAATTTCGCCGGCTTCGAACAGGCCGGCCCGCGCGCCTAATGCCCCCGCGATGTTCGACGGCGCGAGCCCACACGCCTCGATGTAGCAGGAATAGCCCATGCCACGCAGCCGGCCCTTGGCGCGGGAGGCATCGCGTCGGGCGGCAAAGCCTTTCACGTCAGCCAATTCGATGGCGCGGTCCAGGCACGGCTCGTAGTCGCCCGTGTCATACGTCAGGCCCACCGGCGTGGCATACGGGAACGTGCGGATGAAGTTGCGGCGGCGCAGTTCAGCCGGGTCGATCTGCAATTCGCGCGCAGCCGTTTCCACGAGGCGTTCGACCACATACGTTGCTTCCGGCCGCCCGGCGCCACGATACGCATCGACGGGCGCGGTGTTCGTGAAGACCGCTTTCACCTCGGCATAGATGGCTGGCGTCTTGTACTGGCCCGCCAGCAACGTCGCATACAGGATGGTCGGCACGCTGCTGGCAAACGTCGACAGATACGCGCCCATGTTGGCCGTCGTATGCACGCGCATGGCGAGGAAATTGCCCTGCGCATCGAGCGCCAGTTCCGCATGCGTGACGTGGTCGCGGCCATGCGCATCGGTCAGGAAGGATTCGGAGCGCTCGGCCGTCCACTTGATCGGTCGGCCGACCTTTTTCGATGCCCACGTGAGCGCCACGTCTTCCGGGTACAGGAAGATCTTCGAGCCGAACCCGCCGCCCACATCCGGCGCAATCACGCGCACCTTGGCTTCGGTCAGGCCCAGCACGAATGCCGACATCAGCAGGCGTTCGACGTGCGGGTTCTGGTTGGCGACGTAGAGCGTGTAGCTGTCGTCCTGGCGCGAATAGCTGGCGTTGACGGCGCGCGGCTCGATCGCATTCGGGATCAGCCGGTTATTGACGATGTCGAGCTGCGTCACGTGCGCGGCTTTGGCAAATGCCGCGTCGGTGGCCGCCTTGTCGCCGTGGCCCCAGGTGTAACAGGTGTTGTTCGGCACGTCGTCGTGGACGGCGGTGCCGGCGGTATCCGCAGTGGCGGTGTCCACCACGGCGGGCAGTTCGTCGTATTCGACGTCGATCATCTCGACGGCGTCCTTGGCGATCTTCACCGATTCAGCCACCACCAGCGCGACCTGGTCGCCCACGTGGCGCACCTTGCCTTGCGCGAGCACAGGGTGGGGCGGCTCCTTCATCGGCGTGCCGTCGATGCTGTGGATGAGCCAGCCGCACGGCAGGCCGTTCACCTTGTCGGCGGCCAGATCGTCGCCCGTGAGCACGGCCAGCACGCCCGGATGATTGCGTGCCGCATCCGCATTGATGTGCTTGATGCGGGCATGCGCATACGGCGAGCGCAGGAATGCCGCATACGACTGGTGCGCCTGGACGACGTCGTCCGTGTACTGCCCGGCGCCGGTCAGGAAGCGGAAGTCTTCCTTGCGCTTGACGGCCGCGCCGATCAGCTGGTGGTTCGGTTCTGCGGGAGCGTTCATGGTGGTGTCCTCGCCTCGTCGGTCGCCTGATCAGGCAGCATGCGCGCGCGCGGCGGCCAGGCTCTGCACGGAGACGTCGTCGCCTTCGGCCTCGGCCATGGCTTCGGCGCCTTTCATGACGGCGCGCACGATGTTGTGATAGCCGGTGCAGCGACACAGGTTGCCGTCGAGCTGCTGCCGCACCTGCTGTTCGTCGGGATGCGGGATGCGTTCCACGAGGGCCGTCGCCGCCATCACCATGCCCGGCGTGCAGAAGCCGCATTGCAGGCCGTGGCATTGGCGAAAGGCTTCCTGCATCGGGTGCAGCTTGCCGTCCTTCGACAAGCCTTCGATCGTCGTCACCTCGGTGCCTTCGGCCTGCACGGCGAGGATGTTGCAAGACTTCACCGCGCGCCCATTCATATGGACCGTGCACGCGCCGCATTGCGCGGTATCGCAGCCGACGTGCGTGCCGGTCAGGCGCAAATGCTCGCGCAGCAGTTGGACCAGCAGGGTGTAGGGTTCGACGTTGACGGTGACGGGCGCACCGTTGACCGACAGCTTGAGGCTGATCGCCATGGGAGTCTCCTTTGGGGGATGGTCGCCGGGGGCCACGTTGTGCGCCTGTGTTGCAGCGGAAATGCGCGCGTGGTCTCGGTATCGGTGTCGCGGCTCTACTCAGTAAAGCACAGGCCCGAGAGAAGACAACCGGCAGGCGGTTGAGGCAGAACGGAGGAGAAGGGCGATGCCGCAGCGCGCAAAAACACGCGCCGCAGACATGACAAAGGGCCGGAATCCGGCCCTCGATTGGCACCAGGCGGTCATGACCTGGCGGGTGTGGCGGCTGCTGTGCTGAGACACGGCCGGCGCACGGGTATTACGGTGTTGCGGTACTACCTACGGCTCGCATGGGCACACGCCCATCGACAATCGACAATGACGGCCTATCAGGCCTTGGCGGTGCGCTGCGGGCTGAACAGGTTCGCGATTGCCGAGAAGAACTGGGCAAACGAGAACGATTGGCCGTTCGGACGGCGGTAGTAGTAGATACCTTCGGACATTTCGCGTTCGATCAGTTCGCGTTCGAGTTGATCGGTCAGCTTCAGGTCGTTCGTGTTTTGCATGATTGGCCTCTTAGGGATTTCCCGGTTAGGGAATACCCTAATCATACACCGGATGATGCAATGCACCATACGTAGGCTTACGTATGCACCATCCCGTGTTGTGTGGCCACCACGGCAGCGTTGCAACGCACCAATGTGGTGCGCGCGGTACTGCGCTGCCTATCTGACGGGGATCGGCTGGCCCGCCGGAACCGGGACCGCCGTCACGCTGTTCTTGGGGCTGCCCGAGATGACCTTGTCGGAATACGTCAGGTACACCAGCACATTGCGCTTGCGGTCGACCACGCGCACTACGTGCAGCGTCTTGAAGACCAGCGAGAGCCGCTGCGTGAACATGTCGTCCTGCTGCGGAAGCGGCTTGGCGAAGCTGATGTCCCCGACCTGGCGGCAGGCGACGGCGGCTTCGCTCACGTCTTCGGCCACGCCCAGCGTGCCCTTGATGCCACCCGTGCGGGCGCGCGACACGTAGCAGGTGACGCCCTGCACGAGCGGATCGTCAAAGGCCTCGACGACGATCTTGTCGGAGCCGGTGATGCGGAAATTGGTGCTGACGCTGCCGATGTCCTCCGCGCGCGAGCACGCGGTGGCGCATAAGGCGAGGGCGGCAACAACAAGCGGAAAGCGGGTCAAGGGGCGCATGGGTTCGCGGCAATCCAGAAGGTTGGAGGGTCAGAGCAGGGATTCGGGCGGCCACGGCGCCGTCGCTTCGTCCAGGAAGGTGGACCGCACATCGGCGTGCTGCCGGGAACGTTCGATGCGGCGGTGCAGGGCGTCCATGAAGACCTTGACCTTGGCGGGCATCAGCCGGCGCCCGGGGAACACCGCGTACACGCGCATCGGCGGCGATTGGAAATCGGTCAGCACCTCCTGCAGCGCGCCCGAGGCCACCAGATCGGTGGCAAACACGGACGTGATCCGCGCGACGCCAAAGCCGGCGATGGCCGCCTGCATGCGCAGCTCACTGTTGGAGGTGCGCATGCGGAAGTCCAGCGGCAGGTTGAGGGTTTCGCCGCCGGGCGTGCGGAACTGCCATTCCGATTCGTTCGAGGTGCCGAGGCACGGCCAGTCGGCAAGCTGGTCGGGGTGGGTCAGGGGGCCGAGGCGTTCCACCAGTTGCGGCGCGACCACCACCGCCCGCCGCAGGTCGAACACGCGCTGGGCGACGAGGCCGGAGTCGGGCAGCGGGCCGCGCGGCACGGTCAGCATGATGTCGTAGCCCTGGGCGAGCGGATCGATCTGGCGCGGGGCGACGTCCACCTCGATGCGCAGGCCGGTGTGCTCGCGCATGACTTCCAGCACGACCTCGGCAAACTGCCGCGCCGCAAACTCATACGGCATGGCAATGCGCAGCGTGCCCGCGGGTGACTGAAACGTCGCGGCGGCGTCTTCCGAGACTTCGCGCAGCCGCTGGAACAATGGGCCGGCGTCGCGCAGCAGGGCTTCGCCGGCATCGGTCAGGCGCAGGCGGCGCGTGCTGCGCTCGAACAGCCGGACGCCGAGCTTGCCCTCCAGCCGCGATACCGCTGTACTGACCGAAGACTTGGGCAGCCCCAGCCGGTCGGCCGCGCGCGTGAAGCTGCCGAGCGTGGCTACGGTGCAGAAGGTGTCCCAATCGTTCCAGTCTGTCGTTCGCATGATTGAACAATGAATTTGTCGGAAGGCGATTTCCGCCGCTTTCTGGGCAAATTACCATCCCTGCATGAACACGC
This sequence comes from Ralstonia mannitolilytica, assembly GCF_000954135.1. Lineage (NCBI taxonomy): Bacteria > Pseudomonadati > Pseudomonadota > Betaproteobacteria > Burkholderiales > Burkholderiaceae > Ralstonia > Ralstonia mannitolilytica. The sequence continues at coordinate 2,461,959 of NZ_CP010799.1, read as the reverse complement.
CAAGCCCAGACCACACGGTTTTGCCGCCCCCAGCCCCACGCCGCCAGCCCGCCCCGTCGACGGTGGGCAGCCGGATGGAGCTGCGCATGGTGGGCATGGTGATCGGCCTGGCGACGGGCGTGGATTACATGTCCAACCTGATGTTCTCGATTGCCGGGCCGCACATCGAAGGCGGCGTGCTGGCGTCGCAGGACGTCTACCTGTGGGCGGTGGCGGCGTATGCGGCGGCGGCCAGCCTGGCCATCCTCGTGATGGGCCGGCTCGCCGACCACATGACGTATCGCCGCCATACGCTGCTGTCGTTGCTGGTGTTCATCGTCGGCACGCTGATGTGCGCGGCGGCCGAGGGCGGCACCATGCTGATCGTCGGCCGGGCGGTGCAGGGCTTTGGCGGCGGGCCCATGCTTTCGACCTCGCGCATCTTTGTCCAGCATAGCCCCGCGCACGAACGGCGCACGATGATGAAGGGCATGATCTACGGCATCTTCGGGCTCAGTTGCGTGTCGCCGATGCTGTCGGCGGCGCTGACGGAGCAATTCGGCTGGCGCGCCATCTTTGTCGCGCAGCTGCTCGTGGCGGTGGTGGTGGCCGCGCTCGTCGCGGCGTTCTATCCGCACCCCCAAATGCATGAGCGCAAGGGCGATTTCGCCTCGCTCGACTGGCCCTCGGCCATTGCCTTCGGGGTCGCGGCGCTCATTGCGCTGCATGGTTTTCAGCAGGCGCGGTTCGTTCACCCGGATGGCTCGCCGGCGCAGGTGTTGCCCATCATCGCCGTGGCGGCGCTCATTGCCTGGGTCGGCATCCGCCAGACCGGCCACCCGCTGCCGTGGGTCGACTTGCGCGCCACGCTGCAGCGGCGCTTCCTGATGGGCATGGTCTTCTATGCCATCTATTACGTATTTGCGAGTGCGTGGAGCTTTCTCTCGTCGAGCCTGCTGCAGAACGGCCTGGGCTTTCGCTATGAGACCACGGCGCAACTCATGAGCCTGGGCGGGCTGGTGACGGTGGTGCTGGGCATCCTCAACTTCCAGTTGACGAACGTACTGCCCACCAAGCGCGTGCTGGTCTCCATCGGCTTCGTCCTGATGGCGGCGGCCCTGCTGTGGATGTCGCATGCGGCGATGCCGGGGGCCTCGGTGGCGGCGGTGGCGCCGGGATTCATGATCGAAGGCATGGTGGGGATGTTCGTGGTGATCCAGGTGGCCGGGCTGACGTACGTCGACCTGCCGGCCCGGGATTTCGGCCACGCCTATCAGTTCAAGGGGATCATGCGGGCCTGGGCGCAAGCTTTCGGGACGATGGGCGCCACGCTGCTGCTGCAGCACGGGCAGGCGCAGCACCGGACGGATCTTGTCGGACGTGTGAGCGCGTTTACGCCTGACTGGCAGTGGCCGCATGCGCTGCAGGGCGCTGAACTGATCCGGATTTCCGCGGAGATCGATCGGCAGGCGACGTTGCTGGCGGTGAAGGATCTGTTTGCCTGGGGGGCGATGGTGGCGGTGGGATGTGCTTTGGGGATTTGGTTGCAGCGGGCTTTGCGGTGAGGTTTTTGTTTGACCCTCGGTTTCGTTCCCTGGCGAGGACGCCCCCTTCTAGGGCAGGAACGGCAACGACCACACCGGCGGGGCGCTCGTGTTGTCGCCGTTTTTCGTGCGTGGCAGTCAATCCAGCTTTTGTTCGGGGGCGGTGGCCTGGGGGAGCTTGCAGTTGAAGGCGGGGGCCTCGTCCTTCAGATCCAGGTGATTCATCAGCGTGGGGGCCAGGACCTTCAGGACCTGCACGGTCAGTGCGCTGGTGAATTTGTACTTGGCGGCGTCGGCGCCGGCGACGTAGGCGACGACGGTACCGAAGTAGCGGTCACCTAGATAGAACACGAAGGCGCCGGAGCGGCTGACGACGCGCTCGGAGATCAGCCCGCCGCCGCGGCTGAAGGTCTTGAAGCGGTTGTCGCCGGTGCCGGTCTTGCCACCGAGCGTGATGGGCCTGCCGTCTTTCCGGACGAAGGTGCCCGATATCCGCTTGGCGGTGCCGCCTTCGACGACGGCAGCGAGAGCGGATTTCACCAGCGGCGGGATCTCGGGCGGCAGCACGCGTTCGCCGGCGTGCGGGTCGCGGCACAGCATCACTTCGTATGGGGTGTTGGCGGCAAAGCGCAGGCGGTCGATGCGCACGGTGGGCAGGCGGATGCCGTCGTTCTCAAGGATGCCCATAAGCTCCGCCAGCGATGCCGGACGGTCTGCCGACGCGCCAATGGCCGTGCCGTACGACGGCACGAGCGATTCGAACGGATACCCAAGCCGCTTCCACATGGCGTGGATCTGCTGGAAGGCCTCGATTTCCAGCATCTGCTTGATGCGCTTGTCCTGCGCCCCCTTGCGCCTGGACTGCAGCAGCCACTTGTAGACGGCCAGCCGTTCCGTGGCGCTGGCTTCGTTCACCTGGGACAGCGTCGCCTGCGGATGCTCGCGCAGATAGGCCACCAGCCACAGCTCCAGCGGGTGCAGCCGCGCGATGTAGCCGCGGTCGGCCAGGTCGAAACGCTGCACCGAATAGGTGTTGTACAGCTTGGTGATGGCCGCGTCGTCGAGCTTCGTGCCCGGCAGGTAGGTGCGGAGGAAGGCGGCCAGCTTGTCGGGTCCTGCCTGCGGATCGATGCTGCGGAAGATGGTGGCGAGCCGCACCGGCGTGGCGTGGGTGCTCTGCACGAGGATCGCTTCACGCTCCTGGTCGGTCTTGCCCTTGTACTTGGCATAGAAGCGGCCCATGAAGAGCTTGCCTTCGCGGTCGGCAAAGCGCCGCAGGTAGATCTGGCGCTGCGGCGAGTCTGGATCGGTCAGCGCCTCGGCGCCGGCGCTTGGCAACTGATGCTGAAAGTAGCGCGAGATGTCGCGCATGATGCGCACGAAAACGAGGTTGACGGAGTGCTTGAGGCCCTCGCGCACCGTGAAGTTCTGCGTGCCTTCCCACTTCTCGAAGTTCTCGAAGCTCTGCATGCCGCCGCCGGTGGCAAACCATTCGCCGGCGTTGCCCGAGTATTTGCGCTCCATCGAGGCATCGAGCATGGCCGTGAGCGAGCGGTCCTGCGTGTGCGCAAGGTAATCGACGGCCCAGCGCTCGATCGGGTTCTGCACCGGAATGTTCAGCTTGCGCAATGCCGCCGCAGGCTGGCCGGCATAGCGCTCATGCAGCTCGGCCACGAGCTGCAGATACGTCACCAGCGTGCGCAGCTTGGCGGTGGAGCCCAGGTCGAGCTTCACGCCCTCGTTGATGTCGAACGGCTTGTCGAAGGTGTCGGCCTGCACGAGCACACGGTTGCCGCCGGGGGCGCGTTCGTACAGCGTGAAGCTGTAGGTCACGCCGCGCGGGTCGCCGTGTTCGAGCATCTTGTCGCCGACGAGGCCGGCGGCCTTGGCGCGCTCGGGGTCGCGCAGTTTGCGCAACTCGGTGGTGATATCGCGCTGCAGCGGCGCGTCGAGCGTACTGCTGGCCATCAGGTCGAGCCGGTCGAGCGCATACATGCGCGAGACGCCCAGCATGCCCGCCAGGTTGACGCGCACGGCGTTGGTGCCTTTGTGCTCGAGGGGAGGCGCCGGCACGCGCGTGTTCAGCGCCTGCTGCTTGAGCGACTGCGCAATCGCGGCATCCCGCAGGGCTGGCGCAATCACGCCCGATGCGGCGAGCACCCGCAGGTAGGCGTTGGTCAACGTTTCCAGCTCGTCGAGATTCTCGAGGTAGTACGACGGCCGCCGCTGTGACACCAGGAGGCTCAGCGCTTCCTTGTATGCCAGCGCGCGGTCGGCCAGCGGCGCCTCCGATGTGGGCGACAGCAGGGCGTTCACCTGCGCGAAGTCGCGCCCGTACCAGACCCACAGCGCATCGCCGATCCCCTGGATTTCGCCAAACCCGGCGCGGGCGCCGAGCGGCACGGTGTTCAGGTAGGCGACCACGAGCTGGTGCCGCGTGGCCGTGGTGTCTTCTCCGTTGAGATACGCGCGTGCGGAGGCCGAAGCCATCTGGCGCAGCTTCTCAGCCGGCGAATCGGTGCGGCCTTCGGGCGAATGGCGGTACTTCTCAATCTGCGTGGCGAGCGTGCTGCCGCCGGGCGACTCGTGTGCGGCGTTGACGGTATGCAGGGCGCGGTCCCATACCGCGCGGGCCAGGCGCGTCCACTCCACGGCCGGATTGCGCTTCGGGTATTCCGTCTGCAGCAGCGTGCGGTTCTCGATGGCCAGCAGCGAGCTGACCAGCAGCGGCGGTACGGCGTCGAAGCGGTCGTACACGCGCTCGGGATGGCGCGCGCGGTAGATCGGGCGCCCCTCGACGTCCAGCAGTTCGAGGCCGGTCTGGTCCTTCTCGTGATACGGCGCGTTCATGCCGCGGTCCATCCACGCAACCATGTCGTTGGACGGCACGGCCTGCTGCGCGACGATGTAGCCGCGTGCGCGCAGGCGGTCAAGAAAGACGGGCAGATCGTGATAGCCCAGCCGTTCGTCGTAGGGGCCGGAATTCGGAAAGCGCGCCGAGGTGTTGGGGCCCGGCTTGACAGGAAAGGTCTGCGACTGCGCGAGCTGTGCGAAGTAATGCGCCTGCCACGAAGACGTGCGGAACTCGCGGGCGACCAGCCATGCGGCCATTGCAAGGACCAGCGCCGCAAACACGGCCAACTTGATGACGCGGCGGCGTTTTCTTGTCACTCGCTACGCTCCAATCGCAGGCGGATCAACGCCTCACTTCAATCTAGCCCATGCGCATGCCGTGTCCAGCGGCGTGTAACTTTGGGCTGCCGTTGCAAGCCTTACGAAGGGGCGTAATACGGAATCTGCTGCTCGTCGTACAGCCGGTAGATCAGCGCCAGCATGGCCCGGATGTCTTCCGACTCATCCAGCAGGCGTGTGCTGAAGATGATGGGCGACACCAGTTGCGGGTCATCGAGCTCCAGGTAGCAGACGTCCTCGCGCTTGAGGCCCGCCACGCTGCGCGGTACGACAGACACCCCTTCGCCGGCCGCCACCAGTCCCAGGGCGATTTGCAATTCCCGTGCCTCGTAGATCTTGCTCGGCTCGAGCGCGCGGTCGTGAAACAGGGCCAGAACCTGGTCCGCGTAGCTTGGGCGTGGCGCGCGCGGGTAGATGATGAGCGTCTCGCCCACGAGGTCGCGCAGCGATGCGGCCGGCTTGGCGCCCAGCAGCGGGTGGCCCGAGGGCAGGGCGACGATCAGGCGCTCGTCGCGCAGCAGGATGCGGCGCACGTTCGGGTCTTCATAGCGGATGCGGCCGAAGCCGACGTCGATGCGGCCGTTCTTGAGCGCCTGGATCTGGTCCATGGTCGTCATCTCGTGCATGGTCAGATCGACCATCGGGTACTCGGCCCGGAAGCGCCGGATGACCTTCGGCAGCATGCCGTACAGCGTTGAGGCAACGAAGCCAATCGACAGGCGCCGCTCGATCTGTCCCACGCGCTGCGTCATCGAGGCGAGCTCGGCCGTCTGCGCCAGCAACTGGCGTGCGTGGGCGTGGAAGAACCGCCCGGCTTCGGTCAGCCGCAGCGGCCGGCTGCCGCGCTCGAACAGCACGACGCCGATTTCCTCTTCGAGCTGTTGAATCTGTCGCGAGAGCGGCGGCTGCGCGATGTGCAGGCGCTCGGCCGCACGCGTGAAGTTCAGCTCCTCGGCAACGGCGACGAAGTAGCGCAGGTGGCGCAGTTCCATATCCAACCTTTTAGGTATGAAGCCGATACTAAATCAGTGTTGGACGCAATAAATTGCGCTGCGTAATCTGATTTCCACGTTGATCGCCGTCCATTCTGATACCTGGAAAACATGATTCGCTCGATCGAGGCCATTCTAGTGGATGTGCCCACCATCCGTCCGCACAAGCTGTCTGTCGCCACCATGCACACGCAGACGCTCGTCCTCGTGCACGTGTGCTGCGAAGACGGCATCGAAGGCTGGGGCGAGGCCACCACCATCGGCGGCCTGAACTACGGCGAAGAGAGCCCCGAGAGCATCAAGGTCAACATCGACACGCACATCGCGCCGCTGCTGATCGGCATGGACGCGCGCAACGTGGCAGCTGCCATGGCACGCGTGCGCAAGACCATCCAGGGCAACCGCTTTGCCAAGTGCGCGCTGGAGACGGCGCTGCTCGATGCGCAGGCGCGCCGGCTGGGCGTGCCGCTGTCCGAGCTGCTCGGCGGCCGCCTGCGTGATGCACTGCCGGTTGCCTGGACGCTCGCCAGCGGCGACACCGCAAAAGACATTGCCGAGGCAGAAGCGATGCTGGCCGAGCGCCGTCACCGCATCTTCAAGCTGAAGATCGGCCTGCGCCCCGTGGCCGAAGACGTGGCGCACGTGCTCGCCATCAAGCGCGCGCTGGGCGATGCCGTGAGCGTGCGGGTGGACGTCAACCAGGCCTGGAGCGAGCTGGACGCCGCCAATGGCATCGCCGCGCTGCAGGCCGGCGGCATCGACCTGATCGAGCAACCGGTGCGCGCAGAAAACCGCGCCGCGCTGGAGCGCCTGGCGCGCCAGTTCGCCGTGCCGATGATGGCTGACGAGGCGCTGCACGGTCCACTTGATGCGTTTGAACTTGCGTGCTCGGCCGGCGCCGATGTCTTCGCCGTGAAGATCGCGCAATCGGGCGGCCTGGTTCCCGCCATGCAGGTCGCGGCGATCGCGCAGCTTGCGGGCATCAGCCTGTACGGCGGAACGATGCTGGAGGGCGCGGTCGGCACTGCCGCCTCCGCGCACGTCTTTTCGACCTTCAGCGATCTGCAGTTCGGCACGGAGCTGTTCGGGCCCTTGCTGCTCACACAGGAACTGCTGACCGAGCCGTTGCGGTACCGCGATTTCACGCTGCAGGTGCCCACCGGCCCCGGCCTCGGCATCGAGATCGACCGCGACAAGCTTGCACGCCTGCGCCGCCAATAACGACAACCAGACCCAGACAACCCACCAAGGAGACCACGATGCTCTTCCATGTCCGCATGGATGTCCGCCTGCCTGCCGACATGCCGGCCGATGTCGCCGACGAGATCAAGGCCCGCGAGAAGGCCTATTCGCAGGATCTGCAGCGCAGCGGCAAGTGGCGCCACATCTGGCGCCTGGTCGGCGAGTACGCGAACGTCAGCATCTTCGACGTGCAGAGCAATGCCGAGCTGCACGAGATCCTGACGGCGCTGCCGCTATTCCCGTACATGCAGATCGCCGTGACGCCGCTGTGCCGTCACCCGTCCTCGGTTCACAGCGACGACGCCTGAGACATTCCCCCAGAAAACCCGAGGAGACATCCATCATGAACGTGCGCGTATTCCAGACACAAGAAGTACAGGAGCTGCTGAAGGCCGCTGCCAACCTGGAAGGCAAGGACGGCAATGTCCGCTTGAAGCAGATCACTCACCGCCTGCTTGCCGACCTGTTCAAGGCCATCGACGATCTCGACATCACGCCGGACGAGGTCTGGGCTGGCATCAATTACCTGAACAAACTCGGGCAGGACGGCGAGGCTGCGCTGCTGGCGGCGGGGCTGGGCCTCGAGAAGTACCTCGACATCCGCATGGATGCCGCAGACGCGGCGCTCGGCATCCACGGCGGGACGCCACGCACCATCGAAGGCCCGCTGTACGTGGCGGGCGCCCCGGTGCGCGACGGCGTGTCGCGCATCGACATCGATCCGGACCCGGCGGCCGGACCGCTGGTCATCCACGGCACGGTGATGGGCACCGATGGCAAGCCGGTGGCGGGCGCCGTGGTCGAGTGCTGGCATGCGAACTCGAACGGGTTCTACTCGCACTTCGACCCGACCGGCGGGCAGAGCGCGTTCAACCTCCGCGGCGCCGTGCGCACGGGCGCGGATGGCCGATACGAATTCCGCACCCTCATGCCAGTCGGGTACGGGTGCCCGCCGCACGGCGCGACGCAGCAGTTGCTCAACGGGCTGGCCCGCCATGGCAATCGTCCGGCGCACGTGCACTTCTTCGTGAGCAGCGAGGGGCATCGCAAGCTGACGACGCAATTCAACATCGAAGGCGATCCGCTCATCTGGGATGACTTCGCCTACGCCACCCGCGAAGAGCTGATTCCGCCCGTCGCGGAAAAAACCGGCGGTGCCGTCCTGGGCCTCAAGGCCGATGCGTACAAGGACATCGAGTTCAACTTTGTCCTCACGCCGCTGGTGCAGGGCAAGGACAACCAGCGCGTGAACCGCCTGCGCGCTTCGGCCCAGGCATGAGGTTGCAACGTGGAGACGACCATGTCCGCCCTGATCGACAAAGCCGGCGAACTCGAACAACTGCTCTCAACGGCGGTGGTGGATGACGAAGAGGCCGGCATCTTCCGCTGCCGCCGCGACATCTTCACCCACCCCGACCTGTTCGCGCTGGAGATGAAGCACATCTTCGAGAACAACTGGGTGTATCTCGCACACGAAAGCCAGATTCCGAACAACAACGATTACTACACGACCTGGATCGGGCGTCAGCCCATCGTCATCACCCGGGACAAGACCGGCGAGCTGCATGCCGTCATCAACGCCTGCGCGCACAAGGGCGCCATGCTGTGCCGCCGCAAGCACGGCAACAAGGGCAGCTTCACGTGTCCGTTCCACGGCTGGACGTTCTCCAACACCGGCAAGCTGCTCAAGGTGAAGGACGAAAAGACGACCCAGTACCCGGTGCAGTTCAACACGCACGGCTCGCACGACCTGAAGAAGGTGGCGCGCCTGCAGAACTATCGCGGCTTCCTGTTCGGCAGCCTCAATGCGGACGTGCAGCCGCTCGAGTCGTACCTCGGTGAAGCGCGCGTGATCATCGACCAGATCGTCGACCAGGCGCCGGACGGGCTCGAAGTCCTGCGCGGCAGCTCGTCCTATATCTACGAAGGCAACTGGAAGATGCAGATGGAGAATGGCTGCGACGGCTACCACGTCAGCACCGTGCACTGGAACTACGCCGCAACGATGGGGCGGCGCAAGGAGGGCGGCACGCAGGCGGTGGACGCGAACAGCTGGAGCAGATCGGTGGCGGGCGTTTATGGCTTCGAGCACGGCCATATCCTGCTGTGGACGAAGACGATGAACCCGCAGGTGCGGCCCGTCTATGCGCACCGTGACGAAATCGCGGCTCGCGTGGGCGACACCCAGGCCGACTTCATCGTCAACCAGACCCGCAACCTGTGCCTGTATCCGAACGTGTTCCTGATGGATCAGTTCAGCACGCAGATCCGCGTGGTGCGCCCCATCAGCGTCGACCGGACGGAGGTGTCGATCTTCTGCTTTGCGCCAAAAGGCGAGAGCGCGGCCGACCGCGCGACGCGCATCCGCCAGTACGAGGATTTCTTCAACGTCACCGGCATGGGCACGGCGGACGACCTGGAAGAGTTCCGCGCGTGCCAGAACGGTTATGCCGGCACCACGGCCCTGTGGAACGACCTGTCGCGCGGCGCGCCGCTGTGGGTGCGCGGCCCCGACGAGAACGCCGCCAGGATGGGCCTGAAGCCCCTCATCTCGGGCGAGCGCAGTGAAGACGAAGGCCTGTTCGTGTGCCAGCACGCGTACTGGGTGCAGGTCATGCGCGAGGCCCTGAAGAAGGAATGCGCAGGGGTGCCGGCATGAGCTTCGATTACCAAACCATCTGCGCCGCCCTGTACCGCGAGGCGCGCCTGCTCGACGACCGCCAGTGGGATGCGTGGCTCGACTGCTACGCCGAAGATGTCACGTACTGGATGCCTGCCTGGGATGACGACGACCAGTTGACTGATGACCCGCAGAGCCAGATCTCGCTGATGTACTACGCGAACCGCTGCGGACTCGAAGACCGCGTCTTCCGCATCAAGACCGAGCGCAGCGGTGCGTCAACGCCGGAGCCGAGAACCAGCCACAGCATTGCCAACGTGGAAGTGCTGGCCGAGCGCGACAGTGAAGTCGACGTGCGCTACAACTTCCACACGCTCAGCCACCGCTACAAGACCACCGACCAGTTCTTCGGGACGATGTTCGTCACGTTGCGCCGCGCCGGCGACGGCTACCTGATTGCATCCAAGAAGATCGTCCTGAAGAACGACTACATCCGGCAGGTGCTCGACGTCTACCACGTCTGACCGTGTCCACGTACCCAAGCGAGGCAGCGGAGGCTTCCATGTCCAGTTTCAACGTTGCACTGAATTTCGAGGACGGCGTCACGCGGTTCATCGAATGCAAAGCCGGCGAGAAGGTGCTCGATGCCGCCTTCCGCGCCAAGATCAACCTGCCGATGGATTGCTCCGACGGCGTGTGCGGAACGTGCAAGTGCCGCGCCGAAAGCGGCAGCTACGACCTCGGCGACGACTACATCGACGACGCGCTGACCGAAGACGAGAAGAACGCCGGCCTCGTCCTCACGTGCCAGATGGTGCCGCACAGCGATTGCGTGATCGCCGTGCCGACCTCATCGACCACGTGCAAGACAGGGCAGAGCCGCTTCGTCGCCACGCTGTCGAAAATCGAGCTGCACAACGATGCCGCCGTCGTGCTCGAACTGGACGTCGACGCCACCGCGCCCGTGTTCCTGCCCGGCCAATACGTCAACATCGACGTGCCGGGCAGCGGGCAGCACCGCTCGTATTCGTTCTCTTCGGCGCCCGGCGAATCCAGGGTGAGCTTCCTCATCAAGAAGATTCCGGGCGGGGTGATGAGCACCTGGCTCGAAGCCGCCCGGCCCGGCGACAGGCTCGAGCTGCACGGGCCGCTCGGCAGCTTCTACCTGCGCGACGTGCAGCGGCCGCTGCTGTTCCTTGCCGGCGGCACGGGGCTGGCGCCGTTCCTGTCGATGCTGGAGGTGCTGGCGCGCAGCCATTCGCAGCAGAAGGTGCACCTCGTGTATGGCGTGACGCGTGATCTCGACCTGGTGCAGGTCGAAGCGATCGAAGCCTACATGACGAGGTTGCCGAATTTCAGCTACGCCACCGTCGTCGCCGACGCTGCTTCGCGTCATCCGCGCAAGGGCTGGGTGACCCAGCACATTCCGGCCGACGCGCTCAAAGATGGCGATGTGGACGTCTATCTGTGCGGTCCGCCGCCGATGGTCGATGCCGTGCGCCAGTACTTTGCCGATGCAGGCGTGAAGCCCCACAGCTTCCACTACGAGAAGTTCACGCCCAACGGGACTGCCATCACCCACGCGACGGCAAAGGCGGCATGACCATGCAACGATTCTCAGGCAAAACCGTCATCGTAACGGGGGCGGCGCAGGGCATCGGCCGCGGCGTTGCCATGGCGGCGGCGGAAGAGGGCGCCCAGGTGCTGCTGGTGGACCGCGCGGCGCTGGTCGACGAAGTGCAGGCGGAGATTGCCGCCGCGGGCGGCCAAGCCCGAGCCGCCACGGCGGATCTCGAAACCTACGCCGGCGCGCTGCATGCCGTGCAGGCCGCGCTCGACGCATTCGGCCGCATCGACGTGCTGGTCAACAACGTCGGCGGCACGATCTGGGCCAAACCGTATCAGCACTATGAAGAAGCGCAGATCGAGGCGGAGATTCGCCGCTCGCTGTTTCCGACGCTGTGGTGCTGCCGGGCGGTGCTGCCACACATGGTGGAGCGCAGGCATGGCGTGATCGTCAACGTGTCGTCGATCGCGACGCGCGGCATCTATCGGATCCCGTATTCGGCGGCCAAGGGCGGGGTCAATGCGCTCACCGCCAGCCTGGCCTTTGAGCACGCCGCCGACAACATCCGCGTCAATGCCGTCGCCACGGGCGGCACGGAAGCGCCGCCGCGCCGGATCCCGCGCAACATGGCGCCCATGTCCGACCAGGAAGCCGCCTGGTACCAGGGCATCGTCGAGCAGACGCTCGCCAGCAGCCTGATGCACCGCTACGGCACGATCGACGAGCAGGTGCGGGCGATCCTGTTCCTGGCTTCGGACGAGGCTTCGTACATCACCGGGACGGTACTGCCGGTTGGAGGCGGAGACCTGGGCTGACACGCCGGCGCGCGCCATCGGTTGAAGAAACCCACCCAGCAAAAGAGAGAGGCGCCCACGCCTTCGCGGACCCCAGAGGAGACCATCCATGCGTCAGATCGACCTGCACGCCGTAGCAGACCACGCCCGCTTCGGCCGTTTTCACGCCACTACGCTGTTCTGGTGCGCGCTCATCATCATCTTTGACGGCTACGACCTGGCCATCGCCGGCATTGCATTGCCATCCATCATGAAGGAGATGGGCGTCACACCCACCAGCGCCGGCTTCATGGTCAGTGCGGCGCTGTTCGGGATGATGTTCGGTGCGATCGTGCTCGGCACGATTGCAGACCGCATCGGCCGCCGCTGGGCGATTGCCGTGTGCATCGTACTGTTCAGCGTCTTTACGGCAGCAGCGGGTTTTGCGACCGACCCCATTGCGTTCAGCGTGACGCGTTTTCTCGCAGGCCTCGGCATCGGCGGCGTGATGCCGAACGTCGTGGCGCAGATGACGGAGTACGCGCCGCGCCGGCTGCGCAGCACGCTCGTCACCCTGATGTTCAGCGGCTATTCGGTCGGCGGCATGCTGGCCGCATTGATCGGCAAAGGGCTGCTGGAGCGCTACGGGTGGCAATCGGTGTTCGTTGCCGCGGGCCTGCCTGTGCTGCTGGTCCCGGCGATTCTGCGGTGGCTCCCCGAGTCGATGCCCTTCCTGTTGCGCACGGGCAGGATCGATGCGGTGCGCGATATCGTGCGTCGGCTCAGCGGCAGCGCTGCACGACCGGAGGGCACCTTCGTCCTGCCAGAGGCGGACCGCGGTGACGACGCCCCGCTGGCCAAACTGTTCCAGGACGGGCGCGGGTTGAGCACGGCCATGTTCTGGATCGCCTTTTTCATGTGCCTGTTCATGGTGTACGCGCTCAGTTCATGGCTGACCAAGCTGATGGCATCGGCCGGCTACAGCCTCGGTTCCGCACTTACCTTTGTGCTGGTGCTGAACTTCGGGGCGATGCTCGGTGCGATTGGCGGCGGCTGGTTGGCAGATCGTTTCAACATCAAGTACGTGCTCATGGCGATGTACGCCCTTGCGGCAGTGTCGATCGCACTTCTGGGCATCAAGACGTCGACCGAGACGCTGTACCTGCTGGTGGCCGTGGCCGGCGGCTGCACCATCGGCACGCAGATCGTGACCTATGCGTACGCCGGCCAGTTCTACCCGATGAGCATCCGCTCCACGGGTATCGGGTGGGCGTCCGGGGTGGGACGCAGCGGGGCGATTCTTGCGCCGATCGTCATCGGCATGCTGGTGGGGATGGCGCTGCCTCTGCACCACAACTTCTTCGCCATGGCCGTGCCGGCCGTCATTGCGACGATTGCGGTGGCGTTCATCAACCATCGGCGATCCGCCTGCGCCGTCGCAAGCTGATGGGCGAGCCGGCGCGGCTGCGCAAAACAAAAACGGCGCCAAGGCGCCGTTTTGTCGTTGCGGTTCGCTGTGGCAGCGATCGCTGGCTCAGCCCAGGTACGAGCCGGATTTGCCCACCACCTCTGCGTACGGCAGGTTGTCGTCCCAGCCCTTACGGAAATAGTTGAGGATGGCGCGCAGCAGCGACGTACGGGGAGCGGCCTGCACCTGGACCTGGCCGGCGAACTTCGGGGTGTAATAGGCTTGCTGAATCATGATGTCGTTCTCGATCTAGGGTTTTCCCGAGTATAGGGTTATCCCTAGGATGGAGCAACGGCGCATCCCGTACTGCGGGTACATTCTCAGTATCACGGGAGGCTGATACGCCCCTGGCGCCGGTCGCTTGCTTCTCAAAGCGGCTTTCTCTTCACAAAATTTGCGCAGAGCAAAAATTTTTTCGGCACAAGATCACCGCAGGACGGGGCATGTCCGTAGGAAAAGACGCGAACATCGCGCTTCGGATGGGATTGTGCCGGCAAAAAGCAATGATCTGCTCGCTTGTCGTTTGATCGGCAAGCCACCTACCATACGCCGCCATGTGCCGGCTCGCCTTGCTGCATGCTGCGGGCCGGTTTGTTGACTGGAGGTTCGTATGGCGTATCCCCCCATCCCGGTGCCGGCTGACGGCGCGTGCGGTGCCCGATCGGCCAACAGTGCGTGGCAGGCGCGCAGCCGGGCGGCCGTGTGGCACCCGTGCACCCAGAATGCCCGGCTCGATGCCATGCCGCCGCTGCCGATCGCTCGCGGGCAGGGCCCGTGGCTGATCGACTTTGACGGCAAGCGCTACCTCGACGGCACCAGCTCCTGGTGGGTCAACCTGTTCGGCCACGCCAATCCGCATATCAACGCTGCGCTCAAGACGCAGCTGGACTCGCTGGAGCACGTGATGCTGGCCGGCGCCACGCACCGCCCGGCCGTGGAGCTTGCCGAACGTCTGATCGACCTGACGGCCGGTGTGCTGGGCCACAGCTTCTTCGGCTCCGATGGCGCATCGGCCGTCGAAATCGCGCTCAAGATGAGCTTCCACGCGCATCGCAACGCAGGGCAGGGCGCACGCAACCGCTTCGTCTGCCTGGAGCACGGCTACCACGGGGAAACGCTCGGCGCCCTTGGCGTGACCGATGTGGCGATCTTCCGCGATGCGTACGACCCCCTGATCCTGCAATCGCACCGCGTGGCATCGCCCGATGCCCGCCTGGCCGCCCCCGGCGAGACCGCCGCCGACGTCGCCGACCGGGCGCTGGCTGCCTTGCGCGCCTGCCTTGCCGCCAACGCCGGCACCATTGCCGCCGTCATCATCGAGCCGCTGGTCCAGTGTGCGGCCGGCATGGCCATGCATGATGTGAGCTACCTGCGCGGCGTGCGGGCGCTGTGCGACGAGTTTGGCGTGCACTGGATCGCCGATGAAATTGCCGTCGGCTGCGGGCGTACGGGCACCTTCTTCGCATGCGAGCAGGCCGGCGTGTGGCCGGACCTGCTGTGCCTCTCCAAGGGCATCAGCGGCGGCTACCTGCCGCTGTCGATCGTGCTTTCGCGCGATGCCATCTACGAGGCCTTCAACGACGATGCGCCGGTGCGCAGCTTCCTGCATTCCCATTCGTACACCGGCAACCCGCTGGCGTGCCGCGCCGCGCTGGCCACACTCGATCTGTTTGCCGAGCACGACGTCTTGGCACGCAACCGCGTCACCGCCGCGCGCATTGCGCAGGGCCTCGCGCCGCTGTCGCACGATGCCCGCGTCGCACACCTGCGCCAGACCGGCATGATCACCGCCTTCGACGTGCACCCCGACGTGGCCGGCGCACGCTTTGCCGAGCGTTTTGCGCTCACGGCGCGCACGCATGGGCTGCTGCTGCGCCCGATCGGCCACACCGTCTATCTGCTGCCGCCCTACGTGCTGAGCGACGAAGAGACCGACACGCTGGTCGAACGCACGCTCCAGACGCTGGAAGACACCCTCGCCCAGACCACGGGCGAAACCGAAGGACACACCTATGCGATTGCTTGACGACCTGCAGGCCGGCCTGGATGCCATCGATGCCGCGCACCTGCGCCGCGTGCGCCGCACCGCCTACACCCCGACCGACCGCAGCCAGCGCATCAGCGTGCCCGGCGGAGAGCCACGCGACGTCCTGGGCTTCTGCGGCAACGACTACCTCGGCCTGGCCGCGCATCCCGCCCTCGCCGAGGCCGTGGTGCACGGCGCGCGGCAGTACGGCTTCGGCAGCGGCGCATCGCACCTGGTGAGCGGCCATTCGGTCGCGCACGCGCGGTTGGAGGCCCGTATGGCGGCGCTGCAGGCCGCTCATATTCCCGATGCGGATGCGCTGTTCTTCTGCACGGGATACATGGCCAACCTGGCCGTGGTGAGCGCCATGGCGCAGGCGGGCGGCATTCGCCCGGCCGAGGATTGCACGATCTTTTCAGATGCGCTGAACCACGCCTCGCTCATCGATGGCGCCCGGCTGTCGCGGGCGCCCGTGAAGGTGTATCCGCACGTCGACATGGCGGCACTGGAGGCGCTGCTTGCCGCCAGCACGAGCCGCAACAAGCTGATCGTCACCGATGGCGTGTTCAGCATGGATGGCGATATCGCGCCGCTGCCGGCGCTGCTCGCACTGGCCGAGCGCTACGACGCGTGGCTCATCGTGGACGACGCGCATGGCCTGGGCGTGCTGGGCGAAGACGGTGCCGGCGTGTTGTCGCACTTCGGGCTGCGCTCCGAGCGCATCGTCTACGTGGGCACCTTCGGCAAGGCCGCGGGCGGGTCCGGGGCGGCCATCGTCGCGCATCGGCTGGCGATCGACTGGCTGGTGCAGCGCGCCCGCACGTACATCTTCACCACGGCCACACCGCCGGGCATCGCGTGCGCGGTGGAGGCGGCGCTCGACCTGATCGCGAGCGAGGAGGGGGCGGCACGGCGCGCGGTCCTGAACCGGCACATCGCCGCGTGGAGCGCGCATGCCCAGCGCCTGGCCGCGCGCTTTGGCTGGCGGTGGATGCCCTCGCAGACGGCCATACAGCCCATCGTGATCGGCGAGAACGCGCCGGCACTGGCCCTCGCGGCCGCGCTGGAGCGCGAAGGCATCCGCATCGCCGCCATCCGCCCGCCGACGGTGCCGGTGGGCACGGCGCGCCTGCGCATTACGCTCTCCGCCGCGCACACCGACGCCGATATCGAGCGCCTCGCCCTCGCGCTCGAAGCGGCCGGCCAATCGCTCCAACCCGCCGAGGCTGCCTGACATGCCCCCGCGTTTTGATTGCTTCATCACGGGCACCGATACGGAGATCGGCAAGACGCTCGTCAGCGCCGCCTTGCTGACCAAGCTAGCAGATGCCGGCTACCGTGCCGCCGGTCTCAAGCCCATTGCGGCCGGCACCCTGGCCGGCACCCCTGCGCGCACCAACGAAGACGTCGAACAACTGCGCGCCGCTGCGTCGATCAGCCTGCCGCTTGCCACGGTCTGCCCGTGGCTGCTCGATGCACCGATGTCTCCGCACCTGGCCGCCGCGCGCGAAGGCGTGACGATCACGCTGCCGCCCATTCTCGACGCGCTCGCGCAGGCAAAAGCGTGCGCCGACGCCGTGGTGGTGGAGGGCGTGGGCGGCTTTCGCGTGCCGCTGTCGGATGACTTCGACACCGCGCAGATGACCGTCGCGCTGGGCCTGCCTGTCGTGCTGGTGGTCGGCCTGCGGCTGGGGTGCCTGAACCATGCCGCGCTCACGGCGGAAGCCATCGCCGCGCGCGGGCTGCACCTCGTCGGCTGGGTCGGCAACGTGGTCGATCCGGCCATGGCCGGGCTGGACGAGAACGTCGCCACGCTGCGCCGCTGGATCAGCGCGCCGCACCTGGGCACGATTCCCCGATTGCCGTGTGCGCAAGCGCGCCTTGCGGCAACGTATCTCGACATCGCACCGCTGCTGACGCGTTGATGCTTCCCAGCCGGCGCTACACTGTTCCGATCTCAACAGCGTCGATGGAGAGGGCTGTCATGCGCGCGATGCGTTGGCTGGCGACGGCAATGGTGGTCGCGGCCATGTCGGGATGTGCGGTATTGGAATCCCCGGTGACGAAGGGGCAGCGGCTGGTGGGCGCAGACGAGTCCGCCGTGCAGGCGCGGTTCGGCCCGCCGCGCGAGACGTACCCGCTGGACGGCGGCACGCGGTGGCTGTATCCGACCAAACCGTACGGCCAGTTCACCTATGCGGCCGACTTCGATGCCCATGGCAGGCTCGTCGCGTTCAAGCAGGTGCTGAGCAGTCTCGAGTTTGCGCAGGCAAGGGTGGGCACCTGGACGCAAGACGACGTGCTGCGGCACTTCGGCCAGCCGGTCGAGACGTCGTACTTCCCGCGCATGGACCGGCTGGTCTGGTCATACCGGTTCAAGGCCGACGACGTCTGGCCGTCCTTGATGCATTTCTACTTCGACCGGGCTGGCGTCCTGCAGCTCACCCAGGTCACGCCCGACCCGTTGTACGACCCAGACCGGCCGCGCTTCTTCCGGCACTGAGACGTCATGCCCAATCGGCTTGTGCGCTCAGGGTTCCTCCTGCATTGCCACCTTCGCGCGGCGACCTAAGCTAGAAGCAGGGGAGGCAGACGCCGCCCGGCGCCTGCCGGAGCAACCCGTCATCAGAACGGGCGCGCACGGGGGTGCATCATGCTCACGCATCACTGGGTCGACATCGACCCGATTGCGGCGGAACATCATCGGCTATACGGCATCGCCGGATGGTTGCCTTGGGTCTTGGCCATGGCCATTGCCGGGCCGACGTGGGTGTTCTGGCACGGCCTGTCCATCGACGCAGTGAAGCTCGCCGGCGCCGACCTCTTCAACGCCACCACGCCGGGCAGCGGGGCGATCAACCTGACTATGCTGGTGTACCTGATCTCGTGCGCGACAGTGCTGGTGCTGGCCACCACGCACGACAGCGCGTTCCGGCGTGCCACGCTGGTTCACATGGCGGTGCTGCCGCCGATGATCGGCTTCATCCTCATGGCCGGCGACCTGCCCGGCGCACGCTCGACTTTCATCGAGGGCGTGGCCGTTGCCGCTGCGCTGCTGTTGACGTGCGGCGTCTATCTGCAGGTGTCGCGCCGTGTGCGCGTCACCTTCGAGTTGCGCGACTGGGCGCCCGGTGAGCATGCGTGGTTCAAGCGCCGCCACGGCGCCGCACCGAGCTGAGCGCTGTCAGGATCGTTCAGTCGATCCGCGCAAAGCGTGGAACCTGGCGACCGTCGACTTCGACCATCTCGTGGAACATCGTCGATGGGCGCGTCCAGATTGTGCCGTTGGCCGCGCGGTAGACCGTCATCTTGATGGTCGGATCGGGTTCGTACGTGGCTTCGCACAGCCACTCGTATTCGCCGCCCTTGTAGTGGCGGTAGCGGCGGGCAGGGGTGTTCTGCATGGCTGGCTCAGTGCTGCGTGGGCTTGTCTTCGTCGTCGACGTACGGCGTGTGCTTGCCTTCCTGTGTCTGTGCGCCGAGCTTCGCGTCCTCCATGGCGTCCTGATACGCCAGCATGGCCGCGGCCACGGCCTCGGGCTCGCCGTTGAACGAAATCACGCTCTCGCCGCAATTCGGGCATTCGCCGCCAAAGATCGCGCGGATGCCGGGCATGTCGCGCGGCTCCATGCCTTCGAACTCCGTAAAGGCGGTCTGGCATGCGCCGCAGACCAGCTTTTCCGGTCGCAGGGCATCGAGCCGGGCGTGCGCCTGGGAAATGCGGTCGGCCTGCGAGCCGCGTCGTTTGGCTTCGCCCATGGTGTGCTTCCTCTTCAGATGATTGGAGGGTGGATCATACCGAAGGCGCGGGCCGGCGTTCCTGAATCGGGCCGGGGGTGTTCGGGGCTGGTGGATGTCTTATTTAACATAATGCAAATTATGCGTAAAACAACCGGCGCATCCGCACACCCACATTTCATTCAGCAAGCCCAGGCACCGGCTCCAGCCGCTTCGGCACGCCGGCCACGATGGTCGCGACCGCAATGGCCAGCACCACGGCCGCGCAGACGAACACGCCCGCCGCGCCGTTGGCGTCGAACACGATGCCGCCCGCCGCCGCACCCGTGGCGATGGCAAGCTGCACGGCCGCGACGATCAGCCCGCCAGCGCTTTCGGCTTCGTCGGGCACCGTTCGCGTGACCCACGTCGACCAGGCCACCGGTACGCCGCCGAACGCCATGCCCCACAGGGCGACCAGCACCGCGTCCACCATCGGCGCACGCCCGATGGCGACAAGCGCGATGCCAAGCACGACCATCAGCGCGGGCATGGCGATCAGCATCGGACGCAGCCGGTGTTCGAGCACGCGGCCGGCAAGCGACGTACCGATGAAGTTGGCGATGCCGTAGCCCAGCAGGATGCCCGACAGCCCGTTCACCCCAACGCCTGCCACCTGCTCGAGGAACGGCCGCAGATACGTGAAGAACGCGAAATGCCCCGTAAAGACGAGGATCGTGGCAAACATCCCGAGGCCCACGGTCGGACGGCGCAGGACGTCGATGAGCGTGCGCAGGCGCGTCGTGCCGCTCGGGGGCATCGAAGGCAGCGTGATCCACTGGGATACGAACGCGGCGCCGCCCAGCGCGGCCGCGATCAGGAACACGTTGCGCCAGCCGATCAGGTGCCCGAAGTAGCTGCCCATGGGCGCCGCGGCGATGGTCGCGACGGCAACGCCGCTGAAGATGATCGACAGGGCGCGCGGCACCATCTCTGTCGGCACGAGGCGCATGGCGGTGGCCGTCGCCATGGTCCAGAAGCCGCCCAGCGCAATGCCGAGCACCACGCGGCCGATGAGGATCATCGGCAGGTTCGTCGCCAACGCGACGGTCAGGTTCGACGCCATCAGCAAGGCCGAGAACGCGAGCAGCACACGCCGCCGGTCGATCGTCCGGGTCGCGGCGGCCGTCAGCAGGCTGGTGACGAGCGCGACCGTTGCGGTGGCCGTCACGGCCTGCCCTGCCACGCCTTCGGTCACGTTGAGGCTTTCGGCCATGGGGGTGAGCAGGCTCGCCGGCAGGAATTCGGCCGTGACGAGCCCAAAGACGCCAAGCGCCATCGCGAAGACGGCGCCCCAGGCCGGTTCGCGGGGCGTCGCCATCGATGCGGCGGTAGAGATTCCGGGATTCATGCGTCGTTCCGTATTAGAAAAAAGGATGCAAAGGATTGCCAGTAGCGGCGTATCGTACGGAACGGCGGCAGGACGGTCTATGACATACAATCCGTTATTGTTGATCAATCGTCCGAAGCCGATGTCCAAGCCCCTCCCTCCTCCCACGCCCGACACGCACGACCTCGTCAGCGAGCTGCTGCTCGGCATGCGGCTGAGCGGCGTCCAGTACCGGCGCATCCAGGTGGCGCGGCCGTTTGGACTCAGCTTCGGCCACGCGCCGGGGCGTGCGCAGTTCCACTTCGTCGGGCGCGGGCCGGTGCTGCTGCGTGACGCGGCAGGCACGATGGTGCAGCTCGAAGCAGGCGACGCGATCCTGCTGCCGCACGGCAACACGCACGCGCTGCTGTCCGACCCCGACGCACCGTGCCGTGAGATCGCGGCCTTCGAGGCAGCGAAGATCTGCGACTCGGTGGCGGCGGTCGAAGCTGCCGCCCCGTGCGCCTCGGCAGAGCCCGGTGCGGGCGACGCACTGATCTTCAGCGCCTGCATGGAACTCGACCTGGGCGGCATGCAACCGCTCGTGGGGACGATGCCGGAGTTCATGCACGTCGGCACCCTGCTCGCGCGCTACCCGGAAATCCGCCCGATGCTCGATGCGATGGAACGTGAGTCGTGCTCCGAGCGCGCGGGCTTTGCGGGCATTCTCGCGCGGCTCGCGGACGTGGTGGCCGCGTTCATCGTGCGCGGCTGGGTCGAATGCGGATGCGGCGATGCCACGGGCTGGGTGCAGGCGCTGCGCGAGCCCAAGCTCGGCCGCGCGATCGTCGCGCTGCATCGCGACCCGGGCCGCAACTGGAGCGTTGCAGAGTTGGCCGCCGAAGCCGGGGTGTCGCGCTCGGTGTTCGCCGAGCGTTTCCTGGCGGCCACGGGCATGACGCCCGTCCGCTACCTCACCGAGCTGCGGATGCGGCTCGCCGCGCAGTGGATCGCGCGCGATCGCGAGGCGATCGAATCGGTGGCATACCGGCTCGGCTATGGCTCGCTGGCCGCGTTCAGCCGTGCATTCAAGCGCGTCGTCGGGCGCCCGCCCGGCGCGGTGCGGGCCGAGGCCGCCGCGTAGGTCAGCGGGGCCGATAGCGCTGCGCGAAGTGCCGAATCTCCTTGCAGAACTCGGCGCAGACGTGCGTCATCAGGTCAGCCGATCGATAGACCAGGTAGACGTTGAAGTCGGGCAGCTCATCTTCCATCGGCAGCACCTCGAGTGAGCCAGGAGTCGTGCGCAGCGGCCCCAGTGCGCTGGCGAAGACGAACTCCGACCACATGCTGATCAGGTCCGTCTTGGTGGCCAGCTGCAGCCCGAGCAGGTTGGACCCGCTCTGCACCACACTGCGCGGCATCTCGAGCCGATGCAGCCGCATCAGGCTCGCCAGCGGGCTGCCCGGATCCTCGAGGGGGTCGAGCACCAGCCAGTCCGCATCGAGCAGCGAGCGCACCCGGCGCGTACGTCGCAGCGGATGGCCGGGGCGCACGGCCAGGCGCATCGGCACCGAAAACAGCGGCTCCCACTGAAAGCTGCTCGTGCCCGGCCCGCTGTTGGTCGAGATCAGCCCAAGGTCGAGCCTGCCTTCGCGCAGGCCCTCCTGAATCTGCTGCGAGCGCTGCTCGAAACCACGCAGCGCCACATTCGGGAAACGCGTACGCAACGCGGCCATGGCATCGGGTAGCGGGCCGCTCGACGCCACGGCGGTAAACCCGATGTTCAGCTCGGCTTCGGCATGGCCGCGGATCGCTTCGATGTCTTCCAGCGCGTGACGCAGTTCCTGCTCGACCACGCTCGCGCGCTTGACCAGCGCCGTGCCGTAGGCAGTCAGGCTCACGCCGCGCACCGAGCGCGACAGCAGCGTCACGCCCAACTCGCGTTCGAGTTCCGCAATCGCCTTGGACAGCGCCGGCTGTGAGACATGCAGCCCGCGCGATGCCTCGTGGATGCTGCCGTGCTGCGCCACGGCGAGCAGCATGCGCAATTGATGCAGCTTCACTTGCCCTGCCTCCTCTTAGGCTCTTTTCGGGCTTTCCCCGATGGCGGATGTGAGCCGGTTATGACGGCGATTCTATTTGGTTATCGGGATGAATATTTGCGATTTTTTCGTCGTGCGCGTTCCCGGAATACTCCGTTGCGAAGGGCTCGCAGAAGCTCCCACCCGACCTCTGGATGGAGAACCCCATGAACGACGTCACCCTGCAGCCGGCCCTGTCCGCTTCGGTCTCCGCTGCATCCAGGCCCGCCACGAGCCAGGCCCGCCTGATTGCCGCGTGCTCGATCGGCAATGCGCTGGAGATGTACGACTTCACGGTCTACAGCTTCTTTGCGCTGATGATCGGCAAACTGTTCTTTCCGACGGACACCGCCTATGGCTCGTTGCTGCTGGCGGTGGCGACGTTCGGTATCGGCTTTGTGATGCGGCCGCTGGGCGGCTTCGTGATCGGCAACTACGCCGACCGCCACGGCCGCAAGGCCGCCATGACGCTGACGATCGGCCTGATGGTGGCAGGCACGCTGTGCCTGGCGATTGCGCCGACGTACGCCACCGCAGGCCTGCTCGGGCCGCTCGTCGTTCTGGCGGGACGCCTGCTGCAAGGCTTTTCGCTCGGCGGGGAGATCGGCGCATCGACCGCCATGCTGATGGAATCCGGCGGCATCAAGGGACGCGGCTTTCGCGTCAGTTGGCAGCTGGGCAGCCAGGGCATTGCTGCCCTGTGCGGCGCGCTGACGGCGGCCATCCTGTACGGCAGCCTCTCGCCGGAAGCGCTGCAGAGCTGGGGATGGCGTGTGCCGTTCTTCCTCGGTTTGCTGATCGCGCCCGTCGGCTTCTACATCCGCTCGCATCTGGACGAAACCCACACCGCCGAGTCGCATGCGCCGAGCCCGCTCGGCACGCTCTTCCGCGAGCACGGGGGCCTGGTCGTCAAGGGCGTGCTGACCATCATCGGCGGCACGGTCGGCACGTACCTGGTGATCTATTTCATGCCGACGTACATGATCCGGGAACTGCATCTGCCGGCCTCGCTGTCGCTGCTGGCGGGCTGCGTGACGGGGTTCACCAGCTTTGCCGCGTCGCTCGTGTCGGGTTGCCTGGCCGACCGGCTCGCACGCCGCAAGCCGCTGGTGGTGGGCGCCATCCTGTTTACCGTGGCGGTGCTCTATCCGGCCTTCTGGCTGATGACGCACTACCCGAGCGTGCCGCTGGTGCTGGCGCTCTCGGCGCTGCTCACCGCCAGCCTCTACCTCGGCACCACGCCGCTGCTGCTCATGATGATGGAGCTGCTGCCCATCAAGGTGCGCGCCAGTGGCCTGTCGGTCATCTACGCGATCGGTGTGACGGTGTTTGGCGGCTCGTGCCAGTTTGTCGTGACGTGGCTGCTCGCCCGCACCGGCAATCCGCTCTCCCCCGCGTTCTACATGATGGCGTGCAGCGCCGTGACGCTGCTGACCGTGCTCAGCGTGCGCGAAGTGCGCGAAGCCCATTGACCCCTTCCAGCAAGGAGCCCCACCATGACCCAAGCCCCCGCGCTCGTCCCCTTCCAGTTGCTGCCGCATCTGCTGCCCCCCGTGCCTATCGACGCAGAAACGTTCGTCAACATCCGCCGCCAGATCCACGCGCAGCCGGAGCTCGGCTTCGACGTGGGAGCCACGGGCACGCTGGTGGCCGATCTGCTCAAGCGTTGGGGCTATGAAGTGCACACCGGCATCGGCAAGAGCGGCGTAGTCGGCCAGTTGAAGCTGGGCAACGGCAAGCGCCGGCTCGGCATTCGCGCCGACATGGACGCCCTGCCCATCGTCGAGGCCACCGGCCTGCCCTACGCCAGCCGCAACCACGGCAAGATGCACGCGTGCGGCCACGACGGCCACACCGCCATCCTCCTTGCCGCGGCCAAGGCGCTGGCCGACAGCCGCGACTTTGACGGCACGCTCAACCTGATCTTCCAGCCCGATGAGGAAAACCTCTGCGGCGCGCGCGCCATGATCGAGGACGGCCTCTTCGAGCGCTTTCCGTGCGACGCCGTCTTTGCCCTGCACAACATGCCCGGCGTGCCGGCCGGCAGTTTCCGCGTGCTCCCGGGCCCGGTGAGCCTGTCTTCCGACGTGGCCGACGTCACCATCAAGGGCATGGGCGGACACGGCGCCATGCCGCACCGCGCGCGCGACCCGATCGCCGCATCCGCCGCCATCATCACGGCGCTGCAGACGGTGGTGGCACGCAACGTGGCGCCGGACGACACGGCGGTCGTCTCGGTCGGGTTCATTCGCGGCGGCGCCACGCACAACGTGATTCCCGAATCGGTGACGATTGGCATCAACGTGCGCGCCGCGCGGCCGGAAACACGCGCGCTGGTGGAGCAGCGCATCCGCGAGATCGTCAGCCTGACCGCGCAGGCGCATGGCGTCGAGGCCCACATCGACTACCGGCACCTGACGCCGCCGATGGTCAACACCGAGGCCGAGACGCAGCTCATGCAGCAGGTCTGCACCGAGCTGGTGGGCGCCGAGAACGTCGTCACGCAGGCGCCCAAGGGGCTCAACGGCAGCGAAGACTTTGCGTGGATGCTCAACGAGGTGCCTGGCTGCTACCTGATCCTCGGCAATGGCGAGGGGGAGTTCGGCGGCTGCATGGTCCATAACCCCGGCTACGACTTCAACGACCAGGTATTGCCGCTGGGCGCCGCGTGCTGGGTGCGCCTGGCGCAAACTTACCTGACCGCCTGAACGCGGATGCCGGGCATGGAAGCGAACCGTCCTACGGCTGCCGCCGCCGACACTGCGCACGAGATCGTGCAATGGAGCGCGATCGAGCTGTCACGGCGCATCCACACGCGCGATGTGTCGTGCGTGGAAGTCATGCAAGCCTTTCTCGCGCAGATCGACCGCCTCAATCCGACGGTCAATGCCGTGGTGGCGCGCATCGATGCCGAATCGGCCCTCGACCAGGCGCGGGAGCGCGATGTGCTGCTGTCGCGGGGGCTGTCCGGCGGCTGGATGCACGGCTTTCCGCAGGCGCCGAAGGACCTGGCGGCCACCGCGGGCATCGCAACGACGATGGGCAGCCTCGCCATGGCGCGCCACGTGCCGGCGCACGACAGCATCGTCGTCGAGCGCATCCGCCGCCAGGGCACCGTGCTGATCGGCAAGACCAACACGCCGGAATTCGGCCTCGGGTCGCACACGTACAACCGCGTGTATGGCATCACGCGCAATGCCTGGAACGCCGGGCGTTCGGCCGGCGGCAGCAGCGGCGGCACGGCTGTCGCGCTGGCGCTGCACATGCTGCCGGTGGCCGATGGCAGCGACATGATGGGCTCTCTGCGCAACCCGGCGGCCTGGAACAACGTCTACGGCCTGCGCCCCAGCCTCGGGCGCGTCCCCTACGGCCCCACCGGCGACGTCTTCTTCCAGCAGCTCGGCACCGAAGGGCCGATGGCGCGCAATCCGCAGGATCTCGCCTGGGTGCTTGCCACGCAGGCCGGTTACGACCCGCGCGCCCCGCTATCGTTGAGCGACGATCCGTCATGCTTCACGCAGCCGCTGCACCGTGATTTCCGGCAGGCGCGCATCGGCTGGCTTGGCGACTTCGGCGGCTACCTCGCCGTGGAGCCGGAGGTCCTGGCCGTCAACGAGAACGCGCTCGAGACCTTCCTTGACCTCGGCTGCCACGTCGAACCCGTGCAGCCCTTCTTCCCGATGGATGCGCTGTGGGACTGCTGGTGCACGCTGCGCTCGCACATCGTCTCGGGCAACCTCGGGCCGCTGTACGCCAACGCGGCGACGCGCGATCTGCTCAAGCCCGAAGCCATCTGGGAAATCGAGCAGGGCCAGCGGCGCAGCGTGGCCGACCTTCACCGCGCCACCGCCACGCGGTCGAGCTGGTACCAGGCGCTGCTCGCCCAGTTTGCCAACTACGACTTCCTGGTGCTGCCGTGCAGCCAGATCGCGCCATTCGCCGCAGAAACGCATTGGCCCACGACGGTGGCCGGCCGGGCGATGGACTCGTATCACCGTTGGATGGAAGTGGCGATCGGCGCCACGCTGGCAGGCGTGCCGGCCGCGAGCCTGCCGTCGGGCTTCACCGCCGACGGCTTGCCGCTGGGCCTGCAGGTGATGGCCCCGCCGCGCTCGGAGTTCGGCCTGCTGCAACTCGCGGCGGCATGGCACGATGCCTTTGCGCCGGCGCACCGCTGTTCACCGCTGTTGGGCTGAACGACTCGGCTGCCTGAAGATTGCCGATGACGGCGGCCAGCAAGCGCGCCGCCTCGACGCCGGTCGCCACGCGGTGGTCGAGCGTCAGGCGCAACGGCAGCACACGGTGGATGGCCGGCGCGCCGCTGGCCGCCACGACTGTTCGTGAATGCGCCGGGCACCCAGGATCGCCACGGTGGGCGGCACGACAATCGGTGCCGCGTACTTGCCAGCGACCATGCCGCAGTTCGGCAGCGTGATCGTGTTGCCGCGCAACTCTTCAGGCGGGATCCTGCGGGCCTTGTTGCCGGCGCGCATGTGCTCGAAGCCCGCGCGCAGGTCTGGGGCATCGCGATGGGCGACGTCGCGCAGCACAGGCACGAACAGGCCGTCCGGCAGGTCCACCGCAATGCCCACGTCGATCTTGGCCATGACGTGACGGCGCCCCGCATTGCCATCGAACCAGCCATTGAGCCCGGGCTCCGCGCGGCAGCCGGCGACGAGCGCGCGAATCAGCCGGATCTTCACATCGGTACCGGGCGACCAGGGGGGCTGTCGGCGTCCTCGATGACGGTGGCGGCGGCGGCATCGTTCTGCGGGCGTGCCATGTTCTGCGATGGCCCCGCGTTCAGGTTTTGCGATGCGGCGAATCGCCGCGCGATGCGCGCAGCCAATCCCACACGCTGCGCACCGCGGCCTCCTCCAGGCGTGCAGCGGGCGCGATCGCCCAGAACGCATAGCGGCGGAGGACGGGCGCATCGAACGGCTGCACGAGCGCGCCCGAGTCCAACGCATCGCGCACCAGCGGCAGGTTCGCCAGGATCACGCCCTGCCCTGCCAGCGCCGCAGAGATGGCGTGCCCGTCGTCGGAGAGCACGATGCCCGCGTCGGTCTTCAGCGCGCCTTCGATGCCGGCCGCACGGGCCCACATCGGCCAGCCGATCGGTTGCGGCAGGGTGCGCTGCCATTCGGAGTGGATGAGCGGCACGCGCGCGAGATCGGCATGCGAACGGATGTTCAAACCCGGATGGCAGACGGGCGCGTAGGCGTCGTCAAACAGGTGCTCGGCGACGAGCGCGCCACCGAGGACGGGCGTATCGCCATATCGCACGGCCAGGTCGGCGCTGCCGCCATGCAGGTCGACCACCGTGTCGGACGCGTGGATGCGCAAGTCGACCTGCGGATGCCGCGTGGCGAATTCCCCCAGCCGGGGCACCAGGCAGCGTGCGGCCAGCCCCAGCGGCGCCGTGAGCGTTACGCGCTGGCGCAGCGGCTGTGCCTCGGGCGTGCGGATGGCGTCGATGGCCTGCGCAAACGCGTCGAAGCCTGTATTGAGCACCGGATACAGCCGCTCGCCGGCCTCCGACAGCCGCAGCGCGCGCACCTGCCTCTCGAACAGCGCCACGCCCAGCGCATCTTCGAGCCGCCGGATCTGGTGGCTGATGGCCGTGGGCGTGACCGACAGCTCGTCGGCCGCACGCTTCATGCTGAGGTGGCGCGCCGTGGCTTCAAACGCCCGCAGCGCGCTCAGGGGTGGCAGTTTTCGCATGCGCGGGATTGTGTCATGGGCGCATTTCCCGCGTGGGCGGCATGGATGAATCCATGTCAGCCATCGCGCGTAAAACATGTCGTTTGTCGCAGTGCAGCGCGGTTCGTAGAGTGGGCACACCTCCACTCATCAACGATTCAACATGACTCGTCTGCTACACCTCGATTCCAGCGCCCGGCCGGGCAGCTCCGAGACTTCGCGCCACGGCTCGCACACGCGCCGGCTCTCCGCGCGCTTCGTGCAGCGCTGGCTTGAGCATGAGCCCGACGCGCAGGTCGTCTATCGCGACATCGGGGCCGAACCGCCAGCCCCCGTGGATGGCCGCTGGGTCCATGCCGCGTTCACGCCGCCCGCGCAGCGCGAACCGTGGATGCACGACCGGCTTGCGCAAAGCGATGCACTGATCGACGAATTGCTGGCCGCCGACGTGATCGTGGCCGGCGTGCCGATGTACAACTTCGGCATGCCCGCGCAATTCAAGGCGTACATCGACAACATCGTGCGCGTGGGCCGCACATTCGGTTTCGACCGCAGCCGCCCCGGCGAGCCCTATTGGCCGCTGCTCGCCGGCATGAACAAGCGCCTCGTCATCCTCAGCGCGCGCGGCGATTTCGGTTACGGCCCCGGCCAGCGCATTGCGCACCTGAACCACGTCGAGGCCGGCGTCGCCACGGCATTCGGCTACATCGGCATCACTGATGTGGCGTCCGTCGCCGTCGAATACGACGAGTTTGCCGACGAGCGGTTACGCGCGTCCATCGCATCGGCGGAAAACGACGTCGATGCACTGGTCGCGCGGATGGCGGCCGCCGTGGAGGCGGCTTAGTCGATCAGCCGCCCGTCCGGCTCGAAGAACGGATGCGGGCCATCGAATTGCCCCACGTAGGCGAGGTGGCTCACCAGGCCCTGCCCCGGCACCCACGCGTGCACCTTGTAGGCGGGCGGCTCCATGACGAAGCCGGGCTCGCCGTCCGGGTCGAGATCCAGCGCCACCTGATGCGCCGGCGACGGGCATGTCGACGCCACCGTCCCGGCAAACCGCACGTCAATGGAGCGATGCAGATGGCCGCAGATGATGCGCTCGACGTTGCCGGCGGCACGCACGATCTGCGCGAAAGCCGGGATGTCTTCGGGGGCGAGCGATTGCACGTCCATGTGGCCGATGCCCGTGGCAAACGGCGGATGATGCATCGCGATAACGGTCGGGCGTTGCGTTTCATGCGCCAGCGCTTCGGCCAGCCAATCCAGGCGCTGCACGCCCAGGCGACCGCCCGGATGGCCGGTGTCGAGCGTGTCGATCACGATCAGGCGAACGTCGCCAATGTCGGTCCAGTACTGGAAGGCGTGCGTGTCTTGCGCATCAGCCGGAATGGGCGCGAGCCAATCGGCAAAGGCTTCGCGCGCGGCGTCACGGCCATCGTGGTTGCCGAGCACCGGCAGCATGCGGATACCAGCCGCATCGAGCGGCGCCAGCACCGCGCGCAGGTGCGCATATTCCTCGGGCGCGCCGGCGTCGACCAGGTCGCCGGTCAGGACGATGGCGTCCGGTTTCTCCGGCTGCGCCAGGATATGGGCCACGCAGCGCGCCACATACGCCGCCGAATCCACGCGCCGATAAGCCAGTCGCCCCGGGCGCTTGATATGAAGATCAGTCAGTTGCAGGAAGTGCATCGGCATCAGGCTTGCAAGGTCAGGAGGCGGTCTGCCGGGATATCGAAGCCGACCGCATGGCCCGGCGCAAAGTGCTGGCGGCCGGGCACATCGATAAAGAGCGGCGTGGCAGAGACGCCCGCCACGCGCACGCGGGTGCGAAAGCCCAGAAACACCGCCGATTCGACCGTGCCCTTGAGCCCGGCCTGTGCCGGGTCTGCCAGCACGGCATCTTCGGGGCGGAAGAAGATGGCATTGCCGTCGCCGGCCGGCACGGGTACGCGACCGCCCGCGCAGACGAATGCGCCATTCTCGCGCGTGCCGTCAAGCCGGTTCATGATGCCGATGAAGTCCGCCACGTGCCGGTTGGCCGGCTGGAAGTAGATTTCACGCGGCGTGCCGATCTGCGCGATGCGGCCGGCTTCCATGACGACGATGCGATCGGCCAGCGCCATCGCTTCTTCCTGATCGTGCGTCACGTAAATCGTCGTGATGCCGAGACCGCGCAGCAGGCGGTCCATCTCGGCGCGCACGGATTCACGCAGCTTGGCGTCGAGCGCCGTGAGCGGTTCGTCGAGCAGCAGCACGCGCGGTTCGGGCGCCAGCGCGCGCGCCAGGGCCACGCGTTGGCGCTGCCCGCCGGAAAGCTGCGCCACACCGCGATCCGCATAGGGCGTGAGGTGCATCATCTCCAGCAGCGTGTTTGCCCGGGCGCTGATCTGCGTGTCGGACAAGCCGTTCTGCCGGCGCTGGATGCGCAGGCCGTATTCCACATTGCCGCGCACGCTCAGGTTGGGGAACAGCGCGTAGTTCTGGAACACCATGCCGACGCGGCGGCGCTCGATCGGGCGTGCGGTGACGTCTTCGTCGCCAAAGT
Source organism: Ralstonia mannitolilytica (assembly GCF_000954135.1). Lineage (NCBI taxonomy): Bacteria > Pseudomonadati > Pseudomonadota > Betaproteobacteria > Burkholderiales > Burkholderiaceae > Ralstonia > Ralstonia mannitolilytica. The sequence goes on along the minus strand of NZ_CP010799.1, from coordinate 2,431,138 downwards.
GCACGGTGCCGCCGGCATCCGGCGCCTCCAGCCCCGCAACGATGCGCAGCGTGGTGGTCTTGCCGCAGCCCGAGGGGCCGAGCAGTACGACGGTCTCGCCGGCGGCGATGTCGAGGTCCATCGACTCCAGCACGCGCTGGCCGCCGAAGTGTTTGCCGCAGCCACGCAGCCGGATCGGCACGGGCGCGAGATGTAGAGGTTCGGTACTCATCGGGAAGCCTTTCCGTTATTCACCCGCAGGCCGCCAAAGCGCTGCATCAGCACCAGCAGCGGCACGATCATGACGAAGAAGATCAGCGTGTAGGCGCTGGCGATTTCCAGGCGCATCGACGCATAGGTATCGGCCAGGCCGACCGGCAGGGTCTTGGTTTCGGGCGTGTGCAGCATCCAGGTGAGGTTGAACTCGCCCACCGAGAGCGTCACCACCGTCAGCGCGCCGGCCAGGATGCCGGGCTGCACGTTGGGCAGCACAATCGTGCGAAAACGCTGCCAGAACGACGCGCCCAGGCTGGCGGCGCCCTCTTCCAGCGTCTTCAGGTTCTGGCCTGCCGCCACGGCTGCGACCGAGCGCACCATGAACGGCAGCGTGAATACCACATGCCCGACGACGATGAACCAGAGGCTCTCGCGAAAGCCGCCAAAGCCGCCGTAGGCCACGATCAACCCCAGCGCCGTCGCCAGGCCCGGCAGCGCCACGGGCAGCGTCAGGAATTCTTCGATCAGGCGGCTTGCACGGCTCTGACGCCGCGCCAGTACATAGCCCGCCGGCACGCCGGCCGCGAGCACGATCACCAGCGTGCACAGCGCCACCAGCAGCGACATCCAGATCGACGCGTGATACATGTCCCACACCTGGGCGACCCAATCCAGAGTCCAGCCGCTCTTGAAACCGCGGATGTAGTTGCGCGTCAGGCCCACGGCCATCGACAGCACAACCGGCACGATCAGGAACAGGCACAGCAGCAGCGTGATACCCCACTGGGCAATAGACAAAGCGCGCTTCATGCTGCCGCCCCCGTCGGGCTACCGCTCGCAGTACGCGCAATTGCCAGCACCAGCCACGTCACCACGCCCAGCACCACCGACAGCGCCGCCGCCATCGCAATGCCGGCGTTAAGGGTGAATTCGGTATAGATCGTCATCGGCAAGACGTCGATATCGGTGGCGAGGGTGAAGGCGGTACCGAATGCGCCCATCGACGTGGCAAAGCAGATCGCGCCCGAGGCGATCAGCGCTGGCGCCAGCCCCGGCACCAGCACATCGCGCGTCACCTGCCACGACGATGCGCCCAGCGAGCGCGCCGCTTCTTCCAGTGAACGATCGAGCTTTTCCGCCGCCGCCATCACCGTCAGCACCACGCGCGGGATCGAGAAATACAGGTAGCCCAGAAACAGCCCGCCGATGGAATAGGCGAAGACCCATTTCTCGCCGACGAGCTTGTGCGTGACGTCGCCGAGCAGGCCCTGGCGCCCGGCCAGCAGGATCACCATGAAGCCGACCACCACCCCGGGAAACGCCAGCGGAAACGTCAGCATGGCGGTAATCATCCGCTTGCCCGGCACGTTGTGCCGCACGAGGAACAGCCCGGCGATGGTCGAGAGGATGAGCGTCGCCAGCGTGACTGCCGCCGACAGCACCACCGTCGAAAACAGGCTGCCCAGATAGCGCGACGTGGTGAGCGCCGCTGTGTAGGTGGCAATCACGCCTTCGCTGCCGCTCACACGCAGCAGCGCCGCCATCGGCAGCAGCCAGAACGCGCAGAACAGCGCGACGGCCGGTGCCAGCAACGCCACCCGCCACCGAGCGGGCAACACCGCGTCGTCGGGCAAGGTGGATCGGGTGACGGTGCTCATGCTCAGCGGACCTCGTTCAGGTAGCGCGTGCCAAACGCCTGCTGGCCGGCTGCCATCTTGTTGAAGTCGACCGTCTTGGCGCGAGCGTATTCGCTGGCCGGGAGGAAGCGCGAGGCGGCCTCCTTGCTCATGGCATTGGCGCGCACGGGGCGCAGGTAGGCGTTGGCCCACAGCGTCTGGCCTTCGTCGGACAGCACGAAATCCAGCACCTTCTTGGCGTTGTCGGCGTGCGGCGCACCGGCGGTCAGGCTCATCACGTACGGCACGGCAATGGTGCCTTCCTGCGGAATCACGAATTCCACATTGGCGTGGTCTTTGTACTTGGCGCGGTAGGCGTTGAAGTCGTAGTCGAGCAGGATCGGGATCTCACCGGCCACGACGCGCGCGTAGGCGGTCTGCTTCGGCACGATCGGCGCGTTCTTCTTCAACTGCTTGAACCATTCGATGGCGGGGCTGAAGTCGTCAAGCGTGCCGCCCAGGGCCTGGTTGACCGCCACGGCGCCCACGTAGCCGACGAAGGCGCTGCTCGGGTCCAGGTAGCCGACCATGCCCTTGTATTCGGGCTTGAGCAGGTCTTTCCAGGAGCGCGGCACGGGCTTGCCTTCCAGCGCGTCCTTGTTGACGAAAAAGCCCAGCGTGCCGGAGTGGATCGAGAAGAACGCACCGTCCGGGTCCTTCATGCCGGCCGGAATGTCTTCCCAATGCTTGGGCTTGTAGTTGGCGACCAAGCCCTTTTCCTTGGCCTGATACGCAGACGTGATGCCCAGGTAGGCCACGTCAGCCACGGGGTGCGACTTCTCGGCCAGCATCTGCGCGATGGCCTGGCCGGAGTTCTTGTTGTCGAACGGCACGGTAATGCCGGTCTTGTCCTTGATGGCCTTGATCTGGCTGGCCCAGTCGGCCCATTCGGGCGGGCAGTTGTAGCAGATGGCGACTTGCTGGCCGGCCGGCTGTGCCTGCACTGGCGCAGCCACGGCGAATGCGCCGGCAGCTACGAGGCCGCACACGCGCAGCCATTGAACGAGACGTTTCATCGAGACGCTCCTTGCGTATCAGACGTGAGGGAAGAAACAACGGAGAGAGACGCTTCCGCCGGCGCATGGGCCAGCGTGCCGCCCGCCAGCAGGCGGTGCGGCAACGTAATCGAGGGCACCACCTCGCCGGCGATGCGGCGGGCCAGCGCCGTGGCCGCGTCGGCGCCGATCCGGCGGTGCGGCTGCGCCACGGTGGCCAGCGTCGGCGAAAGCCACTGCCCCATCGCCAGGCCATCAAAGCCCACCACGCTCACGTCTTCAGGCACGCGCAGGCCCATCTCGCGCAGCGAGCGGATGGTGAGCAAGGCAAGGCGGTCGTTGCTGCAGAAAATGGCGGTCGGGCGCGGCGGCGCCAGCAGGCGGGCCAGCTCGGCCGGCAGCATGGCGTCGGCATTGAAATCAATTTCGACGGGCGGCTGCGGTGCAATGCCGGCTGCTTCCAGCGCTTCGCGGTAGCCGTCGTGGCGCAGGGCCGCACGGTCCGACGCCGCCAGCGTGCCCGTCAGCATGCGGATCTGGCGGTGGCCCTGCGCGAGCAACGCGTGAATGGCGTCGCGTGCGGCGGCGCGGTTGTCGACGGTCACGCAGCAGCGGGCGGGAATGCGCGCCTGGCCGACCGTGTCGTTGTAGACCAGCACGTAGGGCACGCCTTCTGCGTCGAGGCGATCGAGGTGCGCGTTGGCGGCGGCATCGGCCACCGTCAGGATCAGGCCATCGACGCGCTGCTCGAGCATGGTTTCGATGGCGCGCGCTTCGCGTTCGCGGTCGTATGCGGTCGTCATCAGCATGACGCGCTGACCCGTGACGGAGGCGGCCTCCTCGATGCCCTGCATGCATTCGGCAAACACCGGGTTGGCGAGCGACGGCAGCACCACGCCCAGCAGGCCCGTGCGCTCGGCGCGCAACTGCCGGCCCAGGGCATTGGGGCGGTATTGCAGCGCATCCATGGCGGCCTGCACACGCGCGAGCGTCGCGGCGCTCACCCGTTCCGGCGAATTGACCGCGCGCGATACGGTGGCAATCGAAATGCCGGCATGCGTTGCCACGTCCTTGATGCTGCTTCCCACGGTGTTGTCCTGCCGGTGTAAACGTTTACATCCTAGGTGCCAGGCATGACCTTTTCATGACAACCGATGCTGCGCTGCAGTGGCCGCCGCAATGCAGCATCGTCGTTGTTGCGCATGGCAAAGTTGCAAAGCTCGCATATGCTTCTTACGAATTCGGACGGGCTCCCTACACCAGCAGGCGCGTCGCGGCATGGTCCGTTTGCTGCTGTGTCGTGCTCGCCGCCTGCCTTGGAGACACCATGCGTGTATCGCCCGTATTCGACGTACCCGCCCACGCCCTGCCCGAATTGCTGCAGTACTACGGCGTAGTCCGGGCGCAATCGCTTGCGCTGGCTGCGCCGCTGTCCGACGCCGATGCCACCGTCCAGTCGATGGACGATGCCAGCCCCGCCAAATGGCACCTCGCCCATACCACGTGGTTTTTCGAGGAGTTCGTGCTCGGCCCCAACGTGCCCGGCTACCGGTCACCCGATCCGCGCTATCGCTACCTGTTCAACTCGTACTATGAGACGGTGGGCGCGCGGCACCCGCGTCCGCGTCGGGGCATGCTGACGCGCCCGACGCTCGATGAAGTGCGGGGCTATCGCGCGCATGTCGATGCGGCCATGCAGCGGCTGCTGGCCGGAGGGGTCTCCGCCGACGTGGGCCGGCTCGTCACGCTCGGCCTGCATCATGAGCAGCAGCATCAGGAGCTGTTGCTGACGGACGTACTTCACCTCTTCGCGCAGAACCCGCTGTGCCCCGCCTATGCCGATACGCCGGTGCCGCGCGTCCATGCGGCGCCGGTGCAGCCCGGCTGGGTCGCGTTCCGGGGCGGAGCCGTGCAGATCGGCAAGACGGACACGGGCGCGGGGTTCATGTTCGATTGCGAGGGCCCGCGCCACACGGTGTGGCTGGAGCCCTACGCGCTCGCCACGCACCCCGTCACCAACCGGGAGTGGCTTGCCTTCATGCAGGACGGCGGATATCGCCAGCCCACGTTGTGGCTGTCCGACGGCTGGGCGTGGGTGCAGCGTGAGGGCATCGAGGCGCCGCTCTACTGGTGCGCCGGCCGCGACGAAGCCGAAGGCTGGCAGCAGATGTCATTGCACGGCCTGCAGCCGGTCGATCTGGACGCGCCCGTCACGCACATCAGCTTCTACGAGGCGGACGCCTACGCCCGCTGGGCCGGCGCACGCCTGCCGACCGAAGCGGAATGGGAGCATGCAGCCGAAGGCCTGCCGGTGCAGGGCAACTTTGCGGGACGAGGCGCTTCATCGGCGCCATTGAGGCCGCTGCCCGACCACGGCATCACCGAGGCGGGCAGCCTGCGCCAGATGTTCGGCGACGTATGGGAATGGACGGCGAGCCCCTACGGCCCCTACCCCGGCTTCGAGCCCGCCGAAGGCGCCGTGGGCGAATACAACGGCAAGTTCATGTGCAGCCAGATGGTGCTGCGCGGCGGGTCTTGCGCGTCGCCCGAGGGGCATCTGCGGGCGACGTATCGCAACTTCTTCTATCCGCACCAGCGGTGGCAGTTCACCGGGGTGCGGCTCGCGCGGCGGGCGTAGCCGGCGTATCGGGCAACCGGCAGGCGCCTAGCGGTTGCTGTCGAACAGCATGTTGGTCGGGGTGCCGATCGTCTCCTGGCTGCCGGGCGCGGCCGCGGCCGGTTTGGCTGCCGGCATCGGCGCGGGCACGTCTGGCACGGCCGATCTGGCAGGCTGAGCGACGGCCGCCGGTGTTGCCGGTGCCGGCGCATGCGGGGGTTTGCCGGCCTGCTCGGCGAGCTTGCGGCGGCGCGATTCGAGCCCCGCGGCAATCTCGTCCTGGTGATACCGCCGGGCAAAGTCGATCACGTCCATCTTCTGCTGGTTGCGCAGCTCCATGTCGGCGCCTTCGTCCAGCAGCAGCTTGACCGTCGTGATGTGGCCGTTCATGGCCGCCATCATCAGCGGCGTCGTGCCGTTGGGGCTTTCCGCGTCAATGTAGGCAGCGTGCTCGATCAGGTATTTGACGATGTCGTCGTGCCCGTTGGTCGCGGCGTAGTGCAGCGCTGTCCAGCCGGTCTTGTTGACCTCGACGTCGTACGTTTCCACCATCAGCTTCACCAGCGGCAGCAGACCCTGGTAGGCCGCCATCATCAGGGCATTCTCGCCGGCGGCGTTCGTGCGCTCGAAGTCGATGTGCTTGGCGCGGATCAGCGCCTCGGCCACTTCGACGTTCCTGTCCTTGAGCGCATCCACGAGCAGCGGCGTGCCGTCGCGCGTGGTCAGATTCGGGTCCACGCCCTGCGCGACATACTTCTGCACCAGCACCGGCCGGTTGTACTCCACCGCGGTGCGCAGGTCGTCCTGCGGCGTGGCGTATGCGGCGCCCGACAGCGCCATCGCCAAGCCGGCGGCCAGTGTGATTTTTCGCATGTTGTGCTTCACGTGATACCGCAACTTATCGCGGTATTTTGTTGAATAGATTGAAGAAATTCTCGGTGGTGGCGCTAGCGATGCGCTCCAGCGGCTCGCCGCGCAGCGTGGCCAGGAACTCACCGACGTGCCGCACGTAGGCCGGCTCGTTGGTCTTGCCGCGGAACGGCACCGGCGCCAGGTACGGCGAATCGGTCTCGATCAGCATGCGGTCCAGCGGCACCTTCCGGGCGGTTTCCTGCAGATCCACCGCATTCTTGAATGTGACGATGCCCGAGAACGAGATGTAGAAGCCCAGGTCCAGCGCTGCCTTGGCCACGTCCCAGCTTTCGGTGAAGCAATGCATGACGCCGCGCGCGGCCTCGGCGCCCTCTTCACGCATGATGGCCAGCGTCTCGTCAGCGGCGGAACGCGTATGGATCACCAGCGGTTTGCCCGTCTGCCTGGCAGCGCGGATGTGCGTGCGGAACCGATCGCGCTGCCACTCCATGTCGGCCACGGTGCGATCGCCCAGCCGGTAGTAGTCGAGCCCCGTCTCGCCGATGCCGACCACGCGCGGGTGATCGGCCAGGGCGAGCAGGCGCTCCAGCGTGGGCTCTTCGATGCGGGTGCCTTCTTCGACGTCCGCTTCGGCATCGGGATGCACGCCCACGGTCGCGTACACGTTCGGCTCCTGCTCGGCGATCTCGAGCACGCTCGGGAAATCTTCCAGCGTGACGGAGATGCACAGCGCGTGCGTGACGCGGTTCTCGCGCATGCGCGTCAGCAGTTCCGGCAAGCGAGCGCGCAGGTCGGGGAAGTTGATATGGCAGTGGGAGTCGACAAACATCGAATAATCAGCGTGTTACGGCACAAAGTCGATGCGCCGTCTCAGAAGAAGGTCAGAGGGTTTGGGTCGGGCGCTGCGAGCCAAGCTGCTTGCCGAGCAGCTCTTCGATCACGCGCCGCAGGTTACGGCACGGCTCGTCCTCGCCGAAATGCACCCCGATGCCCGGCGTCTTGTTGGGCGTGCCCACGGGCGTGATCCAGGCCACCCGGCCGGCCACCTGGTATTTCTGCGGGCGGTCAAGCAGCGATAGCACGAGAAAGACCTCTTCCCCGATGCGGTACGGGCGCTGCGTCGGCACAAAGATGCCGCCGTTCTTCAGGAACGGCATATAGGCCGCGTGCAGGCCGGCTTCGTCTTTGATGGCCAGCGAGACGATGCCCGGGCGGCTGGGGGCCCCCGTGGCGGTGCCTGGCGTCTGCATGCCGGGCGTGATGGGAGTGGCAGGCGTGCGAAGAGGTGCAGTGCTCACAGGGATTCCAGAGGTTCAGGTTCAGGCAGCGGGAAACAGCTGCCGGTAATCCAGCAAAAGACTCTCGATGACGAGCCGCGCCGCCAGCGGATGCTGCTCGGTGCGGCGGCGCTCCGGCAGCGTACGCGCAAAACGCTCCAGGCGCTCCAGCGGGATCGCCTGTGCGCAGCGCTGCAGCGCTTCACGCTCGGCCGGGAAGTACCGCGGGCGCCCCGCCAGCCTCGCCGCCATCAGGTCAAAGACCCAACGGTGCATGGTACTGAGAACGGCAGGGACCGACAATTTCTGCAGGTGGTCCGCCATGGCCAGCGCATCGAGCTTTGCACCGTGGCCCAGCTGTTCCAGCAGGAATTGCAGCAACGGCCGGTCCTCCGACTCCGCAGCGGCCAGCGCGGCCAGCGGTGCGTTGCCGAATTCCGCCAGCAGATTCTGCGCGTGCGGCACGCCCTGCTGCTCCAGCCACTGGCGCGCTGCCTCGGGCTGCGGCGGCTGCAGCGGAAACTGCCGGCAGCGCGACAGGATGGTCGGCAGGATGCGGTCGATGCGATCCGTCACCAGCAGGAAGACGGTGTTCTGCGGCGGCTCTTCCAGCGTCTTGAGCAGCGCATTGGCACCTTCGGTCTGCAGCGCGTCGAGCGGGTACAGCACCACCACGCGCAACCCCGCGCGGTGCGTGCCGACGCCCACCGCATCGATCAGGTTGCGCACCTGTTCCATGCGGATGATCTTGCTGGGCGCCTTTTTCTTGCCGTCGGCGTCTTTCTCCGTCTCGGGCGCGTCTTCCATGGCCTCCGGGCGTACGAGGTGGAAGTCCGGATGGTTGCCCTGGGCGAACCAGTTGCAGGCGGCGCAGGTGCCGCACGGCTGCCCGTCCGCGGCCGGCGTGTCGCACAGCAGGCCTTGCGCGACATGCATGGCGAAATCGCGCTTGCCGGTGCCGGCCTGGCCATTGAGCAGGATGGCGTGCGGCAGTTTGGCCCGCATCGCCTGCAGGCGGGCCCAGTCAGCGGATTGCCAGGGATAAAGCATCATGAATCAATAAGTTACGTCAGATTGTTGATGCGGATTCGCGCCATGAAACCATTGTTTCGGTATCGGAAATTGCGTGCAAAATCAAAGTGTTGCAAGCAGATTCTCCAGGTCTTTCTGGATATCACTGCGGTCGCGGTTGGCGTCCAGCACGACAAAGCGGCCCGGCTCGGCCGCAGCACGGCGCAGGTACTCGGCCCGCGTCCGCAGGAAGAACTGGGCGGACTCAGCCTCGAACTTGTCAGGTGTGCGGGCATCGGCCAGGCGGGCTGCCGCAATCTCCGGGGCCAGGTCGAAGAGGATGGTCCTGGTCGGCTGCAGACCTTGCTGCACCCACTGCTCCAGCGCTTCGAGGCGCTCGATGGCCAGGCCCCTGCCCCCGCCCTGGTAGGCGAAGGTGGCATCGGTGAAGCGGTCGGAGATGACCCAGTCCCCGGCGTCGAGTGCGGGCTGGATGACCTCGGCGATGTGCTCGCGGCGGCTGGCAAACATCAGCAGGGCCTCGGTTTCGAGGTGCATGCGTTCGTGCAGCAGCACTTCGCGCAGGCGTTCGCCCAGCGGCGTGCCGCCCGGCTCCCGCGTGACGACCACCTTCTTGCCCTGCGGCGCCAGCCTGGCCTGCAGTTGCTGCGCGAACCAGGCGATGTGCGTGCTCTTGCCCGCACCGTCGATGCCTTCGAATGTGATGAACTTGCCGCTCATGGTTGGCCGCGCTGGTATTTGTTGACGGCCCGGTTGTGGTCCGTCAGGTTGGTCGAAAACTGGCTGCTGCCGTCGCCGCGCGCCACGAAGTACAGCGCGTCCGACGGTGCCGGGTTCAGCGCGGCCTGCAGCGACGCCATGCCCGGCAGCGCGATCGGCGTGGGCGGCAGGCCGGTCCGCGTGTACGTGTTGTACGGCGTGTCGGTCTGCAGGTCGCGCTTGCGCAAATTGCCGTCAAAGCCGGGGCCGATGCCGTAGATGACCGTCGGGTCGGTCTGCAGCAACATGTTCTTGCGCAGGCGGTTGACGAACACGGCGGCGATCATCGGGCGCTCGAGCTTTTGGCCCGTCTCCTTTTCGATGATGGACGCCATGGTCAGCGCTTCGTACGGCGTCTTGTACGGCAGGTCGAGGGCGCGCTTGGCCCAGGCGTCGTTCAGGCGCTTCTGCATCGCCTGGTAGGCGTGTCGGTACAGCTCCACATCACTGCTGCCCCGCGCGAAGAGATACGTATCGGGAAAGAACAGCCCTTCCGGGTTCGCCTCGGGCGCGCCGATCTTGCGCATCAGGTCCGCGTCCGACAGGCCGGCAGTGTCGTGCTTGAGCGCGGGCTCGGCATCCACCACCGCCCGCATCTGGCGCATGTTCCACCCTTCGATGATGGTGACCACGTAATGGGAGACCTCGCCGCGCGCCATCTTGTCGAGGATCGACATCGGCGTGGCGCCCGTTTCCAGGGCGTAGCCCCCTGCTTTCAGGCTCTTGGCATTGCCGGTGGCACGTGCCAGCAGCGTGAACAGCTGCGGCTGCACGCCCACGCCGGCATTGGCCAGTTGCCTGCTAACCGAGGCCACGCTCGAGTTCGGCTTGATCACCACTTCCAGCGGCGAGGCCGTCAGGCTCACCGGTTGCTGGGCCCACCACACCACGCCGCTTGCCGCCGCGAGCGCAAGCAGGATCGTCAGCAGGATCAGGCGCTTGAAGAAAGAGAACATCGTGTTTGGATCTGCCGCGCGCAAGCCGCCAGCACCGGCGATATGCGCACGCTTGAAATGGATGGACAGGACGCAAACTGTCGCTGGAGCGTGTCATGCACCTGGCTTGCGAAATCCATCAAAAAGCCGTACGGCTGCGTTGCGGCTCGCCACACCCGGCGTTGCCCTGCGACTGTTTGATGCGCTTCGCACGCCTGTCCAGTTGCACAACGCGCGCCAAGACAGCCCAATATAATACCGGGTCACACTCAGGCAGCCCGCACACCATGAATGATGTCTTTCACGATTTCGTCGATACGCTGAGCTTTCCACCGCTCGACGTGCAGTTCGATGCCGCCACGCGCGGCAGCGTGCTGTGTGCACCGACCGACCTCGCCCGCATCGCCGTCGAAGGTGCCGATGCTGCCGAGTTCCTGCACAACCAGCTGACCAACGCGGTGACGGGCCTCGGCCTGAACCAGGCGCGCCTGGCCGGCTACTGCTCGCCCAAGGGTCGGCTGCTCGCCACGCTGCTGATGTGGCGCCAGGCCGAGACGATCGTGCTGCAGACCGACAAGCGCGTCGCGCCGCCGCTGACCAAGCGCCTGTCGATGTTCGTGCTGCGCGCCAAGGCCAAGCTGCGTCCGATGGACGAATTCATCGCCATCGGCGTCGCCGGGCCCGATGCGGCCGATGCGCTGCGCGAAGCCGGCGCCGTGCTCCCCGAGCCCGACGCGGTGTACTCCGTGGCGCAGCAACCGGCAACGGTCGGCCAGCAGGTCGGCGCCGTCATCCGCCTGCCCGACGCCGAGGGCCGCCCGCGCTACCAGTGGATGGTGCACGCCGAGCACTTCCAGCATGCCTGGAATACCCTGTCGTCGCGCCTGTCGCTGATCGGCACGGAAGTCTGGGACTGGCTCAGCCTGCAGGCAGGTGTGCCGCACATCACGCTGCCCACGCAGGAGCAGTTCGTGCCGCAGATGGTGAACCTCGAACTCGTGGGCGGGGTCGACTTCCGCAAGGGGTGCTACCCCGGCCAGGAGGTCGTGGCCCGCAGCCAGTATCGCGGCACGCTGAAGCGGCGGATGCACCGGGCACATGTCAACGCCCCGACCTCCGCCGGCGCCGAGGTCTACAGCGAGGCAGACCCGAACCAGCCGTGCGGCATGGTGGTCAACGCCGCCATGGCGCCGGACGGCGGCACGGACCTGCTGGTCGAGCTGAAGCTGGACGCGGTGGATTCCGTCATCCACCTGGCCACGGCAGATGGCCCTGTGCTGACCCTGCAAAGCCTGCCGTACACCATCCCCACGCCCGAAAACGCCTGACGGCACCGAGCAATCATGGCCGACCATCTGTTCGTCTACTTCCGCGTCGCCGAGCGTGACGCCCAGGCCGCCCTGCCGCGCTGGCAGGCCTGGCTCGACACCGTGGAAGAGGCGACCGGCGTGGCCGGCACGTTGATGCGCCGTCCCGAAGTGCGCGACGGCGTCGTCACATGGATGGAGTGCTACCACGACATCCCACCCGCCTTTGCCGCCACCTTAGCCGGCCTGTGGGAGACCGGCGGCCCGCGCGACATGATCGCCGGTGAGCGCCACGCCGAGCTGTTTGTCGATCTGGAAAACGGCTGACGGCGCTGCGCCGCAATCGACATCGCAAAAATTCGGCAGGCTGCTATGCTTGGCCGAAGCCCGCGCAACACCGGTCGTCACATGGATCGACCGCGTGGCGTTTTCAAAGGAAGCTGTTATGTGTTTGATTCTCACGGCCTGGCACGCCCACCCCGCCTACGCGCTGGTGGTGGCCGCCAACCGGGACGAATTCTATGACCGCCCCGCCGCGCCGCTGGCGTGGTGGAGCGATGCGCCGAACGTGCTCGGCGGGCGCGATCTGGCACAGGTCGTCGGCCACGCAGGCACGTGGATGGGCATGACGCGCGACGGCCGCTTTGCCGCGCTGACCAACTACCGCGCACCCTCCGAGCGCCGCCCGGATGCGCGATCGCGTGGCGAACTGGTCGCCGATTTCCTGACAGCGGACGACGTGTCCATCCCGGCCTATCTCGACAACCTCACGGCCCGCAACCGCGCCTACAACGGCTACAACCTGCTGACCGCCACCCGCGATGAACTCTGGTGGACGAGCAACCGCGCCGAGGCGCCGCGCAAACTGTCGCCGGGCCTCTATGGGCTGTCGAACGCGCTGCTCGATACACCTTGGTTCAAGGTGCGGCACCGCATGGCCGCCTTTGCCGAAGCGCTGGCCGCCGATACGGGCCGGCATGGCAATGCGGTGGATGTCGGCCGGTATCTGGCGCTCTTGTCGGAAACCCGCGAAGCCCCGGCCAGCGCGCTGCCCTCCACGGGCGTGGCGCCGGAATGGGAAAAGCTGCTCTCCGCCGCGTTCATCCGCTCGCCGCGCTACGGCACGCGCGCCAGCACCGTGGTGCGCATTCGTCACGACGGCTGCTTCGACGTGACGGAGCGCCGCTTTGACGCTCAAGGCCAGATTGGCGAGACGCGCTATCTCGGCGTGCTCGACACAGTCACCCACGCCGACACCTGACGCTCAGGCGGCTTCCCGACTTGCGCCCGGGGCCGCGTCCACCTCCATTTCCGTGACCGCCGTACCGCCCGGGCGCAGCGCCGAATGCTCGCGCCGCGAGTGCACCAGCGGATAGAACATCTGGGCTGTCCACCGCTCCGGGCCGAACAGCGCGTCGTCCTGCAGGCCGATTTGCGCCGGGTACTTGCGCGTGATGTGCGCCGTGCCGAACAGCACATCCCAGAAGAACAGCAGGTTGCCGAAGTTGCCCTTGTAATGGCCGATGCCATCGGCGTTGGTCAGCGCGTGGTGCGCCCAGTGCGTGGCCGGCGTGGAAATCGTGCGTTCGACCACCCACATCACCGGACGCAGCGCGCGAATGCGGTACAGCGGTGCATCCCACGGCCACGCGCAATGCGCGCCGATGATGACCGCCAGCTTGACCACCACGTACGCCGCATAGACGGGCCCGAAGCCCAGGTACACCGCCACGCCGCCAATCCACAGGCCCGGCATCATCAGGTAATAGAAGAAGTTGTTGCGGTACGTGATGCGCACGCTCATGTAGGGCGCACTGTGATGTGCGCGGTGCAGCGGCCACAGCAGCGGCGTGTGCGATGCGCGGTGCCACAGATACTGGGTCAGGTCGTCCCCGACCAGCAGCAGGCCCGTCATGGCCCACCACGGCAGGTTCGCCCACGCGTTGTGCTGCGCCGGGATGAGCCACTTGCACAGCGCATTGCTGCCCAGCATTGCGATCGGCTGCGTCACGGCGATGAGGCTCACGAACATCAGCGCCTCGAGCCAGGCATCGTTGGCGGTGGCGCGCCCGCGCACGGTGGCCTGGTAACGCCGCGTGACGAATTCCATGGCGGCAAAGCCGAGGATGCAGGCAGCTATCAGGGCGTGCTCCACCTGGGAACTCATCGCGGCGTCTCCTCACGTTGAATGGTTGTGAAGACGATGCTAGGCGTGGCGCTTCAATGCGTCTAATGCATAATCGACATCTACTCAATGCACGGAACGCAATGCCATGGATCTACGACGCCTGAGCCATGTCGTCGCCTTGGCCGACACGCTGCACTTTGCACGGGCGGCCGAGCAGGTCCACCTCAGTCAGCCGGCCTTCAGCCGCAGCATCCAGGCGGTGGAAGACGATCTCGGCATCCGCCTGTTCGACCGCGAGACCGGCGACGTACGTCCCACGCCCGCGGGCGCCTTCGTCATCAAGCGCGCGCGCCAACTGCTGTTCGAGGCGCGTTGCCTGCAGCGCGATGTTGAGCTCTACCGTGACAGCCATCTGGGCGACACCGCCTTCGGGGTCGGGCCGCTGTTGACGGCCACGCTGATGCCGCAGGCGCTGCGCGAGTTGCGCCAGCAGCATCCGCAGGTGGCGCTGCGCATGGAGGTGGGCAACTGGGCGCAGCTGCTCCACCGACTGCGCAGCGAGAACATCGAGTTCTTTGCCGCGGACGTGCGCGACATGCCGGCAGACGCCGCGCTGGATGTCCAGCCGATCGGCGGCCAGCCGCCGCATCTGTATGCGCGGGCGGGCCATCCGCTGGCCGGGCGCAAGGCGACGCTACGCGAGGTGTGGGAATACGGCGTTGCCGTGCCCAAGCTGCTGAGCCCATCCAAGATGGATCTGGCGAAGCTGCTCGGGCTGCCAGCGGGCCAGCAGGCCACCATCGCCCTGGAATGCGACAACTACGGCGTGCTGAAGACGGTGGCGCTCACCACCGACACCATCCTGGGCGCCACGGATGCCGCCGTGCGCGAAGAGCTGGAGGCCGGCACGCTGGTCCGGCTCACGGTGAAGGGCTGGCTCTCGCAGCCGTCCACCACGGGCATCGTGCGCTTGCGCGGCAGGACGGCATCACCCGCAGCGCAGGCGGCCATCGCAGCCATCGTGCGGGCCGCCGAGGCCATCAACGTGTGAGCACGCGGCGCATGGTCCGGTGCGGGATGCCGGCTTCTTCAAATTCCCCGCCCTCGGCCGTGAAGCCGGCGCGCGCATAGAACGGCATGGCGTGCGTTTGCGCGTTGAGGATCAGCTCCCGATACCCGAGCGACTGTGCCTTCGCGATCAGCGCTTCGAGCACGCGCGCGCCCACGCCCGTACCGCGCGCCTCCTTGCGCACCGCCATGCGGCCGATATGCCCGTCGGGCAGCAGGCGGCCGGTGGCCACGGCGCGCCCGGCGGTATCGCGCGCCAGTGCGTGCCAGCATTGGTCATCCCATTCGTCCCATTCCAGCTCGACGGGCACGCCCTGCTCGATGACGAACACGTCGTAGCGGATGGCGCGGGCTTCTTCGCGCACGGCGTCCCAGCGGTCGACTTCTACGCCGGCCAGCGGGCGGACAGATTCAGGAGCAGTCATGTTCGGGTTTCAATACTTGAACGTTGAAGAGGGGTTCGGCTATTCGGTCTCAGTGCCGAAGGCGCGGCGCAGCGCGCTGGCGGCATCGCGGTGCGCATCTTCCACGGCCGGCACGAAGCGGCCGATCTTGAAGAAGTCGTGGATCATGCCTGCATACAGCTTGAGTTCGACCGGCACCTCGGCCGCGCGCAGCTTGTTGGCGTAGCCGATGCCGGCGTCGCGGATGGGGTCGAAGCCGGCCACGGCAATCCACGCGGGGCACACGCCGGTCACATCGGCGCCGTGGCCGCCGGCGTCGAGCGGGGCGAAGCGCCAGTCGTCGCGGTCGGCGTCGCTGCGCAGGTATTGCGAGAAGAACCAGCGGATCATCTCCTGCGTGAGCAGGTAGCCCTCGGCGAATTCGCGGTGCGAAGGCGTGCTCTCTCGCGCCGTGGTGCCGGGGTAGATCAGCAGCTGCAGCACGGGAGCGAGGCCCCGGTTGCGCGCCTCGATGGCGCACACGGCGGCGAGCGTGCCGCCCGCGCTGTCGCCACCGAAGGCAATGCGCGCCGGGTCTGCGCCGATGCTGGCGGCTTCATCGAAGACCCACTGCATCACGTCGAAGGCGTCCTCGGCGGCGGTGGGGAACTTCCACTCGGGCGCGAGCCGGTAATCGACCGACAGCACCATCGCCCCGGATTTGGCGGCGAGCGACCGGCACAGCTGGTCGTGCGTCTTGATGCTGCCGACCGTGAAGCCGCCACCGTGGAAGTACACGAGCAGCGGCAGCGGGTCGGCCCAGCTTGCCGCGCGGGCAGCGTACGTGCGAATGGGAATCGGGAAACCATCGCGCGCCGTGACCGTCAGGTCGTGCACCGACTCCAACGGAATGGCCGGGATGTCGACAATGGGGCTGCTCTTTTCGTAGGCGATCTTGGCGTCGGCCGGGTCGAGCGCATTGAGCGGCGGACGCTTGGCACGCGCCACGAGATCAAGCAACTGGGCGACGTGCGGGTCGAGATGCGGGTGCGGCGTTGGGTGCTGCATGCAGGGGAACTGAACGATCGTTCTAATATGGCTATCATCGGAGTATCCATCGAACCACGCCCGCGCCACAAGACGGGCACACAGACACCACCGGAGACAGCATGGCCCTCATCTACTACCTCACCCACGTCCACCTCGGCTTTGGCACGATCGACGAACTGAAAAGCGAATGTGCGCGCGTGGGCATCCGCCGCCCGATGGTCGTGACCGACAAGGGCGTGGCCGCCGCCGGGCTGGCGCAGCGGGCCATCGACGCCACGGGCGGGCTGCCCGTCACCGTATTCGACGAGACGCCGTCCAACCCCACCGAAGCGATGGTGATGAAGGCCACCGCGCAATACAAGGACGCCGGCTGCGATGGGCTGATCGCCATTGGCGGCGGTTCGTCGATCGACCTCGCCAAGGGCATCGCGATTGCCGCAACGCACCCGGAGCCGCTCACCACGTACGCCACCATCGAAGGCGGCAGTGGCAAGATCACGGAAGCCGCGGCGCCGCTGATCGCCATTCCCACGACGGCCGGCACCGGCAGCGAAGTGGCGCGCGGCGCAATCATCATCCTGGAAGACGGCCGCAAGCTCGGTTTCCACTCGTGGCACCTGTTGCCCAAGTCGGCGATCTGCGATGCGGAACTGACGCTGGGCCTGCCGCCGATGCTGACCGCCGCCACGGGGATGGACGCCATCGCGCATTGCATCGAGACTTTCCTCGCGCCAGCCTTCAATCCGCCTGCCGACGGCATCGCGCTGGACGGTCTGGAACGGGCGTGGGCGAACATCGAGCGCGCCACGCGTGATGGCGCAGACCGCGATGCGCGGCTGAACATGATGAGCGCGTCGATGCAGGGCGCGATGGCGTTTCAGAAGGGGCTCGGGTGCGTGCATTCGCTGTCGCACCCGCTGGGCGGCGTGAAGGTCGACGGCAAGACGGGGCTGCATCACGGCACGCTCAATGCGGTGGTGTTGCCGGCGGTGCTGCGCTTCAACGAGACGGCAGAGACGGTCGTGCGCGACAACCGCTATGCCCGCATGCGCCGCGTGATGAACCTGCCGGCCGGCGCTGACCTTGCGCAGGCGGTGCATGACCTCACCGCGCGCCTGGGCCTGCCCACGGGCCTGCGCCAGATGGGCGTGCCGGAAGACGCGCTCGAACACGTGGTCGAGGGCGCCCTGCTCGACCACTGCCACAAGACCAACCCGCGCATCGCCACAGCGGACGACTACCGCCGCATGCTGGCCGAATCGATGTAACGGCGTTGTTCAGCCGACGAACGACCGGATCAGCGCGGCAATGCGCTCCGGTTGTTCGTGCACGACCCAGTGCGTGCCGTCGGGAATGCGCTCCAGGCGCATGTCCGGAATGAACCGCTCTAGCCCGTTGAGCAGGCTTTTCGGCAGCGCCATGTCCATCTCGCCCCAGATCACGAGTGTGGGCACCTTGACGACGAACGCCTCGGGCGGCATCTGGTCGATGCGCAGCGGCGCCGTGCCTTCGGTGGGCGGGTGCAGCGGCGAGGCGCGGTAGTAATTCACGCCGCCTGTCAGGCCATGCGAGCCGCCTTCGCCCGGCCGGCTCCAGGCCGCGTGATAGCGCGCCCGCACCTCGGGCGTGAACCATTCGGCCACGGGCTGGCCCATGCCGCTGAAGAAGCCCTCGAGCTTTTCGAAGTCGTTGGCGGCCAGCGCCTCTTCCGAGCCCGGCTTGCGCAGCCAGTTCATATACGCCGACGAAGCCTGCTGTGCCGGATCGCTCAGCAGCGCATTCGCAAACACCCAAGGGTGCGGCGAGTTGATGATGACCAGCCGCTCCACCCGCTCCGGATGCTGGATGGCAAGGTTCCAGCAGATCGCCCCGCCCCAGTCGTGCGCGACCACGATCGCGCGCTCATAGCCCAGCGCCGCGATGAACTGCTCCAGATCCTGCACGAGCATCTTCGGGCGGTACGCATCGACCGCGGCCGGCTTGCTCGACAGGTTGAAGCCGCGCATGTCGGGGGCCACCGCAAAGTGCGTGTCACCAAACGCGGCGAGCTGCGCCTCCCACTCGTACCAGAACTCCGGGAAGCCATGGACAAACAGCATGAGCGGCGCACCGCGCTGGCCGGCGCTGGCGTAATGCAGCCGCGTGCCGTTGGGCAGGTCGGCGAATTGCGATTCGGTGATGGCGGCAGTGGGTGCGGCGGTCATGGCAGTCCCGGAAGTCTTGGAGGTGTGATCACCCGCGCAGGGCATCGACCAGACGCGCACGCACGTCGGGCTTGCCATCGAACGGGTCCGACGGGTTGCGCTGCGAGATGATGTCTTCAAAGCGGCGCTGCACCGGTGCCAGCGCGTGCGGGTGCGAATAGATGTAGAAGCCCGCGTTGCGGATGGCGTCGAAGGTCATCTTGCCGACCTGCTCGGCCGTCACCTTGCCGGAACTGACAGCCTTCTCCGACATGGCGCGCGAGACGAGCTGCGACTTGGTCGGCGGCGCCGTATTGGCGAGATCCTGCGGGCGGTTGCGGTCCGACTGCGTGATGCCGGTCGGCACGAAATACGGGCACAGCACCGAGCAATGAATCTGCTCGGTCACCAGGCTCAGATCCTGGTACAGCGATTCGGACAGCGCCACCACCGCATGCTTGGACACGTTGTAGATGCCCATGGCCGGCGCATTCAGCAGCCCCGCCATCGACGCCGTATTGACGATATGGCCCTCGTACGACGGATCCTTCCTGGCGGCTTCGAGCATGAGCGGCGTGAAGATGCGCACGCCGTGGATCACGCCATGCAGGTTCACACCAAGCACCCAGTCCCAGTCGCGCTCGGTGTTCTCCCAGATCAGACCGCCCGCGCCCACGCCCGCGTTGTTGAACAGCAGGTTCACCTTGCCGAACGTCTTCATGGCCGCATCGGCCAGCGCCTGCACGTCTTCCACCTTCGACACGTCGACGCGCAGCCCGATCACTTCCACGCCCTGCGCCGTGAACTCGGCCACGGCGGCATCCAGCGCATCCTGCTGGATATCGGCCAGCACCAGCTTCATGCCCAACCCGGCCGCGTTCTTGGCGAACTCCTTGCCGAAACCCGACGCACCGCCCGTGATGACGGCCACACCGCCTGCGAATTGCTTCATACGTGTCTCTCTCGTGTTGTTGTCATGAAATGCGATGGCGTTGGCAACGCCGTCAGTCTGCCGTCTCGACCTTGCGCACGGCGTAACCCACGCGCGGGAAATGCACCACCACCTGCCCGACACGCGCATCTTCACGCAGCACGCCCACGGCGTCGCGCGTGGAGACGATCAGCTCGCCTTCGACCGGGTCCACGCCGTAATCGACAGCGGCCACCGTCACGCGTGTGCCCTTGGGCAGGCCGTAGCGGTCGTCGAAGGCCGCCTTCGTGTCCGTCAATGCGCGCGGCGTGGCGGCCTTTGCAATATCGAGCGCTTCGGCGGGCGTCATCGGCTGCGCCTGCGAATGGCCCAGCGCCGCGACCCGGTGCATCCATGCCACCACGTCGGGATGGGCATCCAGAATGCCCGCCAGCGCCGCCGCGCGGCGAATGAACCACAGGCAGTGGTAGACGGAGAAATCGGCCACGGTCGGCTGCTCTCCGAACAGGAAGATGTGCTCGCCGGTCGCGAGCTGGCGCTCGAGCTGCGCCAGGAAGACGTGCAGGGTCGACGTCGCTTCCGGCAGCGGCGTGCGCAGGCCTGTGCCGCCGGCGCGCATCGCCTTGCGGTCTTCCACGAACGCCTTGACGAATGCCTCGGGCACGCCGCCGAACAGGCTCTGGAAACCGGCCGGCTGCGTGACGTAGGTGGCCGTCGCCCAGAACAGCGTCGTGTCCGCCCATTGCGCCATGGCGAACACGGCCGCCGCATGCTCCGACGGCACCAGCTTCGGCAGCGGGTGGATCGATTCGAGCACCTGCGCGATCAGCGCCGTATCGCAGTAGATATCCGCGCCGATCTGCAGGAACGGCGTGCGCCGGTAGCCGCCCGTGAGCGGCATCACGTCGGGCTTGGGCAGGATGGAGGGCACCGTGACGGACTTCCACGGCTGGTCCTTGTAGCCGAGGATCAGCCGCACCTTCTCCGAAAACGGCGAGGTGGCGTAGTGATGCAGGATCAGATCCGTCATGGGCATTCCTGGTGGTTTCGTGGGCGCCGATCAATCGAGCAGATCGGGTTGCTCTTTGACGATGCGCGCATAGAGCGGCTGGAACTGGAACCACCCCGCCTGCGCCGAGCCCACGATGGAATACGCCTGGCGCGCAGCCGCATCGGAAATCGTGCGCGGTGCCTCGCCCGTGCGCGCGGCAGCGGCTTCGGCCAGCAGCTGCACCTGGCACGAGCGCTCCATCGTGATGAACCACCACGCCGCCTCGTCGACGGTCTTGCCGACTGTCAGCAGGCCGTGGTTCTGCAGGATCGCGGCCTTGTTGTCGCCGAGCGCCTCGGCAATGCGCTGACCTTCGTCCAGCTCGACTACCACGCCGCCGAAATCGTCGTACACGGCGTGGTCTTCGTAGAACGCGCAGACGTCCTGCGTGAGCGGATCGAGCTTGCGCCCGAGTGTCGACCACGCGCGACCGTATGTGCTGTGGGAATGCGCCGCGGCCACCGCGTCGGGCCGTGCCTGGTGCACGCGGGAGTGGATCGCAAACGCTGCGGCATTGACCGGGTAATCGCCTTCGACCACGTTGCCGTGGTGATCGCAGCGGATCAGGTTCGACACCTTGACCTGGCTGAAGTGCACGCCGAACGGGTTCACCCAGAAGCTGTCCTGGTGCTCGGGGTCGCGCGCGGTGATGTGGCCGGCCACACCTTCATCGAAACCGAATCTGGAGAACAACCGGAACGCTGCAGCCAGCCGCTGCTTGCGGTGCAGGCGCTCTTCTTCAACGGTGGCGAATTGCGGCGGACGCGGCAGGTTGCGATAGCGGGCGGCGGCCTCGGGGCTGAGGCTGGCGCTCATGCTGTCGGGCCGCTTGGCGTGTGCGGTTTCAGGTGCATTCATGGTGTCTCCTTCACGCAGTCATTGTGGGCGGGGCCATTCTGTGGCGGCCCCTGCCCGGCGGACTGTCAATGGCTTGACAGTCCGTGCAGCCACATCAAAACGTCAGACCAGCTTGACGAGCTGCTTGCCGAAGTTCTTGCCCTTGAGCAGGCCCATGAAGGCCTCCGGCGCGCTCGCCAGGCCCTGCGCCACGCTCTCGCGGAACTTGAGCTTGCCCTGTGCCACGTAGCCGCCGAGTTCGCGCAGTGCTTCCGGCCACACGTCCATGTGTTCGGAGACGATGAAGCCTTCGATCGTCAGGCGCGACACCAGGATCAGCTGCGGGTTCTGCATCGGCAGCGGCTGGCCGTCGTAGCCGGCGATCATGCCGCACATGGCGATGCGCCCGAACGGGTTCATGCGCGAGAGCACGGCGTCGAGGATCGTGCCGCCGACGTTCTCGAAGTACGCGTCGATGCCGTCCGGCGTGGCCTCCTTGAGCATCCTGTAGAGCTCTTTCGGGTCCTTGGCGGCCTTGTAGTCGATACAGGCGTCAAAGCCGAGTTCGTTGACCACGTAGTCGCACTTGTCCTTGCCGCCGGCAAAACCCACGGCGCGGCAACCCTTGAGCTTGGCCAGCTGGCCGACCACGCTGCCCACGGCGCCCGAAGCGGCGCTCACCGCCACGGTCTGGCCAGGCTTCGGGTGCATGATCTTGTTCAGGCCGTACCACGCCGTCACACCGGGCATGCCCACCGCGCCCAGGTATGCCGACAGCGGAATGTGACGCGTGTCGACCTTCTGGATGCCGCGGCCATCGGAGATGCCGACCTCCTGCCAGCCGAACATGCCGACCACGCTGTCGCCGACGGCAAACGACGGGTTCCTGGACGCCTCCACCTCGCCCACCGTGCCGCCGATCATCACTTCATCGAGCGGCTGCGGCTGCGCATACGACTTGCTGTCGTTCATGCGACCGCGCATGTACGGGTCGAGCGACAGGAAATGGTTGCGCACCAGCACCTGGCCGTCCTGCAGTTCCGGCAGATCCACCGTCTCCAGGCGGAAGTTCTCGGGCGTCACGGCCCCCTGGGGGCGCGAAGCCAGAACGATGCGCTGATAGGTCTTCGACATGAAAAACGCTCCTGAATATCGGATATCGGTGTTGGGTCGGGGTGTTACTTGTGTTGCATGAAGTACTCGGCCAGCGCCGCAAATGCCCGATGCGTGACCGGATCATTGGCCGCATTGGCAGCGACCGGGTGCGAGGCATAGCGCACGATCGTCATCTGGGCCACCGGATCAATATAGATGCGCTGGCCGTGGATGCCGCGCGCTTCGAACGTGTGGTGATCATTGCTCGAAACCCACCACATGTTGCGGTACGAATAGCCGGGCAGCGTCGTGTAGCCTGCCTTCGCAAACTTGGCCGGGTCGCCGCCGCGGCGGATGTCGTCGATCACGCTTTTGGGCAGGATCTGCCTGCCGTTGAAGCGGCCGTCGTTGCGAATCATCTCGCCAAAGCGCGCCAGGTCGCGCAGCGTGGTGTTCAGGCCACCGCCGCCCGATTCCGTACCGATGCTGTCGACCGAGAAGTACGCATCGTCCTGTGCGCCCATCGGCTGCCAGATGCGCTCGGACAGCAGCGCCGCCAGCGATTTGTTCGACGCACGGCGCACGATCCACGCCAGCGTTTCGGCGTTGACGGTCTTGTACGCGAATTCCGCGTCGTGCTCGCCTTCCTTGCGCAGCGTCGTGAGGTAGTCGTAGAAGTTGTCGGGGCCCTTGTAGCCCGGCGGGCGCGGCAGCATGCCGCCGGCGCGGGCGTAGGCCCAGACATCGGCGTTCGGGTCGGCATAGTTCTCGGAGTAACGCACGCCCACGGTCATGTCCATGACCTGGCGCACGGTGGCGTCGCCATAAGCGGTGTCCTTCAACTCCGGCACGTACTGCGTCACCGGCGCAGCCGGATCGAGCTTGCCGTCCGCCACGAGCATGGCGGCCAGCGTGCCAACAAACGATTTTGTGACCGACATGGCGATGTGCGGCGTATGCGCATCGAGCGCGCCAAAGTAACGCTCGTAGACCACCTTGCCCTTGTGCATGACGAGGATGCCGTCGGTGTAGGTCAGCTTGAGCGCCTCGGCAAACGTGCGGCGCGTGCCGTTCGGATCGGTAAACAGCACGCCGCTGATGTCGCGCTCGGCGCGCGGCAGCTTGCTGACGGGGCCGTCACCGCGCCAGACCGCGCGCGTCGGCACGAACTCGCGCACGTGGCTGTAGCCGTAGCGCGTGCGCGGGAACATGTTGCCCGCCAGGTCAAAGCGGATGATGCGATCGGGCGGCGGCGGGAAGCCCTGCATCCAGCCCATCTTGTTCGGGTCGGATTCGTCGGCCGTCAGCGGCTTCTGCGCCGGCGGGTTCGGTGCAGGGGGCGCTTGCACGGTGGCCGGCGCATCGGCCGCCGGGGCCGGATGGGAAGCGCATCCTTCGAGGGTCATGGTCAGTCCGGTGGCGCAAAGCAGCGTGATGGCAAGGGCGGACACGGCCCGCCGCGCAGGTTGTTGCATCGTCATCTCCTAGATGGTTCTTCTTATGAGCCGAACCGGATTCGGCCTGCCACCCGGCATGGCTGTACTGCGGACTTCATTGCAGGCAGATCAGCCGTCCGCGCCCGGCTCAGGCGTGCGCGGCGGCGGCATCCGCTTGACGAACTTGAACGTGCCTGAGCCGCGTGCCACCAGCTTGCCGTCGCCATCGCGCACCTCGCCTTCGCAGAAGGCCATGGTGGTCGACTGGTGCACGCAGCGCGCGCTCGCCGTGAGCGTGCCGCGTCCGGGCTGCATGAACGCCGTCTTCATCTCGATCGTCACCACGCCGCGGCCGTGTGCGTCTGCCGAGCGGCCCGCCATGGCCATCGCCACGTCGAGCATCGTCATGGTCACGCCGCCGTGGGCCATTTCCCAACTGTTCATGTGCTGGGCTTCAAGGGCGAGTTCGACGATGCCCTCGCCGCCCTCGGCCTTCAGGCAGCGCATGCCGAGAAGCTTCAGGAAGGGAATGTCGATCGGAAAACCGTTGTTGTCTGCGCTCATGCTGCGTTCAAGAGAGTGGAAAGCAGCCGAAATTAGACCACGCTCACGCCGCCGTCGACGGCCAGGATCTGGCCCGTGATGTGCTTCGAAGCGTCTGACGCGAAGAGCGCCGCCACCCCCTTGAGGTCTTCGTCATCGCCAATGCGACGCAGCGGCGTGCGCGCGGCGAGCGTGTCGACGCCCAGCTTTTCCAGCGAACCGCGCGTCATCTTCGAAGGGAAGAAGCCCGGCGCGATGGCATTGACAGTGATGTTGTACTCGCCCCATTCGCCCGCCAGCGCACGGGTGAAGTTGACCACCGCGCCCTTGCTGGTGTTGTAGGCGATCGTGTCGAGCGTGCCCGGCGCATTGCTCTTCAGACCGGCGATCGACGCCACGTTGATGATCTTGCCGTACTTGCGCGGGATCATCGATCGCTTGCCGATCTGCTGCGAGAGCAGGAACAGGCCGCGGATGTTCAGATTCATCACCTTGTCCCACGCCTCCACCGGGTGGTCTTCGGCCGGTGCGCCCCACGTGGCGCCAGCGTTGTTGACGAGGATGTCGACGTGGCCGAGCTTGGCAAGCGCCCCGTCGGCCAGGCGCTGGATGTCGGCTTCGACGGCGCCATCGGCGGCAATCCAGTCGGCCTCGATGCCGAGCGACTTCAGGTGCGCCTGCGCTTCCTTCAGCTCATCGGCCTTGCGGGCCGACAAGACGATGCGTGCGCCCTGCTCGCCCAACGCTTCGGCAATCTGCAGGCCAAGCCCGCGCGAGCCGCCCGTGACCAGCGCGGTCTTGCCCGAGAGATCGAACAGCGATTTCAGCGTACCCATGGTGTCTCCTGTCTCGTTGTTGTTTGCGATGGCCTAGAACCAGGCGTCCTGCATATCCAGCGTGGTCGTGTCGAGCGAGCCCAGCAGCGCGATCTGCGGGTCGATCTTCGGCAGTTCCCACTGGAAGAAGTAGCGTGCGGCCTGCAGCTTGCCGCGGTAGAAGTCAGCGTCCTCGCCATGGGCATCCGGCAAGGCCCTGGCGGCGGACAGCGCCTGCTCCAGCCAGATCCACGCGATGACGACGTGGCCGAACGCTTCCAGATACACCGATGCGTTGGCCAGCGTGACGCGCGGATCGCCGGCGGCCCACAGCGTCTGGGTGACCTTGGCGAGCTTCTGCGCAGCCATGCCGAGTGCACGGCCGTGGCCGACCAGCGTTTCGTCGTCGGTTTCCAGCGCGCGCCCGACGGTGGCCTGCACGCGCTCGCCAAGGGCCGTGAACGCGGCGCCGTCGTGCATGACGACCTTGCGGCCGAGCAGGTCCAGGCCCTGGATGCCGTGCGTGCCTTCGTGGATCGGGTTCAGGCGATTGTCGCGGTAGAACTGCTCGACGTTGTATTCGCGCGTGTAGCCGTAGCCGCCGTGCACCTGGATCGCCAGGCTGTTGGCCTCCAGGCACCACTGCGACGGCCAGCTCTTCGCGATCGGGGTGAGGATGCCCAGCAGCAGGCCAAGCTTGGCGCGCCTGGCGGCATCCGTCTCGCCGCGCTCTTCGTCGACCAGCTTGGCGCAATACAGGTTCAGGCCGAGCGCGCCTTCCACGTACGCCTTCTGCGCGAGCAGCATGCGGCGGACATCGGCGTGGTCGATGATGCGGATCTGCGGGGACGCGGGATCCTTGCCCGACGGCCCCACCGGACGCCCCTGCGGGCGGTTGCGCGCGTAGTCCAGTGCGTGCAGGTAGCCCGTGTAGCCGAGCATCGTCGCGCCCATGCCGACGCCGATGCGCGCCTCGTTCATCATGTGGAACATGCAGGCGAGCCCCTTGTGCGGCTCGCCGACGAGGTAGCCGA
Organism: Ralstonia mannitolilytica; assembly: GCF_000954135.1. NCBI lineage: Bacteria > Pseudomonadati > Pseudomonadota > Betaproteobacteria > Burkholderiales > Burkholderiaceae > Ralstonia > Ralstonia mannitolilytica. The sequence goes on along the minus strand of NZ_CP010799.1, from coordinate 2,404,918 downwards.
CGGCACCGGCGCGCGGCTGGCCGTCAGCACCCTTCGGACGGAACTGCGTGCCTTCGCCAAAGTTCAGCAGACAGTTGGTCGTGCCGCGATAGCCCATCTTGTGATTCAGGCCGGCGAGCACCACGTCGTTGCGCTCGCCGAGCGAGCCGTCTTCGTTGACGAGGAACTTCGGCACGATGAACAGCGAAATGCCCTTCACGCCGGGAATCAGCTTGCCGTCCGGGCCAGGGATCTTTGCCAGCACGAGGTGGATGATGTTCTCCGACAGCTCATGCTCGCCGGCGGAGATCCACATCTTGTTGCCGGTCAGGCGGTACTGGGGGCCGAGCCGCGATTCGCCTTCGTACTCCGCGCGCGTGACGATGTCCGACAGCGACGACCCGGCCTGCGGCTCCGACAGGCACATCGTGCCGTAGAAGCGGCCTTCCATCTCGGGCTGCACGAACGTTTCGATCTGCTCCGGCGTGCCGTGCGCGAGCAGCAGGTTCGCATTGCCGATGGTGAGGAACGGATACGAGCTGGTGCCGACGTTGGCGGCCTTGAAGAAGCCGAAACCGGCTTTCTCGACCACGGTGGGCAGTTGCATGCCGCCGAGCTGGAAATCCTGCCCCGCGGCCATCAGGCCGGCCTTGTTGAAAGCGTCCAGCGCGGCCTTCACCTCGGGGATGATGTGGACCCGGGTGCCGTCGAAATGCGGTTCCTGCTGATCGTTCTTCTTGTTATGCGGGGCGAAAAGGTCGGTGGCGATGCGCTCGCAGGTGTCGAGGGCGGCATCGAACGTTTCGCGGGAATGGTCGGCATAACGCGGAATGCGTGTGAGCGATTCGACGTTGAGCCATTCGTAGAGCAGGAAGCTGAGGTCGCGGCGGGATAGCAGTTTCGAGGACATGATGTTGGTGGTGCATCCTGTGTTTCGTGCCCTGCCCGGGCGAGGGCTTTGGGTCAACCCCTTGTTTCGTGCCGTGCCGGGCCCGACTCACCCTCTTCGTCTTGCCAAAGAAAGCAAGCAAAGAAAGGCGCGCGCGAGATGGCGATCAGGCCAGCGCTGCCAGAAACAAAACAGGCTCCCGTTTTGAGCGGGAGCCTGTCTGTTCAGAGCACCTCGAACAGGCCGGCTGCGCCTTGGCCGCCGCCGATGCACATCGTCACGACCACGTACTTGACGCCGCGGCGCTTGCCTTCGATCAGCGCGTGGCCGACCAGGCGTGCACCCGACACGCCGTACGGGTGGCCCACGGCGATGGCGCCGCCGTTGACGTTCAGGCGGTCCATCGGGATGCCAAGCTTGTCTGCGCAGTACAGCACCTGCACGGCGAACGCTTCGTTCAGTTCCCACAGGCCGATGTCTTCCACCTTCAGACCCGCCTTCTTCAGCAGCTTGGGCACGGCAAAGACGGGGCCGATGCCCATTTCGTCCGGCTCGCAGCCGGCCACGGCAAAGCCGCGGAACACGCCCAGCGGCTGCAGGCCCTTGGCGGCTGCCACCTTGCCGTTCATCACCACCGCGGCCGATGCGCCGTCGGAGAACTGGCTGGCGTTGCCGGCCGAGATCACGCCGCCGGGCATGGCGGTGCGGATCTTCGTCACCCCTTCGAGCGTCGTGTCCGGACGAATGCCTTCATCAGCCGAGATCGTGACTTCGCGCGTCATGATCTGCCCGGTCTTGGCATCGGCCACGCCCATGACGGTCGTCATCGGGACGATCTCGTCGTTGAACTTGCCGGCGGCCGCAGCGGCGGCGGCGCGTTGCTGGCTCTGCACGCCGTATTCGTCCTGGCGCTCCTTGCTGATGTTGTAGCGCTTGGCGACGTTCTCGGCGGTCTGCAGCATGCTCCAGTAGATTTCAGGCTTGTGCTTGTTCAGCCAGCCTTCCTGCAGCATGTGGCGGTTCATCTCCTGCTGCACGCACGAGATGGACTCCACCCCGCCGGCCACGAAGATGTCGCCCTCATCGGCGATCACGCGCTGCGCGGCCATCGCGATGGTCTGCAGGCCCGACGAGCAGAAGCGATTGACGGTCGCACCCGGCACGGTCACGGGGCAGCCGGCGCGCAGGGCGATCTGGCGCGCGATGTTGGCGCCCGTCGCGCCTTCCGGGTTCGCGCAGCCCATCAGGACGTCTTCCACCTCGCCCGGCTCGATCTTGGCGCGGGCGATGGCGTGCTGCACTGCGTGGCCGCCGAGCGTGGCGCCGTGCGTCATGTTGAAGGCGCCCTTCCAGCTCTTGGCCAGGCCCGTACGTGCGGTGGAAACGATGACTGCTTCGGTCATGGTGTTGCTCCTCGTATCTGGTGGGGGCGCAGCTTCGGCTGCGCCCGTGGTATTCCGTTATCCGTTCAAGATCGCGTGCGACTGCAACCGCGCGATGCCCGCATCCGTCATGCGCTGCCACGCCTGCGCCAGCGAACCGTTGAGGTCGATCGCGCGGCAGGCATCTTCGATGACGGCGACTTCCAGCCCCGCAGCACGCGCATCCAGTGCCGACCATGCCACGCAGAAATCCGTGGCGAGCCCGACGCAGAACACGCGCTGGACCCCAAGCTCGCGCAGGTAGCCCAGCAGGCCGGTCGGCGTCTTCCGATCCGCTTCAAAGAATGCCGAGTAGCTGTCGATGTGCGGGTGATAGCCCTTGCGGACGATCAACTGCGCATGCGGCACGTCCAGCCCCTCAGCGAGCGCGGCGCCCGTGCTGTGCTGCACACAGTGCACGGGCCACAGCACCTGCTGGCCGTACGGCAGGTCGATCGTGCCGAACGGCTGCGTGCCCGCATGGTTGGCCGAGAACGACACGTGCTCGCGCGGGTGCCAGTCCTGCGTCAGCACCGTGCGCGCAGCGGGCCCGAAGGCCTTGGCGAGCCGGTTGACGACCGGGATGACCTGGTCGCCGTCCGGCACGGCCAGCGCACCGCCGGGCAGAAAGTCGTTCTGCACGTCGATGATCAGCAGGCAGTCGGTGGGCGTGAGTTGCATGGCGGCGATCGCGTCGATGAATTGGCCGCTTATTCAGCCATTGAAGGCCTTGCCCTCGTCGGCCAGCTTCTGCAGCAGCGGGGCGACCTGCCATGCTTCGCCGTGGTAGCCCTTGCTGTAGCGCCGCATGGCTTGCACGACGTTGTACAACCCGACGGTGTCTGCGTAGAGCATCGGGCCGCCACGGAACAGCGGGAAGCCGTAGCCGGTCAGGTACACCATGTCGATATCGGAAGCCTTGGAGGCAATGCCCTCTTCCAGGATCTTCGCGCCTTCGTTGACCAGCGCGAACACCAGGCGCTCCACGATTTCCTCGTCCGAAATCTTGCGGCGCGTGATGCCCAGATCCTTCGAGTGCTGGACGATCATGTCATTGACCTGCTGGTTCGGATACGGCTTGCGGTCACCTGCCTTGTAGTCGTACCAGCCGCCGCCCGTCTTCTGGCCGAAGCGGCCCATCTCGCACAGCAGATCGGCCGTCTTCGAATAGACGATGTCCGGCTTGTCCACGGCGCGGCGCTTGCGGATGGCCCAGCCGATGTCGTTGCCGGCCAGGTCGCCCATGCGGAACGGGCCCATGGCAAAGCCGAATTTTTCGATCGCCTTGTCGACCTGCTCGGGCAGCGCGCCTTCGTCCAGCAGGTAGCCGGCCTGGCGGCTGTATTGCTCGATCATGCGGTTGCCGATGAAGCCGTCGCACACGCCCGAGACGACCGCCGTCTTCTTGATGACCTTGGCCAGCTTCATGACCGTGGCCAGCACGTCCTTGGCCGTTTCCTTGCCGCGCACGACTTCCAGCAGCTTCATCACGTTGGCCGGGCTGAAGAAGTGCATGCCGACCACGTCCTGCGGACGCTTGGTGAAGCTGGCGATCTTGTCGACGTCCAGCGTGGAGGTGTTCGACGCCAGGATCGCGCCCTGCTTGACGACTTCGTCGAGCTTCTTGAACACGACCTCCTTGACGCCCATTTCTTCAAAGACGGCCTCGATGACGAGGTCGGCGTCCTTGATGTCGTCGTAGGACAGCGTCGGCTTGAGCAGGGCCATGCGCTGCTCGACCTTCTCTTGCGTGAGCTTGCCCTTCTTGGCGCTGTTCTCGTAGTTCTTGCGGATGGTCGCGACGCCGCGGTCCAGCGCTTCCTGCTTGGTTTCCAGGATCGTCACCGGAATGCCGGCGTTCAGGAAGTTCATCGAGATGCCGCCGCCCATCGTGCCGGCGCCGATCACGGCCACCTTCTCGACCTTGCGCACTGGCGTGTCTTCCGGCACGTCGGGGATCTTGCTCGCAGCGCGCTCGCCGAAGAACGCATGGCGCAGCGCGCGCGATTCAGGCGTGTTCACCAGCTCGATGAACAACTCGCGCTCGAACTTGATGCCGTCGTCGAAGCGTTTTTCGACGGCGGCCTGCACGGCGTCCACGCACTTGCCCGGCGCGGGGAAGTTCTTTGCGACGGCTGCGACCGTGTTGCGCGCGAATTGCAGGAAGCCTTGCGGATTGTCGTGCTCGACCTTGCGATCGCGCAGCTTGGGCAGCTTGCCCTCGGCCGCGGCCTTCAGCGCGAAATCGATGGCGCCGGCCATCAGGTCGCCTTCGATCATCTGGTCGAACAGGCCGCTCTTGGCGAGCTTTTCCGACGGGATGGCGTTGCCGGACACGATCATGTTCAGCGCCGGCTCCAGGCCGATGGCGCGCGGCAGACGTTGCGTGCCGCCTGCGCCCGGCAGGATGCCCAGCTTCACTTCGGGCAGCGCGATCTGCGCGCCGGGTGCGGCCACGCGGAAGTGGCAGCCCATCGCCAGTTCCAGTCCACCGCCCATCGCCACCGAGTGGATGGCCGCGACAACCGGCTTGGTGCTTGACTCGACCGCCTTGATGACAGCGTGCAGCGTCGGCTCCTGGGTTGCCTTGGGGGTGTTGAACTCGCGGATGTCGGCGCCGCCCGAGAAGGCCTTGCCAGCGCCGGTGATCACGATGGCCTTGACGCTCGGGTCGTCGCCCGCCTTGACCATACCTTCAACGATGCCCAGCCGCGTGGAATGGCCAAGGCCGTTGACGGGCGGGTTGCTGAGCGTGATGACGGCAACGCCGTCCTGGACCTTGTACTCCGCAGTCATGCTGGTTCCTTTGGTGATGCGAGGGCCGGCAGATCAGGCGCACCGTGCCTCGCGGTTGAACTGTCTCTCGAATGTCGTTTTTTTAACGCGCGGTAAGGCCGCGACTCGACACAGAATACACAAAATAGCACGGTCGTTCAATTTTTATTTTTGCGCTGCACGGCGCCGTCTGGAGGGCGATGCGGCACGCCTCGGCGGGTTCAAACCGTGTACTGCAGCACGGATTTTTTGCCCGCTACGTGACGGTTTTGATAGAGTCGCGCATTTCGTTCGCCAGGTGCCCATCAGGCACGGGGACGTCTCGTCACATTTCGTCGATTTGATTCGCGATCCGAGCAAAATCGACCACTCTGTATCCATGTCAGAACACGCTACCCCGTCCTCAGAGACGCCGGGCTTGCGCCGCACATTGCGCGCGCGCCATCTCACCATGATCGCCATCGGCGGGTCGATCGGCACCGGGCTCTTCGTGGCCTCGGGCGCGTCGGTCTCGCAGGCCGGCCCCGGAGGCGCCCTCGCCGCCTACATCCTGATCGGGGCGATGGTCTATTTCCTGATGACCAGCCTAGGCGAGCTTGCCGCCTATATGCCGGTTTCGGGGTCGTTTGCCACCTACGGTGCGCTGTACGTGGACGAAGGCTTCGGCTTCGCGCTCGGCTGGAACTATTGGTACAACTGGGCCGTGACGATTGCCGTGGAGCTGGCGGCCGCGCAGCTCGTCATGCATTACTGGTTTCCCGATGTGCCGGGCGTGCTGTGGAGCGCCGTGTTCCTCGCCGTCATGTTCCTGCTCAACGCCATCTCGGTGCGCGGCTTTGGCGAGGCGGAATACTGGTTCGCGCTCATCAAGGTCGTCACGGTCATCTTCTTCATCGGCATTGGCCTGGCGATGATCTTCGGGATCATGAAGGGCGGTCCGCAATCGGGCCTGCAGAATCTGACGATCGGTGATGCGCCGTTTGTGGGCGGACTGCCGGCGATGATCGGCGTGGCGATGATCGCGGGGTTCTCGTTTCAGGGGACGGAGCTGATCGGCGTGGCGGCTGGCGAATCGGCCGACCCGGCACGCACCATTCCGCGTGCGGTCAAGCAGGTGTTCTGGCGCATCCTGCTGTTTTATGTACTGGCCATCTTCATCATCGGCGTGCTGGTGCCGTACACCGATCCGAATCTGCTGTCGACGGAAGTCACCAACATTGGCGTGAGCCCGTTCACGCTGGTGTTCAAGCATGCCGGCCTGGCGTTTGCGGCGGGGTTGATGAATGCGGTGATCCTGACGGCCGTGCTGTCGGCGGGCAACTCGGGCATGTATGCATCCACGCGGATGCTCTACAACCTGGCGACGGAAGGCCGGGCGCCGCGCATCTTTGCGCAGCTCTCCCGGAACGGTGTGCCGCGCAATGCACTGCTGGCCACAACGGCCGTGGGCGCGCTGTGCTTCCTGAGCTCGCTGTACGGCGACAAGACGGTCTACCTGTGGTTGCTCAACACGTCCGGCATGACCGGCTTTGTGGCGTGGCTCGGCATTGCCGTCAGCCACTACCGCTTTCGCAAGGGGCTGGTGGCGCAGGGGCATGATTCGTCGCAACTGCCGTATCGCTCCAAATTCTTCCCGTACGGACCGCTGTTCGCGTTTGCGCTGTGCCTGGTCATCACGCTGGGCCAGAACTATCAGGCGTTCACCAGCGGCACGATCGACTGGCCGGCGGTGATCGCCACCTATATCGGCATCCCGATCTTCTTTGCGATCTGGTTCGGTTACCGGCTCGTGCGCGGCGGCGGCATCGTGCGCTACCAGGACATGCACTTCCCGCGCCCGCCCGTCACGCGCGACCCGCTGGCCGGCCAGGATGCCGGCCCCGAACTTCCGACCGTCTCCACCCGCGCGCCGCAATAACCCTGCCCGCCTGCCGATCGCTTTGCGCCGGCGGGCGTTTTGATTGTTGGACGCCCGACCACGGCTTCACTGTCATGCATACACCCATCACCCCCACCGGGCTCGAGGCTCAATCCCAACTGCGCCGCCGCCTGCGCTCGCGCCACATCATGATGATCGCCCTGAGCGGCGCCATCGGCACGGGCCTGTTCGTCGCGTCCGGCGCGTCGATTGCGCAGGCCGGCCCGGGCGGCGCCCTGCTCACCTACACGCTCATCGGCGTCATGGTCTATTGCCTGATGACGAGCCTCGGCGAGCTGGCGGTGCATCTGCCGGTGTCCGGCTCGTTTGTGACCTACAGCCGGCTGTATGTGGAAGAAGGCTTTGGCTTTGCGCTCGGGTGGAACTACTGGTTCTCATTGGCCGTGACGGTGGCGGTTGAGCTGGCGGCGGCCCAGCTGGTGATGAAGTACTGGTTTCCGGGGGTGTCGGGCATCGTGTGGAGCGCAGCGTTCCTGCTGCTCATGTTCATGCTCAACGCCTTCTCGGTGCGCGGCTTTGGTGAAGCGGAATACTGGTTCTCGATGGTGAAGGTAGTGACCATTGTCGTGTTCCTGCTGATCGGGCTGGCCATGGTCTTCGGCATCATGCACGGCGGGCCGGCTTCCGGCTGGCACAACTTCACCGTCGGCGACGCGCCGTTCGTGGGCGGCGTACCGGCCATGGTGGGCGTGGCGATGATCGCCGGGTTCTCGTTCCAGGGCGTGGAGACCGTGGGCGTGGCGGCCGGCGAGGCGGAGAACCCTTCGCGCACGATCCCGCGCGCGATCCGCCAGACGTTCTGGCGCATCCCGCTGTTCTATGTGCTGGCGATTCTCATCATCGGCGTGCTGCTGCCGTACACCGATCCGAACCTGCTGCGCAATGAAGCCACCGACATCGGTGTGAGCCCGTTCACGCTGGTGTTCCAGCATGCCGGCCTCGCGTTTGCCGCCGGGATGATGAACGCGGTGGTGCTGACTGCGCTGCTGTCGTCGGGCACCTCGAGCCTTTATGTATCGACGCGGATCCTCTACGACCTCGCGCTCGAAGGCCAGGCGCCGCGCTGGTTTGCGAAGGTGTCGGGCAACGGCGTGCCGCATCGGGCGCTGGTCGTCACGTCGGCCGTGGGCGCGCTGTGCTTCTTCAGTTCACTGTTTGGCGACCAGGTCGTCTACCTGTGGCTGCTGAACACGTCTGCGGTCACGTGCTTCATCGCCTGGTTCGGCATCGCCCTGGCGCACTACCGCTTCCGCAAGGGTTTCGTGAGCCAGGGCCATTCGGCGAGGCAGCTGGCCTATCGGTCGCCGTTCTTTCCGTTCGGGCCGATCATGGTGGCGATCCTTTGCGTGGTGATCATCCTCGGGCAGAACACCAAGGCGCTGCTTGCGCCGGTGGAGAACCTTGGCGCGTTCCTGTCGACGTATTGCGGTGTGTTCGTATTCGTGGCGATCTGGCTCGTATACCGCTGGAAGTTCAAGACGCGGTTTGTGCCGTATGCGCAGATGCAGTTCAGCACTGCGCACCTGGCGGCCGAGGCGGCGGATGCGCCTGCAGGGGCTCAGGGGGATGCGCGGCCCTCTTCGGCCGTCTCCGGCAAGGCCTGAGCGCCACGGTGCGCAAGACACCGTGAACAAAAAAAGGCGGCACATTGGCCGCCTATCTTCTTGCCCGCCGACTGAGAATCAGACTTCCACGCCCTGGCTCTGCAGGTACTCGTCGTACGTGCCAAGGTAGTCGGTCAGCGTGCCGTCGGTACGCACTTCGATGATGCGTGTTGCCAGCCCGCTGACGAATTCGCGGTCATGCGATACGAAGATCAGCGTGCCTTCGAACTTGTCGAGCGCGATCTGCAGCGATTCGATCGACTCCATGTCCATGTGGTTGGTCGGCTCGTCGAGCGCCAGCACGTTGTGGCGGCCCAGCATCAGCTTGCCCCAGATCATGCGGCCCTTCTCGCCGCCCGAGAGCACCTTGACGCTCTTCTTGATGTCGTCGGCCGAGAACAGCAGACGTCCGAGCGTGCCGCGCAGCGACTGGTCGTCATCGCCGGCCTGCGTCCACTGGCTCATCCAGTCCATCAGGTCGCGGTCTTCGGGGAATTCTTCGTAGGTGTCCTGCGGCATGTAGCCGACGTTGGCGTGCTCGGCCCACTTGACGGTACCGCCGTCCAACTCGATGCCGCGCTGCACGCCGGTCTTGACGGCGCCGTTGAGCAGGCAACGCAGCAGCGTCGTCTTGCCCGCGCCGTTCTCGCCGATGATGGCGATCTTTTCGCCGGCGCGCACGGCCATGGTCAGGCCGTCGAAGATCGTGCGGTCGTACCGCTTGCGTGCGTTCTCGGTTTCCACGGCCAGGTTGTGCAGCTTCTTCTCGAACTCGAAGCGGATGAACGGGTTCTGGCGCGACGACGGCTTGATGTCTTCCACCTTGATCTTGTCGATCTGCTTGAGGCGCGACGTGGCCTGGCGTGCCTTGGACTTGTTGGCCGAGAAGCGGCGCACGAAGTCCTGCAGGTCGGCAATGCGCTCCTTGGCGCGGGCGTTGGCCGCCATCTGGCGTTCGCGCGCCTGCATGGAGGCTTCCATGTAGTCGTCGTAGTTGCCCGGGTAGACCTTCAGCGTGCCGTAGTCCATGTCGGCCATGTGCGTGCAGACCGAGTTCAGGAAGTGGCGATCGTGGGAAATGATGATCATGGTGGAATTGCGCTCGTTGAGCACCGATTCCAGCCAGCGGATCGTGTTGATGTCGAGGTTGTTGGTCGGTTCGTCCAGCAGCAGGACATCGGGGTTCGAAAACAGCGCCTGCGCCAGCAGCACGCGCAGCTTCCAGCCCGGGGCGACCGCGCTCATCGGGCCGTTGTGCTGGTCGGTCGGGATGCCGACGCCCAGCAGCAGTTCGCCGGCGCGGGCTTCGGCCGTGTACCCGTCGTATTCGGCGTACTTCGCCTCCAGTTCGGCGGCCTTCATGTAGTCTTCGTCGGTCGCTTCCGGGTTGGCGTAGATGGCGTCGCGCTCCTGCGCGGCGGCCCACATCTCGGTGTGGCCCATCATCACCACGTCCAGCACGCGCATGTCTTCGTAGGCGAACTGGTCCTGGCGCAGCTTGCCCAGGCGGACGCCCGGTTCCAGCATCACGGTGCCCGAGCTCGGCTCCAGATCGCCACCCAGGATCTTCATGAAGGTCGACTTGCCACAGCCGTTGGCGCCGATCAGGCCATAGCGATTGCCCTCGCCAAACTTGACCGAGATGTTCTCGAACAAGGGCTTGGGCCCGAACTGCATGGTGATGTTGGCGGTGGAAAGCACGTGAAGACCTTGATTGGAAAGCGGTGAGCCGGCGCCGCGCACACATTGCGGACACCGTTTGGGAAACCGGAGATTTTACCACCCGCCGGTGATGCGGATGGCCGTGTGGTCAGGCCCTGAGCGTCGGATAGCCCGACAGGTGCAGCGTAAAGCCCGTGGCGTGCACGTCGAGCGTCGCCTGCGCGCCAATCGGCAGCGTCGCCTTGGTCGGGCAATGTCCGAACGGCAAGCCCGTCAGCACCGGAATCGACAGATGCTCGGCCAGGTAAGCCCGCATGGCGTCGAAGTCGTAGCCGGCATCATACGGCGTGGTGCGATAGCCGGAGAAATCGCCCAGCACCAGCGCCTGCTGGGTATCGAGCACGCCAGCCTGCTGCAGCTGCAGCAGCATGCGCTCGATGCGGTACGGGTGCTCGTTGATGTCCTCAACGAAGAGAATGCCGTCACGGATGTCGGGCAGATACGGCGTACCGACCAGGCTGGACAGCATCGCCAGGTTGCCGCCCCACAGCGTGCCGGCATAGCGCCCCGGATGCGCGCATTCCTTTGGCTGCGGCACATCCACGCGCAGCGTGTACGTCGGGCTGCGCAGGACGCCCCAGAAGTGCTCGAGCATGAACGGATCAACCGTTTCCAGCCCGAAATCGGAGCACACGTGCGGGCCGGCAAACGTCACGCCGCCCGTGGCCGCCAGGTACGCGAGCGAAAACGCCGTGAAATCGCTGTGCCCAACGATGATCGCGTCGGTGGCCTGCGCGCGGCGGCCGATGTCGATGAAATCGATGCGGTCCAGCAGCCGCGTGAGGCCGTAGCCGCCGCGGATAGCCATGGCGATTTCCTGGCCGCTGCCGGCGCCGATCTGGTGCAGGTCGGCCAGACGCGCAAGTTCGCCGCCGGCAAAGCGCTGATGGCGGCGATGCAGGCATTCACGGTTGACGATCGTGCAGCCCTGGCCTTCAAGAAACGCCACGCCGCGCTCGGCGACGGCCGCATCGTTCGGGTAGCCGGAAGGCGCAATCAGGCGAACGGTAGTCATGTCGTGGGGTCGTTTGGCTCAATGGAGGCCAGTCGCGCAGCCTTTTGGCTCGCGCGGCGCTCGGCAAAGAAGGCGCGCAGCATGTCGCCGCATTCCTGCGCGAGCACGCTGCCGGTGATGGCGGTCTGGTGGTTCAGCCGCGTCTCGGCAAACAGGTCGAGGATGCTGCCCGCGGCGCCCGTCTTGGGGTCCGGCGCGCCGTAGACGACGCGCGCCACACGGGCATGCAGCATGGCGCCGGCGCACATCACGCACGGCTCCAGCGTCACGAAGACTTCGCAGTCGGGCAGGCGGTAGTTGCCCAGCTTCTCGGCGGCCTGGCGCAGGGCGCGCATCTCGGCATGCGCCGATGGGTCATGCGTGCCGATCGGCGCGTTGTAGCCAACGCCGACGATCTCGTTGCCGCGCACGACCACTGCGCCCACCGGCACCTCGCCCTGCCCCCATGCGAACTTGGCCTGCACGAGCGCCTGCTGCATCCAGTAACCGTCGCGCTCGTGGGCGGACATGTCGGCGGGCGGGGTCAGGACGTGCGGTGTGGTCATGCGATCCGGCGCTGTCGAATCAATCCTGCTCGTGCGGGCGCGCGAGCTTCACGTCGGCCCAGCAGTTCGGGGTTTCGTACAGCACGAGCTTGGACAGGCGCAGATGGTGCCCGAACGTGTTGCGGAACACCGGCTCGAGAATGTCGAAGGCCACCTGCGCGAGGTTCTCGACGGTGGGCACGTCATTCAGCACGACGGTCTTATGACCGCCTTCCATGTCGTTCAGGAATTCAACGAGCTTGGTGTCGCCGCGATAGACGAGGAAAGCGTGATCCCACAGGTCGACGAGATGCTTGTTGGCGAGCTGCTTGACGTCGCCGAAGTCGAGGATCATGCCGTCGTCGGCGGCTTTGTCGTTGTGCAGAACTTCGCCGGTCAGCGTGAGTTCGAGCTGATAGCGATGGCCGTGCAGGTTGCGGCACTGGCCGGCATGGCCCGGGATGCGGTGGCCGGCGTCGAATTCGAGCCGGCGCGTAATGGAAACGGTCTTGGTCATGGAGCAAGGTGGCGGCAGCGGGCGCCGCGAAACGGCTGGAACCGGCAGAAAACCGGGGACAAAGTGCTGCGGCCCGCCTTAGCGGATGCCCAGCATCTTATGGGTTTGCAGCGACAGGCGCCAGCGCGGCCGGCGCTGGCACAGCTCAACGGCAGCCGCCGTATTTTGCCGGGCGAGCGGGCCGTCCATGGCCTGCAGGAAGAAATGCTGGAAATCCAGCCGTTCGTATGCGTCGAGGTCTTGCCCGTCTTGCGGGATCACCACCTTCAGCTCGTCGCCGCGCGTGACGACAAGTTCAGAGCCCATCTTGGGGCTCACGCACACCCAATCGATGCCCTCCGGCACGGCGATGGTGCCGTTGGTCTCGATGGCGATTTCGAAGCCGCGTGCGTGCAGCGCGTCGATCAGCGGCGTGTCGAGTTGCAGCAGCGGCTCGCCGCCGGTGCAGATGACGAGCGGCTTGCCGCCCGTGGCGCTGGCCGGCCATTCGGCGGCAACGGTATCGGCGAGTGCGTCGGCGGTGGCGTATTTGCCGCCTTGCGTGCCGTCCGTGCCGACGAAGTCGGTGTCACAGAACTGGCAGACGGCGGTGGCGCGATCGGCTTCGCGCCCACTCCAGAGATTGCAGCCGGCAAAGCGGCAGAAGACAGCTGCGCGGCCGGTGTTGGCACCCTCGCCTTGCAGCGTGTAGAAGATTTCCTTGACGGCGTAAGTCATGTCTGAACGGTGGCATTCACAGGAGAACGACGCAAAAGCGACGTAATTCCCGCGCAAACCGTACCAGTGCCCACTAGTGATTAACCCAATATTGTTTCACAAATCGGGATCGTGCGTCGCCCTACCCGCAGAAGGACGCCAACGTCACAAAAGAAAATGCACCTTCCGGCGTCAGCCACGCCGCAAAGACGAGGGCAGCGCCGGCCGCCGCCAGCGCCCACGCCGCCCATCGATTGAGCCGATCCTTCATGCCGGTAGCGCCATCGGCGTGCGCGCGAGTTGGCGATCGTCGATCGGCCAGTGCAGCAGCGCGGCCACCACGCCGAGCACCATCGCGCCAAACCAGATTGCATCGTAGGAATGCAGGCGGTCGTACACCACGCCGCCCAGCCACACGCCCAGGAACGCGCCGATCTGGTGACCGAGGAACACGAAGCCGAACAGCGTGCCGATGTAGCGCACGCCAAACACCTGCGACAGCAGCCCGTTCGTGAGCGGCACCGTGCCGAGCCACAGCAGGCCCATCACGATGGCAAACGCATACAGCGTTGCCGGCGACAGCGGCAGCAGGATGAACAGCGCAATCGCCCCCGTGCGGATCAGGTACAGCGACGAGAGCAGATACTTGCGCCGGAACAGCCCGCCCAGCGCGCCGCAGTAATACGTGCCGACGATGTTGGCGGCGGCAATCAGCGCCAGCGCGACCATGCCGTGGCGGCCGGTGAGCCCCTTGTCGAGCAGGTACGCCGGCATGTGCGCACCGATAAAGGCGAGCTGGAATCCGCACGTGAGGAACCCGAGGTTCAGGAGCCAGAAACCGCGGTGGGCGAAGGCCTCGCGGATGGCTGCGCCCATGCTTTGATGCGCCTCCTGCACGGCGGCACTCGATGCCTTTTCGCGCAGCGGCGCGGCCAGCGGCAAGAAGATTGCCATGACCACCGCCATGACGACCAGCGCCGTCACCCAGCCGACCGTGCTCAGCAAGCCCTGCGCCGTCGGCACCATCACGAACTGGCCGACACCGCCCACCGCGCCCGCCACGCCCAGCGCCCAGCTGCGCCGCTCGGGCGGCGTCAACCGGCTGATCGCGCCATACACCACGCCGAACGACGTGCCTGAGAGCCCCAGCCCGATCAGCCCGCCGGCCGAGAGCGTGAAGCCCAGCGGCGTGCCCGCATGTGCCATCAGCAGCAAACCGAGCGCATAGACGACGATGCCGGCCACCACCACCTTGGCGGCCCCGTAGCGGTCGGCCAGCATGCCCGCAAAAGGCTGTGCCGCGCCCCAAATGAGGTTTTGCAACGCGATCGCAAGGCCGAAGGTTTCGCGTGTCCAGCCATGGCCCATCGTGACGGGCACGAGGAAGAGCCCTTGCACGTGCCGAATGCCCAGCGCCACGCCGATCACCGCGCCGCCGGCCAATACCGGCAACCAGGGCGATTGCGTGAGAGATTTCGAGGTCATGAGCGTTTTTCTCCGATGTGACTGACATTCCGGCTTCGCAAGCGTGGGGAGCGTGCATGAGACTGGAATGTCGCCCGATGGCTTATTAAACTTCGCCCTATCCGGCTTCTCAATTGATCTTTGAGAACGCCTTGCATGAGGAAAACGCATGTCGACTCCCCTGGTTCGATTGGCCTCCCTGGACTTGCTGCGCGGCTTCGTGGCGGTAGGCCGGCGCATGAGCATCACGCTCGCGGCCGATGATCTGTGCCTGACGCAATCGGCGGTGAGCCGGCAGGTGTCGGCATTGGAAGAGGCGCTCGGTGTGAAGCTGCTGGTGCGCGGGCACCGCTCGATTGCGTTCACGCCCGAGGGCGAACGCCTGTTCCGCAGCGCCGACAGCGCCGTGCAGCAGTTGCAGGACGCCATCGGCGCCATTCGCGTGGCGGCCGAACGTCGGCCGGTCACGATCACCGCCAGCATCGGTGTCACCGGGCTGTGGCTGCTGCCGCGCCTCGCCCGCTTCCAGCAGCAATACCCCGACATCGACGTGCGCGTGGCCACCAACAACCGCCTCGTCGACCTGAAGAACGAAGGCATTGAACTTGCCATCCGGTATTGCCCACCGAGCGATGCGCCGCCCGGTGCCATCCGGCTGTTTGGGGAGACCGTGGCGCCGGTCGCGCATCCGTCGCTGGGGCTGCACTCGCTGGATTCCGCCGAGGCGCTTGCCGGCCAAACGCTGCTCGACTTTGACGACCGCGACCTGCGCCGCCCCTGGCTCCAATGGACCGACTGGCTGGCCGCCGCCGGCTGGAGCCACGCCAAGCCGCGCACCGTGCTGCGCTTCAACCAGCACGACCAGATCATCCATGCGGCGATGGCCGGCCAGGGCATCGCGCTCGGCCGCCTGGAGCTGATCGCGCCGCTGCTGGCGGACGGCCGCCTGGTCACCGTACCGACCATCGCCCCGGGGGTGCGCAATACGCATGCGTACTGGTTGATCCAATCCGAGCCGAACCCGCGCCGCGACGTGCGGGATGTGGCTGCCTGGATCTGTTCGGAAGCGGCCACGCACGCTGCATGAAAGGCGCTTGAGGCGAGCACTGACAACGCTCGTTTTACCGCCCTGCGCGAGCAAACGCACGCCGCGCAGATTCGTGGCATCTTTGGCGCTCCCATGTTCTTTGTCGGCGACGCGGTGTTCTGGGGCAATGACCGCCTGGACGATGCGCTCGCCCGTGCCGCAGCAGTGCAGTCCAACCTTCATCCACTTCACACCGGATAGCCCATGCCGACCCAGATCGAAAAAGCCCACGCCTTCCGCGCGCTGCACGAACGCAGCGGCACCTTTGTGATTCCCAACCCGTGGGACCCGGGCTCCGCCCGGCTGCTGGCATCGCTGGGCTTCGAAGCATTGACCAGCACCAGCGCCGGCTTCGCGTTCTCGCGCGGGTTGCCCGACTATGGCGTCGGCCGCGACACCATCCTCGCGCACGTGGCCGATCTGGCAGCCGCCACGGATGTGCCCATGGCTGCCGACCTGGAAAACGGCTTTGGCGATGCGCCGGAAGCCGTCGCCGAGACCATCCGCCTGGCGGGCGCCACGGGCATCGTCGGCGGCTCGATTGAAGACGCGACGGGTCGCGCAGATGCGCCCATCTACTCGCTGGAGGCTTCGGTCGACCGCGTGCGCGCTGCGGTGGAGGCTGCGCGCGCGTTGCCGTTTCCGTTCACGCTCACCGCGCGCGCCGAGAACCACCTGCACGGTCGCAACGACCTGGCCGACACGATCCGCCGCCTGCAGGCCTTCCAGGACGCCGGCGCCGACGTGCTCTACGCCCCCGGCCTGAAAACGCGCGACGAGATCGCCACCGTGCTGCGCGAGATCGATCGGCCGCTCAACGTGCTGATGGGCTTCGCCGACGGCAACCTCAGCGTGGCCGAGTTGACGGAACTGGGCGTCAAGCGCATCAGCGTGGGCGCGACACTCGCACGCGTTGCCATGGGTGCCTTCCTGCGGGCGGCGGAAGAGCTGCGCACCGCCGGCACATTCGCCTTCGCGCGCGACGCTGCCAGTGGGGCCAAGCTCAACAGCCTCTTCGCGCCGTTCGCCTGACGCTCGCCCCACAGCGAACGCGACCCACCTTGGCGCGCCCTCCCACCGACACCAAACCGCCCGGCGGCCTGCGGCAGATGCCCGCCGGCATCTGGGTGCTCGGCTGCGTCAGCCTGCTGATGGACATTGCCTCCGAGATGATCCACAGCCTGCTGCCGCTGTTCATGGTGTCGGCGCTGGGCGCCAGTGCGTTGTCGGTCGGGCTGATCGAAGGCCTGGGCGAGTCGACTGCGCTCATCGTCAAGATCTTCTCCGGCACGCTGAGCGACTACCTTGGCAAGCGCAAGGGCCTGGCGGTCTTCGGCTATGCGCTGGGCGCGCTGTCCAAACCGTTGTTCGCCATTGCGCCCACCGCGGGCATCGTGCTGACGGCGCGCCTGCTGGACCGCGTCGGCAAGGGCATCCGCGGGGCGCCGCGCGATGCGCTGGTCGCCGACATTGCCCCGCCTGCACTGCGCGGCGCGGCCTTTGGGCTGCGGCAGTCGCTCGATACCGTGGGCGCGTTTCTGGGGCCGCTGCTGGCGGTGGGGCTGATGCTGCTGTGGGCGGATGATTTTCGCGCCGTGTTCTGGGTGGCCGTGGTGCCGGGACTGCTCTCTGTTGCGCTGCTGATGTTCGGCCTGCGGGAGCCCGAAACCCACAACGGGGCCCGCCGCACCAACCCGATCCGCCGCGACAGCCTGCAGCGACTGAACAGCGCGTACTGGTGGGTGGTGATGATCGGCGCGGTCTTCACGCTCGCGCGGTTTTCCGAAGCGTTCCTGGTGCTGCGGGCACAGCAAGGCGGCATTCCGCTGGCGCTGGTGCCGCTGGTCATGGTGGCGATGAACGTCGTCTATGCGCTGGCGGCGTATCCATTCGGCAAGCTCTCTGACCGCATGAGCCACACGAAGCTGCTCGCGCTTGGGCTGGTGGTTCTGATTGCGGCCGATGTGGTGCTCGGCCTGTCCGCTCACTGGAGCGTGGTCATCGCAGGCGTGGCGCTGTGGGGCGTGCACATGGGCATCACGCAGGGCTTGCTGGCAACCATGGTCGCCGACACCGCACCGGCCGACTTGCGCGGCACCGCTTACGGCATGTTCAACCTCGTAAGCGGGCTGGCGATGTTGGCTGCGAGCGTTCTGGCGGGCTTGTTGTGGGACAAGCTCGGCGCAGCCGCGACATTCCACGCGGGGGCGGTGTTCTGCCTGCTGGCGTTGGGCCTGTTGGCGATGCGAAGGAAGTCTTCCGGCCCAATCACGTGACGTTCGGCTGCGCCCTGAACCAGTCCACCAGAAAATCGAGCATCGCCCGCAGCGCCGCCGGCATCTGCCTGCGCGAGCTGTACACGCCGTGAATGCCCAGCGCCTGCGGCACGTGGTCGGGCAACAAACGCACGAGTTGCCCGCTGGCGATCAGCGGCGCGGCAGCAAACACCGGCTGCAACGCAATCCCCGCGCCCTCCCGCGCCGCTGCCAGCAGGACCATCGATTCATTCGCACTCAGATTGCCGCCCACCGGCACGTCTGATGGCGCGCCCGTCTTCGCCTCGGTGAACTTCCACAGGCTCTTGCCGAAGTACGAATACGTCAGGCAGTTGTGAACGGCCAGGTCTTGCACGCGGCGCGGTGTACCGTGCGCGGCCAGGTAAGACGGCGCCGCCACCACGACGGATTCGCACATGCCCAGCGGCCGCGCAATCAGGTTCGGATCCAGATCGTTGGTGATGCGCACGGCCAGGTCGATGCGTTCTTCCACGAGGTTGATGGTGCGGTTGTCGACCACCAGATCGACGGCCGTTTGCGGATAGCGCCGCAGGTAGGCCGTCACCGCCGCGCTCAACGTCTGCTGCGCCAGGGACTGCGCGCAGGCAATGCGCAGGAGCCCGCGCGGCGTATCGGCTTCGGGGCCATCCGCCACGGCCATCTGCGATGCGATTTCCAGCATCTGGCGGCAGCGCGCAAGCGTGGCCTCGCCGGCGGGTGTCAGGCCGATGCGGCGCGTGGTCCGGTGCAGCAGCCGCGCGCCGGACCACGCCTCCATCTGCGCCAGGTAACGCGTGACCATCGCGCGCGACATGTCGAGCGCTTCGGCGGCGGCGCTCAGGCTGCCGCGCTCGACAATCGCCACAAACACTTCGGCCGACGTGATGCGATCCATATTTGATCGATTGGAGAAACAAATATGCGCATCTTAGGGGGTTTTTCGATCGGATCAAGCAACCTACAGTGGCGACATTGCACGCATTTCATCCGACTGGAGAACCCCGATGTCCCTGCTCCGCACCCTGCTTGCCGCCGGCCTCGTCAGCGCCGGCCTTGCTGCTCACGCTGCTCCGCCTGCCCCCTTGCATCTCGAGGTCTACAACCCCGGCGCCAAGGGCATCTTCCCGGTGTCGTCGGAAATCATCAGCGGTGCGCACGAGGCGATCCTGATCGACGCGCAATTCCAGCGCAGCGATGCAGAGGCGCTCGTGCAGAAACTCAAGGCCAGCGGCAAGACGCTCACCACGGTCTACATCAGCCAGAGCGATCCGGATTACTACTTCGGCCTCGACGTCATCCGCGCTGCCTTCCCGAACGCGAAAATCGTGGCAACACCGCAAACCGTGGCCGCCATCAAGGCATCAATGAACGGCAAGCTCGCGTACTGGGGCCCGATCCTCAAGGACAACGCGCCCAAGACGCTCGTGCTGCCCGACGTGCTGAACGCCGACCACCTCACGCTGGAAGGCCGCACCATCGAGATCAAGGGCCTGAACGGCCCCGACGCGGCACGCACGTATCTGTGGATCCCATCGATCAAGACCGTGGCCGGCGGCGTGGTGGTCAACAGCGGCGACCACGTTTGGGTGGCCGACACGCAGACGCGCGAATCGCGCCTGGGCTGGTTGCAGACGCTGGACAACATCACAGCGCTCAAGCCGACGACCGTGGTGCCCGGTCACTTCACGGGTGCAATGCCAACGGGGCTGGACGCGGTACGCTTTACCGCGGATTACCTGAAGACCTTTGAGGTACAGGCCGCCAAGGCCAACAACTCGGCGGAGCTGATCAAGGCGATGAAGGCGGCCTATCCGACGCTGGCCGGCGAGGCATCGCTGGAGCTGAGCGCCAAGGTCATCAAGGGCGAAATGAAGTGGCCGCAGTAAGCCGGCCTGCCACCGAGGAAACAACATGACGACGTTGCATTACATCTACGACCCGCTGTGTGGCTGGTGCTACGGCGCCGCGCCGCTGGTGGAAGCAGCGCGCACGGTGCCCGGCCTCACGATCGCCTTCCACGGCGGCGGCATGCTTGCCGGCCCGAACCGCCGTACGGTCACGCCCCAATGGCGCGACTACGTGATGCCGCACGACCACCGCATTGCCGAGTTGACCGGCCAGCCCTTCGGCGAGCCCTACTTCGAAAGCCTGTTGCGCGACACCAGCGCCGTAATGGATTCGGAGCCGCCCATTACCGCCGTGCTTGCAGCCCAGGCGCTCGGCGGCCGCGGGCTGGACATGATCCATCGCATCCAGCGCGCGCATTACGAACAAGGCCGTCGCATTGCCGATGTGCCAGTACTGCGCGAGCTTGCGGCGGAGATCGGCCTATCGCCCGAAGCATTCGATGCGGAATACGCGCGGCAAGCCGGTGCGCTCACGCAGCAGCACATCGCGCAAAGCCGACAATGGCTCGATCGAGTGGGCGGTCAGGGGTTTCCGACGTTTGCGCTCGAAGATGCCGATGGCCAACTGGGCATCATCGACGTTGGCCCGTGGCTCGGCAAACCGGAACACTGGGCTCAGGCGCTGACGCAGCACATCGGCGCGCCTGCCCCAATGAACCAAGCCGATGGCCCTGTCTGCGGGCCGGACGGCTGCGCGTAACGACAAGGCGCTCAGCCTTTGAGCGCCCAGCGGCCAAGTTCGTCGTAGCGCGTTTTGCCTAGCCAGCTATGGATGAGAACGAACTCGCGCACGGTCCACGTGATGGGCTCGACCGCTTTCGGCGCAAAGCCGCCGCGGTCATACAACAGCGTGATGTGCGGCTTGAAATGCCCGCGCGGCACCGGCACCGCGGCATGCTGGAGTGCCTCGCCCAGCGCCGCCTGAAACGCCATCAAGCCGCCCACGCCTTCGTCGCCCAGCAGCACGAACGGCCGATGGTCGCGCCGGCCATGAAAGCTCACCACCTGGTTGAACGTGGCGTCGAATGCCGGCAACGCGAGGCCGGCCGCTGCTGCACGCACACGCGCCACGACGTCGTCAGGCGGCAGATGAACGAAATCGCCAAGGTGATGCAGCGTGACATGCAGGCGCTCCGCACGCAGCGCCTTGCCCTTGAAACCCACGACGGGCCGTAATTGCTGGATCAGCCGCGCGATGCGCTCGGCGGTATCCACGTCAGGCTTGATCGCCAGAAACAGGCGATGCGCGGGCAATTGCGGAGTGGCTTCGAATCCGGGAAGAGTGAGCTGGGTCACGGCAGGGTCGTCAAACGCCGGGCTGGCGATCCACCCATTATCGACGCCCGCATGACGTCCCGCTGAAAGTCGTGTTGCTCGCATCAAAAACAACGCCCGGCGGTGTGAACCTGCCGGCGTGGTCTTTTGGATGTGATGCGGCGATCAGATATCGAAGAACACGGTCTCCGCGCCGCCATCCGGCGTGTCTTGCAGGCGCACGTCGAAGGTGTAGACCACCTCGCCGTTGCGCTCGCTGCGCTGGGCAATCAGCGTCTTGCGGCGCACTTCCCACTCGATGCCGTTCAGCACCGGGTCCGTGTCGTTGGCCGCGACCTCATCGCTGAAGTACACGCGTGTGTGCAGGCCGAGGTTGATGCCGCGGGCAAACAGGATCATGCAGATGTGCGGTGCCTGCGTGGTTCCGCTGCGGCCGGCCACGGCGCCCGGCTTGATCGTGTCGAAGCGATAGACGCCCGTATCGAAATCGGCGCCGGCGCGGCCCCAGCCGCGGAATGCGGGGTCGACAGGTTTGTCTTGCCGATCGGCCGGATGGGCGTACTTGCCGTCCGCGTTGGCTTGCCAGATCTCGATCAGCACGTCGCGCACGAGCGAGCCCGAGCCATCGTAGACGCGGCCTTCCAGCGCGATGCGTTCGCCGCGTGTGGCGGGCGTGGTTAGGACGCTGCCGAATTCCTTGTCGTAGATGTCGAAGCCGGCCTGGCGCGGTGCAAGACCGATGTGCACGTACGGGCCGCCCGTCTGCGAAGCGGTCTCGTTGAAATGCGCGAACGGCGGCGTTGTGGTCATGGCCGTTGCCTGGGCACGTTCGAGCGATTCACGCAGTGTGGTCGTGGTCATCACTTGGCTCCTTGCAGGGCGGGCACGGCGTTTTCGAAATGCGTGGCACGGCGGCCGCGCAGCGTGATGTCGAAGCGGTAGCAGCGGCTGTCGAGCGGCACGTGGTTCGCCGTGTCGTGCAGCGCGATCAGACCGCGCACCTGCTCTTCGCTCGGGATGGTCTTGATGATCGGGCACTGCGCGATCATCGGGTCGCCCTCGAAGTACATCTGCGTGATCAGGCGCTGGGCCCAGCCATCGCCCGAGAGCGAGTAATGGATGTGCGAAGGGCGCCAGTCGTTGATGCGATTGCGCCACGGATACGGTCCGGGCTTGATGGTGCGATAGACGTAGTAGCCGTTGGCATCCGTCAGCATGCGGCCGCAGCCGCCAAAGTTCGGGTCGATCGGCGCGATGTACTGGTCTTTCTTGTGGCGGTAGCGGCCGCCGGCGTTGGCCTGCCACACCTCCACCAGCGCGTTCGGCACGGGGCGGCCGAACTCGTCGCGCACATAGCCGTGGACGATGATGCGCTCGCCGATCGGCAGGCCTTCCTTGGCGTAGTTGAGGATCAGGTCGTTGTCGAGCGGGCCCAGGTCGTCGGCATGGAACACCGGTGCGGTGGTTTCCGACAGGGTATTCAGGGTGGAGATGAGCGCGTTGCGCGGCGAGCGCAGCACGCTGGTCTTGTAGCCGGGGGTCAGTGCGGGCGGATGCTGCGCGGTGTCGCGCTGGGCGAATTCGCCGGTGCCGGAAAGCGGCAGGGTCATGGGGCGTCTCCTTATGAAATCGTGCAGAGACTGTATCGCCGACAAAAAGTGAAGTAAATTGACTTATTATCGGAAAATCGATAACCCCAAGTTATGGAAAGCGCCTTCTCAGCGGATTTGCCGTCCCGCATCCGGTTTCGCCATCTGAGCTGCTTTGTCGCCATCGCGCAGGAGCGCAACCTGCGGCGCGCCGCCGAGCGGTTGCATCTGAGCCAGCCGGCGGTGTCGAAAACGCTCGGTGAGCTGGAGGCGCTGGCCGGTGTGCAGCTTGTGGAGCGCGGCCGGCAAGGCGCGCGGCTCACCGCGGCCGGCGAGCAATTCCTGCGGCATGCGGTGGGCGTAACGCAAGCGCTGGAATCGGCCACCGCCGCGCTGATGGGATCGACGGACGCTTCCGCGCCGGTGGTACATGTGGGCGCCCTGCCGACGGTGGCCAGCAGCCTGCTGCCCCAGGCGATTGCCCATTTGCACGCGCAGCGCCCGCATGCCGGCGTGCGGTTGCGCACCGGCACCAATGTCGAGCTGCTGACCGCGCTCAAGGCCGGCGAGCTCGATTTCATCGTCGGCCGCATGGCCGAGCCCGACCGCATGCAGGGGCTGTCGTTCGAGTTGCTGTATGCCGAGCCGCTGGCGCTGGTCGTGCGGCCCGGGCATCCGCTGCTGACGCAGGCAGGCGCGTCGGCCTCGCTGCAGGCGGTGCTGGATTACCCGCTGGTGATCGCCACGCCGGGCACGGTGCCGCGTCATCACACCGAAGCGCTGTTCCAGACGCACGGGCTGCGCTTGCCGGCGGGCGTGACGGAAACGCTTTCGGTGTCCGTCGCACGGTTGCTGGCGTGCCGATCCGATGCGGTGTGGATCACGCCCGAGCGCGCAGCGGCCGACGACCTGGCGCATGGTCAACTCGCCCGTCTGGACATCGTCACGTCGGGCACCCAGGAGCCCGTCGGCCTGCTGCGCAGAAGCGCCGCCACGCCCAGCGAACTGGCCAGCGCGTTCATGGAACTGCTGACGGAGCTGGCGCAGACGCCCGGCTGAGCCGCCCTGCGCTCAAAAAAATGCCGACCCCATGGCCGGCATTTTTCGTTTCGACGCGCAGATCAGCGGTGTGCCATCTCCACGTCATCAGCAGCATCGAAGACACTGCGATCGGTCTGCCCCAGCAACTGGCTGGTGATCGTCCCGGCGGTCATCGAGCCGTTGACGTTGAGCGCGGTACGGCCCATGTCGATCAGCGGTTCGATGGAGATCAGCAGTGCCACGAGCGTCACCGGCAAGCCCATCGCCGGCAGCACGATCAACGCTGCAAATGTGGCGCCGCCGCCCACACCCGCCACGCCGACCGAGCTGAGCGTGACCACCGCCACGAGCGTTGCAATCCATACAGGATCGAACGGGTTGATGCCCACGGTGGGCGCCACCATCACTGCCAGCATGGCGGGATACAGGCCTGCGCAGCCGTTCTGGCCAATGGTCGTGCCAAACGATGCGGCGAAGCTGGCGATCGACTCCGGCACGCCGATGCGCCGGGTCTGCGCCTCGATGCTCAGCGGAATGGTGGCTGCACTCGACCGGCTCGTGAACGCGAACGACAGCGCCGGCCAGACCTTGCGGAAGAAGCGAAGCGGATTGATGCCGTTGAGCGTGAGCAGCACGGCATGCACGCCGAACATGATCGCCAGGCCCAGGTAAGACGCCACGACGAAACCGCCGAGCTTGATGATGTCCTGCACGTTGGACACGGCCACCACGTTCGTCATCAGCGCCAGCACGCCGTAAGGGGTCAGGCGAATGACGAGCCGCACGAGCTTCATCACCCAGGCCTGCGCGGTGTCGATGGCGGTCAGCACGCGCTCGCCCTTCACCGCATCATCCTTGAGCAGGTTCAACGCAGCCACGCCGAGGAACGCCGCAAAGATCACCACGCCGATGATGGACGTCGGCTTGGCACCGGTCAGCTCGGCAAACGGGTTCTTCGGAATGAAGGACTGCACCAGCTGCGGCACCGACAGGTCGGCCACCTTGCCGACATAGTTGTCCTGGATGGCGGTCAGCCGGGCGGTTTCCTGCGCGCCCTGCACCAGCCCTTGCGCCGTCAGGCCAAACAGGTGGGTGACGAACACGCCGACCAGCGCCGAGATCAGCGTCGTGAGCAGCAGCGTACCGATCGTCAGCACACTGATCTTGCCCAGCGACGCCGTGCTGTTGAGCCTGGCGACCGAGTTCAGCACTGACACCAGCACGAGCGGCATGACGATCATCTGCAGCAGCTGGATATAGCCGCCGCCAACGATGCCGAACCACGAGATCGACTGCTTGAGCGTCGCGCTGTCGTCGCCATAGATCAGGTGCAGCGCCAGTCCGAACACGATGCCCAGCACCATGCCCAGCAGCACACGCTTGGCCAGACTCCAGCTCGCGTTCACACGGCCGAGGGCGATCAGGATGACGACGAACGTCGCGAGATTGAGTAAGAGCGGAAGGTTCATGTTGCTTGTGGGTCGCACGCAGCGATCAAAAATCGAGCGGGCATCTTACGCCAGTTGCACAAAGGTTGCCGAGGCACGAAACGCATCGCAGCTGCGGCTCCACCTGGCGCAGAGGCGCTGTTCCAACTGGTGTTGGCCACGGCCTCCGGCACGCGCATCAAGAGCGGACTGGATGGTTTGGGCGCCAACCAGTTCGTGCCCTGGCAGCTTGGCGCGGTGATGCAAGACGTGTACCCGGCACCCCGCCGGGCGACGCGGCCCGCAGCATCAAGAGCAACCCAGCGCCGATCCCAACCGCGCCAATGCAGCGCGCCACGCGCTGTCCAGCTTGCGGCCATCACGCGGGCCGCTGAAGGCGCGACTCGGCGGGGCGGCGTAATGGCGCGCCTTTCCCGCCAATGAAAGAAGCCCGCGGTCATGCGGGCTTTTTCGTTTGAGTGGCGCGTTGCGCTCCCTCTCACTCAGTCATTCATAGCGACGACGTCATCTCTTTGCCTGCGTTCTTCAGTGCCGTGAGGCCAATGCCCACTCGCTTAGCCGCGATTGATCACGAGACATCAGCCCTTTCAAGATCGGCGATCAGCCCTGGCCCGGTCGGGTTCCAGCCGAGCGCCTTCCGCGTCTTTTCGCTTGACGCCACCAGGTCGCGGCCAGCAAATCGCGCCAACCAACCGAAATGCGCAGGCGCCTCTTCCGCGGAGACGGATTTGACAGGCACGTTCAGGCCGCGGCCGATCGCTTCGGCAATATCTCGCATCAGCACGCCTTCTTCGGCCACTGCATGATATTTCGCACCGGCTTCGTTCTTTTCCAGCACCAGTCTGTAAAGACGCGCGACATCCGAGATGTGCGCCGCTGCCCAGCGGTTGCGCCCTTCTTCCACATACGCGGACACGCCCTTCTCGCGCGCCATGGCAACCGCGTAGGTCAGCAGCCCTTGCCGCATCGTGTTGTGAACCTGGGGAAGCCTGACGATCGCGGCGCGCACGCCCTTCAGTGATCGCGCCGTCTGCTCGGAGACGCGGGGAAACGGGAAATCGGGCGGCACGTCGTCGTCCTCGGTCGCAATCCGGCCCGGCGCGGCTAATCCCGCCGTGCCCGCCGTCGCGATGAGTAGTTTGTCCGAACCTGCGAGGACGGAACCCAACGCTTCGATCGCCCGGCGATCGATTTCGCAGGACCGCGCAAAGTTCTCCCAGTCGTGGACAAAGCCCAGGTGAATAACGGCGTCGGCGGCGGCTGCGCCTGCCCGCAGGCTGTCGAGATCTTCGAGCGAACCGCGATGGACGTCTGCTCCAATGGCCGCCAGGGATTCCTCCCCTTCATCCGAACGCGCCATGCCGAGAACCTGATGTCCGGCGGCGATCAGCTCCTTGACGGTCGGCATGCCAACAAATCCGGTCGCGCCGGTGACGAAAACACGCATGATCTGGTCTCCAGGTTTTTTCCTGGGAGACAAATCTAGGCGCCGCGACTATCCTGGTAAAGTAGTGACGTTATCATATTAAAATGGCTACCGGGATCGACCGACAACAGCCCAACGAAAACCTCCTCGGGACGTATCTGCGGGACCGGCGCATGAAGCTCGACCCCGCGGCGCTCGGATTTCCTCCGGGGCGCCGGCGCACGCCGGGCCTTCGCCGCGAGGAAGTGGCACAGCGCGCGAATATCAGTACGACCTGGTATACGTGGCTCGAACAAGGTCGCGGCGGCGCGCCTTCGGCCGATGTGCTGGACCGGATCTCGCAGGCGCTGATGCTGACGGACGTCGAGCGCGAACACCTCTTCCTGCTCGGCCTTGGGCGACCGCCCGTGGCGCGCTACCAGGAGAAAGACGGTGTCACGCCGCGTCTGCAGCGCGTCCTCGACGCGTTGGATCCGAGCCCTGCCCTCATTCGTACGGCGACCTGGAACGTCCTCGCGTGGAATCGGGCGGCCACCGTGATGCTGGGCGACTATGGCGCGCTGCCGCCGCACCAGCGCAATGTGCTGCGCACGATCTTCCTTGACCCGCGTGCCCGTGCCGTGCAGTACGACTGGGAGAGCGTCGCGCGCCACGTCATCGGTGCCTTCCGCGTGGATGCCGCACGCGCGGGCGCGGCAACGGAGGTGGAACCTCTCGTCGACGAGTTGTCCCGGCTCAGTCCGGAGTTCAGGGCGATGTGGCGTGACAACGTTGTCCGCGAGGTCCACGGCGAGGCCATCAAGCGCATCCGCCATCCGGTGCTGGGGCCGCTCGCTTTTGAATACTCGACCTTCTCGGTCGACGGCCGGACGGATCTCAGCATGTGCGTCTACAACCCCGCGACGCCAGCGGATGCGGAAAAAATCGCATCGCAGATCGGCTTGGCGTCAACGCTCCCGGCGGCTGTCGATGAAGGGCGCCGCAGCGGAAGCCGACTGGCCCGGTAACCCGGGCTGAGATTGCAGAAAAGAGGTCTTGCGCAGAGACCTTTACCGTCGAAGATGGATTTGCAAGACAGTGAGCCGGACGACCTTCATCCGGCTCTCGATGCTTACCGCGAGCGCTACCGCCGGGCTATCCTGCTGGCCGGCGATAGCGGCTGACGGCAGTCGTGACGCAACGTCGCTCGAATCGACACGTCACGACAGTTTCGCGACAGTCCACGACGGACTCGTTTCACTCCCACTCGATCGTCGCAGGCGGCTTGCCCGACACGTCATACACGACCCGGTTCAGCCCGCGCACTTCATTGATGATGCGGTTCGACACCCGGCCCAGCAACGCGTACGGCAGGTGCGCCCAGTGGGCGGTCATGAAGTCGGTCGTCTGCACGGCGCGCAGCGCGGTCACATAGTCGTACGTGCGGCCATCGCCCATCACGCCGACGGACTTGACGGGCAGGAACACCGCAAACGCCTGGCTCGTCAGGTCGTACCAGCTCTTGCCGACATCGCCCTCGCCGCACAGGCCCGCTGCGGCGTCTTGCGCCGTCGCCTTGGTGCCGCGCAGTTCTTCGATGAAGATCGCATCGGCACGGCGCAGCAGGTCGGCGTATTCGCGCTTGACCTCGCCCAGGATCCGCACGCCCAGGCCCGGGCCCGGGAACGGATGGCGATACACCATTTCGTGCGGCAGGCCGAGCGCCACGCCCAGCTCGCGCACCTCGTCCTTGAACAGGTCGCGCAGCGGTTCGAGCAGCTTCAGACCCAGCGTTTCCGGCAGGCCGCCCACGTTGTGGTGGCTCTTGATGGTCGTGGCCTTCTTGGTCTTGGCGCCGCCCGATTCGATCACGTCGGGGTAGATCGTGCCTTGGGCGAGCCACTTGGCATTCGTCAGCTTCTTGGCCTCGGCCTGGAACACCTCGACGAACTCGCGGCCGATGATCTTGCGCTTGGCTTCCGGATCGGTCACGCCGGCCAGATGGCCGAGGAACTGCTCCGACGCGTCGACGTGCACGACCTTCGCGTGCAGGCGGCCGGCGAACATGTCCATGACCATCTTGCCTTCGTCCAGGCGCAGCAGGCCGTGGTCGACGAACACGCAGGTCAGCTGATCGCCGATGGCGCGGTGAATCAGGGCTGCCGCCACCGACGAATCCACACCGCCCGACAGGCCCAGGATGACCTCTTCATCGCCGACCTGTTCGCGGATCGCCTTGACGGCTTCCTCGATGTGGTCGCGCATGATCCAGTCGGGCTTGGCGCCGGCGATCTCCAGCACGAACCGCTCTAGCATCGCGCGGCCCTGCACGGTGTGCGTGACTTCCGGGTGGAACTGCACGGCGTAGTAGCCGCGCGCCTCGTCAGCCATGCCGGCGACCGGGCAACTCGGCGTGGACGCCATCAGCTTGAAGCCCGGCGGCAGTTCGGTGACCTTGTCGCCGTGGCTCATCCACACCTTGAGCATGCCGTGGCCTTCGGGCGTGGAGAAATCCTGGATGTCCTTGAGCAGGCGGGTGTGGCCGTGCGCGCGCACCTCGGCATAGCCGAATTCGCGGTGGTCGCTCCACTCCACCTTGCCGCCCAGTTGCACGGCCATGGTCTGCATGCCGTAGCAGATGCCGAGCACCGGCACGCCCAGGTCCCACACCGCTTGCGGCGCGCGCAGCTGGTGGTCTTCATAGGTGCTGGCATGGCTGCCGGACAGGATGATGGCCTTGGGCGCGAACTCGCGCACAAAGGCGTCGGACACGTCGTTCGGATGGATTTCGCAGTAGACGTGGGCTTCGCGCACACGCCGCGCGATCAGTTGCGTGACCTGCGAGCCGAAATCAAGGATGAGGACTTTGTCGTGCATGTTGTGGAGGGAGGGAATCGGCGATCGTGTCGACTTCAGTGCCGGGGCCGTAGCCGGGCGGCGGCATGTAAGCGGGTTCTTTGCGCTGGACTTTCTCTGCGCGCTCTCGTTCGCGGGCGGCAAAGGCCTCTTCCTTGGCCTTCTGCGCGCGCACGCGCTCGTTGGTGCGCACGCGGCGCGACGCAGGAATCTGCACGGCGGAGAATGCGGCCAGCACGGCAGCAAACGTGGGCAGCCAGATGCGTCCTGCACCTTCCACCGGCAGGTGGAAGAACAGCAGCCACGCGATCACGAGCACGGCCACGGCCAGGTTCACATGGCCGATCACCTGCGCCACGGCACTGGTGAGCTGCCCGTTGACGGTGGCGTACCACAGCAGCCAGGCCAGGCCGACCAGCACAACGCCGAGGAGCTGGCCATACATGGCCGGATCCGGCTGCGGCAGTTGCAGCGCGCCGAAGATCGATGTCATCGGCGAGGCCAGCAGGACGAGACCGACGCACAGTGCGACAGCCGCATCCAGAAACAGAACGATTCGCAGAAGCGCTTTCATCATCCTCTCCAGTTGCGGGCGGCCGCCCGTGCCTCGGCCACCGGTTGATTCCATGGATCAGCCGGAGCGCCCGCGCGCCCCGGCGGCAGTACTGCTTGCCTTCTATCTTGTGGACGACCGGATCAGTCGCGGTGATAGTTCGGCGCTTCCTTCGTGATCTGCACGTCGTGCACGTGCGATTCGCGCATGCCGGCGGCGGTGATCTCGACAAACTGGCTCTTCTCGTGCCATTCGGCAATCGACGCGCAGCCGCAGTAGCCCATCGACGAGCGGATGCCGCCCGTGAGCTGGTGCACGATCGGCAGCACCGAACCCTTGAACGGCACACGGCCCTCGATGCCTTCCGGCACGAGCTTGTCGACGTTGGCGGTGTTGTCTTCCTGGAAGTAGCGGTCGGCCGCGCCATCCTTCATGGCGCCCACCGAGCCCATGCCGCGGTAGCTCTTGTACGAGCGGCCCTGGTACAGGAACACCTCGCCCGGGGCTTCTTCCGTGCCGGCGAACATGCCGCCCATCATCACGGTGTGCGCACCGGCCGCGAGCGCCTTGGCGACGTCGCCCGAGTAGCGGATCCCGCCGTCGGCAACGAGCGGCACGCCGGTGTTCTTCAGCGCCTCGGCCACGTTGGAGACCGCCGTAATCTGCGGCACGCCGACGCCGGCAACGATCCGGGTCGTGCAGATCGAGCCCGGGCCAATACCCACCTTGACGCCATCCGCGCCGTGGTCGACCAGCGCCTTGGCGGCTTCAGCCGTGGCGATGTTGCCGCCGATCACCTGCACTTGCGGGTAGTTGTCCTTGATCCAGCGCACGCGGTTGAGCACGCCCTGGCTGTGGCCGTGCGCCGTGTCGACGACAATCACGTCCACGCCGGCCTTGACCAGCAGTTCGACGCGCAGATCATTGTCCGGCCCGACGCCCACCGCGGCGCCCACACGCAGCGAGCCCCGCTCGTCCTTCGAGGCAAGCGGGTATTCGGTGGCCTTCTGGATATCCTTGACGGTGATGAGGCCGCGCAGCTCGAAAGCGTCGCCCACCACCAGCACACGCTCCAGGCGGTGCTTGTTCATCAGGCGCTTGGCTTCTTCCAGCGAGGCGCCTTCCTTGACGGTGACGAGCTTCTCGCCCGGCGTCATCTTGGCGCGCACCGGGGCGTCCAGCTCCTCTTCGAAACGCAGGTCGCGGTTGGTGATGATGCCCACCACCTTCTTGCCTTCCAGCACCGGGAAGCCCGAGATGCCGTGCTGGGCCGACAGCGCCATCACGTCGCGGATCTTCATGTCCGGACCGATGGTGATCGGGTCGCGCAGCACGCCCGATTCAAAGCGCTTGACCTTGGCGACTTCGCGCGCCTGTTCTTCCGGCTTCAGGTTCTTGTGGACGATACCGATGCCACCTTGCTGCGCCATGGCGATGGCGAGCCGGGCTTCCGTGACCGTATCCATGGCGGCGGACACGAGCGGAATGGCGAGTTCGATTGAACGGGTGAGCTTGGTGCGAAGAGACGTATCGCGGGGCAGGACGGCCGAGTAGGCCGGGACGAGCAGCACATCATCGAACGTGAGTGCTTTCTGGACAAGACGCATAGCAATTTCCTCTAGGCGCAAAATCGGATTATACGGGAATTCGCCCCACGATTGTAGAGACCCGTGCTATGCTCGATAAATTTTTCTTCGCGCACGCACCGATTGGTGCCCTGCGCCGCCAGTGGCCGCTCTTGTGGGGAGGCCCCGTATGGCGAGGGTGCCGGCTCCGCGCGTCTTCGAAATGGGAATTGGCGTATTGTGCGCCCTTCTGGCAGGGGCCATGTGGGGCATGGTCTTCATTGCGCCCCGGGCGCTGCCGGCGTTCTCGCCGTGGGAACTGACCCTCGGCCGCTACCTCGCCTACGGCGCCATCGCAATCATTGCCACCGCGCCGCAGCTTGCGCGCATTGCCCGCAAACTCACCCGCGCCGATTGCCTCGCGCTGGTGCGCCAGTCCTGCGCAGGCAACCTCGTCTATTACGTCCTCCTAGCCTTTGCCGTCCAACTGGCCGGCGTCGCGCCTGCATCGCTCATCATCGGCGTCCTGCCCATTACCGTGACGGTGCTGGGCCGCGGCGACCACGGCGCCGCGCCCCTCTCCCGGCTGATCTGGCCGCTGGCCGTGGTGGCCGCCGGCATCGTCTGCATCAATGTCGACGTGTTCGGGCAGGCGGCCGCGGCAGCCGATCCTGCCCGCCCGGTATGGCAGCGCATTGCCGGTATCGCGTGCGCGGTCGGCGCGCTGTGCAGTTGGACGTGGTACGCCGTGGACAACGCCCGGTACCTGCAGCGCAATCCGCATTTCTCGGGCAACGAATGGTCGGCGCTGTACGGCATGTCGACCGGCGTGCTGTCGGCCGCATTGACGGTGATCGCGCTGCTGGTGGCCGGCACAGCCTGGGCCAGCGGCGGCGGGCGCGTCTGGACCACGTTCTGGGTAGTCAATGCGGCTGTCGCCCTGGGGGCGTCGCTGATCGGCAACAACCTGTGGAACGTCGCGTCACGGCGCCTGCCGCTCACGCTGTCGGGCCAGATGATCGTGTTCGAGACGCTGTTCGCCCTGGCATACGGCTTCGTGTACGACGGCCGCTGGCCGCGCCCGCTCGAGATTGCCGCCATCGCGCTGCTGATCGTGGGTGTCGGCTGGTCGGTGCGCTTGCACGCCGAAGACAAGTCTGCATAAACTGGGCGCCTTGCCGGGGGGCGAGTCAACAGGCGGGGCCATGCCGTCGGCCTGGATCATCGAGTGGCGATCACGCCACCGGCCTCCGTGCGCGCCGTGGGGCCGTCGTCGGGTCGGCCAGCGCGCCGCCGGCAGTCCATCGAACGAGAACTCCATGAAACGACTGCACGTCTTGCTGCCTGCCGCTGCCACCCTGATCGCCATCGCCTGCCCGGCCGCCTCTGCCCAGTGGGCGTGGCAATGGCGCGACGAGAAGGGACAGATGGTCTACAGCGACGCCGCGCCGCCGCCCTCCGTTCCACCCAGCCGCATCATCCGCAATCCGAACAGCCGCACGGCGACGGCGTATGAGGCACTTCCCGCCGCGGCGTCGAGCGCCAAGGCCGCCGACACCGCCACGGCGAAGGCGGGCCAGCCGGCTTCTGCCGTGGCCGCGCCCAACCCCGACGAAGAACTGCGCAAGCGGCTGGCCGATCGGGCCAAGAAGGAACAGGAGGAAGCCAGGCAGGCCGAAGCCGCACAACGCAAACAGGCAGAATGCCAGCGGCTGCGCAACGAGACGGCCTATATGCAGGAAGGCCGCCGCGTCGGCACCGCGCAGGCCGATGGCTCGATCGCGTACATGGACGACAACCAGCGCGCCGCCGCGGTTCAGCGCAACCAGGCCGCGATCAGCGCGAACTGCAGCTGAGCGCGCGTCATTCCACGACGTCGCCCTTGGGCGCCTCGTTGCGCAGCCATTTCAGTCCTTCGCGCGTGCCCGTGGCACGCACCTTCTGCACGCGGCGGCGACGCGCGGTCTTCGGGTCGGCAATCAGCGGCCCGAGGATTTCCACGCGGTCGCGCGCGTGCAACGGCGCATCGGGCGTCGTGCGCTTGCCGTAGACCGCCAGCCGGCACGCGTCCGATGCGAGTTCCGATTCGTTGAGCAGGCCGGACACGCGCACCGCGTCGGCCACCGTCGCGCGGGCAGGCACCCGCACATGGACGAGCCTCGGCGGCACGACCGTCGCCAGGCAGACCATCACGTCGATGCAATCAGGATTCGCCATAGACCGTCTCGGCGCGCTTGACGAACGAATCGACAAAGGTGTTGGCGATCATGCTGAACACCGGGCCGATCAGCTTTTCCAGGATCACGCTGGAAAATTCGTAATGCAGGTGGAAGTTGATCTTGCAGGCATCGGCGCGCAGCGGCGTAAAAATCCAGAAACCGGTGAAGGCCTTGAAAGGCCCGTCGGCGAACGTCATATCGATGCGTGTCGGCCGTGTTTGCGTGTTGCGCGTGCGGAAGAACTGGTGGATGCCCTTGAAAGCGATGTCGACGCGCGCGTCGAGCGACGTTTCGGTCTGCTCGTAGATTTCCACCCCGCCGCACCACGGCAGGAAGTTCGGATAGTCCTTGACGTTGGTCACCAGGTCGAACATCTGTTCGGCCGAGTAGCCGATCAACACGGTTTTTTCAACGTCTGCCATGCGTCATCCGGAAGCTTTACGCGCCGCTTGCCCCTTGCTGATCGGGACTTGCGGCGGATTTGTTAAACTCGCCATTTTATCGCAGCGCACATGGAAGCCGCTTTCCTGATGCGCCCACCGCACATTCCAACGTATGACCATCGCCGACAACAAGAAAGCCTTTTTCGATTACTTCATCGAAGAGCGCTACGAGGCGGGCATCGTACTCGAGGGCTGGGAGGTGAAGGCCATCCGCGCCAACCGCGCGCAGATCAAGGAAGGCTACGTCGTGATCCGCAATGCGGAGCTGTTCCTGATCGGCGCCCACATCAGCCCCTTGCAATCGGCCTCCACCCACGTCAAGCCTGATCCCGTGCGCACCCGCAAGCTGCTGCTGCATGCCGAGGAGATCAAGAAGCTCATCGGCAAGGTCGAGCAGCGCGGATACACGCTCGTGCCGCTCAACCTGCACTACACGCGCGGCCGCGTGAAGTGCGAAATCGGTCTGGCCAAGGGCAAAAAGCTCTTCGACAAGCGCGAAACCGAAAAGAACCGCGACTGGCAGCGCGAAAAGGCGCGCCTCATGCGCGAAAAGGCCTGAGCCGCCCCGCGCATTCCCTTCACTGCGCTTCAGGCGCTGGGCCGCTGCTGCTTCACGATCGTCAATGCTGACGCAATCATCGTGCTCAGGTCGCCCATGTTGCCCGGCACGATGAGCGTGTTGCCCTGCTTGGCCAGGTTGCCGAACGCGCTCACATACTCCTCCGCCACCTTCAGGTTGACCGCGTCGATACCGCCTTCGGTGCGGATCGCCTGACCGATCTTCTGGATGGCCTGCGCGTTGGCCTCGGCCACGGCAAGAATGGCTGCCGCCTCGCCCTGCGCCTTGTTGATGGCCGCCTGCTTCTCGCCTTCCGACTTCTGGATCGCGGCCTCGCGCGCGCCGGACGCCAGGTTGATCTGCTCCTGGCGCTTCCCTTCCGATGCCGCGATCAGCGCACGCTTTTCGCGCTCCGCCGTGATCTGCGCCTGCATGGCGTGCAGGATCTCCTTCGGCGGCGTCAGATCCTTGATCTCATAGCGCAGCACCTTCACGCCCCAGTTCGAGGCCGCCTCGTCCAGCGCGTTGACCACGCTGTGATTGATGAAATCGCGCTCCTCGAACGTCTTGTCGAGCTCGAGCTTGCCGACCACGGAGCGCAGGGTCGTCTGCGCGAGCTGCGTGATAGCGATCACGAAATTGCTCGAACCGTACGAGGCCCGCATCGGGTCGGTCACCTGGAAGTACAGGATGCCGTCCACCTGCAGTTGCGTGTTGTCCTTGGTGATGCAGATCTGGCTCGGCACGTCGAGCGGGATTTCCTTGAGCACGTGCTTGTAGGCGACCCGGTCGACAAACGGCAGCACGATATTGAGCCCCGGCGACAGCGTTGCGTGGTACTTGCCCAGGCGCTCCAGAATCCAGGCGTGCTGCTGCGGCACGATCTTGATGCCCTGCGCGATGAGCACAATGGCCGCAAACAGGACGATGATCGCGAGAGTCCCCAGCTCGAACATAGAACCTCCGTGGTTGGGCGTGTGGGTTGTTATTTGGGGGCAACGACAAGCACGTTGCCGCGGACTTCAACAATGCGGAATTCACCGGCCGACGCCGCTGCATCGGGTGCCAACTCAACGTCCCAGGCGGCACCGCGGTATTGCACGCGCGCGCGGCGCTCGGGCGACCACGCATCGACCCGCAGCAGCTCGCCGATATCCAGATTGACGTTGCGGTTGCGAGCGGCATCTTCGCGCGGGATGCGGCCGTAGCGGGACCGCCGCAACGCCACGATGCCGAACACCGCGACGATTGCCGCGACCACGGCCTGGGCGGGGAATGCCAGGCCGGACAGCGCCGCCAGGCCGCCAGCCACCAGGCCCATCGCGACCATCAGCAGATAGAACGTCCCCGTCATCAGCTCGCCGATGACGAGCAGCACGGCAAGCACGAACCAGACGGTCTGAGCCGACATACTCCCTCTCCCTGAATCCCAGAAAAAAGCCCCCGCGACGCTGCACGTCTGCGGGGGCATGTCGCTCGGCCCCCGCCAGCATCTCGCGCTGCCGGGCACTTCGCGTTCTTGTTGGCGCGCACCCCGAAGGATACGCACCTTGTCTTACAACACTCTAGCTCAGGCCGAGCCCAGCTTCTGCCAGGTTTCGATCACCGAATCCGGGTTCAGCGAGATCGACGAGATGCCTTCCTTGGCCAGCCACTCGGCAAAATCCGGATGATCGGACGGGCCCTGACCGCAGATGCCGACGTACTTGTTCATCGACAGCGCCGTGGAGATCGCGCGCTGCAGCATGAACTTGACCGCCGGATCGCGCTCATCGAAATCCTTGGCCAGCAGCTCCATGCCGGAGTCCCGGTCCAGGCCCAGCGTGAGCTGCGTCAGGTCGTTCGAACCGATCGAGAAGCCGTCGAAGTACTGCAGGAACTGCTCGGCCAGGATCGCGTTGGACGGCACTTCGCACATCATGATCAGGCGCAGGCCGTTCTCGCCGCGCTTCAGGCCGTACTTGGCCAGCAGCTCGACAACCTTCTCGGCCTGGCCGAGCGTGCGCACAAACGGGACCATCACCTCGACGTTGGTCAGGCCCATCTCGTCGCGCACGCGCTTCATGGCGCGGCATTCCATCTCGAACGCTTCGGCAAAGTCCTCGGCGATGTAGCGCGAGGCGCCACGGAAGCCCAGCATCGGGTTTTCTTCGTCCGGCTCGTAGCGCGAACCGCCGATCAGCTTCTTGTACTCATTGGACTTGAAGTCCGACAGGCGCACGATGACGGGCTTCGGATAGAACGCGGCGGCAATCGTCGCCACGCCCTCGGCCAGCTTGTCGACGTAGAACGCGCGCGGGCTGGCATGGCCGCGGGCCACGCTTTCCACGGCCTTCTTCAGGTCGCTGTCGACCTGCGGGTAGTCAAGGATCGCCTTCGGGTGGACGCCGATGTTGTTGTTGATGATGAATTCCAGACGGGCCAGGCCCACGCCGCCATTCGGGATCTGGCAGAAATCGAACGCCAGTTGCGGGTTGCCGACGTTCATCATGATCTTCGTGCTGATCGTGGGCATTTCGCCCCGCTGCACTTCGGTCACTTCGGTTTCCAGCAGGCCGTCGTAGATCTTGCCTTCGTCGCCTTCGGCGCAGGAAACGGTCACCAGCGTGCCGTCCTTCAGCACGTCGGTGGCATCGCCGCAGCCGACCACGGCCGGCACGCCGAGTTCACGCGCGATGATGGCTGCGTGGCACGTACGGCCGCCACGGTTCGTGACGATGGCGGAGGCGCGCTTCATCACCGGCTCCCAGTTCGGGTCGGTCATGTCGGCGACGAGCACGTCGCCCGGCTGCACGCGTTCCATCTCGGCCGGATCGTTGATCACGCGCACCGGGCCCGTGCCGATCTTCTGGCCAATGGCGCGGCCGGTGGTGAGCACCGGTGCCGAACCCTTCAGGCGGAAGCGCTGCTCGACCTTGCCGGCAGCCTGGCTCTTCACGGTCTCGGGGCGGGCCTGCAGAATGTAGATCTTGCCGTCCTTGCCGTCCTTGCCCCACTCGATGTCCATCGGGCGGCCGTAGTGCTTCTCGATGATGACGGCGTACTTGGCCAGCTCCGTTACGTCGTCGTCGGTGATCGAGTAGCGGTTGCGCAGCTCACCCGGCACGTCGACGGTCTTCACACGACCGGCTTCGCCTGGCGCGGTGAATTCCATCTTGATCAGCTTGGAGCCGATCGAGCGGCGGATGATCGGGTACTTGCCCGCCGCCAGCGTCGGCTTGAAGACGTAGAACTCGTCCGGGTTCACGGCGCCCTGCACCACCGTTTCGCCCAGGCCGTAGCTGGAGGTGATGAAAACGACATCCTGGAAACCCGATTCGGTATCGATCGTGAACATCACGCCCGAAGCGCCGCAATCGGAACGCACCATGCGCTGGATACCGGCCGACAGTGCCACCACGTCGTGGGCGAAGCCCTTGTGGACGCGGTACGAAATCGCGCGATCGTTGTACAGCGAGGCGAAGACGTGCTTGATCTTGTCGAGCACATCGTCGATACCGAGCACGTTGAGATAGCTCTCCTGCTGGCCAGCGAACGACGCGTCGGGCAAGTCCTCGGCGGTGGCGGACGAACGCACCGCGAAGGACGCTTCAGCACCTTCGCGCTTGGAAACGCGTTCGTAGTGCTCGCGGATCTCCTGCTCCAGGCGCGGCTGGAACGGCGCGGTGGCGACCCACTCGCGGATCTCCTTGCCGGCGGCGGCCAGCGCCTTGACGTCATCGACGTCGAGGCTGGCCAGGCGCTGGGAGATGCGCTCGGTCAGGTTGTTGTGTGCAAGGAAATCGCGGAACGCCAGCGCCGTGGTGGCAAAACCGCCCGGAACGCGCACACCGGCGCTGTCCAGCTGGGAGATCATCTCGCCCAGCGAAGCGTTCTTACCGCCAACGACCTCGACATCGGTCATCCGCAATTGCTCGAACGGCAGCACATAGGCGCCGTCTTGCGACAGGTTAGTCATACAAGCCCCTAAACTAAGTGAAAAACCGGTCGGATGCGCGCGGGCTTTGTTCTTGTCGTCTGGCCGCACGAATCGCTTGGCTAAGCCATCCGCAGCGACGCCGCGACGGCCGCTCTGGCATTGTCTGGCGCCCGATGGACCCGAATTGCTTAGCTAAACGATCGCCGCTATTCTACCGTGCCGCAGCACGAATTCCTGCCGGCGTGCTGGAAAAACCCCTCGTTTTCAATGACTGACCTCGCCGCCTCATCTGGCACCCCCGCTGCCGCCCGCGCGCCCGTCCGCACCGTGTTCATCGTGTCGGATGGCACCGGGATCACCGCTGAGACCTTCAGCCATTCGATCCTGGCCCAGTTTGAAATGAAGTTCCGCCAGGTGCGGATTCCGTTTGTCGACACGATCGACAAGGCGCATGTTGCAGTCGCCAAGATCAACGAGGCGTTCCACGCCGAAGGGGTGAAGCCGATCGTCTTCACCACGCTGGTGGATGCAGAGGCCAACGAGATCGTCCATCGGGCCAAGGCCACCATCCTGGACATGTTCCAGACCTTCATCGAGCCGCTCGAGAAGGAACTCGGCCTGAAGTCGACCCACGCCATCGGCCGCTTCCACCAGAACGCCGATACCGAGGCGTACAAGAACCGTATCGAAGCGATCAACTTTTCACTTGCCCACGATGACGGTCAATCACACAAGAACCTGGCGGAGGCCGATGTGATCCTGGTGGGGGTCTCGCGCAGCGGCAAGACGCCGACGAGCCTCTACCTGGCGATGCAATACGGCGTGAAGTCGGCCAACTACCCGCTCATCCCGGACGATTTCGAGCGCGGCAAGCTGCCCTCGGTGCTGTACGACTACAAGAGCAAGATCTTCGGGCTGTCGATCGATCCGCAGCGCCTGTCGGAAATCCGGAACGAACGTCGCCCAGGCAGCAAATATGCGGCCCTGGAAAACTGCCGCTATGAAGTGAACGAGGCGGAATCGCTGATGCGGCGCGAGGGGATCAAGTGGCTGTCGTCGACGCACAAGTCCATCGAGGAAATTGCCACGACGATCCTGCAGGACATCAAGATGGAGCACAACAACTACTGAACGCGACGTTCCCGAGGAAGACGGCCGGCATTGCACCGGCCGTTTTGCTTTTGCGGCGCCCGGTCAGGCTCCGTTGCGCACCCAGTTGCCACCGTGGGCAGCGGCTTGCGCCGCGGGCGAGCTCGCCAGATATGCCAGTGCCTGCTCGGTGGAGCCCTCGTGATGCGGCGTGTAGCTCGGCCGGAAATAGCGCAGCGCCGCCCCCAGCATCTTCCAGAACGACGGCAGGCAGCCTCGCCGCGAGCCGTGCCACCATCCGCGGATGAAGCCGGGAAAGCGCCCCGCGCCCGGATCGCGCTTGTACATGAAGCGGAAGCCCGTGACGAGGAAATACAGCAACAGCAGGATCGTGGTCAGCATGTGGAAGCAGCGCTCGGCGTACGTCCCACCCATGTGGCGGAAGATGTCGAACGCCACGGTGCGGTGCTCGACTTCCTCGGCGCCGTGCCAGCGCAGGAGGTCGAGCATGACCGGATCGGCGTGGGCGGCATCCAGCCCCTTTGCGTTGAGCACCCAGTTACCGAGATAGCCGAAGAAGTGCTCCAGCGCGGCGATGATGCCGAGCCGCTGTCGCAACCAGAAACGGGTGTGGCCGATCTTCAGGCCGAGCGGCCGTTCGCCGAGCACCTTCGAGAACAGCCAGTCCAGCCGTTGCGTGAAGGGTTGCGTGTCAATGCCGTGGTCCTTGTAGTAATGCGCAAGCACACCGCCATGCGAGCGCGAATGGACGGCCTCCTGCCGCAGGAAGCCCTCCGCGTCGGCGCGCAGCTTCGTGTCGGCAATCAACGGCAGGGCCTTGTTGTAGACGCGGCAGAACCACAACTCCCCAGCGGGAAACAGCAGGTTGAGGATGTTGATGATGTGCGTGCTGGACGGGTCGCCGGGAATCCACTGGATGGGCGTGTTCGCCCAGTCGAAGCGGACGTGGCGGGCCTTGATGTAATAGTCGGGCGCGGTCATGGCGGATCTCCTGTCGTTCTCGTTCGCCGCACTCAATCACCGGTGATGCTCACACGCGCGATCAGCCTGCCGAGCCATGGCGCATAGCGGGAGATCAAGCGCGACGCATGCGCCTCGATGCCGATCGTGACGACGGGCTGGTTGCGCAGCACCGCGCGCAGCATCGCTTTGGCGACCATTTCGGGTTTCAGGCCGCGCAGCTGGTAGAGCCGGGTTGCGCGGGCGCGCAATTGCGCCTGCCGCGCCACGGTGGCACCGGCATAGACGGTCGAGGCCATGATCCCGGTCTGCGCAAAACCCGGGCAGATGGCCGAAACGCCGATGCCGTGCCCGGCGAGCTCGCCCCGCATGCATTCGGACAGCATCAGCACTGCGGCTTTCGTCGTCGCATAGGCCGCGAGATCGCGCGACGGAGCAAACGACGCGGCCGAGGCGGTATTCAGGATGTGCCCGCCCTGCCCACGCTCGACCATCTGCCGCGCGAACAGCCGTGCGCCGTGGATCACGCCCCACACGTTCACATGCAGGACGCGTTGCCAATCGCCCTCGGTGGTGTCGACAATGCCGCCGGCCATGCCGATGCCCGCGTTGTTGACGACGATGTCCGCGCCGCCAAGCGCCTTGCCGACCCACTCGACCAGCGCCTCCATCTGCTCCGCGCTGCCGACGTCGGCGGCGCGCGCCCACGCCACGCCGCCGCTGAGCCGGACCAGCGTGGCGGTGCGCTCGGCGTCTTCGGCCCGGATGTCGACGGCGACAATGGCTGCGCCCTGCTCGGCAAACTCGAGCGCCGCACACCGGCCGATGCCGCTGCCCGCCCCCGTGATGACGGCCAGCTTGCCCGCGAGTGGCCTGCGGTCGCCATGTTGGCGGGCGCGCTGCAGCGCTTCGGGCTCCGGCGCGCCTTCGATGTGGTCGATCAGCTCGCGCGCCAGCTCGGCCATGCGCCCCGCGTGCGTAACGGGCAGCCAGTGCCCCGCAACGACCTCCCGCCGCCAATACTGCGGCGCCCAGCGCGACAGGTCTTCCGACAACGCTGGGCTGACGTACTTGTCCAGCGTCGGCACGATGACCTGCACCGGCGCGTGTGCGACACGCTTGCGCGGCGCAAACAGGCTGCGGATGAAGTTGGCGCGATACAGCGACACTCCGTTCACGCCGTCTGCCGTCTGTGTCGCGCGCGGCGTGATGGCGGTCTTCTCCACGCGGCGAAGCACGCGTGGCCAGGCGCGGCCCAGCCACAGGCGCCAGCTCAGCTCCGGCACGATCGGCAGGTGGAACAGCAGCACGTACCACGAGCGCACGAGCTGCCCCAGCATCTTGCCCAGCGACGCCGGCGTCGGCCGCAGCAGCCGCGCGCGCATCCAATGCCCGACGTGGTCGAGGCACGGTCCCGAGCACGACGTGTACGACGCGATGCGCCCGCGCAGGCGTTCCTCCGTCACGAATTCCCACGACTGGATCGAGCCCCAGTCATGCGCGATGAGGTGGACGGCCTTGCCCGGGCTCAGTGTATCGAT
Organism: Ralstonia mannitolilytica; assembly: GCF_000954135.1. Taxonomy (NCBI): domain Bacteria; kingdom Pseudomonadati; phylum Pseudomonadota; class Betaproteobacteria; order Burkholderiales; family Burkholderiaceae; genus Ralstonia; species Ralstonia mannitolilytica. The sequence goes on along the minus strand of NZ_CP010799.1, from coordinate 2,362,620 downwards.
GACAGCGATGAAGTCCCCGGTGAGCCGCGCGAAGGTGTAGTGGCGCATCCCCCTGGGTGCGCTCGATCGCCCTGCGCCGCGCACGTCGTAGGCGATGACGTAGTAGTCGCGCGCGAGCAGCGGTGCCATGTCGTGCCAGACCTCGCTGTTGTCGGGATAGCCGTGGACGAGCACGACGGTCGGGCGCGCCGGGTCGCCCCACGTTTTGACGGCCAGCGTGACGTCGCCGGAGTGCACGGTGCGCTCGGCGCGCGGGAACGCCGCGGCCGGCTCGAACAGCGCCAGCGGGGCCTCTTCGAGAAGCGTCTGCATCGGAAACCTCCGGCGCCGTCAGGCCGCGCGCTGTTGTGTCATCTGGCGCTGCTGCCAGCGGCGCACGTGCGGCAGGTCGTCGTCGAGCCAATACGCATCGTCCTCCGTAATGACGAGCAGCTCCTCGAACTTGGCGCCAACGCCGTGGAAGCCCAGGTGAGGCTCGACCGCCCACAGGCCGGGCACCGGTGCATGTTCCGAGCGCCGGTCGATCGACCACAGCGGCGACCACCCCTCCTGCTTGCCGCTGCGCACCTGCTCGAGCATCAGGTTGCGCGTGGCGTTCAGCCCGAACCGCGCCACGAAGCGCGGCGTGGACGGCCTCTGCAGCTTTGCCACGCGATGCGCGAGCACCTTGAACGGATACGCCTTGTGGCGCGGTTCCACGCCCTGCTTCATGCAGAGCTGGTCCACCGCACGTGCCACATCCGCCATCGAGCGCCGCTCGCGGACCAGCCGCACGATGCGTTCGCGGTGCGCCATCAGGTCGTCCTGCAGTTGCTCGAGGATGGCGTTCTCCCCGAGGCACATGGCGTAGCCGACATCGGCAATCACGCCATTGCGCACCGGCGCCACGTCGAGGATGACGGGCATGTTCTCTTCCAGCCGCCGCGACGATGGAAAGAACGCCAGATTGAAACCGCCCAAGTGAGCAAGGCCCGAAAAACCCTGGAACGCCGTGCGATCACCAAACCAGGCAAACGGCTTGTGCAGCCAGTCGTGTACGCCGCGATCGCCAAGCCATTCGGTGAGCAGCTTGGCAGCATCCTTTTCCGTCATGCCCGGGCGAAGCATGGCTCCGACGGCCTCGACGCACTGGTAGGCAAGCTGCTGGATTTCGCGGAATTGCGCCAGTTCGTCCATATTGACGTGCGCCAGCGTGGGGGTCGGCATGGCGGTCTCCTTGAGTCTGGTTATCTGGGGCGCTCAACGGTGCCGCCACCAATGTTCCATTACTCAATGGCAAAGTCAATGCAGGTTTTGGCGTTTGAAAACACCGTGTGATGGACAGTCGGCAGAAAAATGGCGCCCTAACGCGCCCGACGTTGGCGCACAGCCTCGAACAGGCAGATGGCTGCCGCGGCAGCCACGTTCAGGGATTCCATCCCGCCCGGCTGAGGAATCACGACGGGAGTGGTCACCGCGGAAAGCCAGACGTCCGACACGCCTGCGCCTTCATTGCCGAACACCCAGCCAACGGGCGTATCGAGCCGTACATCGAACACCGCCTGCCTGGCGTGCGAGGACGTCGCCAGCAACGGCACTTGCAGGCGCGACTTCACGCTCTCGAACGTGCAGTGCTCAACGATATTGAGATGGAAATGCGCGCCCATTGCCGCGCGCAGCGTCTTGGCGGACCACGCAAAGGCACAGCCTGCCGTCATGAAGACGTCGCGCACACCCGAGGCGGCGGCGCAGCGCAGGATCGAGCCCACGTTACCGGCGTCCTGGATGCCATCGAGGATCACGCAGTCGGCATCGATGACATGCGGCAGGCGCCCTTCCGGGGTGTCGATCAGGGCCATCACGTCGACCCCGTTCACGACCGTCGTGAGTTGGCTGAACAACGGGTCGGCCAGCAGAATGATCGTCTGCGGATCGACGCGATCCAGCAGTGGCGCGACCTCGGGATGGGCCAGGTGCCGTTCAGAGACGAGGCACTGCTGCGGTATGAACCCGGCATCGAGATAGGCCGCGACGAGATGCACGCCATCGAGCATGGACTGCCCGGCGCGCCGGCGCTGCTGCGTGGAACCCGACAGCGCCTTGAGGTGCTTGAACACCGCGTTGTCGCGGGAGGTGATGTGCTTCACGGAATGATCGGGCCCAATGTCAGTCGTCCCATGCGCTTTGGGCCGCGGCGGCTTCGGCGGTCATCACCGTGAGGCCTTCCAGCGCGCGGCGCACAGGTGCGAACGAGCGGCGATGATGCGGCGTCACGCCATGCAAGTCGATTGCCGCGAGGTGTTGTGGAGTGCCGTAGCCGGCATGGACGTCGAAACCATAGTGCGGGAATTCGACATGCAGCGCGGCCAGTTGCCGGTCGCGCGTGACCTTGGCCAGGATGGACGCCGCCGAGATGGCCGGCACCAGCGCATCGCCCTTGACGACGGCCTCCACGGCAAACGCCACCTGAGGGCAGCGGTTACCGTCCACCTGCACGAGGTCGGGCAGCGCGCCTTGAGCGGCCACGCCCTGCACGGCGCGCTGCATCGCGAGCATCGTGGCGTGCAGGATGTTGATGCGGTCGATTTCTTCAACGGTGGCTTCGGCGACGTGCCAGGCCACGGCTTTCTCGACGATCTCTTCGTACAGCGCCTCGCGCTTCTTGGCGGTGAGGATCTTGGAATCGGCCAGGCCCTTGATGGGCTTGCGGGGGTTGAGGATCACCGCAGCGGCCGTCACGGGCCCGGCGAGCGGCCCGCGCCCGGCCTCGTCCACGCCGCAGAGGATGCGGCGCACGCGCTTGCCCGCCGGCGCTTGCACGAGCGGCAGACCCAGTTGCGCAGGATCGGGATTGCGTCCAGCCATGGTGTCAGAGCCTGCCGCGGCTGCGCAGCAGATCGACCACGACCTTCGCGCCGATCTCCGCCATGTTCTGCTTGAGCGTCAGGTGCATCTGCGTGAAGTGCTCGCGCAGGAACGTGGCGTTGGCGTGGTCGCTCAGCTGCAGCAGCGTCTCGCGCGCGAGCGCCTGGGGCGTCGCGTCATCCTGCAGCAACTCCGGCACGACGAAGCGGCCCGAGAGAATGTTCGGCAGGCCCACGTAGGGCAGATAGCCCTTGCGCTTCATGATCTGCGCCGTGAGCCAGGGCACCTTGTAAGTGATGACCATGGGCTTCTTGTACAGCGCGGCTTCGAGCGTGGCCGTGCCGCTGGCCAGCAGGATGACATCGGCCGCCTCCATCGCTGCATGTGACTGGCCGTCCACCACCCACAGGTGCAGGCCCGGATGCTGGGCACGCAACGCATCGATGCGCTCCCGCAGCATGGCATTGGCCGCCGGCAGCACGAATGCGAGGTCCGGCTCCACCAGCTGCATGCGGGCCATGGCGGCAAACAGGGTCGGCCCGAGATGCTTCACCTCGGAATTGCGGCTGCCCGGAAGCACGGCAACGACCTTGCGGCCCAGCGGCAGCCCCAGGCGCGTGCGGGCGCCTTCCACGTCCGGCACAAGCGGGATCTCGTCGGCCAGCGGATGCCCGACATAGGTGGCCGGAATCCCGGCCTTGGCATAGATCTCTGGCTCGAACGGGAACAGGCACAGGATGTGGTCGACCGCCTTGGCGATCGTCTTGATGCGGCCCGCGCGCCACGCCCAGATCGACGGGCTCACGAAGTGCACCACCGGCACACCCGCCTGCCGCATCGCGATCTCGACGTTGAAATTGAAGTCCGGCGCGTCGACGCCGATGAAGGCCAGCGGCGGCTTGGCCAGCAGGTCCTGCTTGAGCTCCTTGCGGATCGCCAGGATCTCGCGCAACTGGCCGAGCACCTCCACATAGCCGTTGACCGACAGCTTGTGCATCGGCCAGTTCGACTGAAAGCCCTGCTCGGCCATGCGTGCCCCGCCGATGCCGCGGTAGGCGATGTCGGCGGGCAGCTGCGCATGCAGCCCCTTGAGCAGCAGCGAGGCCAGCAGATCGCCGGACGCTTCGCCGGCCACCATGCCGATGCGGCGCACCGGCGCGGTCGGCTCGGTCAACGCACGATGCCGCGCTTGGTCGCGGCAATGAAGTCGGCAAACGTGCTGAGCGCCTCGCGGGTCGGGGCATCGCTTGCCTGGGCCATCTGCGCGGCAATTTCGGCCTTGGCCTGGTCGAAGCTCAGATCGCTCTTGTAGAGCAGCTTGTACGCCTGGCGCAGGCCGGTGATCTGTTCCGCCGTGAAGCCGCGGCGACGCAGGCCTTCCACGTTGATGCCGTGCGGGGCGGCCTTGTTGCCGCCCTTGTCGCTCGCGGCGATCACGAATGGCGGGACGTCCTGCACGAGCGCAGAGGCGCCACCGAGCATGGCGTGGGCGCCAATCCGCACGAACTGGTGCACGCCGGACATGCCGCCCAGGATCGCCCAGTCGCCCACTTCCACGTGGCCGGCAATCTGCGCGTTGCTGGAGAACACGGTGTGGTTGCCGACGCGGCAATCGTGTGCGATGTGCACGTAGGCCATGATCCAGTTGTCATCGCCGATGGACGTGATGCCCGCATCCTGCGCAGTGCCAGTGTGGATCGTGGTGAACTCGCGGATGGTGTTGCGATCGCCCACGATGAGCTGCGTCGGCTCATCGCGATATTTCATGTCCTGCGGGCGGCCGCCCACGGACGCGAAGTGCCCGATGCTGTTGTCGCGGCCGAGCGTCGTGTACCCCTCCACCACCGTGTGGTGGCCGATGCGCGTGCCCGCGCCGATACGCACGTTCGGCCCCACGACCGTGAAGGCCCCGACTTCCACGCTCGAGTCGAGCTCAGCCTTGGGGTCGATCTGCGCGGTCGGATGGATCTTGGTGGCGCTCATGCCTCACCCTTCGGTTCGTCCTTGATGATGGCGCACATGATCTCTGCCTCCGCCGCAAGCTCACCGTCCACCATGGCGAACACCTTGAACTTCCAGAAGCCGCGCTTGCCGCGCAGCACTTCGGCGTTCAGGGAAAGCTGGTCGCCCGGCACAACCTGACGCTTGAAGCGGGCGGCGTCGATGGCCGTGAACAGGTACAGATCGTTCTCCTGGCGCTTATGATCCGGATCGCCAAACGTCAGCAGCGCAGCGGTCTGCGCGAGCGCTTCCAGGATCAGCACGCCTGGCATGACCGGATGCCCCGGAAAGTGGCCATTGAAGAACGGCTCGTTGAACGTCACGTTCTTGATGGCCTTGATGCGCTTGCCGGCCTCGAGCTCCACCACGCGATCCACCAGCAGCATCGGATAACGATGCGGCAGCAGGTCCAGAATTTTCTTGATGTTGAAATCGCTGACGAGGCTCGTCGTCGCGTTAGATGCTTCGGTCATGATTCTTGTCGCAGGTCCTTGACCTGCTGTTCCAGTTGTTGCAACCGTTCGCGCATGCGCGTCAGGCCTCGAACGATGGCCGCGTTGCGCTCCCAGTCGCCATGCGGCATGAACGGGAAGACGCTGGTGAAGTGGCCACCGGGTTTGGTGATGGACTTGGTGATGGACGTGCCGCCCGACACCGTCACGCGATCGGCAATCGTCAGGTGGCCGGCAAAATTGGCCGCGCCGCCGATGATGCAGTAGCGCCCGATCTTGGTGCTGCCCGAGATGGCGGCACAACCGGCGATGACGGTATAGGCGCCCACATGCACGTTGTGCGCGATCTGCACCTGGTTATCGATCTTGCAGCCCTGTTCGACCACCGTGTCGGCCATGGCGCCGCGGTCGATGGCGGTGTTCGCGCCGATCTCGACGTCGTCTCCAATGACGGCCCGGCCCATCTGCGGAATCTTCACCCACTCGCCGCCCTGCGGCCCAAAGTCCGGTGCAAAGCCAAAGCCGTCTGCGCCGATCACGGCGCCGCTATGCACGATGCATCGCGCGCCGATCACGCAGCCGTGGTAGATCGAAACGTTGGCGTAAATGAGCGAGTCATCGCCGATGCACGCACCCGCACCCACAAAGCTGTTGCCGACGATTCGCACGCGTTCGCCCAGCACCGCGCCGGCTTCGATGATGACGTTCGGCCCGATCGAGCACGACGCAGGCACCACAGCACCCTCGCCCACGCTCGCGCTCGGGTGAATGCCGGGCGCAACGGGCCGCGCCGACAGCGCAACAAAGCGCTGCGCCACGCGCGCAAATGCAGCATACGGGTTGGCGGCCACCAGCCAGTTCCGGCCGGCAACGTGCCCCTGGCTTTCGAGCGTCTCCAGATCACGGGCCGACACAATGATCGCGCCCGCGCCCGAACTCACGGCCTGGTTGAGGTACAGCGGATTGGAAAGAAAAGCGAGCTGATCGGCGCCCGCCTGATCGAGCGGCGCGATCGACTTGACGATCAGGCCAGCGTCACCCTGGACGGTCGCGCCGAGCGACGCGGCAAGCTCACCAAGCGAAAACGACATGGGAACAACCTCATTTCGCCGATTGCGAAGTGTTCAGGGCCTTCAGCACATCGTCGGTGATGTCGATGCGGGGATTGACGTACACGGCTTCCTGCACGATCAGGTCGTACTTGCGCTGTTCAGCGATCGACCGGATGACGCGGTTGGCGCGCTCGAGCACCTGGGCCAGCTCTTCGTTGCGACGCTGGTTCAGGTCTTCACGGAACTCGCGCTGCTTGCGCTGGAAGTCACGGTCGAGGTCCGACAGCTCACGCTGACGGCGCGTCCGGTCGGAATCGGCCAGCACGGCGGAATCCTTGTCGAGCTTGTCCGACATGGCCTTGAGTTTGGAGGCCATGTCCTGCAGTTCGCGGTCGCGCTTGGCGAACTCGGCTTCCAGCTTGGACTGGGCCGCCTTGGCCGGCTGCGAATCGCGCAGGATGCGCTCCGAATTGACGGCAGCGATGCGGGCTTCCTGCGCCGCGGCAGGCGACGCAACACCGGCAGCAGCCAGCGCGACAAATGCAGCGGACACGCCCATGCGGGACAACGTGATGCGCGTGGATTTCATGATGAATGCGGTCATTAGAATGCAGTCCCGATCTGGAACTGGAAGCGTTGCGTTTGATCTTCGGTCTTGCGCTTGAGCGGGAAGCCCATGCTGATCTTCAGCGGACCGATCGGCGAGAGCCACGACAACCCGAAGCCCGTCGAATACCGCATCTCGCTGAACTTGTACGGTTGGCCTTCTGCAAACACGTTACCGTAGTCGAAGAACGTGAACAGGCGAACGGTACGGTCAACGCCCGAACCCGGCAGCGGGAAGATGAACTCGATGTTGCCGACGAACTTGCTCGCGCCACCGATGGCCACGCCGTTGGCGTCGCGCGGGCCGAGCGTGCTGGTTTCATAGCCGCGCACCGAGCCGATACCGCCGGCGTAGTAGTTCTTGAAGACCGGGAAGTCGCTCTTGCCGTAGCCGTGGCCGTAACCGATTTCGTTGTTGAACGCCATCGTGAACGACTTCGACAGCGGATAGAAGTACTGGTGCTGGTAGTACGCACGGTAGTACTGCAGATCGCCGCCCGGAATGCCGAATTCCAGGTTGGCCTGCTGATAGCGGCCGCGCGTCGGCACCAGGGCACTGTCGCGCTGGTCCTTCGACCAGCCGATCGTGATCGGGAAGTTGTTCGTGATGCGGCCGTTCTTGGCAACGTAGTTCTGATAGGCCAGCGGCGTGTTGGCCGTCACGTCGATGGTCGTGCGCTCGTAGCCGATACCGAAGAAGACCGTATCGGTTTCCGAGAACGGCACACCAAACTTGACGTTGCCGCCCTGCTGGACGACGCGGTAGTCCTGGTCACCCGTGTAGTACAGCGGGCGGTACGTGCGGTAGTACAGCTCGGTCGAGCGGCTGATGCCATCCACTGTGAAGTACGGATCGTATTGCGTGACGGCAATCGTGCGGTTCGACTTGGACGTGTTCACATCCAGGCCGAGGCTGGTACCGGAGCCGAACACGTTGTCCTGGCGGATACCTGCCGACAGCACCAGCTTGTCGGTCGACGAGAAGCCCACACCCAGGTTGATCTGGCCGGTCGGCTTCTCGGTCACGTTGACGTTCACATCGACCTGGTCGGCCGTGCCCGGCACGTCCTCGGTGGTGATGTTCGCGTCGGTGAAGTACCCCGTGCGGTTGATGCGGTTCTGCGAGAGTTGCAGCTTTTCGCCGTCAAACCACGAGGCTTCCATCTGGCGCATTTCGCGGCGCACGACTTCGTCGCGCGTCTTGCTGTTGCCGACCACGTTGACGCGGCGCACGTACACGCGACGGCCCGGATCGACCACCAGCGTCAGCGCAACCGTGCGGTCCTTCTGGTTGATCTGCGGCTGCGGGTTGATGGTCGCAAACGCGTAGCCGTACGTGCCGAGCAGGTCGGTGATCGCCTTGGTCGTCGACGACAGCTTGGCCGACGAGAACACGTCGCCCTGCTTGAGCTTGATGAGCTTCTCCATTTCGGGCTGCTTGCCCAGCAGCTCGCCGGTCAGCTTGATGTCGGACACCTTGTACTGCTCACCCTCGTGGATGTTCAGCGTCAGGTAGATGTCCTTCTTGTCCGGCGTGATGGAAACCTGGGTCGACTCAATGGCGAATTCGAGATAGCCGCGATCGAGGTAGAACGAACGCAGCGCCTCCAGGTCAGCCGTGAGCTTCTGCTTCGAGTACAGATCGTTCTTGGTGTACCACGACAGCCAGTTCGGTGTGGAAAGCTGCATCTCGTCGCGCAGGTCCCCTTCGGAGAAGGCCTTGTTGCCGACGATGTTGATCTGGCGGATCTTGGCCGTCGGGCCTTCGTCCACGGTGAACGTGATCGACACACGGTTCGCATCGACCGGCGTGACGGTGGTCGACACTTCGGCGGCGTAGTAGCCGCGCGAAACGTACTGACGCTTGATTTCCTGCTCGGCGCGATCGATCAGGGACTTATCGTAGTAGCGGGCCTCGGCCACGCCCACGCCGCGCAGCGTGCGGCGCAGCGCTTCCTTGTCGAACTCCTTGAAGCCGATGAATTCGAGCTGCGAGATGGCCGGGCGCTCTTCCACGCGGACCACGAGCACGTTGCCCTCAGCGCGGATCTGCACATCCTTGAAGAAGCCGGTGTTGTAGAGCGCGCGGATCGATTCTGCGCCCTTGTCGTCGGTGAAGGTCTCACCCACCTTCACGGGCAGATAGCCGAACACGGTACCCGGCTCGACGCGCTGTACCCCCTCCACGCGAATGTCCTTGACGACGAACGGCTCCACTGCATGAGCCTGACCGGCAGTAACGGTCAGCACGGAAGCCGCCAGCACGCTGAGCGGGAAGCGATGTTGTCTGATCAATCTAATCCCCTAATTGGATCCGGTTGGGAATCCACTTCTGAGTGTTTTCGAAACGCTGGGTTGCCCGCTCACGCCTGTGGCAACGATGAGGCTTGCAACACGTCTAGCCTCGAGTCAGGAATAACCGACTCAGATCGTTGTACAAGGCGAGCGAAGTGAGAAGCAGGATGCAGGCGACGCCGATCTTCTGAAGGACTGCTTGCCAGGATTCCGGCACGGGTCGGCCTGTCAAAAATTCCACGCAATAATACAGCAAATGCCCCCCATCCAATACCGGAACGGGCAATAAGTTCAGGACGCCGAGGCTGACGCTGATCAACGCCAGAAAGCTCACAAACGTCTGCCAGCCAAGGCTTGCCGCCTTGCCTGCAAAGTCGGCCACCGTAATCGGGCCACTCAGGTTCTGCAGCGACGCCTGCCCCACGATCATCTTGCCCAGCACCTGCAGCGACAGCACGGAAGTCTGCCAAACCTCACGCACGGCATGCGCGAATGCGGCGCCCGGCTCGTCGCGGATCAGGGCCGTTTCGACCTTCTGATTCAGTTGCGCGCCAAGCTTGCCGAGCCTCGGACCATTCGGGTTCTTCGGGTCTGCGCTGGCATCCGGACGCACCGGCAGCGTCATCGGCTCACCATTGCGCAGGATATCGATCGACGCATTCTGCTCGGGCATGGCGCGAATCTGGCGGATCAGGTCGGTCGCCTGGTCTGCGGGCACGCCGGCAAAGCGAACGATCTGGTCGCCGGCCTGCAACCCGGCACGGGCCGCCGCACTGGCCGGCAGCACATCGACAACCGTCACGGGGCCGCCTTGCAGGCGCAGACCGGTCTGGTCGATTACGTCGGCCTGCGGCGTGCGCGCGGCGCTCGGCAGGCCTTGCAGCCGGACGGTGCGCTCGGCGCCGTCGGTTCCGCGCACCACGACCACCGCCTCATGCCCACCAATGCCGGCCGAGTACAACCGCATGCGGACGTCGCTCCAGCTGCGGACCGGCGTGGGCGCCTCGCTTTCCGTGCCGACCGCAATCACGCGGTCCTTGGCCCGCAGATCGGCTTGCGCGGCAATGCTGCCGGGCGGCGGCGCGCCCAGGATGGGCAGCGGCTCCACGGCGCCGACCCACGCCAGCGCCGCATACAGGACGATCGCCAACAGGAAATTGGCGAGCGGCCCCGCGGCAACGATGGCGAATCGCTTATAGACGGGCTGATGATCGAACGTCCGCGGCAAGTCTTCGGGCAGGATGGGCGGATCCTTCTCCGGATCGCGCGAGCCTTCGCCGAGCATCTTGACGTAGCCGCCCAGGGGAATGGCGCAGATCGTCCATTCCGTACGGTCGGGCCCCCGGCCGACACGGCGGAAGAGCACCTTGCCGAAGCCGACCGAAAAACGCAGCACCTTGACGCCGCACAGGCGCGCGACGCTGTAATGGCCCAGTTCATGAATGACGATCAGTACCGCGATCGCGAAGACAAAGGCTAAAACAGTCTGCAAGAACCTTCTCCGGATGCACTGAAGGACATGCGCAGGATCGCCCCGCGCAAAGCCGCTATGTTACCCGCTCGCTCTGACCGCCCGCTTTCAGGCGGCCGGCAGTTGCACGCGGGCAGTTCCGATGTAGTGCTGCGCGTGGGCCCGCGCCTGGGCGTCGGCGGCAAAAACGGTGTCCAGCGAGTCGGCTGGAACGATGGACGCACGGCCCAGGGTATCGGCCACCACGGCAGCGATGTCGGTGAACCGGATGCGGCGCTGCAAAAATGCCTCAACGGCCACCTCGTTGGCTGCGTTCAGCACAGCAGGCGCCGTGCCGCCGGCACGTAGCGCATCAAAGGCAAGCGCCAGACAGGGAAAGCGGCGCAGGTCCGGCGCCTCGAACGTCAGCGTGCCGGTGGCCGCAAGGTCGAGCAGCGGCACGCCCGCGTCAATGCGCTCGGGATAGGCCAGCCCGTACGCGATCGGCGTGCGCATGTCGGGGTTGCCCAGTTGCGCGAGTACCGAGCCGTCGTCGTACCCGACCATCGAGTGAATCACGCTCTGCGGGTGAATCAGGACCTCCAGGCGCTCTACCGGCACACCGAAGAGCCAGTACGCCTCGATCACTTCCAGCCCCTTGTTCATCATGGTGGCGGAGTCGACGGAGATCTTGCGACCCATGACCCAGTTCGGGTGCGCACAGGCTTGGTCTGGCGTCACATCGGCGAGCGTATCGACGTCGCGCGTGCGGAATGGACCACCCGAGGCGGTCAGCACGATGCGCGACACCCCGCGCCCAAACTGCGGCGCCTGCGGCGGAAGACACTGGAAGATCGCGTTGTGCTCGCTGTCGATCGGGAGCACGGTGGCGCCATGCTGGCGCACCGCCTCCATGAACAGCGCGCCCGACATCACAAGCGCCTCCTTGTTCGCTAGAAGCACGCGCTTGCCGGCGCGCACGGCCGCCAGCGTCGGACGCAGCCCCGCCGCACCGACGATGGCGGCCATCACCGCATCGCAATCGGGGTGGGCGGCGGCGGCCTCGAGGGCATCGGCGCCGGACCGAATATCGATACCGGCCGCATCGGCGCCCAGGTGGTCGCGCAAGGCGTCCGCCGCCGCCACCGAGCCGAGCACGGCCATTTGCGGATGAAACTCGCGGCACAGTGCGGCAAGCTTGTCGGCCTGCGCGTTGGCCGTGAGCGCCAGAATGCGGTACTTGTCCGGATGGCGGCGCACCACGTCGAGCGTGCTGTCGCCGATGGAGCCAGTGGCGCCAAGAACTGTCAGGCGAATCATGTCCGGACGCCTCAGGAAATCAGCAGCGCGGCGAGCGGGAACACCGGCAGCAGCGCGTCGATCCGGTCGAGCACGCCGCCATGGCCGGGCAGCAGGCGGCTGCTGTCCTTCATGCCGACCTGGCGCTTGAGCAGCGATTCGAACAGGTCGCCGCCGATGCTCGCGGCCACCAGAAGCAGCGTCAGCACCAGGGCGACCAGGGTGCCGCGCCGATCAAATTCATACGAAAACCAGGTCGGCGCAAACCAGTGGGTCAGGCCCGCCACGGCGGCAATCAGCGCGACCAGCACGGCGCCCCCAATCGCCCCTTCCCAGGACTTGCCCGGGCTGATGCTCGGCGCGAGCTTGCGGCGGCCCACCGCCTTGCCGACAAAATATGCCCCCACATCGGCTGCCCAGACCAGCACGGCCACCGACAGCAAGAACGCGATGCCCTCTGCACGCAACGTACTCACTGCATGGACAAACGCCGGCAGGATCACCATCCCAAGGAGCGCAAACACCAGCTGCCGCCCACCTTGCAACGCGCGAATACCGCCCGCCAGCAGCATCCACGCCACGAGCCATGCGACAACGTCTGCGTAAAACAGCAGGCGGACATCGCCGCGGGCGGGAATGTCGTACCACGCGATCGTCAGCAGAACGACGACCACGGCGTACAGCAGGGGGCCCCAACTGCCCGGCAGACGCACGAGGCGGCCCCATTCCCAGGCGGCCAGGGCGGCGAACACCGTCACCAATCCGACCAGCCCGGCGGGCGGCGCGAAAAACAGAATGGGAAGGATGACAATCAGCAGGCAGACAGCGGTAACCACGCGGGTCAGCAGCATGTGTCAGGCTCCGGCGGACAGCGCGGGGGGGACATCGGTTTCGAGTTGGGCGCTGGTGCGGCCGAAACGGCGCTCGCGGTTGCGATACCACGCAAAGGCGCGGTCAAGCTCGGCGGCATCGAAATCGGGCCAGTAGCGCTCGGTGAAGTACAGCTCGGAATACGCCAACTGCCACAACAGGAAGTTGCTGATGCGCTGCTCCCCGCCCGTGCGGATGAAGAGATCCGGTTCCGGTGCATAGGCGAGTGCCATGTACGGCGCGAGCGTTTCCTCGGTGATCGCTTCGGGCGCAATGCCGGGCTGCGCGGCCAGCAACGCGCGCATGGCCTGGAGAATGTCCCAGCGCCCGCCGTAATTGGCGAGGATCGTCACGGTGAGGCCGGGGTTGTTGGCCGTCTTGGCCTCGGCCTCGCGAATCAGCAACTGGATACGCGGGCTGAACGCCGCCAGATCGCCGACCACGCGCAGGCGGATGCCGTTTTCGTGTAGCTTGCTCACTTCGCGGCGCAGTGCCGTCATGAACAGCTTCATCAGGAACGTGACTTCCTCAGCCGGGCGACGCCAGTTTTCGGAGCTGAAGGCGAACAGCGTGAGATAACCGACACCACGGCGGGCCGCGGCTTCCACCGTGGCACGCACGGCTTCGAGGCCGCGGCTGTGCCCGGCGACGCGCGGCAGATGACGCTCGGTCGCCCAACGACCGTTGCCGTCCATGATGATGGCCACGTGCCGAGGCGTGTCGGCGGTATCGGGTACCGCCAGTGTGGAACTGATATGCATGAATCGGATTTCCCACCGCCCGCGCCGAGTGCGCATGCAGTGGGAGACGGCCTTACACCGTCATGATTTCCTTGTCTTTCTCGGCGACGAGCTTGTCGATCTCGGCGACGAACTTGTCGGTCAGCTTCTGAACCTCATCGCCGCCACGACGCTCGTCGTCCTCGGAGATGGCCTTGTCCTTGACGAGCTTCTTCAGTTGCTCGTTGGCATCGCGGCGCAGGTTGCGCACGGCGACCTTGGCATCCTCGCCCTCGCCCTTGACGACCTTGGCCAACTCCTTGCGGCGCTCTTCGGTCAGCGGCGGCGTCGGCACGCGGATGAGGTCGCCCATGGTGGCCGGGTTCAGGCCCAGGTCCGCTTCACGGATCGCCTTTTCCACGACTTGCACCATCTTCTTTTCCCACGGCTGCACACCGATCGTACGGGCGTCCACCAGCGTCACGTTGGCGACCTGGCTGATCGGCACCATCGAGCCGTAGTAGTCGACCTGCACGTGATCGAGCAGGCCAGTGTGCGCGCGGCCCGTGCGGATCTTGGCCAGATCCGCCTTCAGAGCCTCGATCGACTTCTGCATTTTCTGCTCGGTATTCTTCTTGATATCGGCGACGCTCATACTTCCTCCGAACGATAACGGCCGGCCAGATGCGCACCCCGGGACACGACACAGGGCATCGGCACGGCCGAAAAGACAATAGGCGATTTTACATGGAAGCCGCTCGCCAACGCCATTGATGCGGCGTCAGCGAACGGTAAAAAGACGCTTGCGGCAGCGGGCGAGGCGGCCTTAGACGTGAACGAGCGTGCCCTCGTCCTCGCCCATGATGACGCGCTTGAGCGCGCCCGGCTTCTGGATCGAGAACACCTTGATGGGCAGCTTCTGATCGCGGCACAACGCGAATGCCGTCGCATCCATCACCTGCAGGTTGCGCGAGATGGCCTCGTCGAAGCTGATGGTGGTGTAGCGGGTGGCGCTTGGATCCTTCTTCGGATCCGCGGTGTAGACGCCATCGACCTTGGTGGCCTTCAATACGATTTCCGCGCCGATCTCCGAGCCGCGCAGCGCAGCCGCCGTATCGGTGGTGAAGAACGGGTTGCCCGTACCCGCCGCGAAGATCACGATCTTGCCCTCTTCCAGCTGGCGAATGGCGCGCGGGCGGATGTACGGCTCAACCACCTGGTCCAGGCGCAGCGCCGACTGCACGCGCCCCTCGAGGTTGGCGTGGCGCATGGCATCCTGCAGCGCCAGCGCGTTCATCATGGTGGCCAGCATGCCCATGTAATCGGCCGTGGCGCGATCCATGCCGGCCGCGCCGCCCGCGACACCGCGAAAGATGTTGCCGCCGCCGATCACCACTGCCACCTGCACGCCCAGCTTCACGATTTCGGCGATGTCGTTGACCATCCCTTCGATGGTGCCGCGATTGATGCCGAAGGCATCGTCGCCCATCAGGGCTTCGCCGGAAAGTTTGAGTAGAACGCGCTTGTAGGCAGGCATGGAGATCCTCGTGACGATTCCTGAGACGGGAGACAGGAAAGGGGGAAACGACGCTGCGATTGGCGAAGCCGGGCTTCGCGCATCCCGCAACCTTCTTGCGGGGGAGCCGTCCGGGTGGAATCCCGGGCGACGCCCGCGCAAGGAGGCTGCACCTGCAAACAGGGCACCTTGCGGTGCCCTGTTTGCTCGGCATTATACGATCGCGCCGACGGAGAAAAGTTGCCCTGCCGGCCAGCGCCGGAGGGCGGATCGACTCGCCATCGGAAGCAATCGAACCAGCATTACGCCTGTTGCTTGGCAGCCGCCACCTGGGCAGCCACTTCGGCAGCGAAGTCGTCCTGCTTCTTCTCGATGCCCTCGCCCACCACATACAGCGTGAAGCTCTTCACGGTCGTGTTGGCAGCCTTGAGCATCTGCTCCACGGTCTGCTTGTCGTTCTTCACGAACGGCTGATTCAGCAGCGAGACTTCCTTCAGGTACTTCTGCACGCTGCCTTCCACCATCTTGGCAACGATTTCGGCCGGCTTGCCGGACTCGGCAGCCTTCTGCTCGGCAATGCTGCGCTCCTTGGCGATCAGCTCAGCCGGCACGTCGTTCGACGACAGTGCCACCGGCTTCATGGCCGCCGCGTGCATCGCCACGTCCTTGGCGGCCACGTCGTCGCCTTCGAAGGCCACCATCACGCCGATGCGGGTGCCGTGCAGGTACGAAGCGAGCTTCGAACCCTCGAAGCGCTGGAAGCGGCGGATCGTCATGTTCTCGCCGATCTTGCCGATCAGGCCCACGCGCACGTCTTCCACCGTCGGGCCGAAGCCGTCCTGCGACAGCGGCAGCGCGCCGACAGCCGCAACGTCAGCCGGGTTGTTCTTGGCAATCAGTGCGGCGACCGAGTTGGCGAAGGTCAGGAACGAATCGTTCTTCGAGACGAAGTCGGTTTCGCAGTTGATCTCGACCAGCGCGCCGGTCGTGCCTTCGACGGCTGCGGCGACCACGCCTTCAGCCGTGATGCGCGAGGCGGCCTTGCCAGCCTTGTTGCCGAGCTTCACGCGCAGGATCTCTTCGGCCTTTTCCATGTTGCCTTCGGCTTCGGTCAGGGCCTTCTTGCATTCCATCATCGGCGCGTCGGTCTTCGCGCGCAGTTCTGCCACCATGCTTGCGGTAATTGCCGCCATTCTCATGCTCCTTGTTTCAGATCGTCGTCCGGTCGCGCGCGGTTTCATCCTCGCGTTGCGCCGTCCTGCCGTCCGGTTTCCATCGGACGCACCACCCAATACGACGCGGGCGGGTCATCCGCATGACAAATTCAAAAAAAAGGGGCGTTCGTTACGCGCCCCTGTTTGGCCATCGATTTCGGTGGGGTACCGCCTCACCGGCATGGCCTGGCGTGCGTCCCGCGCGATCAAGCACGGGCGCGCGCCCTCTTGTGTTTTAGCCTTCCTGGACTTCGACGAAGTCGTCGCCGCCGCGAGCCGCTTCCACCACTTCCTGCACCGCGTTGGCACGGCCTTCCAGGATCGCGTCGGCCACGCCGCGCACGTACAGTGCAACAGCCTTGCTCGAGTCGTCGTTACCCGGGATGACGTAGTCGATGCCTTCCGGCGAGTGGTTCGTATCAACCACGCCAATCACCGGAATGCCCAGCTTGGCAGCTTCGGTCACGGCAATCTTGTGATAACCGACGTCCACCACGAAGATGGCGTCCGGAATGCCGCCCATGTCCTTGATGCCGCCGATGGACTTTTCCAGCTTGTCCATTTCGCGCTCGAACATCAGCGCTTCCTTCTTGCTCATGGTGTCCAGCGCGCCGGCTTCCTTGGCGGCTTCCATGTCCTTCAGGCGCTTGATGGAGGTCTTGACCGTCTTGAAGTTGGTCAGCATGCCGCCGAGCCAGCGGCTGTCGACGTACGGCATGCCTGCACGAGCGGCTTCCTCAGCCAGGATCTCACGCGACTGGCGCTTCGTGCCGACGAACAGGATGGTGCCCCGGTTGGCTGCCAGTTGGCGCACGTACTTCAGTGCGTCCAGGTACATCGGCAGCGTCTTTTCGAGGTTGATGATGTGAATCTTGTTGCGATGGCCGAAGATGAAGGGGGCCATCTTGGGGTTCCAGAAGCGGGTCTGGTGGCCAAAGTGGACACCGGCTTCCAGCATTTCGCGCATGGTCACGGACATGAAATTCTCCAGTCGGGTTAGGTCTGAAGCCGCCTCAGACATCTCTCGCATGCGGTACGAGAAACACCCGCGGTGAAGCGGCTCGCGATTTCAAGCGCCGCCAGCCACATGGCCGGCAACTGCTTAGCCTGCGATTATAGCGACAAAAACCCAATCGACTCAACACCTTCCGCGCACTTGCAGCGAACAGGCGCAAGCTTGCCCCGCCCCCCGGAAAACCCCGTCCGGGCCGCTTTGGTGCGATAATCGGCGTTTTAGCAACGACGCAGCGCCCGCGCGTTTGCGTGCAGAAAGAGTCACAGCATGGCCGTTACCCTCCACACCGCCGAAGACATCGCGCACATGCGCGTGGCCTGCCGGCTTGCCTCCGAAGTCCTGGACTACATCACGCCGTTCGTCAAGCCGGGTGTGACCACGGGCAAACTGGACGAGCTGTGCCATGCCTACATGCGTGACGTGCAAGGCACCGTGCCCGCCCCGTTGAACTATGCGCCGCCGGGCTACCCGCCCTTCCCCGCCTCGATCTGCACGTCGGTCAATGACGTCATCTGCCATGGCATTCCTGGCGACAAGGTGCTCAGGAACGGCGACATCGTCAACCTCGACATCACGGTCATCACCAAGGAAGGCTATTACGGCGACACCAGTCGCACCTTCATCGTCGGCGAAGGCTCGATCCTGGCGAAGCGCCTGACACAGGTGACCTTCGAGTGCATGTGGAAGGGGATCGCCGCCGTGCGCCCCGGCGCGCGCCTCGGCGACATCGGACACGTGATCCAGCAGCATGCGGAAGCCGCCGGCTACAGCGTCGTGCGCGAATACTGCGGGCACGGCATCGGCAAGGTGTTCCATGAAGATCCGCAGATCCTGCATTACGGCCGTCCGGGCACCGGCATGGAGCTCAAGGCCGGCATGATCTTCACGATCGAGCCGATGATCAACGCCGGCAAGCGCGATATCCGCACGATGCCCGACCAGTGGACCGTCAAGACGCGCGACCGCAGCCTGTCGGCCCAATGGGAACACACGGTGCTCGTGACGGACACCGGTTATGAAGTGCTGACGGTGTCGGCGCTGACGCCGCCGCCGCCCGAGTTCGTCCGCGAAAGCGCTCCGGCCGCGGCCTGATCTCACACGGCAGGCGCGCCGCAGGGGCCGCGCCCATCTTTTTTTTCACAGCGACCGGCCAGTCACGCCGGTCGCTGTTTCATTCCCGCTCCATTCATGCACACTGCCGCCGTTCCTGCCGAAACGTCACCGCGCGACGCCCTGAAGGCCGAACGCGCGCACCTGTTCGCGCAGTTCGACCAGCACGCCAATGTGCAGCAGCTCGTCACCCGCCTTGCCAGGGCGGTAGACCGCACCCTCGTGCAGCTCTGGCAGCAGGCCGACATGCCGGCCAACTGCGCCCTGATCGCGGTGGGCGGCTATGGGCGGGGTGAGCTGTTTCCGCATTCCGACGTCGACATTCTGCTGCTGCTCCCGCATGCCGCCGACAAGGCGCTGGAAGCAAGCCTGGAGGCCTTCATCGGGCGCTGCTGGGACATGGGGCTCGACATCGGCTCTTCGGTGCGCACGGTCGACGAATGCATCAAGGAAGCCGAGCAAGACGTGACGGTGCGCACGTCGCTGCTGGAAGCGCGCTTGCTGACTGGCGACGAAGGCCTGTACCGCACGTTCGAGACGCACTACCAGGGTCACCTTGACGCGGCGGATTTCTTCCAGTCGAAGCTGCTGGAGATGCGCCAGCGGCACGCCAAGTATCAGGACACGCCGTATTCGCTCGAGCCGAACTGCAAGGAAAGCCCGGGCGGCCTGCGCGATCTGCAGGTGATCCTGTGGATGACGCGTGCCGCAGGTTTCGGCTCCAGCTGGAGCGAGCTGCTGAGCAACGGCCTGCTCACGCGCCGCGAAGCGCAGGAACTGGCCGCCAACGAGCGCCTGCTCAAGACCGTGCGGGCGCGGCTGCATCTGCTGGCCGGGCGCCGCCAGGACGTGCTCGTGTTCGACCTGCAGACGCAACTGGCGGAGTCCTTCGGCTACCGGCCGACCACCGCCAAGCGGGCCAGCGAACAGCTCATGCGCCGCTATTACTGGGTCGCCAAGGCCGTCACGCAACTCAACACCGTGGTGCTGCAGAACATCGAGGCACGGCTGTTTCCAAGCGAGCTCGATATCACGCGCACGATCAACGAGCGCTTTGTCGAGCGGCAAGGCATGCTCGAGATCGCCGACCCGGATCTGTACCAACGTGAGCCGACGGCCATTCTGGAAACGTTCCTGCTGTATGAGCAGGTGCGCGGCATCAAGGGCCTGGCCGCCAACACGCTGCGCGCGCTGTACAACGCCCGCACGCTGATGGACGCCAAGTGGCGCAAGGACCCGGCCAACCGCGCGCTGTTCCTGTCGATCCTGCAACAGCCGCAGGGCATCACGCATGCGCTGCGGCTGATGAACCAGACGAGCGTGCTTGGCCGCTACCTGGTGAACTTCCGCCGCATTGTCGGGCAGATGCAGCACGACCTGTTTCACGTCTACACGGTCGACCAGCACATCCTGATGGTGGTGCGCAACATCCGGCGCTTTGCCATTGTCGAGCATACGCACGAGTTCCCGTTCTGCAGCCAGTTGATGGCGAATTTCGACAAGCCGTGGGTGCTGACCATCGCTGCGTTGTTCCACGACATTGCAAAGGGCCGCGGCGGAGATCACTCCGTGCTGGGCATGTCCGACGCGCGGCGCTTCTGCAAGGAGCACGGCATCGCCAAGGAAGACGCCGACCTCATCGTCTGGCTGGTCGAACACCACCTGACGATGAGCCAGGTGGCGCAGAAGCAGGACCTCGGCGACCCGGAAGTCATCCGCCGCTTTGCCGACCTGGTTGGCACGGAGCGGCGCCTGACCGCGCTGTATCTGCTGACGGTGGCCGACATTCGCGGCACCAGCCCCAAGGTGTGGAACGCCTGGAAGGGCAAGCTGCTGGAAGACCTCTACCGCATGACGCTGCGCGTACTGGGCGGCGCCACCACCGACCCGCACGCCGTGCTCGAGGGCCGCAAGGAAGAAGCGCGCGCCCTGCTGCGGCTCGCGGCGCTGGACGACACCGCGCATGAGGCGCTGTGGAAGCAACTCGATGTGGGCGTATTCCTGCGCCATGACGCGCGCGACATCGCCTGGTTCACGCGGCACTTCTACAACCGTGTCGACACCACCATCCCGATCGTGCGGGCGCGCATTTCGCCGGCCGGCGTCGGGTTGCAGGTGGCGGTGTACTCGCCTGACCGGCCCGACCTCTTCGCACGCATCTGCGGGTACTTCGAGCGCAAAGGGCTGACGATTCTCGATGCGAAGATCCACACCACCCACCACGGCTACGCGCTAGACACGTTCCAGGTGGCCGACCCCGGCACGGGCCTGGTGGAGCCCGGCCACTACCGCGACATCATCACGCTCGTCGAGCACGAACTCGCGGAGCAGATCGCGCTCGAGGCTGCACTGCCGGAGCCGCCGCGCGGCCGCATCTCGCGCCAGTCGCGCAGCTTCCCGATCAAGCCGCGCGTGGACCTGCGCCCCGACGAGCGCGGCCAGTACTACCTGCTTTCCATCTCCGCCACCGACCGCACGGGCCTGCTGTATGCCATTGCGCGCGTGCTCGCACGGCATCGCGTGTCGGTGCAATCCGCTCGCATCAACACGCTTGGCGAACGTGTGGAAGACATCTTCCTCGTCGACGGCACCCGCCTGACGCAGGACAACAAACTGCAGCTTGAACTCGAAAGCGAGCTGCTCGATGCGCTCGCCATCTGAGCGCCAGGGTTTTGATTGATGACGACCGATTCCGACGATTTTCCGGGCGACGACAAGCGCCGCGCCGACCCCACCCAGCGCGCCACGCGCCCGGGCAAACGGGCGACCTTGGGTGTGCGCCGCGACGACGCAGGCAACCCCGTACGCAGCACGGGCAAGCCGCTGCGCGCGTCCGACCTGAACCGCGACCGCCTGCCGCTGCGCCCCTCGCAACGCCGCCCCAAGCCGGAAGACGGTACGGGCAAGCCGCCGCGCAAGCCGCGCCGCGACGACGTCCAGACGCGCGAAGCGCAGCCGCGCCGAATGCAGGCTGACCGCCCGCCGCGCCGCTTTGACGACGAACGCCCACCGCGCCGGTTCAGCGACGAGCAACACCCGCCACGCCGGTTCGAAGACCGCCCGCCTCGCCGATTCGACGATGCGCGCCCACCGCGCAAGTTCGGTGAAGACCAGCGCGCGCCGCGTCGATTCGACAACGAGCGCCCCCCGCGCCGGTTTGATGACGAACGTCCGCCTCGCCGCTTCGACGACGAGCGCCCACGCCGCTACGGCGACGATCAACGCGGCCAGCGCCGCGAGGGCGATCAGCGTCCGCCGCGCCGGTTCAGCGATGAGCAACGTCCGCCGCGCCGGTTCGACGAAAACCGGCCGCCGCGCCGCTATGGCGACGACCAACGCCCGGCCCCGAGGCGCTTTGACGATGAGCGCCCGCCTCGCCGCTACGACGACGAACAGCGCCCACCCCGGCGCTACGGCGACGAGCGCGCCCCGCGCCGGTTCGACAACAATCGCCCGCCGCGCCGCTTCGAAGATCGCCCGGCACGTCCGCCGCGCCCCGAGCGCGAAGCGCGCGCGCCGCACCCTGTCGAGGCGCAGCCGCAGCGGCCGGCGCGCCAGGCGGAGGACAGCGGCCTGGTTCGCCTGTCCAAGCGCATGTCCGAACTGGGCCTGTGCTCACGGCGCGAGGCGGACGAGTGGATCCCGCGCGGCTGGGTGCTGGTGGACGGCCAGCCCGTCACCGAGCTGGGCTCGCGCGTGCGCCCGGATGCGATCATCGAGATCCACCAGGCAGCGCGGTCCGAACAGGGCGAGCGCGTGACGGTGCTGCTGCACAAGCCGGTCGGCTATGTATCGGGCCAGGCGGAAGACGGCTATCAGCCGGCCGCCGCGCTGTTTGTGCCGGAGAACCAGTGGGAGCAGGACCCGACGCGCAAGCGCTTCGCACCGTGGCAGCGCAAGGCGCTGGCGCCGGCCGGGCGCCTGGACATCGACTCGACGGGCCTGCTGGTGTTGACGCAGGACGGCCGCATCGCACGTCATCTGATCGGGGAGGATTCGACGGTCGAGAAGGAATACCTCGTGCGCGTGGTGTGGAACTCACCGCAAGGCCGGGTCGAGCGCGATATCTCCAAGGTGTTCCCCGAAGAGCTGCTGGAGAAGCTGCGCTTCGGGCTCTCGCTCGATGGCGAGCCACTGAAGCCTGCCAAGGTAAGCTGGCAGAACGAAGAGCAATTGCGTTTCGTGCTGCGCGAAGGCAAGAAGCGCCAGATCCGCCGCATGTGTGAACAGGTGGGGCTGGAGGTCGTGGGCCTCAAGCGCATCCGCATGGGGCGCATCGTGCTGGGCGACCTGCCCGTCGGCCAGTGGCGCTTCCTGGGGCCGTTCGAGAAGTTCTGAACATCGCGCCCATGAAAAACCGGTCAGCGCGCCTGCGTCGACCGGTTTTTTTACATCCGCGTCACAACCGTGGCGCGCGACAGGCCGCTCCGGTTGCATTGGTCGATGACGGCATGCCGAAGACCGCCTGCGCCCCGCAGCGCGAGCCGAACATCCTGGCCTGGTCGTGCCCCACGCCCACCACTTCATGCGCCTGATGGTTGACGCGCTTGCGGCCTGCGAGATGGCGCTCGTAGCGCCAGTAGTTGCGCGCCCGGTCCAGCCGCGTCGGCCCCTCGGCTTCAGCGCCGCACGCCTTGTCGAGCACGCGGTGGTTCGGGTCGTTGTCGTTCGTGCCGACCAGGTAGGTCACGCGGCGCTGGGCATATCGGTTGAACAGCATCCGCCCGCTTTTGCCGGCTGCGTACGGCACCATGTCGACCATGCCGTATTTGTAGTGATCGTAATCGGGGCACACGCTGGTGTCGTAACGTCCAAAGCCCTTTCCCCGCGGGCGCTCGGGCGTGAAATACAGATACGACGACGGGTTGGCCACCACGTAGCGCAGGTCGATGCCGCGCTTGCGAATGCCTTCGTCCACGTTGTTGAGCACAGCATAACGCTGCACGATCTGGCCGCCGCCCGAGTGCCCCGCCACGGTCACGCGCTTCACGTTGGGCGCCCGCGTCGGGTCGGTGATGTAGGCGATCAGGTCATCCAGCACCTGGAGCGAGCTTAGGCCGGTGTACGGAGCATTGGTGGCGTTGAAGCCGCCGATCCAGCCGTCGACGGACCACACCGGCATGCCGTCAAAGCCCTTGCCGGTGTCCGGCGCTCCCGGAAAATTCGGGGCGATCAGCAGGACTTCATCGGGATTGCGGCCGCTGTTCTTGAGCAGCTCGGCGCCGGCGACGTAGTAATCGTTGCCGTTGCGCTGCAGGCCGTGCTGCACGAAAACGACTTCACGGATGCCCTTCAGATCGCCATCGAGCGGATGGTTCGCATAGACGGGAAAGTCGTAGCCATCGGCGCCGCTGCCCAGATGCACGCGCTGCCAGGCCGGCCCTTGCGGCGGCTCGGCGGCGGGCGCGGCGGGCGTCGTCTCGGATGCTTGCGGACCGGCGCAGCCCGCCAGGCCCAACGCGGCCATCGCCGCCACGCACAGCACAAGGCTGCGCCACTGCTTGAACACGATGCGCTCCATATCGTCTCGGTGGTGGATGGACATGCCCACGCCGCCAACGCGGGTGAAGGCACCCCGCCGCCGCAATCTCAGTCGTCGTGGTTGGCGGGCAATTCAGGGAACAGCACTTCCGTAAAGCCGAAGCGGGTGAAATCCTTCACGCGCATGGGGTACAGCACGCCCTGGAGGTGGTCGCACTCGTGCTGTACGACGCGGGCGTGGAAGCCTTCGGCAATGCGGTCGATGGTGTGGCCGTGCTGGTCGAAACCGGTATAGCGCAGGCGCGTGTAGCGCGGCACGACGCCGCGCAGGCCGGGTACCGAGAGGCAGCCCTCCCAGCCGTCTTCCATCTCGTCGGAAAGCGGCTCGAGCTTCGGGTTGATGAGCACCGTCTTGGGCACCGCCGGCGCATCCGGATAACGCTCGTTGCGATCGAACCCGAAGATGACGACCTGCAGGTCCACGCCGATCTGCGGCGCGGCCAGCCCGGCACCGCGCGCCGCGTCCATGGTGTCGAACATGTCCTCGATCAGCGCAGTCAGCTCCGGCGTGTGAAAACGCTCGACCGGCTTGGCGACGCGCAGCAGACGGCTGTCGCCCATCTTCAGAATGTTTCGGATCACGCCTCGTCTCCCGGATTGTTCAACAGCGCCAGCATACCCGCTTCGTTCAGAACCTTCACGCCGAGCTCTTCGGCCTTGGCGAGCTTGCTGCCGGCCTCTTCACCGGCGACCACGTAGTCGGTTTTCTTCGACACCGAACCCGAGACCTTGGCCCCTGCGGCCTCGAGCATGGCCTTGGCTTCTTCGCGCGTCAGGTTGGGCAGCGTACCCGTCAGCACGACAGTCTTGCCGGAGAGCACGCCCTCCTCGGCGGCCTCGGCCGGCATGGCGGCAAGCAGCTCTTCGCGCAGCGCATCGAGCCTGGCCAACTGCGCGCGATGGTCGTGTGCGTCCAGCCATTCGAGCAGCGATGCGGACACGTCCGCCGGCAGACCGGCGAGTTGCCCCGCATCAGCGCTTGCGAGTTGCCCCAGTGTCGGCACGGCCGCGGCCAGTTGCCTGGCGCGGGTGGCCGTCAGCTTGGGCACGCCGAGCGTGGCGTACAGCGCTGCCGCTTCGAGCTTGTCGCGCAGCTTGGGGTTGGGCGCATGTTCACCCTGCGGCGATACGCCCGCCTCCAGCAGTGCATCCAGGGCCTGCTGGTTCTTCGACTCGGCAAAGAAATCGGCGATGGCCTCGGCCACGGTGCCGCCCACGTCGGGCAGCGCAAGCAGCAGCGGCGCCGGCGCGCGGCGGATCACGTCCAGGCTGCCGAGCCAGTCGGCGAGGGTCTTGGCGGTCGATTCGCCCACGTGGCGAATGCCGAGCGCAAACAGGAAGCGCGCCAGCGGCGGCGTCTTGCTGGCCTGGATGCCTTCGAGCAGGTTCTCAGCCCATTTGGTGGCGATCTTGCCGGCGGCGACGGTCTCGGGCGTGACACCATCGCGCTCGTCGGCGCGGCGCTTCATTTCGAGGAAATCGTCGAGCGTGAGCTTGTACAGGTCGGCAATGCCGTGTACGTAGTCGAGCTCGACGAGGTTGTCGATGTAGCGCTCGCCCAGGCCTTCGATGTCCATCATGCGGCGGCCGGCAAAATGGCGGATGGCCTCCTTGCGCTGCGCCGAGCAGAACAGGCCGCCCGAGCAGCGCGCCACCGCTTCGCCCGCTTCGCGCACCACGTGCGAGCCGCACACCGGACACGTCTTCGGCAGCTCGAACGGCGGATACTTGGCGCGCTGTTCCGCGTTGAACAGGTCCGTGCCCGGCACATCTTCCATCGGGCGGCGCTCGAGCACCACGCTCACCACTTCGGGGATGACGTCGCCGGCGCGGCGCACGATCACGGTGTCGCCCACGCGCACATCCTTGCGGCGGACTTCGTCTTCGTTGTGCAGCGTCGCGTTGGTCACCGTCACGCCGCCGACGAACACCGGCACAAGGCGCGCCACCGGCGTGATGGCGCCCGTGCGGCCGACCTGCACGCCGATCGACTCCACCGTGGTCAGCGCCTCCTGCGCCGGATACTTGTGCGCCACCGCCCAGCGCGGCTCGCGTGTGCGGAAGCCCAGTTCACGCTGCAGCGCGAGCGCGTTGACCTTGTAGACCACACCGTCGATGTCGAACGGCAGGCTGTCCCGCTTGGCGCCAATGGCGGCGTGAAACTCCACCAGCCCTTCGCCGCCCTTCACGGCCGCGCGCTCCTTGCTGACGGGAAAGCCGAAATCCTGCAGCGCGTCGAGCACGCCGGAATGCGTGTCGGGCATGTCCTTCCAGCCGGCCACTTCGCCCAGGCCATAGGCGAAGAACGACAGCGGGCGCTCCGCAGCCATCTTCGGGTCGAGCTGCCGCACGGCCCCTGCTGCGGTATTGCGCGGGTTGACGAAGGTCTTCTCGCCGCGCTCGCGCTGGCGGGCGTTGAGCTTTTCGAAGTCGTCGCGGCG
Source organism: Ralstonia mannitolilytica (assembly GCF_000954135.1). Lineage (NCBI taxonomy): Bacteria > Pseudomonadati > Pseudomonadota > Betaproteobacteria > Burkholderiales > Burkholderiaceae > Ralstonia > Ralstonia mannitolilytica. The sequence continues at coordinate 2,336,195 of NZ_CP010799.1, read as the reverse complement.
CATGTAGACCTCGCCGCGCACTTCCAGCACCTCCGGCACCACGCCGCCAACGGCGGAAAGGCCGAGCGGAATCTGGCGGATCGTGCGGATGTTCTGCGTGACGTCTTCCCCCGTGGTGCCGTCGCCGCGCGTGGCGGCCTGCACCAGGTAGCCGCGCTCGTAGCGCAGGCTGATGGCGAGGCCGTCAAACTTCAGCTCGGCGGCGTATTCGACGGGCGGGTCGGATGCATCGAGGCCCAGTTCACGGCGCACGCTGGCATCGAACGCGCGGGCACCATTGGCCGTGGTATCCGTTTCGGTGCGGATCGACAGCATCGGCACCACGTGTCGCACCGGTGCGAACTCGGGCAGGATCGCCCCGCCGACGCGCAGCGTGGGCGAGTCCGGCGTCCTCAGTTCGGGATGTTCGGCTTCCAGCGCCTCCAGTTCGCGGTAGAGCCGGTCGTATTCGGCGTCCGGCACGCTCGGCTGATCGAGCACGTAGTACTCGTGGGCGTACCGGTTCAGCGTGGCGCGCAGCCAGGCCGCCCGCGCCTCGGGTGTCGCTCCGGACGCGGGTTCTGCGGTCTTGCTCATCGTGGGGTTCCGTCAGTGGCTGAACAGGCGCACCGCCGTGCTGGAGCCGGCCGGAATGCCGCGCGATTCGAGCTTGTCGTACAGCACGCGCAAGTGCTTCTGAATGGCGACGAACGACTGCTCCGTCAGCGGGCGCAGGTTGTCATCCACGACCTGCGCACCCATGCGCTGCGACAGGGTGTAAGCGTATTCGCAGACGAGCTTGAAGGGCTTGGACGCCTCCTCGGCCAGCGGCACGTCCAGCAGCAACGTGATCTGGCGGCCTGCCTTGACGGTCAGGTCGTCGCGCAGGAAATTGGTGTCGCCGAATTGCAGCGTGAACAGCGCGCGCTGCACGCCGTTGGCGCCTGCGTGGAAGCGGGTGAAGCGCGTGCCGTCGCGCGACAGCACGAGACCGTCCTGCGTGGCCACCGTCTGCACGTAGGCGGCCGACCACGGTGCGCCGTCGGAGATCACGCTCACGCCAAGCTGGACGTCGCATTCGGCTGCGAACGCATCGAGCTCGCGCGCGTTGGCGATCGTCTCGTTCATGTCCGGCAGCTCCGGCACGGCATCGGCTGCCTCAGCCAGCGGGTCGATCGCGTTGATGAACTCGGAGAACTCCAGCGCATTCAGCGGGCCCGTGCGATTGGCCAGCTGCACGGCCACCTGCACGTCGAGGTAGCGCTGCCCGGCGCGGATGGCTTCCCATGCGTTGGCGGCGGGGTTCAGGCCTTCCACGTGGATCTGCTTCGTGCCGGCGCGGCGCAGCTTGGCCAGTGCAGGCAGCAGCCGGTCGCCCGACACCTCGCGCTCCGGGTGCAGCGGCACGATGCAATCGATGAGCGGGTCGATCACACCGCTGGCCGGCTCCAGCGAACCCGGTGCGAGTTCCGCCGGCTCGCTGCTGTCGCCGGCCGGCACGGTTTCGAGCGCAGCCTGCTCCTCCGACGGCGCGAGTTCGGCGCCGATCACGCCGGCTTCGGTCTCGGCGCTGCCGGTCGCATGCGCGTGCGGCTGCGGCGCAAAGCCCGGCTCGAGGCGGGGCTCGACACGGCCGATGTCGTCACGGTCGGCGGCGAGGCCGGGCTCCTGGCGTTCCGTCCAGCCGTCGGTACGCGGCGGTTCGTCAACGGGCGGCTGGTACGCCTCCGGACGACGCGCCTTGCGGATCTGCCACTGGTTGTAGGCCACGATCACCAGCACGAACACAATGCCAGCGCCCAGCAGTGCCATCACGAGGTTGTTGTCTTGCATTTAAGCGGCCTCCGCCATCGTCAGTGCGGCGTCCATATCCACCGCCACGATCCGGGACACGCCCTGCTCCTGCATGGTCACACCGATGAGCTGTTGCGCCATTTCCATCGCAATCTTGTTGTGGGAAATAAAAACGAATTGGGTCTTGTCCGACATGCGCTTGACCATGTTGGCGTAGCGCTCGGTGTTGGCGTCGTCCAGCGGCGCATCCACCTCATCAAGCAGACAGAACGGCGCCGGGTTCAGCTGGAACATGGCAAACACCAGCGCAATGGCGGTCAGCGCCTTCTCGCCGCCCGAGAGCAGGTGAATGGTCGAATTCTTCTTGCCCGGGGGCTGCGCCATCACCTGGACGCCCGCGTCGAGAATCTCCTCGCCTGTCATGATCAGCTTGGCCTGGCCCCCGCCGAACAGCGTCGGGAACAGCTCGCCAAAGTGATGGTTGACCTGGTCGAACGTGCCTTGCAGCAGCGCGCGGGTTTCCTGGTCGATCTTGCGGATGGCGTCTTCCAGCGTATTGATGGCGTCGGTCAGATCTGCCGACTGCGCATCGAGGAAGCCCTTGCGCTCGCGCGCCGCCGCGAGTTCTTCCAGCGCAGCCATGTTGACCGGCCCCAGCGCGTTGATCGCGTTGTTGATGCGCGTGACCTCGCCTTGCAGGTAGGACGGCTTGAGGTCACCCGTGAGGCGTTCGGCCAGCGCCGCTTCGTCCACATTGGCAGCGGCGAGCTGCTCCGAGAACTGCTCCTGGTTCAGGCGTGCGGCCTGTTCCTTCAATTGCAGCTCGGTGATGCGGTCGCGCAGCGGCTGCTGGGCACGCTCGGCGGTCAGGCGCTGCTCATCGAAGGCGCGCAGTTGCGCCGACAGCGCATCGAGCTCCGTACGCGCGATCGTGAGCTTTTCTTCCTTCTCGGCGCGGCGCTCCAGCGCTTCCTGCAGGCCGGTGTGGGCGGTCTGCTCGTTGATCGTTTCGAGTTCGGCGCGTGCATTTTCCAGCGTGAGAACGATCTGCTGCGCCTGGTCGTTCGCCACCTGGATGTTGCGCTTCAACTCTGCGATGCGGTTCTGCAGGTTGCGCTCGGCAAAGTGCGCCTCCTGGGCGCCGCGCTCCAGCTCACGCAGCGCATTGCGGGCGTCGCCCAGGCGCGCTTCCAGCGCTTCGAATGCCTGCTGGCTGTCTTCGAAACGGGCCTGCATGTCGGCGAGCGCCGCGTCGTGCTGCTCGAAGGTCGCCTCGGATTCGGCACGGATGGCGCGCTGCTCTTCGATCTGCGCACGGATCTCTTCGAGCTCGCTGTCGATCTGGCCGCTGCGGGCGTTGTAGCGCTCCATGGCTTGCGAGAGCTTGAGCACGTCCATCTGGAGCACGTGCACGCGGCGCGTGGCCTGCTCGGCGCGGGCGCGCACCTGGGTGAGCGTCTGGCTGGCCTGGGTGTAGGCGGCTTCGGCGCGCACCGCCGCGCTCTTGGCTTCGTCGGCCAGCAGCATCTGCGCACGCACCTGCTTCTGCAGGTTTTCGATTTCCTGCGCGCGGGCCAGCATGCCGGCCTGCTCGGAATCGGGCGCGTACAGCTGCACCGACGATCGACCGATCAGATGCCCGGCCTTGACGACAAACGTGCCACCCTCGGGCAGCGTTTGCCGCGCGTTCAACGCAGCCTGCATGTCGTCGGCGATGTAGACGTCGGCCAGCCAGTCTTGCAGCACGGCGCGGATGCCCGGTTCGGTCACCTGCACGAGCGACATCAGCGGACGCAGCCCGGCGGGCGCCTCGGCCGGCACGGCAGCAGCCGGCGGCGTATAGAAGGCGAGCTTGGCGGGCGGGGCGTCGGCGGCAAACGCCCTGATCCAGTCGAGGTTCGACACCTCCAGTGCGCCGAGCTTCTCACGCAGCACGGCCTCGAGCGCAGGCTCCCAGCCCTGTTCGATCTGCAGCTTCTTCCAGAAGCGCGGCAACTCGCTCAGCTCGTGCCTGGCCAGCCACGGCTGGACCTTGCCGTCGGTCTGCACGTTTTCCTGCAACTGCCGGAGCGCGGCAAGGCGGGCTTCGAGATTGGCAATGGCAGCGGCTTCCGATTGCACGCGGTCTTGCGCGGCGCGGCGAGCCTCGTCGAGTTGCGGCAGTTTCGTCTCGGCGTCTTCGAGCGCGGCCTGCGCTTCGGCGAGGATCGCTTCCTGCTCCGCAAGTTCGGCACGCAGCGCTTCGAGCTGCGTGTCGTCGGGCTTATCAAGGCCGCTGGCTTCCTGGGTGAGGCGTTCGCGGCGCTGTTCGAGCTGCTGCAGGGCCTGGTCGGCATTGCGCTGATGCGCGGCCTCCAGCTTGAGCGCCTGTTCGGACTGCAGGATCGCCGCACGCTGGTCGTTCAGGGCGGCCTGCGCGTCGCGCCACTGCGCTTCGAGGGCCGGCAGCTCGTCGGACTTGCGGGCGACCTCCTCGGCGGCCTGGGCGGCGCGCTCTTCGGCCATCGCCAGTTCTTCTTCGGCGGCCGCGAGATCGGCCTGCGCCTGCTCGCCCTGCGTGTGCCATTGCTCCTGCTGCGCGGTGAGCGTGGCGATCTGCTGCTGGATACGGTTGCGCGATTCCACCACGTAGCGGATCTCGGCCTCTAGGCGGCTGACCTCGGCGTTGGCCTCGTACAGCGCGCCCTGTGCCGCGTGCATGGCGTCGGACGACGCATAGTGTGCGGCGCGCATCGTTTCGAGTTCGGCCTCGATGTGGCGCAGCTGCGCGGTCTGCGCATCCAGATCGATCTGCGCCTGCTGGATCGCACGCTGGTGGCGTTCCTGCTCGCCTTGCGCTTCACGCTTGCGCAGCAGCCACAGCAGGTGCTGCTTCTCTTCGCCTTCCGCCTGGAGTGCCTGGAAGCGCTGCGCCACCTCGGCCTGGCCTTCGAGCTTTTCGAGGTTGGTGCCGAGCTCGCGCAGGATGTCTTCCACACGGGTGAGGTTCTCGCGCGTGTCCGACAGGCGGTTTTCGGTTTCGCGGCGGCGCTCCTTGTACTTGGACACGCCCGCGGCTTCTTCCAGGAAGATGCGCATGTCGTCGGGCTTGGCCTCGATGATGCGCGAGATCATCCCCTGCCCGATGATGGCGTAGGCGCGCGGGCCCAGGCCCGTGCCAAGGAAGATGTCCTGGATGTCGCGGCGGCGCACCGGCTGGTTGTTGATGAAGTACGAAGAGGTGCCGTCGCGGCTCAGCACACGCTTGACGGCGATCTCGGCGTACTGGCTCCACTGGCCGGCGGCGCGGCCTTCCGCGTTGTCGAACACGAGTTCGACGCTGGCCCGGCCGGCCGGCTTGCGCTGCGTGGAGCCATTGAAGATGACGTCCTGCATCGACTCGCCGCGCAGTTCCGCGGCGCGTGATTCACCGAGCACCCAGCGCACGGCGTCGATGATGTTGGATTTACCGCAACCGTTCGGGCCGACGATGCCGACAAGCTGGCCCGGAACATGGAAATTGGTCGGATCGACGAAAGACTTGAAGCCTGCGAGCTTGATCGAAGAGAGGCGCACGTTGAGTCGTCTCGAAGGGATCAGTAAGGGTGATAAAGCGGGCGCCCGAGACACGCGCCGCCGTCATCACATAAGCGCCGTACGAGGCGGGATGACACGGCACGCGCCAGGGGCGCGGATGGCGCCATCATACCATTCGCTCCCCTCCGTCCAGCCAACCGAATCGCTACAAAAATGGACGAAATTTGCTGCATCCGGCGGCGAATTGCTGCTCATTTGTCAGCAGTTTCATCCTTTCGACAAATCGTGTCAGTCGGGCCGGCGCGTGCGCGGCGCTTCCGGGCCGGCAAGCCAGTCCAGCAGCGCTTTGTGCAGCGCATCAGGATCCTGGATCTGCGGCGCATGGCCTGCATCGGGCAACTCCACCAGCGTGGCGCGCGGAATCGCCTTTGCCGTCGCCCGGCCGAGTTCGGGATAACGGCCGAGCTGCGCGCGTGACTCGGCCGGGGCGAGATCCTTGCCGATCGCCGTGGTGTCTTTCTGGCCGATCAGCAGCAGGGTCGGCGCGCGCACCTGGCCGAATTCGTAGACCACGGGCTGCGTGTAGATCATGTCGTACAGCAGCGCGGAGTTCCAGGCCACCAGTTCCCGCCCCGGGCCGCGGTACATGCCGGCCAGCATCTGCACCCAGCGCTCGTAGTCGGGCCGCCACTGCCCGGCGTAGTACGTCGACTGCTCATAGGCGCGGATGCGCTCGGCGGTGGTCTGCTTCTCGCGCGAGAACCACTGGTCGACCGTCAGCGACGGCACGCCCTTGACCTTCCAGTCCTCCAGGCCGATCGGGTTGATCATCACGAGCCGCGACACCTCGGTCGGATACATCAGCGCATAGCGGGTTGCCAGCATGCCGCCCGTCGAATGGCCGACCACGACGGCCTGCCCGACGCCGAGCGAAGCCAGCAGCGCGTGCGTGTTGTCTGCCAACTGCTGGAACGAGTACTGATACGCACGCGGCTTGCTCGATTTGCAGAAGCCGATCTGGTCGGGCGCGATGACGCGGTAGCCGGCGCCCGCCAGCGCGGCGATCGTGCCTTCCCACGTGGCCGCGCAGAAGTTCTTGCCGTGCAGCAGCACCGCGACCTGGCCGTTGGGCTGCTTCGGGGCGACATCGAGGTAGGCCATTTCCAGTGCGTTGCCCTGCGACTCGAACTTGAACAGCCTGACCGGTGCGGGATAGTCAAAACCCTCCAGGCGCGGGCCGTACGCGGGGCCGCCTTCAGCGGGCGCGGCCTGCGCGGCGGCGGCCGCCATCGACAGGGCGACTGCCAGTGTCATGACCATCGAACGAAGCAACATCGGCAGCTCCTCCGGTTGATACGGGAAATACCGCAGCCTACTTGCGCCGCGACAGGCCGGACAGCGCGCCCGCCAGGATGATGCAGGCACCGCCGGCGATCTCCTGCGCGGACAACGTCTCCGACGTCAGCAGCGCCGACGACACCGCCGCCACCACGATCTCGAACAGCATCAGCAGCGCCGCGCGGTTGGCCGGCAGGCGCTGCAGGCCGCGCTGCACCAGCGCGTTGCCGCCCACCAGCACGCAGGCCATGGCGGCCACCAGCATCCATGTCGTGCCCTGCGCCAGCGCGGCAGGCACCGCACGCACGCCATCCAACAGCAGCGCTGCCGGAAAGCCCACGCATGCGCAGCCTGTAAACACCACCACCGTGCGCATCTCCGGCCGCATGGTCGGATGCCGCTGCCCGACGAGGCGCGACAGCACGTTGTTGCAAGCAAAGGCAAAGCCTGCGATCAGGCCCGCCCACTCTGCGGCCGAACCCGGCCACGGCGCGCCGGCGTCGCCCGACCACAGCATCATCACCGCGCCGGACAGCGCCAGGGCAAGCAGCACGCCGCCACGCCAGCCCAGGCGTTCATGCAGCCACAGCCGTGCGAGCAGCGCCGTCCATACGGGCGTGAGATAGAACAGCAGCAACACCCGCATCACCGTGCCATGCACCGTGCCCCACACGAAGCCCGCGTTGGTCACACCGGCGGCCAGCCCCAGCGCCGCGATCAGCCACGACCACTGGAACGTATGGAAGTGACGACGCAGCAACACGGCGGCCAGTATGGCGGCCGCGGCACCGGTCATCGACGAGGCGATCATGCTGCCCAGGCCCCAGCCCGCCAGCAGACGGTACGGATACCAGGAAATGCCCCAGACTGAGGCGCCCAGCAGAATGAAGAGCGCGGCCGTCCATTGCGGCTCGGGATGGGTCGTGGCGTCTGCCGGTGAAACGATTGCTGTCATGGAACCAATGAAAAAACGGCGGAAAACCGCCGCAGCCTGCAATGTCTTGGGATCGTCAACACCCGTTGGCCGTATAATTTCCGGCTTCCCGCCAAGCGCCCGGCTTGGCCTACAACCCAGCCCAGCACCGTGAATCCGCGCCTGTCCGCCCTGCAGCCGTATCCGTTCGAAAAACTGAAAGCGCTCGTCAAGGACGTGACGCCCAGCCCCGCGCATACGCCGATCAGCTTCGGCATCGGCGAGCCCAAGCACCCGACACCGGCGCTCATCAAGGATGCGCTCGTCGCCGCGCTCGGCGGGCTGGCGAATTATCCCACGACCATCGGTTCCGATGCACTGCGACAGTGCATCGCCGGCTGGCTGGAGCGCCGCTACGGCCTGCCGAGGGTCGATCCGGCCACGGAGGTCATTCCCGTCAACGGCTCGCGCGAGGCGCTGTTCTCGTTCGCGCAGACCGTGATCGACGGCAGCAAGCCCGGCGCCCGCGTGCTGTGCCCGAACCCGTTCTATCAGATCTACGAAGGCTCGGCGCTGCTGGCCGGCGCCACGCCGCTGTTCGCCAACAGCGACCCGGCGCGCAACTATGCGCCCGATTTCGCCGCGATCACGCCCGAAGAATGGCGCAACGTGCAGCTCGTCTTCGTATGCAGCCCCGGCAACCCGACCGGCGCCGTGCTCACGCTCGAAGACTGGAAGCAGCTCTTCGCGCTGTCGGACGAATACGGCTTCATCATCGCGTCCGACGAGTGCTATTCCGAAATCTATTTCGACGAGGCCAATCCGCCGCTGGGCGCGTTGCAGGCCGCGCACCAGCTGGGCCGCGGCTTTGATCGCCTGGTGATGTTCTCGAGCCTGTCCAAGCGCTCCAACGTGCCGGGCATGCGCTCCGGTTTCGTGGCCGGCGACGCCAAGCTGCTCAAGGCATATCTGCTGTATCGCACGTATCACGGCAGCGCGATGAGCCCGTCGGTGCAATCCGCTAGCATCGCGGCGTGGAACGACGAGACCCATGTGCGCGACAACCGCGCGCAGTACGTCAAGAAGTTCCAGCAGGTCACGCCGATGCTGGCCGAGGTGCTGGACGTGGCCCTGCCCGATGCAGCCTTCTATCTGTGGGCCAACGTCAAGCGCACGGGCCTGTCGGACACCGAATTCGCACGCCAGCTGCTGGCCGCCAAGAACGTCGCCGTGCTGCCGGGCAGCTATCTCGGGCGCGAGGCGCATGGCACGAATCCGGGCCAGGACTACGTGCGCATCGCGCTGGTGGCCGGCGTGGACGAATGCCTGGAAGGCGCACGCCGCATCGTCGAGTTCTGCCAGCAACGCTGATCCTGATTTTTCTCTTCTGCTTCCTCTCCGAGAGCCAACAAGACCATGACGCAACAACTGCAATCCCTGATCGACCAAGCGTGGGAAGACCGCGCCAACCTGTCGCCCAAGTCCGCTCCGGCCGATGTCCGCGAAGCCGTCGCCAACGTGATCGGCCAGCTCGATCGCGGCGCGCTGCGTGTGGCCGAGAAGAAGGACGGCGAGTGGATCGTCAATCAGTGGATCAAGAAGGCCGTGCTGCTGTCGTTCCGCCTGGAAGACAACGCGCCGATGGCTGCCGGCGGCTTCACGCAGTTCTACGACAAGGTGCCGAGCAAGTTCGCCAACTACACGGCAGAAGACTTCGCGGCGGGTGGCTTCCGCGTGGTGCCGCCGGCCGTGGCGCGCCGTGGCTCGTTCATCGCCAAGAACGCCGTGCTGATGCCGTCGTACGTGAACATCGGCGCTTACGTTGACGAAGGCACGATGGTCGACACGTGGGCCACCGTCGGTTCGTGCGCACAGATCGGCAAGAACGTGCACCTGTCGGGCGGCGTGGGCATCGGCGGCGTGCTGGAGCCGCTGCAGGCCAACCCGGTCATCATCGAAGACAACTGCTTCATCGGCGCACGCTCGGAAGTCGTGGAAGGCGTGATCGTTGAAGAGAACTCGGTGATTTCGATGGGCGTGTACCTGGGCCAGTCGACCAAGATCTACGACCGCGAAACCGGTGAAGTCAGCTACGGCCGCATTCCGGCGGGCTCGGTGGTGGTGGCGGGCAACCTGCCGTCGAAGGACGGCTCGCACAGCCTGTACTGCGCCGTGATCGTCAAGAAGGTCGACGCCAAGACGCGCGCCAAGGTTGGCCTGAACGAACTGCTGCGCGGCGATTAAGCACCGGCGCAAGGCATGCCTGCTAGTCTTGCGGGCATGCCAACCACTTCAAGCGCAGCCATGTCCGAACGCAATGCCACCGGCTCCCGCTTCGGCAAGCTGCGCCAACGCATCATGGGTCTTGATCCAAACACCATCGGGACTGTCCTGTCGCTGCTGCCCACCATCCTGGAGCAGGCGAACAAGACCATCGACAAGTTCAAGAACCGCAAGAAAACCGGCACCGAAGCTGCCCGCGCAGAAGGCGCCGCGCCCGATCCGAATACACGCATCGCCGAGCTGGAAGCGGCGATCCTGCAGCAGGCTGAATCCGTCAAGCTGCTGGCTGAGCAGCACGCCATCACCATCGACGCGCTGCGCGACGAAGCCGCGCGGCTGGAGCGCCGCCTGAAGCGCATGACATGGCTGGCGTCCATCGGTCTTGCCTTGGCCGTTGCGGCCCTCGCGTTTGCCCTGCAAGCCTCTCGACACTGATTGCGAATCCCACCATGACGACCCTGCACGGCATCCCCAATTGCGACACCGTGAAGAAAGCCCGCACGTGGCTCGAATCGAACGGCGTTGCCTACACGTTTCACGATTTCAAGAAGCAAGGCGTGAGCGCCGACATGCTGGCCGGCTGGCTCAGGCATGTGCCGCTCACCACGCTGCTCAACCGCAAGGGCACCACGTGGCGCGCCCTGTCTGACGCCGACAAGGCCCGCGCCGAAGACGAAGCCGGCGCCATCGCGCTGATGCAGGCCAACCCGTCGCTCATCAAGCGTCCGGTGCTCGTGCACGGCAAAAGCGTCAACGTCGGCTTCTCGGCGGATCAGTACGCCGCCCTGTTCTAACCACAAAAACATCACCGTGACTGTCGTCATGTCGAACATGCAGCCCACGCTTGCCCTCACTGAAGACCTGATCCGCCGCCGCTCCGTCACGCCCGAAGACAAGGGCTGCCAGGACGTGCTGATCGAACGCCTGACCGCCGCCGGCTTCGAATGCGAAACCGTGGTCAGCGGCCCGGACCACTTTCGGGTGACCAACCTGTGGGCCGTCAAGCGCGGCCGCGCCGGCACCGGCGGCAAGCTGCTGGTCTTCGCAGGCCACACCGACGTGGTGCCCACCGGCCCCGTCGAGCAATGGCACTCCGACCCGTTCGAACCCACGCACCGCGACGGCAAGCTGTACGGCCGCGGCGCGGCCGACATGAAGACCTCCATCGCCGCCTTCGTGGTGGCATCGGAAGAGTTCGTTGCGAAGCATCCGGACCACGCCGGCTCGATCGGCTTCCTGATCACCAGCGACGAAGAAGGCCCCGCGCATGACGGCACCGTCAAGGTGTGCGACCTCCTGCGCGCACGCGGCGAACGACTCGATTACTGCGTCGTCGGGGAACCGACCTCGGTGTCCACGCTCGGCGACATGGTCAAGAACGGCCGTCGCGGCTCGCTGTCGGGCAAGCTCACGGTCAACGGCGTGCAGGGTCACATTGCGTATCCGCATCTGGCGAAGAACCCGATCCACCTGGCCGCGCCCGCACTTGCCGAACTGGCCGCCGCCAAGTGGGACGACGGCAATGAGTACTTCCCGCCAACCACGTGGCAGATGTCGAACATCCACGGCGGCACGGGTGCGACCAACATCATCCCGGGCCACGTCACCGTCGACTTCAACTTCCGCTTCTCGACGGCGAGCACGCCCGAGGGCCTGAAAGCCCGCGTGCACGGCATCCTCGATGCGCACGGCCTGGACTACACGCTGGACTGGACGCTCGGCGGCGAACCCTTCCTCACCCCGCGCGGCGAACTGTCCGAAGCGCTCAGCGCCGCCATCCAGGCCGAGTGCGGCGTCACCACCGAGCTATCGACGACCGGCGGCACGTCGGACGGCCGCTTCATCGCCAAGATCTGCCCGCAGGTGATCGAGTTCGGCCCGCCGAACGCGAGCATCCACAAGATCGACGAACACGTCGAAGTGGCGTTTATCGAGCCGCTGAAAAACGTATATCGCCGCGTCTTGGAAACGTTGATCGCCTGAGGTTGCCCCGATGGCGCGCAACGTCGAGATCAAGGCGCGTGTGCGCGATGTGGCTGCGCTGATTGAACGCGCGGCCGCCATCGCGGATTCCGGCCCCGAGCGCATCGAGCAGGACGACACGTTCTTCGCCTGCGCGAACGGGCGCCTGAAGCTGCGGCAGTTCTCGCCCGAGCGCGGGGAGCTGATCCACTACTTCCGTGCCGACAGCACCGGCCCGCGGGTGTCCAGCTACCACATCGTTCCGACCAGCGCGCCCGATGCCCTGCGCGACACGCTGGCCGCCGCCATCGGCACCGCCGGCCGGGTCATCAAGGTGCGCCAGCTGTATCTCTCCGGCCAGACGCGCATTCATGTCGATGCGGTGAAAGACCTCGGCGATTTCGTCGAACTCGAAGTCGTGCTGCACGATACGCAGTCCGAGAACGACGGCGTGAAGACCGCCCATCAACTGATGCGCACCCTCGGCATTGCCGAATCCGACCTGCTCGACGTGGCCTACGTCGACCTGCTCGCTGCCACCCAACGCTGAGCCAACTCACGTCACCCATGACCACGCCTACCCTCCCCGCTTCCCACCCGTTCACCACCGTGCGCGACCTGCTGCGCTACGCCGTGTCGCGCTTCACCGCGGCGGGCCTCGTCTTCGGCCACGGCAGCGAGAACGCCTACGACGAAGCCGCCTACCTGATCCTGCACACGCTGCACCTGCCGATCGACACGCTGGAGCCGTTCATGGACGCGCGCCTGCTGCCCGAAGAAGTGGCGGCCGTGCTGAACGTGATCGAGCGCCGCGCCGTCGACCGCGTGCCCGCTGCGTACATCACGCACGAGGCGTTCATGCACGGCATGCGTTTCTACGTGGACGAGCGCGTGATCGTGCCGCGCAGCTTCATCGGCGAATTGCTCGAAGACGGGCTGGAGCCGTGGATCGACCAGGAAGACGGCCCGACCGACGTGCTGGAGCTGTGCACCGGCTCGGGCTGCCTGTCGATCCTGGCGGCGCTGCAATGGCCCAATGCGACGATCGATGCGGTGGACCTGTCACCGGATGCACTGGTGGTGGCCAATCGCAATGTCGACGAATACCGCCTGCAAGACCGCATCCGCCTGCACGAGGGCGACCTGTATGCGCCGCTGCCGCCGGGCGTGCATTACGACGTGATCCTGACGAACCCGCCGTACGTAAACGAAGCGTCGATGCAGGCGCTGCCGCCCGAGTATCGTGCCGAGCCGCACATGGCGCTGGCCGGCGGCAACGACGGCATGGACATCGTGCGCCGCATCCTGGCCGACGCGCCGCGCTACCTGAAGCCGCACGGCGTGCTGGTGGTGGAAATCGGCAACGAGCGCGAAAACGTCGAAGCGGCGTTCCCCGATCTCGACCTCATCTGGCTGCCGACCAGCGCGGGCGAAGACCAGGTGTTCCTGATTACGCGCGAGGCGCTTTAAGCGCCGAGTGTTCTGCCCACGCGCGGGCTTCGGAACCGGACGCACCAAGCGCAACTCGCAGGCGAGGCTGCAACGGCCGCCGCTGCCGAAACAGCGTCAGGACCTCACCTCATCGCACGCGTCTTTCACGACGCAGATGGAAAAACGCTTGTCGAACACCTGGCCGCTCGGGCAGCGGTCGAGCACGGCCCGGGACTGCGCATCGCACGTGGCGTAGGCGGTGGTGCAATTGGTGCGCTCGGGCTGCTTCGGGCCGCGGTTGGTGCCGTCGTCGACCATGAATCGGGCGGAAGGCCCCGGGCACTTGAATTCCGCGGCGGCTTTGGCCAGCGCGGCGGCCTCTTTCTCGGCCTTGGATGCTTGGGGCGCGGGCGGATTGGGAGATGGGCGGCGGTCGCAGGCGGTTACCGTGACGACTGCTAGCGCACACAGCAACGTGGTGAGTGTGAGTGCGCGGGTCATGGGGGGGCTCCTTCGGGGGTTGGATGTGCTGAAGTTTACGCTGTGATGTGCGTTTTTGGTCCATCCCTGTTTCGTCCCCTGTCGGGGCCGACCGACTTTCTTTGTCTTGCCAAAGAAAGGTAGGCAAAGACAGGCGCGTCCGAGATGGCGACCCACTCCTTGAATTTCTGTAACCGGGCGGAGCCGGGGAAAACTCGCTGCGCTCAGACAGTTCCCCGTCTTTTTTCCGCCCGCTTACAGAAATTCAAGGCGCCATCCAGGGCATGAACGGCCAAACCGTCGGGGCGCGTGCGCTGCCGCCGTGACGCGTCGAGCTGGTGCTTAACGCAGCATCGCGGACATGGCGGAGAGGCTGTTGAGCATGCGCACGGCATGTTCTACGGAGTCGGCGGCGAAGCGCAGCATCGTGCCGTCGACGCGCTCCAGGGCGGGCCATTGGCAGAACAGATCGGCCAATGCGGGCGTTTGCGTTTGCAGGCGGCAGACGATCGGTGCCTGGAGGCGCAGCGGCATGCTGAAATGGCCGCGCCGTACCGTGGCTTTGACCGCTGCGTAGATGGCTTCGCACGACTGCTCGGGCGAGAGCGATGTGCCGGCGTTCTGGCCTTCGGCCTGCTTGGTCTCGACAAACGTGGTGTGCGGCAGCAGCGGCTTGGTTTCCTTGATGAACACGTCGTCGCCGCTGGCCACGGCCACCGGCACACCGCGCTCGCCGGCCAGGGCGCCGTAGAGGCCGGCTTCGCCCAGTTCCTGTTCGTTGAACCAGACGCGCGCAAACGCGAAGCTGTTGATGGTGTGTGCCAGCACGCCACGGCTGCCGGCGCGCGCGTGGTAGCCGATCATGCAGACGGCATCGCAGCCGTCCACGCCGGCCATCATGCTCAGGTAGCGCGGCTTGCCGAGGACGAAGCGTGCGCGGCGGTCGATAGAATCGGGGATGAGGTTGCGGAAACCTCCGTGCGAATCGTTGACGAGCACGTCCGTGGCGCCGCCATCGAAGGCACCGCGCACGGCGGCGTCGGCTTCGGCGGTCATCCAGCGGCGGGCGCGTTCGTATTCGCCGTTGCCGGGGCGCGTCTGCTCGGGGTGGAACACGTTGGCCACGCCTTCGATGTCGGCGGAAATCAGGATTCGCATGGAGTCAGGTCAGATCAATTCGGTCAGTGCGCGGCGCGTGTTGCCGTCGCGGCCGGTGACGGCCGTTGCGTGGAACAGCGCGTGCACGATGGCTTGTTCGACGCTGTCGGCGGCGGCCTGGAACAGCGGGTCGAGGTGCGATTCGTGGGTCATGGCGACGGCCGGCATGGCGCGTGTGCCTTCGTGCGGCACGGTGTAGGCAGTGGAGAACGCGAGCGCGATGTCGCCGCTGCCATGGCCGAAGACGGAGCCGGTGCGCGCCAGCCCGGCGCCAGCGCGCAAGGCAAGGCGGCGCAGCTGGCGTGCATCGAGCGGCGCATCCGTGGCGAGCAGCATGATGATCGAGCCCTTTTCCGGCGCCGGCGTGCCGGCGGCCAGCGCTTTTGCCAGCTCCGCACCGACGTTGCGCCCTGCAAGCGTCAGGTTTTCCGTCACGCCAAAGTTGGACAGCACCAGCGCGCCCACCGTGCGTTGCGTGCCGTCAGCAAGCGCCACCACGCGCGACGCAGAGCCGATGCCGCCCTTCACGCCAAACGACGACATCCCGCGCCCTGCCCCGACCGCGCCCTGCTCAAACGCTTGGGCTGCCGCAGCGTAGGCCGCGTCGTAGTGGACGTCCTGCACGGCAAACGCCTGCAGGTCGTTCAGGTAGCCGTCATTGCATTCGAAGACGAGCGGATTGACGGTCGACCATGCGCGGCCGATCTGCGGGTTGGCGGCAACTGCCTGGCGGATCTGCGCTTGCGCCACGGCGCCCACGGCAAAGGTGTTGGTCAGCGCAATCGGCGTTTCCAGCACGCCGAGTTCGTCCACCTGCACCAGGCCGATGCTCTTGCCGAAGCCGTTGAGCACGACGCTGGCGGCTGGCACCTTGTCGAGAAACACGTCGCCGGCGTGCGGGCGTACCACGGTCACGCCGGTCTGGATGTCGCCGCCGGCAATCGTTGCGTGGCCGACCGTGACGCCGGCCACGTCGGTGATGCTGTTGCGTGTGCCGGCCGGCAGCGTGCCGATGGCAGGAAGGCGGATCGGCATATCAACGGCGGTCGATCTTCGGATCCAGCGCGTCGCGCAGGCCGTCGCCCAGCAGGTTGAACGCCAGCACGGTCAGGAAGATGGCCAGGCTCGGGAAGATCGCCACGTGCGGCGCCGTCACCATGTCGGCGCGCGCCTCGTTGAGCATCGCGCCCCACTCCGGCGTAGGCGGCTGTGCGCCCAGGCCCAGGAACGAAAGGCTGGCAGCGGTGATGATCGAGGTGCCGATCCGCATCGAGAAGTACACGACGATGGACGAAATCGTGCCCGGCAGGATGTGCCGCATGATGATCGTCCAGTCCGATGCGCCGATGCTGCGTGCGGCTTCCACATACGTCAGGTGCTTGAGCATGAGCGTGTTGCCGCGCACCAGCCGCGCAAACGCCGGAATGCTGAACACCGCCACGGCAAAGATCACGTTGATCATGCCGTTGCCCAGGATGGCGACGATGCCGATGGCCAGCAGGATGCCCGGGAAGGCGAACAGCACGTCGGAGATGCGCATGACGATGCGGTCCCACCAGCCTTCGTAGTAGCCGGCCAGCAGGCCCAGCATGGTGCCCACGATGGCGCCGATGATGACCGACACGAAGCCCGCTTCCAGCGAGATGCGCGTGCCCATCAGGATGCGGCTGAAGATATCGCGGCCCAGCGAGTCGACGCCAAACCAATGCTGCGCCGACGGCCCCGCGTTGAGCGCGTCGTAGTCGAAATAGTTTTCCGGGTCGAACGGCACGATGTGCGGCGCGAGGATGGCGATCAACACCAGCGCGATCACGAACACACCGGCGCCCATCGCCAGATGCTGCTTGCGGAACTTGCGCCAGAACTCCGTCCACGGGGTGCGGACGGGTTCGGTGGCGGCTTGCGGTGCGACCGCCTGGCTTGTGGCTTGGGTCATGGCGGCCTCCTTACTTCTTGTAGCGGATGGTGGGGTTGATGACGGTGTACAGCATGTCCACCACGAGGTTGATCAGGATGAACTCCAGGGAGAACAGCAGCACCTCGGCCTGGATGACCGGGTAGTCGCGCATCTCCACCGCATCTACCAGCAGGCGCCCGAGACCCGGCCAGTTGAACACCTTCTCCACGACGATCGAGCCGCCCAGCAGAAAGCCGAACTGCAGACCCATCATCGTCACCACCGGGATCATCGCGTTGCGCAGGCAATGCTTGATGACCACCACCGTCTCGCGCACGCCCTTGGCACGGGCGGTGCGTACGAAATCTTCCTGCAGCACCTCCACGAACGATGCACGCGTGAAGCGCGCCATCACGGCGGCCACGGCCGCGCCCAGCGTGAGCGAAGGCAGGACGTAGTGCTTCCAGGTATCCGCGCCGATGGACGGCAGCCAGCCGAGCTGCACCGAGAACACCTCCATCAGCAGCATGCCGAGTGCGAACGCGGGGAACGAAATGCCCGACACGGCGAGCGTCATGCCCAGACGGTCGGGCCACTTGTTGCGCCACACGGCGGATGTGATGCCGATCACCATGCCGAAGATCACCGCCCACACCATGCTGGTGATCGTCAGGTTGAGCGTCGGCCAGAAGCGTTCGCCAATCTCTTCGCTCACCGGGCGCTTGGTGCGGATGGAGTTGCCGAATTCACCGCGTGCGGCGTTGGCGAAGAAACGCACGAACTGCTCGTGCATCGGCTTGTCCAGGCCCAGGTCCTTGCGTACGAGATCGACCGTCGTCTCGTCCGCTTCGGGGCCGGCGGCCAAACGCGCCGGGTCGCCGGGCAACAGATGCACGAACAGGAACACCAGCACTGCCACGATCAGCAGCGTCGGGATCACGCCCAGCACACGTTTTACGAAGTAATTCAGCATGGCAAATCCACCGCAGGCGGAAATTCAGTGGCCCGCACAACGCCTGCGCGGGCCGGCACAACGTTGAGGCTTACTGCTTGATGTCGATGTCATCAAAGCTGAACGAGCCGTCCGGCGCCACGTAGGCCCCCGACAGACGCTTCGAACGTGCGTAGACGATCTTCTCCGTCACCAGGAAGGCCCACGGTGCGTCTTCCCAGATGCGCTTCTGCGCGTCGGTGTAGAGCTTCGACTTCTCTGCGCGATCGGTCGTGCGCAGCGCGCCCGCGATGTCGGCATCGACCTGCTCGTTCTTGTAGTACGCCGTGTTGAACGACTTGGGCGGCATGGCTTCCGATGCCAGCAGCGGACGCAGCGCCCAATCCGATTCACCCGTCGACGACGACCAGCCTGCGTAGTACATGCGCACGCCGGCGTCTTCCGGCTTCGGCACGCTTTCGACGCGCTCGACGCGCTGGCCGGCTTCCAGCGCCAGCACCGACGCCTTGATGCCGACCTGCGCCAGTTGCTGCTGCACGAACTGGATGATCTTCTGCGCCGTCGTGTGGTTGTAGGCCGACCACAGTTGCGTCTCGAAGCCGTTCGGGTAGCCCGCTTCCTTCAGGAGCTCTTTCGCCTTGGCCGGGTTGTACGGCCACGGACCCAGCTTGACGGCGTAGTCCACGCCCGGCGGCACCACACCTTCAGACGGCACGGCGTAGCCCGCAAACGCCACCTTGGTCAGCGCATCCTTGTTGATGGCGTAGTTGATTGCCTGACGCACCTTGGGGTTGTCGAACGGCTTCACGTTGGTGTTGAAGCTGACATAGCGCTGAATGATCGACGGCGCTGCAATCAGGTCAACCTTCGGGCTGCTCTTGAGCACCGCGGCCTGCTCGAACGGAATCGTGAACGCAAAGTCGGCTTCGCCCGTCTGCATGACGGTGGCGCGCGTGTTGTTGTCGACCACCGGCTTCCAGGTGATGGTGTCGATCTTCGGCAGGCCATGCTTCCAGTAGCCCTCGAATTTCTTGCCCTTCAGGTAGTCGGTCTGCTTCCATTCGACAAACTCGAACGGGCCGGTGCCGACCGGGTGGAAGGCGATGTCCTTGCCGTACTTCTTGAGCGCCGTGGGCGAAATCATGGCCGCCGACGGGTGCGCCAGCACGTTGATGAACGGCGAGAACGGCTCCTTGAGCGTCACGCGGGCGGTGTACGGATCCACCACTTCGGTCTTCGCCACGCGGTTGAACAGCACGAAACGCTTGAGCTTGTTGGCCGGGTCCGTCACGCGGTCCAGGTTGGCCTTGACGGCGGTGGCGTCAAACGTGGTGCCGTCGTGGAACTTCACGCCCTTGTGCAGCTTGAACGTGTAGACCAGGCCGTCCTTGCTGACGTCGTAGCTGTCGCACAGGACGTTGACCAGCTTCATGTCCTTGTCGAAGCCGAACAGGCCTTGATAGAACGACTTGGCGGCGCTGAACGACAGCGTGTCGTTGGCGTCGTACGGGTCCATCGTGGTGAAGGTCGAGTAGACCGCCATCACGGCGTCCTTGGCGGCAAAGGCCGGCATGGTGAATGCCGCCAGGGCCAGGCCGCTGGCAACCATGGCTGCGCGCGGGCCGAATGCGACTCGGTGGGCAAAGCGATTGAACATTTCCTTCCTCCTCATCAAAGATGACGTCTCACTGCGTTCTGTATTGCGATTAATACGCGCCGCCAATCGAATGGCGGGCAACAAAGTGGTCTGGCGCCACTTGCACCAACGGCTGCACCACCGGCAGGTCGCCAACGGCACGGATCGGGCTGGGAATTTCGTGCGTGGAAAGTTCACGCTTCAGGTGACGGCGCGCCGGGTCCGCAATCGGCACGGCCGACATCAGCTTCTTCGTATAGGGGTGCTGCGGGTTTTCGAAGATCGCGCGGCGCGGGCCGATCTCGACGATCTGGCCGAGATACATCACAGCCACGCGATGGCTGATGCGCTCCACCACCGCCATGTCATGCGAGATGAACAGGAACGCAACGCCAAACTCCTTCTGCAGGTCGAGCATCAGGTTGACGATCTGCGCCTGGATCGACACGTCCAGCGCGGACACCGACTCGTCGGCAATCACCACTTTCGGGTTCAATGCCAGCGCGCGCGCAATGCAGATGCGCTGGCGCTGCCCGCCCGAGAACTCGTGCGGATAGCGCGACGCATGCGCGGCCTGCAGGCCCACCTTGTCGAGCAGCCATTCCACGCGTTGCTGCGCCTCTTTGCCGGAAGCCACCTTGTGCACCAGCAGCGGCTCCATGATGGAGTAGCCGACCGGCACGCGCGGGTCCAGCGAGGCGAATGGGTCCTGGAAGATGAACTGGATGTTTCGGCAAAGCGTCTGGAGCGCGGGCCCCTTCAACTCGCCGATGTTCTGGCCGGCAAATTCGATGCTGCCGCTCTGGCAGTCCACCAGACGCAAGAGCGACCGTCCCGTCGTCGACTTGCCGCAGCCCGATTCGCCGACCAGCGCCAGCGTCTCACCAGGGTAGAGATCAAAACTGACCTGCTCCACCGCATGCACCCGGCGCGTGACGCGGCCGAAGATGCCCGTGGGCACGTCAAAGCGCGTGACGAGATCACGCACACGCAAAATGGGTTGCACATCGTGCGACGCCGCCGGTTGCGGTGTCGTATCGACCGCGGCGGCCGTGCCATCCACACGCAACAGCGGAAAGCGCGCCGGGCCATCGGTGCCCTGCATCGAGCCGAGGCGCGGCACCGCCGACAGCAGCGCACGCGTATACGGATGCGCCGGCTGTGCGAAGACCGTGGCCGACGGGCCCTCTTCCACGCGATCGCCCTTGTACATCACGAGCACGCGGTCGGCCACTTCCGCCACCACGCCCATGTCGTGCGTGATGAACACCACGGCCATGTGCAGCTCCTGCTGCAGCGCGCGGATCAGTTGCAGGATTTCGGCCTGGATGGTGACGTCCAGCGCGGTGGTCGGCTCATCCGCAATCAGCAGCGACGGTTTGCATGACAGCGCCATCGCAATCATCACGCGCTGGCGCATGCCGCCCGACAGCTGGTGCGGATAGCGCCCCAGCACATTGCGGGCTTCCGGAATGCGCACCAGCTCCAGCATGCGCAGCGCCTCGGCCTTGGCTTCACTGGCGGACTTCCCCTGGTGCAGGCGGATCGATTCGGCAATCTGCTCGCCCACGGTGAACACCGGGTTGAGCGAGGTCATGGGCTCCTGGAAGATCATCGCGATATCGGCGCCGCGCACGCCACGCATGGCCGCGGGGCTGGCGTTGGCCAGGTCCAGCACCTCGCCGTTGCGGCGGCGCAGATGCATCTGCCCGCCGACGATCTTGCCGCCGCCGTGCTCCACCAGCCGCATCAGCGCCAGCGACGTCACCGACTTGCCCGACCCCGATTCGCCCACCACGGCCAGCGTCTCGCCGCGGTCGACATGGAACGACAGGTTGCGCACCGCGTCGACCACACGTTCGGACGTGGCAAAGCGCACGCTCAGGTCCTGCACCTGCACGACGCGCTGATCGGGCATGGCAATGACGCTGCTGGCACTGGGCTGTTTGTTTGCTGTCACGACAAATCTCCTGCTGTCCTGCTCGCTTCTCTGCTGGGCTCGTGCTTACCGGTAGATCGACACGACGGGCGCTTCGGCCCCGCGCGCAAACCCGCGGTACATCCCTTCGGTGTTGAACGGCAACGCAACGTTGCCCTGCGCGTCGACGGCGATCATCCCGCCGCGGCCCTCGATGGCGACGAGCTTGCGCATCACCACATCGTCCGCCGCGTCGGCCAGCGACTTGCCGGCGTACTGCATCTGCGCGGCCACGTCGTAGGCCGCGACGGCGCGGATGAACATCTCGCCCGTGCCCGTGCACGACACCGCCGCCACGTTGTTGGCGAAACACCCTGCCCCGACGATCGGCGTATCGCCCACGCGGCCGACCTTCTTGTTGGTGACGCCGCCCGTGGACGTGGCCGCCGCCAGCCGGCCTTGCGCATCGCACGCCACGGCACCCACGGTGCCGAACTTGCTGTCCGGGTCGATGGGTTCGGCCGGCTTGGCCATGAGTGATGCGGCGTCGTGGTCGAGGAACATCGCCATGCCGTCTTTCTGGCGGGCACGCTGCCACTGGGCGTAGCGGGCCTCGGTGTAGTAATAGCCGGGCTCGACGAACTCCAGGCCCTGTGCCTTGGCGAATGCCTCGGCGCCCTCCGAGGTGAACAGCACGTGTTCGCTGTGCTCCATCACGGCACGGGCCGCCAGGATGGGGTTGCGCAGCCGTTTGACGCACGTCACCGCGCCGGCGGCCAGCGTGGTGCCATCCATGATCGACGCATCGAGTTCGTACGTGCCGGCGCTCGTGAGCACCGCACCCTTGCCGGCATTGAACAGCGGGCATTCTTCGAGCAGGCGCACGGCCTCGGTCACTGCATCGAGGGCGCTGCCGCCGTCCATCAGGATGCGCTGGCCGGCAGCCAGGATGTCGTTGAGCGCCTGCTGGTAGGCGGCTTCCTTGTCGGCGCTCATGTCCGAACGGGTGATGGTGCCGGCGCCGCCATGGATGGCGAGAATGGGCGTGGTCATGCGTGGCTCTATGAAAATCAGTTTTCAGCGGCGCGCTTGCGGCCGCGGCGAGAGGTGGTGGACGCGCCGGAAGCGTCGGCGCCCGATGTGCCTGGGCGCGATGCCTGGCCGGTATGCAGCCAGGGCAGCACGAAGGCAGTCAGGCGCTCGGCAGACTCGAGCGAATGCGCAGAGCGATGCGCCACCGCGCCGCACAGCGCCTCGAACAGCGCCACGGCGGCCGTGTCCGACGTCGCGGAGAACTGCCGCTCGGTGCGCGCATACAGCGCGATGCCGGCCAGCGGCGCGAGCGGCGAAGTCGGGCCATCGGTCAAGGCCAGCACCTGGCAGCCCTGCTCGCCGGCTTGCCTGGCCAGGGTGATGGTGTCGGCGGCATAGCGCGGAAACGCGATGGCGATCAGCAGGTCCTTCGGGCCGATCTTGCGCAGCTGGCGGGCCGCGTCCGATGCGCCGCCCGCCTGCGAGACGGAAATCACCGTGTTGCAGTACAGATCCAGCCCGTGGCGCAGCAGCCCGGCGAGGTAGCCGCTGGCGCCAAAGCCCATCACGTAGATGCGCTGCGCACCGAGGATGGCATCCACCGCGCGCTCGCAGGCGGCGGCATCGACCATGCGGCGGGTGGCATCGAGGTTGGCAATGTCTTCGTTGAGCGAGGCGGCGAAAATCTCGGCGCTGGTGGCCGGCCGGGCCAGCTCGTGACGCAGCTTCTCGACCGGGGCGAGCGTCGCCTCGAAGCCGCGCAGCAGCTCCGCGCGAAACTGCGGATAGCCGTCAAAGCCCAGCGCCAGCGCAAAACGGTTGGCCGTGGCAATCGACATGTCCACCGCGGCGGCAAACTCGTCGATGCGCATGGTGGCGGCGCGAAACGGGTTCGCCAGCACGTATTCGGCCATGCGCTGGTGCGCCGGCGTGAGCGTGGCAAGCGCCGCTCCGATGCGCTCGGAGACCGAGGCATCGGCCGCGAATGCGCCCTTGGACACATCCGTACGCTTGCTGGTGGGTTTCGCCATGTTCTTGGGCTGTGAAAATTTTGTGTAAATGTATTTTCACGAATGGCGCATGTAAAGAAAAAAACTTTCATGCAGACCTATGGTTTTCCCTAGGTCAAAAGCGTCCGCACAGATGCCGGGCGCGCGGCGCGCTTCAACGGTGCAATGCACCACATCGGCCGCTCCCGGCGCGCCAGGATCGTGCGCGGCGGCAGGCTACAATCGCACCCTTCTCCGATTGTCCAAAAGCGCAGTTCTTCGTGATCCGATTCGACGACCTCGTCCTCCAGCGCGGCACCAAGGTGCTGTTCGACCACGCCACCGCCACCCTCAACCCTGGTGAGCGCGTGGGCCTCGTCGGCGTGAACGGCAGCGGCAAATCCACGCTGTTTGCGCTGCTGCGCGGCGACTTGCATGCCGACGGCGGCGAGGTCGCCATCCCGCCCACCTGGCGGATTGCCCACGTGGCGCAGGAAACGCCCGCGGTTGACCGCAGCGCGCTGGACTACACGCTCGACGGCGACACCCGCCTGCGCGACATCGAACGCCGCCTGGCCGCCGCCGAAGCTGCGCACGACGGCCACGCCCAGGCCGAAGCCCACGCCGCCTTCGCCGATGCCGACGGCTACACCGCACCGGCGCGTGCGCAGGCGCTGCTGCTCGGTCTCGGTTTCACGATGGCGCAGACCACACAGCCGGTGGCGAGCTTCTCCGGCGGCTGGCGCATGCGGCTGAACCTCGCGCAGGCGCTGATGTGTCCGTCCGACCTGCTTCTGCTCGACGAACCGACGAACCACCTGGATCTGGACGCCGTGGTCTGGCTGGAAGACTGGCTTTCGCGGTATCCCGGCACGCTGGTGACGATCTCGCACGACCGGGAATTCCTCGACGCCGTGTGCAACGTCACGCTGCACATCGAGCAGCAGAAACTCAAGCGCTACGGCGGCAACTACACGCAGTTCGAGACGCAGCGCCTGCAGCAGATGGCGCAGCAGGAAGCCGCCTACGCACGGCAGCAGAAGCAGATCGCGCATCTCGAATCGTTCATCACCCGCTTCAAGGCCAAGGCCACCAAGGCCAAGCAGGCGCAGAGCCGCGTCAAGGCGCTCGAGCGCATGGAGCGCCTCGCGCCCGTGCATGCGGCGGCGGGCTTCTCGTTCGAATTCCGCGAACCCGATGCCGCGCCCAACCCGATGCTGACGTTCGAGGCGGTCGATTGCGGCTATCCCGGCCCGAGCGTTGATGAGCCCATCACCATCCTCAAACACCTGACGTTCTCGATCCAGACCGGCCAGCGCATCGGCCTGCTGGGCGCCAACGGCCAGGGCAAGTCGACGCTCGTGAAAACGCTGGCCGATACGCTCGCGCCGCTGTCGGGCACGATCCGTCGCGGCAAGGGCCTGCAGATTGGCTACTTTGCCCAGCACCAGCTTGAGACGCTGGACGACAACGCCTCGCCGCTGCTGCACCTGGCGCGCCTGGCCCCCGACGTGCGCGAGCAGGAGCTGCGCGACTTTCTCGGCAGCTTCAACTTCCGCGGCGACATGGCGACTGCGCCCATCGCCCCATTCTCCGGCGGCGAAAAGGCGCGCCTGGCGCTCGCGCTCATCGTCTGGCAGCGCCCCAACCTGCTGCTGCTCGACGAGCCGACAAACCACCTGGACCTCGACACGCGTGAAGCGCTGACGATGGCGCTCGCCCAGTTCGATGGCACGCTGATCCTCGTCTCGCACGACCGGCACCTGCTGCGCGCCACGACCGACCAGTTCCTGCTGGTCGGCCAGGGCACCGTCGCACCGTTCGACGGCGACCTGGACGACTACCGCGACTGGCTGCTCAAGCAGGCGGCCGCCAAACGCGCCGCGGCAAGCGCGCCGGCCACCGAGGCCGGCGCCGCGCCCGCAGCCAATCGCCGCGACCAGAAGCGCGAAGAAGCCGAGCAGCGCCAGCGCCTGGCCGCCCTGCGCAAGCCGCTGCAAAAGGACGTGGACGCCATCGAAAAGCGCATGGCCCCGCTGCAGAAGGAAAAGGCCGAGCTGGAGGCGTTCCTGGCCGACAGCGCCGCCTATGAGGAAGCCAACAAGGCACGCATGATGGAAAGCCTGCGCCGCCAGGCCGAGATCAACACCGAACTCGGCGCGCTGGAAGAACGCTGGCTCGAACTGCACGAACAACTCGAACAGATCGGATAACGCCGGCACGTCCGGCCAGGGAGACTTGCAGATGACCGTTTCCGCTTCGTCGCCGGACGCCCCCACCGCCACGCAGCACCCACTGGCCGGCGTGCGCGTGCTCGACCTCACGCGGCTCTTGCCGGGCCCGGCCGCCAGTCGCCATCTGGCCGACCTTGGCGCGGACGTCATCAAGATCGAAGACCCTGGTCCGGGCGATTACGCGCGCGACATGCTGCGCTCGTCCGCCGATCGCGAAACCGGCCGCCCCAGCCTGTTCTTCCGCTCGCTCAATCGCGGCAAGACCGAGGTGCGGCTCGACCTCAAGCCCCCCGAAGGCCGTGAAGCACTCATCGAGCACGTGCGCCATGCCGACGTGCTGATCGAGAGCTTCCGCCCCGGCGTGATGGCGCGCCTCGGCCTCGGCTGGGATACGCTGCGCGCCGCCAACCCGGCCCTCGTGATGTGCTCCATCACCGGTTACGGCCAGGACGGCCCGCTCGCGCACGCGGCCGGCCACGACATCAACTACGTGGGCTATGCGGGCATGCTCGATCAGCTCGCCGGCGCCGACGGCGCGCCCATCGTCCCCAACGTGCAGATCGGCGACTTGCTCGGCGGTGCCCTCACGGCGGTGGTCGGCATCCTGGCCGCGTTGGTGGATGCGCGCGCCACCGGCCGCGGCCGCTACATCGACGTATCGATGACCGACTCGGTCTTCGCGCACAACCTGATGGCGTTCTTTGCGGTGGGCACCCGTGGCAAGGCGAGCCCGGCCGGCACCGACCTGCTCAACGGCGGGGTTCCGTGCTACGGCGTGTACCGCACGGCAGACGATCGCTTCATGGCGGTGGGCGCGCTCGAATTGAAGTTCTGGCAGACGATGTGCGACGTCATCGGCAGGCCGGAGTGGAAAGACCGGCATTGGTCGCTCGGCCAGCCGATTGGCGGTGAAGACGCCCGCGGCATCCATGATGAACTGGCCACGCTGTTCCGCACCGCCACGCAAGCCGAGTGGACAGCGCGCTTTGCCCATGCCGACTGCTGCGTTACGCCCGTGCTGCGCATGGAAGAGGCCATGCGGCATCCGCTCTTTACCGAGCGCAACAGCGTGGTCAACGAGAACGGCGCGCCGGTACAGCTCGCCCTGCCGTTACGGTTTGCCGACTGAACCGTCGCGATCGAGTATGGCCAGCAGATGCGCCGCGTCTTCCAGCTGATGCTGGCTGAAGACGCGAATCCCGTGCTGGCGCAGTAGCGCCGCCGTCACGCCCTGGCCCGGCTGCAGCTGACCGGAGAATGTTCCGTCGTAAAGAAACGCCGAACCACAGGAGGGGCTGCGCTCGGTGAGCACGGCCACCTGCGCGCCGGCCTCCTGCGCTGCAGCCAGGGCGCGTTGCGCGCCCCGAACAAATGCGCCGGTGACATCGCGACCGTGGTGCTCGAACACGCGGGCGGCGCCGCGCAACACAGCGGCGCCGCCGCCTTCGCCATGGATTTCCGCCGGCGGGCGCGGCACCGGCAAGCCGCCTGCCATCTCCGGGCAGACCGGGATCACCCGGCCTTCCATCTGCCAGCGCGCGAGGATGCCGCCCTCCGTGACGACCGTTCCGCCGTCGTAGCGCACAGGCTGGCCCAGCAGGCAGGCGCTGACCAGTACGCGCTGCATGGCCCGCTTGGCTCTCTCAGCGGCGCTCGCGGCGGATCATCGCCACCACCAGTGTCAGCGCAAGGATGACCATCCAGATCAGCGACCATGCCGGGATTGACACGCCCAGAATGGGCGGCGTCGGCGCCGTGCACAGTCCATCGGACTCGAATACCTGCGGCAGCCATTTGGCTGTCGGCAGCGCGTTGACCCAGTTCTCGATCGGGTCGATACCGCACGTGGACTTCGGGTTCAGCAGCAGCGACACGTGATACCCCGCCACGCAAATGCCGGCCAGGCCCGACAGCATGCCAAGACCGTGCCACAACAGCCGCGTGGCGGACGACAGCGCCGCCAGCAGCGAAAACACCCCGATCCCGAGCAGCGCAAACCGCTGCAGAATGCACAGCGGACACGGCTGCAGCCCCTCGGCGTGCTGCAGATACAGCGCATAGCCGACGAGCCCGAAGGCGATCACGGCAATCAGCAGGAAAAAGGCGCGCGAATTGGCTTGCATGGCGGCGTCTGGACAGAAAGATTCAGCGGGAAAAGTTGGCGGATTATCGCATTGCAACGGCATCGGCATTTTCAGATCGCCCGCCGAGACCGTTGCAAGTTGTTGAACGATCAGGCCTCGAGCGCACGCACGCGGTCGATGGCCTGCTCGATGCGCTCGACCGCAATCACGTCCAGCCCGTCGATGGGCTGCTTCGGTGCGTTCGATTTGGGGATCACGGCGATCGAGAAACCCAGCTTGGCCGCTTCCTTCAGGCGCTCCTGCCCGCGCGGCGTCGGGCGGATTTCCCCGGCCAGGCCGATCTCGCCGAAGACCACGAGCCCGCGCGGCAGCGGCTTGTTGCGCATCGACGAATGAATGGCCAGCAGCACCGCCAGGTCCGCCGCCGGCTCGGTGATCTTCACCCCGCCCACGGCGTTGAGGAAGACGTCCTGGTCAAAGCAGGCGATGCCGGCATGGCGATGCAGCACCGCCAGCAGCATCGCCAGCCGGTTCTGCTCCAGGCCTACCGCCAGGCGGCGCGGGTTGGGCACATTGGCCGTGTCCACCAGCGCCTGGATCTCCACCAGCAGCGGCCGCGTCCCTTCCTGCGTGACCAGCACGCACGAGCCCGGCACCACCTGTTCATGCTGCGACAGGAACAGCGCCGACGGATTGGCCACGCCGCGCAGGCCGCGCTCCGTCATCGCGAACACGCCGAGCTCGTTCACGGCGCCGAAGCGGTTCTTGAAGGCGCGCACCAGCCGATAGGCTGAATGCGTATCGCCCTCGAAATACAGCACCGTGTCGACGATGTGCTCGAGCACGCGCGGCCCGGCCAGCGCGCCCTCCTTGGTGACATGGCCGACGAGGATCGTCGTCACATCCAGCCGCTTGGCGATGCGCGTCAGTTGCGCCGCACATTCGCGCACCTGCGCCACGGAGCCCGGCGCCGAGGTCAGCGCCTCCGAATACAGCGTCTGGATGGAATCGATGACGACGACCTCGGGTTTCTCCGCCTCGATGGTGGCCTGGATGCGCTCGAGCTGGATTTCCGCCAGCAGCGCGAGGTTCGGGCTTTCGATGCCCAGGCGCCGCGCCCGCAATGCGATCTGCGCGCCGGACTCTTCGCCGCTCACATACAGCACACGGCGGTCGGCCGACAGGTTCGACAGCGCCTGCAGCAGCAGCGTCGATTTGCCGATGCCCGGATCGCCGCCGATCAGCACCACGCCGCCGCTCACCAAGCCGCCGCCCAGCACGCGGTCGAACTCGTCGATACCGCTGGAGAAGCGCGGCACGTCCACCGCGTCGATGTCCGACAGCTTGCGTACCGTGGCACTGGACGCCAGCGACTGGAAACGCGCGCCGGCGCCGGTCGCCGGCTGCGCCACTGTCTCGACCAGCGTGTTCCACTGCTGGCAATTGGGGCACTGCCCCGCCCATTTCGGCGACGTGCCCCCGCACTCGGTGCACGTATAGACCGTCTTGCTCTTGGCCAAACAACCCCCCGCTGACGGCCGCTGCGCTCGGGCGGCGGCCGCTTGATCTTGATGTGATGTCGATGCCGACGATGACACCGGCGGGCAACCGCCCTCAGGCCGCCTTGCCGAGCGTGTCGCCCGTGTCCGCTGTGCCAACCGGCTCGACGAGCACCGGCACGCGGGGCGCCAGCGCGCACATCAGCTCATAGCCGACGGTGCCCGCGGCGTGCGCGACATCGTCGATCGGCAAGCCTTCGCCCCAAAGCGTCACCGGCGTGCCGACGCGCGCGTCCGGAACGCCGGTCAGGTCCACGGTGATCATGTCCATCGACACGCGGCCCACGAGCCGCGTGCGCACGCCGTCAACGAGCACCGGCGTGTGGTTGCCACCCCAGCCCGGCGCATGGCGCGGGTAGCCGTCGGCATAACCGCACGCCACGATGCCGATGCGCATCGGCTGCTCGGCGGTAAAGCGCGACCCGTAACCGACGGTCGCGCCGGGCTGCAGATCCTGGATGGCAATCAGCTCGCTCTTGAGCGACATGGCGGGCAGCAGGCCCGTACCCTCGATGTCGGCTGCCACGCCGGTGGGCGATGCGCCGTACATGATCACGCCGGGGCGCACCCAGTCGCGATGCGCCTTCGGGTGCCACAGCGTGGCGGCGGAGTTGGAGAGCGATGCCTCCCCAGGCAAGCCCTGCGTGGCCTGCTCGAACGCCGCGAGCTGGTGCTCGATCCCGCGCGGGCCGTCGGCATCGGAAAAATGCGTCATGTGCACGATGGTGCCGACACCCGAGATGGCGCGGGCGCGCTCCCATGCCGCCCGATACGCGGCCGGGGCAAAGCCGAGGCGGCTCATGCCCGTGTTGATCTTGAGCTGCACGCTGATCGGCCCCTTGGGGCGGGCCAGTTCCAGCATACGCAACTGCTCTTCGTTGTGGACGGTCGTCGTCAGGCGGTACTGCTCGACGATCGCCAGATCCTCCGGTTTGAAGAAGCCCTCGAGCAGCAGCACGGGTCCCTGCCAGCCCAGCTCCCGCAGGCGGATCGCCTCGTTCAGGTCGAGCAGGCCAAAGCCGTCGGTCTGTCGCAACCCCTCGTACACGCGCTCGATACCGTGCCCGTAGGCGTTGGCCTTGACGACGGCCCACACGCGCGAGTTGGGCGCGTGTCGACGGGCAACCTGGAGATTATTGGCGAGTGCGGGACCGTGAATGACGGCGTGGATGGGTCTAGGCATGACGGCAAACCTGCAAAACGTTGGGACGATGGGCGCTCGTGGCGCGGCGTCGGTGTTGCACTGCAATATGTCTGTATAGCAGACCGGACCGATGTACCCGGCCCTGCATGATGAGCGTTCTATTTGACCACAGGACGCCCACTGGTTCGCCCCCACCGGCCGAGCGGGAGAAAAGAAAGTGCCCGATCGTCACCGGAAGCCCGCAAGTTTCGTGATATAAAGCCGTTCAATTTAGGCATGGGAAAACAGTCGTGATGCGCTCGCTGCATACGGAAAGTTGGGCAATAGCCACTTCTTTTTGCGCGATGGCGCCACATTCGGTTTGACCATGCACGCAGGCGAGAAGAAAACCCGCACCGGGCGGAACACACGCCCCGGACGCCTGTCTGTGAAGATTCCCGCGGCAACCCGGCGATGCGTGCCGGCCATGCCCAAGGGAGCCACGATCTGGGGAGCCCGCGCGCGTGACGACACCCGTGCCGCAAGCGCGCAGCTGCACGTTGCTCTGGCCGGTCAGCCGGAGCACCGCCTGGCCGGTCACCCCCGGGAACACTTCGGCCTGCCGGCACGCTGCCGGCAAGTCGTGAAGACCGGAATGCCACCGCGCTCTACGGGGACGAATTCGAAGGTATGAAGAAGGGTTTTTACACCATCATGGCGGCGCAGTTCTTCTCGTCGCTGGCTGACAATGCGCTGCTCATCGCGGCCATCGCCCTTCTGACGGAGATGCATGCACCGCAGTGGATGACCCCGCTGCTCAAGCTGTTCTTCGTGCTCTCTTACGTTCTGCTTGCCGCCTTCGTGGGTGCGTTCGCAGACTCCATGCCCAAGGGCAAGGTGATGCTCATCACCAATGCGATCAAACTCGTGGGCTGCGGCGTCATGCTCACCGGCATCCATCCTTTGCTCGCGTACGGCGTGGTCGGCTTTGGGGCGGCGGCCTACTCGCCTGCCAAGTACGGCATCCTCACCGAGCTGCTCCCCGCCGAGAAGCTCGTCGCCGCCAACGGCTGGATCGAAGGGCTGACGGTGGGTTCCATCATCCTGGGGACGGTGCTTGGCGGGGCGTTGATCTCCAAGCATGTGTCGTCGTGGCTGCTGTCGTTCGATATTCCCGGGCTGGAAGCCATCGACACCCCCGCTGAGGCGGCCATGCTGGTGATCATGGTGATCTACCTCGTTGCGGCCCTGTTCAATACGCGCATTCCCGACACCGGGGCACGGTATCCGCAGCAGGAAAAGAACCCGGTCCGCCTGATCTCCGAATTTGCCGACTGCTTCAACGCCCTGTGGCGCGACAAGCTCGGGCAGATCTCGCTGGCCGTGACGACGCTGTTCTGGGGCGCGGGCGCCACGCTGCAGTTCATCGTGCTCAAGTGGGCGGAGCAATCGCTGGAACTGAACCTCTCGCAGGGCGCCATCCTGCAGGCCGTGGTGGCCGTGGGCGTGGCCGCTGGCGCGATGGCCGCCGCCGTGAAGATCCCGCTGCGCCGCTCGCTCGACGTGCTGCCGGTGGGTGTGGCGATGGGCGTGGTCGTCATGCTCATGGCCTTCTACACCAAGCACACGATTCCGGAAGTCACCTTCCAGATCGGCACGATGAAGCTGCCGCTGTACATGCTGATCGCCTACCTGTTCCTGATGCTGGTGGGCGCCATGTCGGGCTTCTTCGTGGTGCCGATGAATGCGCTGCTGCAGCATCGGGGGCACGTGCTGCTCTCGGCCGGCCACTCCATCGCGGTGCAGAACTTCAACGAGAACGTTTCGGTACTGCTGATGCTGTGCCTCTACGCCCTGCTCATCAAGCTGAACGTCTCGGTGGGCGTGGTGATCGTCTCGTTTGGCCTGTTTGTCTGCGCGACGATGGCCCTGGTCATGCGCCGGCATCGCCTCAACGAAAAGCTGTACCACTCCGCCGCCCTCATCGGCGAGGACAAGCACCACTGAAGCCACACGCCGCGGCGGTCCATCAGTGGCCGCCGTGCTCCGCGTAGACCTTGCGCGCCAGGCACAGGTCTTCCCACGCGCGGGCCTTGTCGCCCAGGGTGCGCAACAGATACGCCGGGTGGTAGGTCACGACCACCGGCACGCCTTCCACCTCGTGCACCTTGCCCCGCAGCTTGCTTACAGGCGTCTGCGTCTGCAGCAGGTTCTGTGCGGCCACGCGCCCCAACACGACGATGATGCGTGGCTTGACCAAGGCAATCTGGCGCTTGAGATACGGGTCGCACATCGCGACCTCGTCCGGCTCCGGGTCGCGGTTGCCCGGCGGGCGACACTTGAGAACGTTGGCGATGAACACGCCTTTGCCCTCACCCGGCTGACGCGACAGGCCGACGGCGCGCAGCATGCTGTCCAGCAGCTTGCCGGCCTGGCCGACGAACGGTTCGCCCTGCTTGTCTTCGTTTTCGCCGGGCGCCTCGCCGATCAGCATCCAGTCGGCCTGACGGTCGCCCACGCCGAATACCGTATTCGTGCGCCGTTCGCACAGCTTGCAGGACGTGCAATTCGAGACAGCGGCCTCAAGCTCGGCCCAGCCGAATGCCGCGATGCGCTGCGCGCGCGGAATCGCCGCCTCTGCCCCGCCCCCGCCCACCGGAATCCCGATCTCGGCCGGCGGCATTTCGACTCGCCCGGGTGCGGGCTCGGCAGCCACCGCAGCGGCAAAGGCTTCGGCCTCGAGCGGCGGCTCGACGACGGCAATGTCCTCGACCTGCTCGGCGGGCGGCTGCGCACCGCGCAAGGTCCATTCCGTGGAAACGCCCAGCGCTTCCAGCATCCGGGATCGACGATTCATGCTGCCTCCACGCCGCTTGCCTCGCAGCTGATGCGCATGACGAGGGCATCCTCCCGCGTGTTGTTCTCTGCCGGGTAATAGCGCTTGCGACGACCAATCTCGGCAAACCCGGCGCGGCGATACAGCGCAATGGCCCCCGTGTTGGACGGACGCACCTCCAGCAGCAGGCTGCCGAAACCGTGCGCGAGTGTGAGCGCCACCGCCAGCCGAAGCAGCCAGCGGCCCAGGCCCTGGCGCTGCCACACCGGCGCCACTGTCACGTTGAGCAGGTGCATCTCGTCGACCACCGGCATGAGGATCAGGTAGCCCGCGACCTCGTTGCCCCCGTCGCGCAGCACGATGCCAAGGTGGCCAGACTTGAGCGAATCCTCGAAATTGCCGCGCGACCAGGGGAACGCAAACGCGGTCTGTTCGACGGCGGCAACGCCTGCCACATCGAGCGCAGTCATGCGCTCGGCGCGCCACCCGGCGGGCAGCGGCGTCTGTGCGGCAACGCCTGCGAGCGCGGTGTCGATGAGGCTCATGCGCCGGCACCTGCTGCCGCAGCCTTGGCCAACTGCACAGCCTGGCGTTCTTCAATGGTGAGCGCGACCTTGTCACGCACATAGAGCGGCGCCGCCTCTTCGGGCCGGACCGTATGCCCAGCCGCCAGGAGGCGCAAGCCGACCGCAACAACCTCACGCGCGTGTGGCGCAACCTCAGGCAGCACCGCAGCAGCCCCTGAGGCCACGGCCAACCGGTCGCCGAACACCGTCACGGCGTTGCCGGCCAGCCAGTACGGCTGCGATGGCGCCACCACGCTGTCCGGGCTGCTCACCTGGATGGCGGAAAGCGCGTGCCACCCGGAGGCCTCCTGCGCCGTGTCGGCGGGCATGAAGCTGGCCCAGTAGCACTCGTCCATGCGGGCATCCAGCGCCACCGTCACAGCGGTGCCAGCGGGCAGGGACGCCCGCGTCTGTTCTGCGCAGGCCACCAGCGAGTTGACCGGCACGACCGGCAGGTCCGCGCCGAAGGCCAGGCCCTGCGCGACCCCGCACGAAGTACGCAGGCCGGTAAAGGAACCCGGCCCCGCGCCGAACGCGATGGCCGCACAATCGGCCAGGGCGATACCGGCCTCGGCCAGCAACTCGGCGGCGGCGGGCAGCACGCGACTGCTCGATCGCGCCCCCGTGTGTTCGTGGCGGAACAGTGTGCGCGTGCCGTCACCGAGGGCGACGGAACAGAACTCGGTGGAAGTGTCGAAAGCGAGAATCCAGGGCATCCCGGCATTGTAACGGCTGGTGTGTCGCATGAACGCGCGAACCGGCGGCGGCGCACGCCGGAAACCGAAGCCATCCTCGAATTCAAACGGCATGGGAGCGCCCCCCCGGACGCTATCATCGCCAGACCATTGTCTTTCAGCCGGGAATCATCATGAGCGACCTGCAAGCCCGTTTCGAGCAAGCCCAGATCGACGTCAAGGGCCTCTCCGAGCGCCCCAGCAACATGACGCTGCTGCGCCTGTATGTCCTCTACAAGCAAGGCGCCGAAGGCGACGCGCACGGCGACAAGCCTGGCTTCACCGACATCGTCGGCCGCTACAAGTTTGAGGCGTGGGAAGGCCTGAAAGGCACGTCGCAGGATGAGGCCAAGCAGAAGTACATCGACCTCGTCGAAGAACTGAAGAGCGGCGCGACGACGTGATCGGCACTGCGCCATGCACGGACCGGGCCCCGCGCCCGGTTTTTCATTGCGCAGACGACATGGCGACCGCCGGCCCGCTGCGGCGCATGCGCCACGCCGCCGCCACCGCAAGTGCGCACAGCGCACCGAGGAGGACGAAGGTCTCGTCGAAAGCGACGAGCCGCGCCTGTGGGTCGACTGCGGCGCCGTGCACGGTCTCGATGCCGCGCGTGGCGAGCCGCCATTGCAGGAAGATGCCCGTGGCCGACACGCCGATTGCCCCGCCGAGTTGACGCAGAAAGTTGACCGCACTCGAACCTTGGGCGATCAATGTGAAATCGACGCCGCGCATCGCGCCCAGGCTCAGCGACGGCAGCACGAAACCGAGCCCGACGCGCCCGACGACGGCAATGGCGATCAGCAGCAGATAACTGGTGTCGCGCGTGTTCGTCGCCATGAGAAAGAACGACAGCGCCAGCGCTGCCAGCCCGAACGACACCAGCCGGAACGGCTCGATGCGGTTGGTCAGCCGCCCCGCCAGCATGATCGTCACGGCCAGCACCAGCCCGGCGGGCAGCAGCACGAGGCCCGCGCGCGACGGCGCATACGCGAGCGCCACCTGCATGTACACGGGCACCAGGTATGTCGATCCATACAGCCCGGCGCCGTAGATGAACGCCACCACCGCGCCCATCGCAAACTGCCGGTAGCTGAAGAGGCGCAGGTCCAGCAACGGCGACTCCACCCGCCGCTGCCAGGACACGAAGCCCGCCACGCACACGCCCGACACGAGCATCAGCACCGCGCCGTGCACCACATCGCCGTGCAGTGCCACCAGCCCGTTCAGCAGCGAGACCGTCGCCGCGCCAATCAGCAGCAGGCCGCGCCAGTCCAGCGGCTTCGGGTCGCCCGCCATGGATGAATTGACGGCCATGAAGCGACGCGCCATCGCCCAGCCGAGCAGCGTGAACGGCACCACCACGAAGAAGATCGAGCGCCAGCCAAACAGCTCCACCAGAAAGCCGCCCACGCTGGGGCCGACCGCAGGCGCCAGCACCACGCCAAAACCGAACAGGCCGAACGCCTTGCCCTGCTCCCGCTCCGGAAACACGCGCAGGATCAGGATGTTGGGCAGCGGCTGCATGATGCCGGCGGCAACCCCCTCGACGACACGCATGGCGATCATCACGCCGTAGTTCGGCGACAGCCCGCCAGCCAGCCCGCCCACACCGAGCAGCACCAGCGCGCCGATGAACGTGCGCCGCAACCCGAAGCGCAGCAGCAGCCAGGGCGTCAGCAGCATCGACAAGGTCATCGCAACCATGAAGCTCGCCGACACCCACTGCGCCCGCTCCTGCCCGAGCACGAAATGACGGCTCAGGTCGGGAATGGCCACGTTGACGATGGTGGCCGAGATGACCGACGACACCGCACCCACCATCAGCGTGAACAGCACGAGCCACTTGAAGCGCTCCCCGTGGCGCGCGCGCAGGGCCTCGAGCGTGGGCGTGAATGTCGTCATGGTCTCGTTCTGATGCTGTATGAGACGACCAGGAAGGGATCAGCCCGACCTGCACATCCTCCATGCAGGGCCGGGGTGGCAGGTCAGCCGAGGCGGCCGGTGGCGGCGATCTCGCGGATGCGGCGTACGGTGTCGATATCGGATTCGCGGTAGGCCGACTTGACGATCTCGGCATAGCGCGTATCGCCGCTCTCGTCCGCGTTGGGCAGCGTGGTGTCGTAGACGAACCGGATGAACGCCGCGTTGTTGTCGCCGGTTTCGATGGTCATGGTCAGGGAGCCGCCGGCGTGCTCGCCCGTGGCAGCCGTGGTGTACGTCACGCGGGTATGCGGCTCCAGGGTCACACGATCCTGGATGCGCGCGCGGCCGTACACCAGTTCGCGCTCGACCCAGCCGTCGCCTTCGGCCGTGATGATGCATTCGTCCAGGCTTTCGACGAATTCCTTTTGCTCGCGCACCCGCAGCACCAGGCCTTGCCAGATCTGGTTGGGGGTCAGCGCGTCGATGAGGGGGTTCAGTGGATCGTTGACTTCCACCAGGTGTTCAAAGCGCAAAGCAGCCTCCGCAAGATTTCGTGACATTATCGCGCGGCTTGGCCCGCGCTGCGCCAAATGAAAAACGCCGGCGGGTTGCCCCGGCCGGCGTTTTTCATCGCGATGCCTGAAGCGTCGCCTGGCTTCAGATTTCTTCGTAGAGCGGCAGCGTCAGGAATTCTGCAAAGTCTTCCGAGGTCGACATCTGTTCGAAGATTTCTGCCGCGCGGTCAAAATGCCCCACCGCGCCCGTCTCCTTCACCTTGGCCAACTCTTCGGGGATCAGCTTGCGGACGAGTTCGGCCGTGACCTTCGTGCCGTCTTCGAGCTTGCCCTTGGGCGAGCGGATCCACTGCCACACCTGCGAGCGCGAAATCTCGGCCGTGGCGGCGTCTTCCATCAGGTTGTGGATCGGCACGCAACCGTTGCCGGCCAGCCAGGCACCCAGGTAGTGGATGCCGACGTTGATGTTCATGCGCAGGCCGGCTTCGGTGATCGGCGTTTCGGGCTGGAAGTTCAGCAGGTCGGCGGCCTTCACGTCCACGTCCGGACGCTGCTTGTCGAACTGGTTCGGCTTGTCGCCCAGCACCGCCACGAACTCCTTCATGGCCGGCTCGACCAGGCCTGGGTGAGCCACCCAGCCGCCGTCGTAGCCGTCGGTCGCGTCGCGCTTCTTGTCGTTGATGATGCCCTGCATGGCGATGGCGTTCTTCTCCGGATCGTTCTTGATCGGGATCAGCGCGCTCATGCCGCCGATGGCCGGTGCACCGCGCTTGTGACAGGTCTTGAGCAGCAGCAGCGCGTAGGCACGCATGAACGGCGAGGTCATCGTCACCTTGGCGCGGTCGGCCAGGCAGAAGTTCTTGTCGACCTTGAACTTCTTGATGCACGAGAAGATGTAGTCCCAGCGGCCGGCGTTCAGGCCAGCGCTGTGCTCGCGCAGTTCGTACAGGATTTCCTCCATCTCGAAGGCGGCGAGGATCGTCTCGATCAGCACGGTGGCCTTGATTGTGCCTTGCGGCAGGCCGATCTCGTTCTGCGCCATCACGAAGATGTCGTTCCACAGGCGCGCTTCCAGATGGCTCTCCATCTTCGGCAGGTAGAAGAACGGACCGGCGCCGCGGGCGATCTGCTCCTTGGCGTTGTGGAAGAAGAACAGCGCAAAGTCGAAGATGCCGCCGGAGACGCGCTCGCCGTCGACGGTCACGTGCTTCTCGTCGAGGTGCCAGCCGCGCGGACGCACCTGCAGCGTGGCGATCTTGTCGTTCAGTTTGTACGTCTTGCCGTTCGATTCCAGCGTAAGCGTGCGACGCACGGCAGCCTTCAGGTTGACCTGGCCTTGCAGCTGGTTGTGCCAGTTCGGGGTGTTGGAATCCTCGAAGTCGGTCATGTAGCTGTCCGCGCCCGAGTTGAACGCGTTGATGACCATCTTGGCATCGACCGGGCCGGTGATCTCCACCCGGCGGCAGTGCAGCGCGGGCGGGATCGGCGCAACCTTCCAGTCGCCCTCGCGGATGGCCTTCGTCTCGGGCAGGAAGTCCGGGCGCTCGCCGGCGTCCAGGCGCTTGGCGCGCTCGACACGCGCAGCCAGCAGCTCTTTGCGGCGCGGCTGGAAGGCACGGTGCAGCTTGGCGACCAGCGCCAGTGCTTCAGGGGTCAGAATGTCTTCGTAGGCCGGAAGGATCTCGGCCTTGATCTCCATGCCTTGGGGCAGCGTGAGCGCCATGGTTCTTCTCCAGAGGATGATGTGAGGGTTGAACGGGTTCGGTCCTATGGCTGGACCGATGAAATGCAATGCCTTACGTCGCTTGTGTTGCCTGCACGAACTGCAGCAGATCGCGCATGTCGTGGCCCGCCGCAGTGGGCGCCACGTCGAGCGCCTCGGGCGGATGCCCCAGGCGATTGATCCAGAACGTCTTGAAGCCGTACCACGTCGCGCCGCAGGCATCCCAGCCATTGGACGAGACAAACAGAATCTGTTCCGCCGGCACACCAAACGCTTGTGGCGCCAGCGCGTAGGCTTGCGGCGCGGTCTTGTAGAGCTTGACCGCATCGACCGACAGCACGTGATCGAACAGCCCGGACATGCCGGCACTCTTCACGGCAATGTCAAGCATCTGGGGGTTGCCGTTGGAGAGGATGCCCAGCGGCAAGCCCATCTCGCGCAGGCGGCGCAGCGCAGGCACGTTCTCGGGAAATGCCGACAGGCACGCATATTCGCGCATCAGCGTGGCCTCGTCGTGGGCGGAAAGCTCGACGCCCAGGCGGGCCGCGGCGTAGCGCAGCGCGTCGACGGTGATGTCCCAGAACGGCTTGTAATGCTCGCCCGAGGGGCCGGCCAGCGAGCGGATGCGGGTGTAGTCGATCTGCTTGTCGCGCCAGAGGACCGACAGCGCCTCGCCCTTGCCGGCAAAGAGCTGCTCGGCGCGTGCCGCCACCGAATACACGTCGAACAACGTGCCATAGGCGTCGAAGACCACCGCGCGAATCGAACTCATGCCTCAGCTCCACGGACCCGAAGGCCGGTACTCCGCGCGTTCCGCTCTGCAGAACGCTTCTCCGACCTTCGCAACGAGGGCCATTCTAGAAAAGGTGACGCGCTGCACAAAGACGCCAACGGTCACTTGATCTTTAACTTTTACCCGACGAATGGCGAGTGATAACCTTTATATTCGTCACAATCCCGCAGCACGCGGTATAAGCATCGGCCATGGATCATTTCAAGCAGCTCGAAACGTTTGTCGCCGTGGCCACGCGCGGCAGCCTGTCTGCCGCGGCCGCCGCCGAGGGCGTCGCGCCCGCCATCATCGGGCGCCGCATCGACGCGCTCGAAGAGCGCCTGGGCGTGAAGCTCCTCGTACGCACGACGCGGCGCATCACCCTCACTTTCGAGGGCTCGGCGTTCCTGGAAGACTGCCAGCGCATCCTCAATGACCTGCACAACGCCGAGGCCAGCGTGTCGGCGGGCGGCGTGAAGGCGAGCGGCCATCTGCGCGTGACGGCTCCGGCGGGCTTCGGCCGCCGCCATGTCGCGCCGATGGTGCCCGACTTCATTGCGTCGCATCCGGACGTGTCGATGACGCTGGACCTGGGCGACCGCGTGGTGGATCTCGTCAACGAGGGCTTCGATTGCGCCATCCGCCTCGGGGACCTGCCGGACTCCAGCCTCGTTTCGATCCGCCTGTGGGAAAACCGCCGCGTGGTGGTGGCCGCGCCGAGCTACCTCGAGCGCCGCGGTGTACCGACGCAGGTCGAGCAGCTTTCCGCCCACAACTGCCTGGCCTTCGGGGCCAGCGCCAACGTGCAGCGCGGCTGGGTGTTCCAGCAAGGCGGCAAGGCCATCACCGTGAAAGTCTCGGGCACCATGGAATGCACCGACGGCGCGGTGCTGCGCGAGTGGTGCCTGCAGGGCCACGGGCTGGCCTGGCGCTCGTGGTGGGAGGTCGGGCACGACATCGCCACGGGCAAGCTGGTGACGGTGCTCGATGCCTTCGAGGCGCCGCCGATCGGCATCCACGCGGTGTTTCCGCAGCGCAAGCACCTGCCGTTGCGGGTGCGGCTCTTCATCGATTTCCTCAAGAACACGTACGGCAACCCGGCCTACTGGCGCCGCGCCGACGCGCTGATCGGCATGGATTAGCGATCACCCTGAGTGGGTGGAACCGCACGTGCGGCCTACAATCAAGACAAGACCCTCTTTCGCACCCTCACTCCGGAGGCCGCATGTTCCAGCACATCCTCATCCCGACCGATGGTTCTGAGCTGTCGCGCAAGGCGGTGGCGGGCGCGCTCGACTTTGCCAAGACCCTGGGCGCGCGCCTGACGGCATACACGTGCCTCGAGGAGTATCCGTACACGCCCTTCTCCGAGATCGTCGTGGAGACGCCGCAGGCGTTCAAGGAGCGGGTCGAAGCGCAGGCGCGCGTGGTCCTCAAGGACGTCGAGGACGCCGCCCGCAGCGCCGGCATCGAGTGCGACACCGACATGAGCTGCTTCCCGGTGCCCTACATGGGCATCATCGACGCGGCCGAACGCCATGGCTGCGACGTCATCTTCATGGCCTCGCACGGGCGGCGCGGGCTGGCCGGCCTGCTGCTCGGCAGCGAGACGCAGAAGGTGCTGACCCATACCGAAATCCCGGTGATCGTGTACCGCTGAGAGCCGCTCGGGCCCATGCCGCACAGCCGTCCTTGGGGACGGCTTTTTTTCTCCACGCGCGAGGCGGTCTCACGCACGTGCCTGATCATCACGCTCTACGACCGCCCCGGCCCGCCTGCATGCCCCGAACATGAGCACGACACGCTCACAGAAGCCATCGCGACCCGCAACGTCGAGCGCGCACACGACCTGATGCGCGAGCATTTCCAGCACATCGAGCAGTCGCTGGAGCTGCATGCGACGCCCACGTCGGCACTCGACCTCGAATCGATTTTCAAGCGCACATAAAAAAAACCGCGCCACTCACTGGGGCGCGGTCCGAGCGGCCGGCGTGTGGTCAGCACACCGGCCCAGGTGACCTGGATGCCGGATGCGTCGGCAACCTCAAGCGACCTTTTTGGCTTCCGCCTTTTCTTCGAAGAATTGCTCGTCTTCGGTCGAACCCTTGAGCGCCGTGGTCGACGCTTCGCGCTCGATGGTCTGCGTCACGGCATCGAAGTAGCCCGTGCCGACTTCGCGCTGGTGCTTCACCGCGGTGAAGCCACGCTCGGCGGCCTTGAACTCGGCCTCCTGCAGCTCGACGAAGGCGCTCATCTGGTTGCGGGCGTAGCCGTAGGCCAGGTTGAACATCGAGTAGTTCAGCGCGTGGAAGCCGGCCAGCGTGATGAACTGGAACTTGTAGCCCATCGCACCGAGTTCCTTCTGGAACTTGGCGATCGTGGCGTCGTCCAGGTTCTTCTTCCAGTTGAACGACGGCGAGCAGTTGTAGGCCAGCATCTTGCCGGGGAACCTGGCGTGGATGGCCTCGGCAAACTTCTTGGCGTACTCGAGATCCGGCTTGCCGGTTTCGCACCACACCAGGTCGGCGTATTCGGCATAGGCCAGGCCGCGCGAGATGGCCTGCTCCAGGCCCGGCTTCGTGCGGTAGAAGCCTTCGACGGTGCGCTCGCCGGTGCAGAACGGCTTGTCGTTGTCATCCACGTCGGTGGTCAGCAGGTCAGCGGCTTCCGCGTCGGTACGGGCGATCAGCACGGTCGGCACGCCCATCACGTCGGCGGCCAGGCGTGCGGCCACCAGCTTGCTCACGGCTTCACGCGTGGGCACCAGCACCTTGCCGCCCATGTGGCCGCACTTCTTCACAGCGGCCAGCTGGTCTTCGAAGTGCACGCCAGCGGCGCCCGCTTCGATCATGGCCTTCATCAGTTCGAACGCGTTCAGCACGCCGCCGAAACCGGCTTCCGCATCCGCCACGATGGGCGCGAAGAAGTCGATGTCGTCCTTGCCTTCCGACCACTGGATCTGATCGGCGCGCTGGAACGTGTTGTTGATCTTCTTGACGACCTTGGGCACCGAATCCACCGAGTACAGCGACTGGTCCGGATACATCTCGCCGTTGCTGTTGGCATCACCGGCCACCTGCCAGCCCGACAGGTAGATCGCTTTCAGGCCCGCCTTGACCTGCTGCATGGCCTGGTTGCCCGTCAGCGCGCCCAGGGCGTTCACGAACGGCTCGTTGTTGATGAGCGTCCACAGCTTCTCGGCACCACGCTTGGCCAGCGTGTGCTCGATCTGCAGCGAGCCGCGCAGGCGCACCACGTCTTCCGCGGTGTAGCCGCGCTTGATGCCCTTCCAACGCGGGTTGGTTTCCCATTCCTTCTGCAGCTTTTGCACTTCGAGTTCGCGCGACATCACACTCTCCTTTTTGATCGCATCCATCAAATAAAAACTGGGGTAACTCTCACTCGTCGCCTAGAGCCGCCGGCGCCTTTTTGGGGTGCCGCTGGGTGGCTCAAGTCATATGTCTTATATAAGAGTGTAGGGAAGCCCGGTGCAGCGCAACAAGGAGAACTTTGTCTTGTGTAAAAGTTTTTATTCGTTATTTTTCATATAGTTATGTGCCATATTTCGGGATGCGGAAAGATTTTTCCTATCATGAAAGACAGCGATGGTGCTGTGCGGCGCGCAATTTTTGCGGACCAAAACGACTTTCCGCATTATGAAAAACCTCGACTTGCGCCCGACGCATCGCCGCCCCAAAAAAAACGCCGCAACAGCGGCGTTTCCTGGGCACAAGGAGGGGGATCACCCGCGGGCCAGCCGATGCGCCACCCAATCCCCGCCTGTAATGACGGGCCGCCCAGCGACATGCTGCGCGCTCACCGGATACACGATGCAGTCGACGGTGCTGCCTCCAAGCACGACCGCATGGTTCTCGCGCACAAACAGCGCATCGCCGCCGGGGTAGACCTCTTCGATCTCGTCCAGCACGGGGACGAGCGCGGCATCGATGCGATAGATATCGCCGCGCACGGCGGTGCCGGTCGGGTCGAGCACCAGGCCGGGGTACGCGCCGAAATCGTACAGACGGCCGTGCAAGCTGGCGGACCCCAGCAGTTCAGGCTCGGGGATGCCGCGTGCGGCGGCGGCCACGCGCAGGTCGTTGGCCTCGCCGGCGCGCAACGTGCCGTAGACGAAGACATGGATGAGGCCGGGGTTGGACACCGGAAGGTTCATTGGCTGGCTCATGCGAGTTTGTCCTGCGAAACCAGCACGCCGTCTTCATCGGCATAGATCCACTCGCCCGACTGGATGTACGCGCCGGGCATCTGCACGCCCACCTCGCGCTGGCCAGCGTTCTTCTTGATACTCTTGCGCGGGTGCACGGCCAGGGCGTGGATGCCGACGTTGCACTCCGCCAGCTCGCGGGTATCGCGCACGCAGCCGTTGACGAGAATGCCTTCCCAGCCGTTCTCCTCGGCCAGCTTGCCGAGGTTGCCACCCACCAGCGCGCAGCGCAGCGAGCCGCCGCCGTCGATCACCAGCACGCGGCCGGCCCCCTGCTCTTCAAGCGCGGCACGCACCAGGCCGTTGTCTTCAAACACCTTGAGCGTGGAAGCAGGGCCCGCAAACGCGGCGCGCTTGCCAAAGCTGCGGAACACCGGCGTGAGCACGCGCAGGCTTCCGTAGATGAGCTTGTCTTCGTGCAGGTCGCACAGGTCGGTCACTGGGATCATCGTCATGGCAAATGGGATGTGAAAGGCGTTGGCGAATGCGGGTTCAGGGGCGGGCGCGGCTTGGTGACTGGGCGCGCAGCGAATCGATGGTCGCACGCGGGCTGATGATGTTCGGGTCG
Organism: Ralstonia mannitolilytica; assembly: GCF_000954135.1. Classification (NCBI taxonomy): domain Bacteria; kingdom Pseudomonadati; phylum Pseudomonadota; class Betaproteobacteria; order Burkholderiales; family Burkholderiaceae; genus Ralstonia; species Ralstonia mannitolilytica. The sequence goes on along the minus strand of NZ_CP010799.1, from coordinate 2,292,052 downwards.
GTCTGTACCTCGATGAGCGTGGCAACCGGCGAGGCCAGCGCGGCCTCCACGGCCGACTGGAACGCTTCGAGCGTGCGCACGGTATGGCCTGCGGCGCCATACGCTCGGGCCAGCGCGGCAAAGTCCGGGTTGCGCAACTCGGTACCGCTCACGTGCTCGGGGTATTCGCGCTCCTGGTGCATGCGGATGGTGCCGTACATGCCGTTGTTGACCACGATGAAGATCACCGGCGCGTTGTACTGCATGGCAGTCGCCAGCTCCTGGCCGTTCATCAGGAAGCAGCCGTCACCGGCCATGCAGATGACGGGCGTATCGGGGCAGACGATCTTGGCCGCCACCGCAGCCGGGGCGCCGTAGCCCATCGCACCGCTGGTCGGCGCGAGTTGCGTGCGCGAACCGGCGGCCAACGCACCGTATTGATAGAAACGATGCAGCCACGTCGCGTAATTGCCCGCGCCGTTCGTCAGGATGCTGTTGTGCGGCAGGCGCTCACGCAGCCACTGCATGGCGCGGGCCATGTCGATGCCGTGGCCGCTGAACGGCGGCGGCGTGATGTTGGCGAGGTAGTCGGCGTGCGCGGCTTGCGTCCACGCGGACCAGCGGGGCGCGGCATCGGGCGAGACGCCGTCCAATGCCTCGGCCATCGCCGGCATTGAGGCATGGATCATCAGCTCCGCCTGATAGACGCGCCCCAGTTCTTCGGCGCCGGCATGCACGTGGATGAGCGTCTGCTTCGGGCGCGGCACATCGAACAGCGTATAGCCGGACGTGGTCATCTCGCCCAGGCGCGGTCCGATGGCGAGCACCACGTCCGCCTCTTTCACACGCGCGGCCAGCTTCGGGTTGATGGCGATGCCGACATCGCCGGCGTAATTCGGGTGGCGGTTGTCGAACAGGTCTTGCCGGCGGAACACGCAGGCGGCAGGCAGATTCCAGCGCTCGGCAAACACCTGGATCCGGGCGGCAGCGGCCGGCGTCCAGCCCGAGCCGCCCAGCAGCAGCATCGGGCGCTCGGCGCTCTGCAGCAGCGTCTTCAGCTGCGCCAGGTCGCGCGGGCCGGGCCACGCCATCGCGCGGGGCATCGGCGGTACGTCCGCCACAGCGGCAACGTGCGTGAGCATGTCTTCGGGCAGCGCCAGGACCACGGGGCCCGGCCGGCCCGCGGTGGCCGTCTGGAATGCACGTGCGACGTATTCGGGAATGCGCTCCACGCTGTCGATCTGCGCGACCCATTTGGCCATCTGGCCGAACATGCGGCGGTAGTCGATTTCCTGGAATGCTTCACGGTCGACAAAGTCGCGGCCGACCTGGCCGATGAAGAGGATCATCGGCGTGGAATCCTGGAACGCGGTGTGCACGCCGATGCTGGCGTTGGTTGCGCCCGGGCCGCGCGTGCAGAAGACAATGCCGGGCCGGCCCGTGAGCTTGCCGTACGCATCGGCCATGTTGGCCGCGCCGCCTTCCTGCCGGCAGACGATGAAGCGTGCGCGGTCGCGCCGCTGGTAGAACCCTTCGAGCACCGACAGGTAGCTCTCGCCCGGCACGCCAAAGGCAATGTCGACGCCATGCGCAACCAGCGCATCGACAAGGATCTGGCCGCCGTGACGCGGTTCGATGAGGGGGCTCGCGGCGCGTGCTGCGGTCTGCATGGCGGGTGGTCTCGCTCTCGATTCGTTGACGACACAACGGATCATAGCGGAACGCACCCCGCACGCGCACGCGTTCGCTACATCTGCCGGAACAGGTGCGCGTACTGGCGCGCCACGGGCAGCGTCTCGGTGCGCCCGCGCATCTTCAGGCCGAGGCGGCCGAGCGACAGGTGCACGGCGCTGGCCACATGCGCCACGTTGACCACGGTACCGCGATGCACCTGCCAGAAGTGCTCCGGGTCCAGCTGCGTCAGCAATTCGCGCAGGCTCATGCGGATGAGCGATTCGCCGCTGCTGGCCACGACGTTGACGTACTTGTCGGTGGCTTCCAGGTACAGCACCTCCTCCACGGGGATGAAACGCACCTCCTGCCCGACCAGCGCCTTGATGAAGCGCAGATACCCCCCCTGCGGCGCAACGCGCGTCTGCGCGGCGCTCTGCAGCCCAGCCAGCCGCTCGACGAGTTCTGCGAGCGTCTGCGCGGGGTCGGCCGCCGTCGTACTGTCTGCGCGTGTGCCCAGGCGCGCCTTCAGGCGCTTGACGGTCTCGGCCAGGCGCTCCGTCTGCACGGGCTTGAGCACGTAGTCGACCGCCGCCTGCTCAAACGCATCGAGCGCGAACTGGTCGTAGGCCGTGACGAACACCACGAGCGGACGGACCTCACGTTTCGACAGCTCCCGCGCCACGTCAATGCCGGACAGGCCCGGCATGCGGATATCCAGAAAGACGACGTCCGGCCCCTGCCCCGCGGCCGTATCGTCGATCACGTCGAGCACCGACTGCCCGTCGTACACGGCGGGCAGCAACGTGGCTTCAGGCCAGAGGGCTGTCAGTTCCGCGAGCAGGCTATCGGCCAATGCGGGTTCATCGTCGGCAATGAGCAAACGCGGGGAGGCGGGCATCGATCAGGTTCCGGCAGACGCGCGCGAAGACAGCGCGGAGTTGGCAGGCGAACGCGAGGGTTGTGAAAAGCGGCAGCGCCATTCGGGCGCATCGGCGTGCACCGGCGTGTCGGCACTTTCACGCGCGAGCGGCAGCTCGACGATGATCGTCACGCCGTGCGGCACGGTCTCCGTAATCGTCAGGCGCGCATCGCCGTCGAACAACCGCGACAGGCGCTCGCGCACGTGGGTGAGCCCCAGGCCCGAGCCCTTGCTGCCGTCGTTGCCGAAACCGACGCCGGTATCGCGCACCTCCAGCACGAGGCGCTCGCCTTCTTCGCGGGTCACGCGGCGGGCCGACAGCGCGATCTCGCCGCCTTCACGCGCGGGTTCGATGCCATGCACGACGGCGTTCTCGACGAGCGGCTGGATCAGCATGGGCGGAATGACGATGTTGGCGATGGCATCGTCCAGCGCCAATGAGAAACGCAGCCGATTGCCGAAGCGCAGCGCCTGGATATCGAGATACGCACGCAGCAGCGCAAACTCCTGCGCCAGCGTGCATTGCTCGGCGCGCGCATGCGAGAGCGACGCCCGCAGGAAGCCGATCAGATGCTGCAGCAGACGCCGCGCGCCGCCGGGGTCTTTCGCAATGAGCGCATCCACGTGGGCCAGCACGTTGAACAGGAAGTGCGGCTCGATCTGGGCCTGCAGCGCCATCAGCTGCGCGCGCACGACCTGCTTCTCGGCCTCTTCGCGGTCGAGCGCATCGAGCGCAGCCCGGCGCTCGAGGGCCGCGAGCTTGCCGCGCGACCAGTAGTAATACGTTGCGCCCAGCGCCGCCAGCATCGCGATGATGAAGCTCATGCGCAGGCTGTCGGCGCGCCACGGCTCGGCGGTGCTTCCGTTCAGGCACAGAATCGTGCGCGCGATCCACTGCCCCAGCGGCACGCCGATCACCACGGCGCCCACCACGATCCACGGAAACAGCTTCTTGTTGGGCGGGCCGTCGCCCCAGAACACGTGGCGCGGAATGCCGATCAGCGAGAACATCGACAGCCCGATCGCCTGGCTGAACACGAAGCTTTTCCAGAACGACTCCTCGGGCCGGATGCCGAACGCCAGCACGGCCGCGATCAGCGTATTGATGACGATGATGACGGCATAGCGGATGACCCAGCGCCGCACGAGGCGCAGGCACTCCGCAAGAGAAGGGAACGACACATTGGCGAACATGCCGGCGATCTTACCGGAGGCAACTTCGGCGTTGAAGCTTGGGATTTCCCGCATCAGCGGCCCGCCTGCGCGCGCAAGCGGGCGAGTTCCTGGTCAACCAGGCGCTGATAGCCGTTGCCCATGCTCCACGCCAGGCTCAGGCCATGCGCGGCCAGGCCCATCCCCCAGCCGAGCAGCGGCCAGACAAACCAGAATTGCCCGCGCGACAGCGCCATCGCTGCCAGCACGGCATTCACGGCCAGAAACGACAGGAGGTGGATGCGGAACCCCATGCGTGCGCCGGCGCGGTGGCGGGCGCGTCGCAACAGGGCTTGATCGGATTCGGCGGGCTGCGGGTAAGAGATGGCGGACATGGTGGTCTCCGGGGCAACCGAGGATGTCCGCAGTATAGGAATGGCGCCCGGGCAGGCACCACGTCGGTGCGACGAACCGCGCAATCGCGGGGCTGAACGGTCGCCATCCCGCGCCGGATCGGCCGTGCGGGGCTAGGCGGCCAACGCCTCCACGCGCGCCGACTGCGTCACCACGGAAGACGCCACCGCTTCGGCCACCGTTTCGCGCGACAGGTGCGGCGCGAACATCCCGATGAAGTCATGTGCGTAGCCACGCAGGTACGCGCCACGGCGCACCGCCACACGCGTGGTGTTCGGCTCGAACAGGTGATCCGCCCCGATGCAGACGAGGTTGTCGTCCTTGCGCCCGTCATACGCCATCGACGCGATGATGCCCACGCCGACGTCCAGCGCCACGTACGTCTTGATCACGTCGGCGTCCATGGCGGTCAGCACGATCTCGGGGTGCAGGCCGGCGCCGGCAAATGCCGCGTCGATGTTGCGTCGGCCCGTGAAGCCCGCGTCGTACGTGATGAGCGGATACTGCGCCACGTCTTCCAACGTCGGAAGCGGATTCTTCGTCAGCGGATGCTCCGGGCTGACCACCAGCACGTGACGCCAGCGGTACGCCTCGAACGACGTCAGCCCCGGCTCGTTGGCCACGGCTTCGGTGGCGATACCGATATCGGCCTGCCCCGTCAGCAGCAGCTCGACGATGTGCGAGGGCGATGCCTCCTGCAGCGCCAGCGTGACGTGCGGGTATTCCTTGCGGAACGACTGCACGACCTTCGGCAGCGCATAGCGCGCCTGGGTGTGCGTGGTCGCCACGGTCAGGCGGCCGGATTGTCGGCCGGAGAATTCCTCGCCGGCCTGGCGCAGGTTTTCGGCTTCGAGCAGCAGCCGTTCGACAATGCGGACGATCTCGCGGCCCGGTTCGGTCAGGCCCGTCAGGCGCTTGCCGTACCGCTCGAAAATCTCCACGCCAAGCTCATCCTCCAGCTCGCGAATCTGCCGCGACACGCCAGGCTGCGACGTGTACAGCGCGTTGGCGACTTCGGTCAGGTTGAACTGGCGGCGCACCGCCTCGCGGATGGAACGCAGTTGCTGGAAGTTCATGGCTCGTGTCCTCTCGTATTGGTTGTCGTCGGAGCGTCGTGTTACACGGCGGCTTGCGCGACGGGCCGTGCATTGCCTTGCGCGAACACACGGATCGCGCGCGGGCGCACCACCAGCGTTTCGCCTTCACGGAAGCCCTCGGCGCGGAAGCGCTCGATGGGCAGGGAGACTTCGATGATGTCGTCGGTGTCTTCGCGCTCCAGCTCCAGCTGCGCGATGGCGCCCAGCGTGAGCGCGCGGCGCAGCGTCACGGGAATGCCCTCGGCGCCGGGCGCATAGCGCTCGAGGTCGATTTCATGCGGGCGCACGAAGGCCACCGCCTGATCGGCGCGGGACGAATCCACACCGCCCGACGGCACGGCGATGGCCGAATCGCCCACGTGCAGCACGCTGCCGCCCTCGCCCTCTTCCAGGCGGCCGTGGAACAGGTTCACGTTGCCGAGGAAGCCGTAGACGAACGGCGTGGCCGGCGTGTTGTAGACCGCATCGGGGCTGCCGACCTGCTCCACCTGGCCGCGGTTCATCAGCACCACGTTGTCGGCCACTTCCAGCGCCTCTTCCTGGTCATGCGTAACGAACAGGCTCGTGACATGCAGATCGTCGTGCAGGCGGCGCAGCCAGCGGCGCAGCTCCTTGCGCACCTTGGCATCGAGCGCGCCGAAGGGCTCGTCGAGCAGCAGCACGCGCGGCTCCACCGCCAGCGCGCGCGCCAGGGCAATCCGCTGACGCTGCCCGCCAGACAGCTGCGGCGGGTAACGATCGGCCAGCCAATCCAGCTGCACGAGTTCCAGCAGCTCTTTCACCTTGGCGCGGATCTGCGCTTCGCTCGGCCGCTGCGCGCGCGGTTTCACGCGCAGGCCGAACGCCACGTTCTCGAACACCGTCATGTGCTTGAACAGCGCGTAATGCTGGAACACGAAGCCGACCTGGCGCTCGCGCACATGCTGGTCCGATGCGTCTTCGCCGTTGAGGTGAATCGTGCCCGAATCGGCATGCTCCAACCCCGCGATGATGCGCAGCAGCGTGGTCTTTCCGCAGCCCGACGGGCCCAGCAGCGCAGTCAGCTCGCCCTGCTTGAAGTCGAGCGAAACATCGTTGAGGGCAACGAAGTTGCCAAAGCGCTTGGTGATGTGTTGAACCTGGATGCTCATGCGGCACTCCCTTCGAGCGGAGATTGCACAGAGATGTGCGAATTCGAAATCGACGATGACGGTGCGACGCGTGCGCCCGGACCTTCGCCCACGCCGGCATCAGCATCAGCCAGCTCACGACGGCTGCGCCATTCGACCAGCGTCTTCAGCGCCAGCGTGACAAGCGCCAGCAATGTCAGCAGCGACGCCACGGCAAACGCGGCCGCAAAGTTGTATTCGTTGTAGAGAATTTCCACGTGCAGCGGCATCGTGTTGGTCAGCCCACGAATGTGGCCCGACACCACCGATACCGCGCCAAACTCGCCCATCGCCCGCGCGTTGCAGAGGATGACGCCATACAACAGGCCCCACTTGATGTTCGGCAGCGTCACGCGAAAGAACGTCTGCCAGCCCGAGGCGCCGAGCACGATGGCGGCCTCTTCCTCTTCGCTGCCTTGCGCCTGCATGAGCGGAATCAGCTCGCGCGCCACGAACGGAAACGTGACGAACACCGTCGCCAGCACAATGCCCGGCACCGCAAAAATGATCTTGAAATCGTGATCGGAGAGATACGGCCCGAACCAGCCCTGCGCGCCGAACAGCAGCACGTAGATCAGGCCGGCAATGACGGGCGACACGGAAAATGGCAAGTCGATCAGCGTCAGCAGCAGGTTCTTGCCGCGAAACTCGAACTTGGCAATCGCCCATGCCGCCGCCACGCCAAACACCACGTTCAGCGGCACGGCAATCGCTGCGGTGGTCAGCGTCAGGTAGATCGCCGAAAGCGCATCGGGCTCGATCAGCGCCTCGAGATACACGTCAACGCCCTTCTTGAACGCCTCGACAAACACGCTCGCCAGCGGCACGAACAGGAACAACGCCAGGAACACGAACGAAACGAGGATCAGCGTTGCACGCACCCAGGCGGATTCTGCGGTGGCCCCTCGGCGGCCACCAGCGGGCGCCTGACCAAGTTGACGGGAAACAGTACCGGCCATGTCAGGCTCCAGCTGCCGCGTTGGCGGTCGGGGGTTCGGGGGCACGCTCGATGGCGTCATTGCGATTGCCGCGGCGGCGCGTCCACGCTTGCAGCAGATTGATGACCAGCAGCAGCGTGAACGAGATACCGAGCATGACGACGGCAATGGCCGTGGCCCCCGCGTAATCGAATTGCTCCAGCTTGGAATAGATCATCAGCGGCGTGATCTCGGAAACCATCGGCATGTTGCCGGCGATGAAGATGACCGAGCCGTATTCGCCGGTCGCACGCGCAAAGGCCAACGCGAAACCGGTCAGCAATGCGGGCAGCAAGGTCGGCAGGATCACGCGAGTGAAGGTCTGCCAGCGCGTGGCGCCCAGGCTGGCCGCCGCCTCCTCCAGTTCGGACTCCAGATCTTCGAGCACCGGCTGCACCGTGCGCACGACAAACGGCAGGCCGATGAACGTGAGCGCCACCACGATGCCCAGCGGCGTGAACGCGACCTTCAGCCCCAGCGGTTCCAGCCGCGAGCCGATCCAGCCATTCGGCGCGTACAACGCGGTGAGCGCAATGCCGGCCACCGCAGTCGGCAGCGCAAACGGCAGGTCGACCAGCGCATCGATCAACCGCTTGCCCGGAAAGCGATAGCGCACCAGCACCCACGCCACGATCAGCCCGAACACGAGGTTGATTGCCGCCGCAATCAGCGACGCGCCGAACGTCAGCTTGTACGACGCCACCACGCGGGGCGCGGTGACGGTGGTCCAGAACGCGTCCCACGTCATGGTGAACGTCTTGAGGACGGTGGCCGACAGCGGGATCAGGACGATCAGCGCGAGATACAGCAGCGAAAAACCCAGCGCCAGCCCGAAACCAGGCAGGACGTTGGCGGGCTTTCGCCGCTGGGCAGGAGAAAACGCAGAAGACAGGCTCATCAGCGCAACCAAGAAAAAGGCCGCAAACCCTGCGACCTATTGCAGATGCACCGATTGTGGCGAGCTGCCCTTATGAAGAAAACGAATATTTGCGCATGTGCATCATCGTTTTAGATATAAGGGGTGCTGGGCAAGACATCCCATTGCGCTTGCCAGTCGGCGCCATCTCGGGTGGTGCCTTCAGCACTTGCGCGGCTAATGAGGCGCTCCAGCAGGGTCAGACCGGCGTCCCAGTCGCCGAGGTTGGAATCGGCGTTGATGTGCCCGGCGTCGCCCGCATCGATGAATTCGGCGCCCCAGCGGGCCGCCCAGTCGAGGGCGCTGGCCTGCGTCATCCACGGGTCGTTGCGGCTGGCGATAACCGCGGCGGGAAACGGCAGCGCGCGCTGCGGCAGCAGGTCGCGCACGCCGAACTTGTCCGGATCGGCCGGTGCGACGAGCAACACAGCGGCCACGGCGTCCTTGGGCTCCTTTCCGCGGGTTGCCCAATGCAGCGACGCCAAGCAGCCAAAGCTGTGTGCCACCAGGATCACGCGGCGGGCGCGCGCTTGGCCAGCCAGAGCGGTGCGCACGGTTTCACCCACGCGGGCAGACCAGCGCGGCAGGTCGGGCGTCGACCAGTCCGTCTGTTCCACACGGTGCCAGTCCGGAAAGCGGGCCTCCCAGCGCGTCTGCCAATGGCCCGGGCCGCTGCCATGCAGCCCAGGGACGGTCAGGACGACGGCGTCGGCAGGCCAGTGCCAGTCTAAAGCCTTCGATGCGGTTGAGGGTGCGCTACGTGCCATGGAATGGGGCTCAGTCCGTCAGAGAAAAGCCGGCGCACTGCTGCTGTTGCAACAGCGGTGCCTGCGCCATCGGCGCGATGACGGCCGGCGTGGGGATGGCCTCGGGCTCAGGTTCTGCGCCCGGCAGGATGGTGCCCTGCACGTACGTGATGCCGGCTGCCCGGGCAAGCTGCAGGTCGCCCGGACGTTCGCAGCGGCGCAGGGCCAGCGTCACGCCAAGTTCGTGCGCCGATTCGGCCAGCGACAACAGGTGCCGGACGTTCCAGTCACGCCGCGCGTCGAGCTTGAGGAACGCGGGCCTGGCGTGTACGAGCAACGCGCCCGCCTCGGCCGGGTCCGATGCCTGCACGGCCACGGCAAAGCCGTTGCGCCGGTAGTTGTCCACCACGAACAGCAGCAGGCCCAGGTCGTCATTGGCGGTGGACGGCACCTGGATGACGAACTGCTCGGGCCGCAACCCCAGCGCCGTCACTGCACGATGGAATGCCTTGCCGTGGTCGGCCGCCACCGCGGCCAGCAAGCGGCCGTGGATATTCACCACCAGCCGCCGCGCATCCGAGCGCGCAAAGTAGTTCAGCGTATGCACGAGCCGGCACAGGCGGTCGAGTTCCACCAGCGTGCTGTCGTCCGACGCCAGCGAGAACACCTTCCACGGGTTCAGGCCCAGATCGCCGTCGCGCGTCCAGGTGCGCATCAGCGCTTCATGGCCGGCGGGTGCGAGCGAGCCGTCGGCGGCAAGCTGCCAGATGGGCTCAAACAGGCTCGTGAGCGCGCAGTGGAAGAACTGGCCCTGCACGCGGCCGCTGGCGTCGCGCCACAACTGGCGATCCGGCGTTGGCGCGTTCGGCAGCGTGCCGAGAAACTGTGCGAGTGCGGTGGTGTGCATGAGACTCATCGAGATGGGGGCTCCCAAGGAAAGTCACCCCTCCTCCAAGGGCGGATGGCGCTTACAGCTTGGCGATCGAAACTTCAGTCGCCTTCACCAGCGCAACCACTTCACTGCCGATCTTCAGCCCGAGGTTGTCGACCGAGCGCGTGGTGATGACCGAGGTCACGATGCCGGCCGCCGTCTCCACGTCGATCTCCGAGAGCACGTCGCCCCGGATGATCTCCTTGATCTGGCCGCGAAACTGGTTGCGTACGTTAATCGCTTGAATGGTCATGATGTTCCTTCGTAGTAGATGACAACAGCGTGTTGTTCAATCGGATGCCGACGAATGTTCTCGGGAGAACGGCTTGCGCCGGCTTACACGGCCCAGCGCACCGCCGTGGCCGCGACGTCAAAGGGTGATGCCCACCCCGTGCGCGCGCGCACATCGGTCACTTCATTCGGATCGACCTTGCGCTGCATCACGCGGTTGAGAATGGCCTCCTCGAGTCGCGCAAACGCGGGCGAACCGCGATGGCGCGGGCGCGGCAGGTCGATGCGCTCGTCCAGCGCGATGCGGCCGTCTTCGATCAGCACCACGCGGTCGGCCAGCGCCACTGCTTCGGCCACGTCGTGCGTGACGAGCACGGCGGTAAAGCCCAGGCGCTGCCAGAGGCCTTCGATCAGGTTCTGCATGTCGATGCGGGTCAGTGCATCGAGCGCGCCGAGCGGCTCGTCGAGCAGCAACAGGCGTGGGCGATGCACCAGGGCACGGGCCAGCGCCACACGCTGGCGCTGGCCGCCGGACAGGCGCGCGGGCCACTCCCCTGCCCGCTCGGCCAGCCCGACTTGCGCGAGCACTTCGGCGGCCTGCGCGCGCTGCGTTTTTGGCAGGCCCAGCGCCACGTTGTCGAGCACCCGCTTCCACGGCAGCAGGCGTGCGTCCTGGAACATCACGCGCGCATCGTCATGCAGGCCGTCTTCGGCCTCGCCGTCGCGGCGCAGGTGGCCGCCGTCGATGCCCTCCAGCCCCGCGATCAGCCGCAACAGCGTGCTCTTGCCGCAACCGCTGCGCCCGACGATGACGACAAACTCGCCCGGCGTGATCTCCAGGTCGATGCCATGCAGGACTTCACGGTCGCCGTAGCGCTTGACGACGTGCTCGATGTGCAGTGCGGTGCCGGCCAGCGCGGCGTGCTCGGTAGCGTTGCTTTGCATGGGTTTCTCCATTGCGCTCAGGCGGCCGCCTGATAACCGGGGTGCCAGCGCAGCCAGTAGCGCTCCAGCCCTCGCGACAGCCAATCCGCCACCTTGCCCAGCAGCGCATACAGCAGGATGCCGAGCAGCACCACATCGGTCTGCAGGAACTCGCGCGCGTTCATCGTCATGTAGCCGATGCCGGCCTGGGCCGAGACGGTCTCGGCAACGATCAGCGTCACCCACATCAGCCCCAGCGAGAAGCGCACGCCAACCAGGATCTGCGGCAGCGCGCCGGGCAGGATCACCTCGCGATACAGCTGCGCACGCGACAGGCCGTAGCTGCGCGCCATCTCCACCAGCGCCGGATCGACCGAGCGGATGCCGTGGTACGTGTTCAGGTAGATCGGGAAGAACACGCCCAGCGACACAAGGAACAGCTTGGCCGACTCATCGATGCCGAACCACAGGATGACCAGCGGAATGAGCGCCAGCACCGGGATGTTGCGCACCATCTGGAACGTCGTATCGAGCAGCGTCTCGGCCGTGCGGAAGGTGCCCGTGAGCAGCCCCAGCACCAGCCCGAGCGAGCCGCCGATCGCAAAGCCCACCAGCGCACGCCACGTGCTGACCGCCACGTGCGTCCACAGCTCGCCCGAGCGCGCCAGTGCGATGGCGGACTTGGCCACGTCCAGCGGCGCCGGCAGGATGCGGTTCGACAGCCAGCCCCATTGCGCAGACGCCTGCCACAGCACCAGCAAGACGATCGGCACGATCCAGGGGGCAATGCGTTGGCGTGCCGCGCGCAGGAACGTGCTGGCTGTGCGTTTCGATTCGGAAGCCATGGCGTGCTCCTTCAGCTTGCGGCCACTTTGGGCACGATGCCGGTGGCGATCACCTCGCCAAATGGGCCGTTGAGCACGTTGCCCGGCAGCTTGTCGCGCACCGAGCGCGGCAGCAGCGGGAACACCAGTTCGGCAAAGCGGTACGCCTCTTCGAGGTGCGGATAGCCGGAGAGGATGAACGTATCGATGCCCAGCTCGGCGTATTCCTGCATGCGGGCGGCCACGGTCTGCGGGTCGCCCACCAGGGCCGTGCCGGCACCGCCGCGCACCAGCCCCACCCCGGCCCACAGGTTCGGGCTGATCTCCAGATCGGCACGCGTGCGCTTGACGCCGTTGGCATGCAGGGCGGCCATGCGTTGCTGGCCGGCCGAATCCATCTTGCGGAAGGCCTCCTGCGCGCGGGCGACGGTGTCGTCGTCGAGCTTGCTGATGAGCTTGTCGGCGGCCGCCCATGCCTCGTCTTCCGTCTCACGCACGATCACGTGCAGGCGGATGCCGAACTTGACCGTGCGGCCATGCCTGGCGGCGCGCTTGCGCACGTCGGCCAGCTTGTCGGCCACGGCCGCAGGCGGTTCTCCCCAGGTCAGGTACGTGTCGACCTGCTCGGCGGCGAGCTCATGCGCCGCCTCCGACGAACCGCCGAAATACACCGGCGGATACGGCTTCTGCACCGGCGGGTACAACACCTTCGCGCCCTTCACGCTGAGGTGCTTGCCGCTGTAATCGAGCGCGGCGCCTTCGTGGCTCGCGGCCAGGGTTTCACGCCAGATGCGGATGAACTCTTCCGATGCCTCGTAGCGCTGCGCGTGGTCCAGGAACAGGCCATCGCCGGCCAGCTCGGCCGGATCGCCACCGGTGACGAGGTTCACCAGCAGGCGGCCGTTCGACAGGCGGTCATACGTCGCCGCCATGCGCGCAGCAAGGGTCGGCGCCATCAGGCCCGGGCGCACCGCCACCAGGAAGCGCAGGCGCTTCGTCACGGGAATCAGGCTCGCTGCAACGATCCACGGGTCTTCGCACGAACGCCCCGTCGGGATCAGCACGCCCTCGTAGCCGAGCGTATCGGCGGCCACGGCCACCTGCTGCAGATAAGTGTGATCGACCTGGCGTGCGCCCTCGGCCGTGCCGAGGTAACGGCTGTCGCCGTGGGTCGGGATGAACCAGAAGACTTGCATGACAGCTCCTTGGATGGTGTTGTTCTCGCCGTTCTCGGCCGGCCCCTCACGCGCGGGCAATCGCCAGCTGCGCCGGGCTCGGATGCCAGACCAGCTCGATCGGCTTGACCGCGCGCGGAATCAGCCCCAGTCCGTGGAACGCATCGGCCACGCGCTGCTGCTCGGCAATGGCCTCGGGCGTGACGGGCCGCACCGGAGACTGCGGCCGCCGCGACAGGAACAGATGCACCGTCGCGAGCGACAGGCCCGAGAAATCGGCAATGCGCTGCGCGGCTTCCTTGCGGTTCTCCTGCACGAGCCGGTCTGCGCGCGAGAGTTCGGCAAAGATCGCGGCGATGGTGTCGCCGTGCTGCTCGGTAAAGGCGCGCGGCGCGAAATAGAACGAGTTGTTGGACGACAGCGTGCGCCCCGTCGCCAGCACGCGCGGCTTGATGGCCAGCTCCGTGGCGGCGTAGTAAGGGTCCCAGATGCCCCAGGCGTCCACGGCGCCACGCTCGAAGGCGGCGCGCGCGTCGGCGGGCGTCAGGTACACGGGCTGGATATCGGCAAAGCCGAGCCCCGCTTTCTGCAGGGCGCGCACGATCAGGAAGTGCGAGCTCGATCCTTTCTGAAACGCCACGCGCTTGCCCTTCAGATCGGCCAGCGTCTTCAGTGGCGAGGCTTGCGGCACCAGAATCGCCGAGCTGTCCGGCTTGGGCGGCTCCACGCCCACGTAGCGCAAGTCCTTGCCGGCGGCCTGTGCAAACACCGGCGGGGTATCGCCAGTGAAGGCCAGGTCAAGGCTGCCTGCGGACAGCGCCTCCAGCTGCTGCGGCCCGGCCGGAAACTCCAGCCAGCTCACCTTCGATTCGGGAAAACGCTGCTCCAGCGCGCGGCTTTCCTTGACGATGACGAGGTTGACCGCGCTCTTCTGGAAACCGATGCGCAGTTGCGCAGGCGGGGTGATCTTCGGCAGGTTGGCCGGCACGCCCGTAGCGTTGGCCGCCTGCGACACCGGCGCCAGCGTTGCCAGCGACGCACCGGCCACGGAAGCGCCCAGCAGACGACGACGTTGGATATCGATGGTCATGGCAGTCAGCGAGCGGCTTGTTGCGTGGCGGCCGGCGCGACCGGCTTCCAGGCGGAATCGGCCACCTTCACCTGACGCGGAATCAGCTTGAGCGCGTGGAACGTATCGGCAATGCGCTGCTGGTCGGCCAGCGCCTCGGCCCCGACCGGCTGGATGCCGTACGCAATGCGCGACACCGAACGCGCCACCACCGCCGGCTCCAGGCCAAGCTGCGGGCCCAGAATGGTCGTCACCTCCTTCGGGTTAGCCGCGGCCCAGGTGTCGGTCTTCTTCAGTTCATCCAGCACGATGTTCAGCACATCGGGCCGCGCGCCCGCATAGCCCTTCGAGGCCAGGAAGTACTGCGAGTTGTTGACCACGCCCGTGCCGTCGGCCAGCACGCGCGCGCCCAGCTGCTGTTCAGCCGCGGCAAAGAACGGATCCCAGATGACCCAGGCGTCGACGGCGCCGCGCTCGAAGGCAGCGCGCGCATCGGCGGGCGTGAGGTACACGGGCTGGATATCGCTGTACGGCACGTTGGCCTTTTCCAGCAGCTTCACCAGCAGGTAATGCACGTTCGAACCCTTGTTGAAGGCGACGCGCTTGCCTTTCAGATCAGCCACGCTCTTGAGCGGCGAGTTCTTCGGCACGATGATCGCCTCGCCGGTGGGCGCAGGTGGCTGGTTGCCGACATAGACGAGATTCGCGCCGGCAGCCAGCGCGAAGATCGGCGGCGCTTCACCCGTGGTGCCGAAATCGATGGCGCCCACGTTCAGGCCTTCCAGCAGCTGCGGGCCCGCGGGAAACTCGGTCCACTTCACTTCGATGCCCTGCGCGGCAAGGCGCTTTTCCAGCGTGCCGCGCGCCTTGAGCACGGTCAGCGTGCCGTACTTCTGGTAGCCGATGCGCAGTTGCTTGGCAGCGGTTGGCGGCGGGGCATCGCTGTTGGCAGACACGGCCGGTGCACCGAGCGTGGCGAGCAGCGCTGCGAGCGTCAGGGAAGCGCGGGTCAAGGTCCTGCGCAGTTGTGAGTGGTTCTTCATGGCAAGTTCGGTCGATGCGAAATGTTGGGGCGGCACGATCCGCGCGCAGGCGCTGCGCGGGCATGACAACAACGGGAAACTCAGGAACAGGCGTGCGCGATCAGCGCATCACGCCAGACATCGCATTCGTTCTTCGTCGGCGGCCTGGAACGTGGCACGCACCGCGCTGCGGCTGGAGACGATGACCTGCGCCACGGCCGGATGCCGTGCCAGCGCCAGTGCCTGATGCACGCGCTCCACGCCGTCATCCAGGCGCTGCTGCAGCGCCGGGTCGACGCTCACGCCGTCATCTGCCACGACGATCTGCGAGTCGACTGCAAAGATGCCCGGCAGGATCGAACGCGCCGCCAGCGCCGTCAGCACGGGGCGCAGCGCGTAGTCGATCGCCAGCGTATGGGCAAGGCTGCCGCCGGTGGCAATCGGCAGCACGACCTTGTCGCGCAGCCCGCTCTGCGGCAGCAGATCGAGAAATGTCTTGAGCAGCCCGCTGTAGGCCGCCTTGTAGACCGGCGTGGCCAGAATCACCACGCCCGCCGCTTCCACCCGCGCCACCGCATCGGCGATGGCGGGGTCCGACACCTGCGCGCCGAGCAGCGCGTCGGCCGGAAGGCTGCGCAGGTCCAGGTGGTCCGCCTGCTCGCCGGCGCGTTCGAGCTGCGCACGCACGTGCCCCAGCAGGCGCGCAGATCGCGATTGCGCCGAAGGGCTGCCGGAAATCGTCAGGATTTGCATGATGCGGATCACCCGATGTCGTTACGTCATGTGGGCCTTACTTGCCCGGTTGGTAGAGCTGGTCAAACTGCCCGCCGTCGGCAAAGTGCGTCTTCTGCGCCTTCTGCCAGCCGCCGAACGTGTCGTCGATGGTCACAAGCTTCACCTTCGGGAATTCGCTCTCGTGCTTCTTCGCCACGGCCGGGTCGGTCGGACGATAGAAATTCTTCGCACCGATCTCCTGCCCTTGCGGCGTGTACAGGAACTTGAGATACGCCTCCGCGGCCTTGCGCGTGCCCTTCTTGTCGGCCACCTTGTCCACCACCGCCACCGGCGGCTCGGCCAGGATGGAAATCGACGGCACCACCACGTCAAACTTGTCCTTGCCTTCCACGCGTGCCGCCAGCAGCGCCTCGTCTTCCCACGCGATCAGCACGTCGCCGATACCGCGCTCGGTAAAGGTGGTGGTCGCACCGCGCGCGCCCGAATCGAGCACCGGCACGTTCTTGTAGAGCTTCTGCACGAAATCCTTGGCGGTGGCGTCCGAACCGCCCGGCTGCTTCAGCGCATAGGCCCAGGCGGCCAGGTAATTCCAGCGTGCACCGCCGGAGGTCTTCGGGTTCGGCGTGATGACGGCGATGCCCGGCTTGACCAGGTCATTCCAGTCCTTGATGCCCTTCGGGTTGCCCTTGCGCACCAGGAAGACGATGGTCGACGTGTACGGCGAGGCGTTGTGCGGCAGGCGCTTCTGCCAGTCCTTGCCGGTCAGCCCCTTCTCGGCGATCGCGTCGATGTCGTAGCCGAGCGCCAGCGTCACCACATCGGCCTCCAGCCCGTCGATCACGGAGCGGGCCTGCTTGCCCGAACCGCCATGCGAAGCGCGCAGGGTGATGTCCTCACCCGTTTCGGCCTTCCACTTCTTGGCGAATTCGGTGTTGATTTCCTTGTACAGCTCGCGCGTCGGGTCGTACGACACGTTCAGCAGTGTCGTTGCCGCATGCGCACCCACGGTTCCCCCCGCCACGATGGCAGCCGCGATGGTGTTGAAGACAAACTTGCGAATCATCTTGCAGCTCCGTTTCTGATCTCTGATGGATTTGGAATAGGAGCAAGACTACCGAGCGGGTCTTGTACGGGGAACGAATGGTTTCAGGGAATGTTCATCGTTTTTTGCATAAGGTGGAGGTGGGGGCTGCGCGGAGGGGGGCGGTCTGTGCGTGGGGGGTGTTTGTGGTGCATCCCTTGTTTCGCCCCCGGCAGGGGGTGAAACAAGGGATGCACCACCAACAAAAAAAGCCGCTCCAGAACCCTCCGGAGCGGCTTTTCAACGCACCAAACCACAGCCTCAGTGCACAACCCTCTCAAACGTAAACTGACCATCCCGATAATCCACCGGCACCACATCCTTGGGCGCGAACTTGCCCTCCAGGATCATCCGTGCCACCGGATTCTCAAGCTGCTGCTGGATCGCCCGCTTCAACGGCCGTGCCCCAAACACCGGGTCGTAACCCGCAGAGGCCAGCTTGGCCACCGCTTCGTCGCTGATCTCCAGCGTCAGGTCCATCTGCGCGAGACGTGCCGCCAGGCGCTTGAGCTGGATCCGCGCGATCGATTCGATGTTGCGTTGGTCCAGTGCGTGGAACACCACCACCTCGTCGATCCGGTTCAGGAATTCGGGCCGGAAATGCGTCTTCACTTCCTGCCACACGGCACCCTTGATCACATCCGCGGGTTCGGTCGCCATCTGCTGGATGAGCTGCGAGCCGAGGTTCGACGTCATCACGATCACCGTGTTCTTGAAGTCGACCGTGCGGCCCTGGCCGTCGGTCAGACGGCCATCGTCCAGCACCTGCAGCAGCACGTTGAAGACGTCCGGGTGCGCCTTCTCCACTTCATCGAGCAGCACCACGCTGTACGGCTTGCGGCGCACGGCTTCGGTCAGGTAGCCGCCTTCCTCGTAGCCGACATAGCCCGGCGGCGCGCCGATCAGTCGGCTCACGGAATGCTTCTCCATGAACTCGCTCATGTCGATGCGGATGAGGTGGTCTTCCGAATCGAACAGGAAACTGGCCAGCGCCTTGCACAGCTCGGTCTTGCCGACACCCGTGGGGCCGAGGAACAGGAACGAGCCGTAGGGCTTGTTCTCGTCCGCGATGCCGGCGCGTGAGCGGCGGATGGCATCCGCCACCAGGCGCACGGCCTCGTCCTGGCCGACCACGCGCTCGTGCAGGCGGTCTTCCATCTTTAGCAGCTTCTCGCGCTCGCCGGTCATCATCTTCGACACGGGGATGCCCGTGGCGCGGCTGACGACTTCGGCAATCTCTTCGGCACCCACCTGCGTGCGCAGCAGCTTGTTCGGCTGCTTCTGGCCGGCCGACTCGGCGGCGGTCGCGGCCTTCAGCTTACCTTCCAGCTCGGGCAGCTTGCCGTATTGCAGTTCGGCTACCTTGTCGAGCTTGCCTTCGCGCTGCAGCTTGGTGATCTCCAGCTTGATCTTGTCGATCTCCTCCTTGAGCGCGGCCGCACCTTGCGCGGCGCCTTTCTCGGCCTTCCAGATTTCGTCCAGATCGGCGTATTCCTTCTGCAGGCGTTCGATCTCCTGCTCGATCAGCTCCAGGCGCTTCTGCGAGGCTTCGTCGGTTTCCTTCTTCACCGCCTCGCGCTCGATCTTGAGCTGGATCAGGCGGCGGTCGAGCTTGTCCATCGCCTCCGGCTTCGAGTCGATTTCCATCTTGATGCGCGCCGCAGCCTCGTCGATCAGGTCGATGGCCTTGTCCGGCAGGAAGCGGTCGGTGATGTAGCGGTGGCTGAGTTCAGCCGCGGCCACGATCGCCGGGTCGGTGATCTCCACGCCATGGTGCAGTTCGTACTTCTCCTGCAGACCACGCAGGATGGCGATGGTCGCCTCCACGCTGGGCTCATCAACGAGCACCTTCTGGAAGCGGCGCTCCAGCGCAGCATCCTTCTCGATGTACTTGCGGTATTCGTCCAGCGTGGTCGCGCCGATGCAATGCAGCTCGCCACGTGCCAGCGCCGGCTTGAGCATGTTGCCGGCGTCCATCGCGCCCTCGGCCTTGCCCGCGCCCACCATGGTGTGGATCTCGTCAATGAAGAGGATGGTCTGGCCCTCTTCCTTGGCGATGTCGTTCAGCACGGCCTTCAGGCGCTCTTCGAACTCGCCGCGGTACTTGGCGCCGGCCAGCAGGCCCGCCATGTCGAGCACCAGCACACGCTTGTTCTTCAGGCTCTCGGGCACTTCGCCGTTGACGATGCGCTGCGCCAGGCCTTCGACGATGGCCGTCTTGCCGACGCCCGGCTCGCCGATCAGCACCGGGTTGTTCTTGGTGCGGCGCTGCAGGATCTGGATGGCACGGCGGATCTCGTCATCGCGGCCGATGACGGGGTCGAGCTTGCCGATGCGTGCACGCTCGGTGAGGTCGATGGTGTACTTCTTGAGCGCTTCACGCTGGCTCTCGGCCTCGGCGCTGCCGACGGTCTGGCCGCCGCGCACGGCGTCGATGGCGGCTTCGAGCGGCTTGCGCGAGAGGCCGTGTTCGCGCGCAATGCGGCCGGCCTCGCCCTTGTCGTCAGCCACGGCCAGCAGGAACAGCTCGCTGGCGATGAACTGGTCGCCGCGCTTGATGCCTTCTTTCTCGGTCTGCTGCAGCAGGCTGCCGAGGTCTCGGCCGACCTGGACTTGCTCACCGCCCTGCACCTGCGGCAGGTGCTTGATGGCGCGGTCCAGCGCCGTGTCGAGCGCGCTCGTATTGACGCCCGCCCGAGCGAGCAGGTTGTTGGTCGCCCCATCCGGCTGGCGCAGCATGGCCAGCAGCAGGTGGACCGGTTCGATGTACGGATTGTCGTTGCCCAGCGCCAGGCTCTGCGCGTCCGCCAGCGCTTCCTGGAAGCGGGTGGTCAGTTTGTCCAAACGCATTAAAAAACCCCTTGCGGAAAATGTTTCACTGACCCGAAAGATAGGGAGCTTCGGTGCCATTTCAAGCACAGAAGCGCCGGTTTTCATGCAGTTTTTGCGCAAGAACAAGCGGCGGCACGCCTGCCGACGCGCCGCCGCCCGAAGTGCCTCAAAGCCGTCCCGGCTACGGCATCAGTTCGGCACCGACACCGTCACCACCCCGCCCGACACGTTCACCGAAATGCGGTCGCCCGCGGCTGGCGTGTTGGTGAAGTTCGGCACGTTCGTCGCGCTGATGGCCGGCGCAGCACCGGGCGTGCCGCCGCGCGGCGTGGTGCGCACCACCTGGGAAGGCGGCAGCGGCGTGCCGTTCTTCAGGTACGCATACATCGCGTCCAGCGCGCGCTGCTCGTACAGCACCAGCGGCACGAACAGCGAGTCGTAACCCGGGACGAGGTCGATGAAGCCGTCGAAATGCTGCGCGTTCATCACCTCGATGTACGACAGCTTGCTGGAGCCGCCTTCCACCTTGGCATTGAGGCCCAGATACGGCCGCGCGCCGTGGTTGACGGGCAGCAGCGCATCGTTGCGGCCCTGCACGATCAACGCAGGCTTGCCCTGCAGGTTGCCGGTGCGCAGCGTCTGGCTGATGCCGGTCTGCAGCGATTGCGACGCCGCGTCGCTGCCGGTCAGCAGATTGCGCAGGCACAGCGCGCCATCGAGGTTGGCCGCCTGCGTGCCGCTGGAATCGATGGACTGGTTGCTGCGCATGGGACCGCCCTGCGCGTTGTTGTTGACGAGCTGCACGCCGGAGGTGGGCGGAATGCCGTTGCCCAGCGCCGCCATCTGCGCCAGCGATGTGGCGTTCACGGCGGTCGGGTGGAACGCGGCATCCGTGGCGGCAAAGCTAAAGCCACACAGGTTGTCGGCCACGCTTGCGCGCGAGAGCGCATTGCCGAAGGTCGTCGCCACGGACGGATCGATCTCGTAGAACGACATCGATGCGTGCACGAGGTCAGACTCGGGCTCCCAGCCGTAGGCGCGCATCTTCTGCAGGGCTTCGTCGGCCTGGGCGGCAGGCGTGGCCGCCGTCAGCAATCCCGCCGCCTTGAGCGCGGCGCAACGGTTGGCCTGCACGCCGGCCGGGAACGTCGTCAGGCTCGTAAAGAAGGCCTGTGCCGGCGCCGCCCCCACGCTCGCGGACGAGGCTGCGCACAAGCGGAAGACGTTGGCATAGCTCACGTAGTCGAAGAGCGGTTTGCCCGTGGTCGGCAAGGTTGCGCCGCCGCGCACCACCTGCACGCCGGTGTTGGGCGGCAGGTTCAGGCCCGGCTCGCCGACGGCCACACCGTCGATCCAGCCGCCGGTGTCCTGCTCGGCCGCCGCAATCGCGGCCCCGCCCCCGTTGGAGATGCTCGACGCGATGACGATGGTGTTGTCGGGCCGTACCGGTAGCGCGCTGCCGACGAGCACGCCATTGGTCGGCGTGATCTTGTCGTTGATGGCCCAGAACGCGAACTGCACGGCTTGCAGCGTGAACTGGCCCCAGTCTTTCTCCGGGTTGCGCTGCGAATGCGCGTGCTTGAACGCCAGCCGGTTCGGCGTGGCCGCATTGAAGGCCGCGAGCTGGCTGCTCGTGAGCGGCGCGGCAAAGTGCGCATTGGTGCCGGCGGCGTTGCGCGTGGTGCACGTGCCGTCCTGCAGGGCGACGGTATCGGTGGCAAGGTCATGCGGGCCGGCGCCGGTGCCCTTGTCGGTGTAGGCGACGGCGCACTTGCGCTTGAGCCCCCATTCGCCGGTCGAAATCGCACCGTAGACGCCGCGCGAGCCCGACGAGGTGGCGGTGATGATGCAGGGGTTGTTGACGTCGAAGCTGTCCGGAATCTGCACAAGCAGCACGACGTTCTGCTGCCCGGTGCCGTCATCGGAGTACGCCACGTATTCGGTGCCGGCGATCATGCCGGAGCCGCCGGTCGGGTTGCCGTTGACGTCGACACTCGGGCCGTACAGCGTGCCGTAGCCGCCCTTGGCCGCGGTGTCGACCAGCGCGCGGTAGTTGGCCCAGATGGCGAGACGGCGCAGCTCGGCTGCCGTGGGCGATGTTGCATTGGCAACGGCGGGCGCGGTGGCCGACGCCAGCCCATTGGCGCCCAGGCCCGCGGTCAGCAGGTCATCGGAGGTACCGTCGTAATGGGTGATGGTCACCTTACCGACGAAGGCCGGCTTGGTGTTGCCCGGCACGTTGTTGCCGTCGTTGCCGCCGCCGCAGGCACTCAGCACGCCGCAGCCGGCCAGCAGCATCGCGGTGGCCGTGACGAGGTTGCCGGCCGAGACGTGCCGTCGCAGGCGCGCGGTTCGGGTTGGTTTCATTGCGTCTCCTTCTCGTTATGGATGGAACAACACAAGACACCCCGCGGCAGCCTCCGGGACTGCCCGTCCTACGCCGCCGCGGGCGCTACCAGTATGTGAACCGTACGTATCATGCGCAAGGACAAAAAACCCGTAAGCCCAACGGGCGGCCTGCCATCAACTGAACGTACGCACCGTCCAGAGACCGAGCAGTGTGAGGAACAGAGAACCGCCCAGATGCACTGCCACGTGCAGCGCGCCAACCACGTAGTCGCCGGCCAGGATATTGGCGACCACCTCGCTCGAAAAGGTCGAGAACGTCGTCAGCCCACCAAGGAAGCCCGTCACAGCCAGCAAACGCCATTCCGGCGGCAGCCCGGCATGTGTATCAAAGAAGCCGACCGCCACGCCGATCAGGTAGCCGCCGAGCAGATTGGCGGCCAACGTGCCATACGGCAACGCCGGATTGATCGCATTCCACAGCACGGCAAACAGCCAGCGCAGCCACGCCCCCAGCGCAGCCCCCACCCCGACGGCCACAAACCCCATCCCGCTCATGCGGTTGCTCCTTGTTATTCGTCATCGTTCGGCTGCGCGGGGGCGTCCGGGCTGCCGGCAGCGTTGTTCGTGGTGATGCCCCAGCGGGCGAGCGCCTTGTCGTCGGTCACGCGGGCGTCCACCCAGCGCGCGCCTTCGGGTGTCTGCTCCCTCTTCCAGAACGGCGCCTCGCTCTTGAGGTAATCCATGATGAATTCGCACGCCGCGAAGGCTTCGCCGCGGTGCTTCGATGCCACCGCCACCAGCACGATCTGGTCTTCGGGCTTGAGCTTGCCGACGCGGTGGATGACGAGCGCGTCGATCAGGTCCCAGCGCTGCATTGCCGCATCGACGATGTTGGCGAGCGCCTTCTCGGTCATGCCGGGATAGTGCTCCAGCTCCAACTCGGACACGCCGCTGCCATCGTTGACGTCGCGCACGGTGCCGATGAAGCTCGCCACCGCGCCGATGCTCGGACGGCCGGCACGCAGGGCTGCGATTTCAGCGCCAAGGTCGAAGTCGGCTTCTTGTACGCGGACGGTCATGTCGATCCCCGGCTCAGCCGCCCGTGACTGGCGGAAAGAATGCGACTTCGCAGCCATCGTGCACGGCCGTATCGGCGGACACGATCTGGTGGTCCACCGCCATGCGCAGCGCGCGGCCCTCGGCCAGTGCTTCACCCCACACGGAACCACGCTGCGCCAGCCAGCGGCGCACATCGCCGACGGTGCGCACGGTGTCCGGCACGGTGGCCGTCTGCTGCGAGAGCCCCAGCTGCTCTCGCACACTGGCAAAGAAGCGGAGTTCGATCTGCATGCTCATCGCTCTTTCACTCCTTACACCAGACCCGCGAACGGCAGGAAGCTGACGACATCGCCCTGCGCGATCGGCTGGTTGGGCGGGTTGTCGATCAGGCCATCGCCCCACACGGTGGAGGTCAGCACGCCCGAGCTCTGGTTCGGGAACAGGTCCAGCCCACCGTTGGCATTGATGCGTGCGCGCAGGAACTCGTTGCGGCGATCGCCCTTGGGCAAGGCAAAGTCGGCGCGCATCGGGATGCGCTTGGGCGCCACGTCCTGCACGCCCTGCAGGCGCAGGATGAACGGCCGCACGAACAGCAGGAAGGTGACGAAGCTCGACACCGGATTGCCCGGCAAGCCAATGAAGAACGCCGTCGGGCCGCCCACCATGCCTTCCGGCCGACGCACCTCGCCAAAGGCGAGCGGCTTGCCCGGCTTGATGGCGATCTGCCACAGGTTCAGGCGCCCTTCGGCTTCCACGGCGGGCTTGATGTGGTCTTCCTCGCCGACGGACACGCCGCCCGACGTGATGATCAGGTCGTGCGCCTCGGCAGCTTCGCGCAACGTCTCGCGCGTGGCTTGCAGCGTATCGGGCACGATGCCGAAATCGGTGATCTCGCAGCCCAGGTTTTCGAGCAGCGCACGCAGCGTGAAGCGGTTGGAGTTGTAGATGGCGCCGGGCTTGAGCGGTTCGCCCGGCATGGCGAGCTCGTCGCCGGTAAAGAAGACGGCCACGCGCGGGCGGCGCACAACCTGCAGATGGGCGCAGCCCACAGACGCCGCCAGCCCCAGTTGCTGCGCGCCAAGGCGCGTGCCACGCGGCAGGATCTCCGCACCCGCGGCAATGTCCTCGCCGGCACGGCGGATCCACTCGCCCGACTCCGGCACATGTTCGATGACGACGGTGCCGGTGTCCGGGTCGGCCTTGCATTGCTCCTGCATGACCACCGCATCGGCGCCCGGCGGAATCAGCGCGCCGGTAAAGATGCGTGCGGCCTCGCCGGCATTCAGCGGCTGGCCGACGTGGCCTGCAGGAATGCGCTGCGCCACCGTCAGCCGCGTGCCCGGTGCGCCAATGTCCGCCGTGCGCACGGCGTAGCCGTCCATCGACGTGTTGTCGGCCGGCGGCACGTTCAGGCTGCTGTGCACCGGTTGCGCGAGGATGCGGCCATTGGCGTGCAGCGTCGGCACGGTTTCGATGTCATGCAGAGGGCGCGCAGCAGCAAGCAGTTGCGACAGTGCCGCATCGAGCGTCAGCAGAGACGGTTTGACGGCGGGAGCATCGTTGGCGGACATGCGAGGCGGGAACACGAAATCGGAAGAGATTTCGATTGTATCGGTTCCACGCGGGCGCCATGCATCAGCGCAGGCGTATCACGCGAATGCGTTGGCCAGCGCGGCCCGCAGCGCGGGCACGATGTGCGCGTCAAACCACGGGTTGTGTTTGAACCAGGCGAGATTGCGCGGGCTCGGATGCGGCAGCGGAAACAGCACGCGGCGCCGGGCGTCGTGCACGGGCCCGTTGCGCACCACGTCGCTGAGCGACCAGTCGCGCGGCACGTCGAGGTAATAACGCTGCGCGTAGGCGCCCACCAGAAGGGCGAGCTTCACGTCGGGCATGGCCGTCAGCAGCGGACGATGCCAGCGCGGCGCGCATTCGCGGCGCGGAGGCAGGTCGCCATTCGCGCCGGCGCCGGGAAAGCAGAAGCCCATCGGCACGACGGCGATGCGCTTGTCGGCGTAAAAGTCGTCGTACGGGATCTGCAGCCACTGGCGCAGGCGATCGCCGGAGCGGTCATTCCACGGGATGCCCGTTTCATGCACCATGCGCCCGGGCGCCTGCCCGACGATCAGCACGCGGGCGCGGCGGTCCGCCACGACCACGGGGCGAGGCGTGTGTGCGAGCGCCCCGCTGCACGTGCGGCACGCGCGGATGTCGCGCAGGCAGCGTTCGAACGCTGCCGCGGTCGCGCCATCCGGCACCACCATCACCGCGTCAAAGACCCGTGTGTTGCGCGATGTAGGCCTTCACGCGATCCACATCGGCGGGCATGACTTCGAAGCGCTGCGGCAGCGATTCGATATCAGCGTAGCCGGCCGGGCGCTCCGGCTCGCGGTCCAGCGCTTCGCGGATCGTGTCGCCAAACTTGGCCGGCAGCGCGGTTTCCAGCACCACCATCGGCACGCCTGGCGTCAGGTTTTCGCGCGCGACCTTTACGCCGTCTGCGGTGTGCGTGTCGATCATCGTGCCGTAACGGGCAAACACGTCGCGGATCGTATTGACGCGATCTTCGTGCGTGCTACGGCCCGAGACAAAGCCGAACTCGGCGATGCGGTCGAACTCCGGCTTGCCGGTCATCGAGAAGCCCCCCTTCTCGTCCACGTCGCGGAAGAGTTGTGCCAGGCGTGCCGGATCGCGATCCAGCAGGTCGAACACGAAGCGCTCGAAGTTCGAGGCCTTGCTGATGTCCATGCTCGGGCTGGACGTGTGGTATGTCTGGGCGGCCGAGCGCACGCGGTACGTGCCGGTGCGGAAGAACTCGTCCAGCACGTCGTTCTCGTTGGTCGCCACGACGAGCTTGTCGATCGGCAAACCCATCATGCGCGCGATGTGGCCCGCGCAGACGTTACCGAAGTTGCCCGACGGCACGCAGAACGACACCTTCTCGCCAATCGACGGGGCAGCCAGCAGGTAACCTTTGAAGTAGTAGACGACCTGCGCCACGACGCGCGCCCAGTTGATGGAGTTGACCGTGCCGATCTTCTGGCGCGCCTTGTACTCGTGATCGTTCGACACCGCCTTGACGATGTCCTGCGCGTCGTCGAACACGCCTTCGATGGCGATGTTGAAGATGTTCGCGTCCTGCAGGCTGAACATCTGCGCGGTCTGGAACGCGCTCATCTTGCGGTGCGGGCTCAGCATGAACACGCGCACGCCGCGCTTGCCGCGCATGGCGTATTCGGCCGCGCTGCCGGTGTCGCCGGAGGTGGCGCCGAGGATGTTCAGTTCGGCGTGCTCACGGTCGAGCGCGTATTCGAACAGGTTGCCCAACAACTGCATTGCCATGTCCTTGAAGGCCAGCGTCGGGCCGTTGGACAGGCACAGCAGCGACAGCGAGGTGCCGCCCTCGTCGCCAAGCTTGTGCAGCGGCGTGATGTCGGCGGTGTTGTCGCCGGCGCGTGCGTTGCAGTAGACCTCGGGCGTGTAGGTGCGGCGAGTCAGCGCACGCAGGTCATCCTCGGGGATGTCGGTGGCGAACTTGCGCAGGATCTCGAACGCGAGGTCCGCGTACGGCAGGTCGCGCCAGCGGGTCAGTTCGTCAACGCTGACCTGCGGGTATTGCTCGGGCAGGTACAGGCCGCCGTCCGGCGCGAGGCCGCCGAGCAGGATGCGGGAGAAGCTCTGCGGCTCTGCGTGGCCGCGGGTCGATCGGTATTGCATGCTCATCTCTTACGCGTGCTCAGTTCAGTTCTTCCATGCGGATGCGCGTGACCTTCGACAGCACGGTCGGCAGCGCCTCGATGGCGGCGATGGCACCGTTGACGTGCTTCTCGACGGCCGTGTGCGTCAGCATGATGATGTCGGTCTGCGGCTCGCCTTCGCGCGATTCCTTCTGCAGCATCGCGTCGATCGAGATACCGGTCTTGGCGAGAATCTGCGTGATGTCGGCCAGCACGCCCGTCTGGTCGGCCACGCGCATGCGCAGGTAGTAGCTCGAGCGCACCTCGTCGATCGGCAACACCGGCGTGTCGGACAGCGCGTCGGGCTGGAACGCCAGGTGCGGCACGCGGTGCTCCGGGTCGGCCGTGTGCAGGCGCGTCACGTCCACCAGGTCTGCGACGACGGCCGAGGCGGTCGGCTCGGCGCCCGCCCCTTTGCCGTAGTACAGCGTCGGGCCGACGGCGTCGCCGTTGACGACCACGGCGTTCATCGCGCCTTCCACGTTGGCGATCAGGCGCTTGGCCGGCACGAGCGTCGGGTGCACGCGCAGCTCGATGCCCGCGTCGACCCGGCGCGTGATGCCCAGCAGCTTGATGCGGTAGCCGAGTTCTTCGGCATAGCGGATGTCGACGGCTTCCAGCTTGGTGATGCCCTCCACGTACGCGCGCTCGAACTGCACCGGCACGCCAAACGCGATCGCGCTCATGAGCGTGAGCTTGTGCGCGGCGTCAAAGCCCTCGATGTCGAAGGTCGGATCGGCTTCGGCATAGCCCAGGCGCTGGGCTTCCTTCAACACGGTGTCGAAGTCCAGGCCCTTGTCGCGCATCTCGGACAGGATGAAGTTCGTGGTGCCGTTGATGATGCCGGCGATCCACTCGATGCGGTTGGCCGTCAGGCCTTCGCGCAGTGCCTTGATGATGGGGATGCCACCGGCCACGGCGGCTTCGAATGCCACCATCACGCCCTTGTCCTGCGCGGCCTTGAAGATCTCGTTGCCGTGCACGGCCAGTAGCGCCTTGTTGGCGGTGACGACGTGCTTGCCGTTGGCGATGGCACGCAGCACGAGGTCGCGCGTCAGGTCATAGCCGCCGATCAGTTCCACGACGATGTCGATCTCGGGCGAATCCACGACGGCAAACGGGTCGTTCACCACCGGCACGGTCGCGCCGGCTTCCTGCACGATGGCGCGCGCGCGCTCGAGATTGCGCACCGCAATCATGGCGACTTCAATGCCGCGCCCCGCACGACGGCGGATTTCTTCCTGGTTCCGTTGCAGAACCTTGAGGGTACCGCCACCGACGGTACCGAGCCCGAGCAGGCCGATCTTGATGGGATTCATGAGACGTATCGTTGAAACGGAAGGGCAAAAAACAGACAGGGCAGACACTTCGGTCTGCCCCGCAACAACAACTGATCTGGCGGATGACCGAGTCTAGGCTGCCCGGATGCCAGTACCGTGACGCTGACGGTACCGCTCCAGGAAGCGCGCAATTCGGCCGATCGCTTCACGCAGATCGTCTTCGTGCGGCAGGAAGACGATGCGGAAGTGGTCCGGCGAGTGCCAGTTGAAGCCGGTGCCCTGCACCAGCAGCACGCGCTCTTCTTCCAGCAACTGGCGGATGAAGGTCTGGTCGTCCTCGATCGGGTACACGGCCGGATCGAGGCGCGGGAACATGTACAGCGCCGCTTTGGGCTTCACGCACGTCACGCCGGGAATGGCCGTGATCAGCTCGTGCGCCAGGTCGCGCTGACGGCGCATGCGGCCGCCCGGTGCCACCAGGTCTTTGATGCTCTGGTAGCCGCCCAGCGCCGTCTGGATGGCCCACTGGCCCGGCACATTGGCGCACAGGCGCATCGACGACAGCATGTTCAGGCCTTCGATGTAGTCCTTGGCCGGGCGCTTGTCACCCGAGACGACCATCCAGCCCGCGCGGTAGCCGCACGAGCGGTAGCTTTTCGACAGGCTGTTGAACGTGACAGTCAGCACGTCTTCCGACAGCGACCCGATGGCAGTGTGCTTGTTGTCGTCAAACAGGACCTTGTCGTACACCTCGTCGGCGAAGAGCACAAGGCCGTGCTCGCGCGCGATGGCGACGATGCCGCGCAGGAGTTCGTCCGAATACAGTGCGCCGGTCGGGTTGTTGGGGTTGATGACGACGATGCCCTTGGTGTTGGGCGTGATCTTGGCGCGGATGTCGTCCAGATCGGGCATCCAGCCATTGGATTCGTCGCAGTAGTAGTGCACCGGCGTGCCGCCCGAGAGGCTCGTCACGGCGGTCCACAGCGGATAATCGGGAGCCGGCAGCAGCAGCTCGTCGCCCTCGTCGAGCAGCGCGTTGGTCGCCAGCGAGATCAGCTCGGACGCACCGTTGCCGAGATAGATGTCATCCAGCGTGACATTCTTGATGCCCTGCTCCTGCGTGTAGTGCATCACCGCCTTGCGCGCCGCGAAGATGCCCTTCGAATCCGAATAGCCTGCCGAATTCGGCAGGTTGCGGATCATGTCCTGCTGGATTTCTTCCGGAGCATCGAAGCCGAACGGGGCAAGGTTGCCGATGTTCAGCTTGATGATCTTGTGGCCCTCTTCCTCCATCTGCTTGGCCTTTTCGAGCACGGGGCCGCGAATGTCATAGCAGACGTTGTTGAGCTTGGCGGATTTTTGGATCGTTTTCACGGGCAAGGGACGATAAACGACGTCGAGCGGGCTTGGATTGCGACGGATCGGTGCAGCAAAGCGGCGACGGTGACACCGCCTGGCAGGAGAAAGCGCTGCGCTCTTCCTTGCCGGGCGTCGCTTGTGGCGCGGCGGGCAAAGGAGAGAAAAAGATATAATTTAGCCCATTATGACAGACTTCGGCGGGCATTTTTGCAACGCAGCGAGATCCGCCGGACAGTCCGAAACCGCGCCCTTGCCACCGTGTCGCCGCGTGCGCCGCAGCCATCGCGCCTGATGGGATTCCCGCCTTGAAGCTCCATTCGTCCGACCCGTCCGCCATTCTCAATACCGTCACCGCGTATGGCGACGGCTATATCGAAATCAACAAGGTGCGTTACACGCACTCCGTGCTGGTGATGCCCGAAGGCGCCATCGTGCCGTGGGACGTCGCGCGCTTTGAAGACCTGACGCCCGAACACTTCGCCCGCTTGCTCGAACTCGGCGCGGAGGTAGTGGTCTTCGGCACGGGAAGCCGGCTGCGCTTTCCCCACCCGCGACTCACTGCGCCGCTGACCGAGAAGCGTATCGGCGTGGAAGCGATGGACATGCAGGCCGCCGGCCGCACCTACAACATCCTGATGCTGGAAGGCCGCAAGGTGGCCGCGGCGCTGCTCATCGAAACCGCCTGAGCGCATGCCGATCGACCGCTCGACCAACGCGCCGGCCCTGCCCTGGCGCAACGCTTCCCTGTGGCTGCTCGCCACGGCACTGTTGGCCATCTGGCTCGGCACGCTGGGCTACCGCCACCTGATCCCCACCGACGAAGGCCGCTACGCCGAAATCGCCCGCGAGATGTTCACCTCCCGCGACTGGGTGACGATCCGCTACAACGGCCTCAAGTACTTCGAGAAACCGCCCCTGCAGATGTGGGGCACCGCGCTGGCCTACACGCTGTTCGGCGTTGGCGACTGGCAGGCGCGGCTGTTCACGGCGCTCTCGGGCATCGTCGGCATCGTCTTCACCATGCTGGCGGCGGCACGCTGGTGGGGCAAACGTGTGGCGGTCGTCAGCGGCCTGGTGCTCGTCAGCGCGCCGATGTGGAATGTGGGCGCGCATTTCAACTCGCTCGACATGGGCGTGGCCGGCTGCATGACGATGGCGCTGGCGGCGCTCCTCCTGGCCCAGCACCCGGACGCAAGCCGTGCCCAGCAGCGCGGATGGATGTGGGCGTGCTGGGCGTCCATGGCGCTGGCGGTGCTGAGCAAGGGGCTTATCGGCGTGGTGCTGCCCGGCTTCGTGCTTGTCGTCTATACGCTGGTCGCGCGGGACTGGGCGCTGTGGAAACGCCTGCATCTGGTGAGCGGCCTCGTCGTGTTCTGTGCCGTGGCAGCGCCCTGGTTTGTGCTGATCTCCGCTCGCAACCCGGAGTTCGCGTGGTTTTTCTTCGTGCACGAGCACTTCCAGCGCTTCACCTCGACTGTGCACAACCGCAATGCGCCGGTCTGGTATTTCGTGCCGCTGCTGCTGGCCGGCTTCCTGCCATGGCTTGCGCAGTTGCCCGGCGCCGCCAGGCTGACCTTCGCGCGCACCGAGACCGCGGCCAACGGCTTCCGCCCGACGCTCGTGCTTGGCCTGTGGGCGATCCTGATCTTCGTGTTCTTCAGCATTTCCGATTCGAAGCTGCCGGGCTACATCTTCCCGATCATCCCGGCGTTGGCGATGCTGGCTGCCCTGGTGCTCGAACACGCCAGCGAGCGTGCCTGGCGCTGGCAGCTCCGCGCTTTCCTGGCCTTGGCGCTGGTCGGGCTCGCCGCCAGCGGCTACGTGGCGACGATGTCGTCGGCGATGTATCCGAATGCGGTGTTCGCGCGGTTCGCGGTGTTCCTGGCCGTGGCGTTCGGGGCGGGCGCTGCGTTCACGTGGATCGCGTTGCGCCGGGCGAACGGGCGCTTTGAGAGCCTCGCCGCCTTTGCA
Organism: Ralstonia mannitolilytica; assembly: GCF_000954135.1. NCBI lineage: Bacteria > Pseudomonadati > Pseudomonadota > Betaproteobacteria > Burkholderiales > Burkholderiaceae > Ralstonia > Ralstonia mannitolilytica. The sequence continues at coordinate 2,260,451 of NZ_CP010799.1, read as the reverse complement.
TGTGCGTGGTTCCTGACATTCACGGCGGCCACCCTCGGCCATGAAGCGTTCGGGCGCTCGATGTCGGGTATCGACCTCGTACCGGCCGTCAGACCGTGGCTCAAGCCGGATGTGCCGTTCTATGCGGTAGAGCGCCTGGACCATACAATGCCGTTCTACCTCGGCCGGCCGACCATCATGGTGCAGGAGCCTGACGAACTGGCCTTCGGCGTGCAGCAGGAGCCGGCCAAGTGGATTCCGACCACGGAGGCCTTCGTGGCCCGCTGGAAGGAGGGCGGCCAGGCCATCGCGATGATGGGCCCGGGCACGTATGACCGCCTGGCAGCCCAGGGCGTCCCGATGGTGCCGGTGGCCCGCGATGCCCGCCGCGTGATCGTTCGGCGCCAGTAGCGGGACCAAAGCGACGCGGCGAAAGAAGCGCGCAAGCGGAATTGTCGTAACATGCGGCCCGGCGGTGGGGTCTCGGGGAAGCCACCGCAGTCGGAACACTACAAAACAACCTATGAATCTGGTCACATTCGGGCTGATCCTGACAGGTGTCATGCTCAATGCCTGCGCTCAGCTCTTGCTCAAGGCGGGCGTCAACAATATCGGCCGCTTTGCGTTTTCGGCCGACAACATCGTGCCGATCGGCATCAAGCTTGCAACGCAGTGGCCCATCATCGGCGGGCTGTCGTGCTACGTGATCTCCGTGGTGGTGTGGATCCTCGGGCTCTCGCGCGTGGATGTGACCATTGCGTATCCGATGCTCTCGCTGGGCTACGTGGTCAATGCCTTCCTGGCGTGGTATCTGTTTGGCGAAGTGCTGTCGGTGCAGCGCCTGATCGGCATCGCCATCATCCTTGTCGGCGTTTTCGTGCTGGCTCGCTCATGAGCGGCGCGCGCCCAACCTTCTCTGCTGCCATGACGCAAACCAACGCCACCGAACTGCCTTTCCTGCCCTTCGTGCGTCCGACCATCGACGAGGCGACCATCGCCGCCGTCGCCGAGGTGCTGCGTTCGGGATGGATCACCTCGGGCCCCAAGGTTGCCGCCTTTGAAGCCGCACTGTCGGAGTACTTCGGCGGCCGCATCGTGCGGACGTTCGCCAATGGCACGGCCACGATGGAAGTCGCGCTGCGCATCGCAGGTATCGGCCCCGGGGATGAAGTCATCACCACGCCGATCTCGTGGGTCGCCACGTCGAACGTGGTGCTGACGGTCGGCGCCAAGCCGGTCTTCGTCGACGTGGACCCCGTCACGCGCAACATCGACCTGAGCAAGGTCGAAGCCGCCATCACGCCGCGCACGAAGGCGATCATCCCGGTGTACCTGTCCGGCCTGCCCGTCGACATGGACCGCCTGTACGACATCGCCCGCCGCCACAAGCTGCGCGTGGTGGAAGACGCCGCGCAGGCCATCGGCTCGCGCTGGGGCGACAAGCGCATCGGCGAGATCGGCGATCTCGTCAGCTTCAGCTTCCAGGCCAACAAGAACATCACGACCATCGAGGGTGGTGCGCTCGTCCTGAACACGCCCGAAGAAGCGGTGCTGGCCGAAAAGTACCGCCTGCAGGGCGTCGTGCGCACTGGCTTCGACGGCATGGAAGTCGACCTGGTGGGCGGCAAGTTCAACCTGACCGACGTGAACGCCGCCATCGGGCTGGGCCAGTTTGCGCAACTCGAAAACGTCACCGCGCGCCGCGCCGCGCTCGCCCGCCGTTACTTTGCCGCCATGCGCGCCGCCGACATCGAATCGTTCGGTGTCGAACTGCCGGTCGAGAATTTTACGAACACCAACTGGCACATGTTCCAGATCGTGCTCCCGCTCGATCGCCTGAAGGTCGATCGCGCCGGGTTCATGGCCGGCCTGAAGGCGCTGGGCATCGGCGCGGGCGTGCACTATCCGCCGATCCACCTGTTCAAGCTCTACCGCGAACTCGGCTGGAAGCCGGGCATGTTCCCGGTGGCCGAACGCATCGGCCGCGCCATCGTTACGCTGCCGATGTTTGCCGGCATGGAAGATTCCGACGTGGACCGCGTCGTCAACGCGGTCCGCCAACTTTGCGCCCAGTACCAATAATCCAATAATGAAGACACCTGCTCTCTCGGTTGTCATTCCTGTCTACAACGAAGAAGACGGGCTTGCCGCGCTGTTTGCGCGCCTGTACCCCGCGCTCGACGCACTCGGCATCTCGTATGAGGTGGTGTTTGTCAACGACGGCAGCCGCGACCGCTCCGCCGCCATGCTGGCCGAGCAATTCCGTGCGCGCCCCGACACGACGCGCGTCGTCCTGTTCAATGGCAACTATGGCCAGCACATGGCCATCCTGGCCGGCTTCGAACATGCGCGCGGCGAACGCGTCATCACGCTCGACGCCGACCTCCAGAATCCGCCTGAAGAAATCGGCCGCCTGGTCGAGAAGCTCGACGAAGGCTACGACTACGTCGGCACCATCCGCCGCAACCGCCAGGACAGCTGGTTCCGTCGTACCGCGTCGCGTGCCATGAACTCGCTGCGCGAGCGCATCACGCACATCAAGATGACCGACCAGGGCTGCATGCTGCGCGCGTACAGCCGCACCATCGTCGACACCATCAACCGCTGTCGCGAAGTCAACACGTTCATTCCGGCACTGGCCTACACGTTCAGCAAGAACCCGACGGAAATCGAAGTCGATCACGAGGAGCGGTTCGCGGGTGAATCGAAGTATTCGCTCTACAAGCTCGTACGCCTGAACTTCGACCTGGTGACGGGTTTCTCTGTGGTGCCGCTGCAGTGGTTTTCGGCGATCGGCATGCTGCTGTCGCTGGCCTCGGCCATCCTGTTCATCCTGCTGGTGGTACGGCGCTTCGTCCTTGGCGCGGAAGTCCAGGGTGTGTTCACCCTGTTCGCCATCACGTTCTTCCTGATCGGCGTGCTGCTGTTCGGCATCGGCCTGCTGGGCGAGTACATCGGCCGCATCTATCAGCAGGTGCGCGAGCGTCCGCGCTACCTTGTGCAGGGTGTGCTGGAAGACACGCCGCACCTGCACGAAGCCAGCGCGGCGGACCTGAAGGGCGGCGGCCCACAGCGAGGTGTGGCATGACCCGGCGTGCCGTCGTCTTTGCGTATCACAACGTCGGCGTGCGCTGCCTGCGCGTCCTGGCAGCGCGCGGCATCCGGGTCGAGCTCGTCGTCACGCACGAAGACAACGCGGCGGAGAACATCTGGTTCGGCAGTGTGCGCGCCACGGCGCAAGAGCTCGGCATCCCGTTCGTCACGCCGGACGACGCCCACGGTGAAGACCTGCACGCGCGCATCGCAGACATCGCGCCGGATTTCATCTTCTCGTTCTACTACCGGCACATGATCCCGATGCGCCTGTTGAGCCTGGCCAAACTTGGCGCGTTCAACATGCACGGTTCGCTGCTGCCCAAGTACCGCGGCCGCGTGCCGATCAACTGGGCGGTGCTCCACGGTGAAACCGAGACCGGCGCGACCCTGCACGAGATGGTCGAAAAGCCCGATGCCGGTTACATCGTCGACCAGACCGTCGTGCCGATCCTGCCGGACGACACCGCGCACGAAGTCTTCGAAAAAGCCACCGTTGCCGCCGAGCAGACGCTCTGGCGCGCCCTGCCCGCCATGATTGCCGGGCAGATTCCCAAGCACCCGAACGTGCTGGCCGAGGGCAGCTATTTCGGCGGCCGCAAGCCCGAAGACGGCCGCATCGACTGGTCCAGGCCGGCGCAGCAGGTCTACAACCTCATCCGGGCCGTCGCGCCGCCCTATCCTGGTGCATTCACGGACGTCGGCGGCGAGCGCTACGTCGTCGCGCGCGCCCGTCTGGCACATCAAATCTTTACGAATTTGCCGCCGGGCTTGCACGTCGTGGATAATGCGATGTTTGGCGTGTGCGGCGATGGAGCAGCCATCGCCATCCACGAGCTCTGGCGCGTGGACACCCAGGCTGCCGGCGGATCGTGCGCCGTGACTGCGCAGCAGCTCGCCAGCCAGCTTGCCCTCTCCTGATCTTGAGTTTGCCTTCATGAAAAAAGTACTGATCCTCGGCGTCAACGGCTTCATCGGCCACCACCTGTCCAAGCGCATCCTGGAGACCACCGACTGGGAGGTCTACGGCATGGACATGCAGACCGAGCGTCTGGGCGACCTGGTCAACCACCCGCGCATGCATTTCTTCGAGGGCGACATCACCATCAACAAGGAGTGGGTCGAGTATCACGTGAAGAAGTGCGACGTGATCCTGCCGCTCGTGGCCATCGCCACGCCGTCGACGTACGTGAAAGACCCGCTGCGCGTGTTCGAGCTGGACTTCGAAGCCAACCTGCCGATCGTTCGCTCGGCTGCCAAGTACGGCAAGCACCTCGTCTTCCCGTCGACCTCCGAGGTCTACGGCATGTGCAGCGATTCGGAATTCGATCCGGAAGCCTCGCCGCTGATCTACGGCCCCATCAACAAGCCGCGCTGGATCTACGCCTGCTCCAAGCAGCTGATGGACCGCGTGATCTGGGGTTACGGCATGGAAGGGCTGAACTTCACGCTGTTCCGTCCGTTCAACTGGATCGGCCCCGGCCTCGACTCGATCTACACCCCGAAGGAAGGTTCGTCGCGCGTGGTGACGCAATTCCTCGGCCACATCGTGCGCGGCGAGAACATCAAGCTTGTCGACGGCGGCAGCCAGAAGCGCGCCTTCACGTATATCGACGACGGCATCGACGCGCTGGTGCGCATCATCGCCAACAAGGACGGCGTGGCCTCGGGCAAGATCTACAACATCGGCAACCCGTCGAACAACTACTCGGTTCGCGAGCTGGCCAACATGATGCTCGAGCTGGCCGCCAACATCGACGAGTACAAAGACAGCGCCAAGCAGGTCCAGCTGGTGGAAACGACGTCCGGCGCCTACTACGGCAACGGCTACCAGGACGTGCAGAACCGCGTGCCGAAGATCGCCAACACCATGGAAGACCTCGGCTGGAAGCCGACGACCGTGATGAAGGACGCGCTGGCGAAGATCTTCGAAGCCTATCGCACGCACGTGGCCGAAGCACGCAGCCTGGTCGAAGAAGGCAACGGCAACAAGTAAGGCAATACCCGCGCAGGTTCAATGGCTCTCATCGTCCTCAAGATCGACGTCGACACCCTGCGCGGCACCCGCGAAGGCGTGCCCAATCTCGCGCGCATGCTGCGTGAGCACGAGGCGGGCGCGACCTTCCTCTTCAGCCTTGGCCCCGATCACACCGGCTGGGCGCTGCGCCGGGCGTTCCGCCCAGGCTTCCTCAAGAAGGTTTCGCGTACCTCCGTGGTGGAGCACTACGGCCTGCGCACGCTGATGTACGGCGTGCTGCTGCCCGGTCCTGACATCGGCCGCAAGGCTGCCGCCGAAATGCGCGCCATTGCCGAGGCAGGCTTCGAGGCCGGCATCCACACGTGGGACCACGTGCGCTGGCAAGACAACGTCCGCCAGCGCGACGCCGCGTGGACGGCCAACCAAATGCGCGCCGCACACGCACGCTTCGTGCAGATCTTCGGCAAGCCGCCCGTCACGCACGGCGCTGCCGGCTGGCAGATGAACAACCATGCCTTCCGCCAGATCGACGCCTGGGGCATGGCTTACGCCTCCGACGGCCGCGGCACGCATCCGTACATCCCGAGCGTCGGCGGTCAACCGCTGAACCACGTGCAGCTGCCAACCACGCTGCCCACACTGGATGAGCTGATCGGCGTGGACGGCCTGACGACGGACACCGTCGCGCGGCACATCCTGAACATGACCGAATCCGATCACGACCAGGTCTTTACCTTGCACGCCGAGCTTGAAGGACAGAAACTCGCCCCGATCTTCCGCGAGTTGCTGCGCGGCTGGCGCGCGCAGGGTCACAGGCTGGCTTCGATGGGCGACTACTATGCGACGCTGGATCGCAATACCCTGCCCGTGCAGCCCGTCACGTGGGGCGAGGTTGCCGGCCGCAGTGGCAGCCTGATCGTCCAGCCGACGTGAGCCCGCGCTGCCGCAAGCACGGCAGCCTACGGAGTTGTAGACGCGCCCGTCCGTGCGCCAGCAGTCTTTTTTCCGCGGTTTTCCGGATCACACCATGCCCGTCTCCCTCGACAAGCCCCTTCCCGATTTCTCCGCGCCCGCGACCAGCGGCGTCACCTTCTCGCCGGCTTCGCAGCGCGGCAAGATCGTCGTGCTGTATTTCTATCCGAAGGACAATACGCCCGGCTGCACGACCGAGGCGATGAACTTCCGCGACCAGTACGAGTTGTTCGAAGCCGCAGGCGCCGTGGTGTTTGGCATCTCTCGCGACAGCCTGAAGTCGCATGAGAACTTCAAGGCCAAGCTGGAACTGCCGTTTGAATTGATCTCCGACGCCGATGAAGCCGTATGCCATCTCTTCGACACCATCAAGATGAAGAAGATGTACGGCAAAGATGTGCGCGGCATCGAGCGCAGCACCTTCCTGATCGACGCCAAGGGCGTGCTGCGCCAGGAATGGCGCGGGGTTAGGGTGCCCAACCATGTGGAAGATGTGCTGACGGCGGTACGCGCCCTGTAAAAGGCGCTGCGGCAAGCGCCGGGCAGCGCACGCCCCGCTTGCCTTTCGCCACACTGTTTCATCCATTCGCGCTGTCGCCTCCACACCGGACGTCACATGTGACAGATTGCAAATCACAAAGGGTTCCGATACAGTCGGAACCGATGAGTACGAAATCCGGATGCCATTCCGATAGCCCACGACGGTACCGGCGGCCAAGTTGGCCGGATACCGCTTCAGCGTTTTTCCCGGCAGCCAGACTTGGGAGAACGTCTGAAACGTGCAGCCTGTTGTGGCGTTCATCCAGGCCGCCCCACCTCTCGCAGGTCATGGCGGCTTTTTTGTGGCCGTCATTCGCGCGGCGCTCCCGCATCCCCTCCCACGTTTCCCGCCAGCATCGCGCCGTGATCAACGGGCGTGGTGTTTTGTCGCTGTTCCACCCAGAGAGGTAATCGAAGCATGCCGCTGCCGACCATGCCCACCCAGCCAGCCCAGTTGCTTGACCCGGCTGAATTCAAGCCTTTCGGCAAAGCCGGAAAGCCCAAGGCGGGTCAGGAACCTCGAAAACCGGTGCCCGCACTCGAACGCGAAGCCTTGTCGGAAACCGGCCGTGCGCAGCCCAAACGCAACGTGACCCGCGCGCGTTCCGGCGAGGCATCGCCCATGGCAAAGGAAGAGTCGCGCGAACATGCCGGCATTCTTGCCAAGGCGGTCGACAAGGTCAGCGCCACGGGCGATTCGGCCGAAACCGCCGTGCGCCGCCGCACCCGCCGCGATGAAGGGCCGACCAAGCTGTTCGTGCTCGACACCAACGTGCTGATGCACGACCCCACCTCGCTGTTCCGCTTCGAAGAGCACGACGTCTATCTGCCGATGATGACGCTGGAAGAGCTCGACAACCACAAGAAGGGCATGAGCGAAGTGGCGCGCAACGCCCGGACGGTCAGCCGCACGCTCGACCAGCTCGTGGCCGGCACGGACGGCGTGATGGACGACGGTCTGCCGCTGGCCAAGCTCGGCAACCGCGATGCGCAGGGGCGCCTGTTCTTCCAGACACGCCTGAACGACATCAAGCTGCCCGACGGTCTGCCGCAAGGCAAGGCCGACAACCAGATCCTGGGCGTGGTGGCCGCGCTGCAGCAGCAGCGCCCCGACCGCAACGTCGTGCTGGTGTCCAAGGACATCAACATGCGGATCAAGGCGCGCGCGCTTGGCCTGCCGGCAGAGGATTATTTCAACGACCGCGTGCTGGAAGACACCGACCTGCTTTACAGCGGTGTCATGGCCTTGCCCGCCGATTTCTGGCAGAAGCACGGCAAGAACATCGAGAGCTGGCAGGACCCGAAGACCGGCACCACGTTCTATCGCCTGTCGGGCCCGCTCGTGCCCTCGTTCCTGGTCAACCAGTTCGTGTACCTGGAGCCCAACGACGGCAGCCTGCCCCTGTATGCACAGGTCAAGGAGCTCAACGGCAAGACCGCCGTGCTGCAGACGCTCAAGGATTTCACGCATCAGAAAAACAACGTCTGGGGGGTGACGGCGCGCAATCGCGAGCAGAACTTCGCGCTGAACCTGCTGATGCACCCGGAAGTCGATTTCGTGTCGCTGCTTGGCCAGGCGGGTACCGGCAAGACGCTGCTGGCCCTGGCCGCGGGCCTCGAGCAGGTGCTGGACCAGAAGCTTTACAACGAGATCATCATCACGCGCGCCACCGTGCCCGTGGGCGAAGACATCGGCTTCCTGCCCGGCACGGAGGAAGAGAAGATGCAGCCGTGGATGGGCGCCTTCGACGACAACCTCGAAGTGCTGCAGAAGTCGGACGACAACGCCGGTGAATGGGGTCGCGCAGCCACGCAGGAACTGATCCGTTCGCGGATCAAGGTCAAGAGCATGAACTTCATGCGCGGCCGCACGTTCGTCAACAAGTTCCTGATCATCGACGAGGCGCAGAATCTGACGCCCAAGCAGATGAAGACGCTGGTCACCCGCGCGGGCCCGGGCACCAAGATCGTGTGCCTAGGGAACATTGCGCAGATCGACACGCCGTATCTGACCGAAGGTTCGTCGGGCCTGACCTACGTGGTCGATCGCTTCAAGGGATGGAGCCATAGCGGGCACATCACGCTCGCGCGCGGCGAGCGCTCGCGACTGGCCGATCACGCCACTGACGTGCTGTAACCGTCACCACACGGCGAATCTGTCCGCCGCAAACCGTTGTGCCAAGGGGCCGCGCATGTGCGCGGCCCTTTTCTTGCTGCAGCGTCTAGGTCACTCCTTTCTTTTGACGGAGGCCCACGATGCCCATGCAGCGAAATCCGCACAACCGATCGCACTTCACCCTGACCTCGGCGGCGCTGGCGATGATGCTGTCCGCCGGCGCGTCCGTTGCGCTTGCCGGCAGCCAGACCCCGCAAACGGCTGGCCAGATCAGCTATGTCTGTGGCGGCGTTGCACAGGATGAACAGCAGGCGTTGAATGCCGAGGCACGCAATTACAACCTGTCCCTGCTCTTCACGCAGGGGCCGCGCGGCGAGTACCTTGCCGACGTCGACGTGAAACTCACGCGGCACGGCAAGGAGGTTGCAAGCTTCCGCGCCGATGGACCGCGCTGCCTGATCAAGGCCCCGCCGGCCAGCTACAACGTCATCGCCACATACGAAGGCACCACCAAGCGCGCAACCGTGCAGACCGGCAGTACGCGCAACGTCCAGCTGCGCTGGTAAAGCTTCCCGCAAAGCGCGACGCCATCGGGCCAGAATCCTGCGAGCCGCACCCCGCTTGGCGTTGCGCCTCGCCAACACGCCGTTTGGCTTTCCGACGCCGCACGCATAGCATGCGACCTATCCGGACTTTTCTGACGGCGCATGCTGACGCGGCACGGTTTTCACTCAGGCAATCTTCGACTGGCGGGCGCCGCCCTGCTGGCGCTGACGTGCCTGCTCTCTGCCTGTTCGTCGACGCCCTCCCGCCCCACCGCCTCGCGCGACATGGGGTTGCGCACGCGCGGCGCGCCTATCCAGGACCCGAGTGCCGGCCTGGAGGAAATCTCCATCGAGGCGATGGCCTTGGTAGGCACGCCGTACCGCTACGGCGGCAACACACCCGATAGCGGCTTCGATTGCAGTGGACTCGTGCGCTACGTGGTGCAACGCGCGGCCTCGGTGACGTTGCCCCGCACCGCCGCCGAGATGGGCCGGCGCGGCACGCCGCTGGACCGCAGTGAGGTCGCCTCGGGGGATCTCGTCTTCTTCAATACGACCGGCCAGCCGAACTCGCACGTCGGCATCTATGTCGGGCAGAACCGGTTTGTCCACGCGCCGGCCACGGGCGGCACGGTGCGTCTCGAAGACATGACGAAGTCCTACTGGGCGAGCCGCTACGCGGGGGCTCGCCGTGTGGTGGCGGCAGGCAACCTGCCCGATATCCCGGCCCCCGCTCCGACTGTCACGCCCAGCCCTGCGCCGGCCCCAGTGCGGCCAGTCGAGGAAGACCCGCTCGGCGCCCTGGCCCGCGCACGCAGCGCACAAGCGGACAGCTTGATGTCCACCCGTGCCCCCGCCGCTGCGACACCCGCCGTCGACGACGACCCCATCGCGCGGTTCGCAACCCAATAACGAATCGCTGGCTTCCATGCAAAACGCCCACCGTCTGGTGGGCGTTTCGTTGGGGTGCTGCAGACCCGCTTACAAGACGTGCTTGCCGATCCACCAGGCGATCGCAGCCATGAACGCCGAGGCGGGGATCGTCAGGATCCATGCCCACACGATGTTGCCTGCCACGCCCCAGCGCACGGCCGACGCCTTCTGCGCCGCGCCCACACCGACGATCGCACCCGTGATGGTATGCGTCGTCGATACCGGCACGCCCAGCGCGGAGGCGAAGAACAGCGTCAGCGCACCACCGGTTTCAGCGCAGAACCCCCCTACCGGCTTGAGCTTGGTGATTTTCTGACCCATCGTGCGCACGATGCGCCAGCCGCCGAGCAGCGTACCCAGGCCGATCGCCACGTAGCAGCAGACGATCACCCAGATCGGCGGCTCGTGCGTCGTCGCCGATGCATAACCGCCGGCAATGAGCAGCATCCAAATGATGCCGATGGTCTTCTGCGCGTCGTTACCGCCATGGCCGAGGCTGTACAGCGACGCCGACAGCAACTGCAGGCGCCGGAACCACCGGTCCACCTTGGACGGCGGCGTTCGGAAGAATAGCCATGACACCGCCACCATCAACAGCGAGCCGAGGATGAAACCCAGCAGCGGCGAAATGAGGATGAACGCGACCGTCTTGAGCAGCCCGCTTGCGACCAGGGAACCCGTGCCGGCCTTGGCCACGGCCGACCCGACCAGCCCGCCGATCAGCGCGTGCGACGAGCTCGACGGAATGCCGTAATACCACGTGATGATGTTCCACACGATGGCGCCCACAAGCGCGCCAAAAATGACGTAGTGATCCACGATCGCCGGGTCGATGGTGTCCCGCCCGACGGTGCTCGCCACCTTAAGGTGGAAGATGAAAATGGCGATCACGTTGCACGCGGCGGCCATGGCCACTGCCTGCTGCGGCTTGAGCACGCCCGTCGAGACCACCGTGGCGATAGAGTTGGCGGCATCGTGAAAGCCGTTCATGAAGTCGAACACGATGGCCAGCGCCACCAGCAGGACGACCACCCAGAGACTGATCTGAAGCGTATGCATGAGGCGTCGTCTCGTCAGGCGTTTTCGAGCACGATGCCTTCGATGATGTTGGCGACATCCTCGCAACAGTCGGTGATGCTCTCCAGCTGCTCATAGATGGCCTTGAGCTTGATGAGCAGCTTGATGTCGCTTTCTGTGCGGAACAGCTTGGCCATGGCGGCACGCATCACGCGGTCGGCCTCCGACTCGAGCCGATCGATCTCCTGCGCGATGGTCAGGATCTGGCGGCCGTTGTTCATGTCGCTGAGCAGCGCCACCGCCTTGCGGACTTCCTCGCAGCACGCCACGCAGATGCCCGCGAGCTGGCGGGCTTCATCCGTCACGTTGGTCACGTCGTACAGCGAGATCGTGAGCGACACGTCCTCCATCAGGTCGAGGATGTCGTCCATGGTGGTGATCAGCTTATGGATCTCGTCGCGGTCCAGCGGCGTAATGAACGTCTTGTGCAGCAGTTCCACCGTGTCATGCGTGATGCGGTCGGCCTTCTTCTCAAAGTTCTGCACATTGCGCGCATGCATTTCGGCATTGGGCAAGTCGTTGACCAACTCCTTGAGCGCGTGGGCCGCCTTGACGGCGCACTCTGCGTGCTGGTTGAAGTATTCGAAAAACTTGCCTTCGGTGGGCATGAAGCGACCGAACATGATGATCCTTGGAAACGGAAAAACGCAGGAGTCGTAGAAACAGCGCCAGTCGGGATCGCCGCTGGCGCTGTCATCAAAACGCAATATTTTACCGGAGCCAGCCGCGTGCCACGCGCGGCACGTTGTGGCAGGCCGACACGTCCGGCAGCTTACGTGTCGTTGTCAAAGAAGGCATTGCCTCCGGTGAAGTTGTCGAACTTCGTGTATTCACCCAGGAAGGTCAGCCGAACGGTACCGATCGGGCCGTTACGCTGCTTGCCGATAATGATTTCCGCCGTGCCCTTGTCCGGTGAATCGGGGTTGTACACCTGGTCACGATAGATGAACAGGATCACGTCGGCATCCTGTTCGATGGCGCCGGATTCACGCAAGTCCGACATCACCGGACGCTTGTTGGGACGCTGTTCCAGGCTTCGGTTCAGCTGCGACAGCGCAATCACCGGGCAATTGAGTTCCTTGGCCAAGCCCTTGAGCGAACGGGAAATTTCGGAGATTTCCGTCGCGCGGTTTTCGCCACCGCCGCCTGAGCCCGACATCAGTTGCAGGTAATCGATGATGATCAAGCCGAGCTGGCCGCACTGCCGTGCCAGCCGGCGCGAACGCGCGCGCAACTCCATCGGGTTGAGCGCTGGCGTTTCGTCGATGAAGAGCTGAGCATCGTTCATCTTCTGGATGGCGTGCGTCAGGCGCGGCCAGTCTTCGTCCAGCAGGCGCCCCGTGCGCAGACGGTGCTGATCCAGCCGGCCGACCGAACCCAGCATCCGCATGGCGAGCTGCGTGCCGGCCATTTCCATCGAGAACACCGCGACGGGCAAGCCCTGCTCCACGGCAACGTGTTCGCCGATGTTGAGCGAGAACGCGGTCTTACCCATCGACGGCCGGCCCGCGACGATGATGAGGTCGCCCGGCTGCATGCCGCTGGTCATGCGGTCCAGGTCGACGAACCCCGTCGGCACACCGGTGATGTCGTTCTGATTGTCGCGGTGATACAGCTCGTCGATGCGCTCGACGACCTGCGTAAGCAGCGGCTGGATTTCAAGAAAGCCCTTCTGCCCCCGTGCACCTTCTTCGGCAATCGCAAAGACCTTCGATTCGGCCTCGTCCAGCAGTTGGCGCACATCGCGGCCCTGCGGATTGAAGGCGCCCGCGGAAATCTCGTCGGCAATCGTCACCAGCTGGCGCAGCACGCCGCGGTCGCGGACGATCTCGGCATAGCGACGGATGTTGGCGGCACTCGGCGTGTTCTGCGCCAGTGCATTCAGGTACGCCAGGCCGCCTACCTCTTCCGCCTTGCCCGCGGCCTGCAGCTGCTCGTACACGGTGATTACGTCGGCCGGCTTGGCCTGCGAGATCAGCTTGCCGATGTGGTGAAAGATCAGCCGGTGGTCGTAGCGGTAGAAATCGTGCTCGTTGATGAAATCGGCAATGCGATCCCATGCGGCGTTATCCAGCAGCAACCCGCCGAGTACCGACTGTTCGGCCTCGATGGAATGCGGAGGCACCTTGAGGGAATCGAGCTGGGGATCGGAGGGCGCATTCATGGCGGGATTATAGCGGCGCTGCTCGGTCTTCAATCTGAACCCTCGATACAAAAGACAACAAAAAAAGGCAGAGACTTTCGTCCCTGCCTTCTTGACTCGCGCCAGCCAGTTACCCGGCCGTCACGAGGTACAGCGTACGTGCTTAGACAGCCTCGCCCAGCACCGACACGGTCACATCGACTGCCACATCGGTGTGCAGCGACACAACGACCGGGTGATCGCCAACGGTCTTCAGCGGACCGTTCGGCAGACGCACTTGACCCTTCTCGACCTTGAAGCCTTGCGCGTTCAGCGCCTCGGCGATGTCGTGGTTGGTGACGGAACCGAAGAGGCGACCATCCACACCTGCCTTTTGCGACAGTTGCAGCGTCAGGCCGTTGAGCTTCTCACCTTCGGCTTGTGCGGCGGCCAGCTTTTCAGCAGCCAGCTTTTCCAGCTCGGCGCGGCGGGCTTCGAATTCCTTGATGGCAGCTTCGGTAGCACGGCGGGCCTGCTTTTGCGGGATCAGGAAGTTACGGGCGTAACCGTCCTTCACGCGCACCACGTCGCCCAGGTTGCCAAGGTTGATGACCTTTTCCAGCAGAATGACTTGCATCGTTTGTTCTCCTTGTCCCGCCGATTACTTCTTGTGCTGATCGCTGTACGGCATCAGCGCAAGGAAACGCGCGCGCTTGATGGCCGTGTCGAGCTGGCGCTGGTAGTGAGCGCGCGTGCCGGTCAGGCGGGCCGGGGTGATCTTGCCGTTCTCGCCGATGAAGTCCTTCAGCGTTTCGACATCCTTGTAGTCGATCTGCTCAACGCCTGCCACCGTGAAGCGGCAGAACTTCTTGCGCTTGAACAGCGGGTTTTGCTGCTGGAAGCGCTTCTTGTTCTTCGCGTCGCGCTGCTTCTTGTTCATGAATGCCATGATTCAATCCTTTACGAATACGTTACATCCGGAGATGTGAAAGACCAGTGTCTTGCTGCTGCGGTGCTTGCGGGCCAGGAATCCGACGCAATCCAGGACAGTGCCTGGTGCAATGCGATCGACAACGGAAGCCACCTTGCCGGCCGCCAGCGCTTCGATCGAAAACTCGATCTGCCGCACTGTCTGCGCCTCCACCGCCGGCCCGCTATAGCTCAGCAGGCAATTGACGATGGGAACGCCGGCCGGGGTGTACCGCATGACCTCGCGCTCGACCAGCGTGGCGACGAGTTGCAGACGGTTGATGACGCTATTCCCCTGGATTCCGTCCATGGCCGCGGTGCGCGATCTAGATCACGCCGCACCGCGCGACATCAGGCGGCCTGTTCAGTTTGAGCGGCGGCCTTCTTGGCCTCTTCGCGCTGCACTTCCTTCATCATCGGCGACGGAGCCGTCTCAGCCTTCTTGGTCTGGACGATGAGGTGACGCAGCACGGCGTCGTTGAACTTGAATGCGTGCTCGAGCTCGGCCAGGGTTTCCTTGCCGCATTCGATGTTCATGCACACGTAGTGAGCCTTGGCGAGTTTCTGGATCATGTAGGCCAGTTGACGACGGCCCCAATCCTCGACGCGATGCACTTGACCGCCCTGCGCGGTGACCGTGCTCTTGTAGCGCTCGATCATCGCGGGCACTTGCTCGCTCTGGTCCGGATGGACGATGAAGACGATTTCGTAATGACGCATTGACGCTCCTTATGGATAAAGCCGCCCGGGCGTCACACTCCGGTGCGGCAAGGTTGAATAGCCTGCCATTATACGCAGACTCGGCGGATTTTTTCAATATCGATCAATGACTTGCTGCA
The DNA here is from genome assembly GCF_000954135.1 of Ralstonia mannitolilytica. Taxonomy (NCBI): domain Bacteria; kingdom Pseudomonadati; phylum Pseudomonadota; class Betaproteobacteria; order Burkholderiales; family Burkholderiaceae; genus Ralstonia; species Ralstonia mannitolilytica. Next base: position 2,245,288 of record NZ_CP010799.1, on the reverse strand, counting down.
GGGCGCCTGCTTCTTGCCCGATGCGGCCCGAGGCCAGAAGCAACGCGAGCAGCACACGTGCCTTGTACGGATTGAGCGAACCGCTCGACGCCCAGCCCTTTCCGTCGGGCTGCGCTGGCACCACGCCTGCGCCGGTGCGCGTCGACCGAACAACGAACACGCCCTGCTGGCTGGCCCGGTTGAGCGCCGCTTCGAGGTTCGCGTGGATGGAACCCGCGCCCGTTGCAGCAACCACGATGCCCTTCACGCCGGCGGCGACCAGCCCATCGACCAGGCGCGCATCGGGTTGGGCGTAGCTGGCAACCACCTCCACCCACGGCCACTGGCCGGCAGGCGGCATCGGCAAGACATCGGTGGCGGCAAGCGGGCGCGCAGACCGCTGAAACTGCACGTGCGAATCGAGCACGAAGCCCAGTGGGCCCATGTCGGGCGAAACGAAGGCCTCCACCGCGTACGTGTGCCCCTTCTGCACATCCCGCGCGGCGTGCACGCGCTGGTTGAGCGCCACCAGCACACCTTGCCCACGCGCGGCGGGACTGGCCGCCAGCCGCACCGCATTGAGCAGATTCAACGGACCGTCAGCGGAGAGCGAAGTCGAAGGCCGCATCGCGGCTGTCATGACGATGGGCGTATCGGTCTGCTGCGTCAGGTGCAGCAGCATCGCGGTTTCTTCGAGCGTATCGGTGCCATGCGTGACGACCACGCCGTCCACCCGTTCGACGTCGATCCAGTGCCGGATGCGCGAGACAAGCTTCTCCCACACGTCGAACGACACATCCTTGCTGTCGATCTGGGCGACCTGCTCGGCACGTATGTTGGCAATGCGCTCTAGGCCGAGCTTGCTCGCGGCCAGCAGTTGGTCGATGGGGACAGCGCCAGCGCGGTAGCGTGCGGCAGAGCCAGCGTCGTCAGCGGAACCGGCGATTGTGCCGCCGGTGGCGAGGATGGCAATGGTAGGCAGGGACATCGTTGCGGACATGCGTGGTGGGCAAGCCGCGCATTGTATCTGTCCGTCACGCCCTTGTTGACGGGGGATTGCCCTCGGCGAGGGCGGCCAAAAGAAAACGCCGGCACTCAGGCCGGCGTCTGCACGTGAAACACGCAGCTTACTTTTCGACGAAGGCGCGCTCGATCACGTAGTCGCCTGCTTCGCCCATGCGCGGCGAAATCTTGAAGCCGCGCGCATCGAGGAGCTTGCAGGTGTCTTCGAGCATGGCGGGGCTGCCGCAGATCATGGCACGGTCCACGGCAGGATCAAGCGGCGGCAGCCCGATGTCCGCCGAGAGCTTGCCGCTGTCGGCCAGATCGGTCAGGCGGCCCATGTTGCGGAACGGCTCGCGCGTGACGGTCGGGTAGTAGATCAGTTTTTCGCGTACCTGGTCGCCAAAGAACTCGTTGTTCGGCAGTTCGCTGGTGATGAAGTCGGCATAGGCCAGTTCGCTCACCTGGCGCACGCCGTGCAGCAGCACGACCTTTTCGAAGCGCTCGTAGGTTTCCGGATCCTGGATGATGCTCATGAACGGCGCCAGACCCGTGCCGGTGCCGAACAGGTACAGGTGCTTGCCGGGCAGCAGATCGTCCAGCACGAGCGTGCCGACCGGCTTCTTGCTGACGAGCACCTTGTCGCCCACCTTCAGGTGTTGCAGGCGGGAAGTCAGCGGGCCGTTCGGCACCTTGATGCTGAAGAACTCGAGATGCTCTTCGTAGTTCGGGCTGGCGATGCTGTACGCCCGCATCAGCGGCTTGCCCTCGACTTCCAGCCCGAGCATGACGAAGTGTCCGTTATGGAAGCGCAGTGCCTGGTCGCGCGTGGTCTTGAAGCTGAACAGCGAGTCGTTCCAGTGGTGGACGCTCAGAACGGTCTCTTGATTGAAAGCGGACATGGTGACGTTCGGGCCGGCCAATGAGGCTCTACGGCGGTGCAAAAATCGGTCAAGGCCTTGATTTTATGCGATTCTCCGCCGCCGCGCCTGCATGGATTGCGCATAAGCTTCTAACTGGCGGCACAGGTTTTGACCTGGATCAGGCGCGCTTCCGCACTCGCGCAACATGTTTCAACGAAATCACTTGCGCTTCCCACGCCACTGTATAAAATCACAGCACCTGTTCAGATATACAGTGCACCGATGGCCACCCTCACCGCCCGCCAGCAGCAGATTTTCGACTTGATCCGCCAGACGATCCAGCGCACCGGCTTTCCGCCTACACGCGCCGAGATCGCCGCGGAGTTCGGCTTCTCGTCGCCCAACGCGGCAGAAGAACACCTGCGGGCGCTGGCGCGCAAGGGGGTGATCGAACTCACGCCCGGCGCATCGCGCGGCATCCGCCTGCGCACGGCGGGCGACGAGGCCGGCCAGCACCAGTTTTCATTGCCGTCGATGGGCCTGATGCAGCTGACGCTTCCACTGGTCGGCCGCGTGGCCGCCGGCAGCCCGATCCTGGCGGCCGAGCATATCGACCGGCAATATCAGGTTGACCCGTCGCTGTTTTCCGCCCAGCCGGATTTCCTGCTCAAGGTGCGCGGCATGAGCATGCGCGACGCGGGCATCCTGGATGGCGACCTGCTGGCGGTACAGCGCGCCACGGAAGCCGCCAACGGCAAGATCGTCGTTGCCCGGCTGGGCGACGATGTCACGGTCAAGCGCTTCCAGCGCAAAGGCCGCCATGTCGAACTGATTGCCGAGAACCCGGATTTCGAACCGATCCACGTCGACCTGGATCGTGACGAATTCCACCTGGAGGGCTTGGCGGTCGGTCTGATCCGGCCTGCCGCCCCGTAACCCGACGGGCGCACGTCGCGACCTGAACTTCGGCGCCCACATTCTCCGTTGTTCCTCTCAACCCCGCAGGTGAGCCCCTGGCTCGCCAAGGCGGAGTTTTGCCGCCCGCTTTCCACCCGAACTCACGAGGTCTGCCATGCGACTCGGATCGATGTCCTCCCGCCGCCGCCCGGTGCATCCGGTGCCCTTTCGCCAAACCCAGGGCGTGCGTATCTATCAAGGGGAACAGCGCCGCACGATGGTAGGCAGCATGGCCGCCATCTGCCGCATGCTGGATGCCATTCCGGCAGCTTCGCGCGCAGCGGGCGCTGAAGGTTACTGAGCGATGGAATCCCGCCTTGGCAGCCGATCAGGGCATATCCCAATGCTGCCGCCGCAACTGATTTCATACACTGGCCGTGCCCTGAGGACAGGGCTTTCTTCAACTGATTTTCGGCCCGCCCTTTGAGCGGGCTGTTTTTTCAGGCCGCGTGTTGCCGCAGCGCCACATTCGCGGATGTTCCGTCAGCAAAACAGACGTTTACCCGGATTTTGTTTGGCGTGGGTGACAGTAGTATTGCCAGTGCCCTCAGGGGCAATTGAGATCGCTGAATTCGAAGCCCGCTGACTGCGGGCTTTTTTTTGCCCGCGGCTAGACGCTACCGGCAGTTTCCACGACGAGGATCCGCGCCGCGCCGCGCGGATGTGCGACGTGCTCGCATCCGACGCCGGCAAAGAAGATGTCGCCGACGGCCAGCGTAGCGACCTTCTCCTTGCCGGCCTCCCGGTAATGCATGTCGACGGTGCCGTCGAGCACCACGAAGACCTCCTCCCCGTCGTTCACGTGCCAGCGGTAAGGCTGATCCGTCCAATGCAGGCGCGTGGTGATGCCACCCATGTTGGCGATGTCCAGCGCGCCCCAGGCGCGATCGGCGGTGAATGACTTGGCGCGGATGATCTTCATGGCGATCGGCCGGTGCTTACTGCATCGACTGCAGGTTGCCGATACGCACGAGCATCTCGGTAAACATCTGCATGTCGAGGTCCAGGTCCGGCACTTCCTTGTACTCGTTGGCGTTGTGCGCGGTGTACTTCTTGCCCGGCATGGCCGGACCGAAGTTGATGGCATTCGGCATCAGCTTGGCGGTGGTGCTGCCCGCCGTCGGCACGGGCTTGGCGTCGAGGCCGGTGGTGTCGCCATAGATGTTGAGCAGCGTCGCCAGCCATGCGCCCTTCGGGTCGCGCGCCATCCAGTTGCCCTGGTCGTGCGTGATTTCAAGCGCGATGTGGTTGGCACTGGCCCAGGCGTTGATCTTGCCGGCAATCTCGCCGCGTAGCGCATCGGGCGTCTTGCCGCGCGGCATGCGTACGTTGGCGACGACCTCAACGCGGCCGTTCTTGTCGCCGATCACGTTGGGCGAGATGGTGAGCGGGCCCATGAAGTCGTCCTTGTAGGCCACGCCCATGGTGCTGCCGAGGTAATCGGTCCCGTAGAGATCGATGATGTAGCGCACCGCGTGGGCATACGCGTTGTCGGCCAGGCCGAGATCGCCTGAATTGAGGAACAACGCCAGGCGCGGCAGCGGGTTGACGCCCTCTTCCGGACGCGAGCCGTGAGCCGACGCTCCGGTGACCTTCACCACAACGGCATCCGCATTGCGCGTGATGTCGATGGAGAACTTGCCCTGGGCGGCCAGGCCGCTGACGAACGCGTCGCGCTTGGCTTCTAGCGCCGCGACGATCGCACCGAGATCGCCGCCCTTGAGCGTGGCGGTGGCCGTCTGCGGAACGGAGTTGGCCGACGCTGCGCCCGACATCGAAACGATGGCCGTGCGCGAGGCATCTCCGGCCTGCGCGGGGAATCCGACCTTCAGCGCGCCCGAGCCCTTTTCAGCCACCACGGCCGGGTACTTGCTGTCGAGGACGATGTTGTACGCGGGCAGTTGCGTGCGCTCACGGTAGTACTTCATGCCGTCGCCGCCGGTTTCCTCGGTGGTTTCGATCATCAGGCGAATGGTGCGGGCCAGCGGTACGCCGCTGTCCTTGACGGTCTTCATGGCATAGAGCGCGGCGGCAATCGAACCCTTGTCGTCAATCGTGCCGCGGCCGTACAGCAGGTTGCCGACACGCGTGACCTTGAACGGGTCGAGCTTGGTGCCGTCGCCGAGCACCCACTCCTCCGCCTTGGCGGGCACGACGTCGGCGTGCGTGAGGATGCCGAATTCGTCGGAGCCCGTGCCGGGCAGCGTCACCTCGAACACGCGGTTGTCGACGTTGCGATACTTCAGGCCGAAGTCCTGCGCCATGCCTTCGACCAGCTTGCCGAATGCGACGATGGCAGGGTTCTCGTGCTGCGGGATCTTGTCGTCGCGCACCGTCGGCAGGGCGACCATCTTCTCGATCGTGCCGATCACCGCCTGCTGGTTGTGCAGGCGGTTGTAAAGGCCGAGAAGCCGGCCGATGTTGACGAGGTCGTCGCCAGAGAGCGGCGCCTTCTTCTGGTACGCGGCCACGCTGCCCGCCACTTGCGGATCAGCCTTGGCGGCCGCGGCGAGGAAGCTGTTCAGGTCGGCCGACGCCTTGGATTGCTGGGCGGCGAGCAACGCATCGAGTTGCGGCTTCTGAAGCGTGGCGGCCAAGGCCCCGGCGCCGAACGTGAGGGACAGCGCGATGGTCAGGGCAGACAGGCCAATACGGGCAGGACGTTGCATCGAAACGGTTTCTGGAAAAGGCGAAGGCGCCATCATAGGGGCGAAGCGCACGGCATGCATTGTGCAGCGCGAAAAACACCGGCCGGGGCCCGCGCGCGTTATCGTTATGCTTGACGCTTTCCCAGGAGGCCTGCATGGAACCGTCTCTGGATACCGCCCCCGAGCTGCGCCACGTGCTCGAAGACCTGCGGCGGCGCGAGCCCATCTTCCACCGCCCGGAGTTCGGTACGCGTCGCGAAGATTTCGAGCGCATGACGACCGAAGACTTCTGGGAGGTCGGTGCCTCTGGGCAACGCTACAGCCGCAGCTATGTGCTAGGCGTGCTCGATGCCCGGCACGGGCACATCGGTGAGGACTTCTGGCAGACGCGCGATTTCCGCTGCCAGGAGATTGCGCCGGACAACTACTTGCTGACGTACACGCTGGTGCAGTCGAACCGCACCACACGGCGGGCGACGCTGTGGCGGCGTACGCAGGATGGATGGCAGGCGGTCTACCACCAGGGCACGGTGGTCGCCGACGTCTAGAGGCACGCGGCACGCAAACGCGGGCTTTTTTTCGGTGCATCACCGGCAGAGTTCAACCGACTGTGGCGTCGAAACTTTCACACCAGTTGCCGTACGACGCGTGGCCGCCCCAAGCCTTGAAGTGGCCCGCAGTCGGTCGATCAGAATGCCGCCTTGCCCACCGACGCGCCACCGTCAACGAACAACGTCTGGCGAGCGATAAAGCCGGCATCCTCTGACAAAAGAAATGCCACGGCCGCGACCACGGCGTCGACAGCCCGTTGTACAAGAACCTTGCGCGCCCCATCAAGCTGGGCGTGGAAGAAGGCTGGGCGGCCAACGTTGAAATAGCCGGCCCGAAATATCGCCGCGCAAGGCTCGTTTCGCCCGCTGAGGAAACACTCTTCTTCAGCGTGACCGCCGTGCTGATGAACCGCACCGGCAACACGCAGCGCAACCCGGAAGGCGCGTTCCGGGGTGACTACCACTCGCATCCTTATGGCGAGTTCAATCTCGTCGTGCAAACCGCCGGTTGGCTGAGTCAAACACCGACGCGCGCGTAGCATGTGCCAGACGTCGCGCGTCGTGGCCGGAGGCCGCTCTACAGTGGCTCGGGACCTATCCGCTTTCCGGTCGCCCTCGCTCGCGGCTGGACACAAGCACCAGCGCTTTCGGGCCTCCACGCTCGCACTTTCACGACGGTATCGACAACGGCTGGCTGGCGCTCGCGCCGGAACTGCGAAATGACCCTGTCGCACCGGCTATTCCGGAATCGCTTCGGCGACCACAACAGGAAGGGGACAATCAGGAGGCTCGCCGATGCTCTATTCCCATGGCGGGAATATTTCACGGGTTCGCGGCCCATAAAGAAAAACAGCGCCTTGTATAAGGCGCTGTTTCTTCAGGAAATTCGGTGGGGTGGCTGATGGGACTCGAACCCACGACGACCAGAATCACAATCTGGGACTCTACCAACTGAGCTACAGCCACCGTCGTCTAATCCGCCAGAACTGACTGACCGGCGAAAAACGCGATTATACAAACATTCTCCAGGCATGACTAGGGGGTGGCGCAATTTATGCGGCAACCGCCCCTTCGCCGGACTCCGCCCCGCGCCGCAGATGGCTGCGCGCCTCATCGAACAGCGCGTGGGCATCGGCCAGCGTCTTCACGCGGCCGAGCGCCTTGGCATCCGACAGCACGCGCCGCCAGCCGCGCGCACCGGCCACACCGCGGTACAGGCCGAGCATGTGCCGCACCGCTGCGCCGGCATAGCCACCCCGCTGCACCCAGCGGCCGACGTAGGCAATCATGGCGTCTTCGACATCGGCGCGCGTGAGCGCTTCGGTATCGGCGCCGTAGTAGCGCGCATCGAACGCGGCCATGAGGTACGGATGGTGATACGCCTCGCGGCCGATCATCACGCCGTCGACCTGCGCGAGATGCGCGTCGATCTGCTCCAGCGTCTGCACGCCGCCGTTGAGCAGGATTTCCAGGTGCGGGAAGTCGCGCTTGAGCTGGTAGACGACCTCGTAGCGCAGCGGCGGGATCTCGCGGTTCTCCTTCGGGCTCAGTCCCTTGAGGATGGCATTGCGCGCGTGGACGATGAAGGTCTCGCAGCCGGCTTCGGCGACCGTGCCGACGAAGTCGCGCACGAAGTCGTACGTCTCGATCGCATCGATGCCGATGCGGTGCTTGACCGTGACCGGTATCGACACCGCATCGCGCATCGCCTTCACGCCCTCGGCAACGAGCTTGGGCTCGGCCATCAGGCACGCACCGAACGCGCCGCGCTGCACCCGCTCGGACGGGCATCCGCAGTTGAGGTTGATCTCCTTGTAGCCCCACTGCTGGCCGAGGCGGGCGGCCTGAGCGAGGTCGTCCGGCTCGCTGCCGCCGAGCTGCAGCGCCACGGGGTGCTCCGCCTCGTCGAAATCGAGGTGGCGCGGCACATCACCGTGGAGCAGCGCGCCGGTGGTCACCATTTCCGTATAGAGCCAGGTGTGCTTTGAGATCTGGCGGTGGAAATAGCGGCAATGGCGATCGGTCCAGTCCATCATCGGAGCGACGGACAGTCGGCGCGGGTTCAACTCAGGGCGTTCAGCAGTCACAACAAGATCAGCGTTTCAACTCAGGCGCGCAGTTTACCGGTTCTAGTCCGACAGCCCCAACAAGGGATGCGCCTCGCGCCGCCACGGCGAGACGAAGAACGCCGCGACTTCGTCGTCGCGCACGCTGTCGATGCTGGCGTGCTTCCACTTGGGCGAGTGGTCCTTGTCGACGGCCAACGCGCGGATGCCTTCCACGCCATCGCCTTCGGCAAACACGTGAGTCATCATGTCGAGCTCGCGGCGCAGTTCGTCGGCCAGCGTGGTATGGCGGCCCCGGCGGATCAACTCCAGTGTCACGGCCATCATCAGCGGCGAGCGCTTGGCCATGTGGGCGGCCGTCTGCGCAGCCCATTCAGCATCGGGGCTGGCGGCCAGCGCGGCCAGGATGGCTTTGACGGTGCCCTGGCTGAAGCACGTGTCGATCGCTTCGCGATGGGGCACGATGACCGCGTGGGCGACGTCCGCCTCGGTGGCGACGTCGGTAAAACACGCTGCGACCTCGCCTGCGCTCGTCCAGTTGCCGTCGCGCAGGCGCTGCACGACGCTCGCAAGCGTCCCGGCCGGCACGTGGCAGTCGGCCAAGCCGATCGACAGCGCATCGGACGCCTGGATCACCTGCCCCGTCACGCCCAGGTATTCGCCCACGCTGCCCGGCACGCGCGCCAGGAACCATCCGCCACCCACGTCAGGGAACAGCCCGATGTTGGTTTCCGGCATGGCCATCTTCGTTCGCTCGGTGACCACGCGCAGCGAGGCCCCCTGCGAGATGCCCATGCCGCCGCCCATCACCACGCCGTCCATCAGCGCGATATAGGGCTTGGCATAGCGGAAGATGAGGTGGTTGAGGCGGTATTCCTCGGTAAAGAAGGTGACGAGTTGGGGGTCGCCGGCCGTGGCGGCGCGGTGGAAGAAGCGGATGTCACCCCCGGCGCACAGCGCCTTGCCGCCCTCGCCGCGCAGGATGACGGCATGGACTTCGGGATCATGCTGCCAGGCCAGCAGCGCGTGCGACATCGCGCGGATCATCTCCAGCGACAGCGCATTGAGCGCCTGCGGCCGGTTCAGCGTCAGCCAGCCGATGCCGCCGCGGACTTCGGCGATCACGTTCGGTTGCACATCGGACTGGGGCGCCTGGGAAACGGTGGATTCCATGTCTCTCGTGTTCTGTTTTGGGAATAACGGGACGCACTGTACACGAGCATGCCCGATTGCGAGGGAACGCTCTAACGGCCCCTCTTTTCCGACGAATCTGTTGGGCGTATACCTGCCGGTTGGAGACAACACACATCACAACAATCCCATGAACCCTGCCAATGGCGCCCCCGGCGCGTCCGGTTTCGACCCCGGCCTGATCCTGCTGGCGTTTGCCCCCGCCTTTCTGCTGACCATCGGCGCGGAGGCGTGGTATTGGCGCAAGCGCGATCCCTCCGTCTACAGCCTCAAGGACACCATTTCAAACGCCAGCCTCGCGCTCATGCACCAGGCGTCTGACGCGTTTTTCCTGTGGCTGATGATCAAGACGGTGTATGTGTGGACCTACAGCCATGGCCTGCGCGCCGTGCCCGAGACGTGGTGGTCGTTCGTGCTGCTTCTGCTGCTGCAGGATTTCCTGTACTACTTCTTCCACCGCGCGAGCCACCGCGTGCGATGGATGTGGGCCTCGCACGTGACGCACCACTCGTCGGAAGGGATGAACTTCTCGACGGCATTCCGCCAGAGCCTGACGTATCCGATTTCAGGCATGTGGCTGTTCTGGATTCCGCTCGCATGGATCGGCTTCACGCCCGATTGGGTGATCCTCGCCGTGGGGCTGAACCTGGCGTTCCAGTTCTTCGTGCATACACGGCTGGGCGCCCTTGATTCGCGCTACGCCGGCTTCTGGCGCCGACTGGGGCAGTACGTCAATACGCCGTCGGTGCATCGCGTGCACCACGCCAAGAACCCGCAGTACATCGACCGCAACTACGCCGGCGTGCTGACGATCTGGGACCGCATGTTCGGCAGCTTCGTCCCAGAGGAAGAGCCGCCCGCCTTCGGCATTACCCGACAGGTCCATACGCACAACCCGATCACCCTGACCTTTCACGAGTGGCGCGACATGTGGGCCGATGTGTTCCGCGATCGGGACATCCGCTACCTGTGGAAGCCGCCCGAGTGGCGCAGCCCGCGCAGCCAGCCCACGGCGATATTGCCGACCGCCGATTCGCATTCCTAGCGCAATAAAAAACGCCCCGGGTTCCGGGGCGTTTTTCTTGCCAGATCGACTGACGATCAGGCCGCTTCTTCGCGCGCAGCACGCTTGCGCTCATGCTCCTTCAGGTGGCGCTTGCGCAGGCGGATGCTCTTCGGCGTGATCTCGACCAGCTCGTCGTCGGCGATGAATTCGACCGCGTATTCCAGTGACATCTGGATCGGTGGCACCAGGCGCACGGCTTCGTCAGTGCCGGAGGCGCGCACGTTGGTCAGCTGCTTGCCCTTGATCGGGTTGACGACGAGGTCGTTGTCGCGGCTGTGGATACCGATGATCATGCCTTCGTACAACGCGTCGCCGGGCGACACGAACATGCGGCCGCGGTCCTGCAGCTTCCACAGTGCGTACGCCACCGCAGCACCGTCGTCCTGCGAGATCAGCACACCGTTGTGGCGCTCGCCGACGCCGCCTTCGCGGACCGGTGCGTACTCGTCAAAGATGTGGCTCATCAGGCCGGTGCCGCGCGTAAGCGTCAGGAATTCGCCCTGGAACCCGATCAGGCCGCGTGCCGGAATGCGGTATTCCAGGCGCGTGCGGCCCTTGCCGTCGGATTCCATGTTCAGCATTTCGCCCTTGCGTCGGCCGAGCTCTTCCATCACGCCGCCCTGGTGCGCGTCTTCAACGTCCACGGTCAGCAGCTCGAACGGCTCGCACTTCACACCGTCGATTTCCTTGAACACCACGCGCGGGCGCGACACGGCAAGCTCGTAGCCCTCGCGACGCATGTTTTCCAGCAGGATGGTCAGGTGCAGTTCGCCACGGCCGGACACTTCGAAGACCGTGTCGTCGCCCGTCTCCTTCACGCGCAGCGCGACGTTGGACTTGAGTTCGCGCTCCAGACGATCGCGCAACTGGCGGCTCGTCACGAACTTGCCTTCGCGGCCGGCCAGCGGCGAGGTGTTCACGCAGAAATTCATCGTGAGGGTCGGCTCGTCTACCTTCAGCATCGGCAGCGCGTCCGGTGCTTCGGGTGCGCACACCGTGCAGCCGATCCCGATGTCTTCAATGCCGTTGATCAGCACGATGTCGCCGGCTTCGGCTTCAGGCACGATCTCGCGCTCCAGGCCACGGAACTTCAGCACCTGGTTGATGCGGCCCTTGATCGGCGCACCTTCCGGGCCGAACTTGACCACCACATCCTGCAGCGGGCGCACACGGCCGCGCGTGATGCGGCCCACGCCGATCTTGCCGACATAGCTCGAATAATCGAGCGAGATGATCTGCAGCTGGAACGGGCCGTTCGGATCGTCGTCGCGCTGCGGCACCTTCTCGAGGATGGTCTCGAACAGCGGCTTCATGTCGCCGCTGCGCACGTCTTCGGTCAGGCCGGCATAGCCGTTCAGGCCCGAGGCGTACACGACCGGGAAGTCGAGCTGGTCGTCGTTCGCGCCGAGCTTGTCGAACAGGTCGAAGGTCTGGTTGATGACCCACTCCGGACGCGCGCCCGGGCGGTCGACCTTGTTGATCACGACGATCGGCTTCAGGCCCAGGGCCAGGGCCTTGCGCGTCACGAAACGCGTCTGCGGCATCGGCCCCTCCACGGCGTCGACCAGCAGCAGCACGCCATCGACCATCGACAGCACGCGCTCGACCTCGCCACCGAAGTCCGCGTGGCCCGGGGTGTCGACGATGTTGATGTGCGTGCCGTTGTACTCGACCGCGCAGTTCTTGGCCAGGATCGTGATGCCGCGCTCTTTTTCGATGTCGTTGGAGTCCATCACGCGCTCGGCGATCTGCTCGTTCTCGCGGAACGTACCGGACTGGCGGAGGAGCTGGTCGACCAGCGTGGTTTTGCCGTGGTCAACGTGGGCAATGATGGCGATGTTGCGAAGCGCGCGCATGGGATGTGAACTCGAAAAGACGTGGCGCGAGCCCGGAAATTCGCTCGCGGAATAACCTGACATTCTAGCATGCTGCAATGCGCAAGACGTGACACCCCCTGATGAATCTATGAGCCGATGTTGCCCGAGAGACGTTTCGCTCACTTATTATTTCCAAAACTGAAATCGCACATTCAGTACCTTGCCGTTTGCTGCATCGATTCGTATATTTGTCCCGACAATGATTGCACATACATAAGATGTCCGAACAGACAAGCCGCACCACCGAAACCCCTGCCGCTGGAGCCCTGTTCCGCGTGGAGGACTACCGCATGTGCGAAAGCGTGGGCTACCTCGTCGGGCGTGCCAAGACGGCACTCTCCATGGCGATCGAACAGGAAGTCGCGCAGATGGACGTGACGCACTCGCAGGCCAGCTGCCTGGTGCTGCTAGCCAACGGGCGCTGCCAGACGGCCACCGATCTGGGCCGCGAACTGAACACCGACATCGGCTCGCTCACCCGCATGCTCAGCCGCATGGAAAAGCGCGGCCTGATCGAGCGCGTGCGCAGCGAGTCCGACCGCCGCGTGGTTCACCTGGAAGTGACCGAGGCAGGGCGTGAGCTGGCCGACCGCATGCCGGCCATCTATACGCATGTGTTGAACCGGTTCTTTGCCGGATTCACGCAGGGCGACGTGGATACGCTGCGCACGCTGCTCAAGCGCATCCTCGATAACGGCGCCGGCGCCGAAGGCAGCCGCTCGCGCGCCAGCCAACACTGACGTCTGGAATCCGGATGCCCACGTTTTCGTCTCTCCCGATCGCTTGACCTATCAACCAACATGAACGCCTCGACCTCCGCCACCCAGGCACCTCCGCTCCCAGGCCGTCGGCCTGCGTGCAGCATGGCTGTGGCGCTTTCCGCCATCGCAGTGGCCGTGCTGGCCGGCTGCGCCAATCTCGGCAATTCGCACAGCACGCAGACCCTGACCTCCCCCGGGCAACTGGCCAGCACCCGGACACTTCCGTCGCAGGGCGGCCAATGGCCGTCGGTGAACTGGGTGGACCAGTTCAATGACCCGCAACTGCGCGCGTTGGTGGACGAGGCGATCAAGGACAACCCGAACCTGCAAGTGGCCTTCGCCCGCGTGCGCGCCTCGCGCGCCATGGCGGACGTGGTGCGCGGCAACCTGTACCCGAGCGTGGGCCTCGAGGCGGAATCCACGCGCCAGCGCCTGTCGGAGTACGACATGTTCGAAGGCACGCCGCTGGCCGGCCGCTGGTTCACGGAATCGAAGATCCAGCTCGGTGTGAGCTACGACCTCGACTTCTGGGGCAAGAACCGTTCCGCGCTGGAAGCCGCCCTGTCCGACGACAAAGCGATGGAGGCCGAAAGCCAGGCTGCGCGGCTGATGCTGTCCACCACCGTTGCGCGCACCTACGCCAAGCTGGCTGCGCTCTATGCACAGCGCGACGTGGCCGAACGCACCATCGCCCAGCGTAAGGACCTGACCTCGCTGGCCGGCCAGCGCCTGCGTGCGGGCCTCGATACACAGGTCGAAACGACGCAGGCCCGCGCCAACGTTGCAGCGGCGCAGACCGAACTCGAGCAGGTCGACGAACAGATCACGCTGGCGCGCAACCAGCTGGCCGCGCTCCTGGGCAAGGGCCCCGACCGCGGCCAGTCGATCACGCGCCCGACACTGCTGGCGCAACCCACGCCGCGGCTGCCGGACAACCTGACCATCGACCTCATCGGCCGCCGCCCGGATCTCGTGGCCGCGCGCTGGCGCGTCGAGGCGGCGTCCAAGGACATCGACGTGGCCAAGGCGGAGTTCCTGCCGGACATCAGCCTGACGGCGTTCCTCGGACTTGCATCCATCGCGCCCGAAAACCTGCTGCTCGGCGCGTCGCGTCAACTCGGCATCGGCCCGGCGCTGAAGCTGCCGATCTTCCAGGGCGGCAAGCTGCGCGCGAACCTGCGCGGCAAGTACGCCAGCTATGACGCGGCGGTCGCGAGCTACAACCAGACGCTGACCGAAGCCCTGCACGACACGGCCGACCAGATCACGGCGCTGCACAGCCTGGACTCGCAGATCGCCATCCAGCGCACGGCGCTCAGTGAGGCAGAACGTGCCTACAGCCTCGCACGCACGCGCTACAGCGCAGGCCTCGGCACGCAGCTGACCGTGCTCAACGCGGAGACGACCGTGCTGCAGCAGCGCAAGCTCGCGACCGACCTGCAGGCGCGCCGCCTGGACGCACAGATGGCCCTGATCAAGGCCCTGGGCGGCGGCTATACCGCCGAAGAACTGCCTGGCGCGAAGCGTGCACAGGCCACGTCGAACAGCTGACCCGGATTCCAGAACCCAACGTTCCAACGCATTCTTTCGAGCCAACATCATGAGTGACAACAAGCCCCAAGCCGCCCCGTCCGCTGCCCCCGCGCCGACGCCGGCGGCCGCCCCGAACGGCAATGGCAACGGAAAACGCAAGCGCATGCTGACCACGCTGGCCGCCGCACTGGTGGTGGCCGGTGTCGGCTACGGTCTCTACTGGGGCCTCTACGGCCGCTGGTTTGAGTCGACCGACGATGCGTACGTGCAAGGCAACGTGGTCCAAGTGACTCCGCAAGTGGCGGGTACCGTGGTGGCCATCCGCGCCGACGACACGCAACTCGTGACCGCCGGCCAGCCGCTGATCGAACTGGACCGCGCGGACGCACGCGTCGCCCTGGAGCAGGCCGAAGCCGCGCTTGCGCAGACGGTGCGCCAGGTGCGCACGCTGTATTCGAACACCAGCGCCTACACCGCCACGCTCGCCATGCGCGAAAGCGACCTCGCCAAGGCCAAGGATGACCTGGCACGCCGCAAGCAAATCGCCGGCACGGGCGCGGTCTCGCAAGAAGAGATCTCGCACGCGCAAACCGCCGTGCAGGCTGCGCAGGCTGCGCTCGAAGCCGCCAAGGAGCAGCTGCAGGGCAACCGCGTGCTGACCGAGCAGACCACGCTGGAGCGTCACCCGAACGTGCTGCAGGCCGCAGCCAAGGTGCGCGAGGCCTACCTCGCGTATGCGCGGACGAGCCTGCCCGCCTCGGTGACGGGCTATGTGGCCAAGCGCTCGGTGCAGGTCGGCCAGCGCGTCGCGCCGGGCACGCCGCTGATGGCGATCGTGCCGCTGGACCAGTTGTGGGTGGACGCGAACTTCAAGGAAGTGCAGGTGCGCCACATGCGCGTGGGCCAGCCGGTGGAACTGGTGGCCGACGTGTATGGCAGCAGCGTGACGTACCACGGCAAGGTGGTCGGCTTCTCGGCCGGCACGGGCTCGGCGTTCTCACTGCTGCCGGCACAGAACGCCACGGGCAACTGGATCAAGGTGGTGCAACGCCTGCCGGTGCGCGTGTCGCTCGATCCGAAGGAACTGAAAGAGCATCCGCTGCGCGTGGGCCTGTCGATGGAAGCCAAGGTCGATATCCACGACGAAGGCGGCCAGGCACTGGCTACCGCGGCGACGGCCTCTCCGCTGCAAACGACGGTGTACGACCAAGCCGGCAAGGAAGCCGACCAGGTCATCGCCAGCATCATCGCCGCCAACGCCGGCCGCGGCGCGGCAAGCACCGCACCGGCCGCCGCATCACGCACTTCGCAACCCGCACCCAAGGTCTGACGCATGGCAACCGCCGCGCCCAAGCCGCTACCGCCACTGACCGGCGCCAAACTGGCGATCGGTACGGTGGCGCTGTCACTGGCGACATTCATGAACGTGCTGGACTCGTCCATCGCCAACGTGTCGATCCCGGCCATCTCAGGCGACCTCGGCGTGGCTCCGAACCAGGGCACGTGGGTCATCACCTCGTTCGCGGTGGCCAACGCCATCTCGGTGCCGCTCACGGGGTGGCTGACGCAGCGTTTCGGGCAGGTGCGCCTGTTCGTCACGTCGATCATCCTGTTCGTACTGTCGTCGTGGGCGTGCGGTTTGGCGCCCAACATGGGCATGCTGATTGCCGCCCGGATCATCCAGGGCGCAGTGGCCGGCCCGATGATTCCGCTGTCGCAATCGCTGCTGCTGTCGACGTATCCGCCCGCGAAAAGCTCCATGGCGCTGGCGCTGTGGGGCATGACCACACTCGTTGCGCCAATCATGGGGCCGATCTTCGGCGGCTGGATCTCCGACAACATGACGTGGCCGTGGATCTTCTACATCAACATCCCCGTGGGGATCCTGGCCGCCTATGCGACCTGGGTCATCTACAAGGACCGCGAATCGCCCACGCGTTCCCTGCCGATCGACAAGATCGGTCTCGCGCTGCTCGTGCTGTGGGTGGGCTCGCTGCAACTGATGCTTGATCGCGGCAAAGAGCTGGACTGGTTCAACTCGACGGAGATCGTGCTGCTAACGGTCATCGCCGTCGTAGGCTTCGCGTTCTTCCTCGTCTGGGAGCTGACCGAAGATCATCCGGTGGTGGACCTGACGTTGTTCAAGGGCCGCAACTTCAGCGCCGGAGTGGTGGCGATCTCCGTGGCGTACGGGCTGTTCTTCGGCAACTTGGTGATCCTGCCGCTGTGGCTGCAGACCATCGTCGGCTACACCGCGACGGACGCGGGTCTGATCATGGCCCCGGTGGGCATCTTCGCCATCATCCTCTCGCCCGTGATCGGCAAGAACCTGCCGAAGATGGACGCCCGCTGGGTGGCAACCACCGCGTTCATGACCTTCGCGCTCGTGTTCTGGATGCGCTCGCACTTCACGACGCAGGTCGACACCTGGACGCTGATGATTCCGACGCTCATCCAGGGCGCGGCCATGGCGATGTTCTTCATCCCGCTCACGTCGATCATACTCTCGGGCCTGCCACCCGAGCGGATTCCGGCTGCATCGGGCCTGTCGAACTTCGTGCGGATCATGTTTGGCGGTATCGGCGCGTCGGTCTCGACCACGGTGTGGGACAACCGGTCTGCCCTGCACCACGCGCAGCTGGTCGAACATGCGAATCCGTACAACCCTGCCTATGCTTCGTCGATCAACCAGTACACGCAACTGGGCATGCCGAACCTGCAGGCCAACGGCGTGATCGAGCGGGTGATCTCGCAACAGGCCGCGATGCTCGGCGCCAACGATATCTTCTGGATCTCGGCGGTGCTGTTCATCGTGCTGATCGTCTTCATCTGGCTGACGAAGCCGGCGAAGTCGGCGGGCGGGGCAGAGGCTGCGGCCGGGGCACACTGAGGCGGCCATCGCGTCAACAAAAAAACCACGCAGCAACGCGTGGTTTTTTTGTCCGGATTCGCTCAGAGGTGCACCAGGCGTTCAGGGCGCAACACCCCGCCGCGCCACACCGCCACACCGAGCAGCGATGCAACCGCGCCATCGCGTACGCCATAGACGCGGACGTGATCGGCGTTCGGCAACGTCAAGTGCAAGGGCAGGCGCTGGCCATGCAGAAAACGGCGGCTCTGCTCAGCATCGAGTTCCAGGCGGGGCAGCGTTTGCAGCAACGCGTCCACCGGCGCCAACAAGGCGATGCGGGCGTCCTCCGTGGCAGCGTCCAGCGCTTCCAGCCTCACCGCACCGTCCAGCGTCAGCTCGCCTACCCGCGTACGGCGCAACGCAACGAGGTGCGCGCCGCAGCCCAGCGCCTCACCAATGTCTTCGCCGAGTGTGCGGATATAGGTGCCCTTGCTGCACGACACGCGCAAGGTGACCGTCGGCTCTGCGGCCTCCAGGTCCGTTGCGAGCACATCGATGGCATGAATCGTCACCCGGCGCGCGGCGCGGTCCACGGTCTGGCCGGCACGGGCGTATTCGTACAGCGGCTTACCGTCTTTCTTCAAGGCAGAGTGCATCGGCGGCACCTGGTCGATCTCACCGACAAAACCGGCGACGGCCGCCTGCAATTGCTCTGGCGTGACCGATACCGGGCGCTCACTCAGCACCTCGCCTTCCGCGTCAGCGGTGCTTGTCCTGATGCCGAGCCGCACGATGGTTTCATACGTCTTGTCGGCTTCGAGCAGATCCTGGGAAAACTTCGTCGCCTCGCCAAAGCACAGCGGTAGCAGGCCCGTGGCGAGCGGGTCCAGCGTTCCGGTATGCCCGGCCTTCTTGGCCCACAGCAGACGCTTGGCGCGCACGAGCGCATCGTTGCTCGACCAGCCGATCGGCTTGTCCAACAGGAGCACGCCATGCACGTCGCGGCGCGGCGGCTTCACCGGCTTGGGCGCGGGTTGCTCAGCCATCATCAGTCGTCTTTGGCTCGCGTGGCGTTGGCCTCGTCGATCAGGCGCGACATCTCGATCCCGCGCTCCACCGAGCCGTCAAAGTGGAAATGCAGCGTCGGCACCGTGTGGATGTGCAGACGCTTGAACAGCAGCGAGTGCAGATAACCGGCCTTCTCGTTCAGGATGGCGGCGGCGGCCTCGGGTTCGGCGCCCAGCACCGTGAAATAGACCTTGGCGTGCGCGTAGTCCGGCGTGAGCGTCACCGACTGCAGCGTCACCAGGCCCATCGCGGGGTTCTTGATTTCGCGCTGGATCAGTTCGGCCAGATCGCGCTGGATCTGGTCTGCGATGCGCACATTGCGGCCCGAGGCCGACCCGGATTTCTTCGGCATAGTGTGGTTCCTCACATGAGCGTGCCGGCATCATGGTCAGCCCGCCCCAAAAAACAAAACGGTGGCGCGGGACGCGCCCGGCCACCGTCGCAAATTCGTGCCGGACGCCATAGCGCCCGGCCACTGCATTACAGCGTACGCGCCACCTCGGTGATCTCGTAGATCTCGAGCTGATCGCCTTCCTTGACGTCGTTGAAGTTCTTGATCGACAGACCGCATTCAAAACCGGCCTTCACTTCCTTCACGTCGTCCTTGAAGCGCTTGAGCGAATCGAGCTCGCCCGAGAAGATGACCACGTTGTCGCGCAGCACACGCACCAGCGAGCTGCGCTTGACGATGCCATCGAGCACCATACAGCCGGCCACCGCACCGACCTTCGGCACATGGAAGACTTGGCGCACCTCGACGAGGCCCGTCGTTTCTTCCTTCTTCTCCGGCGAGAGCATGCCCGACATGGCCGCCTTCACCTCATCCACAGCGTCATAGATGATGTTGTAGTAGCGAATGTCGATGCCCTGATGCTCGGCCAGCTTGCGTGCACCCGCATCGGCGCGCGTGTTGAAGCCGATGATGACGGCCTTCGACGCGGTTGCCAGGTTGACGTCGGATTCGCTGATGCCGCCCACGCCGGCGTGCACGACCTGCACACGCACTTCGTCGGTCGACAGCTTCTGCAGCGAATGCACCAGTGCTTCCTGCGAACCCTGCACGTCGGCCTTGATGATCAGCGCAAGCGTCTTCACGTAGCCTTCGCTCATCTGCTCCAGCATGTTTTCCAGCTTGGCAGCCTGCTGGCGCGCCAGCTTCACGTCGCGGAACTTGCCCTGGCGGAACAGTGCGATTTCGCGTGCCTTGCGTTCGTCCGGCAGCACCAGCACTTCTTCGCCGGCACCCGGCACTTCCGACAGGCCCTGGATCTCCACCGGGATCGACGGACCGGCTTCCTTGGCCGGCTTGCCGTTCTCGTCAAGCATCGCACGCACGCGGCCATAGGCCGTGCCCGCCAATACGACGTCGCCCCGCTTGAGCGTGCCGCTCTGCACCAGCACGGTCGCGATCGGGCCCTTGCCCTTGTCGAGCTGGGCTTCGACCACCAGGCCCTTGGCCGGAGCATCCACCGGCGCCTTCAATTCCAGCACTTCGGCCTGCAGCAGCACGTTTTCCAGCAGGTCGTCGATGCCCTGGCCAGTCTTGGCCGACACCGCCACGAACGGCGAGTCACCGCCGTACTCTTCCGGAATCACGCTCTCGGCAACCAGTTCCTGCTTGACGCGGTCCGGGTTCGCTTCGGGCTTGTCCACCTTGGTGATCGCCACCACGATCGGCACGCCAGCGGCCTTCGCGTGGGAAATGGCTTCCTTCGTCTGAGGCATGACGCCGTCGTCGGCAGCCACGACCAGAATCACGATGTCGGTCGCCTTGGCACCGCGTGCACGCATGGCCGTGAAGGCCTCGTGACCCGGGGTGTCGAGGAAGGTGATGACGCCGCGCGGCGTTTCGACGTGGTACGCGCCGATATGCTGCGTGATGCCACCGGCTTCGCCCGCCGCCACCTTGGCGCGGCGGATGTAGTCGAGCAGCGAGGTCTTGCCGTGGTCGACGTGGCCCATCACGGTCACGACCGGCGGACGGGTCTGCGCCTCGGCATTCGTCTGCTCCTCAGCGCCCTCGATCAGCAGTGCTTCGGGGTCGTCCAGCTTGGCAGCAACCGCCTGATGGCCCATTTCCTCGACCACGATCATCGCGGTCTCCTGGTCCAGGACCTGGTTGATCGTGACCATCTGGCCGAGCTTCATCATCTGTTTGATGACCTCGGCGGCCTTCACCGACATCTTGTGCGCCAGATCGGCCACGGAGATGGTTTCCGGCACGTGCACTTCGCGCACCACCGGTTCCGTCGGTGCCTGGAAGGCGTTGCGATTGTCGTCGCCGTGACGGTTGCGGCCACCCTTGGAACCCGCACGCCAGCCGTCCACACCACCGCCGGTGTCGCCGCGCGTCTTCAGACCGCCGCGCTTGCCACCGCGGGAATCTTCCTGCCAACCCGACTTGCCGCGGCCACCCTTCTTGTCGCCGGACGGTGCGGCCGCAGGTGTAGATACCGGTGCAGCAGCCTTCTTGGCAGCGGGAGCGGTGCGCGCTTCGCCCGCCGGCTTAACCGGCTTGTGCAGCGTGCCCGATTGCTCGGCCTTCTTCGTTTCTTCGGCCTTGCGCTCGGCAGGCGTCTTCAGCACGCGCGCCGGCGCGTTCATCATTTCGCGAATGGCGCGCGCCTCGGCCTCGGCAGCTTCGCGGCGCTTGCGTGCAGCGTCCTCTTCAGCCTTGATCTTGTCGGCGGCAACGCGGGCCTCGTCGGCGGCCTTCTGCGCGGCTTCGCGCTCGCTCGCCAGACGTGCGGCGTCCTCCTCGGCCTTGCGGCGCGGGGCTTCGTCCGACGCTTCGGCTGCGGCGCGGGCGGCTGCAGCTTCTTCCTCCGCCTTCTTGGCGGCGAGTTCAGCCTGGCGCTTCTGCTCCGCTTCGGCAGCTTCCTGGCGCGCGCGACGCTCGGCCTCTTCGCGCTCCATCGCTTCCTGGCGCGCCTTGAGCTCGGCTTCCTGGCGGGCCAGCAACTCGGCCTGACGGCGTTGTTCTTCCTCGCGGCGCGCCATCTCTTCAGCATCGACCACCGGAGCAGCCGGTGCGGCTTCCGCGTCCGCGGCCGCCGAAGTCGGCTCATCACGCTTGACGAGCACGCGCTTCTTCTTGACTTCCACTTGCACGGTGCGTGTCTTGCCGGTGGCATCCGCCTGGCGGATCTCGCTGGTTTCGCGTTTCGTGATCGTGATCTTCTTGCGCGCGCCATCCTCGGCGCTGCCGTGTGCTCGCTTGAGATAGTCGAGCAGACGGGTCTTGTCCGATTCGGTGATGACGTCTTCCGGCGTCGCCTTTTGCACGCCCGCGGCCTGCAATTGTTCCAGCAGCGCCGATGCGCTACGGTTCAATTCGCCAGCGAGTTGGGCAACTGTTGTGCTTGCCATTCAAACCCTTTCGATGCTTGGTTTCAGTGAGGATTGCGATAAACGATCAACGTTTATGCGACTCACGAAAACCAGTGTTCACGCGCCTTCATGATCAGCGCCTTGGCCTGTTCTTCGTTGACGCCGGTCATTTCGACCAGTTCGTCTACGGCCAGCTCGGCCAAGTCGTCACGCGTCTGGATGTTCCCCTCGGCCAGCTTGCCGATCAGCTCCGGGGTCAGCCCCTCGAGGTCGCGCAGGTCTTGCGACACCTTCTCGACCTTTTCTTCCTTCGCCAGCTCCATCGTCAACAGCACGTCACGGGCGCGGTTGCGCAGCTCGTTGACGGTGTCTTCGTCGAACGCTTCGATTTCCAGCATTTCCTGCAGCGGCACGTAGGCAACTTCCTCGAGCGAGCTGAAGCCCTCTTCGATCAGGATGTCGGCCACTTCCTCGTCCACGTCGAGCTTGTCCATGAACAGCTTGCGGACCACGGAGCTTTCCTCGGCCTGCTTCTGTGCCGATTCGGCCGGCGTCATGATGTTGATCTGCCAGCCGGTCAGCTCGGACGCCAGGCGAACGTTCTGGCCACTGCGGCCAATGGCCACTGCGAGGTTTTCCTCGTCGACCACCACGTCCATGCTGTGCTTTTCTTCGTCAACGACGATGGACTGCACCTGCGCCGGCGCCAGCGCACCGATCACGAACTGCGCCGGGTCTTCCGACCACAGGACGATGTCCACAGCCTCGCCGCCGACTTCATTGCGCACAGCCGTCACGCGCGTACCGCGCACACCGACGCAGGTGCCGATCGGGTCGATGCGCTTGTCGTGCGCGACGACCGCGATTTTCGCACGCACGCCCGGGTCACGCGCAGCGGCCTTGATCTCGAGCAGGCCCTGTTCCATTTCAGGCACTTCGTTCTCGAAGAGCTTGATGAGGAACTCGGGGCACGTGCGCGAGAGCTCGATCTGAGGGCCGCGTGCGCTGCGGTCGACGTTCAGGATGTAGGCACGCACGCGGTCGCCGGTGCGCAGATTTTCCTTCGGGATCATCTGGTCGCGCGTCAGCAGCGCTTCGACGCGGCCGGATTCGACGATCAGGCCCTTCTTGTCGGCACGCTTGATGGTGCCGGTCATGATCTTCTCGCCGCGATCCAGGTAGTCGTTCAGGATCTGCTCGCGCTCCGCATCGCGGATGCGCTGCAGGATCACCTGCTTTGCCGCCTGGGCGCCAATGCGGCCAAACTCCACCGACTCGATCTGCTCTTCGATGAAGTCGTCGACATTGATATCCGGGTCCTGCTCCCGGGCTTCGAACAGCAGGATCTGCTTGTCCGGCTCCTGCAGCCCAGCATCGTCGGGAACGACGAGCCAGCGGCGGAAGGTTTCGTGTTCGCCCGACTCACGGTCGATCGCCACGCGCACATCCACGTCTTCTTCAAAGCGCTTCTTGGTCGCCGAAGCCAGTGCAGCTTCCAGCGCCCCGAACACCACATCCTTGTCGACGTTCTTTTCGCGCGCAAGCGCATCGACGAGCAACAGAACTTCGCGGCTCATTGCTTGTTCCCTTTGTTTCGATTTCCTTTGAAGTCCAGCACGGGCACGAGCCGGGCGCGGTCGAGTTCCGACAGCGTGAATTCCAGCAGCGCCGGGCCATCCTTGCCCTCGAATTCGAGGCCGATCCGTTCCTGGCCGGGCTCTCCCGTCGGAGCCTGAACGATTCCCGTGAAATTCTTCTGCCCACCCACCGGCAGGCGCAGCGTCACCTTGGCCTCGAGGCCTGCGAAACGCGTGAAGTCGGCCAGTGTGCGCA
Organism: Ralstonia mannitolilytica; assembly: GCF_000954135.1. Lineage (NCBI taxonomy): Bacteria > Pseudomonadati > Pseudomonadota > Betaproteobacteria > Burkholderiales > Burkholderiaceae > Ralstonia > Ralstonia mannitolilytica. Next base: position 2,221,712 of record NZ_CP010799.1, on the reverse strand, counting down.
GCGGGCGGTCCAGCCCCGGCGAGGACACTTCGAGCCGCTCGTAGTTGACATTTTCAACTTCGAACACACGCGTGAGCTGATGGCTCACTTTTTCGCAATCTTCAATGACGATGCCGCGTTCCGCCTGATCGATATACACACGCAGCAACCCTGCCGGCGCGCGTTCCACTTCCACCAGCTCATAACCCATGGCGGCGAGGGTTTTCTCAATCAGATCAGTCAGATGCACGTTTTTCCTGAAGAATGTCCCGGTATTGCCAACCTGCCGAAGCAAAAAAAAAATGGGCGCAACGCCCATATCATTCGCCCATCTTCTGCAGGATGACCTTTGATTAGACTCGCATTGTACTGCGTCTTGTGGCAAAACGCAAAAGTTGCCCACCATGGCTGCTCGGGCGGGCGCCGTGGCGAATTCCGCACACAACGCCCTTCAACGCCATCTCAGCGCTTGCCGCCACGTTTGCCGCCGCGAGCCTTGTTGCCGTTCGGCATGCCGCCGCCTTTTCCGCCCGGGCGCTTGTTGCCTGGCACGCGGTTTCCGTCTCGCATCGCCCCGCCTGGGCCGCGCCCGTCCGGGCGGCCGCCCATGCGGGTGCGCGCAGTCAGCGTGGTGGGGCCGCCCACGTTGATGTAGCCCATCGAGGTCTGCATCGGATCAGGCTGCCGGGGGCTGGACTGCCGGCGTTGCGGCGGCAGCGCGCGGTTGCCGTTCTCGATCCCGAGGCCGCGCGACTGGAAGTTCGCTTCGCCGGTGAAGCCGGAAGACATCGGCCCCATCAGCACGGGCGCCGGCTGGCGGCGACGATTGCCCTGGCGGTTCTGCTCACCGGAGCCGGCCGCGGGCACCTTCATGCCTAGCGTGCTCATCAGCGTACGCACGTCCTCGGCCGGCACCTCCTGCCAGCGTCCCCGCTTGAGGCCGCGCGGCAGCACGAAGCTGCCGTAGCGCGTGCGGATCAGCCGCGACACCGTCAGGTTGACCGCCTCGAACATGCGCCGCACTTCGCGGTTGCGGCCTTCGGTCAAGGCGACGTGATACCAGTGGTTGACACCCTCGCCGCCGCCGTCAACACAGCGCAGGAAGTTCGCTTCGCCATCCTGCAGCTGGATGCCGTGAAGCAATTTCTGGCGGTCGGTTTCCGTCAGCTCACCAAGCGTGCGCACCGCGTATTCGCGCTCGACGCCGTACCGCGGGTGCATGAAACGGTTCGCAATATCGCCGGAGGTGGTGAAGATCAGCAGCCCTTCGGTGTTGAAATCCAGGCGACCAACGGCGACCCACTTGCCGGTCTTCATGCGCGGCAGCGCGTCGAACACGGTCGGACGGCCTTCCGGATCGGACTGGCTGACGATTTCGCCGGCCGGCTTGTGGTACAGCAGCACGCGCGGCGGCTTGTTGGGCAGCTTGCGCTGGATGAGCTTGCCGTTGACCCGCACCTGATCGGTCGGAAGGATACGCTGACCGATGTGCGCTGGAAGCCCGTTCACGGAAACACGGCCCTGCAGGATCAGGTCTTCCATGTCGCGGCGCGAGCCCAGGCCGGCATCCGCCAGGATCTTGTGCAGCTTGGGGGCGTCGTCCTCGGCGGTGAGCTCCCGGACCTTCGGGGGCTGCGGATTGCCGCCCGCGTCGGTCTCGGAGTCATACGCGCCCGAAATCACATACTGGAAGACATCCTCGGCGCCCTTGACACCCTTGGGGCCCTTGCCGCCGCGGTTCTGGTTCTGCGCTCCAGCCTTGCCCTGCGGCTTGCCGCTGCGGTTTTGACCCTTGGCGCGGCCGCCCGCGTTCTTGCCAGCCGCGCCCTCGGTACGCTCGGCGCCTTGCTGGCCATCGTTCTGGCGACGGCGGTTCTTGCCGAAGCGGCCCCGCGGGCCCCTGCGCTCGTCCTGGCCCTCGGCTGACGCAGGCTCGGGCTGCGCAGCGCCCTCTGCTGCCGCCACCTCAGCGGGGGCTTCCTTGGGTTTCCGCGTGCGCGGCGCGCGGCTCTTGCGCGGCTGCGCCGACTGGTCGGCATCGGGCGCAGCGGCAGCATCCGCCCCCTCACCTTCCGGGCGGCTGTCCTGCTGCTGGCGTCGCGAAGCGACAAGGTTGCGCAGACCGCGGCGCAGTCCCTTGCGACGAGGCGCGGACGATTCGGCGCCGTCGCTGCCTTCTTGTCGGGGCGGCTGCGCGTCGGCGTCGGCCGGCATACGTGTATCCATGGAATCTGGCTCGGTGCTCACAACGTCTTTCAAATTTGGGGGTTCAGGCCACGCGCCGACTGAGCGGCTGGCGCGGCATTAAGAGTGTTCGTTGGCGGGGGCCGAAGGTGCCTCCGCCATTGCCTTGTGTTCGTCGACCGGCGTGTCTTCATCGACTTCCGGCTCAGGTTGCGCTGCGGCGTCGGCCGGCATGGCCACATGGGCGGCCTCCGCTTCTGCCTGCGCTTCGGGCACCGCTTCGGCGACGGCCTGTTCCGCCTCGGCCACGCCCGACGATTCGGCCGCCTCGATCGCCTCGACCGCCGGGCCCGCGTTGGCGGCGCCGTCATCCGGCGCCCCGTTGACGAGCGCCGTCAGCTCGTCCACTGCAGCCGCGCCGCCCGCGCCACCGTCGAACTCGATGGCGCCTTGCTCCAGCAGACTGGCTTGCGCCTGGGCACGCGCATCTTCGAGCGGCGGCAGCTCGTCGAGCGAACGCAGGCCCAGGTCGTCGAGGAATTGCTTGGTGGTCGCGTACAGCGCCGGACGGCCAGGCACGTCACGATGGCCGATCACCTCGATCCAGCCGCGGTCTTCGATCTGCTTGATGACCTGCGTGTTGACCGTCACGCCGCGGATATCTTCGATGTCCCCCCTGGTAACGGGCTGGCGGTAAGCGATGATCGCCAGCGTTTCCATCACTGCACGCGAATACTTGGGCGGCTTTTCCGGATGCAGGCGATCAAGGTACACGCGCATCTCGGGGCGGCTCTGCAGGCGCCAGCCGGAGGCCAGCGCAACGAGCTCCACACCGCGATTCAGCCAGTCCTGTCGCAGTTCTTCGAGCAGCACGCGGATCGTGTCTGCCGAGACGTCCTCGTCGAAGAGCTTGCGCAAGTCATTGACTCGCAACGGGTCCTGCGCGCAGATCAGCGCGGTCTCGAGGACGATCTTCGCCTCTTGGGTATTCATCGGGTTGAGCGGCTCGTCATTGCTCGCGCGCGGCCGGTTGCCGTCACGCTTGAGGTTTGTCGTCCCACCGCGAAGCACGCGGCATTTCTGAATGCTGTTGCCCACCCGGGCCCGGCGCGCGAGGGCCAATGACGCCATTGGGCCTTGCACCGAAACGCAGTGGCTGTGCCCGCAAAATAGGGCCGGAGGAGCGAGTTGATCCGGTGCCGGTCAGGCACCACAAGGGCAATTTCTTCCGCCGCCGCGAGGGGCGGATACTGCGCCGGGCGGCCGCCAACGAAGAATGGCGGCTTGCCCGAATCGACTGTCCAGGGCGGCCTCTCGCGGCCTTTGCGCTGGATGGCATCGCTGGGCGCCGCGCTTGGCATTGTTGATGTGCGCGGCTGGCGAGTCGAATTGTTGTCGATTGTAGGGCAATTTCGCGCGGCGCCGCAACCACGAAGATCTTGAGCGCCCATCCCCTGCGCCGGATGGCGGTTGGCCCGTGCTTCAAACGGCTACAGCACAAGACAAAAGCCGTGTGAAGAAAGCATCTCGGGCAGCCACATCGCACGCGCAAGCCCCGCGAGGCCAAATGCGGCAATGGCGGCGGCGGCCAGGCGGCGCGCCCAGCGCCTGCGTGAGAACTCGCGTGCCCAGCCGGCCACGCCCGACATCAACAGCAGGTTGGGCAGTGTGCCGGCACCAAAGGCGAGCATGACGATCGCGCCCGACGCCGCGTTGCCAGCCAACAACGCTACAGCCAATGTGCCGTACACCATGCCGCAGGGCACGAGGCCCCATGCCAGGCCGGTGACGTAGCGCTGCACGAGCGGCGGTTGCCCGCGCAGCTTGGCACCCAAAGCTGCAGCCACGCCAGATACGCTGCCGGTCAGCCGGCCGAGCACGCGCTCGAGCCGCGAACTGCGCCACGCATCCCCGCCCGATCGCACAAGCAGCAGCAACCCGTAGGCAAGCAGCAATGCGCTGGCGAACGCAAACAGACCGCGCTGAATGGGCAGCCACTGCTGGCGCCAGACCGTTGCACCCATCGCTCCCATGGCCGCACCGAGCACGCCGTACATGGTCAATCGTCCGGCATGCATGACTGCCTGCTCAAACCACAGGCGGCGGCGCGAGACCACGCGCACCACCACGCCACGCTCTGCGGCCAGCGCGATACCACCGCACATCGCCACGCAATGCACGCCGCCCAGCAGGGCAATCAGGAAGACACTCGTGAGGACAGCCGCCGTCATTTTTCTGAGGTAATTTTGATATGGCGCAAGGTTGGTGTTTTACCGCGACAAATCCGCGGCAAATCGTGCGCTTTACGGAATGGGAGCTGCCCGATAACGGGGAGGCCGCCGCTATAATGGGCGCCAGTTGCGCCAAACGCATTACTCATCCCGACCTGCTGATAATCACAATCACTGCGCCCTGTGCTCACACGAATCGCCCTCTCCGACCAAGCCTCGCGTTGTTCCACCTGCGTTCTCGGGCAAATCTGCCTGCCGGTGGGAATGAGCTCGGATGACGTGCGCAAAATGGACGAACTCGTCGAAGAGCGCATCCGCATCAAGAAAGGACAGACGCTCTACACGCTCGGCGAGCCGCTCGAAGCGGTGTATGGCATCCGTTTCGGCACGCTCAAGACGCATGTGACGCTCGAAGACGGGCGGCACCAGATCACCGGTTTCCATCTGCCGGGCGAGATCGTCGGGCTGGACGGCATTGGCGAGATGCGGCACGTATCGGACGCCACGGCACTCGAAGACACCGAAGTGTGCGTCGTGCGTTACGACGACCTGCAACAGCTCTCGCGCCGACTGCCCTCGCTGCAGCATCAGTTCCTGCGCATCATGAGCAAGGAGATTTCGCAGGATCACCTGATGCTGCTGACACTCGGTTCCATGCGCGCGGAAGAACGGCTGGCGGCGTTCCTGCTGAACCTTTCCAAGCGCTCGGCGCAGCGCGGTTATTCTTCCACCGAGTTTGTGCTGCGCATGAGCCGCGAAGAGTTGGGCAGCTATCTGGGCTTGAAGCTCGAAACCGTGAGCCGGCTGTTCTCGCGCTTTGCCGAGGCCGGGCTCATCCAGATCCGCCAACGCCACGTCAAGCTGATCGACCTGGCAGGCCTGCGCCAGGTGATGAGCGGCCAGGCTGCCTAAGCTGCCACTCACCGCCCGCCCCTCTTACACGAGCGGGTGTTCATGCGCTTCGAGTTTGCCGATGCCCGGCGACACGTACAGCGTGAGCGCGCTCGACAATCCGCACAACAGCCAGAACACGAAGAACGACACGGTATAAACGGCCTCGTCTGATACCGTGATCTGCTCGCCAAAGAAGCTCAGGTCGGCCGGGTTCACGACCGCGAACACGACCAACTCGGCCAGCGCGGCGCACAGGAACGCCGGCCACAGGATCCACATCAGCAGCCGACGCTTCATCGAGCGCCTCCGCGAACGTCATGGACCGGCACCGCGACAGGCTTTTCGACGACGAGCCCGCGTCGCACCACGTTGTCGTGGATCACCGCATCCGGGTGCGATGCCGCCAGCCAGATGGTCACGCCGCAGCCGATCATGGCAACGAACGGGCCGGCCATCAGGAGCCACGGCCAGGGTTCGCGCCACCACGGCCGGGCGGACGAGGAAGATTGCGTTGCATGCATCGTTGCCTCCTGTTGAGATGCCGCCTCAGCGCGGCACGATGAAACTGGACGGCTCGCGCAGCACGAGGCTGTGGCTGTCATTGTCTGCGTGGATGACAAACTGAATCTTGTGTGAACCGGGAGCCGTGTCATCAGCCGGTCGGCGCACGCGCACCGGCAGCAGACGGTTGGCCGCGGGAGGCAGCACCAACGTGGTGGATTCCCCCCGAGCGCCCTGCACGTCGAGTTGCGGCAACCCTTCTGCGGCAATGGTCACGTGCAGCGGCTGCTCGGAAGCGTTCATCAATTGGAGGCGATAGACGTTCTCGATCTTGCCGCCATCCACTTCGCGCGCGAGCGCACCGCGATCGCGGATGACGTCCACCTTGAGCGGTTGACGCATGGCCAGCGCGGCAACAAAGCCGGCGACGAGCACCACCATGATGGTCGCGTACACCAGCACACGCGGGCGCAGCATGTACCGGCGAGCCTCCTTCGGGTTGAGCCCCTCGAGCATGGCCCGCTCAGACGTGTAGCGGATCAGGCCGCGCGGATAGCGCATCTTGTCCATGACCTGATCGCACGCGTCGATACAGGCACCACACCCGATGCACTCGTACTGCAAGCCCTGGCGGATGTCGATGCCGGTCGGACACACCTGCACGCAGATGCTGCAGTCAACGCACGAACCCAGGCCTTGCGCTGCAAAGTCGGCATTGCGCGAACGGCTGCCGCGCGGTTCGCCGCGCTGCGTGTCGTAGGTCACGACGTAGGTGTCGCGGTCGACCATCACGCTCTGGAAGCGTGCATACGGGCACATGTAGCGGCACACCTGCTCGCGCATAAAACCGGCATTGCCCCACGTGGCGAAGGCGTAGAACAGCATCCAGAACATTTGCCACGGCCCGAGCGAGAGCGTCCACACCTGCAGGCCCAGTTCGCGGATCGGCGTGAAGAAGCCGACGAAGGTGAAGCCCGTCCATAGCGCGATCAGCAGCCAGGCGGCGTGCTTGGCTGCCTTCAGGCGCAGCTTGCGCAGGCTCCAGCGCTCGCCGTCGAGCCGGATGCGGGCGAAGCGGTCGCCTTCGATGCGCCGCTCGATCCACATGAAGATTTCGGTGTAGACCGTCTGCGGACACGCATAACCGCAGAAGAGCCGCCCGGCCACCGCCGTAAACAGAAAGAGCCCCAGCGCGGACAGCACCAGCAGCACCGTCAGGTAGATCACGTCCTGCGGCCACAGCACGAGGCCGAACAGGTAGAACTTCCGTGCGCCCAGGTCGAACAGCACCGCTTGGCGGCCATTCCACTGGAACCACGGCAAGCCATAGAAGACGGCCTGCGTGGCGAGCACCAGCCAGACGCGCCAGCGGGCAAACGCCCCTGTCACCGCGCGCGGGTAGATCTTGCGCCTGACCTCATAGAGCATCTGCTCGGTCGGGCCTTCGTCTGCGCCCGCGGCTGCAGTGGCCGGCGCCATCGGGCGCCAGGCGGCTTCCCGATCGCTCATGGCCGTGCGCCCGCGCCCGTGTTCGACAGGCCCCACACGTAGGCGGCGAGCATGCGGATCTTTTCGGGGGACAGCAGGTTCTCGTGTGCCGGCATGGTGTTGCTGCGGCCCTTGAGGATGGTCTCGACGATGGTCGCTTCGGAACTGCCGTACAGCCACGTGCGGTCGGTCAGGTTGGGCGCGCCCAGTGCCTGGTTGCCCTTGCCGGTGGCCATGTGGCAGGCCGCGCAGACGGACTTGAACGTGGGCTCGCCGCGCGCTGCCTTGATCGGGTCGTACGACAGGCCCGAGAGCGAGCGCACATAGTTCGCCACATTCACCGCCTGGTTGGCATCGACCACACCAGCCAGCGACGGCATCGTGCCCTGCCGCCCCTTGGTGATCGTCGTCAGGATCGTGTCCGGATCGCCGCCGTACAGCCAGTCGTTGTCGGTCAGATTCGGGAAGCCCTTGGAGCCGCCGGCGTCGGAGCCGTGGCACTGCGCGCAGTTGTTCAGGAACAGGCGCTGGCCGATCTCGTGCGCCTGCGGGTCTGCGGCGATCTGCTTGATGTCCATGCTCGCGTAGCGCTCGTAGACGGGCCGTACCTGCGCATCGGCCGCGGCCCGATGCGCGGCCAGCTCGCCACGCGTGGAGAACCCGAGCACGCCGCCATAGGCACCGAGCCCTGGATAGAGGATCAGGTACGCCACGGCAAAGATGCACGACAGCAGGAACATCCACATCCACCAGCGCGGCAGCGGATTGTTCAGCTCGCGCAGGTCGCCGTCCCATACGTGACCGGTGTCGTCGCCCGCCTTCTGCCCCGGGGCGATCTGGATACGCCGCTGCGAGAACAGCAGCCACACGCACCACGCGATGCCCACCAGGGCTATCGCCGCGATGTAGTACCCCCAGAAATCGGAAATGAAGTCGCTCATGATTGGGTGTCCTTATTGACGCGGGTGCGACGCATCGATGCGCGCCCCGGCGACCTCAGCCTCATCAGGCAGCATGAAGGGCAGCATCGCCGATTCGGCATTGGCGGCGCGACGATGCGCCGAGAATGCCCACCAGGAGATGCCCACGAACAGCACCAGAAACACTGCCGTAGCGATTGCACTCAACATGGCCATGGTTTACTCCTTTGCCGCCACCGTGGACGGCGCGGCGGCTGCGGCCACATCGCCCACGTTGCGCAGTTCCACGCCGAGGCCCTGCAGATAGGCCACCACGGCGTCTTCCTCGGTCTTGCCGGCAAGCTGCTCGCGTGCACCGGCAATCTGCGCATCGGTGTACGGCACGCCAAGCTGGCGCAGCACATGCATCTTCGTTTCGATGTCGCGGTTGTCGAGCGGCGTCTTGGCAAGCCACGCGTACGACGGCATGTTCGACTCAGGCACCACCTCGCGCGGGTCGCGCAGGTGGATGCGATGCCAGTCGTCGGAATAGCGCTGGCCCACCCGCGCCAGATCCGGACCGGTACGCTTGGAGCCCCACAGGAACGGGTGATCGAACACCGATTCTCCGGCCAGCGAGTAGTGCCCGTAGCGCTCGGTCTCCGCACGCAGCGTGCGCACCTGCTGCGAGTGGCAGCCGACGCAGCCTTCGCGGATGTAGATGTCGCGCCCGGCCAGCCGCAGCGGCGAATACGGCGCGATGCCCTTGACCGGCTCGGTGGTCGAATGCTGGAAGAACAGCGGCACGATCTGCACGAGCCCGGCAATGCTGACGACGACGAGCGTCAGCGCGATCAGCAGACCGACGTTTTTCTCCAGTGTCTCGTGCGAGAAGAACTTCTTGGATGCGTTGCTCATGTTCGTCTCCTCACTGTGCCGCGACCAGCGGTGCCTGCGCGGGTTGAGGAATGGGTGCGTCGACCGCCTTGCTGCCCTGGATGGTCTTGAACACGTTGAAGGCCATCAGCAGCATGCCGCCGAGGAAGCACAGCCCCCCGAGCAAGCGGATCACGTAGAACGGATACGTTGCCTTCACCGCTTCGACAAAGCTGTAGGTGAGCGTACCGTCGGCCTCGGTGGCGCGCCACATCAGGCCCTGCATCACACCGGCAACCCACATGGCGGCGATGTAGAGCACCACGCCGATGGTCGCCACCCAGAAGTGCACTTCGATCAGGCGCGTGCTGTACATGCGCTGCTGGCCGAACAGGCGCGGAATCATGTAGTACATCGAGCCGATGGTGATCATCGCCACCCAGCCCAGCGCGCCGGAGTGCACGTGGCCGATGGTCCAGTCGGTGTAGTGCGACAGCGCGTTGACGGTCTTGATGGACATCATCGAGCCCTCGAACGTCGCCATGCCGTAGAACGACAGCGCCACCACCAGGAACTTGAGGATCGGATCGGTGCGCAGCTTGTGCCAGGCACCCGAGAGGGTCATGATCCCGTTGATCATGCCGCCCCACGACGGCGCCAGCAGAATCAGCGAGAACACCATGCCGAGCGATTGCGCCCAGTCCGGCAGCGCGGTGTACTGCAGGTGGTGCGGGCCTGCCCACATGTAGGTGAAGTTCAGCGCCCAGAAGTGCACGATCGACAGACGGTACGAATAGATCGGGCGCTCCGCCTGCTTGGGCACGAAGTAGTACATCATCCCGAGGAAGCTGGTGGTCAGGAAGAATCCCACCGCGTTGTGGCCGTACCACCACTGCACCATCGCGTCCTGCACGCCCGCATAGGCCGAATACGACTTCCACAGCGACACCGGCAGTTCTGCGTTGTTGACGATATGCAGCAGTGCAATCGTGATGATGTACGCGCCGAAGAACCAGTTCGCCACGTAGATGTGCTTGGTCTTGCGTTTGACGATGGTGCCGAAGAACACGATGGCATAGGCCACCCACACCACGGTGATGAGGATGTCGATGGGCCATTCCAGTTCGGCGTATTCCTTGGAACTGGTGATGCCCAGTGGCAGCGTGATGGCCGCTGCCAAGATCACCGCCTGCCAGCCCCAGAACGTGAACGCCGCGAGCTTGTCGGAAATCAGCCGCACCTGGCACGTGCGCTGCACGACGTAGTACGACGTGGCAAACAGCGCGCTGCCGCCAAACGCAAAGATGACGGCATTGGTATGCAGCGGACGCAGCCGGCCGTACGTCAGCCATGGCACGCCAAAATTCAGTTGCGGCCAGATCAACTGGGCCGCGATCAGCGCACCGACCGCCATCCCGACGATGCCCCACACGATCGTCATGATCGAGAACTGGCGCACTACGCGGTAATTGAAGGTCTGGGTGTGCCGCAACGCGCTGGACGATTCCATGCTTGCTCCCCAAGAGTGTTGGTGTAATACGACCATGTTAAGAAGCGGGCGGCCACCCGGCCTTGACGTGCATCAAGGCTGCGGGCCACGCGCTGTCAAGAAGTTCCATCTCGCGACACGGCGTCGCGCGCAGGCGTGTCGGGGTCGAGCAGGATCGATTCAGCGGGGGCCCGGAGGTCGTCGTACTGGCCGGAACCCACAGCCCACCACAGCGCACCGACGATCGCCGCCACCAGCATCAGCGAGAGCGGAATCAGCAGAAGCAGCGTTTCCATGAGCCCGCCTAAGCCGCGCGTGACAGGCGCCACGCGTTGAGCGCAACCAGTAGCGACGACACCGACATGCCGATGCCCGCAGCCAGCGGCGAGAGCCACCCGAGCGTGGCAAGCGGGATGCTGATCGCGTTGTAGGCGAACGCCCAGCCGAGGTTCTGGCGCACCACGCGCATGGTGCGGCGTCCGATCGATATGGCTTCACTGATGGCGACGAGGCGCGGCTCCGTCAGCACGGCGTCCGCGCCGGCCTGCGCGAGCGGCGCGCCCGAGCCGATCGCGATGGAGACCTGCGCCTGCGCGAGCAGCGGCGCATCGTTGATGCCGTCGCCCACGGCCAGCACGTGTGCGCCTCGCGCCTGCAGCCTGCGCACATAGGCACGCTTGTCTTCAGGGCTGGCACCGCCGACGGCATGGTCGATGCCAAGGCCGTTCGCCCACCACTGCACGGTTTGAGGCGAATCACCCGACACCAGATGCAGGCACAGCCCCTGCGCACGCAGCGCGTCGAGGCAGGCACGCGCATCGGCGCGCGGCACATCGGCCAGCGTGAAGCGCGCCAGCGGCAACCCGTCGCGGCCAAGCCAGACCGACGTGCACGCCGCATCGGGCGGTGCCTCCTGCATCGGCGGTTCGCAGCCATAGCGCAGCGAGCGCGGGGGCTCATCCGCATAACGCCGTGCCGCGAACGACCGCACACCCAAGCGCATCGTGCTGTCTCCGACACGGGCGTGGACGCCCTGTCCAGGCACGTTTGTCACTGCCGACACCTCGGGCTCGGCAGCCCATCCGGACGCGGCCGAGCGCAGCGATTGCGCGATCGGATGGTTTTCGGATTGCTCCATGGCCGCGGCTATCGCGAGGCACGATTCCGCATCGACGTCGGCGAAGGTCTCGATGCGCACCAGGCGCAGTCGGCCTTCGGTGAGCGTGCCTGTCTTGTCCAGCAGCACATCGGTGACGGCGGCGAGGTGTTCGATGGCGTGGCCGCGCGTGACCAGCACACCGCGCCGCGCCAGCGCTCCACTGGCTGCTGCCAGCGCAGAAGGCGTTGCCACCGACAGCGCACACGGACAACTCACCACCAGCACCGCCACCGTGACGGCAAACATGCGTGACGGGTCGATCCACCACCACGCCACTGCAGCCAACAGCGCCCAGCCGAGCACGACCGCCACAAAGCGCCCCGCTACCCGATCGGCGAGTTCCGCAATGCGCGGCTTGTCAGTCAACGCACGTTCGAGCAGATCGACAATCGCGGACAGGCGCGTCTGCGCTCCAACACGCCCCACGCGCACGCGAATGGCACTGGCCACGTTGTAGCTGCCGGCCAGCACCGTCGCACCGACATCGCGCGGTTGCGGCAGGCTTTCACCGGAGAGGAGCGATTCGTCGATCTCGGTAGCGCCCCGCTCAATGGCGCCGTCGGCCGGCAGGACTTCGCCGGCGCGCACTTCGACGCAATCGCCCGGCTGAAGCAGCGCCACCGGAATGGTCTCGAGGGCGCCTGTCGCCGCGTCGATCCGTCGGCACGTGGCCGGCAACTGGCGCACCAGCGCTTCGGCGCCGGACACTGCGCTCTGCCGGGCGCGCAGCTCGAGATAACGCGCCGCGAGCAGGAAGGCGACGAACATCGTCACCGAGTCGAAATACGTTTCACCGTGGCCGCGCACGGTGGCCAACACGCTCGCGCCAAAGGCGGCGCCGATGCCGAGCGCGACCGGCACATCCATGCCGACATGCGCGTGGCGGAGTTGCTGCCACGCACTGACGAACATCGGCCGCGCCGAAATCAGCATCACGGGCACCGTCAGCGCAAGGCTTGCCCACTGCATGAGGCGCGTCTGGCTAAGCGGAATATCGCTACCATGCAGATACACCGGCCACGCATACATCATCACCTGCATCATCCCGACCATGGCAATGCCCAGGCGGATCAGCAGGCTGCGGCGCTCACGGGCCTCGGCCGTGCGGCGCACCGAGGGCTGGTCCGGCCATGCCTCGTAACCGACGTCCGCAATGGCGGCAAACACGCTGGACAACTGCGTGGCGCCGGCATCGCAAACGATGCGCGCACGTTCCGTGGCGTAGTTCACGGTCACGTCACGCACGCCCTTCACCTGCGACAACGCACGCTCGATGAGCCAGACGCAGGCCGCGCAACGCATGCCGACCAGGACGAGAGCCAGTTCTTCCGTGCCATCAGCACGCGCACGCACGAAGCGTTCGCGCATGACCGGCAGATCATAGGTCGCCCACACGGCTTCGGCCTCGGTGCGGCGCTCGCCGTCGATCGGCTTGGCAAATGCGATGGGGCCGTCGTAGACGTGCCCCATGCCGGAGGCGTGCAGCGTCTGTGCGACGACCTGGCAGCCGGCGCAGCAGAAGTCGCGCCGCTGTCCGGCGATATCAGCGCGCAGCGGAGCCGCCCCTTCCAACGGCGCCGCACAGTGATAGCAAGCGACGCTCGAGGCCCCCGCAAGGCGAAGCGACCCTCCGCCATCGACCGGCAGGGAGGGGCTGGGGGCAAGGGTGGTCCTCATGATGAAGACCATGCTAGCGGGCCCCGGCGTGCTGGCCCTTGATGCGTATCAAGGCTTGTCGATTCAAGGCGTGGGAGCATTTGCGGCGATTACTGCACTCGCCGCGGCTGGTCACCCTCACGCAAGAATGAATCGGCGCCTATAGTAAAAAACTGCACCGGGCAAACAGGAGGGCGCGACGTGGCAACCGAATTCAGCCTGTACAACATCCACTGTGAATGGGGCGAGCACGGGGCCTCTGCCCTGGCGCCGCACTGCGACGCAGTCATCGTGGTCGACGTGCTGTCGTTCTGCACCTGTGTGGACGTCGCCGTGGCGCGCGGCGCACGTATCTATCCATACCCCTGGCGAGATGGCAGTGCAGAAACGTTTGCCCGGCGCGCCGGCGCCATGCTCGCGGGCAATAACCGGAGCCAGCCGGGCTATACGCTCTCGCCGGCGTCACTGCGTGGACTGCCGGCGGGCAGCAGCCTCGTCCTGCCGTCCCCCAACGGGGCAACGCTGGCGCTGGCCACGGGTTCCACGCCGACATTCGCGGGCTGCCTGCGCAATGCGCGCGCAGTGGCGGAAGCCGCTTCGCGCCTGGGCCGGCGCGTGGCGGTCGTCGCTTCGGGCGAGCGCTGGGCGGACGGCAGTCTGCGCCCAGCCCTTGAAGACTGGCTCGCAGCCGGGGCCATCGTGCATCACCTGTCGGAAACGGTGGCGGGCTTCCTGCCGCAGGCGCTGTCGCCCGAGGCGCTGGCGGCGCGCGCGATCTACCGTGAAGCATCGCAGACCGGCATGATCAAGACGTGGCTGCTCGATTCGGTGTCCGGCCGCGAACTGTGCGAACGCGGCTTTGCAGAAGACGTGACCATCGCTGCGCAGACCGACGTGAGCGACGTCGCGCCGATGCTCGTGGAAGGCGCATTCCGCAACGTAAACCGCAAGACCGAGCGCGCGCCGCAAGATTTCTTTGGCGCGAGCCTGCGCCCGGCCCCGGTGCCGCCGTCGCACCGCAATCCGCCGCTGCCGCACTGACCGGCCGGCACGCGGCGGCGGAGGTGCCGTCAGGTCAGTGACGTATCGATGTCGCGCCGCGGCGACTCGAGGTATTCGCGCGACTGCATCTCGATGATGCGCGAGACAGTGCGATGGAACTCGTGGGCCATCTGGCCCTCGGTGTACAGCTCGTCGGCGGGCACCTCGGCCGACATCAGCAGCTTGACCTTGTGGTCGTAGAACACGTCGATCAGCCAGGTGAAGCGGCGCGCCTCGGACGCCATGCGCGGCGTCATCTTCGGCACATCGGCCAGGATGACGGTGTGAAAGCGCGAGGCGATCTCCAGATAGTCGTTCTGCGAGCGCGGCCCGCCACACAGCGTGGCGAAATCGAACCACACCACGCCTCCCGCCTTGCGCTGGGCGCGGATTTCGCGATGTTCGATATGCAGTACCGGCGATTCGTCCGGCACTTCGGCCACGGCGGCAAACGCATCGCGCAGCGCCGAGTTGGCCTTGGCGCCCAGCGGGGTGTGATACGCCTGCACCTGCTCCATCGCGCGCTTGCGGTAGTCGACGCCGGCGTCGACGTTCAGGATGTCGAGCTTCTCCTGCAGCAGCGCAATCGCGGGCAGGACGCGTTCGCGGTGCAGCCCGTCGGGGTACAGCTGGTCAGGCCGATAGTTCGACGTCATCACGAACTGCACGCCGTTGGCGAACAACTGGTCCAGCAAGCGGTGCAGGATCATTGCATCGGCCACATCGCTGACGTGGAACTCATCGAAGCAGATCAGCCGGTACCGCTTTGCGATGCGGCGTGCGAGTTCGTCCAGTGGATCGGCGCGACCGCGCAGCTCCTCCAGCTGACGATGCACCTCGCGCATGAACTCGTGAAAGTGCAGCCGCGTCTTGCGCACCACGGGCACGCAGCTGTAGAACGCGTCCATCAGGAACGACTTGCCGCGCCCCACCCCGCCCCACATGTAGACGCCGCGCGGCAGGTCCGGACGCACCAGCATCTTGCGCAGGGCATTCGAGCGCCGAGCCTTGTAGGCGACCCATTCGTCGTAGCACTGCTGCAGGCGATCGACGGCACGCTGCTGCGCCTCGTCGGGCTGGTAGCCCCGTGCCTTCAGTTCCTGTCGGTAGGTTTCCTGGACGTTCATCTGCTTGAAAGTGCGTAGCGCCGGCCTTTTAGCGGCTCAAATGGACCGATGCCCGGCATCTTGTGGATGACCGGGCACCGTGTGCTCGCCTGGCGGCGTGCGATTACATGTTGAGCTGACGCTTGTCGACGGCCAGCGCGGCTTCGCGCATCACTTCCGACATCGACGGGTGCGGGTGGCAGATGCGGCCGATGTCTTCCGACGCAGCCTTGAACTCCATCGCCACCACAGCTTCGGCGATCAGGTCCGACGCGTTGGCGCCGATCACGTGCACGCCCAGGATCTCATCGGTCTTCGCATCGGCGATGACCTTGACGAAGCCATCGGATGCGCCCATGCCCAGCGCACGGCCGTTGGCCATGAACGGGAACTGGCCGGCCTTGATCTCGCGGCCCTCGGCCTTGAGCTGCTGCTCCGTCTTGCCGACCCATGCGATTTCCGGGTACGTGTAGATGACCCACGGAATGCAGTTGTAGTCGATGTGGGGCTTCTGGCCGACGATGCGCTCGGCGACCGCCACGCCTTCGTCTTCAGCCTTGTGCGCCAGCATCGGGCCGCGCACCACGTCACCGATCGCCCACACGTTGGGCAGCTTGGTCGCGCAGTGGTCGTCCACCTCGATGAAGCCGCGTTGGTCCGTCGCCAGGCCGATCGCTTCCAGACCCAGGTTGTCGGTGTTCGGCACGCGGCCGATCGAGACGATCAGCTTGTCGCACTCCAGCACCTGCGCAGCGCCGGCGGCGTCGGTGTAGTTGACCTTCACGCCCTTGGCGGAGGATTCGATCTCGCCAACCTTCACGCCGACGTTGATCTTCAGGCCCTGCTTGGTCAGCAGCTTGTTGGCTTCCTTGGCTACGGATTCGTCCGCCGCACCGAGGAAGCTCGGCAGCGCTTCGAGGATCGTCACTTCGGCACCCAGACGGCGCCACACCGAGCCCAGCTCCAGGCCGATCACGCCAGCGCCGATCACGCCCAGCTTCTTCGGCACTTCGGCAAACTTCAACGCGCCTTCGTTGTCGGCGATGGTCACGTTGTCCACCGGCACGTTCGGCAGGTGGCGCGCCTTCGAGCCCGTGGCGATGATCACGTGCTTGGCAGTCACGACTTCCGTGCCGGCCTTGCCCGCGATCTCGACCTGGTAGCCGGCGTCGGTCTTGCCGACGAACTTGCCGTAGCCCTTGAGCAGCGTCACCTTGTTCTTGCGGAACAGGAACTCGATGCCCTTGGTCATCTTGCCGACGATGTCGTCCTTGCGCTTGAGCATCTTGGCCACGTCGACCTTGACGCCGTCCACCGTGATGCCGTGGTCGGCCAGGTGGTGGTTCACGTTCTCGAATTCTTCGGACGAGGCCAGCAGCGCCTTGGACGGAATACAGCCCACGTTCAGGCACGTGCCGCCCAGACGCGGCTCGCTCTTCGGATCGTCATAGGCGTTGCCTTCGCAGCACGCCACGTTCAGGCCCAGCTGGCCAGCGCGGATGGCGGCGATGTAGCCGCCGGGGCCGGCGCCGATCACCAGCACGTCAAATTGTTTGCTCATGGAGAAATCCTTTGGTCCGTCGTTTCCACTCAAGCGGAAACGTCAACAATCGGTTTCAACCTGTTCACGTCCGTTGCGAGCGGCCCGAAGTTGATCCGAGACGTGCAACCGTACATGGGTACGGTGAACATCGCAGGTTCAAGATCGGGTCGCGCAACAGGACCGTGGGCAGGTTTACAGATCCAGCAGCAGGCGGGCCGGGTCTTCCAGCGCTTCCTTCATCGCCACCAGGCCCAGCACGGCTTCGCGGCCGTCGATGATGCGGTGGTCGTACGACATGGCGAGGTAGTTGATCGGACGGATCACGACCTGGCCGTTCTCGACCACCGGGCGCTCCTTGGTAGCGTGCACGCCCAGGATGGCCGATTGCGGCGGGTTGATGATCGGGGTGGAGAGCATCGAGCCGAACGTACCGCCGTTCGAGATCGAGAACGTGCCGCCGGTCAGGTCGTCCAGCGTCAGCTTGCCGTCCTTGGCCTTCTGGCCGAATTCGGCGATCTTCTTTTCGATGTCGGCCAGGCTCATCTGGTCGGCATTGCGCAGGATGGGCACCACCAGGCCGCGCGGCGAGCCGACCGCGATACCGATGTCGAAGTAGCCGTGGTAGACGATGTCGTTGCCGTCCACCGAGGCGTTGAGGATCGGGTACTTCTTCAGCGCGTGGACAGCCGCCTTCACGAAGAACGACATGAAGCCCAGCTTCACGCCGTGGGTCTTCTCGAACTGGTCCTTGAACTTGGCTCGCAGGTCCATCACCGGCTTCATGTTGACTTCGTTGAAGGTGGTGAGGATTGCGTTGGTCGACTGCGACTGGATCAGGCGCTCGGCAATACGGGCGCGCAGGCGGCTCATCGGCACGCGCTCTTCCGGACGGTCGCCCAGGGCAGCGAAGTCCACGGGCGCGGCCACTTGCTGCAGCGCCGGACGTGCGGCTTGCGGAGCCGCGGCAGCAGCCGGCTTGGCGCCACCGGCCACGGCACCCAGCACGTCGCCCTTGGTGATGCGGCCATCGCGGCCCGTGCCGGCCACCTGGCCAGCCGACAGGTTGTTCTCGGCCATCAGCTTGGCGGCCGACGGCATGGCCACGCCACCCGTGGCTGCGGCAGCCGGTGCCGGCGCAGCGGCGGCCGGAGCCGGTGCAGCTGCTGCAGGCGCCGGTGCGGCGGCGGCCGGGGCGGCAGCGCCAGCCTTGCCTTCGGTGTCGATCTTGGCCAGCAGCTGCTCCGACGTGACGGTCGCGCCGTCCGCCACCAGCACCTCGGCCAGCACGCCAGCGGCCGGCGCCGGCACTTCCAGCACGACCTTGTCGGTTTCGACTTCGATCAGGATTTCGTCCTGGGCCACGGCTTCGCCCGGCTTCTTCTTCCAGGAGATCAGCGTGCCTTCTTCAACGGACTCGGAAAACTGCGGGACCTTGACATCAACGATAGCCATTTCAGTGGTTCCTTGGATTCATGTGCGCGCGCTCGATTGCATTTGCGACGCGGCGCTTCTATTCGGTAAACGGTGAAATCGGGAGTGGAGATGCGCCAAGGTGACAGCCGAAGCTGCCGCCCTGGTGCGCGCGTCGCTTACTTGGTCAGCACGAAGCCCTTGAGCTTGGCGAATGCTGCGTCGATCAGCGCCTTCTGCTGCTCGTTGTGCTTCGCGTAGTACCCCACTGCCGGCGATGCAGAGGCCGGGCGGCCCGCGTAGCCCAGCTTCTGACCTTCTGTCATGTTTTCCATGATGTAGTGCTGCACGAAGAACCAGGCGCCCTGGTTCTGCGGCTCGTCCTGGCACCACACCACCTCGGTCAGGTTCGGGTATTTTTTCAGCTCAGCCGCGAACGCCTTGTGCGGGAACGGATAGAGCTGTTCCACGCGGATGATCGCGGTGTCGGTCAGGCCACGCTCCTTGCGGGCGTTGACGAGGTCGTAGTAGACCTTGCCCGAGCATGCGACCACGCGCTTGACCTTGGCCGCGTTCAGGTCTTCGGCCGTGTCGCCGATGACCGTCTCGAAGTGGCCCTTGGCCAGGTCCGACAGCGGCGAGACGGCATCCTTGCTGCGCAGCAGCGACTTCGGCGTCAGGATGATCAGCGGCTTGCGGAACAGGCGGATCATCTGGCGACGCAGCAGGTGGAAAATCTGCGCCGGCGTGGTCGGCTGCACCACTTGCATGTTGTGGTCTGCGCAGAGCTGCAGGTAGCGCTCCAGGCGCGCCGAGCTGTGCTCCGGGCCTTGGCCTTCATAGCCGTGCGGGAGCATCAGCGTCAGGCCCGAGGCGCGGCCCCACTTCACTTCACCCGACGAGATGAACTGGTCGATGACGACCTGCGCACCGTTGGCGAAGTCACCGAACTGGGCTTCCCAGATGACGAGTGCATTCGGCTCGGCCGTCGAGTAGCCGTACTCGAAGCCCATCACGGCTTCTTCGGACAGCACCGAGTCGATCACGGTGAACGGTGCCTGGTTGTCCGACACATTCTGCAGCGGGACGTACGTACCGGCATCCCAGCGCTCGCGGTTCTGGTCGTGCAGCACAGCGTGGCGGTGCGTGAACGTACCGCGGCCGGCATCCTGGCCGGTGATGCGCACCGGGTAGCCCGATGCCACCAGCGACGCAAAGGCGAGGTGTTCGCCCATGCCCCAGTCCAGCGGCAGCTCGCCCTTGCCCATCTTGGCGCGGTTGTTGACGACGTTCTCCACCAGCGGGTGCAGCTTGAACTGCTCGGGGATCGTGGTGATGCGCTCGGCCAGGCGCTTCAGCTCGGCCATCGGCACGGCGGTGTCGGCGGCATCCGTCCACTTGCGGTTCAGGAACGGCATCCAGTCCACGGCGAACTTGTTCTTGAAGTTCGACAGGACCGGGTCGACCGTGTGCTTGCCGGCGTCCATGGCGGCGCGGTATTCCTGCACCAGCGCGTCCGGCTCTTCCGGCTTCAGCGTGTTCTGCGTGACGAGCTTGTCTGCGTACAGCTTGCGCGTGCCGGGGTGCTGGCCGATCTTCTTGTACATCAGCGGCTGCGTCATTGCCGGCGTGTCCTGCTCGTTGTGGCCGAGCTTGCGGTAGCAGATGATGTCGACCGCCACGTCCTTCTTGAACTCAGTGCGGAAGTCGATGGCCAGTTGCATGGCCAGCACGACGGCTTCCGGATCGTCGCCGTTCACGTGCAGCACCGGCGCCTCGATCATCTTGACGACGTCGGTGCAGTACAGCGTCGAGCGCGAATCGCGCGGGTCCGACGTCGTGAAACCGATCTGGTTATTGATGACGATGTGGATCGTGCCGCCCGTGCCGTAACCGCGCGTCTGGGCGAGGTTCAGCGTTTCCATCACGACGCCTTGGCCGGCGAAGGCCGCGTCACCGTGCACCTGCACGGCCAGCACCTGCTCGCCGGTCTTGTCGCCGCGGCGCTCCTGGCGCGCCTTGACGGAGCCTTCCACGACAGGGTTGACGATTTCCAGGTGCGACGGGTTGAACGCCAGCGACAGGTGCACGGGGCCGCCCGGCGTGGTCACGTCGCTCGAGAAGCCCTTGTGGTACTTCACGTCGCCGGCCGGCAAGTCGTCCACGTGCTTGCCTTCGAATTCGGCAAACAGGTCGGCCGGCATCTTGCCGAGCGTGTTGACCAGCACGTTCAGACGGCCGCGGTGGGCCATGCCGATGACGATTTCCTGAACGCCCTTGGCACCGGCGTGCTGGATCAGTTCGTCCATCGCCGCGATGAAGCTCTCGCCGCCTTCGAGCGAGAAGCGCTTCTGGCCGACGTACTTGGTATGGAGGAAGCGCTCGAGGCCTTCGGCGGCCGTCAGGCGTTCCAGGATGTGCTTCTTCTTTTCAGCCGAGAAGGTCGGCTTGGAGCGGATCGACTCCAGGCGCTCCTGCCACCAGCGCTTCTGCGCCTGGTCGCTGATGTACATGAACTCGGCGCCAATGGAGCCGCAGTAGGTTTCGCGCAGGTTGTTGATCAGCTCGCGCAGGCTCATCGACTCCTTGCCGAAATACGTGTTGCTGGCATTGAAGATGATGTCCTGGTCGGCTTCGGTAAAGCCGTAGAAAGCGGGGTCGAGGTCCGGAACCGGCGGGCGCTCCTGGCGCTTGAGCGGATCCAGGTCGGCCCAGCGCAGGCCCACGTTGCGGTACGCGGCAACCAGCTGCGTCGCGGCCACGCGCTTGCGGCCCATGTCGGAGTCGGCAGAGGCGACGATCGTGCGGATCGGGCCTTGCTTGGCGCGCTCGGCAAACGACGTGATGATCGGGGCGTGGGGGATATCCCGGGCGTTCGAGCCGTCGACGGCGGGGACGTTCTGCAGCGCATCGAAATAGGCGCGCAGTGCCTCGCTAACGGACGTGGGATCTTGCAGATACGCTTCGTACTGGTCTTCAACGTAGGCGGCATTGCCACCGGACAGGTACGAGGTGTCCAGGTACTGCTTGTACAGCTCAGTCATGGGGCGCTCACTTTTCTCCGGGTCTGCCGGAGTTCAGCGGGTTCATCAACCTTCCGCGACACGGCTTGACCGGTTAGCGGATCGCAAACTTTGAATCGCCTGAAATCACCTGGTCGGACCGGATCTCGCGTGGCGGGAAGGAGGGACCGAGACAGCTTTTACAGACAAGTTGTGCGGGAAGGACCTAAGTCTTCACGGACAGGAAGCATAGCACGTTTATGATCAATATTCCGGTTCTTTGACGCGACAATGAAACGTTGCTTTATCGCGTCGAAAGCATGACTTTGATCACATTCCGGCCGGCGAGATGCGGTCCACCCAATCGGTGATCAATCCGTCCAGTCCGGCGCTCCACAGCCGCTGCGCGCGGTCGACGTCGTTGACGGTGTAGCAACAGACGCGGAAGCCTGCCGCGTGGGCCTGCGCGATGATCTCCGGCGTCAGTTCGCGGTGGTTGGCGTCGAGCGCCACGCAATCGAGGGCACGCAGGCGAGCCAGCCAATCCGCTGGCAGCTTGTCGAGCAGCAGCGCACGCGGCAGTTCCGGCGCGGCATCGCGCGCGGCGGCCAACGCCTCTTCCGAGAATGACGACAGCAGCGGCGGCACGTCCGCGCCCGCCCACAGCACGCGGGCATCGAGCGCAACCGCCGCCCCCGTGCGCCATTCCGCGCCCGGCACCGGCTTGATCTCGATGTTGGCGAGCAAGCCGTTGGCGCGCAGATAGCGTGCGATGGCCGCAAGCGTCGGCACCGGCTCGCCGGCGTAGGCAGCGCTATGCCAGCCGCCGGCGTCCAGCTGGACGATCTGGTCGAGCGTGAACGCATCGAGCCGGCCGGTGCCGCTGGTGGTGCGATCCAGCGTCGCGTCGTGCAACAGCACCGCAACGCCGTCGCCCGACAGCTTCACGTCGAACTCGAACATGCGGTAGCCGAAGGAGGCGCCGTGGCGGAACGCGGCCAGCGTGTTTTCCGGCGCGAGCTTGCCTGCGCCACGGTGCGCGATCGCGCGCGGATACGGCCAAGCCGGCAAGGGGCACACGTCGCTCATGCCAGGGCCTCGATGCGGCGCGTCGTCTGCGGGTCGAACCAGTGCAGGTGATCGGCCGAGGCCGTGATCGGCAGCTTGTCGCCTGCCTTCACCGTCGCGTGCGGTTCCAGGCGCACGACGATCGGGTGCCCGGCCAGGGAGCCGTACGCGAACGCATCGGCGCCCAGCGCTTCCACCACGCGCACATCGACGAAGGCGATGGCCTGATCCGCCGAGCATGGCTCGATATGCTCCGGACGCAGGCCCATCAGCGCACGCTCGGGCAGGTGCAAGCCCATCGGCAGGTGGCCCAGCGTTGCCGCGGCATCACCCTCCTTCGCGCCATCCACGCGGATCTGCGTGCCGCCGCCGGCATGGCGTGACACGGGCACCAGGTTCATCGGCGGCGAACCGATGAAGCCTGCCACGAACGTGCTCGCGGGGCGCGAATACACCTCCAGCGGCGTGCCGATCTGCTCGACGCGGCCAGCGTTGAGCACCATCATGCGGTCGGCCAGCGTCATGGCTTCGACCTGGTCGTGCGTGACGTACAGGCTGGTGGTGCGCAGGCGGCGGTGAAGCTCCTTGAGCTCCAGGCGCATCTGCACGCGCAGCTTGGCGTCGAGGTTGGAGAGTGGCTCGTCGAACAGAAACACCGCCGGCTCACGCACGATCGCACGGCCCATGGCCACACGCTGGCGCTGGCCGCCAGAGAGCTGCCGCGGCTTGCGATCGAGGAGCTTGCCAAGTTCGAGAATGCCCGCGGCCTGCTCCACACGGGCTTGAATATCGGCCTTGGGCAAGCCGCGGATCTTCAGCCCATATGCCATGTTGTCGAACACGCTCATGTGCGGATACAGCGCGTAGTTCTGGAACACCATCGCGATGTCGCGCTCGGCCGGTTCCAGTTCGTTGACCACGCGGTCGCCGATCCACACCTCGCCGCCGGTGATGGGCTCCAGGCCCGCCACCATGCGCAGGAGCGTGGACTTGCCGCAGCCCGAGGGGCCGACGATGACGATGAATTCACCATCGCCGATTTCCATGTCGATGCCGTGCACGACCTGGAGGTTGGCGTAGTGCTTCTGGACGTTGCGTAGAGACAGTTTTGCCATCTTGAGTCTTCGATTCTCTTATTTCTCGGTTTCCACCAGGCCCTTCACAAACCACCGCTGCATGCCGATCACCACGGCCGCAGGCGGCAGCATGGCGAGCATCACGACGGCCATTAGCAGGTTCCAGTCGGTGGCGGAATCGCCGGAGCGCGAGATCATCTGCGTCACGCCCAGCACGATCGGCGTCATGTTCTTTTCCGTCGTGATGAGCAGCGGCCAGAGGTACTGGTTCCAGCCGTAGATGAACTGGATCACGAACAGCGCCGCGATGCTCGTGCGCGAGAGCGGCAGGACCACGTCCCAGAAGAACTTGAGCGGGCCGGCGCCGTCGATGCGCGCGGCTTCTGCAAGCTCGTCCGGAATGGTGAGGAAGAACTGCCGGAACAGGAACGTGGCCGTCGCCGATGCGATGATCGGAATCGTCAGGCCGAAGTAGCTGTTCAGCATGCCGAGGTCGGACACGACCTTGTATGTCGGCAGGATGCGCACTTCCACCGGCAGCATCAGCGTGACGAAGATCAGCCAGAAGAAGGTCTTGCGCAGCGGAAAGCGGAAGTAGACGATCGCGAAGGCGGAGATGATGGAGATCGCGATCTTCCCGAGCGAGATGCCCAGCGCCATGATGAGGCTGTTCATCAGCATGGTGCCGACCGGCGTGGCGGAGTTGCCCATGCCGTGCGTGAGCACTTCGCTGTAGTTGTCGATGAGGTGCGGACCGGGAATCAGCGTCATCGGCGCCTGCAGCACGTCTTCGGCCGTCAGCGACGAGGCGACGAAGACCACATACACCGGAAACGCCACGACGATCACGCCCAGGATCAGCACGACGTGGGTGAGGAAGTCCAGGAATGGACGGCGTTCGATCATGAAGTGTGCCCTCCTTTCAGTATTGGACTTTGCGTTCAACGTAGCGGAACTGCACGATCGTCAGCACGATCACCAGCACCATCAGGATCACCGACTGCGCCGCCGAGCCACCGATGTCCAGCCCGCGCACGCCGTCCTGGTACACCTTGAAGACGAGCGTCTCGGTCGCCTTGAACGGGCCGCCCTGCGTGACCGAATCGATGATGGCGAAGGTATCGAAGAACGCATACACGACGTTTACGACCATCAGGAAGAACGTGGTCGGCGAGAGCAGCGGAAAGATGATCGACCAGAAGCGCCTCCATGGCCCGGCACCGTCGATGGCCGCTGCCTCGATCAGCGATTTGGGGATGCTCTGCAGCCCGGCCAGGAAGAACAGGAAGTTGTAGCTGATCTGCTTCCACGCCGCGATGATGACCACGAGCAGCAGCGCCTGGTTGCCGTTGAGCACGAAGTTCCAGTCCACGCCCATCTTGCGGATGACGAACGACACGATCCCCAGCGACGGGTTGAACAGGAAGCTCCAGAGCACGCCCGCCACGGCCGGCGCAATCGCATACGGCCAGATCAGCAGCGTCTTGTAGAACGTGGCCCCACGCAGCGCGCGGTCGGCAAAGTACGCCAGCGCCAGCGAGGTCCCGAGCCCGACCAGCGTCACGCCGATGGCAAACACCGCCGTGGTCTTGAACGAGCCGAGATAGTTCGGGTCGGCAATGAGGTCGTGGAAGTTCTCCAGCCCGACAAACTCGAGGTTGATGCCGAAGGCGTCCTGGCGCAGCAGCGACTGATACAGCGCCTGCCCTGCGGGCCAGAAGAAGAACACCAGGGTGATGACGATCTGCGGGGCCACCAGCGCATACGGCAGCCAGCGCGATCGGAAAACGACGCGTTTTTCCATGCGACATTCCAAAAACGCACCGCCGGCCTGCTGCTAGCAAGGCCGGCGGTTGACGACAAGCGCAGGGCTGCGCTTATTCCTTGACGGTCTTCTCGAAGCGGGCGAGCAGCTCGTTGCCGCGGGCAACGGCTGCGTCCAGCGCTTCCTTCGGCTGCTTCTTGCCGGCCCAGACGGCTTCCAGCTCCTCGTCGATCACCTGACGGATCTGAGGGAAGTTGCCCAAGCGGATGCCGCGCGACTTGTCGGTCGTCTTGACGATCATCTGTTTGACGGCTACGTCGGCGCCGGGATTCTTGTCGTAGTAGCCCGACTTCTTCGTCAGCTCATACGCTTCCAGCGTCACGGGCAGATAGCCCGTCGACTGGTGCCAGTCGGCTTGCACTTCCGGACGGGACAGGTACGTGAAGAATTTCGCCACGCCCTTGTACTCCTCGGCCTTGTGGCCGCCCATCACCCACAGCGAAGCGCCGCCGATGATCGTGTTCTGCGGGGCACCCGCCACGCCGGCTTCGTACGGAAGCGGCGCGGGGCTGAAGCTGAACTTGGCGTTCTTGCGGATGTTCGCCAGCGCCGCGGACGAACCCGTGTGCATGGCGCACTCGCCGGCGATGAACTTCGCCTTCGGCTCGTCCTTGCGGCCGGCGTAGGTGAAGTAGCCCTTCTTCTGCATGTCCAGCAGGTTCTCGATGTGCTTGATCTGCACCGGCCCGTTGAAGTTCAGGCGAGCCTTTGCACCACCAAAGCCGTTGTTCTCCGTGGCGAACGACACGTTGTGCCACGCCGAGAAGCTCTCCAGATGCACCCACGACTGCCAGTCCGTCGTGTAGCCGCAGGAGTAGCCGGCCGCCTTCAGCTTGGCTGCGTCGATGGCCACTTCCTGCCACGTTGCGGGCGGCTTGTTCGGGTCAAGGCCGGCCTTCTTGAAGGCGTCCTTGTTGTAATACATGATCGTCGTCGAGCTGTTGAACGGGAACGACAGCATCTCGCCCTTGCTCGACGTGTAATAACCCGCCACGGCCGGCACGTAGGCCTTCGGGTCGAACTTCTCGCCGGCGTCCTTCATGATCTTGGCGACCGGCACGATGGCGCCCTTGGCGTTCATCATCGTTGCGGTACCGACCTCGAACACCTGCAGGATGGCCGGTGCATTGCCGGCGCGGAAGGCCGCGATGCCCGCAGCCAGCGATTCATCGTACTGGCCCTTGTAGACCGGCACGACCTTGTAGTCGGACTGGCTCGCGTTGAACTTGTTGGCGATCTCATTCACCTTGTCGTTCAAGGCGCCTTCCATCGAATGCCACCACTGGATTTCCGTCACTGCGTACGCGCCTTGCGCAAACGTACACGCGGCCAGCACTGCCGCCGCCCCCGCAATCCTTTTGATCGTCATTGTTTCTCCTGTATTACGACGTTCTGGCGGGCTGCCTCGCTCCGCCCCACGGCGCGCCGACTCTAAACGAACGGTCGGACACTTTTATGACAGCGGGATGTTACGTCTCTTTCTGTCACAAAGACATCGGGAAATCCCTCCAAAGCTTGCCGACAAAGCGCCGTTAGAATGGATTGAAGGCAATCTTTCCCCGCTTTTTTTGCACTTGCAGCATGCTCGCTCCGCCCACCACACCTGCCGCCCCCGACTCGCCTGAAACCGCGCCGGTCCTTGCCGTACGGCGCGTTCCGCTACCGCTGCGCCAGCTTCCCGATGATGCACTGCGCAATATCGTCGGCGTCTTCACCGACGTGGACGGCACGCTGACAACGCGGGGCAAGCTCCCCGCGCTGACGTACTCCGCGCTCGAGCGACTGCACCGCGCCGGCATCAAGGTTGTACCTGTGACGGGGCGTTCGATCGCGTGGTGCGAGGTCATTGCGCGGCTGTGGCCCGTCGATGCGGTGATCGGCGAGAACGGCGCGTTCGCCATGCGCGTCGATTCGCGCGGGCACCTCGCCACCGATTTCGTCGACGATGCCCAGACGCGCGCACGCAATCTCGAGCGCATCCGCGAGGTGGGCGCGGAGATCCGGCGCGCGGTACCGGGCTCGGCGCTGGCGTCGGACCAGGCGTGGCATGCCGCGGATCTCGCCGTCGACCATGCGGAGCAAGTCCCGCCGCTGCCCCCGCACGCCGTGCAGCACATCGTCGACATCATGCGCACGCACGGCATGCATGCAACGGTGAGCTCGATCCACGTCAACGGCTGGTTCGGCAAGCACGACAAGCTCAGCGCCAGCGTGTCGCTCGCGCGCCGCGCATTCGGCATGGACCTGCACGTCGAGCGCGAACGCTGGGTGTTCGTGGGCGACTCGGCCAACGATGCGGCGATGTTCGAGTTCTTTCCGCTCTCCGTGGGCGTGGCCAACGTGGTCGACGTGATGGATCACCTGCCGATGCCGCCCGCCTACCTCACCGTGGCCGAAGGCGGCGGCGGTTTCGCTGAAGTGGCGGAGCGCATTCTTGCCGCGCGGCCGCCATCCCTGCCCGCGCCGCGCGCCTGACCACTCCTGCGTTCCCTGCCGCACGCGGCACGGTGCTTGCGCCGACATTGGGCGTTGCACCGCTTTGCATCACGTGACGGCCTCACAACGGTGCAGACGGCGGCAGCGCCCTTTCAACGTCCCGACAGGAGGTTCCCCATGCAAACCCAGGAACTGCGGCAGCGGTTCGAACACGCTGAGAACACCATCGCCGAACTCGCACGGACGTGCTCCACGCACCAGGACGTGCCACAGTCGCTGAAGCAGTCGATCCAGGAACTGGACCAGCAAGCCCGCGAGTGTCACTCGCGTGTGCAGGACGGCAACGAGCAGACGTTCATTGAGGCGGTCGACAAGCTCGAGGCCTGCTCCGACCGCGCCAAGATGGCCTGCCAGAACGCCAGCAACGTCGACCAGACCGTGCAGTCCGCGGTGATGCGCACGCACCAGGAACTCTCGCAGCTCAAGCACAGCCTGCATTGAGCGCCCGACGGCATTCACGCAAAAAAAGAGGCGGATTCCCTCATCGGAAATCCGCCCAATCCCAATCGCCAAGCTCGACGATATTCAGCGCAGCCGGCTTCGATGATGCTTCAGTCGAAGCCGAGCTCCTGCAACTTGCGTGTGATGGTGTTGCGCCCGATGCCCAGGCGCGTCGCGGCTTCAACGCGGCGGCCGCGCGTGACGCCAAGCGCCGCCTCCAGGATGGCCTTCTCGAAGCGGCGCGTGAGGAGATCCATCACGTCGGGCTGACCGGCCTCCAGCATGGCCTTGGCTTCGCCGGCCAAGGCGCGCTCCCAACCCGCCGTCGACGAGGCGCCCGCGGCGACGGTGGTCGTCAGCACGTCGCTGGCCGCAGTCGCGCCATACGGCTCGTGCGACGGCTCGCTGACGAAGACCGGCCGTGCCGCGCCCTCGCCCGTGGCAGGCAGCATCTGCGCGCTGCCGCGCACCAAGTCCGCCGGCAGGTCCTTGATCTCGATCATCTGCGCCGGCGCCATCACGGTCAGCCAGTTGCAGAGGTTTTCCAGCTGGCGCACGTTGCCCGGAAACGGCAGCGTCGCGATATGCGCCAGCGCCTCATCCGACATGCGCTTGGGCTCGACGCCCAGCTCCTTTGCGCTCTTCTGCAGAAAATGGCGCGCGAGCAGCGTGATGTCTTCCGGGCGCTCACGCAGGGCCGGCAGGCGCAGGCGGATCACGTTGAGGCGGTGGAACAAGTCCTCGCGGAACAGGCCGTCCTTGACGCGCGTCTCCAGGTTCTGGTGCGTGGCCGCGATGACGCGCACGTTGGCCTTGAGCGGATTGTGGCCGCCGACGCGATAGAAATGCCCGTCCGAGAGCACGCGCAGCAAGCGCGTCTGCAGGTCGAACGGCATGTCGCCGATTTCGTCGAGGAAGAGCGTGCCACCCTCCGCTTGCTCGAAGCGACCGCGGCGCATGGTCTGCGCGCCGGTAAAGGCGCCGCGCTCGTGGCCGAACAGCTCGGACTCGAGCAGGTCTTTCGGGATCGCGGCAGTGTTCAGCGCGATGAAGGGGCCGCTCGCCCGCGGGCTGTGCTTGTGCAGCGCGCGCGCCACCAGCTCCTTGCCCGTGCCCGATTCGCCGGTGATCAGCACGGTCACATTCGATTGCGACAGCCGGCCGATCGCCCGGAACACATCCTGCATGGCCGGCGCCTGGCCCAGGATCTCGGGTGCATCGCCGAGGCGGTCGTCGATCTCTTCCTCGCGCAGGCTTTCTTCCAGCGCGCGCCGGATGAGCTCGACCGCGCGGTCCACGTCGAACGGCTTGGCGAGGTATTCGAACGCCCCGCCCTGGAACGCTGCGACGGCGCTGTCCAGATCGGAATACGCCGTCATGATGATGACGGGCAGCCCCGGGTGCCTCGCGCGGATGGTCTGCAGCAGATCGAGCCCGGAGCCACCCGGCATGCGTACGTCGGAGATCAGGACTTGCGGCGTCTCTTCATCGAGCGCATTGAGCGCATCGCGCACGTTGGTGAAGCTGCGCGAGAGCAAGCTCTCACGCGCGAGCGCTTTTTCGAGGACCCAGCGGATGGATTGATCGTCGTCGACTATCCAGATTGGCTTCATGTGTTGGTTCGTCTGCTTGACTTCGTCTCGCCTGATCCCTCGCGCCGCTTCAATGCAGCGGCACGAGAATACGGAAATCGGTCTGCCCCGGCCTGCTCTCGCACTCGATCAGACCGTCGTGCTGCTGCACGAACGTCTGCGCGAGTGTCAGGCCCAGCCCGCTTCCGCCTTCCCGCCCCGACACCAGCGGAAAGAAAATGCGTTCGCGGATGTCGTCCGGGATACCAGGACCGTTGTCCACGACATGCAAGTCCAATGCCAGCTTGTAAAGCTGTTTTGCGATCGTGACTTTGCGGGCGACGCGCGTGCGCAGGATGATCTCCGCATCGCCCTGGGCCATGCGGGGACCAAGCGCATGCGCCGCGTTGTGGACGATGTTGAGCACGGCCTGGATGAGCTGCTCCTTGTCGCCGCGGAACTCCGGCAGGCTCGCGTCGTAGTCGCGCACGATACGCAGCCCTTGCGGAAACTCCGCCAGCACCACGGAGCGCACGCGCTCCAGCACCTCGTGGATGTTCACGTCGCCCACGATATGCGGGTGCCGGTGCGGCTCCAGCAAGCGGTCAACCAGCGTCTGCAGCCGGTCGGATTCCTTGATGATGACCTGCGTGTACTCGCGCAGTGAGCGCTCCGGCAGTTCGAACTCCAGCAGTTGCGCGGCCCCGCGGATGCCACCCAGCGGGTTCTTGATCTCGTGCGCGAGGTTGCGGATCAGTTCCTTGTTGGCGGATGACAGGTCCAGCAAGCGCTCCTCGCGTTCGCTGCGGATCTTCTGCTCGTTCGGCAGCAACTCCAGGAGCACCGCGCCCGGCGCAAAGTCGATCGCCCCGACCACGGCGTGCGCGTGCAGCGTCTCCTGGCCCAGGCGCTCGAGCGACACATCGCGGCGCTTGGCGTCGAACTGCCGCCCCGCCACGGTGGCGATCATCTCGGCCAGCTCGGACGGCTCCGCAAACAGCTCGTGCAGCGACATCTCCACCAGCTGGCGACGTGACACGGCCAGGGCAGCTTCCGCGGCGGGGTTGGCGTAGAAGATCGTCAGCGCCGGATGGCGGACGAAGAGGACGGGATTGGGCACCGCGTCGAGCCCGGGGTACGACGGGGGTGCGCCATGCGAAAACGGAATGGAGGGCAGCCCGTCGAGAGATTCGGGAACACCTGCCGACGGCGCGGAAGGCGTCGTCTGTTCCTGGACATCGCGGCGTGCCGCTTTGGGAATCAGTCGACGCGTCACTCAGCTACTCCTTTAGATTGCCCAGCTCCCGGCGGATCGAGTCGACATTCGCCTGGCTGCGTTCGATGTCACTCTTCAACTGCGCGGTGCGGTCCAGATATTTCTGGTAGTTGCGTTCGTTGCCCTGGCGCTCGGGCTGGCCGTTGTTGTATTCGGTCTTCAACGCCTGGAGCTTGCGCTCCTCTTCAGCCAATTCTGCTTCCAGCACCTGGCGGCGCTCGCCGTCACGCGCCTTCTGCGTGGCGCTGTCCACCCGCGGGAAACCGTTGCTCTGCGCCGGCGCCGGAGCGGCCCCGGCACTGCGCGGGCTGCGCGTCCCCGGCACGGTCACCACGTCGGGCAGCGCCAGTTTCCGGCACCCCTTGACGTTCCCGCTGTTGCGGTACTCCGGCACGCCGTTCGGGCCGGTGCACAGATAGACGTCATCGGCGTACGCGGGGGCCTGCGCGGACAGCGTGGCAAGCACCGCGGCAGCGGTGGCAAGCAGTCCGGATGCGATGCGTGAGGAAGGACGGAACATGAGTGGAACCTGGCTGAAACGTCGATCGGGCGCCGCTGTTCGGCAAACGCGGCGGACGCTCATTCTAGCCACAAAACCCCTCGCGCCAACAGAAAAGGGCGACCTGCGCCGCCCTTCTCCCTCAACGATGTCATGTCCTTGCCCCACGGTTGCATCGCATGGGGCAGCGGCACATTACAGCGAGTAGTACATCTCGAACTCAAGCGGGTGCGTCGTCATGCGGAAGCGCGTGACTTCTTCCATCTTGAGCTCGATGTAGGCGTCGAGCATGGCGTTGGAGAACACGCCGCCGCGGGTCAGGAACTCGCGATCCTTGTCCAGGTACTCGAGGGCCTGGTCCAGGCTCGAGCACACGGTCGGGATCTTTGCGTCTTCTTCCGGCGGCAGGTCGTACAGGTTCTTGTCGGCAGCTTCGCCCGGGTGGATCTTGTTCTGCACGCCGTCCAGACCGGCCATCAGCAGCGCAGCGAAGCCCAGGTACGGGTTCATCAGCGGATCCGGGAAGCGGGTCTCGATACGACGGCCCTTCGGGTTCGCCACGTACGGAATACGGATCGAAGCCGAGCGGTTACGCGCCGAGTAGGCCAGCTTGACCGGAGCCTCGAAGCCTGGCACCAGGCGCTTGTACGAGTTCGTGCCCGGGTTGGTGATGGCGTTCAGCGCGCGAGCGTGCTTGATGATGCCGCCGATGTAGTACAGCGCGAATTCCGACAGGCCTGCGTAGCCGTTGCCCGCGAACAGGTTCTGGCCGTCCTTCCACACCGACTGGTGAACGTGCATGCCCGAACCGTTGTCGCCCACGACCGGCTTCGGCATGAACGTAGCCGTCTTGCCGTAGGTGTGCGCGACGTTCTGGATCACGTACTTCTGCAGTTGCGTCCAGTCGGCGCGTTGCACCAGCGTGCTGAACTTCGTGCCGATTTCGTTCTGGCCCTGGCCAGCCACTTCGTGGTGGTGCACTTCAACCGGAATGCCCAGCGATTCCAGGATCAGGCACATTTCCGAACGCATGTCCTGGAACGTGTCGATCGGGGCAACCGGGAAGTAGCCGCCCTTCTTGCCCGGACGGTGGCCCGAGTTGCCGTGCTCGAACTCCTTGCCCGACGACCATGGTGCTTCTTCGGAATGGATCTTCACGAAGCAGCCTTGCATGTCGACGTTCCACGTCACGCCGTCGAAGATGAAGAATTCGGGTTCCGGACCGAAGTAGGCGGCGTCGCCCAGGCCGGAGCTCTTCAGGTAGGCTTCAGCGCGCTTGGCGATCGAGCGCGGATCGCGGTCGTAGCCCTTGCCGTCCGACGGTTCGATCACGTCGCAGGTCATCACCAGCGTCGGCTCTTCGTAGAACGGGTCGATGTGGGCGGTGCTGGCATCCGGCATCAGCAGCATGTCCGACGCTTCGATGCCCTTCCAGCCGGCGATCGACGAACCGTCGAAGGCGTGGCCGCTTTCGAACTTGTCTTCGCCGAAGTGCGAAACGGGGACCGAGACGTGCTGCTCCTTACCCTTGGTATCGGTGAAGCGGAAATCGACGAACTTGACGTCGTTTTCCTTCACGAGCTTCATCACGTCTGCAATGCTTTGGGACATGCCATTCTCCTGGTAGCGCGATAACGCAAATCATTGTGAGCCGGTTGTGTGACGGATCGCTGCCATATCGGCTGCAACTCGCGCTCACCCCCGAAACATCTTCTTTCTGGCAAGGTCGCCCGGCATGGCCCGACGCCCCTGAAAAAGACCGCGGGAATCTTAGCAGAAACCATGCCAATTTCCGTCCGCCGAGGGGCATGCGCTCCCGCAAACAGTGCAGGCCCGCAGGAGCCCAGGCCCGGGGCGGGAGAGTCGCGTTCCCGACCGGACCGCCCCGGCTCCGACGCCGCACCACGGTGAGCCGGCAGGCTGTCTGACCAGCATAGCCAATGCACGCAGGCGGTGCATAAAAACCGAATCAGCACTATTTGAGTGCGAGCGAACCATGATGGCACCATTACGGGGATTTTCGCCCGCGCCACAGGGGCCCAGCGCTAAAATGGTCGCTTTCCATTTCGCCGTCCGATGCCATGACAGCCACCACACTCACTCGCGAGTCCCTGCTGGAAGCCGCCGCCGCGCGCCGCCAGGCCGATCAGCTGCCGTATTTCGGGGCGCTGTCACCGCAGGAGACTGCTGCGCTCCTGGCTGCCGACCCGCAGGCCCGGCTGGTGGACGTGCGCACGCGCGCCGAGCTGGACTGGGTGGGCACGCCAGATGTTGCGCCGGGCCAGTTCGTGCATGTGGAGTGGAACCAGTATCCGGGCGGCGTGCGCAACCCGAACTTCCTGAACGCTCTGGAAGCGGCTGTACCGAAGGACGCACCCGTGCTGTTCCTGTGCCGCAGCGCTGCACGCTCCAAGCACGCCGCCGCCGCCGCTGCACAAGCGGGCTACACGCTGGCAATGGACGTACTGGAAGGCTTCGAAGGCGCGAAGGACAGTGAAGGCCACCGCAAGACCGTGGAAGGCTGGTGCTTCCGCGGCTTGCCGTGGCACGGCGCGTAAACCGGCTCGGGCCTGGTCAGGAGGCCGCTGCGGCGTCCGCCTCGAAGATCTCGCCGCCGAGCGCCAGCGCGCCTTCTCGCAGTACCGCGTAGGCGCGCGCCACGGCCTCGGGCGTCCCCTTTACCCCCAGGTCGATGTGCGAGCGGGCATAGCGCTCGCCGCGGGCCGCATCGCCGACGCTCGGCAGGCTGAAGACCTTCACGCCGTCGAACTCGGCTTCGATGCGCTCCATCAGCGGTGTCAGCCGCGACTCCGGCAGGCCGAACACCAGGAACGATCGCTCTTCGCGCGGCGCGCGGTGGAATTGGTCGGCGTAATACGTGTCGAGCACCCACTCCATCATCGGCCACGCCATCACCGGAAAGCCCGGCATGAAGTGGTGATGCGCCACAGAGAACCCGGGGATCTTGTTGTAGCTGTTCGGGATGATGCGCGCGCCCTTTGGAAACTCACCCATCTTGAAGCGATGCTGGTTTTCGGGCGTGGAGATATCCGCCTTGACGGGATCGCCGCCGGCCGTGTCGATGATGCGCTGGGTGATCAGTTCGCGCGCTTCGCTGTGCAGCTCCAGCGGCACGCCGAGCGCCGCGGCGGCGCATTGACGCGTGTGGTCGTCGGGCGTGGCACCGATGCCGCCGGTGCAGAACACCACGTCGTCGCTGGCGAACGTGCGCTTGAGCACGCTGGTGATGCGCGCGGGCTGGTCGCCAACGTACTCGGCCCACTCCAGTGCAAGGCCGCGCTCGCCAAGCACTTCGATCAGCTTGCGCAGGTGTTTGTCTTCGCGGCGGCCGGAGAGGATCTCGTCGCCGATGATGATCATGCCGAAAGCCATGTCAGTCCTTGTTGCTTAGTCGCGGGGCAGCTCAATGGTGTGCACGTCGATGACCGATGCCTCGACCCGGCGTGCAGGGGGTGCCTCTGCGCGCAACCGCGTGAGCGCGCGCAGGCAGAAGTGCCCGAACCAAAGCGCCGAAAAGATGAAGATCAGCACATACAGCCAGATGACCGCGATGGCGATGATCGGGAACAGCACGATCGTCACCACCGACGACACCCACAGCAGTGTCGGCGCCGAGCCCAGCATGCCGACCGCAATGCCGATGCCCAGCAGCGGCAGCCGGTAGCGCTGCATGATCGCTCGGCGCTCGTCTGCGCTGGCGTGGTCAGCCAGCGCGTCGTAGGTCATCAGCCGATACGTGAGCCAGCCCCAGAGCAAGGGCGGGATCAGGGCAAAGAACGGAGGGATCAGCCACAACGGCAGCGTAAGAATCGCCACCAGGATGAACACGGCCGTGCACAGCAGCGCATGCAGCACGCTACCCGCGATGGAGCCGCCCTTGCGCCGTTCGAGCTGCGGGTAGCTGCGATCGAGAAACCGCATGACCGAAGGCACCGACGTCACGCTCACAAAGACGAGGATCGACACGACGATCACCGGCACAAGCAACGTGATGACAAGCAGCGGTGCGACGGCCGACCACAGGCCCGTCATGCCGATGGCACTGAGGCCGCTCTTGATCCAGCCCATGAAGGCCCAGCTTTCGACGGCGCTCCGGGCCATGCCGTTCATGGCATCCCAGCCGAAATACAGAACGCCGCCCCACACCACCAGGGCCACGATAAACGGCAGCACGGTCAGGAACAGCATGCGCGGATGCAGTTGCGACAGCAGCGCGCGGCCAAACGAGCGAATCAGGTCGTTCATGCGGGAATCGGGGAATCTGCGAGCGGACAGCCTAGCACAGCGCGCCGACATGACGCGCGCGCTGCTTCGCTCGCACTTAGGCGCGGCCGAAGAGCCGCTTGATGCCCAGCCACTGCTGGCGCAGCACGCCGCGGCCGTAGTCGCGTGAGCGGCCTTGCGGCGCCGGAAGCTGATCGCGGATGCCGGTGGCGTGGTACTCCGGCGAGAAGACGGCGGTGCCGAACAGCATGTCCCACCACGGGAACAGCACGCCGAAGTTGCAGCCGCCCAGCACACCCGGCTTGCCGGGCACCTCGTGCCCCAGCCCGATGGCGTGGTGCAGCCGGTGGAAGCGCGGCGAGATCAGCAGCCGCTCGCCGAGCCAGCCAAAGTGCAAACGTACGTTGGCGTGCTGCAGGCTCTGCAGCAGTTGCGAGATGGCGACCAGCAGCACGTACTGCGAAGGCTCGACGCCGATGACCAGCGCCGCGATGGCAAACACCGCGCCGCGCAGCACGTCGTCGATGATGTGATTGCGGTCGTCCGACCACAGCGTCATCTGCCGCTGGCTGTGGTGCAGCGCATGCAGGCTCCACCACCAGTGGAACTTGTGCGATAGCCGGTGATACCAGTAGTCGAGCAGGTCGAACAGCACCAGATAGACCAGGAAGCTCACGATGGCGATGGACGTCACGCCCGGCCACCAGTCTTCCACGTTCAGGTGCGCCCAGCCCCAGAAACGCAGCTCGCCGTCCAGCGCATCGATGAGCGGCTGCAGCGTGAAGAACATCAGCAGCGGAAAAAAGCCGAGCCGGTGGAACAGCGTATAGATGACATCGGCGCGCACGGCCTTGCGATCGTGCATCGGCTCTACGGGACGCCAACGCTCCAGCGGACGAAAGACGAGCAGCAACACGGCGATCTGCAGGAGGCCCATCAGTAGCCACTCGGTGCCGGGGTAGGCATCCTCGACATAACCGCCGAGGCCGATGGCATAGGTGAGCGGCATCACGACATGCTGAAACAGCAGGTCCTGCGCTTGCGTGAAGGTGTCGGCAATCCAGTCGAACATGTCAGCGTGCCGCCGGGTGAGCGGCAAACCAGGCCTTGTACTGCGGATGATCGCGCAGGGTGGCAAAACAGAAACCCTTGCGCTCCAGGCCGGTGATCAGCGGCTCCAGATCGGCGGGCGCCCACGGGTCCTTGCGCGACCAGATGCCCAGGTGCGCCATCGTGATGTCGCCATCGCGCAGGCTCGCGAGCGCCTTGTCGAGCAAGGCCGCATTCGAATACCGCTCGGACGGCAGCTCGTCGCCGAGAAAGCCCGCCGGCGCCCATGCCACATGCGCAAAGCCGCATTGCTGGGCCCAGCGTTCCGTCGTCGCAGAAAGATGGCCGCCAGGCGCGCGCCACAGCGGGTCCATCGGCTGGCCGGTCATGGCCTTGAAGCGTTCGGCGCTGCGCTTGAGTTCGGCGCAGAATTCGGGCTCGCCCCAGACGACGCTGCGGCCGCCCTGCTCGCCGAACTGCGGGCGGAAGCGGACCTTGCCGGCGCCAGCCTCGCCCTTGTAGTAGACGTGATCGAAGGTGTGCGTACCGAAAGCGTGGCCGTCGGCCGCGAGCGATTTCCAGTACGGCACCCATCCGTCATCGAGCGTGCTGTCGCCGTGGATCGTCTTCTCGTTGGCAAGGAAGAACGTGGCGTGGACGCGGTGGCGGCGCAGCGTGTCGGCAATCAGCTGCGCCTGGCTCATGCTGCCCGTGTCGAACGTCAGGTACACCGTGCCCTTGCAGGCGCCGGCGTTGACCCCACCCGGCGCAGCCGTGGCGATCGCGCACAGGCTCAGCGCCGCTGCGGCAGCCACCGTACGCAGGATCGACAGGCCGGGCTTCATGATGACCACGCCTCAGATGAGCGGCGCGCGCGAACGGAAGTAGATGCCATGCGGCGAGCGGCCGACCTTGATCTCTTCCACCACCTTGCGGCTGGCAACGTCAACGATGGCCACGCGCTTGGCCCAGCGGCACGTCACCCAGAGCTGCTTGCCGTCGGCGGTGAGTTCCATGTCGTCGGGGCCTGGTGGCAGGCCGGTGATGTCGCCCACCTTGGTCAGCGTCTGCTGATCGACGATGCTGATCGTGCCTGACACGCGGTTCGACAGGAACAGATGGCGCTTGTCGCCCAGCGCGCGGAAGTTGTGTGCACCCTTGCCGGTCTGGATGCGCTTGACGCTGGTGCGGTTGCGCCAGTCAATGACTTCGACGTAGTCCGCGCCCGTCATGCCGACGAGCAGGTATTTCTGGTCGGTCGTGACCCACACGCCTGCGGGGGCCGAGCCGATGGTCATGCGCCACATCACGGTCTGCGTGGGCAGGTCGATGGCCATGACCTCGTTGGAATCCTGCAGCGTGATGAAGGCGATCTTGCTGTCGGCCGTGAACGCAATGTGGCTCGGCGTCTTGGCGGCGGGAATCTGCTTGGCGATGGTGAGCGCATGGCCGTCCCAGCGGTACACGTCGACCCGGTCCAGGCGGTTGCCGGTGGTCAGAAACCACTTCTGGTCGGGCGAGAAGCCGATCTGGTATGGGTCATCAATGCGCGGCACCCGCTGCTGAATCTTGCCCGTGATCGGGTCGAGGAACACCAGATCGTTGCCGACCGCGTTCGCCACGATCAGCGATTTCTCGTCTGGTGTCGCAATCAGGTGGTGCGGCTCCTTGCCGACGGGGAAGGTCTCCAGCACCTTGCGGGTGTCCTTGTCGATCAGGGTGACGCTGGCGTCTCCCGAATTGAGCACGGTGACGACTTCAGCACGCGCGGCATGCGTTGCCGCCAGGGCGGCGGCCGACAGGACAAGCGTGGAAAACCAGCGGGAGGCAAACGAGGCGCGCACAGCGGACATAACGAGAAGATTCAGCGACTTAGCCAGCCATTCTAACGCCGGCCCTCAGGCGGTCGCTGACACAAATCAAAAAAGAAAATGGGAACTTTCAGCGCGCAAGACAATGCACAGCCGGGCTACCGCTGCATCGACTCCCATACCTTCTGCAGCCGCTTGACCGACATCGGCACGGGCGTGCGCAATTCCTGCGCGAACAAGGCGATGCGCAACTCCTCCAGCATCCAGCGGAACTCTTCCATGCGCGGGTCGGTGCCGCCCTGCCCTTGCACGCGCAGCGCCTTCTCGGCGCGCTGGTATTGCTGGATGAGCGGGGCCATCTCGTGCATGCGCTGCGTGTCGCGCGTGGGATCCGCCTTGAGCTTGTCGATGCGCAGGGCGATGCCCTTGAGGTAGCGCGGAAAATGCGTCAGCTGCGCATACGGCGTCGCTTCGATGAAACGCTTGTGCATCAGCACCTTCAACTGCGCGTCGATGTCCGCATAGGCGGCGGCAAACGGTTTGGCGATCTGCAGCTTGCGCGGCAGGTGGGCGTACTCGGCCAGGATGGCGCCCACCAGCCGCGCAATCTCCTGCGCCAGCAGCGTAAGGCGTGCTCGGCTCTCGTCCTTGCGGGCGCCGAAACTGGCGTCATCGGTGGGCAGTGGGTCCTGCAGGCAGGCGCGCTCCAGCGTGGCGTCCAGGATCTGGTTACGCAGTTCATCCTGCGTGCCCAGGCTCATGAACTGGATCGCCATCTGCGACAGGCCGGGGATGTTCTTCTCCAGGTACTTCAACGGCTCGCGCAGCTGGATCGCAAAGAGCCGGCGCAGGCCCAGGCGGTGGATGCGTGCCGCCTCGGCGGGGTCGTCGAAGACTTCCACGTCGCAGTGATCGCCGGCGTCGACGAGTGCCGGGTAGCCGAACAGCGTCTGGTTGCCCTTGCGGATTTCGAGCAACTCCGGCAATGCCCCGAAATTCCACGTCGTGAGACCCGAATACAGCGCAGCGTTCGAGGGTGCGTCGCCCTTGCTGCTCTTGGCCGGCTTGGCACCATCCTGCGCGCCGGCCACGGCCGCGTCCTTGGCGGCGATCGACTGGAACGTCTGCTGCGCCCGCCCGCCCAGTTCCGCGCGCAGCTGGGCCAGGTTGCGGCCCATGTCGAGCTGGCGGCCGTGCTCGTCGATCACCTTGAAGTTCATGAAGTGATGCGCGGGCAGCGTTTCGA
Organism: Ralstonia mannitolilytica; assembly: GCF_000954135.1. Classification (NCBI taxonomy): domain Bacteria; kingdom Pseudomonadati; phylum Pseudomonadota; class Betaproteobacteria; order Burkholderiales; family Burkholderiaceae; genus Ralstonia; species Ralstonia mannitolilytica. The sequence goes on along the minus strand of NZ_CP010799.1, from coordinate 2,181,650 downwards.
GCTTGAAGTCGGCACGCTTGAGCGGCGTGCCGGTCTGCTCGCGCACGTCGGCGATCAGGCGGTCCAGCAGATCGCCGTCGCCGAGCTTCACACGCGAGACGAATCCGGCCGCGTAATCGGGCAGCGGCACGCAATGGCGGCGCAGCTTCTGCGGCAGGCTCTTGAGCAGCAGGTGCACCTTCTCCTTGAGCATGCCGGGCACCAGCCATTCCGCCCGCTGCGCGGGCACCTGATTGAGCGCATACAGCGGCACCGTCAGCGTCACGCCGTCGCGCGGGCTGCCGGGCTCGAAGTGGTACGTCAGGCCCATGTCGATGCCGGCGATCGGCAGCGTCTTGGGGAACAGGTCGGTGGTGATGCCGGCCGCCTCGTGCCGCATCAGGTCATCGCGATTCAGGTACAGCAGCTTCGGGTTACCCTTGGCCGCCTCGGCATACCAGCGCTCGAACGAAACCGTGTGGTAGACGTCCGCCGGAATCTGGCTGTCGTAGAACGCGTAGATCAGTTCGTCGTCCACCAGCACGTCCTGCCGGCGGGACTTGTGCTCGAGATTCTCGATCTCGCGCACCAGGCGCTGGTTGTGCGCAAAGAAGGGCAGGCGCGTCTCGAATTCGCCATCGACGAGCGCCCGGCGGATGAACAGCTCGCGCGCCTCCTTCGGCTGCATCGGCCCGAAATGCACGCGGCGCTGCTGGTAGATCGGCAGGCCGTACAGCGTGCCGCGCTCGAAGGCCATCACCTGGCCGGCCTTCTTCTCCCAATGCGGATCGCTCCACGACACCTTCAGCAGGTGCGCGCCGACCTTCTCGACCCACTCCGGCTCAATGCGTGCGAGCGTGCGGCCGAACAGGCGGCTGGTCTCCACGAGCTCTCCCGCCACCACCCACTTGCCGGCCTTGCGTGCGATGGCCGAACCGGGCCACAGGAAGAACTTGATGCCGCGTGCGCCCAGGTATTCGCGGCCTTTGCCGTCGGCCTCTTCAATGCGCACGCCGATGTTGCCGAGCAAGCCCGTCAGCAGCGCCAGATGCAGTTGCTCGTACGTCGGCTCGGATTCGTTGAGCTTCCAGCCCTGCTCCGCCACCGTGGTGTGCAATTGCGAATGCACATCGCGCCATTCTCGCAGCCGTACGTGCGAGAGGAAATGCGCGCGGCAATTCTCCTGCAACTGCTTGTTCGATTTCTTGTGCGCGACCGCCTCTTCAAACCACTTCCACAACTTCACCCAACCGAGAAATTCAGACTTCTCGTCGGCAAACTCGCGGTGGGCCTGGTCGGCCTGCTGCTGCAACTCCTGCGGGCGCTCCCGCGGATCCTGCACCGACAACGCGCTCGCAATGATGAGCATTTCGCGCAGGCACTGGTGGTCGCGCCCGGCCAGAATCATCCGCGCGACACGCGGGTCCAGTGGCAGGCGGGCGATCTGCTTGCCCAGGGGGGTCAGCGCATTCTCGTCGTTGACGGCGCCGAGTTCCTGCAGGAGCTGGTAGCCATCCGCAATCGCCCGGCCCAGCGGCGGCTCGATGAACGGAAACTGCTCGACGTCGGTCAGCCGCAGCGCCTTCATGCGCAGGATCACCGACGCCAGCGACGAACGCAGGATCTCCGGATCGGTAAAGCGCGGCCGCGCGATGAAATCGGCCTCTTCATACAGACGGATGCACACGCCGTCGGCCACCCGGCCGCAACGGCCCGCGCGCTGGTTCGCCGCGGCCTGCGACACCGGCTCGATCTGCAATTGCTCGACCTTGTTCCGATACGAATAGCGCTTGACGCGCGCCAGCCCCGTATCGACGACATACCGAATGCCCGGCACCGTGAGCGACGTCTCCGCCACGTTGGTGGCCAGCACGATGCGCCGCGCGTTGGACGGGCGGAACACGCGTTCCTGCTCCTGCACCGACAGCCGCGCAAACAGCGGCAGGATCTCGGTATGCGCCGGATGGTGCTTGCGCAGCGCCTCGGCTGCTTCGCGGATCTCGCGCTCGCCGGGCAGGAAGATCAGCACGTCGCCGGGGCCTTCGCGGGCCAGTTCGTCCACCGCGTCGACGATGCCGTCATAGAGGTCGCGGTCCTTGTCATTCTCGTCGCGCTGAACGGGGCGATAGCGCACCTCGACAGGATACAGCCGGCCGCTGACCTCGATGACCGGCGCCGGCCCTTTCGGCCCCGCAAAGTGCTCGGCAAACCGCTGGGCGTCGATGGTCGCCGAGGTGATGATCACCTTCAGATCGGGCCGGCGCGGCAGCAACTGCTTCAGGTAGCCGAGCAGGAAGTCGATGTTGAGGCTGCGCTCGTGCGCCTCGTCGATGATGATCGTGTCGTACGCGCGCAGCAGCGGGTCGTTCTGCGTCTCGGCCAGCAGGATGCCGTCGGTCATCAGCTTGACCGACGCGCCCGCCGAGAGCGTGTCGTTGAAGCGCACCTGAAAGCCGACGTGCTCGCCCACCGGCGTGCCGATCTCCTGCGCGATGCGCTTGGCGGTCGACGTGGCGGCAATCCGTCTGGGCTGCGTATGGCCAATGAGCCCGGTGCCACCCGCCCCGATGCCTCGCCCGATCGACAGGCATATCTTGGGCAGCTGCGTGGTCTTGCCCGAGCCCGTCTCGCCGGAAACGATTACCACCTGGTGTTTGGCGATGGCCCCGGCGATTTCGTCGCGCCGGGCCGACACGGGCAGCGCTTCCGGAAACGTGATCGGCGGAACGGGATTGGCGCGTGCGCGGCGGGCCTCGAGGGCGGCTGCGAGCGCTTCCGGCGTCGGCGTGGGGCGGCGCGGGCGGCGGCCATCACCGCCCGGCTGGCGTGCAGGCCGGTCGGCGTCGTGGGGCTGCGGTCGGGAGGGTGCCGCAGAGCGCGGCCGGGCGTGGGAATCTGACATCGGCCGGGATTATAATCCGCGCATCTTTCCTGCACCGGCCGCGCTCTGCGCCTACCCTGCCCCCGCCCGTGACCGCTCGTTCCTCCGCCCCCGCCGCCGGCGTTCCGCCCAGTGTTTCGCTGGTCGCCCACACGCCAGCCCCCGACGTCGCCCCGATTGCACCCACGCCAGAACAGCAGCAGTTTGTCGACTGGCTGCGTGCCGTGGCGCCCTACATCCATGCGTTCCGCGACAAGACCTTCGTCATCGGATTTGGCGGCGAATTGGTCAAGGCCGGCATGCTGGGTTCGCTGGTCAACGACGTCGCCCTGCTGCACGCCATGGGCATGCGCATCGTGCTGGTGCACGGCTCGCGCCCGCAGGTGGAAGAGCAACTGGCGCTGCGCAACGTGCAGACGCAGTTTGTCGACGGCGTGCGCGTGACCGACAACGCGGCGCTTGAATCGGCCAAGGAGGCCTCGGGCGAACTGCGCCTGGATATCGAGGCGACTTTCAGCCAGGCGCTGCCCAACACGCCGATGGCCGGCGCGCGCATCTCGGTGGTGTCCGGCAATTTCGTGACGGCGCGGCCGGTCGGCATCGTCAACGGGGTGGACTTCCAGCACACCGGGCTCGTGCGCAAGATCGACGCCGATTCGATCCAGCAATCGCTGTCGAACCGCAAGATCGTGCTGCTCTCGCCGCTGGGCTTCTCGCCGACGGGGCAGGCGTTCAACCTGTCGATGGAAGACGTGGCCGCCAATACGGCCGCGGCGCTCAAGGCCGACAAGCTGATCTTCATCACTGAAGTGCAAGGCCTGGTGGACCGGGTGGGCAAGCTGCAGCAGGATCTGTCGATGGAGATGGCCATCGAGCGCCTGCGCGACGGCAGCCTGTCGCACGACGTGGCGTACTACCTGCAGCACATCGTCAAGGCCATGCGCGGGGGCGTGCGCCGCGCGCACCTGATTCCGTTCGCGCTGGACGGCAGCATCCTGCTGGAGCTCTTCCTGCACGATGGCGTGGGCAGCATGGTCTCGCACACCGACCTGGAATACCTGCGCGAAGCCACGCTGGACGACGTGGGCGGCATCGTGCAGCTGATCGAGCCGCTGGAAGCAGACGGCACACTCGTGCCGCGCGAGCGCCGCCTGCTCGAGCGCGACATCGCCAACTTCTCGGTCATCGAGCACGACGGCATCATCTTCGGCTGCGCGGCGCTGTATCCGTACCCGAAGGAAGGCGTGGGCGAAATGGCGTGCCTGACGGTGTCCCCCGACAGCCAGGGCACCGGCGACGGCGAACGCCTGCTCAAGCACATCGAGGCGCGCGCGCGCGCCATCGGCCTCAAGCACCTGTTCGTGCTCACCACGCGCACGGAACACTGGTTCCTCAAGCGCGGCTTCGTGCGCGCCAGCGTGGACGATCTCCCGGAAGACCGCCGCAAGCTGTACAACTGGCAGCGGCGCTCGATGGTGCTGATGAAGAAGCTCTGAGCCGCGGTATGTCCCCGAGCGGCGTGCCGGAATCGCAGGCGAACCGGCTGCGCGCCTTACAATAGCGGGATTCGCGCGCGCCCCATGGCGACGCATCCGCCACAAGAGTCAAAGAGAGGAACCCCATGGCCCGCATGGTCCACTGCGTCAAGCTCAACAAGGAAGCCGAAGGCCTCGACTTCCCGCCCCTGCCCGGCGAACTGGGCAAGAAGATCTGGCAAAGCGTGTCGAAGGAAGCCTGGGCCGGCTGGCTCAAGCACCAGACCATGCTCATCAACGAAAACCGCCTGAACATGGCGGATTCCCGCGCCCGCCAGTACCTGCTCAAGCAAACGGAAAAGTACTTCTTTGGTGAAGGCGCCGACCAGGCTTCCGGCTACGTGCCCCCGCCCTCGGCCTGATCCGCCCTGAAGAGCAGAAAAGCCGTTCAGTATGCGCTGAACGGCTTTTTTTGTTGGCTGACCCGTCCTGAATAAGGTTGACACTTTTTCCTGGTGGAGCAAGGAGAGTCAAGATGCAAGGGGCAAAGAAGCGAACGCAGCGGGACTACAGTCTGGCTTTTACGCTGTCGGTCGTGGAGCAGGTCGAAAGAGGCGAACTGAGCTACAAGCAGGCGCAGCAGCGGTACGCAATCCAGGGTCGCTCGACGGTGCTGTCCAAGGGCTGAGTGTCGAGCGGGCCTGCCGATACATCGGCATCAGCCGCCAGGCGTACTACAAGCGCTGCGCGCGCGAGCGCACCCGCAGCGCCCAGGTCGAGCAGGTCACCACGCTGGTGCGGCACGTGCGCCTGCGCCAGCCGCGCCTGGGTACGCGCAAGCTGCACCACCTGCTCGCGCCTGAACCGACGCAGGCGGGCATCGCACTCGGGCGTGACCGGTTGTTCGTCCTGCTGCGTGCCGCGCGCCTGCTGGTTCTCCAACAACGGGCGTATCACAAGACTACACAGCCACCACCGTTTCCGGCGGCACCCGAACCTGCTCAAGGAAGGTCCGAACCAAGTCGACCCCACAGGCCCGGAGCAGGTCTGGGTGACCGACATCACGTACTTGCCGACTGCAGGACGCTGCGCGTACCTGAGCCTGGTGACGGACGCGTACTCACGCAAGATCGTCGGCTACCACGTGCACGAGAGCCTGCATGCCGAGTCGGTCAGCCGAGCACTGAAGATGGCGCTCAAGACGCGCCAGACCAAGCAGCAGCTGGTGCACCACTCGGATCGCGGCATCCAATATTGCTCGAGCGAGTATCAGCGCATCCACAAACGGCACGGCCTGACATGCTCAATGACCGACGGCTACGACTGCTATCAGAACGCCCTGGCCGAGCGGGTCAACGGAATCCTCAAGGGCCAGTCCTTGCTCAGCCGCCCCGCCGATCTGCAGCAGGCCGAGCGCCTAGTGGCCCAGTCCGTGCACATCTACAACCATGAGCGGCCGCATCAGGCCCTGAAATACAAAACGCCCGATGCGGTGCATCGCGCGTCTAGTGGCTGAACTGAGTGTCAACCTATATCAGGACTTGACATTGGCCTATCAAACAAGGTGACGATGTCCCACCCGGCGCGCATGCTTTGGTACAGTGTGCCGATTAGGCCGCGCGGCATGATTGCCCCGCGGCGCCGAGGCCCCCTCCGCCGCCTGACCGTTTCCCTGCTGGAGTCCCGCACCCATGGCCCAAGTGGTACTTGCCCTCATCGTCGTGGCAGCCGCCGTCTTCTATATCCTGTTCAAGGCCCCCCAGACCGACGCGCAGACACCGGCTGCGGCCGCGCCCGCCGTAGCAGTTGCCCCTGTCCCAGCGCCGCCGCCCCTGGCGCCCCCCGCTGCATCCGCGGCCGAAGCACCGGCAGCACCGGCAAGTACGCCGGCTGCCTCGGAGCCGGCCGCCGCTTCGGCGCCCGCAGCGAGCGGCAACGTCGCAGCTGGCGCCTCGGTACCCACCGCCAAACCCTGACGTTTTCGTCGTAAGGGTTTCACCGATAGGCATCGTACGGTGGCGTCCGAGGGTAAAATAACGCCCCTTCATTCTTCCAACGACCGGTACGGCACAGCATGGCAGGATTCCGCTCCAAGGCCCCCCAACGTCTTTCCCCCGATGCAGAACGGCTTGTGGCCGACGCGCTTGCGCTCGACGCATCGGGCAGTCGCATCGAAGACGTGTATTGGGAACAACGGCTGTCCGAACGTCTTTCGCGGCTGCTCAAGAACGGCAGCCAGACGGCGCTCGACGCCGCACTCGATCATCTTTTCAAGCACAACGAAGAGGCTTCCGACGTGCTGGCCGAGCAGGCCGAAACGTTGGCCGAATCGGCGGTGGTGAGCTCAGGCGGCGTCGAGTATGACGCGCTGCTCATCGCGGCGCCCATCCTCGCGCATACGCGCTACGTCATTCCCTCCGGCGCCATCAAGCCGGAACTGGCGCAGACCCTGCAGGTGCACCTCCAGGCGCACGTGATGGCGTCGAACGCCCGCGTGGCGCTGGCGCCCTACCTGTACAGCATCGACCAGCTGCCGCGCACGCATTCCGATACCTTTGCGCTGACGCACAAACTGACCGCCTATGCGCTGTCGGGTCAGCCGCCCAAGGTCGATCTGCGCGACATGCCCGAAACCGCACCGATCCTTGCAGACCCGCGCTATCTGCTGGCCATCGTCGTGGCGCAGCACGGCCAGCCGCTGTTCCGCTGGCAGGAAGACGCCAAGGAACACCACGCCGAGCGCTCCGCATGCCTCGAGCAATGGCGCCAGCAAGTCACGCCGACCGTCTCCACCCTGATGCCCGGCTGCGAGTTCGAGCTGCTGCTGCCGGATGCGTTCTTCCTGTCGTGCCGCGAATCCGACAAGCGCATCCGCCCGCTCACGGTGCGCGCCGCGGTCAACTACCTGCAGGGCGCGCTCGACATGCCGGCCAACCGCTTCGGCGCGATCATCGGCGCATTTGGCGAGGAGCAGATCGAGGAATACCGCGTGGCCTTCACCGTGCGCGGCGAGAAAGACCTCATCTACGGCATTGTCTGGCCCGTCTATGGCCGCGATGGCGGTGCGACCGACCTGACTGCAGAGGGCGAACCGGGCAGCCCCCTTGAGCAGATCAGCGACGAACTGCGCGCATGCGGCATTGAAGACATCTTCCGCCACGGCCAGCTCTTCGAGCCCGAATACTGCGAAGACTGCGGCGCCCCGCTCTATGCAGACCGCGCGGCCGAGATCGTCCACGCAGAGATGCCCGAAGACGCACCGACGCAGCAGCCGCTGTTCCACTGAAGCCGATGCAAGCAAGCCACCTCCGGGTGGCTTTTTTTACGCCACGCCGGCTCATATGATTTGTCGGATTGCGCAGCACGCGCTTGCGCGGCCTGCGGCACAATGACGAACCCGCCACCTGGCATCACCGCCCGAACCCGAGGAGCTCCCCGATGGCCCATCGCCCCTTCATTCGCGCCCTGATCCGCGGCCTGGCCGCATGCGCACTGGCTGGCAACGCCGCTGCCGCCCTGGCCGACGATCTGCGCATCGGCCTGTCCGCCGACGTGACGTCCATGGACCCGCAGTGGAACAATGCAGGCCCGAACAACGCGATGGCGCTGCACGTCTTCGAGTCGCTGGTCTTCCTGGACAAGAACGGCCGCTACACGCCGGGCCTGGCCACGTCGTGGAAGCCCATCGACGCCAACACGTGGGAGATCAAGCTGCGCCCCAACGTGAAGTGGAGCGACGGCACGCCCTTCACCGGCGAAGACGTGAAAGCCTCGATCGAACGGCCGGCACGCCTGACCAACAGCCCGGGCCCGTTCACCAGCTATACGAAGTCGATCACCGACGTGCAGATCGTCGATCCGCTCACGGTGCGGCTGAAGGTGTCGATTCCGAATTACGCGAGCATCCCGAACGACCTCAACAGCCTGCCGATCCTTCCCAAGAGGGTGGCCAATGCTTCGCAGGCGGACTTTGACGCCGGCCGCGCGATGATCGGCACGGGGCCGTTCCTGTTCGATCACTTCACGCGCGGGCAGGAAATCGTGCTGAAGAAGAACCCGCACTACTGGGGCCGCGCGCCGCAGTGGGACAAGGTCACCTTCAAGATCATCACCGACAACGCTGCGCGCACGGCTGCCCTGCTTTCCGGGGACGTGGATGTCGTCGAGGCCGTGCCCGCTGCCGACGTGCCGCGCATCAAGCAGAACCCGAACTTCCACCTCGAGCAGCAGGTGTCGTGGCGTACCATCTTCTGGCAGATGGACCAGGGCCGCGACGTCTCGCCGTTCGTGACGGACAAGGCCGGCAAGCCGCTGACGAAGAACCCGTTCAAGGACCACCGCGTGCGGGAAGCGGTGGCGCTGGCCATCAATCGCGATGCCATCGTCAGCCGCGTGCTGGAGGGCCAGGGCGTGGTGGCGTCCAGCATTGTGTCGCCGCAGATCTTCGGCCACCCGGGAGGCAAACCGATTGCATACGACCCGGACCGCGCGAAGAAGCTGCTCGCCGAGGCCGGCTACCCCGACGGCTTCGGGCTCACGCTGCACGCCACCAACAACCGCTATCTGAACGACGCACAGGTCGCACAGACCACCGCCCAGCTGCTCACGCGCATCGGCATCCAGACCAAGGTCGAGACCCTGCCGGTGGCGGTGTACTTCTCACGCGCGCGCCAGGGCGAGTTCTCCTTCATGATGCTCGGCTGGGGTTCGGTGGCGGCGGATGTGGCGCTGCGCAGCATTCTCGGCACGCCTAATCCCCAGACCGGTTACGGGTCGTGGAACTGGGGCCGCTACAGCAATCCGGAACTGGACAAGCTGGTGCAGGCGTCGCTGTCCACCGTGTCGAGCGAGCAGGCGCACGAGCAAGCCGCCAAGACCGCCACGCGCTTCGCACAGCAGGACTACGCGATCATCCCGTCGCACCACCAGTTGGCCACGTGGGCAATGCGCAAGGGCATCCGGTATGAGGCGCGCACCGATGAGTGGTCGCTCGCGTGGCTGTTCACCAAGCAGTGATGGGGGCAGCGCAACGTCGTAACGCGCTGTTACAGCTAAATCGCCTCGAATGCCGCACTGGAGCGCATTCGGGTAAGCCGCAGGAACTTTCATCCCGGGCTTTCCTCTATCATGGCGTTTTTCCATGCCGACCCCCCTGTAACACTCGAGATGTTGCGACCCAAACTACTCTGTCTCGGCGTCGTCGCCCTGCTGGCCGCCTGCTCCAACCTGCAGACCGAACCGACCGACACGTCGGCACAGGCGACCGCCACCGCGACGCCGAGCACACCGGCCGTGCAAGCCAAGCCGGCCCCGCAGCCCGCACGCACCACGCCGCCCATCGTCTTCGACGCCTCTGACAGCGAGAGCACCACCACAGTGAACCTGCCGCCCAAGGACAAGATCAGCTTGTCCGAATACCGCGCGCAGACCCGCGACCGATTAATCAAATCCGAGAACGCCCGCCCCGATGTGGCCGACTGTGCCGCACACGCGAGCTGGATCATCCCGCGCTCGACGAACTTCGACCAGTTCCGCCTGCCGACCGGCGCCCTGTCCGAAGGGCAGGCCAAGGTTGAACCGTGGGACTCGCGCTTCTCGTCGAGCAAGCAAGGCGCGATCAAGGTCTCCAGCGTCGTGAGCTTCAGCGCCGCCGTCCACAAGCGCGGCACGGGCAGCGACCAGTGGGAGCCGGTCAAAGTCCGCTGCGGCTACGACGAAGGCATGATGCTCGCGTACGAGCTGCTCGATGCGAATGGCCAGCCGTTTGCCGCCCCGGCGGCCGCACCGTCGTCCACGACGGTGCGCACCCACTGCCGTCGCGGGCACCGCTGCACGAACGCTGCCGTGTCGCACGGCAAGTCTGCCGCCAAGGGCAAGGGCGCGGCAAAGTCCTCGGTCAAGGCCACCAAGGGCAGCACGGCCAAGACCAAGTCGACCACGGCCACGAAGTCCACTGCCAAGTCGGCTACCAAGAAAACGACGAAGAAGAAGTCGTCCAACTAAGCGCGTCGCGCCGCCCACCTGGCGGCGCCGCGCTGGTCTTCAGCCCAGATATTCGAGGATGGCCTGCAGCATGGCCGCGCCCAACGCGGCGCTGCGGGCGCCGTTCCAGCCGACGCGCGCGTCGGGCAGGTTGGCGTTGTCCTTGAACGGCATTTCGAGCGTCAGCGCCAGGCACCGGTACGTGTGGCCGATGTACTTGGAGGCGAGCTTGAGCGCGTCTTCGTTGTACTTGCTCGCCTCGTAGCCGTATTGCGTCTGGAAGTCGGGCGACGCGCGCAGGAACGCTGCGACAAAGCGGTCCTGGTCGGCACGCTGGGCATCGGTGAAGCCCGGCAGCATTTCACTGCCAGCCACGAATACGTAGGGGAGCGCCTCGTCGCCGTGGATATCGAAGAACAGGTCGACGCCGGTCTCCTCGATGGCCCGGCGCACGCACAGGACTTCAGGACTGCGCTCGGCGTCGGGCTCCATCCACTCCCGATTCAGGTTGGCGCCGGCCGCGTTGGTGCGCAGGTTGCCCAGCGCCGACCCGTCAGGGTTCATGTTCGGCACGATGTGAAACACGGCGCGCTCGGTGAGCAGTCGGCCCACTGAATCCCCGCCCCATACGCCCTGCCGCGTGAGGCGGGCGACCAGACCTTCCACGAACCACTCGGCCATCGTCTCGCCGGGATGCTGGCGGGCGATGATCCACACGTTCTTCTTGCCGGGCGCTGGCTCGCCGACGGTGATGCACGTCATGTCACGACCTTGCACCGTGCTGCCCAGGCGCTGCGTGCGCACGCCGGGCTTCGTTTGCGCCGCTGCCACCAGAGACAGGTGACGCTCATCGGAATACGGCTCGAAGTAGGCAAACCAGATGCTGTCGTGCTCGGGCGTCACCTCGATGGTCATGGTCCTGCCGTCATAGCGCGTCGGCACGCGGAACCAGTGTTCGCGGTCGTATGAGGCGACGGCCTGGTAGTCCTTCCAACCCGCCGCATAGGTGCATTCGCCCGCATTTTCGAACGCGAGCTGGCACGCCTGGCCCTGCACGCCCTGCAGGCGGAAGTGGAACCACTGCGTGAAATCCGCGTGCGAATCGCGGCGAATGCGCAGGCGGATGGCATCGGCGCGGGCGACATCGACGATTTCGATGGCGCCGCTGTCGAATACGCTGGAAATGTACGGTTGATTGGCAGTCATGTCGGATCCTGTCATCAGGTGGGCTTGCGGCGGAAGACCCAGCGCTCGTCGTCGGAATCGGCAGTGGCAAAGGCATAGCCGTCGACGTCGAACGCCTTGAGCTTGCGCGGATCGGTGATGCGGTGCTCGATCGCGTAACGCGCCATCAGGCCGCGCGCGCGCTTTGCGTAGAACGAGATGATCTTGTACTGGCCGTTCTTCCAGTCCTCAAACACCGGCGTGACGATGCGCGCCTTGAGCACCTTGGGCCGCACCACCTTGAAATACTCTTCCGACGCGAGATTGACGAGCACGGGATCGTCGTCGGCCTTGAACAGCTCGTTGAGGGCGAGCGTCACGTCGTCGCCCCAGAAAGCGTAGAGGTCCTTGCCGCGCGGGTTGGCCAGGCGCGTGCCCATTTCGAGGCGGTATGGCTGCATCCAGTCGAGCGGGCGCAGCACGCCATACAGGCCGGAGAGGATTCGCAGATGCTTCTGCGCAAATTGCAGATCGTCGGCCGACAGCGAATTCGCATCGAGCCCGCCGTACACGTCGCCATCGAAGGCCAGCGCGGCCTGCTTGCTGTTCTCGGCGGTGAATTCTGGCGACCAATCGGCATAGCGCGTGGCGTTGAGCACGGCCAGCGGGTCGGAAATGTGCATCAGCGTGCCGATCTGGGCGGGCGACAGCTTGCGAAGCACTTCGATGAGTTCTGCGGAGCGCGCGATGAAATCGGGCAGCGTGTGGGTCTTGATGCGCGGCGGCGTCTCGTAGTCGAGCGACTTGGCCGGCGAGAGGACGATGATCATGTCAGAATCGCGGTTCACAAGTCTTGAATTGTATCGAATGGCAGACGCTGCCGCCCTCGCTCCTTCGGCCCCCGCCCGCCCCTGCGCCGCGCCGCGCGTGGTGCTGGACTCCAACATCTGGGTCGACATTCTCGTCTTCGACGATGCGGTTGCGCGCCCCATTCGCGCGGCGCTGGAGGCAGGCCGCCTGGACGCCATCATCAGCCCGGCCTGCCGCGAGGAACTGCGACGCGTGCTCGGCTATCCGCAATTCGCGCACTACGCCGTCGATGCGCAGGCCGCGCTGGCCTGGGTCGATCGCGTCACGCGCCCGGTGGCAGACCCAGAGGAAGCGGCCCGCGCAAACGGCGAAACGTTCGTGCCGCGCTGCAAGGATCGCGACGACCAGAAATTCCTCGCGCTGGCCGATGCCGCAAGCGCCACGTATCTGGTCTCCAAGGACAAGGCCGTGCTTAAGCTCAAGCGGCGCATGGCCAAATATTGCGACGTGGCGGTGCTCCCGCCCAAGCAGTTTGTTTCGGAAGTCCAGTTGTAAGACAGTCCTCGCTCAAGCTGAAGTCATGACCACCGCTGCCGCACGCCCCGCTGAAACGCCCGCGCCCATCGCGTCCCTTCCCCCACTGCCCTCGCGGCTGCCGAATGTCGGCACGACCATCTTCACCGTGATGTCGGCGCTGGCTGCTGAAAAGCAGGCCGTCAACCTCGGCCAGGGCTTCCCGGATTTCGACTGCGACCCGCGCATCGTCGATGCGGTGTCCGATGCGATGCGCGCGGGCCTGAACCAATACCCGCCGATGACGGGCGTGCCCGCATTGCGTCAGGCCATCGCCGCGAAGGTCGCCAAGCTCTACGGCCACGCGTACGATGCCGACCGCGAGATCACCATCACCGCGGGCGCCACGCAGGCGCTGCTGACGACCGTGCTGTGCTGCGTGCATCCCGGCGATGAAGTCATCGTGTTCGAGCCGACATACGACAGTTACATCCCGTCGATCGAGCTGGCGGGCGGCAAGGTCGTGCCCATCACGCTGAACGCGCCGGACTTCCGCATCCCGTTCGACACGCTGGCCGCTGCGATCACACCGCGCACGCGCCTGATCATGCTGAACACGCCGCACAATCCGACAGGCACTGTGTGGCATGCGGACGATATGCGGAAGCTGGCGGAAATCCTCGCCCCGACCAACGTGCTGCTGCTCTCCGACGAGGTGTACGAGCACATGGTGTACGACGGCGTGCCGCATGCATCGGTGGCGCGCATTCCGGAGCTGGCGCGTCGCGCTTTCGTGGTGTCGAGCTTCGGCAAGACGTATCACGTGACGGGCTGGAAGGTTGGCTACGTGGCCGCGCCGGCCGCACTCATGGCGGAGTTCCGCAAGGTGCATCAGTTCAACGTGTTCACCGTCAACACGCCGGTGCAGCACGGGTTGGCGACCTACATGGCCGATCCGCGGCCGTATCTGGAGCTGCCCGCGTTCTACCAGCACAAGCGCGATCTGTTCCGTGCGGGTCTTGCGAAGACGCGATTCAAGCTGCTGCCATGCCAGGGCACGTATTTCCAGTGCGTGGACTACAGTGCCATCTCCGCTCTGCCGGAAGCAGAGTTCGCCACGTGGCTGACGAGCGAGATTGGCGTGGCGGCGATCCCCGTGTCGGCGTTCTATTCGCAGCCGCACGAATCAGGCGTGGTGCGGTTTTGCTTTGCCAAGAAAGACGAAACGCTCCAACTGGCGCTGGAGCGTCTATCGAAGGTGTAACGCCGCAACGGGCATTCAACGCTTGCTGGCGTAATACGCCAGCATCTGCTCCGTGTTGACCTTGCGGTCTGCGTTGACCTTCTGCACATTCGGGTTCTCGGTCATCTTCGCCAGGTACGGCTTCACGCCTTCGATCTGCGCGAGGAGGTCTTCGCCGTAGATGATCTTGCAGGCGGAGCTCACCAGCGGGAAATGCATGATGGCCGCGCAGTCGGCAATGGTGAACGTGTCGCCCGCCACATACGGCGCGAACTTGAACAGCTTGGCCGCCGCCGGAATGTTCTTCTGCAGCTGCTCGCGCGTTTTCGCCTTCAGGTTGTCGCTGATCTTGCCGCCGAAGAACGCTTCGGGATACAGCTGTCGCGCGACCAACTCCAGGTGCAGCTCGAGGAAGGTGACGACCTCGCGCACCTTGGCCGCCTTGAACGGGTCTGCCGGAATCAGCGGGCGCTGCGGATAGCGCGATTCCAGATAGTCGATGATGACCTGCGATTCGCACAGGCCCCCGTCTTCGCCCACCAGGTACGGCACCTTGTGCAGCGGCGAGATCTCGCCGTCGGTCTGGTCCGGCCAACGCAGCGATTCCTCGAACGGGAGGCCCTTCTCCATCAGCGCGAGCTTGACCTTGTTGTAGTAGTTGCTCGCAGAAAAACCGTATAGCGTCAGCATGTGAAGCAGTCTCCTTGGTGGATGGGTGCGGCCTGTCATGGTTGGCGCGGATGCCAAAAATCGCACGCTCGTGCTATTTTAGCCAGACTTCTTTCGATCGCAGCAGGTTTTCCATGCAGACTCTCGGGATTGTGGGCACCGGCGCCATGGGCCGTGGCATTGCGCAGATCGCGGCCCAGGCCAGGTTGCGCGTCAAGCTGTTCGACGCCAACCCGCAAGCCGTGGAAGCGGCGCGTACGGCACTGGCGGATACGCTCGCCAAGCTGGCCGCCAAGGGAAAGATGACGCCGGAGGAAGCCGACGCCACCGTCGCGCGGCTCGTTCCCGCCGCCGCCCTCACTGATCTGGCCGACTGCGATCTCGTGGTCGAGGCCATCGTCGAGAAGCTCGACGTCAAGCGTGACCTGTTCCGCCAGCTTGAAGACATCGTGCGCCCGGACGCGATCCTGGCATCAAACACGTCTTCGCTGTCCATCACCGCGATTGCCGCGGCATGCAAGCACCCGGAGCGCGTGGCGGGGTTCCACTTCTTCAATCCCGTGCCGCTGATGAAGGTGGTGGAAGTGATCGCCGGCCTGCGCAGCGCACCCGCCACCG
Source organism: Ralstonia mannitolilytica (assembly GCF_000954135.1). Classification (NCBI taxonomy): domain Bacteria; kingdom Pseudomonadati; phylum Pseudomonadota; class Betaproteobacteria; order Burkholderiales; family Burkholderiaceae; genus Ralstonia; species Ralstonia mannitolilytica. The sequence continues at coordinate 2,166,316 of NZ_CP010799.1, read as the reverse complement.
GCGATGCCCTCGCCGCGCTGGCCAAGCGCATGGGCCACACGGCCGTGCGCTGCATCGACATGCCCGGCTTCATCGTCAACCACGCCGGCCGCGGCATGAACACCGAGGGCCTGCGCATCGCCCAGGAAAGTGTGGCCGGCTTTGCCGACATCGACGCCATCATGCGCGAGCAAGCCGGCTTTCGCATGGGGCCGTTCGAGCTGATGGACCTGACGGGGCTCGACGTTTCGCACCCCGTGATGGAATCGGTCTATCGCCAGTTCTATGACGAACCGCGTTATCGGCCGTCGCAGATGACCGCCGTGCGCTTGGCGGGCGGCATCCTCGGCCGCAAGACCGGCGAAGGCTTCTACCGATATCCCGACGGGCAGAAGCAGGTGCCTGCCGAAGCGCCCGCGCCGGCTGCGCGCCCGTCTTCCGTCTGGATCAGCCGCGCGCACGAGGCCGGCCACGCCGCCGCGCAACGCCTGATGCTGGACCTTGGCGTCACGCCCGAGGCTGGTGCCAAACCTTCAGCCGATGCCCTCATCATCGCCACGCCGCGCGGCCTCGATGCCACGGCATGCGTGGCGGCCGAAGGGCTCGACGCACGGCGCACCGTGGCGCTCGACACGCTCTACCCGTTTGCCGCCGCCAAGCGCCGCACGCTCATGACCACGCCCGCCACCGATGCGGCGTACCGCGATGCCGCGCACGGCCTGCTGGCTTCCGACGGCGTCCCCGTCACGGTGATCCGCGATTCGGGCGGCTTTGTCGCACAACGCATCGTCGCGTGCATCGTCAACATTGCGTGCGACATTGCGCAGCAGCGCATTGCCACGCCGGGCGACATCGACCTCGCCGTCACGCTGGGCCTGGGCTACCCCCAAGGGCCGCTGGCGCTGGGGGACACGCTCGGCACGACCGCCATCCTGGAGGTGCTGCAGAACCTCTACACGCTCTACGGCGACCCGCGTTACCGCCCGAGCCCGTGGCTGTTGCGTCGTGCGCGTCTGGGCATGTCGCTGCTTACGCCTGACGCCTGATTGCCGCTTACCCTCACGAGGCCACCATGACCGCGCAATTGCTCTCCAAGCGCATCGGCTCGACGCTGGTGCTGACGTTGTCCAATCCCGACGCGCGCAACGCGCTCGACCCGGTGATGTACACCACGTCGATGGAGGCGATGGACCGCGCCGCCAACGACAACGAGATCCGCGCCATCATCTTTACCGGCGCGGGCAACGCGTTCTGCGCGGGCGGCAACCTGAACCGCCTGCTGGAAAACCGCAGCAAGCCGAAGAGCGTGCAGGAAGAAGGCATCGACGCACTCAACCACTGGATCGAGACGATCCGCACGTTCCCGAAGCCGGTGATTGCCGCGGTGGAAGGCCCGGCAGCGGGCGCGGGTTTTTCGCTGGTGCTGGCGTGCGACTTTGCGGTGGCCGCGTCAGACGCGAAGTTCGTGATGGCCTATGTGAACGTGGCGCTCACGCCGGATGGCGGAGGCTCCTGGCATATCGCGCGCTTCCTGCCGCGCCCGCTGGCGAGCGAGATCATGATGCTCGGCAAGCCCGTGACCGCGGAACGGCTCGCGCATTTCGGCATCATCAATGAAGTCGTCAAACCCGGCGAGGCGCTCGACCATGCCCTGGTGCTGGCCGAGAAGCTTGCTGCGCAATCGCCGCATGCGGTCGGTCGCATCAAGGGCCTGATCGCCAATGCGGAAGACGCCTCGCTGCACGACCACCTGAGAGCCGAGCAGCACAGCTTTGTCGAAGCACTGCATCACACCGATGGCAACGAAGGTATCTCCGCCTTCCTGCAGAAGCGCAAACCACAATATCGCTGAGCATGGTCCCCTTCCCGACGCCCAAGCGCCGGCGCGTCTATCTGATGCGCCATGGCGCCGTGACGTACTTCGACGAGACCGGCCGCCCCGTGCCCTCGCCCGAGGCCGTACCGCTCAACGAACTCGGCCGCAGCCAGGCCACCGCTGCGGGGAAGATCCTTGCCGCGGAGAACATCGTCTTCGACCGCGTGATCGTCAGCGGCCTGCCGCGCACCGTGGAGACCGCGCAGCGCGTGCTGGCCGAGATGCCCGCGATGCAGGAACGCGGCATCGCGCTGGAGGCATGGCCCGAGCTGCAGGAAATCCGCGGCGGCAAGCTGGCGGAGATTCCCGAACATGAAGTCGCGCAAGCCTTCATCGGTGCGTTTGAAGGCACGGTGCATGAAGACCGTCGCTTCCTGAACGGCGAAAGCGTCGGTGAATTCCTCGACCGCGTGATCCCGGCCATCGCACGCCTGCGTGCCCTGCCCGACTGGGACACCATCCTGCTCGTGCTCCACGGCGGCACCAACCGCGCGATCCTCTCGCATGCCATCACGGGCGGCGAGCGGGTGTTCTTCGGCAACCTCGCGCAGACCGCCGGCTGCATCAACGTGCTCGACGTGGGCGACGCCCCAACCGACTGGGTGCTGCGCATGAGCAATTTCTCGCCGCCCTCGCCCGCACACCTCGGCTCGCGGCTGACGACGATGGAGGTACTGCTACAGCAGTACCTGCGCCATCGCCAGCCGACCTGATCTTTCCTCGACACACAACAAGATTCGGAGACACACCCATGGCACAAACGGAGCAGCAGGATTTCTCGGCCTTCGAAGGCACACGCCCGGTGGCGGAACAGCAGAAGTTCGACGTCGGCGCGCTCGAAGCGTGGATGCGCGAACATGTGCAGGGCTTTACCGGCCCGCTCAGCGTCGAGCAATTCAAGGGCGGCCAGTCGAACCCCACCTTCAAGCTGATCACCCCGTCGCGCACCTACGTCATGCGCGCCAAGCCCGGGCCGAAAGCAAAGCTGCTGCCGTCTGCACATGCCATCGAGCGCGAATACCGCGTGATGGACGCACTCGCCAAGACCGATGTGCCCGTCGCGAAGATGTACGCGCTGTGCGAAGACGAAGCCGTGATCGGCCGGGCGTTCTACATCATGGAGTTCGTGCAGGGCCGCGTGCTGTGGGACCAGGCCCTGCCCGGCATGGCGCCGGCCGAGCGCACCGCCATCTATGACGAGATGAACCGCGTCATCTCGGCGCTGCACACCGTGGACTACGCCGCCATCGGCCTGGCGGATTACGGCAAGCCAGGCAACTACTTCGCGCGCCAGATCGAACGCTGGAGCAAGCAGTACAAGCTGTCGGAAACCGAGTCGATTCCGGCGATGGACAACCTCATCGCCTGGCTGCCGCACCACGTGCCGCAAGAGGCACAGGAAGTGACCAGCATCGTTCACGGCGACTACCGGCTCGACAACCTGATCTTCCACCCGACCGAGCCGCGCGTGCTGGCCATCCTCGACTGGGAGCTGTCCACGCTGGGCCACCCGCTGGCCGATTTCAGCTACCACTGCATGAGCTGGCACATCGAGCCGGGGCAGTTCCGTGGCGTGGCCGGGCTGGACTTCGCCGCGTTGGGCATCCCCACAGAAGCCGACTACATCCGCCAATACGAACAACGCACCGGCCGCCGCATCACCGGCGACTGGAACTTCTACCTCGCCTACAACATGTTCCGCATTGCCGGCATCCTGCAGGGAATCATGAAGCGCGTGGTGGACGGCACGGCGTCTTCCGCGCAGGCGCTCGAAGCCGGCAAGCGCGCCCGGCCGATGGCCGAGCTGGGGTGGAAGTACGCCCAGCAGGCCGGCGCCTGACGCACGGCTCAGGCGTACCCGCGGGCCTCGTCCAACGGGCCGGACTGGCGGGCTTCCAGTTCCAGCATCACCGCGCCGGGCATCTGCACGAAGATCTGTACGGCGGTGCGCTCCGGGTGCCGGCGCACCTGATACGGCAGACCGCTCGCGCGCACCTTCGCGAGCACCGTCGATGCGTCCTGCTGCGTGCGGAAGCAGATGTGCGAGAACACCATCTCGGGGGCATCGCCCTCACGATCCACGAGGTGCACCAGCGCATCGTCGCCCTGGTACAGCCACGCCCCGGGAAACGGAAACGCCGGGCGCGGCCCAGGCTTCCAGCCAAGCACGTCTTCGAAGAACTTGAGGATGGGCGAATGGATCGACCCTGGGCCCGCCACGTGAAAGTTCACGTGGTCGAATGTCCAATCGCTGCCGGCTGTCATGGGATGCCTCCTTGCAATGACCGTAAATCGATCGCGGCCATTCTTTCATCAAACAAAAACAAGACAATCTGGCTATGCTTTGACGATTCTCCAAACGCGCTTTGACAATGATCGCCCTCGACGACCTGCGCCTGCTGGTGCGCATTGCTGATGCCGGCAACCTGTCCGCCGCAGCACGGCAGCTTGGCTGGCTGCCCGCCACCGCCAGCGCGGCGCTCAAGCGCGTGGAAACCGAACTCGGCGCACGCCTGTTCGAACGCACCACGCGCAGCATGCGCCCGACCGAGGCCGGTCAGCGCTATCTGGGGTATGCCAGGCAAGCCCTGGAGGCACTGGACGAAGGCGCGGAAAGCCTCGGCCAGGACCGCACCGAGCTCTCCGGCCCGATCCGCATTGCGGCCACATCCGACCTGGGCCGGCACATCCTGCGCCCTTGGCTCGACGCCTTCTGCGACGCACACCCTGGCGTGCGCATCACGCTCGTGCTCGGTGACCGGCTTGCCGACCTGATGCGCGAAGACCTCGACCTCGCGCTGCGCTACGGGCATCTGCAGGACTCGGCGCTGGTGCGGCGGCCAATGGCGATGCATCCACGCGTGATCGTCGGCGCGCCTTCGTATTTCAACCAGCACGGCCGTCCTGCGCACCCCAGTGATCTGGCCGACCACCGCTGCCTCATCATGCTGCGCAACGGCGAGCCCGTGACGCGCTGGCAGCTCACCCATGCAAGCGGCCCGGCTCCTGTCGATGTCCGTGGCGACTTTCAATGCGATGACGGCGCCGTCGTGCGCGATTGGGCCGTGGCCGGACGCGGGCTCGCATTCAAATCGTGGCTCGATGTGGCACAGGACGTGTACGCCGGCCGGCTGGAAGTCGCGCTGCCGGCCTGGAGCCACGCGCCCACGCCACTGCAGCTGGTCAGCCTCGCGCGCCGCCATCGCCCGGCGCGGCTGACCGCCTGTGCCGATTTTCTCGCGGCGCGCTTTGCCGAATTCAGCGCGCGTTATCCGTTCCCCTCGGCAAAAGCGGCGACGGCATCGTCCAGGGCCACTTCCGCCATCGCGGCGAAGACATGATCGCGTAGCCAGCGGCTGGCTGCGTCCTGGTCGCTGCTGGTGTGCCAGTACAGGTAGAGCTCCAGCGGCGGCACGTTGAACGGCAGCGGCAGCATGACGTTGCCATATGGCTCGTTGGCAATGCGCGCATACCGGACCGGCAGCGTGGCCAACAGGTCCGTGCAGCTCACCACGCGGCACGCAGCCGGATAGTGCTGGCAGCGCAGCCGCACACGGCGCTCGTGGCCCAGCCGGCGCAATTCCACATCTTCAAGGCCCGCCCCGCGCCGCCGTGACGACACATGCACGTGCTCGCATGCCAGATAGCGCTCCAGCGTGAGCGGCCCCTGCGTGACCGGGTGGCCGGGGCGCGCCAGCACCACCATCGGATCGTTCAGCAGCGGCGCATGCCGAATGGCGGGCGATGCGGGCAGCAGGATGTCGGCCGCTGCGTCGATCGTCCCGGCCAGCAGCTCCGCCTCCAGCTGGCGGCGGTCTCCACGCACGGTCGTCAGGTCGATGCGCGGGGCCTCCTTGGCGATGGCCGCCATGAGCGGCGGCAGCAGTGTCGCCTCCAGCGCGTCGCGCATCGACAGCGTGAAGCGGCGTTCACTGGTGGCCGGATCGAAGCGCGTGCCCTCGCGCAGGGTGCGCTCGAAACCCTGCAGCGCGGTGCGCACCTCGGCGATGAGCGTGCGGGCCAGCGGCGTCGGCACCATGCCTTGTCCGCGGCGCTCGAACAGCGCGTCGTCGAACAGCTCACGCAGCCGGCCCAGCGCGTGGCTGACCGCCGGCTGCGTCAGGTTGAGCGTACGCGCGGCCGCAGTGATGCCGCCTTCCGTATAGATGGCATCGAAGACGACGAACAGGTTCAGGTCGACGCGGGAAATATGCATGACATTGATGAACGGCAATCCACGAAATTCATTTTTCTTATTGTAGGCTAAGGCTTATGCTGGGCGCATGACGATTGCCCAGACCGCACCCACCGTCCCCGCCGGCTTTGAAACGCTGACCAGGCCCAGCCCCTTCCTGACGATGCTCGGGCCGGTGTATGCGCGTGGCATGGGCCCGTCGATGGTGATGGGCTTTCATGTGCTGGCACACCACCTGAACCGGCGCGGCATCCTGCACGGCGGAGTGGTCGCCTCGCTGGCCGACGCGGCGCTCGGGTATTGCCTGGCAGAGCCCGGCGAAGGCACCGGAGGCGCGCTGGCCATGTCCACAGCCAGCCTGACGGTGGATTTCATCGCCTCTGCCGGAGAAGGCGACTGGATCGAGATCACCCCGGAAGGGTTGCGCACGGGCAGCAAGCTGGCCTTTGCGCAGGCCCTTTTCCACTGCGGCGACCGGTTGGTTGCCCGCGCCAGTGCCGTGTTTGCAGTGCTCGGCGGGCGTGTCTGACGCATAGCCGAGCGTCTGGTCTGAACTGATTGATGGCTGCCCGTTCGAGGCGCTTGTTCGATGTACTGAGGAGACACCATGAATTTCGATTACACGCCCAAGGTCAAGGAAATGCAGGCACGCCTGCTCGAGTTCTTCGACCAGCACATCTACCCGAACGAGCACCGCTTCCACAAAGAAATCGAAGCCAACCGCCGTGCCGGCAACGCGTGGATTCCGACCAAGGTCATCGAAGAACTCAAGCCGCTGGCACGCAAGGCCGGGCTGTGGAACCTGTTCCTGCCGCGTTCGCCGCGCGCGCCCGAAGGGCTGTCGAACCTCGAATACGCGCCGCTGTGCGAAATCATGGGCCGGGTGCCCTGGGCGCCGGAAGTGTTCAACTGCTCCGCGCCTGACACCGGCAACATGGAAACGCTGGAGCGCTACGCGTCCGAAGAGCTGAAAGACCGCTGGCTGGAGCCACTGCTGCGTGGCGAGATCCGCTCGGCCTTCCTGATGACCGAGCCGGCCGTGGCCTCGTCGGACGCCACCAACATCGAATGCCGCATCGAACGTCAAGGCGACGAGTACGTCATCAACGGCCGCAAGTGGTGGTCGTCGGGCGCCGGCGACCCGCGCTGCGCCGTCTACATCGTCATGGGCAAGACCAACCCCGATGCCGGCCGCCACGAGCAGCAATCGATGATCGTGGTGCCCGCCAACACGCCCGGCATCACGGTCATGCGCCCGCTGAGCGTGTTCGGTTACGACGATGCACCGCACGGCCACATGGAAGTCGACCTCAAAGACGTGCGCGTGCCGGTGGGCAACATCCTGCTCGGTGAAGGCCGCGGCTTCGAGATCGCGCAGGGCCGCCTCGGCCCGGGCCGTATCCACCACTGCATGCGCAGCATCGGCGTGGCCGAGCGCGCGCTCGAACTGATGTGCAAGCGCTTGAGTTCCCGCATCGCATTCGGCAAGGCCATCGCGCAGCACAGCGTCTGGCACGAACGCATTGCCGAAGCCCGCTGCATGATCGAACAGGCCCGCCTGCTGACGCTGAAGGCCGCGTACATGATGGACACCGTCGGCAACAAGGTCGCCAAGGCCGAGATCGCGATGATCAAGGTCGTGGCCCCGAACATCGCCTGCCAGATCGTCGACTGGGCGATCCAGGCACACGGCGGCGGCGGCGTGTCGGGCGACTTCCCGCTGGCCTCAGCCTACGCACACCAGCGCACGCTGCGCCTGGCCGACGGCCCTGACGAAGTGCACCGCGCCGCCATCGCCAAGCTGGAACTGGCCAAGCATCTGCACCTGAAGGACGTTGTCGACATGCCCGTCACGCGCGGCGCCTGATACGCCGCACGGCCGTACCGTTCACTCCTTAACCCCGCCTTGAGCGGGGATTTTTTTGCCCTCTGCCCGGCGTCTGCGCGTTTCTGCGTTCTGTGCTGGAATGGAACACTTTGCGGGCTGCTGGTGGCCCGCACCTCTCTTCCCGGTCAGAAGCCAAGGAGCGAACTCGATGATCGACGTCTATAGCTGGGCCACGCCCAACGGGCACAAAGTGCACATCATGCTGGAAGAATGCGAGCTGCCTTACCGCGTTCACGGCATCAACATCGGCGCCGGCGACCAGTTCAAACCCGACTTCCTCAAGATCAGCCCCAACAACAAGATCCCGGCCATCGTCGATCAGGATGGCCCGGACGGCAAACCGATCTCGCTGTTCGAATCGGGCGCGATCCTGCTGTACCTCGCCGGCAAGACGGGCAAGTTCCTGCCCGACGACGTGCGCGGCAAATACGAAGTGCTGCAGTGGCTGATGTTCCAGATGGGCGGCGTCGGCCCGATGCTCGGCCAGGCGCACCACTTCCGCATCTACGCGCCCGAGAAGATCGAGTACGCGGTCAATCGGTATACGAACGAAGCCAAGCGGCTGTATGGCGTGATCGACAAGCGCCTGGGTGAATCGAAGTTCCTCGGCGGCGCGGATTACTCCATCGCCGACATTGCGACGTGGCCGTGGCTGCGCAGCTGGAAGAACCAGGGGATCGAGCTGTCGGATTATCCGAAGCTGCAGCGCTGGTTTGAAGCGATTGAAGAACGCCCCGCCGTACAGCGCGCGGTGAAGGTGCTCGCCAAGGAACGGCCGGCTGTGCAGGACGACAAAGCGAAGGAGATTCTCTTCGGGGCGACGCAGTACGAGCGGCGTTGATCTGGCGTTTTCCTTTTGCTGGAAGGGCTGCCTTGTTTGGTGGCCTTTTTTGTTTTTGTTGACCCGTCCTGAATAAGGTTGACACTTTTTCCTGGTGGAGCAAGGAGAGTCAAGATGCAAGGGGCAAAGAAGCGAACGCAGCGGGACTACAGTCTGGCTTTTACGCTGTCGGTCGTGGAGCAGGTCGAAAGAGGCGAACTGAGCTACAAGCAGGCGCAGCAGCGGTACGCAATCCAGGGTCGCTCGACGGTGCTGTCCAAGGGCTGAGTGTCGAGCGGGCCTGCCGATACATCGGCATCAGCCGCCAGGCGTACTACAAGCGCTGCGCGCGCGAGCGCACCCGCAGCGCCCAGGTCGAGCAGGTCACCACGCTGGTGCGGCACGTGCGCCTGCGCCAGCCGCGCCTGGGTACGCGCAAGCTGCACCACCTGCTCGCGCCTGAACCCACGCAGGCGGGCATCGCACTCGGGCGTGACCGGTTGTTCGTCCTGCTGCGTGCCGCGCGCCTGCTGGTTCCCCAACAACGGGCGTATCACAAGACTACACACAGCCACCACCGTTTCCGGCGGCACCCGAACCTGCTCAAGGAAGGTCCGAACCAAGTCGTCCCCACAGGCCCGGAGCAGTTCTGGGTGACCGACATCACGTACTTGCCGACTGCAGGACGCTGCGCGTACCTGAGCCTGGTGACGGACGCGTACTCACGCAAGATCGTCGGCTACCACGTGCACGAGAGCCTGCATGCCGAGTCGGTCAGCCGAGCACTGAAGATGGCGCTCAAGACGCGCCAGACCAAGCAGCAGCTGGTGCACCACTCGGATCGCGGCATCCAATATTGCTCGAGCGAGTATCAGCGCATCCACAAACGGCACGGCCTGACATGCTCGATGATCGACGGCTACGACTGCTGTCAGAACGCCCTGGCCGAGCGGGTCAATGGAATCCTCAAGGGCCAGTTCTTGCTCAGCCGCCCCGCCGATCTGCAGCAGGCCGAGCGCATAGTGGCCCAGTCCGTGCACATCTACAACCATGAGCGGCCGCATCAGGCCCTGAAATACAAAACGCCCGATGCGGTGCATCGCGCGTCTAGTGGCTGAACTGAGTGTCAACCTATATCAGGACTTGACAGGCTGCGCCGTGTCAGCGCTGCATGCGGGCCCTAGAAATCGCGGCGCTGCACGCCCGCTTCCGTACCGAGCAGCAGCACATTGGCGCCGCGCTTGGCGAACAGGCCGACCGTCACTACGCCCGGGATGTCGTTGACGGTGCATTCCAACGCCTTCGGATCGGCAATCCGCAGGCCTGCCACATCCAGGATCACATTGCCGTTGTCGGTCTTGTAGATCTGGCCTTCCTTGGTCATGCGCAGGCGCGGCTGGCCGCCCAGCGCCGCAAGCTGACGCGCAACGGCCGCACGTGCCATCGGCACCACCTCCACGGGCAGCGGGAACGCGCCCATCGTCTCGACGAGCTTGCTGCCGTCGGCGATGCAGACAAAGACATCGGCCACCGAAGCGACGATCTTCTCCCGCGTGAGCGCACCGCCACCGCCCTTGATCATCGCGCCGGAGGCATCGATTTCGTCCGCACCGTCCACATACACGGGAATAGCGTCGACCTCATTCAGATCGAGCACCGTGAACCCATGGCCCTGCAGGCGACGCGTCGAGGCCTCCGAGCTCGACACCGCGCCGGCAAAGCGCGCCTTGTGCGGTGCCATCGCATCGATGAACAGATTGGCCGTCGAACCCGTGCCGACACCCAGCACGGCGCCCGCGGGCACGTTGGCCAATACGTAATCTGCGGCGGCCTGCGCCACCAACGCTTTCAGTTCATCCTGCGTCATCGCAAATACCCCAAGAAACCGGTCCGGATCGGAAAACCCGGTAGTGTACCGGATCGCCTGGGCGGCCCTCCCCGGCTGGCGCAGCGAAACGTGCGGAGTACAATCGATTCATCCCTCCACCTCCAGTGCTTCGCTGGCATGCACTTCGTCGGATCATGAATCAGCTCGATCAACTTAAGCAGTTCACCACCGTCGTCGCCGACACGGGCGATTTCCAGGCCATGCGCGCCTACGCGCCGCACGACGCGACGACCAACCCGTCGCTGATCCTCAAGGCCGTGCAGAAGGCCGAATATCGTCCGTTGCTGGAGAAGGCCGTGCGCGATGCCCGCAGCGACAGCGTGGAAGACATCACCGATGCCGTGCTGGTGGCCTTCGGATGCGAGATCCTGTCGATCATCCCGGGCCGTGTGTCGACCGAGGTCGATGCGCGCCTGTCGTTCGACACCGAAGCCACGGTCGCAAAGGCCAAGCACCTGATCGCACTGTACGAAGCGCGCGGCGTGGCGCGCGAGCGCGTGCTGATCAAGATTGCGTCGACCTGGGAAGGCATCCGCGCGGCGGACCTGCTTCGCGCCGAAGGCATCCGCTGCAACATGACGCTGCTGTTCTCGCTCGCGCAGGCGGTGGCGTGCGCGGAAGCAGGCGTGCAACTCATCTCGCCCTTCGTCGGCCGCATCTACGACTGGTACAAGAAAGACGCCGGCGCCAACTGGGACCCGGTCGCCCAAGGCGGGGCAAACGACCCGGGCGTGCAATCCGTGCTGCGCATCTACAACTACTACAAGAAATTCGACTACCCGACCGAGGTGATGGGCGCCAGCTTCCGCAACACCTCGCAGATCATCGAACTGGCCGGCTGCGACCTGCTGACCATCAGCCCCGAGCTGCTCGCGCAACTGCAGCAATCGGATGCGCCGGTCGAGCGCAAGCTGTCGCCCGAACACGCCAACGCGGCCAACATCGCGCGTCTGCCGGCCGACGAGAAATCGTTCCGCTGGCATATGAACGCCGACGCGATGGCAACGGAAAAGCTCGCCGAGGGCATCCGCCTGTTTGCCGCGGACGCGATCAAGCTCGAAGCCCTGATTGAACCGCTGCGTGCGGCAGCGTAAGGAACCGGCTCAAGCCAGCATGGCGGGCAGGCACACGCCCGCCGGCTGGTGGATCACCAGATTGGCCGTCTCATCGAGGGCGCTCGGCTCGGGATTCACGACGATGACCTTGGCGCCGTGATCCTTCGCCAGCCCGGGCAACCCTGCCGCCGGATACACGAGGCCGGACGTCCCCACCACGAGGCATACGTCGCACGTGCTGGCCGCCTCTTCCGCACGGTAGTTCGCCACGAGCGGCAGCGGCTCGCCAAACCACACCACCCCCGGGCGCAGCATCGCACCGCACGTTGCGCAGCGCGGTGGCCTGCCAGGCTCAGCCGTGGCGATATCGCACTTGCCGCAGCCGCCCAGCCATTTGTCGGCGAACAGGTTGCCGTGCAGCTCGACCACACCGACGCTGCCCGCGCGCTGGTGCAGACCGTCCACGTTCTGCGTGACGAGCGTCACCGTCTTGCGCCTGGCCAGTGCGGCGATCGCCAAATGCGCGGGGTTCGGCTGCGCCTGCAGCACGCGCTCTCGCCGCTGCTGGTACCAGTCCCACACCATGCGCGGGTGCTTCCGGTACGCGGCCTCGGTCGCCAGGTCTTCCGGGTTGAAGCGGGACCACAGCCCGGTCAGCGCATCGCGAAAGGTGGGAACACCGGATTCCGCCGACACGCCCGCACCCGTCAGCACCATGACGTGTTGGGCCGCACCGATCCAGGCCTGCGCCTGGGCCAGCGCGGCCGCGTCGGGTGCGGCCGGCAAGTCTGCGCGCATCACTTCCTGGCAGATGCCGCCGCGCGCTGACGTACGGCCTCGAACAGGCACACGCCGCTGGCGACCGAGACGTTCAGGCTCTCCACGCTGCCCGCCATCGGGATGCTGACCAGCGTGTCGCACGTTTCGCGCGTGAGGCGACGCATGCCTTCGCCCTCGGCGCCCATCACGATCGCGATGGGGCCCTTGAAGTCCGCCTGGTAGAGATCCTGTTCAGCTTCGTCAGCCGTGCCGATCACCCACACGCCGCGCTCCTGCAGCTCGCGCAGCGTGCGCGCCAGGTTCGTCACGGTGATGTAGGGGACGGTCTCGGCAGCACCGCTCGCCACCTTGGCCACCGTAGCGTTGATGCCGACGCTGCGGTCCTTCGGCGCAATCACGGCATGGGCACCCGCCGCATCGGCCACGCGCAGGCACGCGCCGAGATTGTGCGGATCCGTCACGCCATCCAGCACGAGCAGCAGCGGCGTGCCTTCGATGCCGTCAAGCAGTTCATCGAGATTGAGCGCCAGCGACAGCGCCTCGGCCTTCGCCACCACGCCCTGGTGGCGATCGGTGCCGGCAATGCCGTGCAGACGATTGTTGTCTGCGGGAATCAGCCGCACGCCCGCAGCTTCCGCCGCCTTCAGGAAATCCTGCATGCGGCGGTCGCGGCGGTTGGCCTCGAAGTAGATTTCGTCGATCGACTTCGCGTCGTGGCGCAGCCGGGCAGTGACGGCGTGAAAGCCGATGAGGAGTTTGGATTTAGACATGGCGCGATTGTACCCGTCCGCCCTCACTCCCCGGCCGTTTTAGCGCCCCCTCGTCTTGCGCGCAGACTTGGCCGCGGCCTTGCGCGGCGCGGCGGTCTTGCCCTTGGACTTGGCGGGGCGTGCTGCCTGCTTCTTGCGCGCGGGCTTGGCATGCGCATGGCCCGGCGGCAACGCGCGTGCGCCCGGCTCGAATACCGGCTGCTCTTCGAACACGCGGTCGAGCGTCTCGTCAAACGACTCCTCGGGCTTGGCCGTCCCGCCCAGCAGCGCCGCGAGCTGGCGCGGCTTCTTGCGGCCAACCGGCGGCGCCGGCGTGGCCACGGCAGGCTGACGCGTCGCGACGCCTTCGGCCGCTCCCGTCACCTTGGCCGGGCGCAGCGCCTTGGTCGAAGGTTCCTGAATCAGACGGAAATCCATCTTGCGGGCATCGAGGTCCACACGCAGGAGTTGCACGCGCACGCGGTCTGTGAGCCGATAGCGGATGCCGGTCCGCTCGCCGCGCAGTTCGTTGCGTGCCTCGTCGTACTGGAAGTAGTCGCTGCCGAGTTCCGTCACGTGGACCAGGCCTTCCACATACAGCTCGTCGAGCTGCACGAAGATACCAAACGACGTGACGGCGCTGACGGTGCCCGAGAACTCGTTGCCGAGCTTGTCGCGCATGAAGTAGCACTTGAGCCATGCTTCCACATCGCGCGAAGCCTCGTCGGCGCGGCGCTCGTTGGCCGAGCAGTGGACGCCGAGCTCGTGCCAGATCGCCTCCGCTTTGGCCTTGTTCACGACGGCGGCCGGCATGCCCTTCTCGGCCTCGGCCTGCAGGCGGCGCGCCTTGGGCGAGAGCGCACTGTTCAGCTGCACGCCGGGCGCCAGCGACGGCACATAGCGCGTGTGATGCAGGATCGCCTTGATGGCACGGTGCACGAGCAAATCGGGGTAGCGCCGGATCGGACTGGTGAAGTGCGCGTAGGCCGGGTATGCCAGGCCAAAGTGGCCGATATTGTCCGGGCTGTAGACGGCCTGCTGCATCGAGCGCAGCAGCATGGTCTGCAGCATCGGCGCGTCGGGGCGCGCGGCGATCTTCTCCATCAGCTCCGCATAGTCGGCCGCCTCGGGCTTATCGCCGCCGCCGAGCGTCAGACCGCTCGTCTTCAGGAAGGCACGCAGCGCCTGCAGCTTTTCTTCCGTCGGACCCGCATGCACGCGGTACAGCGCAGAGTGCTTGTACTTCTCGAGCATTTCAGCGGCGCAGACGTTGGCCGTCAGCATGCACTCTTCGATCAGCCGGTGCGCGTCGTTGCGCGTGCGCGGCAGGATCTGCTCGATCTTGCCCTGCGCGTTGCAGACGATGTACGTCTCGGTCGTGTCGAAGTCGATCGCGCCACGCTCCCGTCGCGCCTTGAGCAGCGTCTGATACAGCTCGTACAGGTCTTGCAGATGCGGAACCAGCGGCGCCCTCTTGGCAGCCTCGGGGCCCTTCACGTTCGACAGGATCGACCAGACCTCGTTGTAGGTCAGGCGCGCCTTCGAATGCATCACCGCCGGATAGAACTGGAATGCCTTGATCTGCCCCTTGGCCGTGATGACCGCATCGCACACCATGCACAGGCGGTCGACCTCCGGGTTCAGCGAGCACAGGCCGTTGGAGAGCTTCTCGGGCAGCATCGGGATCACGCGGCGCGGGAAGTAGACCGAAGTCGCGCGGTCAATCGCATCGGCGTCCAGCGGATGCCCCGGCCGGACGTAATGCGACACGTCCGCAATCGCCACGATCAGGCGCCAGCCCTTGCCGCGGCCGATCTTGATGGGCTCTGCATAGACGGCATCGTCAAAGTCGCGCGCGTCTTCACCGTCGATGGTCACCAGCGGAACGTCGCGCAGGTCGATGCGGCCGGCCAGATCGGATTCGCGCACCACGTCGGGCAGTGCCTCTGCCTCGCGTTGCGCCGGCTCGGAGAATTCGTGCGGCACGCCGTACTTGCGCACGGCGATTTCGATCTCCATGCCCGGGTCGTCGATCTCGCCGAGCACCTCGACCACGCGGCCGATCGGCTGCACGTAGCGATCCGGATATTCCAGGATCTCAACGCTCACGACCTGGCCCACCTTGGCCTTGCCCTGCCCCTTGGGAGCGATCAGGATGTCGCGGCCCAGGCGTTTGTCTTCAGGCGCCACCACCAGCGTGCCGTTCTCGGAAAGCAGGCGGCCGATGATGCGCTTGTTCGCCCGCTGCAGGATCTCGACGATCTGGCCTTCGGAACGGCCACGGCGGTCGTAGCCAACGGCCCGCACGAGGGCGCGGTCACCGTGCATGGCCTTCTGCATCTCGCGCTCGGGCAGGAAGATGTCGGGCTCGCCATCGTCGCGAACGAAGAAGCCGTAGCCGTCGCGGTGGCCGATCACGCGGCCTTCGATGAAGTTGGGCTGGTGCGCCAGTTCGTAGTGTCCCTTGCGGTTGAGTTCGATCTGACCATCCCGCTCCATGGCGGTCAGACGCTTGATGAAGCCGTCGTGCTCCTTGCGCGTGACCGACAGCGCTTTGGCAATATCGGTGGCAGACAGCGGAGATCCCGACGTGCGCAGCACACCGAGGATTTCCTCGCGGCTCGGGATCGGATAAGTCGGTTGATTCAATTTCTTCTTCTAGAGTGTTGACAGGTTCGCTAAAACCCGTAATAATTGCAGCTTCGGTACACGCACACCGGCCCAGGTGGCGGAATTGGTAGACGCACTAGTTTCAGGTACTAGCGGGTAACTCCGTGGAGGTTCGAGTCCTCTCCTGGGCACCAGAGTTTAGGAACGGCGCAACGCAAGTTGCGCCGTTTTTCTTTTCCGAAGCCAGATCGTTGTTCAGTAGCTGACGCGGCATTCCGCGAAGGGCGAGAGGCATTGTGTCTCGGCTATCGTGCCGGGGCCCGGCCGGATGCACCGGTCTCAGCAGCCCCAGACGCTGGGTGGGTTCGACGCCTGGCGCATCGATCAAGGCACGCCACGCTTCAACTGACCGCGCACGCTGCAATTGGTGATACTGCAAAGCCAATCCGTGCGCGGGTTTCGAGCCAATGTTGCAGCCCGTGACGTGAGGTTACCGAAGTGGCACGCACGACGCAAGCCGCACAACCCTCCCGCTCCAACCTCACATCCACCGAATGCCGAATCAAACCGCGGGCGCCTCTCCATTGCCGGCCGTACGCGCCTTGCCGCGCTTGATCCAGGCGGCGAGGTTGTGTGGGCGCAGCGTGTCGTATTCCTCGAACGGCTGGTGGATCCACGGGTTGGTCGGCAGGAACTGCACGGCGTAATCCGGTTTGATCTTTGAGCATGCCTTGTGCCACAGCACGGCGGTACGCACCTCCGTCACCGCCGGATAACGCTCCTTCAGGTGACGCCCGACGCGCTCCAGCGTGACGCCAGAATCGACCAGGTCGTCGACCAGCAGCACGCGGCCGGACAATTCACCGCGCGTCATCGTGATGTACTGGGCAATGTCCAGGTCGCCCTGCTGCGTGCCCGCCGCCTCCCGATAGCTGCTCGTCGCCAGGATCGCCAGCGGCAGGTCGTAGATGCGCGAGAGCTGGTCGCCCACGCGCAACCCGCCACGTGCCAGGCACAGGATCTTGTCGAACTTCCAGCCCGATTCGTGCACGACCAGCGCCAGACGTTCAATCAGGCCATGGTAGTCATCCCAGGACACCCACAGGTGCGCGTCGTCGTTGATCGGCTGGTTCATCGTGTTCCTCTTCCTAACGTAAAGGCGGCGTGCATGCCGCTGTCGTGTTCTCTATGTTCAACAAAAGCGCGCCGCCCAATGCAAATTCGCCCGGCGAATCACCGGGCGAATCTGGACGGTACGCGCGCGTCAGTCCTTGTACGGATGACGCAGCAGGATGGTCTCGTCGCGATCGGGGCCCGTCGAGATCATGGCAATGGGAATGCCGGCCACTTCTTCGACGCGCTTCAGGTAGGCCTGCGCGGTTTCGGGCAGCGCGTTCCATTCCTTCAGGCCGAAGGTGGAGGTGTTCCAGCCCGGGAACTCTTCGTAGATCGGCTGGCAGCGCGCCACGGCGTCCGACCCGCGCGGGAGGATGTCGACCTCCTTGCCGTCGAGCGTGTAGCCGACACACAGCTTGATGGTTTCCAGGCCGTCGAGCACGTCGAGCTTGGTGATGCACAGGCCCGACACACCGTTGATCTGGATCGCGCGGCGCAGCGCAGCGGCATCGAGCCAGCCGGTGCGGCGCGGGCGGCCCGTGACGGAGCCGAACTCCTTGCCGACATTGGCCAGGCGCACGCCGATCGGGTCCTGACGCGCCGGGTTGTCAGCGTCATACAGTTCGCTCGGGAACGGGCCGGAGCCCACGCGCGTGCAGTACGCCTTTGTGATGCCAAGGATGTAATGCAGTTGGCCCGGACCCACGCCGGCGCCGGCAGCGGCGTTGCCCGCCACGCAGTTGCTCGAGGTGACGAACGGATACGTACCGTGGTCGATATCGAGCAGCGTGCCTTGCGCGCCTTCGAACATCAGGTTCTTGCCGGCGGCGTTGGCAGCGAACAGCTCAGCCGACACGTCAGCCACCATCGGCTTCAGACGTTCCGCGTACGACAGCATTTCGTCCAGCGTCTGCTGGAAGTCCAGTGCCGGATGGTTCAGGTATTGCGTGAGAACGAAGTTGTGGAAGTCCAGGTTCTCGCGCAGGCGCTCGGCAAAATAGCCCGGGTCGAACAGATCCTGCACACGCAGCGCGCGGCGCGCAACCTTGTCCTCGTATGCCGGGCCGATACCGCGGCCGGTCGTGCCGATCTTGCTCGCGCCGCGCTTGAGTTCGCGCGCCTTGTCGATGGCAACGTGGTACGGGAGGATCAGGTTGGTCGCTTCGGAAATGCGCAGGCGGTTCTGCACCTGCACACCGGCCGATTCCAGCTCGTCGATTTCCTTGAACAGCGCCTCGGGCGAGAGCACGACGCCGTTACCGATATAGCACGCAACACCATCGCGCATGATGCCCGATGGAATCAGACGCAGAATCGTCTTCTTGCCGCCGATGATGAGGGTGTGGCCTGCGTTATGTCCGCCCTGGAAACGAACCACGCCTTGCGCATGATCGGTCAGCCAATCGACGATTTTCCCTTTACCTTCGTCACCCCACTGGGTGCCGATGACGACGACGTTGCGTCCTTGGCTCACTGCTGGTGCGGACATGTTGAATTTGCAGATGGGTTAAAAACGTATTCTACCCTTGTTGCCGGGGGCTTCCCCGAAATTGCAGGGTACTTACAGAACGTTATGCAACACCTTCAGGCTGAAGCGTTGCGGGGCTTGACGATCCAGCGGCCACCCTCGTCCACCAGTTGGCGGTCGTAGGCGAACTCATCCAGATCCTCAGGATGACCTGGGAGCGACTGGATGACGATCTCGCCGGCCGCACGCAACGCGGCAATCGCCTCGCGCAGCTTGGCGTCGCCAGACCAGGGTGCGTGGATGGCGGCGGCGCGCGCCTCGACGGGGGAAATTCCGGCGACTTCGCGCAAGTCCAGCGAGAAGCCGGTTGCCGGGCGAGCACGGCCGAATGCCTGGCCCACCTTGTCGTAGCGGCCGCCGCGCGCCACGGCGTTCGGCACACCGGCGACGTAGGCCGTGAACATCACACCGCTGTGGTAGTGGTAACCGCGCAGGTCGGCCAGGTCGATGTTGACCGTAGCTCCGCCGGCGCGCTCGGCCAGCGTCGCCAGATCGTCCAGCGCACGGCTGATCGCCGGGAGGGGCGGCAGCCGCTTACGTGCCAGATCGAGCACATCGAGCCCGCCGTACAGGGACGGCAGCAGGTTGATCGCATCGCGTTGCGCGACCGGCAACTCCGCCGTAACGGCACGCAGCGCCGGCGCGTCCTTGGACGCGAGCGCGGCGAACAGATCATCCCGCATGCTGGACGCCACGGGAGATTGCTCGAGCAAGGCCGCGACCACACCCACATGGCACAGATCCAGACGCACGTCCGCCAAGCCGGCCGCCGACAGCGCGGCCAGCATCAGATCCTGGATTTCCAGGTCGGCTTCCAGACCGGCGTGCCCGTAGATTTCGGCGCCGATCTGCAGCGGCTCGCGCGTGACGTGGAAGCCGCTCGGACGCGTATGGAGCACGGACCCTGCATAGCAGAGGCGCGTCACGCCGGCGCGGTTCAGCAGGTGGGCATCGATACGGGCGACCTGCGGCGTGATGTCGGCGCGCAAGCCAATCGTGCGTCCCGAAAGCTGATCGACGAGCTTGAAGGTCTTCAGATCCAGATCGTGGCCGGTGCCCGAGAGCAGCGACTCGATGTACTCCAGCATCGGTGGCATGACGAGCTCGTAGCCGTAGGTGCGGAACAGGTCGAGCATGCGGCGGCGCAACTCTTCAATCTTGCGCGCCTCGGAAGGCAGCACGTCGGCAATGGATTCAGGCAGCAACCAATTGGTCGGCATGGCGGTCTCGCTCGGGAATCGAGGGTCAGCGGAAATTCGTGAAAAGGCAGGAAGTTGGCTAGCGATGCAGCAGCCGCAGCAGGATCAGCCCCGCCGCCATCGACACCAGGCCAACCACGCGCAGCTTTTCATCGGGCAGCTCGGTCAGCATCTGGAAAGCACGGCGCCAGGCCTGCGGCGCCACGAACGGCAGGATGCCCTCGAACACGAGCACCAGCGCGCAGGCAGCCAGCAAGACGGAGGGGAGTGACTCTTCCATGGGATACAGGGGGCGAACGAACAAAACCCCGGCAAGCCGGGGTCTGTCCGCCTCAATCGATCAACAGCGCATTGTACTAGCGATGGCGCCCCGTCTGGGCAGCCGGCGCCGCCGCGTTGCCGCCGTTGGGGCTGCGCATGTACTTGAAGAAATCGCTGTTCGGCTGCAGCACCATCACGTCCTTACGATCGCGGAACGATGCGCGGTACGCCTCCATGCTCCGCCAGAACGCGGCGAACTGCGGGTCGCGGCCGAAAGCCTCGGCATAGATGTCGGCGGCGCGCGCATCGCCTTCACCCTTGATCTTCTGGGCATCCCGGTACGCATCGGCAAGCACGACCTCGCGCTGGCGATCGGCATCGGCGCGGATCTTCTCGCCTTCGGCGGCGCCCGTGGAGCGCAGCTCGTTGGCCACGCGCTTGCGCTCCGCCTCCATGCGGCGGTAGACGGATTCGGTCACGCTCGCCAGCAGGTCGACGCGCTTGAGCCGCACGTCGATGATGTCCACGCCGACCGACTTTCCATACTCCTGCACGCCCTTGAGGATGCTCTGCATCACGGCTTCGCGGTCTGTGGAGACCACGTCGGACACCGTGCGCCGCGCAAACTCATCGCGCGCGATGGAGTTGATCTTCTGCGTCATGCTGTCCTGCGCGAGGCGGTTGTCGCCCTTGAAGCTGACATAGAACAGCCGCGGATCCGACACTCGCCACTTGACGAACCAATCCACCAGCAGGTTCTTCTTCTCGGCCGTGATGAAGCGGTCGGCCCCGGCCACATCGATGGTCTGCAGGCGCTTGTCCATGAACACCACGTTCTGCAACGGCGGTGGCAGCTTGAAGTGCAGGCCCGGCTCCTTGATGACCTGCTTGATCTCACCAAAGGCGAACACGACGGCGTAGCGCCGTTGATCCACCACGAATACCACCGACGACAATATCGCCAGGGCAATGACCAGCGCCACGAAGGCGGAAATCAGACGGTTCATGTGCCCTCCTCTCAGCGCGAATCGCGGTCACGGTTGCGCAGCGCCTCGCGCGAGCGCGAGTCGGCGTCGGTTGCCGGTGACGGATTGGAAGGCGTCGGCACACTCTGCGCCGAGCCGCTGTCCTGCGGCGAAGCCCCGGGTGTCGTGGGCGGATGCGAGCCACCCTGCGTCTGCGCGATGAGCTTGTCCAGCGGCAGATACAGCAGGCTGCCATTGCTCTGGTCGACCATCACCTTGGTCGCGTTGGCGTAGATGTCCTGCATGGTCTCCAGATAGATGCGGTCGCGCGTCACTTGCGGCGCCTTCGCGTACTCGCGCTGCACTGAGGCAAAGCGCGCGGCATCGCCTTCGGCACGCGCGGTCACACGGGCCTTGTAACCCTGCGCTTCCTCAACGAGCCGCGCAGCCGTACCCTTGGCACGCGGCACGACGTCGTTGGCGTACGCCTGGCCTTCGGAAATCGCGCGCTCGCGATCCTGTCCGGCCTTGGTCACATCGTCGAACGCGGCCTGCACCTGTTCAGGCGGCTGCACGCTCTGCACGTTCACGCTGAGAATGCGGATGCCAGTCTTGTAGGCCGACAGGATGCGCTGGATCGACTCCGCCAGATTGCGGCTCACGGCATCGCGCCCCTCGTACAGCACGGCGTCCATCTTGTTGCGACCGACGATCTCGCGCACGGAGGTTTCGGCGGCCTGCGTCACCAGTTCCTCATCGCCGCCGCGATCGGTGCGGTTGTAGAACAGGTATTCGACCGGATCGGCAATGTTGTACTGCACGGAGAAACGCACGTCGACGATGTTCTCGTCCTGCGTGAGCATCGAGGAATCCTTCAGATTCGTGTCCTTGATCTGCGTGGTGCGGCCGATCTCGAGCGTACGCACGCCCGACAGGTTGACGATCTCGTGCGACTCGATCGGATACGGCAGGCGCCAGTTGATACCCGGCGTCGCCAGGTACTTGAACCGGCCGAACTGCAGGATCACGCCCGTCTGGCCTTCCTGCACGATGAAGAAGCCGCTCGCGAGCCACAGGCCCACGAGCACCGCCACCAGCACACCGACGCCCAGGCCGGAGGTACCGCGCCCGCTACCCGGGCGAAGCGGCGTCGGACCGCCGTTGCCGTTGCCGCCTTCCTTGCGGCCGAACAGGTTGTTCAGCCGGCGGTTGAAGTCGCGCCACAGCTCGTCGAGGTCAGGCGGGCCATCCTGGGGCGGCTTGCTTTGACGCTTCGGTTCGTCCTTGTCTTCGCGCTCGGCATTGTCGTCGCCGCGACCCCAGCGGGGATCATTCAGCGAAAGCAGCACGCGCAAGCGGTGCCACAAGCCTCGCACCGGCTTGGGCGGGACCATGGAAGAAAGCTGGGTCGAAATCTCGGGCATGAGCGGTCGGGCTTGTCCTGATTGTCTGACTGCGAAAGAGTAACGGGGCATTCTATCAGCCCTGTTCGTCACCTTCGGCGGAAGCGCCGTGGCGCCGCAAGCTTTGCGACAGTTCGTCACGCTGCTCCGAAGACGCATCGCGACGGCTGTCGAAGCGCGGATCGAATTCACCACCGTCGGGCGCCGGATGCTCGCGCAGGCGAATGGCGGTTTCCACCAGCGCTTCGCGCAGCAGATCCAGCCCCGCGCCCTCGATGGCAGACACGAACACGCGGCGCACCGCCCCCGCTTCGTTGCGTTCGATGCGTGGGCCCTGGGCGCGCAGTTCCTCGGCGGCGTCGATCTTGTTCATCACCAGGATCTGCGGAATGCCGCTGGCGTCGATTTCTTCGAGCACGCGGTCCACCTGCTCCATCTGCTCATGCTTGACGGCGCTGGCAGCATCCACCACATGCAGCAGCACATCGGCGTGTACGGTTTCTTCCAGCGTGGCGCGGAAGGCCGCGACCAGCTGCGTGGGCAGATCGCGAATGAACCCCACCGTGTCCGACAGCACCACGTTGCCGAGCCCTTCCAGATAGAGCCGCCGGGACGTCGTGTCGAGCGTGGCGAACAACTGGTTGGCGGCATAGGCGCGCGCCTTGGTCAGCGCATTGAAGAGCGTCGACTTTCCCGCGTTGGTATAGCCGACCAGCGAAACCGAAAACGCATCGTTGCGGCTGCGCGCGCGGCGCTGCGTATCGTGTTGGCGTTGCAGCTTGTCGAGCTCCGCCGAGAGCCGCTTGGCACGTTCGTCCAGCATCCGGCGGTCGAGTTCGAGCTGACGCTCGCCGGGGCCGCCACGCATGCCGATCCCGCCCTTCTGGCGCTCCAGGTGGCTCCAAGCCCGCACCAGCCGCGAGGCCTGATAGCGCACGCTCGCGAGCTCCACCTGCACCTTGCCGACGTGGCTCTGGGCGCGCTGGCTGAAGATGTCGAGGATCAGGCCGGTCCGGTCCACGACGTGGCGACCGAAGAAGCGCTCAAGATTGCGCTGCTGGGCCGGGCTCAGGGCATGGTTGAAGATGACGATCTCGGCATCTTCCTCGTCTGCGGCGATCTTGACCTCTTCCGCCTTGCCGGCGCCGATGAACAGTGCGGCATCGGGCCGGGAACGTTTGCCCGTGACCGCGCGCACCGGGTCAGAGCCGGCCGTGGACGCCAGCAGCGCCAGTTCACTCAGACTTTCCTGGAAATCGTGTTTGCCGAAATCGACGGCGACCAGAATGGCGCGTGTCGGCTCCGAGCTGGAGGTGGGATGAGATGCCAAGCGGGGAAATGAAGTACGGGAGAAGCAGGGATGGGAGCGTCCCGCCGCGCGGACGGCGGCGGGAGCGAGGCAGAATCAGGCGTCGGACGCTTCGTCCACGCGGAAATTCACGGCACGAGCCGGCACCACGGTGGAGATCGCATGCTTGTACACCATCTGCGTCACGGTGTTGCGCAGGAGGACGACATACTGGTCGAACGACTCGATATTGCCTTGCAGCTTGATACCGTTGACGAGATAGATCGACACCGGCACATGCTCCTTACGCAGCGCATTCAGAAACGGGTCTTGTAGCAATTGCCCTTTGTTGCTCATGGCACACTCCAGATTTATAGGTTTAGTGATGGGTTATGGGGCTCGGAAGCCCTGGTTCAAGCAGGCGACGCAAAAAAAGTTCGTCAAAAGAGTCGGCCAGACGCGTCCAAACGACGCCGATGGCGCCTGAGGCGCCATGTCTCGAGAATTTAGCCTTAGAAATCAGGGAAAGCAAACGGAAAACCGGCGACTCCGCCATGTGAAATGGCTCAGCCGGTCGGCGGGTCCCCCTTTTGATCGCCCCTTCGTCACACGCTCCTCTTGTCGAGCGCCTCCTGCCCGGTGCTCAATCCTTGGATTGGGCGTAGGGGTTTTTGTTCGTGCGGAATTCAATTCGCAGCGGGGTGCCCTTCAGCTGGAACGCATCGCGGAAGCGGCCCTCGAGGTAGCGTCGATAGGTTTCCGGGATGTTCGACAGCGCATTGCCGTGGATCACCACGATCGGCGGATTGGAGCCGCCCTGGTGCGCATAGCGCAGCTTCGGGCGCGAAACGCCTGCGCGGCGCGGTTGCTGGAACTCGACCGCCTCCTGCAGCACGCGCGTGAGCTTGGGCGTCGGCAGCTTGATCATGGCGGCCGCATAGGCGTCGTCCACCGACTTCATCAACGCGCCGATGCCCGTGCGCTGCTTGGCGGAAATGTAATGGACGTTGGCAAACGACAGGAACTGCAGCTTGCGCTCCAGATCGTGCTTGATGCGGTCACGCGCATGGCCGGACAGGCCGTCCCACTTGTTCACCCCGATCACCAGCGCGCGGCCCGATTCGACGATGAACCCGGCGATGTGCGCGTCCTGGTCGGAGATGTCCTGCTGCGCGTCGAGCAGCAGCACGACTACATTCGCGTCTGCAATGGATTGCAGCGTCTTCACCACCGAGAACTTCTCGATCGCCTCGAAGACCTTGCCGCGCTTTCTCAGCCCTGCCGTGTCGATCAGCGTATAGGGCTTGCCGTTGCGTTCGAACTCGACGTAGATGGCATCGCGCGTGGTGCCGGGCATGTCGAAGGCGATCACCCGCTCTTCGCCGATCAGCGCGTTCACCAATGTCGACTTGCCCACGTTCGGGCGGCCGACGATGGCGATGCGCGTGCCGTGATCGTGCGCGTCCGCTGCCTCGGCAAGCTCGGGGCGCTCCGCGAACGCGAGATCCAACGCTTCGTCCACGAGATCACGCACACCGTCGCCATGCGCCGACGAAATCGCGTGCGGATCGCCCAGGCCCAGCTCATAGAAGTCCGTGGCCACGGCGGTGTACTTCATGCCCTCCGCCTTGTTCACGGCCAGGAGGATGCGGCGGCCGGTCTTGCGCAGGTAGTCGGCAATCACGCGGTCCTGCGGCGCGAGGCCCAATCGGCCGTCGACCAGGAAGATGACCACGTCGGCCTCGACCACGGCCTGGCGCGTCTGCTTGGCCATCTCCGCCACGATGCCTTCCTTGGCGACGGGCTCGAAGCCGCCGGTATCGATGACAATGAACGGACGTTCGCCTACGCGGCCCTCACCGTAGTGGCGGTCGCGCGTCAGGCCCGGCATGTCCGCGACGAGCGCGTCACGCGAACGCGTCAGGCGGTTGAACAGGGTCGATTTGCCGACATTCGGCCGCCCCACGAGGGCAATGACTGGTTTCATGCTTGTGTGCCGCGCGCGAATGGCGCCACGGCAAATTCGGGTTGTTGCAACTGCGGTTGGCACCTGCGCGGCCGACGGCACGGATGGCACAGATGCAAGACGCCCGCGGGACACGCGGGCGCAGATCCGAGGCGGCATCGCCGCCCCATGTGATTCGCTTGCCGCCGCCGCGCCATGCAGCGACGGCCGGCATCACTTCGGCAGGTAACCGTACACGCCGCCGCCGCGCGTCTGCACGACCAGCGTCTGCCCGGCCACCACAGGCGCCGCACTGATGGCGCTGCCATCGGTCTTCACGCGGGCCACAAACTTGCCATCATCGGCCGACAGGAAGTGCAGCCAGCCTTCCGAATCGCCGACGATGACCGTGTGCCCGAAAGCCAGCGGCGCACCCAGATCACGCCACAGCAGCGCGTCGTTCTTCCAGAGGTCTGCGCCAT
The DNA here is from genome assembly GCF_000954135.1 of Ralstonia mannitolilytica. Taxonomy (NCBI): domain Bacteria; kingdom Pseudomonadati; phylum Pseudomonadota; class Betaproteobacteria; order Burkholderiales; family Burkholderiaceae; genus Ralstonia; species Ralstonia mannitolilytica. Next base: position 2,140,289 of record NZ_CP010799.1, on the reverse strand, counting down.
TCTGAGCGTTGAAGCCGTACACGACCGACTTCTCATCGGCCGCGAACAGCCCGCGGTCCGCCTGCGTCACACCGGTCGGCGACGAGAAATCGCGTGCCCACTGCGGTGCCCCGTTGCTGAGATCAAAGCAGGCCACGCGGCCCTGGAAGCTGGCGGCACACACCTGCTGCTGGCCGTTGATGGACGGCGCACCCGTCACGTCGTTCAGGCGCTCGATTTCCGACACACCACGAGGATAGGACACCGCAGCCTCCCAGCGCAGGGCACCGTTGCTTGCGCCCAGCGCACCCAGCTTGCCACCCGGGAAGCCGAGAATGATGCTGTCGCCGGCAAAGACCATGGGCAGGCTGCTGCGCAGGTTCAGCGCAGACGGAGAGCGTTGATAGATCCACTTGCGCTCGCCATTGGCCGGATCCAGCCCCAGGATGCGGCCGTCGGTCGTACGCACGACCACGAGGCCCTGCCCGACCAGCGGTGCGGTGAGGATTTCGCCGTTGACGGCGATCTTCCACTTCTGCGCTCCCTTCTCGTCGAACGCGATCACGGCGCCCTTCTCACCTGCCACGGCGGTCAACGTGCCATCGCTGCCGGGGCCGGAAGTCAGGTCGACGTCGGCCTTGCCCTGCCACAACGTGCGCCCGGTCGCCCCATCCAGCGCCGTCACCGTGCCCCCCGCAGACGACACGTAGACGTTGCCGCCAGCCACCACCGGTTGCATGACATAGCGCCCGCTCTTGCCGACGCTGACGCTCCACACCTGACGCACGGCGAGCACCTGCTGGACTTCCTGCAGCTTGGCAGGCTCATGCTTGTTCTTGCTGCTGAACAGTGAACAGCCGCCAAGGACAGCCGTGGCTGCCAGTGCCAGCACTGCAACGCGCGCCGAATGCGCGACACCGCGCGCGACACCACCCTGCTCAAGTGCGTGAGTCATGAAATCGGAATCCTTGTGTTATGCGTTGAAATGCGCGCTGGTCAGGCCGATCAGGCACCGCCCAGGGCATCGAGCTTGAACTGAACGATCTGGCGCGCAGCCGCGTCGGCCGGACCGAACTTCTCGAGCGCCAGCTTGTATGCCGCGCGCGCGTCTTCGATCTTGTTCTGTGCCGTCAGCAGGTCGCCACGGCGGTCTGCATACAGCCCTGCAAACGCGGGGGCCGCCTCACCCGACACCAACGCGAGGCCCTGATCGTAGGCCTTCTCATCGAGCAGCAGGCCCGCCAGGCGAAGCTTGGCGAGCGCCTTGTACTCGTCGTCGCGCGCATGGTCGACGGCCCACTGCAGCTGGGCCTTGGCTGCGGCGACGTCGTTCGCTTCGTACAGCGCCTTGGCAGCCGCCAGCGCCGTCATCTCGGCATACGCAGTGCCACCGAACTTGTCTTCCATGTCGGCGGCGGCGCGCTTGATCTTCTCGGCGTCCTTGCCTTCGACAGCCTTCTGCACTTGCTCGTACAGCACGGAAGCCTCGCCCGCCTGCTTGCGCTGCCAGTTCTTCCACCCAAACCACGCGGCCACGGCCAGCAGCACCACGATGGCGATCCACGTCACCATGTTGCCGTTGTCGCGCCACCAGTGCTTGAGGCTCTCTAATTGTTCCTGTTCTTCGAGATCGTAGGCCATGCTTCGCAGAGCTTGAGGGATTGTGGGTTAGTCGCTATTCGCCACCATGGCGTCAATCAGGCGGTCGACCAGCTGGTCCGACGGCACGGTCTGCTGGGCATCGGTGGCAGGATCGCCGCGCAGCGGCTTGATCTGTGCCACGCCTTGAGCGACTTCGTCGTCGCCAATGATAACCGCATAGGATGCGCCACTCGCGTCTGCGCGCTTGAACTGCGACTTGAAGCTGCCGTTGCGCCCTTCCGGCGAGGCATGCAGGATGACGTCGAGTCCGGCATCACGCAGCCGCTCGGCCGCCACCAGGGCCTGGACCTGCGCCTCGTCGCCCTGGTGGACGATGTAGACGTCGCAGCCCTGCGCTTCAGGCTCGAGCTTCTCCTCGCGCAGCAGTTCGATGATGCGCTCGACGCCCATGGCCCAGCCGCATGCCGGGGTCGGCTTGCCGCCGATCTGCTCGATCAGCGGATCGTATCGCCCGCCACCTGCGACCGTGCCTTGGGCCCCCAGCTTGTCCGTCGTCCACTCGAAGACGGTCAGGTTGTAGTAATCGAGCCCGCGCACCAGGCGCGGATTGATCGTGAACGGAATGTTGTTGGCCTTGAGCAGTTTCTGCACGCCCTCGAAGTGCGCGCGCGAGGCTTCGCCCAGGTAATCGATCAGCTGGGGAGCACCGGCAGCCATGTCCTGCAGCGCAGGGTTCTTGGTATCGAGCACGCGCAGCGGATTGGTGTACAGACGCCGCTTGCCGTCTTCGTCAAGGATGTCCTGGAAGCCTTCCAGATACTTGATGAGATCGGCGCGGTGCGCGGCGCGCTCTTCCGCCTGACCAAGCGAGTTCAGCTCGAGCTTCAGCCCCACCAGGCCGAGGTCGTCCCACAGACGCTGGCACATGAGGATGACTTCGGCGTCGATGTCCGGACCCGCAAAACCGAGCGCTTCCACACCGACCTGATGGAACTGGCGATAGCGGCCGCGCTGGGGCCGCTCGTGGCGGAACATCGGGCCGGTGTACCACAGGCGCTTGGGGCCGTCGTACAGCAGGTTGTGTTCAATGACCGCGCGCACGGCCGCAGCCGTCCCCTCCGGGCGCAGCGTCAAGTGCTCACCATTGAGCGCATCGGTAAAGGAATACATCTCCTTCTCGACGATATCGGTCACCTCGCCGATCCCGCGCACGAACAATTGCGTGTGCTCGACGATCGGGGTTCGGATCTGTTGATAGCCATAGGCGCGCAGCATGCTGCGCACGGCGTTGTCGAAGTGCTCCCACAGCGGCGCGTCGCTGGGCAGCAGGTCGTTCATGCCCTTGACGCCCGCGATCTTCTGCGCGCGTTGTTGTTTGGTATCGCTCATGATGTCACGTTAAAAGCCGGCGCCTCTGCGGTGCCGGCCAGTCGATTGTGCTGTGGGCGCTTATGCCGCCGTCACAGCCTGCGCCCCGTAATGGGTGCGCACATATTCGTCGACGATGATCTGGAACTCTTCGGCGATGCGTTCGCCGCGCAGCGTCTTCACCTTCACGCCGTCGACGAACACCGGCGCTGCCGGAGACTCGCCCGTGCCCGGCAGTGAAATGCCGATATTGGCGTGCTTGCTCTCGCCCGGGCCATTGACGATGCAGCCCATCACGGCCACGGTCATCTCTTCGACACCGGGGTACTGCACCTTCCACATCGGCATCTGCTCGCGCAGGTACGACTGGATGCGCGCGGCCAGTTCCTGGAACACGGTACTGGTTGTACGGCCGCACCCGGGGCATGCGATGACCATCGGCGTGAAGTTGCGCAGCCCCATGGTCTGCAGGATCTCCTGTGCCACGATGACTTCCTTCTCGCGCGGCGCACCGGGCTCCGGTGTCAGCGAAACCCGGATCGTGTCGCCAATGCCTTCCTGCAGCAGCACCGCCAGCGCCGCGGTCGAAGCGACGATCCCCTTGCTGCCCATCCCGGCCTCCGTCAGACCCAGATGCAGCGCGTAATTGCAACGGCGCGCCAGCTCGCGGTAGACCGCAATCAGATCCTGCACCGCCGAAACCTTGCACGACAGGATGATCTGGTTGCCCGGCAACCCGAGCTCTTCCGCCTTGCGTGCAGACTGGATCGCCGAGGTGATCAGCGCCTCGACCATCACGGCTCGGGCGTCCCAGGGCACGGTGCGCTTGGCGTTCTCGTCCATGATCCGGGCGAGCAGATCCTGATCGAGACTGCCCCAGTTCACGCCGATACGCACCGGCTTTTCATAGCGGCACGCGATCTCGATCATCTGCGCGAACTGTGTATCGCGCTTGGCGCCCTGCCCCACGTTGCCCGGGTTGATGCGGTATTTCGACAGCGCCTGCGCACACTCGGGGAAATCCTGCAGCAGCTTGTGCCCGTTGTAGTGGAAGTCGCCCACCAGCGGCACATCGACGCCCATGCGATCGAGCTGCTCGCGAATGGCCGGCACGGCTGCGGCTGCGGCCGGCGTATCCACCGTGATGCGGACGAGTTCCGACCCCGCGCGCGCGAGCTCCTTCACCTGGATTGCCGTGCCGATGGCATCCGAGGTGTCGGTATTCGTCATGGATTGCACGCAGACCGGCGCATCGCCGCCCACACGCACAATGCGATCACCCCAGCGGATTTCTGCCGGGCGCGAATTCCGGCGCGGCAACGGGCCGGCCAAGGCGGGAGCGCAATCGAGAGGCGTGGAGATTTCCATGGTCAGACAAAGCGCGCCGCCGACTCAGGCGACGCACCGTTCAAACATAAAACGGTTCAGGGCAACGTAGCCCGCGCCACGCGGTTGCGGGCGTACTTCTGGATATCGATCGGCGCGCCGCCAACCGTCAAGGACTCGACCGCCTCGGCATTGCCGAAGACGACCTTGAACGGCGGCGTCCCCGTCAGTTCGCGTGCATCGCCCTCTTTGGAGAGCCCGCTGCCGATCGTCTTGCCGGACTTGTCCTTGATCTCATACCACGACGCGCCCGAAAAGCGGACCGACACCGTGCCATTGCCAGCCGGTTGATCGGCGGCTTTGGCAGCCTCGCTCGCCGGCCCGGACACCGGTGCATCGACATTGACAACTGCCGCCTTGACGACGCCGGCAGCCGCTGCCGGCGCGGCACCATTGTCCGAGCGCGGCAGCGAGGGCGGTGGCGCAAGCGGCGCCGTCACAACACCGGAGGCCGGCGCGGCCGGTGCAGCGGGCGCCAGCGGCGTGGGCATCGAAGCGGTCGGCGTTTCTGGTGCAGCGGCGGGCGCAGGGGCCTCACCCGCCCGCGTCGGTGCAGGCTGGTCGCCGGCCGGCGCTTCCTTTTCGCCGGACTGCGCGCTCTGCGTTGCAGCGGTCTGCGTGGCGAGCCACGCCTTGAGCTTGTCCATGCCGGCCAGCGCGCCGCCAGCTACCAGTACCGCGAGGAGCACGCCAATGAGCCAGCGGCCACCCCCGCGACGTCTGGCGAAGCTCGGCTTGTCGGAAAACGACTCGCCCAGGCCACCCTCCGGTCGCAAGCCGATGTTGGCTACCGACGCCCGCGCATTCAGGCGGGTGAGTTGATCGTCGACGTCGACCTGCAATGCACGCGCGTAGGCGCGGATCAGCCCCTTGGCAAACGTCATGTCCGGCAAGGCTGCAAGATCTGCCGACTCCACCGCGTACAGCTTGGCAGGCGCCACCTTGAGGCGCGTCGCCAGGTCTTCGACCGTCTGGCGCTGGCGCTCGCGGCCAGCGCGCAGCCGCTCGGCAATCTCACGCAATGCCTCGTCACGCTCCGGTGATGCGGCAGGGGGATTCGAGGCAGGCGCCGTACCGTAAGAGAGATCGGCTGCACCTGCCGCGTCGCGTTCAGTCATCCCATGCTCCTCGTTCGAAAGCCGCCTCTTCGGGCGCATTGGGGAAGCGGCGCTGCAACTGCGCGCTCCATGCGTTCTGCTGCGAGATGTCACCGAGGCGGCGGGCGATGCGCGCGCCCAACCACAGGCTCTCGGCCGTCGGGTTGCCGCGGCCGTTGACGCGTTCGATGAACGGCATGGCGCGCGCGTATTCGCGGCGCTTGTAATAGAGCTGTGCCAACGTGAGGTTGGTCAGCGGATTGTTGGCGTCGATATAGGTGGCGCGCGTGAGGCTTTTCTCTGCGCCATCCAGATCGCCCTGTCGCATCTGGCAGACACCGAGGTTGGTCCATGGTTTGGCGGGGCTGCCCGCCGCGGGTGCCTCGATCGCCCGGCGAAGCATCGCCATGCCCTGCTCGGGCTTGCCGCCCTGCGAGCACAGGAACCACCCGTAGTTATTCAGCAAGTCGCCATCCTGGGGTGCGGCCGCCAACGCCCGTCGGAAACTGTCGTCGGCCAGCTCGTGTTGCCCGAGGTTCATGTAAGCCAGCGCCCGGATGTGATACGCGCCTGGCACGTTCGGATCGATGGCGATGGCGTTCTTGATTTCATCAAGTGCCGTCGCCGCCTGGCCCGCCTCGAGATATTGCGTCGCCAACTGCAGCCGGATCGCGGCACGCCGGCTGGTGTTATCGGTCTGATCGGAGAGCGTCTTGACGTCTTGCGTCTGGGCCGGCGGCGGCAATGCGCACCCGGCGGCTGCCAGCGTGAAGACCAGACTGACAGCAGTCGACCAACGCTTCATGCGGTACCCATACGTTGAGTGGAGTCGGCTCCGACCACGGGAACCGGGACGATCTTGCCGAACTTGCCGCGCTCCGCGAGGCGCGTACGGTCCTTAACCTCACCCGCCAGCTGACCGCAGGCGGCATCGATGTCGTCGCCACGTGTCTTGCGAATGGTGGTCACGATGCCGGCATCCAGCAGCACCTGGGCAAAGCGACGGATCTGCTCGTTGTTCGAACGCTTCAACCCGGACTCCGGGAACGGGTTGAACGGAATGAGGTTGAACTTGCACGGCACGTCGGCCACGACGCGCAGCAGTTCGCGGGCGTGCTCGACCGTGTCATTGACGCCGTCGAGCATGCAGTATTCGAAGGTGATGAAGTCGCGCGGCGCGAACTCGAGATAGCGCCGGCAGGCAGCCATCAGTTCGGCCAGCGGATACTTCTTGTTGAGCGGCACGAGCACGTCGCGCAGCGCGTCGTTGGACGCATGCAGCGACACAGCCAGCGCCACCGGCAAATCGCGTGACAGGCGATCCATCATCGGCACCACGCCGGACGTGGACACCGTCACCCGACGGCGCGAAAGGCCGTATGCATTGTCGTCGAGCATCAGCGACAGCGCCGGCACCACCGCGTCATAGTTCAGCAGCGGCTCGCCCATGCCCATCATCACGACGTTGGTGATGACACGGTCATCCTTGGGACCGCGGCCGAGCTGCTTGCGCATGGCAAATTCAGCCATCCAGAGCTGCCCGATGATCTCGCCCGTGGTGAGGTTGCGTGAAAACCCCTGCTTGCCGGTCGAACAGAACCGGCAGTTGACGGCGCACCCGGCCTGAGACGACACGCACAGTGTGCCGCGCGTCTCTTCCGGGATGTAGACCGTCTCGACGGCATTGCCCTGCCCCACGTCGACCAACCACTTGCGGGTGCCGTCCGACGAGAGGTGATCGGAAATGACCGCCGGCGCCTGGATGACGGCCCGGGTTGCCAACTTTTCGCGCAGCGACTTGGCGAGATCGGTCATCTCGGCAAAGTCAGACGCGCCGGACTGGTGAATCCAGCGCTGCAATTGCTTGGCGCGGAACGACTTCTCGCCCAGGCCCTCGCAGTACGCGAGAAGGCCCTGTGCGTCGAAATCGAGGAGATTCACCACATCGCTCATGAGTTGCAACCCAAAACCGCCAATCCAGTCTAGCGTTGACGCTTAGCGGCTGTAAATGTTCAGGCCCGGGAAGAAGAAAGCCACTTCCACGGCAGCCGTTTCAGCAGCGTCCGAGCCGTGCACGGCGTTGGCGTCAATGCTGTCGGCAAAATCGGCGCGGATCGTGCCCTTCTCAGCCTTCTTCGGGTCCGTTGCGCCCATCAGGTCGCGGTTCTTGGCAATGGCGTTTTCGCCTTCCAGCACCTGAACCATCACGGGGCCCGAGATCATGAAGTCGACCAGATCCTTGAAGAACGGACGCTCCTTGTGCACGGCGTAGAACTGCTCGGCTTCAGCGCGCGACAGGTGGACCATCTTGGCCGCGACGATCTTCAGGCCAGCGCCTTCGAAACGGGCATAGATCTGGCCGATGACGTTCTTGGCCACGGCGTCCGGCTTGATAATCGAGAGGGTGCGTTCGATCGCCATCAAAAACTCCAAAAAATGAAGGTGTTACATCAAAGATAAACGTTGGATTCTAGCACGCGAGCGGCAGGGTTGGATGGCAAACGGTGCAACCGTCCCTTGCCAGAGCAGCTTTCGCGAGAGCCTCGTTAATCACTCAAGCCGTCTGCGGTCGGGCGGGAGGGTGCAGGCTTAGCATCGCCTTACCGTGCGCCCAGAAAAGCACCTCCGCCGGCCGTCCTGCGACGTCAGGATCGCCCGAATGCTGGAACCGCGTGGCATGCTCTTTCCTCGAAGTAGGGACGATGCGGCTTGCAAAAGCTCACCTCGGATGCCACATTCGGTGCGTCGTCGCATTGTCTGCAATGTCATTTACCCAAGGAGTTCGCATGGACAACCAACTCAACACGTACGGTTTTGGCGCTTCCGGCACCGCCGGCGCGTTGGCCGTCCGCAACCGCGTGCTGCGCAATACCTATTGGCTGCTCGCACTTTCCATGATTCCCACCATCCTCGGTGCGTGGATCGGCGTCGCCACCGGTTTCAACCTGATGGGGCGTAACCCACTGATCGGCTTCGTCGTCTTCATGGCGGTGGCTTTCGGCTTCTTCTATGCGATCGAGCGCTTCAAGAACAGCGGCGTGGGCGTCGCCCTGCTGCTCGGCTTCACGTTCTTCATGGGGCTGATGCTCTCGCGCCTGATCGGCATGATCCTGGGCTTTTCGAACGGCGCGTCGCTGATCATGACGGCGTTTGGCGGCACGGCGATCATCTTTGGCGTGATGGCGACGGTGGCCACGGTCAGCAAACGCGACTTCTCGGGCCTGGGCAAGTGGCTGTTCATGGGCGTGCTGGTGCTGATCGTCGGTTCGGTGGCCAATATCTGGCTGCAGTTGCCGGCGATGATGCTGACGATCTCGGTGCTGGCCATTGCGATCTTCTCGGCCTACATCCTGTTTGACGTGCAGCGCATCGTGAACGGCGGCGAAACGAACTACGTCACCGCCACCTTGGCGATCTATCTGGACGTCTACAACATCTTCACGAACCTGCTGGCGATCCTCGGCATCTTCGGCGGCAATCGCGACTGAACCTCGTCGCAGTCAATAGCGAAAAAAAACCGGCGCCCGGTGCGCCGGTTTTTCTTTGTCCGTGCCTGGGGGTCAGCCCCGCTCGAATACAGCGATCGACTCCACGTGGGACGTGTGCGGGAACATGTTCACCACGCCCGCCCCCGCAAGCCGATAGCCGGCCTCGTGCACCAGCAAACCCGCATCGCGCGCCAAGGTGGACGGATTGCACGACACATAGACGATCCGCTTCGGCAGGAGGTCGGCCGCATCGGCGCCGCGTTGCGACAACTCGGCCAGCGCCTTGGACACCGCCAGCGCCCCCTCCCGAGGCGGGTCGATCAGCCAGCGATCAAACTTGCCCAGCGCAGCGATATCATCGGCCGTCACTTCGAACAGGTTGCGGCAGGCAAACGAGGTCTTCGCGTCCAAACCGTTGTGTTTGGCGTTGGCCAGAGCGCGGGTGGTCAGGGCTTCGCTGCCTTCGATGCCGATGACCTCGCGGGCGCGCGTGGCCATCGGGAGCGTGAAATTTCCGATCCCGCAGAAGAGGTCGAGCAGCCGATCCCCAGGCTGCGCGTCGAGCAGTTTCAACGCCCGCGACATCAGCACCCGGTTGATCTGGTGATTGACCTGCGTGAAATCCGTCGGCTTGAACGGCATCGTGATACCGAACTCCGGCAGCGTGTACGTCAGCGCGCGCTCCAGCGGATAGAACGGGTAGACCGTGTCAGGGCCCTTCGGCTGCAGCCAGAACTGGACGTTATGCCGGTCGGCAAAGGCACGCAGTTCGGCTTCGTCGGCGGACGTGAGTGGCTCCAGAACGCGCAGCACCAGCGCGGTCACATCCTGCCCGACCGCCAGCTCGATCTGGGGCATGCGCTGGACGATGGACAAGCGCCCCACCAGTTCGCGCAACGGCACCAGCAGCGCCGAGACGTGCGGCGGCAGAATCTCGCACGACGTCATGTCAGCCACATAGCTGCTCTTGCGCTCATGAAACCCCACCAGCACGCCGCCTTTGGCGGCAACGTGGCGCACCGTCAGACGCGCACGATAGCGATAGCCCCAATCCGGTCCGGCAATCGGCCGGAAGACAACGTCCGGACGCAGCTTGGCCAGGTGCCACAGATCGTCCTCAAGCACGCGCTGTTTGATGGCGACCTGCGCGCGCGCGTCCAGATGCTGCATCGAGCAACCGCCGCACACGCCAAAGAACTGGCATTGCGGCGTCACGCGCGTCGCCGATGCGCGCAGAATGCTCACCACGCTCGCCTGCTCGTACGACGGCTTCACGCGATGGCTGCGGTACGTTACCTGCTCGCCCGGCAGCGCGCCCTCTACGAACACGACCTTGCCGGGCGTGCCGTCTTCATTGGCCAGACGTCCGATGCCCCGCGCCTCGTTGTCCAGCGAGACGACGTCCAGCGGGCCAGCCACCGGCATATCGGGCTTCCTTCGGCCACGCGGCGCCTTGGCGGGCGCACCGGTTGCCGGATCAGGAGACGAAGGCGTGACGTTGGGTGCAGCTTGAGACACGGGCGAGCCTGGGCGGATAAAAGGACAAGGGCGGCATTGTAAGACACCGGAGGACACCATGAGCACCGTCATCCTGACGTGGAACATCCAGTGGGGCCGCGGCGTGGACAGGCATGTCGATCTTGCGCGCCAGTTGGACGAGGCTCACCGCATGAGCCGCTTTGACGTCCTATGCCTGCAGGAACTGACATCCGGGTTCACCGCCCTGCCCGGCCAGCCGGGTCCGGATCAATGGGGCGAGCTCACGGATGCGTTGGGCAGGGAGTACAGCGTCATCGGCGGCTTCGCCCTGGAGCGGCACGACGGCCAGCACGTGCAACGCTTCGGCAACGCGATCGCTTCCCGCCTGCCTGTGCTCCACGTCGTCCGGCACGCGCTGCCTTGCCCGCCCGACGCTACGCCGTTCATGCCCCGCATGGCCATCGAGACGATCCTGCTAGCACCTTTCGGTCCGTTGCGCATCGTGACTACGCACCTGGAGTACTACTCCGAGCTTCAGCGCCTGGCACAGGTTGATGCGTTGCGCGCCGTTCACGCCGAGGGCTGCGCGCGCGCAAGCGAGGCGCAGCAGCTCGGCCCCGAGTCGGCCATCGGCCCGTTCCGCCCGCTGGCACAAACCATGTCGACCGTCATCTGCGGCGATTTCAACTGCAAACCGGATTCCACCCCCAAGCGGCTCGCCACCGTGCCGCTCACACAAGCGCCAGCGTTGCATGACGCCTGGGAAATTGCCCATGGCGCGACACCGCAACCGCCCACCTTCGGCGTCTACGATCGCACCGGCTGGACGGAACCGGCCTACGCATGCGATTTCATGCTGATCAGCGACCCGCTGAAGGCGCGCGTGCTGCGCGTTGAGGTCAATAGCGCCACACAGGCATCAGACCACCAGCCGATGCTGCTGGAGCTGCGAAACGATTGAGGGAGAGAGAGAGGCGGTCTTACAGCACCGCGTCCTTGCGCACGCCCTGCGAGGCGAAGTGGCGCTTGAGCTTGACCAGCGCTTCTTGCTGGATCTGGCGCACGCGTTCGCGGGTCAGCCCCATTTCAGCGGCGAGCTCTTCCAGCGTGGCGGGCTCGATATGGTTCAGGCCGAAGCGGCGCTCCACCACATAGCGATGCTTGTCAGAGAGGCGAGCCAGCCACGACTTCATCAGCTGCGACAACTCGCGATGCGCGACTTCCTGGTCCGGCGACGCGCCGTGTTCGTCCGACAGAAAGTCGAGCAGGCTGGTGCCAGGATCGAGGTCAAACGGCGTATCCAGCGAAGTCGTGTGCTCGTTGAGGGACAGCACATCCTGGACTTCTTCCGTCGTCTTGCCGAGCAGGTGGGCGATATCTTCAAGGCTCGCGTCGCGGCCGTCGATCCCGCCCTTCTCAAGATGGCGCTTGGCGCGCAGCACCTGGTTGAGTTCGCGGATCACGTGCACCGGCAAGCGGACGGTGCGCGCCTGGTTCATGATCGCGCGCTCGATGCTCTGGCGGATCCACCATGTCGCGTAGGTCGAAAAGCGGAAACCGCGTTCCGGATCGAACTTCTCGATGGCATGCATCAAGCCGAGGTTGCCCTCTTCGATCAGGTCGAGAAGCGGAACGCCGCGGTTCAGATAACCCTTTGCAATGCTCACGACCAAGCGCAGATTGCGCTCGATCATGACCTGGCGGGCGGTGAACTCGCCAGCCTTGGCCAGCGTCGAGAAATGCAGTTCCTCGGCCGGCGTCAGCAGCGGCTTGATGCTGATGCGATTCAGGTAGTGCTGGACCGTATCAGCAGCCAGCTCTGCCTGCAGCACCTTGCGGAAATCCTCTTCCGGCGCCGCCTCCTCGGCTTCGCCAGACTCTTCCTCGTCTTCCTCGGGCTCGTCGATGCTGTCGGACACATCGGCAAGGTCGGCCGATTCAGCGCCAGGCGCCTCGTCGACCAGCGTCTCGGCGACTTCAATGTCTTCCGTCGGAGGTTGCGCCGCACCGCGAGCACGCCGCCCCCCGCGCCCGTTACGGGTGCTTTGGCCCTCTACAGCATCGACGTTTTCATCGACGGGGGTGGCGGGCGTGGCGGCTTTCTGGCGCGGCATGCATTCCTCTATTGAGGCGGAAGGAAACGCATCGGATCGACCGGCTTGCCGTTGCGGCGCACTTCAAAGTGAAGTTTCACGCGGTCCGCATCGGTACTGCCCATTTCAGCGATCTTCTGCCCTTTCTTGACCGTGGATTGCTCGGTGACCAGAACCTTGTCGTTGTTGCCGTAGGCGGTCAGGAACGTGTCGTTGTGTTTGATGATGACAAGATTCCCGTACCCACGCAAGGGTCCAACGTGGATCACTTTTCCGTCGCCGGCAGCGAGCACCGGATCACCCCGCTTGCCGCCGATGTCGATGCCCTTGTTGGCCTTGTCGTCGAAGCGGTTGACGAGCGAACCGTGCGCCGGCCATACCAATGCGATGGGGCTGTCGCTTGCCCCGGCAGCAGGCGGGCTCGACGTGGCCGGCGGTGGCGTGACCGGGCCCGAGTCGCTCGGTTGCGTGGTCGTGGTACCCGGGCGGACCGGCGTGACCACGGCGCCCGTGCTGCTCACGTCGGCATTGGGCGGCACCACGCGAATCAGCTGATCGACCTCGATCTGGTTGGGATTCGCGATGTTGTTCCATGCGACAAGATCGCGCGGGGCCTGGCCATTGCGCAGGGCGATGCTGTACAGCGTGTCGCCGCGTTTGACGCGGTAGTAGCCGGGAGGCGGCGGCTCCTGCGATGCGGCGCCGCTGGTGCCGGCACGCGAAGTGCGGTCGAGGACAGGGGCTTGATTGCCGGAGGATGCGCAAGCCGCCAGCAGTGCGGCCGACACCATCGCCACAGCGAGCCGGCCGGCGCGTGCGGGGCTTGGACGGTTCATGGAGCTCCGGGAAGTGAACATGCTAAACAGTTCCTGATTTTAACGGGACAAAGAAAACGCCTTCAAGCGCGGTACTGTGAAACTGGAAGCGGCTGCGGCGCTCGATGAGTATGAGTTGCTGCGCGGGGCCGCCATTGCGCTCAGTTGCCACCGGCGCGATCAGGCGGCCGCCGACAGCGAGCTGGTCGAGCAGCGCCTGCGGCACCTCCAACCCCGCCGCGGCCAGGATGATGGCGTCAAACGGCGCGGCCTTCGGCAGCCCCAGCATGCCGTCGCCGTAATGCAGACGGATGTTTGGCACACGGAGTGGTCGCAAGTTCGCTTTGGCTCTTTCGTGCAGCGGTCGGACGCGTTCGATCGAGTAGACCTCGTCGGCCAGTTGCGCGAGCACCGCGGCCTGATAACCGCAGCCGGTTCCGACTTCGAGCACCCGTGCCAGCGGTGCGCCGTCGCGCCGGGGCCGCTCGCGCACCAGCAGCTCAATCATCCGGCCGACCACCGAAGGCTTCGAGATCGTTTGCTGATGCCCGATCGGCAAGGCGGAATCCTCATACGCCTGAGACGCCAGACCGGCATCGACGAACAGGTGCCGGGGCACCGTGCCGATGGCGGCAAGCACGCGTGCGTCGGTCACGCCGCCGGCACGAACGCGGCCGACCAGCGCCTGCCGCGCGCGATCCGACGCCATCCCCCCCGCCGCTGCATTCGCGGCTTGAGTGCGCGCCTGCACCGCACTGGCGGCGACCGCACCGACCACCGCATCCACGCCCGCCACGCGTTGGGGCGCAGGCGACGGTGCCTGCGGCGCCCGCTCGGCCGACACCGCACGTGCCGGCGCCGGTCGCGATCCGGCATTCGACATGGCGCTCACGCCGGAGGAGATCCGCGTCTCGCGCTGACGGCCCGCAGGCTTGCGTTCGACGACGGCGTCGAGCGTCAACGGAAAGCGCCGATCACGCGGGCGTTCAGACATGGGGCTCCGTCTCTCTCAGGGCGTCTGCCAGCGGCGCACGCTGCGCAGCTGCGCCGTATCGGTCAGATCGAGCTGCAGCGGCGTCAACGAAACGAACCCGTGGGCAACGGCATGGAAATCGGTGCCTTCGCTGGCATCCTTGGCGTCGCCGGCGGCGCCCACCCAGTAAATGGGCTCACCGCGCGGGTTGGCTTGCCGGATCACCGGCTGCGACTGGTGCCGCTTGCCCAGGCGCGTCGCGCGCCAGCCTGCCAGCTCGCCGTACGGTACGTTGGGAATGTTGACATTGAGCAGGACCGATCCCTCCAGCGGGTCGGAGAGATATCGCTCGACGACTTCACGCGCGACGCGCTCGGCGGCATCGAGATGTGTCCATCCCTTGTCGACCTGCGAAAACGCGATCGACGGGATGCCAAACAGATAACCCTCGATGGCGGCCGCGACGGTGCCGGAGTACAGCACGTCTTCGCCCATGTTCTGGCCCTGGTTGATGCCGGACACCACCAGGTCGGGCTTCTCTTCGATCATGCCGGTGAGCGCGATGTGCACGCAGTCCGTCGGCGTGCCGTTGACGAAGCGGAAGCCCTTCTGCGCGCCTTCGGTCGCTTCAAACACCGAGAGCGGCCGCTGCAGCGTGAGCGAGTTGGATGCGCCGCTATGGTTCTGTTCCGGCGCCACCACGGTCACGCGGCCCAGCGGACGAAGCGCGCGGGCGAGCGCCGCGAGACCAGGCGCGAGGTAACCGTCGTCATTGGCAATGAGAATATGCATGGCGCGGATTGTAACCGAGCGGCGTGCGTGGTTCGCGCTCCGGGAACGTTGTACACATCCGCAAAAATGCATCTGCACGCCGAGTCGGCAGGCGCCCCGATCAAATCGAACGATCGTGCTTTTATTCGGTTACACTGCCAGACGGAATCGCGTGCGATGCATGCGAGATGGCGAACAATCCAACGCAAGACTGTCGAGGAGACACTCATGAAAGCCGTCGTCTGCAAGACCTGGGGCCCGCCCGAATCGCTGGTCATTGAAACCCTGCCCGATCTCACGCCGGGCGCCGGAGAGGTCGTCATCGATGTGAAGGCCGCGGGAGTGAATTTTCCCGACGTGCTGATCATCCAGAACAAGTACCAGTTCAAGCCCGAACTGCCCTTCACGCCGGGCTCTGAGGTCGCGGGCGTGGTGCATTCGGTGGGCGAAGGCGTGTCGCATGTGAAGGCCGGCGACCATGTGATCGCCTTCCTGGGCCAGGGCGCGTTTGCTTCGCAGGTGAAGGCGTCGGCCAAGGTCGTCATGCCGATGCCGCCCGGCATGGCGTTCGACACCGCTGCCGCCTTCACCCTGACCTATGGCACGTCGCACCACGCCGTGGTGGACCGCGGGCAGTTGAAGGCCGGCGAAACGATGCTGGTGCTGGGCGCCGCCGGCGGCGTCGGACTGGCCGCCATCGAGATCGGCAAGGCCATCGGCGCACGCGTGATCGCCGCGGCATCGAGCGACGAAAAGCTCGCCGTGTGCAAAGAGCACGGCGCCGATGAACTCATCAACTATTCGACAGAAGACCTGCGCGAGCGCATCAAGGCACTGACCGACGGCAAGGGCCCCGACGTGATCTACGACCCGGTCGGCGGCATCTATGCGGAGCCGGCGTTCCGCTCCATCGCCTGGCGCGGCCGCTATCTCGTGGTCGGCTTTGCGAACGGCGAGATTCCGAAGATGCCGCTGAACCTGGCGTTGCTCAAGGGCGCATCGCTGGTGGGCGTGTTCTGGGGTGAATTCGCGCGCCGCGAGCCGAAGGCGAATCTGGCCAACATGACGCAGATGCTCGGGTGGATGGGCGAAGGCAAGATCCGCCCGCACATCTCGGCGCGCTACCCGCTGGAGCAGACCACGCAGGCGCTGCTCGACATGGCGGCGCGCAAGGTGACGGGCAAGGTCGTGATCCAACCCTGAGCGTTCGCACCGCAGACGGAACAAGAGCCGCGCTGGGTTCGTTGCCCAGCGCGGTTTTGTCTTTGCGGCGATACCGGATCAGGCGGCGGCTTCCAGCGTGGGGTAATCGGTGTAGCCCTTTTCCCGACCGCCGTAGAAGGTCGAGCGGTCCGGCTTGTTGAGCTCCGCACCGGCGCGGAAGCGTGCGACCAGATCGGGGTTGGCGATGAACGGCCGGCCAAATGCCACCGCATCGGCCAGGCCGGAAGCGATCATCTGCTCGCCCTCTTGCGCGGTGTAGTTGCCGCAAACGATGAGCGTGCCCTTGAACGCATCGCGCAACTGGCGACGGAAGTCGGTGGACAGCTCGGGGCCGCCTGCCCAGTCGGGCTCGGCGATGTGCAGATAAGCGATGCCGCGCTTGGTAAGTTCGCGCGCGAGATACAGGGCGCTGGCCTCGGCTTGCGCATCGGCGATGTCATGCGCGACAAAGTGCGGCGACAGGCGAATGCCCACGCGATCGGCGCCGATTTCCGCGATGGCGGTGTCGACCACTTCGAGGATCAGCCGCGCGCGGTTCTCGAGTGAGCCGCCGTACTGATCGGTGCGCTGGTTGCTGTTGGTCGACAGGAACTGGTGAAGCAGGTAGCCGTTGGCGGCATGGATTTCGACGAAATCGAAACCCACGCGCCGCGCGCGCAGCACAGCCTGACGGTACTGGGCAATGATGCCCGGGATCTCTTCCGTGGCCAGGGCGCGGGGCTCGCTGGTCTGCACGTTGGCGGCTGTGCCGTCGGGCTGCACAACGAAGCTCTGAGCGCCTTTGGCGACAATGGCCGACGGCGCGACCGGCGCCTGCCCGTTCTCCTGCAGCAGCGTGTGCGAAATGCGGCCCACGTGCCAAAGCTGCTGCGAAATGCGGCCGCCCTTGGCGTGCACGGCGTCCACCACCGCCTTCCAGCCGGCTTCCTGCGCGTCGGTGTACATGCCGGGCGTCCAGGCATAGCCCTGGCCCTGGCGGGAAATCTGCGTCGCTTCCGTTACGATGAGGCCGGCCGTGGCGCGCTGCGCGTAGTACGTCACGTTCAACTCGGTGGGCACATCGCCAGGCTGGCCTGCGCGGGACCGCGTGAGCGGCGCCATCACGACGCGATTGGCCAGGGTCGTGCGACCGACCTGGATGGGGGACAGCAATTGTTGAGGCATCTCGGCTCCTACAAAAAGGACAGCAGGGTTTGACTATTCGACCGGTCATCTAGAACCGGACGTTTAAAAAAGCGAGGAACGTGCCTCGCGATCAATGCGTCGGGGGCGCCAGCAGTGCTTCGGTCTGCGCCAGGCAACTCCTGAAGGGGGACGTGGACCGGTGAGCCTTTGCCTGAAGCGCGCCGCCCATCCACATGCCGTACAGGCTCTCGGCCAGTGCATGCGCATCGGCCACGGGCGGGAGCGAGCCATCGGCCACACCGGCGCAGATGACCGCCTCGATCCGCGCGACCATGCGCTTCATGCCCGCGGAGAGCACCTTGCGCATCGGCTCCGACAGATCCGACACCTCACCGGAAAGCTTGACGGCCAGGCAGGTGAGTTCACACGCACTGCGCTCGTGCAAGTCGATCCAGGCGGTGAAGTAGCGCAGGAGGCGTTCGCGTGCAGTCAGCCGCGTGTCGTTGAAGAGGCTGACGACACCCGCGTCGTAATCCTGGAAGTAACGCTCGAGCATCGCCGCGCCAAAGTCTTCCTTCGACGCGAAGTAGTAATAGAACGAGCCCTTGGGCACCTGGGCACGCCCGAGGATCTCCGCCAGCCCGACCGCCGAGAACCCGCGGCCGAGGATCAGCTCGGCGCCGGCGGCCAGAATGCGGTCGCGCGTGTCGTGCCGGGCTTCGGCGCCTTCTGCGGTGGCGGGTCCAGGGTGCTTGCTCATGATGGGTTGGATTATAGTAGACCGACCGTCTAGCTGCATGACCCTGCTTTCTGCAGGGTCGATGGGATGTGCGGACGGTCAGAGTTTTTCGGTCTCGCCCGTCTTCGGCTGCCAGCGCATCAGGCGTTTTTCCACCAGGCCCACCAGCCAGTCGAGCACGAGCGCAAATACGGTCAGCACGACGATGCCCGCAAATACGGTGTTGATGTCGAACGTGCCCTCGGCCTGAAGAATGAGATAGCCCACGCCGCGCGCCGAGCCGAGGTACTCGCCCACCACCGCACCCACAAACGCGAGGCCCACCGACGTATGCAGGGACGAGAACACCCAGCTCGTGGCACTCGGCAGATAGACGAAACGCAGCAGCTGCCGCTGCGACGCTCCGAGCATGCGTGCGTTGGCCAGCACCACCGGGCTCACCTCCTTCACGCCCTGGTAGACGTTGAAGAAGACGATGAAGAACACCAGCGTCACCGCCAGCGCCACCTTTGACCAGATGCCCAAGCCGAACCACACGCCAAAGATCGGCGCCAGGATCACGCGCGGCATCGAATTGGCAGCCTTGATGTACGGGTCCAGCACGGCAGACGCCGCCGGGCTCAGCGCCAGCCAGAGCCCTGCGCCGAGGCCTGTCGCCGTGCCGATGGCGAAGGCCAGCACCGTCTCGGCCAGCGTCACGCCGAGGTGCAGGTAGATATCGCCCTCGGTCACGAACCACGCCCAGATGCGCTGAGCCACGATGATCGGCTCGCCAAAGAAGAACGCGACCTGTTGCGAACGCGTAGCGAAATGCCAGACAGCCAGCGTGGCGACCAGCAGGCCAAGCTGCCACGCACGCAGCGAGAAAGAGGAAAGCGGACGATTTGCCATGAGTACGATCGATCGGATTCGGTTCACGCCACGCGGCGATGCTGCGCGTAGCCCTTGAGCACTTCTTCACGCAGCACATCCCAGATGCGCGCGTGCAGGTCGACAAAACCCGCCTGGTCGCGAATCTCTGCCACGTCGCGCGGGCGCGGCAGATCGATCACGAATTCGCCAATCGGATGCGTACCAGGCCCTGCGGCCAGCACGACGACGCGGTCGCTCATCGCAATCGCCTCGTCC
Source organism: Ralstonia mannitolilytica (assembly GCF_000954135.1). Lineage (NCBI taxonomy): Bacteria > Pseudomonadati > Pseudomonadota > Betaproteobacteria > Burkholderiales > Burkholderiaceae > Ralstonia > Ralstonia mannitolilytica. The sequence goes on along the minus strand of NZ_CP010799.1, from coordinate 2,121,022 downwards.
AGATCGTGCGTGATGAACAGCACCGCCTTGCGCTTGGCGGCCCAGAGGTCCAGCACCTCGTTCTCCATCAATTGGCGCGTCTGGATGTCGAGCGCGGAGAACGGCTCGTCCATGAGGATGATGTCGGGGTCGAGTACGAGCGTCTGCGCCAGGCTCACGCGCTTGCGCATGCCCCCCGACAGTTGATGCGGATAACGGTCTTCAAACCCGCCCAGGCCGACGCGTGCCAGCCATGACATCGCCAGATCGCGTGCTTCCTTGTCCGGGGTGCCGCGAAATTCCAGCCCCGCCAGCACGTTGTCGAGCGCGCTGCGCCAAGGCATCAGGGCTTCGGACTGGAACATGTAGCCCGCGCTGCGGTTGATACCGACCAGCGGCTCGCCAAACACGCGCACCTGCCCGGACGACGGCTGCAGCAGCCCCGCCGCGAGATTCAGCAACGTGGATTTGCCGCAACCGGTGGGCCCGACGACGGAGACGAACTCGCCGGCCTGCACATCGAGCGTGGTGTCCTTGACGGCGGTGTAGCGCTGGCCCGGTTCGTCGGGTGAGATGAAGGTGCAGGTGATCCGATCGAACGAAAGCGCTGGATGGGACATGATGTGTGGTCCAAAAACAATGCGCCCGGCAGAAACCGGGCGCGTTGCCGAAAGCCTGTGAGGCTTACTTGTACTTGGCGTTGGCCTTCTGCACGAAGGCGTTGGTGAAGGTCTGGTCAAGTTTGATCGCCTTGCCCTTCACCTCTGCATCGAATTCGGACAACGTGCGCAGCGCCGTCGCGGGGCCGTCGGCAGGCATCGTGCCGTCGGGCGAGATGGCCTCGCGCACCTTGTCCCACGCTGCCAGATACAGCGCGCGGTCACCCAGCAGGTACGACTCCGGTACGGTCTTGACGATGTCCGACGGGCCCGCCTTCTGCAGCCACTTGAGCGCCCGCACCATGGCGTTGGTCAGCGCCTGCGTGGTGTTGGGGTTTTTCTGGATGAACGCGGTGGACGCATACAGGCAGCCTGCCGGCATGTTGCCGCCGAACACCGCCTTGGTGTCCGCCAGCGTGCGGGTATCGGACACCACGCGCACCTCGTTCTTCTGCGTGAGCATCGACATGACCGGGTCCAGGTTCGCCAGCGCGTCGATCTGGCCGGCGCGCACGGCGGCGATGGCGCCGTTGCTTGCCCCCACGCCGATGATCGACACCTCGTTCGGCTTGATGCCGGCGCGCGCCAGCACGTAATTCACCATGATGTTGGTCGACGAGCCCGGTGCCGTCACGCCGATCTTCTTGCCCTTCAGGTCACCAATCGACTTGTAGTTGGGCATCGTCTTGTTGTTGACCGCCAGCACGATCTGCGGGGCGCGACCCTGCAGCACGAATTCCTGGTACGCCTGGCCCTTGGCCTGCAGCACCAGCGTGTGCTCATACGCGCCGCTCACCACATCGGCGCTGCCGCCAACCACCGCCTGCAACGCCTTCGCGCCGCCGGCAAAGTCGACGATCTCCACGTCCAGGCCTTCATCCTTGAAGTAGCCGAGGCGTTCGGCGATCGTCAGCGGCAGGTAGTAGAACAACGCCTTGCCGCCCACCGCGATGGTGACCTTGCTCCTTTCAGGCTTGCCCTGCGCCAGGACGGCGGGGCTGGCTGCCAGCAGGCTCGCTGCGCACCACGCCGCGCCAATCCACTTCGCCCAACGGCCGATGCCTCGTGTCCCCATGCTCGTCTCCTGTTCTGCGGCGTTCACTGCCCTGGCGGCGATATTACCGTAATGGCTTGCAACCCAATATGCGGGATCGTCCTAGCTGTTTAACCGTTCGCCTCAGCCACGATGCCTTGCGAGACCAGCGCGTCGATCTGCGCGTCGGTCAGGCCGTGGCCGCGCAGCACGTCGCGCGTGTGCTGGCCCAGGCGCGGAGCGCTGGCCTGCACGACCCCTGGCGTCGCCGAGAGCTTCGGGACGACCCCAGGCATTTCGACGTCGATGCCGGACTGCGTGCGCACAGTCTCGATCACGCCACGTGCGCGGTAATGCGGGTCGGCGGCAATGTCGGCGACGGTGTAGATCGGGCCACTCGGCACCTCGGCCTCATGCAGCGCGGCGAGGACGTCGCCGATGGCCAATGTGGCCGTCCAGGCGTTGATGGCGGCATCGATCTCCTCGGCGCGCGCGGCACGGCCGTCGTTGCGGGCAAGGGAAGGATCGTCAGCGAGATCAGGCCGCCCCATCTTGAGCATCAGGCGGCGGAAGATGTTGTCGCCATTGGCGGCGATCAGCACGTACTCCCCGCCGGCACAGCGATACGCGTTGGACGGCGCAATGCCCGGCAGCGCGCCGCCTGCGGGCTGGCGGATGGCGCCGAAGACCGAATACTCGGGCAGCAGGCTCTCGGTCAGATTGAAGACCGACTCGTACAGGGCCACGTCGATCATCTGCCCCTTGCCGCCGCGCGCGTCACGCTCGTACAGGGCCAGCAGCACCCCCAGCGCACCATGCAGGCCGGCGATCGTGTCGCCCAATGACAGGCCGGCACGTGAGGGCGGGCGGCCCGGCTCGCCGGTCAGGTAGCGCAGGCCTGCCATGGCCTCGGCAATCGCGGCAAACCCGGGCTCGTCGCGCTTCGGTCCGGTCTGGCCGTAGCCCGACACGCGCAGCATGATGAGCTTCGGGTTGATGGCGGACAGCGCTTCGTACGACAGCCCCCACTTCTCCATCGTGCCGGGGCGGAAGTTCTCGATGAGCACGTCGGCCTCTGCGGCGAGCTTGCGCACCACGTCCTGCCCCTGCGGCACGCGCAGGTCCACGCAGACGGACTGCTTGTTGCGCGACTGCGCTTCCCACCAGACCGAGGTGCCCTCATGCAGCATCCGCCATTTTCGCAGCGGATCGCCCTGCCCCGGCGGCTCGATCTTGATGACCTGCGCGCCAAAATCGGCGAGCGTCTTGGCGGCGAACGGCCCGGCGATGAGTTGCCCGAGTTCCAGCACGCGGATGTTCTGCAAAACCTGAGTCGACATGGATCGGTATGGAAAGCGTTGAATTCAGAGCGCAGCAGGGTTGCCGAGCAGATGCGTCATCAGAAGACGCGCGGAACTGGTCAGCGCATCGGGGTCGCGCACGCCCACGAGCAGACGGCGATGCGCCCATTCGTCCTGCAGCGGCACCAGCGCGAGGCCCGCGCCCGGCAGGCTCGACACATGCCCCTGCGCGGCAATGCGCGGCAGCACGCCCACGCCCAGCCCGGAGGCGACCATGCGGCAGACGGCCTCAAAGCTGCGCACCTGGATGCGCAGGCGCAGCGGCTTGCCCATGCGCTGGCTTTCCTCCAGCAATTGCGCCGCGAGCGACGTGCCGGGCGGCAGGCTGACGAAATCGAAGTCCACCGCATCGGCAAAATGCACGTGCTTGCGGCCGGCCAGCGGATGGTTGCGCGGCGTCACGAGGGCGAGGTCGTCCTCGCGGTAGTCGAACCATTGCAGCCCCTCGCATGGCGTGCCGGCCGCGAAGATGCCAAGGTCTGCGCGGTTCTCGCGCAGCGCCGCGACGATATCGCCGCTGTCCTGCTCCTCCAGCGCGATGCGAATGGCGGGGTTGGCCAGCATGAAGGCAGCCAGGTCGTCGGCCAGGAACTGCGTGATCGAGGAGGTATTGGCCCACACGCGCACCAGCCCGCGCGTGCCAGCCGCAAAGTCCGACAGCGCGCCCGCCATGCGCTCGACGTCCTGGAGGATGCCCACGGCATGGCGGAAGCACGCCTGGCCGGCCTCGGTCAGCTCCACGCCCGCTGCGTGGCGATACAGCAGCGGCGCGCCCACGGCCGCTTCGAGGTCGGAAATCCGCTTGCTGGCCGCCGCTACCGCCAGATGCGACTGCCGTGCGCCGGCCGAGATACTGCCCAGCCGAGCCACCGCCACAAACAGGCCGAGGGTGACGAGATCAAAGCGGGCGAGGTTCATCGTGGGAGCTGGAGGTGGAAAAGATGCAACATCAGACGTCAGATCGCGGCACGTTCCATGCTGTTTCATGCGGCCGTCACCCGCCCGTGGTTAACATGGCGGACTTTGGCCGTTCACAGACCGTCTGATTGCAGAAGGATTCTAACGGCGTTCTCACCGCTTCCTGCCATGCTGCTGTTCCCATCACGCCTGCTTTGCCTGACCGCCCTGCCCACCTTGATGCTCTGCGCCAGCCCGGCCTTTGCGGACGACGACGCAACGCATTGGGCGATCAGCGATCCGGACCGTTTCGCCGTGCATGGCCAGGCCACGTACGTGTGGCAGCACGACCTGTCGTTCCATTCGCCGTACAGCGGCCCCAACAGCCTGTCGGGCCGATCGACTGCCAGCTATTCGGTCACGACCACGCTCGACCTCGGCATGCGCCTGTGGAAGGGCGCGGAAGTCCACATCAACCCGGAAATCGCGTTCGGGCAGCCTTTCTCCGGCCTGCACGGGCTGGCCGGCTTCAGCAACGGCGAGCTGGCCAAGACGGCCGGGCCCGACCCGACCGTGTATCGGGCACGCGCGTTCTTCCGCCAGACCGTGGGCCTGGGCGGCGGCAGCGAAGACCAGGAGCCCGACATGAACCAGTTTGCCGGCCCCGTCGACAAGCGGCGGCTCGTCTTCACGGCAGGCAATTTCTCGGTGCTCGATGTATTCGACAGCGTGACGTACGCCCATGACCCGCGCACGCAGTTCCTGAACTGGTCGTTCCTTACGCATGGCGCGTTCGACTATGCCGCAGACGCCCGTGGCTACACCTGGGGCGCCGCGCTGGAGTATTACGACGGCGACTGGGCCTACCGCCTGGGCCGCTTCATCCAGCCGGCCGAATCGAACGGCCTGGCGCTCGATACGCGTATCGGCCGGCACTACGGCGACGTCTTCGAAGTGGAACGCAGCCACACGCTGGCCGGGCAGCCGGGCAAGCTGCGCGTCATGCTCTTCCGCAACAAGGCCGACATGGCGCGCTATGACGACGCCATCGCCCTTGGCCAATCGACCGGCAGCGCACCGGACGTCAACCTCGTGCGGCGCGGGCACGCCAAGGTCGGCATCGGCGTCGGCGCCGAACAGCAGATCAACGACGACATCGGCGTATTCGCACGTGCGTCGTGGGCGGATGGCAAAACGGAAACCTATGCGTTTACCGAAATCGACCGCTCGGTGTCATTCGGCACACTGGTCAAAGGCAGCAAGTGGGGCCGCACGGACGATACGGTCGGCGTAGCGGCCGCAATCAACATGCTGTCGCCGGATCATCGCCGCTACCTGCAGCGAGGCGGCATGGGCGTCTTTCTGGGCGATGGCAAGCTGAACTACGCGCCCGAGCAGATCGTCGAGGCGTTCTACAGCTTCCAGGCGGCCAAGCACCTGTGGATCAGCGCCGACGTGCAGTGGATCCGCAACCCCGGCTACAACGCGGACCGCGGCCCGGCGGTCTTCTTCGGCACGCGCCTGCATACCGAATTCTGACGGCCGGGCGTCAGCCTAGAGCTGGCGCCGATCGAGCACCGCGCGGGCGATGGTGCCCGCATCCACATATTCGAGTTCACCACCGACAGGCACGCCGCGCGCCAGCCGCGTCGCCCTGATGCCGCGCGCCTTGAGCATTTCGCCGATGTAGTGCGCGGTGGCCTCGCCCTCGCTGGTGAAGTTCGTCGCGAGAATGACCTCGGAGCACGGACCGCCCAGCGCCGGGTCGGTCGCGCGGGCGAGCAGGCGTTCGAGATGGATTTCCTTGGGGCCGATGTTGTCCAGCGGCGAGAGCCGCCCCATCAGCACGAAATACTGTCCGCGATAGGTCAGTGTCTGCTCGATCATCATCTGGTCGGCAGGCGTTTCGACCACGCAGAGCAACGATGCATCGCGGCGCGGATCGAGGCAGGTCTCGCAGACTTCCTGCTCGGTAAAGGTGTTGCAGCGGCTGCAGTGGTGAATGGCCTCCGTTGCCTCGGCCAACGCCTGCGCCAGCCGCGAAGCCCCTTCGCGGTCATGCTGCAGGAGGTGGTAGGCCATGCGCTGCGCCGACTTCGGGCCCACGCCCGGCAGCACGCGCAAGGCTTCCACCAGCATCTGCAACGCCGAGGGCGTACCCGGACCCGCGCGCATCACGGATGCTCCGTCACGGCCGTGTAGTGCAGCACTTCCGGCATCGGCTCATAGAAGTGATGCAGCAGCGCGCGCCAGCGCTGGTACTCGGCGGACTGCCGGAAACCGACGGTGTGGTCTTCCAGTGTCTGCCACTGCACGAGCAACAGGTAGTCGCCCGGCTTTTCCAGGCAGCGCGACAGCGTGAGCGAAACAAAGCCCCGCATCGCGCCGATGATGTGGCGCGCCTCGTCAAAGGCCGCCTCGAAGGCAGCCTCCTGACCCGGTTTGACGTGCAGCAGCGCAGACTCCAGCACCATGGCGCAGCGGCTTAGAACGGCAGCTTGAAGCCCGGCGGCAGCATGCCCGCCATGCCGCCCAGGCCCGACGTGACGGAGCCCATTTTCTCCTGCGTGGTGGCCTCGGCCTTGCGCACGGCATCGTTGAAGGCGGCGGCAATCAGGTCTTCCAGCAGGTCCTTGTCTTCGCCCTCGGCCAGCAGGCTCGGGTCGATGGACACGCGCTTCACGTCGTTCTTGCAGGTCATCACCACCTTCACGAGGCCGGCGCCGGACACGCCTTCCACCTCGATCTGGCCGAGCTGTTCCTGCATCTTCTTCATGTTTTCCTGCATCTGCTGGGCCTGCTTCATCAGCCCGGCGATCTGGCCTTTCATCATGGTCGTTGCTCCTTGGAATGGGTCATGCAGGGCGTGCCGCTCGTGCAGGCGCGCCGGTGTTGGGTGTGGAATCCTGAATGCGGGTCAGTGCGCGTGCGGTTGAATCGAACCGGGGATCACCTGAGCGGCAAAATCCCGGACGAGCGCCTGCACGAACGGGTTGGCGGCAATCGCCTCTTCTGCGTCCCGCTGACGCTGGGCACGCTGCTCGGCGTCCACAGCGGCGGCGGTCGCGCGTGCGGCACCGATGTCGCACGCCACGCGCACGGGCGTACCGAAATGCTCGCTCAGCGCAGCCTCGAGCCGTTCGACGACACCGGCCTCGGTCAACGCAGGCAGGGGTACGCGCAGGCGCATCGTCGCGCCCTCCACGGCCACGAGTTCGCTTTGATACGCCAGCTGTTGGGCCAGGCCGCGCATCGGCAGGCGCGCGGCCAGCGCGGGCCAATTGCCATCGAATGCGGGCAGCCCGCTTGCGCTCAGATCCGGGGGCGTCGCCTCCGCCACGGGCTCCGCAACCTTGGCCCGGGCAGGAGCCGATACAACCGCCGGCGCCTGAATCTGCGCCGGACGTGCAGGCTCGGGCGTGCCGGGCCGCGCGCTGGAGGCCGCGTCCCAACCTGCAAAGGCCGCGTCGATGTCCTCCAGAGACGGCGACGCGAATTCGCCCGGCATCTCATCCCACGGCGGTGGGCCATCGTCGGCGGCTGGGGCCGCCGGGGCGGCCGGCGCGCGGGACTCACGGCGCGGTGGCGGCGATGCCGGTGCCGCGACGGGGTTCGGGCGCGGGCCTGCGGTCGCCGGTCGCGCCACGGGTGTCGGGGCCGCGGCGGCGGCCGGCGCGGACGCACCGCCACGGCCGCGGCTCGACGCCTGACGCGCCGCAGCCAATGCCTCCATGGCCGGCGAGCGGCGGACCGGTGCAGCCGGGGCTGCCGCGGGCGCCTCGACAACGGCCGGGGCCGACGCAGAAACCGATGCGGTTGGCTGATACGCCGCACGCGGCGCCTCGACCACCGGCGCCGGGCGCGTCGCAGCAGGCGCTGCCTGAGCAGCCGCCACCGGAGCAGACGATGCCACCGCCGCCGCACGCTCAGACGCGGCCGAGGCCGCAGCCGATGGCACTGCCCGCTGCTTCGCGCCGCCGCCCGAAGGCGGGGGCGCATCGCCCCCGGATTGACCGGGCTGGAACGCCAGCATGCGCAGCAGCGTCATCGTGAAGCCGGCGTACTCGTCCGGCGCGAGGGCAAGCTCATTACGGCCGAGATTGGCAAATTGATAGAACAGCTGCACCGACTGCGCGTCGAAACGCTCTGCGAGGCGGCGCACATCATCTGCCTCCGGCCAGTCGTCCTGCACGGCAGCGGGCACGACCTGCGCCAGCGCGATCTTCTGCAGCAGCGATGCCAGGTCCTGCAGCGCACCCGAGAAGCTCAGGCTGCGGCCCGCCATCTCGTCGGCGATGTCAATGAGTGCAGCGCCGTTCTCGTCGGCAAGCGCATCGAGCAGGCGCACCAGATAGCTTTGGTCGATGGCGCCAAGCATGCCTCGCACCGCAGCCTCGCTCACTTCGCCTGCGCTGTACGCGATGGCCTGGTCCGTGAGCGACAGTGCATCTCGCATCGAGCCCTGGGCGGCGGCGGCCAGCAGGCGCAGCGCATTCGGCTCGTGAGCGATCCCCTCTTCACCGAGAATGCGGTCGAGGTGCGACACGATGTGCCCCGGCGGCATCTGCTTGAGGTTGAACTGGAGGCAGCGCGACAGCACCGTCACCGGGATCTTCTGCGGGTCGGTGGTCGCGAGGATGAACTTGACGTGCTCGGGCGGCTCCTCCAGCGTCTTCAGCATCGCGTTGAAGGCGTGGTTGGTGAGCATGTGCACTTCGTCGATCATGTAGACCTTGAAGCGGCCCGCCGTCGGGGCGTAGACCGCACGGTCCAGCAGTTGCGCCATCTCGTCGACGCCGCGGTTGGAGGCGGCGTCCATCTCGATGTAATCGACGAAGCGCCCGGCGTCGATTTCCGTGCATGCACGGCACACGCCGCAGGGCTGTGCGGTAATGCCGCCGTGCCCGTCGGCGCCCACGCAGTTCAGCGATTTGGCAAGAATGCGCGACAGCGTGGTCTTGCCAACACCGCGCGTGCCCGTGAACAGGTAAGCATGGTGCAGACGCTGCTGTTCGAGCGCATGCGTGAGCGCTTTCACCACGTGTTCCTGACCGACCAGCGTGGTGAAATCGCGAGGGCGCCACTTGCGGGCGAGCACTTGATAACTCATGCGGGGGATTGTAGCAAAGCGGGTTGAATTTCCGACGCGCTGATCGACGGTGAAACATCATGCGCACCGAGCGGATTGCAAGGATATTCGGGTGCGGCCATGCGAGTCGGTTACAATGGCGGTCGGACGGGCCTCCTCGCATGGCGGCGCGGTCAACCTGGTCAGGTCGGGAACGAAGCAGCCACAGCCGTTTTCCGCCAGTGCCGAGGGTCAGGCTCGTCCCCCTTCCCTTTTCCCTTCTGCATTGCCCCTCCCCTTCTTTGGTAGTCCTGTTCGCTTCAGAACAGCGCCCGCTGCGTGCCGTCATCGGCCGACTGCGCAGGCTTGGGCAACGATTCCAGATCGATCCATTCGCCCGCAGCGGTTGCCACGCCGGCGCGTACCGTGCAGCCTGGGTACATCGGCGTGACCGCGGCCACGTACCCACGCAGCTGTTCGGCGTACGCTGCGCGCTCAACGGGCAGCAGGCGCAGCTTGTAATCGACGACGAGGACCTCGTTACCGCGCTGGACCAGGCGGTCGATCCGCAACAGTGCGCCGTCGGGGCCGAACAGCTCGATCTCGTTATGTGCGGCGTCAAAGCGCGCGGGATCGAACACATGGGCCAACGCGTCGGCCGACAGCATGCGGCTCACGGCGTCGGCGGCGCGTGCGGCATCGGTTTGCGTCACGCCGCTCGCACCGAACCAGCGCGCGATGGTGGCGGCGTCCGGGGCACGTTCGGGCCGTCCGTGCCGCGTGAGGCGCTCCAGCACGGCGTGCAGCAATTCACCTTGCGCCACGGCGCCCTGGTCGAAGACAGCGTCCGCGCCTTCGGCCTGCATGCCTGCGCCACCCACGCGCACGGTCACCGTAAGCGGCGCGCGGAAATCGTGGTACGAGACGACTTCACCTTGCGCGGCAGCGGCGGTCTCTGCGACAGCAGCATCCATCATCGGCGCCGGCGATGCCACGCCGGCCGTGGCGAGCAGCGTGTACCAGCTTGCGCTGCCGTCGATGTCGGGCACCTCGCCTTCGTCGACCGACTGCGCGGCGGCGGCATCGCGCTTGTTGGCCACGCCGGAGACGATCAGCCCCTGCCGCGCACGCGTCATGGCCACGTAGAGCAGGTTCCAGTTTTCTCGTGCGGCAAGCGCCTGCTCCGCGGCAAACAGCGGATCACGCGCACGACCCCGCTCGGCGGCCTTGCCGAATGCGGAGAAGTGCGTCGGCGCATCGGCACCAGGGGGCCAGTCGATGAGGATGCCGGTGGTGTCTGCGCGGGTGTCGCTGTGATGGCTGTCGAGCAGCACGACAAACGGCGCCTCCAGCCCCTTCGAGGCATGGACGGTCAGGATCTGCACGGCATCCAGCCCTTCGCTGGCGACTTCGGCGTCGATCGCGTCGGGCGCTTCCGCGGCATCGCCTTGCACGCCTTCATCGGGGCTCTCTTCGTCATCACCCTGGCGGATGGCGCGCAACTCCGCCATGAACTTCGGCAGGCTGGGGTAACGGCCGCCATCCAGGTCCAGGGCGAGCTTCAGGAACGCATCGAGGTTGGCCAGCACCTGGTCGCGGTTGGCGGCTGGGGCGCGCTCGGCATAGCGGCGCTTGAGTTCGCCGGTGTAGACGATGTGATCGAGCAGGTCATGCACGGGCAGCGTGGGCGCGACGGCCAGCCAGCGCGCCAGCATGCGCTGCGCGTGAACCAGCGCAGATGCGGTATCGGGGCGGCCTGCCAGTGTGGTCAGGCGGTCCCACCAGGTCGTGCCCCCCCCGCCTTCACCGGACCCGGCGAGCGCGATGAGGTCATCGTTGGTGACGGCGAAGATGGGGCTGCGCAGGACGTGTGCGAGCGACAGATCCGCCTGCGGCGTCATCAGGAAATCGAGCAGCGCACACAGATCCAGCGCCTCGAGCGTCGCCAGCAAGCCGCCGCGGCGCGGGCTCAGATACGGCACGCCGGCATCGCGGAGCGCGCGTTCGTAATCGGCGAGGTAGCGCTTGCGGCGCACGAGCAACTGGAAATCGCGCCAGCAGACGGCGCGCTCGGTGCCGTTTTCGCGGATACGCTCGCCCGCGTGCAGCGCGCGCAGGCATGCTGCCACCTGGCGGCCCTCTTCATACCGCTGCGAATCGCCGGCCTCTTCGCGCGGTTCGCTCAGGGTGTCGCGCGGTGTGGTGTCGTCGGCCTGCGCGGCCTCGGGTACGGGCACGAGCGGCAGCAACAGCGCCTGGCCGACGGGTGCATCCACGGCGGTGCTTTGCTCGGCGTAGATCGGATAATCGCCGCGCGCGCGCGCCTGCAGAAAGACGGCGTTGACCCACTCGAGCACGGCCGGCGCATTGCGGCGCGTGCGGTTCGTACGCAGAACGGTGGCGCCGAACTCGGCGACGAGCATCTCGCGCGCCGCATCGAACAAGCGCGCATCGGCGCGGCGGAAACGGTAGATGGACTGCTTCGGATCGCCGACCAGGAAGACGCTCGGCCGCATGCCCGTGCCTTCATAACCGCGCAGCCACCCCTGGAGGATGCGCCACTGCATCGGGTTCGTATCCTGAAATTCGTCAAGCAGCAGATGCTTGTAGCGCGCATCGAGCCGCACCTGCAGATAGGCAGCCGTGTCTTCCTGCTGCATCAGGCGAGCGGCTTCCCATTCGAGGTCGGTGAAGTCCATGGCGCGCGCCTGTCGCTTGTAGGCCTGATAGCGGTCGATGAGCGCATCGCCGAGCGTGAACAACGCCGCGTTGACGGCGCGCACGCGGGCCTCCTGCCGGCGCGCCTGCACCACGGCCAGCGCTTCGCACAGCGCGGTGTGCAGCGTGACCAGCGTTTGTGCATGTTCGTCCCCGACGGCCTTGATGAGTGCCTTCGTCGGCTTGCAGGCCCGCGCCTTGCCGGCCTGCGTGTGAAACGCCGCGAACAGCGTATCGAACGCCTGCGCACGAGCCGCTTCATCGGACACGTCGATGCCGCGCGCCGCCGTGACGGCCGACTCGATCGCCACCGCGCGCTTGCCTTCCGCCGCGCCACCCTGCCCCAGCCAGCGCGACACGCGCAGCATGTCGGCCAGCAGCGTTGCGTCCTGCAGCGCTTCGATCAACGGATCGGTCGTCGCATCTTCGCCAAGCAGGTCTTCCAGCGCATCGAGCGGCTGTGCGCCTGCTTGCGTCTTGTAGGCCCACCAATCGCTGCGCTGATGGAACATCGCGTCGAGCAGGCGGCCGGCCTGGAAATCGCCGACGAGGTCGGCAAGCGCCTCATATGCAGCGCGCAGCTCGGCCTGATCTTCTGCGAGGAGGCCGCGCCAGAACGGTGCCCAAGCCTCGCGGCGCAGCCGCCCGGCATCTTCCCGCAGCGACGCGCCCTGCGGCACGCCGGACGATAGCGGTGCACCGCGCAGCAGCGAGCCGAACCAGCCATGGAACGTGTCGATCGCCATGCGCGAAGGCGACTCGAGCACGCGCGCATACAAACAGCGCGCCGTGTCGATCAGCGCCGGTGCCTCGCGCTCGTCGACCGTGCGGGCGATCAGTTCGCGCACCACGCCCGCGTCATCGGCACTGGCGAGTTGGGCGAGGATGTCCAACAGACGCTGGCGCATCTCTTCAGCGGCCTTGCGCGTGAACGTGATGGCCAGAATGTCGGACGGCGCGGCGCCAGCCAGCAGCAGGCGCAGCATGCGTGTGACCAGCAGCCACGTCTTGCCGCTGCCCGCGCATGCTTCGACCACGACGGAGCGCCGCGGGTCGCATGCCGCGCGCGAGAAGTCTTCCGGCGAGACCGGCGACCCGTCGCGTTCGTACGCGTGGTCGCTCATGCCTGCGCCTCCGGTTCACGTGGTGCGCCATCGGTCCAATACCCCTTGCGGCACAACCCTCGCGCCGCACAGTAGCGGCACGCGGATTCATCGCCAAACGCCGGCAGCGGTGCACCAGCCGCCAGCGCAGCCATGTCTTTTTGCATTTGTTCGATCAGCCAGTCGACGATCTGCGTGAAATCCGGCAGCGCAACGTCGCGTTGATCACCACGCGCCTCGCCATCGAGCGAGACCCAGCCGCCTGCCCCGGCGCGGGGCTCGAGCACACCGTAGAACGGCAGCTGGCAATCCTCGAACGGGGCCTTGGCGCGCCGTGTGAGCGCCATGGGCGACTGCGTCTTGTAGTCGAGCACCGCGATGCCATGCTCGTCGTGTACATCGACGCGGTCGATGCGGCCGCGCAGGCGCAGGACACGTTCGCCGGGCAGCGTGGTCGATGTCTCGGCGTCGATCTCGCCCGCCTCAAAGCGCCAGCCGTCGGCTTCGCGCGCAGCCTGCCACGCAAGGTATGACGGCATCACCGCCTGCCAGCGCCGATAGAAGCGCAGCGCGTTGCCGTCTTCGGCCAGCAACGGGCCGAAATGCGCGTCGGTGAGCGCCTGCAGCAGGGCTTGCCGCTCTACGGGGTCGTGCTTCGGCGTCTCGCGCAACTGCTGGTGGAAACGATGGAGGATCGCGTGGAGGATCTCGCCGATATCGCGCTTCTCGAGCTCATCGGACACCTCCTCCAGCTCGCCCAGCCGCAGCATGCGGCCGACGAAGAACTGGTACGGACACCGGCGCAGGCTGTTGTAGGCGGCGGCGCTCAACGTCGATGGCACGAGCGCGGGCGCCGCGGGTGCGGGCATATCGGTCGGCCGGCTCGACGTCTGCAGGTTGGGCAGGACGACCGGCGTCTCGATCCGTACGCCCGCCACGGCCAGCCGGCGCTGCAGCCGCTCGAGCCAGCCTGACAACCGATTGGGCTCGCCCCGGCTGCCGTGACGCTGCCAGGTCAGCACGACTTCCTCTTGGTTGAGCAGCACCTCGGCCAAATCGCGCGCTTGCTGCGCAAAACGCTGTGCGCGGTCAGGCAGGCCAAGTTCGCGGCGCACGTCGTTGGAGAAGAACAGCCACTCGGGCTGCGCAGACGGCAACTGGGCGTCGTCACAGCCGACCACGACCACGCCGTCGAAGCGCCGCATCCGCGCGCCGTTGAGCGGCAGGATGACCACGCGGCGATCGGCCGGCGGCGCCGGCTCGCTGAAGACGGCCGATTCCAGCAGCATCGACAGCAGCGAGCGCCACTCGGCGAGCGAGAAGCGCGCCCCCGCATCGGGACTGCCATGCACCGACATGCGCAGACGGTCCACCCAGTCGAGCAGCTGACGGCCCGCGTCGTCGTTCTGCAGGCCGATGCGCATGTGCAGGCGGTCGAGCGTACCGGCCAGCAACGTTACCCAGGCGTCGAGCGTGGCGTTGCCGGCCCGGCGCCACAGCGCCGCCTCGTCCGCCAACAGGCCGAGGCGGTCAGCGAGGCGGCTCGGCTGCGCGGCGCCAGAAGCGGCGTCGGCATCCTGAGCGTCGCGATCTGCCACCAGCCGACGCAAGCGCCCCCAGCCGCCCGTGACGTTGTGGCGGCGGACGCGGCGCTCCAGTTCCGCCACCCATGCCGGCGTACCGGTGCCGGCCTGCGTATCGCGCAGGCAGAACGGACTCTTGACGAAATCGAGCAACGCTGCGGTATCGCCATCGCCCTGCACCACATCGATCCAGCGCATCAGCGCGGCGGCCGCACGCGTGGTGGAGAGCTTCCAGCCGGTCTCATCCCGCACCGGCACGTTCACGCGAGCGAGCAGCGCCCGCACGCGCCGCGCGACGATGCGGTCCTGCGCCACCAGCGCGAGCGAGCGTCGTCCGGCATTCAGCCACGCGACGAGCGTATGCGCCGCAAAGGCGGCCTCGTCTTCAAACCGTGCGGCCCCTGCGATGTGCACGGCGGGTGCGCCAAGCGCGTCATCGGCGTCGTCATCCTCGTGGTGGCCCGGTGTGGCGCATTCGGGCCAGGCATGGAGCAGCAGATGGCGGAAATCGGCATGCGTGGCGGGCGCGGAGGCAGACTGCGCCTGCCCTGCATGCCAGTCATAGCCGACGACCAGCACCGGCACGCGTTCAGCGGCACGCTGCAGAAAATCGAACTCGACGGTGTCCGGGTCGGTCGGGCTCATCCACACGATCGGGCCGCGCAACTCGGCAAGCAGGCGCCGCATGGCGCGCAGCCGCATGGGGATCGGATCGGCGGCGCTGGAAAGCAGCCGCCAGAACGTCAGGACGATGCGCGATTCGGTGCCAAGAAACCGCTCCGACAACTGCGCATAGGTACGCTCCAGCGCCTGGGCCAGCACGGCTTCGAGTTCATCGGAGCGGCCCTGCGCGTCGCCATGCGTGGCATCGAGGTTCAGCCAGCGCTGTGAGAGTTCATCGGAGACGGTCACCAGCACCTGCGCCACGCCCCAAAGTGCCGCATCGTCCTGCGCACCGAGCGCTTCGCGCAGCCACGCCTGGGTCTTCAGTGCCTGCTGCACCGCCAGCAGCCGCGAGAGCGGCGCACGTGCGGCGGGCGCATCGGGCTCGGGCGGCAAATCGAGCAGCCAATGCCCCAGCGTCACAATGCGCGGCAGCAGCCGCGGCGTGCCCGAAGCCTGGGCGCTCGCGTGCAGCGCATTGCGCACGCCAGGAATCTGCGCTGCCGTCGGCACGACAACGGTGGCCTGCCCCGACGGCGCCGCAGAAGACTGCGCATGCGCATCCAGGAAGCGCCATGCCGCGTCGGCGGCACGCGAAAGGAATGCTGGGCCTGGCGCGAAAGCAAGCGTCTGCATGCGGCGTCGATCAAGTGGCGAGAAAGGAAACGCAGCCCGTGGCCTTCAACCTGCGGCTATTGGCGCGATAGACACAATCAACGATTGAAAATGGGCGCGCCGGTACTATATCAGCAGCATCCGCGCGGGCAGTGGCGCCAATGCACGCCGGCTCGCGTAATCGTGTAATGTATGGGTTCGGCGCACGTCGCCAGCTTTTACGAAATAACAGAGGTTCCCGCCATGAGCGAACAGATCAAGTATGTGAGCGACGCGTCTTTCGAGGCCGACGTGCTCAAGTCCGATAAACCCGTGCTGGTCGACTTCTGGGCCGAATGGTGCGGCCCCTGCAAGATGATCGCCCCGATCCTCGACGAAGTCGCCAAGGACTACGGCGACAAGATCCAGATCGCCAAGATCAACGTCGACGACAACCAGCAGGTTCCGGCCAAGTTCGGCATTCGCGGTATCCCGACGCTGATCCTGTTCAAGAACGGCGCCGTGGCCGCCCAGAAGGTGGGCGCGCTGTCGAAGTCGCAGTTGACCGCTTTCCTGGACAGCCACGTCTAAGCCTTCGGGCTCCGAGGCGGCGCGCAGTCTCTGAGCCGCCTCCGCACACGCTGGCGCGCTTTCGCCTGGAAGCCCGCCAGCGTTGTGCTAAGATTGCAGCCAATCTGTTTCCCCGAGCGTTCGCTCGACCTTTTTCCCCCTCCCCGCGTTTTCCCGTTTCGCCGCCCGTTCGGGCCATTCCCATTCTTTCGTCTATGCATCTGACAGAACTGAAATCCCTGCACGTGTCCCAATTGCTGGAAATGGCGGGACAGCTGGAGATCGACAACGCGCAGCGCATGCGCAAACAGGAATTGATGTTTGCCATCCTGAAGAAGAAGGCGAAACAGGGCGAAACGATCTTCGGCGACGGCACGCTCGAGGTGCTGCCCGACGGCTTCGGTTTTCTGCGTTCGCCCGAGACTTCGTACCTGGCCAGCACGGACGACATCTACATCAGCCCGTCGCAGATCCGCCGCTTCAACCTGCACACCGGCGACACGATCGAAGGCGAAGTCCGCACCCCGAAGGATGGCGAGCGCTACTTCGCGCTGGTGAAGGTCGACAAGGTCAACGGCCAGCCGCCGGAAGCGGTGAAGAACCGCATCATGTTCGAGAACCTGACGCCGCTGCACCCGAACAAGCCGCTCACGCTCGAACGCGACATCAAGGCCGAAGAGAACATCACCGGCCGCATCATCGATATGATTGCCCCGATCGGCCGGGGCCAGCGCGCGCTGCTGGTCGCCAGCCCGAAGTCGGGCAAGACCGTGATGCTGCAGCACATTGCGCACGCCATTACGGCCAACCATCCGGAAGCCGAACTGTTCGTGCTGCTGATCGACGAACGTCCGGAAGAAGTGACCGAAATGCAGCGCACCGTGCGCGGCGAGGTGGTGGCCTCTACGTTCGACGAGCCGGCCGTGCGTCACGTGCAGGTGGCCGAAATGGTCATCGAAAAAGCCAAGCGCCTGGTGGAGCTGAAGAAGGACGTGGTGATCGTGCTGGACTCGATCACGCGCCTGGCCCGCGCCTACAACACCGTGGTGCCCACCTCGGGCAAGGTGCTGACCGGTGGTGTGGATGCCAACGCGCTGCAGCGCCCGAAGCGTTTCTTCGGTGCCGCACGCAACCTGGAAGAAGGCGGTTCGCTGACCATCATCGGTACGGCGCTCATCGAAACCGGCAGCCGCATGGACGACGTGATCTATGAAGAGTTCAAGGGCACCGGCAACATGGAAGTGCACCTGGAGCGCCGCCTGGCCGAGAAGCGTGTCTACCCGGCCATCAACCTGAACAAGTCCGGCACGCGCCGCGAGGAACTGCTCATCAAGCCGGACATCCTCCAGAAGGTGTGGATCCTGCGCAAGTTCATCCACGACATGGATGAAGTCGAGGCGATGGAATTCCTGCTTGACAAGCTCAAGTCGACCAAGAACAACGCCGAGTTCTTCGACATGATGCGACGCGGCGGCTGATCCTCCGCCCGCATGACGAAAAAACGCACCTCCCGGGGTGCGTTTTTTTTTGGCGGCGTCACCCGTGCTCGCCTCCTGGGGGAACCCTTCCGGGCCATTTGCGCACGCTGATAGTTCATTCGCATTATGAGACGCGGGCGCAAGCGTTTGCGTTCATCGTCCTTAAACGTCATCGCCAAAGCGAAACCCCGCAACCATACTGCAAGCCTGGCCCGGCCGAGCCGCCGGTCAGGATGAAGTCACCACCAAAAATCGAACGGGGGAAACCATGCGCAATGAGTCGCTGGAATGTACTGCTGCGTGCCGAACCGTCGTGGTGGCGTCACGCGCAGGGTTGGGGGAGATTGACGAGACGATCCTGGGCGCCGACTGGCGTGTGCGGCGCGTCACGTCGGTGCGCGAACTGGGCTGTGCGATCCGCGATGGCGGCCCCAAGGCCGGACTGGTCGATTTTGGCAGCAGCTTCTCGGCCGCCGAGCTGGACCTGCTGGAGCGCTGCATGCAGGTGCCGCAAGTCGGCTGGGTCGCGGCCCTGCCCCAGGCCATGCTGAGCCATGAACGCGTGCGCAGGCTGGTGCGCGACTATTGCGTCGACTACGTGCAGATGCCGTTGCGCACGGACGAGGTTGCGTACTCGTTGCGTCATGCGTGGGGCATGGCGGCGCTGGCTCAGGACGTCGCGCCGGCACCGAAACCGACTCACGCGCGCATGCTCGGAGAGTGTCCTGCCATGCATAACTTGTTCCGCGCCATCCGCAAGGTTGCGCAGAACAGTGCGCCGGCCTTCATCGCGGGCGAGTCGGGCACCGGCAAGGAACTGACCGCACAGGCCATTCATGAAGCGTCGGCGCGTGCCAGCCGACCGTTCATCGCCATCAATTGCGGCGCGATCCCACCGCACCTCATCCAGTCCGAGCTGTTCGGCTACGAGAAAGGCGCGTTCACGGGCGCGCACCAGCGCCACATCGGCTGGGTCGAGCATGCCAATGGCGGCACGCTGTTCCTCGATGAAATCGGCGACCTGCCGCTGGAGAGCCAGGTCAGCCTGCTTCGCTTCCTGCAGCAAGGCACTATTACGCGGCTGGGCGGACATCAGGCCATTCCGCTGGATATCCGCATCATCTCGGCTACGCACGTGGACCTGGAGGCCGCACAGCACCACGGTGGCTTTCGCACCGACCTGTTCCATCGGCTGTGCGTGCTGACGCTGTCGGTCCCGCCGCTGCGCGAGCGCGGCAGCGACATCGTCCTGCTTGCCGAGCACATCCTTGCCCAGCACGCGAGCGAGGCTTCGCATCGCATCCGCGGGTTCACCCCGTGCGCGCTGCACGCGATGATGCACTACCCGTGGCCCGGCAACGTGCGCGAACTGATCAACCGTGTCCGGCGCGCACTGGTGATGACCGATAACCGCAAGATCTCGGCCGCCGATCTTCACCTGGAGGGCTACGCCTCGGTGTCGGGCCAGACGCTGGAAGAGGCACGCGAAGGCGCCGAATCGGATGCCATCCGTACCGCCATCGCCCGCAACGGCTTTCACATGGGCATGACGGCGCGCGAATTGGCGGTCTCGCGCGTGACGCTGTATCGGCTGATGCAGAAGCACGGCATCCGCGCCGAACATCCGCTTCATCCGGCCTGAGCGGCTCCGCCCACGAAGCGGCGGCGACGCCTGCGCCGGGGGGAATCCGGTTGTTGGCCGAGTGCATCCTCCTTCCAGAATCGCCATGAAAAAAAAAGTGCCCGCCGGGGGACGGAGCACGAAACGGTTGCGTGGCCCGCCCACGCACCGGCGGGCTCCACGTTGCGGCAGTGTCACATGGACGACACGACGCGGCAGCAGGCCGGGCCGCGGCATGCCGCGGAGCCTTGTATGGGCGCGGGCGGCGCCCATACCCCACTTCCGAGGGGGTTGCGCCCGATTCCCTGGCGTTGGATTGTTAAGCCACGCATGCGAGGTACTCGGTTCGCCGTCCGGCAGCACAGGCACGACAGAACCGGGGGATGGATCGAATGCGCGGGTGGGAAGAAGATCGATGGCGGCTTGCACCGGCAACGTATCGGTGAAAACGCCTCGCCAGGCGACCAGCAGCGCGGCGGTAGGCTGCACCAAGGCGCCTTCTACTACGAGCGCACGCGTCACGGCGACCACGGCCGCAAGATTTGCGACCACTCCGGTCTCCTCGGTCATCCACCTGAACGGCAAACGCCGAGCACTGCGCTGCGCGATTGCTGGCATGGCTCGCTCCTCCCCGGAGAACAGAGAGCGACATCCGTGCCATGACGTTTAACGCCTTGTTTTTACGGGATATTCAGCACGCGGAAGATCGCTTGCCCCATCGCCCCTGCGGGATGTTGTGTCATGGCTGAAACCGCCACCGCAGCAAGAGTGCCGCGACGGGCCGTTCTCCACGTCGAACGGATTGCGCGCCCTGGCAAATACCCCACAACCGTTGCCAGGGCACGCTCACGAGGGTCCCGAGACATGGCCGTGGCAACTGTCATTTTTGACATACGCCACTAAAATGATTCGGAACGGGGGTCTGCTCTGGTCTGTTTCTCGCCTGGAGCGACAAGGATGTTCGCAAGATCGGTAACAGGTCGAGAACAACGATGAACACTGTTTTGATCGAAGCCCATCCGTTGGTGCGTACGGGCATTGCGCACCTGCTGCGGACGCTCAAGGGCGTCACTGGCGTCACCATCGTCGAACCCGACGAAGGGATGTTTGACGCCATCGAAGCCAATGCCGACGCGGGTCTTCTGGTCATCGGGCTGCCGCTTCCACAGCTGGACGAACTCTCCGCCATCGGCGAGATCATGCACCGGCCCCATGCGCGCCACGTGGTCGTGCTGGCGGAATCCGAATCCCCCGACATCATCCGCACGCTCATGCAGATGGGCCTGTCGGGCTACACGCTCAAGCACTCGCCGGGCGAAGTCATCGCGGCTTCGCTCGAACTGGTGCTCGTGGGCGGGCAATACATCCGGGCCAGCGCCCTGCTGCCGGAGTCCCGCCTCGACGGCGCACCCAACCCGGCGCTGGCGGGTGATCCCCAGACCGACCCCAAGCTGCTTGGCATCACACCGCGCCAGTATGAAATCCTGGTGCTGCTCTCGCGCGGGCATCCGGTCAAGACGATCAGCCGCATGCTGAACATCTCCGAAGCCACCGCCAAGGCGCATATCAGCACGCTGTACCGGCGCCTGAAGGTGCGCAGCCGTACCGAAGCCGTGTACGTCGCAAACCAGCGCGGCGCGCGGCTGCTGTCGGTAGCCTGATCCTTCCAGAAACACGAAAGCTCGCGCCGATATACTGGTCGCATGCTTTCGTCGGTCTTACGCTGGTTTTCTAGCCGCACACGCTCGCGGCGCCTGGCGCGTTATGCCATTTCAGACGCGCTGTGGTCGCGCACGCTCGCGGGGCTCCCATTCCTGCTGAACTGGCCGCAGGCCGACCTCCTCCGCCTGCGCGAGACCGCCACGCTGTTCATCGCCGAGAAGGAATTCACGACCACGCACGGCTTGCCGCTCACCGACGAGATGGTCATCAGCATTGCCGTGCAGGCCAGCGTGCCGGTACTGGAACTCGGCATCGCGTGGTACCGCGGGTGGCACGGCATCGTCATCTACCCAGGTGAATTCGTCATCCGCAAAGAGGTTATGGATGAAGACGGCGTCGTGCACGACGTACGCGAGGAGGCTTCCGGAGAGGCATGGGAGCACGGGCCCGTCATCCTGTCGTGGGAGGACATCGAACTCGGCGGCGCGTCCCCCGAGCCCGGTGCCCAGCCGTACAACGTGGTCGTGCACGAATTCGCGCACAAGCTCGATATGCTCAATGGCGAATCCGATGGCATCCCCGCGTTCTCATCGCGCCTGCATGCCGACGTCGATCGCGAGCCATGGGCCGACGCACTCTACGCCGAGTACGATGCGTTCGCCGATCGGTGCGGGCAGGTTCCGCAGCGCCGGTGGGATACCGATCCGATCCTCTCGCTGCTCGATCCGTACGGCGCGCAGCATCCCGCGGAGTTCTTTGCGGTGGCGTCCGAAGTGTTCTTCGTCGAACCGGTGGCCTTGCTCGAGACACTGCCATCGCTGTATGCGCTGCTGCAGGCGTTCTACCTGCAGGATCCGGCACGGCGCGTGCTGCATGCCGGACAACGCCAGGAGGGGTTCTTGCCATGACGATCCGCCAAGCGCTTCACACGCTTCTGCTCGGTTGCTGCTTCATTGCAGTCCCGAGCTGGGGGCAAGGAACGGCTCCCGTCGTTCTTGGCGTGACCGCGCAGCTGGACGGACAGTCGGAAACGCAGCGCGTCACGCTGCCTGCGGATACGTCCACCGGGCAGCACGTCGCACTTCTCGAGCACACCCAATCGTTCGACGTGGGCGGCTCCATGCCGCGTACCCAGTGGGAGGAGCGCTTCGCGGCCGGCCTGCCCGATGACACCATTACGCTCGGCTGCGACGCCACGGTCTGCCAGTTCATGCGCCATCGCTGGGCCAAGACCGGCGTCGACGTGAGCCTGCGGCCCATGGCCGCGTCGGGCGACTTCCAGCCCCTGTCGATCGGCGTGACGCTGCATCGCTTCCGCCCGTCGCCCGATGCGGAATCCCCCGCCCAGGTGGACACCTGGACGCGCAACCTCGACACCTCGTTGCGTGTGGGCGACATGCGGACCATCGATCTGGACGGCCGCGGCGTCCTGACCATCGAGCGCCTGGCCGCGCCCTGACGGCGCCCGCGCGGAAATATGCGCATAACGTCACTGCAAGGCGTCGGGAAACGGCGGATTTTATGGCCGGCGCGTTGCCCAAGCCTTTGTTTCTCTGGCATAATCGCCGTTTCTCCACCCGGCAAGTGATTCGACGGCTGGCCGCTCGACGCTCCTCGCAATTGAGCGCCTGAAGCGCGCCGCGAATTGGCTACCTCAACCCCAGGGCCCATCATGAAAGAAGGCATTCACCCGAATTACCGCGAAGTCGTGTTCCAGGACATGTCCAGCGACTTCAAGTTCATCACGCGCTCGACCATCCAGACCAAGGAAACGATCACGCTGGACGGCAAGGAATACCCGCTGGCCAAGATCGAAGTCTCGTCCGAATCGCACCCGTTCTACACGGGCCAGCAAAAAGTTCTGGACACGGCCGGCCGCGTCGAAAAGTTCCGCCAGAAGTTCGGCAGCAAGGCAGGCAAGGCCGCCAAGTAATGCCGGTGCCGGAGACGGCTCACTGCATGACTCGTCTCCCTGGTCCGAAAAAGGCAGCTCCGGCTGCCTTTTTTGTTTCTTGGCACAATGTCGGGTTTTTGCGCCCGACCCTCTCTCGATCGGCACGCTGTTGTGCAACCGCGGCCGGGTCCGCCCGGTCTGACACCCGATGAACACCACCCGCGTCTCGCGCATCCGCCTGACTGCCGCCGCCACCCGCGAACTGCCGCGCTGGCTGCTGCTCGCCATCTGCGTGATCTACGGTTTGTCCGGACTTTTCTCGCGCGACCCGTGGAAGAACGAAGACGCCGCGGGCTTCGGCGCGATGTGGACACTGGCCACCGGCAACGCCCAGGACTGGCTGATGCCGAACATCGTCGGGCGCCCGGTCGTGCAGGCCGGACCACTGGTGTTCTGGATCGGCGGCGCGTTCATCCGCCTGTTCGGGCAATGGCTGGGCCCAGCCGATGCCTCGCGCCTGGCCACCGCGCTTTTCTTTTTCGTCACCTGCGCCTGCATCTGGTATGGCGCCTATCTGCTGGGCCGCCGCGCAGAAGTCCAACCGTTCGAATTCGTGTTCGGTGGTCAGCCCAACACCCGGGACTACGGCCGGACGCTGGCCGACGGTGCACTACTGATCTTCCTGGCCTGCGTCGGTCTGGCGCAGCGGGGCCATGAAACCACCCCGCTGGTCGGCGCGCTGTGCTTCGTGGCGGTTGCCATCTACGGGCTGATCCGCGCGCTGGACAAGCCGCTGTACGGCAGCGTGCTGTACGGCATTGGCGTCGGCTGCCTGTCGCTCGCGGGCGGGCCCATCCTGCCGCTGACCATCACGATCGCCGTGCTGATCACCGCGCATGCCACACGGGCGCTGCCGCTGAGGCCGCTGCTGACCGTGGCGCTTCCCATTTCCATGGTGCTTGGGCTGTCGTGGCCAGCATTGGCCTACCTGCTGGCAAGCAACCCGAATGACGCCGTCAGCTTCGTCCGCGACTGGGCGCGCTTTGACCGCCATCAGTATGCGGGGCCGACCGGCCACTCGCTCGGCTTTATCGCGCGCAACCTGCCGCTGTTCGCGTGGCCGGTGTGGCCACTGGCCGCGTGGGCGTGGAAGAGCTGGGGCGGCATGCGGACCGCGCCGCATATCGCCCTGCCGCTGGCCGTCCTGGCGCCGCAGATCGTGCTGCTGCTCATGCAGCCGCAACCCGGCGACGACGCCTTTCTGCTGCTGATTCCGCCCATGGCGATCATGGCCACGTTTGCGCTCCCCACGCTCAAGCGCGCCGCGATCAGCGCCATCGACTGGTTTGCCCTGCTCGCCTTCACCATCCTGGGCGGCACCGTATGGCTGCTGTGGATCGCCAAGATGACGGGCTTCCCGCCGCAGCTTGCGCGCAACGTGTACCGCATCGTGCCGGGCTACCGCCCCGAGTTCAGCTGGACGGCCCTGGCGTGCGCACTGCTGGTGACCGCCGCGTGGGTACTCATCGTCGTCTGGCGGACCTCGCGCGCGCCCAAGGCCATCTGGCGCGCGGTCGTGATCTCGGCGGCCGGCACCACGCTGATGTGGGTGCTGATGATGACGCTGTGGCTGCCCACCATCAATTACGCCAAGACTTACCGCGACGTTGCACAGTCGGCCGCGCTGGCGCTGCCGCAAACCTACACATGCGTGCAACCGATCCGCATGGGCGACGCACAGCTCGCCTCGTTCGCCTACTTTGGCCATATCCGCTTTGGCAACCCCGAGGACAACTGCGACATCCTCCTGCGCCATGATCCGTACGACTACGGCGCGCCGGCGAGCATCTCCAATTACGAATGGCGGCTCATCTGGGAAGGCCGCCGCCCGGCCGACCGCGACGAGCACTTCCGCATGTACCGTCTGACCGAGGCCGCGGCCGCCACACATCCGCCACCCGCGCCGGCCACGCGCCGTCGCAAGCTGCGCCAATAACGTTCCGATGTTCTTTGCCGATGTCCGTCGCATCGTCGCGCTCGCCTGGCCGGTGCTGATCGGCCAACTGGCCGTGATCGCCTTCGGCGTGCTCGACACGGCCATGGCCGGGCGCGCATCGGCCGCGGACCTTGCGGCGATCGGGCTGGGCGGGTCGATCTACGTCACGGTCTACATCAGCCTGATGGGCGTGCTGCAAGCCCTGTCCCCCATCGCGGGGCAACTGTATGGCGCCCGCAAGCACGGAGAGATCGGCGAGGAAGTCCGCCAGGCCGCCTGGCTCGGGCTGGCCCTCTCAGCCGTCGGCATGCTGATCCTCTGGTTTCCCGCCCCGCTGCTGCATCTGGCGGACGCAACACCGGAGCTGGCCGAGAAAGCGACCGCCTACCTCCGCTACGAGGCGCTGGCGCTGCCGGCGGCGCTCGGCTTTCGCATTTACTCGGCGCTGAACAATGCCCTGTCGCGGCCGGTCATGGTGACGGTGCTGCAGTTGGCGGGGCTTGTGCTCAAGTTTCCGCTCAATGCGGTGTTCCTCTACGGTGGCCTCGGGCTACCGGCGATGGGCGGCCCCGGTTGCGCGCTCGCCTCGATGATCATCAGCTGGTTGTGGTTCATCGCCGCAGCGGTCATCCTGATACGCAATCCAGCGTACGCGCCGTTCTCGATCTTCACGCAGTACTCGCCGCCAAACCGCGCGCGGCTGTGGGCGCTGATCCGACTCGGTGTGCCGATGGGGCTCACCTACCTGATCGAGATCACGTCGTTCACCCTGATGGCGATCTTCATTGCACGGCTGGGTACCGTAGTCCTGGCCGGACACCAGATCGCGGCCAACCTCGGCGCGGTGGCATACATGGTGCCGCTGTCCCTGTCGATCGCCACATCGACGCTGGCCGCGCAATCGATTGGCGCACGGGATCGAGGGGTAGCGCGACGCATCTCATTGAACGGCATCAAGCTGGCCGTGCTCTGTGCAGCCCTCGTTGGTGTGGCGGTGCTCGTCCTGCGCCGGGAGCTCGTCGGGCTCTACACGCGCGACGCAGCCGTCCTCGCGATCGCGGTGCCGCTACTGCCCTTCATTGCGTTCTATCAGATGTTCGACGCGCTGCAGGTGATGGCCGCGTTCATCCTGCGCGCCTACAAGATCGCGCTGATCCCGACACTGATCTATGCGCTCTCGCTGTGGGGCGTCGGCCTGGGCGGCGGGTACGTGCTGGGCTTCGGGCTGCTGGGCGATGCGGCTGCTCAGTTGCAGGGCGCTGCGGGCTTCTGGGCTGCCAACGGATTGAGCTTGATGGTTGCCGGCGCCCTGCTTGTCGGCTATTTCAACCACGTCAGCCGCATCCACGATTAATGCGGCGCCTTTAATCGCGCTTTAAAACTCCAGGGACACTTCTGGGACATTGCGCGGAAGTGAAGCGCAAAAGAAAAAACCCGCTGCAAGCAGCGGGTTTTGATTTGGCGGAGTGGACGGGACTCGAACCCGCGACCCCCGGCGTGACAGGCCGGTATTCTAACCGACTGAACTACCACTCCTTGTCGGCTTGCTCGACCAGCTAGAGACTGGCTTTGCGATTGAGCTTCTGGTTAAGCTCTTGTTTTGGCGTCCCCTAGGGGATTCGAACCCCTGTACTCACCGTGAAAGGGTGATGTCCTAGGCCTCTAGACGAAGGGGACAGAAACTGTTTTGCAACGTTTTCTGTCTTACGCTGCGAAGTCCGCTACTATAACGAACTTTTTAGCGTTTTGGAAGCTTCTTTTCAAATTTATTTTTGAATCGAATCTTTCGGCATTTTGGTGGAGCTAAGCGGGATCGAACCGCTGACCTCTTGCATGCCATGCAAGCGCTCTCCCAGCTGAGCTATAGCCCCAAGTTACTGCTTTTTACCGCGTTTTCGCTTCGTGTTGCAGCGAAAACAAGAGTATAGGGGAAGTGTTCAGCGCTTGGCAATACCCTTTCGAAAAATTTTTTGCGCGGCCGGCATCACGCGGCCAGGCGGCGCAGAACGACATCGCGACCGAACAGTTCGAGCACGGCGTCGATGGACGGCGTCTGCAGTTGCCCCGCCACCAGCAGGCGCACCGGCATGGCCAGCTTGGGCATCTTCCAGCCGTGTGCGGCAAGGACGTCCTTGAAGGCCGCCCCGATCGCCTCGCGCTTCCACTCAGGCAACGCACCGAGCTTCTCTGCAAGGGCGGCAATGCCCGGGCGGACGTCGCCAGTGAGGTGCTGCGCAGCGAGTTCCGGATCGACGCTCAGGTTGGTGCGGTAGAACAGCAGCGCGGTCTGCGCAACTTCGCGCAGCGTGTTGGCGCGATCCTTCACCAAGGCAATGACGTCGGCCAACACCGGACCACCGTCGACCTTGCCACCGAGCTCTTCGATGAACGGCTTCACGAGGCCGGCCAGGCGCGCGTTGTCGGCCTGCTTGATGTAGTGGTTGTTCAGCCAGGCGAGCTTTTCGGGATTGTATTGAGCGGGCGATTTGCCGAGGTGCTCCAGGTCGAACCATTCGACGAACTGCTCGCGCGAGAAGATCTCGGCGTCGCCGTGGGCCCAGCCGAGACGGGCGAGGTAGTTGACGATGGCTTCCGGCAGGTAGCCCGCATCGCGGTAGCCGGTGACGCTCATGGCGCCATGGCGCTTGCTCATCTTCTCGCCCTGCTCGTTCAGCACGGTCGGCAGGTGCGCGTAGACGGGCGGCGTACCGCCCAGCGCACGCAGGATATTGATCTGGCGCGGGGTGTTGTTGACGTGGTCGTCGCCGCGGATGACGTGCGTGATCTGCATGTCCATGTCGTCCACGACCACGCAGAAGTTGTACGTGGGCGTGCCATCGGGGCGCGCGATGACGAGGTCGTCCAGCTCGTCGTTGGAGATCTCGATGCGGCCCTTGACGGCGTCATCCCAGACCACGCTGCCGCCGATCGGGTTCTTGAAGCGGATCACCGGCTGCACACCTGCGGGCGGCGTCGGCAGAACCTTGCCGGGTTCCGGGCGCCACGTGCCGTCGTAGCGCGGCTTCTCACCGCGCGCGCGCTGCGCCTCGCGCAGGGCGTCGAGCTCTTCGGTGCTCATGTAGCACGGATAGGCCATGTCCTGCTCGACCATCTGCGCAATGACCTCGCGGTAGCGATCCATGCGCTGCATCTGGTAGAACGGGCCCTCGTCGATGTCCAGGCCGAGCCAGTCCATCGCTTCGAGGATCACGTCGACGGCTTCCTGCGTGGAGCGTTCCACGTCGGTATCTTCGATGCGGAGGATGAAATCGCCGCGCATCTTGCGGGCAAACGCCCACGGATACAGTGCCGAGCGGATGTTGCCGAGGTGAATGAAACCGGTGGGGCTGGGAGCGAAACGAGTGCGGACGCGCTGGGTCATAGGAATGGCTGAACGAAGAGGGCCACGCAGTCGGATGACAGGCGGCCCTGTAAAACAGAAATTATAGCAACCGCGCCCCGCGCAGCTGCCCGGCCCGCCGCCGAACTTTGGCACAATGGCGGCCGGCTGCAGCGCCCCTGACGCGACTGCGCCGATCTCTCACCGCCCTGACCGTCCCCATGCAACGCCGCTTATTTCTGGGCGCCACCGGCGCCTCCATGCTGTCCGCGTGCACCGTCACCGGCTTTTCCTCGGGCAAGACCGAAACACCGGTCACACCGCCGACGGCCGTGCTGCCGCCCACGGCACAACCCGCAACCCTGCCCGTACGCATCGGGCTGGCACTGGGCGGCGGCGCCGCGCGCGGCTTCGCGCACATCGGCGTCATCAAGATGCTCGAAGCGCAGGGCATCCAGATCGATTTTGTGACCGGCACCAGCGCCGGCAGCGTGGTCGCGGCGCTCTATGCGTCGGGCATGTCGGGGCTTGAGATGAACCGCATGGCGCTCAAGATGGACGAGGCCCTGATCGCCGACTGGGCGCTGCCGTTCGGCACCCGCTTCGGCGGATGGCTCAAGGGAGAAGCGCTGGAGAAGTACGTCAACCGCCTGGTCAAGCAGAAGGCCATCGAACAGATGCGCACGCCGCTGGGCATCGTTGCGACGGATCTGGCCAGCGGCAAGCCGATCCTCTTTCGGCGCGGCAATACCGGCCAGGCCGTACGCGCGTCGTGCAGCATCCCGGGCGTGTTTCAGCCCGTGACCATCGGCGGACGGCAATACGTGGACGGCGGGCTCGTCGCCCCGGTGCCCGTGACGTACGTCAAGCAGATGGGCGCAACGTTCGTGATTGCGGTGAACATCTCGGCGGACCCGTCCAGCCAGGCTGTATCCGGCCAGGCCAGCATGCTGCTGCAGACCACCGCCATCATGGGCCAGAGCATCAACAAGGCCGAACTCGCACAGGCGGATGTGGTGATCACTCCATCGCTGCCGTTCGTGAAAGGCAGCGACTTTGCCGCACGCAACGAGGCCATCCTCGCGGGCGAGCAAGCCGCGCAGGCCGCCATGCCGCTGCTGCGCGAAAAGCTGCACCTCACGCAGACGACCGCGGCCTCTCCGTCGTCGCCGCATTGAGCCCACCCGCGGCGGGCAACAAAAAAGACCGCCTCGGCGGTCTTTTTTCTTCGACACCTGCCAGATCAGCCACCGTACATGGCCAGCGGCTTGCCAGCGGCGTTCGGATCGATGCGCTTGAGCTGCTCGACAAAGTTGTCCGCACCATCCTTGATGGAGCTCGCGTTGCCATCGATACGGCGCGCACCGTTGTAGCGCGTCACCCAGTACGAGGCCGTCATGTCATCAACGCGGATCTTGCTGCCGGTGGACGGCGCATGCACGAACTTGTTGTCACCGATGTAGATGCCGACGTGCGAGAAGGTGTGGCGCATGGTGTTGAAGAACACCAGATCGCCGGGGCGCAACTCGGCCATGTCGACACTGGTGCCGACGCGGCTCATCTCAACAGCGCGGCGTGGCAGCAGGAAACCGAAGGTGTCGTTGAAGACGTAGCGGACAAAGCCGCTGCAGTCGAGGCCCGATTCAGGCGTGTTGCCGCCGAAGCGATAACGCAGGCCGATCATGCCCAGCGCGTTCATGACGACGTCGCCGGTTTTGCTCATCACGTTGGAGATGAGGCCGGGCTTGGCATCGGACTTGGCGTCGGCGTGAACTTCCGTGTCCTTGAAGACCGTATCAGCCTGTACTGCATTCGACACGATCACGCCGCAGCCGATCACAACCCCTACCGCCAGGCGCGCCATGGAATGAAGTACGAAGTGCTGCATTGGTTCTCCCTCGGAAACTCGTTATGGTCGGCCACACATACGCCAACCGAAATGAGAACAGTCCGAATCCTGTTAAAAACAATCTCGCAGGATGATAAAAGTGACACTTTGACTTGTCAAAGGTCGTTACAAATTTCCCTGAATCCATAGACGAATCAGGTACTTACACATGACTTTCGATGCGCATTCTTACAAATAGGACGCCCCAAAACTGCACCGCTTTTGGGAGCGGACGGCCGTCCTTACGGGTTATCCCGTGCAGGAATGAGTGAAGCGGCGGCCATGAGTTTGCAGGTATACGGATGCGAAGGTGACGCCAGAACCGCCTCCGTGTCGCCCTCTTCGACCACTTTTCCGTCCTTCATCACGATCACGCGATGTGACATCGCCCGGATCACGGCCAGGTCATGGCTGATGAAGAGATACGACAAGTTGTACTTTTTCTGAAGGGCGGACAGCAGCGAAAGCACCTGCTGCTGGATGGAGACATCGAGTGCGGAAGTCGGCTCATCGAGCACCAGTACCTGCGGCTTGAGGATCAGCACACGCGCGATAGCAATGCGCTGGCGCTGGCCGCCCGAGAATTCGTGTGGATACCGCCCGAGCGCCGTGCGGTCCAGGCCGACTTCCCGCAGGGCTTCGATCACGCGATGCCGACGGTCGGCGGCGTTGATATGCGGCTGATGCAGCGCGAGGCCCTCCCCCACGATCTCCTCGATCGTCATGCGCGGCGACAGCGAGCCATACGGATCCTGGAACACGACCTGCATGCGTGCACGGACGGCGCGGCGTTCATCGCGCGAAATGCGCAGCACCGAGTTGCCGAGGAAACGCAGATCGCCGCCCTTCGGCGCCTGCAGCCCGAGCAGCGTCTGGGCAAGCGTGGTCTTGCCCGAGCCGGATTCGCCCACGATGCCAAGCGTCTCGCCTTCGCGCAGCTGCAGCGACACCGCATCGACCGCGGTAAATGGGTCGGAGCGGAACCACCCCGCAAAGCCCGGTCGATGGCGTTCGTACGTGACCGTGAGCCTGTCGGCTTCGAGCAGGACCGGGGCTAGCGGCACCAGGGGCAGCACGTCGCGTTGCGGGCGGCTCTCGAGCAGGCGCACCGTGTAGGGATGCTGGGGCGCGCTGAACACGTCGGCCGTATTGCCGCTCTCGACGAGCACGCCGCGCTCCATCACCCCGACGCGCTCGGCAAAGGCGCGCACCATGTTGAGGTCGTGCGTGATCAGCATGATCGCCATGCCGAACTCGGCTTGCAGTTCGCGCAGCAATTGCAGGATCTGCATGCGCACAGTGACGTCCAGCGCGGTGGTCGGTTCGTCGGCCAGCAGCAGCTTGGGCGAGCATGCCAGCGCCATGGCGATCATCGCGCGCTGGCGCTGCCCGCCCGAGAGCTGGTGCGGAAACGCGTCGAAGCGGCGTGGCGCCTCGGTAATCCCGGTGCGCTCGAGCAGCGCAATCGCGCGGGCCTTGGCAGCGCGCTTGTCCAGGCCTTCGTGCAGTTCCAGCGTTTCGACGATCTGGTTGCCGATCGTGTACAGGGGGTTGAGCGCCGTCATGGGCTCCTGGAAGACCATGGCGACGTCGGCGCCGCGCAGGCCGCGCATCTCGCGCTCGCTGGCGGCGAGCAGGTCTCGACCCTCGAACAGGATGCGCCCGCTGTAGTGCGCATCGGCCAGCAGCCGCATGATCGACAGGGCGGTAACGGACTTGCCCGAGCCGGATTCCCCAACCAAGGCAAACCGCTCGCCCGCCTGCAGGTCGAGCGAAACGTGCTTGACGGCCTCAGTCGTCTCGCCGTGCTCGGATTCGAAGCGCACGCACAGATCGTCCAGCCGCAGCAGCGGGCCGTCGTACCGCGGCGCGGGGGAGCGCAGATCAACGCGGCTCATTTCACCCCCGCCGGCTTTTGGCGCGCACGCAGGTGCGCGAATGACAGGCGCGTGTCGAACGCATCGCGCAGCGCGTCGCCCATGAACGTCAGCAGCACGAGGGTTAGCACGAGCACCACGAAGGTCGACAGCGAGATCCACCATGCATCGAGGTTGGCCTTGCCTTGGGCGAGCAGTTCGCCGAGGCTCGGCGTCGACGGCGGCACGCCCAGGCCGAGAAAATCAAGGCTCGTGAGGGCGAGGATGGCCGCGCTCATGCGGAACGGCAGAAAGGTGATCACCGGCGTGAGGCTGTTGGGCATGATGTGGCGCCACATGATCTGCCAGTTGGACAGGCCCATGGCCCGCGCCGCCTTCACATAGTCCAGCGAGCGGTTGCGATAGAACTCGGCGCGCACGTAGTCCGACAAGCTCATCCAGCCGAACAACGACAGCAGGATGATCAGCAGGCCGAGGCTCGGTGTGAAGATCGACGCGAAGATGATCAAGAGGTACAGCTCTGGCATCGAGCTCCAGATCTCGATCAGACGTTGCGACACCAGATCGAAGCGCCCACCGAAAAAGCCCATGAGGGCGCCGGTGAGCGTGCCGATCAGCACCCCGAGCAGCGTGAGCGCCAGCCCGAACAGCACCGAGACGCGAAAGCCATAGAGCAGCCGCGCAAACACGTCGCGCCCCCGGTCATCGGTGCCGAGCCAGTTTTCGGCCGACGGCGGCGCCGGATTGGGCTCCTTCGAGAAGTAGTTCAGCGTCTCGTACGAATACGGATTGGGCGGATAGATCGCGAAGCTGCCGGGCTCCTTGAACTTCTCGCGGATGTAAGGATCGAGGTAATCCGTGGGCGTGGGGAAATCTCCGCCGAACGCCGTTTCGGGGTACGTCTTCACGATCGGGAAGTACCACTTGCCGTGGTACCGCACGACCAGGGGCCGGTCATTCGAAATGGCCTCGGCCGCCAGGCTGAGCACGAAGAGCACGACAAAGATGACGAGGCTCCAGTAGCCCAGCCGATGCTGCTTGAAGCGCCGCCATGCACGCTTGAGCGGCGACGGCGAATGGCGCACCGCATGCGGCGCGGCGACGTTGGACGGATGTGCGGAGGTACGCGAATACTGGGTCATGATGCTCTGTCCGCCTAGCGCCCCACCGAGCCGAAATGGATGCGCGGATCGACAAGCACGTAGCAAACGTCCGAGATCAACCGCGCTGCCAGCCCGATCAGCGTAAACAGGTACAGCGTGCCGAGCACCACCGGATAGTCGCGCCGGACCACGGCCTCGTACGACAACAAGCCCATACCGTCGAGCGAGAACAGCTGTTCGATCAGCAGCGACCCCGTGAAGAACGCGCCGATGAACGCGGTCGGAAACCCGGTCACCAACGGCAGCAGTGCGTTGCGGAAAATGTGCTTCCACAGCACACGCCGCTCCGACAGGCCCTTGCTGCGCGCCGTCAGCACGTACTGCTTGCGGATCTCTTCGAGAAATGCGTTCTTCGTCAGCATGGTGATGACGGCAAAGCTGCCCACTACCGACGCCGTCACCGGCAGCGCGATGTGCCACAGGTAGTCCGTCACCTTGCCGAGCAGGCTCAGCTGATCCCAGTTGTCAGACGTGATGCCGCGGATCGGAAACCACTGGAAGAACGTGCCGCCGCCAAACAGCACCAGCAGCAGCACACCGAGCACGAACCCGGGGATGGCATAGCCGACCAGCACGACGATGCTGGTCACGAGGTCAAACCGGCTGCCTGCCCGGACCGCCTTCGCAATGCCGAGCGGCACCGCGATCAGGTAGGTGAGAAAGAAGGTCCACAGGCCGATCGATATCGATACCGGCAGCTTGGATTTGATCAACTCCCACACGCTGCGGTGCTGGAAGTAGCTCTCGCCCAGGTCGAATCGCGCAAAGCGCCCGAGCATCAGGAAGTAACGCTCCACGGGGCTCTTGTCGAAGCCGTACAGCGCCCGGATTTCCTTGATCTTCTCGGCGTCCACGCCACGCCGGCCGCGATAATCGAACGCGCCGCCGCCGCTGGCCTCGCTGCCGCCGCCGCGCCCTTTCATCTCCATCATCATCTGCTCGACGGGGCCGCCGGGCACGAACTGGATCACCACGAATGTGAGCGTGATCACCCCGATCAACGTCGGGATCAAAAGCAGCAGCCGTTTGATCAGGTAGGCAAACATGGCGTCACCGATGGGGTGATTGGGAGGCTTCCGGCTTGCGCCACCAGGCCGTCAGCACCCAAGTTTCCGCCGAGTAGTAGTACGGCAGGCGCTCCGGATACATCAGGTTCTTGTTGTAGGCCACGCGGTGCGATGCCGAATACCAGTGCGGAATCACATAAGACCCATGCATCAGCACACGGTCGAGCGCGCGCGAGGCGATGACGAGTTCGTCGCGAGTCTGTGCGCGCAGCACGTCGTCGATCAAGGCATCCACCGCCGGCGATTTGAGGCCGATCACGTTGTCGGAGCCTTGCTCGTCCGCCGCCGCGGAACCGAACCGGTCCTTCAGCTCATTGCCCGGGCTCTGTGAGTCGGGAAAGCGCAGCGAGATCATGTCGAAATCGAACTCTTCGAGCCGCTTCTGGTAGAGGGCAAAGTCGGTCATGCGCTGGTTGACCTGGATGCCGAGCTTTTCGAGATTGCGCGCGTAGGCTGCCATCACGCGGCTCATGGCGCCACCGTCGTCCAGCATCTCGAAGACGAAGGGCTCGCCCTTGGCGTTGCGCAACGCGCCGTCGGTATATGTCCAGCCCGCCTGGGCCAGCAGGCGGCGCGCCTGGCGCAGGTTGTCGCGCAATGAGCTTGGGGGGTCGGTGGAGGGCGGCGGCGAGAGCACGCCAAACACCTCGGGTTCGAGCTTGCTGCGCAGCGGTTCCAGCAGTGCGAGCTCGCCCTTGCCGGGCATGCCCGTGATCGAATCCGAGGCCGCGAGCTCGCTGTTGGCGAAGTAGCTGTCCAGCCGTCGATATGCGCCGTAGAACAGCTGCCGGTTGAGCCACTCGAAGTCGAGCGCAAGCCCCAGCGCCTGGCGCACCCGCAGATCCTGGAATAGCGGCCGACGCAGGTTCATCACGAACCCCTGCATGCCGGCGCCATTGCGGTGCGGGAACTCGCTCTTGATCAGCTCGCCGTTGCGGAACTTCACGCCGACGTAGCTCTTGGCCCAGTTCTTGGCACGGTATTCGACCATGGCGTCGTATTCACCGGCCTTGAACGCTTCGAGGCGGGCGGTCTCGTCCTTGTACAGCTTGTACTGGATGCGCTCGAAGTTGAACGAGCCGCGACGTACGTTCAGGTCGCGGCCCCAGTAGTTCGGGTTGCGCCGGAATGTGATGCCGCGCGACGGATCGAATCGCTCGATCACGTACGGCCCGCTTGCAATGGGGTCCTGGAAGGTCAGCTTGTCGAACGGGACATCCTTGCCGCCATCCGGGTCCTCCGCCTTGCCGCTGCCCTTGCCCCATTTGGGCGAGAACACCGGCAAGCCACCTACGATGAGCGGCAGCTCCTTGTTCTTGCGCTTGAACTCATAGCGGATGGTGGCGGCATCGACGACCGTCACCTTCGATACGTCGGCCGTCATGCTGCGGTAGGCGGGGCTCGCGCCCTTGCCCATCAACATGTCGTAGGAGTACTTGACGTCGGACGCGCGTACCGGGTCGCCGTTGGAGAACCGCGCCTTCGGGTTGAGATGGAACGTCACCGACAGCTCGTCCGGCGCGACGTTGACGTCGTCGGCGAGCAGGCCATAGCCGCTGGCCGTCTCGTCCCAGCTTGAAATGAGCAGGCTTTCGAACACCAGCTGGTTCAGGCCCGGCGCGGACGTCCCCTTGATCGTGAACGGATTGAACTTGTCAAAACTCGTGCGCCGGTCGGGGTTGCCCAGCAGCAGCATCCCGCCAATGGGCGCCTTCGGATTCAGATAGGCGAAGTTCGAAAAGCCGGCCGGATATTTCAGGTCGCCGTATTCCGCATAACCGTGTGCCGCCCAGGCTGGCGCCGCGCATGTGGCCGCCAGCAGGCAAGCCAGTGCCATCCATCGTGTGTGTGCCGCAGCGCGCACGCTCATTGCGCCCCTTGCCCCCGTTGTCCTTGCATGCGTTGATCCGATTGATCGGTGTGTAAAACAGTGTTTTGGACGATTCTAACGCCCTGCCGAGGCAATCCCGTCAAATCGGCCGGCAGGATCGTCCCGCATTGACAAGGCGGGCACAGCGTATGCACTGCCGCGCAAAAGCGCAGCGGTACGGAGCTTTCCGGTATGATCGCGCCGACCCAATCACGTCGCGCCCGCAATCACGCCCGCTCCATGCCGCCGTGGCGTATCGGCGCGACGTTGCCCCACATCTGCACGGAGAAACCATGGGATTCCTCGCTGGCAAGCGCATTCTGATCACCGGCCTTCTGTCCAACCGCTCGATCGCCTACGGCATCGCCAACGCCTGCAAGCGCGAAGGCGCCGAACTGGCCTTCACGTACGTCGGTGAGCGCTTCAAAGACCGCATTACCGAATTCGCCAACGAGTTCGGCAGCAAACTGGTGTACGACTGCGACGTCGGTAGCGACGAGCAGATCGCCAAGGTGTTCGAAGACCTCGGCAAGCACTGGGGCCACTTTGACGGCCTCGTACATTCGATCGGCTTTGCGCCGCGCGAAGCGATTGCCGGCGACTTCCTCGACGGCCTGTCGCGTGAGTCGTTCCGTATCGCGCACGACATCTCGGCGTACAGCTTTCCGGCGCTGGCCAAGGCCGCACTGCCGATGCTGTCGCCCAATGCGTCTCTGCTCGCCCTGACCTACCTGGGCGCCGAGCGCGTGGTCCCGAACTACAACACGATGGGGCTGGCAAAGGCATCGCTGGAGGCCGGCGTGCGCTATCTGGCCAATTCGCTGGGGCCGAAGGGCATCCGCGCCAACGGCATTTCGGCCGGCCCGATCAAGACGCTCGCGGCGTCTGGCATCAAGGATTTCGGCAAGCTGCTCAAGTACATGGAAGACGTCGCACCGCTGCGCCGCAACGTCACCATTGAAGAAGTCGGCAACGTGGCCGCTTTCCTGCTCTCCGATCTGTCCAGCGGCGTGACGGGCGAGATCACCTACGTCGACTGCGGCTTCAACGTGACCGCCGGTGTGCCGGAGAGCGTCGGCCAGGGCTGACGCTGAACGGGCGTGCGGCCCACCTCCGTGTCACCGCACGTGAACGCACGAGCCAACGGGACCCAATCGGGTCCCGTTTTTCGTGGATGGCGACAGCCCTCTCCCGTACATAGCCGCACGTCCTCCGGGGCCAAGCCCCTCTCCCCTCTGCCATCCGCGCAACGTCACCACGTCTCCCAACCGCGCAAATCGCTCTTGATACCGGAGGCGCTCGGCATGACCCATCGCACTGCGCTGCCGCCAGGCTCCGTTGCTCACGTATCGCGGTGGGTATGGGCAACGCTGAACGCGGCTGTCACCCGCCCGTGCAAACGTCGCCCACTGCATGCAGCCCCGGCGTCATGCCCTGCCTCGTGCCAAGCAGGAAACGGCCGGCGAATATGGTGGCTTGCTCGTAGGGCGCGCGCCAAAAAGAAAACCCCGGAAGACCGCGATCTTCCGGGGTTGTTCCGCCATTGCTGGCGGAGACGGAGGGATTCGAACCCTCGATCCAGGTTTTGGCCCGGATGCTCCCTTAGCAGGGGAGTGCCTTCGACCTCTCGGCCACGTCTCCCAAACTGTCCGTCGCACGAAGGAGCCCGCGCGACGAAGCGCGTATTCTAGCCACTTCACCCCACCCGGTCAACGACAACTGCATGACAGCGGTGGGGAGCAGCAGCTCCGGGGCGCCACCCGGCAATGCTCAGGCGATTACGCCTGGTCCAGCTCGAACGCCTTGTGCAGCGCGCGCACGGCCAACTCCATGTACTTCTCGTCGATCAGCACCGAGATCTTGATCTCCGAAGTCGAGATCATCTGGATGTTGATGCCCTCTTCCGACAGCGTGCGGAACATCTTGCTGGCGATGCCCACGTGCGAGCGCATGCCCACGCCCACCACCGACACCTTCGACACCTTCGGGTCGCCGGACACGCTCGCCGCGCCAATGTGGCCTTTCACGCTGTCGTTCAGGATCGCCAGGGCGCGCTGGTATTCGCCGCGCGGCACGGTGAAGGTGAAGTCCGTCTTGCCTTCCACCGACTGGTTCTGGATGATCATGTCGACGTCGATGTTGGCGTCGGCGACCGGACCCAGGATTTGATAAGCGATGCCGGGCTTGTCCGGCACACCGATCACGGTGATCTTGGCTTCGTCGCGGGCAAAGGCGATGCCGGAAATGGCGGCGGCTTCCATGTTCGAATCTTCCTCAAAAGTAATCAGCGTGCCCGAGTTCATCTCGACGTCGAGCGGCATCAGCGGGTCGGTCAGCGACGACAGCACGCGCGTCTTCACGCGGTACTTGCCGGCAAACTCCACCGAGCGAATCTGCAGCACCTTCGAGCCCAGGCTGGCCATTTCCAGCATCTCCTCGAAGGTGATCTTGTCCAGCCGGCGAGCGTCGTCCACCACGCGCGGATCGGTGGTGTAGACACCGTCGACGTCGGTGTAGATCAGGCATTCCTCGGCTTCGAGCGCGGCGGCGACCGCCACGGCGGAGGTGTCCGAGCCACCGCGGCCGAGGGTGGTGATGTGGCCTTCGCTGTCGATGCCCTGGAAGCCGGTGATGACGACCACGCGGCCGGCATCGAGATCGGCGCGCACGCGCTGGTCGTCGATCGACTGGATGCGGGCCTTGGTGTAGGCCGAGTCGGTCCTGACCGGCACTTGCCAGCCGGTATAGCTGCGGGCGTCAATGCCTTCGGCATGCAGCGCGATGGCCAGCAGGCCCACGCTCACCTGCTCGCCCGTGGAGGCAATCATGTCCAGTTCACGCGGGTCGGGCTGGGCCGAAATCTCTTTGGCCAGACCCAGCAGGCGGTTGGTTTCGCCGGACATGGCCGACGGAACGACCACGATCTGGTGACCGGCACGATGCCATTTGGCAACGCGCTTGGCGACGTTCTTGATGCGTTCAACTGAACCCATCGACGTGCCGCCGTATTTGTGAACGATGAGAGCCATCTTGGGAAGATCGAGAGGAGGCGGTGCGGTGCAAAAGCTTTTGAAAATACAGCAAACTGCATTGATCGGCAAGCAAATCGCGCGAAGCGATGTGCCCTATCCCCCACGTAGGCCTGCCGGCAGCCAGGCAATGTCCCACGCGGCACCCCGCTTCACGAGCGAGCGGTCGATGCCCAGACCCGCGGCGAAGACCAGCGTGTCGCCCGCGTACAGCAGCGGCAGCTTCGCCCGCTGCCAGGCGGGGATTCCCGCTTCCTGATAGGCCTGCTTCAGGGCGCGCGTAGGGCCGCCTGTGCGCAGCACGATGCGCTCGCCCCCTCGGCGCGGCACGAGTGAGAGCGGTCCCCGCAACGCGTGCGTCGGAATGCCGTTCGACACGGGCGAGAAAACGAGCACCCCCTTCCACGCCGCCACATCGACACGCTGCTCGGTACGCCGCGTCCCATCAAAGGGGATGACCTCGCCGGCAGCCTGTCGCGCGGGATCGACCTCGGCGCGTTCCATCCATGCCATCCCGCGGTAGCGCCTGACGCAGCGCCCGGCCGGCAGGTTGACGCACAGCGCGCCATCCTGGCGGGCCTCGACCAGTTGTGTGCGCAGATCGTCCAGCCGGCGCGCGGACAGAGCCCGCATGCCTTCCGACCCGAGCCACAGCCGCAGGGCCGCACGCTGGCGCGCGCGCGACAGCGCGGCCAGTCCTGCGATGCTGAGACCGTTCGCGGAAACGATCTGCGCGAGATCCGCCCGTGCGACTTCATCGACGAGCTCAGCCGCATGCGCGAGGTGCGCCGCGCTGCGCGCCAGTGCTTCGCGATACCCGGGAAAATGCGCGGCCATTCCCTTGAGCAGCGGCCGCAATGCATTGCGCGCGTAGCGCGTGTCATCGTTCGAGGGGTCGTCAACCCAAGTCAGCGAACGCGCGTGTGCATAGCGCTCGATCTCGCTGCGCGGCACATCGATCCAGGGGCGCAACAGCGGGAATGCGCCGGGGCGCACCATCGGCATGGCGGCGAGCCCGTCCAGGCCCGCACCGCGCATCAGCTGCAGCAGGACGGTTTCCGCCTGATCGTCCAGGTGGTGCGCCGTCAACAGAAGCGACGCGCCGGTCTCGGTGCAAAGCGTTTCCAATGCGGCATAGCGGGCCTCGCGCGCGGCTTCCTCGACGCCCTGTCCTGCACTGGCGCAGACATGGACGCGGCGCGCGTGGAACTCGACGGCGACGGCTTCGGCCATGCGGGAACAGGCGCGCTCCCAGGCGTGGGCATCGGCCTGCAGGCCGTGATTGACATGCAGCGCAACGAGCCGTACGTGCGCCCCTGCATCGCGCCACGCCGCGCACGCGTGCAGCAGCGCGGCGGAATCGCGCCCGCCCGACAGCGCAATGGCCACGGTCGGCACGCCGCCAGAAACGACAAAGGCCGCACACGCGGCAACGCGTTGTGCGACCTTGTCGACCAGCAGCGCAGACGAATCAGCGACCGTCGGTTTCCTTGAACTTGCCATAGGCCATCAGCCGTTCGTGGCGACGCGCCTGCAGTTCCGACGTCTTCATGCCCTGGAACTGGCGCAGCGACTCGGCCAGCGCGCGCTTGAGCATGGCGGCCATGGCCTTCGGATCGCGGTGGGCGCCACCCAGCGGCTCGTTGACGATCTTGTCGATCAGGCCCAGCGCCTTCAGGCGGTGCGCGGTCAGGCCCAGTGCCTCGGCGGCTTCGGGCGCCTTCTCGGCCGTCTTCCACAAGATCGACGCGCAGCCTTCCGGCGAGATCACGGCGTACGTCGCGAACTGCAGCATCAGGACCGCGTCGCCCATGGCGATGGCCAGCGCCCCGCCCGAGCCGCCCTCGCCGATGATGGTGGCGATCAGCGGCACCTTCAGGCCGGCCATCACGAACAGGTTGTGACCGATGGCTTCGGATTGGCCGCGCTCTTCTGCATCGATACCCGGGAAGGCGCCCGGCGTATCGACGAAGGTGAAGATCGGCAGGCCGAACTTGTCGGCCAGTTCCATCAGGCGCTTGGCCTTGCGATAGCCCTCGGGCTTGGACATGCCGAAGTTGCGCAGCGCGCGCTCCTTCGTGTCGCGGCCCTTCTGGTGGCCGATGACCATGCAAGCCTGGCCGTTGAAGCGCGCCAGACCGCCCACGATGGACAGGTCGTCCGCAAACGTGCGGTCACCGTGCAACTCGTGGAAGTCGGTGAAGATCTCGCGGACGTAGTCCAGCGTGTAAGGACGCTGCGGGTGCCGGGCGATCTGTGCGACCTGCCAGGGCGTCAGGTTGGCGTACAGATCCTTGGTGAGCTGCTGGCTCTTTGCGGCCAGGCGGGAGATTTCTTCAGAAATATCGACAGCGGAATCGTCTTGAACGAAACGAAGTTCTTCGATCTTCGCCTCAAGTTCTGCGATCGGCTGCTCGAACTCCAGGAAGGTTGTTTTCATGGATCTTCTGAAAGGCTCTTGAAGGCGCGCATTCTACCGGATTTTGGCCGCCCGGCGATGCGCGCCGTTTCATTGAAGTTGACAGCTCAATACGTGGTGGCCGTATCGAGGCTGCGCCACATGTACCACGTCGCCACGGTGCGCCACGGCTCCCAGTTGGCGGCCACTTCGCGCGCCTCACTGCGAGTGACGGGTTCGCCACTGAAATAGTTCTGTGAGATCGCGTTGATCAGCCCGATGTCGTCCAGCGGGAGCACGTTCGGGCGCATCAGGTTGAACATGAGGAACATCTCGGCTGTCCAGCGGCCGATGCCGCGAATCTGGGTCAGCTCGGCGATGACGTCCTCGTCGTCCATCTCCGCCCACTTGGCCACGTGCACCGTACCGTTGCGGAAGTGCTCGGCCAGATCGAGGATGTACTCGGCCTTGCGCTTGGACAAGCCGCAGGCCGCGAGTTTCTCCTGCCCGGCCCGCAGGAACTGTGCAGGCACGAGTTTCGGGCACGCCATCACCACGCGCTCCCACACCGATTGCGCCGCCTTGACTGAAATCTGCTGGCCCACGATCGATCGGGCAAGCGTGACGAATGGATCGCCGCGCGATGCGAGGTGCGCCGGCCCGTACGTCGGGATGATCTTGCGCAGGATGCGGTCGCGCTTCATCAGGTCGGCGCACGCCTCTTGCCAGTACGCGGGTGGGCCCGACAGCACGACCTCGGCCGGCACGGGCACGGTTTCGTTGGTCGCGAGGGTTTCCGGCAGCGGCACCTTGGTTGCAGCGCGCTTGGCAGGACCGGCCTGCGTCACCTTGCCGGCCTTGATGGTCGT
Organism: Ralstonia mannitolilytica; assembly: GCF_000954135.1. Classification (NCBI taxonomy): domain Bacteria; kingdom Pseudomonadati; phylum Pseudomonadota; class Betaproteobacteria; order Burkholderiales; family Burkholderiaceae; genus Ralstonia; species Ralstonia mannitolilytica. The sequence goes on along the minus strand of NZ_CP010799.1, from coordinate 2,078,642 downwards.
GCTTTTGGCGGCAACCGTCTTGCTCGGCGCGCCGTCGATCTTCTTGGCGGAGGCCTTCCGGGGGGCCGCCGTTTTCACGGCAGGCGCCTTCCTGGCGGCCGTGCCGCGCCCTGCGCTGGCTTTCTTGGCCACCGCGTTCATGCGCGTCTCCACTCGGTCACGCCGCCCGGCTTGTCTTCCAGGACGATGCCCGCGGCCAGCAGATCGGCGCGGATCGCGTCGGCGCGGGCAAAGTCTCGTGCGGCCTTGGCGGCGCGGCGCTCTTCGATGCGGGCTTCGACTTCAGCCGCATCCAGGCCATCGGCCGACACGCCGCCTTGCAGGAACGCGTGCGGATCGCGCCCCAGCAAACCCATCACGCCGGCCAGCGCCGCCAACTGAGTGGCCAGCTCAGGGGAGCGCGTCTTGTTGACTTCGCTCGCCAGCTCAAACAGCACCGACACCGCGACCGGCGTGTTGAAGTCATCGTTCATGGCCTCGCGGAAACGCTTGCCGTGCGGCTCGTTCCAGTCGGGCTGCGCATTGGCCGATGCGGGCACGTCCTTGAGCGCTGTATACAAGCGCGTCAATGCGTGACGGGCGTCGTCAAGGTGTGCATCGCTGTAGTTCAGATCGCTGCGATAGTGCGAGCGCAGGATGAAGAAGCGCACCACTTCCGCGTCGTACACCTTCAGCACATCGCGGATGGTGAAGAAGTTGCCCAGCGATTTCGACATCTTCTCGTCATTCACGCGCACGAAGCCGTTGTGCATCCACGTGTTGACGAAGGGCTTGCCGGTCGCGCCCTCGGACTGGGCGATCTCGTTTTCGTGGTGGGGAAACTGCAAGTCGGCGCCGCCACCGTGCAGGTCGAAATGTTCCCCGAGCAGCTCGCAGCTCATCGCCGAGCACTCGATATGCCAGCCGGGGCGGCCCTCGCCCCATGGCGAAGCCCAGCGCGATTCGGCCGGCTCGTCGGCCTTGGCGGACTTCCACAGGACGAAGTCGAGCGGATCCTGCTTGGCATCGTTGGCCGCAACCCGTTCGCCGGCGCGCAGGTCTTCGAGCGACTTGCCCGACAGCTTGCCGTAGCCGGGGAACTTGCGCACGGCGTAGTTCACGTCGCCGTCGGCGGCCTGGTAGGCAAGGCCATTCTGCTGCAGCTTGCCGATCATGCTCAGCATCTGCGGCACGTATTGCGTCGCGCGCGGCTCATGATCGGGGCGCTGCACGCCCAGCGCATCGGCGTCTTCGTGCATCGCCTCGATGAAGCGCGTGGTGAGCGCGCGCATCGTCTCGCCGTTTTCCACCGCGCGCCTGATGATCTTGTCGTCGATGTCGGTGATGTTGCGCACGTAGGTCACCTCGTAACCCGATGCACGCAACCACCGCTGCACCATGTCGAACACCACCATGACCCGCGCATGCCCGACGTGACAGTAGTCGTACACCGTCATCCCGCACACGTACATGCGCACGCGGCCAGGCTCGATGGGGACGAACGTCTGTTTCTCACGCGCAAGCGTGTTGTAGATCTTGAGTGATTCCATGAAGCGGTGTCGGGAGATTCAGCGCGCCGCGCATGCGAGATGCGCCGATGCAGGCGGACCAAATTGGAGGCAGTCGGCGCCGGTACAGCGCCCGAAAAACTAGCGGCATATCTTACCGGAACTGCGCCGACGAGTCGGGCGGCCGGCGCGCCGGCTTGCTCCCCGTCAAGCACCTTTCCCGATGCGCATGGCCGCTGCTGCGCACAAAGACGGTTTGTTAGAATGCGGCGGAGTATAACGGAACCGATTCTCATGAACAGTACGCTGCGTCTGCACGGTGCAACCCTGTGCGCTGCAACCCTGGCCTGCCTGCTTGCCGTGTCAGCCACGCCGGCCATCGCCCAGACCGCCGGCATTGCACTGCCGGCAGACCTGACGCCGAGCAACCAGCAACCGCCGCAGGTCGCACGCCAGAAGCGCATCGATGATGAACTCGCCGGCAAGCGATACGCCGAGGCGCTGGCCGAGTTGGACAAGGATGTCGCGGCGCAACCGCGCAACGCGCAGGCCCGTTTCCAGCGTGGCGTGGCGCTTGCCGGCCTGGGCCGCAGCGACGATGCCATCGTGGCATTCAGCCAGATGACGCAGGACTTCCCTGAACTGCCCGAGCCATACATCAACCTGGCGGCGCTGTATGCCGAACGCGGCGAGCTGCTGCGTGCGCGGGACAGCCTCATCATGGCGAGCCGCGTGGCGCCCGAGAATGCGCTGGCGCAATCGAACCTCGGCGATATTTACGTCCGTCTGGCCGCCCAGTCATACCAGAACGCGATCAAGCTGAACCCGAAGAACGCCAACGCACGTGCACGCCTGGATGCGCTGCCCGACCTCCCGGGCGTGCATCCCGCTGCAGAGCCCGCTGCCGCACTGCCCGCCGCAAGCGGCGTCACCGGCAAACCGGCCAAGCGTCATTGAGGCGCGCGGCCATTCTCCTTTCCGATCCTTCCCTCTCGATCATGCTTCGTATTCGCTCTCTCTTTGCCGGGCTGGTGTGTGCGCTGGCCGTGTCCGCGGCTGCGGCAGCCGCGCCCGCGCCGCGCGTCCAGTTCAAGACGTCGATGGGCAACTTCACCGTGGAGGTCTATCCGGACAAAGCCCCCAAGACGGTCGCCAACTTCCTGCAGTACGTGAAGGATGGTTTCTACAAGGGCACGATCTTCCATCGCGTGATGGACGGTTTCATGATCCAGGGCGGCGGCTTCACGCCCGACATGAAGCAGAAGGACACCCGCCCGCCCGTCGAGATCGAATCGAAGAACGGCCTGAAGAACGACAAGTACACGATCGCCATGGCCCGCACCATGGATCCGAACTCCGCCACCGCTCAGTTCTACGTGAACGTGGTCGACAACAACATGCTGAACTACCCTGGTCAGGACGGTTACGGCTATACCGTCTTCGGCAAGGTGGTCGAGGGCACCGACACCATCGACAAGATCAAGGCCGTGGAAACCACGACCCGGTTCCCCCACCAGAATGTGCCCGTGAAGCCGATCGTCATCGAATCGGCCACCGTCGTCTCCAAGTAACGCTTTGCTCACCGAAGGAAACATCATGACCACTGTCAAGCTGCACACCAACCACGGCGACATCACGCTCGCCCTGGACGCCGAAAAGGCGCCCAAGACCGTCGCCAACTTCGTGAGCTACGTCAAGGACGGCCACTACAACAACACGGTGTTCCACCGCGTCATCAAGGGCTTCATGATCCAGGGCGGCGGCTTCGAACCGGGCAACGACATGAAACAGAAGCCGACCAAGGCCCCGATCGAGAACGAAGCCAACAACGGCCTGAAGAACGAGCGCGGCGCCATTGCCATGGCACGCACCAATGATCCGCACTCGGCCACGGCCCAGTTCTTCATCAACACGGTCGACAACGACTTCCTGAACCACACCTCGCCGACGCCGCAAGGCTGGGGCTACGCCGTCTTCGGCAAGGTGACCGAAGGCATGGACGTGGTCGACAAGATTCGTGCCGTGCGCACCGGCAACCGCGGCTTCCACCAGGACGTGCCGATGGAAGACGTGATCATCGAAAGCGCCGAAGTCATCGAATGATCGACGCAGCGCACGCCTCCACGGCATCCGCGCTGAAGACACCGGTCCGGGTTTCCGGGCCGGTGTTTTTTATTTCGGATCTGCACCTGACGGCCAGCATGCCCGCCACCGCCGCCGCGTTCGAGCGCTTCATGCGCACGCGCGCACGCGAAGCACGCACGCTGGTCATACTGGGCGATTTCTTCGAGTACTGGGTCGGCGATGAAGAACTCGTCGACCCGTTCCACCAGCACATCGCCAGCCTGCTCGCCGAGCTGGCGAACGCCGGCACGCGCGTGCTGTTCATGCACGGCAATCGCGATTTCCTGCTCGGCGAGCGCTTCCTGGCGGCCGCACATGCCACGCTGCTGGGCGACCCGAGCGTTCTGGAAGTCGATGGCGAGCGCATCGCACTCGCCCATGGCGATGCGCTGTGCACCCGTGACGCGGCCTACATGCGCTTTCGCCGCTGGACGCGCAGGCGCTGGGTGCAACGGATCTTCCTGGCGATGCCGCTGCGCTGGCGGCTGAGGATCGCGCAGAAGATGCGCGCGGAGAGCGAAGCCGGCCGTGCCATGTCCGCCAACGTGGCAGGCGAACCACGCGCCGCCGCAATGATGGGCGACGTCGCGCCCGAAGCCGTCGATACGCTGTTCAAGGCCGCCGGCACCGCCACGCTGATCCACGGCCACACGCACCGCCCGCAGCTGCATCATGAACCGGCCGGCAGGCGCTGGGTGCTCTCCGATTGGGATTTCGATGCGCCGCAGCCGCGCGGCAGCTTCCTCAAATTCGACAAAGGCGCATGGACCGTCGAGCCGGTGACGGCGTCATGACCGTCACCGCCCGGCCCTACTTCAGCATCCGCTTCAGCTCGCTCGCATCGAACGGATCGTTCGGCGAGTTCTCGAGGTGCGCGCCCAGGCGGTCGAGTGCAGACAGGATCGACTCGATGCGCTCCTGCTGGAGCGCGCTGTGGTCGATCAACCGCTTGAGCGCCAGCGACACCGGATCATCGGCGTCCGGCGTGATCCCGTAGGCCGAGAACTCCTGCTTGAGCGCCGGCTGGGCCTCCTTGGGCGTATCGCGCTCGACGATGCGTGCCGGAATGCCCACGGCCGTGGCGCCCGGCGGCACCGGCTTGAGCACCACCGCATTGGAGCCAACCCGCGCGCCGTCCCCGATGACGAAGCCGCCGAGCACCTTGGCGCCCGCGCTCACCACCACGCCCTTGCCGAGCGTCGGATGCCGCTTGGCGCCCTTGTACAGGGAGGTGCCGCCCAGCGTGACGCCCTGGTAGATCGTGCAATCGTCGCCAATGTCGGCCGTCTCGCCGATCACCACGCCCATGCCGTGATCGATGAACACGCGCCGGCCGATCGTCGCGCCAGGGTGAATCTCGATGCCGGTCAGAAAACGCCCGAGGTGCGAAAGCCACCGCCCCAGCCACTTGAAACCGCCGTTCCAACACGCATGCGCGACCCGATGGACGATGACGGCGTGCAGACCCGGATAGCAGGTCAGCACTTCCCAGCGACTGCGCGCGGCCGGGTCTCGCTCCATGATGGCGCGGATATCTTCGCGAATGCGTGTGAACATCTTGGTCGTGTGTGGATCGTTATGAAACTGCCGCGCATCGGTGTGCGCTGGGGGCAGTGTAAGGCATCCCTTACCGCGCGATGGCAAGGGTTTTAGCCCGACGGACAGACGCAGCGCGCCGCCGTGCAGGCGGCGATCAGGACGATCAGCGACAGTCGTCGGCTGCGCCCGTGGGCGGCGTGGCCGCATCGCCGCGGCGGCCCAGCATGCGCTTGGCGATCCCGCGCAGGATGTTGACCTCCTCGGTCTCCAGCTGGGTGCGGGCAAACAGACGCCGCAGGCGCGGCATCAGCTTCTTCGGCTGTGCGGGGTCGAGAAAGCCGATCTCGACGAGGCCGCGCTCGAGGTGCTCGAACATGCCGTCGATCTGCTCGGCGGTAGCCGGCTCGCCGACAAAGCCGACGCCCTCGACGCGCGTGTCGCCCGTGCCGGTGTCGGCCAGCAGCGCCATGCGCACCTCGTACGCGATCAACTGCACCGCCTGCGACAGGTTCAGCGAGGCATAGGCCGGGTTGGCAGGAATGTGCGTGACGACATGGCAGCGCTCCACCACCTCGTTTGGCAGGCCGAAGCGCTCGTTGCCAAAGACGAAGGCAACCGTCGTGTCCGGCGCGGCCAGCAAGGCGGCCACCTCGTCCGCGGCAGCGCGCGGGCCGATGCGGCGCGGGCCGAATTCACGCGGGCGCGCGGTCAGGGCGATGGTGAGCGAAGCCCCGGCCAGCGCTTCACCAATGTCCTCGACGACGCGCGCATTAGCAAGCACGTCGTCGGCGCCGCTTGCCATGGCAACGGCATCGGCATGCGAGGTGGCGTCGGCTTGGCGCGGGCGCACGAGCACGAAGCTGCCCGCATCGGCGAATCCCATCGTCTTGAGCGCACGTGCCGTCGAGCCGACATTGCCGGGGTGGCTCGTCTCCACCAGCACGAAACGGCAGCGGGCTGCGCGCTGGCGCAACGTTTCCGGGTCGGCGAGTGTGGGGTTCGGTGCTGTTTCCGGGGCGACGGAGGCGGGGTTCATATACAATACGGCCACTCTTTTGACGGCGGGCAGGATCGCGAGATTGGCCCGCCGCTCGTTCTTCTACAATTCGCTGTGTTGTTTCGCCTGCCGCCAAGGCGCGCCAGGCGCGGAGATCCGTCATGCATCCGATGCTCAATATCGCCGTCCGGGCTGCCCGCAAGGCCGGCACCATCATCAACCGCGCGTCCTTCGACGTCGATAGCCTGCGCGCCGAGCGCAAACAGCACAACGATTTCGTCACCGAAGTCGATCGCGCGGCCGAAGCCGCGATCATCGAAGTCATCAAGACAGCCTACCCCGATCACGCGATTCTAGCGGAAGAGTCCGGCCAGTCCTGGGCCGACGGCGAGACCGCCAGCGAAAACGTCTGGGTGATCGACCCGCTGGACGGCACCACCAACTTCATCCACGGCTTTCCGCAATACGGCGTGTCGATCGCGTTGATGCAGCGCGGCGTGGTCACGCAGGCCGTGGTGTATGACCCGACGCGCGACGAACTCTTCACCGCGTCCAAGGGCGCCGGCGCGTTCCTGAACAACCGCCGGATCCGCGTCACGCGCCGCGACAAGCTGGCCGACTGCCTGATCGGCACCGGCTTCCCGTATCGCGACATGGAGGGCCTGTACGACTACACGCGCCTGTTCGCCACCATGACGGAAAGCTGCAAGGGCCTGCGCCGCCCCGGCGCCGCCGCCCTGGACCTCGCATACGTGGCCTGCGGCCGCCTCGACGGCTTCTTCGAGCAGGGCCTGAGCAAGTGGGACATGGCCGCCGGCTCGCTGCTGGTCACGGAATCGGGCGGGCTGGTCGGCAACTACAGCGGTGAATCGGGCTACCTCGACCAGGGCGAAATCCTGGCCGGCAACCCGAAGGCCTTTGTGCAGATGATCAAGATCACGGCGCCGTTCTCGCGGGCGAAGGCTGAGGCCTGATCGCACGGCCATCCCTGCAGGCAGAAAAAACCCGCCCTCGCGCGGGTTTTTTCTTTCCGGCTGGAGACCGTGCGCGGCACACCGCCGGCCGAGCTTGACGATGACAAACCCACAGCGTGTGCGCGGGTTTTGCGCTGCTCGACCGTCGTTCACAATGAGCGTCCTCTTTGTGCGACGCCTTGCCATGAACACTGTCCTCGACCTGCGCCACGTTCCGTCGGAGCCCATCGGCCTATTGCAGCCACATCGACGAAAGCCGGGCCACGCCCACACTGGGGCAACCCGTGCCTCGCAACACACCGGCAAAGCGATGACCTGCCGGGCCGACCGCGCGGAGGCCGCATGACGCTGCCCCGCCCCATCCGCATCGAGACCCTCCTCATCGGCCGCGCCGTCGACTACACCCGCCCCGGCTCGCGCAGCGCCATCGACAAACGCCCGGTAGCCGATGCCGTGCAGATAGGCATCAACGGCATCACCGGCGATGAGCAAGGCGACCTGCGCGTGCACGGTGGCCCGGACAAGGCGATCCACCATTACCCATTCGATCATTACGCGGCTTGGCAGGCAGACCTGGGGGCCCGGCCGCTGCTGGCGCAAGCCGGCGCCTTTGGCGAAAACTTCAGCACGATGGGTGTGACCGAGGCCGACGTCTGCGTGGGAGACCGGCTGCGCGCCGGCAACGTGGTGCTGGAGGTCTCGCAGCTGCGCCAGCCGTGCTGGAAGCTCAACGACCGTTTCGACACGCGCGACATGGCGCGCCGCGTGCAGCACACCGGCCGCACCGGCTGGTACTACCGCGTGCTGGAAGGCGGCACGCTGCGCGCGGGCGACACCCTGGAATGGCTCGAGCGCCCGTGGCCGCAGTGGCCGCTGGCGCGGGTGCTGGACGTGCTCTATCGCAACATGCTCGACCATGCTGCGTTGACCGACATGCTGGCGCTACCGCTCACGCCATCGTGGCGCAAGCTGGTGGAAGGCCGACTCGCGCGCGGCGAAGTCGAGAGCTGGGCCAAGCGGATCGATGGCCCAGCGGCCGGTTAGAACGTTTCCCAGTCGGAATCGTCTCCGGCGGCGACCAGGGGCTTCGCCTTGGTGAGACTGGCCGGCACCACCGGCGGCGCCGGTTTGTCTGCCGACGCGGCGACCGGCTTGTCGGCTGCCTTGCGCAGCACGGGCGCCTTGCGCGGAGTGAGCCGGGCCTTGGCAGCCTCGGCGCTCGGTTTGGCCGGTTCGCGTTGCGTCTTCGACCCATCCTGAACGGCCGGTGCCGCTGCGGGCGCGACGGCCATCGGTTCGGCCTTCGCTGGCGCCAGCGGTGCCGCACGCAGGGCGTCTGCATTCAGGCGGAACTGCGCGACGATCTGCGTGAGGCTCGCCGCCTGTTCTTCGAGCGACTGCGCGGCCGCCGCGGCCTGCTCGACCAATGCTGCGTTCTGTTGCGTGGCGTCATCGAGCTGCGTGACCGCGTGGCTGACTTCTTCAATGCCGGAGCGCTGCTCCTGGCTCGCGGCCGTGATCTCGCCCACGATATCGGTCACGCGCTTCACGCTCGCAACGATTTCACGCATGGTCGTGCCGGCTTCTTCCACCAGCGCGCTGCCAGCCTCCACGTTGCCGACCGAATCGTCGATGAGCGCCTTGATCTCCTTGGCCGCTGCCGCGCTGCGCTGGGCGAAGCTGCGCACCTCGCCGGCCACCACGGCAAAGCCGCGGCCCTGCTCGCCCGCGCGCGCCGCTTCCACAGCGGCGTTCAATGCGAGGATGTTGGTCTGGAACGCAATGCCATCGATCACCCCGATGATGTCGACGATCTTGCGCGACGAGGCGTTGATCGAGCCCATCGTCTCCACCACGCGCGTCACCACCTCGCCACCGCGCAACGCCACGTCGGAGGCCGACGCGGCGAGCTGGTTGGCTTGCTGCGCGTTGTCGGCGTTCTGTTGCACGGTCGACATCAGCTCTTCCATGGCCGACGCGGTTTCTTCGAGCGAACTGGCCTGCTGCTCGGTGCGCGAAGACAGATCCAGGTTGCCGCTGGCAATCTCGCGCGTGGCCGTGCCGATGGTTTCCGACGCGCCCTTGATGCGCCCGATGGTCTGCACCAGCGCGCCGCGCATGCGGCTCATGGCGTAAAGGAGGCTGTGCTGGTCATCCGGGCGCGTGGCGATTTCCACGGTCAGGTCGCCCGCTGCAATGCGGTTGGCCACGTCTGCGGCATAAGCGGGATCGCCGCCCAGGGTGCGCTGCAGGCTGCGGTTGGCCACGCCCGCCAGCAGCACCAGCACCACGGCCACCGCCGCCAGCAGGCCGCCGGTCTGATACAGCGAGAGCATGAAGGCCGCATTGATGTCGTCGATGTACGCGCCGGTCGAAACGATCCAGTCCCACGGTTCATACCGCAGCACGTAGGCGAGCTTCGGCACCGGTTCCGTGCCGCCCACGCGCGGCCACACGTAACGCGTGAAGCCGCCATCCGGCTGCTTGGCCGCGTTGGTCATGTCGACGTAGATCGCGTTGCCCTGCGAATCCTTGAAATCGCTGCGCTTCTGCCCGATCAGGTTGGCCGCCACCGGGTGCATGACCACCACTTCCTGCGAGTTCGTGATCGTGAAGTAGCCGTCCTTGTCATAGCGCAGCGCCTTGAAGCGCTCCAGCGCCTGCTTCTGTGCCTCGTCCTTGGTCAGGGTGCCGGCACGTGCCAGGTCGTCGTACTGCTTGACGAGGTTGACGGCCTGCGTGGTGACGCTCACCAGGTTGTTCTTGCGCTCTTCCATGCGGATCGCGCGTGCCTGCCAGGCGTTGAATACCGAGATCAGCGTCAGCGCGATCAGGCTGAATACCAGCGGCAGCCAAAGCTTTTGGCGGAAGCTGAGCTTGTTCATTCCAGACTCTCCGGATACGGAGCACGCGCGGCATGTGCGGGCGGGCTCTTCCATGGGTTGAGGGTTCCAAAAGGACTAACGGCACGGCTGGCGCAGTTCTTGAGCGATTCCGGCGCGAGCGGCCCCACCCGCAGGTGGGCGATGACGCGTCCGGCACGCTGCAAAAGCCCGTCGCCCACCTGTGCAACAATTGCGCGATTCCAGATTCAACCCCCGGCGCGCGACCGCCCGATCGCACGCCGCGCCTCCGTCTTTATTTGCACCGCATGGCTGAACACTCCGCTCCGGCTCTGGAGATCGACCCGAAATACGGCCCCTTCGACAAGCACACGCCGATGATGCAGCAGTACCTGCGTCTGAAGGCTGGGCACCCGAACACGCTGGTCTTCTACCGCATGGGCGACTTCTACGAGCTCTTCTTTGAAGACGCCGAAAAAGCCGCCCGCCTGCTCGATATCACGCTCACCGCGCGCGGCAGCTCCAACGGCATGCCGATCCGCATGGCCGGCGTGCCGTTCCACGCTGTCGAGCAGTACCTGGCCAAGCTGGTCAAGCTCGGCGAGTCGGTTGCCATCTGCGAACAGATCGGCGACCCGGCCACCACCAAGGGCCCGGTCGAGCGCAAGGTCGTACGCGTCGTCACGCCCGGCACACTGACGGATGCGGCGTTGCTCTCCGACAAGGTCAACAACCACCTGCTCGCCATTGCGCACGTGCCGGGCAAGCGCGGTGCCGCGCCGCTGATAGGCCTGGCATGGCTGAACCTCGTCGGCGGCGAGCTGCGCGTGATGGAGTGCAGCCCCGACCAGCTCGAACGCGAGCTCGAACGCATCCGCCCCGCTGAAGTGCTGGCCGATGACGCCACGCTCAACACCATCCAGTACGACGCCGCCCGCACGCGCCTGCCCGACTGGCACTTCGACGTGGACGCCGGCGCGCGCCGCCTGCGCGAGCAGCTGGGCGTGACCAGCCTCGTCGCGTTCGGTGCGGAAACGTTGACCGCCGCGCTCGCCGCCGCCGGTGCGCTGCTGAACTACGCGGCGTCCACGCAGGGCCAGTCGCTGCGCCATGTCATCGGCCTGACGGTCGAGCACGAAAGCGAGTTCATCGGCCTGGACACCGCCACGCGCCGCAACCTGGAGCTGACGGAGACGTTGCGTGGGCAGGAGTCACCCACGCTGTTCTCACTGCTCGATACCTGCTCGACCAGCATGGGCAGCCGCCTGCTGCGGCACTGGCTGCATCACCCGCTGCGCGAACGGGCGGTGCCGCAGGCGCGCCAGCAGGCCATCGAGGTGCTGCTCGGCAGCGACTGGCGGACGCTGCGTGCGACGCTGCGCACGCTGTCGGACGTGGAGCGCATCACCGGGCGGCTGGCGCTGCTCTCTGCGCGCCCGCGCGACCTGTCTTCGCTGCGCGATACGCTTGCCCGCCTGCCCGAGATTCGCGAAGCACTGCCGCAAAGCGATGCCGCCCCGCTGCTAGCGGAATTGCGCGCCGCCCTGGCCGTGCCCGAAGACGCCCATGCGCTGCTCCAGCGCGCCGTGATGGCCGAACCGGCCGCGATGGTGCGCGACGGTGGCGTCATCGCACGCGGCTACGACGCCGACCTGGACGAGTTGCGCGACATCTCCGAAAACTGCGGCCAGTTCCTCGTCGACTTGGAAGCCCGCGAGCGCGAGCGCACCGGCATCGCGAACCTGCGTGTCGAATACAACCGCGTGCACGGCTTCTACATCGAAGTCACCAACGGCCAGGCCGACAAGGTGCCCGACGACTACCGCCGCCGCCAGACGCTCAAGAATGCCGAGCGCTACATCACGCCCGAGCTGAAGGCGTTTGAAGACAAGGCCCTCTCCGCGCAGGACCGCGCGCTCTCGCGTGAGAAGCTGCTCTACGAAGAGCTGCTCCAGAAGCTGCTGCCGCACCTGGCCGAGTTCAAGCGCATTGCCGCGGCGCTGGCGCAGGCCGACGTGCTGGCCACGCTGGCCGAACGGGCGCACGCGTTGTCGTGGTCCCGTCCGACGCTCACGGATGTTCCGGGCATCGAACTCACGCGCGCCCGCCATCCCGTGGTCGAGCAGCAGGTCGAACAGTTCGTCGCAAACGACTGTGTGCTGCAGGACACGCGCAAGCTGCTGCTGATTACCGGCCCGAACATGGGCGGTAAATCGACCTTCATGCGGCAAACCGCGCTGGTCGTGCTGCTCGCCTACGTGGGCGCCTTCGTGCCGGCCGAAGCGGCCACCATCGGCCCGATCGACCGCATCTTCACGCGCATCGGCGCCGCAGACGACCTCGCCGGGGGGCGCTCGACCTTCATGGTGGAGATGACCGAAGCGGCCGCCATCCTGCACCGCGCGACGCCCAACAGCCTGGTGCTGATGGACGAGATCGGCCGCGGCACCAGCACGTTCGACGGCCTGGCGCTCGCATGGGCGATTGCGCGACATCTGCTGTCGCACAATCGCAGTCACACGCTGTTCGCGACGCACTACTTCGAGCTGACGCAACTGCCGCAGGAGTTTGCCCAGGCGGCCAACGTCCACCTGTCGGCGGTGGAACATGGCGATGGCATCGTCTTCCTGCATGCGGTGCAGGAAGGGCCGGCCAGCCAGAGCTACGGTCTGCAGGTTGCGCAGTTGGCTGGCGTGCCGCAGGCGGTCATCCGCGCGGCGCGCAAGCGGCTGGCCTGGCTCGAGCAGCATTCGGCCGACACGGGCGCCACCCCGCAACTGGATCTGTTCGCCCTCGCCGAGTGCCCGGACGATGAAGACGACGCGGCATCCACCGAGGCGCCCGACACTGCCCTGGCCGAAGCACTCGCCGGCCTCGACCCTGACGACATGACGCCGCGCGAGGCGCTCGATGCGCTGTACCGGCTGAAGGCGCTCGCCGGATCTGGGGCCGGATGATGCAGCCCCGCCCGGCTCTTCGTCGCTGCATCGGCGCTGCCCTGGCGGCAGTCATGCTGCTTTGGGCGCCGGTTCAGGCCGCGCCCGGCAGGCAAGCAAAAGCGCCGGGCGGGTTCAGCTTTGCCGTCATCGGCAACGTGCCGGAACGCCCGGAAGACGTTGCGCCCGCGCGCGCCTTGCTTGACGCCATCGATGCCGAGCACCCGGCCTTCGTCGTGCACCTGGGCAACCTCAAGGGCCGTGATGAATCATGCGCGGACGAGCTCCTCGAAGCGCGCCACGAGCTGCTCGACAGCCTGATTTCGCCCGTCGTCTATATTCCGGGCGACCACGATTGGAGCGATTGCCAGCGCGCTGCCGCCGGCCGCTTTGACCCGCTCGAACGTCTGCTGCGCCTGCGCGAGCTGTTCTACCCCGACGACAACGCGCTCGGCCAGCGCACGATGGCCGTCATGCGCCAGTCCGATCAGGCCAAGTTTCGCAGCTACCGCGAGAACGCCCGATGGATCGTCGACCGTGTGCTGTTCGTCACCCTCAACGTGCCGGGCGACAACAACAACTACAAGACGGCCGGCGGCCGGAACGGCGAATACGAAGACCGGCTCGAAGCGAATCGGCAATGGCTGGCCCGTGCGTTCTCGCTGGCGCACCAGCGCAAGATGGAAGGCATCGTGATCATGATGCAAGCCGATCCGCTGTTCGAAGACGGCTGGGAACATCGCCGTGCTCCGAACCTGCTGGATGGCCTGCTGCGGCGCTCGCACGACGGGTATCTCGCGCTCAAGCGCCAACTGCGCACGCTCACGCGCGACTATGACGGCGCGGTACTCATCATCCATGGGGCCAGCCAGACGCTGCTGCTCGATCGCCCACTCAAGGACGATGAAGGCCGGCCCGATCCGCACGTCATGCGCGCGCGGACTTACGGCTCCCCGGTGCTTGACCAGTGGCTGGAGGTGTCCGTCACGCCGGGCCGGACACCGCTCTTCCACGTGCGCGGACGCCGCGTCGAGGGCGCGCCGCCGTCGCAGACCGCGCAATAGAAAACGGGAGCCGAAGCTCCCGTTCTCGTATCGGACCGATGACGATCAGTGCAGCGTGTGCGGCTTGTCGTCGTCTTCGTCTTCGTCGACGACTTCCAGGCCGTGGTCACCGTGCACGTGGCCGTGCTCGATCTCTTCCGCCGTGGCCTCGCGCACATCGGTCACCTTCAGCTCGAAGCGCAGCGCCATGCCTGCGAGCGGATGATTACCGTCGAGCACGACCTTGTCTTCCGCCACATCGGTGACGGTGTAGACAATGGCGTCTTCCTCGTCTCCGTCTTCGGGCACGCCCTCGAACTGCATGCCAACCTCGAGGGGCTCGGGAAAACGGTCACGCGGCTCGATCTTGATCAGCTCCTGATCGTATTCGCCGAACGCATCGTCCGGCTCGAGCTGCAGCTTGGTCTCGAAGCCTTGCTCATGGCCGTCCAGCGCTTCCTCGATCTTGGGGAACGTGCCATCATAGCCGCCGTGCAAATACACCATCGGCTCATCGGATTCCTCGATGACGTTGCCCTGCGCGTCGGACAGTTTGTAAGCCACCGACACCACCGTATTCTTCGCGATTTTCAATTGCGCACTCCATGAACGAAGTCCCATTATACGCTGCGGATGGCGGCGTCCAACCTGCCCTGGCCGCAGCGCACCCGGCACGGCTGCTCGGCGGCCTGTCGCCACGCGATTTCATGCGCACGCACTGGCAGAAAAAGCCACTGCTGATCCGCCAGGCGCTCTCCGCCGAAGAGATGCGCTCACTGCACTTTCCGCTCTCGCCCGAGCGGCTGCTGGCCCTGGCGCAGCGCCCGGATGTGGAATCCCGGCTGATCGCGCAATCCCGCGGGCGGTGGTCGTTCAATCACGGCCCATTCGACGAGCGCCCGCTGCCCTCACGCAAGACGCGCAACTGGTCGGTGCTGGTGCAAGGCGTGAACCTCGTGGAGCCCGCGGTCGAAGCACTGATGCGGCGCTTTCGTTTCATCCCGGATGCGCGGCTCGACGATGTGATGATCAGCTTTGCCACCGACGGCGGCGGCGTCGGCCCGCATTTCGATTCGTACGATGTGTTCCTGCTGCAGGCGCATGGCAAGCGCCGCTGGCGCATTTCGGCCCAGGACGACCTGTCCCTCGTGCCCGATCTGCCGCTGAAGATCCTCGCGAACTTCCAGCCGGAGGAAGAGTTCGTGCTCGAGCCGGGCGACATGCTGTACCTGCCTCCGCACTACGCCCACGACGGCGTGGCAGAAGGCGACTGCATGACGTACTCGATCGGCTTCCGCTCGCCGTCGTATCGCGAGCTGGCGGGCCACTTCCTGGGCTTCCTCTCGCAGACGCTCGAGGACGATCCGAAATTCGACGGCCGCTACGCCGATCCGGACCAGAAGCCCACGGACCGCCCGGGCGAGCTGCCCGCCGCCATGGTCAAGGCGCTCGCGCAAAAGCTCAATGCGCTGCGCTGGACGCCCGAGCTGGTCGGCGAGTTCCTGGGGGCGTATCTCACCGAGCCGAAGGATCACGTGGAGTTCGTCACGCAACCCCGCTTGCCGCTTGCCCGCTTTGCCGCCCGCGCGCGCAAGGAAGGCATCGTCCTCGACGCTCGCACGCAGGCGTTGTACGACAGCCAGCGGTTCTGGATCAACGGCGATACGTTCGAGCCTCCGGGTACGCTGCTTGCGTGGCTTGCCGCGTTGGCAGATGCCCGCGGTGCAAGCGCTGCGTCGGTGGATGCGGCGGCTGATCTGCCGGACCTCATGGACACCCTGCACGCGTGGTACGAGGAAGGCTGGCTCAGACTTGCAGACCCAGCCCGGCGTTCATTCCGCAGCTGAAACACATCGTTACAAAAGTGGCGGAATCGAGCGTGCGTCCCGCCCCACTCAGCTACACAGGGTAGGTAAAGGCCGCTATAATCCGACGCTAGCTTGCAGCCAAGCAGCTCTTGTGCACTCTGGCTGCCAGCGCAGAAGAAGGTGTCGTACCAGAGCGATAATTACCGGTAATTATTCATCGCCCTTTCTGTTGTTCGCTTTCCATATTCAGTTTAAGGATCGAAAAAATGAAAAAGTCTCTCCTGATCGCCTCGCTGATGGCTGCTGTGGCTCTGGCTGCTTGCGGTAAGAAGGAAGAAGCTGCTGCTCCGGCAGCTGCTCCGGAAGCTTCGGCTCCGGCCGCCGCTGCTCCGGAAGCCTCGGCTCCCGCCGCTGCTGCTCCGGCTGCTTCGGATGCCGCAGCTGCTCCGGCCGCTTCGGACGCTGCTGCCTCGGCTCCGGCTGCCGACGCTTCGGCCCCGGCCGCCAAGCAATAATCGCGTTTCTCGCGAGACAAAAAAGCCGACCTCGGGTCGGCTTTTTTCATGGGCGCATGACCGGGCAAACACCGCCCTGCCCGACCGCCAATCAAAGTTGTTTCTGATTCTTACAAGGCTGCCGGCGACGCGCTCATCAAACGCTGTGCCATGGCAAGCCCTCTTCCTGGTCCGCAATAGGCACCGCCTCCACCCCGATACCCAACGGGACCGCTATGGCCTCGGCGGCGAGCTGCGGCGTGTTGTTCTGCCTGGACAGATGTGCCGCCACAACCGTATGCAGCGCGGCATGGTGTACGCGGGTCAGGATCGCCGCGGCAATGTCGTTCGCCAGGTGACCGAAATCCCCACCGATACGGCGCTTCAGTGACCACGGGTAGGGCGAGTTCTCGAGCATCTCACGATCATGATTGCATTCGAGCACAAGTGCGTGCATGCCTTCCAGATGCGAACACAGGTACTCGGTCGACATGCCAGCATCGGTCAGCACGCCCAGACGCCGCGCACCATCGCTGAAGACGAACTGCAGTGGCTCGCGCGCATCGTGCGGCACCGTGTACGGCAGGATCTGCAGATCGCCGATGCTGAAGACGTCGTCGGCACGACAGAACCGCACGGCTGCACGATCGGCACCGCGCAGTTTCTCGGTCGCGCGATACGTACCGTGGCTGGTCCAGACAGGGATATCGAACTTGGCGGCGAACGCATACGCGCTGCCGACGTGGTCGCTATGCTCGTGGGTGACGAGAATGGCATTGAGGGATTCCGCCGTGCAACCGAGCCGTTCGAGCCGGCGCACGGTTTCGCGGATACCAAAGCCGCAGTCGAGCAGGATGCGCGTGCAGGTCGTGCCATCGCTGGATTCGACCAGCAGCGCATTCCCCTCGCTGCCGCTGCCGAGGCTGGCGAATCTCAGTGTCATCGCCCACCCAGGCAGCTGTACTGCATGATGCCGATCAGCGCAGTTGTTCGTCGAGCAGCGACAGGATGCGCTTGCCGATGTCGCCCGTCTGCGCCGAGCCGTCGTCGTTCTGCACGGTCACGGTCGACGAATTGCCGCCGTCCTTGACCACCACGCGATAGCGCT
This sequence comes from Ralstonia mannitolilytica, assembly GCF_000954135.1. Classification (NCBI taxonomy): domain Bacteria; kingdom Pseudomonadati; phylum Pseudomonadota; class Betaproteobacteria; order Burkholderiales; family Burkholderiaceae; genus Ralstonia; species Ralstonia mannitolilytica. Next base: position 2,061,289 of record NZ_CP010799.1, on the reverse strand, counting down.
TGGCACGCTTGAGGTCTTCGATCTTCGTGCCCGAGAACAGGCGCGAGAAGAAGCCCGGCGCATTCGCTTCCGCCTTGGTGTCGGCGTAGCGGACGAAGTACACGCCTTGCGAGCGGTCGCGGTCATCCACGGTGAAGTTCACGCGGTCGAGCGCCAAGCCCACGGTGCGCCAGGCGCGGTCGAAGGGTTCCGGCACCTGCAGAGCGGGCTGGCCATTCGATTGCGTCAGCAGCGACGGGCCTGCGGTGCGCGCAGCCTGGACGCCCTCGGTCGCCTTCGCACCCTGTTCCACCGGATGCGCGGCCTGCGTCTGCGCGAGCTTCTGCTGCGCGGCTTCCTTGCTTGCGCCCAGTCGCTGCATCAGGCGCGAGAGGAATTCGGCCTCCAGCTCGGGATCGGCCGGACGCGGCGTCCACACGGTCTGGTCCTTGGCCGAGCCGACCAGCTGTTCTTGCGCGCCGCGGTGCGAGATGTAGACCTCGACCGTGCCGTTCGGGCCTTTCTCGATGCGGGTGCGGAACTTGTCGCGCTCGCCCGTCGAGTACAGGCCGTCGAACACCTTGCCAACGGTGCGACGGATGATGTCCTGCGGAATCTTCGCGCGGTTCTCGGCCCAGTCGGTTTCCATGATGCCGGTCTCGGGCGAATCAATCACCAGCAGAAAACCGAGTTCTTGCCAGAACGTGCGCAGCTGCGGCCAGAGGGCGTCGGGCGTGGTCTTCACGACGAGCCAGCGCTGGTTGCCGTCGCGCTCGATGCGCATGTCGGACACGGAGGGGAGCACGTTGTCGGCACCCGAGCCCGGCGCCGTCACCTTCGGTGCCGTCGACGTGTAGGCCGACAGCGTAGTCGTGCCCGTGTCCGGTGCGGCGTAGCGGCGATCTGCCTGGATGCTGGTCAGGTCGGGCGGGACTTCGAGCGTCGGCCCCTTCTTGGCCTGCGATTTGTAGTCGATGCGGTCCGGCTGCATCACCTCATTGACGGTATCGCAACCGGAAATCATGGCAACCGACAGCGCGGCCAGCAACAGGTGAGCAGACGTCGCCACAGCCCCGCGACGGGTTTGGTGCAGTTTCATTGACTTGCGATCCTTCGGATGAGAACGATGGCCTTAAGTGCCCAGACTGGGCCTTGAAACATCAGGAGAGCAGTCCTGCATCCTTGAGGGATGCGCGTACCACCTCGTGATACTGGGGTGCCAGCGGCGTCAACGGCAGGCGGATGCCACCTTCCATCTTGCCCATGGCCTGGAGCGCCCACTTGACAGGAATCGGGTTCGATTCGACAAACAGGTTCTTGTGCACCGACAGCAGCTGCATGTGAATGCGGCGAGCCGTTTCCACGTCGCCGCGCATGGCAGCGGCGCACAGTTCGTGCATGGCGCGCGGCGCCACATTGGCCGTCACCGAAATGTTGCCGTGACCGCCCAGCAGCATCAGCGCGATGGCGGTCGGATCATCCCCGCTGTAAATCTTGAACGAGGTCGGCGCGCCCTTGATGAGTTGCGCGGCGCGGTCGATGTTGCCGGTCGCTTCCTTCACGCCGATGATGCCCGGCACTTCGGCCAGGCGCAGCATCGTTTCGACCGTCATATCGGCCACGGTGCGGCCCGGCACGTTGTACAGAATGACCGGCAGATCGACCGACTCGGCCACCTTGCGGAAGTGCAAATACATGCCTTCCTGCGTCGGCTTGTTGTAGTACGGCACGACCTGCAGGGAGGCATCGGCGCCCACCTGCTTCGCGTAGGCCGTCAGCTCGACGGCCTCGGTGGTGGAGTTGCCGCCGGTGCCGGCAATGATCGGGATACGCTTGTTCGCCTGCTCGACCGCCACCCGGATCAGCTCACGGTGCTCTTCCACCGACACGGTCGGCGATTCACCACTCGTGCCGACGATCACGATGCCGTCGGTGCCCTCGGCGATGTGCCAGTCGATCAACTTGCGCAACGACGGGAAATCAAGGCTGCCGTCCTCGTGCATGGGCGTGACGATGGCGACGAGACTGCCGGAAATCTGGGTCATGGTTTCGAAAGCAGACAAAAGCGTGAACGTAAACAGTCGGATTGTACCGGATCGTCAGAACGGATTCGCCACATCTGAGACCCGTCAGGAGACGGGTAAGGCCCTGCCCTCAGCAAGTTCAAAGTGCGTAGCGCACGGCCGTCACGCCGCCAGGCTCGCGCACCGCGCAAATGCGCTGTACATAAGCGTTTTTTGGCGACGCGACAAACCCGTCTTCGTAGGCAATCACGCGCAGCCGGCCCCGTACGGCGTCGAGCAGCTCCCCCGGCGCCAGCAGGAATGCCGGATTGGACGGCTTGCCCACGGTTTCGTTTCCGACGGCGAACGTTTCATAGATAAGGCGTCCGCCCGGGGCGACGGCCGCGAGCAGTTGCGGCCACAACGGCCGGTGCAGATAGTTCGTGACGACGACGGCGTCGAACACCGCACCGGCTGACAGCGGCCAGGGGCCACCCTCGATATCGGCAACGAGCGTCGTGGCGACGCCGGAAAGCCCGGAGAGCGCCGTTGCATCCCGGTCGATGCCCGTCACGCGCAGAGCGCGGGCGGCCAGCCACCGGACATGCCGGCCGCTGCCGCAGGCAACATCCAGCACCGATGCGCCGGCCGGCAACCCGGCCGCCCATCGCACCACCCAGGGCGACGGCGCGGCAAGCGTGTGCAGGTCGGTCACGACTGGCAGCATCTGCGGCGTATCAGCTGTAGGCCAGGCCCATCGCCTCGCGCACCTCGCGCATGGTCTCCTGCGTGACCTTGCGCGCGTTGTCGCAGCCGTCAGCGATGATGGCGCGCAGCAACGACGGGTCGTCCATGTACTTCTGGGCACGCTCGAGCATCGGCTGCTGCTCGCGCAGGATGCCTTCGATCACCGGCTGCTTGCACTCCAGACAACCGATGCCGGCGCTGCGGCAGCCCTTCTGCACCCATTCCTTGGTGTCCGCATCGGAATAGACCTGGTGCAACTGCCACACGGGGCACTTGTCCGGGTCGCCCGGGTCGGTGCGGCGCACGCGGGCCGGATCGGTCGGCATGGTGCGGACCTTCTTCTCGACGGATTCCTTGTCCTCGCGCATGCGGATCGTGTTGCCGTACGACTTCGACATCTTCTGGCCATCAAGACCGGGCATGCGCGAGGCCTCGGTCAGCAGCACCTGCGGCTCGGGCAGGATGATCTTGCGGGCGCCTTCCAGGTAGCCGAACAGGCGTTCGCGGTCGCCCATCGAGAGGCTCTGGGATTCAGCCAGCAATGCGCGGGCCTGCTCCAGGGCTTCGTCTTCGCCGCGCTCCTGGTAGGCGGTGCGCAGTTCCAGATACAGCTTCGCGCGCTTGCCGCCGAGTTTCTTGGCGGCTTCGAGCGCCTTCTCTTCGAAGCCGGGTTCGCGGCCGTACAGGTAGTTGAAGCGGCGGGCGACTTCGCGTGTCATCTCGACGTGCGGCACCTGGTCTTCGCCCACCGGCACGAAGCCGGCGCGGTAGATCAGGATGTCGGCTGCCTGCAGCAGCGGGTAGCCGAGGAAGCCGTACGTGGAGAGGTCCTTCTCCTTGAGCTTCTCGATCTGATCCTTGTACGTCGGCACGCGTTCGAGCCAGCCCAGCGGCGTGCCCATCGAGAGCAGCAGGAACAGTTCGGCGTGCTCGGGCACACGGCTCTGGATGAACAGCGTGGCCTGCGTGGGATCGACGCCGGCGGCCAGCCAGTCGATCAGCATTTCCCACACAGATTCCTCGATCACCTCGGGCGACTCGTAGTGCGTGGTCAGCGCATGCCAGTCGGCGACGAAGAAGAAGCACGGGTATTCGGCCTGCAGCCGGACCCAGTTTTTCAGCACGCCGTGGTAGTGGCCCAGGTGCAGGGCACCGGTCGGACGCATGCCAGAGAGAACGCGTTCAGGAAACATGTGGGGAATGGAGTTGAAGACTCAGGAAAACAGCATCTGCAGCGGGCTCAGAATCCACTGCAGCAATTGAAGCAGCAGCGCCATGATCGGGCGCATCCAGACATTGGTGATGACGTTCGACAGGATCAGCGCCATCACGATAAAAAAGCCGAACGGCTCGATGCGGGCCAGCACCATCGCCGCACGCGGCGGCAGCAGCGCAGCGAGCACGCGCCCGCCGTCGAGCGGCGGCAGCGGAAACATGTTGAACGCCGCCATCACCATGTTGACCAGGATACCGGCGCGGGCCATGCCAGTCAGGAACGGCTCGGTGACGCCACCTACGACGAGCGCCACCGCCAGCACGCCCCAGAGAATCGCCTGGACGAAGTTGGTGGCGGGCCCGGCCAACGCCACCCACATGCCGTTCCAGCGCGGATCACGCAGGCGATCGAAACGCACCGGCACAGGCTTCGCATAACCGAACACGAACGCGCCGCTCGTGGCGAAATACAGCAGCAGCGGCATCGCAACGGTGCCGATCGGGTCGACATGCCGCAGCGGGTTGAGACTGATGCGGCCCATGACAAAGGCGGTGTCGTCGCCGAAATGCTTGGCAACGTAACCATGCGCGGCCTCATGCAGCGTGATGGCAAGCAGGACGGGGATCGCGTAAACCGCGATGTTCTGGATCAGCGTGGGGTCCATAAGCCGGCTATTGTAGCAAGCGCGCGCCACAGCACGCCGGCCAGGTATGGCATCGACTACAGGCCAACGCGGGCCGCATCGCCGCGGCCCTTGCGAACGAGTTCCGGCTCGCCGCTGGTCAGGTCGATGACGGTGGTGGGCTCCGCCGGAGCCGGCCCGCCATCGATGACGAGTTCCAACTGCTTCTCCAGCCGCGCGCGAATGGCTTCCGCTTCGTTCAGCGGCACGTCGTCACCAGGCAGCTGCAGCGTGGCCGAGAGCAGCGGCTCGCCCAGCTCGGTCATCAATGCCAGCGGAATCGGGTGCTCCGGCACACGCAGGCCGATTGTCTTGCGCGACGGATGCGATAGCCGGCGCGGCACTTCCTTGGTCGCTTCGAGCAGGAACACGAACGGCCCCGGCGTGGCCGCCTTCAGCACGCGGTATTGCTTGTTGTCGACGCGCGCAAACGTGGCCAGCTCGGAGAGGTCGCGGCACATCAGCGTCAGGTGGTGCTTTTCGTCGATGCCGCGCACGCGGCGCAGGCGCTCCACCGCGGCCTTGTCGTCCAGGTGGCAGGCGAGCGCGTAGCATGAATCGGTCGGCAGAGCGACCAGGCCGCCGGCGCGGATGATCTCGGCTGCCTGGCGGATGAGCCGGCCCTGCGGCGTGACGGGGTGAATCTGGAAAAACTGGGACATGCTCGGCCGGCGCTCAACTCATCCACCGGTGCCAGACCGGCGTGAGGTTGTCGGGCAGCGGCGGCAGCCCGCCGAGCTCGACACGCCCCTCTCCCGGGCCGTGGAAGTCCGAGCCTCGCGAGGCCAGCAGCCCGTAGCGGCGTGCGACGTCTGCGTACAGCGCGTATTGGTCAGGCGTGTGGCTGCCGGTCACCACCTCGACGCCCTCGCCGCCCAGTTCCTTGAACTCATCGAACAGCGCGTTGTGTTCGACGAGCGACAGACTGTAGCGCCCCGGGTGCGCCATCACCGCGACGCCACCGGCGCCCTTGATCCAGCCGATGGCTTCTGCCAGACGCGCCCACCGGTGAGGCACATAGCCCGGCTTGCCATCGCCGAGGTAGCGCTCGAACACCTCGGAAATGTCGCGGCAATGGCCTTGCTCGACCAGGAAGCGTGCGAAGTGCGTGCGCGAGACCATGTCCGGATTGCCGGCATGGCGCAGCGCGCCTTCGTAGGCCCCCTCGATACCAAGCTTGGCGAGCGCCGCAGCGATGTCTTCGGCGCGCGCGCAGCGGCCCGAGCGCGTGCGTTCCAGGCCTTGCACCAGTGCGGCGTTCTCCGGGTCGATGCCCAGACCAACGATATGCAGCGTGCGCCCCGCCCACGTGACGGAGATCTCCACACCGGCCAGATACGCCATGCCGAGCGACGTCGCGGCTTCACGCGCGGCGGCCTGGCCTCCCACCTCATCGTGGTCGGTCAGCGCCCAAAGCGTCACACCGTGGGCGGCGGCGCGCGCGGCCACTTCGTGCGGCAAAAGCGCGCCGTCGGACACTGTGGAATGACAGTGCAGGTCGGCGTTGCGGGCGGAGGCGGCGGAGAGATTCGACATTCCGCCATTTTACTGCTGCGGCGCGAGATCGGGGCGGGTACCCTGCCGCCGCGCGCGCTTGGGAAGACCCGACTGCCCGTGCCGGTGTTCGCGGCGCGCCGCTGGCTGCGCGCTATAGTGGCCGCATCGCTTTATCCACGTGCTTGCCATGACTTCCGCCGCCCGCCCCACCGACTCGACCTCCCCAGTGGAACAGCGTATCGACGTGCTCGTCGTCGGCGCGGGCCCCGCGGGCCTGTTCGCAGCATTCCAGGCGGGTGTGCTCGGGTTGTCGTGCGTGCTGGTGGACGCCCTGGACCGCCCTGGCGGTCAGTGCACCGAGCTCTACCCTGAAAAACCCATCTACGACATCCCCGCGCTGGTGTCGTGCACCGCGCAGGAACTTGTCGACCGCCTCATGGCGCAGTGCGCGCCGTTCAACTATCCGATCCTGTGCGGCCGCCGCGCCGAAGCCGTCGAAACACTCGAAGACGAGCACGGACGGCGCTTTCGCGTCACCACGAGCGCCGGTGATGTGTTCCTCTGCGCGGCCGTGCTCATCACCGCAGGCAACGGCGCTTTTACCCCGCAGCGCGTGGCCTTGCCCGAGGCCGCCGCCCTGGAAGGCCGCCACCTGCACTACGCCGTGCGCGACACGGCACGCTTCGCGGGCAAGCGCGTCGTCATTGCGGGCGGCGGAGACTCGGCGCTGGACTGGGCGCTGGCATTGCGCAAGGTCGCGGCGCGCGTGACGCTCGTGCACCGGCGCGAAGGCTTTCGCGCGGCAGATGCCACCGTGGCCGAGATGCGCGCTGCCGTGGCCGCCGGCGAGATGGATTTCGTGCTCGGCATGCTTTCCCGCCTGGACAGCACCCCCGACGGCACGCTCACCGGCGTGGCCATCCGCGGACGCGACGGCGAGACCGTCCTGCCGTGCGATGAACTGGTCGCCCTGTACGGCCTGGTGTCTGAGCCGGGGCCGATCGTCAACTGGGGCGTGGAAATGCGCGCAGGGCGCATCGTCGTGGAAACCACCGCGTACGAAACCTCGCGGCCCGGGGTATTTGCAGCCGGCGATATCGCCCTGTATCCGAACAAGCAGAAGCTGATCCTCTCCGGCTTTCATGAAGTCGCGATGGCGCTGCGCCGGGCCTACCGCTATGCGTATCCCGATAAGACGCTCGTACATACGCACTCGAGCAACGACGCCGGGCTGCAAACGAAGCTGCATGTGGCGACGGCAGGATGACCACCTCGCTTTACGAAACCGTGCTGGGCACGCAGTACGCGCAGCTGGCGCCGGCGGTCCAGTCGTTCCACCGCATGGCGGGCCGAGTGCGCCTGCACGGAGAAGTTGAAACCGAACCGCCCGACTCCCGTGCCGCGCGCTGGCTCGCGTGGTGCATCCGCACGCCACGCATGCCGACGCAGGGCCCGATCCACTTCGCGCTCCACGCTACCGCCCGTGAGGAAACCTGGACGCGTCATTTTCCGCGGCACACGATGCGCTCGACGTTGACGCTGCATCGAGGGCGCATTATGGAGCGGCTCGGCGCGGTGCACCTGTTCTTTGCGCTGGAAGCGCAGGACGGTCTCTTGCGGATGCGCCTGGAAGCCTTGCGCTTTCTCGGTATCCCGTGCCCCGCATGGCTGCGGCCCACCGTGCTTGCCGAGGAAACGGGCAACGGCGAGCGCTTGCACTTCCACGTGCGCGCCAGCGTGCCGCTGCTCGGCCTCGTTGCGGCGTATCGCGGCTACCTGGACCTGACGACGCTGGAGCTGGCATGATCGTCGTCTATGACGCGCACTGTGGCTATGCAGCGGGGCAATCCATGCGGCATGATCGACGCCGCCTGCTGCGCTTCGCGTCCATGCAAGGCGATACGCGCCGGCAACTGCTCGCACAGGCCGGCGTGAAGGCGGACGACGTCGATACGATGCTGTTCGTGCGAGAGGGCCGTGCGTGGCGTGACAGTGCCGCGGTACTGCGTATCGCACATGTGCTCGGTTGGCCATGGCGCCTGGCATGGATGGGCTGGTTCATTCCGGTGACCCTGCGCGACGCGCTTTACCGCTGGGCCGCACGCAACCGCTATCGGTGGTTTGGACGTTCGGCTACCTGCATCCTGCCGCCACCGGACGCGGCCCACCGGTTTCTCGCTTGAACCGCGCCCTCAGGGCTGCCGGCAGAATTCCTCGATCAGCGCGGCCACCTGCTCGGGCTGGTCGTGATGCAGCATGTGCCCCGCATCGGCGATCAGTACCTCACGAAAATCGGGAAATGCGGCAAAGCGCGCCTTGAACTCGGGCAGCGGCACGTCGCCCGCAATGGCCTTGAGCGTGGGCGAGTCGACGGCTTCGACATGCAGCACGGGCGCGGTCACGCGTCGCCAGACTTCCATCACTTCATCCAGCCGATACAGCTGCGGGTTGACGATCTTGTGCGCCGGATCGCCGAGGATTTCCCAGCGGCCGTCGGCGTTCTGGCGCGACCAGTGCCGCGCCAGGAACGCTGCCTTGTCGGCCGGCAGGCGCGGATTGGTTTTCTGCAGGCGCGCGGCGACATCGCCCTCGGTGGCGTAAGTGCTCAGGCTCGGTTTGTCCTTGAGCTCGTCGAGCCAGCGCGCATAGCGGCGCGGTGCCTGGGACGGCTTTGACGCGGCCATGCCGAAACCCTCGAGATCGACCACGCGCCGCACGCGCTCCGGCCGGATGCCCGCATACAGGCAGACCACGTTGGCGCCCATGCTGTGCCCCACCAGAGTCAATTGGCCTTCGGGCTGGTAGTGGTCGGCGATGGCCTCGAGATCGGCCAGGTAGTCGGCAAACCAGTAGCACTCCACGCCAGGCGCCTCGGTCGGCCGCGCCGTCAGCCCGTAGCCGCGCCAATCGGGCGCCACGATGTGCCAGCGCTCGCGCAAGGCATCCACGAGAAACTGGAACGATGCCGACACGTCCATCCACCCGTGGAAGAGAAACAGGATCGGCGCGCCCGGCTCACCCCACTCGCGAATGTGGTAGCGCAGGCCGCGAACCGGCAGGTAAGTGGAGCGGGAGGCCTGGCGCACTGCCGGCTGCGTGGAGGAGTCCATGGTTTCCGTCACCGAATAGAAATCGAACGATCGTTCTTTTTCCGGCGATTATAGCGGCGGGCCGCTCCGCCCGTGACGCTTAGAACGACGCTTCGAGCGCCGCGATTTCGTCGTCGTCGAAACCGGCCTGACGGCGGGCGTCGAGGTTGAACGGCCCGCGCAGGCGCGGTGCCCCGTATTGCTCGGCCAGTTGGCGATAGGTCGACACGGGGTCGAGCCCCGCCCGCTCGCACAGCCAGCGGTACCAGCGGTTACCAACGGCCACGTGGCCGATTTCGTCGCGCAGGATGATGTCGAGGATGCCGGCTGCAGCCATGTCCCCCACGGCTGCAAGCTTGGCGCGAATGGGCGGCGAGGCATCGAGGCCCCGCGCCTCCAGCGTGCGCGGCACCAGCGCCATGCGCGCGAGCGGGTCGGCGGCAGTCTTCTCGGTCATCTGCCACAGCCCGTCGTGGGCGGGATGGTCGCCATAGCGGCAATCGAGCGTGGCCAAATGTGCCGACAACAGCGAAAAGTGCGTCGCCTCCTCAGCGGCCACGCGCGTCCAATCCTGGTAGAACGCAACCGGCATGCCGGCAAAACGCCACACGGCGTCGAGCGCGAGATTGATCGCGTTGAATTCGATATGGGCGAGCGCGTGCAGCAGCACGGCTCGGCCATGCGGCGTATCGATCGCACGGCGACGCGGCACTTCAGCGGGCGGCACCAGGACCGGCGCGCACGGCCGACCGGGCACGCTTCCCGCAGGCGCCGTAATGACGGCATCGATGCGCCAACTGGCGTCGTCCGCGCTCTTCGCGCGCTCGCCGAGGCGCAACGTGGCGTCGACCTTGCTGACAGGATCGGTGAGGCACAGGGCGGCCAGAGCGGCGTGGCGCAACGAATCGGCGGGCGTCTGGAGGGCGGTCATCAGCGTACAATTCGGACTTTCCGCCATTTTAAGTCGACGTGTCGCGGCGGCCACGGGGCCGGCTTGAAGACGCGCGCCATTCCCCCATCTACGCAGATTCTGGAGACCGATCGCATGGCCCTCTACCAACTCGGCGACATTGCCCCGACCATCGACGACAACGCCTACGTGGCCCCCGAAGCGACCGTGATCGGCCGCGTGGAGCTCAAGGCGCGCGCCAGCGTGTGGCCGGGCGCGGTCATCCGTGGCGACAACGAGCCGATCACCGTAGGCGAGGCCAGCAACGTGCAGGAAGGCGCCGTGCTGCACACCGACCCGGGCTGCCCGCTGAACATCGGCGACCGCGTGACGATCGGCCATCAGGCCATGCTGCACGGCTGCACGATCGGCGAAGGCTCGCTGATCGGCATCCAGGCGGTGGTGCTCAATCGGGCGGTGATCGGCAAGAACTGCCTGGTGGGCGCCGGCGCGATCGTCACCGAAGGCAAGGTCTTCGAAGACGGCACGCTGATCCTGGGCGCGCCCGCGAAGGCCGTGCGCAAACTGACGGAAGACGACATCGCGAAGATGCACCTGAATACGGAAACGTACGCGGTGCGCCAGGCGATGTACAAGCAGCAACTGAAACGGATCGATGGATGACTGACGAGCTCAAGAAATTTGTATTCGACGCCGCGCCCGTGCGCGGTGAACTGGTGCGCCTGGAAGCGACCTGGCAAGAGGTGCTGCGCCGCCGCCGCTATCCCGCTGCGGTGCAGACGCTGCTGGGCGAAATGATGGCCGCCGCCGCGCTGCTGTCAGCCAACCTGAAGTTCAATGGCGCGCTGGTCATGCAGCTGCACGGCGATGGCCCAGTGCGCATGCTCGTCGTGGAGTGCAACTCCGACCTGTCGATGCGCGCTACCGCCAAGATCGTCGAAGGCGCCGAGATCGCCGAGGACGCCACGCTGGCCTCGATGGTGAACGTGCAGGGTCATGGCCGCTTCGCCATCACGCTCGATCCGCAAGACAAGCTGCCGGGCCAGCAGCCGTACCAGGGCATCGTACCGCTGTCGGATGAGAACGGGGTGCTCGCCAGCATGACCGAGGTGCTCGAGCACTACATGCAGACGTCTGAGCAGCTCGACACGCGCCTGTGGCTTGCCGCCGACGAGAAGGTGGCCTCCGGCATGCTGCTGCAGCGCCTGCCCTCGTACGGAGGCGCCATGGAGGGTCGCCCCGATCGCGAACCCGCGCAGGTGGGCGAGACCGGCCAGCCGCTCCATGAAAACGCGCCCGAGCAGGACCTCGACACGTGGGAGCGCGTCTGCCAGCTCGGCAAGACGCTGCGCCGCGAAGAGCTGCTCGAGCAGCCGATCGACACGCTGATCAAGCGCCTGTACTGGGAAGAGCTCGAGGCCGCCGGCATCCGCATGTTCGAGCCGCAGGCACCGCACTTCCGTTGCTCGTGCTCGCGTCTGCGCGTGGGTGCGATGCTGCGCACGCTGGGCCAGCCCGAAATCGACAGCATCCTGCAAGAGCGCGGCAAGGTCGAGATCGACTGTGAATTCTGCGGTCAGCACTACAGCTTCGATGCGGTGGATTGTGCACAGCTCTTCGCGCAGGACACTGTCGCACAAGGTATTCAGGGCGCGCCGGACCAGCGCCACTGAGCGCGGCGACATAGTATGAAGATGCGTGAATAGCGGCACTTCCGCACGCCGCCCACACTCCAAGCCGCCAGTTCCATCATCCGCCCGTTGCGGGGTCCACCATGCCAGAGCTCATCAACCGGTCATCCAACGTTCGTCGTACCGCGAGGCTCGCGCTGCCGATGGCGGTGGCCTTGCTGGCGTCCGCCTGCGTCGCCGTGCCGCGCGGGCCCGGCGGCACGCCTTATACGGCACGTTTGCCGGCCGATACACAGCCTGCCGAACCCGCACCGCTGTCGCCGGAAGATCGCAAGAAGCTTGATGAACTGAACGCCAAGGCGCTGCGCGAATCCGACCAGGCCGTTCAGCGCGAAGCCCAGGCGCGGGCCTATGCAGCCACGCCTTACTATGCGCCGTATCCGTACTATGGCAGCTACTCGGTCTACTACGGCAGTGGATGGCGCCACCGGGGTGGCTGGGGTTTCCGCTATGGCGCGCCCGTCTGGGGCTATCCGTACTACTGGTAAAGCGGGACGATGCCGGGGGGCATCCACCCGGCGTTGTCAGTGCCGACTCTGCTGGCCCGCCGGGGGCGGAGGCGGCGGGGGAGTCTGGCTGGACTTGGGCGCCGGCGCCACGAATTGGACGAAACCCTCGTCGTCCTTGACCATGCCAAGCTCGTAGCGCGCGCGCTCTTCAATGGCGCCCGTGCCGTCCTTCAGGTCTTTCACTTCGCCCTCGAGCTTGGTGTTGCGCTGCTTCAGTTCGCCATTGCGCTGATTCTGCGCGCTCACCTGCTTCTGCATGTCCCACACACGCAGCCAGCCGCCCTTGCCGAGCCAGAGCGGGTACTGGATGGCAAGCAACAACAGCAGCAGGAACAGCGTGATCAGGCGCATGCGAACGTCGGGCGTGGAAGGTGCAGCCCCAGATACCACGCGACCGCCACATCGGCGGTCGCACGGTCATGCGGGGCGAAACTGCGAAGGATTATCGCAGGTTATAGAACGCCGACTTGCCGGGGTAGCTGGCGATATCACCGAGGTCTTCTTCGATGCGCAGCAGCTGGTTGTACTTGGCCATGCGGTCCGAGCGCGACAGCGAGCCCGTCTTGATCTGGCCAGCGTTCGTCCCGACAGCGATGTCGGCGATCGTGCTGTCCTCGGTTTCGCCCGAGCGGTGCGAGATCACGGCGGTGTAACCGGCGCGCTTGGCCATCTCGATGGCCGCGAACGTCTCGGTCAGCGTACCGATCTGGTTGATCTTGATGAGGATCGAGTTGGCGATGCCCTTCTCGATGCCTTCCTTCAGGATGCGCGTGTTGGTGACGAACAGGTCGTCGCCCACAAGCTGCACCTTCTTGCCGAGCTTCTCGGTCAGAATCTTCCAGCCGGCCCAGTCGCTCTCGTGCATGCCGTCTTCGATCGACACGATCGGGAACTTGTCGGCGAGGTTGGCCAGGTAGTTGGCGAACTCTTCCGAGGACAGTTGCAGGCCTTCGCCTTCCAGGTGGTACTTGCCGTCCTTGTAGAACTCCGAAGCGGCGCAGTCGAGTGCCAGCAGCACGTCTTCACCGGCCTTGTAGCCAGCCTGGTCGATGGCCGACAGGATGGTGTTCAGGCACTCTTCGTTGCTGGCGAAGTTCGGTGCGAAACCGCCTTCGTCGCCCACGGCGGTGCTCATGCCCTTGTCGGCCAGGATCTTCTTCAGCGCGTGGAAGATCTCGGCGCCGCAGCGCAGGGCTTCACGGAAGCTCGACTGGCCGACCGGCATCACCATGAATTCCTGGATGTCGAGGCTGTTGTTGGCGTGCGCGCCGCCGTTGACGATGTTCATCATCGGCACCGGCATCTGCATCGCGCCCGAACCGCCGAAATAGCGATACAGCGGCAGGCCGGCCTCTTCGGCGGCAGCCTTCGCCACGGCCATCGACACGGCCAGCATGGCATTGGCACCCAGGCGGCTCTTGTTCTCGGTGCCGTCCAGGTCGATCAGGGTGCGGTCCAGGAACGCCTGTTCCGACGCGTCCAGGCCCATGATGGCCTCGGAGATTTCGGTGTTGATGTGCTCGACGGCCTTCAGCACGCCCTTGCCCAGGTAGCGCGACTTGTCACCGTCGCGCAGTTCGATGGCTTCGCGCGAGCCCGTCGAGGCGCCCGACGGCACCGCGGCGCGACCCATCACGCCCGATTCCAGCAGCACGTCGCATTCGACGGTGGGGTTGCCGCGCGAGTCCAGCACTTCGCGACCGATGATATCTACGATGGCACTCATGAAAATCCCTCTTGGTGTCTTAAAGCAGGTAACGCTACGAAGTCGACCGGCGCCGGTTAAACGCCTTCGACCACGATCATGTTCATCTTGGCAGCCTTGGCGCGCGCGTCGCGGGCGGCGCGATATTCCTCGCTGTCATAGAAGACCTTGGCTGCGTCATAGCTCGGGAACTTGAGCAGGACGACGCGCGTGGGAGCCCACTCCCCTTCCAATTGCTCGGTCTTGCCACCGCGCACCAGGACTTCGGCGCCGTGGGCCTGCATGGCCTTGGTCGACAGCACCTTGTATTGCTCGTATTGCACCGTGTCGGTCACGTCCACGTACGCGAGGATGTAGCCAGCGGCCATGTGTCTCTCTCCGGAAGCAGCAACAAACGACGACGGCGGCTAACAGCGCCGCCGGTCGGGTGGGGTCAAGCGTTCAATCGAACTGATTTTCCAGGAAACCGCTGCGCTTCGTGAGCGCATCCAGTTCTTTCAGTACTGACAGCAAGTCTTTCATGCGGCGCAGCGGCACGGCATTCGGGCCGTCGGACTTGGCGCATGCGGGGTCCGGATGCGTTTCCATGAACACGCCCGCCACACCCGTCGCAATGGCTGCGCGGGCCAGCACCGGCACGAATTCGCGCTGGCCGCCCGAGCTGGTGCCCTGGCCGCCCGGCAATTGCACCGAATGCGTCGCGTCGAACACGACCGGTGCGCCCGTCTCGCGCATGATCGCGAGCGAGCGCATGTCCGACACGAGATTGTTGTAGCCAAACGAAGCGCCACGCTCGCAGGCCATGAAGTTGTCTTCCGGCAGGCCGGCATCGCGAGCCGCATGCCGCGCCTTGTCGATGACGTTCTTCATGTCGTGCGGCGCGAGGAACTGACCCTTCTTGATGTTGACGGGCTTGCCGCTCTGCGCACAGGCGCGGATGAAATCCGTCTGGCGGCACAGGAAGGCCGGGGTCTGCAGGACGTCCACGACTTCGGCCACAGGCTTGATCTCGTCGATCTCGTGCACGTCGGTCAGCACGGGCACGCCCACCTGGCGACGGACTTCCGCCAGGATGCGCAGCCCCTCTTCCATACCGAGCCCGCGGAACGAGGCATCCGAGGAACGATTCGCCTTGTCGAACGACGACTTGTAGATGAACGGAATGCCAAGCGCGCCCGTGATCTCCTTGAGCGTACCGGCGGTGTCGATCGCCATCTGCTCCGATTCGATCACGCAGGTGCCGGCAATCAGGAAGAACGGTTTGTCGAGGCCGACTTCGAAATCGCAGAGTTTCATGATGTTCCTGTGCGCCGACGCCCTAGGCGACAGCGCGTTGCGCGTTCTGCTGGTGGTGCGCAAGCGCAGCTTCCACGTAAGCCTTGAACAGCGGATGGCCGTCACGCGGCGTCGAGGTGAATTCCGGGTGGAACTGCACGCCGACGAACCAGGGGTGCATCGAGCTCGGCAGCTCCATCATTTCCGGCAGGTTCTCCGACGGCGTGCGCGCCGAGATGATCATCCCGGCCTTCTCGAGCTGGGGCACGTAGTGGTTGTTCACCTCATAGCGGTGACGATGGCGCTCATTGACTTCCGTGCCATAGATCTGCGCGGCCTTGGTGCCCGGCTGCACCGGCACGCGTTGCGAACCGAGGCGCATCGTACCGCCCATGTCGGAATCGGCGGAGCGCTTCTCCACACGGCCATCGCGGTCCAGCCACTCGGTGATGAGGGCGACCACCGGATGCTCGGTCTCGTCATTGAATTCCGTGCTGTTGGCGTCGGTCATGCCGGCCAGATGGCGCGCGAACTCGATCACGGCCAGCTGCATCCCCAGGCAGATGCCGAGGTACGGCACGCCGTTCTCGCGGGCGTACTGGATCGCACGGATCTTGCCTTCCGTACCGCGCTTGCCGAAGCCGCCCGGCACCAGGATGGCGTCCAGCGACTTGAGCACATCCATGTGGCCCGACTCCAGTTCTTCGGAGTCGATGTACTCGATGTTGACGCGCGTCGAGGTATGCAGGCCGGCGTGGCGCAGCGCTTCGATCAGCGATTTGTACGATTCCGTCAGGTCGACATACTTGCCGACCATGCCGATGGTGATCTCGTGCTGCGGGTTTTCCAGCGTGTGCACCATGCGCGCCCACACGGACAGGTCCGCGGGCGGCGCCTCGATGCGCAGCTCTTCGCAAATGATGCGATCCAGCCCCTGCTCGTTGAGCATCTGCGGGATCTTGTAGATGGTGTCGACATCCCACACCGAGATGACGGCGTCCTGCGGCATGTTGGCGAAGAGCGAAATCTTCGCGCGCTCGTCATCGGGAATGGGGCGGTCGGCACGGCACAGCAGCGCGGTGGGCTGCACGCCGATCTCGCGCAACTTCTGCACCGAGTGCTGGGTCGGCTTCGTTTTGAGTTCGCCGGCGCTGGCAATGAACGGCACCAGCGTCAGGTGCACGAACGCCGCCTGGTTGCGGCCCAGGCGCAGGCTCATCTGACGCGCCGCTTCCAGGAACGGCAACGATTCAATGTCACCCACCGTACCGCCGATTTCGACGATCGCCACATCCGCCTTGCCGTCGTGCGACGCCTTGGCGCCGCGTTCGATGAAAGCCTGGATTTCGTTGGTGATGTGCGGAATGACCTGCACCGTCTTGCCGAGATACTCGCCGCGACGCTCCTTGCGGATCACGGATTCGTAAATCTGGCCGGTGGTGAAGTTGTTGGCCTTTCGCATCTTGGCCGAGACGAAGCGCTCGTAGTGACCAAGATCGAGGTCGGTTTCTGCGCCGTCCTCCGTCACGAACACCTCGCCGTGCTGGAACGGGCTCATCGTGCCCGGGTCGACGTTGATGTAGGGATCGAGTTTGAGGAGGGTGACTTTGAGGCCGCGCGACTCAAGAATGGCCGCGAGCGAGGCGGCGGCGATGCCCTTGCCGAGTGAGGACACTACGCCACCGGTAACGAATACGAACTTGGTCATGACCTAGCTTGCCGGGGAAAGCCGGATTATACCAAAGGTGCCCTCCACGATCCGTGACAGAACGGAGGATTTCGTCGGCTCAGGCGGCGTGCCGCATGGCGCCTGCTTCAGCACGCATGTCGTTGATCAGCTGGCGCACCAGCGCGGCCGTTTCGAGCGGTTTTTCCATCGGATACAGGTGGCTGCCTTCGATCCACCGCAGCCGGCTGCCCACGATGCGCCGCGTGGCCCCGAGGCCGACCTGCCGGATTTCGCGCGAACGCGTGCCCGCCACGAAGCTGACCGGGAACGGCGTACCGCCAGCCACCTTGCGGCCCATGTTGGTCGGCAGTGTCCGGTAGATCTGGTATTCAACCTCGCGCGAAAAGCGCAGGGTGCGCTCCGTGTCACGCCCAGTGGGTTCGGTGCCATGTTCGACGTAGTCGCGCAGCACGTCTTCGTCCCAGCGGTCGAATTTCTTCTTGGCCTTGAAGTGACTCCAGACCGAATCGAGGTCGGGCCACACATTGCGCCGGTTCTTGGTGGCAGCGGCCGGCGACTGGCGCTCGTCGATGTCCAGCCACTGCGCCACGCGCAACAGCTTGGCGCGCCACCCGGCAATGATCGGGGAATCCAGCATCACGACACCGCGCACCCGCTCCGGCCGGCGCAGAGCCGCCATCAGACTGAGGAAGCCACCCAGCGAATGGCCCACGAGCCACACGGGCTCGGGCTGCGCATCGATCTCGGCCAGCAGCTCTTTCACGAGCCCCGGCCACGACCGCGTGACGGGAAAGCGCGGGTCATGCCCGAAACGCTCGACTGCCCGGATGTCGAATTCATCAGCCAGCACGCCCAACATCTTCCGGTAGGTGCCCACCGGAAATCCGTTGGCATGCGAAAAGAGCATCACGTCGCGCATATGCCGCTCCCGGCGCCTCAGTGAGGTTTCTGCGATCCGCCGGCCACGCGCTGGATCGTGGACACCTGCTCCAGCGTCGGCTCCGGCGCGCGTTTCGGCGCGGGCGGCGCATCGGCGGCCGGGGGCGCAATGCGCACCGGCTCCACGGCGATGGACGGGTGCCCTTCGCGGCGCAGCGGATGCGCCGCC
Organism: Ralstonia mannitolilytica; assembly: GCF_000954135.1. Classification (NCBI taxonomy): domain Bacteria; kingdom Pseudomonadati; phylum Pseudomonadota; class Betaproteobacteria; order Burkholderiales; family Burkholderiaceae; genus Ralstonia; species Ralstonia mannitolilytica. The sequence goes on along the minus strand of NZ_CP010799.1, from coordinate 2,043,188 downwards.
TCGGGATGGGCCTCCCAGTCCGGATCGTCGATTTCGGCAAAGACCTGACGCAGCCGCTTGCCCCATGTGCTGCGGATCATCGCGAAATACGGGTTCTCCTCATCGATGGCGACAAACCGCGTCACCCGCAGCGAGTCCGCCTCGTAAACCAGCAGATCCAGCGGCAAGCCCACGGAGATATTCGACTTCAGGGTGGAGTCCATCGAGATCAGCGCGCATTTGGCGGCCTCGTCGAGCGGCAGGCTCGGGGTCACCACGCGATCGATGATCGGCTTGCCGTACTTGGCCTCGCCGATCTGGAAATAGCAGTTCTCGGGCGTGGCCTCGATGAAGTTGCCGGCCGCGTAGACGTTGAACAGGCGCGGGCGTTCGGCACCGATCTGCCCGCCAAAGATGATGCTCACATTGAAATCGATGTGGGCCTTGGCCAGCGCGGCGGCGTCACGGTCATAGACCTCGCGCACGGCTTCGCCGACGATGGTGGCCGCTTCGAACATGTCGCGCGCCGTCCACAGCGAACGTGGGTTGTCGCGCGCCTCGGTCAGCACCTGGCGCACGGCCTGGCTGATGGCGAGGTTGCCGGCAGTGAGCAGCACCATGACGCGATCGCCTTCCCGCTCGAAGACGGTCATCTTGCGGAAGGTGGAAATGGCGTCCACCCCAGCGTTCGTGCGGGAATCAGACAGGAAGACAAGGCCAGCGTCCAGGCGCATGGCAACGCAATAAGTCATCGGCGAAGCACGTACGGAAACAGTCGATCGAACGCATTCTAGCGCGCCAGCGGCAACGTGCCGGCACGCTTGGAAGGGATGCTCGATTCACCCGGGCTCAGGAAGGATCGGCCGGCAGCGGTTCGATGGAAATGCTGACGTCCATGGTCTCGGCGCCACCGCCCTGACGTACGCCGCGGATAGGCGCGGCTGACTGGTAGTCGCGCCCGACGGCCAGCCGGACATGGCGCTCGTCGGTAAAGCACTGGTGCGTCACGTCGATGCTGCACCACGTATGCGATTCGGCATCGAGGCACACGTCTGCCCAGGCATGGCTGGCGAGTTCCTCTTCGCCAATCGCGTGGAAATAGCCGCTGACATACCGCGCCGGCACGCCGAGCGCGCGGCAGCACGCCACCATCACCTGCGCCTGGTCCTGGCACACGCCGGTGCCGAGGCCGAACGCTTCGGCGGCGGTGGTGCCGACATGCGTCGTGTTCGACTTGTAGCGCACACGCTGGGCAATGGCCTGCGCAAGACGCAATGCGGATTCGGCATTGCCTGGCACGAGCCCGTGCTGCCGCGCGAAGGCGGTCATGTCGGCCGGCGCTGAAGTCAGCGGCGTGGTGCTGAGAAAGTACAGTGGCGACACGCGATAGCGCCCTTCCCCCGGCGCATCGGTAAAGTGCCGGCTGCCCGGCGCGGCGGCAGGAAAGGCCTCGACGATGCCGCGCGCGTCGATGGTGACGTCGTCCGTGCGCGCCCCGAGCGTGAAGTGGTGCACGACGTTGCCGAAACCGTCCGTGGCGCGCGTGAGGTTGCCGGGCGCATGAATCTGCCAGCTGTCCACCTGCTGGAGCGTGCCGCTGCGAGGCGTGAGCCGCAGCTCATGCACGCTGTGGCGCAGCGGCTCGGCATAACGGTAGACCGTCGTATGTCGAATTTGGTATTTCACGATAACGCGGGCGCCGCACATGAGCGACGGCCCGATAGGTACGGAAGGCCCCGCGCGTTACGCCACATCGAGCGGCACCAGGAAGTCTTGGCTGATCCCGTTGCCCAGATCGTTGATGCGCTCCAGGAAGTTGGTCAGCCATGCGTGCAAGCCCACGGCAAAAATGTCTTCGATGCGCGCGTACCGCAGGTCGGCGTGCAGTTTACCAGCGCGTCGTTCGGTTTCCGCCGACTGGCTGTTGCGCACGACCGAAAGAATCGCCACGACCTCGTCCATGCTGGCGAGCAGCGAGCGCGGCATATCGCTGCGCAGGATCAGCAGCTCGGCCACGCGCGTCGGCGTGATGACGTTGCGGTAGATCTTGCGGTAGACCTCGAAGCCGGAAACCGAGCGCAGCGTGGCCGCCCAGTGATAGAAGTCACCCTGCTCGGCCGCAGCTTCGTCGCGCGTGGGCGTGGACTGGAATTTCACGTCGAGCAGCCGCGCGGTGTTGTCGGCGCGCTCGAGGAACGTGCCGAGACGCATGAAGTGGAATGCGTCGTCGGTGAGCATGGTGCCAAGCTGCACGCCGCGCGAGAGGTGCGAGCGGAACTTGACCCACTCGAAAAACTGCGACGGATCATCGCGCAGCATGCCTTCGGCAATGAGGCGCTGCACATCGAGCCACGTCGTGTTGATGGTTTCCCACACCTCGGTCGTGATGGAGCCGCGCACGGCCCGGGCGTTCTCGCGGGCCCCGCGCAGGCAGCTCATGATCGACGACGGATTGGTCATGTCGCGCACCATGAAGTCGATCACGTCATCGCGCGAGAGCAGCCCGTAGCGCTCGTCAAACACCTGTGTGAGTTCCGAGATGTCGAGCATCGCCCACCAGCCCTGCTCGGCCACTTCCGCCGACTGCGGCAACAGCGAGGTCTGGTAGTTCACGTCGAGCATGCGGGCGGTGTTTTCGGCGCGTTCGGTGTAGCGCGCCATCCAGAAAAGGTGGTCTGCGGTGCGGCTGAGCATGGCGTTCCCTGTCGTGTCCGGTTATGTCGATGGTCGCGGCGGTGCTTCAGCGCTCCAGCACCCACGTATCTTTCGTGCCGCCGCCCTGCGACGAGTTGACCACCAGCGAGCCCGCCCGCAGCGCCACGCGCGTCAGGCCGCCAGGCACCATGCGCACATCCTGGCCCGACAGCACGAACGGCCGCAGATCGATGTGGCGCGGCGCGATGCCGGCCTCCACATAGGTCGGACACGTAGACAGCGCCAGCGTCGGCTGGGCGATGTACTGGTCGGGGCGCGCCTTCACCACCTCGCGGAATGCGGCGATCTCTTCCTGCGTGGCAGCGGGGCCCACGAGCATGCCGTAGCCGCCGGCGCCGTGCGTTTCCTTCACGACCAGCTCGCCCATGTGATCGAGCACGTATTGCAGATCGTCCGGCCGGCGGCACATGTAGGTGGGAACGTTGTTGAGGATCGGCTCCGCGCCCAGGTAGAAGCGGATCATGTCGGGCACGTACGGATAGATCGACTTGTCGTCCGCAACCCCCGTGCCGATGGCATTGCAGATGGTGACGTTGCCCGCGCGGTAGACCGACAGCAAGCCGGCCGCGCCCAGCGTGGAGTCCGGCCGGAACACCAGCGGGTCGAGGAAGTCGTCGTCGACCCGGCGGTAGATCACGTCGATACGCTGCGGCCCTTGCGTCGTGCGCATGTACAGGTGGTCGTCCTGCACGAACAGGTCTTTGCCTTCTACGAGTTCCACGCCCATCTGTTGCGCGAGGAAGGCGTGCTCGAAGTACGCCGAGTTGTACATGCCGGGCGTGAGCACGACCACCGTCGGCTCGGCAATGTTCTGCGGCGACACACTGCGCAGCGTGTCGAGCAGCAGGTCGGGGTAATGCGCCACCGGCGCGACCCGATTGCGCGCAAAGAGCTCAGGAAACAGCCGCATCATCATCTTGCGGTTTTCCAGCATGTACGACACACCCGAGGGCACGCGCAGGTTGTCTTCGAGCACGTAGAACTCGCCCTCGCCGGCACGGACGATGTCGATGCCGGCCACGTGCGCATAGATGTCGCGCGGCACGTTCACACCGAGCATGTCGGGGCGGTACTGGGCGTTGTTGTAGATCTGGTCCGGCGGAATGACGCCGGCGCGCAGGATGTTCTGCTCGTGATAGATGTCGTGCAGGAAGCGGTTCAGTGCATCCACGCGCTGGCGCAGGCCGCGCTCCAGCGTGGCCCACTCGCTTGCCGGAAAGATGCGCGGGATGATGTCGAACGGGATCGTGCGCTCGGTGCCGCTGTTGGTTTCATCCTTGTCGCCGTACACGGCAAAGGTGATCCCGACGCGGCGGAAGATGAGGTCGGCTTCGGCACGCTTGTTCTGTAGCGTGGTGGCGGATTGCGCGCCCAGCCATTCGGCGAAACGTCCGTAGTGGCTGCGGACCTCGCCCTGCTGGACGAGCGCTGCCGGGGCCGGTTCGGCGGCATGGGGGCTGCGGTCGCCATCATGCCAGTTGAGCATTTCATCGTAGAACCGGACTGCCATGCTTTTCTCCCCTGACGGCGCCGCGCGATGTACGCGGCACGTGGTTTTTATAGCACGGCGGTTTTGCGCGCCACAATGGGGCGAACCCGCCGTGCAACCGAGTTTTACGGCAGCGCATCATTTGCGTCCGTGGCCGTCGCCAGGGTCTGCACCTCGTGTGCGGAAGACCAGTACCGCGGCCGCATCGAGCGCGCGGTCCGGATATCGAGCCCATCACCGTCGGTCTGGATGACCACGGCGCCGGTCCGGTCGGTGCGCAAGCCTTCGATGCCGCGCGTCTCGTAGCGCTGCCACACCCGGGGGTGCGGGTGCCCATACCGGTTACGGTAGCCGACCTGGAAAATCGCCACTTGCGCGGACACCGCGTCCAAGAACGCGCCGCTGGAGCTTGTCTTGCTGCCGTGATGCGGTACAAGCAAGATGTCTGCCATCAGGCGCTCGGGCGCCTCGGCTTTCACCAGGGCCGCTTCCTGCTCGGCTTCGATGTCGCCCGCCAGCAGCGCTGCGTGGCGGCCGTTGCCGATGCGCAGAACACAGCTGCGGCCGTTGCTGGACACGCGCGCATCGTCGGCCGGCACGCGCAGGGGATGCAGGATTTCGAAGTCCACGCCGTCCCAGGCCCAGGCCTGCCCCGCCACGCAATCAGCAAACGCAGCACCGTGGGCCCGCGCCACGTCACGCAGCCGGTGCGTTTGCGGCAAAGACGCCAACATGGTGCGCACAGGCACCGCGTTGATCACCGTTTCGGTGCCCCCGGCGTGGTCGCTGTCTGCATGGCTGACGACGAGCGTGTCGAGCGCCTCCACCCCGTGCGCGCGCAGGTACGGCGTGATGACCCGGGCGGCGGCATCGGCGTTGTCCCCATACCGGGGGCCGGTGTCGAACAACACTTGGTGCCGGGCCGTCTCAACCAGCACGGCGGCACCCTGGCCGATATCGAAAGCCACCAGGCGGAACTCGCCCACCGCCGGCACGGGATTGCGCGCCAGCACCATCGGCAGGAGCAGCATCGTGCCCTGTGCCCGCCATGCCCACGCGCGGTGCGCGCCTGGCACGAGCATCAGCGCCACGCCACCTGCCGCCAGCGACAGCGCCCAGGCAGGCGCCACCGGTGCCACCCAGACGGCCCAGCGCGGTTGCGCCACCCATTCGAGCCACGCCGCCAGCCACCGGAAGGTCGCTTCAGACGAGGCCAGCACGGGCTGGGCAAGCGGATCGGGCAGCGCGGTGCCGATCAGCGCCAGCGGCGTGGTCACGAAGCTGACCAATGGTATCGCGAGGCCGTTGGCCGCGGCAGAGACCACCGATGCCTGCTGAAACAGCAGCAAGGTCGCCGGCAACAGCCCGAACGTGACGGCAAGCTGGACACGCGTGGCACCGGCAACGCTGCGCAGCATGCGCGCGCCCCACCCTTCCGGCTCGGCATGGCGCGGGTGGCGCAGTGCGATCTGCGCCGCGATGAAGATGACCGCCACCGCGCCGAATGACAGCCAGAACCCCGCTGACATCACCGCCCACGGATCCACCACCGCCACCACGGCGGCTGCCCAGCATAGCGACAGGCTCGCCGGCACGCTGCGATCGGTCAGCCGGGCGACGGCGACGGTGGACAGCATCAGCAGCGTGCGCTGTGCCGGCACGCCCATGCCGGCAAGCAGGCAGTAACCGAGGGCCGCGAGCATGGCGGCGATGGCGCCCGCACGCGGGGTCGGCATGCGCAACGGCAGCGGCGTGCGCAGCCAGCGAGCGAGCCCGAACGAGCGGCGCCACAGCGCCATCCAGAGCGCAGCAAAGAGCCCGGCAATCATGGTGATGTGCAGGCCCGAAATACTGACCAGATGACTGATGCCGGTGCGGCGGAACAGCTCCCAGTCTTCGCGGGCGATGCCGCTCTGATCGCCCACCACCAGCGCGACGATCACCGGTGCGTAGCGCGCCTCCGGCAACGCGTCGAGGATGTGGCGCCGCACTGCGGCCCGCCAGCGCTCGACGCGCATTCCGAAGCCGCCATCCGCCTCGCCCAGCGCAACGTTCTGCGTGCGCTTGCCGGTGCGCACGTAGCCGGTGGCGCGCACGTTGTCGGCCAGCATTGCGTATTCACCGTCGAAGCCTCCCGGGTTCATCAGCGTGTGCGGGCGCTTGAGACGCAGGGTCAACTTCCAGCGCTGGCCGGGTTGCAGGTCTGGAATACCGGCGCGCCGGTCGACCTCGGCGGTGTCCTCGCCGGCGGCAGGCCAGCTGCGCATGCCGTACCACGACAGGCGCACGCGCGGCGGCACGGCGTCCGCTGCATTACTGGATTCGATCTGGAACAGGAACCGCGTGGCGTCCTCGCCGATCTGCGGCAACTCGGCCACGATCCCCGTGGCGATGATGTCCTTGCCTTCCCACGCGGGGCTCAACACCACTGAGAGTCGCTGCTGTGCCCGCCAGTCGCTCCAGCCGAAACCGGCCGCGACGGCGCTGGCCGTCAAGAACACGCACGCCCACACCGGCCGCCGCTGCACGCGCGCACAGAGCAGCAAGCACAGCATCAGCACCGCGAGCGGTTGCCACAACGGCGCGAGCGCCGGCTGCATCTGCAATGCCATGCAGCCGGCCACGAACCCGATCAACACGAAGCGCATCGCGCGCGTCAGGCTTGCAGCAGTGTCGCCAGGCGGGGAATGGCCTCGATGCTGTTGCGCCGCGCCTGCTCGGCGAGCACGTCGATGGCGATGCCGCGCAGCTGCGCCATCGCCTCGGCAATGCGCGCGACTTGCGCGGGCACGTTACGCACGCCGCCCTGCTCGCCGAACTGGTCGTCAGACAGCCAGGACGGGGCCAGGTCCGGCGCATCGGTTTCGAGCACGATCGATTCGATCGGCATTTCGTCCGCCAGCCGGCGTACACGGTTCGCACGCGAGAAGGTGAAAACGCCGCCAAAGCCGAGTTTGAAGCCCGCATCGACGAAACGCCGCGCTTGCTCGGGGCTCCCGTTGAAGGCATGCGCAATGCCGCGCACGCCGGCCTTGATTGCCGCGCTGCCGACCTGATCCTGCGATTTGCGCACGTGCATCAGCACCGGCAGATCGAACTCGCGCGCGATGCGCAGTTGTGCGCGGAAGACGGCGTTCTGCCGTTCGACATCGGGGTTCGGAATGAAGAAATCGAGCCCGATCTCGCCAATGGCGACAAAGCGTGGGTCGCCCATGGACGCCGCCACCTGACGGCGCAGTTCGACGAGGTCGTCATCGCTGGCCTGCGCGGCGTGGATGGGATGGATGCCGAGCGCATAGCTGCAGCCGCCGTGACGGTGTGCCAGTGCGCGCACGGTGTCGAAATTCCAGCGCGCCACGGCCGGCACGACGATGTGGCCAACCCCCGCCGCACGTGCCTGCGCAACGACGCCGTCACGATCGGCGTCGAAGTCTCGGGCATCCAGATGGCAATGGGTGTCGATCCACATGGTCGGTTCTGCGTTGGCAAAAGCACGCAACGTACCCGAAACGGCGGTGCGCTGGAATCCGCCGTTTCCGATAATGCCGCGCGCTCAGCGCTCCTGGTGCAGATGGCCCTCGCGCAGCCGGAAGATGCGGTTGCAGCGGCCCGCCAGCTCGATATCGTGCGTGACGATGACAAAGCTGGTGCCGAGCGTGCGCGTGAGTTCCAGCATCAGCTCGAAGACTTCTCCGGCGGTGTGGTCGTCGAGGTTGCCGGTGGGCTCGTCGGCGAGCACGCAGGCCGGCGAGCCCACCAGCGCGCGGGCGATCGCCACACGCTGCCGCTCACCGCCGGACAGCTCGCCCGGGCGATGCGCGGTGCGGGGCCCCAGGCCTACGCGCTCGAGCATCGCCTGTGCGGTATGGCGCGCCTGCGCCTCTTCCACGCCGCGAATGCGCAGCGGCATCGCCACGTTGTCCAGCGCGGTGAATTCGGGCAGCAGGTGGTGAAACTGGTAGACGAAACCGAGCGCCTGGTTGCGCAGCGTGTTGCGCTCGCGCTCCTTCATGGCGGTAAACGGCTTGCCGAGCAGCGACACGCGGCCGGACGTCGGCTCGTCGAGCCCGCCGAGCACATGCAGCAGCGTGCTCTTGCCGGAGCCCGACGCGCCCACGATGGCGACCTTCTCGCCAACCCCGATGCGCAGGTCCACGCCCTTGAGGACGTCGACGTTCAACCCGCCCTGGCGGAACGATTTGGCCAGCCCCTCGGCCTGCAGCACCACGCCCTGCGGCGCGGCGGCCGGCGCTTCCATGGAAGTCATGACGGCCTCACTCATAACGCAGCGCCTCCGCCGGATTCACGCGCGAGGCATGCCAGCTCGGATACAGCGTCGCCACCGACGCCAGGATGAAGGAAATGATGCCGATGGTCGCAATGTCGTTCACGCGCGGGTCCGAAGGCAGTTCACTGATGAAGTAGATGTCGCGCGGAAGGAATTGCACCTGGAACAGCCGCTCGATGAACGGCACGATCACGTCGATGTTGTAGGCGATGAGCGTGCCGAAGCCCACGCCCAGCAGCGTGCCGATGAACCCGATCGCCACGCCCTGCACGATGAAGATTTTCATGATCGAGCCCGGCTGCGCGCCCATGGTCCGCAGGATGGCGATGTCGGCCTGCTTGTCCGTCACCCTCATCACGAGCGTGGAAACCAGGTTGAACGCCGCCACGGCAATGATGAGCGTCAGGATGATGAACATCATCTTCTTCTCGGTCTTCACGGCGGCAAACCAGTTCTTGTTCTGGCGCGACCAGTCGCGGATGTAGAGCTCGCCCGACAGTGTGCGCGACAGCGCCTCGGCCACCTGCGGCGCCCGGTCCATGTCGACCAGCTTCAGGCGCACGCCGGTCGGGCCGTCGAGACGGAACAGGCGCTCGGCGTCTTCCATATTGACCAGCGCCAGCGAGCTGTCGAATTCATAGTGGCCCGATTCAAAGACGCCCACCACGGTGAACTGCTTCAGGCGCGGCAGCACGCCAGCCGGCGTGATCGTGCCCTGCGGCGCCACCAGCGTCACCTTGTCGCCCTGCTGGACGCCCAGGCCGCGCGCCAGCTGGCTGCCCAGGGCGATACCGAATTCGCCGGGTTTCAGATCGTCGATGCTGCCCGATTTGAAATCCTTGGCGATGTCGGACACCTTCGGTTCGTCGGCCGGCGACACGCCGCGCAGCAGCACGCCGCGCACGGCTTCGTCGCGCGTGATCATGGCCTGCGCGCCCACATACGGCGCCGCGCCGGTGACTTCCTTGTTCTGCATGGCCTCATTGGCGGTGCGCTGCCAGTCAGGCAGGCTGCCGGGCGCCATCACCTCGATGTGCGACAGCACCGAGAGCATGCGGTCGCGCACTTCCTTCTGGAAGCCGTTCATGACCGACAGCACGATGATCAGCGCCGCCACGCCCAAGGCAATGCCCAGCATCGAGATGAGCGAGATGAAGGAAATGAAGCTGTTGCGGCTGGCGCGCTTGCTTGCACGCGTGTAGCGCCAGCCGATCTGCCATTCATATGGAAATTTCAAAGGGGGTTCCCCGTGGGTGTGCGATTCGATGTGATCCTGCCGGCTCGCTGGCCAACGAGCCGGAAGTTTACAATCTCGGAGCCATGATTCCTGAACTCACCCTGATTGTCCCGTTTTGCGCTCCGGCCGCCGAGGTGGCAGACGACGCGTACCGTCAATTGACCTTGCCGGGCCTGGAAAGGTTGCTCGCGCGTGCGCGCGAGGCCGAACGCGAGCGCCACGACGACGCCTACCTGCCCACGCTGCCGCACGAGCGCTGGTTGGCCGCACATGCGGGGCTGCCCGTTGCGCCGCTTCCCTCGGCGCCGTACATGCGGCTGGCCGACGGCGGCACCGCCGACACCCGCACCTGGGCCTGCCTGCAGCCGGTGCACATCCATGCCGCGCGGGACCACCTGGTGATGCTCGACCCCGCCCAGCTCCAGCTCGAAGCCGCCGACGCCGACGCCCTGCGCGCGGCCATCGCGCCCCTCGTCGCCGAAATGGGCGTCACGCTCGACGCGACGCACGCGGCCCGCTGGTACGTCGCCGACGCGCCGTTCGGCGACCTGGTCGCCGCCGCCCCGCAGCGCGCCACCGGCCACAACATCGACATCTGGATGCACAAGGGCGAGCAGGAACGCGCCTGGCGCAAGTTCCAGAACGAGATCCAGATGACGTGGCATGACCATCCCGTCAATCAGGCGCGCGAGGCGCGGGGGCTGCTGCCCGTGAACTCGGTGTGGCTGTTCGGCCAGGGCGCGCTGGTCGATACGCGCCCGATTGCCGAACGCATGATCGGCAACGACGCCTTCTTCGCCGGCCTGTGCCACGCCGCAAACGCCACGGAACTGTGCGCCGCGACACTCGCCGCCGTGCCCTTCGACGACACCAGCGCCGCCGCCTTACTCGATGCAGCCACGCGCCCCTACCTGTCAGCGGACTGGTACGACTGGATCGAGACCCTGCGCGCGTTCGACCGCGACTGGTTCACCCCCGCCGCCGATGCGTTGGCCGATGGCCGCATCGATGCGGTTTCGCTCGTGCTGACCGGCGATTCGCACTATGCCCGCTACCGCGCCACCCGCAAGGACCTGACCGGCTGGCTGCGCCGTTTCAGCCGCGCCCGCACGCTGCGCGATGCGCTGTCCCTTCTCTCGATGGCTGCCTGAGCCTGATCCCGCATGACCCGCATCGCTGTCCGTTCGCACTCCGCCGAAGCCGCCACCACGCTGGCCGGCCACGGCATCCACCCCGTTCTCGCGCGCATCCTGGCCGCCCGTGGCGTCGCCCGGCCCGATGAACTGTCGACCGAGCTGTCCGACCTGCTGCCGCCGTCGCAACTCAAGGGGATCGACGACGCGGCCCGCTATCTGGCCGACGCCATCGCCGCCAGCAAGCGCCTGCTCATCATTGCCGACTACGACTGCGACGGCGCCACAGCCTGCGCCGTCGGCGTGCGCGGCTTGCGCATGCTCGGCGCGCAGGTGAGCTACATCGTGCCGAACCGCTTCGAATACGGCTACGGCTTGTCGCCGGAGATCGTGGCGCTGGCGGCGCGCGAAAAGCCCGACGTGCTCGTTACCGTCGACAACGGCATCGCCGACGTGGCCGGCGTGGCTGCGGCCAATGCGCTCGGGATCGACGTCGTCATCACCGATCACCACATGCCGGGCGCACAGTTGCCCGACGCGCGCGTGATCGTCAATCCGAACCAGCCGGGCTGCGGCTTTCCCAGCAAGAATCTGGCGGGCGTCGGCGTGATGTTCTACGTGCTGCTGGCATTGCGGGCGGAGCTGCGCAACCGGGGCGTCTTCACGCTGCAGGACCAGCCTCGCCTCGATGCGCTGCTCGACCTGGTGGCGCTCGGCACCGTGGCCGACGTGGTCAAGCTCGACGCCAACAACCGCCGGCTCGTGGCGCAAGGGCTCAAGCGCATGCGCGCGGGGCGGATGTGTCCCGGCATCGCCGCGCTCTTCCGCGTGGCCGGCCGCGAGGCCCGCCGTGCGTCCACGTTCGATCTGGGCTTCGGCCTCGGCCCGCGCCTGAACGCCGCCGGGCGCCTGGCCGACATGACGCTCGGCATCGAATGCCTGCTCACCGACGACTACGACCGCGCCCTGGCCATCGCCGCGGAACTCGACGGCATGAACCGCGAGCGCCGCGAGATCGAAGCCGGCATGCAGCAGGAGGCGCTGGCCATCCTCGACACCATGCACGCCATCGACGGCGGCGGCCGCCACACCATCGCGGTCTACAACGAGACGTGGCACCAGGGCGTGATCGGCATCGTCGCCTCGCGCATCAAGGACAAGTTCCACCGCCCCGTCTTCACCTTCGCGCCCGGCGACGACGGCGTCATCAAGGGCTCCGGCCGTTCGATTCCCGGCTTTCACCTGCGCGACGCGCTGGACGCCGTCCACAAGCGCTGCCCTGGGCTGATCGTGAAGTTTGGCGGCCACGCGATGGCGGCGGGGCTGACGCTGCGCGAAGACGGCTTCGATGCATTCGTCGCCGCCTTCGAGGCCGTCGGCCGGGAGTGGCTGACCGAGGCGCTGCTCTCGCGCGTGCTGGAAACCGATGGGGAGGCCGACCCGGATTGCTTCACGCCGCAATTCGTTGAGTTGCTCGAAACCCACGTCTGGGGCCAGGGCTTTCCAGCGCCGAGCTTCTGCGGCGAGTTCGACGTGCTGTCGCAGGCCGTGCTGAAAGACAAGCACCTCAAGCTCAAGCTCGGCCGCGGCAAACAGCAATTCGACGCCATCTGGTTCAACCACGCCGAGCCGCTGGGCGCGTCCGCCTATGTGGCCTACCGCCTCGACAACAACACCTTCAACGGCATCACCCGCGTGCAGATGGTGATCGAGCACGCGCAATAGGCTCCGCGCCGAACCTTGCGCCAGCGCATAAACACATGCCAAAACTGTCTGACGGCGCGCCAACGACGCAGCCGTCGGCCACGGCGGCTGCGTTACAATGCGTGTTTGCCGGCTGGGCAGCAGCCACGCCCGCGCACTCCACGAATTCCTAGCCTCTTCTTCCAAGCGAAATGACTCACGTCGTTACCGAAAGCTGTGTCCGCTGCAAGTACACCGACTGCGTGGACGTCTGCCCCGTCGACTGCTTCCGCGAAGGCCCGAACTTCCTGACCATCGATCCGGACGAGTGCATCGACTGCGCCGTCTGCGTGGCCGAGTGCCCGGTCAACGCCATCTACGCCGAAGAAGATGTGCCCGCCGATCAGCAGAAGTGGATCGCCATCAATGCCGAGCTCGCGCAGGCCGGCTGGCCGTCCATCACCAAGACCAAGGCCCCGCTGCCCGACGCCGACGAATGGAAGGACGTGAAGGACAAGGAGCAGTACCTCGAACGCTGATCGCTCGCCTTCATCGTCACCGCAAAAAAGGTGTTGACGGCGAGAACAGAAACTAGTTAGAATTCATTTCTTCGCTGATGCAGCGATTCCCCGATAGCTCAGTCGGTAGAGCGCCGGACTGTTAATCCGTAGGTCCCTGGTTCGAGCCCAGGTCGGGGAGCCAAAATACAAACGCCTCGCTTCGTGCGGGGCGTTTTCATTTGTGGCGGCGGCGTCGTGTATCGTCTTGCACCGGCGGATCACCGCCCAAGCCCGAGTGGTGAAATTGGTAGACACCGCGGACTTAAAATCCGCTGCGCCCTAATCGGCGCGTGCCGGTTCGATCCCGGCCTCGGGCACCATCCTCACTGCTGTCTCCCTCTTTGCTTGCCGACGCGTCATGCGTGCGATCGGTGCGTCTTCGTATTCATCGTGACGCACCACCGGTGCATGTGCCGGTCCGGTCGCGGCCCAGCGGCGCGATCAAACAACAACAGCGCGCAGGCCTCGCTTGCACCCGCGCGCATCCATCCAGTACGTCCAATCAGCCCACCAGCCAGCGCACGCCGATGTTGATGAGCGCGCCGGCGGCGACGAGCCCGACCCACAACACGGCTGCACACAGCAACGGACGCACCCCTGATTTCAGCAACATCGGCACGTGGGTCTGCGTGCCGATGGCGAACATCGCACAAGCCAGCATGGCGGTATCGATCGCGTCGATGGGCGCATGCCATACCGCCGGAATCGCGCCTGCAGAATTGGCCAGCGTCACGATCAGCAATCCCACCGCGAACCACGGCATCGCCCTCCAGGCGTGCCCTGCGGCCTTGCGCACCGCCTGCTGGCGCGAGACGGCCACGTGCGCCCGCCCGTCCGCGGCCGTCGTGCACGCCAGGATCACCAGCAGCGGCGCCAGCGCCAGCACGCGCACCATCTTGCTGACGACGGCCGCGTTGGTGGCGTCCTCACCCAAGGGGCGCGCGGCCGCAATCACCTGCGCCACTTCATGGATGGTCGAACCGATGTACACGCCAAAGTGCTCAGGCGCCACCGCCACGCCAGCATGCGCAGCCAGCGCATACAGCCACGGGTACAGAAAGATGCCGGCGGTGCCGAACAGCACCACGCTTGCGATCGCCACCGCCGTTTCGCGCGGGGAGGCCTTCACGGCGGGCGCCACTGCCAGCACGGCGGCGGCGCCGCAGACCGCACTGCCGGACGCCACCAGCAAGGCCTGCGCACGCGCCAGACCAAACCAGCGCGTGCCGATCCACGTGCCGGCCAGCATGGTCGCTGCCAGCACCACGAGCGGAATCACGACGCCCGACGTCCCCAGCTGGTGAATCTGCGCCAGCGTCAACCGGGCACCATAGAGAATCACGCCGGTGCGCAGCAGCGTGTGCCGCGCAAACTGGATCGCACCTGGGGTGAGCCAGCGCTGGTGCCCCGGCACATGCCCCACGGCCATGCCCAGCAGGATGGCCAGCGTGAGCGCACTCAGGCCGAGATGTCCGGCCCAGGGCATTGCACCCAGAGCCACCGCCACGCCGGCACAGCTCAACAAGACGGCCACGCTGGCCAACGTGCGCCCGTCAAACCCCGCTGTCGCGCTGGGGGCCGCCAATTGCTTCTGTGCAGTCGTCATCACGCTCGCCTTGCTTATTCGTTGTGCGCATAACGATATGCACATCGTGATAACCTGTAAAACAGGTAATTTTTGTCATTACAACCACTTTTATGGATATGAAAGCGCCGCGCGTAACCCTTCGGCAGTGGGCCGTCTTCGCGGCCATCGCCAAGAGCGAAACGACGACCGCTGCTGGCGAAGCTCTCGGCCTCTCGCAATCAGCCGTGAGCGCGGCGCTGGCCGAGCTGGAGTCGGCGCTCGGGCATCCGCTGTTCGACCGGCATGCACGGCGGCTGCACTTGAACGCCTTGGGCCGGCAACTGCTGCCGCAGGCCCAGGCGCTGCTCGATCACGCCGATGCGCTCGAGCACGCCACGGCGCAGCCCAATGTGCGGCTCCGGCTTGCAGCCAGCAGCACCATTGGCAACTACGTGCTGCCTGCCCTGCTCGCCGATTTCCGGCACCAGATCGCGCCAGGCAGTCAGCTCGACGTGCTGATCGGCAACACGCAGGACGTGGTAGACGCCGTGCAGCGCTTCGAAGTCGACATCGGGCTCATCGAGGGCACGTGCCGCGGCGAGGCGCTGGAGATCGAAACGTGGATCGACGACGAAATGGTCATCGTGGCCGCGCCAGGGCATCCGCTCGCGCGCGGAGCCGGCCCCGTCTCGCATGCGGCACTGCGCGAGGCGGGCTGGCTGATGCGCGAGCCGGGCTCCGGCACCCGCGAGCTTGTCGACAGCCGCATCGCATCGGTGGTGGGGCCGCTGCATGTCGCCCTGGAGCTGGGCCACTCGGAGGCGATCCAGCGCACGGTGACGGCGGGCTACGGCATCAGTTGCCTGTCGCGCCACGTGGTTGCCGACGCGCTGCGCGACGGACGGCTCGTCGAGGTGGATAGCGGCCTGCCGCGCATCGCCCGGCCGCTGCTCATCGTGCGTCACCGCGACAAGCACCCGACGCATGGCCTGACGCAGTTCATCAGCGCCCTGCGCCGCCACGCCACCGCGCCGGATTCGAAAAAAAATCGCGCGGGGGACTAGCGCGATCCGAAAAAGGTTGTTATAGTCTCGTTTCTTCGCGGGGCGTTAGCTCAGTTGGTAGAGCAGCGGACTCTTAATCCGTAGGTCGAGTGTTCGAGTCACTCACGCCCCACCAGAACTCGCGTAAAAAGCCCAGTCCTCACCGACTGGGCTTTTTGCTTTTGTACTCGAAGACATTGCCGCCCCTTCCCTGCTCTGGGCCATGGCGCGGAATGCCACGCGGTGCACCACAGAGGTGGCGCGCCACTAGTCGGCAAGGTCGATGCGCAGCCGCATGCGCAGGCTCAACGTCTGACCGGGCTCCAACGCGCGCAGCCCTGTGCCCTGCCACCCCTGCGCCGCCAGGTTTACCGCATCGGCAACGTGCGAAACCGGCTCCAGACAGAAATAGGACTGGCCGCCCGGCGCATGCAGGATGCAATGGTCCAATGCTCCTTCTGCGTCCAGCGTGAGCGTGCCCTCTGCGCGTGCCAGCACGGCCTGCTGCTGCCAGTCGCTGTAGTAGACGCTGAGGGCTTCGGGCAGGGCGCGCAGCTGTCGAAAATCTTCGCGGGGCGCGACACGCTCGCGGCGCAGGGCGACTTCGCCGGCGTCGGTCGGCCACATGGTTCGCGCATCAAACTGCACTCGCGTATCGGCGGTCCGGGTGAAGTACGGATGAAAGCCGCCGCCGGCCGGCATGCTGCTGTCGCCGTCGTTACAGAGCGTCATGACGGCGTCGAGCCCTTGCTCACTGAGTACGAACGTCTGGGTAGCGGTCAAGGGCCACGGCCAGTTGCCGGGCTCGGGCGCGTATCGCAGGCCCAGCACGATGGACGAAGCGGTGTGCTGCTCCACGTCCCATGCGCGCGCATGCGCCAGCCCGTGCATGGCATGGGGCTGGCCCGGGTGCGGGGCGAGATGGACGGTCCGCCCATTCCATGGGAAGCGCGCATCCCGGATGCGGTTGGAAAACGGCAGCAGCGGATAGCAGCCCGCCTTGGGCCAGGCCAGCCCGTCGAACCCGTCACGCAGGCACTCTGCTGACATCGGGGCCAGCCAGTCGATGCGCTGCCCGCCAGCGCCCACCGAAGCCAGCGAAGCGATGCGGCCCCCGGCGGCCGGCGCGACGGCCATCGTCAGTGCGCCGGCCTGCAATGTGTGCACCGGCCCCGGTGCCAGCCACGACGTACCCGCCATCAGAACGAATGCCGGATGCCGACCATGCCCACGAACTGGCTACGCCCGTTCGACGGCGTGCCGTTCTGCGAATCGCCCACCGACGCCACGGCGTCAACCATGCTCGTGCCGGCGCCGCTCGCGCGCAACGTCTGTCCGCTGGCCCGCTGGTACGCCTCGATCGCGTAGAAGGCCGTACGCTTGGACAACGAATAAAGCTGTTCCATCGAGAACTGGTTGTACTTGGCCGGCGACGTGATGCCGTTGCGCGCCTTCTCGGCGGTATAGCTGTAGCCGAACGCGAGTGTCAGCGCGGGCGTGGCTGCATACGTGGCAATGGCGCCCACGGTGTTGAACGTGGCCGATTGCGTGAACAGCGACGTGGCGCCCGGCTTGTACTGCACGTTCGAGTAGTTCAGCCCGACCATCACCTTGCCGAAGGTGTAGCGCGCCGCGGTGGCGATGAGCTGGGCGGTATCCGCCGATGCATAGCCCGCGTTGACCGGCGAGTTGTTGGCGAACGTGCCGACGTTGCTGAAGTTGCCGGCGGTCGTGCCGTTCGACACGTTCTTCAGGCGCGTATAGCCGGCGCCCCACGAGAACGCCTGGTAGTCGTAGCGCAACGCCGCACTGACGCTGCTGCCGTGGGAAATGCTGCCCGCCTGCTCGCCAAAGCCATACTGCACGCCAGCCTGCAGGCCCCCGAACACCGGTGACGTATACGTGATGGAATTGTTGAAGCGCAGCGTGGTGTCCAGCGCATCGACGTCACCCGGGTGGGCGCCGGTGGCGCCGGTCAGGACATTGGTCGGTCCGAGCGATGCCACGTACTGGAAGTACGGCGTGTACTGACGACCCAGCGTGACCTGCCCGTAGTTCTTGTTGTTCAGGCCCACGTAGGCCTGCCGGTTGAAGAGGAAGCCGGCCTGGCTCTGCTGGCCCGTGTCGGCATTGAAGCCGCTCTCCAGCCGGAACAGTGCCAGGTTGCCGCCGCCCAGATCTTCGGTGCCATACAAGCCGAACTTGCTCGCCAGGAGCGCGCCCGAGTTGATGTAGGTATTGGAGTGCCCGCCCTGGTTGCTCGAATACGCGAACGCGTTGTCCACCACGCCATACAGCGTGACCGATGTCTGCGCAGACGCATGCATTGAAGCGCCCGCGCACAGCAGCGCCGCCGATACATAGAGCGGGGTGAGGGAATGCTGGGCTCGTGTGGTTTCCATCGTTGTGATCTCGGTTGTCTCCTGCACCAAGGAAAAACCGCGCGCCGCCGGGCTCTCCGGATCCCGATGCCGGCACGCGATCGGATGCGGCACTAGGCCTGCAACTGCAACGTCAGGCGGCGCCAGCCACCCTCGACAGCGGTCTCCAGCACGCGGGCTTGCGGCGTTTGCACGGTTCGCGCATCGCCTGCGGGCAGGAGAATTTCAACGGTATCGGCCCGCGTCGGCATGCGGCCTTCGCGGGAAACATGCAGCGTGACGGTGTGGGCGTCTGAGACGGCCCGCACATGCCAGCGGCCATGCTGCCCTTCCCGCCACGCTTCGGTTTCGCCGTCGTCTTCGATGCAGCCGCCGACAGCCTCGCCCGCACCCCGCACGGGCACGAGGAGAAAGCCGCGCTGGTCGGCGCGCCGGTCGAAATGCTGCTCGGCCACGTTCAGCGCGATGACGCCGCCTTCGCGGATCAGCATCACCGGCTGATCCCACGGTGCGGGCAGGGTGACGCTCCGGCCGCCGTCGAACGCTTCGCCGCTCCAGTACGACACCCAGCGTGCGCCGGCCGGGAGATACACGGTGCGCTCGCTCTGGCCTGGGTCCACGACGGGCGCGGCCAGCAGCGATGCGCCGATCATCATGTCGTCGCACTCGTCGTAGCAGCGGCGATCTTCCGGGAACTCGGCAAAGGTCGGCTTGAGCACCGGCTCGTAAGCCTGCGTCGATTGCCACAGCAGCTCGTACAGATACGGAATCAACCGGTAGCGCAGCTTGATGAGCGAGGCAATTTGCGAGGTGACCTGCGGATACATCCACGGTTCGTTGACCGTCTTGTCGTCGTTCCACGAGTGGATGGAGAAGCGCGGCAGGAACACGCCAAAGGCCACCCAGCGTACGAGCAGCTCGGGCGACGGCGCCGGGCCGGCAAACCCGCCGATGTCGTGGCCGATATTGGAGACGCCCGAGAGCGCGAGCCCCAAGCCCATCTTCAGGTTGTAGCGCAGCGTCTCCCACGACGTGTAGTTGTCGCCGGACCACGTCTGCACGTAGCGCTGCATGCCGACGCCGCCCGAGCGCGAGACCAGGAACGGCCGCCGCTGCGGTGCGTACTCCAGTTGCGCTTCGCGCGACGCACGCATCATCAGCATGGTGTGCAGCACCTTGGCCTCGCGGATCGGCGTCTTCTTGCCGAAGCCGTGCGCGAACGCGTTGGGCGTCCAGACCTCGAACTCGTTGTTGTCGTTCCACGTGGCGGCCATGCCGTAGTCAAGCAGCGCGCTCTTGACGTTGGCCTTCCACCAGTCGAGCGTCTTGGGGTTGGTGAAGTCCAGATATGCACCGACCTCGTCCCAGAACTGCACCCACGCCGGTTCGCCATTGGCATCGCACACCAGCAAGCCGGCGGCTTTGGCTTCGTCAAACTTCGGGTGGTCGCGCAGCAGGCACGGCTTGATGTTCGGACACAGGCGGATGCCTGCATCCAGGTAGCTCTGCACAAAACCGCGCGCATCGGGGAACTTGTCAGTGTTCCAGTGGAAGACGTAGCGCTTCGGCCCGATGGACGTGTAACCCGACGACAGATGGAACGAATCGCACAGGATGTCGTGCTTTCGGCAGCCGTTGATGAACTCGGCCATCTGCTCCTGCGCGTTGGGCGCGTCGGTGTACGTCATGGTCGAGCCGGAATAGCCCAGGCCCCACTTCGGCATCCACGCCGGGCGGCCGGTCAGCCATGTGAAGCGGCGCGTGGCATCGAGCGGTGTGTCGGGCGAAGCAATGAAGTAGTAGTCGAGATCGCCAAACGGTGCAACGAAGTAACGATAGTGGCCGTGGTAGTTGTCCAGCTCGCGGCCCATGTCGAAGCTGCAGTCCGACAGCGTGTCGTAGAACAGCCCGAAGCCGGTGCGGTTTTCCGGGTGCCACGTCACGTAGAACGGGATGTGCTTGTACAGCGGATCGGTCGTGCGCGCGCTGTAGCCCATCGCGTCGATGTTGCGCATCTCATAACGCTGGTGTGCGCGGTTCATGTCGCCGGCGCGCTCGCCCAGGCCGAAATACATCTCGCCGGGCTCGCGGCGCACGTAGTGATAGACCTGCTCGTCCCAGTAGCCGAAGTTGTAGGCCTGCGTGGCGCGGTCGGCCAGCACGGTCTGCCATTGGCCCGATCGGCCGCGCGTCTCCCAGGTGCAGAAACCACCTGCGAGCGCAATGCTCAGGCGGATCTTGGTGGTCTGCACGCGCAGCGTGTCGGCGTCGGCGTGCAGCGCAAACGCCGGCAGGCTGAAGCCGCTCATGTCGCGCCGGTCGCGCCCCTCGAGCGGCGCGTCTTCCGCGCCGGGCGCAATCGACCACGTGGCCGGGCCACGCAACTCCCCGTGCGGCAGCACGAGCACGCGCAGGATGTCGTCTTCCAGCACAAAGACTTCAATGGCGGCGCCGGTGCCGCTTGCCAGGCGCAGGCGATTGCCTTCGCGCGCCTGCAGGTCAAATCGGGGGGGATGCAGCAAGGACATCGTCTTCAACTCAGCTTTGAAACAGGAAGGGAGGACTGCGCCTGACGCGCCGCGCGCTCCTCATGGGATTGTCCGCGGATCAGCACGATCAGAAGCACGGCGCCGGTCAGGTCGAATGCGCCGAGCATGCCGAACAGCGGCCCATAACCGATCTTGTCAGCCAGCGCCCCGACCAGCAGCGAGAAGCCCAGGCCGCCGATCCACGCCGACATGCCCGCAAAACCGCTGGCGGTACCGACCTCTTCCGGGTCGAACACATCGGCGGAAAGCGTGTTGACCAGGCCCGAAATCATCTGGTGCGCAAAGCCGCCCACGCAGAACAGCACGATGGCCGTGTACGGCGAAGCGACCAGCCCCACGCACGCCGGGCCGATCATCATGACCGCGCCCAGCACGACGCCGCACACGCGCGACCACACCAGAGGAATGCGGAAACGCTTGATGAGGAACGGCGACAGGTAGCCACCGGCGAGGCCGCCGAGGTCGGCCGCCAGGAACGGCAGCCACGCAAACATGGCGATCGCCTTGAGATCGAGGTGGCGCTCATTGACGAAGTACAGCGGGATCCAGAAGCTGAACGTCTGCCAGGCCGGCTCGGCAAAGAAGCGCGCGAGCGCGATGGCCCAGAAGCGGCGCGACGTGACGACGTCCTTGACCGGCCGCTTGCCGCGCTCGGCAGCCACGGGGCGCAGCTGTCCGCCGATGATCTTTTCGCGTTCGACGCTGGAGAGCGCGGGATGGTCCTTCGGCGAACGATAGAACGCGAACCACAGCGCCGCCCACAGGAAGCCGATGGCGCCCGTCACCACGAACGCGGACTGCCACCCATATCGCAGATGCAGGAAGATCACCAGCGGCGGCGCCAGCATCGCGCCAAGCGAGGTGCCCGAATTGAACCAGCCGACGGCCACGGACTTTTCCTTGTCGGGAAACCATTCGGCGACGGCCTTCATGCCCGACGGAATGGCCGCGGCTTCCGTCAACCCCATCAGCGCGCGAAAACCGGCAAGCGAGAGCCAGCCGCTCGCGCCCGCATGCAGCACGCCCGCAAACGACCAAAGCACGCCGAACAGCGCAAAGCCGATGCGCAGTCCGACCAGATCGACAATGAACCCGCACACCGGCTGCATGATCGTGTAGCCGACCTGGAACGCGGCGACCACGTAGGAGTACTGCTGGGTGCTCATCCCCAGTTCGTCCTTGAGCGTGGGCGCGAGCACGCCCAGCGAGTTGCGCGCCAGATAGTTGATGATCGTGCCCAGGCACACCAGCACGATGATCCACCAGCGCAGTCCCTTGATGGTCTTCACGGTTTGTCTCCGGATCTTTTTATATTGGGTAAGACACGGGCAGCGCAGACCGCCCGCGGGTGTTGCCTGCTCAGCGGACCATGCAGGGCCGCTTGTTGTCGAACTGCCAGTTGGGGATCAGCTGGCGCATGGCGATGGCATCGTCCCGCGCGCCCAGGCCATGCTCCTTGTAAAGCGCATGCGCCTTTTCGATCTCGGCCATGTCGAGCGTGACGCCCAGGCCCGGCGCGGTCGGCACATCGATCTCGCCGCCGACGATCTGGAACGGCTCGCGCGTGAGCCGCTGGCCGTCCTGCCAGATCCAGTGCGTGTCGATGGCGGTGATGTTGCCCGGCGCGGCGGCCGCCACGTGCGTGAACATCGCCAGCGAAATGTCGAAGTGGTTGTTGGAGTGCGAGCCCCACGTGAGGCCCCAGTCGTCGCACATCTGCGCCACGCGCACCGAGCCCTGCATCGTCCAGAAATGCGGATCAGCCAGCGGAATATCGACCGAATGCAGCTGGATGGCGTGACCCATCTGCCGCCAGTCCGTGGCGATCATGTTGGTGGCGGTGGGCAGGCCGGTCGCGCGGCGGAATTCGGCCATCACCTCGCGGCCGGAGTAGCCGTTCTCGGCGCCACACGGGTCTTCGGCGTAGGCCAGCACGTCGTGCTTGTCGCGGCACAAGCGGATGGCTTCTTGCAGCGACCACGCCCCGTTCGGGTCGAGCGTGACGCGCGCCTCCGGGAACGCTTCGGCCAGCGCGGTGGTGACGACCATCTCCTCGTCGCCGCTCAGCACGCCACCCTTGAGTTTGAAGTCCTTGAAGCCGTAGCGCGCGTGTGCGGCCTTGGCCAGCCGCACCACGGCTTCGGGCGTAAGCGCCTCCTGGTGGCGCAGGCGTGTCCAGTCGTCGGTGGCGTCGCTGCCGTCGGCGTAGTCGAGGTCGGTGCGCGTGCGGTCGCCCACGAAGAACAAGTAGCCCAGCGCCGGCACCTTGGTGCGTTGCTGCCCCTGCCCCAGCAGCGCGGCCACCGGCACGCCCAGATGCTGGCCCAGCAGGTCGAGCAGCGCGCTCTCCAGCGCGGTGACGGCGTGCACCGTGGTGCGCAGGTCGAACGTCTGCAGGCCGCGCCCGCTGGCGTCGCGGTCGGCAAACTGCCGGCGCACGGTATTGAGCACATTGTTGTAGGCGCCGATCGGTTGTCCGACCACCAGGGGCGTCGCGTCTTCAATGGTCTTGCGGATGGCCTCGCCGCCCGGCACCTCACCCACGCCGATATGGCCGTCGGAATCTTGCAGGATGGCGATGTTGCGAGTGAAGAACGGGCCATGCGCGCCGCTGAGGTTCAGCAGCATGCTGTCGCGGCCGGCCACGGGAATGACCTGCAGGCGTGTGACGCGCGGGCCGTGCTTGGCGGCTTGGGGGGGTTGGTGATCCATCGTCATCGGTGATATGTCATCAGTCGTCGTACAACATGGACGACGACTATAATGGACACTTCCCAACGGGGTCACCCTGGTAAACCCGCAATCCGCCGCCGGAGACCGCATGCCCGACACCAGCCCGCCCGCAACGCTCGTGCGCCGCACCCAAAGCCTCGCAGACGTTGTGGTGGACCACATCAAGGGGCGCATCGCCATGGAATCCCTGCGCCCGGGCGACAAGCTGCCCACCGAATCCGCGCTGATGGAAACGCTGGGCGTGAGCCGGACCGTCGTGCGCGAGGCGATCTCGCGCCTGCAGGCCAAGGGGCTCATCGAAACGCGCCACGGGATCGGCAGCTTCGTCCTGCCGCCGCGCACCGACAACAGCATCCCGCTGGGCGAGGCCTCCACGCTGCACGACATCCTGTCGATGCTGGAACTGCGCATGGCCATTGAAACGGAATGCGCCGGACTGGCCGCGCAGCGCATCAGCGCTGCGGAAATCGACGCGCTGCGCGCCGCGCTCGACGCCATCGAGCAGGACCAGGCCGAGGGCCGGGACAGCGCGACCTCCGACCTGCAGTTCCACCTGAGCATTGCACGCGCCACGGGCAACGAACACTTTGTCGGCGCCCTCGCCCAGCTTGGCAAGACGCTCATCCCCCGCACCCGCATGGACCTCGCGCAGGTGGGCTACCTCAACGCGCCCGAACTGCGCGCGACGGTCAACCGCGAGCACCACAGCATCTTCGACGCCATCGCCCGCAAGGACCCGGAGGCCGCGCGTGCCGCCATGCGCATGCACCTGTCCAACAGCCGCGAACGCCTGCGCAGTGCGCACGAGGATGCCGGCCGGCTCGCCGCACAAGCGTCGGCCTGAGCGGTCAACCGAAGTCCGCCAGAGTTGTCTGACGTCTTACGAAAAAACCGGCGCCGCCTGGGGCCCGTTGATAAACATTTGCATTCCCGGCCGCTCAGCCACGTAACCTGAGCCTGCACCGACCCCTCGTGGGTGCGCTTTGGCCGCGGAAGAGAGAGCTGCGGTCACTTGGCCCTGATGCTCCCGTCCTGAGCGTCAGGGCATTTCTTTTGGGCAACCGGTTCGCACGTCGGCTGCCGGCAACAAAAAAGCCCCGATCTTCGGGGCTTGGCGCCATGGACCGCAGCGCTTCAGCGCTCGCGCATCAGGAGGTGGTGGCCCGCCAGGAGGATGACGGCGCCCATCATCGCGCCGATCCAACCCGCAGACTGGCCGGGCTGGTACCAGCGCAGCAACTGGCCCAGAAAGCTCGCGGCCAGCGCGCCTGCCACGCCTAGCATCGTGGTCAGAGTGAAGCCCGTGAGGCCGCATCCCGGAGTGATCCACCGCGCAACCAGCCCTGACAGGAAGCCGATCAGGGCCGTGAGAATAAGCAGATGCATGACGTCGACTCCGCGGCTCGAACGCGCTGCGGACGCATGTGCGTCAGTTCGGGCCCACGGTTTCCATCACGCGCTCCAGGCAGAAGCCCTGCCCGTAGATGGCGCGCAGGCGCAGGCCGTTGTCGGGACCGAGCAGCAGCTTCTTGCGCAACCGCGAGACATGCGTATCGAGCGTGCGCGAATACGGGCTCAGTTCGCGCCCCCACAACGCCAGTTCGATGTCGGCGCGCGACAGCACGCGGCCCGCATTGGCGAACAGCAGCAGGGCGAGCTCGAACTCGCGCGCATGTACCGATACCAGCGTATCGCGCAGGCGGATGGCGCGGTTCTGACGATCGATCGTGTAAGGCCCCAGCTGAATTTCAGAAGCGCGCACGGCACGGCTCACGGCAAAGCGGCGGATCAGCGCATCGAGCCGCGCGAGCAGCTCGGGCGGACGGATCTCGCCCTGGAAGCACAGGTCTGCGCCGTGATTGAGCGCGTCGGCGGTTTCGGAATCGGCATGGCCATCGGCGAGGTAGACGATGGCCATGCCCGGCCCCACGCGCTCGCGCACGGTGCGCACGAGCGACAGGCCTGGCATGTCGTGCGCATGGGAACCGACCATCAGCAGGTTGATGCCCTGCAGGTCAATGGCTTCGAAGACCTGGCGTGAGAGAAACAGGGGCACGCATTCAAAGCGCGTCGGCTGCAGCGCAGAGTGGATCGCCTGCTGACGGGCGAGATGCGTGTCGATCAGACCGATTTTCATGGCTCGGTTTCGTGGTTGGCTACGCGTGGCGTAGTCGCGCGACGGTTTGATGGCGGTGTTGCATGTCTGGAGCATCGTCAGCCTCGCTATGCCACTTGGGTTCACGCCGCCCCGCCAGCCAGGACCGCTCGCCCTGTGACGGGTTCCCGCTGCCGTGCAGAGCGCGGTGCAGTTCGGCACGAACGCGTTCGTACTCGCATTCGGTCAGAACATCGGGGGCGGTCTGGCTCAACATGCTTGGCGGCTCGGTGGATCTGTACGCCGTTTTGCCCGGACGCCATCGTCTCTCGACCGGTGTTTTTCACCAGTGCACGTTGTGCGGGTCGGCCAATGAACTGTAGGGTGGCCGCAGCGCCCAAATGCAAATGATTGAAAAAGAGAAGCGACCGAAGCCTCGCCCCAGGGCGGGTTTCAGGCGTCAGGGTGATGTGGCGCGCGCGGCAGCCACAGCGTGAAGGTCGAGCCCAGACCCGGCGCGCTCTGCACGGCAATGCGGCCGCCGTGCCGGTCCACCACGGTCTTCACGAAGACCAGGCCGAGGCCGCAGCCTGAAGGCGCATTGGGCGCGCCCTCGTGCAGCCGATGAAATGGCTGGAACAGCCGGGGCTGATCCGCCAGCGCGATGCCGGCGCCCTGGTCTGCCACGGACACCGCAAACATCGCGTCGTCCGCCGCAACCGACACCGTCACCACCGAACCCGGCGAACTGAACTTGATGGCGTTATTGAGCAGGTTCACCAGCGCGCGCACCAGCAGCCGTGGTTCGCCGCGCACGGAAGCCTCGATGTCAGCCGCCACGCGCACTTCCACCTGATGGCGATTCGCCAGCGGCCAGACCTCGTCGGCGGCATCGAGCACGAGGCCCAGCAGGTCCACGTCGACCAGCTTGAGCGCCTGCGATTCGGCGCGCGCCAAGTCGATGAACGCATCCGCCAGCTCCAGCGTGCGCGAAGACAGCTGCTCGATGCGCGAGAGCAGCACCTCGCGATCGAGCGCACGCGAACCGTCGCGCTGCAATTCGATGAGTGCCAGGATCGCGCTCTGCGGCGAGCGCATGTCGTGCGAGATGAAACGCAGCGCGTCTTCGCGGCGGCGTTCGGCTTCGCGAACCGGCGTGATATCGGCAAAGCTGACGATGATGTCGACCGGGCGCCCTGCCTCGTCGCGCAGCGCCGCTGCGTGCATCAGCATCGAGCGGCCGTCGTGCGTACGCAGCTCGACGGGCTCCAGTCCCGCGGACTTGGCGAGCCAACGCGCCCAGTAGTGCTGGCCTGCCGCCGGGTCGGGAAACGCGCGCACCAGCAGGCTTGGCAGATCACGCAGTGCGGCAGCGCGATTCTGCCCCGGCGACGGCGACTGCCCCGCCAGCTCGGCGCTGCGGCCGTTGGCCAGGCGGATCGTGCCGTCTACGGTGCAGATGACGGTGGCATCAGGCAGGCTTTCCAGCGCATCGGCCAGGTAGCGTCGCAGGGCTCGGAGCCTGTCTGTCAGCGCGGCAACGGCATCCATGTGTGCGCCCAATGTGCGGCCGGTACGGGCCAGCGGCGTGGCTTCCGCCAGCAGGCCCGGCTCACGGGTCAGGCGCTGCATCTCGCCACGCAGAAAGCGCAGCGCGGCTTCCTGCTGGCGCCAGCTCCACAGCGGATACAGCACCAGCGGCCCGACCATTGCCGCGAACGGCGGCAGCCAGCGATTGGCAAACACCAGCGCGCCGATCGAACCGACGAGCAGCACCATCGCCCCGGCCATCGACACGGCGAGCGCCATGCGCGGCGTCCACCAGCGCACGGCGCATGCCGTCATCAGCAGGGGCAGCAGCGTCATCGCCCAGAAGACGCCCGTGGACACGGGCAGGATGGCGCTGCCGTCCAGCACCGTCTGCGTGGCATTGGCGAGCACTTCCACGCCGCTCATCGTGCGCGAGGTGGGCGTCGCAAAAATGTCCGACACACCGGAGGCCGTAGCGCCGATCAACACGAGCTTGCCGGCAAACGCGTCCGCCGCCACGCGCCCGTTGAGGACGTCGAGCGCCGGCACGTGACGGAATGTACCGGCGGGCCCGGCAAAGTTCAGACGGATGTTCGCCTGGCGTGTCCAGCCCTCGGCATCGGTCTGCACGTCACGCGAGGCCGGCAGCGAAGCCGGTGGCTGGGCCGCCTGCCGTGCCAGTTGGAGTGCGAGGTGGTCGAGTACATGCTCGCGCGGCCCCTCTGCAAGGTAGACGCTTCGCACCACGCTATCGGCGTCGGCGGCCGCATTGATGTGCGCAACCGCCGCGCCGATGCCGAGAAACGGGTAGTGATACACGCGCCCCTGCTCCGTACGCTCGGGCAGCGCCGGCAAGATGACGCGCCCGGCCTGCGCGATGGCGGACGACAGCGCGCGGTCGCCTTCCGGGTGCGCAAGATCGGGCTCGATCAGGAGGATGTCCACGCCTAGGGCGCGCGGCCGCGCCTGCCCGATCCGCGCAACGAGATCGGCGAGGCGGCTGCGCGGCCACGGCCAGCGACCCACGGCATCGAGGCTCTGGTCATCAATGGCGACGATCACGATGTCGTCGCGCACCGCATGGCCGTGCAGCGTCAGCACCGTGTCATACAGCGCCGCATCAAGCCGTGCCACCACGTTCCAGCGCGCGGCGCCCAGCGTGAGCAGCACCGCCAGCGCCACGAGCACGGTCCACTCCAAGAGCGCACGCAGCCCCAGGCGGGGCGCGGGCGACGTGGCCGGTGCCGGATCAGTCATTGAGCAGCAGACTGCCGCCGCCGCTCTGCACCGGGCTGCGCGAAGAATCGCCGACGAAGCTCCCGACGTCGATGCGCTGCGGCTTGCTGTAGATCACCGACGCCGCATCGCCGAGGTCCACGCCTGTGCGGATGTAATACACGCCGGCCGGCGGCTTCGACATGGCTGCTTCGCTGCCCTCGCTGACGATATCGACGATGGGCTTGGTGAAAGTCGACTCGCTGGCCAGTTGCACGCGCGTACGTGCGCCAGAGGCCGTCAGTTCGGGCGCCAGCGCGGGCCAATGCGCATGCAGCTTGCCGTCGTTGCCCGCATTGACTGCGGCTGCTGGCACCGATTCTGGCGGAACATCCAACAGGCGAAAGCGCAGTGCGTCGCTCCACGGGCCGGTCTTGCCATCGGGTGCCACCGAGCGCACGCGCCACCACCATGTGCCTGCGCCGAGCACCTTGCTCAGGCGCACGTCGATGCCGTGCTGCCGAATGAGCGGCGATGCAAAGCTCTGCGCATCGGCGACTTCCATGTCGTAGCTCGCGGCGTCAGACACGGAGGCCCACGCGAACGCCACCTCGCCGCTGCGGTACACCTTGCCGTTGGCGGGCTCGGTCGTAAACGGCGCTTCCGGATGCAGGCGAACCGTAAAGACACGCGTGGCCGATACGCTCGTCAGGCCCAGCGCGTCGATGCTCTGGACGACGAGCGTGTAATCGCCGTCCTCATCTCCGCAGATGTTGGCGCCCGGTGCCTGGGTCGATTGATACGGGCCGAGTTCGGTCAGCGCCGAGTCCCGTGCGACGGCCGCGCGATACGCCGCCGCGCCCTTGGCGGGCTGCCACGTCGCGCGAAAGCACGGCGTCTGCACCAGTTCCGGAATGGCACCGAGCCGGGGCGCAGCCGGCAGCGCAGCACGCTGGAGCCGTCCGCCCGAAGCCTGCACGCCAAACCCGGCCTTGATGCCCTGCGCTCGTCGGCCGGCCTGTGCCGTCACCTGGCCCTCCAGCACCGAACTGGTCGACACGGAGTCGCTCGCCTGCACCCGGAAACGGGTACCGCGCACACCCGTCACCAATGCCGGCGTCGAGATTTCATACCGACCGACGCCGGTCTTCTTCGGCGCGACATTCGATTCGGCCTCGCCCTGCTTGACGTGCACGCGCACGTCGATAAGTCCGGCGTGCGCGAACGCACGCACACGCGACAGCGCGACGTGGCTGCCCGGCGGCACGGTCATGCGTGTGCCGTCGTCGAAGGCCAGCGTGACGGCGCCTTTGTCGCCCGTATCGATCTGCGCGTCTTCGGCGAGCTTCATGCCAGCTTGCAGCGGCTTGCCGTCGGAGTTCGCGTCGCGCGCAAACACCACTTGCGCCGTCGCACGCACAACGGGAATGCGATCGAACGGAATGCGCAGAATGGACCCCGGCTGCAAGCGGTACGGATCGGCCACGCGATTGCGGCGCTGCAGCACGCGCCAGCCGTCGATGCCGTCCATATAGCGCTCTGCCAGGTTGATGAGCGTATCGCCCTGCTGGACCCGATACAGGAAGTCCCTGCCGTCCGCCCCCGAAGGCTGGGCCACGGCCGCCTGCCACCCGCCCCCGAAAACGACAAACGCGCCGACAAACGCGGCGCGCCCCATCCAACCGTCCCACCGCTTGTCAGTTTGTTTCGCCATCTTCTTGCGTGGTTTCGAGCCGATAGCCATGCGAATACACCGAGACCAGGCGGACCCCATTCTTCTGGTTGAGGTCGAGCTTGAGCCGCAGCTTGGAGATATGCGTGGCCAGCGTGCGCGAATCGGGGCCGATGCTGCGCCCCCAGACGGCCTGCTCGATCAACTCGCGCGGCACCAGCTTGCCGACATTGCGGAAGAGGTACAGCGCCAGGTCAAACTCCCGCGGCGACAGATCGACCTGCACGCCATGCAGCGTCAACACACGGCCGAGCGGATCCACCGCGTACGGCCCCACGCGTATGCGCTCGAGCGACTCGCCCGTACGCGGAGCCGCCCGGCGCAGCAGCGCACCCACACGCGCGACGAGTTCTGCGCGGCGCACCGGCTTGATCACGTAGTCGTCGGCGCCGGCGGCCAGGCCGCGGACCACATCATCTTCGAGGGAGCGGTTGGTCAGGAACAGGACCGGCAACGCCGGCCCCACCGTCTGCCTGACCCAGCTGACGAGCTGGATACCGCTGATGTCCGGCAGTTGCCAGTCAAGCAGCAGCAAGTCGAACGTGCGATCGCGCAGCGCCTTGACGAAGGCATCGCCGTTGCTGAAACACTCGCATTCGTATCCGGACGAAACCAGGATCTCGCGAATCAACTGTGATTGCGCCTGGTTGTCTTCTACCGAGGCAATTCGTATCGCCATCTGGACTGCCTTTTCCCCACACCGGGCCCGGTCTTCACTACGCGGGATGCCGGCTCACTCCCTCTGTCGTTGTGATGGGGTCCCGGGCCGGCGTCGCTGTTCAACGTGCCGGCCGCCTCCGGCGCGGCACCGGCTCCCGCGCAAGACCTTTCTCCGCCCGCCGGCATGCCGACTTGGGCCCAGGTCATCCTAAAAGGACACCCCGGTCATATTGCAAACAATTGTGAAAACCGAGAGGCAACGCCATGTTTTTGTATCGTTCTATCACTTTTTGTGACGTCTGCACAGGGCGCCCTCCTACGGTGGAGCCGCCCCATTTCCCAGGCATCGATCGCCACGAACACAGGTATCCGCGACCCGCGTTGCGAAGTCGGCGACGGCCACGCTCGACCTTTCGAGTGAAAGTGGATCAGAACTGGTCCCGCGGCGAAAGGCGGAAGCGACTCCATCGCGTCCTGCATGCGTGCGCCAAAAGAAAAAGCCCCGAACCAGTCGGGGCTTTTCTGCATTCTGGAGGCGGAGGCCGGAATCGAACCGGCGTACACGGCTTTGCAGGCCGCTGCATAACCACTTTGCTACCCCGCCTTGGGGTTCAGCACCGCATTGTAGCAATTCGTGGAAAACCACGTATTGGCCGTGCCGATAAAGAAAAAGGGAAGCAAGGCTTCCCTTCGGGATTGGAGCGGGAAACGAGGCTCGAACTCGCGACCTCAACCTTGGCAAGGTTGCGCTCTACCAACTGAGCTATTCCCGCGTAACCGGTCATGCCGCCGCACCATCACCTCGGTACGGCCACACATTCAAAACTGGAGCGGGAAACGAGGCTCGAACTCGCGACCTCAACCTTGGCAAGGTTGCGCTCTACCAACTGAGCTATTCCCGCAATTTTGGCTACCAGCACTGCCGTACAACCTGTGTGCTGCCAGACCGTTTGCGTCACATCACTGCAACGCGAGAACGAGATTATGGCAAAAAAGAATCGCGCTCGTCAACAGGTTTGCGCAAGAGTTTTTGCGGGCTCATTTTGCGCGTTCGCGAATCTGCGGCCAGGCAAGCTTCATGTAATACGCCATCGACCACAGCGTGAGCACCGCCGCCACGTAGATCAGCCACGTCCCCCACACCTGCGCGTCGATCACGCCGAACAGCCGGCCTTCGAACAGCAGCAACGGGATGGCGATCATCTGGAACGTCGTCTTCAGCTTGCCGAGGAAGTTGACGGCCACGCTCTTCGAGGCGCCGATCTGCGCCATCCACTCGCGCAGCGCCGAGATGGTGATCTCGCGGCCGATGATGACCAACGCGATGACGTCGGACACACGGCCCAGCGCCAGAAGCACCAGCAATGCGGCGGCGACCATCAGCTTGTCGGCCACCGGATCGAGAAACGCGCCGAACGCCGACGTCTGGTTCCAGCGGCGTGCGAGAAAGCCGTCAAACCAATCGGTGAGGCCGGCGACGATGAAGAACACCGCGGCCGTCAGGTTCTTGGCGGGCAGCGCCATCCAGGTGTCCGGCACATAGAACACGCCCACCACCAGCGGGATCATGGCCACACGCAGCCAGGTCAGGAGGATCGGGAAGTTGAAAGGCATGGCAGATCGAGAGGACGACCGCCGCGCAGGCCTGGGCCGGCGCGGCAACGATGCGGCATTGTCGCCGATCAGTGCAGCTGACGGTAGATTTCTTCGGCCAGCGTCTGAGAGATGCCTTCAACGGAGGCCAGCTCGTCGACGCTGGCGGCCATCACGCCGCGCAGGCCGCCGAAGCGCGCCAGCAGCCGCTGCCGGCGCTTGGCGCCAATGCCTTCGATCTCTTCGAGCCGCGAGGTGTTGCGCGCCTTGGCCCGCTTGGCTCGCATGCCGGTGATGGCAAAACGGTGCGCCTCGTCGCGGATCTGCGCGACCAGCATCAGCGCCGCGCTGCCCTGCCCCAACTCCAACGAGGGGCGGCCATCGGCAAAGACCAGCGTCTCCAAGCCGACCTTGCGGCCTTCGCCCTTGGCCACGCCGACCAGCAGGCCGATGTCGAGACCCAGTTCTTCGAACACCTGGCGCGCGACTTCCACCTGCCCCTTGCCGCCGTCGATCAAGACGATATTGGGCATGTTCGGCGCGTCTTCGCCGGCCTGCTCGACGATCTTCTGATAGCGGCGCGTGAGGACCTGCCGCATGGCTGCGTAGTCGTCGCCGGGGGTGATGTCCTGGATGTTGTAGCGACGGTATTCGCTGTTCTGCATGGCGTGGCTGTGGAACACCACGCACGACGCCTGCGTGGCCTCGCCGGCGGTGTGGCTGATGTCGAAGCATTCGACGCGCAGCGCGGCCAGGTCTTCGAGATCGATGCCGATGGTCTCGGCCAATGCGCGGGTGCGCGCCTGCTGGCTGCCCTGTTCGGAGAGCCGCCGCATCAGCGAGAGCTCGGCGCCCTTCTCGGCCATCTCCAGCCAGGCGCGGCGCCCACCCTGCGGTTGACGCACGACCGAGATGCGACGCCCTGCCTGCTCGGCCAGCGCATCGATCAGCTCGGTGGCATGGATCGGGTGGCTCACCACCAGCACCGGGGGCACGAACTGGTCAAGGTAATGCTGCGCGATGAAGGCCTCCAGGATGTCGCTGGCCATGCGTTCGGTGTCGCGCGGCGCTTCGGTTGCCGCTTCGCCATCCGCTTCCACATCCACGCTGACGATGGCAGCCCCTTCTTCGACGTGCGCTGGGAAGTAGGCCTTGTCGCCCAGGTGCCGCCCCCCGCGCACCATCGCGAGGTTCACGCACGCGTGGCCGCCCTTGATCGCCACGGCCAGGATGTCGATGTCGCTAGCGTTGCCGACCTCCTCCACCGACTGCTGCTTGAGCACCGTCGACAGCGCCCCGATCTGATCGCGCACGACGGCGGCCTGCTCGAACTCGAGCGCCTCGGCATAGCGCTGCATCTTGTCCTGCAGCGTCTGCATGACCTCATCCTGACGGCCTTGCAGGAAACCGGCGGCGTTGGCGACGTCGCGGGCGTAATCCTCGGGGCTGATCGCCTGCACGCACGGGCCGCTGCAGCGGTGGATCTGGTGCAGCAGGCACGGCCGCGTGCGGTTGTTGAAGACGGTGTCTTCACACGTGCGCAGCTGAAACACCTTCTGCAGGATCTGCATGCTCTCGCGTACCGCATGCGCGCTCGGGAACGGGCCGAAGTACTGGTGCTTGCGATCCGTCGCGCCGCGGTAATACGCCATGCGCGGATACGCATGCTGCGTGAGCTTCAGATACGGGTACGACTTGTCGTCGCGAAAGAGGATGTTGTAGCGTGGCGCCAGCGCCTTGATGAGGTTGTTCTCCAGCAGCAGCGCCTCGGCCTCGCTGCGCACGACGGTGGTCTCGATGCGCGCGATCTTCGCCACCATCATGGCAATGCGCGGCGACAGCAGCGTCTTGTTGAAGTAGCTGGAGACGCGCTTCTTGAGGTCGCGCGCCTTGCCCACGTAGAGCACGTTGCCCTGCGCGTCGAAATAGCGGTACACGCCCGGCAGGTTCGGCAGGCGCGCGATGTGCGCCTTTGCATCGAATTCCGGCACATTCGCGGGCACGGCAGGCTCGACGCTCTCGGGCGTCTTGGCGGTATCGGATTGCGTGGGGTCGGACGGCATGGCGTTCGCTGGGTCAGAGGCCGTCAGTGTAGAACAAGCGGCCGACTACAATGGCGGCCGGTCACCGTCTTCGCTCTCTCGCCTGCCGCATGCGCACCATCACGTCCTGGGACATCTTCTGCCGCGTCGTCGACAACTACGGCGACATCGGCGTGTGCTGGCGCCTGGCCCGCCAGCTCGCGCAGGAGCACGGTCACACGGTCCGCCTGTGGGTCGATGATCTGCGCGCGTTCGAAAAACTCTGCCCTGCAGTGGACGTCAAGGCCGAGGCGCAGCGCGTCTCGGGGGTCGACATTCGCCATTGGGGCGACGATGCACAGGTTGCCGCACTCCTTGCCGCCGATGCACACCCTGCGCCGCATGACGTGGTGGTCGAAGCCTTCGCCTGCGCGGCGCCGGAACCCATGCTCGGGCACATGGCGGAGTTGGCCGCGCGCGGTGCTGCGCCGGTGTGGATCAACCTCGAATACCTCAGCGCGGAACAGTGGGTGTCCGAGTACCACGCGATGCAGTCGCCACATCCGCGCCTGCCGCTGGTCAAGCATTTCTTCTTTCCTGGCTTTGCGCCGAACACCGGCGGCGTGCTGCGCGAATCGCACCTCGGCGCCCAGCGCGCAGCTTTCGACGCCAGCCCGGCGGCCCACCACGCGTTATGGCATCGACTCGGGGTGGATGACCTGACGCGCGAACAGCCCGATGCGCTGCGCGTCAGCCTGTTCGCGTACTCCAATGCGGCGCTGCCGGCGCTGGTCGCCCAGTGGGAGGCATCGCCCCAGCCGGTGATCTGCCTGGTGCCCGAGGGCCTCGCCGCAACGCAGATCGCCGACCTGCTGGGCGGTACCGCGGCCAGGACCGGGGCGCGGTGGACGCGCGGCAACCTGACTGTCGCCGTCGTGCCGTTCGTTGCGCAGGAGCACTACGATCCGCTCCTGTGGGCGTGCGACATCAACTTTGTCCGCGGCGAAGATTCGTTCGTGCGCGCCCAATGGGCGCTGAAGCCGTTCGTGTGGCACATCTACCCGCAAACCGATGGCGTCCACCTGGCCAAGCTGGACGCCTTTCTGACCCGCTACACGCCGGCCCTGTCCGAGCCCGACGCGGCAACGCTGACGGCTTTCTGGCACGCCTGGAACGGCACGCCGGCCCTGCTCGACTGGAGCGGCCTGGCAGCCGCGGCCCCGCGCCTGCGCGCACGGGCCGCCACGTGGGAGCGGTCTCTCGCGCAACTTGGCGACCTCGCCGCGAATTTGGTGGCTTTCTGCGAAAAACAGGTAAAATAGCGGGCTGTTCACCATGCGGCCCCGGCTCTGACCTGGTTCGCGCGACCTGAGGGACTCGCGCGGTTGCATCGTTGCTTGGCGCGCATCGACCCCTCTTACTTTTCAGGAAGATTTAGAAATGGCCTTGAAGATCGCGCAAGAACTCCGCGCAGGCAACGTGTTCATGATCGGCAACGACGCCATGGTCGTGCTCAAGACCGAGTACAGCCGTTCGGGCCGTTCGGGCGCCGTGATCAAGATGAAATACAAGAACCTGCTGACGGGTGCAGGCAGCGAATCG
The DNA here is from genome assembly GCF_000954135.1 of Ralstonia mannitolilytica. NCBI lineage: Bacteria > Pseudomonadati > Pseudomonadota > Betaproteobacteria > Burkholderiales > Burkholderiaceae > Ralstonia > Ralstonia mannitolilytica. Next base: position 2,007,383 of record NZ_CP010799.1, on the reverse strand, counting down.
GTATTCAACGCTGACGACAAGTTCGAGCAGGTCATCCTCGACAAGAAGGAAGCCGAGTACTCGTACTTCGACGGCACGCGGTATGTCTTCATGAACATGAGTACCGGCGAGCAGTACGAAGTCGACGCCGAGAACATGGGCAACGCACTGAACTACCTGCAAGACGGCATGCAGGTGGAAGTGACGCTGTACAACGACAGCCCCATCTCGGTCGAACTGCCGACCACGGTTGTCCGCGAAATCGTCTACACCGAGCCGGCCGTGAAGGGTGACACCTCGTCGGGCAAGGTGCTGAAGGCCGCACAGATCAACGACAACAAGGATTTCGTGATCCAGGTGCCGCTGTTCTGCAACACGGGCGACAAGATCGAAATCGACACGCGTACCGACGAGTACCGCAGCCGCGCCAAGTAAGACGGCGCCGCACCAACAAAAAAGGCAGCTTCGCGCTGCCTTTTTTGTTGCCTCCGGTTTGGCGTGGCGTCATGCAATGAGCCTGGCCTCGCGTAGCGTACGCAGCGCCTGCCGGTAGGCGGATTGCTGCTGCAGCTTCGCCCAGTCCTTGGCCGCCTTGCCACCAAACAACCGCCGCACGCGGCGCTGTGAAGTCTTGTCCATCTTCACGTCGAGCTCATTCAGCAGCCGATCGGCCTTGTCAGGTGCGTTGCAGATCAGCACCATGTCGCAGCCGGCGGTAAGCGCCGCGCGCGCACCGTCCACCACCGAGCCTGCGACGCTTGCGCCTTCCATGCTGAGGTCGTCGCTGAAGATCACGCCGTCGAAGTTGAAATGCGTGCGCAGCATGTCCTGCAGCCAGAAGCGCGAGAAGCCCGCCGGGTTCGGGTCCACCGCCGAGTAGATCACGTGCGCTGGCATCACCGATTGCAGACCGATGCCCATCCAGCCGTAGGGCTGGGCGTCATCCGCGAGGATCGCCTCGAGCGGGCGCTCGTCCACCGGCACGGCAATGTGCGAATCGGCCCGGACAAAGCCATGACCGGGGAAATGCTTGCCGCAGTTCGACATGCCCGCCAGTCGGAGGCCCAGCGTCAGATGATTGGCCAGCATCGTCACCACGCGCGGGTCACGGTGGAAGGCGCGGTCGCCAATCACGCTGCTGTTGCCATAGTCGAGATCCAGCACGGGCGTGAAGCTGAGGTCGATATCGCAGGCGCGCAGTTCGGCGGCGAGCACGTAGCCGCAGGCCGTGGCGGCGCGCGTGGCGGACAGCACGTCGGCATCCCACAATCGCCCGAGCGCGCCCATGGCCGGGAGGTGCGTGAAGCCGTCGGTCTTGGCACGCTGCACGCGGCCACCTTCGTGGTCGATGCAGATGAGCACGTCGTCACGTACCGCGCGGATCGCTCGCGTGAGCGCCGTCAACTGGGCGCGCGATTCAAAGTTGCGCGCGAACAGGATCACGCCGCCCGTCAGCGGGTGAGCGACGCGGCGGACGTCGTCCGGGCCCAGTTCAAGACCGGCGACATCCAGGACGATCAGGCCGGGGCGCTTCTGCTTGTTGGTTTGAGTCATGCGGTGGGTTTCGTTTGCAACTCGGCGACGGCAAAGGCGACTGCGTAGTCGCGCTCGTCCGTCACGCTGATCTGGATATGGAGGCCGTGCTGCGCGATCCAGTCGGCCAGTTCGCCGCTGTAGCGCACCACCGGCTGGCCGGAGGGCAAGTTGAGCGTCTGCACCGCGCGCCATGTCATCGGCCAGCGCATGCCAAGGCCAATGGCCTTGGACACGGCTTCCTTGGCAGCAAAGCGCGTGGCCAGAAACGCGAGGCCCCGGCGCTCAGAGCGTGCCTTGCGGGCGTGATAGACGCGCAGCTCATCGGGGCCGAGCACCTTTTCGGCAAAGCGGCCGTTGGTCCGGTGCATCACGCCTTCCACGCGCTCGATCTGGATGATGTCGGTGCCGATGCCGTAGATGGCACCGGATACCGAAGCCGCGGCCGGCGCGTTCATACCGGCACGCCTGGATGTGCCGCCGCGGGCGTCGTCGACGACAGCCGCGCCGCAACCATGATCGCCTTCATCTCGCGCACGGCGTTCTGCCAGCCGGCAAATACAGCATGCGCGACGACGGCGTGGCCGATGTTCAGTTCATGGACACCGGCAATGGCCGCGATCGGCTGCACGTTCGTGTAGTGCAGGCCGTGCCCGGCATTGACTCGGACGCCCCACCGAATGCCCTCTTCCACGGCTGTTTCGATGCGCACGAGCTCTGCCTTCACCTCGGCGGGATCTGTGGCTTCGGCGTAGCGGCCGGTGTGCAGTTCGATGACGGGCGCGCCGGCGGCGGCAGCGGCTTCGATCTGCTCCGCATCCGGATCGATGAACAGCGATACGCGGATGCCGGCGTCTGCCAGCTGCTTGCACGCCGCCTGAACCTTGGCAAAGCCGCCCACCACATCGAGACCGCCTTCAGTGGTGACTTCCTGGCGACGTTCCGGCACGAGACAGACATCTTGCGGACCGATGTCGCAGGCGATATCGAGCATCTCCTGCGTGACCGCGCACTCCAGATTCATGCGCGTGCGCAGTTGCGGGCGCAGTGCGCGGACGTCGGCGTCCTTGATGTGGCGACGGTCTTCCCGCAAATGCAGCGTGATGAGGTCGGCGCCGGCCTCTTCGGCAAGCAGCGCCGCGGCGATCGGGTCCGGGTAAGTGGTGCCGCGCGCGTTGCGCAGCGTGGCGACGTGGTCGATGTTGATGCCCAGGTCGATGACCCCCGGCGAGGCATGAAAGATCATAGTTTCTGCAAGTCGATCAGGATCTGGCGCGTCGAAAGCGGCGTGCCGTGCAAATGATAATGCAGCAGGAATCGCATCAGGCTGCGGCTCTGCTGGGCGGTCGTGGGGCGCGAGGCGTAATCGTCGCGTTCCATGTCGATCAGCGTCTGGCCGCGCAGCACGGGCCACGACGACGGATCACTCGGCAGCACGCGCCGGATGCCGCGCTCGGGGTGATAGACGTATTCGCCATCGGCCTGCACCGGTTCTCCGTCGATGCAACGGTCGAGCCGGGCGGCAAAGCCGGTCTCGCGCAACAGCACGCGCTCGAATGCACGCAGCGTAAAGGCGGCCGGCTCGCCATGGGCGAGCTTGTTGAGCGTTTCAACGTAATGCGCGAACAACACAGGGTGCCCGTCTTCGCGCGCCACGAACTTGACGAGCAATTCGTTCAGGTAGAAGCCCGAGAGCAGCCCCTCTCCGCCCAGCGGCACCATGCCGCCAACCCACTCGGCGCGCGTGAGCGTGCGTACCTCGCCGCGGCCGCTCCATGACAGCGACAGGGGCTGAAACGTCTGCAGCACTGCACGCAGCGCAGAATGCGGCCGCTTCGCACCCTTCGCAACGAGTGCCATCCGTCCGTAGTCGGGCGTGAAGACGTCGATGATCAGGCTGGTTTCACGATACGGATAGCTGTGCAGCACGAACGCCGGCTGCGCCGCCACGCGGGTCTCCGAGCGCCCGGCGGGAAAGCTCTTGCGCGGCGCGGCGCCGGCAATGCCCTCCTCGGCGAGCCATTCCGCGGCTTCATCCGGAATCGGATCGGATCGTCCCGCCATCGACTGTGTGTGGAAAACGGCTGAGGGCTCGCGCCGTTACTCGTAGCCGTAGGCGCGCAGGCCGGCCTCGTTGTCCGCCCAACCGCTCTTGACCTTGATCCAGACCTCCAGATACACCTTGCCGTCGAACAGCTTTTCCATGTCCATGCGGGCTTCGGTGGAGATCTGCTTGAGCTTGGCGCCCTTGGCGCCGATGATCATCGCCTTGTGCGCATCGCGGTCGACCAGGATGGTGACGAACACGCGCCGCAGGCGGCCTTCGGTCTCGAACTTGTCGACGACGACGGTACTGGAATACGGCAGCTCGTCGCCGGTCCAGCGGAAGACTTTTTCGCGGACGATCTCCGCGGCGAGGAAGCGCTCGCTACGGTCGGTAAGCGCTTCGGGGTCGTACATCGGCTCGCCTTCGGGCAGATAGGGCCGCACAATGCCGAGCAGGCGCAGGATGTCGTCGCGGTTCTTGGCCGACATCGGCACGATCTCCCGGAACGGAAACACCTGCGACATCTCCTGCAGGAATACGGCGACCATCTCCGCACGCGTGTAGGCATCGAGCCGGTCGACCTTGTTGACGATGAGGATGACAGGCGTCTCGCGCGGCAGCAGCGAGAGCACTTTCTCATCGTCCGGGCCATAGCGGCCGGCCTCGACCACGAACAACACCGCATCCACCGACGTAAGCGTGGACGTGACCGCCCGGTTCAGCGAACGGTTCAGCGCGGTGGCATGGCGCGTCTGGAAGCCCGGCGTATCGACGAAGACGAACTGGGCGTCATCCGTCGTCTGAATGCCCGTGATGCGGTGGCGGGTGGTCTGCGCCTTGCGCGATGTGATGCTGACTTTCTGGCCCACGAGGGCGTTCATCAGCGTGGATTTGCCGACGTTCGGTCGCCCAACGATGGCGACCATGCCGCAGCGGAACCCCTCCGGCACGCCAGACTCTGGCTGCGGAGGCTGCAATGGGGTGTCGCTCATTTACCTGATTATTCCTTCAACCTGAGAGACAACTGCGGATCGGGCGGCGTGGCCTGCTTGCGCGTCTTGCCGGTGCGCTCGGCGCGGCTGCGCTTGAGGAGCTGCGGCACGAGGCGATGCGCTTCTTCCAGGGCCAGCTTGGCCGCCGATTGTTCGGCCGCGCGGCGCGATGCCCCGCTGCCGGAGACGCGAATCTCCAGCTTCGGGATCGTGCACTCGACTTCGAATTGCTGATTATGCGCCGCGCCGTGGGTGGCGACCACCGCGTAAAGCGGAAGCGCAATCTTGTGGCCTTGCAGATACTCCTGCAGCAGCGTTTTGGCGTCCTTGCCCAGTGTGCGCGGATCGACCTGCTCCAGGATGGGGATGTACAGCTTGCGGATCAGCGTACGGGCGGCATCAAAGCCGCCGTCCAGGAAGACCGCTCCAAAGATGGCTTCCAGCGCGTCGGCAAGAATCGAAGGCCGGCGGAAACCGCCGCTTTTCAGCTCGCCCTCGCCCAGCCGCAATGCGTCCGGCAGCTGCAGCATCTGCGCGATCTCGTACAACGCCTGCTGCTTGACCAGGTTGGCCCGCACGCGCGAAAGATCGCCTTCATCCAACTTGCCAAACATGCCGTAGAGCATGTCGGCAACGGCGCAATTCAGGATCGAATCGCCAAGAAATTCCAGGCGCTCGTTGTGCATCGCGCTGTGGCTGCGATGCGTGAGCGCCTGCTGCAGCAACTCCGGTTTGCTGAAGCGGTAGCCAAGGCGTTGCTGCAATGCATCCAGACTCATGTCAACGCTGGGTCCCCGAATAGGTGATCACCAGACCGATGGGGCCGTACAGCGGCACCTCGCGCTTGTACGAGAAGCGCACCGCCTGGATCGACCCACCGCCGTCCAGCACTTCCAGATCGTCGCCCTTGATCGAGGTGATGTCGTCAATGGCGGCCTGCTTGTCGAACGCTGCCACGATGTCTTCACGCGTGGCAGCACGCTCGCGCGCCTGCTTTACGGCACGGGTGATCGCCTGGTATTCCATCAGGCTCGGAATAGACCGAACCGCCGGTAACACGAACGTGATCAGCACGATGATGCCGATCAGGATGCCAAACATGGTAATCCCGCGCGACTGGCGTTTCAGACCGGCCTGACGATTCCGCATTGCATGTCCCCCGTTGTGCAATTGCTGCGTGCTGGAATAAGCGGCGAAAAAATCACTTATCTGGATCAATGAAAGCTGCCGATCCGCTTGAGATCGCCCAGATTCATCCAGATGAAAAACGCCTTCCCGACGATGTTCTTATCCGGCACGAACCCCCAGTAACGGGAGTCCGCGCTATTGTCGCGATTATCGCCCATCATGAAATAGTGACCTGCAGGTACCTTGCAGGTGAAGCCGGCCTGATTGTAAGTGCAGTTTTCGCGGAACGGAAAATCGTCCGGGCCGGACACGTAGGCCGGGCGATCGGCATCGTTCAGGATGTTGTGGGTGACGTCGCCGAGCGTCTCCTGATACTGCTTCGAGTACGTCAGTCTTTCACCGTCGAGGTAGTCAGGCTGCGCGGCATAGGTGGCAGGCTGGCCGTTCACCGTCAGGCGCTTGTTGCTGTACGTCACGACATCACCCGGCACCCCGATCACGCGCTTGATGTAGTCCATCGATTCATCTTTCGGATAGCGGAAGACCATTACGTCGCCGCGCTGCGGCTGGTTCAGCTCCACGATCTTCTTGTTCATGATGGGCAGGCGGATCCCGTACGTGTACTTGTTGACGAGGATGAAGTCGCCGATCTGCAGCGTGGGGATCATCGAGCCCGACGGAATCTTGAACGGCTCGATCACGAACGAGCGCAGCAGAAACACCGCGGCGATCACCGGGAAGAAGCTCGCGGTGTACTCCAACCACCAGGGCTGTCGCAGCTTCTCTTCAGCCAACTGCAGGCGTGCCGTGCCGATATCGCCGGCGCCCCCATACTGCATCTGCGCCTGCGCGCGCGCATCGAATTCGGCCAGCGCGGCGGCGGCCGCTGCCTGCCGCTGGCGCTGGAACACAAGCTTGTCGGCCACCCACGCAATGCCGGTGATGATGACAAGAACAAACAGGATCAGAGCGAAGTTCATGGATGAGAGAGGCGCAGGAAGCGCTGCTTGTCTGAACGGTCCGAGCGGTGTCCGGGTTATTTTTCTTCGACCCGCAGGATGGCGAGAAACGCCTCCTGCGGAATCTCAACAGTACCGACCTGCTTCATGCGCTTCTTGCCCTCTTTCTGCTTCTCGAGGAGCTTCTTCTTGCGGGAAATATCGCCGCCATAGCACTTGGCCAGCACGTTCTTGCGCAACGCCTTGACGTTCTCGCGCGCAATCACGTTACTGCCGATGGCGGCCTGGATGGCGACGTCGTACATCTGGCGCGGGATGATCTCGCGCATCTTGGCGGCGACTTCGCGGCCACGGTAGGCGCTGTTGGAGCGGTGCACGATGATGGAAAGCGCATCGACCTTGTCGCCGTTGATGAGCATGTCGACTTTTACCACGTCGGACGGGCGGTATTCCTTGAACTCGTAGTCCATCGAGGCATACCCGCGCGATACCGACTTCAGCCGGTCGAAGAAATCGAGCACGATTTCCCCCATCGGAATCTCGTACGTGAGCTGCACCTGGCGACCGTGGTAGCTCATGTTGATCTGCGTGCCGCGCTTCTGCTCGCACAGCGTGATCACCGCGCCCACGTACTCCTGCGGCATGTACAGATTCACCGTGACGATCGGCTCGAGAATCGCCTCGATCTTGCTCGGGTCGGGCATCTTCGCCGGGTTTTCGACCTGCACTGTGGTACCGTCGCGCTGCACGACCTGGTAGACCACCGTTGGCGCGGTGGTGATCAGGTCCATGTCGAATTCGCGCTCCAGGCGCTCCTGCACGATCTCCATGTGCAGCAGGCCAAGGAAGCCGCAACGGAAGCCAAAGCCCAGCGCCTGCGACACTTCCGGCTCGAACTGCAGCGAGGCATCGTTCAGCTGCAGCTTCTCCAGCGATTCGCGCAGCGCTTCGTACTGGTTGGCCTCCACCGGATACAGGCCGGCAAACACCTGCGGCTTGACTTCCTTGAAGCCGGGCAGCGGCGCCTCGGCCTTGCGCGGCGCGACGTGGGTGATCGTGTCACCCACCTTGGCCGCCTTCAGTTCCTTGATGCCGGCGATGACGAAGCCCACCTGCCCCGCGGACAGCGACTCCCGCGTAACCGACTTCGGTGAGAACACACCCACCTGCTCCACGAGGTGTTGCGCGCCCGTCGCCATCAGCAGCACCTTGTCCTTGGCGCGCAGCGTGCCGTTGACCACACGCACCAGCATCACAACGCCAACGTAATTGTCGAACCACGAATCGATGATGAGCGCCTGCAGCGGTGCGTCGGGATCGCCCTTGGGCGCGGGCACCTTGGCGATCAGCGCTTCAAGCACGTCGGCCACGCCCACACCGGTCTTGGCGGAGCAGCGCGTCGCGTCCTGCGCGTCAATGCCGATCACATCTTCGATTTCCTGGATGGCGTTGTCCGGATCGGCCGCAGGCAGATCGATCTTGTTCAGCACCGGCACCACTTCCACGCCCAGCTCGATGGCGGTGTAGCAGTTGGCAACCGTCTGCGCCTCCACACCTTGCGACGCGTCCACGACGAGCAGCGCGCCTTCACAGGCGGACAGCGAGCGGCTGACTTCATAGCTAAAGTCGACGTGCCCGGGGGTATCGATCAGATTGAGGTTGTAGACCTTGCCGTCCTGCGCCTTGTAGGACAGCGCGGCGGTCTGCGCCTTGATGGTGATGCCGCGTTCTTTCTCGATGTCCATCGAGTCCAGCACCTGGGCTTCCATCTCGCGGTCGGAAAGCCCGCCACACAACTGGATGATGCGATCGGCCAGCGTCGATTTGCCGTGGTCGATGTGGGCGATGATCGAAAAATTGCGGATATTGTCCATCGAATGCGTCGAAAAGCGCCCATCCCGGGCGCGTGTACCGGGGCGCGAAGCGGTTCCGGCACGGCCTGCGCAAATTGACAGCGCGGGCGGAGGTATTGAGTTCCAAGCCGAGTTTGCTGCACGAACCATCGTGCACTGCAAAAATCGGCGCTAACCGGCGATTTTACCGGATTTCAGGGGGTTTCCCGCGGCTCTTTTTGCGGCGCGGCTGGGGCGGTCTGCGCGGCCAGCCACGCCTGCACGACCGGCGCGTCGAGGAAGTAATGGCAGAGTTCGTGCGCGTCGTCCGGCCGCGCGTTTGGGCCGCCAGTCATCAGCACGGGCACCCACTCGCCAAACCGGTCTTCGAGTGCGGGGTCGCTGTCCACATCCACTTCGTGCAGCACAAATGAAAAACGGCGCTGGAGTGGCTCCAGCGCGTTCTTCATGTCGTCGCACAAATGGCAATACGTGCGGCCATAGAGCGTGAGCTCAATCACTGGCCGCTACCCGAACGGGCCGTGCTGGGGCGCATCGTCACCACCTGGGTGGCGTCCCCGCGGCGGACGAACACGGCCACCATGCGGTTCTTGTCGAGCTTGGCCACCACTTCGTTGAATTGCTTCGCGCTCGTGATATCGGTGTCGCCCACACGCAGGATCAGATCGCCTGGGCGGATGCCCACCCGTGCAGCCGGGCCCTCGGCGACCTGCACCTCGACACCGGCCTTCGTCTTGAACTCGCGATGGGCGCCTTCCGACAGATCGGAGACGACCAGCCCCAGTGCGTTCGGTTTGCCCGGGCCCTGCTGGCTGTTGTCGGGTTGCGCGCCCTTATTGCGCTGGGCTACCTTGGTATCGGAGGGCAGCTCCGCCACGGTGACGGTCAGATCGCGCGTCGCGCCCTTGCGCCAGACCTGCACGGTGGCGCGGGTGCCGGGCTTCGTTTCGCCGACCTGGCGTTGCAGGTCGCCCGCCTTCTCGATGTCGCGGCCGTTGAACTTCAGGACGATGTCGCCCGCCTCGATGCCGGCCTTGTCGGCCGGACCACCTGATTCGACGTTGCCCACGTAGGCGCCGCGAGCGCGGCCGAGGCCCAGCGATTCCGCCGCGTCCTTCGGCACATTGTCGATGGCCACGCCGATGCGTCCGCGCGTCACGCGGCCTTGGGCCTTCAGCTGCTCAGCGACACGCATCGCTTCGTCGATCGGGATCGAGAACGAAATGCCCATGTAGCCGCCGCTCTGGCTGTAGATCTGGTTGTTGATACCGATGACCTCGCCACGCAGGTTGATCAGCGGCCCGCCGGAGTTGCCGGGGTTGACAGCCACATCAGACTGGATGAAGGGCAGGTAATCGCCCGTATCGCGCCCCTTGGCCGACACGATACCGGCCGTGACGGTGTTATCCAGGCCGAACGGCGAGCCAATGGCCAGCACCCACTCGCCCACGCGCACCTTGTCGGAGTCGCCCAGTTTCAGGCTGGGCAGGCCGGCCGCGTCCACCTTGACGAGCGCCACGTCGGTCCGCTTGTCCAGGCCGATGAGCCTGGCCTTGAACTCGCGTTTGTCGATCAGCGTGACATAGATCGTCTCGGCGCCCTCCACAACGTGCGCGTTGGTCAGGATGTAGCCATCGCCGGAAATGATGAAGCCGGAGCCGACACCCCGGCTCTGCTCCTCTTCTTGCTGGGGCGGTGCGTTGCGGCGCTTCTGGCCTTGCCCAGGCATTCCGGGCATCGGTACGCCAAAGAAGCGGCGGAAGAACTCCGCCATGTCGTCATCGCTCGGACCGCCTTGCATCCGCACTTTTTCGGTCGTGCGGATGTTGACCACGGCGGGGCTGACCTTCTCGACCAGATCGGCAAAGTCGGGCAAGCCATAGGTGCCGGTCGCCACGCTGCCCGTGGCGTTCTGCGCATAAGCCGGTGTCAGCGCGCTGCCAAGCGCGAGCGCGGCAGCAACGCAAAGCAGACGCAAACGGTGAACGGATCGAGCGGTACGCATGAGAGCTCCCCGAAACAAAGACACGTAGAGAAATGGCGCTGCGGAACCTGCGACGCAGCCAAGATGATGCCAGCGAACGCTATTGCGGCGCGCCGGCCGGCTTACCGGCCGCGCTGGCCGCGTTGGCGGAAACCGGTTTGTATTCCACAGCCGAGCCGAATTGCTTGATGGTAGCAAACGGCACTTCGCCGACTACCGTCAGCCAGAAGTCCCCGATGCGGCGCACCATCACATGGGTCGCACCCTGGGAGATGAAGCCTTCGCGCCGCGCACGTTTTTCAGACACGGGTTCGATGAACAGCGACAACCCGGCCAGCCCGTCGCTGAATACCACCTGCTGCACCTCGAAGCTCGGGCTGTTCTTTCCGGCGGGCGCAATATCGCCGAGCGGGCGACGCACTTCGCGGATCTTCTGGAACCCCTTGACCGGATTGCCGATCGTCCAGCCTTGCTCGGCCAGATTCGTCGGCTGCGTGACCACCTCGTACTGATTCCAGCCGCTCAGGTTCTTGAGCGCGGAGACAATCTTCTGCTTTTCCGACGGCACGCCCAAGGCAATCTGCGAAAAGGCCACCTGCTCAAGAACCTTTCCGTCCTCGCCGATCGTCTGGGCGCGCATCAGCAAACCGCTGTTGCGCTCCGCCCAGATGCGATAGGCATAGCGAAACCCATCCTTGGGATCAAGCTGGAAGACTTCGCAGTCCATGCCCGCCACCCGCTCCGGGGACAGCTGGCGCATGTCGTACTGGTCGAGCACGTCGCCATTGGTAGTGGCCAGAAGCGCAGGGAAGCTGTCCTTGTGCTCCTGCCGCTCTGTGACGACCAGCTTGACGTCATAGATGAGGTTACGAACGACATCGTTCTGCCGCAGCATCTCGCGCTGCTTGCCGTCCAGCGCCTCGATGCGCTCGAACTCGTTATTGAAGAGGTCGGCGTAATGCTGGATGCGCGTGGAATGCATGCCAGTGCCACGTTGATACGTGAGCGTGCCGACATAGTTCTGCTTGAGCGCCGCGCGATGAATCTTGGCCAGCCAGGAAGCGGCCTCCTTGCGCGGCATGGGCTCAAGTTGCTGCTGAGCCGCCGTCGCGAGCGCGGAAACACACAGGAGAAGAAAGACGGACCGACGAACGGCTTGGAGCTTGCGGGCGCCTGCCCCGGCAACGGGGTGCCACACCTTCGACATGGATGCCCGCATTATTCCTGATTGGAGTCCTGGGTGTTTGCCACCCCATTGGCCACTGCGCGCAGATATGGAACCACCATGCCGTTGGTCGCCGACTGACGATGCGCACTCAGATACTCGTCCAGGCGGGCATCGCGAATCATCGGCGTGGCATCGGCAGCAGCCAAGGTCACAGCCGGGGCATCGGCACCTTGCGCGGCCTTGGCCACCAGCGCGGGAGAGCCGTCTGCGCCATCCGCCGGGCCGCGCAACTGCGGCACGACGACCCAGCTAACGGCCGCCACCGCCGCCGCCACAGCAGTCGAGGGCACGATCCGGCGAACCCAGGCAGGGCTGACCAGGAAGCGGTGCCTCTCTTGCGCTTGCGCCCGCTGCGCCACTGCCGGCACCAGCAGATGGGGCTCGGCCTCGAGCTTGGCCGAAAACCGCTTGAGGAAGTCTTCTGAAGAACGGGTGTGGAGCAAGTCCTCCGATCGGAGCACATCGCCGATCAACTGATACTCGCGCCAGTGCACGGCGCCCTCTCCGTCCTTCGCGAGATCCACGGCAGACGACACTTCGTGCGCTGCGATTTCACCGTCCATCAACGCGGAGATGCGTTGCGCGAACTCCGCTTCTGCCGTCTGCATTTGAGCCTGACCCATTTCCCGACCCCAAAAACTCCAACGTCCAATCAACGATCCGAGAGAAGACTTCCCGAGGTTTCGCCGTTTGCAGCCATTCCGGCCGCCGGCTTTTCATATCGGCTGGCTACCACCGTTTGCCCTCCACCGTTCCAAGCAGAGGACGCAACTTCTCGGCAATCGCCTCGCGCGCCCGGAAGATGCGGGACCGGACGGTGCCGATCGGGCATTCCATCGCCTCGGCGATTTCCTCATAGCTCAGACCCTCGATCTCCCGCAGCGTAATTGCAGTGCGCAATTCCTCGGGCAGCGCTTCCATTGCACGGTTCACCGTTTCGGCGACCTGCTTGGTATGCAGCATGGAGTCCGGCGTATTGATATCCCTTAGTTGTTCACCGTCGGCAAAAGTTTCAGCCTCTTCGGTGTCGATGTCGCTGGACGATTCGGGGCGCCGGCCCTGCGTCGCCAGGTAATTCTTGGCTGTATTGACGGCGATGCGATACAGCCACGTGTAGAACGCGGATTCGCCCCGGAACTGGGGCAGTGCACGGTAGGCCTTGATAAAGGCATCCTGTGCCACATCCTCCACCTCCGCCGGGTCTCGGATCAGGCGTGAAACGAGACGGATGATCTTGCGATGGTACTTGACCACCAGCAGCTCAAACGCCCGCTTGTCGCCTTGCTGGACGCGCTCGACGAGGATCTGGTCGGCTTCGCGCTCGCTCACGGATTCTTCACCTGCAGTGTATCGCCTTGAATTTTTATGACTGGGAAACGTTGTATTTTACCTACGACACACTGCCTGCCCCAGAAGCTGCCGATGGCGGCCCGAGGCGCAACAGACTTCGCGTACGACGTAATTGCCTGGCAGCACACCATGGCGGCGACAGCACCAGGATCTGTGGGCACCACCCACCGTGGGCGACACCCATCACCAGAACGCGCTCGCCAAGCGGCCAACACCATAGCAGAAGCGCATTTCGGAGCGCTTTGCCGGTCTTCAAGCGGACCTGCCACACGGGCGTTCCCGGCTCCCCGCCTTCTTTGAGGCGGGCGCGCCACATCAGTTCCATCTCGAGCGGCGTCCGATTGACAATCAGCGGGACGCAAGCCGCCACTGCGAGACCACCAATGCAGAGCCATACGGGAAACGGCAGCGCTTCACCCCACGCGCATGCGAGCCACGCCACCACAGACAGGATCGCACTCGCCAGAGCGAATCGGCTCGCCGCAGTCAAGTGCCGATACCGCGCTGAAAAAACGAAATGCTGAACAACCAAGGGCAGATCGCTCCGCGGCAGGCAATCACCCGGTGACCGCGTGCCGAGGCGCCTTAAGGACGCTTGAACACCAGCGTGCCGTTGGTGCCGCCGAAGCCGAAATTGTTCTTCACGGCCACGTCGATCTTCATGTCACGCGCGGTGTTAGCGCAGTAATCGAGATCGCACTCCGGGTCCTGGTTGAAGATGTTGATGGTCGGCGGCGACACCTGGTGGTGAAGCGCCAGCACCGTGAACACCGACTCCAGGCCGCCCGCACCGCCCAGCAAGTGGCCGGTCATGGACTTGGTCGAGTTCACGACGACGTTCTTGGCATGGTCGCCAAAGGCGGCCTTGATGGCGTCGCTTTCGTTCTTGTCACCGAGCGGCGTGGAGGTGCCGTGCGCGTTCAGATACTGCACCTGATCGGCGTTGATGCCGGCATCACGCAGAGCTGCCACCATGCAGCGGCGCGGGCCGTCCATGTTCGGCGCCGTCATGTGGAACGCGTCACCGCTCATGCCGAAGCCCGCGACCTCGGCGTAGATTTTGGCGCCCCGCGCCTTTGCCGCCTCGTACTCTTCGAGCACCATGACGCCAGCGCCCTCGCCCAGGACGAAGCCGTCGCGATCCTTGTCCCAGGGGCGAGATGCCGTCGCCGGATCATCATTGCGGGTAGACAGCGCCCGCGCTGCGGCAAAGCCACCGATACCCAACGGCGACACCGTGGATTCTGCGCCGCCGGCCACCATCACGTCGGCATCGCCGGCCTGGATCAGGCGCGCCGCCAGGCCGATGCTGTGCAGGCCCGTCGTACACGCCGTAACGGCTGCCAGGTTCGGGCCCTTCAGGCCGAACATGATGCTCAGATGGCCCGAGATCATGTTGATGATTGAACCCGGCACGAAGAACGGTGAAATCCGGCGCGGACCACGCTCCATGTATGTGGCATGCGTGTCCTCGATCATGGGCAGACCGCCGATGCCAGACCCAACCAGCACGCCAATGCGCTCGGCATTGGCCTCGTTCACCTCCAGGCCGCTGTCCTTGAGCGCTTGCACGCCGGCAGCAATACCGTAGTGGATGAACGTATCCATCTGGCGGGCGTCCTTGGCCGAGATGTAGTCCTCGACGTTGAAACCCTTCACTTCACCAGCGAAGTGCACGGCCAGGTTGGAATGATCGAATTTGGTGACGGTGGCGATCCCGGACTTGCCGGCGACCAGATTGGCCCACCCCTCGGCGACCGAGTTTCCTACCGGAGAAACCAGCCCCAGGCCGGTTACGACGACGCGACGACGGCTCACTATGCTTTCCTGCAACTCTGTATCAGCGACAAAGGCCACAGAAAGCGCGCCACCCGGTCAAGCCGGACAACCGCCCTTTCTGTGGCCCGCGATGTCAAGAGATCGATTGACGCTTAGGCCTTGACGTGGGCGGTAGCGTAGTCGATGGCTTGCTGCACCGTGGTGATCTTTTCAGCTTCTTCGTCCGGGATTTCCATGCCGAACTCGTCTTCCAGCGCCATCACCAGCTCAACCGTATCGAGCGAATCCGCGCCCAGATCGTTCACGAACGACGATTCATTCTTGATGTCAGCTTCGGCCACGCCGAGTTGTTCCGCGACGATCTTCTTGACGCGTTGTTCGATGTTGTCCATGTAAACCCTCCAGGGAAGTATTCGACAAAAAGTGCGCGCATTCTAGCAGGTTTGCGTGGCGAAAAACCGCGCCGGAAACCATGCAAGAACTGCACCCAATATGATGCTAAAAGCCTGTTAATTCAGTGATTTTGCACGAACCTGCGCATGCGCAAGGCCCCGCACAACCACCGCCGGGACGGCTTCCTTATCCCATGTACATGCCGCCGTTGACGTGCAGCGTCGAGCCCGTAATGTAGCCCGCCGCCGGCGACGCCAGGAAGGCGACCGCGCTGGCGATGTCCTCGGGCGCACCCAGGCGGCCCAGCGGAATCTGCGCCTTCAGCGCGGTATGTTGCTCCTCCGACAGAACCTTCGTCATGTCGGTATCAATAAAGCCCGGCGCGATGCAGTTCACCGTGATATTGCGGCTGCCGATCTCGCGGGCTAGTGCGCGCGCCATGCCCTCCACACCAGCCTTGGCCGCCGCGTAGTTGGCCTGGCCCGGGTTGCCCGCCGACCCTACCACCGACGTGATGTTGATGATGCGACCGCCGCGCGCCTTCATCATCGGGCGCAGCACGGCGCGCGAGAGGCGGAACACCGCGGAGAGGTTCGTATCGATGACGGAGACCCACTCCTCATCCTTCATGCGCATCGCAAGGTTGTCCTGCGTGATGCCGGCATTGTTGACGAGGATGTTGAGCCCGCCATGCGTCTTGATGGTTTCGTCAATGACGCTTTCACAGCGCGCGGCGTCGTTCACGTTGAGCACCACGCCCGCACCCTTCAGGCCGGCTTCGGCAAAGTAAGCCGTGATGGCCTGCGCACCGCCCTCCGACGTGGCCGTGCCGACCACCGTCGCACCCTGGCGCGCCAGTTCCAGCGCAATGGCACGGCCAATGCCGCGCGAAGCGCCCGTGACGAGCGCGACCTGGTTGTTCAATGCTTGGGTCATACGGATCCCGTTGATTATTTGAGTTGGCCCAGCACAGCTTCCAGCGAAGCCGGATCGAAGATCGCATCGCCGACGATGTCGCCGTCGATACGCTTGGTCAGGCCCGCCAGCACCTTGCCCGGACCGCACTCGACCACGCGGGTGACACCGTCAGCCTTCATCTTCTGCACCGTCTCGACCCAGCGCACCGGCGAAGCGGCCTGGCGCACCAGCGCGTCCTTGATGGCAGCCGGATCATTGACGATGGCGACGTCTACGTTGTTGATGACCGGAATGGCGGGCGCACTGACCGCCACGTTGGCCAGATACTCGCGCAGGCGATCGGATGCCGGCTTGAGCAGCGACGAATGGAACGGCGCCGACACCGGCAGCGGCAGCGCACGCTTGGCACCCTTGGCCTTGGCGATTTCGCAAGCCTTTTCGACGGCGGCCTTGGCACCGGCAATCACGACTTGGGCCGGGGCGTTGAAGTTCACCGCCTCGACCACGCCTGCGGCAGACGCTTCAGCGCAGGCGGCGCGCACATCATCATCCGACAAGCCGAGAATCGCGGCCATGCCGCCCTCGCCCACCGGCACGGCTTCCTGCATCGCCTTTGCGCGAAAGCGCACCAGCGGCACGGCATCCTTGAAGGCGATGGCGCCTGCGGCAACCAGTGCTGAATACTCGCCGAGGCTATGGCCTGCCACGACGGTGGGCGCCGGGCCGCCCGCCGCCTGCCACGCACGGTAGACGGCCACTGCGGCCGTCAGCATGACCGGCTGCGTGTTGGTCGTCAGGTTCAATTCTTCGGCCGGACCTTCGGCGATCAGCTTGCCGATGTCTTGGCCCAGCGCGTCCGAGGCTTCAGCCAGCGTTTCCTTGACGGCGGCGTGGTCGGCAAAGGCATTCAGCATGCCGACCGATTGCGAACCCTGGCCGGGAAAGACGAAAGCGAATGTCATGGCTCGTATTGTGTGTTCTGGAAATCGTCGATCGGGAGATCAGAAGCGCAGCAACGCAGCGCCCCACGTAAAGCCGCCGCCCACGCCTTCGAGCATCACGTGATGGCCGCGCTGGATACGGCCGTCGCGCACGGCGACGTCGAGTGCAAGCGGAATCGAAGCGGCTGACGTATTGCCGTGCTCATCCACCGTCACGATGAGGCGCTCGTTCGAAAGACCCAGCTTCTTGGTCGTGCCCTGCATGATGCGGATGTTGGCCTGGTGCGGAATCAGCCAGTCAACCTGCGAAGCGTCCAGTTCAGCCGCTGCCAACGCCTCGCGTGCGACCTTGTCGAGCACGGTCACGGCCAGCTTGAACACGGCCTGGCCGTCCATGTACAGGAAGGCGCTACCCTGAATCGCACCTGCGGCCACGTTGCCCGGCACGCAGAGGATGTTTGCGTGGCTGCCGTCGGCATGCAGGGCGGTCGACAGGATGCCCGGCTCGTCGGACGCTTGCAGTACCACGGCGCCGGCACCATCACCGAACAGCACGCACGTGGTGCGATCGTTGAAATCGATGATGCGCGAGAAGACCTCGGAGCCGATCACCAACACGTTGCGGTACGCGCCCGAGCGGATGAACTTGTCGGCTGTCGACAGCGCGTAGACGAAGCCGGAACAGACCGCCTGCACGTCAAATGCGGCGCAACCGTTGCTGATGCCGAGCTTCTGCTGCACCAGGCAGGCGGTGCTCGGGAAGACGAAATCCGGCGTGGACGTCGCCACCAGGATCAAATCGAGTTCGGCGCGATCGATGCCGGCTGCTTCGATGGCGCGCTCGGCTGCCTTCACGGCCAGATCGCTGCACGCGACATCGGGCTCAGCAAAATGGCGTGCGCGGATGCCGCTGCGCGAGACGATCCATTCATCGCTGGTCTCGATGCCCTTCTCGGCTAGCTGGGCCGCCAGTTCGTCATTGGTGACCCGCTTGGGCGGCAGGTAGCTGCCCGTACCGATGATCCTTGCGAAACGTGTCATGTGCGGTGGGGTGAAATCTGACTCGGAGGCGACGCGTTCAGGCGGCGTCGGCGGCCGGAGTGGACGTAGAGACGAGCGCAGCACCGGCTGCGTCGTGGTGCGATTCGAAAGCCTGCGCAATGCGGGCGATCACGCCGTTGGCCGCGGCGTCGTAAGCCCGCTTGATGGCCCATTCAAACGCGTAGGCATCGGCCGAGCCGTGGCTCTTGATGACCAGACCACGCAAGCCGAGCAGCGCGGCGCCATTGTAGCGCCGATGGTCCACGCGGCGTTTGAAGCGTGACAGCACCGGGAGCGCCACCAGGGCAAGCAGCTTGGTGAACCAGGAGCGGCTGAACTCCTCACGCAGCATCTCGCCGATCATCTTGGCGAGACCTTCGGTGCTCTTGAGCGCGACGTTCCCGACAAAACCGTCGCAGACGACGATGTCGGTCGTGCCCTTGAAGATATCGTTGCCTTCGACGTTGCCGAAGAAGTTCAGATCGGAGGCGCGCAGCAGCTCACCGGCCTGCTTGACCACCTCGTTGCCTTTGATGACCTCTTCGCCGATGTTGAGCAGGCCGACCGTCGGGCGCGGCTTCTGCTCGACCACCGACACCATCGCCGACGCCATCTGCGCAAATTGCAGCAGGTGCGCGGGCTCGCAGTCGGCATTGGCGCCAAGATCGAGCACCGTGGTGCCGGCGCCCTTCTCGTTCGGGATGGCGGTGGCGATGGCCGGGCGATCAATGCCGTCCAGCGTCTTGAGGACGTAACGCGACACGGCCATCAGCGCACCGGTGTTGCCGGCAGAAACACACGCCTGCGCAGCACCGTCCTTGACCTGATTGATGGCCACGCGCATCGACGAATCTTTCTTCTTGCGCAGCGCGATCTCGACGGGGTCATCCATCGACACCACCTCGGAGGCGGCAACGACATGGACGCGCGGGTTCGCGGTGGCGTGAAGGCGCTTGAGCTGCGCCGCAATGGCATCGGGCTGCCCGACGAGCAGCATTTCGACGTCTTCGTGTGCGGCGAGGAATTGGATCGCTGCAGGGATCGTCACGCCAACGCCGTGATCACCACCCATGCAGTCGATGGCAAGCTTGATGGTCATGCGAGTCTGAGTTGCGGTTTCACGTGCGGCTCCGGCCGTTGGCGCGCGTATGGTACACAAACCCGTACGCTCTGCCGGACTCCGTTCAGCAAAAAAGCGGCAAATTCGCTTGCCGCTTTTTTGTTTGCATCATGAATCTTCGCGTTCAGACCAACCGGACACGCTTGCCAGAGGACTGGCAAAACGCATCAGTCGTTCTTGGTCTTCACAACCTTGCGGCCGCGATAGTAGCCGTTCGGGCTCACGTGGTGACGCAGGTGCACTTCGCCGGTGGTCGGCTCGACAGCGATCGGGGCCGTCGTCAGGAAATCGTGCGAACGATGCATGCCGCGCTTGGACGGCGACTTCTTGTTTTGTTGAACAGCCATGACTGACTCCTAAGCAATTTGATCGATTTTATCACATCACACGGAGCCGGAGCGTAGCCATTCCGGTAGGCGTGTGAAACGGACTGCCATCAGCCCGCGCAATTGCGCGCGCCTAATGTTTGGTTTTCAGGTTGGCCAGCACCGCGAACGGCGACGGCTCTTTCTCGGGTTCGACGTCTTCCGGCAGGATTCCTTCCGGACAGACAGCATGACGCGGCGACACCGGCAGCGCCAGCAGCAGTTCGTCTTCGATCTGCGTGATCAGATCGAAGGTGCGCGAACCGACGATGACATCCGCCTCGTCGTCGTCCAACGGAGCCGCATCGGCCTCCGCTTCGGAGCGAACGACTTCCAGGCGCGTGCGCACCGGCAACGGCTGCTCATAAGCCTTCAGGCAGCGCTGGCACTGCAGCCAGACCGAGCCATCGACCTCGAGATCGACGAAGAGACGCTGACGGGCCGACTCGCCCGCCGTGGCTTCTTCGCGGATCGCGCCCTGCATCTGCCAACGGAACCGCGTATCGGCGTCAACGGGGGCGTCTGCCGCCTGCTCAGCCAGCAGACGCGGCATTTCAGTCAGATTGACCGTGCCGCTCGCCCGCTCACCACTGCGGATGAACGCGAAAAGATCGAATGCACGAAAATCCACGGATCGAACCTGCCAAACGCGTTGCTGTTGATGCACGGAACCGGATGCGCGCCGCACCTTGCGCCACGGCGCCCGGTTTGCGACACTGCGCGGCCAAACCGCGAAACGCGGGATTATAGCGATCAAAAACCTCTGCCGTCAAAAGGTTTTCGCTCGAAATCCACTGCATCTTCAAGCACTTATGACTTCTGCCTCGCGCCCGCCGCTGATTCTCGCCTCCAGTTCCCCTTACCGGCGGGAGCTGCTGGAACGCCTGCGCCTGCCGTTCGAGATCGTGGTGCCGGACATCGACGAGACGCCCGCGCCAGGCGAATCACCGGATCAGACCGCCCTCCGACTGGCCCGTCAGAAAGCGGAGAAAGTTGCCGCCGTGCATCCCGGCGCGCTGGTGATCGGGTCGGACCAGGTCGCCACGCTGGACGGCAAACAGGTCGGCAAGCCTGGCGATCACACCCGAGCGCTGGCACAACTGCGCTGGATGCGTGGCCGCACCGTCACATTCCATTCCGCGTTGTGCCTGTACGACGGCCGCACCGGCCAGCACCAGAGCGACGATATTCGGACGCTGGCAACGTTCCGTAACCTCTCCGACGAGGAACTCGACGCGTACCTGCACCTGGAGCACCCGTACGACGTAGCCGGTAGCGCGAAATCCGAAGGGCTGGGCATTGCCCTGCTGGAACGCGTGGAATCGTCGGACCCGACCGCCCTCGTCGGCCTGCCGCTGATCGCGCTGACCAGCATGCTGCGCAACGTGCATTACCCGCTCTTCGTATAAGCCATGGCCGGCACGCTGTACCTCATTCCAAACACGCTCGGCGCGCGCGATGCAGCCGACCCGCTGCCCGACGTGATTCCCCCTGGTGTTCAGCAGATCACTGCGCGGCTCGATTATTTTGTTGCCGAACACGCCAAGACGGCGCGCGCGCTGCTCAAGAAACTGAGCGAAACCACGCCGCTGGCGCGACCAATGCAGGACATCACGATCCGTGAACTGAACGTCAAGACGCCTGATTCGGAGCTCGAAGCGCTCCTGGCGCCGGTGATTGCGGGGCAGGATGCAGGGCTCATGTCAGAAGCCGGGGTACCGGCGGTGGCCGATCCGGGCGCGAATCTCGTGCGCCTTGCGCATCGGCACGGCGTCCGCGTCAAACCACTGGTCGGGCCGAGCTCCATCCTGCTCGCGGTGATGGCGTCCGGTCTGAACGGCCAGAGCTTTGCGTTCAACGGCTATCTGCCTGTCGATGCCGGCGAACGCAAGACCCGGCTGCGGGCGCTCGAACAGTTGTCCCGCTCGGTGGGGCAAACCCAGGTGTTCATCGAGACGCCGTACCGCAACGGCGCGCTGCTCGACGCCATCCAGGCGGCCTGCGCGCCCGGTACGCTCTTGTCGATTGCCGTGGACCTGACGCTGCCCAGGGAGCACGTCGTCACGCTACCCGTGAGCGACTGGCGCACCGACCGCATCGACCTGCACAAGCGGCCGGCGATCTTTTCGCTGCTGGCGCGCTGATTACTCCTTCATCACCAGCTTGAGCTGGCCCGTGTTGGCCAGCGCCTTCACCGCGCCGGCGCCGATCGCGGTGCCGAGCTTGCGCGCCACACGCGAGGCGAAGTTCTCCTTGACGGTGTAATCGACGACATCCGGGGCCTTCAGGACGCTGCGCGCGACAAAATCGGCGCTGCCGATGGCATCGGCGAGCCCCAGGTCGACCGCCTTCGCACCGGTCCAGAACAGGCCGGTGAACAGGGTCGGATCATCCTTCAGGCGGTTGCCGCGCCCCTGCTTGACCACGTCGATGAACTGCTGGTGCACCTGGTCGAGCATCTCCTGGGCGTACTGTTTCTGCTGCGGCTGCACGGGCGAGAACGGATCGAGCATCCCTTTGTTTGAACCGGCAGTGAGCAGACGGCGCTCTACGCCCACCTTGTCCATCAGGCCGGTAAAGCCGAAGCCATCCATCAGTACACCGATCGAGCCGACGATACTCGCCTTGTCGACATAGATCTTGTCGGCAGCCGCCGCCACGTAGTACCCGCCGGAGGCGCACATCTCTTCCACCACCACATACAGCGGGATGTTCTTGTGCTTCGCGCGCAGGCGGCGGATCTCGTCGTTGATCATGCCGGCCTGCACGGGCGAGCCGCCCGGGGAATTGATCTTCAGGATCACACCGACCGTGTTGCTGTCAGCAAAGGCAGCCTGCAGCGACGCGTTGATGTTTTCTGCGCTCGCGTTCGTATTGGCGGCGATCTCGCCGTCGAGCGTCACCAGCGCCGTATGGCGGCCGGTGCTGACGGTCTCGCCCTCGAAGCTTGCGAAGGCGTAGAAGAGCACCCCCATGATCCCGAGCGTCACGAATCGGAAGAAGATCCGCCAGCGGCGCGCGGCGCGTTGTTCACGGATGGTCGCCATCAGGACCTTTTCCAGCACCTCGCGCTCCCAACCGCCCACCTGCGACGATGCGGCGCCCGCAGGACCGGCTGCCAGCTTTCCCGCGGCCGGATCGCGTAGCTCGGCTTCCAGCGGGTGATCGGCGTGCTGAGTGATTTCTAGGGCTTCGGGCTTGCCCGCACCGTCATCCGGTGTGCGGTCGGGCCCTTTCGTGGGAATCGGGTCGTTCATAGGCAGCAAGAAAAATTGAGCAAGAGTCGGTCACGGCGTCATGCCTGTGGCAGCGGTGCCGGGGTCGGGGCAGGCGCGCGGAACAATGCACCGGGCTGCCACCAGACCGCGCCATCGCGCTCGGCCACATCGAGCTTGGACAGATGCGCCCCACGGCACGGACCGCCCACGCAGCGGCCCGAGTCCGGTTCGTAGATGGCGCCGTGCGTGGCGCACATCAGATACAGGCCCGAGCTTTCAAAAAACTGACCTTCCTGCCAGTCCATCTCCATCGGCACGTGCGCACATTGGTTCAGATAACCGTGCACCGCGCCGGCGTAGCGGACAACGAAGGCACTCACGAGGCGGCCGCGCACATCCACCTGGAACCGCACACCCCGGCCTCCGTCCTCCAGCGCGCCGCTGTCGCAGATACGAACCGGTTCAGCGATGTCAGGCATGTTGCGAGAGCCATTGGTGGAGGTCGGAGACGGACTTCGCACAGTACAGCGGCGTGAGCGCATGCAGCACGTCCGCCGGGTGTGCGCCATAGGTGACAGCGACCCCGGCAGCACCGGCATTGAGGGCCATCTGCAGGTCGTGCGTGGTATCGCCGATCATCAGCGTGCGTTCGACATCCATGCCGAGATCGCGCGTGAGCTCCAGCAGCATGGCCGGGTGGGGCTTCGAAAACGTCTCATCGGCGCAGCGCGTGTTGTCGAACACGCCGGTGAGGCCGGTGACCTCGAGCGCACGCTGAAGCCCCACGCGCGACTTCCCTGTTGCCACCGCAAGCAAATAGTTGTCCCGGCGCAGTGCATCGAGCATCTCGCGCACGCCCGGAAACAGCACGAGATGGGCGTCACGGCTCAGGTAGTGAAAGCGGTACCGCTCGGCCAGCTTGCCATAGTCGGCCGGATCCAGCGTGGGCACTGCGTATTCGAGGGCATCTCGCAAGCCCAGCCCGATCACGTGGCTCGCGCGCGTATCGTCCGGCACCGGCAGGCCGAGGTCCCGGCACGCAAGCTGGATCGACCGCGTGATGGCTGGCGTCGAGTCCATCAACGTGCCATCCCAGTCGAAGACGATCAGATCAAAGCGCTGCTGCGGCATCGGAATCAGAGTCGGAAGAT
Organism: Ralstonia mannitolilytica; assembly: GCF_000954135.1. Classification (NCBI taxonomy): domain Bacteria; kingdom Pseudomonadati; phylum Pseudomonadota; class Betaproteobacteria; order Burkholderiales; family Burkholderiaceae; genus Ralstonia; species Ralstonia mannitolilytica. The sequence continues at coordinate 1,983,404 of NZ_CP010799.1, read as the reverse complement.
TGGAAAGCGTTGAGGAAGGCGGCGCACTCGGCTGGCAACGGCGCGCTGAAAGTGACGACTTCCCCGCTTTGCGGATGTGTGAGTTGCAGACGGTGTGCGTGGAGGAACATCCGCGCCAGCCGTGGCGACGCATTGGCGCGGGATAGCGCCTTGTTCAGCGCAAAATCGCCGTACTTGTCGTCGCCCAGGATCGGGAAACCGGCATGCGCCAGATGCACACGAATCTGGTGCGTGCGACCGGTCTTCAGTTCCGCTTCGAGCAACGTGTACGACCCGAACACCCCCACCTTGTTGAAGATCGTGTGCGACGGCTGCCCGTCTGCCTGCACGCGGACGCGCCGTTCGCCCTCAGGCGTCGTGAATTTGTGCAGCGCTGCCTTGATGTGCTGGCGCTTGTGCGGCCACACGCCCTTCACCGCGGCAAAGTAGCGCTTGTCGAGACGCCCTTCCCGGATCTGCTCATGCAGCGCCACCAGCGCCGAGCGCTTCTTGGCCAGCACGAGCACGCCAGAGGTTTCGCGGTCCAGACGATGCACGAGTTCGAGGAACTTCGCTTCCGGCCGGGATTGACGCAGCTGCTCGATCACCCCAAACGCCACGCCCGACCCCCCATGCACGGCGACCCCGGCGGGCTTGTCGATCACGAGCAGATGGGCATCTTCGTGGAGGATCGTGAATTCGGTGGCAGGAATCGCACGCGGCGCTTCGGCCTGCCGGGCCACCCGCAGCGGCGGAATACGGACCAGATCGCCGTGCTTCAAGCGATATTCGGCGTCGATGCGGCCCTTGTTCACGCGCACCTCGCCGGAGCGCAGGATGCGGTAGATATGGCTTTTAGGCACACCCTTGGCCAGGCGCATCAGGAAATTGTCGATGCGTTGCCCTTCGGCGTCGTCTCCGATCTCGACATAGGCGACGGATTTGCCGTCGAGTGCGTCACGTACCGCCTGTTGAATGCGGCCATCAAATGGATGGCGTAACTCATTCATTTTCAATATAATTTTCTCGCTGGACAGTCGTTTAAGCGCCAGCAAGAGCCGGTCGGGACGAAACAACAGCTATTGTACACAGCCACCGTTTCCGTCCGGAATCTGCCGATCCGAGGCCCACTTGTGCTACAAAGCTAGTCACGTGGCCGGCCCGATCGGCACGAAAGCAGCACGCACCGCTGTCCCACCGCGCAAGATGTGAACCAAAGATCACGTCGGCAACGTCGGTCAGCGTAGAACGAGCAGCTGGTAGAACAGAATTCAAAGGCGGGCGCCAATGGAACTCCATACGGCGCCCGCTTGGTGAAAGAAGCCCTTGCCGCACCAAGTTTGGTGCCGGCCGGCTGAACATCCGGTTACCGCATTGCCATGGCGGTCCGGCGGCAAAACTCCAACAAGCAGCACGCCGCCCGATTCGCCCGCCGCGGGTTTCGCCCGGACAGGCCGTCCGTCAATTCGCTCTTTGTGGTCGCTTCACGCGACTCGCCGCCGCCGGCCCGCCCGCCCCTACAAGGAACGCGCTGGGTCCGAGGCTCGAGTGACAGGACGCGCAACTCGGCGCCGACCGCGCCGTTGCATTCCGCCCCTGGCATCCATGGTGACGCGTGTAACGCCCTCATTTCTTTCGCCCGTGCCCCGTCGCGCTTGTGTGCCGGCCGACACCTTGGCAATTCGTTGACCACCCGCTCCGCCTTCGCGTGCTCCATGAAGCGCCGTGCATGCACGGCATTGGAGTGAGGTAGCAATGAAACGCATGTTGTTCAATGCGACGCAGCAGGAAGAGCTGCGCGTCGCGATTGTCGACGGTCAGAAACTGATCGACATCGACATCGAAACCGCCGGACGCGAGCAGCGCAAAGGCAACATCTACAAGGGTGTCATCACCCGCATCGAACCGTCGCTGGAGGCATGCTTCGTCAACTACGGCGAAGAGCGGCACGGCTTTCTCCCCTTCAAGGAAGTCGCCCGCGCCTACTTCAAGGATGGCGTGGACGTGCGTTCGGCGCGCATCCAGGATGCGCTCTCCGAAGGCCAGGAGTTGATCGTCCAGGTGGAAAAGGAAGAGCGCGGCAACAAGGGCGCGGCCCTGACCACGTTCATCTCGCTGGCCGGCCGCTACCTGGTGCTGATGCCGAACAACCCGCGCGGCGGCGGCGTATCGCGCCGCATCGAGGGCGAAGACCGCCAGGAACTGCGCGAGACGATGGCGCAGCTGCAAGTGCCGGACGGCATGAGCATCATCGCCCGCACCGCCGGTATCGGCCGCTCGGCCGAAGAACTGCAGTGGGACTTGAACTACCTGATGCAGCTGTGGAAGGCCGTCGACGGCGCTGCGCAGGAGAACAAGGCTCCGCTGCTGATCTATCTCGAATCGAGCCTGGTGATCCGCGCGATTCGCGATTACTTCCAGCCGGATATCGGCGAAATCCTGATCGACACGGACGATATCTACGATCAGGCCCGCGCCTTCATGAGCGTGGTGATGCCCGACAACATGAATCGGGTGAAGAAATACCGCGACGACGTCCCGCTGTTCTCGCGTTTCCAGATCGAACACCAGATTGAATCGGCGTACTCGCGCATGGTGATGCTTCCTTCAGGCGGCGCCATCGTGATCGACCATACCGAGGCGCTGGTCGCCATCGACGTGAACTCGGCGCGCGCCACCAAGGGCGCCGACATCGAGGAAACCGCGCTGCGCACGAACCTCGAGGCGGCCGACGAGATCGCCCGCCAGCTCCGTCTGCGCGACCTGGGTGGCCTGATCGTGATCGACTTCATCGACATGGAGTCGAGCAAGGCCCAGAAGGATGTCGAGACCCGCCTGAAAGACGCGCTGCGCCACGACCGCGCCCGCGTGCAGATGGGCAAGATCAGCCGCTTCGGCCTGATGGAGCTGTCACGCCAGCGCCTGCGTCCGTCGCTGTCGGAAGGCTCGCACGTCACCTGCCCGCGCTGTAACGGCACCGGCCACATCCGCGATACCGAATCGTCCGCCCTGCAGGTGCTGCGCATTATCCAGGAAGAGGCGATGAAGGAAAACACCGCCGCCATCCACTGCCAGGTGCCGGTGGAAGTGGCTGCGTTCCTGCTCAACGAGAAGCGCCCGGACATCAACCTGATCGAGACGCGCTTCAAGGTCAATGTGCTGCTGATCCCGAACAAGCATCTGGAGACGCCGCACTACAAGCTCGAGCGCCTGCGCCACGACGATCCCCGCCTGGACGACAACAAGGCCAGCTACAAGATGGCCGAAGAGGCCGCCAAGGAACTGGAAGCCGACACCGCGTACAGCACCCGCAAGGAAGCGGCCAAGCCGCGCCAGGAAGCGGCCGTCAAGGGCATCACGCCGGAGCAGCCCGCTCCCGTGTCGGTGCCACGCGCCGAGCGCCCGGCCCGCGCCGAGGCTGCCCCGGCTCCGCAGGCGCCCGCTCCGGTGCCTGCGCAGGGTGGCTTTGTGTCGTGGCTGAAGTCGCTGTTTGGCGCCAAGCCGGCCGAGCCCGTGGTGGCTGCGCCGGTCCAGGCACCAAAGCAACGTGCGGAAGACGGCAACCGCCAGGGCCGCGGCAATCGCCAGGAGCGCGGTGCGCGTAACGGCCAGCGTGGCGAACGTGGCGAGCGCCAGGGCCAGAACGGCCGCGACGCCAACCGTCAAGGCCGCGACCGCAACGAGGCCCGCGAGGGTCAACAAGCGGGCCAACAGCAGGGCCAGCGCGATGGACAACGCGACAACCAGCGGGGCAACCGCGACCGCAACCGCCAGCCGGCTCAAGCGGACAGTGCTGCACGGGAGACTGCGGACGCCCGCCAGCCGCAGCAGGGCCAGGAGGTCCGAGGTGAAGGCCAGGGCCGTCGCGAACGCAATCAGGAACGTCGCGAGCGCCAGCCCCGCGAGGGCCGTGAGCCGCGTGAGGCCCGCGAAGGCCGCGAGCCGCGCGAAAACCGCGATCGCGATCAGCAAGCCAAGGAAGCCGCCCACGCCGCAGCCGCCGCCACCGTGGAAGGCCTGATCGACCCGACGGGTACCGCTGAGGTGCCGCAGCCGCCCGTGGAAGCAGCGGTGCTGGCAGAAGCCGCGGGCCTGGAAGGCGCCGCACCGGCGGAAGGCACGGGTGAGGGCGAAGAGCGCCGCCGCCGCGGTCGCCGTGGTCGCAACCGCTATCGCCGTGACCGTGAAGGCGCGGAAGGCGTGCGCGCAGAGGGCGAAAGCGCGGAAACCGCAGAGGAAAGGGAAGCGGTTGGCGAAACCTACACCGAGCCTGCCGTGCCCGCCACGGTGACGGAATCGGTGCAGCCCGCCTCGTTGGCGCCCGTAGAAGCGCCGGCGCCGGTGGTCCACGAGCCCGTGCAGGCCGCAGAAGCCGTGGCGCCTGTGTCCGCGATGCCGAGAACGCAGCCGGTCGAACCGGTCGCGACACCGGCACCGGCACCGGCAGCCGACGTGACGCACGAGGCGATCGTGACGGCGTTTGCCGAAGTGCCCGCGCCGGTGAGCACGGTGGCCAAGGCCTCGCCGCTGCCGATCGAGACGCTGCAAAGCGTGCTGGCCAACGCCGGCATGACGTGGGTCCACACAGACGCGCAAAAGCTGCAAGCCGCGCAGGAAGAAGCCGCGCGTGCCGTCACACCGCCGCGTGTGCCGCGCGAACGCAAGCCGCTGCCGCCGATCCAGCAGGGTCCGATGATCCTGGTCGAGACCAACCGCCCCGCGGGTGGCGCAGACCAGCAGTAAGCAGGTGATGTTTCCGGCGGTTGCCGCCGGCGCATGACCCTGGGGCGGCTTCGGCCGCCCTTTTTCCTGTGTGCTGCGCGTGCGGGGGCATCTGTACTCCCCCGCGCGAAACAGGGGCTGCGCTACACTCGAAGCTGTATCGGGCGCAATCCGCTTCGGTGGATTGACGCACTGCACCGCACCATGACCGAAACCGTCATTCCCCTCTACGATCTGCGCGATATCCGTGATGGCCAGCACCACCGGGCCACGGTGCCTTCGGTGCCGGACGTGCTCGTCCCGGCGCAGGGCTGGCTGGCGGATACGCGCGGCCGCCGCTTGCACGACCTGCGCATTTCGGTGACAGACCGCTGCAATTTCCGCTGCGTGTACTGCATGCCGAAAGACGTGTTCGACAAGGACTACCGCTTCTTGCGGCATTCCGAGCTGCTGTCGTTCGAAGAGATCGAGCGCATGGCGCGGCTGTTCATCGAGCACGGCGTCGAAAAGATTCGCCTTACCGGCGGCGAGCCGCTGCTGCGCAAGAACATCGAGCGCCTGGTCGAGATGCTGGCCCGCCTGACCACCGCGGAAGGCAAGCCGCTCGACCTGACGCTCACCACCAACGGCGCCCTGCTCGCGCGCAAGGCGCAGTCCCTCAAAGACGCGGGCCTCACGCGCGTGACGGTCAGCCTCGACGGCATCGATGACGCGACGTTCCGCCGCATGAACGACGTGGACTTTGCCGTCGGCGAGGTGCTGCACGGCATCGAAGTCGCGCAGCGGGTCGGCCTGGCGCCGATCAAGGTCAACATGGTCGTCAAGAAAGGCGACAACGATGACCAGATCGTGCCGATGGCGCGCCACTTCCGCGCAAGCGGCGTCGTCCTGCGTTTTATCGAGTACATGGATGTGGGCACGACCAACCACTGGGACATGCGCTACGTCGTGCCGTCGGCCGAGGTGATCCAGCGCCTGTCAGCGGAGTTTGCCCTGGAACCGCTGTCGGCCAACTACAGCGGCGAGACAGCCGAGCGGTGGCGCTACGCCGATGGCGCGGGCGAGATCGGCGTGATCTCCAGCGTGACGCAGGCGTTCTGCCACGATTGCACACGCGCGCGCCTGTCCACCGAGGGCAAGCTGTACCTGTGCCTGTTCGCGACCGAAGGCTTCGACTTGCGTGCGCTGCTGCGGGGCGGGGCCAGCGACCTCGAACTCTCCAACGCCATTCGCGGCATCTGGCAAGGCCGCGCCGACCGCTATTCCGAACTGCGCGCGAGTGGCCAAGCCCAGCCGGCCGGGCGACGCATCGAAATGTCCTATATCGGCGGCTGAGCCCGCCCGCATCCAACACATGATTCCGACTTCCGACATCACCGGCCTGGTCCTCGCCGGCGGCCGGGGCAGCCGCATGGGCGGCGTCGACAAGGGGCTGCAGACGTTTCGTGGCGCCCCGATGGCGATGCACACGCTGCTGCGCCTGTCGCCGCAAGTGGACCACGTGCTCATCAATGCTAACCGCAACCTGGCTGCGTACGAGTCGTTCGGTGTCCCGGTGGTGGTGGATTCGGTGCCGGACTTTGCCGGCCCGCTGGCGGGCATCCTGGCCGGGCTGGAGCAGTGTCAGACGCGCTACCTGCTCACCGCGCCGTGCGATTCGCCGTTCGTGCCGACCGATCTGGCGGCGAGGCTGTCGGAGGCCATCGAAGCCAACGACGCGCGCATCGCCATGCCGGTCACGACGGAGCCCGACGCGCAAGGCGAGCCGCGCCGCCAGGTCCAGCCCGTCTTCTGCCTCATCGATACGCTGCTCGCCGACGACCTGATCGCCTATCTGCAAGGCGGCGGCCGCAAGATCGAAAGCTGGGCGGCGCGGCACGCGACGGTGGAAGTGCCGTTCGACGACGCGTCCGCCTTCGCCAACATCAATACGCTGGAAGAACTGCATCACCTGGCCGGGCGCCGGTAGCACGCCCCTACCGCCTGACGGCCATCGATCTTCACCGACGTCATGACCACTCTTGCCTCCGTCGTTTCCTGCCTCTCCGACTACGACCCGAACGCGCTGCCCGTGGCGCAGGCGCAAGCCATCATGCGCGACTTCGTGCAGCCCGTGGGCGGCGTGGCGCGCGTGCCGATCCGCAGCGCCCTCGATCGTGTGCTTGCCCAAGACGTGCTGTCGACCATCGACGTGCCCGCGCACGACAACTCCGCCATGGACGGTTTCGCCTTTGCCGGCGCCGAACTGGCGCGCGGCGACGGCGACGTTGCGTTGCGCGTGATCGGCACCGCGTACGCAGGCATTGCGTTCGACGGAACGCCCGGCGCCGGTGAAGCGGTGCGCGTCATGACCGGCGCCGTCATGCCCAGCGGCTGCGACACGGTCATCCCGCAGGAATTCACGCAAGGCGATGCCGACACCGTCCGCTTTGCGCGCGACGCCGTGCGCGTGGGCGACAACCGCCGCCTGCGCGGCGAAGACCTCGCCAAGGGAAGCGCGGCATTGTCCGCGGGCCGGATCCTCCGCCCGGCCGACCTCGGCCTGCTCGCCTCGCTCGGCATTGCGGAGGTGCCAGTCCGCCGGAAGCTGCGCGTGGCGTTCTTCTCGACCGGCGACGAGCTGCGTTCCATTGGTGAACCGCTCGATGCTGGCTGCGTGTACGACTCGAACCGGTACACGCTGCACGGCATGCTCTCGCGCCTGGGCGTGGAGCTCCTTGACATGGGCGTCGTGCGCGACGACCCGGCCGCCCTGGAAGCCGCGTTTCGCACGGCCGCGGAAAACGCCGACGCGATCATCACCTCCGGCGGCGTCTCGGTCGGCGAGGCCGACTTCACCAAGCAGATGATGGCCAAGCTCGGCGACGTGACGTTCTGGAAGATCGCCATGCGCCCCGGCCGGCCGATGGCATTCGGCCGGATCACGTCAAATGGCCACAGCGCCTTTCTGTTCGGCCTGCCCGGCAATCCGGTGGCGGTGATGGTGACGTTCTATCACTTCGTGCGCGGCGCCCTGCTGCGCATGATGGGCGCCAACGAACCCGGCGCGCCGCTGGTACCGGCGATCAGCGCGGCGCCCATCCGCAAGCGCCCCGGCCGCACGGAATATCAGCGCGCGATCGCCGCCCTGAACGATCGAGGCCAGCTCGAAGTTCGCCTGACCGGGCAGCAAGGTTCTGGCGTGCTGCGCTCCATGAGCGAAGCCAACTGCTTTGTCGTGCTTGGTCATGATCAGGGCCAGGTCAACGCCGGCGACGCCGTGCAGGTGCTGCTCTTCGACGGCCTGGTCTGAGCGGCGTGGCCGCAACGACCCTTGCGCCGCAGGCAATGCGGCATGCTGTCGGTTTTTTGCGTCACCCACAGGGCGCGGGTATCGGCGCATCGGTCGATTCGCTACACTTTGCGCCAGTTTGATTGTTCGGATTTGCCTGAGCTTGAGTAATGCCATGATGACCAAGGAGATTGCCTACCTTCACCCGGCCCACACCGCGCGCGCGCTGGTGCTGGTGTATCTGTGTTTTTCGCTGCCGGTCGTGGGGCTGTTCTTCTTCGTCGGCTTCGTGCGCTACGGTGAACTGCCGACGGTCGTTGTGCTCAGCGGCCTGATCCTGAATGCGCTCGTCGGCTTCGGTGCCCTGTGGCTCGCCTGCCGCGCCTACAACTGGGTGGCGGCGCGTTTCGGCGGTATCGAAATCGTGCTGCGCGACGTGCCCGAAGAAGCCTGATCCCAGGTGTCTGGCCAGACAAGAAGGGGCGGAAATTTCCGCCCCTTTGCTTTTGCTGACGCGCGTTACTCCGCTTCGGTTTCGTCGTCGACCGGCGACGCGGTTCCCAGGCCCAGTACGTTCTGCGCCGAGTCGCTCGGCAACGCTTCCACTGCCTTGAGCTTGCGGTTCATCTGGCGCGTACGCACTTCGGCTTGCTCGATGTTGCTGACGGCGCGCTCGAGCGTTTTCTTGGTCGCGGCCAGCACGTCACCGAACTTGCCGAATTCGCTCTTGACCGCGCCGAGGACCTGCCACACCTCGCTGGAGCGCTTTTCCAGCGCCAGCGTACGGAACCCCATCTGCAGGCTGTTCAGGATGGCGGTCAGCGTGGTCGGCCCTGCCACCGTCACGCGGAATGTGCGCTGCAATGCGTCCGTCAGGCCCGGGCGGCGCAACACCTCGGCATACAGGCCCTCAGTCGGCAGGAAGAGGATCGCAAAGTCGGTGGTGGCGGGCGGCGCGATGTACTTCTCGTGGATGGTTTGCGCTTCCTTGCGGACCGCCACCTCGAGTTCGCGGCTGGCAGCCGCGGCGGCTTCCGCGTCGGCGCGTTCCTGTGCGTCGACCAGGCGCTCGTACTGCTCCTTCGGAAACTTGGCGTCGATGGGCAGCCAGACGGTGGCGTCGCGGTCGGCATCGGTCTTGCCAGGCAGGCGGATCGCAAATTCGACGCGGGCGCCGGTACCACGCACGGTCTCGACGTTCTTGTCGTACTGCTCGGGCGTGAGCATCTGCTCGAGCAGCATCTCGAGCTGGACTTCGCCCCACGTGCCGCGCGTCTTCACGTTGGTCAGCACCTTCTTCAGGTCGCCCACGCCCTGGGCCAGTGCCTGCATTTCGCCCAGGCCGCGGTGCACCTGTTCGAGCCGGTCCGACACCAGCTTGAACGATTCGCCCAGGCGCTGTTCGAGCGTGGCATGCAGCTTCTCGTCCACGGTGCGGCGCATCTCGTCGAGCTTGATCGCGTTGTTGGCCTCGATGTCCTTGAGCTTCTGCTCGAGCGTGGCCCGCACCTCCGACAGGCGGCGCTCGTTGCCTTCGGCCAGCTGGGCGAGCTGCTGCTGCATCGTGTCGCCAAACCGGCGCAGCGCGTTGCCCTGCTCTTCGCGGGCCTGCTGGGCCTGCTGCTGCAGGCTCTGGCGCACGGCTTCGAGCTGCTGAGTATTCGTCTCGGTCAGCTTCGTGAGCTGCTGGGCGAACGTGTCGATCTGGTTGTTCTGCAGCGTGGCGACGCTGGTCAGCTGCGTGGCCAGCACCTGCTGGAACTGCCCGAGCTGCTGGGTCACGTCGCTGCGTCCGATGCGCGCGGTTTCGCCGATCTCGCCGCGCAATTCGCGTTCAATGCGCTCGTTGCCACGCGCCAGCTCTTCGCGCAGCGCATTGAACATCGGCGACACATCATGCGTTGCCGGGCGTGACACGCCGCGCCAGATCAGCACACACAGCACGGCCACCACGGCCACGCCAAGCAAGGTCAGAAGAGCCATCCAATCCATACGGGCGTTCGATCAGGCAGAGGTGCGCCGCACGGCCAGCGCATCCGGGTTCAAAAGGTTGGGCGGCTGCCCGGCGTGCGGCCCAAAGCCGAGCGCCGCGATCAGGTTGTCCGCCGCGAGGTTCGCCATGCCCAGGCGCGTGCCATGCGTGGCACTGGCGATATGCGGCGTGAGCGCGACATGCTCGGCCTCCAGCAGCGCCGGATGCACCTTCGGCTCTCCCTCGTATACGTCGAGGCCCGCTGCGAAGATGCGCTTCTCGGCCAGTGCCTGCGCCAGCGCCGCATCATCGACGATGCCGCCACGCGCGAGGTTCACCAGCGTCGCGCTCGGCTTCATCTGCGCCAGCTCGGCCGCGCCGATCGCGTGGTGGCTTTCCGGCGAATACGGCAGCACGAGCACGAGATGGTCGGCCTGCCGGAGCAGCGCTTCCTTGCTGACGTAGGTCGCGCGCGTCTGCTGTTCGATCTCGGGCGCGAGGCGGCTGCGGTTGTGGTAGAGCACGCGCATCGAAAAGCCGCTCGCCCGACGCGCCAGCGCCTGGCCGATGCGGCCCATGCCCAGGATGCCCAGCGTGGTGCCATGCACTTCGGCGCCGAGGAACATGTCGTACGTCCAGCGCTTCCAGTGCCCCGCACGCAGCCAGCGCTCGGACTCCGACACACGGCGTGCAGCGGCCATCAGCAGAGCCCAGCCGAAATCGGCCGTCGTCTCGGTCAGGATGTCCGGCGTGTTCGTGGCAAGGATGCCCGCACGCGTCATCGCCGGCAGGTCCAGGTTGTTGTAGCCGACCGCCATGTTGGCGACGGCGCGCAGTGTCGGCACGCGGGTGATGAGATCGGCGTCGATGGTGTCGGCCGCGTTGGCGAGCAGCCCGACCCGGCCCTGCAGGCGCTCGGCCAGCGCTTCGGGCGGAAACACCGCATCGGCCTGGTTGTCGACCACGTCGAAAACTTCGCGCAGCCGCTCCAGCACTTCCGGAAACAGCGCACGCGTCACGAGGATTCCAGGTTTCATTGGTTGCAACCCCGTTCGGTTAGCGGAAGAAGAGGAAGGTCATCAAGACGAAGATCGGTACCAGGATGCCCACCGACCACAGCATGTAGCCAAAGAAGCTCGGCATCTGCAGCCCCCGGCTTTCGGCAATCGCCTTGACCATCAGGTTGGGGGCATTCCCGATGTAGGTGTTGGCCCCCATGAACACGGCGGCCGCTGAAATGGCCGCCAAGGTGGCCGCGCCCTCGCTCATCAGCATCTGCGCATCTCCGCCGGCAGTGTTGAAGAACACGAGATACGTCGGCGCATTGTCCAGGAACGACGACAGCAGGCCCGTGGCCCAGAAGTACATCGCATTGTTGGGCTGCCCCGCACCATCGTTGACCATGCGCACAATGCCCGCGAACGGGCCGTCCACACCTGCCTTGAGCATGGCAATGACGGGCCCGATGGTGATGAAGATGCCGGCGAACAGCTTGCCGACCTCCAGAATGGGCTCCCAGTTGAACTCGTTGCCGGCGCGTGCCCCGGCGGGCGTGAGTCCCAGCGACAGCAGCGCGACCACCACCAGGCCGATGTCGCGCACCGCGTTCTGCAGCAGCACCTCGGTGCCCATGACGTGGAAGGCGATGCCGGGCTTCCACAGGCCGCTCATCAGCACGAGTGCCAGGATGCCGGCCAACAGGACGAAATTGACCTTGCCCTCGAAGCGCAGGGGGCCCGCGTCGTCGGGTGTCGGGTCGGTGATGCCGGGCAGCTCCTCCTTGCCGGCACGGTAGAAGTAGCTGTCGAGCACAAAGAAGATGGCCAGCAACAGCAGCCACATCATCAAGGTCTGGCGCCAGAGATGCTGGGTCGTCCAGAAGAAGTCGACGCCCTGCAGGAAGCCGAGGAAAAGCGGCGGGTCGCCCAGCGGCGTCAGCGCCCCGCCGGCGTTGGCCACCAGGAAGATGAAGAACACGACGACATGGGTGCGATGGCGGCGCGCATCGTTTGCGCGCAGCAGCGGACGGATCAGCAGCATGGCTGCGCCCGTCGTTCCCATGATGCTGGCAAGCCCCGTGCCGAGCGCGAGCAGCCCCGTGTTGAGCTTGGGCGTACCGTGCAGGTTGCCCCGAATGCAGATGCCTCCTGCCACCACGTACAGCGCGGCAATCAACGCGATGAACGGGATGTACTCGGCCAGCGCGGCATGCACGACAGATGCGACAGCGGCTTCCCCGCCAAACGCCATCCCGAACGGCACAAGAAACAGCACGGCCCAGGCGGCTGCGATCTTGCCGTAGTGGTCGTGCCACAGCCTGGGCGCCAGCAGCGGGGCGATGGCGATCGACAGCAGAATGCCGGCGAACGGCATGGCCCATGCCAGGGACAGCTGCGCACCGTTGACATCGGCTGCACGCGCCAGGCCACATACAAACAGGAAGACAAGGGGCCAGAGGCGTTTCACGTAGGCGTTCTCCTAAGCACTGGCGCGCTGCGAGGCCACGCGCCGAACAAGCAAAGACGCCAGTGTAAACGCCTGGGGCCTGCCGCCCCGCAAACGTCCATCCAGGTTTGAGGAAACGGCAGGCCCCCGCGAACAAGGCCCAGCAGGCCGACGCGAATGTCAGGCGCCCGACACAACGATCACATGCACGCGATACGGGCCATGTGCGCCCAGCACGATCGTCTGCTCGATATCACCCGTGCGCGACGGCCCGCTGATGACGTTGGTGGCGCGCGGCAGCTCGCCCCGCTCTGCGCGCATCAGCGCATAGGCGTCTTCCAGCGTGGCGACGATGCGCGACTGCGGAACCACGGCGATATGCGTCTCGGGCAGCAGCGCCGTGGAGGCGACGTTCTCCGGCCCCGATAGCAGCATCAGCGAGCCCGTCTCGGCAATCGCGCAGAAGCAGCCCGTGATGCCGACAAGGTCGCCGTGCGCCTGATCGGCTTGCGGCTCGCGGATGGGCGGACGGAACTCGACCGCAATGCCTGCCGCGGCCCAGTCGAGCGACTGCAGCGTCGTCCAGGCCACGGCGCGCGGCGCCAGCCCCAGACCGGACAGATAGCGCGCCGCCGCAGCCGGCACATCGGCCAGCGTGGCAACTGTGTCCAGCGTGGAGGCCATCTTCGTCGCCTGCCCGGCAAAGTGGCCGGCAAGGTTGTCGGGCATCGGCGGGCGCGGACCGGCCGGATGGCGCGCCAGATAATCCGCCACGGCGTCGCGCTCGCCCTGCGTCGGCTGCTCGGGACGATGCTGCGCATTGCGGATGCGCGCGAAGATGGCGTCGCGGGCGCGACTCGTGTCGAGCGGGTCGGCTGGGGTGTCCGGTCGTGTATCCATGGCGGCTCCGAAAGATCGGTCGATTATACGAGCCGTGCGCGCGCCCACCCGGCCGCTCCATTGAAACTTATTCGGCGCCCGCGTGAGCCTTATTGCACGCCGAAGACCTGTTTCAGATAGGTCAGATAGGCCGGGTCGTCGCACATCGTCTTCTCGGGTGCGTCCGACAGCTTGGCCACGGGCTGGCCATTGCAGCGGACCATCTTGATGACGATCTGCAGCGGCGTGTACCCGAGGTCGTTGGTGAGGTTCGTCCCCACGCCGAACGCGAGCTTGCAGCGGCCCCGGAAGCGCTCGTACAGGCCGATGACCTTCGGCATGTCAAGGCTGTCGGAAAAGATCAGCGCCTTGGATTTCGGGTCGGTGCGCATGCCTTCGTAGTGCTGGAGCATGCGTTCGCCCCATTCGAACGGGTCGCCCGAGTCATGCCGCACGCCGTCGAAGAGCTTGCAGAAGAACATGTCGAAATCGCGCAGGAAGGCGTCAAAGCCGTAGGTGTCCGACAGGGCGATACCGAGATCGCCGCGGTATTCCTTGGCCCACGTTTCCAGAGCGAACGTCTGGGAATCGCGCAGCCGCGGGCCGAGCGCCTGGCAGGCCTGCAGGTATTCGTGCGCCATCGTGCCCAGCGGCGTCATGCCGTGCTTCATGGCGAAATAGACGTTGCTGGTGCCCGCATACTGGCCGCCGAGCTGCGCGCGCGTCTCGAGCAGCACGTGCTCGTGCCAGGTATGCGAGAAGCGGCGGCGCGTGCCGTAATCGGCAATGCGGCAGTCTTCCAGGCCGGGACGCTGGAGCGTGGCGAGCTTGTCGGTCAGGCGGCGCTTGCCCTCCTCCCACTGCGGATGCGTCTGCGTGCGGCTGAAATAGACCTCGTTGACGATCGCCAGCACCGGCACCTCGAACATGATCGTGTGCAGCCACGGCCCGGCGATGACGATCTCGATCTGCCCGTCGTTGCCGGGCGCAGGGCGCACGTCGATGTATTTTTCGTTGAGGTGGAAGAGGCCGAGAAAATCGACGAAATCGCTCTTGATGAAGCGCAAGCCGCGCAGGTAGTCGAGCTCCGCCTCGGTAAAGCGCAGCGTGCAGAGATGGCGGATTTCCGCACGAATCTCTTCGATGAAGGGCACCAGGTCCACGCCGGTATTGCGACACTTGAAACGGTATTCAACGTGCGCGCCGGGAAAGTGGTGCAGCACCACCTGCATCATCGTGAATTTGTACAGATCGGTGTCGAGCAGCGAGCGGATGATCATCGGATGGCTAAAAAACCCAGGGACTGGGCGTCATGCTAACCGAAGCCCGCCGCAGCGCCAGGTGGGGCGCACAAATCTCCTCCAAAACGCGACCTTTAGCCGGCGGCGCGGGCGGGGAACCCCTTGATTCCGCTATAATTTCCGGTTTCCGACCGGATTTTTGCACCATGGAAGCAGAACGCCTCAATGCCATCCAGAACACGTTGGCCGACCTGAAGTCGCGCGCCGACGAACTTCGGAGGTATCTTTGACTACGACGTCAAGTCTGAACGTCTAGCCGAAGTCGACAAAGAGCTCGAAGACCCCGAGGTCTGGAACGACCCGAAACGCGCCCAGGAACTGGGCCGCGAGAAGAAATCGCTTGAGAACGTCGTGCTGGCGCTGACCAAGCTGGACGCAGACCTCACCGGCGCCGCCGAGCTGTTCGAGCTGGCCCGCGAGGAAGGCGACGACGACACCATCGAAGCCATCGAGGCCGACACCGCCGGCATGCGCGCCATCGTCGAAGACATGGAATTCCGCCGCATGTTCTCTGGCCCGATGGACGCCGCCAATTGCTTCATCGACATCCAGGCCGGCGCCGGCGGCACCGAGGCGTGCGACTGGGCGTCGATGCTGCTGCGCCAGTACCTGAAGTACTGCGAACGCAAGGGCTTCAAGACCGAAGTGCTGGAAGAGTCCGAAGGCGACGTGGCCGGCATCAAGAGCGCATCGATCAAGGTCGAAGGCGAATACGCGTTCGGCTTCCTGCGCACCGAGACCGGCGTGCACCGCCTGGTGCGCAAGTCGCCGTTCGACTCCGCGGGGGGCCGGCACACGTCGTTCTCGTCGATCTTCGTGTATCCGGAAGTCGACGACTCGATCGAGATCGAGATCAACCCGGCGGACCTGCGCGTCGATACGTACCGCGCATCCGGCGCCGGCGGCCAGCACATCAACAAGACAGATTCTGCCGTGCGGATCACGCACATCCCGACCGGTATCGTCGTGCAGTGCCAGAACGACCGCTCGCAGCACCGCAACCGCGCCGAGGCGATGACGATGCTGAAGTCTCGCCTGTACGAGCACGAGCTGCGCAAGCGCCAGGCCGAGGCCGACAAGCTCGAAGCCTCCAAGACCGACGTGGGCTGGGGCCACCAGATCCGCTCCTACGTGCTGGACCAGAGCCGCATCAAGGACCTGCGCACGAACGTGGAAATCTCCAACACGCAGAAGGTGCTGGACGGCGATCTCGATGCCTTCATCGAGGCGAGCCTGAAGCAAGGCGTCTGACCTCCAAGGCGAGCACCATGGCTGACACGTCCCTGTTCATCGTGACCGGCGCCTCCCGCGGCCTCGGCGCCGCGCTGGTCCAGGCGCTGATGCAGCCCGGCAATCGCCTCGTCTGCGCGGCGCGCGGCGACAACGCCGAACTTCGCGCGCAGGCGTCGGCAGCCGGCGTGGCGCTCGACTGGCATCAGGTCGACCTCTCCGACGCGCATGCCGCGGAGGCGTGGATGACCAAGACGCTGGCCGCCCTGCCCGCCCATCAGAACGTGACGCTGGTGCTCAATGCCGGCGCCGTCGAGCCGATCGGCGCGATCGACATGCTGCGCGCCGACACGCTGCTGCCGCACCTGCAACTGAACCTGGCCGGCCCCATGGCGCTGACGGCCGCCCTGCTGCGCGGCACCGCCGGCTGGAATGCGCAGCGCCGCGTGCTGGCGATCTCGTCGGGCGCCGCGCGCCGCCCGATCGCCGGCTGGGCTGCGTATTGCACCGGCAAGGCGGGGCTCGACATGTTCGTGCGCGCCATCAACGCGGATGGCGATGCCAGCGTACGGGCCGTGGCACTGGCCCCCGGCGTCATCGACACCGACATGCAGCGCACGATCCGGGGCGCAAGCTTTGCCGGCGTGCAGCGCTTCCGCGACCTGCATGCGCACGGAGAACTGGTTTCGCCACAGGACGCGGCCGCGCGCATCGCCGCTTACCTTGCCCGCCCTGACTTTGGTGCGACCGAACTCGACGACCTGCGTCACTACGCGTAACCCGCACGCCTGACCCGACTTTCCTCTCTTCCCCATCATGACCGAACAGAACAACGCGGCCGAATCGAACGCCGCCGTGCCCGCGCAGGACGACAACAAGATCATCGCCGAGCGCCGCGAGAAGCTGGCCGAGATCCGGCAGCAAGGCGTCGCCTTTCCCAACGATTTCCGCCCGACGCATCGCGCTGCCGAGCTGCACGCCCAGTACGGCGCGCTCGAGCAAGCCGCGCTGGAAGCCGAGCCAGTCCAGGTTGCCGTGGCCGGCCGCATGATGCTCAAGCGCGTGATGGGCAAGGCCAGCTTTGCCACCGTGCAGGACAGCACCGACCGCATCCAGTTCTACATCAGCCGCGACGCGGTGGGCGAAGACGTCTACGCCAGCTTCAAGAAGTGGGATCTCGGCGACATCGTAGCCGCGCGCGGCACGCTGATGAAGACGAAGACCGGCGAACTGTCGGTGGCGGTGACGGAGCTGCGCCTGCTCTCCAAGAGCCTGCGCCCGCTGCCCGGCGACTACTACGGCCTGGCCGACCAGGAGCAGAAGTACCGCCAGCGCTACGTGGACCTGATCGTCTCGAAAGAAACGCGCGAGACGTTCCGCGCCCGCACAAAGGCCATCGCCTCGCTGCGCAACTTCATGGCCGGCAACGGCTTCATGGAAGTCGAGACGCCGATGCTGCACCCGATTCCAGGCGGCGCGGCAGCCAAGCCGTTCATCACGCATCACAACGCGCTGGACATGCAGATGTTCCTGCGCATCGCGCCCGAGCTGTACCTCAAGCGCCTGATCGTCGGCGGCTTCGAGCGCGTGTACGAGATCAACCGCAACTTCCGCAACGAGGGGGTCAGCCCGCGCCACAACCCCGAGTTCACCATGATGGAGTTCTACGCGGCCTACACGGACTACCGCTGGCTGATGGACTTCACCGAACAGCTGATCCGGCAGGCCGCCATCGACGCCTCGGGCACCGCCACGCTGACTTACCAGGGCCGCGAGCTGGACCTGTCCAAGCCGTTCCATCGCCTGACGATCACGCAGGCCATCCAGAAGTACGCCCCGCAGTACAACGATGCGCAACTGGCCGATGCCGACTTCCTGCGTGCCGAACTCAAGAAGTTCAAGATCGACACCAACGCCCCGCAGTTCCTGAATGCCGGCCTAGGCACGCTGCAGCTCGTGCTGTTTGAAGAGACGGCCGAATCGCAACTGTGGGAGCCGACGTTCATCATCGACTACCCGGTCGAAGTGTCGCCGCTGGCACGCGGCTCCGACACGCTGCCCGGCATCACCGAGCGCTTCGAGCTGTTCATCACCGGCCGCGAAATCGCCAACGGCTTCTCCGAGCTGAATGACCCGGAAGACCAGGCCGAGCGCTTCCGCAAGCAGGTCGAACAGAAGGACGCGGGCGATGAAGAAGCCATGTTCTATGACGCCGACTACATCCGCGCGCTGGAATACGGCATGCCCCCGACCGGCGGCTGCGGCATCGGCATCGACCGCCTCGTGATGCTGTTGACCGACAGCCCGAACATCCGCGACGTGATCCTCTTCCCGCACCTGCGCCGCGAAGATTGATCGCCGCGACGACGCACCGCCAACGCCCCTTCAGGGGCGTTTTTGCTGTGCTTTCACCCCGCCATTTGTAACATCCGCACCGGTTCACACTGTGAGATGAAGCGCGACATCCCCTTGATTTTTCAAAGGAAAATGGTGCTACAGATGCTTACAAATTAAAACGGCATCCGTTCGGGCGATCGACCAAACTGTGATCATCGAAGGGCCGCACCGATCGCGGCCGCAGGAGAACGATGATGAACAACAACATCCAGCCCAACGCAGGTCAAACATACGGTGGCACGTCCCCGGGGCAGGTGCCTCCGTCGCCGCGCCGCATGCACCCGCTGATGACGACGGCCGCCGTGGCCGTGATCATCGCCAGCCTGACGGCGGTGGCCGCCATCACCGGTGTGCTGCCCACGTCGAAGGCGACCCAGGGCAGTACCGATCCGAACGTCGCTGCGCAGTCGACGACGGCGGCCCCCGGCGCTTCCACGACGCCGATGGCGCTCGCAGCACCGGGCCAGACCACGCAGCCGAACCAGGCTGCGCCGTACCCCCCTCAGACCGTGGCCACGCCGCCGTCGCCGACACACCAGCCGGCCTATGCCGAACGCGCTCCATCGGCGGCACCCCGCTACGCACAGACGCCACCGCGTCCGGCCGCCAGCCCGTATACCGGTCACGTGACGTCGGTGACGCCGATCACCACGCAGGGCAAGGAGACCGGCCTGGGCATGATCGGCGGTGCGGTGGTGGGCGGCCTGCTGGGCAACCAGATCGGCCGCGGCAATGGCCGTACGCTGGCCACGGTGGCCGGCGCGGTGGGCGGCGGCTATGCCGGCCACGTGGCGGAAAACCACTACAGCCGCGATACGCAATACCGTGTGAACGTGCGCATGGACAACGGTACGAGCCGCAGCTTTACCTACAAGGCCGCCCCGGGCTTCCAGCCTGGCGACCGTGTGCATATCGAGAACGGCACGCTGGTGGCAGGCTGATCCGCGCTCCGCTTCATCCCAAAGAAAAACCGGCCTTCGGGCCGGTTTTTTCATGTCCGCAAAAAGCGAGGCGAGCGTTCATTCCGCCGCTTCGTCAATCCACGCCTGCTGGATCGCTTCAAGAAACTTTTCGCCGCCGCGCTTGTGGTCGTCGTCAAAGCCTTGCAGGCCGACGACCTTGTTGTGCAGGTCCACGAAGTTCAGGCGCGTCGGATCGACGTCGGGGTACTTGTCGTACAGCGCTTCGGCAATCTGCTGAATGTCGTTCCATTTCATGATGAGCTCCCTCTCCACGGCGCCGTACGGCTTAGTGGTTTTCTTTGGCGTGGTTGATCGTGTATTTCGGGATCTCGATGGTGAGATCCTCGTCTGCCACCCTGGCCTGGCACGACAGGCGCGAATTGGGCTCCAGGCCCCAGGCCTTGTCGAGCAGGTCCTCTTCCTTTTCCGAAGCCTCCTCCAGCGAGTCGAAACCTTCGCGCACGACCACGTGGCACGTGGTGCAGGCACATGACTTTTCGCAAGCGTGCTCGATCTCGATGTCGGCGCCCAGCAGCGCATCACAGATGCTCGTGCCGGTCTTGGCTTCGATCACGGCGCCCTCGGGGCAGTATTCGACGTGGGGCAGGACGACGATTTGTGGCATGAAAAACTCGGTCGATGAATGGGGTTGGGGAGCCGGCTGCCAGCGATCAGCCGAGCTCTTCGATACGTTTGCCGGAAAGCGCCGCGCGGATGCTGCGATCCATGCGGCGCGCGGCGAATTCGTCGGTGCCGTGCGAGAGCGCGTCGACGGCGTCCTTGATGGCGCGGTGGTCTTCGCCCTGCATGGTGGTGCGCAGCGCGGCCATCTGGGCATCGACCGCGGCGCGCTCCTCTGCCGAGAGCAGATCGCCGTCGGCCTCCAGCGCATGCGACAGCGCCTCGAGCAGGCGCTCGCCTTCGACACGCTCTTCCGCCAGCGCACGCCGGCGCATGTCGTCTTCGGCAGACTGGAAGCCCTCCTGCAGCATGCGGGCGATGTCGTCATCGGCCAGACCATACGACGGCTTCACGGTGATCGATGCCTCCACGCCGGAGACCGTCTCGCGCGCCGACACCGACAGCAGGCCGTCCGCATCGACCTGATACGTCACGCGGATGCGCGCGGCGCCGGCCACCATCGGCGGAATGCCGCGCAGCTCGAAGCGCGCAAGCGACCGGCAGTCGCTGGCCAGTTCGCGCTCGCCCTGCAGCACGTGGATCGCCATCGCCGTCTGGCCGTCCTTGAAGGTGGTGAACTCCTGCGCGCGCGCCACGGGAATCGTGCTGTTGCGCGGGATGATCTTCTCGACCAGGCCGCCCATCGTCTCGACGCCGAGCGACAGCGGGATCACGTCGAGCAACAGCCAGTCTTCGCCCGGTGCGCGATTGCCCGCCAGCAAGTTGGCCTGCATGGCCGCGCCGATGGCGACGACCTGATCCGGGTCGAGGTTCGTGAGCGGCGTACGGCCGAACAACTGCGCCACCGCCCGCCGGATGATCGGCATGCGCGTCGCCCCGCCCACCAGCACCACGCCCTTCACGTCGTCCACCGTGACACCGGCATCGCGCAGCGCGCGGCGCACCGGTGCGATGGTTTTCTGCACGAGGTTGGCGGTCAGTTCAGCGAAGGTCTCGGCGGTCAGCACGAGGTGCACGGTCTCGCCAGTGGAGAGCATCGCGTCGATCTCCGTGCTGTCGGCGGTGGAAAGCCACTCCTTGGCCGCACGCGCCTTGTTCAGCAGCAGGCGGGTGTCTTCGGCAGACAGTGGCTGCAGACCGGCCTGCTCGACGATCCAGCACACGATGCGCTGGTCGAAATCGTCGCCGCCGAGCGCCGAGTCACCACCCGTGGACATCACCTCGAAGACGCCCTTGGTCAGCTTGAGCACGGAGATGTCGAACGTGCCGCCACCGAGGTCGTAGACGGCATAGACGCCCTCGGCCGCGTTGTCCAGGCCATAGGCGATGGCGGCGGCGGTCGGCTCATTGAGCAGGCGCAGCACGTTCAGGCCGGCCAGTCGGGCGGCATCCTTGGTGGCCTGGCGCTGCGCATCGTCAAAGTAGGCCGGCACGGTGATGACGGCGCCGACGAGTTCATCGCCGAGCGTGTCTTCCGCGCGCTGGCGCAGCGTCGCCAGGATTTCCGCCGACACCTCCACGGGGCTCTTCACGCCCGCCACGGTCTTGAGCTGCACCATGCCCGGCGCATCGACGAAGTCGTACGGCGTGTTCTCGATGTGGGACACGTCCTTCAGGCCGCGGCCCATGAAGCGCTTGACCGAGACGATGGTGTTCTTCGGATCGCGCACGGCTTCGGCCTGCGCCTTGTAGCCGATGTGCGCGGTGCCGTCAGCCAGATAGCGCACCACCGACGGCAGCAACGGGCGGCCCTGATCGTCGGGCAGCACCTCCGGCACGCTGCTGCGCACGGAAGCCACCAGCGAGTTGGTCGTGCCCAGGTCGATGCCCACCGCCAGACGGCGCTGGTGCGGTGCGGGCGATTCGCCAGGTTCGGAAATCTGCAGTAAAGCCATGGGAGTGTCTCGATTGCGCGGGGCGGATGCCGGGCAGGCAAACCCGGCATTGTCGCAAATTCTGGGTTCTAGTCTTCCAGCCGGTCGATCGCCTCGGCGGTGTCGTGTTCGATCTTTTCGATGAACATCAACTGGCGCACCGCATCGGCCGCCGCAGCGTCATTGCCACCGCCGTTGAGCAGACCGGCCAGCGCCGCATAGCGGCCGCGTTTTTCCTTGCGCAGCATGCCGAGCAGCGCGTCGAGCGCATCCACGTCACGGCCAGCCTTGGCGTCGTCCAGCGATTCGCGCCACTCCATCTGCTGCATCAGGAAGCCAGGCGGCATGGCGGTGTTGTTCTCCGCCTGCACGTCGATGCCGCGAAGGTGCAGCAGATACGTCGCGCGCTTGAGCGGATCACGCAGTGTCTGATACGCCTCGTTGGCACGCGTGGCCCACTGCATCGCGACACGGCGCTCGGCGTCGCCCGCGTGTGCATAGCGGTCCGGATGCGCCTGCGATTGCACAGTGCGGTACGCAGCGTTCAGCGCGTCGTCGTCGACCTCGAAATGCTCGGGCAGGCCGAAGAGGGAGAAATGCGTATCGCTCGGATTCATGAATAAAAAAAGCGGCCGCGCCGCCTCGTTGCTA
The DNA here is from genome assembly GCF_000954135.1 of Ralstonia mannitolilytica. Classification (NCBI taxonomy): domain Bacteria; kingdom Pseudomonadati; phylum Pseudomonadota; class Betaproteobacteria; order Burkholderiales; family Burkholderiaceae; genus Ralstonia; species Ralstonia mannitolilytica. The sequence continues at coordinate 1,961,079 of NZ_CP010799.1, read as the reverse complement.
CTCGATCGGTTGACCTGGCGGTTCACCCCGATCGCACTTCAGGCATTCCACCACCACGCCGATCCTGCCCGTGCGCCCCGCCTCGGTCTGAGTCCAGGGCCGCTGCTGCCAGGGCGGGTCGTGGCGCATGTGCTGCCCGTGCCCGCAGGCGAGACGAGCGACCCAGTGGCCTTCCTCGTCGCGCTCGAACCCGACAATCGCCTGCTTCAATGCCTCACACGCGGAAGGACTCGCCGCAACCGCACTCGTCCTTCACGTTCGGGTTGTTGAAGCGGAAGCCCTCGTTCAGCCCTTCGCGTGCGTAGTCCAGTTCGGTGCCATCGATGTACGGCAGGCTCTTCGGATCGACGATCACCTTGATGCCGTTGGATTCGAAGACCTGATCTTCAGCGGCGATCTCATCCGCATATTCGAGCTTGTATGCCAGGCCCGAGCAACCGGTGGTCTTCACGCCCAGGCGCAGGCCCACGCCCTTGCCGCGGCGGGCGAGGTAGCGGGACACGTGCTGTGCAGCTTTATCGGTCAGGGTGATCATGCGACTTCCTTCCAATCAGTGGGACTCAGGCAACCTTCTGCTCGGCGGCGGCGCCGTGCTTTTCCCTGTAGTCGGCCACGGCCGCCTTGATGGCGTCTTCGGCCAGGATCGAGCAGTGAATCTTCACCGGCGGCAGCGCGAGTTCTTCGGCGATCTGCGTGTTGCGGATCTCCAGTGCCTGGTCCAGCGTCTTGCCCTTGACCCACTCCGTCACCAGCGAGGACGAGGCGATGGCCGAGCCGCAGCCGTACGTCTTGAACTTCGCGTCTTCGATCACGCCCTGCTCGTTCACCTTGATCTGCAGCTTCATCACGTCGCCGCAGGCCGGTGCGCCGACCATGCCCGTGCCGACCGTCTCGTCGCCCTTCTCGAACGAACCGACGTTGCGCGGGTTTTCGTAGTGATCCAGAACCTTGTTGCTGTAAGACATCTCACACCTCTTTCAATCGTTGGCTGGCGCGCAAGCGCCGTGATCCGTTGTCCGTCAAACGCCGCGCTCAGTGCGCCGCCCATTGAATGCTGTTCAGGTCCACGCCGTCCTTGTACATCTCCCACAGCGGGGACAGGTCGCGCAGCTTGCCGATCTTGCTCTTGAGCAGCTCGACCACGTAGTCGATTTCCTCTTCCGTGGTGAAACGGCCGACCGTGAAGCGGATCGAGCTGTGCGCCAGCTCGTCGTTGCGGCCCAGCGCACGCAGCACGTAGGAGGGCTCGAGCGATGCCGATGTGCAGGCCGAACCCGATGACACGGCCACATCCTTGATCGCCATGATCAGCGACTCCCCTTCCACGAAGTTGAAGCTGATGTTCAGGTTGTGCGGCACACGGTGCTCCATGTCGCCGTTCACGTACACCTCCTCCATCGTGTTCAGGCCGCGATACAGGCGATCGCGCAGCATGCGGATGCGCTCGTTCTCGGTCGCCATTTCTTCCTTGGCGATGCGGAAGGCTTCACCCATGCCGACGATCTGGTGCGTCGCCAGCGTGCCCGAACGCATGCCGCGCTCGTGGCCGCCGCCGTGCATCTGTGCCTCGATGCGGATGCGCGGCTTGCGACGCACGTACAGTGCACCGATACCCTTCGGGCCATACGTCTTGTGTGCCGAGAACGACATCAGGTCCACCTTCAGCTTCTGCAGGTCGATCTCCACCTTGCCGGTGGCCTGCGCAGCATCGACGTGGAAGATCACGCCCTTCTCGCGGCAGATCTCGCCCAGCGTCTCGATGTCCTGGATGACGCCGATCTCGTTGTTCACCATCATCACCGAGGCGAGGATGGTGTCGGGGCGGATGGCTTGCTTGAAGACTTCGATGTCGAGCAGGCCGTTGTCCTTCACGTCGAGGTAGGTCACCTCGAAGCCCTGGCGCTCCAGTTCGCGCATCGTGTCGAGCACGGCCTTGTGCTCGGTCTTGACCGTGATGAGGTGCTTGCCCTTGGTGCTATAGAAATTTGCGGCGCCCTTGATCGCCAGGTTGTCGGATTCCGTGGCACCGGACGTCCACACGATCTCGCGCGGATCGGCATTCACTAGCGCGGCGACCTGCTCGCGCGCCGTTTCGACGGCCTTTTCAGCTTCCCAGCCAAACGGGTGGCTGCGCGAGGCGGGGTTGCCAAAGCTCTCACGCAGGTACGGGATCATCTTGTCGACCACGCGCGGGTCCACCGGCGTCGTCGCGGAATAGTCCATGTAGATGGGAAGTTGCAAGGTGCTCATATCTTGTCTGCCTTATGTGGGGGCGATGTTCTATGTGCGGGACCGGCTTCGTGGCCAGCCTCACGCCTGCGCAATCAGGCAATCACGATTGCGCCAGGCTGAAGACGGAGTTGACCAGCGGCGCGCGCTTGACCGGCTCGGCCGGCACGGCAGCAGCCGGCGCCTCGGCCGACCGTGCGCGGGCCGGTGTGCGCTCGCGGCGCGCCGGACGCGCATCACGCATATCCTGGATCACTTCGGGCTGACGTTCGCGTTGCTGGTCGACGAGGTTCTGCAGCGATACCGAATCGAGGTACTCGACCATCTTCTGGTTCAGCGTGGCCCACAGGTCATGCGTCATGCAGCGGCCCGCGTGGCCGTTGTGTTCCTCGCCGCCGCAGTTGCCCTTGCCGCCGCACTGGGTGGCGTCGAGCGGTTCATCGACCGCAATGATGATGTCGGCCACGGTGACGTCGTCCGCGCGGCGCGCCAGGCTGTAACCGCCACCCGGACCGCGCACGCTCTCAACGATCTCGTGGCGGCGCAGCTTGCCGAACAGCTGTTCCAGATACGACAGCGAAATCTTCTGCCGCTGGCTGATGCCGGCCAGCGTGACCGGACCCTGCTCTTGGCGCAGCGCCAAGTCAATCATGGCGGTGACCGCAAAGCGGCCTTTGGTGGTCAATCTCATGGGCGTCGGGGAAATACCTGATCGTTTTGCTCAAGTATAAAGGAACCCGACAAAATCGGTCAACTAAGGTGTCGGGGGAATGCCGCGTCGCAGCAAGGGGATTTGCCGGACCCGCAAACGGGGCGACCGCGCGGCAGGCCGTATTGTGGACCAAAACAATCAACTACGTCGGATAGGGCTATCCCGCCACATCGTGCACCGCAGCTTGCGATTGCCATGCGCCAGCGCCGTGCACCTCGGGTTTTTCCTTAGGTGGGCACAACACAAATTCATTGACTTTTGTTACGCGGCGCCCGAGACTCTCTGATGCGCAAACGTTTGCGAACGCCGCGGCGCGATTGCCCTTTAGAACGCCTTACGGCGCACGGGCGGTCGACGACCGCACCCACCGCCCAAGACAGGCCTCTTCCTGGAGGAGACACCATGGATATCCGCCGTCGCCGCGCCTTGCAACTTGGCGCGGGCTCTGCCGTAGCTCTTGCCCTGCCGCTGCCGTTTTCGCTGGCCCGCGCTGCCAACCAGCCGCCCAAGGTCGCGCTGGTGATGAAGTCGCTGGCCAACGAATTCTTCGTCACGATGGAGAACGGGGCGCGCAAGCACCGGCAGGAACACGCATCGGAGTACAGCCTGCTGTGCACCGGCATCCGCGACGAGACCGATACCGGCGGCCAGATTCGCCTGGTCGAGCAGATGATCGTTTCGCGCGTGGATGCGCTGGTGCTGGCACCCGCCGATTCCAAGGCGCTGGTGCCAGTCATCAAGAAGGCCGTGGACGCCGGCATCCTGGTGATCAACATCGATAACCGGCTGGACCCTGAAGCGCTCAAGGAGAAGGGGCTGAATGTGCCGTTCGTGGGGCCTGACAACCGCAAGGGCGCACGGCTGGTCGGCGACTTCGTCGCCAAGTCGCTCAAGCCGGGCGATGCGGTGGGCATCATGGAGGGCATTCCGACCACCACCAACGCACAGCAGCGCACCGCCGGCTTCAAGGACGCCGCACAGGCCGCCAAGCTGAAGATCGTCAGCGTGCAGTCGGGCGAGTGGGAGATCGACAAGGGCAACCGGGTCGCCGCCGCCATGCTGCGCTCGCAGCCGGACCTGAAGGCACTGCTGTGCGGCAACGACAACATGGCGATTGGGGCTGTGTCTGCGGTGCGGGCGGCCGGCAAGACCGGCAAGGTGTCGATCGGCGGGTATGACAACATCGCGGCCATCAAGGCGATGCTGGCCGACGGGCGCGTGGCCGCCACCGCTGACCAGCACGCCGATCAGCAGGCCGTCTACGGCATCCAGACCGCGTTGAAGGCGCTGGCCGCGAAGACGCCGCAAGCGCAGCTTGGCGGCGTGATCGAGACGCCGGTGGACCTCGTGACCCGCAGCTAAGAGACAGGCCAGCCGCCGCCAGCCATGCTCTCCGTGAACGAAGCCCATCCGCCGCTGCTGCGCGTTTCCGCTGTCAGCAAGCACTACGCCGGTCCTGTGCTGCGCGACATCGATCTGGACGTGCGCGCGGGCGAGGTGCTCGCGCTCACCGGTGAAAACGGCGCGGGCAAGAGCACGTTGTCCAAGATCCTGTGCGGCCTCGAGAAGGCGACCACGGGCTCGATGACGCTGGGCGGCATTGAATACGCGCCGTCCTCGCGCAGCGCCGCCGAAGCGCTGGGCGTGCGCATGGTTCTGCAGGAACTCAGCATGGTCCCCACGCTCACGGTGGCGGAAAACCTGTTCCTCGGCGCATTGCCGCGTCGGCTCGGCTTCGTCGACCGCGCAGCGCTGCACCGCCAGGCCCGGGACGCGCTGGCACGCGTCGGCCTGAACCTCGACCCCGCGACCCCCGTGCACACGCTCGGCATCGGCCATCGGCAGATGATCGAGATTGCGCGCGCGCTGGCCGGCGCCTGCCGCGTGCTGATCCTCGATGAACCGACCGCGATGCTGAGCGCCCACGAAAGCGCGACCCTGTTCGAGCGCATCGACGCGCTGCGCCGCGAAGGCGTGGCCATCGTGTATATCTCGCACCGGCTGGACGAACTGGCGCGCGTTGCCGACCGCATCGTCGTGCTGCGCGACGGCAAGCTGATCACCGATGCGCCCGCCGCGAGCGTCACGCAGGACGCGCTGATCCAGGCGATGGTGGGGCGAGACGTCCCGGCTGCATCGGACGCCAACCGCGCCGCACGCGGCCCGCGGCCGGGCAACGGTGCGCCGGCGCTGCGCGTGAACGGCCTGACGCGTGCGCCGGCCGTGCGCGACGTGAGCTTCGACGTGGCGCCCGGCGAGATCTTCGGCATTGCCGGCCTCGTGGGCGCCGGCCGCACGGAGCTGCTCCGGCTGATTTTCGGCGCGGACCGCGCGGACGCCGGCACCATCGAAGTGGGCTCGCCGCCCACGCCCGTGCGCATCCACTCCCCCCGCGATGCGGTACGCCACGGCATCAGCCTGCTCACCGAAGACCGCAAGGATGAGGGCCTGCTGCTGCCTCTGCCGATCACCGCCAACATTGCGCTGGGCAACATGCCCGCCGTGACGCAGCGCGGGCGTCTGCAGCCCGTGCGCGAACGCGCGCTGGCGCAGCGGCACATCCAGGCACTGCGCATCCGCTGCGCGGGGGCCGATCAGCCCGTCGGCGAACTTTCCGGCGGCAATCAGCAGAAAGTCGCGATCGCCCGCTGGCTGGAGCGCGACACGCCCGTCATGCTCTTCGACGAACCCACGCGCGGCGTGGACGTCGGCGCCAAGTTCGACATCTACGCCCTGCTCGAGGCGCTCGCCGTGCGCGGCAAGGCGCTCGTGGTGGTGTCCAGCGACCTGCGTGAGCTCATGCAGCTGTGCGACCGCATTGGCGTCATGCGCGGCGGCCGTCTCACACACATCTTCCAACGCGGCCAGTGGAGCCAGGACGCTCTGCTCGCCGCCGCTTTCGGTGAAGCCGATGCATCGATCACCCCTTCCCCGGAGACCGCCGATGCGCTCTGATTCCACCGTGCCCAACGCGCCCGAACCGACGTCCGGCACACGCGCCGCATTCGGCATGTCGCTGGGCACCATCGGCGGGCTTCTGCTCGCGCTGGCGGCCATGCTGGTGCTGTTCAGCACGCTGTCGCCGACATTCTTTTCGCTACCGACCTTCACCACCATCGCCAACGAGATTCCCGACCTGCTCGTGATGGCCGTCGGCATGACGTTCATCCTGATGATCGGCGGCATCGATCTGTCGGTCGGCTCGGTGCTGGCGCTGGCGGCATCGGTGCTGTCGGTCGCCATGACCCAGCTCGGCTGGGGCGTGTTGCCGGCGGCGCTCGCCGGTGTGTTGCTCGCCACCGCGGCCGGCTCGCTGACCGGCGCGGTGACGGTGCACTGGGGCATCCCTTCGTTCATCGTGTCGCTGGGCGTGCTCGAGATGGCGCGCGGCCTCGCCTACAGCCTCACCGATTCGCGCACGGTGTACATCGGCAGCGCGGTCGACTGGCTGGCGAGCCCCGTGGCACTGGGCGTGGCGCCGTCGTTCCTGATTGCGATTGCGGTGACGGTCGTCGGCCAGATCGTGCTGACGCGCACGGTGTTCGGGCGCTACCTCGTTGCCATCGGTACCAATGAAGAAGCCGTGCGGCTGGCCGGCGTGAACCCGCGGCCCTACAAGGTCGCCGTGTTCGCGCTGATGGGTCTGCTCGCGGGCCTGGCCGCGCTGTTCCAGGTGTCGCGCCTGGAAGCGGCGGACCCGAACGCCGGCGTCGGCATGGAGCTGCAGGTGATTGCCGCGGTGGTCATCGGCGGCACGAGCCTGATGGGCGGCCGCGGGTCGGTCTTGCGTACGCTGTTCGGCGTACTGATCATCTCGGTGCTCGAATCCGGCCTGGCGCAGATCGGCGCGACGGAACCCACCAAGCGCGTCATCACGGGCGCCGTCATCGTCGCGGCCGTGGTCATGGACACCTATCGCAGCCGGAGCAACCGGACCAAGCCACACTGAGAGACAGAGGAGCACGACATGGCAACCATCAAGGACGTAGCCGCACTGGCCGGGGTTTCGTTCACCACCGTCTCGCACGTCATCAACAACACCAGACCGGTAAACGCCGAAACCCGCAAGCGCGTGGAAGACGCCATCCGTGCGACGCGCTACGTGCCCAGCGCCGTGGCGCGCTCGCTCAAGCACCGCACCACGCGCACCATCGGCGTGCTCGTGCCCACCGCCACCAACCCGTACTTTGCGGAACTGGCGCGCGGCATTGAAGACGTGTGCGCGGCCGCCGGCTACAGCGTCATCCTGTGCAACTCCGACGACGACCCCCGCAAGCAGCGCGACTACCTGCGCGTGCTCATGGAAAAGCGCGTCGACGGCATCATCGTGAGCAGCGCCGGCCCCGACAATGCGCTGACCGATGCGCTGGGCGAATCGTCCCTGCCCGTGGTGATGGTCGACCGCCCGACCGAAGGCATCCAGGCTGACCAGGTGCAGATCGATCACGAGGAAGGCGCGTACCTGGCGACCCGACACCTGCTGGAACTCGGACACCGGCGCATTGCGTGCATCAGCGGGCCATCGGAGCTGAGCGTGACGGCGGGCCGACTGGCCGGCTTTCACCGTGCGCTGCGCGAAGCGGGCGTGCCGGAAGCCTCGGCCCGCATTGCCGAGGGCGATTTCACCAGCCCCGGCGGCTATCGCGCCGCGCGCCAGCTGCTGACCGAGGGCGAGATGCCCACCGCCATCTTCGCCAGCAACGACCTGATGGGCATCGGCGCGCTGCGCGCCGCGGCGGAGCTCGGGATTCCGGTGCCAAAGGCGCTCTCCGTGATCGGCTTTGACGACATCGAGCTCAGCCGCTACGTCTACCCGGCGCTGTCTACCGTCGGCCAGTCGATCCGCCAGCTTGGCGAGACCACCGCCCAGACGCTGCTCGAGCACCTGGGGGACAACGCCCTGCGCCATCCGCTGGATGAGCGGCACGCGCGCCGCATCGTGCTGCCGCCGCGCCTGTCGCTGCGCGAGTCGACCGCCGAGCCCGAGCGCCCGGCCCGCGCCGCCTGACGCCGCATCCCTTTCACGCCTTCAGCGTAGTACAGCCATGGTGGCCAAGCGCCCTTCCGCCTCTTCCGCTCACCCTGCGGCCGACGTGCTGATCGTCGGCAGCATCAACATGGATCTGGTGATCCGCACGCCGCGCCTGCCGTGCCCCGGCCAAACGGTGGCAGCGCCCGCGCTGGAGACGATCCCGGGCGGCAAGGGCGCCAACCAGGCTGTAGCGGCCGCGCGCCTGGGGGCCCGTGTCGCCATGCTCGGCTGCGTGGGCAGCGACGCCTACGGCGCCGCCCTGTGCGAGGGCTTGCGCCGCGAAGGCGTGGACACGTCCATGGTGTCGGCGCATGCCGATGCCGCCACCGGCATCGCGTGCGTGACGGTGGCCAACAGCGGGCAGAACACCATCGTCATCGTGGCCGGCGCCAACGAGCTGCTCACACCCGCCATGATCGAGGCGCAGCGCGCGGCGTTCGAACGCGCGCGCGTGATTGTCTGCCAGCTGGAATCCCCGCCCGATGCGGTGGAGTGCGCGCTGAAGCTCGGGCGGCAGCTCGGCAAGACGGTCATCCTGAATCCCGCCCCCGCCGTCGGCCCACTGCCCACGCCATGGCTGGCGGCGTGCGATTACCTGATCCCCAACGAAACCGAGGCGGCGCTGCTGACAGCCCGCCCCGTCGACTCGCCCGACGCGGCCCTGGACGCCGCCGCCGACCTGCACGCACAGGGGGCGCGGCACGTGATCGTCACGCTGGGCGCGCGCGGCGTCGCGTATGCGGATGCCGACACGCGCCGGCTGATGCCCGCGCGCATCGCCCAGGCCGTCGACACGACGGCGGCCGGCGACACGTTTGTCGGGGCATTGGCGTCGTCTCTGGCGGAGGGGGCGCGCCCGGAAGCGGCGATCGAATTCGGCCAGGCCGCGGCGGCATTGTCGGTCACGCGACTGGGCGCGCAGCCGTCGATCCCGTTTCGCAGCGAGATCGCGGCGCCTGTTCCGCACGGCCTGTAGCGCGCCTTTGCGCAGCACGCCGGCGTTTCTTACTGGGGCGTCGGACTTCAGCACTCCGGCTTTCGACCGCAAACCCTCGCGCGCCGACCTCGAATGTGCAGCCCCCGGAGCACGACAGGTCCGCTGCCGGACCTTTCTGCTCCGCTGTCGAAGCCTAGACCTGCGGCGCCGGAGTCGCGAGCCCGGCCATCGTCGCCTGACGCCGCGCTAGGCCGCTGTGCTGGTGCCCGGCGGAGTCGTCACGGTCGGCGCGCGCGGCACCAGCAGGCACAGCGGATCGCGCAGGATGCGGCGCCAGACCGCGCCCGTCACGCGCTTGCGATCGACGCCTCGCAGATTGCGCGAGCGCATCGCCATGTTGAACGCCAGCGCGAACGACACCAGCACGTTGAGCACACCCATCAGTCCAATGCCCGCCACGGCCAGCCAGAACGGCGACGTCTTCATGACGCCGGGCCCCAGCACGCCCACCGCCGTGGCCACCGCGCCGGTCGACAGCGTGACGTGGCGCACCTCGATGTGCGGCCCGAAGAACGACACGATCTCCGGCCCTAGCCCGAGCATGAAGCCCAGCGACACGTTGGCCACGATGCCGGACAGATTGCGCTTCCAGAAGCTGGCAATGCGCTGCGCGCCGCGCGTACCGACCATGAAGCGCAGGCGGCGGTGGTAGGCGATCACATCGTGCACGCGGTGCAGCGCAAACCAGTTGTCGGCCCAGCCCGCCGCCAGGCTCGAAGCCCACAGCAGCACGCCGGTGAAGACCGCGTACAGCGGCGTCGGCCCCAGGATCGAGAACGAATCGATCGTCGCCACCGCCTTGGCCGGCGAGATCAAATCGGCGTGCAGGAACCGCCCCGCGAGCCATTGCACCACGAACGCCACGGGCGCGACCGCCAGCAGGTTGCCGGCAATGGCGGCCGCGTTGGAGCGGATCATCGCGACCGTATCGTCGACGAAGCGGTCCAGGCCTTCGGGCCGGCCGACCTGATCAAGCCGGTGCGCCAGCGCGGGCGCCGTCATCGCCGGCTGCTTGGTCGCCAGCGTGAAGTGCGCGAAATGGATGCCGAGGAAGCTGACGGCGTAATTGAGCGACGCAAGCAGCCCTTCGGTAAACCGCGACAGGTGCGCCGCGGTGATGAAGAACTTGACGTACACCGTGACCGCCGTGATGACGCCGCCGCCGGCCGCGGCCTTGACCATCGCAGCGTATTCCTTGCCGTCGCGGGTGATGTAGTGCTCGCCGGTTTCGGCGGAGCGTTCGACCACCTTGCGTGCCAGGTCGGCAAACGTGGAGCGGATCAGATACCCGACGCTGCGACGGTGCTGGCTGGCTGACACCAGTTCCGCGGTCATGTGCACGAAGCGGCGCGAACCGCGCGTGTCGGCCCAGGCGGTCAGCAGCAGGTCAATGCGGCCGAGCCACGCCTTCATGCGCTCGACCTGGAACACGATCTCCACGGAGACGCCGTTCTCGTCCAGATGCTGGTACACGCCTTCCGTGGCCGCGCGGCACTGGTCCAGCACGGCGCGGAAATAATTGAGCTCCTGCACGAACCGCTCGGGGCTCGCCGGCTCGGTATTCGGGCGTTCGAGAAAGATGGCGTTGGCCGCATCGGCCAGCAGGTAGAACGGTGAATCGGTCAACTCCGCATAGGCCATGCGGCTGCGGATGCCGCGCGACAAACCCGCCGCCCGCACCTGGCTGATGAGGATCTGGATGCTGATGCCGAGGCTGCGCTCCAGCCGCGTCTGTCCGGCCGATGCCTCGGCGTCGGTCATGCCGGCCCGGAACAGCGCGTGCAGCCGCGCGACGAGCTCGTCGTCGAGCCCGTCGACCCATGCCGCATCGTTCGGGCCGACAAACAGCAGTGCAAACAGCGACGCCAATTGCGGCGCATTGGGCGCGGGCGGCAGCAGGCGCGCCTGCCAGCGGTCGATCAGCTCGCTCCAGAAACCCGCGCGTGAGGACAATCCCGTATCGCACAGCAGCGACACGGGATCGTTGTCCTGCACGATGGCGCGCAGGGTCTGCCCCACCCGCTCGGCCAACGACGGGTTGTTCTCGAGCACCTGCAGCAGATAACGCAGGCGCGCATAGCGCCACGATTCCGACACGGCACCCTCGGGCCGGTCGGCACGGCGCAGCCAGTAGGCCAGCTCGATCAGCCATTCGTTGCGTTCGGCCAGACTGCGCGTGGGCTCGAACTGCGCCAGGATGGCGTCGAGTTGATGGCTGGCGTGCCGGGAGGCGCGCCACTTGCGCCACGGATTCAGCAGAAAATTGAACATCGAACTCCCTTGATGACGGCCACGTATGCCGACTGCATGACAACGTGCCGGTTCCCCGCTCAGACGACGCGCAGCGCCCGAGAATGATCTGAAATTGTGTCAACAGCCCACCACCCCGCGGGCAGCCACGCGGGGTCGCATGGCCCAGGCGGCAGCGGCCGCGCAGCTCAGGCGGTCGGGACGATGTGGTCTTCGCCGCTCGCGCCGAACAGTTGCGACTTCAGCTTGGCCAGCTGATCGCGCACCTGCGCCGCCTTCTCGAATTCGAGGTTCTTGGCATGGTCGAGCATCTGCTTCTCGAGGCGCTTGATTTCCTTGGACGCCTGCTTCTCGCTCATGTCCTCGTACTTGGCGGCCTCTTGCGCGGCCCGGAGTTCGGCGCGCGCCTCGTCGACGTTGTACACGCCGTCAATGATGTCCTTGATGCGCTTGACCACGCCGCGCGGCGTAATGCCATGCGCCTCGTTGTAGGCGATCTGCTTGGCGCGGCGGCGCTCGGTCTCGTCGATCGCCTTGCGCATCGAATCGGTGATGCGGTCCGCATACAGGATGGCGGTGCCGTTCACGTTCCGGGCCGCGCGCCCGATGGTCTGGATGAGCGAGCGCTCGGCACGCAGGAAGCCTTCCTTGTCGGCGTCCAGGATCGCCACGAGCGACACCTCCGGAATATCCAGCCCCTCGCGCAGCAGGTTGATCCCGACCAGCACGTCGAACGTACCGAGGCGCAGGTCGCGGATGATCTCCACGCGCTCGACGGTGTCGATGTCCGAGTGCAGGTAGCGCACCTTGATGCCGTTTTCCGACAGGAATTCCGTCAGCTGCTCAGCCATGCGCTTGGTCAGCGTGGTCACCAGCACGCGCTCGCCGGCCTCGACGCGCAGATGGATTTCCGACAGCAGATCGTCGACCTGCGTCGTGGCCGGGCGCACCTGGATGACCGGGTCGACCAGCCCCGTGGGGCGCACGACCTGCTCGACGACCTCGGTGCCGGCCTTCGCCTTCTCGTAATCGCCGGGGGTGGCCGAGACGAACGTCACCTGCCGCATCTTGGTCTCGAACTCGGCGAACTTGAGCGGCCGGTTGTCCAGCGCGGAAGGCAGGCGGAAGCCGTATTCGGCCAGCGTTTCCTTGCGTGCGCGGTCGCCGTTGTACATGCCGTTGAGCTGGCCGATCAGCACGTGCGATTCATCCAGGAACATCAGCGCATCGGGCGGCAGATAGTCGACGAGCGTCGGCGGCGGCTCGCCCGGCGCCGAGCCCGACAGGTGCCGCGAGTAGTTCTCGATGCCCTTGCAGAAGCCCAGCTCCTGCAGCATCTCGAGATCGAAGCGCGTGCGCTGCTCCAGCCGCTGCGCCTCCACGAGCTTGTTCTCCTTGTAAAAGAAATCGAGCCGCTCGCGCAGTTCGGCCTTGATGGTCTCGATGGCGCGCAGCACGGTCTCGCGCGGCGTCACGTAGTGGCTCGACGGGTAGACGGTGAAGCGCGGAATCTTCTGCCGCACGCGGCCCGTCAGCGGATCGAACAGCTGCAGCGATTCGACTTCGTCGTCGAACAGCTCCAGGCGCACAGCCATCTCCGCATGCTCAGCGGGAAAGATGTCCACCGTATCGCCGCGCACGCGGAAGGTGCCGCGCTGGAAATCCGTCTCGTTGCGCGTGTACTGCATGGCGATCAGGCGTGCGATCACGTCGCGCTGGCTCACCTTGTCGCCCGCGCGCAGCGTCAGGATCATCTGGTGGTATTCGCTCGGGTTGCCGATACCGTAGATGGCCGAGACGGTCGCCACGATCACCACGTCGCGGCGCTCCAGCAGGCTCTTGGTGGCCGAGAGCCGCATCTGCTCGATGTGCTCGTTGATCGACGAATCCTTCTCGATGAAGAGATCGCGCTGCGGCACATAGGCTTCAGGCTGGTAGTAGTCGTAGTACGAGACGAAGTACTCGACCGCGTTGCGCGGGAAGAACTCGCGGAACTCCGAATACAGCTGCGCCGCCAGCGTCTTGTTGGGCGCAAACACGATCGCCGGGCGCCCCACGCGCGCGATCACATTGGCCATGGTGTACGTCTTGCCCGAGCCCGTGACGCCCAGCAGCGTCTGGTACGACAGGCCGTCCTCGATGTTCTCGACAAGCTTGCGGATGGCCTCGGGCTGGTCGCCGGCCGGTGGATACGGCTGGTACAGCTGGAACGGCGAGCCCTCGAACGTCACAAATTTCGATTCGTCGTACGGGCTGGGGACTTGGCTCAGGTCGGTCATGGCGGCGGAGTGGGATGGCAGCGCAAACAGTCAGCAAAGTGACGCACACGCCCGCAACAGATCGGGGCGGCGCGGCCAATTGCAACCAATCACGTAGTGTAGCGCGCCGCCCCGGCGATCGTTTGCGCGCCCGGACTCCGAAATCTGTACCGCCCGCCCAACCGCTTTAGGCGCCTGTTCTACAAGGATTTTTCGGGCGATTAGAGCCTGTATTCGGTACAATCCGGCTTTGTGCCCGCTGGATCCAACTGCCGCCGACAGCCCTGCCGGCCGCTTGCGGCGCACCGCCTGCAGCATCCCACCGCATTCTGAAACCAACCGAACGCAGAGACATCATGTCGCTTTTTTCCGCCGTCGAACTGGCCCCGCGCGACCCCATCCTGGGCCTGAATGAAGCCTTCAACGCCGATACCCGCAGCACCAAGGTGAATCTGGGCGTGGGCGTGTACTTCACCGACGAAGGGAAAATCCCGGTGCTGCGCGCGGTTCAGGAAGCCGAAAAGGCCCGCCTGGCGACCGTCGCCCCGCGCGGCTACCTGCCGATCGAAGGCATTGCCGCCTACGACCAGGCCGTGCAGAAGCTGCTGTTCGGTGCCGACTCCCCGCTGATCGCCGAAGGCCGCGTCGTCACGGCGCAGGCTCTGGGCGGCACCGGCGCGCTGAAGATCGGCGCGGACTTCCTCAAGCGCCTGGCCCCGAACGCCAAGGTCGCCATTTCCGATCCGAGCTGGGAAAACCACCGCGCGCTGTTTGAAGGCGCCGGCTTTGAAGTCGTCAACTACACGTACTACGACGCCGCGTCGCACGGCCTGAACTTTGGCGGCCTGCTCGATTCGCTCAACAGCTACGCACCGAACACCGTCATCGTGCTGCACGCCTGCTGCCACAACCCGACGGGGGTCGACATGACGGCCGACCAGTGGAAGCAGGTCGTGGAAGTCATCAAGGCCAAGAACCTGATCCCGTTCCTCGACATGGCCTACCAGGGCTTTGCCGACGGCATCCAGGAAGACGGCCTGGCCGTGCGGCTGTTTGCGGAGTCCGGCCTCTCGTTCTTCGTGTCGAGCTCGTTCTCGAAGTCGTTCTCGCTGTACGGCGAGCGCGTCGGCGCGCTGTCGATCGTGACGGCCAGCAAGGACGAAGCGGCCCGCGTGCTGTCGCAGGTCAAGCGCGTGATCCGCACGAACTACTCCAACCCGCCCACGCACGGCGGCACGGTGGTTGCCACGGTGCTGAACAGCCCCGAACTGCGTGCCATGTGGGAGCAGGAACTCGGTGAAATGCGCGACCGCATCAAGTCGATGCGCAACGCGCTGGTCGACAAGCTGGCCGCCAAGGGCGTGAAGACGGACTTCTCGTTCGTGAAGGCGCAGCGCGGCATGTTCTCGTACTCGGGGCTGACCTCGGCACAGGTCGATCGTCTGCGTACGGAGCACGGCATCTACGCCGTGTCGACGGGCCGCATCTGTGTGGCGGCGCTGAACACCCACAACATTGACGCCGTGGTCAACGCCATCGCCGACGTGCTGTAAGGTGACGCGTGTGCCACCCACCGTGGCGCAATTGCAAAAAGAAAAGCGGCTTCGGCCGCTTTTTTGCTGCATGGTCCTAGACTGACACGGGCGCATCATATGAGGCGCGCAACACTCGGGTATCAGGGTTTGTGCTGCATCGCAGTAATATGTGCGTCGGTGCATAATCGTTTGCGTCGCCCCCGCCACCACAGAACGGTCCAGCCATGCTTTACCAGCTCCACGAATTCCAGCGCGCCCTGCTCAGCCCCATGACGGCCTGGGCGCAGGCCACCGCCAAGACCTTCACCAACCCGCTGAGCCCGCTGTCGCTGCTGCCCGGCGCACAACGCTACGCCGCGGGCTACGAGCTGCTGTATCGCCTCGGCAAGGAATACGAAAAGCCGGAGTTCGGCATCCGCTCGGTCAAATCCAACGGGCGCGACATCCCGATCGTCGAACAGACCATCATCGAGAAGCCGTTCTGCCGCCTGATCCGCTTCAAGCGCTACGCCGACGACGCCGAGACCATCAAGCTGCTCAAGGACGAGCCGACCGTGCTCGTGTGCGCGCCGCTGTCGGGCCACCACTCCACGCTGCTGCGCGACACGGTCCGCACGCTGCTGCAGGACCACAAGGTGTACGTGACGGATTGGATCGACGCCCGCATGGTGCCGGTCGAGCAAGGGGCCTTCCACCTCTCCGACTACATCAACTACATCCGCGAGTTCATCAACCACATCGGGGCCGAGAAGCTGCACGTGATCTCGGTGTGCCAGCCGACGGTGCCGGTGCTGGCTGCCATCTCGCTGATGGCGTCGGACGGCGAGCAGACGCCGCGCACCATGACCATGATGGGCGGCCCGATCGATGCGCGCAAGAGCCCGACGGCGGTCAACTCGCTGGCGACCAACAAGTCGTACAGCTGGTTCGAGAACAACGTGATCTACACGGTGCCGGCCAACTATCCGGGCCACGGTCGCAAGGTCTATCCGGGCTTCCTGCAGCACGCCGGCTTCGTGGCGATGAACCCGGACCGCCACCTGTCGTCTCATTACGACTACTACCTGAGCCTGATCGAAGGCGACACCGAAGACGCCGAAGCCCACGTGCGCTTCTACGACGAGTACAACGCCGTGCTCGACATGGCCGCCGAGTACTACCTCGAGACCATCCGCGACGTGTTCCAGGAATTCCACCTCGCCAACGGCACGTGGGTGGTGGAAGGCAAGCCCGTGCGCCCGCAGGACATCCGCAACACGGCGCTCTTCACCATCGAAGGCGAGCTGGACGACATCTCCGGCAGCGGCCAGACCGAAGCGGCGCACGGCCTCTGCACCGGCATCCCGAAAACGCGCAAGCAACACCTCACGGCGCCGAAGTGCGGCCACTACGGCATCTTCTCGGGCCGGCGCTGGCGCGAGCAGGTGTATCCGCAACTGCGCGATTTCATCCGCCGCTACGACCAGAACGCACCGCGCATCAAGGCCGTGGCCTGAACGCCGCGCAATGAAAAAGCCTCGCAACTGCGAGGCTTTTTTGTTAGGCGGTGCGCGTCAGCCCTTCGGTTTCTCGAGGTACGCCAGAAGCATCTTGATGTGGAGCTGCGCGAACGCTTCGTGCTCATCGGCCGAGGCAATGTCACGCCCGACCACTGCGCTGATCGTGTAACGGTTGGACAGCACGTAATAGCCCAGCGCCGAAATCGTCAGGTACAGCCGCGGCACGTCGACATCGTCGCGGAAGACGCCCGCCCGCTGGCCGCGCTCCACCACGCCGCGCAGCACGTCAATGACCGGATTGACGAGCTCGCCGAGGTGCGCAGACGTCTTCAGATGCCGCGCCTCGTGCAGGTTCTCGCTGTTGAGCAGGCGGATGAACTCGGGGTTCTCGTAATAGAAATCCCAGACGAAACGCGCAAGCTGGATCACCGCCTCGCGCGGGTCGGACGACTCGATCTGCACCTGCTCTTCCGCCTCCTTGAAGCGGAAGTACATGTGCTCGAGCACGGTCAGGAAGAGCTTTTCCTTGCTGCCGTAGTAGTAGTACAGCATGCGCTCGTTGGTTTCCGCCCGGCGCGCAATGGCATCGACGCGGGCGCCCGCAAAGCCGCCTCGCGCAAACTCTTCGATGGCCGCGGCAAGAATGCGTCGACGCGTGCCGGCAGGGTCGCGACGGGCACGAGGGGCGGCGGATCCGCCCTGGGCATCGACGTCCAGGTCGGGGAGCGGCGCGGCGGGGTAAGACGGCATGGCACGTCGGTCCGTTGGAACGCAGGGATTATGTCATAGGGATAAGACATGCCCGCCGCACACGATGTCAGGGCATGCACGCCTTGCGCGACGGACAAATCGGCGATAATGCCGGGCTATTCAAATGACAGATCCCATCGTGGTTTCCTTGCCCCCCACATTGGCCGCATCCCTGGCCGACCGGCTCGAAAACCTCCTGCCGCAAACGCAGTGCACGAAGTGCGGCTACAACGGCTGCCGCCCGTACGCCGAAGCCATGGCCAGCGGCGAAGCCCTGCCCAACCGCTGCCCGCCGGGCGGCGCGGAAGGCATCCGCCGGCTCTCCGAAGCCCTCGGCCGCCCGGGCGAGCTGCTGCCGCTGGACCCGGCCAACGGCGTCGAGCAACCCCGGGCGGTGGCCGTCATCGATCCGGAGCGCTGCATCGGCTGCACGCTGTGCATCCAGGCGTGCCCGGTCGACGCCATCGTGGGCGCCCCAAAGGCGATGCACATGGTGCTCGAAGACTGGTGCACCGGCTGCGATCTCTGCGTGGCGCCCTGCCCGGTCGATTGCATCGACATGGTCACCGTTACCGGCCAGCGCACGGGCTGGGATGCCTGGAGCCAGCAGCAAGCCGACGTCGCCCGGGACCGCTACGTCTTCCGCAACGCGCGCCTCAAGCGCGAACAGGCCGAGAACGAAGCACGCCTCGCCGCCAAAGCCGCGGCCAAGCTCGCCGCCGTGAACGCCGAGCAGCCCGCAGATGAGGCTGAGCTGGCAGCGCAGGCGCGCAAGAAGGCGATCATCCAGGCCGCCATCGAGCGTGCCCGGCAGAAGCAGGCCGAAATGGCGGCGCGCGGGCAAGGTCCGCGCAATGTCACCAACGTGCCGGCCGATGTACAAGCTCAGATCGACGAAGCCGAAGCCCGCCGCAAGCGCATCGCCGCGCTCTCCAAACCCGACGCCGACAACACCTGACACCGCCGCCGATGAATGCCGCCCGCCGCCGCGCCATCTTCGAGACCCTGCGCGAGAACAACCCGACGCCGACCACCGAGCTGGAATACACCACGCCGTTCGAGCTGCTGATTGCCGTGCTGCTCTCGGCACAGGCGACCGACGTGGGGGTGAACAAGGCGACGCGCAAGCTGTTTCCTGTGGCCAATACGCCGGCCAAGATCCTGGCGCTGGGCGAGGACGGGCTGACCGAGTACATCAAGACCATCGGCCTGTACCGCACCAAGTGCAAGCACATCCTGCAGACGTGCCGCATCCTGCTCGACCAGTACGGCGGCGAGGTACCGCGCGATCGCGCCGCGCTTGAAGCGCTGCCGGGCGTGGGCCGCAAGACGGCCAACGTGGTGATGAACACCGCATTCGGTGAGCCGACGATCGCCGTGGACACGCATATCTTCCGCGTGGCCAACCGCACGGGGCTGGCGCCGGGCAAGAACGTGCTGGAAGTCGAGCTGAAACTGCTGAAGGTGGTGCCGGAGGAATTTCGCCAGGACGCGCACCACTGGCTGATCCTGCATGGGCGCTACGTCTGCAAGGCCCGCAAGCCGGAATGCTGGCACTGCGCCATCGAGCCGCTGTGCGAGTTCAAGCCGAAAACACCGGCGCCGAAGGAATGAAAAACGGGGACATCGCGTCCCCGTTCTTCTTTGCGTCGGTCGCCCTCCGATCAGACGATCTTGCAGGCTTCCTCAAACGTCAGGCGCGGGTTGCGCGGATGCAGCTTTTCCACGTCGCCGTAGCCGATGTTCATGATGAAGTTGACCTTCCACTGCCCGTCCGGGAAGAACGTTGCGTTGACCTTGTCGGCGTCGAAGCCGGCCATCGGGCCGCAATCCAGGCCCAGCGCACGCGCGGCGATCACGAGGTAGCCGCCCTGCAGCGAGCTGTTCATCAGGGCTGCGGCGTTGATCTTGGCCTGGTCCCCGGCGTACCACGAACGCGCATCCGTGTGCGGAAACAGCTTGGGCAATTGCTCGTGGAACTGCGTGTCGTACGCAACGATGACCGTCACGGGCGCCTGGCGCGTCTTCTCCTGGTTGCCCGCCGACATGCACGGCACGAGGCGCTCCTTGGCCGCCGCGCTCTTGACGAACACGAAGCGCGCCGGGGTGCTGTTGGCGGCGGTCGGGCCGTACTTCACGGTGTCGTACAGCGTGTGCAGCAGTTCGTCGTCGACTGGCTTGTCGAGCCACACGTTGTGGGTACGGGCTGCGTGGAACAGTTGGTCCAGCACGGACGGTTCAAGCATGGGCATTGCAAAGCGCTCCAGAAAAGAGTCAAGGATCGCATTGTAATGGCGGCGCCCGCCTTGCGTCAGGCCACCAGGCGGCGGATCACGCCATGTCGTCGGCGCGGTGTCCGGTGGGCTTGGCGTCGGCGCGGGTGAGCCACAGCACGCCGGCCAGAATGAGCACGCCGCCGGCCATCTGCATGGGAGCGATCGACTCGCCGAGCAGCCCGGCCGCCAGCAAGACCGTCACCACCGGTTCCAGCGTCGACAGCATCGAGGCCTGCGCCGCCCCAAGCTTCTGCAGCCCGGCAAAGAAGCTCAGGATGGCGACCACCGTCGACAGGCCGGCAATCGCCAGGGCGGCGGCCCAACCCGCAAACGTGCCGGGCAGTTGCGCCGGCGCGCCCAACAGTGCCATCCCGGTGTAGACGACCGCCGCGGCAGTGCAGATGACGGTCGTGCAGGCGAGCGGATCGAGCCCGCGCGTCACGCGTGCACCGACCGTGATGTAGACGGAGTAGATCGCCGCCGACGCCACGCCCAGCGCAATACCGAGCGTGCTGCCGCCCGAGAGGCCCGCGCCGCCCACGGTGAGCCCGGCGCCCACCGAGCACAGCACCAGCGCAATGATGGCCGTCGTCGTCAGTCGCTCGCGCAGGAAGATCGCCGCCAGCACCGTCACGAACATCGGATACAGGTACAGCAGCAGCGCCACCAGGCTGGCCGGGGCGTAGTTCAACGCCGTAAAGAACGTGAACGACTGGCCCGCATAGCCGATGCCGCCCATCGCGGCCAGCCCGGCCACGCGCGACCACGGCGGGATGCCGATGCCGCGCACGCGCATCACCACCATCAACGTGGCCGCCGCGATGACAAAGCGCACCATCAGCAGGCCGACCACGTTGGCGCCGCTCGCATAGGCGTAGTGCGTGAAGATGGCCATCGCGCCGAAGGACGCTGCCGATATGGCAATCAGGAAGACGCCGAGGAGCTTGTCGCCCGCGCGTGCGGCCAGGGTGGAATCGGTGCGTTGTCTCATGGTGTGCGGCGTTGGTTGCGGGATCGCCGTCTGCGGTGTGGCGCGCCATTGTAGCGTTGGCGCCGCACCGGCACGTGCCGCAGCGCGCCGGTACAATGGCGGCATCATGTTCAATCCCTCCCGCGACGAAGTTCGCCAATTCTTTTGCGGCGCCTGGCGCAAGCATTGCCAGGCGGAAATCCTCACGCCGCTCGAAGCCATGGCGGTCGACTGGATGCTGCAGCATCCCGAATACCACGACACGCTCGAAGCCGGCGATGAGGCCCTGGCCCGCGACTACACGCCCGAGAGCGGCCAGAGCAACCCGTTCCTGCACCTGTCGATGCACCTGTCGATCAGCGAACAGGTGTCGGTGGACCAGCCGCGCGGCATCCGGGCCGCCTATGAAGCGCTGGCCCAGCGGCTCGACTCGCCGCACGAGGCGCAGCATCAGGTGATGGAATGCCTGGGGCAGATGCTGTGGACCGCCCAGCGCACCGGCCTGCCGCCCGACGGCGACGCCTACATCGAATGCGTGCGCAAGCGCGCCACCGCCCGGTAAGCGCCTTCGCGTCAGCCCAACAAAAAACCGCTCCGGAGAGCGGTTTTTTGTTGGTGGCTTTTGCCGATGCCGCAGCTTACTTCTTCAGCACCAGCGAGCCCGGCAGCGATTCGATATAGGCGGCGATATCCTTCAGCTCGGCCTGCGTGAACGGGCGTGGTTTGCCGTCTGCGCCGATGGTCGCCGGGTTGCTGTTGACCTGACCCGCCATGATGGCGTTGCTGCGGCCGACCAGCGGGTTGTTGCTGGTCTGATAGGCCAGCAGCGCATGATAGATGTAGTCGCCATGCTGGCCGGCGAGCTTCGGGTAATCCGGCGAGATGGGCGCGTTCAGGCCAGCGCCGTGGCAGGCCGCGCAGGCGCCCTTCTCCACCAACTGCTTGCCCTTTTCCAGGTCCGCAGCCTGCGCCGACACGGCGACACCCAGCATCCATGCGCCCAGACCGGACGCGATTGCGAGCGAGATCTTGTTCATGTTCTTCCTCGTCACTTCTGCGGGTTGTTGGGCGTGGCGGGCGTCTGCTGCGAGTAGTACGCGGCCAGGTTGGCGATGTCCTGGTCCGTCAGCGAGCCGGCGATGGCGCGCATGGTCGGGTGCTTGCGGTCACCCTTCTGGTATGCATGCAGTGCGGCCTCGATGTACTTCGCGTTCTGGCCGCCCAGGTAGGGCACGCGATACACCTCGGGGAATGACGTCTTGTAATCGGGGATGGCATGGCAGCCGATGCACATGGCGACCTTGCTCTCGGCGGCGGCCGCGTTGCCTTGGACGTCGGCTGCGGAGGCTGACGCGGCCAGCGCGGTCAATGCCACCATGGTGAGGATCTTTTTCATCTCGTTCTTAAGCGTGGAGTTTCAGAATCCTGCTCGCCCTGCCTGCTGGACCTGTCAGCCGGCCGTCTCTCTGGGCGCCTTCACCGACTACTGGCAAGAGGCCACCAGGCGGTCATTTGAGGTGCGTCAAACCGGCGCATTGTAACGCACGGCATTTTTTCCAGTCCAGTTAGGGGTCCCGTGACTTGACAGCGTGCAATGGCGCGCCCGCCAACGCCCGGCGGCAAACGGCCAAATGCTCTTATACTGGCCGTTTCCCAATCTTTTACCGCTCAGTAGGCTTGCACGATGAACACCACCACCTCGCCTGCCGCACCCGACCAGCGCGCGCGTTTCGAAGGCTCCGCCCAGTACGTCGCCACCGATGATCTCAAGCTCGCGGTCAATGCCTCGATGACACTGCAGCGCCCGCTGCTGATCAAGGGCGAGCCCGGCACGGGCAAGACCATGCTCGCAGAGGAAGTGGCCGCCGCGCTGGGCATGCCGCTGCTGCAGTGGCACGTGAAGTCGACCACCAAGGCCCAGCAGGGGCTGTACGAGTACGACGCCGTCTCGCGCCTGCGCGACTCGCAGCTCGGCGACGACAAGGTCCACGACATCCGCAACTACATCGTCAAGGGCGTGCTGTGGCAGGCGTTTGAAGCCGACCAGCCGGTCGTGCTGCTGATCGACGAGATCGACAAGGCCGACATCGAATTCCCGAACGATCTGCTGCGCGAGCTGGATCGCATGGAGTTCTACGTGTACGAGACGCGCGAGACCATCCGCGCCAAGCACCGCCCGCTGGTCATCATCACGTCAAACAACGAGAAGGAACTGCCCGACGCGTTCCTGCGTCGCTGCTTCTTCCACTACATCAAGTTCCCGGATGCAGAGACGATGCAGGCCATCGTCGATGTGCACTACCCCGGCATCAAGCCCGCGCTGGTCAAGGCCGCGCTGGACGCGTTCTACGAGATGCGCAACCTGCCGGGGCTGAAGAAGAAGCCGTCGACGTCCGAGCTGATCGACTGGCTCAAGCTGCTGCTGGCCGAAGACATTCCGCCGGAATCGCTGCGCAGCCAGGACAAGAACGCTGCGATTCCGCCGCTGCACGGGGCGCTGCTCAAGAACGAACAGGACGTGCACCTGTTCGAGCGCCTCGTGTTCATGAACCGCGCCAACCGCTGAGCGGAGCCGCAAGATGTCGCGCCTGATCGAGCCCGTCACCCTGTCCGGCCAGCACGCCTGGCTCGAGCCGCTCGGCCCGGAACATGCGGATGAAGTCCGCGCCGCAGTCGCCGACGGCGAGCTGTGGAAGCTGTGGTACACGTCCGTGCCCTCGCCCGAGAAAGTCGGCGACTGGCTGGCGATCGCGATGGACATGCGCGAGCGTCTCGGCGCCATGCCGTTCGTCGTGCGGGAGATGCGCGACGGGAAGCCGGGCAAGGTCGTTGGCGCCACGCGGTTCTTCAACGTCGACGAGGCCCATCGCCGGCTGGAGATCGGCCACACGTGGTATGCCAAATCGGTGCAGCGCACCGCCGTCAACACCGAATGCAAATTGCTGCTGCTGACGCACGCGTTTGAAGCGCTGCGCTGCATCGCGGTGGAGTTCCGCACGCACTGGATGAACCACCAGAGCCGCTCCGCCATCGCCCGCCTGGGCGCCAAGCAGGACGGCGTGCTGCGCAATCATCAGCGCATGCCCGACGGCAGCTTCCGCGACACGGTGGTCTTCTCGATCATCGAATCGGAATGGCTGACCGTGAAGCGGCATCTGCAGTACAAGCTGGAGCAGCATCCATGAACCCGTGGCTGCTGCTGGCCGGCACCATCGTCACTGAGGTGATCGGCACGTTGTGCCTGCGCCTGTCGGAAGGGTTTTCCAAGCCGGCGTGGATCATCGGCACGGCCGTCTGCTATGGGCTCGCGTTCTGGGGCCTGGCGATCGTCATGAAGCGCATCGACATGAGCATCACCTATGCGGTGTGGTCAGGCGTGGGCACGGTGCTGACGGCCATCGTCGGCATTCTGCTGTTCAAGGAAGGCGTGTCGATGGCCAAGCTCTCGGGCATCGGCATGGTGGTGGGCGGCGTGGTGCTGCTGAACATGAGCGGCGCCTCCCATTGAAGGCACCGGGCGCACGGAGCGGAGACGGACATGCTCATCGATTTCTTCTTCACCCTGCGGCAGGCCAAGCTGCCGGTCTCGGTCAAGGAATACCTGACGCTGCTCGAAGGGCTCAAGCAGCAGGTCATCGCGCCCTCGCTCGACGAGTTCTACTTCCTGGCGCGCATGACGCTGGTGAAGGACGAGAAGCACTTCGACAAGTTCGACCAGGCCTTCGGCGCATATTTCAAGGGCGTGGAAGGCGCCGTCGACTGGCGCGCGGACATTCCGCTCGACTGGCTCATCAAGAAGCTCGAACGCGAGCTGTCGCCCGAAGAGAAAGCCAGGATCGAGGCCATGGGCGGCCTCGACAAGCTGATGGAGCGGCTCAAGGAGCTGCTGAACGAACAGCACGAGCGGCACGAAGGCGGCAATAAATGGATCGGCACCGGCGGCACGTCGCCGTTCGGGCACGGCGGCTACAACCCGGAAGGCATCCGCATCGGCGGCCCATCCAAGGGCAACCGCACGGCCGTGAAGGTGTGGGAAGCCCGCGCCTACAGAGACTACGACGACACCGTCGAACTGGGCACACGCAACATCAAGGTCGCGCTGCGCCGCCTGCGCAAGTTCGCGCGTGACGGTGCCGACATCGAACTCGACCTCGACGACACCATCCACTCGACCGCGGCCAACGCCGGCCTGCTCGACATCAAGATGCGCCCCGAGCGGCACAACAACGTCAAGGTGCTGATGCTGATGGACGTGGGCGGCTCGATGGACGACCACATCAAGCGCGTGGAAGAACTGTTCTCAGCCGCCAAGACCGAGTTCAAGCACCTCGAGTACTACTACTTCCACAACTGCGTGTACGAATGGCTGTGGAAGAACAACCGGCGCCGCCATGCGGAGCGCTTCTCCACGTGGGACGTTATCCGCAAGTACCCGCCCGACTACAAGCTGATCTTCGTGGGCGATGCGACGATGAGCCCATACGAGATCCTGCAGCCCGGCGGCTCGGTGGAATACAACAACGCCGAGGCGGGTGCCGTGTGGCTGAACCGCTTGATCGAGCAGTTTCCGAAGTTCGTCTGGCTGAATCCGGAGCCGGAAGCGCTTTGGCAGTACCGGCAGTCCATCTCGGTCATCAACCAGATCGTGAAGACGCGCATGTATCCGGTGACCATTGCCGGGCTGGAATCGGCGATGCGGCTGCTGTCGAAGTAACGCGCCTTCCCGCATTCCTCCGGGCCTGGATGCGGTCATTACCTGCCGCGTAATCGACACCGTCCACGCCAGCATCGAAGATGAAGCCATGCAGCACGGAACGCGGATCACCGTGCCATGCAGCTTCCTCGACTCCCACGGAGAAATGCCATGACCATCACGCAACTCGCCGTCAACGAAAACCTCGCCGATACGCTGGTCGAGCGTTACATCGCCGCCTGGAACGCGACCGACGCCGCACAGCGCCGCACCCTCGTCGCGCAAACCTGGACGGAAAGCGCCACCTATGTCGACCCGCTGATGCAGGGCACGGGCCATGACGGCATCGACGGGCTCATCGCCGGCGTGCAGGCGAAATTTCCGGGGTTCCGCTTTGCGCGCGACGGCGGTGTAGACGTGGTGCAGGAGACGCTCCGCTTCCGCTGGACACTGGGCCCCGACGGGCAGGCGCTGGTCAAGGGCACGGATTTCGTCCGCATCGCAGACGGCCGCATGCAGGCGGTCACCGGCTTCATCGACCAGATGCCCGGCATGGGCGATGCGGCCTGAGCACGTGCCTTCGCCACAAGCAAACGCCCCGGCATGCCGGGGCGTTCTGCATTGACGCGGGACCGTGGCGCTCAGATCGTCAGCATGGCTTCCTGGCCGGCGTTGGCATTGCGCAGCCCCTGCGCCCACCCCTTGGTCGGTAACTTGAGCGATGCCTGCAGCACCGCCGCCCGCGCCTGCACGGCTTCCCAGCTCACCTGCAGCGGCGGGCCGTTGAACGCCAGCGCAATCACGTTGCCATCGTGCACTTCGGGGAAGACGAGCACGCGGTTGTCGAACGCATCGCAGATGCGCTCGATGTTGCGCGGGAAGCTGGTGTGGTCGCCGAACAGGTTGATCGTCATCACGCCCGGGGCGCGCAACACCTGTCGGCAAGCCTTGTAGAACGCCGGCGTATCGAGGACCGGACCACGCGCGGTGGCGTCGTACAGGTCCACCTGCAGTGCGTCCACGGTGCCATGGTGGTTCGCATCCGTGACCCAGTCATAGGCGTCCTGCTCGAGCACGCTCAGGCGCGCGTCGTCGAATGGCATGTGGAACATGCTGCGCGCGGCGACGATGACCGACGGGTTCAGCTCCACCGCCGTGACACGCGCCGGCGCGAGCTGGCGATGGCAGAACTTGGTCAGCGCCGCAGCGCCCAGCCCAAGCTGCACGACATGGAAATCCGGGCGGGAAGCCGGATCCAGAAACAGCAGCCACGCCATCATCTGCTGCGCATATTCCAGCTCGATCGCGTCAGGCTTGGACAGCCGCATGGCACCCTGTACCCACTCGGTGCCGAAGTGCAGATAGCGCACCCCCGACAGCTCCGAGAACGTGACCGGCGCAAAGCGCGGCGCCATGCGCTTCGGTGCATCGCCGTGGTCGGCACGCTCTTCGCGCTTGGCGCGAGCCGGACGGCGCGAGGCCACGGCCTCGATGGATTTGCGTTTCAACAGCGTCATGAATGGGATCAACGGGAAGAGGACTGGGCGGCGGCCGCACGCTGCAGCCATTCGCGATTGTGGTCTTTGGCGTAGCGTGTCCAGTGTTTGGCGTCGCGCAGGATGTCATCGAACAAGGCTTGCGCGCGCTGCTTGTCGGCATCGTTGTCCTGCGCGCGCAGCCATTCGCCGAAGAGACAGCGGGCGGCCGCGTCGTTGCCACACGTGAGCGCCTGCTCGAACGCTTCGCGGGTATTCGGCGCGCCGGTGGCGGCCAAGGCACGTGCGTACAGCAACGTGGGATCGGGCTGCTGGCGTGCAATGCGATGGACCTCGAACAGCTTCTCCAGCGTGTCCTTGGCGAGTGCCGCGTCGCCGGTGGCGGACTGGGCGCGCGCCAGGCCGAGCAACAGAGCCGGGTCCGAGGCAAACGGGCCCGTGGCGGCCTGCTCGAAATGCTCGCGCGCCTCCTTGGCGTTGCCGGCTTGCAGCAACGCCTCGCCCAGACGCAGGCGGTGCTGCACGGTCGGCGCGCGATCGAAATCAATGCGCGCTTCGCGCACGGCGCGGTTCGGGTCGATCAACTGGGTGACGGCGCGGCCGGCCACGCGGGCGCCGCGCGAATGGCGAATCTCCGGCAGGTAAATGGCGAAGAAATACACCACACTGCCCAGCAGCGGAAACACAAACAGAATGAACAGCCAATACATGTTCTGGTTGCTGCGCACACAGTGCACGGCAAAGAACAGCGCAACGATGACGTGAAACCCGATTCCGAAGAACGACATATCAGGAGCCCGATGACAGAACACGCCGACGCACCGCCGGCCACGGGCGCGATTGTGACAGATGAGCCGATGAAGCAGAAAAACGCTGCCCGGGCTTGCGCTGCCGGCGTACTGCCACCGCCGGGTGATTCAATCGCGGCCGAGATAGTCGAACTTGCCGATCTCCACGCCGTTATGACGCAGCAGCGCATACGCCGTGGTCACGTGGAAGTACAGATTCGGCAGCACAAAGCCGCGCAGGTAGTCCAGGCCGTTGAAATGCAGCTCGCGCGTCGGGCTCTTGAGCGTGATGGCGCGGTCTTCGCTGCCCTCAAAGGCTGCGCGGTCGATGCTGTTGACGAAGGCCAGCGTCTTGGCGATGCGTGCCTTCAGTTCGGGAATCGTCGCCTCGTCATCCGGATACGAAGGCACCTCGGTGCCGGACAGGCGCGCCGCCCCACCCTTGGCCATATCGCACGCAATCTGTACCTGGCGCGTGAGCGGGTGCATGTCGGGCGCCAGGCGCGCGTTCAGCAGGTTGGCCGGGTCGAAGTTCCGGGCCTCGGCATGAGCCGCGGCCTTGTCGAGCAGGGCCGACAGGTTGCCCAGCATGCGATTGGCGGTTGGCACCAGAAACGCATACATCGACGGGGTCGTCATCAGGTTCTCCTCGGGTAGCAAAAACGGGGACAGCGGCGGACGCGCTTCAGCCCGCGTTGGCGTCGTCGCGCACCGGCAGTGCGGTCGAATACTTGATCTGCTCCATCGCGAACGAGGCGCTGACGTCCGACAGCGGCACGGCCTTGATGAGCTGCTTGTACACGCGGTCATAGTCTTCGATGCCGGTGACCGCCACGCGGAGCAGGTAGTCGATATCGCCACTCATCCGGTAGACCTCGACCACCTCCGGCATGTCGCAGACCACCTGTGTGAAACGCTGCGCCCATTTCTCCGTGTGCTGGTCGGTGCGCACGGCAACGAACACGGTGGTGCCGACGCCGAGCTTGCGCGCGTCGCACAGCGCCACCTGCGCGCGGATGACGCCGGTCTCCTTGAGCCGCTGCACCCGCTTCCAGCAAGGCGTCTGCGAAAGATTCACGCGCTGCGCCAGTTCGGCAATGGGCAGCGTCACGTCGGCCTGCAACAACCTCAGCAGCTCGCGGTCAATGGCGTCCATGGCTCTCAAAAATGGTTTCTTCAGATGGCACATTCTAAGGAATTATTTTCCTGACAAGCCGAATTCTGCAGGCCATTTTGAATTATTTTTCCTGCGTGCCCGCCGTATCATTTCCTCGACCGAATGCCTCCAGAGAACGAAATGACCGATCGCAACACGCCGCACTACCTCGACTACGCCGCCACCACGCCGGCTGACCCGCGCGTGATCGCCGCCATGATGGCGTGCCTCGGCATCGATGGCGCCTTCGGCAACCCGGCATCGAGCTCGCATGCAACCGGCCGGCTGGCGCGCGACAAGGTCGAGCGCGCCCGCGAACAGGTGGCCGCGCTCATCGGCGCGGATGCGGACGAGATCATCTGGACGTCCGGAGCCACCGAATCCAACAACCTCGCACTGAAGGGCTACGCAGACACCGCGACCGCGAAGCGCCATCTCGTCACCAGCCGGATCGAGCACAAGGCCATCCTCGACACGATGGCGAACCTGTCGACGCGCGGCTGTTCCGTCACGTACGTGGCGCCGACTTGTTCCGGGGAAATCACGGCCGAGGCCGTCGCCGCGGCCATCGGCCCGGACACAGGGCTCGTCTCGCTCATGCTGGTGAACAACGAGCTCGGCACCCTGACGGACATCGGCGCCATCGCGCAGATCGTGCACGCCGGGGGCGCGCTGCTCCATGTCGACGCGGCGCAGGCGCTCGGCAAGACGCCCATCGACGTACGTGCGCTCGGCATCGACATGATGTCGATGTCCGCCCACAAGGTGTACGGGCCCAAGGGCATCGGCGCGCTGTATGTCCGGCGCGACATCGCAGAGCGCATCGCACCGCAGATGCACGGCGGCGGACACGAGCGCGGGCTGCGCTCCGGCACGCTGGCCACGCATCAGATTGTCGGCATGGGCGTCGCGTGCCAGCTGGCGGCAGAAGACCTTGCGAGTGAGACGGCTCGCATTGCCGCGCTCAGCGAGCGGCTGAAAACGTCGGTGCTGGCGCTCGGTGACGTGGTGCATAACGCTGGCACGACGCAGCGCATTCCGCACACCTTGAGCCTGACGGTCAATGCGCCGGGCTTCTTCCCGTTCATGCTGGGTGACACGCTCGCGGTGTCGTCCACCTCGGCGTGCAATTCCGCAGCCGGTACGCCATCGCATGTGTTGTCGGCCATTGGCCTGGACGCAGCGGCCGCGGGCCGCACGGTGCGCATCAGCCTCGGCCGCTTTACGACCGGGCACGACATTGACGCGGCCATTGCCTGCTTCCGCCAGGCCATCGAGCAATGCCGGGCCACGGCATCGAGCGGGTTGGCCGCCTCGCGGCAGATCGTGCCGGCAGACCTGAAAGCCATCCGCGATGCGGGGTTCCGCTCGGTCATCTGCAACCGCCCCGACGGCGAAGGCGACGACCAGCCGGCCTTCGCGGAAATCGCCGCGGCTGCCCGCGAACTGGGGCTGGAAGCGCGCTACCTGCCCGTGGAGCCGAACCGCATCGGCGATGCGGAAGTCGATGCGTTCGGCGCCTTGGTCGATGCATTGCCGAAACCGATCCTGGCGTACTGCAGGAGCGGCAACCGCGCGAGCGTGCTGTGGAACCGGCTGGCGGATCAGCGCCAAGCCCGGTAGGCGCAGCGGTTCACACTCGATGCGCGCTGTCCGCCCGGCGCCGTTTACTCCACCCAGTTGACTTTCGGGAAACGGCCGGCGAACGCCTGTGGCATCGGCACGACCTTCTTTGCCACGTAGTCGAAGAACACGAAGCCGGACTTGGCCATGGCGATCAGCGTGTCGTCGGCCGGACGCGTGATGCGGAAGATGATGTCGCCGCCGTACTTGTTGAAGTCCATCACGCCAACCTCGAACAACAGCTGGTCGCGCGCATGCGCTTCGTTGCGGTACATGGTGGCGAGATCGGTCACGATGATGCCGGCGCCCTCATGGTTCACGTCCTCGCTGGCAAACTCGTAAAGGAACCGCGCCCGCGCCTCGGAGATCATCGAGATCATCGAGTCATTGGCAAGATGGTTGGCCGCGTTGATATCGGTCACGCGCACGGTGAGGTGGGTGCCATAGCAGAATTGGTCGGCGGGCAGATCGAGCTTGAGACGGGCCATCGTGGAATCGGCAGGAAGGAAATGAGCGCCGCCCTGACGGGGCGGGCGGCAAGGCGCTCATCATACGCGCCGGCCTGCGCGTTGCACGATGCGCTGCCGACGCAACCGTGCGAAGCCCCAGCCGCGATCCCTGCATGCGCTCGAACGTGTCCGCGTTCGTCATCACAGCGGGCGACCAGGCCCGACGACGTGCCACACCGTCTGCATCTTGCGTTGGCGCAGTCCCCCCGTGAACGCGCATACCATGTCGCCCTTGGGATGCGTGCAAAAAAAAATCGGGCCTGTTTTGCAAATGCTTCCCGGCCCGTCGATGAACAGTTGTGCAAAGGTCGGTGTCGCTTAGCGCGGGCTCGTGCTCGTGGCGCCCGTGCCTGCTCCGCTCGCGCTGCCGCTTGAGCTCGTGCCGGTGCCATATCCCGGTTGAGACATCGAGCCCGTCCCTGGCGTCACGCTCCCGGAGCCTGCAGCCGAGCCCGTTCCGCTACCGGCGGCAGTACAGCCGGCGAGAACGCCTGCGATGACGAATGCGAGCGCACTGATTGAAGTTGTCTTGCTCATGTGGTCCTCCATCTTTCGGGTGATCAGCCTTCCCCAGAGCACGCACGTGCAACGCCTGGAGGGCTGTGACGACCGACGAGCAAACGACGTTCCAACGCACCCGCACGGTACGTAAAGACGACCTCGCCCCGTTGGAGGAGTGAGGACGAACATCGAGGGTTGGACATGCTGATGGAACATGCACTGCACCCGCGCACGAGGTGGATCGGCATGACAGGGCAACACGGGCGGCCCGTTGCGATGGCGACTGCGCTCGTTGCCTTGGCTGTACTAGCCCAGACGCCGCTGCATCGATGACAGCGTGCCTGGATCGTCAGCCCGGCATATCGAGCCATCGCCGCAGCGTCCGCCAGACGTGCAGCTTCTCGGCGTACGGAACGGTATAGGCGGGGCTACTGGAAGGCAGCCGCAGGATGTGATGCCGATCACCATGCCGCCCGAGCGCCTTCACACCCATGCGCTCGGCCGTCCCGCCATTGAAGGCAATCGCAACCAGGTTCGGTAGCGATTCGATCAAGCCCACCAGATCATTGCCGGCGTGGTCGCGGATCTTGCTGTCCAGGCTGCCCTCGCGCTTGGCTTGCGCCACCACGTCCCACAGGCCGATGCGATGTGCCAGGAGCGTTTGCAGGCGCGCGGCGTAGTCCATGCCCGGCAGATCTTCGCCGATGACGTCACCGACGAGCCGCCAGAACTGGTTGTGCTTGTAGGCGTAGTACTGCGATTGCGCAAGCGATGCCTCGCCGGGCAGGCTGCCCAGGATCAGCACGCGCGTGTGCGCGTCGACCACGGGCGGAAAGCATCGCTTGAGCGTCACTGCGACAGTACGTCGATCAGGCCAGCAGGCGGTTCACGCGCTGCACATAGGCAGCCGGATCGGCCAGCGCGCCGCCTTCGGCCAGCAACGCCTGGTCGAACAGCACATGCAGGCGATCCTCGAACGCGGCGCGGTCCTGCTCATTGCCGGTCACGGTTTCCAGCAGCGCCAGCTTGCGCACCAGCGGATGCGTCGGGTTCAGCTCCAGCACCGGCTTGGTCTCGGGCGCCTTCTGCCCGGCCTGCTTGAGCAGGCGCGCGAGCGTGCCGCTGATGTCGCCTTCATCGGCTACGAGGCACGACGGCGAGTCGGTCAGGCGGTGCGTCACGCGCACGTCCTTGGCCTTGTCGGCAAGCACTGCCTTGGCGCGCTCGACCAGCGCCTTGAACTCGCCCTCCACCTTGGCGTGCTCGGCCTTCTCGGCTTCGTCTTCCATGGCGCCGAGGTCCAGATCGCCGCGCGCCACCGACACAAGTTCCTTTCCTTCAAACTCGTGCAGGAACGAGAGCATCCACTCGTCCACGCGATCGGTCAGCAGCAGGACTTCGACGCCCTTCTTGCGGAAGATCTCGAGGTGGGGGCTCGATTTGGCGGCCGTCCAGCTCTCGGCGGTCACGTAGTAGATCTTGTCCTGGCCTTCCTTCATGCGGCTGACATAGTCGGCCAGCGAGACGGTCTGGACGCTGTCTTCGTTGTGCGTGGAAGCAAAGCGCAGCAGCTTGGCAATGCGGTCCTTGTTGGCGTGGTCTTCGCCGATGCCCTCCTTGAGCACCTGGCCGAAGTTCTGCCAGAACGTGGCGTACTTTTCCTTCTCGGCGGCGTCATCCGACTCGGCCATCGATTCGAGCATGCCCAGCACGCGCTTGGTCGAGCCCTCGCGGATGGCCTTCACGTCGCGGCTTTCCTGCAGGATTTCGCGCGAGACGTTCAGCGGCAGGTCGGCCGAATCGATCACGCCCTTCACGAAGCGCAGGTAGCCCGGCAGCAGCTGCTCGGCGTCGTCCATGATGAAGACGCGCTTGACGTACAGCTTCAGGCCGCTGCGGCGCTCGCGGTCCCACAGGTCGAACGGCGCGTTGGTCGGGATGTACAGCAGCTGCGTGTATTCGCTGCGGCCTTCCACGCGGTTGTGCGTCCAGGCGAGCGGCTTGCCGTTTTCGTGCGCGATGTGCTGGTAGAACGCGACGTACTGATCGTCGGTCACGTCGGCGCGCGGGCGCGCCCACAGCGCGCTGCCCTGGTTGATGGTTTCCCATTCGTCCTGGGCAACCATCGCCTTCTTCTCTTCGTCCCACGTTTCCTTGCGCATCTGGATCGGCAGGGAGATGTGGTCCGAGTACTTCTGCACGACCGACTTGATGCGCCAGGCATTGAGGAAATCGTCCTCGCCCTCGCGCAGGTGCAGCGTAATGGTGGTGCCGCGCTCGGCGCGCTCGATCGTGTCGACGGTGAATTCGCCGTCGCCGGCGCTTTCCCAGCGCACGCCTTCATTGGCAGGCACGCCCGCGCGGCGCGATTCCACCGTCACCCGATCGGCCACGATGAAGGCCGAATAGAAGCCCACGCCAAACTGGCCGATGAGGGCAGCGTCCTTCTGCTGGTCGCCCGAGAGCTGGCTGAAGAACTCGCGCGTGCCGGAACGGGCGATGGTGCCGAGGTTGCGGATGGCCTCGTCGCGGCTCATGCCGATGCCGTTGTCGGCAATGGTGAGGGTGCGCGCGGCCGCATCGAAGCCGATGCGGATGCCGAGCTCACCGCCGCCCTCCAACAGCTGGGGGTTGGCGATGCCCTCGAAGCGCAGCTTGTCCACGGCATCCGAAGCGTTGGAAACCAGCTCGCGCAGGAAGATCTCCTTGTTGCTGTACAGCGAGTGGATCATCAGGTGCAGAAGCTGCTTCACCTCTGCCTGGAAAGCCATCGTCTCGTGCGGTGCGCTCATGTGTGTGATGTGCAAAAAGTCAGTGAAAACGAAAGCGAAGCGGGCTCCACGTCGCGTATGCCCGCGTGAATTTGTGTCGCTAGATAGGGCGTCCGGCCTCAATTTCAAGAGCGGCGTTCGGTTTGCTGCCGTCCTTCTGCCTGGTCTGTCTGGTCATGTTCGTGGCACTTGCTGCCTGGAACGGGCGAAAGCACCGGCGTACATATGCAACTTCAGCCCTTTTCCAGCTGCTCGGCCAGGAAGCGCAGCATGTCGGGGTCCCCGCTGGTGGCGATGTTGAAGCGCATCCACGTGGACGGCATCTGCGACGGCGAAAACAGGCTCCCGGGCGCAAACACGTAGCCTTGTTCGTGCCCGGCGCGGGCGATGGCGTTGGTGTCCTGCCCTGTGTCGGCCCACAGGAACATGCCGGCGCCCTGCTGCGCAAAGAGTTTCAGACCCATGCGCTCCAGATTGCGCTGCACGCCGTCGCGGGCCCGATCCAGTCGGCCGCGCACCCGTTCGACATGCTTGCGGTACTGCCCTTCGGTCAGGATCTTGTACAGCACGCGCTCGTTGATCTCGGGCGTGGCAAACCCGGTGAGCAGCTTGGCATCGGTCAGGTTCTTGGCCAGTTCCGGATGGCAGGCGATGAAGCCCACGCGCAGGTTCACCGCCAGCGTCTTGGAAAAGCTGTTCAGGTAGATCACGCGGCGCAACTGGTCGAGGCTCGCCAGCCGCGTGGCCTGATAGCCGGGCGGGGCAAGGTCACCGTAGATGTCGTCTTCCACGATCAAGAAGCCGTATTGCTCGGCCAGCCGCAGCAACTGGAAGGCCTTGGCCGCCGACAGCGACGTGCCTGTCGGGTTGTGCAGGATCGAGTTGATCACCAGGAGCTTGGGGCGGCGCGCCTGCACCAGCCCTTCCAGCGCGACGAGGTCCGGCCCCTCGGTGGTGTAAGGCACGCCGATCACCTGCGCGCCCTGCGCAGCGAAGCGGCCGAACATCAGGAACCACGCCGGATCGCCCACGAGCACCGTGTCGCCCGGCTGCACGTACTGGCGAGCGATGAGGTCGAGCGACGCGGTGATCCCCGAGGTCACGACGATCTGTTCGGGCCGCGCCCCGATCTCGAGTTCCGCCAGCCGGGTCTGCAACTGCTGGCGCAGCGGCAGAAAGCCCTGCGGCGTGCCGAGCGACAGAAACTGGTTGCCGTTCAGCCGTCCGAGCGAACGCAGTGCATTGGCGATGAGTTCGCCGTCCAGCCAACCGTTGGGCAGGAAGCCGACGCCCGGGGCCTTGCGCGGCTCGGCCGAGTGGAACATGTTGCGCAGCAGCCAGGTCACGTCGATCTTGCGCGCCGTCGCCGGCGGTGGGGGCGGCTCCTCCGGCAGCGGCGTGTGGCGCTCCTTGACGTAGAAGCCGGACCCGCGACGCGACTCCAGATACCCCTGCGCCACCAGCCGCTCATAGGCCTCGACCACGGTGAAGCGCGAGATGCTCTTCTCCTGCGCCAGCTGCCGGATCGACGGCATGCGCATGCCGGCCCGAAACACACGCTCGTCGATGCGCATGCGGGCCCATTCGGTCAGCTGGTCCACCAGCGTCATCTGCGCCGAAGGAATCGGGTCGGGCAACTGCTCCGCGGCCGGACGTGCCGCCGGACGGCGGGCGTCCAGGCTGATGATGTGAGAGGAACCGGTCATGATGGAAGGGCCGAAAACTGTACCGAGAGCGCCACGATAAAGTGTACAGGTACTGTACAGACGCACTTCGTTACCATCAAGGTCGGACTTTCGCCCCCACGCTACGGAGCACCGCCATGCCGACGCTGAAGCGCTTTGACGAAGACGCCTACCGCACCACCTGCGACGCCACCGTCGTCGCCGTGCATGCCGATGGCATCGAGCTGGACCAGACCGTGTTCTACGCCCGCAGCGGCGGCCAGGCCGGCGACACCGGCGTGCTGGTGCTGAGCGACGGCCAGACCGTGGCGATTGCCGACACGGTCTACAGCCCCGATCGCCAGACCGTGCTGCACGTGCCGGCCGAAGGAACAGACCTCGCCCGGATGGCGCCCGGCACGGCCGTCACCGCCACCATCGACTGGGAGCGCCGCCACCGCCTGATGCGGCTGCACACGTGCCTGCACCTGCTGGGCTCGCTGATTCCGGTGCCGGTCACGGGCTGCGGTATCTCGCCGGATTCCGGCCGCATCGATTTCGACCTGCCCGAATCGACGCTCGACCGCGACACGCTGACCGCGCAACTGAACGAGCTCATCGGCCGCAACACACCGGTGCGCATCGACCTCATCACACCCGAGGAACTGGCCGAGCAGCCGGAGCTCGTGCGCACCATCGGCGCGGCGCCCCCGGCGGGCGCGTCGGCCATCCGCATCATCCACATCGACGGCATCGACCGCCAGCCGTGCGGCGGCACCCACGTGCGCGCCACCGGGGAAATCGGCCGCGTGGTCGTCACGAAGATCGAGAAGAAGAGCCGGCAGAACCGCCGGGTGGCCGTGGCGTTTGCCGATTGAACAGCACGCCATGACCAGGCCCGCCTCCCTGCCCCTCGCGCGTGCCCCGGACCACGCTGAACGCCGCGGCATGCTGCTCGGCTTCATCGGCGTGGCCATCTTCAGCCAGACGCTGCCGTTCACGCGCATGGCCGTCGCCGAGCTGGACGCCACCTTCGTGGCGCTGGCGCGCGCGGTGCTGGCGAGCGCGCTGGCGCTGGCGCTGCTGGCCGCAACGGGCGCCTTCTCCGTCGCCAGACGCCCGCGGGGCCGCCAATGGTGGCAGCTGGCCGTGACGGCGATGGGCGTGGTGGTGGGCTTCCCGCTGTTCTCGTCGCTGGCGATGCAGGACGTGCCGGCCGCGCACGGCGCCATCATCACGGGCCTGCTGCCCCTGGCCACCGCCGTGTTTGCGGTGTGGTTCGGGCGCGAGCGGCCGTCCGTCGCGTTCTGGCTGTGCGCGGTGATGGGCAGCGCGCTCGTCGTTTCCTTTGCGCTGCTGCAAGGTGGGGGAGCCCTGCACCGGGCGGACTGGCTGCTGTTTGCCGCCATGGTGATGGGCGCGCTCGGCTATGCGACGGGCGGCAGGCTCTCGCGCGAGCTGGGCGGCATGCAGACCATTGCCTGGGCGCTGGTCATCTCGCTGCCCGTGCTGTTGCCGATGGTGGGCGCGCTGGCGTGGCTGCCGTCCACGCACCAGGCCGAGGCGCTGGCGCACGCATCGGCCCGCGCATGGATGGGGCTGGCATACGTGTCTGCGTTCTCCATGTTCGTCGGCTTCCTGTTCTGGTATTCGGGCCTGGCCGCGGGCGGTGTGGCCCGGGTCGGCCAGATACAATTGCTGCAACCCTTCATGACGCTCATTGGCGGCTGGCTGCTGCTCGGCGAGTCGCTGGATGCGCCCACGGCGCTGTTTGCGCTGGCAGTGATTGCCGTGGTCGGCATCGGCCGGCGGACGTCCGTGCGCCGCTAGCGTCATCCGTCCGATTTTGCTCACTGCTTCAACACAAGGAGTCTTCATGTCCGCCACGCACGACGCCCAGGCCAAGCTCAAGCAACTGGGTATCGAACTGCCCGCCGCCGGCGCCCCCGCCGCCGCCTACGTCATGGCCGCGCAGACCGGCAACCAGGTGTTCCTGTCGGGCCACATCGCCAAGAAGGACGGCAAGCCGTGGGTCGGCAAGCTCGGCGCCGACATGACCACCGAAGAAGGCAAGGCCGCCGCGCGCGCGATCGCCATCGACCTGATGGCCACGCTGTCGGCCCACCTGGGCGGCGACCTTTCCCGCGTCAAGCGCATCGTCAAGGTGATGAGCCTGGTCAACTCCACGCCCGACTTCACCGAGCAGCACCTGGTCACCAACGGCGCGTCGGAACTGCTCGCCGAGGTGTTTGGCGAGGCCGGCAAGCACGCCCGCAGCGCGTTCGGCGTCGCGCAGATTCCGCTGGGCGCGTGCGTCGAGATCGAGCTGATTGCAGAAGTCGCCTGAGCACCGCTTCGGGCCGGCAAGGCCGGGCCGTTGCCTGCTATCCTCCCCGTTTTGCCCACCTGTGGCGCCTGCTCACGAGGTGGGCGCTGCGCAACACTAGGACCACACCATGGACCACGCTTCCTGTACCTTCTCCAGCCGCGCTCAGAAGCTCACGAGCTCGGCGATCCGGGAAATCCTCAAGATCACCGAACGCCCCGAGGTGATTTCGTTTGCCGGCGGCCTGCCTGCCCCGGTCACCTTCCCGGTCGAAGCGATTCAGGCGGCGTGCGCCCGCATGTTTGCCGACAACCCGCAGGCGTCGCTGCAGTACACGCCCACCGAGGGCCTGTCGACATTGCGCGAATGGATTGCCCAGCGCCACGGCACGACGGCCTCGCGCGTGCTGATCACCACGGGATCGCAGCAGGGCCTGGACCTGCTGGGCAAGATCTTCATCGACCCGCAAAGCAAGGTGCTGGTCGAAACGCCCACGTATCTGGGGGCGCTGCAGGCGTTCTCGCTGTTCGAGCCGGCCTATGCGTCCGTGCCGACCGACGACAAGGGCCTGCTGCCCGACGCCCTGACGCCCGAACTGGCGGCCGGCGCACGCTTCTTCTACACGATCCCGAATTTCCAGAACCCGACCGGCCGCCGCCTGCCGCTGGACCGCCGCCACGCCCTGGTGGCCCGTGCGAAGGAACTCGGCGTGCTGCTGGTGGAAGACGACCCATACGGCGAACTGAGCTACACCGGCGACCAGCTGCCCTCGCTGCGCTCGCTCAACCCGGACGGCGTGATCTACATGGGCTCGTTCTCGAAGATCCTCGCGCCGGGTATGCGCCTAGGCTACATCATCGCGCCCGAGCCCATCCACTTCAAACTCGTGCAGGCCAAGCAGGCTTCCGACCTGCATACGCCCAGCTTCACGCAGCGCGTGGCATACGAAGTGCTGAAGACCGGGCTGCTCGACTCGCATATCCCGACGATCCGGGCGCTGTACGGCAAGCAGTGCGAAGCGATGCTCGAATCGCTCCAGCGCCACATGCCGGCCGGCGTGCACTGGAACCGCCCGGAAGGCGGCATGTTCATCTGGGTGGAAGTGCCCGAGGGCATCGACACCATGACCTTGCTGGAAAAGGCCGTCGCGCGCAATGTGGCGTTCGTGCCCGGTGCGCCGTTCTATGCCAACGCGCCGCGTCGCAATACGCTGCGCCTGGCATTCGTGACGGTGCCGCCGGAGCGCATCGAACAAGGTATTGCGGTGCTGGGCGAACTCATCCGCGCAGAAATCGCGGCGCTCACGCCGAAGGCCGCCTAAATTTACGTCACGACTTGAGAAAGGAGCCGTCGTCGATGTTGCGGATCTGGGGAAGACTCTCTTCGGTCAACGTGCAGAAAGTGGTCTGGTGCGCGCATGAGCTGTCGCTGGACCACGAGCGCATCGACGTCGGCGGCGCCTTCGGAGGCGTCAACACACCCCAATTCCTGGCAATGAACCCGAACGGCATGATCCCCGTCATTGAAGACGGCCTGGACGATGCCGGCGACAGCCGCTTCGTGCTGTGGGAATCGAACGCCATCGTGCGGTATCTGTCGGCGCGCTACGGCCCGGGCACGCTGTATCCGCTGGAGTTGCACGAACGCGCCGATGCCGACCGCTGGATGGACTGGCAGACCACGTCGTACAGCCCGGCGATGGTCGACGCGTTCATGCAACTCGTCCGCACGCCCGAGGATGAGCGCGACGCCGAACGCATCGAGCGCTCGCGCAAGTCGGCCGAACGCGCAACGGCCATCCTCGACACGGTGCTTGCCAAGCAGCCCTACGTAGCCGGCCAGCGCTTCACCATGGCCGACATTGCCTGCGGCTGCGCCACGCACCGCTGGCTGGGCTTGCCGATGGACCGCCCGTCCCGTCCCAACCTCGAACGGTGGATGGCCGAGCTGCGCGATCGGCGTGCAGCGCGTTCAGTGCTCGCGCTGCCGGTCGTGTAAGCGGCCCCCAAAGCAACTGCGGTAGCATCACCCACCGCGCACGGCACCCGGGCCGGCGCGGTTTTTTTTCGTTTTCACCGAGGGAAACCCGGATGCCACTGAACCGCCCTTCCACCACCGTCGCCACCGTCCTGTGGGGTGCGCTGTACCTGGTTGCCGCCATCGTGTCGCATCGGCTGAACGGGCCGGTCGACATGACGGGCTATCTCTGGCTGCCGGCCGGCGTGACCATGGCTGCGTTCATGCTGCGGCCGTACCGTGAATGGCCGGGACTGGGCGCCGCGTTTGCCGTGGCGCAGTTGGCGCTGGCGGCCATCGAGCGGACCAACCCCGCACACGCAATGCTGTTCGTGCTCGACGAGGCCGGCAGCGCAGCCCTGGCCGTGGCCCTGGTGCGGCTGGCGCGCGTGCCGCTCGAGGGCCTGTACTTCCTGCGCGCGATGCTGGCGGCCGGTGCGTTCAGCGCCCTGCTCGGTGCGCTGTTCGGCGCGGCATGGTTTGCGTGGTCGCAGGATGGCGCGTTCGGGCACGTGCTGCGCATCTGGGCGGCCTCGGACTTCCTTGGCGTGCTGATCGTCACGCCGGTGCTGGCCGCGTGGTCGCGCTTCCGCGCCTTCCGCTCGGGCGGCACGGACCGCACCGACTTCCTGCTCGGGCTGGCAGCGTTCATCGCGCTGGCGCTGTCGGCCTACCTGATCTTCGATGGCAACAGCGTCATGAAATTTGGCGCCGGCGTTGGCTTTGCGCTGACGTACGTGCCGCTGTTCTTTGCCGTGGTGGTGGCGCTGCTGTGGGGCGGACGCGGCGGCTCGCTGGCGGTGCTGCTGCTGACGTTGACGGCGCTGACGCAAACCGCCGAGGGCGACGGCCCGTTCGCCGTGCTGGACCAGCATTATGGCCAGTCGCTGCTGGAAGCGCAGCTGTATCTGGGCATCGCCGCGCTGCTGGTGCTGCTGGTGAGCGCGCTCAAGACCACGCGCGAGCAACTGCACGAGCAAAGCGCGCAATGGCAGAACCGTGTGGAACTGGCGCT
This sequence comes from Ralstonia mannitolilytica, assembly GCF_000954135.1. Lineage (NCBI taxonomy): Bacteria > Pseudomonadati > Pseudomonadota > Betaproteobacteria > Burkholderiales > Burkholderiaceae > Ralstonia > Ralstonia mannitolilytica. Next base: position 1,920,013 of record NZ_CP010799.1, on the reverse strand, counting down.
GGCGGCATCGAGCCAGCTGGTGTACACCATCGACCCGGCCAGCGGCCGCATCGACTGGGGCGGCGACGTGGTGCTTGCCTTCGGGCACGACGCGGCCAGCATGGCCTCGGTGTCGACCGTGCTGCAGCTCGTGCATCCGGACGACCGTGATGCGCTGCGCGCACGCTGGCTCGGCGCGGCACCGCTGGACGATGAAGCGGCGACGCCCGCACGCCGCCAGACCCTGCGCATCACCGCCCGCGACGGCACGCTGCACACCGTCGTCGATACCGGCGGGCCGCTCACGGATGCAATGGGCAATACGGCGCTGGTGGCCGGCACGTGGTCGATTGAGACGGCGCTGTGACGATGCAGCGTGGCAGCACGGCGGTGCTGCTGATCCACGGCCTGGGCGGTACGGCCTATGACCTGGGCGTGCTACAGAAAGCGCTGCGCAGTGCCGGCGCGGCAACGCACGCGCCGACCCTGCCCGGACACGGCACGCATCCGCAGGACCTCGTCGGCACGGTGGCCGAAGCGTGGCTGGAAACACTCGCGCGAGCGTACCGCGAGCTCATTGCCGAGCATGCAACCGTACACATCGCGGGCATGTGCATGGGAGCGTTGCTGGCGCTCGTGCTGGCGCACCGTGTCCGCCACGGCATCGACCGGCCGCAGGACCGCCTCGCCTTGCTGGCCACGCCCATCCATATCGACGGCTGGTCGACGCCGTGGTATCGGGAGCTGCGGCACGCGGTGTATCGCATTCCCGGCATGGCAGCGCGCATGCGCGTGGAAGAAGACGAGCCGTTCGGCATCAAGAACCCACTGTTGCGGCGGATCATCAAGGCCAAGCTCGCGCGCGGCGACAGCTTCCACTACCCCTGGGTGCCGCTGGCCTGCATCCGGCAGGTCGACCGCCTGCGGCGCTGGGCACGGGACGCGGCGCCCGGCACGCGGTGCGAGACGCTCATCATCCACGCGCGCGAAGACGAACTCACCAGCCTGCGCTCCGCGCAGACGCTGCAGGCGGCGCTGCCCCGCGCGCGCACCGTGGTGCTGGAAAACAGCTACCACATGATCTGCGTGGACAACGACCGCGATCAGGTCGCAGCGGAGGTTCTCGGCTTCTTCGGCTTCGACCCAGCTGTAGGCACAGCCAGGCGCAAGAGCATCGCCACTGCCGAGTGATCAGGCCGCGGGCCCGCGCCCCGTCACCTCGTGCTCGTGTGCCGCATCGAGCCGGCGCTGCCGCTCGCTGCCCTCGAACACGCGCCGCACGACCACGAAGAACACCGGCACCAGGAACACCGCCAGCACCGTTGCCGTGATGATGCCGCCCAGCACGCCCGTCCCGATGGCCCGCTGGCTGGCCGATGCCGCGCCGCTCGCCATCGCCAGTGGCACCACGCCAAATGCAAATGCCAATGACGTCATCACGATCGGTCGGAAGCGCAGCCGCGCGGCCTCCAGCGTGGCTTCAATCAGGCCCATGCCTTGCGCCACCAGATCCTTGGCCACTTCGATGATCAGGATCGCGTTCTTGGCCGACAGGCCGATGGTCGCAATGAGCCCGACCTTGAAGTAGATGTCGTTGGGCAGGAAACGCAGCGTGGCGCCCAGCAGCGCCCCCAGCACGCCAAGCGGCACGACCAGCATGACGGCCAGCGGAATCGACCAGCTTTCGTACAGCGCCGCCAGGCACAGGAACACCACCAGGATCGACAACGCAAACAGCGCCGGCGCCTGCGCACCCGACAGGCGCTCTTCGAACGATTGGCCCGTCCACTCGTAGCCGAAGCCGTCGGGCAGCGCGCGTGCGATCGACTCCATCGCCGCCATGGCCTCGCCGGAGCTATGGCCGGGCGCGGGCGAGCCGGTGATCGTCATGGCGGGGAACCCGTTGTAGCGGTCGAGCTTGAGCGGCCCGACGACCCACTTGGCCGTGGTGAAGGCGGAGAGCGGCACCATCGCACCGGCCGCGTTGCGCACGTGCATGCGGCCGAGCTGCTCGACCGAGACGCGCTGCTTGCCGTCGGCCTGCACGATCACGCGGCGCACCTGGTTGCGGTAGACGAAATCGCCCGCATAGTCCGAGCCGAACATCACTGCGAGCGTGCGGTTGATGTCCTCGATCGACACGCCCATCGACAGCGCCTTCTTGCGGTCTACGTCGATCAGCACCTGCGGCGCATCGCCCTGGCCTGCAAACGTGACTTCGGCCAGCGCCGGGTGCTTCGCGGCTTCGGTGAGCATGCGCTCCCGTGCCTGCACGAGGCGCTCGTAGCCGGCGCCGCTGCGGTCCTGCAGGCGCAGGTCGAAGCCGGGCTTGCTGCCCAGCTCCGGCAGCGCGGGCGAGTTCATCGCCATGACGGTCGCGCTCTTGATCTTGCCGAAGGCGGCATTGGCGCGCTCGACCACGGCATCGACGTGCTGGTCAGCGCCGTTGCGTTGCTTCCAGTCCTTGAGCGTCAGGAACAGCATGGCCGCGTTCTGGCCGTTGCCGTACAGACTGAAGCCCGTGATGGCGAGCGTGGACGCCACCGCCGGCTCCTGCGTCATGAAGTAATGCTCCGCCTGCCGCACGACGTCGAGTGTCTGCGCCTGCGTGGCGCCGGTCGGCAATTGCACGATGGTCATGAACTCGCCCATGTCTTCCTCGGGCAGGAAGGCGGTCGGCAATCGCATGAAGAGCAGCACCGCCACGCCAATGACGGTTCCGTATGCGATGAGCGCGCGCCCCGTGCGGTTGAGCAGCCTGGCGACGCCGCCCTGGTAGCGGGCCGTCAATCGCGCAAAGCCGCGGTTGAACGCGCCAAAGAAGCCCTTGCGTTCGGCGCCATGCCCGTGCACGGGCTTGAGCACGGTCGCGCACAGCGCCGGCGTCAGCGTGAGCGCCAGGAAGGCCGAAAACACCATCGACACCGCCAGCGACAGCGAAAACTGCCGGTAGATATTCCCCACCGCGCCGCCAAAGAACGCCATCGGCACGAACACCGCCGTCAGCACCAGCGAGATGCCGACGATGGCCCCGCTGATCTGCCGCATCGCCTTGGCCGTCGCCTCGCGCGGAGAAAGCCCATCTTCATGCATCACGCGCTCGACGTTTTCCACCACCACGATGGCATCGTCGACGAGGATGCCGATGGCCAGCACCAGGCCGAACAGCGTCAGCACGTTGATGGAGAAGCCCAGCGGGAGCATCACGGCAAACGTGCCCAGCAGCGCGATGGGCACCACCAGCGTCGGGATGAGCGTCGCGCGCAGGTTCTGCATGAACAGCATCATCACCAGGAACACCAGCACCACGGCTTCGAGCAGCGTCTTGAGGACCTGCTCGATCGCGATGCCGACGAAACGGGAGCTGTCATAGGCGACCTCGTAGCGCACGCCGGGCGGGAAATGCGCCTGCGCTTCGTCCAGCACCGCGCGCACGCGCGTGGCGACGCCCACCGCATTGGCACCCGGCGCGAGCTTGATGCCGATGGTCGTCGCCGGCTTGCCGTTCAGGCGCGAGAGGTACAGGTAGTCGTTGCCGCCCAGCTCCACGCGCGCCACGTCGCGCAGCAGCACCATGCGGCCCTGCGCGTCGGCACGCAGCGGAATCTCGCCGAACGCCTCCGGTGTGGTCAGGCCGTCGTCGCCCGTCACGCTTGCGTTGATCGGCGCGCTGTTCGGCACCGCGCCACTGCCGATCTCGCCCACGGTGATGCGCGCGTTGTAGCGGCGCACGGCATCGCTCACATCCCCGGCGGTGAGGCCGAGTGCAGTCAGCTTGTCCGCATCGGGCCAGATACGCATGGCGTATTCGGCATCGAACAGCTGCGCGGTGCCGACGCCCGGCACACGGCGCAGTTGCGGGATCAGGTCGGACGACGCAAGGTCGCCCAGATCGATGCCGTCGAAGCGCCCGCGCTCGGCCGACAGCGACAGATACATCATGTAGTTCTCGGCCGCCTTCTCGATGCGGATGCCGTTGCGGCGCACCACTTCCGGCAGCCGTTCCTCGACGATCTTCAGCCGGTTCTGTACCTCCACCGCGGCAAGGTCAGGGCTCGTACCCTGCTTGAACGACAGGTTGATCGACACATTGCCCGCCGCATCGGACGACGACGACATGTACAGCAGCCCCGGCGCGCCGTTCATCTCGCGCTCGATGATGGCGGTCACGGCGCTTTCCACCGTGCGCGCGGAGGCGCCCGGATACGTGGCCGAAATGCTGACGTTGGGCGGCGCGATGTTCGGGTACTGCGCCACCGGCAGGCTCGGCAGCGCGAGCACGCCGGCCAGGATGATGGCCAGCGCAATCACCCAGGCAAAGACCGGGCGGTCGATAAAGAAGCGTGCCATGGTCAGCCCTTCTGCGGCTTGGCGCCCGTGCGCTCGCCTGTCGGCACCGGCTTGACCGCCATGCCAGCCCCCAGCGTCTGCATGCCGGGAATAGCGATACGTTCGCCGCCGGAGAGGCCGCTGGTCACGAGCCATTGGTCGCCGGCCAACGTTTGCGCAGTCACCGCGCGCATGGCCAGCGTGTCGTCGGCCTGCACGACGAACACCGATGCGCCGTGGCGATCGCGCTGCAACGCGCCCTTCGGGACCGCCACCGCGCCCTGCTGCACGGCATGCGACAGCCTCACGCGCACGTACATGCCCGGCAGCAGCAGGCCATCGGGGTTCGGCAGCACGGCGCGCATCGAGACGTTGTCCGTCGCGCGGTCCACAGCCAGGTCCGAGAACAGCAGCTTGCCCGGGCGCTCATAGGCCACGCCGTCGCTCAGGATGATCTGCACGCCGATGTCCTTGGCGGCCAGCGCGGCGGCCTGGCCGGTCTTGAGAGCGCGTTGCAGGGCCAGCACCTCGGCGGCGGGCTGCGCGAAATCGACGTAGATGGGGTCGATCTGTTCGACGGTGGTGAGCGGCGTGGCCGCGTCTTCCTTGACGAGCGCACCTTCGGTGACCTGGGCGCGACGCGAACGGCCCGTGATCGGTGCCGTCACGGTGGCGTAGCCGAGGCGCAATTGCGCCGTTTCCAGCGCAGCGCGCGCCGAGATGACTTCCGCCGCAGCCTGGCGCTCGGCGGCCTGCGCTTCGGCGTATTCGAGTTCACTGACGGCGTGCGTGGCGGCGAGGCCCTTGTAGCGCGCCGCCTTGTCACGGGCGATGGACAGCTGTGCCTGCGCACGGGCCAGCGCCCCTTGCGCGGCATCCACCTGCGCCTTGAGCGGTGCGGGATCGATGCGGAACAGCACCTGCCCGGCCTTGACGACCTGGCCTTCGTCATAGGTGCGCTTGAGCACGATGCCGTCCACACGCGCACGTACTTCGGCGGTGCGATACGGCTCGATGCGGCCGGGCAGTTCCGTCACCAGCGGAGCATCGGCGCGCTGCGCAACGGCAAACTCGATTTCCGGCGTGCCTGCCGGCCTGGCGGCTTCATCGGCATGCCTGCCGCACGCCTGCAGCGTGGCCAGCGCGCATGCGCACAGCAACGACGTGGACGAACGGACACCACGGGACAACACGGAGAACATCATGGGAGGGGGGCTGGGCGCGTCCGCGCCCGAGGTCTTGAGAAGCGAAGCGGAAGGCTAGCACGCACACCTGCCCCTGGCTGTCCGATTGATTTGCCAATCTGAACAAGACCTTACGATTGTCCACAATCAGGCAATGCCCGCCCGTTCCGGGGCGTCACGGCTTGCGTCAGAACACGCGGCCGAGCTGCAGATAGACGTTCCACACACCTTGCGGCGCCACGGCAAAACCGAAGTACAGCGGCCCGATCGGGCTGTTGCCGCCAACGAACAGGCTGCCACTCTTAAGGTAAGCCCCCCGGCCGAAGTTGTTGCGCAGCTGCCAGACGTTGCCGGCCTCGGCACTCGCTCCGAACACCGGCGCCCGCAAGCCGAGCAGATCGTTGATGCGCAGATCGTACAGATACGTCAGCCGGCCGTAGAGCAGGTACTGACCGTTGAACTGATCCTGCGCATAGGCAGAAAGGTGCTGGAAGCCGCCGAGATAGAAGCCTTCGTTGGCACCGCTGCCGCTGTTGCCGCCGTTCTCGCGCGTGGGGCTGTTCGCCCCGAACTGGCCGGCGCCCTCCAGCGCCACGTTGAAGGTATGGCGCCCGTAGCTGGTGGCCCACAAGCCCTTGGCCTGCGCGGTGTTGTACTTCTTGTCCAGCGAGCCGAAGCCGGCTTCCACGCTGCTGTACAGGTAGTAGCCGCTGCGCGGGAACAACGGATCGTCAAGTTGATCGAGCGTGAGCTGGGCGCGGAACGCCGGCTGTTTGGCGCGCACCGTCGGCAAGTCCATCGCACCCATCGGCACACCGGTTTCGTCGGTTTCCAGCAGCAGGTAATTGAACGTCGCGCTCTTGCTCACGTAGTTCACGCCCAGGCGCAGTTCGCCCTTGCGGCCCAGCGGAATGCCGAGGTCGACGCCAGCGCGCGCCGTCTCGATCGTCAGGTTGTTGAACGGCTTGACGTCCTTGGTGGGCGGCAGGTCGTCAAAGTAGATGTCCGAGCGGCGGCGCGAGTATTCGGCGTACGGCGCGATGTAGAAGCCGCGCGCCTGCCACAGCGGCTGCCGCAGCTCCGTGTGGACGCTCGCGCGGTTGCTGCCCAGCACGAGGTCGTTGCGCCATTCCAGCCCGCTCTGCGTGAGCCACGGATACCGATGCCCAAGGTTGACGTTGAACGCGCCGCGGCCATCGAAGTTGGTCGACATGCCGAGCCCGAACAGGAAGAACTGGTTGCCCCACGATTTCTCGTGCGCGTCGATCCGCAGCGTGTGCACGCCGTTCTCTTCCACCAGCCGCTGCGTCACGCTCTCGAAGTCCCCCGTGGTGGACAGCGCCGAGAGGTCGCGGTTGAGCTGTTCGGCGTCGTACGGGTCGCCCTCGTGCACGTTGAGCATCTGCCGCACGCGCGCGGCCGGCACGCGGCCGTTGGTCGTCACCGCAATGGCATCGATGCGCGTGCCGCTCGCCAGCGTGCCGCGCGGAGTGTGCTCGGCCCGGTAGGCGGCATAGGCCTGCGGCGAGAGCGACAGCGCGGCCAGCCGCGCCTGCACGCCCTGCGCGGCCTTCTCGCCCTGCAACACGCCCTGCGGGCCCTTGGCGAAATCGGTGAACGACAGATCGCGCAGCTGCGGCTCGATCAGCACGTCGTCGCCGCGCAGCAACGCCTTCTGTGCGCGCACGTTCTGGCCCACGAGGATGGTGATCATCTGCTGCGTCACGGCCGCTGGCGAGGCGAGGTCTTCCGGCCGCAGCAAGTCCGAGCCGATGTTCACGGCGATGATGATGTCCGCGCCCATGTCGCGCGCCAGCTGCACCGGCAGGTTGCTCACCAGCCCGCCATCCACGAGCGTGCGTCCGTCCACCTCGATCGGCGCGAACAGGCCCGGCACCGCCATGCTGGCGCGCATGGCCAACGGCAGCGAGCCGTGGTCCAGGATCACGGCGTCGCCGGTCGCAAGATCGGTCGCCATGGCCTTGAACGGAATCGGCAGGCGCGCGAAGTCCGTGTTGTCTGGCCACTGCGCCGTCCAGTTCTTGAGCAAGGCAAGCAGCCGGTTGCCCTGCACGAGCCCCGTCGGCAGCTTCAGGCGGCCGTCGCCGTAGCCCGCCGACAAGCCGATCGGATACTGGAAATCGTCTTCCCGCAGCGATTGCGGCAGCTTGGCGCGCTCGTTGCGGTCGAAGGCGATGTCGCTCAAGTCCACCTGCGAGAGCTTCTGCTCGAGTTCATCGGCGCGCAGTCCGCTGGCATACAGCCCGCCTACCACGGCGCCCATGCTGGTGGCGGCAATCACGTCCACGGGGACGTGCATGCGCTCGAGCATCTTCAGCACGCCGATATGCGCGTAGCCGCGTGCGCCGCCACCCGACAGCACCAGCCCGATGCGCGGCCGTGCGGCCTGTGCCCGGCTGCCGGCGGAGTCGGCCGCCTGCGCATGCACCGCCGGCGACAGCGCAATCAGCATCGCCAACATGGCGAGCGCCGCGGCGGCCCGTCGGGACGCGCAGCGGCAAAGCGAAAGAGCCAGGAAAGCCATAGACCGGGTGCGATGTTTTCTTGTTGGGCGACGTTGCAGGCGCAATGATTCCACAACCCGGATTTACCCGGTGCAATCGCGTGCGCCGCGCCACGGCGCCCTCGGGCACCGATGAATACTTTTCAGTATGAAAGTGACAGAATATTGCCCGGACCCGGACACGCTTGTTCCTACAATCCGCGAGTGTCCTTTTCACGGGGCAACAGAAGACGTTCGGTGACCGAAGCACCTTGCTCAAGAAACTGAAACGCCCAGAACCAGGAGGAGATCAAGATGTGGAATCAAGTCTATGACCCGCTCGGTAACGCGGTGTGGTCCACCATCGCCGCCGGGATACCGGTCGCGGTACTGCTGTGCTCGCTGGCATTTTTCCATGTGCAGGCCCATCTGGCCGCGGGGCTCGCGCTCATCGTCGGGGTGGGCATCGCCTCGTTCGTGTTCGGCATGCCGGCTGCCATGGCGGGCAAGGCGGCGGGGCTGGGCATCGTCTCCGGGCTGTTCCCGATCGGCTGGATCGTTCTCAACATCATCTTCCTGCACCGGCTCACGACGCTGAATGGATCGTTCAAGGTCTTGCAGAGCTCCATCTCGGGCATCACCGAAGACCGCCGCCTCCAACTGCTGCTGGTGGCGTTCAGCTTTGGCGCGTTCTTCGAGGGCGCGGCGGGCTTCGGCACGCCGGTGGCCGTGACGGGCGCCATCCTCATCGGCCTGGGTTTTTCGCCGCTGGCCGCATCGGGCCTGGCACTGATCGCCAACACGGCGCCGGTGGCCTACGGCGCGCTGGGCGCACCGCTGATCGGGCTGGCCTCGGTCACGGGGTTGGACCTGCTGCAGCTCTCGGCCATGGTGGGCCGGCAGCTGCCGTTCTTCTCGGTGCTGGTGCCGTTCTGGCTGATCTGGGCGTTTGCGGGCTGGCGCGGCATGCTGCAGATCTGGCCCGCGATTCTGGTGGCGGGCGTGTCGTTCGCCATTCCGCAGTATCTGGTCTCGAACTTCCACGGGCCGTGGCTGGTGGACGTGATAGCGGCGCTGGTGTCGATGGGCTCGCTCACGCTGTTCCTCAAGGTGTGGAAGCCCAAGACGATCTGGACGTCGACCGCCCTGCGCAACCGCGAAGACAACTCCCGCGTCGACCCCGAAGCCGCCGCGGAAGCCCGCGAAGCCACCACCTCCACCGACGGCAAGATCACGCGCGTGCAGGCGTGGCTGCCGTGGGTCATCCTGACCGTGTTCGTCTTCATCTGGGGCGTGCCGCAGTTCAAGGCGTTTGCCGACGGCCTGTGGGCGTTCAAGTTCGCCATCCCGGGCCTCGACAAGATGGTGCTCAAGGGCCCGCCGGTGGTGCCCAAGGTGATTGCCGAGGGCGCGGTGTTCAACTTCAACGTGCTGTCGATGGCGGGCACGGGCATCCTCGTGTCGGCCATCGTGGGCGGCCTGCTGATGGGCTATTCGGTGCCGCGCCTGCTCAAGGAGTACTGGAACACCATCAAGCTCACGCGCTATTCGCTGCTGACCATCTGCGCGATGTTCGGCATCGGTTATCTCACGCGCTATTCGGGTCTGGACGCCACGCTCGGGCTGGCCTTCGCCCACACGGGCGTGCTGTATCCGCTGTTCGGCACGATGCTGGGCTGGCTGGGCGTGGCGCTCACCGGCTCCGATACCGCATCGAACGTGCTGTTCGGCGGCCTGCAGAAGACCACGGCGGAGCAGCTCGGCCTGTCGCCGATCCTCATGTCGGCGGCCAACAGCTCGGGCGGCGTGATGGGCAAGATGATCGACGCGCAGTCCATCGTCGTGGCCTCCACCGCCACCAAGTGGTACGGCCACGAGGGCGACATCCTGCGCTACGTGTTCTTCCACTCGATCGCGCTGGCGTTCCTGGTGGGCCTGCTGATCACGCTGCAAGCCTACGTGGAGCCGTTCACGCGCATGGTCGTGCATTGACTAGGCCCCGCCTCACGGCAAGAGCCCCGCTCCACGCGGGGCTTTTTCTTTGCCTGGAGGCAGGGCTTAGGCCAAGCGGCGCCCCAGCGTTTCCGGCACCATCGCCAGGCCGATCAGCGACACCAGCCCGCAGCCGATGACATAGAGCGCCGGCGCATTCGCGTTGCCCGTCAGGTGGATCAGCTCGGTCGAGAAGAACTGCGCGAAGCCGCCAAAGATGGCGATGGCGACGCAATAGGCGATCGACAGCCCGGTCGCCCGCAAACGCTGCGGCAGCACCTCGCTCACCAGCACCATCGACGCGGGCGAGGTCATCGACATCGGCACCGAGAGGCAGCCGACCACGACCAGCAGCCGCGCAAGCGAGGGCTCGGCGTTGATCAGCGCGAAGGCCGGATAGATCATCGCCAGCAGCGCAACACGCGACCACAACACCACCTTCCGGCGCCCGATACGGTCCGCCAGCCTGCCGGCAGACGGCGACAGCAGCACCTGCACCAGCGCCGCAATGCACGCCGCCCAGATGCCCAGCGACAGCGGCATGTGCAGCACGCTCACGGCGTAGTTGCTGAGGTAGTAGACGATGATGTACGTCGACGAAGCCACGCCGATCATCAGCAGGATGCTGGCCACCAGCGCGCTGCGGTGCTCGCGCAGCAGCGGCAGCATCGCCCCGGTCTCATGCGTGCTCGGCGGTGCGGCCGTTTCTTCCAGCCGGCGGCGGATCACGAGGCCGACCGGAATGACAAGAATGCCGATCAGGAAGGCGAGCCGCCAGCCCCACGACTCCAGCGACGCCGGCGCCAGCACGTTGCTCAGCAGCAGGCCTACCAGCGCGCCGAAGAGCGCCGCCAGGCCCTGGCTGAACGGCTGCCAGCTCGTGTAGAAGCCGCGCGAACGGTCATCCGCGTATTCGAGCAGCAGCGCGGTCGAGGCGCCCATCTCGCCGCCGATCGCAAACCCCTGCACGAGCCGCGCCAGCACGACGAGCACCGGCGCCACGATGCCGATCTGCGCATACGTCGGCGTCACGACAAAGATCAGCGACGACAGGCCCATCAGCCACAGCGTCAGCGCCACGGCGGGCTTGCGGCCGGCGCGGTCCGCATACATGCCGATCAGCAGGCCGCCGAGCGGCCGCATCAGGAAGCCCACGCCAAATGTGGCGAACGACATCAGCAGCTGGCCGGTCGCGTTGCCGACCGGAAAGTACAGCCGGCCGATCAGCGTGGCAAAGAAGCTGTACACCACGAAATCGTAGAACTCGAGCCCATTGCCGATCGTGATGGCGGCAATGGCGCGCGTGCGCGAAAGTGGCCGAGCAAGCGCCGGCGCCCGAACATTGGCGGGGGCGCCGTAGGACGGGGCGGTCGTGTGGTTGGGCATGAGTGGTCTCCGGGCGTGCTTTCTGATGGGGCCGGCCGCGCGCCCCCCGGCCTGGCGGGATGAAAAAGACATCGCGGCACGGCTGTGATGACGGTTGCGTCGACGGGGCCGATTCAGGCGCCGCGCGGCTCTTCGGCGAGGCTGTCCGTTGCGGCCGGCCTCACGCGCACGTACCAGGCCGCAGACATGAGCGCGACCCAGCCGGCGCCGACGTACAGGGCCACGCGGGTGTCTTGCATGTAGCCGAGCACGCCGATCACGAACAGCATGAACGCGATGGCCAGCGCCGGGCCCACCGGCCACAAGGGCACCTTGAACTTGAGCGCGCGCAACTCTTCGGCCGACAGGCGGCGGCGCATGGCCACCTGCGACAGCAGGATCATCAGCCACACCCACACGGTCGCGAACGTGGCGATCGACGCGATGATGACGAAGACGTTCTCGGGAATCAGGTAGTTCAGCACCACGCCGCCCAGCAGCGCGCCCGCCATGGTGAGTACCGTGACCCACGGCACGCCGTGGCGCGACGTCGCCGCAAAGACGCGCGGCGCCTGGCCTTGCTCGGCCATGCCGTACATCATCCGGCCCGCGCCGAAGATGTTGCTGTTGATGGCCGAAATGGCCGCCGAGATGACGATCAGGTTCAGCACCGCCGCCGCAGACTGGATGCCCAGTCCCGAGAAGATCTGCACGAACGGGCTGCCCTGCCCGTCGATGCCGGTCCAGGGGAAGATCGCCATCAGCACGCACATCGTCAGCACGTAGAACAGCAGGATGCGCGCCGGCACGGCGTTGATCGCCTTGGGGATGACCTTGTCGGGGTCCTGCGCCTCGCCGCCGGTAATGCCGATGATCTCCACGCCGCCATAGGCGAACATGACGACGGCGAACGAGGCGATCAGGCCGCCCACGCCGTGCGGCAGGAAGCCGCCGTGCGACCACAGGTGGCTCAGGCCGGGCGCATGGCTGCCGTTCAGTTGCACGCCGAGGAAGAGGATCACGATGCCGCCGGCAATCATCGCGCCGATCGCCACGATCTTGATGAGCGCGAGCCAGAACTCCATCTCACCGAACACCTTCACGTTGCACAGGTTCAGGCCGCAGATGAGCAGGACGATGCCCAGCACCCAGATCCACTGCGGCACCTCCGGAAACCAGAAGCCCATGTAGATGCCGAAGGCGGTCACGTCGGCCAGGCAGACGATGACCATCTCCAGGATGTACGTCCACCCGGTCAGGAAGCCCGCAAGCGGCCCGAGGTTGTCCCGCGCGTAGCGGCCGAACGAGCCTGAGACCGGCTGCCGCACCGCCATTTCGCCCAACGCCCGCATGACCATGTACACGGCCGCGCCGCCAATGATGTACGCGAGGATGACCGCCGGCCCGGCCAGCTGGATGGCCGATGCGGACCCGTAAAACAGGCCCGTACCAATGGCCGAGCCGAGCGCGAGAAAGCGGATATGCCGCGCGCGCAGGTTGCGTTGCAGGTGGTTCAAACTGCCTCCTCTCTGGATGGGAGCCCCCCCGCGGGGCTCGTCGCCGGGGCGTGCGGATCTGCGTCCGGTGATGCCGGGGCGACGTGGGGCGTGAGCTGCGGTACGGCTGCGGGCGGCATGGCCTCCAAGCGATCGATCGCCGTACATACAACACATCGATAACGACAATCTTCTTGTATATACATATCGAGACAAATTAGGGCATTCCCGAAGTTGCGCGAACGGCAGCCCACTTCGGCCCTGCTGTGTGAGGGCCATGCATGCGGAAAAAGCGAAAGGAAATTGCCGCCCGGGAAGCGTCGGCGGCGCGGACGTCAGCCGGCCGTTGTCACACCCAGCCCAGCCCGCCGGCCAAGGCGCCAAGGCCTACCAGAATCAGCGGATGGACGCGGGTGAAGGTGCACGTCAGAACCGTGGCGACCGTCAGGGCGATGGTGCCGAAGCTGTTGTCGGCACCGCGCGCGAGGATCCAGCCGGTGGAGAACAGCAGCCCGATGGTGAGCGGCGCAAGGCCACGGCGCACCAGCGCGATCCAGCGCGCATCGGGGGAGCGGTGCATGACGCGCGCGATCACCGCCGCAATCACGCACGACGGAAGGCAGATGCCCACCAGCGAGGCGATCGCCCCCGCCAACCCCGCCGCCTGCCAGCCGAACAGTTCGACGAACAGCACGTTGGGGCCCGGTGCCGCCTGCGAGATGGCATACATGGCGCTCAACTGCTCGCTGGTCATGTAGTGGCGGGTATCGACCAGAAACCGGTGCATGTCGGGCAGCGTCGAACTGGCCCCGCCGATGGACAGGAACGACAACACCAGGAAGTGCCAGAACAGGTCGAAGGCGGTGGCGAGATGGCTCATCGCATCGCCCTCCACTCGAGCACGAGCGCGAGCGGGATCAGCACCAGCATCACCCACACCAGCGGCCACTGCAGCACGCCGATCGTCAGAAACACCGCCAGGCCGACACCGATGGCGCGCCACGTGCGCGACTGGCCCTGCGCCAGCTTGACGGCCGTGGACAGCACCAGCCCCGCCGCCACGGCCGCCATGCCCTTGAGCAGGTTCTGCACCAGCGACAGCCCGCTGAAATGGTCATACAGCAAGACGATCAGCAACAGCAGTACGGCCGGCGTGAACACCAGCCCGCTCAGGGCCGCCGCCGCACCGCGCACGCCGTGGTAGCGGTAGCCGAGCATCACCGAGAGGTTGACGACATTCGGGCCCGGCAGCACCTGGCCCAGGCTCAGCAACTCGGCGAACTCGGCATTGGAAAGCCAGCGGTTGCGATCGACGATGCCGGCGCGCGCAAACGGCAGCACGCCGCCAAAGCCCGACAGGCCCATGCGCGCAAACTCGGTGAAGAGCTTGCGGCAGGAAGGAGCATTGGCCGCCGGCTCGGCGTGCGGGTCGGTCATCGCGTCAGGCCGCTTCCGGTGCGGGCTTGGGCAGCGAGAGCTTCGGATCGCGCAGCTTCGGCTCGAGCACCTTGCCTTTGCGTGCACGCTTGCCGGCGTACGGCTCCTGGGCGCGCGTGGTCATCGTCGTTTCGCTGACCTTGCCGCCCCGCGGGCCGGCGCCCGTCAGCACGAACCCGGCTGGGCCGAAGGCGAGCGCCTGTGCGAGCGTTTCGTTCTTCTCGAGCTCCATCAGGATCACGCCGCGGCCGCCGCTGGAGAGCGTCTTCAGTTCGGCAATCGGGAACAGCAGCAGGCGCCCGTTCGCCGACAGGCACGCCACGCCGTACGCGTCTGCGGGCACCGGCGCCGGCTTGTTCGGCTGGTCGCCTTCGTCCAGCGTCAGGAACGCCTTGCCGGCCTTCTGACGGCCGACCATGTCGCCCACCTTGGCCATGAAGCCGTTGCCGCCGCGCGTGGAGATCAACACGTTCTGCTCGACGTTGCCGGCGAAGGTGTGGGCGATGTGCGTGCCTGGCGCGAGCTCGATCAGCGTGGTCAGCGGCACGCCATCGCCACGGCCGCCGGGCAGGTTCGCCACGGCCACGGAGTAGACGCGGCCGGTGCCCTTGTCGTCGCGCGTGCCGAAGATGAGCAGCGCATCGGTGGTTCGGCACTCGAAGGTGTCGTACAGCGCATCGCCCGCCTTGAAGCCGAACTGCGTGGCGTCGTGGCCATGGCCCTGGCGCGTGCGCACCCAGCCCTTCTGCGAGACGATGACCGTGACGGGTTCGTCGATCACCTTCACTTCGGCGGCGGCGCGGCGCTCCTCCTGGATGAGTGTGCGGCGGTCGTCGCCGTATTGCTTGGCGTCGGTCTCGATCTCTTTGATGATGCGACGGCGCATCATGGTTTCGGACTTCAGCAGCACGTCGAGGTCGGCCTGTTCTTCGCGCAGGCTCTTCAGCTCCTGCTCGATCTTGATGGCTTCCAGGCGCGCGAGCTGGCGCAGGCGGATTTCCAGGATGTCCTCGGCCTGACGCTCGGTCAGGTTGAAGGCCTGGATGAGCGCAGCCTTGGGCTCGTCGCTCTCGCGGATGATGCGGATGACCTCCTCGATGCGCAGCAGCACCATCTGCCGGCCTTCCAGGATGTGGATGCGGTCTTCCACCTTGCCCAGGCGATGGCGCGTGCGGCGCGTGACCGTGGCGAAGCGGTAGCTGATCCACTCGCGCAGGATCTCGGCCAGGCCCTTCTGGCGCGGCCGGCCGTCCATGCCGATCATCACCAGGTTGATGGCCGCCCCCGACTCCAGCGACGTGTGCGCCAGCAGCGCGTTGGCAAACTCCTGCTGGTCGATGTTCTTGCTCTTGGGCTCGAACACGAGGCGCACCGGCGCATCCTTGCCCGACTCGTCGCGCACCGCATCGAGCAGGCCGAGCATCGTCTGCTTCATCTGCAACTGGTCCGGCGACAGCGACTTCTTGCCCGCGCGCACCTTCGGGTTGGTCAGCTCTTCAATCTCTTCAAGCACCTTCTGCGACGAGGTGTTCGGCGGCAGCTCCGTCACCACGAGCTGCCACTGGCCGCGCGCGAGGTCTTCGATCTTCCAGCGCGCGCGCACCTTGAGGCTGCCGCGCCCGGTCTCGTACACCTGTGCAATATCCGTCGCCGACGAGATGATCTGCCCGCCGCCCGGAAAGTCCGGGCCCGGCATGTACTGCATCAGGTCGGTGCTGGTGAGCTTGTCGTCGCGGATCAGCGCCACGGCAGCATTGGCGACTTCGCGCAGGTTGTGCGACGGAATCTCGGTGGCCATCCCCACCGCAATGCCCGATGCACCGTTGAGCAGCACGAACGGCAGGCGCGCCGGCAGCAACTTCGGCTCTTCCATCGAGCCGTCGTAGTTCGGCACGAAGTCGACCGTGCCCTGGTCGAGCTCCTCGAGCAGCAGGCGCGAGATGGGCGTGAGGCGTGCTTCTGTGTAGCGCATCGCCGCCGCGCCATCGCCATCGCGCGAGCCGAAGTTGCCCTGGCCGTCGATCAGCGGATAGCGCAGCGAGAAATCCTGCGCCAGGCGCACCAGCGCGTCGTAGGCCGACTGATCGCCGTGCGGGTGGTATTTACCGAGCACGTCACCGACCACGCGCGCGGATTTGACGGGCTTCGCGTCGGCGCGCAGACCCATCTCGTGCATCGCAAACAGGATGCGGCGCTGCACCGGCTTCTGGCCGTCGGCCACCTCGGGCAGCGCGCGGCCCTTGACCACGCTGATGGCGTAGTCGAGGTAGGCGCGCTCGGCATAGGCGCCAAGGGTGAGCGCTTCGGCCGGCTCGCTGGGGTCGAAGAGGATGTCTTGTTGTTCCATGGAGGCTCAAGCGAAAGCGGCGCGCTTCAACGTGGCGGCGCCGCCAGGATCAATGTTGGGGAATGTTCTTGGCCACGCCGGTGGCCGGGTCGAGTACGAGTTCGATGCGCGCCGGGCGCCCCGTCCGGCCGGGCTTGCGCGTGGCCATGACGCCGTCGGCGCTCGCGTTCATCATCCCGGGCGCGGCGCCCACCGGGTTGTAGTAACGATAGAACTGCAGCACCGTCTTCACGTAGTTCTGCGTCTCGGCGTACGGCGGGATGTCGTTGCCATGCTTCTGCACCGCGCCCTCGCCGGCGTTGTAGGCAGCGAGCACGAGTTCGAGGTTGCCCGAGAACATGCGCAGCAGGTCGCTCAGGTAGCGCACGCCGGTGGTGATGTTGGTCTTGGGGTCGGCCAGCTTCTGTGCGGCGCTGCGGCGCGCGTCGCTCGTCACGCCGTAGCGTGCGCCGGTGTCCGGGATCACCTGCATCAGGCCGATCGCGCCCTTGGGCGACATGGCCTGCGGGTTGAAGCCGGATTCGGCGGCAATCACGGCCTTCACCAGGGCGGGATCGACGCCGTGCCTGCTTGCGGCTTGGCGAATCAGCGGCTCGACCGTCGGCACGTTGGGGTGCTGCAGCACGGCGCGCACGAGGCGCTGCCGCATGCCGGTGCCGTTGTCGAGCGCATCGCGCTTGCTGGCGTTGAGGTAGGCGTCGGCATCAGGCAGTTCCGTGGCGGGCAGCGCGATGGCGGTGTCGGCCTTGTCGCCGGCCTTGTCAGCATTGCCGCCCACGGCGGCGCCCTTCATGAACAGCACGTAGCGGTCGTCCAGCCGCTCGGACGCGAAATGCGCAAGACCGTTTTCGTCGATGTAGCCGTAGACGTCTGCGCGCGCCGGCTGGCCGGCCAGCAGGGCCAGCGCCGTGAGCACATAAGCGAAACGTCGGAACAGCATCATCGTTGTCGGTTGGCTATCAGATATCGGCTTCGACCTCGTTGCCGCGTGCCTCGAGCCATGTGCGGCGCGCGCCGGCTTCACCCTTGCCCATGAGCATGTTCATCACGCCCACGGTCTGCTCCATGCCCAGGTCGCCCAGCGACACGGGCAGCAGGCGGCGCGTATCGGGGTTCATGGTCGTTTCCCAGAGCTGCTCGGCGCTCATCTCGCCCAGGCCCTTGAAGCGGGAGATCTGCCAGGCGCCTTCCTTGACGCCATCCTTGCGCAGCTTGTCTTCAATGGCTTCGAGCTCGCCGTCGTCCAGCGCGTAGAGCTTCTGCGCGGGCTTCTTGCCGCGCGCCGGGGCATCGACACGATACAGCGGCGGACGGGCCACGCACACGTGCCCGCGATCGATCAATTGCGGGAAGTGCTTGAAGAACAACGTGAGCAGCAGCACCTGGATGTGCGCGCCGTCCACGTCCGCGTCGGACAGGATGCAGATCTTGCCGTAGCGCAGGCCCGACAGGTCGACCGCCTCGTTCGGACCGTGCGGGTCCACGCCGATGGCGACTGCAATGTCGTGCACTTCATTGTTGGCGAACAGGCGGTCGCGCTCGGTCTCCCAGGTGTTCAGCACCTTGCCGCGCAACGGCAGGATGGCCTGGAATTCCTTGTCGCGGCCCATCTTGGCCGACCCGCCGGCCGAGTCGCCTTCCACCAGGAAGAGCTCGTTGCGGGTGACGTCGTCCGATTCGCAATCGGTCAGCTTGCCGGGCAGCACGGCCACGCCGGAGCCCTTCTTCTTCTCGACCTTCTGCGCCGCGCGCGTGCGCGCTTGCGCCTGCTTGATGACGAGTTCGGCCAGCTTCTTGCCGTGTTCGACATGCTGGTTCAGCCACAGCTCCAGCGCCGGACGGCTGAAGGTCGACACGAGCCGCACCGCATCGCGGCTGTTCAGGCGCTCCTTGATCTGGCCCTGGAACTGCGGGTCGAGCACCTTGGCCGAGAGCACGAACGAGGCACGCGCAAACACGTCTTCGGGCATCAGCTTGACACCCTTGGGCAGCAACGCATGCATCTCGACGAAGCTCTTCACGGCCTGGAACAGGCCTTCGCGCAGGCCGGATTCGTGCGTGCCGCCGGCGGGCGTCGGGATCAGGTTGACGTAAGACTCGCGCACGGGCGAGCCCTCTTCCGTCCAGGCCACCACCCACGACGCGCCTTCTCCGTAGGCGAAACCCTCTTCGCCGGGCTTGTCGGGGTCGGCAAAATGTTCGCCCTCGAACAGCGGGATGACGGGCTCGGCACCGCTGCCCTGTGCGAGCGATTCGACGAGGTAGCCGCGCAGGCCCTGGTCGTATTGCCATTCGAGCGTCTCGCCGGATTTTTCCAGCGTGAGCGTGACCTTCACGCCCGGCAGCAGCACGGCCTTGCTGCGCAGCAGGCGCTGCAGCTCGGCCTGCGGGATGTTCTCGGAATCGAAGTACTTGGCGTCGGGCCACACGCGCACCCGGGTGCCGCTCTTCTTCTCGCCGCGCTCGGCTTTGCGGGTCGTCAGCTTCTCGATAACGTCACCGCCCGAGAACGCAAGCGTCGACACATTGCCGTCGCGCCACACCGTCACTTCGAGCCGCGTCGACAGGGCGTTCGTCACCGACACGCCCACGCCATGCAGGCCCCCGGAGAACGCGTACGCGCCGCCACGGCCCTTGTCGAACTTGCCGCCCGCGTGCAGCCGCGTGTAGACGATCTCGACCACCGGCACGCCCTCTTCCGGGTGGATGCCGACGGGAATGCCGCGCGCCTCGTCTTCCACCGTCACGCTGCCGTCCTTGTGCAGCGTCACGGCGATCAGCTTGCCGTAGCCGCCCAACGCCTCGTCGGCGGCGTTGTCGATCACTTCCTGCACGATGTGCAGCGGGTTGTCGGTGCGTGTGTACATGCCCGGCCGTTGCTTGACCGGTTCCAGGCCCTTGAGGACCTTGATCGACGATTCGCTGTATTGGGAGGTTTTGCTCATGGAAGGCGGAAAGACAGGCAGGCTCAGGGTTGCCCCGAGCACCGGAATGCAGCGCGCATTGTAAAGGAAGCTGTCTTTGACAATGCGGAGGGATGGTCAGCGCCCAAATGCGACCCCGAGCCGACATTGGGCCGACATCCCGCTGACATCCAGGCGGTTTACACGTTGCCGGCGCGCTTGCCTTCGAGAGCTTCCCAGCGCTCCAGCGCCTCCAGCAGTTCCAGCTCGATGGCTTCGTGGCGTTCGGCCAGCTTCTGTGCGCGTTCCGGGTCGCGGGCGTAGATCGTGCCGTCCTCGAGTTCGGCGCCGACCTGCTTCTGCTCGGCTTCCAACGACTCGATCCGTGCCGGCAGCGCATCCAGCTCGCGCTGCTCCTTGTAACTGAGCTTGACGGTGGCGCGCTCGCGCGGCTTGGCGGCCTCGGGCTTCTTCTCCTCGGCGACGGGCCTGGCGGCCTGCACGATCTGCGCCGAACGCGCCGACTGCGTCTGCCAATCCGAGAACCCGCCCACGTATTCGCGCCAGCGGCCTTCGCCCTCCGCCGCAATCACCGACGTGACGACGTTGTCGACGAACGCGCGGTCGTGCGAAACCAGAAACACCGTCCCGCTGTATTCCTGCAGCAGTTCTTCGAGCAGTTCGAGCGTGTCGATGTCCAGATCGTTGGTCGGCTCGTCCAGCACGAGCACGTTGGCCGGCCGCGCAAACAAGCGCGCGAGCAGCAGCCGGTTGCGTTCACCGCCCGACAGCGATGCCACCGGCGAGCGCGCCCGTTCCGGCGGAAACAGGAAGTCGCCCAGGTAGCTCATCACGTGCTTGCGCTGGCCGTTGACTTCGATCCAGTCGCTGCCTGGGCTGATGGTGTCGGCCAGCGAACGGTCGAGATCGAGCTGCGCGCGCATCTGGTCGAAATACGCCACCTGCAGGTTGGTGCCGTTGCGCACC
Source organism: Ralstonia mannitolilytica (assembly GCF_000954135.1). Taxonomy (NCBI): domain Bacteria; kingdom Pseudomonadati; phylum Pseudomonadota; class Betaproteobacteria; order Burkholderiales; family Burkholderiaceae; genus Ralstonia; species Ralstonia mannitolilytica. The sequence goes on along the minus strand of NZ_CP010799.1, from coordinate 1,899,491 downwards.
GTGCCGGAGTCGGGCGGCAATTCGCCGAGGATCAGCTTGAGCAAGGTCGTCTTGCCGACGCCGTTGGCGCCCAGGATGCCCACCTTGTCGCCGCGCAGGATGGTGGCGGAGAAATCGTCGACGACGGTCTTGTCGCCGTAGCGCTTGGTCACGTCGATCAGCTCGGCGACGATCTTGCCGGAGCGATCCCCCTGCGAGACCTCGAGCTTGACGTTGCCCTGCACCTCCCGGCGCGCGGCGCGCTCGACGCGCATCTGCTCCAGGCGTGCCACGCGGCCAACGCTGCGCGTGCGCCGCGCTTCCACACCCTTGCGGATCCACACCTCTTCCTGCGCGAGCAGCTTGTCGAAGCGGGCATTTTCGAGCGCCTCGGCTTCGAGCTGCTGCGCCTTGCGCGTCTGGTACGCCGTGAAGTTGCCTGGATACGAGCGCAGCTTGCCGCGATCGAGCTCGATGATGCGCGTGGCAACGCGGTCGAGGAACGCGCGATCGTGCGTGATGAACAGCACGCTGCCGCGAAACGCGAGCAGCAGGTCTTCGAGCCAGCGGATGGACTCGTAGTCGAGGTGGTTGGTCGGCTCGTCCAGCAACAGGATGTCGGGCGCGCCCACCAGCGCCTGCGCCAGCGCGACGCGCTTGGTCAACCCGCCCGACAGCGAGCCGATGCGTGCGCCAGGCTGCAGGCCGAGTTGCGCGATGGTGGTTTCGACCCGCGTACGCAGTTGCCACGCGTCGGCGGCTTCGAGTTGCGCGTGCAGGGCATGCAGCGTGTGCAGCGCGGCTTCGTCGTGCGAATCGCCCATCGACGTGATGAGGGCTTCGTATTCCGCCAGCAGGCCCGCCGCATGCGGCACACCCATCGCGACGGCTTCGGCCACGGTCTGGTCCGGATCGAACACGGGCTCCTGGGGCACGTAGGCCGAGGTCACGCCGCTCTGGCGGGCGATCAGGCCGTCGTCGGGCGCGGTCGTGCCGGCCACGATCTTGAGCAGCGACGATTTGCCCGTACCGTTGCGGCCGATCAGGCCAACACGCTCGCCAGCTTCCAGCGAGAAATCGGTGTGATCGAGCAGCGCCACGTGGCCGAACGCCAGTTGCGCATCGGTAATGGAAAACAGGGCCATGCCGGATAGAAGAAAGATGCGGGCCGTGTGCGGCCAGAAGGCGCGTATTGTAGTCGCCCCGCCCGGTATTGGGCCGGTGGCGCATTGCGCTCGGACATCGCGGTGCTATAACGCTTGTGCCGCCGGGCGCGCTTTGCCGCTCCGGCCGAGGCCACCCACTCGTCATCCAAGGAAACACGATGCGCGGACTATTCGGCTTGTTGATCGCCCTGATCATCGTAGGCATTCCGGTGCGGCAGATCCTGTTGCGGACCGGCTTTTCACAATGGTGGGCGCTGCTGGTGCTGGTTCCGGTGGCCAACCTGGTCGGCCTGTGGATCTTCGCGTTCTCCAAATGGCCGCGGCAGTCTGCGCAGCCGAACGACGTGCTGCCCCACCAGGGCTGAATCCGGGATACCAAAGAAAACGGCCCGCTTTCGGCGGGCCGGAAGAGTCTCTCCTCGATGCCTTGCGAACAAGACATGGGCGGAGCATAGCGCCCCTTCTCCATCTCGGGCAGTCAGGACAAACCCGGTAAGGACAAACGCGTAACGCCAAGGCCGGCGCGGCTTCGCACCGCAACAACGCATGCTGCGTCAACGATGGGCAGCATGCACCGCAGGGCTCGCCTGCGCAGCGGGTCGATGGTGCAACCCATCCCGATACGCACATCGGGTGTGCGTCGCGCACCACTGGAATGCACATCCGCGCCGCGGCATCTCAGCGCAAACGATCCGCACCTGCTGCCTGCTTACAACACCCCGGCCAGGCCCGGCCTCCACATGGCCCCATCGCACCGTATCATGCGGCAGGCCCTTCCGGTCACGAGCCGGACATAACGATAAGGCGGGCCGCGATTTTTCTCCGGGGGATACAACCATGCTGTTCTTCAAGCGCACGCTGCCCGCCGCAGCGCTGCTCTCTGCCGTGCTGTCCACGCTGGTGCCGGGCACTGCCCTGGCCTCTTCCACACCGGTGCTGGACCGCATCCGCGATACGGGCACCGTGCGTGTCGCATATCGCGAAAGCTCCGTGCCGTTCTCGTTCTACGACGCCGACAGGAAACCCGTCGGCTACGCGATGGACCTCTGCCTGCGCGTGATCGACAAACTGCGCGCCGACCTCAAGCGGCCCGACCTGAAAGTCCAGTACGTGATGGTCACCTCGTCCAACCGCATTCCGACGATCACCGAAGGCAGGGCCGACCTCGAGTGCGGCTCGACGACGAACAACCGCGAACGCCGCGAAAAGGTGGCCTTCACCATCCCGCACTACATCGCCGGTATCCGCATGATCGTCAAGACGTCATCGGGCATCCGCAAGTGGGAGGACCTGCGCGACAAGACCATCGTCACCACCAAGGGCACCACCAGCGTGGCCGAGCTGCGCAAAATGAACGACGTGCGCGTGCTGAACATGAAGTTCATCGAGGCGAAGGATCACGCCGAATCGTTCGCGATGGTCGAGGCCGGCAAGGCCGATGCCTTCCCGATGGACGACGTGCTGCTCTACGGCTTTCGCGCCAACGCCAAGAACCCCGGCGACTACGCCGTGGTGGGCGACATGCTGACGGTCGAGCCCTACGCGATCATGCTGAGCAAGGACGACGCCGAGTTCAAGCGCCTCGTCGATCGCGCGATGACCAACATCATCCTCGACTACGAAGCCGAGAAGCTCTACAAGAAGTGGTTCCAGCAACCGATTCCGCCGCATGGCGCGAAGCTGGACATCCCGATGAGCTTCCTGCTGCGCGATTCGTTCAAGTACCCGAGCGACAAGGTCGCCGACTGATCGAGAACGTCCGAAGCTCCACGCCGCCGTCTTGAACGGCGGCGTTTTTGTTTGCGGTCGGTCAGTGCCGCGGAAGCATCGGTCTGCCGAGCATGCGCGAGAGCACGGCCTCCGGCGAGTGCGTGCGGTCGGCAATCGCGGCCGGGTCCAGGTAGAACGTCTGCTCCACCATCGCGCGGCCGCGCATGGCCGCGTGCAGCGCCTGATCGCTGAAGACGACCCACGTGGCACCCGGCGCGAACTCGAAGGTCTGCTGCGGGGCGCTGCGCTGGTATTGCAGGTCGGCCTTGGCCAGATCGTGCAACTGGAGCATGCGATGGTCGTATTCCGAGCGCGGGCGCTTGGTGATGTGCAGCTTGTCCATCAGCCACGACTGGCCCGGCCACATCCCATGCGTCTTCGGCACGAAGCGCTGGGCAAAATCGGCAAACGGCTCGCCGATGCGCCATACGCGCGGCGCATCCGGGTCGACGTTGTGAAACACGCGCAAGAGCCGCTGGCCGTGCAGCGGGTTCGACGGAAAGGAATCGACATGCAGGCGCGTATCGTCCTTGCGCCAGCTCACGGGGCGGCCGGCAATCTGCGCCGGGCGCAGCGACGTGCCCGCCCGCTTCAGGTGCGGGCCGTAATCTGGAAACAGCGTGAGGACGAGGCGCTCCGCGGCATCGGCATAGCGGCGGATCAGCGCTGCGAGATCAGCCAGGTCTGCCGGTTCGCCCACCGCGCCGCGCACGGCGGTCTCGTTGGCGCGCAGGTTGATGTTCTTGGTTTTGCCGTCAGACCAGCGCGCGTCGAGAAAGCGCTGCTCGCGCGCATCGAGCGGAAAATCCAGATCGGGAAAATGCAGCACGTTGCCGCGCTCGAGCGCAGCGCGCATGGCAACGGCTTCATCGGCCGTGACATGGGGCGCCCATTCCCGCACCGGCCAGGGCACCACCATGTCGAGGCCGGCGGCTCGGCGGACGTTGCCTGGGCGGGATGGCGATGCTGTACCGACGCGTCCGTCGGCATCAAACCCTGCTGCGTGCTTCTCATGACCTGATCAATCGCTGATTGAAATAATCGCGAATGATAGAACGGCGGCCTGCTCAGCGCATCGTCAGCGAATGCAACGTCGTATGTCATACGGCCGTATTGGGCGGCCGGGGTTTAGGTCAACAGTAAAGCCGGAGCCGTTACAGGAAGTGCTTGACGACCTGTTCTTCCAGCCCGACAAACCGCACGAGCTGGCGCGAGCCGTCGGGAAACTGCTTGATGACGTGGCCGTCCGGCGTGTCGGTGTGGCGGAAGTAGATGGGGCGATCGACCGTCGCTGCGCGATGGGCCGGCAGGAAGCCTTGCAGCGATGATTCCACCGTCCACGGATCGTCCCGTTCTTCGGAAATCAGCATGTTGGTCGCCTGGAGGTTTCTTGCTTGGGAAAGGAAGCATAACGTTCGGCCACAATCGTGCAAAGTTCGTAATACTTAAATCTGGCTTCTTCGACCGATCGTTCGTTCGATTTACCGTTTGCGGCGGGGCGCGCCCGCGCACATTGTGGGGCGCGCCCGACAAAACCCATGCCATCATCAATGTTTCACAGTGTTCTGATCGCAGCCCGCGCCGGCGGGCTTGCCGCCCTCGATGCGTGACGCCTCCCGCTCCTGGTTTTCCGCCGTGCGTGTTCGCATGTTGCGCGCGTTCGAGCGCAAGCTCCGGCAAGCGTCGCGCATGTCGCGCAATGGACTGCGGTTCACGATCTTCCTGGCCGGCGCGATGGCCGTCGCGGTGTTTTCGCTCGTGTTTTCATGGCTGGCAGACACTGCGCTGGCGTGGCAACGCGCGTTGCACACGCACACAGCGTGGGTCGCGTGGGCCTTGCTGCCGCCGGGCCTGGCCGCGGTGCGTTGGCTGACGCTCCGGGTGGCGCCGCAGGCGCGCGGCAGCGGCATTCCGCAGGTCATCGCCACCCAGCACCTGCCGCCGTTTGGCCTGGCGCAGACCACGCTGGCGTCCTTTCCGCAGGCGCTCTGGAAGATCGCGCTGACAGCCGTGGCGCTGTTCCTCGGGGCCTCGGTGGGACGCGAGGGGCCGTCGGTGCAGGTCGGCGCGGCGGCCATGCTGGCGTGGGGCCATTGGTGGCAGCACCGCGCCGGCGTGCGTGTCGGCTTCCATGCCCAGGCGCTCCTGACGGCCGGTGCGGCCGGCGGCCTGGCGGCGGCGTTCAATACACCGCTGGCCGGGGTGGTCTTTGCCATCGAGGAGCTGGGCAAGGGCGCTGCGCTGCGGTGGGACCGGCTGGTGCTGGCCGGCGTGCTGGCCTCGGGCTTCCTGTCGCTGGCGGTGGTGGGCAACAACCCGTACTTCCGCGTGCACGAACCGATTCTTTTTCTGCGCGAGGCGTGGCCGTGGATCGTCATGGCGGCGCTCGTCTGCGGCGTGTTCGGCGGGCTGTTCGCCAAGCTCTTGCTGAGCGGCGTGGCGGGTGTGCTCCCTGTGGCCATCGGCCAGCGCGCGCAGCGTCATCCGGTCTGGACGGCGTTCGGATGCGGTGTGCTGATCGCCTGCATCGGCGCCGCCACCCACGGCGACACCTACGGCACCGGCTACGAGCAGGCGGCCGCGCTGCTCAACGGACAGCCGATCGAGACCCACTGGTTTGGCGTGGCCAAGCTCGCGGCGGCGGTCGTGTCGTACTTTGCGGGCATTCCAGGCGGCATCTTCACGCCGTCGCTGGCGATTGGTGCGGGCCTCGGCCAGCATCTGTGGCTGCTCACGGGCGGCCTGGCCGATGAACGGGTGCTCGCGCTGGTGTCGATGGCAGCCTTCCTGGCCGCCGCCACGCAGGCCCCCATCACCGCCAGCGTGATCGTCATGGAAATGACGCGCAGCCAGAACATGATGTTCCATTTGCTCGCCGCCACCCTGCTCGCTTCGTTCGTGGGCCGCCAGTTCTGTCCGCGACCGTTCTATCACGCGGCGTCGCGCGGTTTCCGGCGGGAAGCGCTGGCCGTCGAAGCCGCCTCCGAAAAGGCCGCCAAGGCCTAGCCCGGCTGGCCTTGGCGGCCCAAATTGCGTAGAATCGCCGCTCGCTCGGGCGGCCGTTGGCGTCACCCGGCATAGGTCACTCGCCGTAGCACAATGGATAGTGCACGCGCCTCCTAAGCGTGAGATACAGGTTCGATTCCTGTCGGCGGGACCACCGGATGCGGCAAAGCCAGGCAGCGTGCCTGGCTTTTTTGCTTGCTGGGTGCACAACGAACGACGAGGCCCGCCACCAGCGGGCGGGCCTATGGCTGCGGATGGCCCCGGGCCGTCTAGGTCAGCACCGGCAGAGCTTCGAGCACGAGCAGCCCGATCAGCACCCCGATGACCGTCAGCAGCACGCGGATCCCTACCCGCGCGCCTCGGATCACCAGTGGCGCAGACGCCAGTCCGATCACGCCCGCAACGCACACGGCGAGCAACAGATAAAGGTTGGAGAAGGCCATCGGGAATTCCATCATCCGCCCCTTTCCCGGCCGTGAGCGTGGCCGGTGTTTCGAGTATAGGACGCGACCCCGATCCGGCAAGCGGTGTCACGGCGGTTTGACGCACTGCAAAAAATCGTGCTATAGTTCGTGACTTGGCTGCTTACTGCCCATTGCGGTTGGCCGATGTGCTGGCTCAGGCCTGCGTCCATCGCCCATGACTCTGCCCCAAAAGCATGCGCAGCCGATTGCCATTGTGCTTGGCATCGTCTCCGATCTCCCGCGTGGATTTACATCACGCCGAAGGGACCGCCGCCCCACCTCGCTGATCCATGTGATCCACATTCAGCTTGAGGCCGGCCCACTCCCCCGCCTTGTCCGTTCTGCAGCCCGTCTGTCGAACCGGCCTTATTCGATTGGCGCCGACGCCCGTGATTAACCGGTCGCCGTATCCCCTTTCCGTCGTTCGCGTCAGTTGATGCGGCCGGCGCGGCAGCCTTACTTAAAAGCTATTCGACATGACGCAGCCTCAAGACGGCAGCGGCGCCATTGCGCACGCTGAAACCGCCACCACCACCGATCTCATCGCCAACGCCGCCACCCGTGCCAGCGCTTTTGCACAGCTGGGCCTGGACGAACGCATCGTCCGCGCGCTGGGCGAAGTGAACTACACCACGCCGACGCCGGTGCAGGCGCAAGCCATTCCGGCCTGCCTGCTGGGCCGCGACCTGCTGGTCACGAGCCAGACCGGTTCGGGCAAGACCGCAGCCTTCATGCTGCCGGCCATCCAGCGCATCAGCGAGCAGCCCGAGCCGCACCGTCCGCGCATGGACGGCCCGCCGCAGCGCATGAAGGGCCGTCGCCCCCGCCCGGCCCCAGCCAAGCCGTCGCTGCTGGTGCTCACGCCCACGCGTGAACTGGCCCTGCAGGTGACGACCGCCGCGTCGCAATACGGCCGCCACATGCGTCGGATCGTCTGTGCGAGCATCCTGGGCGGCATGCCCTATCCGAAGCAGCTCGACATGCTGGCACGCATGCCGGACATCATCATCGCCACGCCGGGCCGCCTGCTCGACCACATCGACTCGGGCCGCATCGACCTGTCGGCGCTGAACATGCTGGTGTTCGATGAAGCCGACCGCATGCTGGACATGGGCTTCGCCGACGACATCGAAGCCATCGTCGGCGCCACGCCGCAGTCGCGCCAGATGCTGATGTTCTCGGCCACCATGGACCGCCGCATCGAGCAGCTCGCCGAACGCATGATGCGCGACCCGCAGCGCATCGAGATCGCCGCCGCCAAGGTCGACCAGAGCCACATCGAAGAGCGTCTGCACTTTACCGACGACGTCTCGCACAAGGAGCGCCTGCTCGACCACCTGCTGCGCGATGCCACGCTCAAGCAGGCGATCGTGTTCACGGCCACCAAGCGCGATGCCGACTCGCTGGCCGAACGCCTGACCGAGACGGGCTTCTCCGCCGGCGCGCTGCATGGCGACATGCACCAGGGCGCCCGCAACCGCACGCTGACGGCGCTGCGCCGCGGCCAGCTGCGCGTGCTGGTAGCCACCGACGTGGCAGCACGCGGCATCGACGTGCCCGACATCACGCACGTGGTGAACTTCGACCTGCCCAAGCAGGCGGAAGACTACGTGCACCGCATCGGCCGTACGGGCCGCGCCGGCCGCAGCGGCATCGCCATCAACCTGGTGAACCACAACGACACGTTCCAATGGCGCCGCATCGAGCGCTTCGTGGACCGCCGCATCGACGCCAGCGTCATCGAAGGCCTCGAGCCGAAGCGCACGCCCAAGCCGCGCACCGGCGGCCCGCGTGCCGGCGGCGACCGTGGCGGCTATCGCGGTGGCAACGGCGGCGGCAACTGGCGCGGCCAGCGCGACGGCCATGCCGCGCGCCAAGGCAGCGGCGGCAGCAACGAAGGCCGCTTCCAGCGCAGCTTCGGTGGCGACCGCGATGGTTTCGCACCGCGTCGCGACGATCGCGGCGACCGCAACGGCGGCTACCAAGGCGGCCAGCGTGAATGGAACCGCGACGACCGCGCCCCGCGCCAGGCGTACGGCCAGCAAAACCGCGGCGACTGGCAACAGCGCCCGGCCCGCACGCAAGACGGCAACCGCGGCTACGGCAACGGTGGCGGTTATGGCAGCCGCGACGGCAACCGTGACGGCGCACCGCGTCGCTTCGGCGACAGCAACGGCAACCGCTTCGGCAACGACAACGGCAGCGGCGCCCCGCGTCGCGGCTACGGCAATCGCGATGGCAACCGTGACAGCTACGGCAGTAAGGGCCGCTCGCGCGACTTCGACCGTTGATCGGCTGAACACACCGCCGCCATGAAAAAACCCCACGTTCAAGAACGTGGGGTTTTTGCTTTCTGGGACGAGACCGATCTCCCTGCCGCGCGACCGCGCTCAGAGCGCACAGGTTCGGAAGCCGACAAAGATGTCGTCACGCTCGGGCAGCAGGAAGCCGCGGAAGCGCGGATGGCGTGCACGCTGCGGCGTATGCGCGGCGGCCCCGCGCACGGTCTGCATCGTCATGAAATGCGGCGCCGACAGGCTCGCCACGCGGCCGCGCGGCACGCCGGGCACGAAGTCCGGATACGGCTCGAATGGCGATGACGTCCATTCCCACACCTGGCCCCAATGGAAGCCGGCCCGGCCCTGCACCGCGGCCATCTCCCATTCGTCTTCGGTCGGCAGGCGGCGTCCGGCCCAGCGGCACCACGCCTGCGCTTCGTACAGGCTCACGTGGCGCACGGGTTCGTCGCGGTTGAGCGTGCGCGCCTGGCCGTAGCGCTGTACCTGCCACGCACGCGTGGCCGGTTCCCGCTGCCAGCCGAGAGGCGCGGAGCGCTCCTGCATCATCAGCCACTCCATGCCGGCTGGCGACCACCATTGCGGATGGTCATACCCGCCATCCTCGATGAACTCCAGATACTGGCCGTTGGTGACCGGCTGCGCGTCGATCTCGAACGCGGGCACATACGTCCGATAGGGCGGGCACTCGTTGTCGAAGAAGAAGCCGTCGGCATCCGGCCAGCCCATCTGGAATCGACCGCCGGGCAGCGACAGCATCTGCGCGGCCGGCACGGGAACGGCAGCCAGCGGCGGCTGCCCCGCCGGTTGCAGGCCAAGTATCTGCAGCAGGCCGTGCAGGTGCTCGGCGCGCAGGTCTTCATGGAAGACCGCCCACCGGAACGGCTCCAGCGCCGCATCATCGTCGGTGCCGAGCGTCGCGAGCTTGCGCAGCACGCGGTCGAGCACGTCATGTGCGTATTGCTTGACCGCGGCGATGCCGGGCAGCGTGAGTTCCCAGCAGGCGTCAGGCGGCATGCGGTCCATGTCGAAGAAGGTATCGGCGCCGTCCAGTGCGGCGGGCAGCGTGGCCTGCCAGCGCGCGAGATCCCACTCCGTACCGGCACCGTCTTCGATGGTGTCGCTGCCGCTGCGGCGCGGCTCGCGCAGGCACCAGAATTCGGCAAACCAGGCCAGTTGGCCCAGTGTCCAGAGCGGCGGCGCGTGGTGCGGCACGCGCTCGATCTGCCAGCCGCGCTGCGTATCGCCGAAGGCCGACAGCAGCGCAAGCGTGCGATTGCGTGCATCGACCAGGCTGTGCGCGATGCCCTGGCGTGGCAGGCGGCGGCCGTCGGTCCAGTCGGGAAGCGATCCAATGAAGGTCGGATCGGGAAGCATGAAGAATTCAGCCATCGCGGCACACCTCGGGCGGGAATCGATCCATTATCGCACCGCCCTCCGGGCTCGCGAGCCGCGCTAGCGGCTGATGCTCGCATGGCACACGGCAAAGTCGCTGGCGGCATCGGTCCATGCGTGCAGGTCGTCGAAGCCGGCATCCGCAAACAGCTTGCGCAGGCGGGGCAGATCGTATTTGACCGAATTCTCGGTATGGATGCGCTCGCCGGCGGCAAAGGCGCGCGTGTGCTTGCCCCACCGCACCGTCACATCGCGACGGGCTTCGAGGTGCATCTCGATCCGGTGCACGTCGTTGCGGTACAGCGCGAGATGGCGCCAATCCCGCACATCAAAGTCGGCACCGAGCAGCCGGTTCAGGTTGCGCAGGATGTTGAGGTTGAACGCGGCCGTCACGCCCAGCGGGTCGTCGTACGCGGCTTCCAGCCGGCGTGGATCCTTGATCAGGTCGATCCCGATCAACATGCTGTCCCCCGGCGATGAAGCCTCGCGCAGGCGACCGAGGAAGGCGCAGGCTTCGTCAGGCGTGAAGTTGCCCAGGCTCGATCCCGGATAGAACCACACGCGCCGGCCCGAACCCACGGCGTCGGGCAGGGCCAGCGGCGCGCACAGGTCTGCGCCGATACCCACCATCGGCAGATGCGGATGCTGACGCGCCAGCGCGCGCAGCGTGTCGCGCAGAAAATCCGCCGAGATGTCGATCGCCACATAGCGCGAGGGCGCCAGCGTGCGGAACAGGCGCGCGGCCTTCTCGCAATTGCCGGCGCCCAGGTCGACGAGCGTGGCGCCGCGCCCCACGCGCAAGGCGATCTCGGCGGCATGCAGGCTGAAGATCGCGGCTTCGGTGCGGGTCGGGTAGTACTCCGGCAGATCGGTGATCGCCTCGAACAGGCGCGAACCGAGCGCGTCGTAGAAGAACTTCGGGCTCACGCTGGCCGTGGGCGCGAGCAGGCCGGCTTCGGCCTCGGCACGCAGCGCAGCATCGTCTTCGGTAAAGAGTTGGTAGAACGTCAGGCCTGCGCCGACGGCGTCGACGGTGGCCGGCGGCTGGATCAGTCGGGCCAGCGCGCGGCGGGCATAGGCATCGGCGGACGGCTTGGTGGCCTGCATGGTGTCTCCCGTTGGAGTGGAACGGCACGGTGCTGCATGGTCTGAAAGCCGTAGGCAGCGAGAAATGTGCCATGGGCTCCGCACTGGTGACGCATCGACGAGTTTGCAGCGTAGACGCCGCTTTGTGACAGCGCCACCGTTCTTTCACCCGAGCCCCTGGCAATGCCGCATCCCGCCGAACGTAAAAATCACCTGCCTCGCTGAAAAAACCGCGCATGTGGCGATGCGACGCCATGGCTACGCTTGCGCACCGCAACATGGCAGGAGTGCGCTACAATGCGGGCTTCCTCAAAGGGGAGTAGCTCGGGGGTTCTTCAGCCCCAGGCACGATCGTCATGACGAAGCATGCGCTTCCGGTCGTGCCGGCATCGGCAGGTTGCCAGCCTGCCCGTGTCGAGCAAGACCTTTGCAACCGGATTCATGGTCTGCAAAGCGTCTCGCCCCAGCATTCCATGCGGTTCGGTCCACCGGTTTTTCACTGTTGTTTGACCTGGAGCCACCATGGAATGGTTGTCTGACATCTTCACCATGCAGTTTGCCGCGGCGCTGGCATCGATCATCGTGATCGACCTCGTGCTTGCAGGCGATAACGCCATCCTCATCGCGCTGGCCGCGCGCAACCTGCCGGCCGAGTTGCAGAAGAAGGCCATCCTCTGGGGCGCCGCCGGTGCCATCATCGTGCGGGCGCTGATGACGCTGGCGGTGGTGTGGCTGCTGAAGATCCCAGGCCTGATGCTGGTGGGCGGCCTCGCGCTGGTATGGATTGCGTGGAAGCTGCTCGCTGACGAAGGTCAGGGCGATGACGAACACGGCCCCGGCAGCACCACGCTGATGGGTGCCATGAAGACCATCATCATCGCCGACGCCGTGATGGGCATCGACAACGTGCTCGCCATTGCGGGCGCATCGCACGGCAGCTTCCTGCTGGTGGTGCTCGGCCTCCTGATCAGCGTGCCCGTGGTCGTGTGGGGCAGCGGCGTGGTACTGCGCCTGATCGAGCGCTTCCCGATCATTGTCTACGGTGGTGCGGCGGTGCTGGCCTATACCGCCGCGCACATGATCGTGGCGGAGCCCGTTCTCAAGCCGTTCTTTGCGGAACGGCGGCCGCTGATGTGGGCCGTGTACGCGCTGGTGTTCGCGATCGTGCTGGGCGGCGGCTGGCTCGTCCAGCGCCGCCGCCAGCAGGCCGCCTAAGCCTGGATCGGCTGGCCGGCGAGGACTCGCGCCAGCATGGCGCGGTCGATGTTGCCGCCGGTCAGCGGCAGGCCGATGCGCAACCCGGCCAACTGGTCCCGCTGCTGCCATGCGCCCGCCAGGGCCGCGGCGGCAGCGCCCTCGGCCACATTGTGCGTGGTGGAGAAGTACAGGCGGATGGCCTCGGCCACTGCATCGTCCGTCACGGAAACGACCGCGTCGACGCCGGCCCACATCACCTCCAGCGCCGGGGCGTCCGGCGTGCGGACGGCCAGCCCATCTGCGAGCACCGTCGACACTGGCGCCGAGACCGGGGCGCCACTCGCGAACGAATGCGCATAGCACTGTGCGTGCGCAGACACCACGCCCACGATGCGGGTCGACAACCCCAGCGCATCGCGCGCCCGCACCGCCGCGCAAATACCCGAGCCCATGCCGATCGGCACGTAGACGACGTCCAGCGGCACGGCCTCGAAGAACTCCAGCCAGTAGCTCGCCACACCCACGACCAGGTCTTCGTGATACGAAGGCACGTAGTGCAAGCCTCGCTCGGCCGCGAGTTGCGCAGCCACCTCGCGGCTGGCCTGGAAGTCCTCGCCCACCTCGATCAGCTCGGCACCCAGGCCGCGCATGGCGGCGTTCTTCTCGACGCTGTTGCCATGCGGCACGACGATGGTGGCGGCCAGGCCGCTTCGGCGTGCGGCCAGGGCGATCGACTGACCGTGATTGCCACGCGTTGCGGCAATCACACCGCGCAGCCTGGGCTCGCGGCTGCGCAAGGCGTGCAGATAGGTCAATCCGCCGCGCACCTTGAACGCACCCACCTCCGTATGGTTCTCGTGCTTGACCCACACGGCGGCTCCCAAGGCTTGCGACAACAGAGGCCAGCCATATTGGGGCGTCGGCGGAATCACCGCGTGGACGACACGTGCGGCGGCGCGCAGGCGACGCAGTTCAGCGGCACGGTCGAGCGAGGGGGCGGGGTTCACGGGCGACATGGCAATCTCCGGCAGACAGTTGGCAGCGATGAGCGCATCTTCCCAGGCGATTCTGCCCCGCAACATCGACAATTCCGCGGTTTGTCAGTCCAACTGTTCCGCCCCGCCAGCCGGGCCAGTTTGCGGACACCGCCAGTACAGTCGGGCCGTGGCCGCCCACGTTACAATGCGGCTCAACCGATTTCCGACGCCCTGCTCCACGAATGCAGCCCTATCTCGATCTGATGCGCCATGTCTACGAACATGGCACCGACAAAGCCGACCGCACCGGCACCGGTACGCGCTCCGTGTTCGGCTACCAGATGCGCTTCAACCTGCAGGACGGCTTCCCGCTGGTGACCACCAAGAAGGTCCACATCAAGTCCATCGTCTATGAACTGCTATGGTTCCTCCAGGGCGCGACCAATGTGCGCTGGCTGCAGGACAACGGCGTGACGATCTGGGACGAGTGGGCCGATGCCGACGGCGAGCTGGGCCCCATCTATGGCTATCAGTGGCGCTCGTGGCCGACGCCCACCGGCGAGCACATCGACCAGATCGCCGAGCTGATCGCGCAGATCAAGCGCAATCCGGATTCGCGCCGATTGATCGTCTCGGCCTGGAACGTGGCCGACATTCCGCGCATGAAGTTGCCGCCCTGCCATGCGTTCTTCCAGTTCTACGTGGCCGACGGCAAGCTGTCGTGCCAGCTGTACCAGCGCAGCGCCGACATCTTCCTCGGCGTGCCGTTCAATATCGCCAGCTATGCGCTGCTCACGCACATGATCGCGCAGCAGACCGACCTGGACGTAGGCGACTTCGTCTGGACCGGCGGCGACTGCCACCTCTACAACAACCACTTCGAACAGGTCGAAACGCAGCTCGCGCGCGAGCCGCTGCCGCTGCCCAAGCTGCACATCAAACGCAGGCCCGAGAGCATCTTCGATTACCGGTACGAAGACTTCGAGATCGTCGGCTACCAGAGCCATCCGGCCATCAAGGCGCCTGTGGCGGTGTAACGGCATGACGATCCTCACGCTCATCGTCGCCCGCGCCCGCAATGGCGTCATCGGCCGCGACAACGCCCTTCCCTGGCGCCTGCCCGAAGACCTCGCGCATTTCAAACGCACCACCATGGGCGCGCCCATCGTGATGGGCCGCAAGACGTACGAGTCGATCGGCCGACCGCTCCCGGGCCGCCGCAACATCGTCGTCACGCGCAATGCCAAGCTGGAGTTGCCGGGCTGCGAGATCGCATATTCGATGGAAGACGCGCAGCGCCTGTGCGTGGGCGCCGAGCAGATCTTCCTCATCGGCGGCGCGCAGCTGTATGCGGATGCCCTGCCGAGCGCCGATCGCCTGATCGTGACCGAGATCGACGCCGACTTCGAAGGCGATGCGTACTTTCCGGCGCCCGATCCCAAGGTGTGGCGCGAAGTCGCGCGCGAGACGCACCACGCCACACCGCCCAACGATTTCGACTACGCCTTCGTGACATACGAACGGCCTCCCTCGGACGAGCAATAAGCCAGTAGCGGCCACAAAGAAAAACGCGCTCAGTTACGAGCGCGTTGTTTGTTCCTCGCTGCGGCAATTCACTCGCCGGCAATCGTCATCTGCTCGATCAGGATGGAGCCGGTTTCCTTCGTGCCGCGCACCAGTGCATCCGCGCCGATGGCGACGATCTGGCGGAACATGTCACGCAGGTTGCCCGCGATGGTGATCTCTTCCACGGGGTATTGGATCACACCGTTCTCCACCCAGTAGCCCGACGCACCGCGCGAGTAGTCGCCCGTCACGTAGTTCACGCCCTGACCCATCAGTTCAGTCACCAGCAGGCCCGTGCCCATGCGGCGCAGCATGCCTGCAAAGTCGTCTTCAGGCCCGGTCTTGTCGGAGAACAGCGTCAGGTTGTGCGAGCCCCCCGCGTTACCCGTCGTCTGCATGCCGAGCTTGCGCGCGGAATACGTCGACAGGAAGTAGCCCTCCACCACGCCGTTCCTGACCACATCGCGGCGCTGGGTACGCACGCCTTCCTCATCGAACGGCGCGCTGCCCATGCCGTTCAGAACGTGCGGGTCTTCCTTGATCTGCACGTGCGGCGCAAAGACTTCCTTGCCCAGCGAATCGAGCAGGAACGTCGATTTGCGATACAGTGCGCCGCCCGACACCGCCTGCACGAACGCACCCAGCAGGCCCGCCGCCAACGGTGCCTCGAAGAGCACCGGGCACTTGCGGGTGGTCAGCCGGCGCGCGCCCAGGCGTGCCAGCGCACGCTCCGCGGCGTACTTGCCGATGGCCTCGGGCGCAGCGAGATCCTTGGGCGATCGCTTGGAGGAATACCAGTCGTCGCGCTGCATATGCGCGCCCGAGCCGGCAATCGGCGCGGCCGAAATGAAGTGCCGCGAATACGGATAGCCGCCCATGAAACCACGCGAAGTGGCCAGCACGAAGTGCGAATGCTGCGCCGAAATGCTCGCGCCGTCGCTGTTGCGGATCTTCGGGCTCACGGCAAAGGCGGCGGCCTCGGCGGCGCGGGCGATCTCGACGGCGGCTTCGGCATCGATCGTCCACGGGTGGTAGAGCTGCAGGTCTTGCGGGTGCTTCTCCAGCAGTTCCTCTTCTGCCAGGCCCGCGGCATCGTCATCGGCCGTAAACCTAGCGATGTTGTAGGCTGCTTCCACCGTTGATCGCAGTGCGGCCGGCGAGAAATCCGACGTGCTGGCGTTGCCGCGCTTCTTGCCCAGCATGACCGTCACGCCGACGACCTTGTCGCGGTTCTGTTCGATGGTCTCGATCTCGCCCTTGCGCACCGTGACCGACAGGCCCTGCCCTTCGGAGATTTCCGTTGCGGCGTCGGTGGCGCCGAGCTCGCGTGCAATGCGCAGCACATCGGTGGCCATCTCCTGGAGCTGTTCGCGGCGATACGCGAAAACGGAACCGGTGGTGGAATCGAGCGTTTGAGACATAGGCGAAGAGGAGAGAAACTTGGGCCCGTGCGGGGCCGTTTTTGGCGGAAACGCCCATCATAGCAAGATACAATGCGCGCCATGAGCCGAGCATCCCGACACAACCCCACGTATCTGCAGCCTGTCGTGCGCACCGACATCGGTGACGAGGACGACCCGGATACGCCCAAGAGCAAATCGCAGCGCAAGCGCGAGGTCAACGCCCTCCAGGACCTCGGCAGCGCACTGGAAGCGCTGCCCAAGGACAAACTCGCCAAGGTGCCGCTGCCCGAAACGCTGGCCGACGCCCTGCGTGAGGCCAAGCGCATCACGAGTCACGAGGGCAAGCGCCGCCAGATGCAGTACATCGGCAAGCTGATGCGCGCTCTCACCGACGAAGACGTCGAAGCCATCCGCCGCGTGATGGCCACGTTCGTGGGTGCTTCCAAGGCGGAAACCGCGCGCCTGCACGCCATCGAGCGCTGGCGCGACCGGCTGATCGCAGGCGACGATGCTGTCACCGAGTTCATCGCCGCGCATCCAGATACCGACGTGCAGGCTCTGCGGACACTGGTGCGCAACGCGCGTAAGGAAGTGCAACTGGCCAAGCCGCCCAGGTCGTCGCGCGAGTTGTTCCAGATGGTCAAGCAGACGCTGGCCGGCAATGACCGCAAAGACGAATCCGACCAACCCGAAGCCGAAGACGACCGCGCATGACTGCCTCCGCCCCGCTCACCCGCCGGCACGCCGACGAACTGATCGTCGGTTTTGTATCGATTTCGGACCGCGCCTCAGCCGGCACGTACCAGGACGAAGGGATTCCGGCACTGCGCGACTGGTTTGGCACCGCGCTGTCGTCGCCATGGCAAGGGGTGGAACGACTGATTCCGGACGATCGGGCGACGATCTCCGAAACGCTGATCGACCTCGTCGACCACGCCGGCTGCGACCTGGTGCTCACCACTGGCGGCACCGGCCCCACGCGCCGCGACGTCACGCCCGAGGCCACGCTCGCTGTCGCCACGAAGGAGATGCCCGGTTTCGGCGAGCAGATGCGCCAGATCAGCCTGCAGTTCGTACCGACGGCGATCCTGTCGCGGCAGGTGGCAGTCATCCGCGAAACGCCGACCCGCGCAGCGTTGATCATCAACCTGCCTGGCCAGCCGCGCGCCATCAAGGAAACGCTCGAAGGCCTGAAAGATGTGGAGGGCCGCGCTACGGTGCCGGGCATCTTTGCCGCCGTGCCGTACTGCATCGACCTGATCGGCGGCCCGTACATTGAAACGTACGACAGCGTGGTCAAGGCCTGGCGACCCAAGCACGCCGTCCGCGCGAAGCCGCTGCAGGCTTAAGGCGCGACCGACGAGGCCAGCGCCTCGGCCTCCGGCGTCTGGCGCTCATCGCGGATGAAGTGCTCGCGGTAGTAGCGCAGCTCCTCGATCGACTCGATGATGTCCGCATACGCGGTGTGCTGCTGACGTTTCACGAAGCCCTTGGCAATGGCCGGCTGCCAGCGCTTGCAGAGCTCCTTGAGCGTGGAGACGTCCAGATTGCGGTAATGGAAGTACGCCTCGAGCTTGGGCATGTAGCGCGCCATGAACCGGCGGTCCTGGCAGATGGAGTTGCCGCACATCGGCGATTTGCTTTTCGGCACCCACTTCTTGAGGAATTCGAGCAATTCGGCTTCGGCTTCGGCTTCCGTCGTGGTCGAAGCCTTGACCTTGTCGATCAGGCCCGAGCGGCCGTGCGTGCCCTTGTTCCATGCGTCCATGCCGTCGAGCAGCTCGTCGGACTGGTGAACCACGAGCACCGGACCTTCCGCGAGCACGTTCAGTTCCGAATCGGTCACCACCACGGCCACTTCGATGATGCGGTCGTTCTCGGGGCTCAGGCCGGTCATCTCCATGTCGACCCAGACCAGGTTGTTGTCGCTCTTGGCGGCAATCCTGGCGGGGGCGGCGCTGGTGGAGGATGCAACGGGCTGGGAAACAGGGTTACTCACGCGAAGGCCTTGAGAAAATGACTGAAGGCTATAATTTTCGCATATTCGATAGGGTTTCCCCCACATGCCAGCCTTTACCGTTGTCTTTCTGGTCGCTCTCGCCCTGATGTCCGCCACACGCCTGTGGCTCGCGGCCCGGCAGATTCGCCACGTGGCGCGTCACCGCAACGCCGTGCCCGCGCAGTTTGCCGAGGCGATCACGCTCGACATGCACCAGAAGGCCGCCGACTACACCATCGCCCGTACCCGCCTGGCGATGCTCGAAGTGCCGGTGCAAGCCGCGCTGCTCATCGCGCTGACCCTGTTCGGCGGGCTGAACTGGATCAACCAGGCCTGGCTCGGCGTGTTCGGCCCCGGCTATGCGTATGCGGTCGCGCTCATTGCGTCGGTCATCGTCATCAGCAGCGTGGTCGAGCTGCCATTCTCGCTGTACGCACAATTCGTCGTCGAGGAACGCTTCGGCTTCAATCGCATGACGTGGAAGCTCTGGGCGGTCGACCTGATCAAGGGCATCCTCATCGGCACCGTGCTGGGCCTGCCGCTGCTGCTCGCCGTCCTCTGGCTGATGGACAAGATGGGCGCGCACTGGTGGCTCTACACCTGGATCGTCTGGATGGCGTTCATGCTGTTCGTGCAGGCCATCTACCCGAACGTCATCGCCCCGCTCTACAACAAGTTCACCCCGCTGCAGGACGAAGAGATGCGTACGCGCATCGAAAGTCTGCTCAAGCGGTGCGGGTTCGCCAGCAAGGGCCTGTTCGTGATGGATGGCAGCCGCCGCAGCGCGCACGGCAACGCCTACTTCAGCGGCTTCGGCGCGACCAAGCGCATCGTCTTCTTCGATACGCTGCTCGAGCGCCTGAATGCTTCCGAAATGGAAGCCGTCCTGGCGCATGAGCTCGGGCACTTCAAGCGCCACCACATCACGAAGCGCATCGCCGTCACGTTTGTGTTGAGCCTCGGTGCGCTCGCGCTGCTGGGCTGGCTGATGACGCGGACGTGGTTCTACCTCGGCCTTGGCGTCGCCCCCAATCTTGGCGCCGACAACCACGCGCTGGCGCTGATGCTGTTCTTCCTGGTGCTGCCGGTGTTCACGTTCTTCGTGTCGCCGCTGGCGAGCCTGTCGTCGCGCAAGGACGAATACGAGGCCGACGCGTTTGCCGCCGAGCACGCGGATGCCAAGCAACTCGTCTCGGCCCTCGTCAAGCTGTTCCAGGACAACGCCTCGACGCTGACGCCGGACCCGGTGTACTCGACCTTCTACTACTCGCACCCGACCGCGTCGCAGCGCGTGGCGCGTCTCGTGCAGGCCGGGGCATGACGCGCGGCAAACCGGGCCGCGCCCACAAGCAGGCTGCGACGGGCGAGCGCGGGCTTGTCATCGCCGCGCACGGCCGTCACTACCTGGTCGAACGCGAAGGCGGCGGCTTGCTGCAGTGCTTTCCGCGCGGCAAACGCAGTGAATGCGCCGTCGGCGATCACGTCATCTATGAGGCGACCGCGGTCGACCAGGGTGTCGTCGTGCGCGTGGAAGAGCGGCGCAATCTGCTCTATCGGTCCGACCAGTTCAAATCGAAAATGCTGGCGGCCAACCTGGACCAGGTCATCATCATGCTCGGCACCGAACCGAGCTTCTCCGAAGACCTGCTCGGCCGCGCGCTCGTTGCGGCGGAGTCCCTCGGCATCGCGCCGCTGATCCTGCTCAACAAGATCGACCTGACGGCGCGGCTCGAGACAGCACGCTCGCGGCTCGCGCTGTATCGGGAGCTCGGCTACACGATCGTGGAACTGTCCGTGCACGGTGCCGCCGAAGCCGCACACGCGGCACTGCAGCCGCATGTGGCCGGGCGCGCGTCCATCCTCATCGGGCAATCCGGGATGGGCAAGTCATCGCTGCTGAATCTGCTGATTCCGGGCGTCGATGCGCAGACGCGCGAGATCTCCGAAAAGCTCGATTCCGGCAAGCACACGACCACGTTCACGCGGCTCTACCATCTCCCTGCAGACTGGGGCCGCGACGGTGTGCTGATCGATTCGCCCGGCTTTCAGGAATTCGGCCTGCACCACCTGACCGAAGGCATGCTCGAGCGGGCCTTCCCGGAATTCCGCCCGCATCTGACCGCATGCCGCTTTTACAACTGCCGCCACCTGCAGGAACCTGGCTGTGGCATTCTGGGAGCGATGGAGGAAGGCAAGATTGATCCGCGCCGACACCAGCTCTACGCGCAGTTGCTGCACGAATCGGAGCAGCAGAAGCCCTGGTAGCGGCAGATGGACGTTCGGGGAGGCTGTGAGATGAAACTGTTGATCAGCAGTCCGTCGCTCGGCATGGCCGCGCATTGGCAGAACGTGCTGACCGCGGCCGGCATCCGCACCGAACTGCGCAACATTTACCTCAGCAGCGTGGCGGGTGACGTTCCGCCGCAGGATTGTGCGGCCCAGGTGTGGCTCGTGAACCCGGCGCAGGAAGCCCAGGCGCAGGCAGTGCTCGACCAGGCGCAACATCCGCCCCCCGGCTCGGCCTGGCGCTGCACGCACTGTGGGGAAATGCACGAACCGCAGTTCGCCCAGTGCTGGCGCTGCGGAAAAGACCGCGAGGACGCGGCCTGACGGGTCAGATACCGTGCCCGGTCAACCGAGCCACACGGCTATCGACAGCATCGCGAGCAGCAGCATCCACAGCACCACCGCACGCCACACCAACCCCACCGCGGACTGCAGGGTGCGCACGTTCGGCTCTTGGCCGACTTCCATCGGATACGCCGCGTCTTCGTCGGCGAGGCTGTCTGCCGAATCGCGTTGCGGAATCGGCGTGCCAAGGCGTACGCCCAAGGCCCCCCCGCCAGCGGCCAGCAAGATACCGTTGACCTCGTCGCTCCATTTGGCCGCCCGATTGCGCCAGGCGTAGATGGCGTCTTCAAAATTACCGACGATGGCGAAGCCGATAGCGGTCAGGCGCGAGGGAACGTAATCGATGACGAAGAACGCCTGGCGCGCAAACAGGCCAAGGGCGGGGCTGCGCGTCGACGAGGTATCGCTCCAGTGGCGGGCAAGATATTCTGCGCCGCGATACAGCACGACACCCGCCGGGCCGATCGGCACCAGAAACCAGAAGAACACCCCAAACACATGGCGATGCGCCGCCACGATCGCGCATTCGAGCGTGTGACGGACGATCTCGTTTGCCGGCATATCCGTCGTGTCGCGCCCCGACCACTCGTTGAGCAACAGGCGCGCGGTGACCACGTCATCGCTGCGCAGCGCCTCGTGGATATCCGTGAAATAGTGGCTGAACTGGCGGAAGCCGAGGGTCAGGTAGACCATCAGCACGTTCCACAGAAAGGCGAGCACGAGGCTGATCGACGACAGCAGGTAATGCACCAGCGCAACCACCA
Organism: Ralstonia mannitolilytica; assembly: GCF_000954135.1. NCBI lineage: Bacteria > Pseudomonadati > Pseudomonadota > Betaproteobacteria > Burkholderiales > Burkholderiaceae > Ralstonia > Ralstonia mannitolilytica. The sequence goes on along the minus strand of NZ_CP010799.1, from coordinate 1,877,791 downwards.
CCACGGCAGGCAGCGTGACCACACACCAGGCCAGCACAGCATCGCGGCGATTGCCGGTATCGAACCATTCTTCCGCCCGCGCGGCCAACGCACGCACGACATCGTAGATGGGGTTGTCGCGGCTGAGCGCACGGAACTGTTCGACGATCAGCGCGCAGAGTACGGAGAAGAAAGTCATTGGAGGGGCGTTGCGAAGGCGTTGATCACGCCGTGAAGGCGATGTGCAAGACGATAGCACACAGCGTGCGCGCAACAGCGCACCGTGACACGGACGCTACGCCGCCAGCAGGTGATACAGGTTGCGGAGCATGCCCGCCGTCGCGCCCCAGATGAAGTGGTATGCGCCGTCGGGCCGACGATATGGCATGGCATAGAAGCGGCGCACGCGGTCTTCCCAGCGCAACTCGCGCACCTCGTGGTTGGCCGGGTCCATCAGGAAGGCGAGCGGCACTTCAAAGACTTCGGCGACTTCACTCGGATCCGGCCGCAGCACAAAATCCGGTGTGAGCAGCCCCACCACGGGGCTCACGTGAAAACCCGTGCCGGTGATGTAGTCCGGCAGGCGGCCGACCACCTCGATGTGGTCGCCCGCGATGCCCACTTCCTCGTCCGTCTCGCGTAGTGCGGTATCAACGGCGTCACGGTCAATGGCTTCGCGCCCGCCGCCCGGAAAGCTGATCTGCCCCGCATGCTGGCTGAGCGACGCATTGCGTTGCGTCAGCAGCACCGTCAATCCCGCGTCACGCTGTACCAGAGGCACCAGGACGGCAGCCTCGCGCAGCTTGAGCGACGCGTCGATCAGACGCGACTCGTCCGTATGCTCCGGCTCCCAGTCGGGCGGCGTACGCAGACGATCGCGCACGAACTCGGCCGTCAGCCGCTCCGCCCCGAGCGCCGGCAACGATGCCTCGGACGGCACCACGGGCAACTGCTGGGGATCGAACACGGGACGGCGCATGAAGGGAAACAATGAGTGGTGGGCGGAAGGCAGCCAGCGCGTCCATCTTCCACCCCGAAAGAGAAAAAAGGCACCCGAAGGTGCCTTTTCGCAATGCGCGCAGATTACTCCGCAGCGGCTTCCTTGCGCTTGAAGGTCAGCTTCTCCTTGATGCGTGCCGACTTCCCCGAGCGCTCGCGCAGGTAGTACAGCTTGGCACGGCGAACATCGCCGCGACGCTTCACTTCGATGCTGGCCAGCAGCGGCGAGTACAGCTGGAACGTACGCTCCACGCCTTCGCCCGAAGAAATCTTGCGAACGATGAACGACGAGTTCAGGCCGCGATTGCGCTTGGCAATCACCACGCCTTCATACGCCTGCACACGCTTGCGGTTGCCTTCCACGACGTTCACGTTGACGATCACGGTATCGCCAGGGGCGAACGGGGGGATCGTCTTGTTGGCCGTCAGGCGCTTGATTTCTTCCTGCTCGATTTGCTCGATGAGATTCATCTTTTTCTCCTTGACCATCATGCCGGCGTTTTGCCCGGTACCAACCGTGGCCCCGGTAGAGGATGGGAACTTCAATCGGCCGAGGCTTCCGGTGTGGAAACTTCCGACCCCTTTGCCGTTATCGCCGCGGCAGCGAGGAAAGCCTCATCGCTGCGGGACAACAAACCTTGCCTGCGCGCAGCGTCGATCAGATCGGGCCGCTTGCGCATCGTATTCAACAGCGCCTGCTGGCGGCGCCACTTCTCGATCTCGGCGTGGTGGCCGCCCAGCAATACATCGGGCACACGCACACCTTCGTACTCTTCCGGCCGTGTGTAGTGCGGACAGTCGAGCAGGCCGTTGACGAAACTGTCCTGCACCGCCGACTGCGCGTCGCCCAGCACACCGGGCAACTGCCGCACGACCGCATCGATGATGGCCATCGCCGCGATCTCGCCGCCAGACAGCACGAAATCGCCGAGGCTGATTTCCTCATCGACCCGGCGATCGACCAGGCGCTGGTCAATCGCCTCATAGCGCCCGCACAGCAGCGTGAGGGCCGGCAGCTGCGCCAATTCCATCACTCGCCGGTGCGTGAGCGGCTTGCCTTGCGGCGACAGCAGCACCACATGCGAAGCTACCGGTGCCTGCGCGTCACGGATCGCATCGAGCGCGGCTTCCAGCGGCTTGGCGAGCATCACCATGCCCGGGCCACCGCCATAAGGCCGGTCATCCACGGTACGGTAATTGTCCGTCGTGAAGTCGCGCGGGTTCCAGGTACGCAACGTGTACACCTGCTGCTTGGCTGCCCGGCTGGTGATACCCCAGTCGGTCAGCGCCCGGAACATCTCCGGGAACAGCGAGATGACATCGAACTGCATCGCCGAATTCTCCGGCCGCATGTTCAGTAATCCAGACCCCAGTCGACGACGATGCGCTTGCCCGCAACATCCACCGACTTCACGTAGACCTCGACAAACGGCACCAGCCGCTCGACGTCGTCTTCTCCAACGACCCGCAAGATCTGATGCGCGCCGTTGTCGATCAGGCCAGCCACCGTACCGAGCGTTTCCTGCTGTTCGTTGACGACAGTGGCGCCGATCAGGTCGACCCAATAGAACTCGTCGTCATCCGGCTCGGGAAACTCTGCCCGGCTGACCCACACGGCACAGCCACGCAGCGCCTCGGCGACATTGCGGTCCGGCACCGCAGGCGAACCTGCCACCACCGTACCGCTGTGCTCGCGCGATGTGCCGACCGAGAACACCCGCCATTCCGCAGATGCAGCCGGCACAGCAGCGGCCGGCTTCAGCCACCACGTACGCGCATTCAGCAACGCGTCGGCATCCCCATGCGGCTGCACCTTGATCCAACCGCGAATGCCATAGGCACCGCCCACATAGCCGACCTCGACAAGATCATCGGGCAGCGCCGGGTTGCCGCCGACCTGCGGCCGCATGGCCTGCAAGCGTTCGGCCACCTTTTGCGAGGCGGTCTCGGCAGCTTTGGTCACGGGGCTTTTACGTGCCCCCGACGGTGTCGATACCGGGCGCGTCACGGCAGGAAGTGCTCGGACGGCACCGTCGATCGACGCATGCTAAAACTCAGGCAGCCGCCTTCTTGGCGCCCTGCTTCACCAGACGGGCGACCGTCGGCGACAGTTGCGCGCCCACGCCTTCCCAGTAGCTCAGACGGTCTTGAGCAATGCGCAGACCTTCTTCGCCTTCGGAGGCGAGCGGATTGTAGAAACCGACGCGCTCGATGAAACGGCCATCACGGCGGTTACGCGAGTCGGTCGCGACGATGTTGAAGAACGGGCGCTTCTTGGAGCCACCGCGGGCCAGACGGATCACGACCATGGATCTTTTCCTTGAAAAACTGGGTATGCGTACAGAGAAACACGCGATTATAGCTCAATTTTCCAGACCAAACAAACACTTAGGAGCATCGCAACCACGCTGCTGTCGGCGCGACCTGGTACAGAGGTTCGCCGGCTGGGCGATTATGCTTGCCGCGTGGCTTGGCGCCGGGTCCTCAGCGGGAGCCAAACCCTTGCTGGACACGCTGCGCGTGCCGTCCGGCTTCCGGGTCGAATTGCTCACCGACGCGATGCCCGCCGCGCGCGAGATGGCGCTGTCTCCCGCGGGCATCCTGTATGTTGGCAGCCGCGCGGGCAACGTGTACGCGCTGCCGCTGCAGACGCCAAACGCGCACGTGCGGATCGTGGCGTCGGATTTGAAATTGCCGGTGGGGGTGGCCTGGCACGGCGGCAGCCTCTATATCTCGGCGGTGTCGCGCGTGGTGCGGCTTGACGGCATCGACGAGCGGCTCGACCGACCGCCCCCGCCCGTCGTCGTCAACGACAAACTGCCCACCGAGGCGCAACACGGCTGGAAATTCATCGCGTTCGGCCCGGACGGCAAGCTGTATGTGCCGGTGGGCGCACCTTGCAACATCTGCCGCCCGGATGAAAACCGCTACGCCAACCTGATGCGCATGAACGCAGACGGCAGCGGACTCGAGGTCGTTGCGCGAGGCATCCGCAACACGGTCGGTTTCGACTGGCACCCGGTCACGCACGAACTGTGGTTCACCGACAACGGCCGCGACTCGATGGGCGACGACCAGCCGGACGACGAACTGAACCGCATCGCGCAGCCGAACCCGCATTTCGGCTTTCCGTTCTGCCATGCGGGAGATATTCCCGACCCCGACTTCGGCGCGGGACACCCGTGCAAGGACTACGTACCGCCGGTGGCCAGACTCGGGGCACACGTGGCTGCGCTAGGCATGCGTTTCTACACCGGCACGAGCTTCCCGCCGGAGTATCGCAACAACATTTTCATTGCCGAGCATGGCTCGTGGAACCGCTCGTCCAAGGTCGGCTATCGCGTCGTGCGTGTGGTGCTGGACGCCACGGGCAAGGTCACGAAGCAGGAGCCGTTTGCGCAAGGCTGGCTCCAGGACGACCGCGCGCGGGGACGCCCGGCCGATGTGCTGGTCGCGCCCGATGGCAGCTTGCTTGTCAGCGACGACGAGGCCGGGGCGGTGTATCGCATCCGCTACATCGGCAGATGACGTACAGGCCCCCTTCAACCAGGGCCCCGGGCGTGAGGGAAACATCTCGTTACACAGGAAACCTTTGGACAGTGGATGCACCCTCACTGAAGCCGTACATTGACAGGCATGAACACGCGTTGCTGCTCTGTCTCCCCCGTACCAACAATGCCTGCGGCGCGTGGTGCTTTTGAACCTTCGCCCGACAGGAGATAGCCATGCCGATCCGCGCATTGCTTCGCCCGTTGGCGGCGGGTGTTCTGATCGTCGCCTCTGCGGGCGCCTTGGCTGCCAGCGCAACGGCGCGTCAGGCGGCCGTCGCCTTCGCCGAGCCCCCCATGCCGGCATGGCCGATGACCGCCGGCACAGTCGCGCACTCTCGTCCGCTGGTCGCGCAGTTCTTCGCCGGCGCGCGCGAAGACCAGGCGGCCCGGATCCGCGCGCAGATGGAGCGGATGGAAGCCCGTGCACGCGCCGATGACCGCCTGAACGGCCGTGTGCAGCCCCGCGAAAGCGGCGGCCGCGGCGACTGGCAACAGCAGGAGCGCATGCGCCAGGAACGCGGCAACGCCGATCAAGGCAACTGGCGCAGTTCGCGCCGGGGCTGATGCAAAGCGCGCACCGCTTCACCGTCCGGAACTTGCCCTCGGACAGCCTTGTCGTACTGGATGACGCGCCGCGCCTCGACGTGCGCGCGTCATCACACCGATCACAACGACAACAGGTGCTTCAATGCTGTCCAATCTCTACCGCCATGTGCGGCTCATCCTCGGTCTGATATGGACCTCCGCCTTCATGCTGATGCTCGTTCACCTGCTCTATGGTGAAACCAGCCTGCGCCACCAGGCGCCGCAAATGCTGCAAGACCTGACGGCTTCGATGGGTGTGCCGTCGCTGCGTCCGGTCCCGATTTAGCTCCGCTCCCCCCTCCACCGCAGCGCCTGCCCAGGGCTGTGCGCGTCCGGCCGAATTGACGGCCCATTCCCCAGATTGCTGATGTGTCTTTAAGACGCGTGCGCGGCGCCGCTCGTTGGCTGCGCCGCGGTTTGTGTTGGGCGTAGAATGCGCGGCGCTGTGTCCTCTTGCCGTGCCGTGAGTTCTACGCCCCGCCATGCCTTCCACCACCCTCGAAAAAAAATCCAAGCTGCTGACCGTGCTGCTCGCCTTTCTGTTCGGAAGCGTGGGCGCGCACCGCTTCTACCTGCGGGGCGTGCGGGACTTCTGGGCGTGGGCCCAAGTCATGGCGATGGTGCTCGGCGCGATCGGCGTGGCGCTGCTGTGGTCGACGCAGCGCGCCAGCGTGCCGGGGTGGGTATGCGCCATCATCGGCGCATCTTCCGTGCTGGCGGGGTTTCTTTCGGCGCTCGTCTACGGCCTGCGACCCGATGACAGATGGGACGCGCAATTCAACGCGGGCGGCACGCCCACCCGCTCGGGCTGGCCTGTGGTGGTGCTTACCATCCTGACGCTGATGATCGGCACGGGCCTGCTGATGGCGGGGCTCGCCATCACGTTCCAGACGTATTTCGAATCGCAGGTGCAGGCTGCGAAGGAACTGTCGCAATAAGCCGGTCAGAACAGGCTGCCCTGGCGCTCGTCGGGGGGCTTTCTTGGCTTGGCCGCGCGCGCAGGCGGTTTGAACTGCGATGTGTCGAGCACCCGTTCGTTGTAGCGGTGGTAGCTGAAGCCGAGCCTGTCGGCGGCCTTGTAGAAGCGCTGGCGCAGCAAATCCGCCCAGATGCCGGTGCCGCGCATGCGCGTGGCGAAGTCGGCCTTGTAATCCTGACCACCGTGCAGATCGCGAACGCGGTTCATCACGCGTTGCGCTCGATCGGGGAAATGCGCCGTCAGCCAGTCCTGGAACACGGCGTTCAACTCGTTCGGCAGCCGCAGCACGATGTAGCTCGCGTACGTGGCGCCGGCCTCGCGTGACGCTTCGAGAATCTGCTCCATGTGGTCGTCGGTGATGAAAGGGATCATCGGCGCGACGCTCACACCCACCGGAATGCCCGCTTCCGCCAACGTGCGTATCGTGCGCAGCCGCCGCGACGGCGTGGCCGCGCGGGGCTCGAGCTTGCGCGCGAGGTCAGCATCGAGCGTGGTGATCGTCACGGCCGCCACGACGAGGTTCTTGGCGGCCATCGGCGCTAACAGGTCGATGTCGCGCTCGATCAATGACGACTTGGTGATGAGCCCCACAGGGTGGTCGCAATCGTGCAGGACCTGCAGCACGTCGCGCGTGATGCGCAGTTCGCGCTCGATGGGCTGGTAGGCGTCGGTGTTGACGCCAAGCGCGATCGGCTCGCAGCGGTAGCTCGGCTTGGCGAGCGTTTCGCGCAGCAGCTCGGCGGCATTCGTTTTGGCAAACAGCTTCGTCTCGAAATCGAGCCCGGGAGACAGTTCGAGATACGCATGCGTGGGCCGCGCGAAGCAATACACGCAACCATGCTCGCAACCGCGATACGGATTGAGCGACACGCTGAACGGAATGTCGGGCGACTGGTTGTGGCTCAGGATCGAGCGCGCGCGTTCGATGGAGACGCTCGTCTGCAGGCGCGGCGGCGCGTCGGCGGCGTCGAACTGGCCGACGAGGGGTTGCCAGCCGTCATCGACGCGTGTGCGTTCATCGCGTTCGAAACGGCCTTGCAGATTGGAGGTGGCGCCGCGTCCCTTGCGCGGGACGTGGCGGTCGGACATATCGGGCACAGCGGAATGGAGTCGTATGCGGGGGCCGGGCTGATCCTATCGCATCCGCCCGCGTTCCGCTGGGGTGGCGCCGGCTACGCTTCCGGGTCGAGCGTCACTTCCCAGAGCGATTTGCCGTCAAGGTCGTGCAGCGACACGTGCATCGTGCGCGTGGCGGGATCGATCCTCGCGCGGCCGTAGTACTGCTGCAGCGCGGCGGGCGACTGGTTCTGCGCATTGTCCTTCGGGATGCTGACGTAACGCACATCCGGCCCGAAGGTTTGGTCGACCTCGTTGGGCCCGAACGTGCCCGCGTTGATCGGGCCGCCGACAAATTCCCAGAACGGTTTGAACTCCGTGAACTTCGCGCGCGACGGGTGATAGTACGTGGCCTGCGCGTAGTGCACATCGGCCGTCACCCACACCACGTTCTGGATGTTCTCGTGCTTGATGAAGCGCAGGAGCTCGGCCAGTTCCAGCTCGCGGCCGGACGGCCCGCCGTCATCGGCGTTCGCCCACGCTTCGTAGGTGCCCTTGGGTACGTCCGGGTTCAGGTCGGGCACCACCAGCGAGATCGGCATGTCGCTGGCAATCACTTTCCACGTCGCCTTCGATTGCTTGAGTGATTGCTTGAGCCACGCCGTCTGGGCTGGGCCAAGGAAGGCAGAGTCTGCATCGAGCGTGGTCTGGCGATTCGGCGAATTGCGGCCGCGATAGCTGCGCTCATCGAGCATGAAGACGTCGAGCAGCGGGCCGTATTGGAACGCGCGGTAGATCTGCTCCGGGTCGAGCGGGTTGAAGCGGAACGGGTTGTATTCGAACATCGCCTGCTTCGCCCGCGCGGCGAGCAGCGACGCGCTGCGCTCCTGGTAGCGCTTCTCTTCCGGGCCGATCTGCTGACCGGGATACCAGTTGTTGCGCACCTCGTGGTCGTCCCATTGCACGAGGAACGGCACTTCGGCGGCGAAGCGACGCTTGTTCCTGTCGAGTTGGTTGTAAGCGAAGGCGCCGCGGTAATCGTCCAGCGTTTGCGCGACGTGCGACTTGGCTTCGGTGACGAGATTGGTCCACAGCGAGCCGTCCGGCAGCTTCACCTCTGCCTGGATGGGGCCGTCGGCGTAAATCTGGTCGCCGGAGTGGATGAAGAAGTCGGGCGATTCGCGGCGCATCGCTTCGTACAGGCGGTAGCCGCCGAAGCGCTCATTGATGCCCCAGCCCTGCCCGGCTTCATCGCCGGAGAAGACGAAGCAGATCGGCCGATCGGCCTGCACGGGCGCGGTGCGGAGGCGGCCGCTGACGGGCCCGCTGAATGCCTTGTCGTGCACGAGATCCTGAAAGCGGACGCGGTAGAACACATCGGCACCGGCGGGCAGGCCGGTCAGGTCAACGCGGGCCGTCAGGCCGTTGCCCTCGATGGCAGCGGGGCCCACGCGGCGGGCGACGTGCTTGAAGGCGGCGTCGGTCGAATATTCGACGATCATGCGCGCCGGACGGTCGGTCCGGCTCCACACGATCGCGCTGTCCGTGGTGATATCACCGCTCATCACGGCGCCGGGCACTTGCGGACGCAGTCGCTCGGACGTCACCACGGCAGGCGCGACGCCCTGCGCGAGCACTTCCCCGATTCGCGCGCCCAGCAACGCGGTGCCGCCGGCGGAAACAAGACCCTTGATCAGCGTGCGGCGGGTCGGCTTGAAGATCGGCTGGTCGGACATGGCATCGGCATACGGGATCGAAATGCCGGCCAGCGTAAGGCGCTTCCGTGACAGTGCGACGTCACCCGCCCTCTTCCGTGACGTCGATGGCGAGCGTCTCCTTGATCTCCTCCATCACGATGTAGCTCTTTGACTGCACCGCGCCGGGCAACTGCAGCAGGATGTCGCCCAGCAGGCGCCGGTATTCGCTCATCTCGCGGATGCGCGCCTTGATGAGGTAGTCGAAATCACCCGAGACGAGGTGGCACTCCAGCACCTCGGGAATGCGCAGGACCTCGCGCCGGAACTGCTCGAACATGTTGCCGGATTTGCTGCCCAGGCTGATCTCGACGAACACGAGGAGCGAAGCCCCGAGCATGGCGGGATTCAGCCGCGCGTAATAGCCGAGGATGAAGCCTTCGCGCTCCAGGCGTTTGACGCGCTCGATGCACGGCGTGATGGTCAGGCCGACGGCCTCCGACAGTTCCTTCATGGAGAGCCGCCCGTCCTTCTGCAGCAGGTCGAGGATGCGGCGGTCGAGCTTGTCGAGGGCCCGCACGGGCTTGCGCTGGGTTCGCATGATCAAGGGGAGCCGCAGCCGGGCCCAAAATCGAAGTTGTTCCTGTTTCCCGAGAATATACAGAAACAATTGCTGGAAATGTACGAATACGATAGCGGCATCTATCGTCTACGTATCCCCGGGGAGTATCAGCATGCGCGTGCTCGTTCTTGGCAGCGGCGTGATCGGCGTTACCAGCGCCTATTACCTGGCCCGCGCCGGCCATGAAGTCACCGTCGTCGACCGCGAAGCCGGCCCGGCGCTCGAGACCAGCTTTGCCAACGCCGGCCAGATCTCGCCCGGCTATGCGTCGCCGTGGGCTGCACCCGGCGTGCCGCTCAAGGCCATCAAATGGATGTTCCAGGAGCACGCACCGCTCACCATCCGCCCGGACGGCACCCTGTTCCAGCTCAAGTGGATGTGGCAGATGCTGCGCAACTGCGACGCGGCCAGCTATGCGCAGAACAAGGAGCGCATGGTCCGCCTGGCCGAGTACAGCCGCGACTGCATCCGCGAGCTGCGCGCCGACACCGGCATCGCCTACGAAGGCCGCCAGCAAGGCACGCTGCAGATCTTCCGCACCCAGCAGCAGCTCGACAGCGCCGCGAACGACATCGCCGTGCTGGAGCGCGCCGGCGTGCCGTACGAACTGCTTTCGCGCGACGACCTCGTGCGCAGTGAACCGGGCCTGGCCTCGACCCGCCACAAGCTGGCCGGTGGCTTGCGCCTGCCCAACGACGAAACGGGCGATTGCCAGCTCTTCACCACGCGCCTCGCTGCGATGGCGGAACAGCTCGGCGTGCGCTTCCGTTTCAACAGCACCATCAACAGCCTCATCTTCAAGAACGACGCCGTGCGCGGCGCGCTGGTCGACGGCCAGCCGATCGATGCCGACCTCGTGGTGGTGGCGCTGGGCAGCTACAGCACGCCGTTCCTGAAGAACCTTGTGAACGTACCGGTGTATCCGCTCAAGGGTTTCTCGATCACCGTGCCGATGACGGACGCCGAGAAGAGCCCCGTCTCGACCATTCTCGACGAGACGTACAAGGTGGCCGTCACGCGCTTCGACAGCCGCATCCGCGTGGGCGGCATGGCGCAGATCGTCGGTTACGACAAGCGGCTGGACCCAGGCAAGCGCAAGACGCTGGAATTCGTGGTGAACGATCTGTTCCCGGGTGCCGGCGATGTGTCGCAGGCCTCGTTCTGGACCGGCCTGCGCCCGATGACGCCGGACGGCACGCCGATCGTCGGCCAGACGCCGGTGCGCGGCCTGTGGCTCAACACCGGCCACGGCACGTTGGGGTGGACCATGGCGTGCGGCTCAGGCAAGTTGCTGTCGGATCTGGTGTCGGGTCGTTCGCCCGCCATTCGCGCGGATGACCTCTCGGTGTATCGCTACCTTGGCGGTTCGCCGATGCCGGCAGGCAAGCCTGCGCTGGCCTGAGCGCCGTCGCACCAACGCAAAAGGGAGGCCGAGGCCTCCCTTTTTTCATGCCGGTCGATGCTGCCCGGCAGTGCGGTTTAGAACTGCGCTTCCGGCACGGCGCCGATGGTCTCGCCACCGGTGAGAATGCTCTGCGCAATGCCAGGCGCCTGCGTAAGCAGCACGTCGGCAAACACGCGTGCCGTGGCGATCTTCGCGCCGTAGAAGTTCGGGTCGTCGCTTTCGCGGTCGATGGCAACGAGCAGCGCACGGGCCATCTGCCAGCCCGACAACACGATGCCGCACAGGCGCAGGTACGGCACGCTGCCCGCAAAGACGGCGTTCGGCTGCGCCTTGGTTTGCGCGACCACAAAACGCACCACCGACTCCATCGCCTCACGGCCGGCCGCCAGCCGCGCACGCATGGCCTGGCAATGCGCCCCCCCCTCAGCGGCCAGCGCCGCTTCCACCTTGGCGATTTCCGCGCAGATGCCCAGCGCCACGGCACCACCGTCACGTACCGTCTTGCGGCCGATCAGGTCGTTGGCCTGGATGGCGGTGGTGCCTTCGTAGATCGGCAGGATGCGCGCGTCGCGGTAATACTGCGCAGCGCCCGTCTCTTCGATGAAGCCCATGCCGCCGTGCACCTGCACGCCTAGGCTCGTCACGTCGATGGACATCTCCGTGCTCCAGCCCTTGACAATCGGCACGAGGAATTCGTACAGCGCTGCATTCTGCTTGCGCATCGATTCGTCGACTGCATGATGGCCGGCATCGCATGCGGCGGCGGCCACGTAGGCCAACGCACGCGCGCCCTCGGTCATGGCGCGCATCGTCAGCAGCATGCGCTTCACATCGGGGTGATGGATGATCGGCACCGCCTTGGTAGCGGAGCCGTCCACCGGACGACTCTGCACGCGTTCACGTGCATAGGCGACGGCCTTCTGATACGCGCGCTCCGACACGCCGATGCCCTGCATGCCAACGGCGTAGCGCGCGGCATTCATCATGATGAACATGTATTCAAGGCCGCGGTTTTCTTCGCCGACCAACGTGCCAATCGCGCCGCCGTGGTCGCCGAACTGCAGCACGGCCGTGGGGCTCGCCTTGATGCCAAGCTTGTGCTCGATCGACACGCAGTGCACGTCGTTGCGCGGGCCCAGCGAGCCATCGTCGTTCACGAGGAACTTCGGCACCACGAACAGCGAGATGCCCTTCACACCTTCCGGTGCACCCGGCGTGCGCGCCAGCACCAGGTGGACGATGTTCTCGGCCATGTCGTGCTCGCCCCAGGTGATGAAGATCTTCGTGCCGAAGATCTTGTAGGTACCGTCGCCCACCGGCTCGGCGCGGGTGCGCACGAGTGCCAAGTCGGAACCGGCCTGCGGCTCGGTCAGGTTCATCGTGCCGGTCCATTCGCCCGAGATGAGCTTCGGTACGAACAACTGCTTCTGCGCTTCCGTACCGGCCGTCAGCAGCGCTTCGATGGCGCCGTCGGTCAGCAGCGGGCACAGCGCGAACGACAGGTTGGCTGCGTTGAGCATCTCGATGCACGCCGTGGCGATCAGCTTGGGCAGGCCCTGGCCGCCGTACTCCACCGGGTGCTGCACGCCCTGCCAGCCGCCCTGGCCGAACTGGGCAAAGGCCTCCTTGAAACCCGGCGTGGCCGTCACGACGCCCTCCTTCCAGCTGCTCGGGTTCCGATCGCCTTCCACATTGAGCGGCGCAACGACCTCACCGGTAAAGCGCGCGCTTTCTTCCAGCACGGCCTGGGCGGTGTCGGCAGTGGCGTCTTCAAAGCCGGGCAGCTTGGCAACATTGTCCAGGCCAGCGAGCTCGTTCATCACGAACAGCATGTCCTTGACGGGGGCTTGATAAGTCATGTCTCTCTCCAACTCTCGTTAAGCGCGATCAGGACGAAACGTCAGCTCGGTCCACTCGTCCGCGCCGTCCTGATGGCGCTCGGGCGCATAAAAAAGCCGTTTCCAGACATGGTCGGAAACGGCTTTGCCTGGGGCGCTGCGGCGCACATATCAGCGCGCCGCGCGGTGCGATCAGCCCAGTGCGCTCACCAGCTCCGGCACCACGGTGTTCAGGTCCCCCACGAGGCCGTAGTCCGCCACCTGGAAGATCGGCGCTTCCGGATCCTTGTTGATCGCGACGATGACCTTGGAATCCTTCATGCCGGCCAAGTGCTGGATCGCGCCCGAAATACCGACGGCGATGTACAGTTGCGGCGCGACGATCTTGCCGGTCTGACCCACTTGGTAGTCGTTCGGCACGAAGCCGGCGTCCACTGCGGCACGCGAGGCGCCCAGCGCTGCGCCCAGCTTGTCGGCCAGCGGCGTCAGCACCTTGGTGTAGTTCTCACCCGAGCCTACGCCACGGCCACCTGACACGATGATCTTCGCGGCGGTCAGTTCCGGGCGGTCGCTCTTCGTCACTTCGCGCGAGACGAACTGCGAGATGCCGGCATCAGCCACGGCAGTCAGGTTTTCGGTAGCAGCGGAGCCACCGGTGGCCGCAGCCGGGTCGAATGCCGTGCCACGCACGGTGATCACCTTCACCTTGTCGGCGGATTGCACGGTGGCAATTGCGTTGCCGGCGTAGATCGGGCGCTCGAAGGTGTCGGGGCCGTCGACCTTGGTGATGTCGGACAGCTGGGCCACGTCCAGCTTGGCGGCCACGCGCGGCAGGATGTTCTTGCCGTAGGCGGTGGCGGGCGCCAGGATGTGGCTGTAGTTACCGGCAACGGCCAGGGCCTGCTCGGCGACGTTCTCGGCCAGGCCATCGGCAAACTGCGGCGCATCGGCCACCAGCACCTTGGTCACCCCGGCGATCTGCGCAGCCGCCTGTGCGGCCGCGCTGCAGCCAGCGCCAGCCACCAGCACGTGGACTTCACCGCCGCATTGGGCGGCAGCCGTCACGGTGTTCAGCGTCGCGGCCTTGATGGATTGATTGTCGTGTTCAGCAATAACGAGTGCGGTCATCTTGATCTGCCTGTTCGGTGTGCTTGAAGTTGCGTGCAGTAGCGCGGAGGGACAAACCGCCGCTTACAGCACCTTGGCTTCCGTCTTCAGCTTGGACACCAGCGTCGCCACGTCGGGCACCATGACGCCAGCACTGCGCTTCGGCGGCTCGACCACCTTCAGCGTCTTCAGGCGCGGTGCAACGTCCACGCCCAGCTCTTCGGGCTTGACCGTGTCGAGTTGCTTCTTCTTCGCCTTCATGATGTTCGGCAGCGTCACGTAGCGCGGCTCGTTCAGGCGCAGGTCGGTGGTGACCACGGCCGGCAGCTTGACCGACAAGGTCTCCAGGCCGCCATCCACTTCTCGCGTGACGGAAGCCTTGCCGTCTGCGATCTGCACCTTCGAGGCGAACGTGGCTTGCGGCAGGCCTGCCAGCGCAGCCAGCATCTGGCCGGTCTGGTTGGCATCGTCGTCAATGGCTTGCTTGCCCAGGATGATCAGCTGCGGCTGTTCCTTGTCGACGATGGCCTTGAGCAGCTTGGCCACCGCCAGCGGCTGCAGTTCTTCGTTCGTCTCGACCAGGATGCCACGGTCCGCGCCGATGGCCATGGCGGTGCGCAGGGTTTCCTGGCACTGCGTCACGCCGCACGACACGGCGACCACTTCCGTCGCAACGCCCGCTTCCTTCAGGCGGACCGCCTCTTCCACGGCGATCTCGTCGAACGGGTTCATGCTCATCTTCACGTTGGCCAGATCGACACCGCTGCCGTCCGTCTTCACGCGGACCTTCACGTTGTAATCGATCACGCGCTTGACTGCGACCAGGACTTTCATGCGCTCACTCCACTAATTGATAAGACGATTTTGCAAAACGCCGGCCATTATAAGGGGGGCCAGTCGGCCGCGTTAAATTTCCGAACGGTCGTGCTATTTTAACCATGAAAAATTGCCGGACGCCAGTGAAACGTCCGGCAATCTGCTTGGTAGAGCCCTCTATCGGATCGACGCAGCGATCAGAAAGTGATTACCAAGCCACGATGACGGCGTCCTTGTACTTGGCCTTCACAAAGGCCTTGACCGTGTCGGAGTGGTACGCCTTGACCAGCTTGGCCACCCACGGCTGGTCCTTGTCCGCCGTGCGCACAGCGATCACATTGGCATACGGGCCCTTCGGGGTTTCGATGGCGATGCCATCCCTGGTCGGATCCAGACCGGCCTTCTCGGCGTAGTTGCCGTTGATGGCGGCGGCGTCCAGGTCGTCGAGCGAACGCGGCAGTTGGGCGGCGTCCAGTTCAACGAACCTCAGCTTCTTCGGGTTCTCGGCCACATCGCGCGGCGAGGCCTTGAAGCCAGCGTTCGGCTTGAGTTTGATCACGCCCTGCGACTGCAGCAGCAACAGGGCTCGGCCGCCGTTGGTCGGATCGTTCGGCAGGCCAAAGCGTGCGCCTTCCTTCAGGTCCTTCAGCGACTTGATCTTCTTCGAGTAGATGCCCATCGGGAAGGTGATGGTCTGGCCGACGCTCACGAACTTGTAGCCGCGCGTGGCGACCTGGTCGTCCAGATACGGCTGATGCTGGTAGCTGTTGGCGTCGAGGTCACCGGCAGCGAGGGCGGCGTTCGGCTGGATGTAGTCGTTGAACTCGACGATCTGGAGCTTCACGCCATCCTTCTCGGCGACCTTCTTCACCTCTTCCATGATCTCGGCGTGCGGGCCGGCGGTCACGCCGATCTTGATGGGCTTGCTCTGGGCCAGGGCGCTGCCCGCGGCCAGTGCCAGCGCGGCGCCGAGGCTCGCAGACCATTGCAGCAGTTGACGACGGTTCATTGTGTTTCCTCGTTTTGTCTGTCGAATGAAGGATTAACGATGGCTGAGGCGGCGCACGAGCCAGTCGCCCGTCGATTGCACCGCCTGTACGAAGACGATCAGGATGACGACGACCGCCAGCATGATGTCCGATTCATAGCGCTGGTAGCCGTAGCGGATGCCCAGGTCGCCCAGGCCGCCGCCACCGATGGTGCCGGCCATGGCCGAATAACCGACCAGGCTGACGAAGGTGATCGTCAGGCCGGCGAGGATGCCGGGCATGGCCTCCGGCAGCAGCACCTTGTAGACGAGCTGGCCCGTGGTCGCCCCCATCGACTGCGCGGCTTCGATCAGGCCGCGGTCCACTTCGCGCAAGGCGGTTTCCACCAGGCGCGCGATGAACGGAATCGCGGCGATGGTCAACGGAACGATGGCCGCGGCCGTGCCGATGGACGAACCGGCCAGCAGGCGCGTGAACGGAATCACCGCCACCAGCAGGATGATGAACGGCACCGAGCGCACGGCATTGACGACGAGGCCCGCCACGCGGTTGAACACCGGCGCCGACAGCACGCCGCCCGGCACCGTCAGATACAGCAGCACCCCCAACGGCACGCCGAACAGCCCGCCGATGCCCCCGGACACGCCCACCATGGCAAGCGTTTCCCAGAAGGCGGGCAGAAACAGGTCGGTCAGGTCAGACCACATGATTGATCTCCTCCACCACCACGCCTTGCTCGCGCAGGAAGTTCATCGCATTGCTGATGTCGTTGATATCGCCCGTGGCCAGAATGGCCAGCGAGCCGAAAGCCTGGCCCTGGATCTCGTCGATGTGGCCGTGCAGGATGTTGAAGTCGAGCCCATAGTGGCGGATCGCCTGGGCGAGCACCGGCTGGTCCACGCCTGCGCCGGTAAAGGCCAGGCGGAACAGGTGGTCGCGGCCGCCGTGCTCGCGGGCCGTCAGGCGGCTCTCCACACGCGCCAGCACCGAGGGCGGCAGCTCCTGCGAGATCACCTCGCCGATGAGCGCGCGCGTCACATCGTGCTGCGGCTTGAGGAACACGTCGATCACGCGGCCAAGCTCGACCACGCGGCCAGCGTCGAGCACCGCCACGCGGTCGCACACCTGCTTGATGACTTCCATCTGGTGCGTGATCAGGACGATGGTCAGGCCGAGCTCGCGATTGATCTTGCGCAGCAGATCGAGAATCGAGCGCGTCGTCTCCGGATCCAGCGCGGACGTCGCCTCATCAGAGAGCAGCACGTCGGGCTGGCTCGCCAGCGCGCGGGCGATGCCGACGCGCTGCTTCTGCCCCCCCGAAATCTGCGCGGGGTAGCGATCCTTGTGGGCGGACAAGCCGACGAGCTCCAGCAGCGGCAGCACGATCTCGCGGATGCGCTCGCGCGACGTGCCGGCCAGTTCGAGCGGCAGCGCCACGTTGTCGTACACCGTCCGCGACGACAGCAAATTGAAGTGCTGGAAGATCATGCCGATCTTGCGGCGCGCCTGGCGCAGCCCGTCGGCGTTGAGTGCGGTGAGTTCCTGCCCCGCCACGGTGACGGTGCCCGCGGTCGGGCGGTTCAGCAGGTTGATGACGCGCACGAGCGTGCTCTTGCCCGCGCCGCTGCGGCCGATGATGCCGAACACCTCGCCGCGCTCGATGGTCAGGTCGACGTCACGCAGTGCGTGGACGTCGGCACCGCCCGCCCCCCGAAAGTGCTGCGATATCCCCTTGAGTTCAATCATGCGTTCCATGCAAAAACGGCAACCGCCCTGATCCAGGCTGTTGCCGTCTCGTTCTTGTTTGAAATAAGGCGCTAGTGTAAGGCAGCCGCTACATGCGAGGAACGATTCTTTAACGATGTCTTTATTACTTTTTCGAATGTCACCGACGATTCGTCATCGTTCAGCACCTAAAGCTCCGCGAGTGCCTTGACGTGGGCCACCACGCTGCGGCCCAGCGCGCTCAGGTTGTAACCGCCCTCCAGGCAGCTGACGATGCGGCCGTTGGCGTGCGTACGCGCGACGTGCATGAGCTGTTGCGTGATCCAGGCGTAATCGGCTTCGACCAGCCCCAACTGGCCGAGATCATCTTCACGATGCGCGTCAAAGCCGGCGGAGATGAACAGCATCTGCGGCCGGAACGCTTCGAGACGCGGCAGCCAGATCGTCTCCACGACTTCGCGCACGGTCAGGCCGTTGGTATAGGCGGGCAGCGGGATGTTGACCATGTTGGGCGCCACCGCCTCGGTACCAGAATACGGATAGAACGGGTGCTGGAAGATGCTGCACATCAGCACGCGGGGCTCGTCGCGAAACGCGGCCTCGGTGCCGTTGCCGTGGTGCACGTCGAAATCGATGATCGCTACGCGCTGCAGGCCGTGATGGTCGAGCGCATGACGCGCAGCCACCGCCACGTTGTTGAAGAAGCAGAAGCCCATGGCGCGCCCCGGCTCGGCATGGTGACCGGGCGGTCGCACGCTGCAGAAGGCGTTCTCGAGCTCGCCGGCGATGACCTTGTCAGTGGCATCCACCGCCGCGCCGGCCGCCAGCACGGCCGCCATGTAGGTGTGCGGGTTCATCGAGGTGTCGGGATCGATGGGCGTGTAGCCCGCGATCGGCACATTCGCCACGAGCTCGCGCACGTATTCCGGGCGATGGACGCGGCACAGTTGCGCCTCGGTGGCGGGGGGTGCCTCGCACGGCACGAGCAGGTCTTCGATGCGGCTTGCGATGAGCTGGTCTTCGATCGCGCGCAGGCGGTCCGGGCATTCGGGATGATGAGGCCCCATCTCGTGCCGGAGAAATTCAGGATGCGTATAGAGGCCGGTCGCCATGTTGGTGTTGTGATCCGGTGCTTCGGTGTCTCCAGCCGATACGTTAGCACGGCGACACGGCGTCGCACGCGGGCCCGTTGCCAAGGTGGTCCGGCAGAACCATCCGCTACAATGCCCCGGTCCTGTCCGAAGCCTGCCCATGAGCCAATCGCCTTCTCTCCGTCGTCCCGTGTTGCGCGCCCTGGTCGCAGGTGCCGCACTCTCCGCGCTGTCCTTCCCTGCGCTCTCGCTGGCAGCCAAGAAAGCCACCCGTTCGTCGAAGCGCCGCGTGGCGGTGCATGAAGAAGAGATCGACCCCGACCGCTACCGCAACAACCCGCAGACGCAGGCCTTCATCGGCATGCTGGTCAGCGAGTACAACTTTGATCGCCCCTCGCTCGAGGCCTTGTTTGCCGGCACGGCGTATTCCGCCACCGTGTCGCGGCTCATCATGCCGCCGGCCACGCCCGGCCGCCGTAGCTGGACGGCCTATCGCGGCCGCTTCATCGAGCCGATTCGCATCGGCGCTGGCGTCGAGTTCTGGCAGCAATACGGCGACACGCTGCGCCGTGCCGAGAAGGAATTCGGCGTCCCGGCCGACGTGATCGTCGGCATCCTCGGCGTGGAGACCATCTATGGACGCGACATGGGCAACTTCCGCGTGATGGATGCGCTGTCCACGCTGGCCTTCGACTACCCCGACACGCCCAATCGCGAAGAACGCAGCGCGATGTTCCGCAACCAGCTCAAGGACTACCTGCTCTGGTGCCGCGACACCGGCACGGACGCGTTCTCGGTGCTGGGCTCATATGCCGGCGCGGTAGGCATTCCGCAATTCATGCCGACCAGCATCCGCGAATACGCCATCGACTACGACCGCGACGGCCATATCGACCTGCGCAACAGCGCCGTGGATGCCATCGGCAGCGTCGCGCGCTTCCTGCAGATGCACGGCTGGGAACCTGGTCGCCCGGTGATGTGGAACATCGCCGCCGACGCCGACAGCCTGGGCATCGCTGCGGCAGCCGCAGACGGCCAGCCGTATCCGCGCATGACGCTGTCCAAGCTCACGCGTGCCGGGCTGGCACTGGCAGCGGGCGTCGATGCAGCGCGCGAACAGGAGACCGACGTGCTCGTGATCGACCTGCCCACGCCGGGCCAGTCGACCGAATACCGCATCGGCCTGCGCAACTTCTACGTTCTCACGCGCTACAACCGCAGCTTCTTCTACGCGGCCGCCGTGTACGAGCTGGGCCAGGCCGTGCGCCAGGCCATGCGGGGCTGAGCCGCACGGGTGTAAAGACAAAGCGCAGCCGAAGCTGCGCATTTTTTGTGTGGCCACACCCTGCGTGGTCAGGCAGGAAACACGCCTGTCGACAGATAGCGGTCGCCGCGGTCGCACACAACGAACACGATCGTCGCGTTCTCGACTGCTTCGGCCACCCGCAGCGCCACGCACAACGCGCCCGCCGCCGAGATACCGCAGAAGATGCCCTCTTCGCGGGCCATCCGACGCGCCATGTGCTCGGCATCGGATTGACTGACCGGCTCGGTACGATCGATGTACTTCGGATCGTAGATCTTCGGCATGTACGCCTCGGGCCACTTGCGGATGCCAGGAATGCGCGAGCCTTCTTCAGGCTGCGCCCCGATGATCTGGATGGCGGGGTTCTTTTCCTTCAGAAAGCGCGACACCCCCGTGATCGTGCCCGTCGTACCCATCGCCGAGACAAAATGCGTGATGCGGCCTTCGGTCTGCTGCCACAGCTCGGGACCGGTGGTTTCGTAGTGCGCCAGCGGATTGTCGGGGTTGGCAAACTGGTCGAGGATGACGCCCTTGCCTTCCTTCTCCATCGCGTCGGCCAAGTCGCGCGCATACTCCATGCCACCCTTGACGGGGGTCAGGATGATTTCCGCACCGTAGGCTGCCATGCTCTGGCGGCGCTCAACTGACAGGTCTTCGGGCATGATCAGCACCATCTTGTAACCGCGGATGGCCGCCGCCATGGCGAGCGCAATACCGGTGTTGCCAGACGTGGCTTCGATCAGCGTATCTCCCGGTTTGATGCGGCCGCGCGCCTCTGCGCGCTTGATCATGGACAGCGCGGGCCGATCCTTGACCGAGCCTGCCGGATTGTTGCCTTCGAGCTTGCCAAGGATGACGTTGCCGCGGCGGGCGTTGCCTTCGCCGGGAATGCGCTGGAGCTGGACCAACGGCGTATTGCCGATGGTGTCTTCAATGGTGAGATAAGCCATGATGCGTGCGAGACCGGAATCGGCTCATTGTAATCCAGCGCCGGAAGTGGGCTGACAACCCTTTGCAGCACATGGCAAAACGCCCCGCACGGGCGAGGCGTTGTCGGCGTGAGCGCGGGAAGGCTTACTTCTTCTTGGCGTCCTTGCCGTCCTTCTTGGCACCGGGGCGGGCAGGCGCTGCTGTGCCGAACGTCAACCCTTCGTTTTGCAGCTTGGCGAGCGTCTTGTCGCCGACGCCGGAAACGCGCGACCTGAAGTCATTGGCGTCCTTGTACGGACCGTTCTTCGTGCGCTCGTCGATGATGGCCTTGGAACGCTTGGGGCCAATGCCCGACAGCGTCTCGAGGGCGGCATGATCCGCCGTATTCACATCCACGGCCGCCCATGATGCGGACAGCATCGACAGCGACATCAAGGCAACGGCCAACAGCTTCTTCAACATGTGCTTCTCCTATGGTGAGAGGAAAAAAGAAAACCGCCACGTGGCATGGCGGTTTCGGCACATCTTAAAGAGCATCACGAGGATGCCAAGCGCGCTGACAAAAAATCACGCGTTGTCTGATTGGGTGGCCTCAGACTGGTTGCTTCAGCAGCCATTGGCAGTAGCGCGATACGCCTTCCTGCACCGTCAGGAACGGCGCCGTGTAACCGGCCGCACGCAAGCGCGACTGGTCAGCCTGCGTGAAGCACTGGTACTTGCCACGCAGCGCATCCGGGAACTTCACATACTCGATCAAGCCTTCCTGCGCGAGTTCTTCGGTGGAGAGCGCCGGCTTGCCGTCGGCCTCACGCAGCGTGTTGACGACCGTCGTAGCGATGTCGTTGAAGGGCTGGGCACGACCCGTCCCGAGGTTGAAGATGCCCGATTTGTCCGGATGGTCGAAGAAGAACAGGTTGACCTTCACCACGTCTTCCACCGACACGAAATCACGCATCTGGCCGCCTTGCGGGTAGCCGTTGTACTCGCCGAACAGCTTGACGGTGCCTTCTTCGCGGAACTGGTTGAAGTTGTGGAACGCCACGGATGCCATGCGTCCCTTATGCTGCTCGCGCGGGCCGTAGACGTTGAAGTAGCGGAAGCCGGCAATCTGCGACAGCGCGGTCGGCATGATACGGCGCACGACCTGGTCGAACAGCAGCTTGGAATAACCGTACACGTTCAGCGGCCGCTCGAACTCGGGCTCTTCGCGGAACGTTTCCGACGCGCCATACGTCGCCGCAGACGACGCGTAGAGGAACTGCACGCCCTGATCCAGGCACGCGCGCATCACCCCCAGCGAGTAGCGGTAGTTGTTGTCCATCATGTAGCGGCCGTCGGTCTCCATGGTGTCGGAGCAGGCGCCCTCATGGAAGATCGCGCGGACCTTGCCAAAATCGCCGCGCGCAAAGCGTTCGACAAACTCGGTCTTGTCGAGGTAATCGCTGATCTGGCAGTCGACGATGTTCTTGAACTTGTCGGCGCGCGTGAGGTTGTCGACGGCAATGATGTCGGTCTCGCCGCGCTCGTTCAGGCCCTTGACGATGTTGGCGCCGATGAAGCCGGCCGCGCCGGTGACGATGATGGTCATGATGCGTGGGAGAAAAGTTCTGCGTGGGTGACAACTGCCGTACCGAGCTTGCCGACAACGATGCCGCCCGCACGGTTGGCGTACTGCACGGCTTCCTTGATGTTCGCGCCGGCGCCCAGCAGCGTGGCCAGCGTGGCGATCACGGTATCGCCGGCACCCGAGACGTCGAACACCTCGCGCGCCTGAGCCGATACGTGCAGCACTTCGTGCTCGGTGTAGAGCGTCATGCCTTCTTCCGACCGAGTGAGCAACAGCGCCTCGAGCTGCAGGTCACGGCGCAGGTTCTGCGCGCGGATGGTCAGGTCCTGCTCCGATTTCCACGAACCGACCACCTGGCGCATCTCCGCACGGTTGGGCGTGATCATGGTGGCGCCCTTGTAGCGCGAATAGTCATCGCCCTTCGGGTCGACCAGCACGCGACGGCCGGCATGGCGTGCGACATCGATCATCTTGCCCACGTGCGTCAGCCCGCCCTTGCCGTAATCGGAGAGCACCACAACGTCATGCTGCGGCACCAGCGCACCAAAACCATCCAGCACCGACATCAGCACTTCGTGCGTGGGCGGGTTTTCGAAGTCAACGCGGATCAACTGCTGCTGGCGCGCCAGTACGCGCAGCTTGATGGTCGTGTTGACCGCCGGATCGCGGTGCAGATGGCCCGCGACGTGGCTCTCGTTCAGCAGCGCTTCAATGCTGCGGCCCGGCTCGTCGTCGCCGATCACGCCAAGCATGGCCGCCTGTGCGCCAAGCGCCGCCACGTTCCGCGCCACGTTGGCTGCACCGCCCAGGCGCTCGTCCTGGCGTTTGATCTGCACCACCGGCACGGGCGCTTCCGGCGAAATCCTGTCGACATCGCCAAACCAGTAGCGGTCGAGCATCATGTCGCCCACCACGAGGATGCGGGCGGCGCGGATCTGTTCGGAGACGGGCGTGGTCATGGGTCTAGGATGCGGCAGCAGCCGAGGTCACGGCAATTACGATTGGGTGGAGCGCCCGATGGCCTGGTATTCGAAGCCCGCTTCACGCATGGCTTGCGGCTCGAACAGGTTGCGGCCATCGAAGACCATCGGCGTTTTCAGCAGCGCCTTCACGGCTTGGAAGTCGGGGCTGCGGAACGCCTTCCACTCGGTCACGATGACGAGGGCGTCGGCGTTCCTGAGTGCGTCCATCTGACCGGCACAGAACGTTACGCGTTCCAGTTGTTCCGCAGAAAGATCGAGCGCCAGTGCGCGGCGGGCCTCTTCCATGGCAACCGGGTCATACACCTGTACGCGTGCGCCACGCGCCAGCAGCGCGGCGATCAGGATGCGGCTCGGCGCCTCGCGCATGTCGTCGGTATTCGGCTTGAAGGCCAGGCCCCAGATGGCAAACGTGCGGCCGGTCAGGTCAGCGCCCATGCGCGCTTCAATCTTGCCGACCAGCACTTCCTTCTGCTTGTCGTTGACGGCCTCGACGGCCTCGAGCACATGCAGCTTCTGGCCGTACTCCTGCGCGGTGCGCACGAGCGCCTGCACATCCTTCGGGAAGCACGAGCCGCCGTAGCCGGTGCCGGCGTAGAGGAAGCTGTAGCCGATACGCGGGTCGGAGCCGATGCCCAGGCGCACGAGCTCGATGTCGGCACCCACCTTGTCGGCCAGGTTGGCCATCTCGTTCATGAACGAAATGCGCGTGGCCAGCATCGAGTTGGCGGCGTACTTGGTGAACTCGGCCGAACGTACGTCCATGTAGAACGTCCGTTCGTGGTTGCGGTTGAACGGCGCGTACAGCGTGCGCATCATGGCCTTGGCGCGCAGGCCGTTTTCGTCGCTGTAGGTGCCGAGCACGATGCGGTCCGGGCGCATGAAGTCATCCACCGCCGCACCTTCCTTCAGGAACTCGGGATTGGACACCACCGAGAAGCCGACGTCGGACTTGCCGCGCCTGGCCAGCACTTCGTCAACCGCGGCGCGCACCTTGTCGCCCGTACCCACCGGCACGGTGGACTTGTCGACGATCACCTTGAAGCCATCCATGTGCTCGGCGATGTTGCGCGCGGCAGCCAGCACGTACTTCAGGTCAGCCGAGCCGTCTTCATCGGGCGGCGTCCCCACGGCGATGAACTGCACGTCACCGTGCGCCACGCTGGCGGCCACGTCCGTCGAAAACCGGATGCGGCCTGCGGCGCGATTGCGCTCGATCAGCTCCTTCAAGCCGGGTTCGTAGATGGGTACACCGCCGGCGTTGAGCAGGTCGATCTTCTTCTGGTCGACGTCGAGGCAGAAGACATCGTTGCCGAGTTCGGCCAAACACGCGCCGGTAACCAGACCGACATAACCACTACCGATGATGGTGATTTTCATACGAACACTTCAAGGATTGAAAACACGCCGGCGCGGCCTGACACAGGCCACGCCAGACTGAATTACATGCTCGCCCCGCCACTGCCGCCCAACGTTTCCGTGCGGCGCGGGGCATATGTTTCCCAGCGGTTGCAGCCGGGACACTGCCAATAGAACAGACGGGCGCGGAAGCCGCATTCCTGGCAGGTGTAGCGTGCCAAGTTGCGCGTCCGGCTTTGCAGCAGGTCGCGGATGGCACCAAGATCCTGCGCGCGCTGGATATCAGCGTTGACGCCCGACTCGACCGGATCTGCCAGCGCGCTCTCGGCCACCTCGGCCGTCGCCACGGGCTCGTGGCTCACCGCCTCCGACGCACGCGTCGCCTCGGCCTCCACCAGGCGCGTCAACGCCATCAACGAAGGCTGGCGGCGAATCTGGTCGCGCATCAACGCCACGGCGTCGTCGATACCGTGCACGTCGAGCTCATACTTGTAGACCGTGTCCAGCAATTCGGGGCCCAGACGCGCGTCCATCTTGGAGCGCAGCCACGCCAAGCCCTCGGCGGCACGGCCGAGCTGGGTATACGCCTTCATCAGACGCTCGGACACCAGCGGCAGGAACGCCACATTCTGCTGCTCGATGCTGCGCCAGCGCTTGATCGCGCCTTCAATATCGCCCTGCCCCTGCGCCACGTCGCCCAACTGGATGGTCGCGCGTACATTCTTCGGGTTTTCGGCGAGGGCCTGCTCGAGCCATTCGACAGCGGTCGGGACGTCCTTGCGCTGCAGGGCTTCCTGCGCCAACTCGCAGCAGAACTGCGCGATCTGCACGGAATAGTCCTTGCCCTGCAGCTTCTGCAGTTCGCGCGCCGCGTCGATGGCCTTGCGCCACTCCTTCTCGACTTCGTACAACTCCAGCAGCACGCGCTTGGCCGGCTCGGCAAACGCGCCTTCCATCAACATGCGCAGGGATTCTTCGGCACGATCCAGCAGGCCGGCGCGCAAGAAGTCCTGGCCCAGCTCGTACAGCGCATGATCGCGTTCGTTGGCCGGCAGATCCGGACGATTAACGAGATTCTGGTGCACACGGATCGCGCGTTCGGTCTCGCCGCGCCGGCGAAACAGGCTGCCCAATGCGAAGTGAAGCTCGGTCGTTTCCGGGTCCAGACGCGCAACTTCGATGAAGGCGTCGATGGCCTTGTCGGGTTGTTCGTTCAGGAGGAAATTCAGGCCCTTGAAGTACGAGCGCGGCAGCGATGACTGCTCGGTGCGCAACTGGCGCGCGTCGAGCCGAGCAGCCGCCCAACCCAGGCCGAACACCAGCGGGATGGCGAGCAGCCACCAGAGATCGAAATCCATGCGTCAGACCTTGGGGCCGGGAACGTGATAGGGAGAGTCGGCAACCACGGGCGCATTCGGCCCAGCCGCCGCGCCCTCTTCGGATTTCATGCGGCCGATCTGCCGACGCAGCCGGCTTGCAGCAAAACGATGTCGCATCACACGCGGCGCCATCGCGAGCATGGCCAGCAGGATACCGGCCACGAAAAACGCCAGCACAATCAGAATCAGCGGCGCATGCCACACCACGCCAAACGGCAGCAGCAGCGAGACTTCCGCCGTGTTGTGCAGTGCCAGCACGAAGAGCAGCACAAACAACAGGATGCGGATGACCCAGACAAGAAATTTCATGCGGATTCGAAAAACGGACGGCGTGTGGCGGCCAATAGGGCGCGACTGACGGGTTGTGCCGCATTGTAGCGGATTCACATAGCGGCCAGCCACGCGGGTGCGCCGCCGCAATGACATCGCAAAACAAAAACGCCCCGGCAAAGCGGGGCGTCTCTGAAACTGCCAATTCCAACCAAGACTCAACGCGACATAGCCAGCGGCACCGCCACATCGGCCGAAAAACCGGCCGTCTGGCGATTGCTGTCAGCCTGTCGGGCGGCCTTGACAGCCGTGAGCGACAGAGCTGGCTCGCCCTCCGAGGAGGATTCGCCTTGTCGCTCCAGGCTGCGGTCGACCCGCTCGCGCAACTCCTTGCCCGCCTTGAAGTGCGGCACCCGCTTTTCGGGCACCAGGACCTTCTCGCCGGACTTGGGGTTGCGGCCTACACGCGGCGGACGACGGTTCAGACCAAAACTGCCAAACCCGCGGATCTCGATGCGGTGGCCGTCTGCAAGCGCATCCGACATCGCATCCAGGATCGTCTTGACCGCGATGTCCGCATCCCGCAGCAGGAGCTGCGGAAAACGGGCGGCCAGCTTTTCCACGAGTTCAGACTTGGTCATGGGCATCTTGCGCGCGTCCTTGTAGGTCGACCCGGTGGATGCTTACTGGTTGGTTTCGTTCAGCTTGGCCTTCAGCAGCGCGCCGAGGTTCGTGGTGCCAGCGGTGCTGGTGTCAGCCGCGAACTTCTGCATGGCTTCTTGCTGGTCAGCGCTGTCCTTGGCCTTGATCGACAGGTTGATGTTGCGCGACTTGCGATCGATGTTGACGATCATTGCCGTCACCGACTCGCCTTCCTTCAGCACGTTGCGGGCGTCTTCCACGCGGTCGCTCGAGATTTCCGAGGCACGCAGGTAGCCTTCCACGTCGTCAGCCAGCTGCACCACGGCGCCCTTCGGATCCACAGCCTTGATCGTACCGGTCACCACGGCGCCCTTGTCGTTGGCCGAGATGAAGTTGTTGAACGGGTCACCCGACAGTTGCTTGATACCCAGCGAGATGCGTTCCTTGTCGACGTCGATGGCCAGCACCACGGCTTCCACTTCGTCGCCCTTCTTGTACTTGCGAACGGCCTCTTCGCCCGATTCCTGCCACGACAGGTCCGACAGGTGCACCAGGCCGTCGATGCCGCCCGGCAGGCCGATGAACACGCCGAAGTCGGTGATCGACTTGATCTGGCCGGCCAGCTTGTCGCCCTTCTTGTGGTTGCGAGCGAAATCGTCCCACGGGTTGGCCTTGCACTGCTTCATGCCCAGGCTGATACGACGCTTGTCTTCGTCGATGTCCAGGACCATGACTTCCACTTCGTCGCCCAGCTGAACAACCTTGGACGGAGCCACATTCTTGTTGGTCCAGTCCATTTCCGACACGTGGACCAGGCCTTCGATGCCGGCTTCGATCTCGACGAACGCGCCGTAGTCGGTCAGGTTGGTCACCTTGCCGAACAGGCGGGTGCCTTGCGGGTAGCGGCGCGAGATGCCGACCCACGGATCTTCGCCAAGTTGCTTGACGCCCAGCGAGACGCGGTTCTTCTCTTGGTCGAACTTGAGGATCTTGGCGGTGATTTCCTGGCCAACCGACAGCACTTCGCTCGGGTGACGCACACGACGCCATGCCAGGTCGGTGATGTGCAGCAGACCGTCGATGCCACCCAGATCCACGAACGCGCCGTAGTCGGTGATGTTCTTGACGATACCGTTGACGATGGCGCCTTCCTTGAGCGTTTCCATCAGCTTCTGGCGCTCTTCGCCCAGCGTGGCTTCCACCACGGCGCGGCGCGACAGCACAACGTTGTTGCGCTTGCGGTCCAGCTTGATGACCTTGAATTCGAGGGTCTTGCCTTCGTACGGCGTGGTGTCCTTGATCGGACGCACGTCGACGAGCGAACCCGGCAGGAATGCACGAATACCGTTGACCATGACGGTCAAGCCGCCCTTCACCTTGCCGGTCACGGTACCGGAGATGATTTCGCCGGATTCCAGTGCCTTCTCAAGGTTCAGCCACGAAGCCAGGCGCTTGGCCTTGTCGCGCGACAGGATCGTGTCGCCGTAGCCGTTTTCCAGTGCATCGATCGCGACCGAAACGTAGTCGCCGACTTGCACTTCCAGCTCGCCCTGGTCGTTCAGGAATTCCTCGACCGGGACAAAGGCTTCGGACTTCAGGCCCGCGTTCACAACGACGAAGTTGTGGTCGATGCGCACAACTTCCGCAGAGATCACCTCACCCGCCTTCATATTGGAACGGGCGATCGACTCTTCGAACAGGGCGGCAAAAGATTCGTTAGTTTGGGACATAAAAATGGGCATCCGCAAAACATGCCTCGCATTGCTTTCGCGTCAGTGGCGAAGACACGCATGCGGGGTTACGAGTTGAACAACGCCGGCAATGGCAACACCATCACCGGCACCGATCGGACCAAACCGCAGGTCATTGCGCCTTGGCGCCCTGCACCTGCCGGTACCAGTCCAGTACCTGCGCGACCACCTCATCGATCGTCATGTCGGACGAATCAAGCAGCCGTGCATCCTGCGCCGGACGCAGCGGCGCGACACTGCGGGTACGATCCCGCAAATCGCGCGCCTCCAAGTCCTGCGAAAGACTTTCCACTGTAGCAGAAAATCCCTTTGCAATCAATTGTTTATAGCGCCTCTCGGCGCGCGCCTGGACGCTTGCCGTGAGGAACACCTTGAGCACCGCTTCGGGAAAAACCACGGTGCCCATGTCGCGCCCGTCAGCCACCAGGCCAGGCGCTTCCAGAAAGGCGCGCTGGCGAGCATGGAGGGCATTCCGCACCGCTCCGTGCACGGCAATGGCCGAGGCCTGGTTGCCGACCGACTCGTGGCGCAGCGCCTGGCTCACATCTTCGCCCTTAAGCCAGATGTGGTCTGCCTTGAAGCGCACATCCAGCGTGCTGGCGATGCGAACGAGGTTTTCGACGTCGTGCTCGTCGACGTTCTCGCGCATGCTGCACAGCGCTACGAGGCGGTACAACGAGCCGCTGTCGAGCAGGTGAAAGCCAAGCAGGTCCGCTACTTGGTGCGCGACAGTGCCCTTGCCGGACGCAGTCGGGCCGTCGATGGTAATGACAGGGTACGGCGTGGAAGCAGTGGCGTCGGACATGATCAGCGAAGGCAGTTAATTGCGTTTCAGGCGGTAATGGCGCCGAACGCCGTGAAATAGTCAGGGAACGTCTTGGCCACGCAACGGGGGTCGTTGATGCGCACGGGCACCGGGCCGAACGCTGCCAGGGAGAAGGCCATCGCCATACGATGGTCTTCGTAGGTGTCGATCCCGTCGGCGGGTTCGGTCCATTGCGACGGCGGCGTCACACGGATGTAGTCTGCGCCTTCTTCCACCGTGGCGCCGAGCTTGCGCAGTTCGGTGGCCATGGCGCTCAGACGGTCGGTTTCCTTCACGCGCCAGCTCGCGATATTGCTCAGCGTCGTCGTGCCGTCGGCAAAGAGCGCCGCCACAGCCAGCGTCATGGCCGCGTCGGGGATGTGGTTGCAGTCCAGCTCCACTGCGTGGAGCTTGCCATCGTCGCGCTCGACGCCGCGCACCTCGATCCAGTTGTCGCCGGCCATGACGTTGGCGCCCATGCGGTTGAGCGCGTCGGCAAAGCGGACATCGCCCTGGATGCTCGACAGCCCGACACCCTCTACGCGCACCGGCCCCCCACCCAGCGCGCCGGCGGCCAGGAAATACGACGCCGACGAGGCATCGCCCTCCACGAAGATCTCGCCCGGCGCCTGGTAGGCCACGCCCGTGGGCACGGTGAACGACGCCCAGCCTTCGCGCGCCACCTGCACACCAAAGCGCGCCATGAGGTTCAGCGTGATCTCGATGTAGGGCTTGGAGATCAGCTCGCCGACGACTTCGATGGTCACGGTGCCGCTGGACTGAACCAACGGCAGCGCCATCAGCAGCGCGGTGAGGAACTGGCTCGACACATCGCCGCGCACGCGGATCGGCGCATCGATCCTGGCCGGCGCGGCATGAATGGCCAGCGGCGGATAACCCTCGTTGCCGGTGTAGTCGATGCGCGCGCCCACTTGGCGCAGGCCATCGACGAGATCGCCGATCGGCCGCTCGTGCATGCGTGGCACGCCATGCAGGGTGTACTCGCCGCCCTGCAACGCAAGCGCAGCGGTCAGCGGCCGGATCGCCGTGCCGGCGTTGCCCATGAACAGGTCCGCAGCCTTGCTCGGGAAGCGCCCTCCCGTGCCGCTCACCCGATAGGCGTTGTTGCCGAGCGCACCTACCGAGACGCCCAGTTTGCCCAGCGCGTCCAGCATGACCCGCGTGTCATCGGAGTCGAGCAGCTCGCGCACGGTGGTCTCCCCCTGCGCAAGCGCGGCCAGCAGCAGCACCCGGTTGGAGATGCTCTTCGAACCCGGCAACTTGATGGTGCCGCGCGCCCTCTTCAGCGGGCCGACGTCGAGATGTTCCATGAATCCAGTCAGTTCAAAACAAGAACGTTATTCGGGTTGGTTGATCGCTGTCGTGCGTTGCGGCCATGCGAGACGCGCTTGGCTTGCGCGGCGGAACACGCGCTCGAGCGCATCGCCATCGCGTTCGGCAATCATGGCCTTCAGGCGGCCGATCAGGGCTTCGTAGGTCGTCAGTTCGCGCAACAACGCTTCGCGGTTCGATAGGCAGATGTCGCGCCACATCTCGGGCGACGATGCCGCAATGCGCGTGAAGTCGCGGAAGCCGCCGCCGGCAAAGTCGAGCTTGAGCTCGGCGTCCTCCGCATTGATGATCTGGGCGACCAGCGCGTACGCGAGGACGTGCGGCAAATGGCTGACCGACGCGAACACCGCGTCATGCTGCACGGCCGACATGATGTGGCAATGGGCGCCCGCGGCTTCCCACATGCCCTGCACGCGCGCCACATCGGCGCGGCGATTTTCCTGCAGCGGGCAGATCACGGTCTTCTTGCCGACATAGAGATCGGCCAGCGCTGCTTCCACACCGTTCAACTCGCGGCCGGCGATGGGATGCGCGGGCACGAACTGGCTCACCTGATCGCCGAGCGCCGTCTTGGCCGCCATGATGACGTCGGACTTGGTGCTGCCGGCGTCTGTCACGATGGTCTCCGGCCCCAGGTGCGGCTGCATGGCGAGCAGCAGCGGCAGCGTCTGCGCCACGGGTGCACAGAGCACGACCATGTCGGCTTCGCGCACCGCCTCCTCCATCGGCAAAGCCTCGTCGATCACGCCGAGCCGGACCGCCGTTTCCAGCGACGCGGCCGAGCGGCCCACACCGACGACATGTCCAACGACACCCGCGCGGCGCAACGCGAGCGCCAGCGAACCACCGATCAGGCCAACGCCGGCAATCACCAAACGGGAACTGGAAAAAGAAGAGGCCACAACACCGCCCTGCCGGAAAAAAGCAAAGCGGCATTGTAGCCCGATGTGCCCGGCGCCCGATGCCAACTCAGGGGGCCCAGCGCTTCGACCGAGGTGAGCCGAAGATTTCAGTGCGCCGACGGGTAGGACCCCAGCACCTTGAAATAGGCCGCATCGTGTCGCAGCTTCTCGAGCGCACGCGCGACTTGCGGATCACGCTGATGGCCTTCCACGTCGACGTAGAAGTAGTACTCCCATGCGCCGCTGCGCGCCGGGCGCGATTCAAAGCGGCACATCGACACGCCGTTCTCGGCCAACGGAGCGAGCAGCCGGTACACGGCGCCGGCCTCGTTCGGCACTGACAGGATCAGCGACGTCTGGTCGCGCCCACTCGGTTCCGTCTCGTAATTGCCGATGACGACAAAGCGCGTGCGGTTGTGGGGATCGTCCTCCACGTTCGCACGCACCACGTGAAGCCCATAGCGGTTGGCGGCCTGCACGCTCGCCAGCGCGGCCACCGAATCGTCCTCGCCCGCCATGCGTGCCGCTTCGGCATTGCTCGACACCGCCTCGCGCGGCAGATTCGGGTAATTCGTATTCAGCCAGCGCTGGCACTGCGCCAGTGCCTGGGCGTGTGCCCGCACGACCTTCACCTGCGACATGTCGCCGGTCTTGTGCAGCAGGTTGTGATGCACCCGCAGCGCAATCTCGCCGCTGATCTTCAACGACGTCTGCAGGAACAGATCGAGCGTGCGCGACACCACGCCTTCGGTCGAATTCTCGACCGGCACCACGCCGCAATCGACGGTACCGGACTCGGCCGCGCGGAATACCTCATCGATGCTCGGACACGGCATCGGCTGGATCTCGTGGCCAAAATGCGCGATCACCGCCTGCTCCGAGAATGTGCCGGCGGGGCCGAGGTAGCCGATGCGCAGCGCCTGCTCCAGCCCGCGGCAGGCAGACATCACCTCGCGCCAGATGGCGGCGATGCTCTCATCGTGCAGCGGCCCCGGGTTGCTCGACTGCATCTTGCGGATGACCTGCAGCTCGCGGTCCGGCCGGAACGCCGGCGACGAATAGCGTTTCTTCACCTCGCCCACTTCCTGCGCCACCTTGGCGCGATCCGAGAGCAGCGTGAGCAGTTGACTGTCGATGGCGTCGATTTGCATGCGCAACGGCGCCAGTTCCGCCGCCAATGCAGCGTCCTTGTTTTGCTTCGTATCGTCTGACTGACTGGTCATTGTCGGAATCGGGTTCGGCAACGGAGGTCGCCAATGGTGCACAAGGCGAGCGCTTGCGCGATGTTCTGTCCTGGCTTCGGCGCCTCTCGTCAGGCCGATGCGCGCTCGAAGTCGCGCATGAACTCGACCAGTGCCTCCACCCCTTCCAGCGGCATCGCGTTGTAGATGCTCGCCCGCATGCCGCCGACGGACTTGTGGCCCTTGAGCTGCACCAGCCCCCGTTCGCGCGCCTGCGCGAGGAAGGCGTCGTTGCGCGATTCGTCGTTGAGGAAAAACGGCACGTTCATGCGCGAGCGGCACGACGGATGGATCTCGTTGCGATAGAAGCTGCTGGCGTCGATGAAGTCGTACAGCATCTTGGACTTGACGATGTTGCGCGTCTCGAGCGCTTCCACGCCGCCCTGGCGCTTGATCCACTGGAACACCAGTCCGGCGATATAAATCGCGTAGGTGGGCGGCGTGTTGTACATCGAGCCGTTCTCGGCCACCAGGCGCCAGTTGAATGCCGACGGGCACAGCGGATGGGCATGGCCCAGCAGATCCTTGCGAACGATGGCGATCGTCAGGCCCGCCGGACCAATGTTCTTCTGCGCACCGCCGTACAGCACTTGATAACCGCTCCAGTCGATGGGGCGCGACAGGATGTGGCTCGACACGTCAGCGACTACGACGCGCCCATGCGACTGCCCAATGTTCGGCGTCTCCTGGTATTCGACACCGACAATCGTCTCGTTCGTGCACAGATGCACATAGGCCGCGTCGCTCGACAACTGCCACGTCGACACATCGGGAATCTTGTGAAAGCGCTGGGCCTCGCTGGTGGCCGCGATGTTGACCGCCCCGTACTTGCGGGCCTCCTGCTGCGACTTGACCGACCACGTGCCCGTGACGACGTAGTCCGCCTTCGGTGCGTCGGCCGACAACCGGCGCATCAGGTTCAACGGCACGATGGCGTTTTCGGAGATGGCCCCGCCCTGCAGGAACAGGATCTCGTAGTTGTCGGGCACCGCCAGCAGTTCGCGCAGGTCGCCAAATGCCTGCGCCAGGATGCTTTCGAACTCGCGGCCGCGATGGCTCATCTCCATCACGCTCATGCCGCTGCCGTGCCACGAGAGCATCTCCTCCTTCGCCTGCTCGAGTACTTCGGCAGGCAGCACCGCCGGGCCTGCGGAGAAGTTGTACACGCGTGCCTGGCTGGCTTGGAGGGCTCGATCCGCTTGGTTCATGGGGCGAAGGGGCAAAAGAAAAATGGCTGTCTGGGCGCAAACCCAAACAGCCATTATCTACCAACTGGCGGCGCCACGGGAATTGAGGCCCCGGCGCCCACCCAGCTTGATCGATTACTTCGAGGCGGCGGTCACTTCCTTGTCAGCCATGTCGCGCATCTTCTTGCCGACTTGCGGACCGTACTTCTGCATCACGGTGCCCCACACCTCCTGCATGGCCTTGCCTTGGTTGGCCATGAACTTCTGGCCGCTCGGTGTCTTCAGGAAGGCGGTCAGGTCCTTGATTTCCTGGGTGGAGTAATACTTGCCCAGCGCGTCATAGTGAGCCTGCAGGGCGTCCTTCTGGAACGCTGCCGTCTCAAAGTCCTTGCCGGCGCTGTCCGTCATGCGCTGCACGGCGCCATTCTTCTTGAGCTTTTCGACAGCGGCCTGCTTTTGCTTGTCGTTCAGGCTCTTGTTCTCGACCAGCGCCTGCTCCAGCACCAGCGGAGCTTCTTGCTTGGCGCCATTTTCGAGCGCCTCACCCTGACCCTTGATGGCCGCATCGACGTTCATGGTCGTCAGCAGTTCCTTGATGGCTGCCGTCTTGTCGGCATCGCCACCAGCGCTCTGCGCGAATGCGAACAACGGCGCAAAACCGGCTACCACGATCAGATGTTTGAGACTCTTGTGCATTGTTGCTCCCTTGAGATAAGCGTTGCGTTTAGGCCGGCCGCATCACACAGAAGTTCCGGCCTCTGCCTCGCACAGGTCCGGCATCATGACAGAACTGCGCCTGACGGCAAGCAAAAGTTGTTTCGAATTATGACTCTGCGCTGTCATCCGGCTGTGCATCGGCGCCCTGCGCGGTCTCGCCGCCGTCAGCGCCGTCGCCGTCTTCGGCATCGGATTCCACCACACGCTGCAGACCAGACAACTTGTTGCCTTCACCCACCGAGATGAGCGTCACGCCCTGCGTGGCGCGGCCCATTTCGCGGATCTCGTCCACGCGCGTACGGATCAGCACGCCGCCCGTCGTGATCAGCATGATCTCGTCTTCCGGCGCCACCAGCGCAGCGGCAACGACCTTGCCGTTACGCTCGGACGTCTGGATGGCGATCATGCCCTTCGTGCCGCGGCCGTGGCGGGTGTATTCGGAGATCGGGGTGCGCTTGCCGTAGCCGTTCTCGGTGGCTGTCAGCACGCTACCCGCGCGAGCCTGGGCACCGTCGCCTTCGGTCTCGGCCGGGGCGACCAGCATGGCGATCACCTGCTGGCCCTCTTCCAGGTTCATCCCGCGCACGCCGCGCGCCTGGCGGCCCATCGGTCGCACGTCGTTCTCGTCAAAACGCACCGCCTTGCCGGCGTCCGAGAACAGCATCACATCGTGCTTGCCGTCGGTGATATCCGCACCGATCAGGAAGTCGCCCTCGTCCAGGTCCACCGCGATGATCCCCGCCTTGCGCGGATTCGAGAACTCGGTGAGCGCCGTCTTCTTGACCGTGCCCTTGGACGTCGCCATGAAGACGAAATGCTGTTCGTCAAACTGCTTGACCGGCAGGATCACGTTGATCTTTTCGCCGGGCGAGAGCGGGAACATGTTGACGATCGGACGGCCGCGCGAGTTGCGACTGCCCTGCGGCACTTCCCACACCTTCAGCCAGTACAGGCGGCCGCGGTTCGAGAAGCACAAGATGTAGTCGTGGGTGTTGGCGACGAAGAGGGTGTCGATCCAGTCATCTTCCTTCGTTGCGGCGGCCTGCTTGCCGCGCCCGCCACGCTTCTGCGCCCTGTATTCGGAGATCGGCTGGCTCTTCATATAGCCGCTGTGGGACAGCGTCACCACGAGATCCTGCGGCGTAATGAGGTCTTCGGTGTCCAACTCGGTCGCATTGTGCTCAATCTGCGAGCGGCGCTCGTCGCCGAATTCAGCGCGGATCGCAGTGAGTTCGTCGGCGATGATGGCCGTAATGCGCTCTGGCCGCGACAGAATGTCGAGCAGGTCAGCGATCTGCGCCATCACTTCGCGGTATTCCTGGACGATCTTGTCCTGTTCGAGGCCTGTGAGGCGCTGCAGCCGCATCTGCAGGATTTCCTGCGCCTGGGTGTCAGACAGCTTGTAGAGGCCGTCGCCCTGCATGCCGAACGCCGGCAGCAAACCTTCCGGGCGATACGCGGCGCGCCCGCCTGCGGTTTCACTCTCCGCACGCGAGAGCATGTCGCGCACGAGACCGGAATCCCAGCTGCGGCTCATCAACTCGGCCTTGGCCACGGGCGGCGTGGGCGCCGCCTTGATGATCGCGATGAACTCGTCGATGTTGGCCAGCGCAACGGCCAGGCCTTCGAGGATGTGGCCACGCTCGCGCGCCTTGCGCAGGTCGAAGACCGTCCGACGCGTCACCACTTCGCGCCGGTGCAGCAGGAAGCACTCCAGCATCTGGCGCAGGTTCAGCAGGCGAGGCTGGCCATCCACCAGCGCCACCATGTTCATGCCGAACGTGTCCTGCAGCTGCGTATTCTTATAGAGGTTGTTGAGCACAACCTCGGGCACCTCGCCGCGCTTCAGTTCGATCACGACCCGCATGCCGGACTTGTCCGATTCGTCGCGGATGTCGGAGATGCCCTCGATGCGCTTTTCCGTCACCAGTTCGGCAATGCGTTCGAGCAGCGTGCGCTTGTTAACTTGATATGGCAGTTCGTCGACGATGATCGCCTGGCGCTGGCCGCGGTCGATGTCCTCGAAGTGCGTCTTGGCCCGCATCACCACGCGGCCGCGGCCGGTGCGGTAGCCCTCGCGCACGCCCGAGATGCCGTAGATGATGCCGGCGGTCGGGAAGTCCGGCGCGGGAATCAGCTCGATCAGCTCATCGACCGTGGCTTCCGGATTGCGCAGCAGATGCAGGCATCCGTCGACGACTTCATTGAGGTTGTGGGGCGGAATGTTCGTCGCCATCCCCACGGCAATGCCGGACGAGCCGTTGATCAGCAGATTCGGAATGCGCGCCGGCAGAATGGACGGCTCGGTTTCAGAGCCGTCGTAGTTCGGCTCGAAATTGACGGTTTCCTTGTCGATGTCTGCCAGCAGTTCGTGGGCGATCTTGGACAGGCGGATTTCGGTGTAACGCATCGCCGCGGCGTTGTCGCCATCGACCGAACCGAAGTTGCCCTGACCGTCGACCAGCATGTAGCGCAGCGAGAAGTCCTGCGCCATGCGCACGATAGTGTCGTACACAGCGGTGTCGCCGTGCGGGTGATACTTACCGATCACATCGCCGACGATACGCGCGGATTTCTTATAGGGACGGTTCCAGTCGTTGTTGAGCTCGTGCATCGAGTACAACGCACGACGATGCACCGGCTTGAGACCATCCCGAACATCTGGAAGGGCGCGGCCCACGATCACGCTCATCGCGTAAGCGAGGTACGAGCTGCGCATTTCTTCTTCGAGCGATACCGGGAGTGTCTCTTTGGCGAATTGATCCATTGGGCGAACGATGGGAGGCCCCGTAGTGATCACTACAAGGCGCTGCGGTTGCGCGAATAACAGAACATTTTACCATGCCGCAAGCCCCCTCCTCCTTGCATCGGCGAGCGACGCATCCTCAACCCCGGGCACGTTCCCTGCGAGGGTGGGCAAAACCGGCGATCCAGTCCCCATAAGGGTTTGCGAGCTGTTTTTTGCCTTGTTGCGTACACACCACAAGGCCATGGCGCCCCGTTCGAATCGCTTATATTTGCTTTTTAGGAGTGCGTGCTTGTGGCACAATCCCCCAGCGAAGAGGCAGACATTGTTCGAAGTGGAGCCTTCACCACACCGAGAATGTTATACTCCGAAGAATGTATGACTTGTTTTCGTCCCATCTGCTCGCAGTCTTCTGCGGTGATCTCATCCTGAGAGGAGAAATATGAAAAAATTTGCCAAGCTCGCGTTCGCTGCAGCTGCGGTAGCCATGGCTGCGTCCGCCTACGCTCAGTCGGTGCCCTACGAAAAGAAGGCCGTCAACGACAACTGGGGTAACGGCACGAGCGAGTGGGTCTGGAAGAACGGCACGAACGAACTGTGCTGGCGCAATGGCTTCTGGACGCCGGCAACCGCCAACGCACAGTGCGACGGCGCTCTGGCTCCTGCTGCTGCTCCGGCTGCCGCTCCGGCCGCTCCGGCTGCCCCGGTGGTGTCGAGCGAGAAGGTCACGTTCGCTGCTGACGCCCTGTTCGACTTCGACAAGGCTGTGCTGAAGCCGGAAGGCAAGGCCAAGCTGGACGACCTGGTCTCGAAGCTGAAGGGCATCAACCTGGAAGTCGTGATCGCTGTTGGCCACACCGACTCGTTCGGTTCGGACAAGTACAACGATCGCCTGTCGGTCCGTCGTGCTGAAGCCGTGAAGGGCTACCTGGTCAGCAAGGGCATCGAAGCCAACCGCGTTTACACGGAAGGCAAGGGCAAGCGCCAGTTGAAGGTTGATCCGAAGTCGTGCAAGGGTTCGCGCAAGGCACAAATCGCCTGCCAGCAGCCGAACCGTCGTGTGGAAGTCGAAGTGGTCGGCACCCGCAGCGCACAGTAATTCGGTCAGCACCGGAAAAAAAGCCCAGCTTTCGCTGGGCTTTTTTTTTGCCCTCCATTCCGGAGGATCGCTTCCGCTTATTTCCGAATAAGCGAGGAACAAAAAAGCGATGACGCCAACGCGCCATCGCTTTCTTTTTGGCGTATCGCGGATCTTCCGACCGGCCCTCGTATTAATTAGTAGGCAGGGGTAGCCTGATCGTTGGCGACCATTGCGCGATCGCCAACACGCAGGTTGTTCGGGTTACGCTGCGTGACGGTCGCAACACGTCCGTCGTCCAGGCGTACCGTCACGCGATAAACGGTCTGGCCGCCCGCGCCGGCGCGTTGCTCCACCTGATTACCCGCGTACGCACCGAGCGCGGCGCCCCCGATCGTTGCCACCGTATTGCCCGTGCCGCCGCCCACCTGGTGGCCGAGGATCCCGCCGGCCACACCGCCGATGATCGTGCCCAGGATGCCCGGGCTATTGGCCGGCGCCTGCATTGGCTGGATCGACTCGACACGGCCATACAGCGCGCCCGTTTGCTGCGGCTGGCCGCCGTACGCGGGGGGCGGGGCATATCCGCCGTTGTAGCCACCGCCATAACCGGGGGCGGCGCAACCGGCCAAGATCATCATGCCCGCAATACCGAGCCCTACAACAATGCGTTCGGTTTTCATTGGTCTCTCCTTGAGCGTTGGTGACAGTTGGAGAAAGCGCATGCGCATTTGTTCACCTCTGTTTCAAAGTGAAACTTTTCCGCCTTCAACGTCATTGGTCGGGGCCGTGCTTTTTGGTACATTTCTTCACCTAGCCGTTATGCCTTGGCGCAGCGCAACATGACAACCACTCACGCGAACGCCGACCCCGGCGAGCTCGACAAATTCAGTGAACTCGCCCACCGGTGGTGGGACCCGAATAGCGAATTCAAGCCCCTCCACGAAATCAACCCGCTACGCCTCGACTGGATCCAATCGATCGTTCCACTGGCGGGCAAACGCGTTCTCGATGTCGGGTGCGGCGGGGGCATTCTCTCTGAGAGCATGGCGCGTGCCGGGGCCACCGTCAAAGGCATTGACCTGTCACGCAAAGCATTGCGGGTCGCCGACCTCCATGGCCTTGAAGCCGGTGTGCCCGTGGATTACGAGGAGATCGCAGCAGAAACGCTCGCCGCGCGCGAGCCGGCCAGTTTCGACGTCGTGACTTGCATGGAGATGCTCGAACATGTGCCCGAGCCCGCCTCCGTTGTGCGCGCTTGCGCGACGTTGGTCAAACCCGGAGGCCACGTGTTCTTCTCGACCATCCATCGCAATGCCAAGGCCTATCTGCTCGCGGTGATCGGCGCGGAGTACGTGCTGAACATGCTTCCGCGCGGGACACACGATTACGCGAAGTTCATTCGCCCCTCCGAGCTGGCCGCGTTCGTGCGGTCCGCGGGCCTCCAGGCCGAGGAGATGCGCGGCCTGGAATACAACCCCATCACGTGCCGCTACGCTCTCACCCGCGACACCAGCGTCAACTATCTGATGGCCACGCGCCGTCCGGCCGACGCATGACCGCCAGCCGTTTTCCCCACCCGCTGGGTGCCGTGCTGTTCGACCTTGACGGCACGCTGGCGGACACGGCGCCCGACCTCGCCGCCGCGACCAACAAGGTCCGCACCGACCGCGGCCTGGAACCGCTGGCCTACGAAGCGCTTCGGCCCGTAGCGTCGCATGGCGCGCGCGGGCTGATCGGCGTGGCCTTCGGCGTGGGGCCCGGCGATGCCGAATTTGAATCGCTGCGGCTCGCGTTCCTGGCCAACTACGAAGCGGAAATCTGCGTGCGTACGCGGCTATTCCCAGGCATGGACGACGTCCTCGCCGAGCTCGGCCGGGCAGGAATCCCATGGGGAATCGTCACCAACAAGTCGGGACGGCTGACGGTGCCGCTGGTGGCGCAGCTGCCGTTTCCCGTCGCACCAGCCTGCGTGGTCGCGGGCGATACGACGCCATACGCCAAGCCGCACCCTGCGCCACTGCTGCACGCGGCGGAGTCGATCACTGTTGAGCCGAAGCACATCGTGTACGTGGGCGACGACCTGCGCGACATCGAAGCCGGCCGCGCTGCTGGCATGACTACCATTGCCGCCAGTTACGGCTATTGTGGTAACGGGCCCTCGCCCGACGAATGGCGCGCCGACGCCTTGATCGCCAGCGCTGGCGAGCTCATTCCGCTGCTGCTCGAATCGCAACGCGCCTGAGCGCGAGGCCGGGGCCAGCGCCCCGGGCATCTTTTTGAGGACCGCCGCCTCTGGATTGGACGCGGCGGTCGATCCACTGACCACGTACGGCCACCGCCCCGGCCGGACCGATACCAGCATGAGCACTTCCCCCGACTCGCGTCCTGATCTGCAACTGAACTCCAGCGGCTGGCGCGCCCGGCTCGATCGCGTGCGGACTTCGGCGGGCTGGCAGCGTGCCGTGCGGGCGGGGCAGTCGCAGCGCACCCGGCGGATCGGGCTGGGCGTGCTGATCTTCCTCGTGGTGTTTGGGCTGGTCGGCGCCTTCGGCGGCCCCCCGCTGCTGCGCCACCTGGCACAGACGCAGTTGAGCAAGGTGCTGGACCGGCCCGTGACCGTCGGCAAGATCGGCATCAACCCGTACACGCTGCGGCTTGACGTCGACCAACTCCACGTTGCCGAGCGCGACGGCAAGACGCCATTCGTCGACATTGGCCATCTGCACGTGAATGCGGCGTGGAGCTCCCTCTTCCACCGCGCCCCCGTGATTGAAGCGCTGAGCATCGATGCGCCGCGCGTTCGCATCGTGCGTACTGCTGATCAGCGCTTCAATTTCTCCGACATCATTGACAGGCTCAATCAGCCCGAGAACCCGCCCAAGCCGAAATCCGAAGAGCCGGCGCGCTTCGTCTTCGCCAACCTGCAGATCAGCAATGGCGCAATCGACTTCGTGGATCAGCCGCTTGGGACACAGCACAAGGTAGACGCGCTGCAGATCGGCGTGCCCTTCCTGGCGAGCTTGCCGGCCGACGTGGACATCTTCGTGCAACCGCTGCTGGCGGCGCGCATCGACGGCGCACCCCTGCACTTCGCCGGCAAGACGAAGCCGTTTGCCGAATCGCTGGAATCCAACCTCAACATCAAGATCGACGGGCTCGATCTGCCGCGCTATCTCGGCTACGTGCCAGGCCCGCTGCCCGTGGCCGTGCCGCAAGGCAAGCTGACGACCGACCTGACGATCGATTTCCAGAAGCCCAAGAGCGGCGCGCCGGTACTGCGCCTGCACGGCACGGCGGGCGTCGACCACCTGGAGGTGACCGACGCGAAGAAGGCTCCACTGCTCGCCGCTAGACAAGTGCGCGCCACGCTGACCGATGTGCGCCCGCTGGACAACGTTTTCCATCTCGATGCGCTGTCGCTCGATGGTGTGCGCGTCGATGCCGTGCGCGGCACCGATGGCGCGGTCAATTTTGCGCAGCTTGGCGGCAAGTCGGCGCCCGCCGAGGTCAAGCAGGCGCAACCCGCTCCGGCCCCGGTCGCCAAGCCCAAGCCTTTGGACGTGGCGGTCAACAAGCTGGAACTGGCGAACAGCATCGTCCACTGGCGCGACGCCACCACACAACCGGCTGCAGAGCTGACGCTGAAGGACCTCCACGGGCAAGCCGCCGTGCGCACGCTCGGCGGTCCCACCACGCTCGACGTAGGCGCCAAGCTTGCACAAGGCGGCGCGCTCAGCATCAAAGGCAACACCTCGCTCGAGAAGAACACCGGCGAACTGGAGCTGCACCTTGATGCCGTCAAGCTGGCAGGTGTCGGCCCGTATCTGCGCCAAGGGGGAGCGCCCCAATTGCAGGACGGCGCGCTGTCTGCCGAAGGCAAGATCGCGCTCGACTTCGGGACCGACAAGTTCAACGTGCGCGCAGAACCGTTGAGAGCCACCCTGGCCGATCTTTCCTTGGCACCGTCCACCGGCAAGAACACCGCGCTGCGTGCGAAGCATCTGAGCGCGGATGTGAAGCGCTTCGACTTGGCCGCACGCACGCTTGCGCTGAACGAAGTGCGCGCCGACGGACTGCAGATCGACGTGCTGCGCAAGAAGGACGGCACCACTACGTTGACGTTGCTCGATGGCGCGCAAACCGCCACCAGCAAACCGGCCGCGCCGGCCAAGCCCCAGGCCAAGGCTCCGGCCGAAAAACCCTGGGCCGTGACAGTGCAGGCGCTCAAGCTGGACAACAGCGCCCTCGGCTTCGAAGACCTGTCGAATTTGCGTCCGGTGAAGGTGCGTGTCGAGCCGCTGAACGTGGTCGTGCAGAACGCCTCCACCGACCTCGGCAAGCCCGTCAACGTGCAAATTGGAGCGGGGATGGGCGCCAAGGGCAAGCTCGACGTGCGCGGCGAAGTCGTTCCGCAACCGCTGAAAGCGGACCTGCGCGTGAACTCGCAGAACCTGTCGCTGGCGGGCTTGGATCCGTATCTCGACAAAACCCTGAACGCCGCCATCACAAGCGCGCTGCTGACGATGGACGGCCGCCTCGTGGTCAGCCAGGGCAAGGCGCTGACGGTGAGCTACCAGGGCAATGCGACGCTGGGCAACGTACGGCTGCAAGACCGCGTGAGTTCGGACGACTTCCTGCGCTGGCGTTCGCTTGCGCTCAACCGCATCCAGGCCAATTACGACGGCAACACACCACGCGTGCGTGTGGGCGCGGTGGCACTGTCGACGTTCTATGCACGGGTCATCATTAACCCGAACGGACGCCTGAACCTGCAGGACATCCGCGTGCAGCCGAGCGAAGACCGCCGATCCCTCACGCAGAGCGAACCTGCCGCGGGCACGGCTGCCACGAGCGCGCCAGTGGCAGCCTCGGCGCCCGCTTCGCCCCCGGCGTCCGCCGTGGTTGCGTCCACCACACCCGCGCCCAAGGCGGGCGGCGCAGACTTGCGCGTCGATGCCATCACGCTGCAAGACGGCAACATCCGCTTTACCGACAACTTCGTCAAACCAAACTACACCGCCAACCTCACGGCCATCGGCGGCTCGATCGGCACGATCAGCACCGCCGCCAACCAGACACCTGCCGACGTGACGTTGCGCGGCAGTGTCGATGGCACAGCACCGGTGGACATCCACGGCAAGGTCAACCCGCTCGCGCCCACGGCCTTTGTGGATCTCACTGCCAAGGCAGACGGCGTGGAGCTGACCAACCTCACGCCCTATTCCGCCAAATATGCCGGCTACCCGATCACCAAGGGCAAGCTGACGATGGACCTCCACTACCTGCTAGACCAGGGCAAGCTGACGGCGGACAACCACATCTTCATCGACCAGCTCACCTTCGGCGACCGTGTGGAGAGCAAGGACGCCACCAACCTGCCGGTGCGCCTAGCCGTGGCGCTGCTCAAGAACTCGCGCGGAGAAATCGACGTGCGCGTGCCGGTGTCGGGCTCGCTCGATGATCCGCAATTCAGCCTCGGCGG
The DNA here is from genome assembly GCF_000954135.1 of Ralstonia mannitolilytica. Lineage (NCBI taxonomy): Bacteria > Pseudomonadati > Pseudomonadota > Betaproteobacteria > Burkholderiales > Burkholderiaceae > Ralstonia > Ralstonia mannitolilytica. The sequence goes on along the minus strand of NZ_CP010799.1, from coordinate 1,833,657 downwards.
CGTCATCCTGCGCGCGTTCGTCAACCTGATCGTGCGGGCTGTGACCGCGCCGTTCTCGCTGCTCGCCAGCGCATTTGGCGGCAGTGGCGGCGAAGAGCTCGGCTACATCGAGTTCGACCCCGGCACCGCCGTCATCACGCAGGCGTCGCTTGTCAAGCTAGACAAGCTCGCCACGGCGCTGAAGGACCGCCCGGCGCTCAAGGTCGACATCGTCGGCCGCGTCGACCCCGAGCTCGACCGCGACGGACTGCGCCGCGAAGCCGTGAACCGGCAGATCCGCGAACAGAAGCTCAAGGACGCGGGCGATGCCGCCGAAGCCGACGCCACCGTCTCCCCCGAAGAGCAGAACAAGTATCTTCAACGCGCGTACAAAGCCGCCAAATTCCCCAAGCCGCGCAACATGATCGGCCTGGCGAAATCCTTACCGCCCGAAGAAATGCGCAAGCTGATGGAGACCAATGTGCAGGTGACCGATGCGGACCTGCGCGAATTGGCACAGCGCCGCGCCAACGCCATTCATGTGGCCTTGGCTGAACGTGTGGATCCGGGACGTCTCTTCGTAGTAGCCCCGAAGCTCAACGCGGATGGCATCAAGGACAAAGGCAAGACGACCCGGGTTGATTTCGCACTGAAGTAGCCCATCTATGGGATAATCGATCTTCTTCTCTGGGGCCGACCTGGTTTCGACGTGGGTTGCAAAGCAGTGGAGGGCATACCGAGGACCCGTCACCTCGTTAATCAATGGGAATGCAATAACTGCTAACGACGAACGTTACGCACTGGCAGCCTAAGGGCCGCCGTCCTCGCACTGGCTCGCTGACGGGCTAGGGTCGCAAGACCAGCGAGGTCATCTACGTCAGATAAGCCTCGGGAGTGTCACGGGCCCGAGGACGAAAACCTAGTGACTCGCCGTCGTAGAGCGTGTTCGTCCGCGATGCGGCGGTTAAATCAAATGACAGAACTAAGTATGTAGAACTCTCTGTGGAGGGCTTGCGGACGCGGGTTCGATTCCCGCCGGCTCCACCAGCTTTTCAAAGCAAAAACCCGCGACAGCACAAGCTGTCGCGGGTTTTTTCTTGGTGTGGCAAGAGGTACGCACTGCCTTCACCCCAACGCCACACCGATCGCGTTCACCGGGTCGGCAGCAACCGGACAACCGAACCGGCATCGCCGGCAAGCCGCTCTCGCCACCGGACTAGTTGTAGTTCATGACCAATGTCACCGCGGTATTCGCCGTGCCGGCCTCAACCACGGACGAGGTCTGGTAGTAGGCCGCTTTGAACGGAATATTGAAATCGCCGCCTGCCCCGTCGTAGCCGCTGAAGGCGATCATCGTGTTGAGCGGCACTGGATCGCCCCCCTCATTGAGAATCTGCAGGCCGATGCCCCTTGCGGTCGATGCTGTATTGAGTGCGACAACCGAGCGCGAACTGTCAATGATGTTGGTATTGGGCTTCAGCAGATACGATACCTTGCTGATGCCCCCGGGACACTGTTTCAGGCCAATCGAGAAGTTGACTGGTGCCAATGAAGTACCAGGCCCTTTGAATTGCGTGGCTCGATTCTGGTCGCCCATCTTCACGGTCACATCCGCCGTCTTGCAACTGAAGGAGCCAACGCCAGCCTTGTTGCCCACTTGGAACGCGATGGCATCGCGCTCTTTATGGTCCCATTGTCGTTCTGCAAAGTCATATTCCACGCGAGGCCGGTGTTCCCGATAGGGAAATCAAAAAGAGTCGGGCCTGAAGACTACCCGACAATGTTCCGTATTCCTCTGCTATAGGCGAGCTTGCAAACAAAGGCTTCCTGATTCTCACACACCCTATTGCTACCTTCCCAAATGATTGAGCCGACAGGCATATCGCGCGGCACGTTGAGGGTGCGTGGAATCCAGTAATTCGGTGTCGCAGGACCGCCGCCGGCAAATTCGCAATTGGCAGCGTATGCCCCAGTGGAAATCGTGATCATCGACGCCCATGCGAATAACGCGGTTACATGGGTGATCCGCACATATACCGATCTTTACCTGCGCGAGCCGCCGAAGACAGCATTCGCTCTCCTCATCAAACGTGTTCTAACCATCCTGCCTTCCTCCCATTGGTTTGAGCGTTTCAGGTAACCACTTTTCGATGTGTCTTCGGAAACGGCTTGCTTATCGGCAACGCAACGTCTGCCGCTGATAGTTCCGGCCTGCCTCGGCCTTCGGGAGCGCATAAGGCGCTTGGCACTGGCCTTCCTTCCACTTCACCGTCAACGTGCCCGTCTCCTCCTGCAAGAGCACGAAGGCGTTGCCGGCAGGGTCCGCGATGCCAAGGTGCCTGCCCGTTTGGGCGTCTTGCACGCTGGCCCCGAACGGCACCGGCGTGCCGTCGGCCCGTTGAAGCGCGAACTGGGCGCGCTGGCCGCTATGCCCCTTGAACGTGGCCAGCACGATCGCGCCGCGGCGAGGCACGACCTGCTTGACGGTATCTTCCAATTCCACATCCGCGCCCAGGTTGTGGGTCGCCGGGCTGAGGGCGTTCAGGCGATACGGTTGCGCATAGGTGACGACGGCGTAGCCATTGCGGCCGACCGAGGTACCGGCATCGGTCTTGACGTCTACGCCCTTGAGCCCTTCCATCTTCATCAACGCAAAGGTGTCGCCCACCGTACGGCCCAGGTTGACACCACCGCGGTGTACCACCACGGAGCCCGTTGCCCCAACGCTGGCCGATTGATAGTCGCGTGAAGCGTTCAGGTTGGCGTTGAGCTGGCCGACATCGGTATCGCGCGTAATGCTGGCCCCGCCCGATGCGCCGCGCCCCCTCCCGGTGTAGCCGGCCTGCATGGCATAAGACGTGGTCTCGTTCACGAAGCCGCTCAGGCCGCTTTGAACGGTGGTGCCGCCGTTGTTGCTGTTGCTGATGTTGGTATAGGCACGCGCAGACCGGACCTTGCCGCCCAGCGGAATCGACATGGTCAGCATGACCTGCGTGCTGTTGCCGTTTCCGCCGAAGCGCGTGTCCTTCGTCTGGCTCAGGCTCAGGTTGTAGCTCAACTGCTTCCAGTTGTTGCCGTAGCCGACGCTGATGCTGCGGCTCGAACCCGGTCGATTCCAGAAGGTCTGCTGGCTCAGGTTCAGGTAGACGCTGCCGTATCGCCGCTCGATGCCACCCAGATCCTGGCTGGTGGTCAGGTCGATCCGTGATCGGCTGCGCCCGGACTGAAAGCCCGCCGTGCCGGCCACGTCGCCGTTCGGGTCGTTGCCGACGTCGTTGACGTGGTCATTGAAGGTCCGATAGCCCGATGTGGAGTATCGATAGGCAGCCAGCGTGAAGTTAGTATTGGTTCGGGTAAAGGTTTTGGCGTACAACACCCGCACACTCTGGCCAGTCTCCCGCTTGCCGTGCGCGCGACTGCTCGATTGGGTCACGTCAACGGACAGCGCGCCAATGGGCGTGTTCGTACCGACACCCACGTTCACGGCCTGGAAGTCTTTCGAGAACTGGACGCCGCCGGCGACCGTGCTGTTGTCGGTCAGGCCGTACACCAGCGAAGCACTGACGAGATTCGGTGACGGCCCCCGCTCGCCGTCGTACTTGCCCGCCGCGAAGTTGTACTTCAGACGGCTCTTGCGCAGCATCAATGGAAGACTCGAGAACGCCTGGTGCGTGACGCGCTTGCTGCCGTCCGCTTCAATGACGGTGATTTCCAGGTCGCCGTTGGAGCCGGACGGAAAAATGTCGGTCAGCTGGAAAGGCCCGGGCGGTACGTTGGCGCGATACAGCACGTAGCCACTCTGGCGCACTTCGACAACCGCGTTGGTGGCCGCCTGCCCGCGCACGACCGGTGCATAGCCGCGCTCGCTGTCAGGGAGCATGGCGTCGTCGGAGCCGACCTGCACGCCGCGAAAGCGTACGCTGTCAAACAACGTTGCATCGGAGTACTGCTCGCCAAGGGTCAGTTGGCCCTTGATTGCGTCGATGTCTCGCTGGACCAGCGTGCGGTTGCTCTTGAAGCGTGTCTGCCCGCTGTTGCTTCCACTTACCGTGGATTCGTTCCGCAGCCGCCAACGGCCAATGTTGACGCCGTTCTGCAGGCCGACGAAATAGCTGCTGCTATCGTTGCCGACACGGCCGTGGCCGTAGTTGCCGCTGAACTGGTAGTTGACGTAGCCGGCGGTGACACCCTCGTCCCACAGCGCAGGGTCGACATAGCCGCGTGCCGCGCGGGAAAGAAACGCCTGTGGGATGCTGAGATTGAGTTGCAGACGGCCAGCGTCGAAGTCCACCGCAGCCTGGTCCAGCAGGTGAGGTAGATCGAGGCAAGCCTCGCTGTTGACGTCCAGCGGCGGCGTGATGGCACTGAGGTTGACGCCGAAATCCTGCAGCATCTTGGCCGTCAGGCACGGCCGCAGCTTGGCGTTGTCGCCATCCTGGTAGAAATCGATGTCTCGACGGCCGACCAGATTGCCGTTGACCTCCACCTCCACACGATAGGTGCCTGGTGGCACGCTGCTGCCCGAGCTCAGCACGGCGCTCAGGTCGGCCGGGCGCCCTTGGCCGTGCAGGAAGCTCGTGTTGTAGGCCAGCAGCGTAGGATCGATCTGCGCAACCAGCGTCTCGCCCTCGGCGGCGCGCGCGCTGTTCATCATCGCCAGACACACAGCCAGATACAGCGGCGTCGCGCTCGGGCGTGCAGCAATTGCTTTTCCGTGGGTCTTTCTGGAGAACGCTTTGGGAGTCCGGCATCTAGACATCGCAATGCTCGCTTCTGGCTTGGTGAATCGGCGGGTGTCACATACGCAAGCTCCGCTACGGTGGGTGCGGGCTAAGCTAGCCCACGCGGGCTGGCACATCGGGTCAGTGGTCGTCGGCCCGATCAGTTACCAGTAGAGACCGGCGTGCTGGGCTGACTGCCGCGCAAGGTGACGCGGTAGCTTTGGCGGCCGCCGTAGTCATTGATGACGTCGTAGCGAAGCTCGGGCTGGGCGGCGCCGTTGCCCGGCAACTGCACCGGCAGCGCTACCGTGGAATGCGGCGCCACCATCTTTGCCTCGATGAGCGGCGCTTCTGCATTGCCCGCGTGCACCTTTGCATCGACCACGGTGACGTGGAACAGACTCGGGTTGCTCAGCCTCAGCATCGCCTTGCCGCCATCCTGGTTGAGTTGCCACTGCAGGCTTGAAGGAGCCTTCTGCGGGTCTGCGGTCAGACCGGCCGGCCGGTAGAACACCTTGATGCGCTGGCGGACAGCCAGTTGCAATACGTTCTCGTTTGGAGCCGCCTGCGGAACCTCCTGCACGTTCAGCCAGAAGGCCGACTCGCGGTCTGTCGGCATACCCACACCTTCGTACAGCACGCGCAAAAGCTGCTGCTGCTTCGCTGCCAGCTTCGCCAGGGGCGGCGTAATGGCAAACGGCAGGTGACCATTCGCGTTGTCCTCAAGCGGATCCAGCCAGGCCTGGATCAAGGCATCGGCACCATCGTTCGTGACGACGACGGACGTTTCCTTGTTGTTGCCGTCAAAGATCAGGCGCGTGGTGCTGAGGGAAATACTGGCGTGACTCGCGGACGCAGCCAACGCGCACGCCAACGCCGCGCCAGCGGCGCATCGTTTTGCTTTCATATCCGGGATGGCCTTTGAACAGATGGGCGGCAGCGGCGGGGGAATAACCGCTGACCGCCGCCGATTGAAGCCAGCCGTGAAGGCTGGCACCAGGCTTACTCGTAGGTGAGCGTGAACGGCAGGCTGGCGTTGGCGATACCCGGCTTGATCTTGGTCGGGTCTGCGGCCACATACGCTGCAGCGAAACGCACGTTGACTGCGCCACCGGTCGACGGCACCGTCGTCTGTGCCAGCAGGTCGCCGCTGCTCAGGTCGTACGCGTTTGCGCCCGCGCCGGTACCTTCGTACACGGCAATGCCCACGCCCTGGGCGAAACCTGCGGCAGTGTTGCCGTTGTTCACGCGCAGCGTCTTCTTGTCTGCGCTCAGGTCGGCCGCCTTGCCTGCGAACTTCATGCTGACCTTGGCGCCGGTCTTGCAGACCACGTCAAAGTTGGCGGAGCCGGCACCACTCGTCAGACGCTTCGGTGCTGCAACCGTGCCGATGTCGTCGGCGGCGACCTTGCCCATGTCGACGTTGATGGTGCCCGCATCGCCGGTCACCGAAGACACCTTACAGGTGTCGCTCAGAATCGCGCCTTGGAAGTTGATAACGCCATCCACCGATGTGGGCGTCGTTTGCGCCATTGCAGCGGAGGACAGAGCAGACATGGCGACGCCAGCCAGGAACAGTTTTGCTTTCATTGACTTACCCTTAGATTGAATCCGCGGCACGAACGTGCGGGATTTGGTCGAGAACAAATGCCTATCGAAGAAGGCAGGCGCAAGTATTTCAAGCGAGGCGTGCGCGCCATATCGGACTGCTCCGAAAAGCAGGCGAGCCTTATCGATTGCGCGTCTTGCGCCCGGCCATGCGCAGGCTCTCTCGGGAGGAAACGAGCGGTAGATCGACCGGCCCATCGGGAGGTCGCCACCGGAAGAGTACGAGGCTCCACGCGGGCGCAGGCACGCTGAACGGCGCCATGCGGGACGGCCGGGTCAGGGCAAGGGGCGCCCCGAGAGGAGGGATCACGCGGGGGCTGTGCCGGCCCCGTGCAAGGATTGGAGTTCTGCGACGAGCGCCTGGATGTCGGCCGTGATGTCGCCGGACGAGGACGCGAGATGGCGCTCGAGCTCGCTTGCCAGATTGTGCGTCGGCAGATCGTCCACCACGGCAGCCGCACCGGAAATGCGATGTGCCGCCCGACGTGCCTGCTCGATGTTTCGATGCACGATGCCCTCGTTCAGCATCTCGAGATCGGTTTTCATGGCCTGTCGATAGACCACGTGCACGTCCACCGTCCGCGCGAGGCCGTGCGCTTCCGGCGCGGCGCTGGCGCCAGAGTCGCCGTGGCCGCACCAGAGTTCGATCAGTTCGCGCAACGCGGCCAGGCGCAACGGCTTGCCGAGAACGCCGTCCATGCCGCTGTCGAAGCAGCGCGTGCGATGCGCATCGTCGGCCGCGGCCGAGATGGCGACGATCGGCGTGCGTTCGGTGCCGCGCTGGCGTTCGATCTCGCGCATGCGCTGCGCGACGGTGTAGCCGTCGATGCCCGGCAGGTTGCAGTCGAGCAGCACCATGTCAAACGCTGCTGAGGCGAACTGCTCGAGCGCCGCTTCGCCGGTGCCCGCGATGGCCGACCGGCAAGCGAGCGCGCTGAGTTGATGCTGGATCGCGTGTTGCACCGCCTCGTGATCGTCGACGACCAGGACGAGCGGCCCCTCGTTCGAATCCCGCGACAGCGGCTTGTGCACCCGAACCGGTGACACCGCCTGTGCCGCAGATGCGGGCGATTCGTCGGCGCCTGACTGCGGTGCCGGCTGGGCATGTGGTTCGCGCGTGGGCAACATGACGGTGAACACCGTGCCGATCTCCGGGCTGCTGCTGACCGTGATCACGCCTTTCATCAGGTCGACCAGTTCACGGCAGATCGACAAGCCCAGCCCACTCCCGCTGGCACCGCGATGGCCCGGGCTTTCCACACGCGCGTAAGGCTCGAAGATATGCCGCTGACGTTCCGGAGGAATGCCCATGCCAGTGTCGCGCACCTCGAGCACCAGCGTGCCCGTACCGCGCCGCCTGCCGGGCAGGTGGTCGACGCGCAGAACCACCTTGCCGGTCGCCGTGAACTTGATCGCGTTGACCAACAGGTTCAGAACGATCTGCCGAACGCGCATCGGGTCGATGTCCACGCTGAAATCTGGCGCGCACGCCACATCGAGGGACAACGCCAGGTTCTTCTCATCCGAGCGCCACCGCACCATATCGACGGTCTGCTGCGCCCACGGCCCGATCCGGGTCGGTTCGGGCGCGAGCGTCACGCTGTGCGATTCGAGGCGCGAGTATTCGAGAACATCGTCGAGCAGCGCCAGGAGGGTTTCCGATGCCGAGACCGCCGCATCGGCCCGGCTGGCCTGCTGACCTGTCAGGTGCGATCGCTGCAGCAGCTCGAGCGAGGCCAGGATAGTGTGCATCGGCGTGCGTATCTCGTGGCTGATGAAGGCGAGGAACATCGCCTTGTCGCGCTCACTGCGCACGGCCGCCGCGCGCGCACGCCACAGCACGTACGCCAGCACCGCAAAGGCGAGCACCACCACGCCAACGAGGGCAACCTGCCGCCCGCGGTAATGGAGGATCGATGCCAGCGACGGGGCGCCGTAGTCCGTGGTTTCGAGCCACCGGTAGCGGATGGCGTCAGCCTCGGGTGCCGGAATGGCGGTGAGCGATTTCTCGACGATGGATGCCAGTACCGGGTTGTCCTGACGCGTTGCCATCGTCAACGCATACGGCCGGTACCAAATGGTGCCCGAGAGGAACAGCCGGCCTTTGAACTGGCGGTGCAACTGCGGAAGGATCGACACGTCAGTGCCCAGCGCTGCGTCCGCCTCGTCATCGGCAACGGCCTGCAGCGCTTGGGCTTCATTCTGGAACGTCAGCAACGTCACCGGAACGCCGCTGTGACGAATCGCGTATTCCAGGCCGCCGCCGCCCCTGATCGCCAGCCGCTTGCCCTTCAGCTGGCGAATGTCTGCAAACAGGTTCTCGCTCTCAGCCGTGACGATCGCGATCGTGCCGACGTAGTACGGCGTGCTGGCAATAAAGCCGGAGCTGTGATGCGTCCGGTCGTCGCTTCTGCCCCAATCGGGCACCAGGTCGATCTCGCCGGACGTCAGCGCTTCGCGCGCTCCTCTCCGGCAGGCGCCATCCACGTATTCGAACCGCAAGCCGCTGATGCTGGAGACTTCGTCGAGAAACGATGGGACGATACCGGCCACTTTCCCGCCGGTGACAAATTCGAATGGGCGCCAATCCGAGTTGACGCAGGTGCGTATCACCGGATGCGCGGCGATCCACGCGCGCTCTTCCGGCGTGAACGGGGAAGGTGCAGCCGCGTGGCTGCCGCCGGACATCCAACACAGCCACACGCCCACGATCAGTGCGCGCACCGTCGCCGCCACCTTGCTCACATCGTCCCCTGTCGCCATATCGGAATCACCTGCTCGGCGCGTCGCGTTCGCCCTGTTGCCCACCATGCCAGTGCACAAGCTTAATTCAGTCCCGTGCCGGCGGCCTGGAAAGTTGATCAAAGGGTCAGAGGGCGTGGCCGGCGAAGGTGCGTCTTGTTGGCACAGAGAAAGAGAAGAGAAAGCCCGCGATGCTATCGCCGTCGCGGCTGCAGTCCTGGCATGCACTGCATGCCGGTCCGGCGCCGGACCGATACAGAATCGACAAAATTGACGTGGTTCTGTACCTGTCGGCCAGGCAACGGCCGGTGCTAGCCTGCAAGCTCCTATTTGCCACTTGCCCATTCCCGCCATGCCCACACTCACCAACCTGCTTACCTTTGCCCTGGTCGCGCTCGGCATGGTACTCACGCCCGGCCCGAACATGATCTACCTGATCTCGCGTTCGATCTGCCAGGGGCGCAATGCGGGGCTGGTCTCGCTGGCGGGCATCGCCACGGGCTTCGTGTTCTACATGCTGTGCGCGGCGTTCGGCATCACGGCGCTGCTGATGGCCGTGCCGTTTGCGTACGATGCGCTGCGCTTTGGCGGCGCCATCTATCTGTTGTATCTGGCCTGGCAGGCGCTGCGCCCCGGCGGCCGCGCGCCGTTCCAGGTGCGAGACCTGCCCGTGGACAGCCCGCGCAAGCTGTACACGATGGGGTTGCTGACGAGCCTGCTCAACCCGAAGGTGGCAGTGCTGTATCTGTCGCTGCTGCCGCAGTTCATCGAGCCCTCGCACGGCAGCGTGCTCGTGCAGTCGGTGTGCCTGGGTATCACCCAGATCTGCGTGAGCGTGACGGTCAATTCCATGATCGCCGCCACGGCCGGCAGCATTGCCGCGTTTCTCTCGCGCACGCCGAGCTGGCTGTCGATCCAGCGTTACCTGATGGGCTCGGTGCTGACGAGCCTGGCGTTGCGCATGGCGATGGAAGCCCGCAAGTAGCACGCTGGGGATTCTGTAAACGACTGCGGGGCGATCCGGCAGCTTGCCGGATCGCCCCGCTGTGTTTGGCGTACCGCGCTCAGAACTCTTCCACGGCCGGCGTCAGCGCCCCAGGCTCGCGGACACGTCTTCAGCGGCGGCGCATGTAAAACGTGAAGACCTTGTCGTGTTCGCTATGCTGGAGCAGTTCGTTGCCGGTCTGCCTGGCAAACGCCTGGAAATCACGCGTCGCCCCCGGATCGGTAGCGAGAATCTTCAGCACCTCGCCGCTCTGCATGTCGGCAAGCGCCTTCTTCGTGCGCAGGATAGGCAGCGGGCAGTTCAGGCCGCGTGCATCAACTTCCTTCTGGAACTCCATGGCTTCCTCTGTGGTGCGGGTGGGCGGCATCGTGCCACCCACGTCAATCATTCGGCTATTGTAGCGAGCCGCGTCGGCTGCCACCGGCGCGGCGGCGGCTCGGCGGGCTCGCCGGTGCGGATGTCGATGTAGCTGACGGGCAGGCCGCGCGCCGTCAGGAAATCGGCCACCGCATAGCCCGTGCCGGCCGTCCACGGGCGCACCTTCTCGAACGGCTTCAGGCGGTATTCGACAAGCTCTTCCGACAGTGCGATCTCGCCATCGGCAACCACGTGGTACGCGATGATCAGCTCGTTCTTGCGGATGAAATCGTACACACCGATCAGCGAGATTGACTGCGCGTCCAGGTTCGTCTCTTCCTTCAACTCGCGCGCAATGCCCTGTTCCGGCGTTTCGCCATGCTCCATGAACCCGGTGACGAGCGCGAACATGCCCTCCGGCCACTGCGCGTTGCGCGCGAGGAACATCTGTCCGCGATACTCGACCACCGCCGCCAGCACCGGAAGCGGGTTGTTCCAGTGGACGAAACCGCAGGCCGGCGCGGGGCACGCAAGGCGCAGGCGGCCGGCCGTATGCTGCTCGACGAGCGGCGTGGCGCATTGCGGGCAGAAGCGGTAGTCGAAGCTCATGGCGGTGAGATGCTGAACTGGCGATTCAGGCGGCTTGCTCGCACGCTGTGCGAATGTCGGCGGCAAAGGCTTCGACGGTTTCGGGCCGCACGTCCCACGAGCACATCAGGCGGCAACCGCCCGCACCGATGAACGTGTAGAACTTCCAGCCGCGTGCGCGCAGCGCTTCGATGGCGGGCAAGGGAAGCTCCGCAAACACGGCATTCGATTCGGTGGGGAACATGATGCGCACCCCTGGCACATTGGCGATGCGTGCATGCAGCAACTGCGCCATCGCGTTGGCATGACGCGCGTTGCGCAGCCAGACGTCGTTCTCCAGCAAGCCGAGCCACGGTGCGGAGATGAAGCGCATCTTCGAAGCCAGCTGCCCGGCCTGCTTGACCCGATACGCAAAGTCTTCAGCGAGGCGCCGATCGAAGAAGACGACGGCTTCGCCCACCGGCAGCCCGTTCTTCGTGCCGCCGAAACACAGCACGTCCACGCCGGCGCGCCAGGTAATCTCCGACGGATGCACGCCAAGCGACGCCACGGCATTCGCAAAGCGCGCGCCGTCCATGTGCACGCGCAGCTGCCGGCGCTTGGCAATGGCGGCAATCGCACGCACCTCTTCCACCGTGTAGACGGTGCCGACTTCCGTCGATTGCGTGAGCGAAACGACCTTCGGCTTCGGGTAGTGGATATCGGAGCGGCGCGTGACCAGCGCTTCCACCGCATCGGGCGTGAGCTTGCCGTTCTCGCCCTTGGCGGTCAGCAGCTTGGAGCCGTTGGAGAAGAATTCCGGGCCGCCGCACTCATCGGTTTCGATATGCGCCAGCTCGTGGCAGATCACGGAGTGGTACGACTGGCACAGCGATGACAGCGCCAGCGAGTTCGCCGCCGTGCCGTTGAAGACGAAGAAGACTTCACAGTCGGTCTCGAACAGGTCGCGAATGCGGTCGCACACGCGCTGCGTCCAGGAGTCATCGCCATACGCGGGCTCGTGGCCGCTGCCGTTGGCTTCCAGGAAGTACTTCAGCGATTCGGGGCAGAACCCCGCGTAGTTGTCGGAGGCGAAATGCTGGGTGGGCTGCATGGCGGCCGTCATGAGGTGGGGCGCGTTCCTTCGTTACTTCTGTTCAGACCAGAGCACACCGCCCGTGGCCCAGTTCTCTCGCTTGACGTCGTTGATGATGATGTCGACTGCGGCTGGTGCGCAGCCCAGCGTTTCGCACGTCACGCGCGTCACTTCCTCGACGAGTTTTTTCTTCTGCTCAACGGTGCGGCCTTCAAACATCTCGATATGGAAAGTCGGCATGGGGTCTCCGGTCATCAGTCTCGGTAGGAAGCGTCGATTTTATCCAGTTTGCGCAGCAGCGCCGGCCACTCCATCACGCCTTCGATGGCGCCACCATCTTCGAGTTGTCCGGCAGCGCGATCGGCGACTTCCGGTGCGGGGAAGACCACCTCGCCGGCCGTGAGCGCCTGAATCTGGATCTCGCACGCCTTGATGAGCGTGGCCATCAGCACGTGCGCCTCGGCCACTGTGCGCCCGATGGTAAGTGTGCCGTGGTTGCGCAGCAGCATGGCGAACTGCGTGCCGAGCGAGGCCGTCAGCCGCGCGCCCTCTTCCGGCGTAAAGGCCAGGCCTTCGTAGTCGTGGTACGCGATGCGCCTGTGGAAGCGCAGCGCGTGCTGCGACAGCGGCAGCAGCCCATGCTTCTGCGCCGACACGGCAATGCCCGCCGTGTTGTGCAGATGGATCACGCAGTGTGCATCGGGCCGTGCGGCGTGCACGGCGGCATGCAGCGCAAAGCCCGTCACGTTCACGGATGGCCGCGTGGCCGCATCGGGCCAATCGCCGACGAGCTGGCCCGCACGGCTGATCTTGACGAGGTTGGACGCGGTGATTTCATCAAACGCCAGGCCGAACGCGTTGATGAGGAAGTGGTCCGGCTCACCCGGCACGGTGGCCGACAGGTGGGTATAGATCAGGTCGTCCCAGCCGTTGAGCGCGGCCAGTCGATAAGCGGCGGCAAGATCGACACGCACGGCGCGCTCGGCCTCGCTGATCTCGCCCCCGGGCACGACAGCGCCGGGGCGCAGGGCAAAAGACATGGGGCTCCTCCGATGGAGGGGCCATTCTAGAACGTGTGCGCCGAACGAGCACCATGCGTGTCGCAACGTGCGCTACAGGCTGTCGATCATCCACGTACGGGCGAGACGCGCTTGACGGCGAGGAACGTTGCCCCACCCACCAGCAGCGAGACCGCCGCCACGGCCAGCGACGTATGGAACCCGCCGGTGGCCGCAAACAGGCGATTTGCCAGCGGCGGCCCGACGATCTGGCCGATGCCGTAAGCCGCCGTCATCAGCCCCATCAGCCGGGGCGCCGCGTGCGGCCACAGGCGGCGCGCCTCGCGCATGGCAAACAGCGTGATCGCCGTGAACGGCAGGCCGAGCAGCGTGCTGGACAGTGCGAGCCCCGCCACCGTCGGCCAGACGATGCTGATGGTCACGGCCACCGCCTGCATGGCATAGGCGCTAGCGAGCAGCGAGCGGTTGTCGCGCGCCAGGCTGATCCGCGTGGAAAGGAACGCGCCGAGCGCCACGCCGGCGCCGAACATCGGCCAGAACAGGTCGGGCCACACCGACCCGGCCGGCAGCACCTTGCGCGCGATCACCGGCAGGAAGGTGGCGGTGATGATGTAGCCGAAACCGGCCAGGCCGTAGGCGAGCGTGACGGCCGCGGTGGGCGCGTCGAGCCCCGGCGACGCGTCCGACGGTGCCGATGGGGGGGCAGCCGCCGCACGTGCTTGTGGCCGGATGGTCGGCCACACCGCCGCCGACAGCAGCGCCGACAGCACGCCGAACGCCATCCAGGCCCAGGTGGCGTGCCAGCCCAGCGCGACCATGCCGCTGGCCATCAGGCCCGGAATGGCAATGCCGAGCCCCGGCCCGCAGAAGATGATGCCGCCCAATGCCGCATGGCCCAGTTCGGTCAGCCGATGCAGGCACCAGCCTGCGGTGAACACGAACACCAGCGCGCTCGCCATGCCGGCTGCAAAGCGCAGCATGAACCACGCCGGCTGGCCTTGCAGCACGCCCATCCCCGCCGTCAGCAGAATCGTTGCCATCAGCCCAATGCGGATCAGCCGTGCCGCATCGCCGCGCACCGCCATGCAGGCCAACGCGCCGATGAAATAGCCGAGATAGTTGCCCGTGGCAAGCCAGCTGCCCTGCGCCAGCGTGACGCTGCCGTCGTGCAGCAGCATCGGCAGGATCGGCGTGAAGGCGAACCGGCCGATGCCCATGGCGACGGACAGTGCCACCATGCCCGCAATGGCGACACGCCAGGCAGACACCCGCGCATCGTGCGCGGCGGACAAGGCAGATGAGGACGGCAGCGTGTGCTCCATGGGGACGCCCGGATGAGGAAATCGGCACGTCATCGTACGCAAGCCAGTCCATCCTGAAAAATGAATTATATTGAACAAACCCATTATCATTTGAGATACATCATGGACTTGGCCTCGCTCGAGATTTTTCGCACGGTGGTACGCGAAGGCGGTGTGACGCGGGCGGCGCAGCATCTGAACCGCGTGCAGTCGAACGTGACCACGCGCATCCGCCAGCTGGAGACGTCGCTCGGGGTGCAACTGTTCGTGCGCGAGGGCAAGCGCATGGTGCTCACGCCCGCCGGCCAGACGCTGCTGACCTACGCCGACGACATCCTGCGGCTGGCCGCCGAGGCACGGCAGGCCGTGCAGCCGCGCGAACCGCACGGCCGCCTGCGCATCGCCTCAATGGAAAGCACCGCAGCCAGCCGCCTGCCCGCATTGTTGGCCACGTTGCACCAGCGCTGGCCGCGCGTGCAGCTGGAGCTGGTGACGATGACGACGCGCCAGTCCCTCCAGGCGCTCTCCAACTTCGAGGTGGACTGCGCATTCGTGGCGGAAACCGCATGCATGGCGAACACGCGCGCCGCAATGACCACGCTGCCCGCCTTTGCCGAAGAGCTCGTGCTGATCGCGCATCGCGCGCATCCGCCCATCCGCCGCGCCACCGACGTACAAACCCCGGCCCTGCTCGCCTTCGAGCCCGGCTGCGCGTATCGGCAATTGATCGAAGACTGGTTTGCAGCAGACGGCGTGGTGCCCGCACGCGTGCTCGAACTCGGCTCGTACCACGCCATCATCGCGTGCGCGGCAGCGGGGATCGGCGTGGCGCTTGTGCCGCGCTCGGTGCTGGAGCTGTACACGAACGCGCCGGAGATCAGCGTGCACGCGCTGCGCAAACCGGGCCGCGTCGACACCGTGCTTGCCTGGCACCGCGACATGGCCGGGCCCGCCCTGCAGGCGCTCGTGCAGGTGCTGCGCGAGCCGCACGCCGCGGCCGTCGAGCCCGCCACGCAGGCCATCGCTGCCTAAACTGAACTGGACGATGCGCTGAGTCCCACACCGACCGTGCCGCCGGTCCAGCGCAGTCGAGCGCGGCAATCACGACGGAGGCGCCATGCGACCGTCAATGCGGATTCGGCAGTGGACGGCCCGGCTGGCCGCGATGGCTGCTGCCGCCTGGAGCGGCCTTGCCATGGCGGCCGCGCCGGTGGTGGTGCTACCGCTGACCGGCGCCATCGGCCCGGCCAGCGCGGCGTACGTCATTCACGGCCTGCACCAGGCGCGTGCACAAGGCGCACAACTCGTGGTGCTGCAAATGGATACGCCGGGCGGGCTCGATGCATCGATGCGGCAGATCATCCAGGCGATCCTCGCCTCGCCGGTGCCGGTGGCGGGCTATGTGGCGCCCGGTGGGGCGCGGGCGGCCAGTGCGGGCACATACATCCTCTATGCCTGCCATGTCGCGGCGATGGCGCCTGCCACCAATCTCGGGGCCGCATCGCCAGTGGCCATCGGCATCGGCGGACATGCGCCCAGCCCCGGCGATGCCGCGAAGCCGTCCAGCGCGCCGTCTGCCGCTGCGGGCAACGAAGACACCCTTGCCCGCAAGCAGATGCACGATGCCGCCGCGTACATCCGCGGGCTGGCACAGCTGCGCGGCCGCAACGCCGACTGGGCGGAACGTGCCGTGCGCGAAGCCGTGAGCCTGGACGCGCCCGAGGCGGCCAGCCAGCACGTCATCGACCTCATCGGCAGCGACATACCCGACCTGCTCAGGCAGGTGGACGGCCGCGCGCTGCACACATCGGCGGGCCTCGTGACCCTGCATACCGCCGGCGCGCAGACCGTCACGCTGGAGCCCGACTGGCGCAACCGGTTCCTCGGCGTCATCACCGACCCGAGCCTCGCGCTGTTGCTGCTGACGGTGGGCGTGTACGCGCTGATCTTTGAATTCTCGACGCCGGGCATGGTGGTGCCGGGCATTCTCGGCGCGGTGTGCATCGTGGTGGCGCTGTACGGCTTGCAGATGCTGCCGATCAGCTATGCGGGACTGGCGCTGATTGCGCTCGGGCTCGGCTGCATGGTGGCCGAGGCGTTCCTGCCGACGTTCGGCGCGCTCGGCGTGGGCGGCATCGTTGCGTTCGTGCTCGGCGCCGTCATGTTGATCGACACGCAGACGCCCGGCTTTGGCGTGCCGCTGCCGTTGATCGTGTCGACGGCGCTGGTGAGCCTGGCGGTGATCCTGTTGCTCTCCAGCATGGCGATGCGCGCGCGGCGGCAGCCGAGCGTGGCTGGTGGCGACACGCTCATCGGCATGACCGGCGAATTGCTGGAACTGGACCCGACCGACCCCGACGACCCCGCCGCCGGCTGGGCACAGGTGCGCGGCGAACGCTGGCGCGTGCATTGCGATGGGCCCGTGGCGCGCGGCGACCGCATCCGCGTGACGGCGCGGCACGGCCTGACCCTCGACGTGGTGCCGGCGTCATCCTAAGGAGACGAACATGATCTACGGATTCTTCAGCGCGGGCGGCCTGATCTTTCTGGTCGTGCTGCTGGTGATCTCGTCGTTCCGGGTGCTGCGCGAATACGAGCGCGGCGTGGTGTTCATGCTCGGCCGGTTCTGGCGCGTGAAGGGGCCGGGGCTGGTGCTGATCATCCCGGCGGTGCAGCAGATGGTGCGCGTGGACTTGCGCACCGTGGTGATGGACGTGCCGCCGCAGGATGTGATCTCGCACGACAACGTGTCGGTCAAGGTCAACGCGGTGGTGTACTTCCGCGTGGTCGACCCCGAGCGCGCGATCATCCAGGTGGCGAACTTCCTGGAGGCCACGAGCCAGCTTGCGCAGACCACGCTGCGGGCGATTCTCGGCAAGCACGAGCTGGACGAGATGCTCGCAGAGCGCGAGAAGCTCAACCTCGACATCCAGAAGGTGCTCGATATCCAGACCGATCCGTGGGGCATCAAGATTGCCAACGTCGAGATCAAGCATGTGGATCTGAATGAATCGATGATCCGGGCGATTGCACGGCAGGCCGAGGCGGAGCGTGAACGGCGCGCGAAGGTCATTCACGCGGAAGGCGAGCTGCAGGCGTCCGAGAAATTGCTGGAGGCGGCGCGGATGCTGGCGCAGCAGCCTGAGGCGATCCAGCTGCGGTATCTGCAGACGTTGACGCAGATTGCCGGGGACAAGACGTCGACGATTGTGTTTCCGTTGCCGATGGATGTGTTGGGGGCGGTGAGGAAGGGGTAGGGCTTGGAGAAATCTCTCCCTCACAGGTCGATCTTCATGCCTAGCTTGAACACCCGCGGCGCGCCCATCGAGAGGCGGTTGTTGCCGGCGCCTGCCCAGTAGCGCTTGCCGGTGAGGTTGTCGACGTTGAATTGCAGCGTGGTGCGCTTGCCCGAAATGCGCGTGACGTATCGCACGCCGGCCGAAAAGAGCGTGGTGCCGCCAAGCTCGGCCTGGTTGGCGTCGTTCACGGGACGTGGCCCGAGGTAGTACGCGCCGGCGTTGAGCGACACCGAGCGCAGCATCGGCAGCGTGTACTCGGCGAACAGGCTGGCGGTGCTGCGCGGCGTGTTCTCGGGCGTCTTGCCGTCGAGGCCGTTGCCGACGCCGCGGAACGTGGCGTCGGTCCATCCGGCGGACGCCAGCAGCGAGAGGTCGTTCGTCACGCGGCCCTGCGCGGTCAGTTCGACGCCGCGGATGCGCTCGCGGCCGTCCTGTACGAAGACGTTGGCATCGTTCGTGTACGCGGCGGCGCGGTCGATGTCATACACGGCGGCCGCAAGCTGCGTGCCGGTCGGCGTTTCGTAGCGCACGCCCACTTCCTTCTGTTCGCTCAAGGCCGGCGGCATGGCCACGTTGGCGTTGACGGCCGTGTTGGGCGCGCGCTGGCCCGCCTCCAGACCTTGCGCGTACGACGCATAGGCCGACAGCGTGGGCGTGAACCTGTAGATGATCGCGCCCAGCGGCGTGGTCTTGCTGGCCTCGTAGCGGTTTGGCACCTGCTCGCTGGTGTAGCGCGTGTACCGCAGGCCGGCGATCACCTGCCAGTGCTGCGAAAGCGTCATGCGGTCCATCGCGTAGATGCCCGTGTCGACGGCACGCTGTTCAGCCGTGAAGCCGGTGCCGGTGGTCGGCAGCCAGCCGAGGTCGATCGGGTTGTACAGGTTCTGCGCACCGGAGAACCGGTCGGAGTACACCGCCGCCTGCCGCATGTCCGATCGCGCCACGCCGAAGGTCAGGTCGTGCGTGATCCAGCCCGTCTTCTCGGTGCCGTTGATGTCGGCACGCACATGGCTCGTGTTCCAGCGGCCGTTCTGACGTTGTCCGCTCACCGTGCCCGCGCCCGTCGCCGGATTGCTCAGGCGGAACTCCGAAAACGCCCGCGAGCGCGCCGTCTCCGACATGCCGCCCTCCACCGTCAGCAGCCACGCATCGCTGAGTGCGTAGTCGGCCCGCAGCAGCGCGTTGGTGTTGTTGCCGTCAAAGTCGGCCCAACCCGGAGCGATGCGCCTGGTCGGGTCCGGCATGGCCGGTAGCGTGATGACGCCATTGCGTGCTGCGGGCAGCGTCACCACGGATTGCTCGGTGATGGCCTTGCGCGAATATTCGAGGTCGGCCTTCAGGCTCAGGCGGCTGTTGACCTTCCAGTCGAACGCCATGGCCGCCAGCTGCCGCGTCCCGTCGATGCCGCTGGTGGGCGATTGCAGCGAACCACCTGCGGCGTTGAAGCGGATGCCGTATTGGTTGTCTTCACCAAAGCGGCGGCCCACGTCGACGGTGCCGATGGCCGTGCCGTTGCTGTCGAACTGCACGCCCAGCGTGGTGACGGGCGTGTTGCCCGCGCGCTTGGTCACCAGGTTCACGACGCCGCCCGGCGTGGTGTAGCCGTAATACAGCGCCGACACACCCTTGAGCACCTCCACGCGCTCCTTGTCCTCGAGCGGGATGGCGGTCAGCGCGGGAATCGGCATGGAACCGTTGAAGCGGAAGTTGGTGCGGTTCTCCATCGTCACGCCCCGGATGGCGAGGTTGTCGAACGTCTCGCCGGAAAGCTGCTGGCGCGTGACGCCTGCCGTATTGCGCAGCGCGTCGTACAGCGACGTGTCTTGCTGCGCGTCGAGCGCCTCCCGCGTGACGACGTTGACGGTGGCCGGGATGTCACGCAATGCCATGCCGCGGAATGCACCCACCTCTGCCGTGCTGGCTGCAAAGCCGCGCTGGCTGCGCGCGGTCACTGTGGTTTCGTCCAGGTCGATCTTTGCCTGGGTGGCAGGGTGGGTTTCGTCGGCGTGGGCCAACGTGGACGCGGCAAGAGGCATGGCGGCGAGCGCGCAGGACAACGCGCGGGCCGTGAGACGACGGGTCATCGCGGACACAGGATTCGAGCAGGATTGACGGAACCGGACGCCCCGGGAACGGCGGCGGAGGACAAAAAAACGCGCCGCAACAGCAAGTGCGGCGCGTCGTCCGTCGGCTGGCAGGTCAGCACCCGCTGGCTCGCCCGGCAACAGCGATGGCCAGCGATCAGGCCAGATGCCCGCTGCCGCCCATCAATTGAGAATGATTATCATTATACGTTTTGAAATCCCGTGTAAGCAACCATCAATTCGAAGGCACCCCCTGCTTCCACTGCGGCCAGCGCTGCACGATATCGTCGAGCAACGGCTTGGCCGCGTTGACGAGGTTGTGCGTGGCCGGCACGAAGCCGCCCTGCTGCGCGTAGTTGATCAAGCCGTCGGAGGCGCTCTGGCCGTCGTACGGACGGTCAAAGTCCGAGCCCGCACGCAGCAGCGCCACGCGGCTGAAGTCGATCTTGCCGGCACGGGCGCCACGTGTAAGGACTTCGAGCGTGGCGTTGTCTTCCTGTGCGGTGGTGCAGTAAGTGCCCTTGTTGTCGGTCATGGTCTTCACCCAGTCACGCGCGCGTTGGCCCAGGTTGCGGCCGGCCCACCAGGTATCGGCGGAAGCCACATCGCACTGGATGACGCCGGGCGGCTGGTTGGCCGGGGCATACGCGTAGTTCTTGCGGAAGGCGATGGCCTCGGGGCTGTCTTCCAGCGTGGCCGATTTCGACAGCGTGTACGCCTTCTGCAGCAGCGTCTCGTTGAGCTGGAACACCTCGGTGCGGTAGTCCATCGGCGGCTTCTGACCGGGGCCCTTGGTGCCGATGCCGAAGTAGCCATACGGCCAGGCGGCCGGCATCTCGCGCGCATCGATCTCATGCGAGAGGCCGTAGTCCACCGCATAGCGCGCCCACGCCACAGACCCGACCGTGCCCTGGGCAGGATCGATGCCGGCAATGCCGGCAATCACGAAGTACGTGTGCGTCAGGTCCAGTTTGCTGCGATAGAGCAGCGCCGAGAGCGTCGCCGCCGCATTGGCGTAGCCCATCCCCGTGGTGATCTGGCAGATGCCGTCGTAGTTGCACAGCATGTTCGGCGCGTCGGGCGACAGGCCGGAGATGTAGACCTTCTCCTTCAGGTCATAACGGTCGATGAAGGGTTGCGCTTCTCCCTGGAACATGTTGATGACGATGACCTTCACGCCGTCGTACGCACAGCTGTTCAAGGTCAGTGCTGCCGCGCCTGCGGCGAGCAACGTGGCAAGGGATCGCATTGGCGTTTTGCGTGGGGAATCGATCATGGCGAGGGCACTCCGTGTTTCCACACGCTCCAGCGCGTGACGATCTCATTGACCAGCGGGCCGCCCGCCAGGTACAGGTTGTTGAGCGACGGCACAAACCCGCCCGAGTTGCTGTTGACCAGCGAGTCGTACGGCGTCTGCCCCGGATATGGCCGATCGAAGTTCGATGCGGTGCGCAGCACGGCCACGCGCTGCAGGTCGAGCAGGCCCGCCTTCGCGCCGCGCGTGAGCGCTTCAAACGTGGCGTTGTCTTCCTGCTGCGTGGTGCAGTACGTGCCCTGCCCGTCCGTCAGCAGCTTGACCCAGGCGGCCTCGCGCTCGCCGAGCCTGGCGCCGTGCCAGTACGTATTGCCGGCAGCGGTGTCGCATTGCACGACCGAAGGCGGCTGGTTGGCCGGTGCGCTCGGGTAGTTGGCCCGGTACGCACGCGCCGTTGCGTTGTCGTCCAGCACCACGCCCCGCGAGAGCGCCAGCGCCTTCTGCAGCAGCGCCTCGTTGACGCGAAAGACCTCGGTCTTGTAGTCCAGCGGCGGCTTCTGCCCCGGGCCCTGCGTGTTGATGCCGATGAAGCCATTCGGCCAGTTGCCGGGAATCTCACGCGCGTCGATCTCCCAGGCGAGATCGCTGTCGACGAGGAAGCGCGCCCATGCGGCCGATCCCAATGTGCCCAGCGACGGGTCGATGCCGGCAATGCCCGCCACCAGGAAATACGTGCGCTGCAAGTCGAACTTGCCGCTGTAGATCAGCGCCGACACCGATGACGCCGCATTCGCCTTGCCCATGCCGGTGGTGAGCTGGCACACGTCGTTGGCGTTGCAATGCACGTTCGGGTAGTCGATCGACAGACCGGGCACCGGCACCTCCTGCGTGAGGCCCAGCTTGTCGATCCACGGCTGCGCCTCGGGCGCGAACATGCTGATGATCAGCACCTTGACCTTGCGTGCGTGCGACTCGGGCACGAGCTGCGCCACGGGCTGCGTCGACGCGCCGATGCCGGCCGCCACCAACGCGCCGGCAGCGATGGTCTTGAGCAATCGTTTGCCAAGCCGCCCGACTAATCGCTGCGGTCGCTGCGGCGGCTGGGCGTCGACCTTGTCAGATAGAGCGCTCATGGTTCTCCTCGGATTTGGGGATGGGGATACGACGTGCACTGCGGGGAACAGCGCCGGCGACCGATGCAAGTTGCCTGCCAGGCGAACGGACCGGTCACGCTTCCCCGGTATAGGCGATGGCGCAGCCACCCTCCAGCCTGCCCCAAACGTGGGCTTGTCCTGCGGGCCCGGACAAGCGGCCATACCCGTGCATGGCGCACGGAATCCGTCCCCAAAACAAAACGGCGCGCGCCCCGTCGGTCGGGAACGCGCGCCGTTCAGCGCATCACGTTGAAAGCGTTACATCACACTTTCTGCTGCACCCACGCAGCCACGCCGGCCAGCGCCTGCGGCAGCTTCTCGGGCTCGGTACCACCAGCCTGCGCCATGTCGGGGCGGCCGCCGCCCTTGCCGCCGACCTGCTGGGCGACAAAGTTGACCAACTCGCCGGCCTTGACCTTGGCGGTGGCGTCGGCCGTCACACCGGCGATCAGCGCGACCTTGCCGTCGCTCACGCTGCCCAGCACGATGGCCGCGCTCTGCAGCTTGTCCTTGAGCTTGTCCATGGTCTCGCGCAGCGTCTTGGCATCGGCGCCGTCGAGCTTCGCGGCCAGCACCTTGATGCCCGCCACGTCCACGGCCTGGCTGACGAGCTCATCGCCCTGGCTTGCGGCGAGCTTGGACTTCAGCCGCTCGAGTTCCTTTTCCAGCGACTTCACCTGGTCCTGCACCTGCACGATGCGTTGTGTCAGTTCCGCCGGCTGGGCGCGCAGCGCAGCCGCGGCTTCGTTGACGCGGTCGTCCAGCGTCTGCAGGTAGTGCAGCACGTTGTCGCCGGTGATGGCTTCCACGCGGCGGATGCCCGCTGCCACGCCCGACTCGCTCACGATCTTGAACAGGCCGATGTCGCCGGTGCGCGCCACGTGGGTGCCGCCGCACAGTTCCTTCGACGAGCCGATCGACAGCACACGCACCTCGTCGCCGTACTTCTCGCCGAACAGCGCCATGGCGCCGCTCTTGACCGCGTCGTCAAAGCCCATCATCTGGGCGGCGGTGGGCGCGTTGGCGAAGATCTCGGCATTGACGCGCGCTTCCACCTCGCGGATCTGCAGCGGCGTCATCGGTGCGTTGTGCGAGAAGTCGAAGCGCGTCTTGTCGGCATCGACCAGCGAGCCCTTCTGCTGCACGTGCGGGCCCAGCACTTCGCGCAGGGCCTTGTGCATCAGGTGGGTCGCGGAGTGGTTGCGCATGGTGCGCGCACGGCGCACGGCGTCCACTTCGGCCGCGACCGCATCGCCAACCTTCAGCACGCCGGTGCGCAGCGTGCCGTGGTGGCCGAACACGTCCGGCAGCACCTTCTGCGTGTCGGCCACGTCAAACCAGACGGTGGCAGCCTTGAGCGTGCCCTGGTCGCCAACCTGGCCGCCCGACTCGGCGTAGAACGGGGTGTGGTCCAGCACCACCACGCCGGTCTGGCCCGGCTGCATGGCATCGACCGACGCGCCGTCGACGAACAGCGCCGTCACGCGGGCTGTCTCGCTCACGAGCTGCTCGTAGCCGTGGAACGTGGTCTTGTCGCCGGTGTAGTCGAGCGTGCCGGCGGCCATCTTGAACTTGCCGGCCGCACGCGCCTGCTCGCGCTGGCGGTTCATGGCGGCATCAAAGGCGGCTTCGTCGACGATGACGTCGTTCTCGCGGCAGACGTCCTGCGTGAGGTCCAGCGGGAAACCGTAGGTGTCGTGCAGCTTGAAGGCGAGTTCGCCGTCGAGCATCTTGCCGCCAGACGTCTTCAATTCGCCCAGCGCGGCGTCGAGGATCGACATGCCGTGCTCGATGGTTTCGAAGAAGCGCGTTTCTTCGGTGCGCAGCACTTCGACCACGCGGTCGCGCGCGTCGCGCAGCTCCGGATACGCCTCGCCCATCTGCGCCACGAGGTCGTCCACCAGCTTGTGGAAGAACGGCGTGCGGCAGCCGAGCTTGTAGCCGTGGCGGATGGCGCGCCGGATGATCCGGCGCAGCACGTAGCCGCGGCCTTCGTTGCCCGGGATCACGCCGTCGACGATCAGGAACGAGCACGCGCGGATGTGGTCGGCAATCACGCGCAGCGAGTTGTTGGCCAGGTCCTTGGTGTTCGTCTCACGTGCGGCAGCGGCGATGAGCGCCTGGAACAGGTCGATCTCGTAGTTGCTGTGCACGTGCTGCAGGATGGCGGCCAGGCGCTCCAGGCCCATGCCGGTATCCACGCACGGGGCGGGCAGCGGCGTGAGCGTGTATTCGCCGGTGGCCGGATCGAGCTGGCGATCGAACTGCATGAACACGTTGTTCCAGATCTCGATGTAGCGGTCGCCGTCGGCTTCCGGGCTTCCCGGGGGGCCGCCCCACACGTCCGGGCCGTGGTCGTAGAAGATTTCCGAGCACGGACCGCACGGGCCGGTTTCGGCCATCTGCCAGAAGTTGTCGGAGGCATACGGCGCGCCCTTGTTGTCGCCGATGCGCACGACGCGCTCGGGTGGCAGGCCGATGACCTTGGTCCAGATGTCGTAGGCCTCGTCGTCGGTCTGGTAGACGGTGGCCCACAGCTTCTCGGCCGGCAGCTTGTATTCCTGCGTCAGCAGCTCCCACGCCCACACGAGTGCGTCGCGCTTGAAGTAGTCGCCGAACGACCAGTTCCCGAGCATTTCGAAGAACGTGTGGTGACGCGCCGTGTAGCCGACGTTTTCCAGGTCGTTGTGCTTGCCTCCGGCGCGCAGGCAGCGCTGCACGGAGGCCGCGCGCACGTACGGGCGCTTGTCGGTGCCGAGGAAGACGTCCTTGAACTGCACCATGCCGGAGTTGGTGAACAGCAGCGTCGGGTCGTTGCCCGGCACCAGCGGCGAGGAACGCACCACGGTGTGGCCCTTGCCCTCAAAGAAGGTCAGGAATTTTTGGCGGATATCGGAGGCTTTCATGTCGCGGGGTGCCGGAGTCAGCATTGCGCCCGGGGCGAGGCCCGGAAGCGCTGTTGGATCAGTGCAAACCGTTGATTATACGGGGTTCACGCCACTTTTACGTCCATTGGTCGCAGGGGGCTGGGGTGACGTGGAAGGCTGGTGTACAGTCCATGCGTTCCAATTGTGTCGATTCGTCAATCCATGGGTGCTCTGAGCCATCTCCGTGTTCTTGACCTGACCCGCGTGCTGGCCGGCCCCTGGTGCGCGCAAAACCTCGCCGATTTCGGCGCCGACGTCATCAAGGTGGAGCGCCCCGGCGCCGGCGACGACACCCGCACCTGGGGCCCGCCCTGGCTCAAGGACAAGGCCGGCCGCGACACCGCCGAAGCCGCCTACTACCTGGCTGCCAACCGCAACAAGCGCTCGATCACCGTTGACATCAGCACGCCGGAGGGGCAGGACATCGTCCGCAAGCTCGCGGCGCACGCCGATGTGGTGCTGGAGAACTACAAGGTCGGCCAGCTCCGTAAATACGGGCTGGACTACGAATCCCTCAAGGCCGTCAAGCCGGACCTCATCTACTGCTCGATCACCGGCTTCGGCCAGACCGGCCCCTACGCCGCGCGCGCCGGCTACGACTTCATCGTGCAAGGCATGGGCGGTTTCATGAGCCTGACCGGCGAGCGCGACGACCTGCCCGGCGGCGGCCCGCAGAAGGCCGGCGTCGCCATTTCCGACCTGATGACCGGGATGTATGCCACCGTGGCCGTGCTGGCCGCACTCGCGCATCGGGACCGCACCGGCGAGGGCCAGTACATCGACATGGCGCTGCTCGACGTGCAGGTCGCCATGCTGGCCAACATGAACACCAATTACCTGGCGAGCGGGCAGGCGCCCAAGCGCTGGGGCAATGCACATCCGAACATCGTGCCTTACCAGACCTTCCAGACGGCCGACGGCTGGATCATCGTGGCGGTTGGCAACGACGGCCAGTTCCGCCGCTTCGTGGAAGCCGGCGGCATGGCCGAACTGGCGGATGACCCGCGCTTTGCCACCAACCCGCAGCGCGTCGCCAACCGCGACGCGCTGGTGCCGATCCTGGCGGAGATGGTCAAGCGTTTCGGCAAGACGGCGTGGATCGGCAAGCTCGAAGCCGCCGGCGTGCCGTGCGGACCGATCAACAACCTCGACGAGGTCTTCGACAATGAACAGGTGCAGGCGCGCGGCCTGCGTGTCGATCTGCCCCACCCGAGCGCCGGCACCGTCAAGCTGGTCGGCAGCCCCGTCAAGATGAGCGCGACGCCGCCGAAGGCCGCAAGCCATCCGCCGCTGCTGGGCGAACACACCGATGCCGTGCTGCGCGACGTGCTCGATCTGAGCGCCGAGCAGATCGCGTCGCTCCGAGACCGCGGCGTGATCTAGCTGCTTCATCGCCAAACCGTTTCCCCACCCTCACGAGGTCAACATGTGGTCCGATGCGTTGCTGGCTTATCTGCATTACATCTCGATCTTCACGCTGATCGTCTTCATCACCGCCGAAGCGGTGGTGCTGCGGCCCGGCATGACGCCGGAAATCCGCAATCGCCTCGCGCGCTATGACGCGGTGTACGGTGCCGCTGCGGTAGCCGTGCTGGTGACCGGCCTGCTGCGCGTGTTCTACGGCGCCAAGGGGTACGCGTTCTACGTCCATAACCCTGTGTTCCACATCAAGGTGGGTCTGTTCATCCTGGTGGGGCTACTGTCCATCATGCCGACCGTGACCATCCTGCGCTGGAAGAAGCAAGCCAAGACGCTGCCCGATTTCGTGCCCACGCCGGCCGAGATTGCCAAGACGCGCCGCTGGGTCATGATCGAATCGCACCTCATCGTGTTCATCCCGCTGGCGGCGGTGCTGATGGCGCGCGGCATCGGCATCTAGATCGCGCGGGCTGAGCTCGAACGTTGTACGGCCCCCAATCCAACGCTAGGGACAAACCCTGAACCGTTTGCGGGCGCACCGCGCCAGTGCGTCGATGCGCCCGCTGCCCCTACTGCAAGGTGCTTGAAAGCCGGTCTGCTTAGCGTGCAAACTTGGTCGCCAACAAGGCGGCCCGCCACTCCAGGCGCAGCGCGCCCATACGAGGAGACCACTCTTGCAGAACGATCCACAAGATCGTCCGGTGATCCGCAGTCACCAGGACTTTGCATCGGGCATCATGTTCATCGTCGCTGGCGCGGCGTTCGCCATCCTGGCGCGCAGCTACCGCATGGGCACCGCGAGCAGCATGGGACCCGGCTATTTCCCCTTCTGGCTTGGCATCGTGCTCGTGGCGCTGGGCGTTGTGGTGCTGCTGCAGTCGCTGTCGCGCAAGGGCGTGGCCGACCGCGTCCCGCGCTGGGATATCAAGACGCTGCTGTGGATCCTTGGCTCGGTGGTCCTGTTCGGGCTGCTGCTGCAGCCGCTTGGGCTGGTGCTTTCGCTGGTGGTGCTGGTGCTGGTCTCGAGCATGGCAAGCCATGAATTCTCTTGGAAGGGCGCCGTCGGTACGGCCATCGTCATGGTGCTGATGAGCCTGGCGGCATTCGTGTATGGGCTCAAGCTGCAGTTCCCGGTGTGGCCCGCCTTCATCGGCAATTGAGGAGCACGACATGGACCTCTTTGCCAATCTCGCGCTCGGCTTCTCCACCGCGCTGTCCATCCAGAACCTCGTCTACGCGTTCATCGGCTGCGTGCTCGGTACGCTGATCGGCGTGCTGCCGGGCCTCGGCCCCATCGCGACGATTGCGATGCTGCTGCCGGCCACGTACGCGCTGCCGCCGGTGGCCGCGCTGATCATGCTCGCGGGCATCTACTACGGTGCGCAATACGGCGGCTCGACCACGGCCATCCTCGTCAACCTGCCGGGCGAATCGTCGTCGGTAGTCACCACCATCGACGGCTACCAGATGGCGCGACGCGGGCGCGCGGGCGTGGCGCTCGCTACCGCCGGCCTCGGCTCGTTCTTCGCCGGCTGCGTGGCCACGCTCGTGCTGGCCGCGTTTGCCACCCCACTGTCGGAATTCGCGTTCAACTTTGGGCCGGCCGAGTATTTCTCCCTGATGGTGCTCGGGCTGATCGGCGCGGTGGTGCTGGCCTCCGGCTCGCTCGTCAAGGCCATTGCGATGATCGTGCTCGGGCTGCTGCTGGGCCTCGTCGGCACCGATGTGAACTCAGGCACCGCGCGTTATTCATTCGACGTGCCGGAGCTGGCCGACGGGCTGAACTTCGTGTCGGTGGCGATGGGCGTGTTCGGCTTTGCCGAGATCATCGCCAACCTCGAACAGAAGGAACACCGCGAAACCTTCGTCGAGCACGTCCGCAACCTGTGGCCCAGCCGCGAAGACTTCAAGCGGATGATCCCGGCGGTGCTGCGCGGCACGGCGCTCGGCTCGGTGCTGGGCATCCTGCCGGGCGGCGGTGCGACGCTGGCGTCGTTCGCGTCGTACTCGCTGGAGAAGAAGACCTCGAAGTATTCGAGCGAATTCGGCAGGGGCGCCATCGAGGGCGTGGCCGGCCCCGAATCAGCCAACAACGCCGCGGCGCAGACGTCGTTCATTCCGCTGCTCACGCTCGGCATTCCGCCCAACGCCGTGATGGCGCTGATGGTCGGCGCAATGACGATCCACAATATCCAGCCCGGCCCGCAGGTGATGACCAGCAACCCCGCGCTGTTCTGGGGCCTGATCGCCTCGATGTGGATCGGCAACCTGATGCTGATCGTGCTGAACCTGCCGATGATCGGCGTGTGGGTGCGGCTGCTGAAGGTGCCGTATCGCTTCCTGTATCCGGCCATCCTGGTGTTCTGCTGCATCGGCGTGTATTCGGTGTCGAACACGACGTTCGATATCTTCCAGACGGCGCTCTTCGGCCTGATCGGCTACATGTTCGTCAAGCTGCGCTGCGAACCGGCGCCGATGCTGCTCGGCTTCGTGCTCGGGCCGATGATGGAAGAGAACTTCCGCCGCGCGCTGCTGCTCTCGCGCGGGGATTTCTCCACCTTCGTCACGCGGCCGCTGTCGCTCGGGCTGCTGATTGCGGCGGCCGTGCTGGTGCTGCTCGTGGCCATGCCGGCCATCAGCAAGAAGCGCGAGGAGGCGTTCCAGGAGGAATAGCCCGGCCGCATGCTGCGTCGCACACTACAGAACCGGAGGCCTGCCCTCCGGCTTTTTGTTTGCGGGCGCGGCGCCGCAGCATTAGAGCCAAACCTCCACTTCGGTTGACGTTGGATGGCGCGCCTCGGATAACGGAGGGCGATCGGCCCGCAGAGGCCGGCCACAGTCCAATGTCCAGGAGACAAACCGTATGTCAAAGCCTTCCCCGCTCCGCGCCGTGCGCGGGTTTCTGCGCACGCACGCCGCAGCCGCCGTCGTGGCCGCCTCCACCGTCACCATCGCGGCATTCGCGCCGGCACAGGCCGCAAGCACCTATGCAGCCACCAAGTACCCGATCGTGCTGGTGCACGGACTGTCGGGCACCGACAAGTTCCTCGGCACGGTCGACTACTGGTACCAGATTCCCGAAGACCTGCGCGCCAACGGGGCCACGGTGTACGTGGCCAACGTCTCGGCCTTCAATGACGAAACGGTGCGCGGCGAGCAGCTGGTCAGCCAGATCCGCAGCGTGCTCGCCACCACCGGCGCCGCCAAGGTCAACCTGATCGGCCACAGCCAGGGCGGGCTGACTTCTCGCTACGCGGCCGCTGTCATTCCTGACAAGGTGGCCTCTGTCACGACCATCGGCACACCGCACAAGGGCTCCGAGTTTGCCGACTTTGTCGAGAGCGCGCCCGATCCGCTCAAGGCGCTGCTCAACATCGGCGCCGACCTTGCCGGCACCGTGCTCTCGTGGTTCAACGGCAACAGCAATCCGCAGGACGGCTATGCCGCGCTGCGCATCCTGTCGACCGCCGGGGCGGCGGACTTCAACACCGCCTTCCCGAGCGCCGGGCTGGCCAGCGGCTGCAACACCGGCAGCAGCACCGATGTGCGCAACGGCAACGTGCAGAAGCTCTATTCGTGGACGGGCCGCTCGACAGCCACCAACATCCTGGATCTGTTCGATCCGGCGCTCGTCTTTACCGGCACGGTCATGCAGGCGCGCGGGTCCGGCACCAACGATGGGCTCGTCTCGGTGTGCAGCGCGAAGTTCGGGCAAGTGCTGTCCACCGACTACGCGTGGAACCACCTCGACGAGGTCAACCAGTTGCTCGGGCTGATCGGCCCGTTCGCGGCGGACCCCGTTGCCGTGATCCGCACGCAGGCCAACCGGCTCAAGACGGCCGGTCTGTAAGGGCCACCCATGAAGACCCCCCCGTCGCCCATGCAGCCGATGACGTTTGTGGCGGCCGTGCTCGTTGCGGTGGCGACGGCGGGCGGGGTCTACTGGTGGCATGCGCGGGAGGCTGCGCCCGCAGTGGCACCGGAACCGCCCCGCCCCACCGCAGGCGCCTTCATCGGCAGCATCAACGCCACGCCAGCGCAAGAGGCGGCCGCCAACCCGCCGACGGAGCTGGCCGACACGCAGGTGCCGGATGGGCTGCGCGTCGATACGCACGGCCACCTCATCGTCGAGGCCGCCAACCGGCAAGTGTTCGACTACTTTCTCGACGTGCCGGCCTCGCTGCCTGAAGCGCAGCGCGTGGCGATGGCGCAGGCGCATCTGCGTGCCAAGCTGGTATCGCCCGCGCTGGCGCAGGCGCAGGCGCTGTTGCAGCGCTATCTGGCGTATCGCCAAGCCCTCGCGGCGCAAGGCGGTGGCGGCCGCAACAAGCCCACCGTCGACCAGCTTCAGCAGCGCCCCGACATGATGGCCACGTTGCGCCAGCAACTGGCCGCGCGTGCCGAACTGCGGCGCCAGGTGCTCGGCGCCGACGTCGCGCAGGCCTGGTACGGCGATCAAGACGCCATTGACGCCGCTGAACTGGACCGCCTGGCCGTGATGAGCGATGCATCGCTGTCGCCCGAACAGCGCGCCGCCCGGCTGGCCGCCATCGAAGCCGGGCTGCCGCCCGCCGTGCAGCAAGCCCGGCGCGAGGCCTCGGCCCCGATCAAGCTCGCCAGCGCGATGGACGCGTGGATCCGGCAAGGCCTCACCGACGCGCAGATCCGCCAGCAATTGGCGGCGCAGGGCGTGGACGGCATCGTGGCCGACCGCCTCATCCGCGGCAACCGCGAAGAAGCCGATTGGCGCAGCCGCTACGACGCCTACGCCCGCGAGCGCGACCGCATCAGCCACGCGCCCGGCCTCGCCGAAGCGGACCGCACCGCGCAGATCACCCAACTGCGCGCACAGACCTTTGCCGCGCCCAATGAGCTGCTGCGCGCACAAGCGCTCGACGGCTTGGCGCAGCGCAAATAGGCCGGACCCGGCGCAGACGGCCGGGCACGGTAAAATCACGGGATTGCCGAATCACGCACTCCCATGAGCCAAGACAACGCCAGCGGCGCGGGCATCTCCGCCGCATCCACGTCCAACTTCCTGCGCCAGATCATCGAGGGCGACCTCGCCCAGGGCACCTACGCCGGCCGCAAGGACGCCGCAGGCCAACCGATCCCGCCCGTGGTGACGCGCTTTCCGCCCGAGCCCAACGGCTACCTGCACATCGGCCACGCCAAGAGCATCTGGGTGAACTTCGGCCTCGCCAAGGAATACGGCGGCCGCTGCCACCTGCGGTTTGACGACACGAACCCCGTCAAGGAAGACACCGAGTACGTCGATTCGATCATCGACGCCGTGCACTGGCTCGGCTATTCATGGAACGACGCCGGCGGCGAACACCTGTACTACGCGAGCGACTATTTCGAGCAGCTCTACGGCTTTGCCGAGGTGCTGATCCAGCGCGGCGTGGCCTACGTCGACAGCCAGAGCGCCGAGCAGATCGCCGCGAACCGGGGCGACTTCACCAAGCCCGGCACGCCGTCGCCGTTCCGCGACCGCTCGGTGGACGAGAACCTCGCGCTGTTCCGCGACATGCGGGCCGGCAAGTACAAGGACGGCGAGCATGTGCTGCGCGCCAAGATCGACATGGCCGCGCCGAACATCGTGATGCGCGATCCGGTGCTGTACCGCATCCGCCATGCGCATCACCATCGCACCGGCGACGCGTGGTGCATCTACCCGATGTACGACTTCACGCATTGCATTTCCGATGCGCTGGAGAACATCACGCATTCGCTGTGCACGCTGGAGTTCGAGAACAACCGCCCGCTGTACGACTGGGTGCTCGACCACCTGCGCGACGCCGGCGTGTTGCCCAGGACGCTGCCGCACCAGTACGAGTTCGCGCGCCTGCACCTGACGTACGCCATCACCAGCAAGCGAAAGCTGCTGCAGCTGGTGACCGAAAAGCGCGTCGACGGCTGGGACGACCCGCGCATGCCCACACTGGTGGGCATCCGCCGCCGCGGCTATACGCCCGAATCGATCCAGCTGTTCTGCGAGCGCGTGGGCGTGTCCAAGGCCGACAGCTGGATCGACATGAGCATCCTCGAGGCCGCCGTGCGCGACGACCTCGATGCCCGTGCGCCGCGCTCTGTGGCGGTGCTGGACCCGGTCAAGCTCATCCTCGACAACGTGCCGGCCGACTTCAACGAGCCGTGCTCCGCGCCCGTGCACCCGAAGCAGCCGGAACTCGGCCGGCGTGAGTTCCCGCTCACGCGCGAGCTGTGGATCGAGCGCGAAGACTTCACCGAGACGCCGCCCAAGGGCTACTTCCGGCTGTTCCCGGGCAACAAGGTGCGCCTGCGCTACGGCTACGTGATCGAATGCACCGGCTGCGACAAGGATGCCGCCGGGAACGTCACCGCCGTGCACGCCAACATCATTCCGGATACCAAGAGTGGCACGCCGGGTGCTGACAGCGTCAAGGTGAAGGGCAACATCCACTGGGTGAGCGCGGCGCATGCGCTGCAAGCCGAGGTGCGCCTGTACGACCGCCTGTTTAACGACCCGCAGCCGGATTCGGGCGACAAGAACTTCCTGGATGCGCTCAACCCGGACTCCAAGAAGGTCGTCACCGCATACCTGGAGCCCACGCTGGCTGCCGCCCGCCCGGAAGA
Organism: Ralstonia mannitolilytica; assembly: GCF_000954135.1. NCBI lineage: Bacteria > Pseudomonadati > Pseudomonadota > Betaproteobacteria > Burkholderiales > Burkholderiaceae > Ralstonia > Ralstonia mannitolilytica. The sequence continues at coordinate 1,800,505 of NZ_CP010799.1, read as the reverse complement.
CCGCTTCCAGTTCGAGCGCCACGGCTACTTCGTGGCCGACCGCATCGACTCGCAACCGGGCAAGCCCGTGTTCAACCGCGTCGTCGGCCTGAAGGACAGCTGGGGCAAGTAAGCACAGGCCCATGCGTGCGTGGGCCTCTGAACAAGGAGGCACCATGCGTGCATGGATTCTGCTGCTGGCCGCAGTGCTCGCCACGCCCGCCTTCGCGGCGCCGTTTGCGCCGGACCTGGCACACACCTCGGTCTACTTCGGCGCGTCGCATTTTGACCGCACCACGATGCGCGGCCGCTTCGACAAGATCGACGGCGCCATCAATTTCGATGAGGCAACGCACCAGGGCGGCTTCGATTTCACCGTCGATGCCGCCTCCATCAACACGCGCCTGCGGGTGCTGGACGGCGTGCTGAAATCGGAACAGTTTCTGGATGCCGCGCAGTTTCCCGTCATCCGGTTGCGCAGCGACCGCTTTGTCGTCGAAGGCGGCAAGCTCGTCGCCATCGAGGCGAGCCTGACGCTGCACGGCGTGACGCAGCCGGTGCGGCTGGACGTGCGCCGCTTCAGCTGCGGCGACGAGAAGCTGCCCGGCAGCACGCGCCACGTCTGCGGCGGCGATTTCCACTTCGCCATCGCACGCAGCGCCTTCGGCATGACGCGTTTCCTGCCCGACGTGGGCGACCGCGTCGACATCGACGTCAGCGTGGAAGCCACGCCTCAATAAGCCGCGCCATCCATCCTTCTATGCCCAATATCGATTTCACCCTCACCACCGACTACATCGAGCTGCACAAGCTGCTCAAGCTCACCGGCGTGGTGGACAGCGGCGGCGCCGGCAAGGCGGTGGTGGCGGATGGGGCCGTCACCGTCGACGGTCATCCGGAGCTGCGCAAGACGGCCAAGATCCGCGCCGGCCAGGTCGTGATGCTGGGCGACGTGCGCATTGCCGTGCACGATGCCGAATAGCGCCGCAGGTGTTTGAAAACGCACGGCGTGCTAGCGTGCGCCGGTCCCCCCTCCAGGAGATTGACCATGCCGATCGCACTCTGGTGCGTGTTGATTGCGGGCGTGTTTCCGCTCGTGTGTGCCGCCGTCGCCAAGGCGAGCGGCCAGAAGTACGACAACCACAACCCGCGCATCTGGCTCGCCCAGCAAACCGGCTTTCCCGCCCGCGCCAACGCCGCGCAGCAGAACCACTTCGAGGCATTCCCGTTCTTTGCCGTGGCCGTGCTGGTGGCCATCCTGGGCGGGGGCCTGATCGACCGCGTCAACCTGCTGGCCGTCGCCTTCATTGTTGCTCGGCTCCTGTACACGGTCTGCTATTTCGCCGACTGGGCCATGCCGCGTTCGCTGATGTGGCTGGCCGCTTATGGCATCACCATCGCACTGTTCGTGCAACCGGCCTTCGTTCACTGAGCCGGCGACGCCCTCCCGCGCCCGCTGCAAACAGGGGCGCCGTTGTCGTTTCGGCGAGGCTGTTGGCCGATGCGCTGAGCGATGCCGTTACGGCGATGCGTCGGGCGGCGTTGCAGGCGTCTGGAAGAGCTTCCATGCCATCGCCGCCAGCACGGCCACGGCGGCCACCAGTGCACCCCACAGGATCCACTGCCGTGTCCGTCCTGCGGGCGGCTCAGCCGTGAGTGCATCGGCCGGCGAATCCGTCATCGCGCCAAGCTGCGCAGGCGCAATGGCGGGCGATGCGCCAGCCAGCAGATCGTTGCGTGCGACGGGGTTGCCGCGCGCCACCTCCCCGATGGCCAGCGAGAACGGCACGCTGCCGCGCGCAGCATACGTGACCGTAGCCGGACGCCAGCCTACTGACAGCTGCGGTGCCCCGGCGCCGAGACCGCCGCTGCGCGTGTCCACCTGCAGGCGCCAGTAGCGATCCGCCGTTGCCGGCACGCTGATGGGCGCGTTCTCCTGTTCCGCCTGGCCCCCTGCGCCCGCCAGCCGGTAAAGGCGGGCCGACGTGATGAGCCGCCACGGTGCCTGCGCATCGGCGCGCGCGTAGAGGGTGGCCTGCGCGACGGTGTTGGCCTGGGGCAGGCTGACTTTCACGCGCTCCACCGGAAACACACCGCCGGTATCGAACTGGTAATCCCCGGCAGACGGCGTCTGCACCGGCGCCAGCCCCGCGCGCCACTGGATGGCGCTGTCTGCCGCTGCCACCCGCCCCCCCATGGCCACTTCGGCGCGCACGGCTTCGGGCGCGGGCGGCTTGCCCTGCCAGGTCAGCCGCAGGTACTTTGCCCGCAGCCCCGCGAATTCGACGCGATCCTGCACGAGCGTGCTGCCCTGGTTCGACAGCCGGAACAGCGTGGCCTGCGCGACGGGGCTCCAGTGCTGCAGGTCATCGCTCGCCTGCACGTTGACGCCGCTCTGGAACTCCACCGCGGGCAACACCACCACGAGCGCCGTCACCGTCGCCGTTTTTCTGTCATGCAGCTGGCTCAGGTCGACCAGCCATGCCCGCGTGGTCTCCTGCGGCGCGGCCGTGCCGGTGGCGCGCAATACGCCGTCTGCGCCGAGCACCACGCCGGCTGTGCCGGGCTTCCGGGCATCATCCACGGGGGCTGCGAACCAATGCACGTCGTGCAGCGTGCGCGCCTGCGGCGGCGCATCGCGCGGGATGTCAAGGCTGAATGGCACCGGTTCGCCATCGCCGTTGAGGACGCGCAGATCCGCGAGGCTCGCCTCGTGTGCGTGGGCATAAACGTCTTCGTTGAGCGTGACGGCGTAATAGGCGGCACCCGGCGTACCCGTCAGCGCAAACCGCTCGGCCCATGCCGACGCCGACAGCAGCGAGGCCGCGGCCATCGCAAGAACAACCTTCTTCACAGAACCTCCCCGGTTTCGCCAGCCGCCTTGGCCTTGGGGGGCAACGGCGACAGATAGCCGATCAACAGCAGCAGCACGCCAATGCCGATGAATGACACGATGCGCTCGACGCCCGTCACGCGCGACAGGTCAAACAGGAACAGCTTCACCACCGTCACACCCAGCAGCGCGCCGCCGGTGAACCACAACGCCCGGCTCGCGCGGCGCGTGGCCAGCACCATCACGACCAGCGCCAGCACCGTCCAGAACATCGACAGCGAGGCCTGCACCAGCATCGAGCCGCCCAGCCCTTCCGGCGTGTACGGCACGTGGGCCCAGTGGTGCAGCGTGCGCAGCAGCACCGCGTTGGCCCAGATGAACAGTGTCGCGCCGATTGCATAGCCGATCACCAACGGCTCCGGCACGAGCCTGTGCAGTGCCACGCGGCGCATCCACAGCGCAATGGCGAGGAAGACGAGCAGCTGCGCCACATCGAGCGGGTTGAGAACGGGCAGGTAGAACAGCGGCGCGGCGTCGCCATCGCTGGCGGCGCTGGCCAGGCTCCACAGCCAGAGCAAGGCGGCCAGCGGTGCCGCGCCCCACAGCAGATAGGCGCGCTCGAAACGCGCGATGGGCCAGCGGATGCGCCAGCCGGCTCCCCCCAGCAAGGCAAGCAGCGCGCCATAGGCATAGGCCCACGCGGCAAAGCTCCATGTGCCCTCCGGCACGTAGGCGTCGAGGCGCCAGTAGCCTTCGGTGGCCAACATGCCGCAGATCAGCCAGAACAGCACGGTATGCAGCGGCGCGAGGATGACGTCCTTCACGTCGCGCTCCTGGCGGCGCAGCAGCACGAAGGCGAGCACGACCGACGCGATCCACACGAGGCCGCCCCACCCCGCCAGCGGCGACGGGCGCCAATGCTCGATGGCCGCCAGCGCCACGACGGCAAGCGCTGGCGACAGCGCCAGGGCCGGCCACTCGGCCAGCGTCCAGTCGAGCCTGCGGCGCAGCGCGTGCGCAGCCCATGCCGTGAGCACGGCAAAGCCGGCGTACAGCGGAATGTCCGGCCGGTCGATGGTCTGGCTGGCGATGCGCCAGGCCCAGCGGTCGATCTCGTTACTGCCGCTGCCGAGCCACCAGAGCAATCCCCACACCGATGCGGCAATGCCCAGCGCGGGCGCTGCCTTCAGCCACGCGCGCGCCGGCGCCCTGCCATGCAACTGCCAGCCGGTGAACACGCCCGCCAGCGCCATCAGCAGCCCGCCGATGTAGCGGCGATTGAGCACCGGCCAACCGGTCGCAGGATCCCAATCGAACCATGTGCTGCCGGTCAAGGCCACGCCCGCGGCCACTTGCAGCAGCAGGCCAACGGCCAGGGCCAGGCGCCGCTGCTGCTGCACGCCGAGCCACACCACCGCCGCACCCTCGAGCGCCCACACCGCACTGGTGGTGCGCCCATCGCAGGCCAGCGGAATCGCCAGCGTGATGAAAATCACGGCCAGCGCAAACATCGCCTCGTACAGCAGGCCCAGGTTCGCGCGCCGCGGCGCCAGCCAGGCTGCCATGCCCAGATAGAAAGCCGCCAGCGCCGCAGCGCTCCACGCCATCGCAAACGGAATGTGGTGCACCAGCCCGGCCTGCAGGCCCATCGCCACGAGCGGCGTGCCGAACACCAGCGTGCCGTCGACATAGTGGTTCAGGCTCACGCGGCGGCGCAGCGCATACAGCAGCGCGATGCCTACGTACATCAGGAAGAAGAGGATCAGGAACGGCTCGGTGCTCGACAGCAGCGACGGCTGATACCGCAGCACGCCCCACGCGGTAGCGATGCCGAACGTGAAGACAAAGCCGAGCAGATTCAGCGCCCGCCACGCGCGGAACCACGCAATCGCAAAGATGCCCGCGTTGAGCAGCGCGTAGTAGCTGAACAGCGCCACGTGGCTACCCTGGCCTGTCGAGATCAAGATCGGGGCAAGGAAGCCGCCGGCGCTCCCGGTGAATGCCAGCGCCGGCGCGTTCTGCCTGACAGCGAGGCCGGCCGCCAGCGCGCAGATCAGCACCAGCACCGGAAATGCCATCCCCGGAGACAGCAGCGGCACCATGCGCGTGGCCGCAAACACCGTCAGATAGAGCACCCCCACGCCGCCGCCCTGCAGCACCAGCGCGTATCCCGGGCGCCTGTCGCGCAGCCGCCAGCCGATGCCCAACAGCACGATCGCGCCGACGGCCACGCCAGCCAGGCGGAACTCGACCGGCAGCAGGCTGTTGTCGGCGGCATATTTGAGCAGGAAGGCCACGCCAAAGAACAGGATCAGGATGCCGACCCGCACCACGCTGTTGCCGCCCAGCAGCCAGTCACGAGCAGCACCCACGGCGCGCTCGACCCAGTCCGGTTCGTGCGGCGCCATCGGCGGCATGGCAGGCTGCCCGACGGGCTCCGGCTGGGGCCCGGGCGCCGGCGGCGGGCTCGTCATCGGCGCCTGCGGCGCGGCTACGGCTTCGATACGCGGCAAGGTTTCGGCCAAGGCAGGCGCTGGCGCAACGTGCGGCGGCGTGTCGGCCACGGCGTCCGGTTGCGGTGCGGCAGACGTCCCACCCCGGATCTCCGCCATCTGGCGGCGCAGCAGCGACACCTCGTGCTCGAGTTGGGCCACACGTTCGTGCAGCGTCATCGTCGCGGCAGTGACCGTCGGCCGCGCGGCATCGGGCTCGGGCGGATGCGCCCACTGCGAGCTCGCGCGCTTGTCCATGTACAGGATCAGCGACGCCAAGCCCACGCCGACCAGCACCCCGAAGAACGCCCCGACCACGCCCCCCGACAGGCCCCCGAGCACCAGGCCCACGATTCCGAATATCCAACGCATCGTTCTGATTATCCTTGTTTGGATAGGAGAAGCATGCGCAGAACCGCGCACGCACCGCTCGTATACCGCAAACAGCGGCCGAAGGGAATGCGGCGGCCTCGTCTTGCAAGCGGCCGCATCGCTGCCGCCGGCCCGTGCGACAATGCGCGCTTTGCTGAATACCGCCCCTCCGCTGACCCCGCATGGCCCTCAAATCCACGATCTACAAGGTCGATCTGCAGATCGCCGACATGGATCGCCACTACTACGCCAACCACGCGCTGACCGTCGCCCGCCACCCGAGCGAGAACGATGAGCGCATGATGGTGCGCGTGCTCGCCTTCGCGCGCCACGCCAGCGAAGCGCTTGGCTTCACGCGCGGCCTGTCCGAACCGGACGAACCCGAGCTCTGGCAGCGCGACCTGACCGACGCCATCGAACTCTGGATCGACCTCGGCAACCCTGATGAAACCCGCATCCGCAAGGCATGCAACCGCGCGGGCCAGGTCGCTGTATATACGTATAGCGGCAACGCGAGCCGCGTGTGGTGGCAGCAGACCGAAACCAAGGTCGCGCGCTTTGCCAACCTGTCGGTCTACGAAGTCGCGCCCGATACCGTCGCTGCGCTGGCCGGCATGGTGGAACGCACCATGCGCCTGCAGGTGACCATCCAGGACGGCGATATCTGGATCGCCAACGACGCGGACAACGTCCACGTTCAGCTCGATACGCTCAAGGCCGCGCAAGCCTGAGCTTTTCCCTCACCGTGTCATTACCCACGAGGCTCACCATGACCACCACCACCGCAAGCGGCCTGCAATACGAAGACGTCGTCGTCGGCGACGGCGCTGAAGCCACGGCCGGCAAATACGTCACCGTGCACTACACCGGCTGGCTGTACGAAAACGGGCAGGCCGGCAAGAAGTTCGACTCCAGCAAGGACCGCAACGACCCGTTCGCCTTCCCGCTGGGTGCCGGCCACGTCATCAAGGGCTGGGACGAAGGCGTGCAGGGCATGAAGGTCGGCGGCACGCGCAAGCTGATCATCCCGGCCGCGCTGGGGTACGGCGCACGCGGCGCCGGCGGCGTGATCCCCCCGAACGCAACGTTGCTTTTCGAGGTCGACCTGCTCGAAGTCTGATCCTGCGCTAGAATCGCGCCCGGCCTGCGATGCGTCACACGATGCATCGCGGGCCCTCCCCCGGGCGGGGTGGCAGAGTGGTCAATGCTGCGGCTTGCAAAGCCGTATAAGACGGTTCAATTCCGTTCCCCCGCCTCCACATTCCTGGCCGTGCAGACACCACCGTTGCGGCCGCGCCATAGTCAGACCTTCCTCAAGCCCGGCAACGCGCTGTTTCCGCAGCATCGGCCGTCCGCCTGCGTGACCAGGCGTAACGATTGCTCTATGCTTGCGACATGGCCGTCACCCGAGAGGATCTCGAACAGAACCGGTTGCGCGCCGCCCTGGGTGATTCGCCCGTCGCGTCGTCGCTGCTGACCGAGGCTGCGCTGGAAGCGTCGCTTGCATCGACGCTCGCGCGGCTGTCGAGCGCGCCCTGCGAAGGCCAGGACGCATGGGTATTCGGCTACGGCTCCCTCATCTGGAACCCGATGATCTTCCACACCGAGGCGGCGCCCGCCACGGTGCACGGCTATCACCGCGGCTTCTACCTGTATTCCCGCATCAACCGCGGCACATGGGACAACCCGGGCCTCGTGCTCGGGCTCGACCGCGGCGGCAGCTGCCGCGGCGTCGCCTTCCGCGTGCCACGCGAGCATGCCGAGCGCGAGTTCCGCGTGCTCTGGCGGCGCGAGATGCTGACCGGCGCCTATCTGCCGCGCTGGCTGCCGACCGAAATCCACGGCCAACGCGTCTACGCCCTCGCCTTCGTCATGAACCGCGCGCACGAGGCCTATGCAGGCCGCCTGCCCGACGAACGCGTGGTCGGCTGCCTACGCCAGGCGGTCGGGTTATACGGCCCGGCACGCGAATACCTGCAGCGCACGCTGATCGGGCTGGCCAGCAATGGCCTGCGTGATGCTTATCTCGACCGCCTGTGGGCGCGGCTGCAGGCGATGGATGCCGCCAACGCCCCCGCCGCGGCCGAACCGGCGCCGCAGGCCGACCCCTACCTCAGCGCCTGAGCCCTTACGCCATGCTCCTCGCCCCGCATCCCGCGCTCAACCAGGTGATTGGCGTCATGCTCGGGATGGCACTGGCGGTGGGCGACATGGCCAACGCCTGGCAGGAGCAGCATCTGCCGAGCCTGCGCGTGGCGGCCAACGCCAGCGCCAAGGTCGCGCCCCCCGCCGGCAGCACGCCCGACGCCCGCCCCACCCGCCGCAGCGACCCCGCCACGCGGGACCGTGACCTGATCGTGGCCGCGCAAACCGGCAACACGATGGCGATTCAGTCATTGATCGCCGAGGGCGCCAACCTGAAGGCGCGCGATGCCGAAGGCCGCACGGCCCTCATCGCGGCCGTGTACGCCCACATGGGCGCGGCGGCCCGCCTGCTCATCCAGGCCGGCGCCGACGTCAACCTGCAGGACAACGCGCAGAACAGCGCCTTCCTGCTTGCCGCGGCCCAGGGCGATGCGGAGACCGTCCGGCTGGCGCTGTCGCACGGTGCCAACCTGCGCGCCACCAACGCCGACGGCGACACCGCGCTGATCCCTGCCGCACGGCGCGGCTACGTGGAGGTTGTCAACGAGCTCGTCAAGGCGGGCGTGCCACCCGACGCCACGAACAACCTGGGCCTGACGGCGCTCATCGAAGCCGTGGCCCTGGGCGACGGCAGCGAAAAGTACGAGAAGACCGTGCAGATCCTCCTCGACGGCGGCGCCGACCCCAACCTGCCCGACCGCGGCGGCATCACGCCGATGCGGCATGCGCGGCAGCGCGGTTTCCACGGCATCGGCGCATTGCTCTTCAAGGCGCGCGGGCATTGAAAAAGGGGCCGCCGGGGCCCCTTCTGCCTTACGCTGCGGCCGGTTTCTCGGCCGCCTCGTTCCTCGCGTTTTCCTGCTCCTGCAGCGTGCGCCACATCACCTTGCCGGTCCCGGACTTGGGCAGCGCATCCACAAATTCGACCACGCGCGGATACTTGTAGGCCGCCATGTTGTCGCGCGCCCAGTTGATGATGTCCTCTTCGGTCGTCTTGCCCTTGGCGTGGGCCTTGAGCACAACCACAGCCTTGACCGACTCGCCGCGATACGCATCGCGCGTGCCGATGATGCAGGCTTCCTGCACGTCGGGGTGCTTGTACAGCAGGCTTTCCACCTCGGCCGGCCACACCTTGAAGCCCGACGCGTTGATCATGCGTTTCAGCCGGTCAGTGAGGAAGAAATAGCCCTCTTCGTCCATCTTGCCGAGATCGCCCGTGCGGAAGAACGTCTTGCCTTCGAATTCGATGAAGACCTCGGCGGTGGCCTGCGGCTTGCCCCAGTAGCCGAGGAACACCTGCGGGCCGCTGACAATGATCTCGCCCACTTCGCCCGGCGGCAGTTCCTTGAGCGTCTGCGGGTCGACGATGCGTGCGTCGGTGTTGAACACGGGGATGCCCAGGCACTGCTGCTTGGGTCGGTCGGCCGGGTTGCTGTGCGTGGGCGCAATCGTTTCGGACAGGCCGTAGCCCTCCTGGTACGCCAGGTTGAACTCCTTGAGCAGGCGCTCGGCCACCGCCTGCGGCATCGCCGCCCCGCCGCCGCCGATGTAGACGAGGCTCGACAGATCGAACTCCGCCAGCTGCGGGCTCGCCAGAAAGTCGATCACCATGGTCGGGATGTTCGTCCAGTGCGTGACCTTGTAGCGCGAGATCAGCCGCCCGGCCACCTCGCGGTCCCAGCGCGGCAGCATCACCACCGTGGAGCCCATGTAAATCGGCGCGTTCATGCCGTACTGCATGCCGGTCACGTGGAACAGCGGAATGATCGACAGGCTCACGCCTTCCATCGTGCCGCCCGACCACAGCGAGCCGCCCACGATGTTGTGCATGACGGTGCGGTGCGGATGCATGCAGCCCTTCGGGAACCCCGTGGTGCCCGACGTGTACGGCATCACGGCGAGGTCGTCGGGGCCGGCCGTATGCGGGCCGGGCTGCAGGCGCTGGGCCAGCACGTCTTTCCACGCCACCGCACCGGGCTGGGCCGGATGCTCGGCCGTAATCCAGGCGGGGGGCGCGTCTTCGGGATATTCATGCGTGGCGGGCAGCGCGTCGGCGTAAGACGTGACCAGCAGATGCTGCGTGCGCTGCCCCTCGGGAAGGTCGGCGTTGGCCGCCGTTACGTTGACGGCAAGGTCGGCACTGCAGATGACCGTGGCCGCGCCCGCATCGGTGATGTAGTGCTTGAACTCCTCGGGCCGGTTCATCGGGTTCACCGGCACGACCACCGCATCGGCGCGCAGGATGCCGTAGTACGCCGCCATGAACTGCGGGCAGTTCTGCATGTAGAGCAGCACGCGGTCGCCCTTCTTCACGCCCGCCGCCTGCTGCAGCCAGCCGGCCACGGCCACGGCGTCGTCATGCAATTCGCGGAAGGTCGTGTGCCGGCCGTAGAAGATGATGGCGTCCTTGTCCGGATAGCGTCGCGCGGACACTTCCAGGTTGTACCAAAGGCTGGTCTGCGGCGAGTGGATGTTGTGCGGCAAACGCCGGGGCCAGAACTGGAAGTGCGGTCGTGTCATGCCATGTCTCCGAGAATGTATGTGTTGTTTTTACCGGATGGTATCCGAACGATCGTTCTATTTTCAACCGTTGCCAGGACACACATTGTTGGCCCTGAAAACGGCCGGAATGCCCCCAAGTAGAATGGACGACGCCCGCCGGTGTTGCGCCGGCCGGCTTTTCTGCTGTCTTTCTGAGGAGAACCCCGACGATGAGCGACGTCACCTTGCAGAATTTCGCGCAGGAAGTGATCGAAACCTCTCGCAAGATCCCCGTGCTGGTCGATTTCTGGGCGCCCTGGTGCGGCCCGTGCCGCACGCTGGGCCCGATGCTGGAAAAGCTGGAGGCCGAATACGCGGGCAAGTGGAAACTCACCAAGGTCAACTCCGACGAAAACCCCGAGCTTTCTGCGCAGTTTCGTGTACGGAGCATCCCGTATGTGGTGGCCTTCGTGGATGGCCAGCCCGTCGACCAGTTCGTCGGCGTCCTGCCCGAGCCGCAGCTGCGCGCGTTCCTGGATCGCGTGATTCCGCAGCCCGCCGAGATCGCCTACCGTGAAGGGCTGGCTGCCGTCCAGGCCGGCGACGCGGTGCTGGCGCGCGACGCCTTCCAGAGCGCGCTGGCGTTCGACCCGGGCTTTGACGCCGCGCGCTTTGCACTGGTGAACCTGCTGCTCGACAGCGGTGACGTGCAGGCCGCGCAGGACGAATTCGCCCTGCTCTCGCCCAAAGCGCCGCAGGACGAGCGCTACGCTGCGCTGGAAACGCGCCTGAAGGCGACCGAGCGCGCCGACGCGCTTCCCGATGCCGATGCACTGCGCACGCAGATCGACGCCGAGCCCGACAACCTGCAGGCGCGGCTCGATCTGGCCCAGCTGTACATCGCCGGCCGCCAATACGAAGCCGCACTCGAACAGCTGCTCGCCATCGTCGAGCGCGACCGCACGTTCCGCGACGACATCGCGCGCAAAACCATGGTGTCGGTGTTCGACATGATGGCCGACGCCCCGCAGGCGGTATCGCACTGGCGCCGCCAACTCGCGTCCAGACTGAACTGAGGAAGCCATGCGACTGATCTACGTGGCAGACCCGATGTGCTCGTGGTGCTATGGCTTCGGCCCGCAGCTGGCCGACCTGCGCGAGCGGCTGGGCGACACGCTCGCCGCGCCGGTGCCCGTCACGCTCGTTACCGGCGGGCTGCGGCCGGGCCAACGCGAGCCGCTGGCGCCCGAGAAACGCGACGAAATCCTCCAACACTGGCACGCCGTTGCCGAGCGCAGCGGCATGCCGTTCGACCAATCGCCGGAGGTGGCCATGCGCCGCGAGGGCTTCGTCTACGACACCGAACCCGCCTGCCGCACCGTCGTCATGGCGCGCGAGCACTGGGGCGAGGACGACGAGCGCGTGCTCACGGTCTTCCATGCCATCCAGCGCGCGTTCTACGCCGAAGGCCGTGACACCACGCACCCGGACGTGCTGCGCCAAGTAGTGCTCGCCCACGACATCGACGCGGCGCACTTTGATGCCGCGTTCGACACCGAGGCGCTGCGCAACGAAACGCGCGAAGACTTCCGCCTGTCCCGCCGCTGGGGCATCAACGGTTTTCCGAGCCTGCTGGCCGAACATGGCGGCACGCTGTACCAGATCGGACGCGGCTATGCGCCTTCGGTGGCGCTGTATGCGCGCGCAGTCGAGGTGCTGCAGCAGCACCCGGCCGCCGACGCCGGCTAGCCGGTTTGCCCGGCATCAAGCCAGCGCAAGCCGGCCATCGCTAAGCTGAACGCCTCGTCCATCTCATTGTGCTTCCGCCATGCCCGTGATCGAATGGTCCGAGGCGCTCCAGCTCGGAGACGCCGCCACGGACGCCAACCACGCCGAATTCTGTGCCCTGCTCAACGCCGTGGCCGACGCGTCCGACGCGCAGTTCATCGCCGCACTCGATGCGTTCATCGCCCACACCGAGATGCACTTTGCCGATGAAAACGCGTGGATGGACGCCGTGGAATTCCCCCCGCGCCACTGCCATCGCGGCGAGCACGACAACGTGCTCGCGCTGTGCCGGGAAGTGCGCAAGCGCGCCGCGGCCGGCGACATGGAACTGGGCCGGCGCCTTGTGGCGGAGCTGCCCGCCTGGTTCGCACAGCATGTGGATGTGATGGACAGGATGATGACCACGCATCTCGCGCAGTTCGGACCGGGCGCACGCAAGAACGCGGCGGCCGAAGCCTCCGCCTGAACGCGGCTCAGGCTGCGGCGATTGCGCGCAATGCCGTCGACGCTGCGACCATGCCGAACACCGCCGTCACGCACACCGACGACCCGAAGCCGGCACAGGCCAGGCCCCGCGGCCCCTGCGACGGCTGGGGCGCGGGCGGCGCGTTGACGACTTCGATCTGCCCTGCGGCAGCCAGGTCATCGATGCCGGCATGGCTCGATTCCGCCGGCACCTCGACGGCACATGCCTGCTGCTCCGGCTCGGGATAACGCAGCGGCTCGTCCGAGAACACGGCGTCGATGCCGAACTTGGCTTTCGGGTTTTTCGAAAAACCGTGCTGGCGCCGCAGGTTGCCGCGCACCTTGGCGAGCAGCGGGTCCTGGATCGTGCGCGAGAGGTCGGTCACGCGGATGCGGGTCGGATCAAGCTGGCCGCCGGCGGCGCCACATGTCACCACGCGTTTGCCGGTGCGCTTGCAGAACGCGACGATGGCCGTCTTCACCTTGACGGCATCGATGGCGTCGACCACATAGTCGAACGGGTGGCCGAGCAGCCCCTCGACGTTCTCCACCGTCACAAAGTCGTCGATGCGGCTGATCTCGGCGCGCGGATTGATCTGCAGGATCCGCTCGGCCATCGCATCGACCTTGGCCATGCCATACGCATCACCGAGCGCATGGATCTGGCGGTTGGTGTTGGACACCGCAATGTGATCCAGGTCGATCAACGTGAGCTTGCCCACACCGCAACGCGCCAGCGCCTCCGCCGCCCACGACCCCACGCCGCCGATGCCGATCACGCACACGTGGGCCGCGGCAAAGCGCTCCAGCGCCTGCGGGCCGTACAGCCGTGCCACGCCGCCGAACCGGCGTGCGTATTCGTCGTCGAGGATGGGCGGGTGCGCGGGCGCGCTGATTGCTACTTGGCTCATGACACAATGGAATTGCGGTTGCGCCGAACTATAGCTCAACGCGGGCGATCGCATTTTCCGTGCTCGATACCTACAAGAAGACCATGCGGACCTCCGGCAAGCTCGCCCTCGGACTGATCATCACGCCCGTCGTCATCGTGGCGGCAGCCGTCGCGTTTGTGCTGACGTTTGACTGGAACCGCGCACGGCCGTATCTCAACGATCGCGTCTCGCAAGCCATCGGCCGGCCCTTCGCCATCAACGGCGACCTGATCCTTACGTGGAAGAAGCCCGAAGGGGAATCCGGATGGCGCGCGTACGTGCCCTGGCCGCGGCTGATCGCCAAGGACATCACCGTCGGCAATCCGGACTGGGCCCGGCAGCCGCATGTCGCGACAATCCATCAGCTCACGTTCGTGCTTGAAGCACTGCCGCTGCTGACGCACCGCATCGTCATCCCGAGCGTCGCGCTCGACACGCCCATCATTGCGCTGGAGCGCGACAAGGAGAACCGCAACAACTGGACGTTCGACCTCACCGGCCGCGACGGCGACAAGAAGCCCTCGGACTGGAAACTCGAGTTGCGCGAGATCGCGTTCAGCAAGGGCTCGCTGGCGCTCGACGACGAGATCAAGCGCATCCACCTGGCCGCGACGATCGACACGGTCGACAACCAGGCGCTCTACGCCGCGGCCAACGGCACCACGATCAAGGGCGAGGGCCAGGCCGCCAAGGTGCCCGGCAACTCGGGCGCAGCGGCTTCCGGGGCGAGTGCGGCGGCGCCCGTCGCGCCCGATCCGCAGCAGCCGTACGGCATTGCCTGGACGGTCAAGGGCACGTACAACAACGCGGCCATCAGCGGCAGCGGCAAGGCCGGCGGCGTGCTGCGCCTGCAGGACACGCAGCGGCCCTTCCCGGTGCAGGCCGACGTGACGGTCGGCAAGACGCGCATCGACCTGGCAGGCACGCTGACCAACCCGGCGAGACTGGCGGCGCTGGACCTGCGCCTGCATCTGTCGGGCGCGAGCATGGCGCACCTCTATCCGCTCACGGGCGTGGTGCTGCCCGACACGCCGCCGTTCGACACGCGCGGCCGGCTGATCGGCGAGTTGCGCAAGCAGGGATCGACATGGCGTTATGAAAAGTTCACCGGCCGCGTCGGCAGCTCAGACCTGGCGGGTACGCTGACCTTTGCGATGCGAGAGCCGCGGCCCTTGCTGACCGGCGAGCTGGTCTCGCGCCAGCTGCTGTTTGCAGACCTAGCGCCGATCATCGGGGCAGATTCCAACGCCAGCAAGGCGAGGCGTGCGGACCCGAGCGTCGACCCCACTGCCGAACCAAGCGGCAAGACGGTGCGCCAGCCGGCTGACAAGGTCCTGCCCGTCGAACCATTCCGCACCGACCGCTGGAACGCCATCGACGCCGACGTGAAGTTCACCGGCGAGCGCATCGTCCGCACCAAGGAGCTGCCCATCGACCACCTGGTCACGCACATCAAGCTGCAAGATGCGGTGTTGACGCTGGACCCGCTGAACTTCGGCATGGCGGGCGGCACGCTCAACTCCAACATCCAGCTCGACGGCCATGCGACGCCGATGCAGGCACGCGCGGCATTGGCGGCGCGGCACTTCAAGATCAAGCAGCTCTTCCCGAAGATCGAATCGATGCGCGCGAGCGTGGGCGAACTCAACGGCGACGCGCGCCTCTCGGCGACCGGCAACTCGGTGGCGGCGCTGCTCGGCTCGTCCAATGGCGAGCTGAAGATCATGGTCGAGCAGGGCACGGTGAGCAAGTTCATCCTCGAAGCGATGGGGTTGAACGTGGCGAACGTGATCCTCACCAAGCTCTTCGGCGACAAGCAGGTCACCATCAACTGCGCCGTGGGCGACTTCGCCGTGAGCGACGGGCTGGCGCAGGCGCGCACCTTCGTGGTGGATACGCAGGATGCCGTCATCGACATCACGGGCGCGACGAGCTTCAAGCGTGAAGCGCTCGATTTCACGATCCACCCGGATTCGAAGGGGCTGCGCGTGTTCTCGCTGCGCACGCCGCTTTACGTGAAGGGCACGTACAAGCATCCGGATGTGTCGGTCAATCCGGCCGTGGTGGCGCTGCGTGCAGGCGGGGCGGTGGCGCTGGCGCTGACCGCGCCGGTGGCCGCCGTGCTGCCGGTGCTCGAACTCAAACCGGCGCCGGACAGTGCCTGCGGCAGGCTGCTCGCAGATGTACGCAAGCGTCCGACAGCCCCGCCGCCCGGCAAGGCGTATCAGAGCAACAAGCCGGGTCGCACACCCGAGGGCGACATCAAGCCCGCACAACCGGCCGCTGCCGCGACGCCGCCCCAGCGTCCGGCCCAGCCGGCCGCCCCGGCATCGCGGGATCCGCACACGACCGGCGGCTAAGCCGCCCGCTCATCGGCCCGAGCGCCGTCTGGCAATCGCGTCTGCAGTCAACTGCGGCGTGGCCGGGTCGCCGAACTGCCGCGTAACGTAGTTCGTGAGCGCCGCCAGTTGCGCATCCGACAGCTCGCGCCCGAACGCCGGCATGCCGATGTGCCGGTCGCCGGCCTTGCGCTCGATGCCGTTCATGATGACCTGCACGAGATTGGTGGTGTCACGCGCGCCCACCGTGGAGTTGTGCAGCAGTGGCGGGTAGTAGCCGTCAGGCGTGCCGCGCCCATCCGCCTGGTGGCAGGTGGCGCAGTTGCCGAGGTACAGGCGCGCCGCATCGATGGTGGTTTCGATCGGCTTGCCGCGCAGCGCGGTGACGTCGGTGGCGGGCTTGCCCCAGTCGTGCCGCGCGCGTTCGAGGTTGTTGCTCACCGCCGGCACGGTGCGCAGGTATTCGGCGATGGCCTCGATGTCCTGCGTCGTCATGCGCGAGAAGCTGTGCTGCACCGCTTCCCCCATCGGCCCGGCAGCCTGGGCCACGCCCGGCACGCTGCCCGTGCGCAGATACTGCACGACCTGTTCGGGTTTCCAGGCGCCAATGCCGCTGGTCGGGTCGGACGTGATGTTGAACGCCGTCCACCCGGCCAGCGTGGAGCCCGCCAGGTACCCCTTGCCGCGCTCGTCCATGGCCTTCTCCTGCATGGCGAAGCCGCGCGGCGTGTGGCACGTGCCGCAGTGCGCAAGGCCCTGGGTCAGATAGGCGCCGCGGTTCCACGTCGGGCTCTTGTCGCCACGCGGCACGTACGGTTCGGTCTTCAGAAAGACGAGGTTCCACAGCTTGAGCGGCCAGCGCATGTTCAGCGGCCAGCGGATGGTGCTCGGCGGCGGGTCGTTCTGCACGGCGGGCACGCCGTAGCGGAAGTACGCGTAGAGATCGCGCATGTCCGCGTCGCTGATCTTCGCGTACGACGGATACGGCATGGCCGGATACAGGTTGTTGCCCGCGTCGTCCACGCCCCTGCGCACGGCGCGCTCGAAATCTTCGTAGCTCCACTTGCCGATGCCGGTCTTCTCGTCGGGCGTGATGTTGCTCGTGTAGATCGTGCCGAGCATCGGGATCGGCATGGGCAGGCCGCCCGCAAACGGCTTGCCGCCGGGCGCGGTATGGCAGGCGGCGCAGTCGGCCGCAATGGCGAGGTATTCGCCCCGCTTGATCTGCGCGGTATCGGCCGGCGTGTCCTTGGCCCAGGCGGCCACGCTCGCGCTGCAGAGCACCAGGAAAGAAGCGATCGCCTTCATATCACGCCTCCTTCTTGAGCTGGTCGGCAATGCGCAGCGCCAGCGCGGCGATCGTCAGCGTGACGTTGACGGTGCCGACCGTCGGCATGGTCGAACTGCTGCTGATGAACAGGTTGGGGTGGTCGAACGTGCGGCAGTCCTTGTCGACCACCGAATCCTTCGGGTCTGCGCCCATGATGGTCGCTCCCGTGATGTGGTTGTTGGGCGCGAAGTCATCATGGAACTGCACGTCGGTGCCGCCCAGCACCTTGGCCGCGGTGGCATACACCTCGCGCGTGTGCACGGCGCTGCGTTTGACGTAGTCGTCGATGTGATAGGTGATCTCCGGGCGCGGAATGCCGATGGCATCGACCTCCGTACTGCTGGGCACGATGCGGTTTTCCGGCAGCGGCAGGATCTCGTGGAAGCTGTCGAACTGCACGTAGCGCGCCGCCTGGTCACGGATGCGCGCGTCCAGTTCGGGAGGTTTGATGAGCTTGCCTTCCTTGAAGATGCGCACGGTCTCCTGCTCGATGCGCGAGATGTTGGAGAGGTGCAGCTTCTTGCCGGCCTGCGTCGCGCGGAACGGCCCGTCGCGAAAGCCGATCAGCGAGGTCATCTCCTGCGGCCCGCGCCCTGGCCAGAGCTTGCGGTCGGCATAGAAGCTCACGCCGGTGCCGGGATGGTCCATCAGGTTGCGCCCGACCATGTCGGAGCTGTTGCCCACGCCCTTCGGAAAATCGTGGCTCGTCGACATCAGCATCAGCTTGGGAGTCTCGATGCCATTGGCGGCCAGCACGAACCACTTGCCTTCCACGCGATGCTCGCCGCCCTTCGAATCCTTGTAGCGCGCGGCGACGATGCGCTTGTTGGCGCCGACTTCCAGCTTGTAGACGACAGCGTTTTCAATCAGGCGGGCGCCGGCCTGCTCGGCCTTCTCGACATGGAAGATGCCGTTGTACATTGCGCCGATCGGGCAGATCGGCATGCAGTTGTTGTTACCGCAGCAGGTCGGGCGGCCGTCGTACGGGCGGCTGTTGCGCGCCACGGGTTCGGTCACCACGTGGTAGCTCGGGTCGTGCGCGTTGAGCGCTTCCTTGATCGTGCGTTCGTTGAACGACAGCGGCAGCGGGGCCATCGGATACGGCTGGCTGCGCGGCGAGCCAAGGTCTTCGTCATTGGGCCCCCACACGCCGAGCGCGGCTTCGGCGAGGCCGTAGTAGCGCTCGAGATCGTCGTACTGGATGGGCCAGTCGCGCGCGATGCCGTACACGCTGCGCAGCTTGAAGTCGTTCGGCAGGAAACGCCACGTGGACGCCGCCCAGTGCCAGGTCGTCCCGCCCACGGCGCGGATGTACTGCGAGTTGAACTGGTGCTCGCCCTTGAGGATCAGGTAGTTGTTGGGCGGCCCGTACTCCGGATGCGGCGCCCACGGCATGGACGGATACGGCGCCATGAAATCCATCTTGTCGGCCTGGTTGCGGAAGCGCTCGACGATCTCCCAGCGCGGCAGGCGCGGGCCGGCTTCGAGCATCAGCACCGACTTGCCTGCACGCGCCAATTCGTATGCCACCAGCGCGCCGGCCACACCGGACCCCACCACCACGATGTCAGCCTGTTGTGCGGCTTGTTGGGTATCCGGCATCAGGCTTGCCTCTCGACGGGGGGCTCGGCCCAGAAGCCGGGCTGGTTGGGACAATACGTGCGGATGACGAGCGTATCCGACACCACGCTGTACATCAGTGCCTGCTCATACGTGACAACGTTGCCGTCGACCACGCCCACGTACCAGGCTTCCAGAATGTTGAGCGCGGTCTTTTGCTGCGCATCCGACAACGAACCGGCGGCCAGCGCCTGCGCCAGCGGCCGCAGTTGCGCGGCAAAACCGGCCCCCGACTTGCCAAGCGCCGCGAGCAGCCGCGTCCCGACCGCATGGTCCAGTGCGGGCCGCCCCGTCAACGCCTGCGACAGCGCCATGAAGGCATCCAGCGGTTCGGTGGGTACCTGCGCAACGGCACGCAGCACCTGCGAGCCGACCAGGCCGGCAGCGGCCAGGGCCAGCGCGCCCTGCAGCCACTGCCGGCGCGTCAGGCCGGTCTGCGGGGGTTCGGGAGTGGGGGAATGGGCGTCCATCTCGACATCCTGTTGAAACATTTGCGGGAACGATGCCGGGCACCGTCCGCCGGGCGCCCTTGACTAGCCAATATAGGCGCCGCAATGCGGATCGCCAGAACAACGGCCCAAGCGCGAACCGTGCCAGCGCGGCTTGCGCGCACGCAAACGGAGGCCCCGCGCGTTTGTCTATACTCGGGCCGCACGCCGCTTTGCCGCATCCACCCTGACCGCCCATGACCTCCATCGCCGACATCCGTACCGAATACGCCCGCGCCTCGCTCGACATCACCGACGTGGACACCAACCCCCTGCGCCAGTTCCGCCGCTGGTTCGATGAGGCGCTCAAGGCGGAAGTGGCCGAAGTCAACGCCATGGCGCTGGCCACCGTCGACGCCCACGGCCAGCCTTCCGCGCGCATCGTCCTGCTCAAGAACCTCGACGAGCGCGGTTTCACGTTCTTCACCAACTACGCCAGCCACAAGGGCGAAGAACTTGCCGCCAACCCGCGCGCCGCCCTGCTGTTTCACTGGATCGGGCTGGAGCGCCAGGTGCGCATCCAGGGCGTCGTCGAAAAGGTGAGCGACGCCGAAAGCGATGCCTACTACCACTCGCGCCCGCTCGGATCGCGGCTGGGCGCCTGGGCCTCCGAGCAGAGCAGCGAGGTGCCGGACCGCGCCACGCTCGAAGCCCGCGAAGCCGAGTATCGCCAGCGTTTTGGCGATGCCCCGCCGCGCCCGCCGCACTGGGGCGGCTATCGCCTGCTGCCCGAGCGGCTGGAGTTCTGGCAGGGCCGCCCGTCGCGCCTGCACGACCGGCTCGAATATCGCAGACAGGCAGACGGCGACTGGAAGATCGTGCGCCTGGCCCCTTGACCACCGGCGCGCGCAATGACGCATTGCGCAGTGCGGCAAACCGGGCATGGCGCTTGCTGCCGCCGGATACGGCCAGCCGACGCCGGCAAGACCCGCACAGCACAATGGGAAAGTTTGTCGTAAGCTAATGTGATCCGTTCGGGCGGCAATCCGATGGCTGCCCCGAACTTCTGCACATGAGGGAGGCGTCGACATGCTTTTTCAACAGGCGATTGACCGCAAGCTCGAACAGTGGATTCAGGACATCCGCGAGTCTGCCAACCTTCCGGTGCGCCTGCGCCTCTGGAACGGCGACCAATACGAGCTCGGCCGTTTCGACCAACCCCGTGTCACGCTGACCGTGCGCGAAGCAAGCGCGCTGCCGCTGCTGCTCTCCCCCACGCTGAACAACCTCGGTGAGGCTTACGTTCAGGAAAAGATCGACCTGGAAGGCAAGCTCGCCGACATCATCAACGTCGGCTATGGGCTGGCCGCCTCGGCCGCCGCCACCAGCGGCAACGCGCTGGCCCGCGTGGTACGCCATTTCGCCCACACGAAGGAAGGCGACAAGGAATCGATCCAGTACCACTACGACGTATCCAACGACTTCTACAAGCTGTGGCTTGACGAAAACATGGTGTATTCGTGCGCCTACTTCGAGAACGGCAACGAAACCCTCGATGAAGCGCAGCTCAAGAAGATCGACCACATCCTCACCAAGATCCGCCTGCAGCCCGGGCAGACGCTGCTCGACATCGGCTGCGGCTGGGGCGCGCTGGTGCTGCGTGCGGCGCAGAAGTACGGCGCGCGCTGCCTGGGCGTGACGCTGTCGCAGAACCAGTACGACCTCGCACGCGAACGCGTGAAGGCCGCAGGCCTCGAAGACCGCATCGAAATCCGCATCCAGGACTACCGCGACCTCACCGGCAAGTTCGACCGCATCACCAGCGTCGGGATGTTCGAACATGTCGGCCGCAAGAATCTGCCCGGCTATTTCCGCCGCATGCATGACCTGCTTGCCGACGACGGCGTCGCCATGAACCATGGCATCACGTCGTCGGACCCGGCCGGGGGCGAGAGCTCGATGGGTGGCGGCGATTTCATCGACCGTTACGTCTTCCCGCAGGGCGAGCTGCCGCACATCTCGCTGGCGCTGTCCGCCGCGCAGGAAGGCGGCCTCGAAGCGCTTGACGTCGAAAGCCTGCGCCGCCACTATGCGCGCACGCTCCAGCACTGGGCCGAACGCTTCGAAACCCACGGCGAGACCATCCGCAACATGGTCGGCGAGAAGAAGTACCGCATCTGGCGTGTCTACCTCGCCGGCTGCGCACATGCCTTCGACGCCGACGAGATCTCGATCTTCCAGACCGTGCTGCAAAAGGCCGGCAAGCCCGCCGCATCGATCCCGTGGTCGCGCCGCTACATCTACCCCTGACCATTTGACCGCCACGCCGCCCATCGACGACCTGTTCGGCGCGCCGCCGGCCCCCAGCGATACCGCGGCGGCCGAACCGCTTCCCAAACCGAAGCGTTCTCCCGCCCGCCAGGGCGTGCAGCCGGCCGCCGTTCCGCCCGAGGTGGCAGAGCTCGCGCTGCGCCTGCCGCCCGACCTGCGCATCGGCACGTCATCGTGGTCGTATCCGGGATGGGATGGACTCGTCTATGCGGGCGAGTATTCCGAGTCGATGCTGGCGCGCAAAGGACTGGCGGCCTACGCGATGCACCCGCTGCTGCGTACCGTCAGCATCGATCGCGGCTTCTACGCTCCGATTCCGCTGGCCGACTACGTCGCCTACGCGGCCAGCGTGCCCGAAGCGTTCCGCTTTGCCGTCAAGGCGCCCGCCGCCGTGTGCGACGCGTGGATTCGCGAACTGGACGGGCGCGGCCGCATGCCCAACCCGGCCTTCCTGAACGCGGAATTCGCGGTGCGGGACTTTATCGACCCAGCCACGCGCGGGCTCGGCATGCGTTGTGGGCCGCTGGTGTTCCAGTTTTCGCCGCTGGGCGCGCTGGCCGAAGACGCCATCGGCTTCGTGGAGCGGCTCGAAGCGTTTCTGGCTGCACTGCCGCCGCTGGACCGGCAACACAACCCCGATGCCGTGTACGCGGTGGAATTGCGCGATGCCACGCTGCTCACGCCGCGCTTCATCAAGATGCTGCGTGCGGTCGGCGTGCGCTACTGCGTCGGGTTGCACGAGCGGATGCCCGCGGCCGACCGGCAAGCGGCCGCCGTGGCCCTGCTCGATGAAGGCGGCGGCGGTCCCCTGGTGGTGCGCTGGAACCTGAACAGCCGTTACCGCTATGCGCAGGCCGAGGCCGCCTACAAGCCCTTCAACAAGCTCGTCGACGAAGACCTGTTTTCGCGCGAGACGCTGGCCGACATGGCCATTGCCGCGCTCGCGGCGGGGCGCAAGGTAACCATCCTGGTCAGCAACAAGGCGGAAGGATCGTCGCCGCTGTCGTGCATCAAGCTGGCCGAGGCCATCGCCGCGCGCCTGCCGGGCGGCGCAGCGTAACCCCGGCGCCTTCCCTCAGCCCTGCAGGCGGTGCGCGAACTGCTTGCGGAACTTCGCCACCTTGGGCGAGATGACGAACGCGCAGTAACCCTGCGCCGGATGATCTCGGAAGTAGTTCTGGTGTTCGTCTTCCGCGCGCCAGAAGGTCACCTTGCCCGCGCTGGCATCCACCAGCTCCGTCACGATGGGCGCATCGAAGACAGCGCTGGCGTCGAGCGCGGCGACCGCCTCACGGGCCGTTGCCAGTTGCCCGGGCGTCTGCGCGAAGATGGCAGACCGGTATTGCGGCCCGACGTCGTTGCCCTGCCGGTCCGGCGTCGTCGGGTCATGGATGGCGAAGAAGATGTCGAGAATCTCGCGGTACGGGATCACCGCCGGATCGAACTGCACCGCCACCACTTCGGCATGGCCGGTGTCGCCATTGCAGACGGCCCGATAGCTGGGGTGATCGACATGGCCGCCGGCATAGCCGGACACCACGCTGTGCACGCCTTGCACCTGCTGGAAGACAGCCTCGAGGCACCAGAAGCAGCCTCCGCCCAGGACGGCGGTTTCAAGGGCGCGTTGCTCGGTCATTTGGTTTCTCCTGCTGGGTTGGATGGGATGCCATTGGTCGGCGCAGGGCGCTTATCCTGACACAGGCACCGGCACCCGCGCCAACATGTGTGTGCAGCATCACGCAAAGCCCTACGCAGGGGCGGCTTATCGCCCGTCCGTTACAATTGCGCATTACTTTGGGTCGTTTGCATGGATCACCACGGAGCCATTCCCATGGAGGCGCGCGACAGCGGACCGACGCGCGAGGCGTCGGCACGCGGTCGCACAAGCCGCGCCGCCCCGCCCGACTTCGATGCCGCGCACTTCCGGCATGCCCTGTCGCAATTTGCCACTGGCGTGACGGTGGTCACCACGCGCTCTGACGGGGGCCCCGGCAAGCCTGCGTTCGTCGGTGTGACGGCCAGCTCGTTCAACTCGGTGTCGCTCGACCCGCCGCTGGTGCTGTGGAGCCTTGGCACGCAGGCGAACTCGTTCCCGTTGTTCCACGCCGGCTCGCACTACGTGATCAACATCCTGGCGGCCGACCAGCTCGACCTGTGCAAGCGCTTCGCCACGCTCAAGGGCGACCGCTTCGCCAACATCGACTACGCGCTGAGCCCGACCGGCCTGCCGATCCTTGCACAATCGCTGGCATGGTTCGAGTGCCATAACCGCAGCCGGTACGACGAGGGCGACCATGTCATCTTCGTCGGCGAAGTCGAGCGCTGCGGAGTGGTGGATGCCAACGCCGCGCCGCTGGTGTTTCATCGCGGCGCGTTTTCGTCGCTTGATCCGCTCGGCAAGTAAGTTGCCGCGTCACCCGCGGCTTGCCGTCTTGCGCGGGGCCTCGGCTTCGATGCCCCAATCCCCGCATGCGTACCAGTCGTCGCCGAGCAGCTCTGCAGGGTGCTGGGTGCGGCCCGAGCCGTTGCCGCAAGCGAGGGCGTCGGCGCGGCAGTACTTGTCGCAGCCCCAGCAGATGCGCTCGGGGTGTACGGGATGCAACGGAAACCTCTTGGCCATGACCGGCTCCGGTCGACAACACAGGCTCACTATCCGCGCATGCCGGCGGTCGCGATTTGACCGCCGTCAGACGCCGCCGGACTTGCCGCGCTTGCCCGTCGCACCGCTTTCCAGCGGCCGCACGCCGCGCGATTCCATGAGCAGCGCCAGCCCGCCATCGCGATCCTTGATCGTGCGCAGGACGATGTTCGAGCGGATGTCCATCACGCCAGGCGTCTTGTACAGCCGCTCGATGATGAACTCCGAATAGTGCTGCAGCGTGGGCGCCTGCACGCGCAGGATGTAGTTGCAATCGCCGGTGATGATGTAGGCCGCGACGATCTCGGGCCAACTGTGCACGGCGGCCATGAAGGTCTCGTGCCAGCCCGTCACGTCCTGCCGCATCGACACTTGCACGATGGCCTCGAGCTCCAGCCCCAGCGCTGCCCGGCCCAGCTGCGCCCGGTAGCCGGTGATGGCGCCGCCCTCTTCCAGCATCCGCACGCGCCGCAGGCAGGCCGATGGCGACAGCGCCACCCGCTCGGCCAAGTCCTGATTGCTGATGCGGCCGTCTTCCTGCAAGACCTGGAGAATGCGCAGATCGGTGGTATCAAGTTGCATCTGTCGTCGTTCTTTGCGTAATTCCGTTAATTCGTTGAATTTTATGCGAATCGAACGGAATCGTGCGCACGAATATGCAAACCCATTGCGCGTGGATTTCCCTATCATTTCGGCACGGATTCGACGAATTTTCTGCCGGGGAGCCGCCTTGAAACGCACTTTGTGGGACATCAGCCCCGCCCTCTCGCCCGCCACGCCGACGTGGCCCGGCGACACGCCGTTTTCGCAGGAAATTGCGTGGAAGCTCGAAGGCGATTGCCCAGTCAACGTCGGCCGCATCACGCTGTCGCCGCACACCGGCGCGCATGCCGATGCCCCGCTGCACTACCGCGCGGACGGCGCCGCGATCGGGCAGGTGGCGCTGGACGCGTACCTCGGCCCGTGCCGCGTCATCCACTGCGTGGGCGTAGCGCGCGTCGAGCCGGAACACGTTCGTGATGCGCTGGCCCATCCGTCGCCCACGCCGCCGCGCGTGCTGCTGCGCACGTACGCGCAGATGCCGCAGACCATGTGGGACGACCACTTTGCCGCCGTCGCGCCCGAGACGATCGAACTGCTGGCCGCGCACGGCGTGAAGCTCGTCGGTGTCGACACCGCCTCGCTCGATCCGCAGACCTCCAAGACCATGGACGCGCACCACGCGGTCGGCAGGCACGGTCTGGCCATCCTCGAAGGGCTGCTCCTCGACGAGGTGCCCGCCGGCGATTACGAACTGATCGCGCTGCCGCTCAAGTTCGCCACGCTCGATGCGAGCCCCGTGCGCGCGGTGCTGCGCAGCCTGCCCTGATTCACCCCATTCATCACCCCGACATCCACCATGACCATCACTCGAAACGCCTGCGTCGAACGCGACGCGGCCGATCCGATCGCGCCGCTGCGCGACGCCTTTGCGCTGCCCGACGGCGTGATCTACCTGGACGGCAATTCGCTCGGCGCACGGCCCAAGGCTGCGCTGGCCCGCGCGCAGGAAGTCGTCGCCAATGAATGGGGCGATGGACTGATCCGCAGCTGGAACCAGGCCGGCTGGTTCGAGCTGCCGCGCCGCCTGGGCAACAAGCTTGCCCCGCTGATTGGTGCACGCGAAGACGAAGTCGTCGTCACCGACACCACGTCGATCAACCTGTTCAAGGTGCTGGCCGCCGCGATTCGCGTGCAGCGCGAAGACGCGCCCGCCCGCAAGATCATCGTGTCGGAAACGCATAACTTTCCGACCGATCTGTACATCGCTGAAGGGCTGGCCGACCTGCTGCGCGATGGCTACAAACTGCGCCTAATCGACTCGCCGGAAGAACTGGAAGGCGCGCTGGGCGACGACGTCGCCGTCACCATGCTGACGCACGTGAACTACAAGAGCGGGCACATGTACGACATGGCTGCCGTCTCGGCGCTGGCACACAAGCACGGCGCGCTGGCGATCTGGGATCTGGCGCACTCGGCCGGCGCGGTGCCCGTGGACCTGCACGCAGGCGGCGCGGACTACGCCATCGGCTGCACGTACAAGTACCTGAACGGCGGCCCCGGTTCGCCGGCGTTCGTGTGGGTCGCGCCAAAACTGCGCGAGCGCTTCTGGCAGCCGCTCTCGGGCTGGTGGGGGCATGCGCGGCCGTTCGCGA
The DNA here is from genome assembly GCF_000954135.1 of Ralstonia mannitolilytica. Taxonomy (NCBI): domain Bacteria; kingdom Pseudomonadati; phylum Pseudomonadota; class Betaproteobacteria; order Burkholderiales; family Burkholderiaceae; genus Ralstonia; species Ralstonia mannitolilytica. Next base: position 1,774,137 of record NZ_CP010799.1, on the reverse strand, counting down.
TGGAATCACGCTACGACGCCGATGCCGGCATCGGCCGCTTCCTGTGCGGCACGCAGCCGATCACGTCGATGGCGATGCTGGAATGCGGGCTCGATATCTTCGCGCAGACGTCGATGGCCGAGTTGCGGACCAAGTCCCTCGCGCTGACCGATCTCTTCATCTCGCTGGTGGAAACGCGCTGCGCGGGCTTCCCGCTCACGCTGGTCACACCGCGCGACCATGGCATCCGCGGCAGCCACGTCAGCTACGAGCACCCGAACGGCTATGCTGTGATGCAGGCGCTGATCGCTCGCGGCGTGATCGGCGACTACCGCGAGCCGCGCATCATGCGCTTCGGCTTCACGCCGCTGTACACGAGCTTTGCCGATGTTTGGGATGCCGTGGACGTGCTGCGCGACGTGCTGGAAACAGGCGCGTGGCAATCGGCGCAATTCAACGAACGTACGCTGGTGACCTGAAATGACAACGCCGAACCGACCCGCAGCATCGGGCTGCCCCATGCACGGTGGCCAGGCCGACAGCTGGCATGACGCGCAGATGGATTTCTCGCAGTCGATGAGCTATGGCGACTACCTGGCGCTTGACCAGATCCTGAACGCGCAGCACCCGCGCTCGCCCGATCACAACGAAATGCTGTTCATCGTGCAGCATCAGACCACCGAGCTGTGGATGAAGCTGATGCTGCATGAGCTGCGCGCAGCGCGGGATTGCGTGCGCAACGACGACCTGCCGCCCGCTTTCAAGATGCTGGCGCGCGTGTCGCGCATCATGGACCAACTGGTGCAGGCGTGGAACGTGCTTGCCACGATGACGCCGCCCGAGTACTCGGCCATGCGTCCGCACCTGGGGCAGTCGTCCGGCTTCCAGTCGTATCAGTACCGCGAGATCGAATTCATTCTCGGCAACAAGAATGCGGCAATGCTCAGGCCGCATGCGCACCGGCCGGAGCATTACGCGCAGGTGAAGGCCGCGCTGGAGACGCCGTCGCTGTACGACGAAGCCGTGCGCTACATGGCGCGCCACGGGTTCAGCTTCGATGCGGATTGCGTGGAGCGGGACTGGTCGCGGCCGGTCACCTACAACGCTTCGGTGGAGGCGGCCTGGCTGGAGGTCTATCGTGACCCGACGCACCACTGGGAGCTGTATGAGCTGGCGGAGAAGTTTGTCGACCTCGAGGATGCGTTCCGGCAGTGGCGGTTCCGGCATGTGACAACGGTCGAGCGGGTGATCGGCTTCAAGCGTGGGACCGGTGGTACGGAAGGCGTCGGTTATCTGCGGAAGATGCTCGATGTGGTGTTGTTTCCGGAGCTTTGGAAGTTGCGCACTGACTTGTGACTTTTGCTATTGGTCGATCTCTGGTTTCCTCCCCTGCCGGGGCTGACTCACCTTCCCTGTCTTGCAAAAGAAAGTAAGCAAAGAAAGGCGCGCCCGAGATGGCGAAGGATTCCTTGGACTTATGCCGCAGAGAGGGGAACGGAAAAACACGCTGCGCCCAGACAGCTTCCCTTCCCTCTCTGCAACAGAAACTCAAGGCGCCATCTACGGCATCCACGGCCAAACCCGTCTGGACGCCAGCGCTGGTGGCAAACAGTTTCCGGGGGTCTCTGAGCGGCCTACGCGGCGGGCTCGACCACTTGCCCTAGCCTTGCCGCGAACTCGCGTAGCGCGGGGGCCAGTTCGTCGCGGATGCGCTCTGCATCGGCAGACGTGTATGGCGCGCTGCAACTCACGACATACGGCTCGCGCTGGCTGGGCGCGAAGAACGCGACTGCGCATGCGTGGATGGCGGGATGCCAGTCGCGCAGCGATACGGCGTAGCCGTTGCGTACGCCGGCTTTGACTGCATCGTCTGCGGCGGCACCTTCTGCCGCCCATTGCGCGGGCTGCTGCGTGCGCAACGCTTCGTACAAGCGCTCACGCCGCGCGGCGGGCAACGAAGCCAGATACGCCCGTCCCATCGAACTCGACAGCAGCGACAGCCGTGAACCCACGCCCAAGCCTGCCGAACCGCTCATCGATGGGCTGTCGTGGCGGATGGTTTCCAGATAGACCATGTCCAGCCGGTCGCGCTTGCCGAGCGAAATCGACACGCCGTGCTTGTGCGCAAATGCGCTCATGTGCGGACGCGCGAGTTGAATCACGTCGCTGGACGCAAGATAGGCAAAGCCCAGCGCGAGGACGCCGGCGTCCAGCCCGTACTTGCCGAGCGTCTCGTCATAGCGAAGATAGCCGAGCGAGACGAGCGTGCCCGCCAACCGGCTTACCGTGGCCTTCGGAAAACCCGTGCGGCGCACGAACTCCTGGTTGCCGAGCAGCGTGTCGCCAGGGCGGAAAGCCCGCAGCAGTTCCAGCCCGCGGGCGAGTGCGGTGACAAAGTTCGGATCGGCTTCGCGCCTGGTCTCGAATTCGGAATCAGGGTCGGGGAGGCGCGTCGTGCTCATTCGGAGAAAGGCCTGGAAATCGTCTTCGGTTGCGCTATCATAGCCCTGAATTTCGAAACTGTGTTCCGCATATCGGAACAACACATGACTCGGAGACTACCGCCGTGACTGCTCGCAACGCCTTCAACTGGGCCGATCCGCTGCTGCTCGACCAACAACTGACCGACGACGAGCGCATGGTGCGCGATGCCGCTGCGTCGTACTGCCAGGACAAGCTGGTGCCGCGCGTGCTGGAGTCGTTCCGGCATGAGAAGACCGATGCGTCGATCTTCCGCGAGATGGGCGAGCTCGGGTTGCTGGGCCCGACGATTCCCGAGCAGTACGGCGGCCCGGGGCTGAACTACGTCAGCTACGGCCTGATCGCGCGCGAGGTGGAACGCGTGGATTCCGGCTACCGCTCGATGATGAGCGTGCAATCGTCGCTGGTGATGGTGCCGATCTTCGAATTCGGCAGCGAAGCGCAGAAGCAGAAGTACCTGCCCAAGCTGGCCAAGGGCGAGTGGATCGGCTGCTTCGGGCTCACTGAGCCGAACCACGGCTCCGACCCGGCGTCGATGGTGACGCGCGCAAGGAAGGTCGACGGCGGCTATTCGCTGTCGGGCGCCAAGATGTGGATCACCAACTCGCCCATCGCCGACGTGTTCGTCGTGTGGGCCAAGCTGCCGAACGACAATGGTGAAGACGAAATCCGCGGCTTCATACTGGAGAAGGGCTGGAAGGGTCTGAGCGCCCCCGCCATCCACGGCAAGGTCGGCCTGCGCACGTCCATCACGGGCGAGATCGTGCTCGACGAAGTGTTCGTGCCGGAAGAGAACCTGATGCCGGGCGCGCGCGGCCTGAAGGGTCCGTTCACGTGCCTGAACTCGGCGCGCTACGGCATTGCCTGGGGAGCGCTGGGCGCGGCGGAGTCGTGCTGGCACATCGCGCGCCAGTACGTGCTGGACCGCAAGCAGTTCGGCCGTCCGCTCGCGGCGAACCAACTCATCCAGAAGAAGCTCGCCGACATGCAGACCGAGATCACGCTCGGCCTGCAGGGCTGTCTGCGTCTGGGCCGCATGAAGGACGAAGGCACCGCGTCGGTGGAGATCACCTCGATCATGAAGCGCAATTCGTGCGGCAAGGCACTCGACATTGCCCGCATGGCGCGCGACATGCTCGGCGGCAACGGCATCTCGGACGAATTCGGCGTGATCCGCCACGTGGTCAACCTCGAGGTCGTGAACACCTACGAAGGCACGCACGACATCCACGCGCTGATCCTCGGCCGCGCCCAGACCGGCATCCAGGCATTCTTCTGATTTCACGCGCTTTGCATTTCTCGCGGGGTGATGCACACTTGTGCACCACCCGCCATACCGCCTTGGGGCATGTCTCGCCCGTCCTGGGCACCGTGGTTCTCCTCTCCCGCGATATACACATTCGCAAATGATCGGGATACGCGCGGCTACATGAAACCGCCGCTGGCACGCGTCTATGCTTCGCTCCAAGTGCCAGCGGATCGTTCGGCAGGCACGTCCCTCACACCGATAAAACGTGCGCGCGGTCCACACGCAGATCGCAGCGCGACGCGACTCAACCCATCGCGAGACAACGGTCTGGAGAATGTCCGCGCGCGCACGCAGGCACCCGGGTCGATATTCAAAACCAGAACAGGGCACCCTACGCAGGTTGACAGAGATCGACCCGCGCGGAGTCCTGCCAGGAGACAACCCACCATGGCTGAACAGTCCATTCCGTCGGTGACGGAACTCAACGCCGCCGGCTTGACTGACGCGACCAACGTCGCGCAGATCGATCGCTTTTTCCAGATTTCTGCACGCGGCAGCACCCAGAAGCGCGAGGTCGTGGCCGGCGTCACAACGTTCATGGCGATGGTGTATGCCGTCTTCGTCGTGCCGGGCATGCTCGGCAAAGCCGGCTTCGATACCAGCGCGGTGTTCGTTGCCGTGTGCCTGACCACCGCCTTCGGGTCGCTGCTGATGGGCCTGTGGGCCAGGCTGCCGATCGCCATCGGCTGCGCGATCTCGCTCACGGCGTTCATGGCATTCGGGCTCGTGCTGGGGCAGAAGCTCTCGCCGGAAGTGGCGCTGGGCGCGGTGTTCCTGATGGGCGTGGTCTTTACCGCCATCTCGGCCACCGGCGTGCGTTCGTGGATCCTGCGCAACCTGCCCTCGGGCGTGGCGCACGGCACGGGCATCGGCATCGGGCTGTTCCTGCTGCTGATCGCGTCGAACGACGTGGGGCTGGTGATCAAGAACGCCGGCCCGGGGCTGCCCGTCCAACTCGGCCACATCACCGCCTTCCCCGTGATGATGTCGGTGCTGGGCCTGGCCGCCATCTTCGGCATGGAGCGCCGCCGCGTGCCGGGCGGCATCCTGATCGTCATCATCGCCATCTCGGCGCTCGGCCTCGTCTTTGACCCGGCCGTCAAGTTCACGGGGGTGTTCGCCCTGCCCTCGCTGAGTGCGCCCGGCCATGCTTCGTTGATCGGCGCGATGGACATCCGCGGTGCGCTCTCCACGGCCGTGCTGCCGAGCGTGCTCGCCCTGGTGATGACCGCCGTGTTCGACGCCACGGGCACGATCCGCGCCGTGGCAGGCCAGGCGGGCCTGCTTAATGACAAGGGCCACATCGTCAACGGTGGGCGCGCCCTGACGGCCGATTCGGTCAGTTCGATCTTCTCGGCATTCTTCGGCGGTGCGCCGGCGGCGGCGTACATCGAATCGACGGTCGGTGTGGCTGCCGGCGGCAAGACCGGGCTGACGGCCGTGGTGGTCGGCGTGCTGTTCCTCGCGGTGATGTTCTTCTCGCCGCTGGCGGGTCTGGTGCCGTCGTATGCGACGGCGCCGGCGCTGATGTACGTCGGCCTGCTGATGCTCTCGAGCGTGAGCAAGCTGCACATGGACGACATGGTGGACGCGCTGGCGGGCCTGGTCTGCGCCGTGTTCATCGTGCTGACGTGCAACATCGTCACCGGCATCATGCTCGGCTTCTGCACGCTGGTGATCGGCCGCGTGGTGGCCGGCGAATGGCGCAAGCTGAACATCGGCACCGTCGGCATCGCCGTGGCACTGGCGGCGTTCTATGCCGGCGGCTGGGCGATCTGATCGCGCACAACGTCTCTTCACAAAGGCAAACCGGCCAGACCCGCGAGGGCTGGCCGGTTTTTGTTTTGCCAGGAAACCAGCTCGGGGCCGGCTCCCAACGCAAAAAACGCCCGGCACAAAGGCCGGGCGGCAATCACACTACCAAGGAGACGGTTACTTGTTAGGCTGCGGCGTCAGGCGCAGATACGGGCGCAACGCCTTGTAGCCCTTCGGAAATTTCTGCTTGATGACGTCTTCGTCCTTGAGCGATGGCACGATGACGACGTCGTCGCCTTCCTGCCAGTTGCCCGGCGTCGCCACGCTGTGATGGTCGGTCAGCTGCAGCGAGTCAATCACGCGCAGCACCTCGTTGAAGTTGCGTCCCGTCGATGCAGGATACGTGATGATCAGCCGCACCTTCTTGTTCGGGTCGATCACGAACAGCGAGCGCACCGTAAAGGTCTCGCTCGCGTTCGGGTGGATCATGTCGTACAGCTGCGAGACCTTGCGATCCGCATCGGCGATGATCGGGAAGTTGACGCTGGTGTTCTGCGTCTCGTTGATGTCGTTGATCCAGCCCTTGTGAGACTCCACAGAATCCACCGACAGCGCGATCACCCTGACATTGCGTTTGGCAAATTCGTCCTTGAGCTTGGCGGTCAGGCCGAGCTCCGTGGTGCACACCGGCGTGTAGTCGGCCGGATGTGAAAACAGCACGCCCCAGCTGTCGCCCAGCCACTCGTGAAACTTGATGCGGCCTTCGCTCGAATCCTGCTCGAAATCAGGGGCGATATCGCCCAAACGTAGAGACATCGTGTCCTCCATGCACACATTGGGAACCACTATAGCCAGATTGCCATCCAACCAAAACGACTATAAATTCACAACAACATCACTTTTTGTCATTAGGCGCGGCATTTGCTGGCGAAAAGGTGGAAGGCGCGCGCACATTGCCGGACAATCGCCAAAGGCTTGATCCACCGCAGTGTGCGCGAGTGGGGCGCTTGAAGTTTCGCGACACCCACACATATCCTAGCGAATATGCGCGTCGACATATTGCCGATCGACTCCCTCAATACCAAGGACCCGACCATGACGAACACTTCCCCCAACCTGGCCGATTCCGTCAATAAGGAGAAACTGATGACCGACGTGAAGACCGTACTGTCCGACGCCGAAGCGCTGCTCAAGCAAGCTGCCTCCACCAGCGGCGAAAAAGCCGCCGAGCTGCGCGAGCGCGGCATGGGCCTGCTGCGCCAGGCCAAGGAAAAGGCGCAAGACCTGCAGGATGCCGTGGTCACCAAGAGCAAGGCCGCCGCGCGCGCCACCGACGACTACGTCCATGACCACCCGTGGCAGGCGGTGGGGGTCGCTGCCGGCGTAGGCCTGCTGATCGGCCTGCTGCTCAATCGCAAGTAATCCGCTGCACCCTGTCTGGCCGATGGCGCGCCGCTGGATCGCGCCATCGGCCAGTCGCATTCTGGGGCTCCATCCCGGGCATGGGGCGTGCTGCGCTGGCAGCAGCACCATCCGCCCGCACTTCTCCCGACACCTTCATGACCGACGACACCAGTCCAAAGCTGCTTGCTTCCTTGAAGACACTGGCCGGCACGGTCGTTTCGATGCTGCAGACGCGGCTCGAACTGGCGAGCGTCGAACTGGCTGAAGAAAAAGAACGGCTGCTCGGCACGGCCTTTCTCGGCATGCTGGCCGTCAGCCTGATCGCGCTGTGCATCATGACGCTGACGGCGCTGGTCGTCATCCTGTGCTGGGATACCTACCGCTGGCAGTCGCTGGCCATCATGGCCGCGCTCTATGGGCTTGGCGCGGCGGCGTGCCTGTGGAAGGTGCGCGCGCTCCTGCACCACGCGCCCCCGCTGTTCGAGGCCACCTTGGCCGAACTCGACAAAGACCGGGAGATTCTGCGCCGATGACCGATCCGACCCAACCATCGCCGTCCACCGGCGCGGCCTCCCACCCGGAATCCGACTCAGCGCAAAACGCGCGGCACCACGTGCGCCCGTCCCGTCGCGGCGTCGAAGCCCGGCTGCCGCTGGCGGTGCGCAAGGAGTTGCTGCTCACGCGCGCCGCGCTGGAGCGTTACGACTACATGCATGCCCGCAACGACCTGCACCGCGCCACCCGCCGCACGTTCAGCCTGGGTGGCCTGGGCGCGCTGCTGCCGAGCCTGATTCGCCCGCTGGCCAGACCCAACAGCCTGATGCGCACGCTGGGCATTGCGCGGGAATACCCGCTGGTCGGCACGGTGCTGTCGCTCGCCTATGCAGGGCTGCGGCGCACCGTCATTGGGCGCGCCACCCGAAAACTCGGCAAGCTCGGCCTGGTCGCGGGTGCCGCGTGGTGGGGCTATCAGAAGTGGCGTGAATCGCACGGCGACGGAGGGCAGCACGCCGACGCGCCAGCCGCGGCATCCGGCGCGGACGCCGACGACATCATCCCCGGCAGCACGTCCTGAGGCTGGCGGACGCTCAAAAGAAAGGCCGGCTGATGCCGGCCTTTGTCGTAGGGAGGCTCGATGTCAGTCAGTGCAGCGGAATCGGGTGACGCAGGCGTTCCAGCCGACGCGCCATGCTTTGGCGCAGAGCCGAGAGGCGATGGACCTGCGTAACGGGTTCCCCGGCTGAAACCGTATCGGCCGCTGCCGGTTGCGCTGCCGCACCCGTGCCATGCGCCGGGCGTCTGCGGCCATGCCACATGAGCACACCGCTAGCCGTCCAGCCGATCACAAAGAGCGTATCTCCAACATGCTTGAGAGATTCGGCGGACGTGCCCGCGTGGAAGATGGCGGCGAGCATGTCCGGCGGCAGTTCAGCGCAAACCCACAAGAAAATTGCCGGAGCCGATGCAAACACTCCGGGCTGCCACCATGGGTGAGCCACTTGCATCTTGTCGGTCTCCATGGCGCCCTCCGTCGCTTCTTTTAGTGATGCTTCGATCCTATGCGCGCCCTGCGAAAATGGCGAGCCGCCGGCGGCTGAATGCGATGTCGGATTCGTCCGACAGCCCGCGGGGGCGAGACGGGTTGCCTCCGACCTTCGGACTAGGGATCGGTCCGCATCGGCTGTCAAGCGCTTGGCGGCGCGGTCGCCGCAGGGGGCGGGGCGCATACGCGATGTGGATTTCGGCGCAGGCTTGCCACACCCGCTCATATGCATAATGCATGAAAGCGGTGCATTGATGCCGTACCGTACGCAACACACTCGTCCTCCATGATGCTGGCCGCCACCCAACTCCAACGATGCGATACACGCACCGGTGCCACGCTCCTGCAGCCCGCCACGCTGGTCGTCCGCCCGGGCGACCGGATTGCCCTGACGGGGCCGTCGGGCGCAGGCAAGAGCGTCTTGCTGCGAGCGCTGGCACTGCTCGACCCGATCGACGGCGGGGCGGTGACATGGCACGGCCAGCCCATCCGCGCACAGGCCATCCCCGCGTACCGTTGCCACGTGGCGTATGTGCGCCAGCGCCCTGCCCTGCTGCCCGGTACGGTGGAGGACAACCTGCGCATGCCGTATCAACTGCACGTGCGGCGACACGGCAGCGGGTTCGATCGCGATGCCGCCATCGCCCTGCTGGCGCGGGCCGAGCGCGATGCCGGTTTCCTCGACAAATCCGCCAGCGAGCTTTCGGGCGGCGAGGCGCAGATCGCTGCGCTGGTCCGCACGCTGCAGACCGGGCCGACCGTCCTGCTGCTCGATGAACCGACCGCGGCACTGGACCCGGCTTCAGCGCGTGCGGTCGAAGCGCTTCTGCAGCATTGGTTTGCACGCGCGCCCGAACGGCACGCCTGGGTGTGGATCACGCACGACCCGGCGCAGGCGACACGGATCGGGCATCTGCACTGGCGTGTCGAGGCAGGCCGCCTGAACACGGAAGCGGCATCATGAACGACCAGTATCTCAGCCTTTCAGCGTGGCAGGTGGCGATTGCAGCCACGCTGATCCTCGTGAATGGCGGGCTCTCGGTGGCGCTCGGGCTGGGCCTCGAGCGGCGCCTGGCATGGGCCGCGGTGCGGACCGTGGTGCAGTTGCTGGCGGTCGGATTCGTGCTCGACTGGGTATTCGCTCATGCGCATTGGGCCGTGGTGCTCGGCATCGTGGCCGCCATGACGCTGATTGCGGGCCACGCGACGGGCGGCCGCGGCACGCGCGGGTATGCGGGGCTGCGGCTTGACGGCACGCTGTCGGTGCTCGGCAGCGCCTGGCTGATCGGCGCGATCGGGCTGCTGGCCGTGCTGCACGCGCAGCCGTGGTACGCGCCGCAGTACGCCATCCCGATCATGGGGATGATTCTCGGCAACACGTTGACCGGCGTGGGGCTTGCGCTGGAACGCGTGACGGGCGAGCTGATCGCCACCCGCGACCAGGTCGAAACGGTGCTTGCGCTGGGCGGCACGCGCTGGGAGGCGGCGCGCAACGCGGCACGCACCGCCGTACGCGCCGGGATGACGCCCATCATCAACCAGATGACGGTGGTGGGCGTGGTGAGCCTGCCCGGCATGATGACGGGCCAGGTGCTGGCAGGCCAATCGCCGCTCGAGGCCGTGCGCTACCAGATCGTCATCATGTTTCTGCTGGCGGCCGCCTCAGGGTTGGGGACCGTGGCGGCCGTGCTGCTGGCGTATCGCCGGCTGTTCAGCCGCCAGCATCAGTTGCTGACCAGCCGTATCACACAGCGTGGAGCGGCCCGATAGCATGCCGATTTCCTTGTCCTGCGGCCTGGTGCTGCTCAACGAAGACGCCGAAGTGCTGCTCGCCCACGCCACCGAAACGCGCCACTGGGACATCCCAAAGGGCGCGCCCGACCCCGGCGAGGCCCACCGCGACACCGCCTTGCGCGAGACACGCGAAGAAACCGGGCTGGTGCTCGATCGCTACACGCTCATCGAATTGGGCCGCTTCCCGTATCGGCGCGACAAGGAGCTTCACCTCTTCGCCACGCGCCTGCGCCGCGCCGACGTCGCGCTCGATTCGCTGACGTGCACCTCGATGTTCAACAGCTACCGCACCGGCAAGCTGATTCCCGAAATGGACGCCTACCGGTGGGCCAGCGCAGACGACGTCCCGCAATACGCGAGTCAGTCGCTGGCGAAGCTGTTTGCGCAGACGCTGACGCTGGCCAGCATCGATGCGCGTCTGCGCGAGGCGGGGCTTTAAACGGGGACGTCTCCCTCGATGGTCGTGCGATGCAGCGTGCGGCGATACGCGTCCGGGCAACCCGGCGCGAAATGGATCGTGGAGCGGTTGTCCCAGAACAGCATGTCGCCCGCGCGCCACTGGTGCGCGTAGACGTTGTCCGAGCGCACGCTGTGAGCAAAGAGCTGCTCCAGCACGCTGGTGCTTTCGTCTTCCGGCAAGCCGAGAATGTGCGAAGTGAAGCCTTCGTTGACGAAGAGCGCGCGCTTGCCGGTTTCCGGATGCGTGCGTACGACGGGGTGGTCGACCGGCGGCACGGCGTCGCGCTGTGCCTGCGTGAGCGGCGGTCGCCACGTCGACAGTGCACGCAGCCGCTCGTAGCGGTACACGTACGAATGCACCGCACGCCGGCCCTCGATCACGCGCTTGAGTTCGGCTGGCAGCGTTTCGTATGCGCGCACCATGTTGGCGAAGAGCGTGTCGCCGCCCTCCTGTGGCAGCTCGCGCATCAGCAACAGCGAACCCAGGCTCGGCAGCGGCTTGTACGAGAGATCGGAATGCCAGTCTCGCCCCGCATCGCCCAGGCCGATAGGCTTGCCGTTCTCCACCACGTTGGACACGACAAGGATCTCCGGATGCCCGGCCAGATGGAACTGGTTGAGCACGTGCACCTGCAGCGGGCCGAAGCGACGGCTGAACGAGACCTGCGCGTCGGGCGTGAGGTGCACGTCGCGAAACACCAGCAGCCCGTCATGGGCGAGCCACGCCTGCCTGATGGCCGCGATATCGGCGTCGGATAAACCGGCAACGTCGCCCAGGCCAAGGACTTCCGCACCCAGCGGCGCATCGGCCAGGCGGCGGATGTGAAAGCGGGCGGTGTGAACGGCGGGCGCCTCGGGCGCAACGGCAACAGCGGCGGACATGGTCAAAGCGCGAGAACAGGGGCGGCAATGGAGAGACCTCACATTACACCGCCCACGCGCCAGCCGCTCCAACGAAGAAAAGCGCAGATCGATACGCGCAAGGCGCACGAAGCCGGCTACGCGCCGATGTAATGCGCCCGCATGCGCGCAAGGCACGCCCGCGCGTCGCCGATGACCAGCCGACTGCTGCACGCGAGCATCAAATTGCGCGGCAGGCCGAAGTCTTCCACCGCCCAGCCCTCGGCATCGTAGCCGCCAGTGTGGGGCACCTGCTCGACCAGCGGGACCGAGGGGACGTGATAGCACCACACGTCCTTACCGCGCGCGATGGCGTAGCCGATCTCAAAACACGTACCGGAATCCGGCTCGTGGCCGCGGAAGTCAGCCACGTTGGCCATCACGGCGTCGGCTGAATCGAGCAGCGCAATGTTCTGGCGATAGATCTCGGCCGCCGTCGCGGGCCCGTCGTGTTGAGGAACAATGACGTTGTCGAGGGGGTACAGCCCCACGAAGCCGTACTCGGCACACATGGCCTTGAGCACTTCGCCATGCGCGGCAGGTTGCGGGCGAAAAACATCGGGACCGGCCAGGTAGAGACGCAGGGGCATCCGCAGGCTCCGTTACGCTGCCGTGGAGGCGCGTTCGACGAGTGTGCCCGGCAGGAGCACGACGCGCGCATCGCCGGCCAGGCCTTCAATGCGCTCGTGGACGAACTCGACCGCCTTGTAACCGATGTCGTACGTCGGCTGGCGGATCGTCGTGATGCCGATCAGTTCGGCCCACTCGGGATCGTCGATCGACACCAGCGCAGCGTGCGTCTGCCAATCCGCCCCGAAGCGCGTGCGCAAGTGCCGCGCCACGACAAGCGCCACGGGAGCGTTTGCGACGAACAGCGCCGGGCGCGTACCACCCCGCTGGCGGGTTGCGTCGATATGCGCATCGATCTGCGCCAGCGCGGTGTCGACGGAGGCCGCGTCGGTCGGGTCAAGCACGACGGGCGCCGCCACGGGCCGGCCATGAGCGGCCATCACCGCACGGAAAGCCGCTTCACGATCGCGGCGCGAACTGACGTGCGCATACGGCTGCACGACAAACTGGATCGCATCGAAGCCGCGGTCCACCAGGTGCTGCACGCCCTGCCGGACGGCGCGCTCGTTATCGAGACCGATCAGGTCGGCCTCGAAGCCGTCGACGGTCCGGTCGACCAGCACGGCGGGAATGTCGCGGCCCCGAAGCGGGCGCAACATCGGCTCGTCAGCGCCGAGCGCGTTGACGATCAGCCCTTCCACGCGGTACGTCGTGAGCAGCTGCACGAACCGGCGCTCCATCTCGAGCTCGTTCGCCGCGTGGCAGATCAGCGGCATGTAGCCGAGCGCGTGGCAGGCGGCTTCCACGCCCTGCAGGACTTCGATCGTGTACGGATTGGTCAGGTCGGCCACCAGCATGCCGAGCAGCCGGTTGCGCCCTCGTTTGAGGCCGCGCGCCATCTGGTTGGGCCGGTAGTTCAGGCGCTCGATGGCGGCTTCGATCCGTTGCCGCAGATCGGTGGAGAGAACGTGCGTTTCGCCGTTCAGGTAGCGCGACACGCTCGTCTTGCCGGTGCCCGCTTCGCGGGCTACATCGGTGATGGTCGCGGGGCGCGAGGAGGAGGAAGGAGAATCTGTCACGATGCACTTGAGCACTGGCGGCCGGCGCCTGATGCTGGCGCCAGCGTCTGGCGATCATAGCGTAATCGCCGCGCCACGCTTACGGGGTCTGTGCCGACGCCAGCACCTCAGGATTGACCACGTTCTCGCGCAGCGTGCCGGCCAGCGCCCGCACCAGGTTGTCGGCGGCACAGCGCGCCATGGCGTACCGCGTTTCCTGCGTGGCCGAGCCGATATGCGGCAGCGCCACCACGTTTTTCATGGCGAGCAAAGGAGAATCGGCCGGCAGCGGCTCGCGTTCGAAGACGTCGAGGCCCGCACCGCGAATCGTGCCGTTGCGCAGCGCGTCGATCAGCGCCGCCTCGTCGACCACCGGCCCGCGCGCCGCGTTGATGAGGATGGCGTTGCGCTTCATCTTCGCCAACTCCGCTGCGCCGATCATGTGATGCGTGTCGGGCAGGAGCGGCACCTGCAGGCAGACGAAATCGGCCTGCGCGAGCAGCGTGTCGAGCGTCACGTGCTGCGCGCCGTACTGCGCTTCGGCCTCGGCGTGCGGATGCCGGTTCGTGTACAGCACGCGCATCCGGAAACCCAGTGCCGCGCGCCGCGCCACCGCCGCGCCGATCCGGCCCAGGCCGACAATGCCGATGGTCTTGCCATGCACGTCCGTGCCATACAGATCGGGGCCGATGCTGCGCTGCCAATGGCCCGCCTTGACCCATTCGGCCAGTTCGACCACGCGCCGGGCGGACGCCAGCACCAGCGAAAACACCGTGTCCGCCGTCGACTCGGTCAGCACGTCGGGCGTATGGGCCAACACGATGCCGCGGCGTGTGAGGTCGGGCACGTCGAAATTGTCGTAACCGACCGAGATGGTCGACCACACTTTCAGCCGCGGCGCACCGTCGAGCATGGCCGGCGTGATCTTCAGGCTCGCGCCGATGGCGCCATCGGCGTGCGCCAGCGCTTCGGCCAGCGCGGCCGCACCGTCCACCTGCACGAGCTCGACATGCTCGCGCAGCCTCGCAGCCACATCGTCGGGCAGGAGCTTGTAGGCAACGACTAGAGGTTTCATCGATTCATTTTCCAGGCAGTGGATCGGCGAGCCGGTACGTTTCGCGCGGTTGCGGCTTCACGCACAGCGTGAGGATGACCGCCGCCAGCAGCGCCGCGCTCATGAACGCATACGAGGCCAGCGGCGAACCCGTCGCACCGTTCAGGTACCCGACAAAATACGAGCCGACAAACGAGCCCAGCGCGCCCATGCTGTTGATCAGCGCCATCGCGCCACCGGCAACGTTCTTGGGCAGCAGTTCCGGCACGATGGCGAAGAACGGGCCATATGGCGCATACATGGCCGCACCGGCAATGACGAGCAACGCGTACGACATCCAGAAATGCGTCGACCCCAGCGCGTACGACGCAGCAAACGCAGCCGCCCCCACCAGCAGGAACGGCCACACGAAACCACGCCGCGAGCCCACCTTGTCGGACGCCCATGACGCGACCAGCATCGCAATCGTCGCCGCCAGGTATGGCAGTGCCGACAGCCAGCCCGTCTCCACCATGCCCAGCGCCGACCCGCTCTTGACGATGGAGGGCAGCCACAGCACGAAGCCATACACGCCGATGCTCCAGCAGAAATACTGCGCGCACAGCTTGATCACGGCCGGCGAGCGGAAGGCCTCGGCATAGTTGCGGACCGGCTTGAGGGCAGCCTGCTCGGCGGCCAGTGCCTGCTCGAGATCGCGCTTCTCCTGCGCGCTGAGCCACGGCGATTGCGCGGGCTTGTCCTGCACCAGCCACCACCAGCACACGGCCCAGAGAATCGCCGGCACGCCTTCCGCAATGAACATGTGCCGCCAGCCGAACTCGCGCACCAGGTAACCCGACACGACCGACATCCACAACACCGTCACCGGGTTGCCCAGGATCAGGAACGTGTTTGCACGCGAGCGCTCCTGCCGGGTGAACCAGTTGCTGATGTAGATCAGCATGGCGGGCATCACCGCGGCCTCCACCACACCCAACACGAAGCGGATCGCCATCAGCGACGGGATGTTGCTGACCACACCCGTGAGTGCCGCGCAGCCGCCCCACAGCACCAGGCTCACGAACACGAGCTTCTTCACGCTGCGCCGTTCTGCGTAGATGGCACCGGGAATCTGGAAGAAGAAGTAGCCCAGGAAGAACAGCGCGCCGATCAGCGACGACAGCCCCTGGCTGATACCGAGATCGTGGTTGATGCCGGCGGCCGCCGCGAAGCCGTAGTTCGCGCGGTCCAGATACGCCAGGCTATACGTGATGAAGACGATCGGCATGATCATCCACCAGCGCCGGGCAGCAAGTCGTGTGGCCATGGTTTGTCTCCTGTTATGGTGTGCGCCGCTGATGGAGCGGCGGTCGAACCCGCGCTACACGCCGATGGCAGAGTCGGGCTGGTGCACCGCGTTGTCGGCGCGTTCCAGGTGGTCAAGTGCCGCACGCGTGGGCAAGCCTTCGGAATCGCCGATCACCTGGATCGCCAGTGCGCCGATCCGGTTGCCGCGTGCCACCGCCTGCGCCGCCGACTGGCCTTCGAGCAGCGCACTGATCATGCCCACCGCAAAGCCGTCACCCGCGCCGACCGTATCGACGACGCGCTCGACGTGCACGCCGGGCACGACGCCCTGCGCGCCGTCTGCGGTCTGGTAGTAGGCCCCGGCCGCCCCGAGCTTGATGGCCACGCCACGCACGCCGCGTTCCAGATAGAAGCGCGCGATGTCGGCCGGCGCTTCGCACCCCGTCAGTTGCTGCCCTTCCGACAGCCCCGGCAACACCCAGTCCGACAGCGCGGCCAACGCATTGAGCGTGCTGACCATCTCGGCGGCGGACGGCCACAGCGTCGGGCGCAGGTTCGGATCGAATGAAATGGACTTGCCCGCCGCACGCATTTCGCGCGCGAGATGAAACGCAAGCTCGCACGACGATGCCGAGATCGCCGGCGCGACGCCTGTCAGATGAAGATGGCGCGCGCCCAGCGCATACTCGGCTACATAGTCGGCACGAGACAGCCGGCTGGCCGCCGAACCCTTGCGGAAATACTCGACGCGCGGATCACTGCCGTCGTCGGCGCGTGACTTCAGCTGAAAGCCCGTCGGATACTGCGGGTCGACCGTCACGCAAGAGGCATCGATCTGCTCGCGCGCGAGCGTCTCGCGCACGTAGTCGCCAAACGAGTCGCGCCCGACCCGGCTCACGTAGCCGACGCGAAACCCCAGGCGCGCCAGGCCGACGGCAACGTTCAGGTCGGCCCCGGCAATGCGCTTCGTGAACTGCGTTGCCTGCGCGAGCGGGCCCGGCGCGGCGGCGACGAACATCGCCATGGCTTCGCCGTACGTGATGACATCCAGTGGATGTGGCATGGGAGAGCTCCTTCGATGCCGCGCGATGTCAGGCGGCCTTGAGCCACGCGACGTGCCGGTTGGCGTCTGCGGCAAGATCGGTTGTGTCGAACGGGAATTCGATGCCGCGCGGAACGTCGCCCGGCAGCGCCGCGAGCACGGCGGTGAAGCGCGCATCGTTGCCGGCGGGCGCAACGGCAAAGCGGCGCGCGCCCTCCCCCGCCACCCCCTTGCAGTGGATGTACTCGACATACGGTGCCAGCGCACGCGCGCAGTCCAGCGGGGCTTCGCCGGGCCAATGCCAGTTGCCCACGTCGAATGTCATGCCAAGCGCGTGGTCAACACCCGCCGCCTCGAGCGCGGCGAACAGGTTGCGAAACTGCGCAAGCGACCCGCCCACGGCTTGCTGGCCGTTTTCGACCAGTACCCGTGCACGCGACCCGCGCAGCAGCCTGGCGAGCGCATCGGCCGACGCTTCGTCGGCAAACCCGCCCAACTGGAACTTCACAATGCGGGCATCCAGCGCCTTGGCTTCGGCCAGCGCGCCGCGCACCGCGGCCTTGTCCAGCGCGCCATCGTGCGTGTACAAGGTGGCCGGGGTCGAATAGACCGACCACAGGCCGCGCGAGGCAATCAGGCGGCCCAGCGCCGTCAGCAGTTCCATCGACACAGCCCCGTCCGGCCCTGCCGGCAAGAGCTCGCGCCGCACCTCGAAGCCCGCGGCGCCCACTTCGGCCGCCACAGGAACGTACGCGTGGTGCCCGTGCTCACGGACCTGGGCGACGCCGAACGCGCTCGCCACAATCACGATGTCTGCCATTTGTGCTCTTTTCTCCGTATGGAACCGGTTCCAATGGAAGACATGTTCGGCGTTGCAGAAGGAGAACGCTATAGAGGAAATCCCTAGCGACGCAGGCGTCATGCGGCTAGCCGGCCATTGCTGGCCGGGTGCGACGGCACCGCGCGGCGCTTTGCCGAAAGAGGAAGCTCCGACATGGGACAGAGAGGCAGACCGCGCCGCACCCTCACCCGCCGCAGAGCGCGGACAAACAAAAAGGGCCGACAGTCGCCTGCCAGCCCTTTTGAATTTTGGTGGGTCGTGCGTGACTCGAACACGCGACCAACGGATTAAAAGTCCGCTGCTCTACCGACTGAGCTAACGACCCAAAGACCGCGATTATAGGGAGATACCCGCGGTGCTGTCAACGCACCTTCAGGTCAGACCAGGCGTTCGAGCCGCCAGATCTGATAGCGGAACGCCAGCACGGCGCCAGCCAGAATGCCCGCCAGCGCGATGAACGAGCCGATGGCCAGCGTCGACACACCCGACAGGCCCTGTCCGATCGTGCACCCAAGCGCGGTCACGCCGCCGCTGCCCATCAGGATGCCGCCGACGATGTGGTTGCCGGTGTCCTCTGCGTTGGCAAAGCCTTCCCAGCGGAACGTGCGCGTGACCAGCGCCACCACGGCCGAGCCCGCGATCACGCCGAGCACACTCACGATGCCGACTGTCAGCACCTTCGACGTATCGCTGAAGAACATCAGCCATTCGAGCGTGTACGACACGGGCGCCACGAAGCTCAACGCTTCCATGCGGCCGCTGTTGGTCGCGACGAAGGCCTCCTGCAGCGTGTTCGGATCTTCCTGCACATACCCGAGGTGCCCTGACACGTACCACATGCCAACGATGACGAGCCCGACGCCGATGCCACCGAGCAGGTTGTCGCCGGTACGGAAATCCCGTGCGGCCAGCGCCCACAGCGACAGCGCCCCGCCGATGAGCAGTGCCAGCACAAGCCGCAACGTGCGCGCATCCGCCGAGAACGCATGACCCAGGACGCTCGGCAGATCCTGCGACGTGGGCAGCGCAACGGCAACGCTGTCCACGGTGGCCACGCGCACCACGCCAAACACGCCCTTGAGCGTCATATAGGCCGACAGCCCGAGAAAGACAAACACCACCACCGACTTGAGATTGCCGCCGCCGATGCGCACCAGCGTCTTGCTGCCGCAACCGGAGCCCAGCACCATCCCGAACCCGAACAGCAGCCCGCCCACCAGCGACGACAGCCACAGCAACTTGCTCGCCGTGTAGATCGTCTTGCTCGTATCGATGAGGCCGAGCCAGCTCAGCACGCCCGTGCCGATCATGGCGACGCCGATGGCCAGTGCCCACATGCGCAGGCGGGTCCAGTCACCGATGTTGACGACGTCGGACACCGCCCCCATCGTGCAGAAGTGCGTGCGCTGCAGGATCGCGCCAAAGACGAACGCGAGCGCAAACGTGCCCCACAGCACAGTGTGGGACAGCGCATTGAGATCGATATCAGGCATGGCGCATCACACGTAGCGGGTCGGGTCCGGCACGCCGGCGGCTTCGAAGCCGGCCTTTCGGATGCGGCATGAATCGCACACGCCGCACGCCCGGCCCGTGTCGTCGGCCTGGTAGCACGACACGGTCAGGCTGTAGTCCACACCGAGGCGCGTGCCGGCCTGGATGATCTCCGCCTTCGTCATGGCGATGATCGGCGCGTTGACGCGAATGCGTTCGCCTTCCACGCCGGCCTTGGTGGCCAGGTTGGCCAGCGTCTCGTAGGCAGCCACGTATTCGGGCCGGCAGTCCGGATAGCCGGAGTAGTCGACCGCGTTGGCGCCGAAGAACAGGTCGCGCGCGCCCACCGCCTCGGCCCAGCCGAGCGCCAGCGACAGCATGATCGTGTTGCGTGCCGGCACATACGTGATCGGGATGCCCGATTGCGCCCCGTCGGTCGGCACGTCGAGCTTGTCGTCCGTCAGCGCGGAGCCGCCGAACTTGCGCAGGTCCAGGTCGACGATTTCATGGCGCACGGCGCCGAGCGCGGCCGCCACCTTCTTGGCCGCTTCGAGTTCGGAGGAGTGGCGCTGGCCGTAGCGCATCGACAGCGCGTAGGTCTCGAAGCCGTCGGCGTTGGCCATGGCGAGCACGGTGGCGGAGTCCAGCCCGCCCGAGAGCAGGACGATGGCGCGTTTTTTCATGGCGAAGCCTTGTCAAGCAAGTCAGGGAAGGCCCGCATTTTAGCGCGCTGCCATCCTGGCCGCGCTCGGGCCCGCACATGCCGGGCATTTGCACCCCGCAATGAAAAACGCCCGCCGGGGCGATCCCGAGCGGGCGGCATATCGGCAGTCGGCAGTGACCGCGCGCGTCAATGCATCGTCTTCAGGCGGCTTTGCGCGGTCTTGGCTTGCTCGGTGCCCGGGTATTGGGCGATCACGGCTTCCAGCGTCTTGCGCGCCGCAGCCTTCTGGCCCGACTCGCCCTGGTTGGTAGCGACCTGCAGCAGCGCTTCGGGCGCCTTCGGGTGCTGCGGATTCGTGCGCACCATGTTCTCCAGCACGTAGCTGGAGCCCTTGTAGTCGCGCTGCGCATAGAGCGCGTTGCCGAGCCAGAACTGCGCCAGCGGCAGATACGGGCTCTGCGGATACTTCTTCACGAACGCCGAGAACTGGTTGCCCGCGCCCTTGAAGTTGCCCGACTGGAACGTCTTCAGCGCGGCGTCGTACTCGTCCTTCTCGCCCGGCTGCACCGTGCCTTCACGGCCGTCCACCGTGGCTTGCTGCGGCTCGAACTTCTTCAGGCGCGCGTCGAGATCGGCGTAATAATCCTTCTGCTGCTTGGTCAGCGTGTCGACGGCGTTCTGCAACACCTCGTTCTGCCCGCGCAGGCGTGCGACTTCCGACTTGAGCGTCTCGATCTGGTTTTGCGCATCGATGAGGTTGCGGCTGTTCTGGTCGATGCGCTGCGCCGCCGTGGACTGGAAGTTGTTGAACTTCTCACGCATGTCGATGATGGCACGGCGCGCCTCATCGTCGTCAAACACCCCCGCTGCCGCCGGGCCGGCCATGGTCAGGGCACCGCCTGCGACAAGCGCCGCCGCCAGAATGGCCCGACGCACGGCCCGGTTGGCGATCCGTCCGGCGCACTGTTTCATCATCGTAGTCATGGGATTTCAACGTAAGAACGCCGGCCGCAACCTCGCGGCCGGCGCGTTGCACATCAGACCGCGCGGATCAGTAAACGATGTCGGCGCGGCGGTTTTGCGCCCACGATTCTTCATCGTGGCCCGTGGCCTGCGGCTTCTCCTTGCCCAGGCTCACCGCTTCCATCTGGCTGTCAGGCACGCCCATCGACGACAGCGCGCGGCGCACGGCCTCGGCACGCTTCTGTCCCAGCGCCAGGTTGTACTCGCTGGTGCCGCGCTCGTCGGTGTTGCCCTGGATCAGGACCTTGCGCTGGTTGTGCGACTGCAGGTAGCGCGCATGCTGGCCCAGCAGGCCCTGGTATTCGGGCTTGACCGAGTAGCTGTCGAAATCGAAGTAGATGCTGCGCTTGGCCAGGGGGCTGTTCGGGTCGGTCAGTTCGTCGCGGCCGACGTCCACCGGCGTCACGGTGCGGGCGTCGGCGCCCGTACCAGCACCACCCGTACCGTTCTTGGCGGTGTCATCGAGCTTCACGCCCGAGCTGCAAGCGCCCAGGGCCAGCAGCGCGGCAATGGCTGCAACTTTGATCATGGTTTGGGACTTCGACATGTCCGATTTCTCCTAGAGGGAACAGCTTCGTTATTGCATGAAAGGACCCCACGCCGGCTCACGAACCTCGCCGGCCTGGAGCGAAAGAACCTGACGCGTACGGCCATCGGTCGACACCGCAGCCAGCACCGCCTTGCCGCCCACGCGCGTGGCATACAGGATGAACTTGCCGTTGGCGGCAAAGCTCGGCGATTCGTCGTGCGAGGTGTCGGTCAGCGCAGTGACATCGCCGTTGGTCAGATCCTGCACATACAGCCGGAACGCCCCGCCCACACGCGAAATGTACGCCAGCAGCTTGCCGTCCGGCGACACGCGGGGGCTCGTGTTGTAGTTGCCCTTGAACGTCACGCGTTGCGCGCCACCGGCCTCTTCGCCGTCGGCCGACATGCGATAGATCTGCGGTGCGCCGCCGCGATCGCTGGTGAAGTAGATGTAACGGCCATCCGGCGAATACGACGGCTCGGTGTCGATTGCGGTGCTGCGGGTCAGGCGACGCAGGCCGGAGCCATCGGCGTTGACCACGTAGATCTGCGTATTGCCGTCGCGCGACAGCGACACCGCCACATGCCGGCCATCCGGCGACCACGCCGGCGCCGAGTTGTTGCCCTTCTGGTTCGAGATGACCGTGCGGCGGCCTGCCACCAGGTCATGCACGTACACCACCGGCTTCTTGCTCTCGAACGAGACATACGCGACCTTCGTACCATCCGGCGACCACGACGGCGAGATGATCGGCTCGTTGCTCGTAAGCGCCACCTGCGGGTTGGCGCCATCCGAGTCGGAAATCTGCAGCTGGAAGCGGCGGCCGACCTTCGACACGTACGACAGGCGCGTCGCAAACACGCCGCGCTCGCCGATCAGCTTCTGATAGATGTAGTCGGCAATCTCGTGCGCCGCCAGGCGCAGCTGATCTGGACGGCGCGTCAGCGCGAGGCCGCCCAGGCTTTCGCCCTTGGCCGTGTCGTAGAGGCGGAAGCGGATCTCGTAGCGATCGCCATTGCGGGTGACGGTGCCGCCCACGAAGGCGGCGGCGCCACGGGTCTTCCACGCTCCGAGGTCAGGCGCGGGGCTGTCCGGCACCACGGCACCGGCCACGTCCACGTTCGAGAAGCGGCCGCTGCGCACGAGGTCGGCCCGCACGATCGCAGAAAGGTTCTGCGGCGCCTGCGACTCACCCTGGAAGTTGGCGATGGCGATCGGGTACTGGCTGGCACCCACACCGGAAATCTCCACGTTCAGCTGGGCATGGGCGACGCCGGCACACGCCGCGCTCAGCAGCAATGCCTGCGCGGCGCGTCGGAACATCGGAATCCACATCTTTCGCATCATGTTCATCGTCCCTACTATCGAATCTGCAATCGGACCGTATGCCGGCGCCGCCCGCGCGACGCTGGCGCGTTATTCCTTGGGCCGGAACGTCAGGATGACGCTCGACGGTGCTTTGCCGTTGGTATCGCGCGGCAGCGGGTCGGAACGGTCCACCGCACGCAGCACGGCTTCGTCATAAGCGCCGTTGCCGCTGGACTTCGTCAGGCGCTTGGACAGAATCGAGCCGTCAGGCGCCATCTGCACCGCCACCACGGCCGACGGGTTGCCGCTGATCGCCGACGGGTCGAACACGATGTTCGGCTTGACCTTGGCCCGTACGCGCTCGGCATAACCGGCCGATGCCGTACCGCCCGTGCCCATGGCGTTGCCGACGCCGCCGCCCGAACCGGCGACGGAGCCCGTCGCGCCCGCGCCAGCCATCGCCCGCAGGCGATCGAGCTGCGCCTGACGCTGAGCGTTGGCGCGCGCCTCGCTGGCCTTACGCTCGGCCTCTGCCTTGGCTTTGGCCTCTGCAGCTGCCTTGGCCTTCAGTTCCTTCTGCTTGGCCTCGGCTTCGGCCTTGGCTTTCGCTTCCGCCTGGGCCTGCAGCTGGGCTTTCTTCAGCGCCTGCGCCTCGGCCGCGGCCTTTTCCTTGGCCTGCTGTTCGGCCAGCGCCTTGCGGTGCTGTTCAGCTTGACGCGCTTGCTGCTCTTCCTTCAAGCGCGCCAGGCGCTGGGCTTCGGCGCGCTCTTCCGCAGCGCGACGCGCAAGCTCGGCCTGGCGCGCCGCCGCGGCTTCCTGCTCGCGCTTGCGCTTTTGCTGTTCCAGCGCGATGTCGGCGTCTTCTTCCACCTTGGCGGGCGGCGCCTTGACCACCGGCTCCGGCTTGGTCTCGGGCACAGGCACCGGCTGCTGCACGGCCTGCTGGACGGCGGCCTCGTCCCACAACTCGGCTTCTTCGCCGCGCGGTGTGCTGCTCTGCCACTGCACGCCAAAGTACAAAAAGATCAGCAGCAGGATGTGTGTCAGGACCGCCAGCCCGAACGCGCGCAGCGTGCCACGCTCGCGAACTGGCTCGTAACGGTGCAACGACGTCGTGGCCATGACGTTCAGGTTGCCTCGCCTCGGTTCATCAACAACATGGTCATGACGACTTCACCATCAGGCCGACGCGCTTGACACCGTCACCCTTGAGCACGCTCATCACGGTCAGCACACGGTCGTATTGGACCGACTTGTCGGCGGCAATCACGACCGGCTGGTCGGGGTTTTCATCGGTGCGCTGCTTCACGAAAGCGCGCAGTTCATTGTTGTTGGCAAGCTTCTGCTCCGTCGCACCCGAACCCGTCTTGATGCGAGCAAGGATTGTGCCGTCGCCCTTGATGGTCACGACAATCGGCGGCTGGGTCTGCTGGGGCGTGGCGTTGGCCACCGACGGCAGGTTGACCACACCGGGGTTCACCACGGGAGCGGCCACCATGAAGATGACCAGCAGCACCAGCATCACGTCGATGTACGGAACGACGTTGATGTCTGCCTTGGCCCGTCGGGCGCGGCGCGTTCGCTGGATGGTAGCCATGCGCTGGGCTCCTTAGCGCGTCTGGCGCTGCAGGATGTTCGAGAACTCTTCCATGAAGCTCTCGAAGCGGTTGGCCAGGCGGTCCATTTCCGTGGCGTAGCGGTTGTAGGCAATCACCGCCGGAATGGCCGCGAACAGGCCGATGGCCGTCGCCACGAGCGCCTCGGCAATGCCCGGTGCCACCGCCGAGAGCGTCGCCTGCTGTACGTTCGACAGGCCCCGGAAGGCATTCATGATGCCCCACACCGTGCCGAACAGGCCGATGTACGGGCTCACCGAACCGACCGACGCCAGGAACGGCAGGTGCGATTCGAGCGAATCCATTTCGCGCTGATACGCGGCCCGCATGGCGCGGCGCGAGGCGTCGAGGATGGCGCTCGGATCGGCAATGGCGCCTCGCTGGAGCTCCCGCGCCTTCAGGTATTCGCGCATGCCTGCTTCAAAGATGCGCTCGAGCGCCCCGGTGTTGTGGCGGTTGTTGGCCGCGCTCTGGTACAGCGCCTGCAGGTCGCCACCGGCCCAGAAGTCGCGCTCGAACGATTCGGTCTGGCTGCGCGCGGCACGCAGGGCGAACGCTTTGCGGAAGATGTACGTCCACGAGAACAGCGACATCACCAGCAGCAGGCCCATGACAAACTGGACCAGTAAGCTGGCGTGCAGCACCAACGAGACGATCGACAGATCTTGTGTGACCTCGACGGGATTCATGCGGCGGCTTTGATGGTTGCGAGTACGGGAGCGGGAATCGGGGTCGGCCGGAATGTGAGCCGGTCGACACATCCGACACGGATCGTGCCGGAAGCGAGCAGAACGTCGCCGCGCCAGCTTTCCTGGGCGAATTGGACCGACGCGGGGCCGACGCGTTCCATACGCGAACGGATCTGCAGAAGGTCGTCCAGGCGGGCGGGTGCCCGGTAGTCCACAGCGGTGCTGCGCACCACGAAGATGGCGCCGGTCGCGTCGGCCAGCGCTTGCTGATCGACCCCAAGCGCACGCAGCCATTCGGTGCGGGCGCGCTCAAAGAATTTCAGATAATTGGCGTAGAACACCACGCCGCCCGCGTCGGTATCTTCCCAATACACACGCAGGTTCCAGTCAAAAGAAGACATCCGGCAATTTTACCAAGGCGTAAGTGGCGGCCAGCCATCCCCCGACTGGCCGAGGGCTTGTGCGCCGGATTTCAAGCCATGCCTCGCGTCACACTGGTGGCCGAGAACGACTGGCAAACGGGCATCAGCTCGATCGCGTTGACATTGAAGTGGCCGGGCAGCGCCGCCATCCAGTAGACGGCCTCGGCGATATCGTCGGCGGTGAGCGCCTCCGTGCCTTCGTAGACCTTTTCCACGCGGGCATCGTCGCCCTTGAAACGCACGTTGGAGAACTCGGTGCCGGAGCACAGGCCCGGCTCGACGTTCGATACGCGCACGCGGGTGCCCGTCAGATCGGCCCGCAGGTTCAGCGAGAACTGCCGCACGAACGCCTTGGTGGCGCCATACACGTTGCCCCCCGGGTACGGGTATGTGCCGGCGATCGAACCGATGTTGATGACGTGGCCGCGGTTGCGCTCGACCATGCCAGGCAGCAACGCGCGCGTCATGTGGACCAGCCCGGAGCAGTTCGTGCCGATCATGCGGTCCCAGTCGTTCAGGTCGGCGCGCTGGGCGGGCTCCAGGCCTAGCGCCAGCCCGGCGTTGTTGACCAGCACGTCGACTTCACGCCAGCCCTCAGGCAGCGAGCCCGGCAGCGCGGCCACGGCTTCGGCGTCGAGCACGTCGAGCACGAGAGGCAGCAGCGCGTCGCCGAGTTCGGCCCTGAGCGCATCGAGACGGTCCTGGCGGCGGCCCGCCGCGATCACGCGATGGCCTTCGCGCACGAAACGGCGCGCGATGGCTGCGCCGAAGCCGGCCGTCGCGCCGGTCACGAATACGATCATGGAAGTGTCTCCGGGGCCTGAAAATGGCAAAAACTGG
Source organism: Ralstonia mannitolilytica (assembly GCF_000954135.1). Lineage (NCBI taxonomy): Bacteria > Pseudomonadati > Pseudomonadota > Betaproteobacteria > Burkholderiales > Burkholderiaceae > Ralstonia > Ralstonia mannitolilytica. Next base: position 1,748,079 of record NZ_CP010799.1, on the reverse strand, counting down.
AGTTTACCCGAGCGTCGTGTTGTATTGCACCGCAATGTGCGCTGCAAACGCCCCGGTTCTTGCGGCGACCATGGGGCTGTCGTACACTCGCGGGCAACCATTCCACCTTGCGCGACTGGCGAATCCTGAAGCCGCATCCCAGCGGCTTCGACATGTGGGCAGCGACCACGAGGAAGCGCAAGGTTTCTGGCGTCATGCACAACGGCGCCTGCCGCTCGCCTGGGCAGCGAATGGGAAGCTGGGTGACTTGGGCACCCGCTGCCGCCGGCCGACACCGGAAGCAGTCGTCCAAGCCGCGCGCGTTTCCCGATGCCCGCCCGCCTCGCCCGACCTCCGCCAATTCCGTTTCGTTTCACCAAGACACTCGCCATGTTCGAACGCAGCCGCTATACGATCGACCAGATCGATCCCGAAATCTTTGCCGCCATCCAGAAGGAAAATCAGCGTCAGGAAGACCACATCGAGCTGATCGCCTCTGAGAACTACACCTCGCCGGCCGTGATGGCCGCGCAGGGCTCGCAACTGACCAACAAGTACGCCGAGGGCTACCCCGGCAAGCGTTACTACGGCGGTTGCGAATATGTGGACGTGGTCGAGCAGCTCGCCATCGACCGCGTGAAGCAGCTGTTTGGCGCCGAAGCCGCCAACGTACAGCCGAACTCGGGCTCGCAGGCCAACCAGGGTGTGTTCTTCGCCGTGCTCAAGCCGGGCGACACGATCATGGGCATGAGCTTGGCCGAAGGCGGCCACCTGACACACGGCATGGCGCTGAACATGAGCGGCAAGTGGTTCAACGTGGTCAGCTACGGCCTGAACGCGCAGGAAGACATCGATTACGACGCGCTCGAAGCGCTCGCGCAAGAGAAGAAGCCGAAGCTGATCATTGCCGGCGCATCGGCATTTGCCCTGCGCATCGATTTCGAGCGCATCGGCAAGATCGCCAAGTCGGTCGGCGCATATTTCATGGTCGACATGGCCCACTACGCCGGCCTGATCGCCGCCGGTGTGTACCCGAACCCGGTGCCGCACGCCGACTTCGTCACGACGACCACACACAAGAGCTTGCGCGGCCCGCGCGGCGGCGTGATCCTGATGAAGGCCGAACACGAGAAGGCCATCAACTCCGCGATCTTCCCCGGCATCCAGGGCGGCCCGCTGATGCACGTGATCGCCGGCAAGGCAGTGGCCTTCAAGGAAGCGCTGTCGCCGGAATTCAAGGCGTATCAGCAGCAAGTGGTGAAGAACGCCGCCGCCATGGCCGAAACGCTGATGGCACGCGGCCTGCGCATCGTGTCGGGCCGCACCGAGAGCCACGTGATGCTGGTCGACCTGCGCGCCAAGAAGATCACCGGCAAGGAAGCCGAGAAGGTGCTGGGCGACGCGCACATCACCGTCAACAAGAACGCGATTCCGAATGATCCGGAAAAGCCGTTCGTGACCTCGGGCATCCGCCTGGGTTCGCCGGCGATGACCACGCGCGGTTTCAAGGAAGCCGAGGCCGTGAAGGTGGCGCACCTGATCGCCGACGTGCTGGACAACCCGCACGATGAAAACAACATCGCCGAGGTGCGCGCCAAGGTGGCCGAGCTCACCAAGCAGTTCCCGGTGTACGGCTGAGGTTGTATCCGCCGGTGGCCGGCGCTGCCGGCCGCGTAGTACCCTGCCGCGATGCGCCCGAAGTCGAATGGGCGGGCCATCGCGGCATTGTCGTTTCAGCGCAGCGCGTTCTTTGAGGTTTCCGAGGAGACCACCGGCATGAAATGCCCCTTTTGCGGCCACGCGGCCACCCAGGTGATTGAAACCCGCATGTCGGAAGAAGGCGACACCGTGCGCCGCCGGCGCAAGTGCGAAGCCTGCGACCGCCGCTTCACGACCTACGAGCGCATCGAGCTGTTCTTCCCGGCCGTCGTCAAGAAAAACGGCAGCCGCGTCGATTACGACCGCAACAAGGTCAAGGATTCCATGCGCCTGGCGCTGCGCAAGCGCCCCGTCTCCGCCGAGGCCATCGACGAAGCCATTGCCCGCATCGAAGAGAAGCTCCTGAGCCACGGCGAGAAGGAAATCGGCAGCGACCGGGTGGGCGAGCTGGTCATGCGGGAGCTGAAGCGGCTGGACAAGATCGGGTATATCCGGTTTGCGTCGGTGTACCGGAGTTTCGAGGATGTGTCGGAATTTCGGGATGTGCTCGACGAGATTGCCGCGACGAACGTGCGGAAGTGAAAAAAGAGCCTGCAGGGCCCTCTTCCTTTACCAGCACTGCGCCGAGGTTGTCCCGCTCTTCATACCCGTATTGCCCTGTACACCGAGCTGGTTGATCGTATAGGTACCGCAGGCGTCTGCCGTCTGGGGGCCGGCTGGTACGGCCGACGCTGAATACGCAGGTGATGATGTCGCGTTATTCACCTGCACGCTCATCTGGTAATAGCTTTGATTTCCCGACTGAATTGCCATCGGAAACGATGCAGCTCCGTAACCGAGCGCTGAGGGCGAACTCGCGTAAACGTTTTGCAACGTGAAGTACCGCTCCTGCCGGGTGGCCAGATCGAGCAACGCCGTCTTTGCGTCGATTCGATGGGACTTCAGGACGTATTGCTGGTAGGACGGATACGCGATCGCCGCGAGGATGGCGATGATTGCCACCGTGATCATGAGTTCGACCAGCGTAAAGCCGGCAGCCTTGCGTAGAAAAACAGATCTCTCTGGATTCATCACCGCATCCATTGTTAACGCAGCCTGAGCCAGTTCAGGCGTGACCCGATGGCCGTGGCCGACGGATTGATCTGAATGAATCGGGGCGTGCCGTCCGAGCCCTGCATCACGGCATACACTTTTCCGTTAAGCGACACAAACGTCGAGGTCCCCGTGCCGCTCATGCCGACAGCGCTGACACCTTGCCCGCCCGAGGTAAGAAAGCTGCCATCCTTGTCGTAAAAGTACGGGTTCGCCGTCGCACCGCCATTGGCAACCGAGATGCCATACGAGAAACCTGAAGCCGCCGTCGTATTGCAAGACAGCACTTGCTGAACGGCCGGTATCAACGTATTGACATTCACCACGCCGTATTGAAGCGACGGGCTATAGACGACCTGTTCGTTCTGGCCCGTAGGCAACGGCAACGTCCAACCGAAGTCCGAATTACTGCCGGCGCAATCAGTCGAGCCTTTCCAGCAGACTTTCGAGCTCGTGACGGTTCGCTGGGCAAGTCCCGAGGTCGAAGTACCTGCATCCGTCGATGTCTGCTGCCTCAAATCCTTGGACGCGACTATCCCGCCCGAGGGGCCGGCTGACGACGCAAGCGACGCATATTTCGCTGTGGATGGAGCAATCGCGTTCCAGCCATCCATGTTCCAATCCCAGATACCGTAGAGAGCCTGATTTGCAGTCGCATACGTAGCGGGGCTTGTCAGCGTCGCGGGAAACGCCTGGCCAGTGCCGAAGCTCACAATCAACCGCGCCGGCCCGCCCAGGCCTGAGCCCGGGACTGAAGCGACGATCACCTTCGAAGTAATCGGCTGCCCGGCCGACGTCGTGAAGAGGGGCGTGGTCGAGACACTCCAGCTATTTGGATCTTGCGACGTCAAATCAAAGCGCCAGACGTTGCCATAGACATCGCCAGCGTAGACATAGTCGCTGATGTGGTCGCCATCAAGGTCGGCTGGCGTCACGAACGCAATGCCATTTTTGCTCGTAGTTCCCGCTTTTGCGGGACCATACCCGGTATCCAAATAGCGGAACGTGACTTGCCCTTTGGAGTCGACCAGCATGATGAACATGCCCGCCGTACCGTTCTTGCTATTCAAGCCATTGCCGAACAGCACCGCCCAATTGCCATTGTGAAGCCGGCGGATCACCGGAGTGCCATAGGTGTTGCCCAGATAGTCGCCACAGTTGGCAACGTTCGTGCAAGAAATCGACGCGGAAGACCACTCGCCGATGACGAGCTTGCTTGCATTGCTTTCGCTAAACGTGCTCGGGTCCGTCACGTCCAGGGCGTAGATCGCGCCGGTACCGGTGGTCGTGCCATCGCCGATCGGACCATTAGCGTTCCCGCCGCCGCCCAGCCCCCCCACCAGCCACGTGTGCCAGCCTCCGTTGTAATACAGTTCCCCAGTGCCCGGCGTAGCGTCTACGTACAAATTGTGGGTGTATCCCGGAGACGCGTAGTCCAACTTGCCGTTCGAACCGTTGTGAATCATGCTGACCACAGCGGCAGGCATGTAGGCCAGTATCTCGGTGCCATCGTTGGGCGTCGTCGAGTTGTTGACGAAATTGCCGTTGGCATCAAAGCTCCCAGCCCGAAAGCCGTGCAACATTCCGTCGTTAGATCCCACATAGACGACGTTTTGCCGCTGGCCGTAGGTCGCTTTGAAGTTCGCGTAGCTTCCAGCAGCCTCTGCGGGAGAGGCCTTGGCATAGAGGGCGTCTACCCACGGCCCGTTGTATGGAGCAGATGGCCCACCCACCCAGGTAGGGCTCGAATTTCCGATGTCCCCCAACACGCCTGTCCGGGCGCGGAACGTTCCGGAACCGCCTGAGGTAACTTCCTGTGAACGGTCTCCTCGCAGGTAAGAAAGGCGAGCGCTGGTGGAACTCGAGTCGCCAGCAGTCAGCGCCGCCTTTTGTGCAGCGGTCAAGTTCGCCCACTGGAACGGGATACCGGCGGTGCCATTCCAAGTCAAGATGCTTCGTGCAGTCTGTGCCGCTACCGTCGTGCCCGACCCCATTGCGGTGCACGCTCCACCTGTCAACGTACAGCTCGCGTCCCAATTGACGGTGGAATTAATGACCAGCTTGCCCGTCGAATCTGGCCCAATGGTCTGGGCGGTCACCTCGCCCCACCAGTTCTTGGGGTGGAAGTAAGAGAGATAGAGTTGCGTACCGGCCGTAACCCTCCCTAGCTGCGGAATGTTGGTGCCCGCAGAACTACTGGATTGCTCGACCGGCGCAGCCTTGAAGCACGTAATCTCGTGCACGTTGCTTCCGCCCCCGGTACCGGCCGAAAATCCGAAGCGAAACGACGACGGCAACGGGCCGTTCGACGCCGTGATGCTCTGGTTAGTAATCACCGGCTGCACAGTGCCGCCGTTTACGCTGTAGGAGAGGCTCAACAACCCATCATTCGTAATGCTCAGGGCATACGTGATCGGTGTGGCGGCGCCGCGCGTTGGGTTATTAGTGGCTTCTTGGCTATAGATGGTCACGCCATTAAGCGTGTCACCTGTGATGTAGTTGTAGTTGTAGCTGAGCTTCGTAGATGTCTTTTTTGGGTTGCTGGGGTTGCTGTAATCCCACACCGTACCGGTGCTACATGTCTTCTGCACCGCAGCTTGGCGTTGCGAAGCCGTCAGGGATGACGGGTAGTAGCTGGAATAGGCGCTATTAAGGTAGGCCCAGTTGGTATTACCGGCGCCGCGCAGGCTGATGCGACCAGGAATTGCGCCGATCCCACCATTCGCATTTGCGCCCGTATTGGTGTTGTCGCCGGCGTTCGAAAAGTTTCCGAACTCATCGATCCCCAACCCTATGTACCCGCCCTGCACGCCATCATAGGTGGGGTTGCCATTGGAGCAGCTGTATCCCAGGCTTCCCCCCAACGCACCCACTGTCGCCGGTTTAGATCCATCAGATAGGAAGAAGCTGATCCCGTCGGCACCGCTCTTCTGGCCGTTGGCGTTGGAGTAAGCATTACCTCCATACGTGACGGTCGTAAACGTAACCTGCAGGCCTTGATTAGTCGGAAACGTAAAGTTCGAAACTACCGCACCAGTCTGGTTGTTACCGTTGGTGCCAGCCTGGAAGTCACCATTCGTGAGACGGAGCGCACCAGAGCCGGGTGTATCGGGAAGACGGCCAGTCACCCCGCCTACCAGAGTCGTGTTGGCGTAGTACTTTAATCCGGTGCAGGCGGGAATGGGGCCCGTATTATTACCGGCTGTAAGACAGGCGCCGTTCAAGGCCGTCCAGTCATAGGATGACGCCACTCCCGTCAACGTGTCGCTGATCACGAGTTGCGCTTGCGCTACGCCCGGTAGGACGGCGGCAGTCGCGAGCAAAGCGAAGTGTGGTTTGTTTTTGATCATTGCAGTCCCAGATCCTTCGCACCCGCGGTCATTTGGTAGGTGCTCTGCACTACAGCAGCAGTGGTCGCATCCCCGCCATAGCCATAGGCGGTCACTTGATACAGCTGAGCCAGCCCACTGGGGCTCAGACCCAGATAGCTGATGTAAAGCCCCGGCACGCCCGAATAGTTGATATCCCCGGAGGGCGAACTCGCCCCCGCCATACCGCCACCTCCATTGGCCGTCATTGAAGGCGGTTGATAGGTTGTTCCTGCGCTCCAGGGAAGCTTGAACGGGTTAGTCAATGCGTTCGAGCAGACTCGCATGTTGGTCAGCACATTGCCGTTATTGACGTCGGAACAGTTGACGCTGACGGATGCATTGCCTTGCCCGATCCACCATTCACCATACTGCAATGCGCTCTGGGCTGCCTCCACGGCACGCTGCTTATCCCGTGTTCCTGCAGCGATCCGCTCTTGGAGGCCTGAACTGCGGAATATGCTCACTGCAAACAGCGTAAGCACGAGCAGTAAGAGCAGCCCAATGATGAGGGTGTAGCCGCGTGTACGCCGGGCGGCCATTTTTGAAAGACGCATCGGGGCTCTCATGGCTGATTTCGGAGGCTGATCGTTTGCGTCCACGGCTTAGGAGCCTGCCCGGTTTCGCTGCCGAACTGCGTCGCGAACGTCAGGGTGACCTGAACAGTGTGGACCGCAGGCCAAAGATTTCCCGTGGTGACTTGCGCGGCAGTTAGGTACGCATCGTTGTACCCATCGTTATTGGTGTCTGTGCCATACAAAACGCTGAAGCCGGACACCCCACTGACCAGTGGCACCGCCCCTTGGCCGTTCACCGAACACTGCAATTCGTTGTTGGCACTGATGGACAGCGTGTTGATGTATGCAACTTGCCCGCCCGTCGTGTTCGTTTGGCCGAGGCAGTTCATCACGCTATCGCCGCTCGCAGCGGCGAACTGCGTCGTGAGGGTATCGCTGTTACTCCCGCTCCCCGTCCCACTCGTACCAAAAATCGCCTGCCCAGCCGCCAACCCGGCCCCCCCAGGCAATGCCGTAACTGCGGTGTTAACCAACGGGTTGGGGAAATAGCCAGCCGACTGCACCGTATTGGTCAAGATAGTCAATGCCAGCCGCTCGTTATCCTGCAGTTGCGCAAGCTGATCCTGGCTGGTGAAGGTCTTCTGCATGCTCACGAACATCATCACCATGCCGCTCAACATAAAGAGCGAAATGACCATGGCGATCAGTATCTCGATCAGGCTCGTGCCGGCCTGCCTGCGCGTCCGTCGCATCCGGGTAGTCAACGGTTTGCGAGTCATGGTTGAACGTAGACCGTATAGCTCTGTTGCACGGACGGTTGCATCGCAGCAGCCGCAGAAGCCGTATTGGCATTGACCGCAATGGCCTTTTCAACCCACGTGACGGTGACATTGCAGCTCACCGGCAAGGTCGTGGCCGTGCTGCAGTTGCCGGCGGCGGTATATCCGGGAAAGTGCGTGTTCATTGACAGCGCCCATCGCTGCAGGTCGTACGCTGCGAGCTTGTCGGGGGTACAACCATTTCCGCTTGCGCTCGGACAGCTCGGCACGGCTGCACTAAGCACGCCACGCGAGTCCGTCACGGCCACACCACTCGCACTGAAGGTCGCAGGAGCGGTATTTGGCACCGCCCAAAAGCCGCGATTGCCGTGCATAGCCGCAACGAGGCTTTCTGTCTGCAGTGCTATCAGTGAACGCACACGGGACGTCTGTGTATTACCCACGGCGGCGGCCTGAATCTTAATCAATCCCAGCAGACCAACACCCACCACCACCAAAGTGATAAGCGCCTCGACCAAGGAAAAGCCGGCAGCCGAATCTCGACTCTTCTTTAGCCGCATGCGCCCCCCGTTTGTACGGCGCGCCCAACCATGTTGACCGTCACGCACCGGGTTGCGGTGGCGTTCGCTGGCGTTGTGCTGAGCGTGGCCTTGAACGTCCCGCCGTTCGAGAGGTTGATTACAAAACCGTCACGACTGTACGTTAAGGCCTTTGATGTCGAAGTTGTCGTGGCCGTAAACTTATCGCCGTTCGTGAAGCCGGCCCTATAACGCAGGACAGTATCGGTACTCGCATCGAGACTGCCGGATCCGTTGTCATCATTGAAAACGATCCAACCAACGTCCCAAGCGTTGGCGTTCGTGCAGGTTGCCCCATCCTTGGATGCACACAGGCTGACCGGCATCCCGCGTTTCATGGCTTCGCTGCGGGCAAATTGAATATCATTGACCAGCGAATTGGCTTCGGACTGTGTACGGGCACGCTGGATTGTCCCATTGAACGACGGCACTGCGATCACCGCGAGGATGGCGACAATAGTCAAAGTGGTCAGGATCTCAACAATCGTGACCCCGCGAGATTTGCGCAGACACCAAACGCCAATGGCGTTAGTACGCCGGACTGCACGGCATGCCCGCCGGAAGTTGCGTAATGTTGGCTGATGATCCGCGGTAACGTGAAGACGGACCGCTGCGGTCATATCAAGACAAACGACCGACTAGAAGCCCACCCTGCCCAAGAGGCGAAATCCCATTAAGCATGCTTTGACCCCCGACTATTGTTTTAACCCCCCAGGGGACCGCGAAGTGCACTCGCACGCCCTGCTGGTTTGGAACTGATTGAGTTTTTCTTTGTGCTCGCGCCCACCCCCGTGAACGCACACGCACTGCCTTGTGAACATGTCCAGGCAAATGCATCCATGAAATAGTGGGGAATTAGTCAAAAAGTGTCAACAACCCCCTCCTTCCCCAGCAGACTTGGGCGAGGCACGTGTTGGCAAAAAACCAACGCTCTGCCACAGCAGCGGATGCGTGCTCCTGGTTCCGGGATGATATTGACCAGATATGACAGTTATACGGCTCAATACGCACTAACTTTAGCGGCTCGAAAAAAGCGCTTTTCCGCCATGCTCATCCGACGCCACCTCCGCCCCCAACACGGCACCATCCTCCTCGAATCCCTCGTCGCCCTGGCAGTGCTCTCCCTCGGCGCGGCGGCCATGTTCCGGGCGTTCGACGTACTCGAAGCCACCAGCCATGCCGCCAGCGAGTACGGCGCGCAGGCACTTGCCACGCTCAATCAGACAGAAGATCGCTGAAATGCCACACCCGCTCGCCCGGCCTGCGCGCGGTGCGTCGCTGGTCGAACTGCTGGTCGGCATGCTGCTCGGTTTGATGGTGCTCGGCATCGTGCTCCAGCTGATGCTCGTCGCGCGGGCACGCTACCAGCGGTTAGCCGATGACGCGCTCATCGAAGACCGCGCGATGCGCGCCCTGCAGGCGATCGCGCAGGCGGTGCGCCAGGCGGGATGGGTCACCGATACGCCCATCGCCTCGCTCGTGCGCCGATGGCCAGGTGCCGGCGCACCGCTATCGCTTTTCGGCTCGGACGACTGCGGGCGGCCGCAGAAAACCCCGGCCCTGAACTGTCAATCGGAAGGCGAGCAGCACAGCGACGCGCTGATGACCCGCTTCGCCGGTCGCAGCCCTGACGCGGCGACGTACGACTGCGCCGGTTTCGGCATTCGAGAACGCATCGGCGGAGACGAAGACCCGCGCCTGGGCAGCATGCTGTTGTACATCTCCGTCAGCGATGACGATGAGCGCGCCCCACGGCTCATGTGCCGCTCCTTCGCGGGCCGCAACGCCAATGCGCCTGCCGCCGGCCAGACACACGAAATCGTGCGCGGCATCGAAACACTGCAACTGCTGTACACCATGGCGCCCACCTCCACCTCGCCCAGTGCCACCAAGCCGGCTCGGGCCATGCAGGCGGAAGACTGGTACCGCGTGAGACAGGTCCATGCGGCAATCGTCGTGCGCGGCGACCACTACGCGCTCAGGCCGCCCCCCTCAGACACCATCACGCTGTTCCCCGACCTCGGCCCTGTACCGGACGCCCGGACGGAGGACGTGGCATTCCGCCCCGCGGACTTACGCCGCAACCGTGCCCGCTTCACCGCCACGTTCTCGGTGCGCAACCCATTGCACTGCGAGGCAGACACATGCTGAGCCGCCCCGCAAAAGCCCATGGCTTCTCGATGATCGCTGTGGTCGGCCCACTGCTCATCATCGGGCTGTTGATGCTGACCGCTTTGCATCTGAGCCAGGACCACCTGCGCCGCGCGACCCTGGCCGCAGACCGTGCGGTCGCTCTGCGCGAAGCGGAATCGGCGTTGACGGCGGCCGAGTGCGAAATCGCCATCGCCACCGACACGCCGTACCGCAGCGAAGACTGCCGTGCCGCGCCAGACGCTGCGCGCATCGCCGCGCTGAACCCCGTCACGTTGAGCGGCTTTGCTCCAGGCGCATGCGGCGAAGGCGCCGCCCGGGGGCTGTGCTGGCCTTTGCAGGGTGAGTCCGCCGCTGCGCTCGCGCAACTGGCTCGAAGCGACGCTCACGCGATCGCGCTCGCGCCGAGCCATGCCGTCACGGGGCGGAAGACACTCGCCGCCCGCTACGTGATCGAACCCATACCCGATGCGTTGCCTGGCCAGTGGATGCACGCCGGTGCCCCGCGCAGGCCCTGGCTGTTCCGGATCACGGCGATCGGCTTTGGCCCCGCCAGCGTAGATGCCGATGGCAATGCGGAGGACACCCCCGTCAACGTGATGCTGCAGACGGTGTACCGGCCCCGGGTGGCAGAACCATGAGCGCGCGACACATTGGTGTGTGGCTCGCCACTGCGCTGGCCGGGTCGACGCCCGCCGCCAGCCTCGACCATCCCGCAGGCCGGTTGCCCACGCAGGTCGTCATCGCGCGTGGCGGCGACGCTTGGAGCGGCCAGTTGCGGGGCATGCGGTTCCTGCCAACGCTAGGCACACCGGACGCGTCCGCCCCGACGGATCTGTGGGAAGCAGGCCGCCTTCTCGATCGCACTGCGGTAGACGCACGGCAACTCTGGACCTTCCGCGCTGGCGAGTCGACGTCCCGCGTGCCCGTGCCGCTGCGTTGGGAGGCCCTCTCGGCCCCTCAGCAGGCCGCCATCGACGCCGACGAAAAGCTGGGCCGCCAGCGCATCGACTACCTGCGCGGCGTGCGCAACGGCGAATACGGCGATCGCGGCCTGCGGCCACGCGCTTCCGTGCTCGGCGCCATGCGAGGCGCGCGCGTGCAGTTGCTCGGGCCACCGGGCTTCGTGCTCGATGCGCGCCATGCGGCGTTCCGGCAAGCGCACGCCCGTCGGCCGTGGATGGTCTATGTGGGCGCCAACGACGGCATGCTGCACGGCTTTGATGCGCTGACCGGTGCAGAACGCTTTGCCGTCATGTCCGACGCCGTCTTGCCGACCGCCGCCCGGAACACGTCACCGGGGCAACCGGTACCGGCACCAGTGTGCCGCCGCCCGTTCGCTGCAGACGCATGGACCGGCGCGCAATGGCATTCGGTGCTGACCTGCGCGAACGGCGCCATGGGCCCTGGTCTGTTCCTCGTGGACATTACCGACCCCACGTGGTCCGGGCCCGTACCGATGCTCGCCTATGACGGCAGTGACGACGTCTCCGTGGGCCGCGTCGACGGCCCCATCCCCGTTGTTCCGCTGGCCGACAGCGACAATGGTCCGGCCCGGTGGTTCGCCATCAGCGGCAACGGTGAAGGGGATGCCAATGCAGACAGCCGCCTGCTGCTGCTCGCGCTGGACCAGCCGCGTACCTCGCCGTGGCAGCCCGGTCGCACGGCCCATGCCATGACGGTGCCCAGAGCCGCAAGCCGGGGTGGGCTCGGCGCCCCCGCCGTGGCGCTCGGCCCGCAAGGGACCGCCACCCTCGCCTATGCGGCTGATACCCAAGGCCAGATCTGGCGTTTCGACCTGAGCCACGGTCCCACCTGGCGACAAGCCCTGGGGACGAATGAAACGCAACGGCGTACGCCGTTCTTCAAGGCGACCTCGCGCGGCGGCTCGCTTCAGCGCGTGCTGGGCCCCATCCTGCTGGCCGCAACGGCAGGCGGCCCGCTGCTGGTGTTCACCGCGATCGACGCCCACGGCGCCGCCACCGTGTATGGCGTTGCTGACACCGGCACATCGGGCAACCTGTCGCGCGACAGTCTTTCCAGGCTGAACGCCAATGAAGACGCCGATGGTGTCGTCATCCGCGCCGACGGAGGCGGCGGTGCGTCCAATGGCTGGCACATCGACCTGCCGAAAGGCGAGGCCGTCGATGACCTCACAGTGGCCGGCACGCACGGCGTGTTGCTTACCACACGAGACGCGAGCGGCCGGGAACGGGCCTACCTGCTCGATCCGCGCACGGGCCTGCCGCCCAACGAGGAGGGCCGCACTGGTCATGTCCTGACCGGCACGCCGCTCATCACCATGCACGCCGCGCCACCCGCGCACGTGCCCGGCGGGGTCGCAGTGCAAGCCGTCCACACAACGATGTGGCAACTCACCGGCGGACGCGCGCAGCGGCTCGAATCGCGCAGCTATACGCGCCAGCTTGGGCGATTGAGCTGGCGTGAAGTCACCGAAGCAGGGACGCGCTGATGCATCGCTTGCGTGGGTTCACGTTGGTTGAGGTGATGGCCGTGCTGGTCATTGCGGCCGTGCTGGCATTCGTGGCGACTTCAACGTGGCCGGCCTACTGGAAGCGCACGCACCGGGCCGCGGCGGGCGCCGCGTTGGTCGCTACGCTGTCCCAACTGGAGCTGCGACACGCGCGCACCGGCACGTACGCAACGGATGATTCGCGGTCTCCGGGCCCCATGACGCGGGCGGACGGCTACACCATCTTTCCTCCGCAGGTGTGCACGGGCGTCAACGGAAGCCTGCCGATCTCCCAGTGCGTCCAAGTGATGGCCGTCCCGCACACCCCCGATCCGGACTGCCCGTTTCTCGCCCTGCGCAGCACCGGCGAGCGCATCCCCGACGATCCCGCATGCTGGCCGTGACGCACCGCCAGCGCCACTGCCAGGCGGGCGTGACGCTCCTGGAACTGGCAATCGTGCTCACCATTGTTGGCGTGCTGGCCGCGCTTGCCGTGCCGTCGATCATCGACCGATGGCAGCGCGAGACCGTCGAACTCCTCGCCCAGCGCTTGATGAGCACCGTTTCGCTGGCTCAGGCGACGGCCCAACGGCGGCATGTCCAGACGCAGCTCGGCCCGAGGGAAAACGCCAGCTGGGCTACCGGATGGGCGTTGACGGAATTGCCACTGGCGGCACCGGACGGGGCGCCCTCGTCAAACGGCAGGAAACTGACCGCCGTTGCACTGCCGACGATGCCCGCCGTCAGCCTCACGACCAACCTGGGGCGTGGCACGCTTTCCTACGAGGCTGTGGGATACTCACGGATGTCCGACGTGAACGGTGCCACGCTGACCCTCACCTGTGGGCGACATCGGCGCAACGTGGTCATCAACGCTGCCGGCCGCCCTCGCATCTGCGACCCGGCCACGAGCCGCGGCCGTTGCACGGATACCGCTGACGACGACCCTTAACCGCAACCACCGCTTCACGCCCATGTTTTCCGATTTCGACCACGCCATGATGCAGCGCGCCCTGGCGCTGGCCGAGAAGGGCCTGTTTACCACCACGCCCAATCCGCGCGTCGGATGCGTGATCGTGCGCGGCGACACCGTCATCGGCGAAGGCTATACGCAGCCCGCCGGCCAGGATCATGCAGAAATCCAGGCCATCAAGGATGCCCAATCGCGCGGCGAAGATGTGCGGGGTGCCACCGCCTATGTGACGCTGGAGCCCTGCAGCCATTTCGGCCGCACCCCGCCCTGCGCGGATCGGCTCGTCGAAGCGGGTATCGCCCGCGTGGTGGCCGCCATGGAGGATCCGAACCCCGCCGTCTCCGGGCGCGGCCTGCAAAGGCTGCGGGATGCCGGCATCGACGTGCGTTGCGGCCTGCTGGAGCGTGAGGCGCGCGAGTTGAACATCGGCTTCGTCTCGCGCATGACGCGCGGCACGCCGTGGGTCCGCGTGAAGGTCGGGGCATCGCTGGATGGCCGCACGGCGCTGGACAACGGCATCAGCCAATGGATCACCGAAACCGAAGCGCGTAACGACGGGCACCGCTGGCGCGCCCGTGCATGCGCCATCCTCACCGGCATCGGCACAGTGCGCGAAGACAATCCTCGCCTCACGGTGCGGGCCGTTTCCACCCCGCGCCAGCCACGCCGCGTGCTGATCGATTCCCAGCTGGACGTGCCGCTCGACGCGCACATCCTCACCACCGACGGCCACCACGAACCCACACTGATCTTTGCCGCCCACCCGGAAGCCGGCCGCATGCGCGCGCTGGCCGAACGCGGCGCAGAGGTCATCCTCCTGCCCAACGCCGACGGCAAGGTCGATCTGGCCGCCATGCTGCGCGAGCTCGGCCGCCGCGAGATCAACGAACTGCACGTCGAAGCCGGCTTCAAGCTCAACGGCTCATTGCTGCGCGAGGGGCTGGTCGACGAAATCCTGGTCTACCTGGCGCCCAAGGTTCTGGGTTCGGGCCAGGGCATGTTCAATATGGGGCCGCTGCAGACACTGGAAGGCGCGGCCGAGTTCTTCTTTCATGACATCTCGCGCATCGGGGGCGACCTCCGCATCCTGGCGCGCCGCAACCCTACAGACTGACCACCATGTTCACGGGAATCGTTGCCGCAGTTGGCCGTATTGAAACCGTCACGCCGCTGGGTGCCAACCCTGATGCGGGCGTGCGCCTGTCCATCGACGCCGGCGGCCTGCCGCTGGCGGACGTGGCGCTGGGCGATTCGATCGCCATCCAGGGCGCCTGCATGACGGTCGTGGCCAAGACCGACACCCGATTCGACGTCGACGTCTCGCGTGAATCGCTCTCCAAGACCGTCGGGCTGGAACGCCCCGGCGAGGTCAATCTGGAGAAGGCGCTGCGGCTGGCCGACCACATCGGCGGCCATCTGGTGTCTGGCCACGTCGACGGTCTTGGCACCGTTACACATTTCGCGCCGGTGGGCGAGTCTCACGAGCTGCGCGTGCGCGCGCCTGCGGAACTCGGCAAGTATCTGGCGTACAAGGGCTCTGTCGTGGTGAATGGCGTGTCCCTGACCGTCAACAGTGTGCGCGATGACGCCGACGGCTGCGAATTCTCCATCAACCTGATCCCGCATACGGTCGCCGTCACCACCCTCAAGCACCTGAAGGCTGGGAGCCAGGTCAACCTCGAGATCGACCTGATCGCCCGCTATGTCGAGCGCATGCTGAGCCAGACGACCCTGGCGCCGGCCGCGAGCGCCTAAGCCCCCGCCGCCGGGGCATTGCCTCGGCCGCCTTGGCGTACAATAGCGGGCTTCCCATTTATGCAGTCGCGCGGCGCCCCATCGATACGAATACGCGGGGGTCGGCCGGCGGCGCGCAGCCCTGCCACGCCATGTCGATCGCCACAGTTGAAGAAATCATTGCCGAAATCCGCGCCGGCCGGATGGTCATCCTGGTCGACGAGGAAGATCGCGAGAACGAAGGCGACCTGATCCTGGCGGCGGATTACGTCACGCCCGAGGCCATCAACTTCATGGCGCGCTTCGGCCGCGGGCTGATCTGCCTGACGCTCACCGCTGATCGCTGCCGCCAACTCGATCTGCCGCTGATGGTGAGCCGCAACGGTACGCCGCATGGCACCAACTTCACCGTGTCGATCGAAGCTGCCGAGGGCGTGACCACCGGCATTTCCGCCGCCGACCGCGCCCGCACCGTGCAGGCCGCCGTCGCCCGCGATGCCAAGCCCGAAGACCTGGTGCAGCCCGGCCACATCTTCCCGCTGATGGCCCAGCCCGGCGGCGTGCTGATGCGCGCCGGTCACACCGAAGCCGGTTGCGATCTGGCCGCGCTGGCTGGGCTGTCGCCCGCCTCGGTCATCTGCGAAATCATGAAGGACGACGGCACCATGGCGCGCCTGCCGGATCTGGTGGAGTTCGCCAAGGAGCATGGCCTGAAGATCGGCACGATTGCCGACCTGATCCAATACCGCAGCCGCACCGAGAGCATCGTCGAGCGCGTGGGTGAGCGCACGATGGAAACGCAGTTCGGTAACTTCCGCGCCGTTGCCTTCCGGGACCGTGCCGCCGGCCGCGCCCATCTGGCGCTGGTCAAGGGCACCCCAAGCCCCGGCACGGAGACGCTGGTGCGCGTGCACGAGCCGCTGTCGGTGCTCGATCTGCTCGAATGCCAGCGCACGACGCACTCGTGGAGTGTGCCGGCCGCCTTGCGTGCCGTGCAGGCGGCGCCGACCGGCGTGGTCGTGCTGCTCAATTGCGGCGACTCGCCCGAGCGGCTGTTTACGCAGTTCAGTGCCCTGGACGCCCCGCACGAGCGCCCACGCACCAAACCCGACCCGCGCATCTACGGCATCGGCGCGCAGATTCTCAAGGATGTGGGCGTGGGCAAGATGCGCGTGCTGGCTTCGCCGCTCAAGCTGCCCAGCATGACGGGCTACGACCTGGAGGTCACCGCGTATCAGTCGATGGCCGATACCCCGGAGACCGCCAACGCGGCGACGCATTGAGGATTTTCTGCGGCGGCCTCGGCTGCCGCGCTGGTTTTCTGCTTCTTGATCTCGTGACGTTGCCCCGGCGGCAACCCAAACCGGAATACACCATGGACCACGGCTTCTACCCGACCAATCTCAACGGCGAAGGCTTGCGCATCGGCATCGTCCAGGCGCGTTTCAACGAGCCCGTGTGCGAGGCACTGCGCGAAGCATGCGTCGACGAGCTCGAGCAACTCGGCGTGGCCGGCGAAGACGTGCTGCTCGTCACCGTGCCCGGCGCGCTGGAAGTGCCGCTTGCACTGCAAAAGATGGCCGAATCGGGCCAGTTCGATGCGCTGATCGCGCTCGGCGCCGTCATCCGCGGCGAGACGTACCACTTCGAGCTGGTGTCTAACGAGTCCGGCGCGGGCATCACGCGTGTCGGCCTGGATTTCAACATCGCCATCGCCAACGGCATCCTCACCACCGACACCGATGCCCAGGCCCACGCCCGCACCCGCGAGAAGGGCCGCGACTGCGCCCGTGCCGCTGTCGAGATGGCCAATCTGACCAATGCGTTGCATGGCCTGCAGGACCACGGCCAGGACGACGAGAACGAATAAGCGCGAGCATCCGCGCAAGGGCTTTTTTCATGACGCAAGACAATTCCCCAGCCAAGACCAAGGCGCCCGCCAAGAGCGCGCGCCGCCGTGCACGCGAACTGGCGCTGCAGGGGCTGTACCAATGGCTGCTCAACCGCAACGATCCGGGCGTGGTAGAAGCGCACCTGCACGACGCACAGGGCTTCAACAAGGCGGACCGCGCCCACTTTGATGCCCTGCTGCACGGCGCCATCCGCGAAGAAACGACGCTCACCGAGGCCTTCACGCCGTACCTCGACCGCCCGGTAGCCGAGCTCTCGCCGGTGGAGCGCGCTGCGCTGCTGGTCGGCGCATACGAACTGGTGCACTGCCTGGACATCCCGTACAAGGTCGTGATCAACGAGGCGGTCGAGTTGGCCAAGACCTTTGGCGGCGTGGAAGGCTACAAGTACGTCAACGGCGTGCTCGACAAGCTGGCCGCCCAGGTGCGTGCGGTCGAGGTGGCCGCCCGCCGGTAAATTCCGGCGTTCTGCTGTTCGTTTCCCCTTCCTCTGCTTCGCCCGAGATGGATGCCCACCGCCTGCACACGGCCGCCCGGCTGGCCAATATCCGCGCCTTCCATGTGATGGAGCTGGCCAAGCAGGCCCGCGAGCTGGAATTGGCCGGGCGCAGCATCATCCACATGGGCATCGGCGAGCCGGACTTCACGGCCGCCGAGCCCGTCGTGCAGGCCGCCGTCGATGCCATGCGGCGCGGCGTCACGCAATACACTGGGGCGCTCGGCATCCGCCCGCTGCGCGAGGCGATTGCGCGCTACTACCAGACCACGTACGGCCTCGACATTGCGCCCGAGCGGATCATCGTGACGGCCGGCGCGTCGGCAGCGCTGCTGCTGGCGTGCGCGGTGCTGGTGGAGATCGGCGGCGAAGTCCTGATGCCGGATCCGAGCTATCCGTGCAACCGGCATTTCGTTGCGGCCTTCGACGGCGTGGCCAAGCTGGTGCCGTCGGGGCCGGAAGACCGTTTCCAGCTGACGGCCGGACAGGTCGCCGCCCACTGGAGTGAGCGCACACAGGGCGTGCTGCTGGCTTCCCCGTCCAACCCGACCGGCACGTCGATCCTGCCCGACGAGTTGCAGCACATCGTGCAGACGGTGCGCGCGCGCGGCGGATTCACGATCGTCGATGAGATCTATCAGGGTCTGTCATACGACCAGGCGCCAGTTTCCGCCCTCTCTTTCGGCGACGATGTCGTCACGATCAACAGCTTTTCGAAGTACTTCAACATGACGGGCTGGCGCCTCGGCTGGCTCGTCGCGCCTGCTGAGCTGGTGCCCGAATTCGAGAAGGTCGCGCAGAACCTGTTCATCTGCGCTTCGGCGGTGGCGCAGCATGCGGCGCTGGCTTGCTTTGAGCCGCAGGCGCTGGCCATCTACGAAGACCGCAAGGCGGAATTCCGCCGCCGCCGCGATTTCATCGTGCCGGCACTGGAATCGCTGGGCTTCAAGGTACCCGTCAAGCCGGACGGTGCATTCTATGTGTATGCCGACTGCCGCGGCGTGCACCACCCGCACGCCGGCAATGCTGACGCACTCACGCAGTCGATGCTGCATGACGCCGGGGTCGTGCTCGTGCCGGGGCTGGACTTCGGCCCGCACACGGCGCAGCACTACATCCGCCTGTCATACGCCACCGCAATGGACCATCTGGAAGAAGCCGTTTCGAGGCTTGGCCGACTGTTCAGCCAATAGAAATCGCTGGTGCGTTCGCCCAAACAAGAAGGCCGTCCCTCAAGACGGCCTTTCTTATATAGCGTGGCAAGAATCGTCGATCAGGCCTGGCCCTGCGACTTGTCTTCCAGGCGGGCTTCCTCCTGCTGGCCGCTGAGCGGCTGCTTGTCGGCCGGCTTGGCCTGCGCCTTGGCTTCGGCCTGCGTCACTGGTGCGGCAACGGCCTTCACCGGCTCGCGCTCCGCCGCCATCGTCACGGGCGAGCGGCGCCCCGTCGCCACCATGCGCAAGCGCGAACGTTCGGCGAGCACCTTGCCGCCGTAGCCGCCGTCACCCTGCGTCACCGCGCCGACGTACAGCTTCAGGCCGCCCTCGATCGAACCGGCACGGGCGATGCAATCCTTGAGCACCAGCGCACCCACCTTGATGTTGGCGTACGGGTTCAGTGCGGCACCCACGCCGCCCATCACTTCGTACTTGTCCTGGTGGACCTTGGTCATGACCTGCATCAGGCCCTGCGCACCCATGCCGCTCTCGGCGAACGGGTTGAAGCTGGACTCGATGGCCATCACGCCCAGGATCAGCAGCGGATCGAGGCCGACTTCCTTGCCGGTCTGGTACGCCGCCTTGACGAGCTGGCCGGTGGCGGTCGCCGCCACGCGGTACTTGCGGGCGATGTATTCGGCCACGGCAGCCTGCTCGCGCGGGGTACCGGCGGTTGCCGACTCACGTGCCTCGCGAACGACCTGCGTGTTCGGGATCTGTGCGGCCAGTTCGGCGACGGACGGCACCTTCGAGAGCGTGTCCCACCCGGCCGCAACGACTGCGGCGCCCTGCGAGCCAGCCCCTTCGACCACGGGCGGCGCTAAACCCGCGCCGGCTGCCGGAGCGGCAGGCGCAAATGCAACCGGCTCCAAGCCGGCCGTAGCACTACGCGACGGCGCGGCCGAAGCCGCGCTGGCATTCGCACCTGGCGCGAACTTGAGCACCCGCTGGGCCACCATGGCACGCCATTCGCTGTTCAGCGAGAGCGCGACGGCAGCCACCACCGCCAGCACGCCGATGCTGTTGAGCACGACATGCCCGCTGCGGAACACCAGCAGCACCCCCGGATGCATTTCATTGCGGGACGCGACGGCGCCCCCTGCGTTCAACTCCATGCGCAGCTTACGAGGCAGCGCAACTTGGCCTGCACGCGCGAGGCGGCGGCCAACCGGGGCGACGAGTCGACGTTGCAGCGCCGAACCGATCCCGGAAGAATGAAGGGTTTTCCAACCGTTCATACTTACCTCCGTCCGCTGCGCAGATCCGGTGGGCGCCTTTCTTTTGCATGGCGCCGTGCGTTTCGAATCGCAACGGTTTTTAGTAAGGATGCCGCGCTGTTGCAGTCAGCCGGCATCTGTTGGGGGCACTCCCCTTGTGCCCAGACAAATGCGGGGCGTGTCCTTGGGGAGGTCACGTCCCGCAGCGATGATGAAGTGCTCTGGCATCGCCCCTCATACGAGCGAGAGAATGGGCGAGGGCACTAGCCGAAGATATGTTGCGACGCAACAATTGCCAGATCGATTTGGATTGTAGGAAGCGCGTTATTCCAAGTCAATCATAAAGAACTCGATTTTCATATCAAAAGGTTATGAAAAGGGTCGCGTTGTTCGGCGCCGCCGACCTGCGGTTCGTTCTGTCATCAGGGTGCCATGGGGTTTTGGCCTTACAATCGCGGCCACCCTGCCTACACCAAAAAAACCGCGGCCCGACCACCATTTGGCGGGCCCGGGTCTCCGCGTGATAGACGATCCACCTTACCTTTGGTTACAAAATTTCCATGCAATACAGGGACTTACGTGACTTTCTCGCCCAACTGGAACGCACCGGCGAGTTGCGCCGCGTGCGCCAGCCGGTGTCGCCGCGCCTGGAAATGACGGAAGTCTGTGACCGCCTGCTGCGCGCGGAGGGCCCGGCGGTCGTCTTCGAACGGCCGGCGGACGGTGCGCGCAAGTACGACATGCCCGTGCTCGCCAACCTGTTCGGCACCACGCGGCGCGTGGCGCTGGGCATGGGCGCGGAGTCGCTCGATGAACTGCGGGACGTCGGTCGCCTGCTCTCGGCGTTGAAAGAGCCCGAACCGCCGCGCGGTCTGCGTGAAGCCGGCAAGCTGTGGACGATGGCCAAGGCCGTGTGGGATATGGCACCGCGCAAGGTGTCGTCGCCGGCGTGCCAGGAGATCGTGTGGGAAGGGAATGACGTTGACCTCTCGCGCATTCCCGTACAGACGTGCTGGCCCGGCGATGCGGCGCCGCTCGTCACATGGGGGCTGGTCATCACGCGCGGGCCGCACAAGAAGCGGCAGAACCTGGGTATCTACCGGCAGCAGGTCATCAGTCGCAACCAGGTCATCATGCGTTGGCTGGCGCACCGGGGCGGCGCGCTGGATTTCCGCGAGCACGCCATCGCGAATCCGGGCCAGCCGTTTCCGATTGCGGTGGCGCTGGGCGCCGACCCGGCCACCATCCTCGGCGCGGTGACGCCGGTGCCGGATACGCTATCTGAGTACCAGTTTGCGGGGCTGCTGCGCGGCAGCCGGACCGAGCTTGCGACCTGTCTGACGCCTTCGCTGACGCAGGCACAACTGCAGGTGCCGGCCGGCGCCGAGATCATCCTCGAAGGCCACATCCAGCCGGACCCAACGCACCCGAGCGGCTACCAGCACGCGCTCGAAGGCCCCTTCGGCGATCACACCGGCTATTACAACGAGCAGGACTGGTTCCCCGTGTTCACGGTCGAGCGCATCACGATGCGCCGCGACCCGATCTATCACTCCACGTATACAGGCAAGCCGCCCGATGAGCCGGCCGTGCTGGGCGTGGCGCTCAATGAAGTGTTCGTGCCGCTGCTGCAGAAGCAGTTTCCGGAGATTGCGGATTTCTACCTGCCGCCCGAAGGCTGCAGCTATCGCATGGCGCTGGTCAGCATGAAGAAGCAATACGCCGGCCACGCCAAGCGCGTGATGTTTGGCGTGTGGAGCTTCCTGCGGCAGTTCATGTATACGAAGTTCATCGTGGTGGTGGACGACGACGTGAACCTGCGCGACTGGAAGGAAGTGATCTGGGCAATCACCACGCGCGTGGATCCGGCGCGCGACACGGTCATGGTCGAGAACACGCCGATCGATTACCTAGATTTCGCGTCCCCGGTGTCAGGCCTGGGCTCGAAGATGGGCATCGACGCCACCAACAAATGGCCCGGCGAAACCACGCGCGAATGGGGCCAGCCCATCGTCATGGAGACCGCTGTCAAAGCCCGCGTCGACGCCATGTGGGACACGCTCTTCCACTAACCACAAGGCTTGGCGGCGTGGCCTGCGAGCGAACGATCGTTCGGTTATTCTTAGCGAGTTAAGCGACTGCTGCATCTAAAAGGCGGGCCCTCTTTGTCGACTGGGCCCGCCTTCCTTATGGAGAACGCCATGGCCGAAGCACTCGACGCATCCCGCACCGCCGCCAACGCGCTGGAGCGCATCACAGACCGCACCCTCGTCAAAACGCAGTCCTATGTCGACGGGGCCTGGGTGGGCGCGGCAGACGGCGCCACCTTCCCCGTCTACGACCCTGCCACCAACGCACACCTGACCGATGTCGCCAATCTCGGGCACGCAGAAACGCTGCGCGCCATCGACGCGGCCAATGCGGCGTGGCCCGCGTGGCGCGAGCTGACCGGCAAGGAGCGCGCCGGCCTGATGCGCCGCTGGTTCGACCTGCTGATCGCCAACGCCGACGACCTCGCCGCGCTGATGACGGCTGAACAAGGCAAGCCGCTGGCCGAAGCCAAGGGCGAAATCGTCTACGGCGCGTCTTTCATCGAATGGTTTGCCGAAGAGGCCAAGCGCGTCTCCGGCGACGTCATGGCCAGCACCTGGCGCGACAAGCGCATGGTGGTGCTCAAGCAGCCGGTGGGCGTGTGCGCCTCCATCACGCCGTGGAACTTTCCGCTGGCGATGATCACCCGCAAAGTTGCACCGGCCATGGCGGCAGGCTGCACCATCGTCATCAAGCCGGCCGAGCAGACGCCGCTGTCTGCGCTCGCGATGGCCGAACTGGCGCACCGCGCTGGCATTCCGAAGGGCGTCGTCAACGTCGTGACGGGTGACGCGGATCGCTCGATCGCCATCGGCAAGGCCTTGTGCGAATCGCCGATCGTGCGGCATCTGTCGTTCACGGGGTCGACGCCGGTCGGCCGCATCCTGATGCAGCAGTGCTCGCCGACAGTGAAGAAGGTGGCGCTGGAGCTGGGCGGCCATGCGCCGTTCATCGTGTTCGACGACGCCGATATCGATGCCGCCGTGGAGGGCGCGGTGCAGTCGAAGTACCGCAACGCCGGCCAGACGTGCGTGTGTACGAACCGTTTTTACGTGCATGCCTCGGTGTACGACGCGTTTGTCGAGAAGCTCTCGGCCAAGGTCAAGGGCATCAAGGTCGGCAACGGCTTCGAGTCGGGCGTGGTGCAAGGCCCGCTGATCGACGACCAGGCCGTGGAGAAAGTGCAGCGCCACATCAGCGACGCGACGCAAAAGGGCGCGCGCCTGACCGCCGGCGGCAAGCTGATGCAGGGCTTCGGTTCGCAGCGCTTTGTCGAGCCGACCGTGCTGGCCGACGCCACACCCGACATGCTGATCGCGCGCGAAGAAACTTTCGGCCCGGTCTCCGCCATCTTCAAGTTCCAGGACGAAGCGGAAGTCGTGCGCCTGGCCAACGACACCGAATTTGGCCTGGCGTCGTACTTCTTCAGCCGCGACATCGGCCGCATCTGGCGCGTGGCCGAGCAGCTCGAATACGGCATGGTCGGCATCAACACGGGGCTGATCTCGAACGAGGTCGCGCCGTTTGGCGGCATCAAGCAATCGGGCCTGGGCCGCGAAGGCTCGGTCTACGGTATCGACGAATACCTCGAGCTGAAGTACCTGTGCATGGGTGGCATCTGAGCCGCATCCCCCGGGCCGACCCGCCGCACATCGATAGCGGGGGCGGCCTCCCTTGCCGATTTCCCATCTGGCGGAGGAGACACATGAGCACCATTCAGGAAGGCGCCCTGCTGTGGACGCCCTCGGCTGACTTCATTGCCAACGCGCGCCTGACGCATTACCTCGACTGGCTTGCGCGCGAACGCGGCCTGCTCTTCTCGGCCACGACGCCGGAAGGTTACGCCAGGCTCTGGGAGTGGTCCACCACGGATCTCGAAGCGTTCTGGACCTCCGTCTGGGATTACCTCGACCTGCGCGCCTCGACACCGTTCACGCAGATGCTGGGCGACCGCACCATGCCGGGCGCGCAATGGCTGGTCGGCGCCAAGCTGAACTACGTCGATCAGGTCATGCGTCATGTGGAGGAAGGCGGCAGCCCTGACCGCACCGCCATCCGCTACGCCAGCGAGACCCAACCGCTGGCCGACCTGTCCTGGCGCGAACTGCGCCGCCGCGTCGCCTCGCTGGCTGCGGCGCTGCGCGAGATGGGCGTGGCGCCGGGCGACCGCGTGGCGGCATACCTGTCGAACACGCCGGACGCCATCGTCGCGTTCCTCGCCACGGCCAGCATCGGGGCGATCTGGTCAGTCTGCGCGCCGGACATGGGCCAGGTGGCCGTCACGGACCGCTTCCGCCAGATCGAACCGAAGGTGCTGATCGCGGTGGACGGCTACCACTACGGCGGCCGCGCGTTCGACCGCACCGGCGTGGTCGCCGAGATGATGGCCGCGCTGCCGACCGTCGAGCATCTCGTGCTGGTGCCGCAACTGCACGGCGACATCGACCGCACGCAGTTCCCGCACGCCCGCGACTGGCGCGACCTGACTGCCGACGACGTACCGCTCGTCATCACGCCCGTGGCGGCGGATCACCCGCTGTGGATCCTGTACTCGTCGGGCACCACCGGCATGCCCAAGCCCATCGTGCACGGCCATGGCGGCCTGCTGCTCGTGCAGACGATGATGGGCGCGTTGCATCTCGACCTCGGCCCCGACGACGTCTACCACTGGTACAGCAGCACCGGCTGGGTCATGTGGAATTCGCAGGCGAGCGGCCTGCTCGGCGGCGTGACCCTCGCCATCTACGACGGCAACCCCGGCACGCCCGATCTGAACACGTTGTGGCGCTTCGCACAGGACGCAGGCGTGACGTTCTTCGGCGCCGGCGCGGCGTTCTTCGCCAATTGCCTGAAAGCCGGCATCGAGCCCGGTCGCGACTTCGACCTGTCGAAGCTGCGTGCGATCGGCTCGACCGGTTCGCCGCTGTCGGCCGAGGCTTACGACTGGATCTACCGCCACGTCAAGGCCGACGTCTGGCTCAATCCGATCTCCGGCGGCACCGACTTTGCCGGCTGCTTCGTCGGCGGCGTGGCCACCCTGCCCGTCTACGCCGGCGAGATGCAATGCCGCAACCTCGGGTCGCGCGTGGAAGCGCTGGATGAAGCGGGCAACCCGCTCATCGATGCCGTGGGCGAACTCGTCTGCACGGCGCCCATCCCCTCGATGCCGCTCTTCTTCTGGGGCGACACCGACGGCAGCCGCTACCGCGACAGCTACTTCGACATGTACCCCGGCCAGTGGCGCCACGGCGACTGGATCAAGATCACTCCGCGCGGCGGCGCCATCATCTACGGGCGGTCCGACGCAACCATCAACCGCCACGGCATCCGCATGGGCACGGCCGAGCTGTATCGCGTGGTGGAAGACCTGCCGGAAGTGCTCGACAGCCTCGTTGTCGACCTGGAATTCCTCGGCCGGGAATCGTTCATGCCGCTGTTCGTCGTGCTGCGCGAAGGGGCCGTGCTCGACGACACGCTGCGTGGCACGATCAATGCGCGTATCAAGGCCGGGCTGTCGGCGCGGCATGTGCCCAACGTGATCGTGCAAGCGCCGGGCGTGCCGCGCACGCTGTCGGGCAAGAAAATGGAAGTGCCGATCAAGAAGCTGCTGCTGGGCGCGCCGCCGGAGCGTATCGCCAATCCCGATGCGATGGCCAACCCGGAGGTGCTGGCCTGGTATGTCGACTACGCGCACACGCTCGCCGCGCAAACCGCCGCTGCCGGCGGATCCGCGCCGGCATTGGAGTCCTGGCGAAGTTAGGCCGGCAAGCCGGCGGCGTCTCGATGGGAACGCGGTACGCGGGTCCCTACCCTGTACCGGCTTCAGCAGTTGAGCGATGCACTGGACTGCACCGTGGACGCGCTTTTGCGGCGCGGATCACGGCACATTGACGATCAGAGTGCTGCGGTGTCTGACGTGCTCAAAGACTTGGACGAGGACGAACGGGCGCTGGTGAGCTTTGTCCAGCAGTTCACGGCCCTACTCCGGGCGAAGCATCCGCAACTTCGGCGACGCAAACAAACGCCATAGTCATATGTACGGTCAGCCTTGGCGCCAGACATAGGCGGCCCATATACGCAGAACCACGTCGATGCTGGGAACAGCCTCGAACCCAGCGATGTCCTCGCAGATCATCGCCAGCGCATGCGCGAATCGCGCGAAGCCCATGGTCTTGCCGAACTGCTCGGCGACAACATCAGCGATAAAACTCTCCTGCTCTTGGGTGAGGGTCTGCGACATGTCGTTGAGGGCTGGAAGTCATACGCCAACCATCAACGTTCATCGCGCGGCAGACAACGGGCACACGAGGCATACCGAGTACGTTATCTGCCGAGAGGACACCTTCGGTAATACGCAGGCACCCCGGCAAGAACTAAGGCTACAGCTTCGGTGCGGACTGATCGCTATCCCATTGCCAGAAGGTTGAGCCATAGTCGGATCGCACCTCCGGCATGATTTCGCCTTGCTTGAAATGCCGTCGTGAGCCAGCAGCGGCAGGAGTGAACCACCAGCCTTCCTTCGGGCATGGCTGGCCGGCTGGCTGGCGCGGTGGCGTGCTTGGCGCGGTGTAGCCATTGCCATGGGCTCGATACCAGTCCACCAAGTCCCTGGGATAGACGAGGTTGTCCCGGTAGCTGCTGTCGTCAATATCCCAGAGGACAGTGACAAGCGCTGCCTCGAAAGCCCAATAGCCGAAGTAAGACGTGCCTTCGGTATGCGTACCGTGCCAGTAGCACGGTTTCATGTGCTTGTACCAAGTCTCGACGAACTCTTTGACCAGCGCAGGGCGTTCTTCGGGCGCGTACACGGTGGCGCGACCCAGCGGTCGATATGGCTCGGGATGCAGCAAGACCTTCTCTGATTCGACATGATTACCTGTCAACGCCTGCACAACGTTCTCGAACAGGATATCCCGGCCCCGATTGAAGTCGAATGTCTTATCAACCCAACTCATGACCTTGGGAATCAGCGCCTCGTGCCGCAGCAGTTTGCATAGAGCAAGCAACCAGAACACATAGACGTAGGCTTCGAGCTGAGTGATTTCAAGCGTGTCGGCGACGTTACGTGGAGGGTCTTTTTTTCGCGGTGATACTTCGTTAGCGATATAAACATCGAAGTCCTCAACAACTTGCGGAAGTTGCGCACGAAGGTCCTCAACGGGACGGCCTGCCGTGTAACGAAGGATCAGTTGTTGCAACCCATCAGAGGCCGCCGACCAACGGAAACGCTGCATTGCCTGGTCAGTAAGCTCGGAACCGTTTGCCAGCTTCTTGTAACACCTTTGAATATAGTCGGCCAGTTGCTCATCCAGCTCACGATAGTTTTTTTCGTCCAGAAACTTCTGTCGGCGCACATCCTTGAATGCCATTTCAACTCCTTATAGTCCGTTTTTCCCGTTAGGATGGCTCGATGTTGGGCCGGGAGTTTTCTCTAAATCCATCTTCGCTTCAACAACGTCGATGAAGACAAATAGCTTCGACGGCTTTGCGTCTCCTACTGGCCCGGGCAAACAGACAAATATCCAGCGAGCGTAGCCATGCTCATCTATTTCCTCACGCTTATCATTCTGCGCCCGCCTATCCCGAATGAGGCTGTCTTTTCGCCTGAGCGCTTGAGGAATCCGCTCTTCTGTCCACGGGACACTCATCTGCGTCCCATCACACGTTTCCCCCAGCCGTCGCCTAGCCTCTTTCTTTATCCCGTCTGTATCTGTCGGCTCAAATCCCTTTGAAATGTGCTTGGCCTCGAACACGACAAACTTTGGATAGGTTGGCGCGATCGTTACGCCCGGCTTCGGCTTTGCATACGCGTATTCAGGCCGAGGCGGCTTCTTGTCGGCAGGGATAAACACCAGCTTCCCCGGCTTGGGCACGGTCACTGTGTCCGGCATCGGTGCCGGCTGGTTGAGCGGCTCCAACTTCTCAAACAAACCATCAAGCCCTTTGCCTTTGGGCGGATTCACCAAGCGCTTGTACTGCAGTGCCGACTCCATCAACACATAGCCGTCATTCTCGCAAACGGCCCCGTTCTTCTGGTTTTGCTCGATCTGAGCCTTGCACTCGTTGTTGGTCTGGTCGGTCGTGGCATCCGCCTTCTGCTGCGTGTCGCGTACGACCAGCTTCTGCTGCCGTGCATACTGCTCATGCAGCTTCCGCATGTCCTCGTCCTCGGTATTCTTCCTGAGGGCGTTAGCCGGGACTAAAAGAAGCAAGAGAGGCCATAGCGATATGGATGGAACCTTGGCGATTCGAATCAGCGAAGGCGCCAGCCTGCGCGCCATCTGCGCTTCGGGTTCCGGTGGCACGGCAGGCACCGGCGGGCGTGGCGCGGGTAGAGGTCCACGAGCGGGCACATCCGTGACCGGCCCATTAGGTGTAGCGCTTGGCGGGGCAAACGCGAGCAGGACGGGCTCACCCGTCATTGCCGTTTGCAGGCGGGTGTCTTGCTCTCGCAGAATAGCCAGCCACGCATCGACTTCAGCGTCGGCGCGCTTGCGTCCACTGGCCCAATCGAAGGTCTCGATGTACTCGCGAGCATTGCCGTAGGACTGGCTGTGCATGAACGCCTGCACCTCAGACCAAGGCAACCCGTCGGCGACCATGCCGAGCAGGATGCAGGCCGAGCCGTAGCTCGGCATGAATCCGGAGAAGTAATAGGCCAGTTGATCCGAGATACGCGAGTGCTCCCCACCGCTGAGCACATAGCTCAGGAAGTCGCGCACGAGGTGCAGGAAGTCGTCGTCCTCGTGGAAGCCCTTGACGCGTGACAGCCACTGGCCGGCGATGGCCTTTGCCGCGTGGGTCTGGTCGATCGCTTCGGCCGGGTAGAACATCGCCAGGAAACGTTCGATTTCCGCCACGGCCATGCGCAGCGAGTCCTTCAGGTCCGGCTTGACCTGGGTGATGGGAATGGTGCGAGCGATCATGACAACAAGCTTTTGACGAGGGCGATGGCAGAGTCAGCGTCGGCGGCAGCGCCAAAGCGGTCATTGGTGCGTTGCGACTCGGCTGCCCATTTGCGTGCGTCTTCACCCCATTCGACCTTGGCTTCACCTGGCGGGACGCCCTCATGGCGAGCGAAGCCGTTGCCATCCACCTTGCCGGAGATCGTGGTCCCGTCGCTGAAGTGCAGCTTGTAGGGCGCGCCTTTGACGGGCTCCAGATCGTCGTAGTGGTGGTTCAGTTCGATGAAGTGCGAGGGCTCACCCAAGGCTCCCACAGGCAACGCCGGCAATGTCGCAGCCTGCCCACCCGGCCCGATCAGCGGGTGCCCTGCCCCCTTCACGTCCAGCTTGGTCGTCTCGAAGGTGATGGCATTGCCCTCCAGCCGGATCATCGAATCCCCGCCATGCAACACGATGTTCTGCTGTGCCAGGATTTCGACCGAAGCCGCAGAGGAAGTCACGGTGACGGCTTTATCAGCGAGCACTGCCAGCGCATCGGTGTGGGCCTGAATGGAGACCGGCCCACCTTCGGCAATCACCCGAACCCCATTGCGCTGCGCAAACAGGCTCACACCTTTGGCCGCTGCAGCGGCAATGACATTGCCAGCGGCGAGATGCCAGTCTCCTTGAGCGGTGCCGTGCAAGTGTCGGCCTGCGTAGACGGTGGTGGTTGCCTGCGAGGCGAGCGCAATGCTGGTGGGCGACTCTGTCACCAGCCAGGGTTGGCCGAAGCGTTCTACCGGTGCCTTGTTCGGCTGCGTTGCATCCTGCCCATTGACGTTGCTGTCGTAGTGGCCATCCTGGGCGGGGTCCAACGCCTGTGTGAGCGGGTCGAAGGCTTCGTTGGCCGCCAGCGGCAATGCCTGTTGGCTCGATGCGGCATCGGACAAGCGCTGCGCGGTCTTCTGCGCTGCTGTGAGCTGACCGCGTGCCTCGTGCGCGTCGAGCAATGTTCCGCCTGCCCGTGGTTGTGCCGTGGTCGAGAGCAACAGACCGCCACCAGCGCGGACCACCGCCCACGCATCGGTGCGCAGTTCCGCCCCGGTGCCACGCCAGCTACCCCGCTCGCCACCGGTCGCGCCGTGCGACATCACGTAGCCCAGGTTGAGTTGGCTGCTGGCGGTGGAGCTTGCCAGCCGCATCCGTAGCTGACCGGGGTGGTCATCGACCACCCACTGGTTGTAGCCATCCCCACCGAGCCCCTGCGAGTGCCAGCCGGAAAGTACCTGTCCTAGCGGAGCATCAGGAGCGGGCCAAGGCAAAGCGTCCTGCTCGCTGTGGAGCTGCATGGCCGCCAGCGGCCTATCAATATCCCCATCGATGTAGGTCAGCAGCACCTGCGTGCCGGCGCGCGGCAAGTGGTTCGCACCCCAATTGGGACCTGCGCTGGAGGTCGCCACGCGTACCCAGGCGGTGACTTGGCTGCGGTCGCTGCTGTCCGGGTCGCGGAAGGAACTGGTATCTGGAGCGCGAAGCCACGGGAAGCGGACACGCACGCGGTGATCGCGGTCGGTCGTAAGCGGCGCACCATCATCGGCGATCACCACTGCAGCTTGCCCCTCCGGTGCAGTGGGCCGACGACGATAGACAGGAACGATGGGAGCCTCAGCCGGCACGGCGGTGAAGCGGTTCCGGTAGCTGCCCGATTCGATTTCCGTGGTGCCCAACAGACGGGCAAGGTCGGCGCCGAGGTTGTTGGCGGCGTCATGCTCGACCTGGAGCGTCACGAACTCGCTGTGACCGCTATCGAAGTGCTGCGTGAGCTTGAATCGCTGACACGCGCCAAGCTGGCGCACACTGCCTTGGCCCTGATAGCGAAGGTAGCCGCCCTCATGGGCTTGCATGCGTAGACGCGCAGCGTGGTCAGCGCCTTTCGCATCCTTGAATCGATAGGGACCGGAAGCCTCGAAGCTCTCCAGCGTCGGCAGTTCGCCACCGGGATCGCTCGCACTCGCCTGGGCGGAGGTCGCTGCCAACGCCTTGTAGTCCCACGATGCGAGCGTCACCGCATTGGTGCCAACGGTATGCGTGCGCGAAAGGCGCTCAATGGCGTCTTCCTGCTCGGTGGCATCCACGCGGTGAAAGCGAATCTCCGGCTGTGCGCAGGTCGGTCGTTCGGCGTCGTTGTCAAAAATCACCAGGCAGTGGCGGGATTGCGCCGCCTTGCCATCGCTGGATTGAGATGCATCGCCTTGCTGGTGCTCGAACCGGTAGGACAAGCCCTCTTCTGCTAGCAGGCGTTCCACAAACGCGAAGTCGGTTTCGCGGTACTGGCAGCAGATGGAGCGCTTCCTCATTGGCTGGCTCACCGCCAAACGGAAATGCGCGAGTGGATAGTCGGCGAAGACCTCTTCGATGATTTCCAGCGCGGTCTTGTTTTCGTAGACGTAGCAGTCCGTGCGCGTGCGCAGTCGGTCGAACCAAGAACCGACAGTCAACCGATAGCGTGCAAGACCCCCATCGCCGCCGAGCGCGGCACAGCCCACCACGTAGCCATGCCATGCACGTCGGTTGCCATCGGGCAGCATCAACCGCAGCGTGATTTCCTCGGTTGCCAGCTTGGCGGTGTCGATGTGGGCGGATGGGCTCAGGCAATCGACGTGCAGCACGAACGGCGAGGACACCGACTCTTTGGCCGTGAAGCGCTCGACCACCAGATTGTCCGTGGTCAGTGCTGTCTCGATGGTGATTTGGCGGGTGTGCTGGCCGAGCAGGCCCGATAACGCCGACAGTGCGGATTGTGGCAGGTACATCGGCTCAGGGATGGTAGCGTTATGGGACACCAGAGCCTGTCAGGAATTTTGTGTTTGAGGCATAGCATGTTGGAAAGGAGCATCTATGCCAAGCAAGAAGAAACCGGCGGCAGCCGGCACGGCGGCGCTGCCGTCTATTCCCCACGAACTCATTGAACAACTGACCGGCGGCACCACGCCGATGACGGCCGAACAGATCAACGCCACCACCATGGCGCTGAAGAAAGCGCTGATCGAGCGGGCGCTGGGCGCAGAACTGTCGTACCACCTGGGCTACCCGCCCGGCAGCGCCCGCCCCGAGGATGCAGCCAACCAGCGCAACGGCAAGTCCGCCAAGACGGTGCTGACTCAGGACGGGCCGCTGCGCATCGAAGTGCCGCGCGACCGCGCAGGCTCCTTCGAGCCCATCCTGATCCCCAAGCACGAGCGGCGTTTCACCGGCTTTGACGACAAGATCGTAGCCATGTACGCGCGGGGCATGACGGTGCGTGAGATCCAGGGCTTTCTGGCCGAGCAGTACGGCACCGAGGTCAGTCCTGAATTCATCAGTTGCGTCACGGATGAGGTAATGGCCGAGGTCACCGCCTGGCAGGCACGCCCGCTGGAGCCGATGTACCCGGTCGTATTCTTCGACTGTCTGCGGGTCAAGATCCGCGAGGATGCCGTGGTGCGCAACAAGGCCATCTATCTGGCGCTGGGCGTGCTGCCCGACGGCACCCGCGACATCCTGGGCCTGTGGATCGAGAACACCGAGGGGGCCAAGTTCTGGATGAAGGTGTTCAACGATCTGAAGACCCGTGGTGTAGCCGACATCCTGATTGCCGTCACCGACGGCCTCAAGGGCATAGCCGAGGCGCTTGGGGCGGTGTTTCCGACCACGACGCTGCAGACCTGTATCGTGCACTTGATCCGCAACAGCCTGGACTATGCCAGCTGGAAGGACCGCAAGGCGCTGGCAGCGGCGCTCAAGCCCATCTACACGGCGCCCAGCGCAGAAGCCGCAGCGGCCCAACTCGATGCCCTGGAAGCTGGTCCCTGGGGGCAGAAGTTTCCCACGGTGGTGGCGGCCTGGCGCCGGGCCTGGGAGCGCGTCATTCCGTTTTTTGCGTTCAGCCCGGCGGTGCGCAAGGTGATTTACACGACCAATGCCATCGAGAGCCTGCACAGTCAGCTGCGCAAAATCATCAAGACGCGGGGGCACTTTCCCAGCGATGATGCCGCCACCAAGCTGCTGTGGCTGGCCTTGCGCAACATCACGGCTGACTGGGGCCGAGCAGCCAGGCAGTGGAAAGACGCCATGAACCAGTTCGCCATCGCCTATGGGGAGCGCTTTACACGACCGGCCGCGTAATATGTCCACCGGGCTCGTCTGAAACGGCAGCCCGAATAAAAAGCCTTGAACACAAAAATTCAGACAGCCCCGGACACCACGCATCGATTTTTCAGAACCGATTATTTTAGGGGTACGAAGATTACGAACACAAACAGCAAATACTCATCAACAGTTACCAAACCTTAACAATAAGACTTACCAAACACAGACTTTAGTGTTGCGAACATCCACCCGAATCATGCATAGCCCCACCCTCAAGGGATGGAAACAATAAATCAAACGATCAACATTCGAGCAGATAAGTAACGCATATAGCAATACAAATAACTCAGTTATCTGCCAAACCCCTACCCACCACCGCCAAGTCTCCGCTGTAACGGACAACATTACTCACGCAGTTCTGCATATATCAAATGGAAACATGGGGAGGGCGGCACTCTTGCCGCGCACAAAAATTTGCCTGACAAAATAAAACACACACGACTCTCGCAATAGATTTTACCATCACATCAATCCAGCATTAATAATAGGCATGAACGAAACCACTTTATGAGAAAAAAGAGAAAGAAGAGAATTGGTAATACCGGCGCCGGCAGCAGCACTCAACCCGAACGAGACAATGAACGAAAAAGCAAAGGGTTTGCCGGATCATGGAAGTTCCTTGTTGGCTCGGGTATCTCTGCCTTGCTGGCGACTGGGGCCTATCAGTATCTGGTAGGTGACGTGTCGCGTGAGTTCGTGCAGGCACTCAATCGCGGCTATGAATTTCAGCTCAAGAACGCCACTCCATCTGACAAAGTAGTCAAGCGCTTTCGCGTGAGCGCACCCTCGCAGCAGCTCGTTTACCACACAACCCAAGACCTATACGCGAATATCACGCCGGACGGTAAGGTTGAACTCCCCGGTGGGAACATAAATTACATTCCTGCGGCAGCGTACAAAGAGCTTGACGGACAAAAAATATTGGCAAACTCAGAGAAAAAGTTCCGCTTACCTCCACTGTCTGACCGCCCTTGGATGGAACCGGACGCCGCCATTTTTAGCATTCAATATGAAATCGAGTCCTCCAATCCAATACTGTCGTCACTCGAGCACGCTTTGACTTGGATCGGGCTTCGATCGACTCTGGTAACCGTCAAGTATTTGGTGGTAAGCAATTATTGGATTCCGACCACATCGGACTCACCTGGCGAGGCAATGCGCATCTTTTGCAGAGACAACCATGGTCTCGCGAGCGCCAGCATCTGCAGGGGCTATGATTGAACTGCTCCTGCTACGCTACTTGCTAGCGAGCCAGGGGGTTTAGGGGGGAGACAGGCGCCAGCGAATGCAGCGAGCGGAGTGGCGGTGGCGCCACTTTTCACGCCACCCTCCACGCTCTCAGCTTGCCGAACCGCCGCAACCCCGCATAGAATGTGGGGCTACGCGGGCGTCGTATAATGGTAATACCCTAGCTTCCCAAGCTAGAGCCGTGGGTTCGATTCCCATCGCCCGCTCCACTGCATCATTCTGCGGACTTCCGCAGAAGTCCAAGAGAGTCTGCAAGTCGTTGCCACACAAGGACTTTTCCTCTCTTTGACGTTCTGCCGCGGTCCACTGCGATCCGCCTACAGTCGGGACTTTTAAGTCCACAAACAAGTCCATTTTTGCGGGCGCGGCTGATTCCGGATTGTTGATGGAGGGGCGAGGTCGACGTGACCAGCATCTGGTTCCTGACTCATGTTCAGGAGCAAGAGCATGGCACTCTCAGACCTGGCCGTTCGACAGGCCAAGGCAACTGGCAAGGCATACACCCTCCCTGACCTGGATGGCCTCTCCCTGGCCGTCACGGCTGCAGGGGGCAGGACTTGGCACTTCCGCTACTACTGGGCGGGCAAGCAGAAGCGGATGTCGCTCGGCACCTACCCGGAGGTGACGCTTCGCGAGGCCCGCAGCCTGCGCGACGAAGCGCGCGCACTGCTGGCCAAAGGCACCAATCCTCGCGTTCACCGCAAGCAGAAGCGCACCGCTGTCCGGCTCGCCGACGAAAACACCTTCGATGCGGTGTATCGCAAGTGGCTCAAGCATCGCGGGCTCAGCCTCAAGGAAGGCCGGCAGACGACCCTCTCGATACTTCCGCGCATCTTCGACAAGGATGTGCTGCCCGCCTTGGGCAAGCGGTCGGTCTATGAGATCAAGCGTCCCGACCTGTTGGAGGTGATCGCCAAGATCGAGAAGCGCAAGGCGCTCTCCGTCGCCGAGAAAGTCAGAACGTGGTTCAACCAACTGTTCCGCTACGCGCTGGTGATCGTGCCGGGCCTGGAGCAGAACCCCGCCGCCGATCTCGATGTGGTGGCGCTGCCGCTGCCACCCGTCAACCACAACCCGTTCCTGCGCATGGCCGAGCTGCCGAAGCTGTTGCAGCGTCTGCGCAGCTATCGCGGCAGGCGGCAGACCCAGCTCGGGCTGCGGCTATTGCTGCTGACCGGCGTGCGAACCGGCGAGCTGCGACAGGCAATGCCGGATCAATTCGATCTGGACCGTGGGCTGTGGATCATCCCGGCCGACGTCGTGAAGCAACTCCAGTTGGATATGCGCAAGAAGCGGCAGCAGGCGAAGGACATCCCGCCCTACATCGTGCCGCTGTCGATTCAGGCCATGGAGATCGTCCGGCACCTGCTCGATGAGTTCAAGCCGGCCCAGCGCTACCTGTTCCGGCACGACAGCGACTTGAAGAAGCGCATCAGCGAGAACACGCTCAATGGTGCGCTCAAACGCATGGGCTATCAGGAACGCCTGACGGGACACGGTATCCGCGGCACGATGTCCACTGCGCTCAACGAGATCGGCTACCCGAAGGTCTGGGTGGATGCACAGCTCTCGCATGTCGATCCCAACAAGGTCAGCGCGACCTACAACCATGCCGAGTACGTGGAACAGCGTCGCCGCATGATGCAGGACTGGGCCGATCGGCTCGACCTCTTCGAGCAGAACCAGGTCGAGGCGGCCAGCATGCCGCTCACCGTGCATCTGGAAGGCGTGCCCGCGTTCCCGAATGAGCAAACCGCAAGCGCACCCTCCACGCCGGTTGCCGCTTCGCCAATCCTGCTCGTGACGAAGCCCGGCGACGCCATGCCGTTGGTTTCTGCCGCCGCACATCGGCTGCCGGCGGTTCCGCCCCCTCGGTCGGCCGCGCCGCTGGTGCCTTCGGACATTCAGCGCGAGAGGATGGAACTGTTCGATGTCTTCGAAGCGCCGCACAACCTTCCCGTCGCGGCGTTTGCGAAGATGGCGGGCAAGTCCCGCAGGTGGATCAGCTACGAGATCAAGGCCGGCAACTTGCTGGCGTTGAACGTGGGCAACCGCGGCCAGCGGGTGCCGGACTGGCACCTCGACCCACTCAAGCACGAGCTGATCCAGTCCGTCCTCAAGCTGACCAGGGGTGCGGACCCTTGGCAGATCTACCATGCACTGCTGCAACCGCGCTCGATGCTGCGGGGGCATTCGGCACTGGAGGGCGTGACGGCCGGCAATCTCGACAAGCTCGTCATGGCAGTGAGCACAGCCGTGAAGGAAAGCGAATGGACCCCGCCGCGAGTCGGAGTCGCCTAGCAGCAGGAATGCGGGATCGTGGCGAAACCGCGATCCCCGCACGTCTGTCAGGACACCAAGCGCGCGCGTCGGGCGAATCTTGCCTGGGTGTCCGACAAGGTAGCGTTGCGGCGGAGCAGGTAAGCCATCACGATCATTGGTGCGCCGGCCAGCGGCCGCATGGCGATGCCTCGGCGTAGGTAGCTCGCCAGTCTCGCGGCAGGCGCAATGGCGATCCCGTACCCGGCGGCAACCAGCGTCATCGCCACATCGAATGTCTCCACCGTTTGCTCCCGCTCCTGCAGCGCGTTCTCAAACACGCGCTGCAGGGTCATGCGCCATGGTTCATCGGCCGTGGACTGCGACCAGATCAACGGCTGCTTGAGCACTTCCTGGCACGGCACTTCACGGTAGGCCAGCAGGTGGGAGCGCTTGGCCACGGCGACCGCCAGCGTGTCATGCCACAGTGGCTCGCATACCCAGCCAGGCCACTGCCGGGCAACCGCAGACAAGGCGAAGTCGAAGCCGTCGCCCGGCAGCTCCGCGCCTCGACCGGGATCTGTCCAGCCGGCCAGGACGGCATGAGTCTCCGGCTCTTCGGCACGCTGCAGGGCGAGCATGTCGGCGAGCTGGGGAGGCACCCATTCGCCGAGGACGGCCATGCGAATTTCGGCGGTGATGTCACTCGATTCCACGTCCAGCTCCCCCAGGCGGTGAACTCGTGGCAACGGATCTCGAAGCCGTTGGATGAGTTAAGTTTAACGTGGTTTAAATCGTGACCGTGTTCGACGCTCTTGGCAATGCCAAAGCGTTCGATCCAAAGGGGCCGCCCCACCGGCACCACTACCTACGAA
Organism: Ralstonia mannitolilytica; assembly: GCF_000954135.1. Classification (NCBI taxonomy): domain Bacteria; kingdom Pseudomonadati; phylum Pseudomonadota; class Betaproteobacteria; order Burkholderiales; family Burkholderiaceae; genus Ralstonia; species Ralstonia mannitolilytica. The sequence goes on along the minus strand of NZ_CP010799.1, from coordinate 1,710,390 downwards.
GCGGAACCAGCCATCGCGTTTGGGGCTGCCGTGCGGGAAGAAAGAACCAACCAGGGCATCGCTCAGGAAACGCTGGCCCACATGGCCGGCATCGAACGGTCGCACATGGGCAAGATCGAGCGCGGCGAGCATGTCCCCACGCTCCCTCTCATCCTCAAGATTGCCCGTGCGCTGAAATGCAGTTCCGCCCACTTGATGACTCTGACCGAAGCCAAGCTGGCAGAGTCGGCCCCATCCGCAGATTGAAGCCGGCCCGCACAGCGGTCGCATGCCTACGCCTGATCGTCGTCCTTGCCCCCAAGGGCTGAATCTTCGCGCTTTGCGGCCTCGTTGACGAGCCGCAGGTATGGGTTGTCTGGCGGCGTCTCCTGGAACAGCGCATCCGGGCTGGCGAGCAGGTAGCCGTGCAGCCGGCGCGACTTGCGCGGCCCCGTGACTTCGCAGGTCCAGATGTTCAGCCCGCTCGGCTGCTTACGGTGCTGTCCCAGCTTCTCGAAGCGCTTCTGTACCCACTGCCACCCCTCCAGCTTCTCCTGCTTGGCCAGCGCGGCGACTTGAAGGTACTCCTGCTCGTAGCGCTGGAACACGCCGGGGCTGACGAGGTAGGTCGTACCGGCGACGGTATGCACCAGGGCCTTGGCGTCGTTGATGATGAGCTTGCGCGTCTGGATGCTCTGACGCAGCCAGGCCATGAAGTGCGCCCCGGAGGGCTCCGCGCGATTCTGGGAAGGTGCGGGTCTCACCTGCGGCGGGGGCACGGTCGAAGGGGCCGGCTCGGGCTCGGCAACAGGGGAACTCGGGATCTCCGGTGCCGTGGGTGGAGCGGTGTCGCCCAGCAGGTCGAGCAGCGCGGCCACGCCGGTGTCTGTGGCTGCGGAAGCGATCGGCGCCGTGCTCGCGGGTGCAGCTTCGGTGCCTACCACGTGCGGCCCATCGGCAACCGCCGGCGCCAGCGGCGGCGGCTCCGCCTGTTCCTCTTCGACCTGCACACGGCCTGCGAACGGCGCCGGCCGGTCGGCGGCATCCCAGATCATCGCCGGCGAGAGCTTCAGGAAGGTGAAGGCGTGCGACCAGCCGGAGTCGCTGGTGACGGTAGCCTTCCAGATCGCCTTGCCATCCGGTGTCGGCTGCACGATGCCGTGATCCTGCAACACGTTGAACACCGCCGTATTGCTCGCCGGGATGCCGTCGATGCCCTGCGACAGCAGATGTGCGCGCAGCTTGTCGGAGACGGTCTTGCTCACCAGCCACAAGGCGTCCTGGGTCAGCCAACCGTCCGCCGGGCCGCCCTGGTTCAACTTGAATTCTTCCTTGAGCAGGTAGCGCAAGCCGTCGAGCAATTTGCGTTGCAGCGCATGCTTGGGCGCCGCCAGCGCCTTGCTGGGATCGCCGCCGAGTTCCTGGGCGACCGATGCCTGGTCGGCCTGCACGACCAGTTCGCCGAGCGTGCCGGCATGCTCGTACTGGCCGGCCAGCACGTACAGCAGCGCGGCCCAGAGGTCGGGATAGCCGCAGAGCCAGTCGAAGATGTCCCGATCGAGAAGGCGTGCGTAGAGCAGCCCGGTGGCGGCGCTGTGCAGGCGGTACTCACGCTCCTTTCGGTAACGGAAGCGGTAGGGCTTTCGCAGCGGGCCGTGCCAGGGATGCCAGACGCTGCCGTCGGCATGCTCGACGTGCAGATCGACGGCAATCTTGCCGATATCGTGCAGCAGGGCCGCGTAGGCCGTGCCTGCGGTCCAGGCTTCGGCCTGGGCCGCCTGTGCCTCCGGCGTGACGCCCGCAGGCAGCAGGTATGACTGCCGCAGCTTCAGCGCATAGGCGACGATCTCCAGGCCGTGGTCCAGCATGCCGCCCGGATAGGCGTGGTGGTGGTTCTCGGAGGCCGGGAACTGCTGGACCAGCTCGGCGTAGCGCTCCAGTGGGGCGAGGTAGAGCGTGGCGAACTGCCGGCGCGAGAGCGATGTGCGCTGCCAGATGTGTTCCAGCAGTTTCTGCCGGCGCGGCGTGGCCAGCAGCGATGCGGCCGACTCCGGCCGCATCGACCCTTTCGGAGTTTCGATGGCGGAGGTGGGCGACGTGCCGGCGGTGGGTGGCACCCTTTTGCGCTGGAACAGCGAGAGCATGGCGAACCCCGGATGACGGGCTGCTCGGGGGCGCCTTTTGGCCTTTTCAGGATAGGGCCTTTCCCCTTGGCGCCCTTCCTTTGCCCCTTCCCAGCCCTTTGGCCTTTGTCGGAAGCCTTTGGGTATAGGGCCGCTGCTGCGCGGGTGCCACGATGAATGCGGCATGGGGCAATCCCGGCATTGGGGCGCTGTGGGATGTTCGTCAGCTCTGGCCCAAGCCGGTGTCGAGGGCGGCGGATTGCGCTGCGAAGTCGTCGGGACGGCGCTTGCGGAAGGTTTCGAGATTGCTCAGCTTCCAGCGCAGTGCCGGCAGTTGAGCGGCGTGTTGGCATTGCACCAGCGACCAGTCCGGTTCTGCGCGCACCAGCCCGCTCAGAAACTGCTTGTGCGCGGTGCTCAGTCGCTGTGGCAGTTCGCGCCGCAGCCTGGCGCGAGCATCGAGCAGCATCTCCAGGGAGCAGTCCACTTCCGTCATGCCGACAAAGGCCCGCTCGTACTCGCCGGCGATGTCCTTGTCGTTGCCGAACAGCACTTCGTGGGGCGGCCGGTTGTGGCCCGCCAGATAGATCACGAAGCACTCGACCATGCCGTCGCTGATGTCGCCCGATTCGTAGAGCTGCCACACGTCGAACAGGTCGCGGGGGTGCTGTCGATCCAGCGCGGCCACCAGCTTGCTGGCGTACAGCTCGTCCGGTGCCAGAACCGGCAGCTCGAACTCGACGCCGAACAGATCGCTGGTCTTGGCGCTCAGCGGCCGCCGCTCGACGGGCAGCACGCTGCCGCGGAACACGACATTGACCTCGATCTTCACCTGGCTGGCGTCGTTCTCGACGATCAGCTTGGTGTCTCCCAGGTCCTTGGCGCGAACCAGGCGTGTCTGCACGCCCAGTGGCGCAACGCGCGTGGCGATGGCGGCCAGCTCCTGGTTGATGGCTTGCAGCGCTTCGTCGCGCGGCGTCTGCCACGGGAGGTACACCACGTCGATGTCCACCGAAAGGCGCGGCATGTCCCGCACGAAGAGGTTGATGGCCGTGCCGCCCTTCATGGCGAAGATGTCGTTGGCGAACACGTCGGGCGCGACGGCCAGCAGCAGGCGAACGGTGTCCGCGTAGGTCTTATCCATGAGGTTTCAGGCTCAGCAGGGTTCCGTCATCGAGCCGGCTCATCCAGCGCGTGTTGCTGCCGGTGCGAACCGGGTACTGCTCCAGCAGGGCATCGACATCCACGAGGCTGGTCTCGCGCGCCCAGGTCAGGAACAGGCGCACGGCCTTCACGCTGGTGCAGCAGGACAGCAGTTGTCCGAGCAAATCCTTGCGGGGGGAACGCAGTCCATCAAAGAGGTTGCGGGCCTCTTCGAGGCTCTGCTTGACGCCGGCTTCGTACAGCATCTCCAGCACGGCACGCTCGGGGGCTGCCACCCGCAGATCCTCGGGCAGGCCCGGCGGCGTGGTCAGGGTCTTGGCGGCCAGCGCCGTGTCCGGCCAGTCGAACAGGCGGGCGTGGACATAGCGGGCCGGAAAGCGCGAAGTGAACCAGGCCGGCAACGCGAAGCGACCGTCGCCCCACAGCACCAGCGCCTCCCGGCTGCCCAGGTTGTGCCGCACACCCTGCAGGGCCAGGGCGCTCTTGCCGCCGACGTGCAGGCCGGGCACGCGCTGTTGCAGGAACTTCAGCGCACCGTAGACCCCGAATTCATCGTTCGGGAAGGCATAGACGCCATGGGCCAGGCGCACGAGCCATCCGCCGTCGGCATAGTGGGCGGCGAGCTGGGGCGACACCCCGAACTGGCTCAGGGTGGCAAGGTCGAACGGCGCCCCGCGGGGGAGTCCCGCCTGCAGCCGCTTGATTACCTGGTGCCTAGAATTTCCATCCATGCTATAAAAATAGCACGGAATCCAATCAGCCCCTAGAGCTATCGCAGGAACGCGCAGGGAAAGTAGCATAAGGTTTTATTTATCATGCAGAATCTAATCGACCTGCGACCCAGGCCGACCCGGCTCTGCCAGCCGCAACCCGCCCTCCTGGTCGCGGTCTATGCTGGAGGGCAAGCCCCAACCGGCCGCTCCATGAGGTGAGGCACCACTGAAGCCGAGGCACATGAACATGACCACCAACACGCACAACGGGCGCTGGAGCCACCGGCTGGGCCGGGGGGCTGGCCGTGCCTGGCGTGGATACCTGCGCCGCGAGCAGCGTGTCGCCGGCTGGCTGGTGACGCGCGGGGTGCCCGCGGGCGCGGCGACGGCGGTGCTCTGGATCGTCAAGCTGGCCGTGCTTGGTGTGCTGCTCTACTCCGCGTTCTGGCTGGCGCTGCTGCTGGCCTTTGCAGTGATCGCTGCCTGGATGGTACGCAACGTCGATGCCGACGAAAGCAGTGATGATGACGAGCCTCAATGGCGAAACGGCCTGGACGGATACGGTCTCTACCGGGGCGAGGTACGCATCGACGGCGGCAGCGCGGACGACGAGTAGCTCGCCACTCTCGGCGCTACTTCGCCTTCGCTGCTTTGATTGCAAGGTCAGCGCCTTTGCCTCCCGCAGATTTGGCGCCATCGGTGGCTGCTGAGAGCATCTGCGAAATGCTGCCTACGCGGACACCAACCCACGCGAGCGCAGCTACCCAGAAACCCGGTAGCACGATGAACATCATCGCCATGACGAAGTTCAGCAACATGTCGCCAAAGGCGTTGTTCAAACCGATCAACGGATCGAAGTTCGTGTGCGGCCTGTCCGCGCCAAACCCCCAGCCGTAGAGCGCGTCCAGGATCGTGCTGTCGATCCAGCGTGCGAGCTGGAACCAGAAGTCCACGAAGAACAGCGCGAACTGGACGCAGCTCACCGTCACCACCGTCTTCAGGTCGTAGGTGCCGATCAGCAGCACCAGCGGGATGCAGATGACGAGCGCCATCTTGAGCATGGTCAGCACCATCGGCAGCGCCTGGCGCACCACGTCCATCGCCGGAAAGAAGCCCAGCGAGCCGACGGTCAGCCCCAGGTCGCCCACGCCGCGCGTGACGACGTTCGGCAGCGTCTTGTCGATCTGGCCGCCGTAGTCGGTGTAGACGGCGCCCTGGTTCATCTTCTGCTGCCGCGGTGAGACGACGGCGCGGATCACCGAGTCATTGACCTCGCGCTGCGACAGGAAGCCCACCCAGCGCCCGATGCGGGTCAGCAGGTCCGGGTCGACCTGTGCCAGCAGCCGGCTGCGCAGCCCCTGGCCACCATCGGCCCACCACTGCCGGCAGGACGGATAGCCGCCGCCGCTGTCCACCTGTGCCAACCCCGCATCGCGGGTCGCGTCGTAGGGCCAGGCCGTGCGTGGGGTCTTGGCGCGATAGGTGTCATAGAAGCCGGGCGTGTCGAGGAAGTAACTCGACCCGATCCAGGTGACGTCGTTCATCTGCTCGTCGGAGAGCGTCGGCCGGTTCATGAACAGCTTGGCGCGCGACGGCCCGTAGCAGTCGTGCGTGAAGTCGGCGACCTCCTGTGCCAGCACCGGATCGTCGATGCGCGTGGCATCCACATCCATGCGAATCTGACGCAGGTCCGTGCCGCAGGGAATCGCCGCCACCGCGGAGCCCGTCACGGCTTTCGACAGCGCGTGCATGAAGAACCACCACACCGGCACCAGCGCGCTCTGGTCGTTGAGCGCCGTGTAGACGTTGGACCAGCCCGTGTCGTTGGGCAGCGGGACGTTGACCTGGCATTGCGCGGAGCGCGTGGTGTCGAACCTGATCGTGGCGAGATCCACCGGGATGAACGGGATGCCCGCGAACATGATGACCACGATCGCCACCCACACCCGGTTCTCGATGCGCATCGACGACAGCACACCCTTGTTGCCCTCGTCCGCACCTTCGCTGCGGGCCTTGAGCCATTCCTGGATCACGATGGCCACGAACGGCAGCGCGAACACGCCGCTGGCCACGAGGATGCTCCAGATGCCGTTGTTGACCACCCAAGCCACCAGGGTCAGGTAATACTCCAAGTAGTCCGTGGTGTAGAGCGTCATGCCTGCCTCCCGGTCTCAGCCGTGCCGCAGCAGCTGGCTGGCTTCCAGCGCGACCACGGCGATGACGGCCGCGATCTCCGTGCGCAGCAGGCGCTGATGCGTCTCGCGGGACGGCTCCCGCCGCAACAGGCGCCGACGCATCCACCACCAGCCGTAGGCCGTCGCTCCGTAGAGGCACAGACGCCACACGAAGAAGTGGCCGGCGTGCGCCTGCAGCCAGTGCTGCCAGCCCTCGACGCCGCCGACCACGTGGATGCCGGCGATGTTCACCGCCACCGCGGCAGCGACCACCAGCAAGGTCCACAGCAGCGCCACGCCGACGCGGCGGTTGAACAGCCATGGCAGCCGCAGCCAGGCCAGCCGGCTCATGGCGTACCGCTCCGCGGCTTCTGGATTTCCCGCAGACGGTCGCGCGTGGTGTCGCCCTCGAAGACGCCGCGCGAGCCGGCAGCGCGGGTGCTGTGGCGCTGGATGATCGCCATCGCCGAGTTGCCGGCCAGCGTGCGCCGCAGTTCCAGCTCGGTCTTGAGGTTGTTGATCTCCTGCTCCAGCGCGCTGTTCTCCTGGTCGACCGCCTGCACGGCCAGCTCGTTGGCAGCGACGTTCGGCTCCTTCTTGCCGGTCAGCAACGTGCGTTGCAGCAGCAGGGCCTTCTCCAGCACGCTGGACAGCGCAGCCTCGGACGCGAGGCGCCGGCCCAGCACGTCCTGGTCGGGTTCGTCACGCAGGGCCTCGATCACGCCGCGGGTGATCGGCAGCGAGCTGCTGCCGGCTGCGTCGAGATTGGCCAACGTCGTCGGCCGGGCCCCCGTCACCAGTTCCTGCAGCGCCTGCAGCTTGGTCTCGTACTCTTCCTGGATCATTGGCGTGAGCCCGACGCCAGGCGTGGTCTGGGTCTTCGTGCAGTTTTCGCAGGTGCGTTGCTCGCGTTCGCCCAACACGCGGGTCGCCCAGTCGGCGGCCGCCTGGGGCGAGGACCAGGTTTGGCAGGTCAGGCGGTTGCCGCAGGCGCTGCGCGCGATCGACGAGGTATCGGTGGCGTTGCGCCCGTTGAGCAGGTTGTAGCCCGCGCGCGTCACGTCGCCGACCACCTTGATCGAACTCTGGCCGGAGCCGCCCGCGTTGCCGCCGCCGACCCAGGGCACGCCGTTGTTCCCTTTGTTGGACTCGGCCTGCTCGATGGCGGAGACGGCATCGGTGCTGCTGACCGCATCCCGCAGCGCCATCCCCTCGGCGAGCTGGTCCCAGCCGGCTTGGCCGCCGGCCATGTCCGCCATCCGATTGGCGATGGCCCGGCAGGTCATCTTCGAGCGGTCGAAGTCCAGGCGCGCCTGGAGGATGCCGTTGGTCAGCAGGTTGTAGAGACCCGGGTCGGCGCGCTGGATGATCAGGGCCGGCAGCGAGGCCACGGCGCTGGTGGCGTTCTGGATCACGTTGCTCATGATCGTCTGGAAGCCGTTGGTGATGCCGTTGAGCTGGTTCTGCAGCGTCGTGGTGATGCTCATGTCGCCGCAGATCAGGTTGCTGTTCCAGCCGACGCCGACGCCGATGCTCTGCATGTTGCCGGCACCACCCATCGACACGGCCCGGCCGCCGCCGATGCTGTAGAGCACGTCGTCGCCGATCACGCTGCCGCTGACGTTCACGCCATTGGGGTCGATGCGGGTCTGCGCCCAGGCGACGCCGATGACCAGCGTGATGGCCGGCACAAGCAGCGCGGCCCGCAGGGGCGACTTCGCCCGGCGCAGGAAGTCAGGGGGGGAGGCGTTCATCGTGGGTTCCTCACATGAAATCGACGCTGCCGAGGAAGACCTGGCCACGGCGCCGGCAGCAGGAGTACGGCCGCCACAAGGCCCAGGCGTAGTCGCCCTGCTGGGCCTGCACGCGGGTGCGGCTGTGCGGGAAGACCACGCAACTGTTCGAGAGCGTGGGCGTCAGCTCCTGCCACTTGCCCGTCGAGGCGTCGGTCTCCATCAGCGCGCCGGCCGGCCAGTAGCCGTCGCGGGCGTTGGCCAGCAGAGGCTGGTACACGTGAATCTGGTTGCGGCGCGTCACAATGTCGCCCGCGCGCTGCGCGACCACGGCGCCGCTCTTGTGGTCGTCGGTCTGGTGCAGGAAGCCACCGCGGGGATACACGTTGCCCCAGAGGTTCAGGCCGGTGCGCGTACCGATTTCGCGCCGGCCGGGGATGAGCGCTTCGGGGTAGAACGCTTCCGGGATGTTGTAGCGCCAGGCGATCGTGTCGAGCGTGCTCAGCAGATACGGCATGAAGGCCGTGCCAGCGCCTTCGCAGGTGTAGCCGGAGGCGCTGGCGAACTGGCTGAACACCATCCCGGCCGGATGGCCGATGACATCGACGTTCTTGAACTTGGCGAGGTTGTTCTCGTTGTCGTGATTGGTCGTGCCGTCACCGCCCGCCTTGGCGGTCGGGTTGGGCATGCTCATCGCCCTGACTTCCAGCCACGGGTTTTCGCCGGTGTTCGAGTAGCTCGAGACCACCGCATCGGGGACGTAGTGGCGCACCTTGACGGAAGTGCGAACCGAGCAGCCGAAGGGCGTGCAGTACAGCCAGTAGCAGATTCCGACCACGCGGTATTCGAGGCAGTCGGGGGACAGCGCTGACGAGACGATGGTGGCGGTGTCCAGGGCGAACGTCGATGTGGCCGTGCCCAGCAGCAGCGAGGCAACGGTGGCGCGCAGGCGCCGGCGTGCCAGCAGGAGGCTCATGGCTGCGTGCTCCGGTAGGCGTTGATGCGCGCGACGGCGCGGGACACGTCGGGCTCGCCGTAGACCACATAGCGTCGATCGACCACCACGGCGGGAATCTTGGCGATGCCCAGTCCCCAGGCATCCGCGACACCTTGGTAGGCGTGGCCGATGCGGCGTTGAAGGGCCTCGCCGCCGTCATGCAACCGCTGCCGCACCAGGGCTGCGGCCTGTTGCGGGTCGGCCGGCAGGTGCGCGGCGAGTTCGACCTCGATGTGCGTGGCCTGGTCCAGCTCGATGATCCGCACGCCGGCCGGGGCCTGCACCGGATGACGGCCGTCGGTGACGACGAGCACATCGGTGGCCGCCGCGATGGGACCGAGCAGCGCGGTGCACAGTCCAGCGGCCACCCTCGCGGCCAGGGGGCGCCGCGAGACGGCAGGAAGATCGAGGGAATGAACCGGCATGTCGCGCCTCCGCGGAGTCGATGCAGACTCGTAGTCGAGCGCAACGCAGATCAGGGAACGACAAAGAAACCGAAACCGGTCAGTCCCGATTTCCTGCGCACCGGCGAAAAGAAACGGGAGCCAAGGGCTCCCGTGGTGATGAAATGAATGCGCCTGGGGTGCTGCTACAGCAAGCCGGCTTCGGCGAACGAGTACGGGCTGCCCTTGCCGACGATGAAGTGATCCAGTACCCGGACATCGACGGTGGCCAGGGCGCTCTTCAGCCGCTCGGTGATCGCACGATCGGCGGCCGAGGGCTCGGTGGTCCCCGAGGGGTGCTGATGCGCCAGGATCAGCGCCGAAGCGTTGAGCGCCAGCGCACGCTGGACCACCACCCTCGGATACACCGAAGTCTGGTCGACCGTGCCCTTGAACAGCGGCTCGTAGGCGAGCACCTGGTGCTGGTTGTCGAGAAACACGACGGCGAAGATTTCGTTCGGCTCCGCGACCAGTTTCAGGCGCAGGTAGTCGCGCACGGCGGCGGGACTGCCCAGCGCCGGACCGGCCTTGAACACGCGGTTCTCCAGCAGGGTGATGGCCTGCTGGATGATCCAGTCTTCGTGCTGGGCGGCGATCAGGGTGAGCGACTCCGGGCGGGAGTCGGCGATGGCAAGAGACATGGCGAACCTCCAATGGATGAGATCGGAGGGCGCCTGCCCCAGGAGGGCAAACCCTCCTGGGGACGATGGGGATGGAACGGGTGACGAGCGGGCATCCACCACCGCGGATGCGGTGGCTGTTCGCGTCAAGGGATGCGATGCGAACGGGTTTCGATCAACGCGGACGAGCCGCGCCGCAGCCTTGAAGATCGATGGCTACCTGGGCATGTCACCGGCGACGCCGGCGGGCATGTCTGGGGAATGGGCGGGTTCGGCTGCGGTCGTGCTGCCGGCGGCAAGCAGGTCGATGGCCGACAGCAAGGCATCGCCTTCGACGGGGCCGTGCAGCAGAAGTGTCTTGCCGGACTCGCGGTCGCGCAGTTGCAAGGCCGGCGTGGCCGCGATGCCCTGCTGTGCTGCTTCCACCGCCTGGGCACGGATGACGGCATCGGGGCGCTCGCTGTCGAGACAACCCCGCATGGCTGGCGTGAGGCCGGGATAGCGCAGGCCCTCCGGCAGGCCCTGGCCGTCGCCACGGGTGTTCGAGTAGAGCCACGCCACGGCCTGCCAGAAACTGGCATGTCCGCCCGTCTCGCCCGCGCACTCGGCCAGGCGTGCCTCGGCAGTCGCGGCCGGCTCGTGCATGGACAGCGGCAGGTGGTGCCACTGCCAGTTCACCTCGGGATGGGCGTCGATCCAGCGCTTGAGCGCGGGGAAGTAGGCCCGGCAGTACGGACACTCCAGGTCGGCGTACCCGACCACCGTGAAGCGCGCATCGGCACGGCCATACAGCCAGGGCGGGCCGGCCGGTTTCGGCACTTCGGACCCGGCGGCGGCCAGGGGCATGGACTCGGTTGCCGGATGCGGCGCGCGCAGCAGCATCCACGAGGCCACCGCAATCGTCACCACGATCAGCAGACCGATCCAGGGATGACGGCGGGCGAAGGAAGGCATGCGCATCGTGTCGCTCCCGTCAGGCCAACGTGTCCAGCGCCAGAGGTTCGATGCCCCGCGCACGGTCGATCTTCTCGGCCACGCGGAAGGCGGCATCCAGCTCGCTGATGCCGTGCTGCTGCATCAACTGGAAGCGTTCGGCCTTCTCCTCGGGCTCGGTCATCGCCATCGCCAGGTAGAGGCTGGGCGGCACGGCGCGAAACAGCACCTCCATCGACTTGGACAGGATGACGCCCTCGCTGAACTTGCCGGCCTCCTTGCGGGCCGAGAGCATCAGCGCCTTCTGCGAAGCGTTGAGTTCGCGGAAGCGCGCGATCTTCTCGACTTCATCGGGTGGCATCGACAGGCAGATCCACCACTCGATCATGTTGAGCATGGGCTCGGCCGCTTTCGGCAAGTCGTCCAGGTTCTGCGTGGCGAGCCAGAACCAGGCGCCGAGCTTGCGCCACATCTTGGTGATCTTGACCACGTAGGGCGCGAGCAGCGGGTTCTTGGTGATGATGTGGCCTTCGTCCGTCACGTTGATGATCGGTCGGCCCAGGAACTGGTCGCGCTCGGCGATGTTGTTGACGGTGTTGATGAGCGAGATGTAGGCAATCGAGAGTTGGGCGTTGTAGCCCTCGCGCGCGAAGGTGGCGAGATCCACGATGGTGATGTCCGCCTCGGGCCACGGAGTGCCGGACCGGTCGAACATCTCGCCGTCCACGCCCTGGCAGAACATATCCATGGCGTCGGCCATCTCCAGCAGCCGTGCGCGCCGCATCTCCGGCAGCGTGGCGTCGCGGGCGCGCTCGCGCAGCGCGTCGCGCACATCGCGCGTGAGCACCGTGCGTTTGTCCGCCACGCAATGCTGGGCCGCATCGAGAATGCACTGGCGGATCAGGCTGCGGTCGGCGCGCGTCATGCGCGCTTCTTCTTTGTCCTCGCCGCCGGTGATCATCAGCCGTGCAGTGATCTCCAGCTCCCCGAGGACGTCGCGCTGCTCGTCGCCTTCCACGGCCATGCCGGCATCGGTCTGGTCTTCGTCGAGCGCATCGGCGTCCAGCGTCTGTACCTGGCTCGGCGTATCGACCAGGCGCCAGGCGTCGGCGAACGGCGCCAGACTGACGCCCGCGCCGGGCGCGAGCTTCACGCGATGCACGGTGAGGCCCAAACGTGCCGCGAAGTCGCCGAACAGGCCGAAGCTGTTGCCCGCCTCGACGATGAACAGGCGCGGCCGATAGATCGCCGTCACCTGATTCAGGATGTTGTTGAGCGTCGCGCTCTTGCCCGACCCCGTAGGGCCGAACAGGAACAGATGCGCGTTCATCTGCCGGTCGAGGCGGTTCAACGGATCGAAGGTGATCGGGCCGCCGCCGCGGTTGAAGAACGTGATGCCCGGATGCCCCGTGCCCTGACTGCGGCCCCAGACCGGCGCCAGGTTCGCCGCATGTTGCGCGAACATGAGCTGGGTGTACCACTGGCGCTTGTCGGCAGCCGGATCGAACACGCACGGCAGCCAGCGCAGATAGCTGTTCAGCGGCGCTACCTCGTCCTCTTCGCGTACCGGTTGCAGGCCGGCGTTGAGCATCACGTTGACGAGCTGCAGGCCGCGCGCATCGAGCTGGGCCAGATCGCGGCCGCGCAGATAGAACGCCAGCGCGCCACGGTAGAGCTTGTGCGCGCTGCCGATCAGGCCGCGTGCCTGCTGCACGTCCTGGCGGGTCTGCTCCGAGGCCAGGGTCTCGCCGACGGCCTTCCTGGCGAGGTGGTTGAGGTGCGCCTCCAGCACGTCCTGGGGCGTGGCGACCAGGGTCAGGCACATCACCGTGTCCTCGGGCATCTGGTCGAACAGCGCGTTCATGGCATCGCCGCCTTTGCGTGTCTCGCCCGTCAGATGGCCGGTCACGGGTGGCGTGCGCAGGCGATCCATCACGATCACCCGATGCGGCATGCCGTCGAAGAACCACAGGCCGTTGGGCACGTCCGAACGGGGCTGGCCGAAGAACAGGCGCTGCGCGAAGTCGGTGCCGCTGGCGAGTTCGATCTCGCCCTCCTCCCGCTCTTCCGGGTAGCGGGTCAGCGCGTAGAAGCGTTCCCGGTCTTCGGCAGTGGCGCCGAGCAGGGTCGGATTCGGGTTGAACCAGCGCATCAGCCAGGCGTGGATGTCCGCCGCGCCGAGACGTCGGGCTTTCACGCCGGCATTCGCCAGCCCGCCGACGAGGCGGTCGCAGATCGTGGTCAGCGCCTGCTCGGGCGACTGGCCGCGCCGCGGGGTCGGCGCCGCGGACGTGCGGCGGTAGACCACCATGCGCACGCGCCGCACCTGGCCGCGCCACGGCAGGCGCGTCACCGTGGTGTCCTCGAACAGGCCACCCGGCTTGGCGATGGCCCGCAGATGATGGGCGAAGAAGCGCAGGTAAAAGTCGCTGAACGCGCTGCCCTGTGCGCGCGGCTGCAGGTAGTTCGCCAGGGAGCGCAGATAGTTGTCCCAGTCGGCCTCATCCTGGGCGTAGAGCTGCACCACCCAGGGGTTGTCGTCCAACTCGTCGAAGGAGTCCTGCAGGGCGTTCTCCAGCGCATCGCGCGCCTGCCATAGCCAGGCCATCTCGCGGCCCTCGGTGCCGACCGGCGCCAGCTCGAAGAAGGCCGCCACCGACTGGCCGTCTTCCAGCAACATGCACTTGCTGCCGGGCAGGTACTCGACCCAGGGCAGCAAGTCCGCGAACGACGGCGCGACGCCATAGAGCGCATCGTGGTCGGCCTGAGTGGCCGACCTGCGCCGGCCCCGGCCGAGCGCGCTGCCCGGCTCGGCGACACCCTGTGCCGCCAGGGCCGTTACGTGCCGTGCCCAGGCATCATCGGCCGCATCCACGGCGTCAGCAGGCGATGCGCCGGGCTTGCGTGACCACGGCAGCGACCAGGCCATCAGTAGTCCTCCACGCGCTCGCCCGGCATCGCGTACTGCACGCGCTGGTAGAGCGGGAACACCGTGCTGTAGCCGGGCACCGGCACCGGATCGGTGCCCGCCAAGTGCGGGAACACGTACATCACCAGGTCGGGGTTCGGCAGGCGGTGGAATTGGCGGTAAATCTCGTTCTGCGCGGTACGGGTGTAGCGAGCCTGCACGCCGGGCGCCGCCTGCACATCGGCATCGGCCAGCGGCCGGCGCAGGCCCTGGCGCGCATCGAGCAGTTGCCGCGCGGCCTGGCCGCCGCCCGCGCTGCCGCCGGTTTCCCGATGCCAGATGTCGAGCATGGTGCTGTCGCCGTGCGGCAGCAGCTTCTCCTTGCTGGTAGCGCAGCCGCCGAGCAGGGTGGCCGCCAGCAGCACGGCGGCCGCGTCAATCCAGATCCGAGGCATGGGCTTCTCCGGTGCGGTGGTGGACCCGACGCCCCTTGGCGTCGTAGTCGATGTCGAGCGGCTGCTCCAGATGCACGGCCACCTTGGCGCCGGGCTGCACGTAGACCGCCGCGAAGGCCTGGCCGTAGAGCTTGTTGACCCAATCGGCCATGTCGCGCACGCCGCCCGCGAGGATGCGGCCCATCGCTTCGTTGCCGCTGATGCCGACGGTGCCCAGCGAGCCGTTGCTGTTGGCGACCACGGCCACGCTGCCGTTGTCGGACTTGATGAGCGAGGCCGCGCCCGCGCCGGCCGCGGTGATGAGCGCCTGGCTGCCCAGGTACTGCTGGGCGTTGCTGCGCCGCTCGCCGCTGACGCAGGGAATGCCGTAGGGGTCGCTGATCCAGCCCAGACCGCCCTGGATGCTGGCGCCGTTGTGACCGGAGTTGCCGCCGCTGCTGCCGCCCTTGCTGCTGTCCTCCGGCACCGTGCGGATGGTGCCGTCCTGGAACACGAACGTGACCGAGCGGATTTGCCCGCGCACGCACGAGAGCGTCCAGTCGCCCGAGGCCGTGCCGCTGACCACGGCGCCGGCCACGTCGGGGATGTCGATGCCGTTGGCCGTGAGGTTGTCCGGGCCGATCAGCACCTTGAATGGATAGGGATCGTTGACGGTTCCATCGATCGGCACGCGCCCGATCAGCGCCGTCATGGCAATCGACCCCATGAGCGTCGAGTTCGACGGCACGGTGTAGACAGCCTTCGTGGATGCGCCCACCGCGCGGCTGCCGACGTCGGCGACGGATTCCGCTGCGGCCGACAGGCTTTTCTGGGCCGGCCCGAAGCTCAGGGGAAAGCTCGGCTCCTTGCTGCTGTTCTTGGCGTCGACCTTGGCATCGTCGGGCTCGACCCACTGCGTGCTAGCGACGCCGCGGTTGAAGCGCTGGCCGTCACCCTCTTCGAGCCCCAGCCCGACGGGCAGATCGGACGGGCCACCCTTGCCGGAAAGGCCGTCCAGTTGCCGCTGCAGATCCTGCAGCAGCCCCTGGGTCTGCTGCCTGTCGCTGGCCACCTGATTGCGCTCCTGCTCCAGGCGGTTGCGCTCGCCTTCCAGCGCGCTCTGGATGCGTTGGTCGATCGCGCCTTCCCGCGCACGCAGGCGCTCGTTCTCGGCCTTGTGCTGCTTGTTGTCGCCGAGCGCGCTCTGCAGCTCGGTGCGCAACTGCTTCACCTGGGCCACCAGCGTGGCGACGGTATCGCGCGGCGTGTCGCCAGCGATGCCCAGGGCTTTCATCTCCTCGGGCGTGAGCGTACCGGCCGCGCCCTTGGGGGCGGGCTGGCCGCCGGGGGCGCCGGAGAACAGCTTGATGCCGACGAACACCAGCAGCAGCGCCATCGGGATCAGCAGCCACTTGAGCAGCGGATTACTCTTCATCGCGCGCTCCTCCGGTGGAGCCCGCCGCGGCGGCCGGCGGCAGGTTCACGCTGGCGTCGATCGGGCTCAGCGCCGGCAGCAGCGACTCGGCCAGGCCGTGACCGCGCGTGACCAGGTAGAGCACCGTGGTGTCGGACGCGGTGCCGGCCGGCCCCAGGTTCGGATGCTGGAAGGTCGCCGCCACGAAGTTCCCCTGCAAAGCGCGCGGGTCGAGGTCGAGCCAACGCGCGGCGGTGTTGGTGAGCCGCACGGCCGTCACCCACTGGTCTTCCAGCCGCCACGCGGCCAGTGCCCGCGCGTGCACCGGCAGCGTCGGCAGCAAGGTTTCCAGCGCGAGGCCGCGGCGCAGGTTCACGCGCCCGATGCCGGCGACCGGCTCGACGGTGCGCAGCGGCGCGTACAGGTTCTGTGCGGCATGGCGCGTCAGCACGACCGGTACCGGCGTCTCGCGCCGGGGAACGGATTTGTCTGCGGGCGCGTCGGCCTGCTCGTCCGCGCCGCTTGCCGCACCGCCGCCGTAGCGCTTCGCGGGGGCTTCCGCTTCCACGATGCGCACCGGCTCCAGCGGCGCCTGACCGTCCTTCGCCGGCTCGGCGGCGATGTCGAGCAGGATCAGCGCGCCGGATTCCACGTCCTGCAGTTGCAGCCGCGTGGGCGGAATCGGCTCGCTCGCCCGCAGGTAGATCGCGCCGCCCGCACTCTGCACGCGCAGGTGGTCGCCGACGCTGGCCGGCACGCCGACGCGCACATTGCGGTCGATGAAGACCACGCGCTCCTGGCCGACCACCAGCGGCACCGGCAGGGGCAGGCGCTCCCAACGCAGGATTTCCACGGCCTGGCTGGCCGGCACGAAACCGAGGGTCAGCAGGACGCCGGCCAGGGCCGACAAGGCAACGGACTTCATGGGGAGTCTCCCTGCAGATGGCCGGAGGTGTTGGCGGGCGCGCCGGCCTGGGTCGGCGTCGGCGGCGTTTCGATGCGCTGGGGTGCGCTGGCGTAGCAGTCCAGCGCCAGGCCGAAGGGGTTGTGCTCGGGGTCGATGTCCAGCCGGACGACCTTGATGGGGTAGCGCACCAGGGCGCGCTTGACCTGCTCGGAGCCGTAGTATTCGTCCGCGCTCACGTCGAGCGTGACGATCCAATCGCGGTCGGAGAGCACCTTGACGCGCGCGGCCGGATCATCGCCGTAGCCGCGGCCGGGAATCTCGTAGATGCCGCGCACGCGCTGACGCAGCTCGCCACTGGCGCGCCGGTACTCGTAGTCCTGTTGCAAAAAGGCCCGGCAGCTCGGCGTCAGGTAGGCCGACAGCGCGCGCAGGTTGCGCGGATAGTCTTCTTCGCCGTTCGTGGGCCAGCGCTGCACCTGCTGCCAGATGTAGAAGGAGAAGGCATACACGCTCTCGGGCGGCACGTCCCACCACTTGCGCGTGCTGCCCGAGCGCAGGTCCGGCGGCACATGGATGGTCAGACTCTTCGGTGCACTCCACCAACCGAAGCCGAGCAGCAGCGCCACCACGAACAGCGCGCCGGCCCCCAGGCGCAGCGTCTTCACATGCGCCTGCAGGTGCGCAACCTCGTTCTTGAAACGGCTCATGGCGCCCCTCGATCGGCGTTGCGCCGGGTCGTCCAGTAGCCCGAGCGGGTGATGAGGCGCCGGCCGCCCAGGAGCGCTGCCAGCGCCGGGTGCCGCAGGGCCAGCCGCCACTGGAGCTGCCGGTACAGCCAGGTGTCGGGCCGGCCGCGCTTCTGCGCGCGCAGGAAACCACCGCCGACGAAGACGCCCAGCGCGATGCCGGCGACGATCAGCGTGGGCACCATGGCGATGCTGTGCGTGAGCCAGGCCAGCGGCAGGCCGAGCGCGAACCCGGCTGCGGCCGACAGGCCGGCGCAGATCCACAACTCGTCGGCGGTCAGCCCGCGCACGACCACCGGCTGGCGGTTCAGCCGGTGCGGCAGGAACGTCACCAGCGTGTCTTGCGGGGTCTCCGAAGGGACGGCCATCGCTTACCGCCCTCAGAGCACGCCGGTGGCCTTGGTGAGCAGCCAGATGCCGACCACCAGCAGGATCGCGCCCACGGCGACCGTCAGGCCGAACTGGCCCCAGGTGGCGCGGCCGGTGTGGATCTCCGAGTAGCGGGTGTAGGCGTGATAGCAGACACCGACGAACATCGAGGCGACCACGAGCAGCGCGATCAGCAGCACGATGTCGTAGCCGTAGTTCTGCAAGGTCTGCAGGATGCCGCTGCCCTGGCCGCGTGATGGGTCTTCCATGGTCGGCAGGCCCTGCGCGAAGGCCGACAGCGGCAGGCCCGCGAGCGCGAGCGTCAGCGGCAGCAGCGGAGCGGCGATGCGGGACGGAATGCGATGGGATGTCAGTGGCGTGTTCATGGCGTATGGCCTTTCGTGACGGTCAGGAGAGGAGGAAGAAGGTCAGTACGAGGTACATCGCCACGAAGCGCACGACGACGGCGAGGAACTGACGTTCAGTGATGCGGTGCTCGGCCCAGCCGACGTAGGCGGTGCGCATGGCCCACACGCCCCACAGCAGCAACACGGCGAACACGAAGCCCAGCACCACGGCAGCGACGGCCGAAGGCGCAAAGCCGCCGTTGGCCTGGAAGGCGGCGACCTGATCGGCAGAGGGCGTCATGGCGACGGCTCCTCGTCGTCGGCGCGGTCGCGGCGGACGTAATCGCCGGCCAGCGGGACGGGATCGCGCGGCTGGGCGCGCTGGGGCACGAGGTAGTCCTGCAGGCCGGCGCGGACGCGATTCAGGTCTGCGCGCAGTCGGGCGTAGTCGAAGTGGTAGCGGGCGCGTTCCTGCGGAGCGGCGCTGGTGGCGTGCTCGGCGAGGCGATCGATCAGGTCGAGCTGGCGGGCGAGCGCGGCGAGCTGCTCACGCTCCAAGGCGAGGCTGTCGGCGGCGAAGGCAGGCTGCAGCGCCGAGAACGACACAGCCAACACCACGGCAAGCGCAGGCCATGCGGATGTGCGGCGGTCGGTCTGTCCCATCGTGCCATTCCCCGTTGATGCGGATGGCACGATGCTGTGGCGCGCTCTCGCTTTGCGCCGCAGGGAATGGGAACTACGGCATGACCGGATTTGTTGGTCGCGCTGGCCGGCATTAGGGCAATGCCTGGTGGATTTCTTGTTGGCTAGTGCCTGCCACCTTTTGGTAGAATTGAGCAAACTTGGCAATCCAAAGTCACGAAAGACCAAACCAGATGGTTTTCAGATGAGTGGAGTCGAAAGCGAGATCCTCACGCTGGAGGAAGTCGCGGCCTACCTCAAAGCCGGCAAACGGACGGTCTATCGCCTTGCCCAGAAAGGAGAGATTCCGGCGTTCAAGCTTGGGGGAACCTGGCGCTTTCGCCGCTCGGAGCTGGATCGGTGGATCGCCGAAAGCATCAACAAGAAGAAGCCGGAGGCCGAGTGAGCGCGGACCATGCCAGCCGCCGAATCACGCTCGGGGAAGAACAAGGGGAGGATCGCCGTTGACGACACAGCAGCTTCTGACGCCGCACCAGAGCCAGTACTTTGCTTGGCTGCTGACCAGGCGTGCAGCAGGCGACTCGGTGGAGTCTCTGGCCTCGACCTTGGTCGATTCGCAGGTCGATCTCAATCCCCATCAGGTCGATGCTGCCCTGTTCGCCTGCCGCAACCCTCTGTCGCGCGGGGTCATCCTTGCGGATGAAGTTGGTCTCGGCAAGACCATCGAGGCGGGCCTCGTCATCTCGCAACGCTGGGCCGAGCGAAAGCGCAGGATTCTCATCGTCGTCCCGGCTAACCTGCGTAAACAGTGGCATCAGGAACTGCAGGACAAGTTCGGCCTGCAAGGGCTGATCCTCGAAGCTAGGAGCTACAACGCGATCCGCAAGCAGGAGCAGCGGAACCCGTTTCAATTCACCTCCGGCCCGGTCATCTGTTCCTACCAGTTCGCAAAGGCTAAGGCCGACGATGTCAAGGGCATCGACTGGGACCTGGTTGTCCTCGACGAAGCGCATCGCCTGCGCAACGTCTACAAAACCAGCAACGTCATTGCCAAGACCCTCAAGGAGGCGCTGTCGCATGTCCACTCCAAGGTGCTCCTGACCGCGACGCCGTTGCAGAACTCGTTGCTAGAACTCTACGGACTGGTCAGTTTCATCGACGACCGCGTGTTCGGGGATCTGGACAGTTTCCGCTCGCAGTTCACCGGCCGGGAGCAGGCCTTCAGTGGCCTGCGTGACCGGCTGGCGCCCATCTGCAAGCGCACCCTGCGCAAACAGGTGCAGCCCTATGTTTCCTACACGGCGCGCAAGGCCATCATCCAGGAGTTCACGCCATCGAGTGAAGAACAAGAACTGTCTAGGCTTGTCGCTGATTACCTGCGCCGCCCGAACCTCAAGGCTCTGCCCGAGGGGCAGCGCCAGCTGATTTCACTGGTGCTGTGGAAGCTGCTCGCGTCCAGCTCGCACGCCATCGCAGGTGCGCTCGAGACGATGGCCAAGCGCCTTCAGGGAGTGCTGGACGAAACGGCTGAAATCCCCGATCTCGTCGAAGAGCTGGATGAGGACTACGAGTCGCTCGACGAAACTGCAGACGAATGGAGCGATCAAGGCCCCGGCTCTACGGCGCTGAACCGCTCGGAGCGGGATGCCATCGCGCAGGAAATCGAAGAGCTTCGCCACTTCAAAGAGCTGGCCTCCAGTATCCGCGAGAACGCCAAGGGCAAGGCGCTGCTCACCGCACTGGATCGGGCTTTTGCGGAACTGGACCGGCTGGGTGCGGCGCGGAAGGCCATCATCTTCACCGAGTCCAAGCGTACGCAGGAATACCTGCTCAACTTGCTGGCTGACACGCCATACGGCGACGGCATCGTCCTGTTCAACGGCACCAACAGCGATGCCCGTGCGCAGGCGATCTACAAGGACTGGCTCAAACGCCACGAAGGCACCGACCGCATCACCGGCTCCAGGACCGCCGACACCCGTGCGGCACTGGTCGAGCACTTCAAGGAGCGCGGCAAGGTAATGATTGCCACCGAGGCCGGAGCCGAAGGCATCAACTTGCAGTTCTGCTCGCTGGTCATCAACTACGACCTACCGTGGAACCCGCAGCGCATCGAACAGCGCATCGGGCGCTGCCACCGTTACGGCCAGAAGCACGACGTGGTGGTTGTGAACTTCGTCGATCTCAGCAACGAGGCGGACAAGCGCGTCTACGAACTGCTGTCGCAGAAGTTTCAGCTGTTCGAGGGCGTGTTTGGGGCGAGCGACGAAGTGCTGGGTGCCATCGGCTCCGGTGTCGATTTCGAGCGGCGTATTGCCGAGATTTATCAGAACTGCCGTGACCCGAACGAAATCAAGTCCAGCTTTGAGCAGCTCCAGCTCGATCTCTCTGCCGAGATCAACGAGGCGATGGTCAAGACACGACAAGTGTTGCTGGAGAATTTCGACGAGGAAGTGCAGGACAAGCTGCGCATCCGTGCCGAAGACAGTCGCAGCGCCCGCAGCCGCTTCGAGCGCATGCTGATCGAGCTGAGCCGTGCTGAACTGGGGGATTGTGCCAGTTTCGACAATGACGGCTTCAACCTGCATCGTTTGCCTCAAGGTCTGTCGGAGGTTGACGTCAGCCTGGGCCGCTACGAACTGCCGCGCCGTTCTGGCGAAGCGCATCTGTACCGGATCAATCACCCGCTGGCCCTGTGGGCCGTGGAACGGGCCAAGTCCCGCCAGCTGGACAATGCGCGGCTGGTGTTCGACTACGACGGATATGGCACCAAGGTCAGCACCCTGGAACCCTATCGCGGCAAGACCGGCTGGCTGACCTGCAAGCTGATTTCAGTCGAAGCCCTGGGCAATCAGGAGCAGCACCTTCTGGTCTCGGCCGTCACCAGCGATGGCATCGCACTGGCAGAGGACGACCCGGAAAAGCTGCTGCGCCTGCCGGCCACCGAGCAGCCCGCAGAACTACTCGACAGCGCGGAGTCTCCTGCGTTGACCGCCGATACTGAAAGCAGGCGAACGGCAATCCTGCGGGAAATCAACCAGCGCAACCTCGGCTACTTCGAGCAGGAAGTCCAGAAGCTGGATGCCTGGGCGGACGACCTGAAGCTCGGCTTGGAGCAGGAGATCAAGGAGATCGACCGCGAGATCAAGGAAGTGCGTCGAACCGCCGCGACCTCGCCGACGCTGGAAGAAAAGCTGTCATGGCAGAAGAAGCAGCGCGAACTGGAAGGCAAGCGCAGCAAGCTGCGCCGCGAGCTGTTTGCCCGGCAGGACGAAGTGGAAGCGCAGCGCAATGACTTGATCAGCCAGTTGGAGCTACAGCTCCAGCAGCAGGTTGAAGAACGCACGCTGTTTGTCGTCGAATGGGAGCTGGTGTAGTGAATAATCAATTGGCACCGTTAGACCTGAGTATGACCAAGCCGCGGTTGAAGCGCGCCACGAATTGAGGAGAGATATGGCTAGCGGAAAATTGTTGCGGCAACTTATCAAATCTGGAGTTCATGGCGATGCCGCGGCTTTTCGTTCGGCATCCGAGGCTGTTATCAAGGAGGAGCGAGAAAAGAATCATCACCTGCTCGCTAATGATCTCGAACGCCTGCTTTATGGCGATCAGACCTTTGCCGGGAACAGTAGCCGCAGGTCACACAGCCTTTCCGGTCTGCCAACAAACAAGGACAACGGTCTTGCGCTGCTTGAAGAGCGCGCGGTTGTGCGAGAGGAGAAAGACATTGTCCTGTCCGATGCGACGCAGTCGGCCCTGGACGAAATCCTAATGGAGCACAACCGGGCCGACACATTGCGCTCCTACGGCTTGCAGCCTGCGCAGAAGCTGTTGTTTTGCGGTCCTCCAGGTTGCGGCAAGACCTTGGCTGCTGAGGTCATTGCCAACGCCGTGTCCATGCCGCTCGTTCTGGTTCGCCTGGACTCGGTGATTTCATCTTTTCTCGGAGAAACGGCTGCCAATCTGCGCAAGGTCTTCGACTATATCGCGCAGCAACCCGTCGTCGCGCTGTTTGACGAGTTCGACGCACTGTCCAAAGACCGTGGTGACAGTGGCGACCATGGCGAACTCAAGCGCTCCGTCAACGCAGTCCTGCAGATGATGGATAGCTATCGGGGGGAAAGCATCCTCATTGCCACGACCAACTACGAAACGTTGCTCGACAAGGCTATTTGGCGGCGCTTTGATGAAGTCGTGCACTTCGAGATGCCGAACTTAGAGCAGATCAAGCGTCTGCTCGCGCTCAAGTTGTCAGGGATACGGCGCAACTTTGAAGCTGATGATGCGAAAGTAGCTTCGCTGTTCAAAGGCATGTCGCACGCGGATATCGAGCGTGTCCTGCGAAGGGCTGTCAAGGAAATGATTTTGTCTGGCCGCGAGTTTCTGGAAAAAAACCATCTGAATAACGCGCTTGCCCGCGAGTACCGGCATAAGGACTAAAAATAAATACAGAAAGGACGGAGCGACGGCATGGCCTATGAACACTTGCGCCTGGAACGGGAAACACCGATCAATCTGCGTCATCCGCGAAAGTATGGGGGCGGACTCCAACCGGAGAATCCGCGTGCATATGGTGCAGAGCTTTCAAATAAGCTCCGAGATGCAAAATCCCGTATTTTGGATCCTGAACAAGCAGATATCGGCGGCTTCGATAATCGAAAACTGCTAAAGATCCGGTTGCATGCTGGGGATAAGAGTGTTCCTCCCTTTGATGCCATCCCTGGTGTCGAGATCGTTAGTCAAGAAGACGAGGCGGTTGTTCTGGCTTTCGCCACCGAGGAAGGCCTGGCTGAGTTCGAACGGCGTTTGGCATCGTTGGCGCGCGACGGTAGCGTTACACGAAAGGAGCTGCTGTACGCCATCGAGGACTTCGACCACTGGACACCGGAAGACCGCACTGGCAATGCTCTCCGCGAACAGGGATTTCCCGCACGGGCGCCATTCACGCTTGATATTGAGCTCTGGCCTCAGGAGCGGCAAGACAAGCGTCAGGCCATGTTCAGCGCCTTTGTGGCCTGGTTGCAGGAACGCGGTATCGAGAAGCTGGACGCGCTTCAGCAACCCTCGCTTGTGATGCTGCGCGTGCGCTGCAACCAGCAACAGGCAGAACTGCTTCTGCGCCACCGGGACGTTCGCAAGGTGGACTTGCCGCCTCGCCTGGGCGTTTCCGTTCAGCTGTTGATGACAGACATCAACCAGTTTCCGGCAGTCGATCCACCGCCTGCTGATGCGCCTGCGATTGCTGTTCTTGACTCCGGCTTGACCTCGGGCCACCCTCTGCTGGCCGCAGCGGTCGGCGATGCTCAGGGCTATCTGGAGCCGCATCGAAGTGCTCATGATGCAGCGCCGTGGCATGGCACTTTCGTCGGTGGACTTGCCTTGTACGGTGATGTCCATGGTGCCATCCAGCAGCGCCAATTCGTCCCGCAGCTGCGCCTGTTCTCCGGCAAAGTGTTCGAAGACGACGGACAAGACCAAACCGAGTTCGTCGAAAAGGCGGTCGAGGACGCCGTGCGCGACCTGCACGCGCAATACGGCTGCCGGGTCTTCAACTTAAGCTATGGCGATCTGAACAAGGTCTACGATGGCCGTCATGTGCGCGGGCTTGCCTACACGCTGGATCGGCTGACGCGCGAGCTGGGGGTTCTGTTCGTAGTGCCAGCGGGCAATTTGCTGTCATCCCAGTTGCCAGCCGATGCCCGCGCGAGTTACCCGAACTACCTGTTCGACGGCCACGCCCGCCTGCTGGACCCCGCCACATCGCTCAACGCCTTGACCGTTGGCGGCTTGAGTCTGAACGAGGCCACACGCAATGCTCAGCGCCATCCCAACACGATTGAAGACCACGTATTGGCACGGGCGGAGCAGCCGTTTCCATTGACTCGCAGCGGTCCTTCCGTCAGCGGCGCCATCAAGCCCGACGTGGTCGCGCCTGCCGGCAACATCGCCTTGCGGCGCACTGGAGGGGGCACAGACCATGCCGGTCTGGGAGTGGTGTCGCTCAACGGCGGCTTTGCCTTGGGGCCGGCATTCAAGGAAGACATCGGCACTAGCTACGCCGCCCCCCAAGTCGCCCACCAAGCCGCGCGGCTACTGGCCGAAGTGCCCGACGCCTCGCCCAACCTGCTGCGCGCACTGATCGGCGCCCATGCCCGCTGGCCGCAAGCCTGCGAAGCGCTGTTGAACCCCGACAACAATGCCGAAGGCCGCGACAAACTCCTGCGCCTCGTCGGGTATGGGAGCGTGGACGATACGGCGCTCTTCCGCTCGCTTGATCACACCGTCACCCTGCTGGCCGAAGAGCGCGTCGGCAACGACCAGCACCACTTCTTCGAATTACCTTTACCAGACGCCTTTTGGGATGGGGGCCGCCGCACGCGTGAGGTGACCGTCGCGCTCGCCTACAGCCCTGCCGTGCGCACCACGCGACTGGACTACCGCAGAGCCAAACTGTGGTTCCACCTGGTGACGGCTGGCAGCCTGGATGAGGTCACCCAAGCCTACCGGCGCAATCGGGAAGAAGGCATGGGCGAACGTGCCAATGGCCGCTGGCTGCCCAACGACACCCGCAAGAACGGCACGTTGCAGGTCTCTCGATGGCGCTTCAAACAGGCGCTGGCCAACGGTCACAAGGTGTTCGTCGTAGTGACCCGACAAGATAGTCCTTGGTCCGATGGGCGCGATGGGGACGAGCCCTATGCCGTCGCCGTGGTACTGGCGGATCGGGAGCAGGCCAACGCTCAGCTCTATGCCCAAGTGCGGGCGGCGCTGCAAGCCCGTGCCCAGGCACGTGCGCGTGCTCGGATTGGCGGGAGGGGCTGATGGCTGCGCTCGAACCTCAGTACATGACCATTCTGGAGACGGTGCAGGCCAAGCGATTTGTGCCTTTGCGCTCGCACCAAAATTTCAGATCCCAATCATTGGGCTATCCGGGGAAGCAGGTGCGTCATCATGGATAACACCCGCGACCCGTCACTTCGGCTTCGTCCATGGGCATCGCTGGTGCTCTTTCTGAGCGCCTATTCGCCCCTTATGCTGATTCTGATCATCAAGGATTACGATGCAACCAGCCCCGGTCTGCTTCCCCAGAATCCGGTATTCAGCGGCATCCTGTTGCTGATCGCAGTGTTCAGCAGTTTGGCTGTGCTTCGTTCCGTCAGAGAAATCGATGGCGGGCTGACGGTGACGGTCACCAAGGCGTCCAACAAATCGGGCGACATGTTCGGCTACACCATCCCCTACATGCTTTCGTTCATGAAGGTGGACCTGGGAGACTGGCAGGTCATTGTGAGCCTCGCCCTTTTTCTAGCCATTCTTTTCATCATGGCCTACCGCACCCAGACGGTTTTCGTGAACCCGATTCTCGCTCTTGCGGGTTACATGCTGATCGATTGCACCTTCAAACGCGGTGACAAGGAAATTCAGGCGATGGTCGTGACACGGCAACCGCTGGCCGTGGGTGACACTTGCCGCATGGAGCGGATGTCGCACTATCTGTATGTGGCCGTCAAAGACAACGCCAATCTGGATAAAAAGGGCACAGAAAAATGAGCAACAAGGCGCACAAGGCCACCTTGAAGGCGATCAAAGCGATCGATCTAAAAAAATGGGGGGTCACTTTCTGGCTTGTCAAGCGCTACATGGCAAATCACGCGGCACATTACTCAGTACTGCGCGTCAACACCGATGCCAAGCTCCAGAAGCGGTTGAAGGGCTATGTAGTCAATCAGTTGCAGGGCAAGGACTTTCACTTGGCCGAATACGATTTCAATAATGCCGATGGTGATGACACGCTGTTCACGATTACGGCAGACGCCACCGATTTCCCTAAAGTCGAAGTGGCGATAAACGCTGGCTTTGACAATGCCATCGCCAAGGAATACCAAGACCTGCTCAATTCGTGGGCGTATGTCGTCCAGCTTGAACACGGCAATGATCGACTCTACGCCTGGCGCAAGATCAGCACACTCACCCAGCCAAAGAAAGTTCAATCGCGCCAGGCGACGTTCTTTGTCGAACACAAATTGGTGGACGTAGAAGACAAGGAAGTCTTTCTGATCGATCCGCGCTTCGACTTCTTCGTGCATGGCGGCATGATCTTCATTGCCAACAAGAAGGAGTTCGAAATTTCCATGAACTTCCGCGAGGGCATGAAGGCCAAGGCTGCCGAGGTCATCCAGAACTTCAATGAGAGTGGCCGTTTCAAGAATGTCGACCTCATTCAGAAGCACGTGGGCGACAACCTGCACCACTTGCGCAAGATGGCATCGATCCTCAAGGCCGGTTACTACCAACAGCCCGACTATATCCAGCGCATGATTGAAGTCAGCAAGGAAGAAGGCTGGGAGCTGAAAGTCGAGGATGGGCAAGTCGTGGTCGAGGCGGAAACGATCGACGTGTTGTTGAAGCTGCTCAACAACGACCGCCTGCGCTCGCCGATCAACAACGAAATTTTCGACGCGGCCGCCAAGGCACCTGTGAAATAGGCTGGAATATCATTGAAATGAGCAAGCAAAAACTTGAACTGACTTGGATCGGCAAGGAGAAGCGGCCCAAGCTGGAGCCGCGCATCCTGCTGGAAGATCCGGAAAAGTCGTATCACGCCAAGCATCGCGTGACGGACAACGACATCTTCGACAACCGGCTGATTTTTGGTGACAACTTGCTGGCGTTGAAAGCATTGGAACATGAGCTTTCAGGGGAGATTAAGTGCATCTATATTGACCCGCCGTTTAACACGGGGAGTGCGTTCGAGCATTATGATGACGGTGTCGAGCATTCGATTTGGCTCGGACTAATGCGAGATCGCTTTGAAATATTTAAAAGACTCCTTGGAGAGGATGGGGTATTGGCGGTTCATCTCGATGATTCAGAGATGGCATATTGCAAGGTTCTACTTGATGAGGTGTTTGGGCGCAGCAACTATTGCAACACGATCACGCTGACCACAAATGACCCCTCCGGCTTCAAGGCTACCGGGGCAACCGTTTTTTCTACCGCTAACTACATACTGATTTACGCAAAGAATAAGAGCAGGAAGCCAATCAAAAAGATATGGATACCAAGGGGATATGACCCTGCATATAACAAGTACCTGATAAATCAGGAAGACCATTATTCTTGCTGGAAGTGGATGGGCATCGCAGATGCAACCGCAGAAAGTCTCGGCTTTGACTCCTCAGCGGCCGCCAAGAGGGAGTACGGGGAGTACTTTGATGATGAAATAGCTCGGTTTGCTATTGATAACGCCGACAGGGTTTTCCAGTTGGTCGCAATAGGCGGTGGGGCAGCGATCAAACGAAGGGAAACCATCAACAAATCAAGAGCCGCTCGGGACGTAGTCTTCGTTCACCCCGAAGAAGACGTTCAGGACTTTTATATAGTGAATGGCCGACAAATGGTCTTCTACGAAAAGAGGCTCGCCCGTATCGATGGAGAGTTAGTGCCAGCGGAGCTAGTTACAGACGTGTGGACTGATATATCGTGGAATGGCATTGGGCCTGAGGGGGGGGTTGATTTTAAGAACGGAAAGAAACCGGAAGAGCTAATTAAGCGAATTCTGGAAATGACGACCGAACAAGGGGACTGGATTCTGGACTCATTTGGCGGCTCCGGTACAACGGGGGCGGTAGCTCACAAGATGGGCCGCCGCTGGATCATGGTCGAACTGGGCGAGCACTGCCACACCCACATCATTCCGCGCCTCAAGAAGGTGATTGATGGCGAGGACCAAGGTGGTATCAGCAAGGCTGTGAACTGGAAGGGTGGCGGTGGCTTCCGCTATTACCGCCTCGCTCCCAGCCTGATCGTCAACGACCGCTGGGGCAACCCGGTGATCAACCCGGAGTACAACGCGGCGATGCTGGCCGAGGCGCTGGCCAAGCTGGAGGGCTTTACCTACGCGCCGTCGGAAACGCACTGGTGGCAGCATGGCCATTCCAGCGAGCGGGACTTCATCTACGTCACCACGCAGAACCTGTCCGCCGAGCAGTTGCAGGCGCTGGCCGATGAAGTCGGCCCGGAGCGCAGCCTGTTGGTGTGCTGCGCCGCTTTCCACGGCGTTACCGCGGCCAAGGCGGAGGAGCGCTGGCCGAACCTGACGCTGAAGAAGATTCCGAAGATGGTGCTGGCCCGTTGCGAGTGGGGGCGCGACGACTACAGCCTGAACGTGGCGAACCTGCCGATGGCCAAGCCTGATCCCGTTGCACCTCCGGCTCAGACGGAAGCGAGCAGAAAGAAAAGTAAAAAAGCGTCGGCTGCGGATGTGAGCCAGGGCGCGTTGTTTGGGGAGGATAAGTGATGAACAGCCGCGTTCTGCACGCCGTGACCGGCCGCCTGTCGCTGCGGCCGCCGCAGGAGGAGTCGCTGAAGCGGCTGGCGCACGCCATTCAGGCCGCGCCCGAGCTGTTGAGCCACGATCGGGAGGTGGGGGCCATTCTTCCCACGTTGAAGGCGGAGTTCCCCACGCTGGAGGATTTCGAGCGGGAGTTTCCCTCGCTGTGCTTCGCGCTGGCCACGGGCGTGGGCAAGACCCGCCTGATGGGCGCCTTCATCGCCTACCTGCATCTGGCGCATGGCATCAACAACTTCTTTGTGCTCGCCCCCAACCTGACGATCTACAACAAGCTGATCACGGATTTCACGCGCAACACGCCGAAGTACGTGTTCAAAGGCATTGCCGAGTTCGCGCAGCAACCGCCGCTGATCATCACCGGCGACAACTACGACCAGACCGGCGCGGCGGTGGATGATCAATCGATGGGCTTTGCCCACGACGTGCGCATCAACATCTTCAACATCTCCAAGATCAACTCCGAAGTGCGCGGCGGCAAGGAGCCACGCATCAAGCGGATGCGCGAGGTGCTTGGCGACAGCTACTTCAACCATCTGGCAAACCTACCCGACCTGGTGCTGTTGATGGACGAATCCCACCGCTACCGCGCGCAGGCTGGCATGCGCGCCATCAATGAGCTGAAGCCCTTGATTGGCCTGGAGCTGACCGCGACACCCTTTGTCGAATCAAGCAAAGGACCGGTGCCGTTCAAGAACGTGGTGATGGACTACCCGCTGGCGCGGGCGATGGAGGATGGTTTTGTCAAAGAGCCAGCCGTCGTTACCCAACGCAACTTCAAGGCCAGCGATCACACGCCCGAAGAAGTCGAGAAGGTCAAGCTGGAAGACGGCGTGCGCTTGCATGAAACCACCAAGGTAGAGCTGCTGACCTACTCCCGCGAGAACGGCGTCAAGACGGTCAAACCTTTCATGCTGGTGATTGCCCGCGACACCACGCACGCGGCTCAGCTCAAGGCGCTGATCGAGTCGGAAGCGTTCTATGAGGGCCGTTACGCGGGGAAGGTGATCCAGGTGGACTCCAGCCGCTCCGGCGCGGAAGAGGAAGAGATGATCTCGCGCCTGTTGGCCGTGGAGAGTGTGGACGAGCCGACCGAAATCGTCATTCACGTCAACATGCTCAAGGAAGGCTGGGACGTGACCAACCTGTACACCATCGTGCCGCTGCGCGCCGCCAACGCACGCACGCTGATCGAGCAGTCCATCGGACGCGGCCTGCGACTGCCTTACGGCAAGCGCACGGGCGTCGCGGCGGTGGACCGCTTGAACATTGTCGCGCACGACAAGTTCCAGGAGATCATCGACGAGGCCAACCGCGGCGACTCGCCCATTCGCCTGAAGCAGGTCATTCTCGATGCACCGAGCGCCGACGACAAGAAGGTCAGCGTGCAGGTCGAATCCGGTGCGGCGGCGCGTCTCGGTTTGACGGAAGCGCCAGTCGTGATTACAGGGGGGGCAGCCATTGACAGTGGAGCGGAAGTACCGGCGCCCAACCCGGTGTTCACTTCGGATGCTGAGAAGCAGGCCGCGCGCGTGGTCATGGATGTGATCGGCAAGTACGAGGTCAAGCGCGATCTGGTGCCCACCAGCAGCGCGCTGTTGAAACCCGAAGTGCAGGAGGAAATCCTCGCGGAAGTGGCGGAGCGGTTGAAGCCGCTGCAAGGCGAATTGCTGGCGGGCGTGGATGAATCAATCCCCGCACTCGACTTGTCCGCCGTGGTCGCGAAGACCACCGAGATCGTGGTCCAGCAGACCATCGACATCCCACGCATCGCAGTGGTGCCGACTGGCGAGGTCACGACGGGCTTCCACGCCTTCAAGCTGGATGTAAGCCAGCTCCATCTCCAGCCGGGCCAGCGCGAGATCGTCGGGCAGATGCTGCGCACCAACGACCAGTTCACCCTGGCCGCCGAGGTCGGGCTCAAGGAACAGCGCCCGGAGGACTACATTGTCCACGCGCTGGTGGACTTCGATGACATCGACTACTTCACCCATGCCGACCTCCTCTACGACCTCGCAGGCCAGATGGTGCAGCACCTGCGCAGTTATCTTTCCGAGGAAGAAGCCATCAGCGTGCTGGATCGTGACCGCCGCTTGATCGCACGGGAAATTCACGCGCAGATGATGGCCCACTTTTGGGAAGAGGCGACTGGGTACGAGGTGCAGGTCAGTCGCGGTTTCACGGAACTCAAGCCGTGCAACTACACCGCCACGGCAGGCCAGACGGCTCACCACTTCCGGGAGACCGTGACCGAGACCAGCCGCATCAAGCAGATGCTCTTCGGCGGCTTCGCGCGTTGCCTGTACCCGCTGCAGAAGTTCGATTCGGACACCGAACGGCGCTTCGCCATCATCCTGGAGCGCGACGCCTTGAAGTGGTTTAAGCCCGCGAAGGGGCAGTTCCAGATCTACTACAAGCTCGGCACCGAGCAGCCGGAATACATCCCCGACTTTGTCGCCGAGACGGACACGACCATCTTCATGGTGGAGACCAAGGCACGCGCCGACATCAACACGCAGGAGGTTCAGGCCAAGGCCGCTGCCGCCATGCGCTGGTGCAAGCACGCATCTGATCACGCTTCGAGCGTAGGCACCAAGCCCTGGAAGTACCTGCTGGTGCCCCATGACGAAGTCAGCGAGTCGAAACGGCTCGCCGATTACCTGCGCTTTGAGGTCAAGGCTAATTGAGTTGCCCTCGATCGATTTCGGTGAGCAAGAGCGATTCCGGCAAGGCACCCAGGCGGCGGGAAATCGCCGCTTCACTGGCATGATGAACCGGCAGGGAAGAGGAACAAGAAATGCAGAAGCCCGCCGCACAGCAAAAGACCGTCCTGGAAACGATTCTGGACTGGTCAAAGGATCGCCCACTCTGGCAGCGTGACGCCCTGCGCCGCATCATCGCAAACGGCCGTCTAACGGACGCCGATATCGGCGAACTCGTGGACCTTTGCAAACAAGGCAAAGGTGCCCCCGTAGGCGCGCTGAAAGCGGTACCGCTGGAGAAGGCCCACCTTCCGGCCAACCCCGGTCAGACCGCGGCGGTATCGCTTCTGTCGATTGCCGACGTGACCGGTGTGAACAACCTTGCCGCCGGTCAGACCCTCGGCTTGGAGCCGAATGGAATCACGATCATCTACGGCGACAACGGTGC
Source organism: Ralstonia mannitolilytica (assembly GCF_000954135.1). NCBI lineage: Bacteria > Pseudomonadati > Pseudomonadota > Betaproteobacteria > Burkholderiales > Burkholderiaceae > Ralstonia > Ralstonia mannitolilytica. The sequence goes on along the minus strand of NZ_CP010799.1, from coordinate 1,678,243 downwards.
GGGCAAGTCCGGCTACGCACGCATCCTGAAGCGCGCATGTCGTGCAAGGCATGCCGGAAAGATCGAACCCAATGTGTATGCCGATCAGCCCCCGAAGCGCGTCGGCGCGAACATCGAGTACGGGGTCGGCGGTGTGCCGCAGCCGGTCGAACAGTGGCAGAACGGCGCAAATCCGCATGCAACGCTGTCTGCAGTGAGCGTGTTCGATAGCGACTGCGCCTCAGTGCATATCCGCGAGAAGAACGAGGTTGCATTCCGGCCCTTCGGTCTGGACGTACCGGATGAGCTTGCTGCAGCCTGTCAGGCGGTGAAGGATGCCCTCGCGGCTGAACAAAAGCAGCTTGAGAAGGCCCGCAATCCGATCTTTGCGGCGCCGACCTGGAAGGCCACCACGGCCGTGGGGAAGGCGCTTGCCGCGCTGAACGCCAATACAGACGCAAAGAAGATCGAAGCGTTGGCGGCGCTCTCGGCAGACGAAAGCGTCCGTCTTGAGCGTCTGCGGGAAGACCTGTCGAAGAATCCGACCAAGGCAGCGGCGGAACAGGCCGTCAAAGCCGACAACGTCATGCGGCTGATTACCGCGGTGAACAGCGTTGCAGCCAAAACCACCGATGAGGAACTGCTGGCGGCCGCGGCCCTCGCCAGGGACGCACGGTCGAAACGGGGCGCCGCACGTCTTGCCGCGGAGAAGGCCTTCACGGGCGAACCCCTTGCCGGCGTCGGCGGCGAGACATGGCGGGCGCTATGGGATTCCGCCCGACGCTACTCGACGGAGATCGCATACCCCGGACAGCCGTTTCCGCCGTCGGCCGAAGACGCGCATTGCATGCTTTGCCAGCAGCCATTGGAAGCTGAGGCACGTGCACGGATGGTGCGTTTCGAGGATTTCATACAGAAGGACACGGAACAGCTTGCACGCGAGGCAGAGAAGGCAGCTCAGACCGCACGTCAGACCATAGCTGCCGGGGCAATCGGCACGCGGGCGGTGAAGGCCAGTCTTGACGAGCTGGGCCTTCAGAATGAAGTGCTGCAGCAGCAGACGCGCCGCTTCATCGCCGCAGCCCGGCTGCGGCGCCACGTTCTGCTCAAAGCCCTGGGCGGAAACGGCGAGGGGTGATGGATGCCTTGGAACGCACCAAGGCGCGCATTCGTGCCAAGGGTGAGCATCCGTTTCGGGTACTCAAATGCCAGTTTGGCTACCGCAAGACGCCCTATCGAGGCTTGGCCAAGAACGGCGCGCAGCTCAACGTCCTGTTTGCGCTGGTCAATCTGTGGCTGGCGCGCAAAGCCTTGCTGGCTGCGACGGGATAAGTGCGCCCGCAGTGGGCTCACTGGGGCCGGATGAGGCTGCAGAGGGCCCACGAAGGGGCTTGCTGGAGCCCAAGAACCGTTCAGCATCTGTTTCGATCCCATCCTACGAAACGATATTGACCCTGAACTCGTCGCCACGAACGAGTGGGCGGGGTAGTGCAGAGGTTCCTTAACAGGCCCTAGCGCCACGCGGTCCTGGTGAGTATCGAAGAAGAGCGAGGTCATGGGGCGGTTTTCCTGCGAGGTCGGTCAGCCGCTACGGTACAACGAATCGGCAGGCTCTGCCTGCCCACCATCAAGCCGCGTCGGGTTGCATCGCCGGCGCCGCCTTGCGGAACGCCTCCAGTTCTCCACAGGCTTGGTCGATGGCGCTGATGAGCGGCCAGCGAGTCAGGTCCACCTTGAAGCGGCGTGCACTCTCGACCTGCGGCACCAGGTACACGTCCGCCACCGTGGGCGCATCGCCGTAGCTGAAGCGACCGCGGTGCGGGTCGCTGGCCAGCAGGGCTTCATACGCGTCGAAGCCTGCCGTGATCCAGGTTCCGCACCAGGCGTTGATGGCGGCCTCGTCGGCGCCAAACGTCTTGCGCAGGGTTTCGAGGATGCGGCGGTTGTTGATCGGGTGGATATCGCAGCCGACAATGGCCGCCAGGGCTCGCACACGGGCGCGAGCGTCGACGTCCGCGGGCAGCAGGGCCGGCGTGGGGTGGGTCTCTTCCAGCCATTCGATGATGGCGGGCGACTGGATCAGGACCTGCTTGCCGGTGTCCAGTGCGGGCACCAGCTGCTGCGGGTTGATGGCCTTGAAGGCATCCGTCAGGTGTGCGTCCTTGCCCAGGTGAACAGCAACGTACTCGACGTCCAGGCCCTTGAGGTTGAGTGCGATGCGCAAGCGATGCGAGGTGCCGCTGCGCCAGAAGTTGTGCAACTTCATGGCGCTCAGGCCGCCGGACCGACGGTCAGTGTGATCTCGGCCACGCCTTCGACACGGCCGGTGATCTTGTCACCCGTCACCACCGCGCCCACACCCTCGGGCGTGCCGGTGTAGATCAGGTCGCCGGGCTGCAGGTGGTAGTAGGTGGACAGGTCCGCAATGATTTCGCGGATGTTCCAGATCAGCTTGTCCACGTTGGACGACTGCTTGGTCGCACCGTTGACCTCCAGCGCGATGGCACCCTGCTCGATCACCACGCCTTCCATCGGCAGGATCTCTGAGCAGACCGAGCCTTCCTCGATGTCCTTGCCGGTGTCCCAGGGGAGGCCCTTGTCGCGTGCCACCAGTTGCAGGTCGCGCCGGGTCATGTCCAGGCCGGCGGCGTAGCCGTAAATCAACTCGTGCGCCTGGTCTTCGCTGACGCGGAAGCCGGGCTTGCCGATCGCCAGCACCAGCTCCATCTCGTAGTGGTAGTTGCTGGTGCGCGGCGGGTAGGCCACGGTCGCACCACTTTCCACCAGGGTTTGTGGCGATTTGGTGAAGTAGAACGCTTGTTCGACGCTTTTGTCGACCGGACGGCCCATTTCCACCGCGTGGGCGTGGTAGTTGCGGCCGACGCAGAAGATGCGGTTGATGGGGAAGCGCTCGGTCTTGCCGCGGATGGGCAGGGACTGGATGGCGGGTGGGGTGAAGAGGTATTGGGTCATGGGAGGGCTTCCGAAAAATCAGAGGGAGGACGGCATGGCTGGCTGATCGTCCTGGCGGACTTCGTAGACGCCGAGCTTGCGGTGCAGCGGCGACTCGTCGGCGATGAACAGGAACGCAGGTTCGGTCGCCGAAGCGTTTTTCAGCACCGTCGGCGTGTAGCCGGGGATGCAGCAAGTGTCGGCCGCGACCAGATCGAAGTCCTGGGCGCCGGTCGAAACACGGGCCGCGCCTTCGATCACGTGATAGACCACCGCAGGTGATCGTGCCGGCAGCGCCAGCGTCTGGCCCGGGCGCAGCATCAGGGCGTAGAAACCGAGGATGTTCTCTGCGTCTTCGCCGGTTTCGGGATTGACGTAGGTGACCTGCACGCATTCCTGCTCAGGCTGGTCGGCCGCCAGCGACAGCAGGGCGGCACGGGTGTCGGCCCAAGGGTAGCGCAAGAGAGGATAGCGCTTGTCGCTGCGCTGGAACACGGGGGTTGGCACCACGCCCGCACGGGTCCAGGCGCAGTCGCCCCGGCCGGGGTCGACCTGCTGGCGCTCGCCGTCGATGTGGTAGCTGGCCTCCATGTAGTACACCAGCGGCAGGTCCAGCACATCGAGCCACACCACGGGCTCGTTGCCGTCGTGGCCGTGCTCGTGCCACAGGCCGGTGGGCGTGAGGATGAGGTCACCCCGGCTCATGGGGCACTTCTCGCCATCCACGGTGGTGTAGGCGCCCTCGCCCTCCACGATCATGCGCACCGCGTTGGGGGTGTGGCGGTGGCTGGGCGCCCACTCGCCGGGCAGCAGCAACTGCATGCCCAGGTATATGGCGGCGCTGGCTTGCATCTTCTCCAGGCCGTGGCCGGGGTTGGCCAGCACCAGCACGCGGCGCTCGGCCTTCTCAATGGGGGTCAGCTCACCGGCCTTGAGCAGCAGCGGCTTGAGCGTCTGGTAGGACCAGTAAGTCGGCTGCGTCTGGCGGGTCGGGACATTGGGCGGCAGCACCGCGCGTAGGCTGGGCCATAGCGGCACCAGGTTAAGTTGTTTGAGTTCGTCTCGGTAGTCCTGCGGCAGGTCTTCCAGTCGGCCAAGTTCGTGACTCATGGTGATACGCTCCTCTTCATCAAGCATGTGGATAGGGGAAGCCGATATCCCTCACGCTTCGATCAGACCAAAGCAAGTATCGGCAATTTCTGAATCCGACCGCAGTCGGAAAAAGGGGCTCGTAATCTGTGTGCATCGAAATTTGATCGAGGCCGCTGCCCACGGCTGCCCCGCGGCATGGCTGGCCGCTCATGGAGGCTGGCCATGCTTTATTTATTTCTCTAAAAAAATCAGATCAAACCTTCAGCCGACAATGTGGCCCGGACTGCTGGACGTTCAGCCACGCGGTTGAGGTAGCCTTGCAGGCCGGGCCAAGGCGAAAGGTCCACATTCACGTAAGCCCCCCAGCCAAGCACAGTAAACAAGTAGGCGTCCACCACGGAAAAGTCGTTCCCCATGGCCCAAACCTTGTCACCGAGCATCTGCTCGGTATGGGCAAGACGGCTTTCCAATTGGGCCTTGATGACTGGCTTGGCATCCTGTGGAAACACCGGGCTGAACAGCGCTCCGAAGCTTTTATGCAATTCGGTGGAGATGAAATTCAGCCATTCCATCAGTCGGTAACGCTCCAGCGAGCCAGCTGCCGGTGCCAGGCATTTTTCTGGCACACGGTCAGCGAGGTATTGAACGATGGCCGGCCCTTCGGTGAGCACCTGCCCATCATCCATTTGCAAAGCGGGGACACTGCCCACGGGATTGACGGTCTTGTAATCAACACCAGTCTCAGTCACCTTGGTGCCGAGATCAACCTTTTCTAGCTGAAAGTCAAATCCACCTTCACGAAGGATGATGTGAGGCGACAATGAACATGCGCCGGGGCTGTAATAAAGCTTCATGAGACTCCTTAAAATCAAGGCGTGGTTGAAAAATCAGAAAAATCGATGCACTGAGAATTTATGGTTGCGTTTCCTTTTGCAACCTGCTCTCAAGCATGAAAAGGCGGTCATTTCCCCACCACATTTGATCATCCCAAAACACGGTGGGAACCCCGAAAACCTTTCGGTCAATGGCCGCCTGCGTCTCTTCGTCGTATGCCTTGGCGGCATTTTCGCTGTTCAAAAAATCTTCAAATTCACCGAGATCCCAGTTTAGCTTGTCGCATACCTCAGCCAGCAAGCTATCAGCATCCAGTGCCCACCCTTTCCCCCAAGCCGAATCGAAAACAAGGCGAACATATTCAGCGGCTCGCTCCCTGGCTGCCGGGTAATACAGTCCGGCATTCACCCGGCGGCTGTTGAAGTTAGGGGGGAAAACCAACGGAATCCTATAGAGATCGGCCCATCGCTGCAAATCCACCTTTAAGTAGTCAAGCTTGACCTTGAGGTCCCGATTGGATGGCCCGATGTTGCCAATGGCCGTTTTTGCTCGCGCCAAATCAATGGCGTGATACTGGATGGAGAATCCATAACGCCCGGCGAGCACCGACAAACGGTGGTTGGCCAGATACGAAAATGGGCTCAAAAAATCGAAATAAAAATCGACCATCACGATCATGCAATCCCAACAAAGAGAAGATGGCAATAGTGTGAGATTGCTTCAGGGCGATCGGTGCACCCTGCGCTTGTGGCGCTTCCACTCTGTACTGGCATATTTTTAACTCGCCGACTGCACTAATCCAGAAAACCTCCAGATCAGCAGGTTGTGCTGATCGGAGATGTCTGACTCAGGGCCTGGACTTACTTCTTTTTCGAGTTGGTTGCCGTTTTGGTTTTCCTCAATTCCTTGGCATACTTGGTATGCAGTGCGGCCCAGGCCTTGCCTGATTTTCGGGCACCTGCAAGGTATTCGTCGGGAACCAGCGTATAGGGTGGCCGGCACGGCCCCGCCTTGAGCCAGCCGGCCGCGTCCATTCGTGCTTTTTCGAGGCCAATGTTGTATTTTGAGAATTCCGAGAAATCGCCGCGTGGAAACAGTGTGGCATCGGCTGCGCGCATGTCATCTGAAATAGCCTTGGCCTTGGCCCAATCACCGGTCTTTTTGGCCTTTACCACCTCATCGCGCAGCACAAGGGCGGTCGCTGGGCCGCACATGGAACCGCTAGACCAGAAAGCAGTTATGCGCTCGGGATTGATCCGGGCCGCAGCGTAGTAGTCATCCTCATGCGGAAGGAAGCGAATATTTGGGGCCAATTTCAGATCCAAGTCCAGCATCCCGATGCCCAAGTACTTGGCTGTGACAACCTGCGGGATTTTGGACATTTCGGCCCAAAACGGGCGAGGAAAATCAAATTTGAAAGCCTCCGGGTTGGCGTAGACAGCGATGGCTGCATCTGGCACTGCTTCCGCCACATCGCGATAAAATTGCACGGCAGTAGGCAGATCCATCTTCACCCACATCGGCACGCCGAGCATTGTTCCTTGGGCGCCAATGTCGATCAATTCGCGGGTCTGGCGTATGACTTCACGGGTATTCAAGGCCGTTGTGCCGCAGAAGTAGGGCACTCGACCGCGCGCGGTTTCCACGACCGTTGAAACAAAATCCCGCTTCTCCTCCCACGTCAGCGTCGCGCATTCGCCAAAGGTGCCGTGGCTCAGAATGCCATTGACGCCGGCCGCAATCAACTCCTCGACAATCCGGGCCGTCTCGTCGAGATCGACCGTGTGCGTGCTGCGCCAGTCCGAGGCATCCGGCGTGGACGGGGTCGGCATGATGACCCATACGCCTTGAATATCCGCGGCGGTCAGGCGCACCGCTTTGCTCGTCTTTCTTGTCATTCAAATTTCCTTTGAAAATGGTGATGCAAACAGAATTTTGGAATCAATGTGGACCGATCAGAATCTCCGGCCAATCGCAATCGACGTCAGCAGCGGATTCAACGTTACGCGGGCTGTAGCAACTTGAGGCCCAAGAAACCCCGATGCATCTGTTTTTAGATAAAGTTTTCGGATATCAAAGCTGACGAACCAGTCGCGGTTGATGTTCGCTTCTGCACCGATGTGGAGCACAGGTGCCCACGCATGATCTGCATCGAATGAGGTCAGATTGGCATCTTTGCTTTTCAGAATTCGGGTGTAGTTGATCCCCGCCCCCACGTACGGGCGAATCAATCCCATCTGCGGCAGGTTGTAGGTCGCCGACAAAACCGCAGGAGCATATTGGACACGGCCCAGCAAAATCGGGGGCAGCGTGCCTGCGCCTGTCACTTTTGTGGTGGGTGGAATGCCAACAATTAATCGCGCGTTCCAGTTATCGTTAATGATGTAGCCGAAGTCAAATGTCAAAGCGTTGTTGTCACTAGCGTCAGCGCTTCCACCCGGAACCCTTGTTCCGTCAATCGAAACTTTGGCGCTCGCATCGAAGGCTACGTTGGTGGCGCCGATGCGATATGACCAACGGGAATCCTCGGCATATGCGGTGCTGAGCATCAGCATCCCAAGTCCTGCGAGGGAAATGGCTTCTTTGATCATCATTGTCTCCTTTTGTTATATGGAACAGAATGGGAAAAACAGATGCGATCGATTTCGCATCTTTTGCATGGCTAGCTCAGTTTGACGTCCAATCCATAACCGGTGGCCTCGATGGCGTGACCGAAAATGTCGCCGACGTAATATTCCGATTCATCAATGGCGGGGGCGCCTCGCCACCCAGGTTCGATCAGCCAGCCGGAAGGTGTTGCCCCGTAGAACGTCAGCGCCTTATCGTTGGAATGGATGCCCAATTGCAAGGCAATGTCAATCTTTTCCTTCTTGAAAAGCTGGTATGTGTAACCCAAATCTTCGATATGAGTGTATTCAATCATCAGATGATTGAGGCGCTTGGCCGCAGGCATTGAACCGAAAGCGATGGAATGATCGCGAGCATTGCAATGCATGAACGTCAACTCAGCCGTCATGCCGTTGGGCAAAGGAAGGCGGTACTCGACATCTCCACGAAATCCCAGCAAGCTATAGAACTTACGCGCCGCTTCAACATCATTCTGACGCACGATGCAGTGGCCTAGGCCCTGATCGCCGGTTAGAAATTTTCCGTGCAAGGGACGACCGGGGTGGAAGGGATTGTTCAGGTCAATCCGAGGTCCCCAGAAAATCTCGGTCGGGTTGCCCCCCGGATCTTCTGTCTTCATCAGGCCCAGTACCATCCGTTCTTGTGCTTCGGCTTTGTCGCACACGCGGACTTTGTAGCCTGCGTCCACGAGCTTTTGACCCAATGCCTCGAATTCCGGTTGACCGGCGACACGCCAGCCTAAGTATTCAAGGTCATCAAGGTCATCTTGACCGTTGTGATGAACCACGATCCGGTGGTGCCAATTGTCCATTCGCAGATAGAAGCGATCCTTGTCACCCTCATCGAGGACTTGAAGTCCCAGCATGTTTGCGGCAAAGGATTTCCACGCTGCGGGATCCTTGACCGAAATGCCCATGTACCCCAATTCAATGACAGTTGCTGGCTTGTTCATGGTTTAACTCCTTTGTTGCTTCAGCTTAGAAGGGATACTGCTGCTCGAATGGTTCAATGGTCAGCCACTTGAGTTCCGTGAACTCGTCGATCACCGCGCGTCCGTCGAAGCGGCCATAACCGGTGGCCTTTGTGCCGCCATAAGGCGCCTGCGCCTCGTTCTGTACGGTGGAGCCGTTGATATGGACCGAGCCGTATTCGATCGCCATGCCCACGCGCAGAGCCCGGTTCACGTCCCGGCCAAACACGCCCGATGACAGGCCATATGCACTGTCGTTGGCAATACGGATGGCATCGGCTTCGCCCTTGCACCGGATAACCACAGTGATGGGACCGAAGGTTTCCTCATCGTAGATCTGCATGTCGGCTGTCACGTGGTCCAGGATCGTGGCGGGCATGACTGCACCCTCGGCCATGCCGCCGCACACGACCTTGGCGCCCTTATCGATGGCATCTTTGAACAGAGCATTGATCCGGTCCCCCGAGTTGGGCGACACCATCGGGCCGATGATGCAGTCCCCGGTGACGCATGGATCGCCTGCGCTCAACTGCTTGGTTTTCGCGGCGAATTTCGCGACAAATTCGTCCGCGATCTTCTCGTCGACCACCAGGCGTTCGGTGGACATGCAGATCTGGCCTTGGAACAGGAAGCTGCCGAACACCGCTGCCTTGACCGCCGCGTCGATGTCAGCGTCGTCCAGAACGATCAGCGGGGACTTGCCGCCCAACTCCAGCAAGCAACGCTTGAGATGTTGGGCCGCTTTCTGGGCGATGATGCGCCCCACGCGAGTGGAGCCCGTGAAGTTGATGCGACGAATCTCTTTAGACGAAATCAGCGCATCGGCGATATCGGGCGAGCGGTCCGGGGACGAGTTCAGATAATTGAGCACGCCAGCAGGCAGGCCGGCCTCCTGCAGGCACTTGGTGATCAAAGCGTGCGTGCCGGGGCTGAACTCGGAGCCTTTGAACACAACGGTATTGCCGCAGACCAGCGGATAAGCGATGGCCCGCGCCGCGAGCACGGCGGTGCCGTTCCAGGGAACGATGCTCAAGATGGGGCCGACAGGCTGACGCAGCGTCATTGACAGGGTGTCAGGCTTGTCCGTCGGAATGGTTTCGCCTTGAATTTGGGTGGCCAGTGAGGCGGCTTCCCGGAATACATTGGCCGACAGGTGCACGTTGAACCCCGCCCACAGCGCGGAGGCTCCCACTTCCTTGGCCATCACTTCGATGAACTCGGGCGTTTTGCTCTCCATGACGTCTGCCACCTTCAAAAGAAGGCGCCGCCGCTCCGAAGGCCCAACGGCCTTCCAGGACTTGAACGCCTCTTGAGCGGCTCGAGCCGCATCGACCGCATCGTCCACCGTGGCGTTCGCGCATTGGGTCACGACCTCGCCACTGACAGGGTGCTTGCGATCGAATGACTTTTTGTCACTCGAAGCGCGCCAGGTGTTGTTGATGAACAATTTCGTCTTCATGGGTTGTCTCCTGGGAATGGGGTTGAAAAATCTGATTTGATTGGAAATTCACTTGCGGCCGAGAGCCATGCCGCCATCAATGCTGATCACCGTGCCAGTGATGAACTTCCCTTGTTCCCGGGAGGCCAGCAAAAGGTACGGTGCCACCACGTCCTCGGGCCTTGCCGCGAACCCCAGGGGAGTCAGGCCTTTGATCATGTCATCGATGCCGGGCATGTCTTTCATTTTGGTTTTGTCGAAGCCAGCGCTTGCCGGGCCAGCCAAAGAAGTGACCGTGCCACCTGGCGCAACGCCATTGACCCGGATGTGCGGAGCCAATTCGTAGGCCAACGCCTTGACCATGCCCAGCACTGCATGCTTGCTGGCAATGTAGCAAGAGCCGCCGCCGCCGACCGCATAGGAAGAAACGGAAGCCGTCACCACCACCGATCCGTTCGTCTTTTTGAGCTCCGGCAAGGCCGCGCTGATGCCGCTGAAATAGCTTTTGACGTTGATGTCAAATATCTCGTCGAAACTGCCCGAGAATTTCTCCCAAGGCTCATCGATGCTCAGCATGTAATCCCATATCCCGGCATTTCCGATGAAGCAATCCAGGCGCCCGAACTTGGCAACCGTCTGTTTAACCAGCTTCTCATTGGTGGCGTGATCACGGACATCGCCCGCCACGATCTCAATGGCATCTTTGAATTCACTGCGAAGACCCGCCTCTTGTTCCTCATTGCGAACAAGTGCGGACACGCAATAGCCAGCTGCTTTGAAGGATCGAACCAGTTCCAGCCCGATGCCCGAGCCGGCTCCAGTGATGGCAATAACTTGCTGTGTGCTCATGGCAATAAATTTCTGTTTAAAACAATCAAGGATGACCGCCATCCAGGCAGGCATCCCCAGGGTTCACAGGAAGATCATCATATTGTGGGTTTGGAGAATGCGCTCCGGGTAGTCCACAAAGCGTTCGACCAATTTGATGCCACCACCTTCGATGCGTTTCCATTTGTCTTCCCGCGTTGCATAGAAGACGTCAACTTGATTGCCGCGTCTGGCGCGGTGGAGAATGAGGTTGGAACGCACATGCAGCAGATCCGGTACGATCTTGTCCTTGGCCGCTGTGACATTGGTGACGAAGCGGGTGAAACGGATCTTCGGGCTGTTGGCCCAGTTCTGCGGGTCCATCTGGTGTTCAACTCGAACTTTCAGCTGTTGATAGTTCTCGTTGTAGATGTTCACCGCATCATTCAGTTGGTATCGACGCTCGGAAGTGGAGCGAAGTTCTCGCGAGATCACTTGGTATTTGATCTCGGGGGCAACGCAGTGTTCAAGCCAGGCTTTGTAGGCCTGAATGTCCAACAGATGTGCTTCTCGGGTCAGGAGTGTGGTGACTTCTTGCTGCAGATCGCTGTCGTGCCCGACGAAGAAACGATGAAATTCTTCGGCGTCGTGCGCGGAGAGGTCCTTCGTCATTTCGTGTGGAACCCAACAGTCACAATGACTCCTGGTCGTCGAGCCCGGTGGGCATGTGTGCAGGCCGCTGGCCGGCCTGTGCACATGTCCACGAGGCGTGTTTGATCAGGAGGATGAGTCCATGGGCATTGCCGTAGAAGCTCTGTTCACCAGCGCGCTGGGCTTGCAGCCGCCGTGGGTCGTCGATGACGTCAGGCTCGACACGGCCAAGCGGCGTATCGACTTCGAGATCGGCTGCCACACCAGCAGGCTCGCCTGCCCGGCATGCGGTGCGGCCACGCAACCGGTGCACGACCGGCTGCGCCGATCCTGGCGGCACCTGGACTTCTTCCAGTTCGAGGCCTGGCTGCACTGCGACGTGCCGCGCGTGGCCTGCGGTGCCTGCGGCAAGACCACGCAGGTGGCCGTGCCCTGGGCGCGTCCGGGCTCGGGCTTCACCGCGGCGTTCGAAGCGCTGGCGCTGACCTTGTGCCTGGACCTGCCGGTGCGCCAGGCCGCCGAGTTGCTGCGCTGCAAGGACAAGCGGCTGTGGCGGCGCATCGAGTTCTACGTCGAGCAGGCGCGTGCGCTGGAAGACTTCTCCGGCGTGCGCACGGTGGGCATCGACGAGACCAGCCTGCGGCGCGGGCAGCACTACATCACCGTCGTGCACGACCTGGATCGCAAGCGGCTGCTGTTCGCCACCGAGGGGCGCGAGCACCGCACGGTGGTGGAGTTCGCCGAGGATCTGAAGGCCCATGGCGGCGATCCCGCCCAGGTGCGGCACGTGTGCATGGACATGAGCGCGGCCTACGCCAAGGGCGTGGCGCTGGCGCTGCCCGAGGCGCAGATCAGCTACGACCGCTTTCACGTCGTCTCGATGGCCATCGATGCGATGGACCAGGTGCGCCGCGCGGAGATGGCCACCGACGCGCAGGCGGTGCGAGCCGCGCTGGGCGCTGGCGGCCGCAAGACGCTCAGGCAGCTGCTGTGGGGCATGCGGCGCAACCCCAGCACCTGGAGCGCCCGCCAGCTCCAGGCGATGCACTGGCTGCAGCGCTCGACGCTCAAGAGCGCGCGGGCGTGGCGGCTGAAGATGGCGCTGCGCGAGGTGTACGCACGGGCCACAGCGCACAACAGCATCGAACAGGCCGCATCCGACCTCAGGGCCTGGCTGAGCTGGGCGCGGCGCTGTCGGCTCGAGCCGTTCAAGAAGCTGGCCGCCACGCTCAAGGAGCGGTTCGACGCGGTGGTGCGCGGCATGGTCGATCACCGCAGCAACGCCTTCGTCGAGGCGATGAACGGGCTGCTGCAGCAGGCCAAGCGCGCCGCGCGCGGCTTCAGGACGAGCCAGAACTTCATCGCCATCGCCTACCTGCGCATGTCCAAGCTCAAGCACCTGCCGGCCAGCCCATTCGCGCCGGCGATGCCCCAGTGACAGTGTTGCTTTCCACACGAAACGACATGGAGCCCGCGGAGACCAGCTTGTCTTCCTGGGTATTGATCATCATGGTTGGCTCCTGGATTAGCGATCAGTCGTCTTGGTGAGTTCGGTGTGCCAATTTCGGGAGGCATTTTCGAACTCGGCCCAATTGGAGCTGCTGATGTGAGCCTGGTAGGCACGGTAGAATCCGCGATAGCTGGTTTCGCCGATTGCCGATTTGCCAACGACGCCCGGATAGCATTCGTCGCCGTAGACGTCCTTGCCGAAACCCAAATTGGCAATCAGATCACTGTTGCTGGATTGGTATTTCTTGGCATTTTGCGACTCCGTCTCCATGTTGTCGTTGTCGTCGCTTTCCCAGAATCCTGCTGGTCCGAAAGTGCGCTGAACCGCGTCAGCCAAGCGACGCTTTAAGTCCTCAGGCATGTCTTTTTCCACGATGGCATACGTCCAAACCTCGGTCGTGTTTTCATCGATCGGGTTCCAGACCTTGAAGACACCGGAGCAGGTCAAAATGCTGTTGTTCGGGAAAATCGTGCAGTTTAGATGGCTGCGGTAAATCCGTGCCCGGACATCGCCGATTTCCTTGGCGAGTTTTTCCTGTTTTGCGCCGCCGAATGCCATCATTTCGGGAACCAGATCAGCGCTGTGGACACCGGAGTAGGCGTCCCACAATACGCCCATTCCACTGCCATACTTGCTGGTCATTTGTAAGCCCGCGCCTTCGGGTGGAAGCATAGCGTTGCCCGCAAGAGGGGTAAATATCGACTGACCTGAGCGCAAAGACGATGCGTGCGTCCAACCAACGTGGTACGCGTCACCCACAAAGTTTTCCGCAGGAGCCTTCCAGTTGGCCTTGATCACCACTTTGCCGGGGGGGCCTACAAGTTCCAGGCCACCAGAGTACTTGAAGATGGGTTCTAAGTACCAGGCTGCATCACCCAGATAATCGATGAACGGGGGAGCTTCTGCATCAAAACAGCCGTAGATAAAACCATGAAAGCTTTCGATGCGGGGGACTTCTTTCAAGCCCAGGCATTTCTTTTTGATCGCATCGCCGTACAACTCTTTTTCAAAGGGAACGCTTTGCAGTTCGCCGTTGGAACCGAAGCCCCAGCCGTGGTAGCTGCACACAAAGCCTTTCGCATTTCCGGCTTCAGCGTGAACTAGTGTCTTGCCCCGGTGACGGCAAACATTCAAAAAGGCTCGCACCGACCCATCGTTCTGGCGGGAGACGATGACTTCATCGACGCCCATTTTGGCAGTGACATAGTCGCCGGGGGAGGGAATCAGACTGTCATGGGTCAGAAAAAGCCAGTTCCGCGCGAAGATGGTCTTCATCTCGTGCTGGAAAAGTTCTTTGTCGCCATGAATCAGGTGCTTTTGCGTCAGCCCTGCTTCACTCACTAAGTTTTGGTAACTCATAATTGCTTGTCTCCTCTTGTTTGAAAACGGGTAGTGATTGGGTTGGGTGGGGTGATTTCCGGATTTGGCTTTCCTCCTGCAAAGAGTTTTAGTCCAGCTTGATCATCACGCGCATGTTTTCGATTTTTACGGGGTAGGTTTTGATGTCCTGTGTCAGGGGTGTGCACAAGGCTTTACCCGTGCAAACATCGAATCGGCCTTGATGCAAAGGACATTCAATTTCCCGGCCTTCGAGAAAGCCGTCGCTCAAGCGCGCAGCCCCGTGGGTACACAAGTTGTCGGTGGCGAAGACCTCACCTTCCACCTCATAGAAGGCAATGTCTTTGCCTGCCACGATGGCTCCGACCACATCGCCCTCAGGCACAGCGTCCCGTGCGATGGCATCAATCCAGTTCTCGGACATGTTCTGCAACCTCAAATGGGGTAGATGAGGGAGTTGGGGATCATCTCGCTGTCGTACACGCACAGCCGAGACTGCAGCTTCAGCCCTTCCGGTGTGCGCACGATGACGTCGCGGTAGTAGCCTGCGTTGAAAACCGTGGAGTCCCCATCTAGCTTGGTTCGAATGACCACGTAGTTGGCTTCCGACTGGATGCGCTCGCCACTGACATCACGCTCCACGGACAGGATTCGCGGCGTGCCCACGATGTGGCGCTGGTAGTAGGGGTCGTGGTACATGGTTTCTTTGACGCCGTACACACGGTCGCGAATCATGGCCTTGCTCTCCAGAGCCAGCAGACACAGGGGCAGGCCCTGCTCAAAGTTTTCGCGAGGCTGCAGACGGTAGGTGCCCGATTCGACGAAGAACTCAGGCCACTTCTCCCATTCGGCGGAGTCGCAGACCATGGCGTAGTCGCTGTACAGGTTGAGCAGATCGAAGTACGTCTTGAAGTCGATCATGTTCACTCCCCCATCACTTTGCGCCAGTAGTTGTACATACCGCGAATCAAGGTTTCGGTCACCATGTGGTCGGTGTCCTCGATGTCGTAGCCACCCATTTCCACCACCGTGCGGTGTGACGGGTTCTGCTCGAAGCCCTCCTGCGACCATTCGATCACCTCGCCATCGTCTGCAGAGACGAAACCCGCGGGGCCGAACAGGTTGGCCTGGATCAGGCGACGCTGGTGCATCTCCGGCGTGTCGTCTTCAAAGCCGAAATGGGTCCAGACGAAATCAAAAGATCTGTGCCCGTTGGGCTGGATGTGGCGAGTGGAGACGCTGTTGACCTGCTGCTGGATGATCACACTGGGGAAGATCGTGGTCATCACGGCGGTCGGGCCGCCCCACCAGGGCTCGGGCACGATGTCCAGCAGACGCGGGTCGTTCACCTTCATCTGCTCCTTGAAGCTGTCCACGCCGGACACGACCTCCTCGTTCTTGCCGCCCTGACCGCGCGTGGAGATCATCGCGGCGTGGCGGAATTTGGCGTCCATCTTCAGTTCCGACTTGTTGTCGGCGCGCCAGAGCCCGAAGGTCGAGAACCAGGTGTGCAGCAGGCCCGGGTGGTAGGGGTCCTTGATGTTCTCCTGCATCAGCTTCCAGTTGCCCGGGATGCGCTGGCGGCGGTAGCCCAGGATCTTGAGCTTGCGGCCATTGAAGACGCGATCGAAGTAGTGTAGGATGGTTGGGCCCAGGAAGTCCTCGAAAGGCTCGACATCGTGGTCGAAAGAGGCAAACACTGCACCGCCTCGGGCGGCCACCTTGAGCTTGGTCAGGCCGTGTTCTTCGAGTTTGAAGTCCTTGGGCATGCCGCCGTTGACCTTGCCGTCCTGCTTGACGCCACGGCGGAAGGGCACGCCCTGCAGGTCACCCTTGAGGCTGTAGTTCCACTGGTGGTAGGGGCAGAAGAAGTCCTTGGCGTTGCCGTGGCGCTCGCGGCAAAAGCGCATGCCACGGTGGGCGCAGACGTTCTCCACCACGTTGATGCCGCCATCCGGATCACGCACCATGATGACCGAGCGCTCACCGATCACCGTTCGCTTGAAGTCGCCTGGATTCGGAATCTCGGCTTCCAGGCCTACGTAGCACCAGTGGCCGGAGTAGAAAAAGCGGTCGAGTTCGCGCTTGTAGTGGTCCTCGCTGGTGTAAGCCCAGAAGGGGATCCGGCTGGTGCCGTCTCCTGGCCAAACGGGGTCTTTGGGAAACACTGTCTTGGTTTCACTCATCGTGCGTCTCCTTGGGTGGAATGCACTGGGAACGATCGGTGGGGTTCAGACACCGCTGGGATAGAAGGCATCGGCGTGAACATGCTCCGACGCAATGCCAAGCTTGGCGACGATCAAACTGAGGGCATCGACCATGGCGGGAGCGCCGCACAGGTACGCTCGCCAGCCATCGAGCGACTTAAAATCGCTCTCGATGGCATCGGTGACCAGGCCGCTGCGCCATGCACCGTCCACCGGGCCGGTGGCGACGACAACGTGGACCTTGAGCTGAGGGTGTTGATCGGCCATCGCCTGGAGCCGCTCGGCGTCGTACAGGTCTTCTTGGCTGCGCACACCGAAATAGAGGTGAATAGGGTTGGTCATGCCCTCGGCCAACGCGCCGCGCACGATCGACAAAACAGGGGCCAGACCGGTACCACCGCCCACGCACAGCATTGGGCCGGTGTGCTTGCGACGCAGGTATGCCGTGCCCAGCGGCCCACTGATGCGGATGTTCGATCCGACCTTCAGTTCACCGAAGATGTATTCCGTGACGCGGCCTCCATGCACTTTTCGGATGTGGAACTCCATCTCCTCATCACCCGGCAGGCCGGCCATGGAATATGGGCGGATATGGTCGGGCGTGAACTGCAAAATGGCGTACTGCCCCGGGCTGAATTCCAGCGGCTTGGCCAGCTTGACTTTGATGCGGCGAATGTCGTGCGTGGCCTGCTCGATCGATGTGACCGTGCCCTTGATGATCTTGGCCGGATGGGTAACCACCTCATCCACATCGGGAACCTCGATGGTGCAGTCCCCGGTCAGGGTAGCCTGGCAGGCCAATACCTCACCGGCCTTGGCCGAATGGGGGCGTCCTGTCTCCGGTACGCCGCCCAGCACGCTGCCTTCGATCACCTTGCAGCGGCAGGTGCCGCAGCGACCGGACATGCAGCTGTAGGAAATGGGAACGCTGTGCGCACGCAGCACGTCCAGCAGATTTTTCCCAATCTCTGTCTGCAGCCGCAGCTTCAGTGGCTGTACGACCAGTTCCATGTTGTGCGCTCTCTTTGTCTCCGAATGACGCGATTCTGGATAGACAAGTCGTATAAGTCGATGCAGCGAACCTGATGGTTAGAATCACCAGCATGAATAGTGAGGTACAGCATGAGGCTTCGCGACATTGATCTCAACCTGCTGGTGGTGTTCAACCAGATGTTGATGGACCGCAGCGCGTCCACTGCTGCCGAGAAGCTCAACATGTCACAGCCCGCCGTCAGCAACGCGCTGCGTCGCCTGCGTGAGCTGCTGAACGACGAGCTCTTCATACGCACATCCAAGGGCATGGAGCCGACGCCCTACGCCCTGCACCTGGCAGAACCCGTCGTGTACGCACTCAATGCGCTGCAGACAGCTCTGTCGAGTAAAGAAAGTTTCGACCCCCAGACCAGTGCCCGGACCTTCAACCTGGCGATGACCGACATCGGCGAGATGTACTTCATGCCGCCGCTCATGGACGCGCTGTCCCGGCTGGCACCGAAGATCCAGATCCATACCCACCGGCCCGGCTCGGGCGACCTGAAGGAAGGCATGGAGTCCGGCGCCATCGATCTCGCGCTGGGTCTGATGCCCAACCTGCAAACCGGTTTCTTCCAGAAGCGGCTGTTCAGGCAACGTTACGTGTGCATGTTCAGGAAGGGACACCCCGTCGCAAAGTCGCCCATGACGCTGGCCCAATTCAGCAAGCTTGAACATGTGGGTGTTACGGCGCCAAACACAGGCCATGGGGAGATCGACAGCCTGCTAACCCGTGCGGGCGTCACGCGCCGCGTTCGACTGGTGGTGCCGCACTTCATCGCTGTGGGCCACATCCTTCAAAGCACCGACCTGATCGCCACATTGCCCGAGCGGTTTGCTGACCGCAGCAAGGGCCCATTTGACTTGGTCGTCTCCCCTCACCCTGTCAAGCTGCCCGAAATTGCCATTAACATGTTCTGGCACGCCAAGTACAACCGTGACCCGGCCAATATGTGGCTGCGGCAACTTGTGAGCGATCTGTTCGCGGACAAGTGAAGCCTTCGGCGTCACCGCAACAGTTTGGACATGCGGGGTTTCGCCTTTCACTGCATCGAAAGATCTTCGTGAACGATCGGTGTGCACCCGCTACACCCAAGTCTTCGACTTCATCGCATCGACCCCCGGCGGCCACCCAAAGTGCTCCACTTATGGGCTCTTCGTCATTTCGTGTGGAACCCAACAGTCACAATGACTCCTGGTCGTCGAGCCCGGTGGGCATGTGTGCAGGCCGCTGGCCGGCCTGTGCACATGTCCACGAGGCGTGTTTGATCAGGAGGATGAGTCCATGGGCATTGCCGTAGAAGCTCTGTTCACCAGCGCGCTGGGCTTGCAGCCGCCGTGGGTCGTCGATGACGTCAGGCTCGACACGGCCAAGCGGCGTATCGACTTCGAGATCGGCTGCCACACCAGCAGGCTCGCCTGCCCGGCATGCGGTGCGGCCACGCAACCGGTGCACGACCGGCTGCGCCGATCCTGGCGGCACCTGGACTTCTTCCAGTTCGAGGCCTGGCTGCACTGCGACGTGCCGCGCGTGGCCTGCGGTGCCTGCGGCAAGACCACGCAGGTGGCCGTGCCCTGGGCGCGTCCGGGCTCGGGCTTCACCGCGGCGTTCGAAGCGCTGGCGCTGACCTTGTGCCTGGACCTGCCGGTGCGCCAGGCCGCCGAGTTGCTGCGCTGCAAGGACAAGCGGCTGTGGCGGCGCATCGAGTTCTACGTCGCGCAGGCGCGTGCGCTGGAAGACTTCGCCGGCGTGCGCACGGTGGGCATCGACGAGACCAGCCTGCGGCGCGGGCAGCACTACATCACCGTCGTGCACGACCTGGATCGCAAGCGGCTGCTGTTCGCCACCGAGGGGCGCGAGCACCGCACGGTGGTGGAGTTCGCCGAGGATCTGAGGGCCCATGGCGGCGATCCCGCCCAGGTGCGGCACGTGTGCATGGACATGAGCGCGGCCTACGCCAAGGGCGTGGCGCTGGCGTTGCCCGAGGCGCAGATCAGCTACGACCGCTTTCACGTCGTCTCGATGGCCATCGAGGCGATGGACCAGGTGCGCCGCGCGGAGATGGCCACCGACGCGCAGGCGGTGCGAGCCGCGCTGGGCGCTGGCGGCCGCAAGACGCTCAGGCAGCTGCTGTGGGGCATGCGGCGCAACCCCAGCAGCTGGAGCGCCCGCCAGCTCCAGGCGATGCACTGGCTGCAGCGCTCGACGCTCAAGAGCGCGCGGGCGTGGCGGCTGAAGATGGCGCTGCGCGCGGTGTACGCACGGGCCACAGCGCACAACAGCATCGAACAGGCCGCATCCGACCTCAGGGCCTGGCTGAGCTGGGCGCGGCGCTGTCGGCTCGAGCCGTTCAAGAAGCTGGCCGCCACGCTCAAGGAGCGGTTCGACGCGGTGGTGCGCGGCATGGTCGATCACCGCAGCAACGCCTTCGTCGAGGCGATGAACGGACTGCTGCAGCAGGCCAAGCGCGCCGCGCGCGGCTTCAGGACGAGCCAGAACTTCATCGCCATCGCCTACCTGCGCATGTCCAAGCTCAAGCACCTGCCGGCCAGCCCGTTCGCGCCGGCGATGCCCCAGTGACAGTGTTGCTTTCCACACGAAACGACATGGAGCCCACTTATGGCCACCCAAATTGCTCCACCTGACCAGTGGTGACCTGATGCATTGAGCTTGGCATGTTGGTCGCCCGCTGGCCGACAGGCAGGACGTTACTTTCACCCCCTCACCAACGAGGGGACCACCGGAGTGAACGTCTTGAAGCCACACTTGCAAACCACCATATGGACGCTGCTGGAGGCCAACGCCAGCCAGCGAGAGATCGAGCGGGTCACAGGTATCTCCCGTCACACCATCCGCGCCTACCGGCAACGCTTTGCGGCCGAACGGGCAAACTGCCCCGGGGTGGCCACCGGCTCTGAGGCGGTGGCCAGTCAAACTGCCCCACCCCGGCCACCGGCTCCTGCTGTTGCCCCTGCGCCACTGGCCTCCTCCCTGTGCGAACCCCACCGTGAGTTCATCCAGGCGCAGTTGCGTCTCAAGCGCAACGCCATGGCCATCTTCCAGGACCTGGTCGACCAGCACGGCTTTGCCGGCCAGTACAACTCCGTCAAACGCTTCGTGGCCCGACTGCGCCAGAAGGAGCCCGAGCAGTTCGACCGCCTGAGCTTCCTGCCCGGCGAGGAGATGCAGGTCGACTACGGCGAAGGCGCTCCCACCCGGGTGCCGGGTTCTGATCGGTACCGCAAACCCCGCCTGTTCGTGGCCACGCTGCGCTACTCGCGGGCAAGCTTTCGCTGCGTGGTCTGGAAGTCCAGCCACCAGATCTGGGCCGAGCTGCACGAGCGGGCCTTTCGCTTCTTTGGTGGTTGCCCCCAGTACGTGGTGCTGGACAACCTCAAGGAAGGCGTCATCACGCCCGACCTGTACGAACCCGAACTCAACAAGGTCTACGCTGCCACCCTGGCGCACTACCATGTGGTGGCCGACCCAGCCCGGGTACGCGACCCCAACCGCAAGGGCACGGTCGAGCACGCTATCGGCCACACCCAGGCCACGGCCTTGAAGGGCCGGCGCTTCGAGTCCATCGAGGCCCACAACGAGTTCCTGGCGCACTGGGAGAAGAACTGGGCGGCCAAGCGCATCCACGGCACCGAGCGGCGCCAGGTGCAGGCCATGTTCGAGGAAGAACGCGCCTACCTCAAGGCGCTGCCGCTGTTGGGCATGCAGTATTTCAGCGAGGTCGAGCGCACGGTGTGCGATGACAGTTGCGTGCGCGTCGCGCACAGCAGCTACGCCGCGCGCCCGGCGGCCATCGGATCGAAGGTGCTGGTGCGCATCTACGCCCAGCGCATCGAGATCCGTGAGGCCAGCACGGGCGATCTGCTGCGCACCCACCCCAAGGCCGAGCGTCCTGGCTCTGTCGTGCTGCCCCAGGACGAGCGGGTGTTCAACCCCTCGCGCGAGACCCGCTACATCCTGCGCCAGGCCAGCGAGATCGGCGAACATGCGGCCCGTCTGTGTGAGCTGCTCTTTGCCATCGAGGGGCGGGTCGGGCAGCGCAAGCTCTGGGGCATCGTGGCTCTGGTGCGGCGCTACCCGGCCCACTGCGTCAACGCCGCCTGTGCCCAGGCCCTGGAGCAGGGCATCTACAGCTACAAGCGCGTGCTGGCTTTGAGCGAGGGTCTTTTTGCCCAGGCGCTCGCCGCCATTGAAGCCCATGCCAGCGGTGACAACGGCGCGGTGCTCACCACCCCAGAGCTGACCCAGCAGCACGGGCTCATCCGCGATGTCGATGAGTACGGTGATCTCTTCGCGCACGCCGCAGCCACGGCCACGGCAACCGTATCCAGTACCACCGCTGCCACCACCACCGCACCGGGGAGCCTGGCATGAACCTGGCCGAGATCGAACGCGCGCTGCGCGAATTGCGCCTCTCGGGCATTGCCGAGACCCTGTCGACCCGCGTGATGCAGGCCCAGGCCAGCCAGGAGCCGTTCCTGGAGACCTTCGCCGCCATGCTGCAAGACGAGCTGGACCGGCGCCGAACGCGCCTGATGGAGCGCCGCTACAAGCGCTCGGGGCTGGATGAGAAGGTCACGCTGGCCGACTTTGACTGGCGCTTCAACCCCAAGCTGCCCAGATCGGCCTGCTTTGAGCTGCACACGCTCAAGTTCATCGCAGAGGGCGCCAATGCACTGATCGTGGGCAAGCCCGGCACGGGCAAGAGCCACTTGGCCAAGGCGGTGGCCTACCAGGCCACGCTGGCCGGTCACGATGTGCGCTATCTGGAGGCGGACACCGAGTTTGGCCGCTACGCGCTGGGCAATGCCACCGAGCGGGGCTCACTGCTCAAGGAGTGGGTGCAGCCCGACCTGCTGGTCCTGGATGACCTGTTCCTGGCGCGGCGCATCAGCGAGCACGCCGCCGAGGTGTTGCAGGCCATCGTGCACCAGCGCTACAAGTTGCGCAGGTCGATCGTGGTGACCTCCAACCGGGTGGTGCAGGACTGGGGTAAGTATCTGGGCGACGCCACCATGGCCACCACCATCCTGGACCGCCTGATGCACCGCTGCGCGATGCTGGAATTCGAGGGCAAGAGCTACCGCCTCAAGGAGGCCGCCGCGCGCATCGCCATCAGCCCTGAAGCCTCATAATTCGACCGTCCTGCCTGGAGCAGTTTGACCGGCCACAAGTGGGGCAGTTTGGGGTGGCCATCGGGGGCGAGGTACAGCTTCCGCCCGTTCCACCGTCGCCGCTGCCTGATCTCGGCCAGCTTCAGACTACGATCCGCGACTACGCCGCGGAGCTGCGCAAGTCGGCTGACGCAGATGAACGCAAGAAGCTCGAAGCCGATTTCGCCGAGCTGAGCGACCGGGCGCTGCTCGCCGGCATGCTGCCGGTCGTCACTGACGAAATCCAGCGGCTGAAGACCATCCGGTTTCTGACCGAGTGTGCGGGCGACACGGCGACGAACACAATCACCAAGATGGGCAATGACATTGCCGACACCGTGATTACGCCTCGGCTGCGCGACAGATTTCAGGAAGAGATTGTCAGGCTTGCGGCGTCGAAGGTTCGCGTCGAAATCGTGCGCTCCGGCGGCAAGTACGGCTGACCGCAGTATCAGGTGCGCCTCTTCGCCAAGCCGGATGCCAAGGTCCACGAAATCCTGAGCGAAGGGGAAAAGACCTGCGTGGCGCTGGCCGCCTTCATGACCGAGCTTGCCACCGCGATGCACCGCTCTGCTCTGGTCTTCGATGACCCGGTGTCCTCGTTGGACCATCGCTGGCGTGGGCAGGTGGCCAAGCGTCTCGTGGAAGAAGCGGAAAACCGTCAGGTCATCGTCTTCACGCATGATTTGGTGTTCGTGAACGATCTGAATGACCACGCGACGAAGACAGGGCGGGCAGTGCGGCTCACGACGCTCAGTCGTGGCGCCGCGGGAGCCGGTATGGTGGCCGACGGCCTGCCCTGGAAGGCCCAGAGCGTCGAAGATCGCATCGACAAGCTGGAGAAGGCGGCACGTGCGGCAAAGCTGCTGCATGACAACAACCAGGAAGACGAGTACGCCGTTGAGGTGGCAAAGCTCTACAACGCGCTGCGCGCCACATGGGAGCGCGGCCTGGAGGACATCGCTTTCGTCCGCGT
This sequence comes from Ralstonia mannitolilytica, assembly GCF_000954135.1. Classification (NCBI taxonomy): domain Bacteria; kingdom Pseudomonadati; phylum Pseudomonadota; class Betaproteobacteria; order Burkholderiales; family Burkholderiaceae; genus Ralstonia; species Ralstonia mannitolilytica. The sequence continues at coordinate 1,654,657 of NZ_CP010799.1, read as the reverse complement.
TATTCAACGCCACAGGGACTACATCAACGCCAAGGACCTGAAGAAGGTCAGTGCGCTCACCGAGGCTGACTGCGATGCTTTCGCCGCCGGATTCAAGAAGTGCTGCGACATTGTTGACGCACACGATCCATCCAGCGGCAGGAATGCCGTGCCGCCGCCACCCACTGATCTCTTTCAGGACATCCAGGCCTTGAAGGACTGGGCCGCGTCTCTGCGAGACAGGCAGAAGAAGATTGCTTGAAACGTATTCGTTCACGCCAATGCTGACGTACTTGACGAAGCAGAGAACCGAAACCATGGCATCGTTCATCTGACCTGGCGCAGGGCTGCCGCTACAGATACTTCTTGAACGTCGCCGCCGCAATGCACACCGCCACGCCGAGCAGTGCCGCGCTGGGCAGCAGGATCAGCAGCGGGTTCACGCTGACCGGCAGTGCCAGGTAAGTCACCCACGGCAGCACGGCCAGCGGGATCAGGCTGGCCCTGGCGCGGTGATAGATGAACCCCGATTCGCGGCCCGCACCGAAGCGGCGGATGTCCCGGCGCACCAGGCCATCCACCAGCCCGACGAAGGCGGCCATCAGGAACAGCGGCAGGGTCAGGCACAGCACCAGTAGCCGGACGAGGAAGACCAGCGTCGTGTAGGCCGCCGCGATCAGGTAGCGCTCCAGGTTCACGGAGACCAAGCCGATGTAGTAGCGGAAATCCTTGGTCGGGCGATGGCTGCCGGCGGCGGCCTGCGCCGAGGCGTCGCGTATCCAGTCCAGCAGGCCGCTCTTCACGAACAGCCAGTCGTAGCCCTGCTCGACCAGCCGGTGCGCGGTGCGGCCCGGCTCCTGCACCAACGCGCTGCGCGTGAAGTGAGTGGAGAGCTGATCCAGCTCGTAGTGCAGCATGCCCTGCGCGTGGCGCCAGCCCTGATCGGGCCAGAAGAAGTGCATGCCGACGCACGCGATCAGGATGCACAGCAGCAGCGCGCCGGACAGCACACCGAAGAAGCGGAACGGCAGCGTGACCAAGCTGGCGATCAGGCCTTGCTGTCGTTGCTGCTGGCGCTGGGCCGCGACGGCCGGATCGCTCATGCTTCGGCCTCTTCCGCGGCGGCCATCTGCTTGAAGTCGTCCAGCAGGTCGTCGGGCAGCGCCTTGTCCTGCAGGCCGGGGATGCCTTGGTTCTCCCACCAGTCTCCTGCCTCGACATAGTGCTGCCGCATGTAGCCGGCCAGCTCCTGCAGATCCTTCGGCATGGCTTCGTCGGGGTCGGGTGCCGGCAGCGGCATGCGGACTTTCCAGAGGTTGCCACCCTCGGTCAGCGCGAAGCACTGCCCCTTGGGCAGCGCCACCACATGCGCCGGCTCGATCAGCGGCACGCTGTTGCTGCTGATGCGGTCCTGGGTGTTGGACGTGAACGCGGTATTGCCGTGTGGGTCGGAGCTGTCGGTGGCGCCGCTCATCAGTGCCGTGGCGTACACCTCGACCTTGGGCAGTTGTCGCGTCAGCAGTTCGGCGGTGGCGGTCTCGCGCACGCGCAGCATGAACAGGTTGTTGAAGTTGCCGACCACCTGGCCGGCCTTGGCGCGGTTGCCGATGCGCGCCTCGATGTCGCTCAAGGTCTGCGTGTAGGCCGTCACCTGCACGCCGGCGCCGCCGCCCTTGTTGACCATCGGAATGAACTCGTCGCCCATGAGTTCATTGAATTCGTCGGCGTGGACGTTGATCGGAATCTTGGCGCCCACCGCGGCGCCGGGCAGCCCGTCGTCGATGCCGAACTTGTAGATGTGGCCGGCGACCGAGACCAGGTCGCTGAACATCGAGTTGCCCACCGCTGCCGCGACCTCGGCGTCGGACAGCGCATCCAGCCCCACGTAGACCACCGCGCGTTTGCGGATGACCTGCATCCAGTCGAAGATCGGCCGCGGGTCGGACAGGTCGGAATAGTTCGGTGCAAGCAGTTGCGCGATCTTGCCGGTGGTGAGCTTCTCCAGCAGCGGCAGCAGCGAGGCGACGATCTTGTCGAAGTACGTCCGGTCGTAGCGCACGGCGCTGCGCAGGCCATCGAGCACCGGGTCATAGACGCGCACCTGGGACAGGTACTGTTCGAGGGCCACCACGCGCTTCTCGCGCCCGATCATGTTGCGCGGGATGTTCTTGTCGTTCAGCTTCGCTTCGAGCTGGACGATGACCTCCCAGGCCTTCGGCTCGTTCCTGGCGAAGTAGTGCTGGGCGTACTCGATGAACAGCGCGTCGATGTTGATGACGTGGCGCTGGATCAGCAGGTAGTCCGGCCGCTGCCCCAGCTCGACCAGGGCGCGCGCGATGATGTTGACGAAGCGCCAGGCGAATTCGCGGAACGCGGCGCTGTTGCCTTCGCCCGAGAGCTGTCCGGCGATGCGCGTTGCCACCTCGGAGATCCGCCCGAACCGGCCCACGGCGTTGTAGCGCGCCGAGATGTCCGGCCAGCCCAGATGAAACACGTAGAACTCGCCTTCGCGCCCGGCGCGCTTGGCCTCGACGTACATGCGCTTCAACAGGTCGGCGTCGCCCTTGGGGTCGAAGACGATCACCACCTCGTGCTCGCCGCGAACCTTGCGGCGGATGTCCTGGGTGATGAACAGCTCGGCCAGCCGCGTCTTGCCCACGCGCGTGGTGCCCAGCACCAGGCTGTGGCCGACGCGCTCGCCCAGCGGCAGGGTGACGTCGACCTCGTGCGGCTCGATGCCATGCAGGCGCGGCAGTCCGCCGACCGGCGGCAGCGGCCGCGCCGGGTTGAGCGGGCTGTCCCAGGCCAGCGCGCGCGCCAGCTTCGAGACAGGAAACGGCGCGAACTCAAGCCGCTCCTCCAGCCGCCGGGCGGCCCGGTAGATCGCCGTCGGCTCGACATAGCGGCGGAACTCCGGCCGGTAGGTCTGCATCAGCCGGTGCGTGTGTCGCTGCTCCCAGCGGAAGCCCCGGCCGACGAACAGCCGTTGCTGACTCACCGGCACGTCGCGGCTGGTCATTACGTAGCGCGACAGGCGGCGGATGTTGCGGCGATAGCGCAGGATCGCCCAGGCATCGCGCAGGCGAATCGCGCCGAAGGTCAGGAAGGCCAGCGCCGAGCCCAGGCCGAGCAGCGGGTTCAGCGCGAGCGACCACGGTGCCACCAGGCACAGAATCGCGGCGCCAGTGCAGACCGCCACGGTGTAAAGCTCCACCGCTGGCCGCAGCAGCACCTCGACCGCATGCGGTTGGGCCATTTGCGCACCTACTGCTCGACGCCGGTGGACGTGATGAGCACCGGGTAGTGGCGCAGGCCCAGGCGCTGGGCCAGGTCGTCGCCGGAGGCCGGCGAGAGGGTCAGGCCAGGAGCCAGCCTGCGCAGCGCCGTCAGCGCGGCCATCGATTCCACGTTGACCACCAGGCCCACGGCCTGCAGCTCTCGCAGCGCCGCCTGCCGCTGCCGCAGCCAGGCGCGCGACCGCTCGTCGTCGCCGATCAGGAACAGCGCCGTCAGGCCCGGTGCCCGGATGACGCGGGTCTGCACATCGCCCGGCGACAGTTGCGTCGAGCGCACCGGCAGCATGGCGGCTTCGGCGTCGGCCGCGTTGCCCACGCGAGGGGCCGGCATCGGGGCCGGCGGTGTGGCCTGATCCGGCTGAGGATTCAGCGACCGGTAGTACGGCAGCGGGGAGTCGCCGCCGCGGTCTTCGACGACGATCAACGGCGCGGAGGCGGTCTGCGCGAAGACGGTGGTCGTGGGCAGCAGCCCGATGGCGGCGATGAGGACGATGTGGTTCATGGCGTGGTGGCCTGGAGGGTGGGAACGGGAACGTCGGGGTCGAGCACGCGGGTCAGGTGCCGATGCACACTGCGCCGGTAGCGCGCTGCGGGTGCCCCGCCGGCGGGCCGGTGGTAGCGGCCGATGGCAAGCAGCCAGTCCTCGCCCGGCGTGTGCTGTTCGCGCAGGATTTCCGCAGCGATGGCGAGGTTGCGGTACGGGTCCAGCAGCTCGCAGGGCTGCGTGTAGCGATGCGTGTGGTAGCCGAGATTGACCTGGCCGAGGCCGGCGTCGATGCGATTGGCCGGCGTGTGGGCGAGCGCACGGTGCAGCCCCGCGCAGGCCTCGGCGCGGGTGGCGTAGCGCTGTGGCGAGCCGGCGACGTTGAGCGTCCACGGCCAGGGGATCAGGCGCCCGCGCAGCATGGCGCCGCTCTCCTGCAAGGCCACCGCGTACAGCACCGCCGCCGGCACGTCTGCACGATGCGCCGCCAGTCGATAGGCCGGCGGCGGGACTTCCCGCGCCAGGACGGCCAACGCCCAGCCGCCGGTGGTGAGCAGCAGCACGGCGCTGGCGCAGCGGATGGCGACGCGGGACGGCCGACGCTCCCGGCCCGGAGTACCTATTGCCGCTGCCATTGGCCGTTCACCTCGCGCACCACGGCCGGCAGATCGCCGGGCAGGCCGAGCGACAGCCAGCGCCCCGCATCGTGGTTGAGCGTGATGGTGCGGGCGCGCACCCTGGCCGGGTCGATGCCCGCCTGGGTGGCCCACTGCCGGATGCGCGCGTCGTCCTGACGGCTGCCGACCATGTAGAGATCGAAGGCAGTGCCGGCCGCCTGCAACTGCTGCACGCGCTGCGCGCACGGTGCGCAGTCGGCCTTGACGAAGACCGCCACGCGCCCGGAGCCGGTGTTGCCGGCGCCCTGCGCCTTGGCGCCGGGCAGGCTCACGCGCGGCTGGCCGGGAAACAGGCGCTGCCACGCCGCGTCGTAGGCCCGCTGGTAGGCCAGCGTCTTGCCGACGCGCCGCGCCTCGGCCTGCACCTGCAGTTCGGCGTAGCGCCTGCGCTCCTCCTCGCTGCGGGCCTCGATGCCCAGCGCCGTGAGCGGATCGAGCTGGGGCGAATAGACCCCGAGCGGCCCCTGCATCAGTTGCCGGTAACGTGCCCACTCCTCGGAGCGAAGCCCCCACTCCCGCGCCTGTCTCTCGTCGAGCGCGGCATCAGCGCCCGGCTGCACCTGGGCGGGCACCATGCGCGAGTTCGTCACCGGGGCCGGCTGGGCGGATGCGCCGAAAGCAGCGAACAGGACGAAGGTAGCGAGCAACGACCGCAGGATCATGGCGACCTCCTACGGCACCGCAACGCGCTGCGTCTGGCCGTTCACCTGGAACACGCCCGCCTGCGCCTCGATGGACTGCAGTTGCCAGCCGCCCTCGGCATCGCCCTCGCGCAGCAGCCGGGCGCCCGCGAGCGAGGCCGCGGCGGTAGAGGTGATCGACAGAAAGCGCTCGCCTCCCCGCAGCTCCACGCCGAGCACACGGAACGGCGGCTCCGGCACCTTGGGCTTCGTCGCAACCGGAGTGCGCGGGCGAGCGGCGGATGCCACCTGCCGGGTTTTCTCAAGGCGGGTTTCGATTGCGTTCACGCGCGCCAGCAGCGTCTGCAGGTCGACGGCCAAGGCCCTCGCCTCATCGGCCTCTTCGAGGCGCGTAATCCGTTCGTCCAGCGCCTGCCGCGCGTTGGCGAATTCGGCCTGGCTGATCGGCGCCGGCCGGCGCTTGTCCGCATCGACCTGTCGTTCGAGATCGGCCACGCGCAGGCCCAGCGCATTGACCTGCGCATCCTGTGCGCTGCTCTGGGTCTGTTCGGCGAGCCGCGACAGGCCGACGCTGTTGATGAGTGCCACGGCACTGATGAGCAGCAGCCAGAAGGCCGCGGCGATCTTGAGCCAGCGCGTGCGGGAATCGCGCTCGGATGGCGCTTGGGGAAGGGTCATGGCTGCAGCTCCTCGGGCCGGTCGGCGTCCGGCACGGGCGTGGCGGTGCCCGGCGGATTGGCGGAAAGGAAGGTGGGAGCACCGTGCCGGCTGAAGCAGACCTGGCGGGTCAAGTCATCGACCGACAGCTCCCAGGCGGGGCCGGCAAGGGTCAGCAAGGCATCGCGCAGCATCAGCGGGCCCAGGCGCAGGTGTGCGGCGGGCAGCGGCAGCGCGTGGAGCGATGCGGCCTCGGCCGCATCGCAGAGCCGATAGCCGGAGCGCAGCAGCACATGGCGCATGGCATCGCCCACGCTGGCATCGAGCATGGGCGGAATCGAGACCTCCACCGCCTGCTGCAAGAGATCACGCTGCGCAGGTTCCGGCACCAGCTCGACCAGGGTGTAGCGGCCGTAGCGGGCCACAGGCACCAGTCGCTGCTCCGAAGCTGTCTCGTCGGGCGGCGCTGCTATACGGTCAGAGGTGGCCGGCGTCGTCGTGCAGCCGGACAGCAGGCCGCTGAGCACGGCGAAGATGCAGAGGAAACGAGGCAGAGACGGCAGCATGTGGCACCCCATGGCGATGAGATGCCTTCACCATTGCAGAACCGTGCTGCGCGGGATGCCGGAAATCCGAAACGCGCGGCGCCCCGTTTCCGAGGGAAGTCAGGACGGGTTCGGGCCCGTCATTTCGCCGGTGGCGATGGCGCTCGGGTTCGCCGTTGAAGACGCCGCCCGGTCCGGCAAGTGCGGCCGCACCGGTTCGATCCGCTCGATGAACCGGCGAAGTTGCTCCGGTGACTCGGCGCTCCGACACGGCAGCTGGTCTTCGATGATCAGGATGCGCATGACGGCACCGTTCCAGACGGATGCCGTCAATCTATGGCCAGCTTCGCGACCGGTCTACTGAAGTGTTTCTGACTTTCCCATCAGGATCGGGCGCGGGGACCGGCCTCACGGCGTAGCCTCCCCGTGCCGTCGGAAGGCGCGCCAGAGCGCGAGGTCATAGGCAATCTTCAGCGCGCCACAGGCCACCAGCGGCGCGGCCAGCCAGCCGGCGGCGAACAGCGCGCCACCGATGGCCGGGCTCACCGCGGCCGCGAGGCTCCTGGGCACGGCGGTGAAGCTTGCCGCCGCGGCGCGCTCAGCCGGCGTGACTACCGCCATGACGAAGGCCGAGCGCGTCGGCACGTCCATCTGCGACAGGGCGCTGCGCAGGAACAGCAGCGTGAGCGCCACCGGCAGACTCTCGGCGAGGGCGGCGAGGATCAGGCAGACGCTCGACGGGATGTGGGTGAACACCATCGTGTTGACGAGGCCGATGCGGCGCGCCACCCAGGGCGCTGCGAGCTGGGAGCCTGCCGAGAGCAGCCCCGCCCAGAAGAAGAAGTGGCCGGCGGCGGCGAGCGAGAGGTCGAAGCGCTCGAACAGCCAGAGCGCGAGCAAGGTGTTGACGATCAGTCCTCCGGCGAAGGCGTCGACCGAGAACAGCGCGGCCAGTTTGATCACGATGCCGCGCGAAGGCCCCAGTGGTGCGGGCGGCGCCGCCTGTGCGTGGACCGGATGGTTCGGCAGCGTGCGGTAAAGAAGGAAGATCGCGACGCCGGTCAGCCCGTAGGCGACGAACATGAGGCGCAGCGCGTCGAGCTGCACCAGGCCCGCATTCGTCAGGGTTTGCGGAATGGCCGTCGCCAGAGAACCGGCCGCGGCGCACAAGGCGCCGACGAAGGTGTAGCGCGCGAAGAGGAAGGTGCGCGCCTCGCCTTGCGCCGATTCGGCCAGCCGCGCCTGCTCCAGCGGCAGGAAGACGCTGACGTCGCCGGAGCTGGGGTTCATCGTACCGACGAAGGCGACGATCAGCAGCGGCCAGAAGGCGCCGATGCCGCCCAGGCCGGCCAGCAGCAGACCCGTTGCGACCATCAGCCAGGCGGCGGCGAGGAGTAGCCGGCGCTGCGGGAAGCGATACCCCCACTGCCCGACCGCCAGGGTTGCCAGCGCCGACCCGAACAGGGTGGCAGTGCTGATCAGCCCGACCTCCCACTTGCCCAACCCCAAGGCCAGCAGATAGACCGGCAGCAGGATGGCCACAAAACCGTCGGTGAAGGCCCGCAGCGCCCGACCGATCAGCAGCAGACGTGCCTCGGGCGCAGCTCCGGGGGGCAGCAGCATCACTTCAAGCCAAGCAGGCGGGCGACCTTCTTCAGTGGCGTGTCGGCGCACCAGGCGTAGAGCGCGTCGTACATCACCATGCCTGCCTTCAGCATCTCGTGGTCGTCGGCGAAGTTGAGCGACAGCCCTTTCGAGATGGCCAGCAGGCCGGCTGCCTCCTTCGCGAGCTGGGGCTGGCCGCAATCGGCGGCGCGCACGATGAGCGCCAGCTTGTTCAGGGCCGGGTCGTCGAGTTCGTATTTGTCGATGAAGGCATCGAAGCTGCAGCGGTCGCCATGGTGGCCGAGCTCGACATTCGGCACGTCATAGGGAATCGCGCCGGTGTCGACGGCGACCTTCAGGACCTCGCCAGCCGGCACGTAGAGGAACTCGGGGGCCTCGTCGATGAAGCGCGTTACCAGCCAGGGGCAGGCGATACGGTCGATCTTGGGGCGTTCGCGGGTGACCCATTTCATCGGGGTCGTCTCCTGTTCAGAAGCCGTCGGCTTCGCTTTCCTGATAGGCCTGATAGGCGTTGCGGCCGTTCAGCTCCTTGAAGTTGGCCAGCGATTGCCAGGCCGAGGCGTCGAAGCCCGACTTCGCCGATTCAATGTCGGTGCCTTTCTTCACCGCATCGTCCATGTGGCGTTTGATGCGTGCCAGGTAGTCGCGGGTTGGATGCTCGAAGGCGGCGAGCGGCGCGGGCTCGCCATGCCCGGGCACGAAGATGGCGCCGTCCAGGGCGCGCAGCGCATCGAAGGCTTCCAGCCAGCCCTTGACGCTGCCATCCGGAATCAGGGCCGGCACTCGGCCGCCGTACAGGATGTCGCCGGCAAACACGGTGCGGTCCGGAAGCACCTGCACCACCAGGCTTCCCTTGGTATGGGCCGTGCCGGCGTGGCGCAAGCGCAGCACGATGCCGCCGCCGAGATCCAGATCGACGGACTCGCCCGCGCCAAGCAATCGGTCCGGTGCGGCCGGCACGGGCCATTCGGCGATGCCGAGAATGCCCGCCGCCGCGCCGGCCATCATGGCGCCGTCGCGGCCCATGCGCTCGGCCGCCTCCCGGCCGGCGAGGATATGGGCACCGGCCCGGCGGAAGACATCGTTGCCGAGAAAACGATGGGGCTGCGAATTGGTATTGACCACATAGCGCACCGGCAGCGCGGTGCGCGCGCGGATGTGGCGCAGCATCGCCTCGGCCATTTCGGGTGAATAGCCGCTGTCGATGACGGCCACGGCCTCCTTGCCGACTACGAAGCCGAGATTCATGCGGAAACCCCGATTGGCCGTGCTCGGGCCCTCATAGGGACCGATCCAGGCCCAGGCATGGGGAGACAACTGTCGAGGTGCAGGCAGAACGTCGGCGTATGACGCCCCCACCCCCAGCAGGCTCAGGAGCACGAGGCCGATCGACCGCGCGAGGCACTGCACGGCTCGACGCGCGCCGCCCCCATTCGGCGTCGGCCTGCTGATCGGTTCATGCGAGAACGATGCAGAGGTAGTGGCGTGCTTCATTCAGCCCTCCACGTTGGCCAATGCGGCCTCGGCCGCCGTCCAGGACAGGTTCTGCATGAAGGCGTCCACATAGGCCGCGGCCTTGGCGCCGAAGTCCATGTGGTAGCTGTGCTCGTACATGTCGAGGGCGATCAGCGGCGTGGCGCCGGCCAGGTTGTGGGCGTGGTCGGCGGCCCAGGCATTCACGAGACGCCTGCGGCGCGGGCTCCACACCAGCAGGGTCCAGCCGGAGCCGCCGCCCTGGGCCTTGCCCATGGCCGTGAACTCGGTGCGCCAGGCGTCCACGGAGCCGAAGTCCCGCTCGATGGCCGCTTTCAGCGCCCCGTCGGGGTCGCCCCCCGTGCCGCCGAGGGAATCGAAGTACACCTCGTGCAGGATCATCGAACCGCTGGCGATCATCTCCTCGCGCTTGAGGCCGTTGATCTCGAACACCGGGGCGCTGGCCCAGTTCAATTCGGCCAGGCGCTGCTCGATGGCATTGAGGCGCTTCACCGCCCCGCCGTAGTTGTTCTCCCAGTGGCTGACGATGAGTTTCTCGGACAGGCCGGTGAGTTTGGCCGGATCGCATGAAAGAGGTTTCAGTTCGTAAGGCATCTTGGTTTCCTCAAACAAGGTAGGTAAGAACGGCGCGACGAAGGCTGGTTCGATCAGGTTCAGCCTTGGTTCGGAAACACCAGCCACCCCGCCAATCCAGCCGCGAGGATCACGACGACGACGTTGAGCTTGTTCTTCCAGGCATAAAGGAATGCCAAGGCTGCGGCGAAGATCGACATGCCCACCGTCAACGATGGGACACGTTCAGCAGTGACCTGCGCCAAGTCGATGGTGGTTGCGCCGATCAGGCCGACTACGCCGGCCGCGACGCCATCCAGAAAGGCATGCAGCCGTTTGTTCTCCACGACCGCCTCCAGCCGGTCGTAGAAGATCAGCGAGAACGCAAAGGCCGGAAGAAAGACCCCCATCGTCATGGCCACCGCCCCGATCGGCCCTCCCGCCACATAGCCGACGAACGTCGCGAAGATGATGAGCGGTGCCGGCAGCACACCGGACAGCGCCAGGCCGTCCAGGAACTGCCCATCCGTCATCCACCCGCGCCCGACGGCGTCGTTGCGAACGAACGGAATCGCCGTGTAGGCGCCGCCGAAGGTGAGCAAGCCGGCCTTGAGGCCCGAGGCGAAGATGAGCAACACCGAGGCTTGGCCCTGAACGACCGTTTCTACCAGCTTTGCTGTTGGCTCAGCCCAAAATGCCATGGCCGTGGCCAGCGCCACCGCTGCCAGCGTCACTAGCAGTGCTGAGGCCCGATGCTTGAGCACGAGCAGGGCGTACACAAGCCCACCCGCCGGCAGGGTGATCCAAAAGTCGACACGAACTATGGCTGCCAGCGCGCAAACGATGGCAATGGCCCACAACCAGCGATCGAGCAGGATGTGCTCGCCGATGCGGTGCACGGCGCGCACGATCAGTGCGATCACGGCCGCCTGCACGCCAAAGAATGCCGCGCCCAGCGCGGTGCCCACGAATTCAATCTGGAAGTACAACCAAGACAACGCGAACATCAGCAAGAATCCGGGAAGCATGAACCCGAGTCCCGCCAGTACGCCCCCCAGCCGCCCCTTGGCTCGGATGCCCAAATGAACGCATATTTCGTGTGCTTCGGGTCCGGGCAGTACTTGCATCACCGCAAGCAGCTTGTTAAAGCGTTTGCTGGAGATCCAGCGTTCCTCGTCCACGAGCTCGCGGCGCAACATGGCGATCTGAGCTACAGGCCCGCCCCATGCGAGCAAGCCGAACTTGAGAAAGCGGACGAAGAGCTGCAGGTAGCTCATCGCTGGAGGGACGGCTTCAGTCGTAGCATCCGTCTGAGGACTGGTCAGGGCGTTCACGTTGTTTTTTCCTCGTAACTCTTCAACAGCCAATCAAAAACTTCGCACGCGCGAACGAGCAGCGCGTCGTCGTCGGATTCGGATGCTCTCAGGCCCGCGAGCAGCTGCTCGATGCCCGGCGCTTCCGGTACCGGCAGTCCGCCCACGTCCAGGCAATGCACCAGTTCGCCCAGGCGCGTCAGCGCCGGGTCGTCCTCCAGGCCAAAACTCGCCAGCAGCGTCTCGAAGGTGACCTTGGTACCGACGTGGCTGAACGTCGCACCGTCGAAATCGAAGCCCAGCCAATCGGCTTCGCAGTCGGCGGGGCTCGCCAGCCAGACGATGCGGGCGTTCGGGTCGATGAACCGCCGGATCAGCCAGGCCGAGGCAAGCCGGTCGACCCACGGACGGGCCCGCGTGGCCCAGACACGGCCCCGATAGTCGGCGCGCTCCATTCGCGGAATGTCAGCCTGCCGAGGGGTCGGCTCGTCGGGAGAAAGCCGGCGGGTGAGCGCGTCGCGCAGGTCGTCGAGCAGGCTCAAGGTCTGCCGCTGCGCCTCGCCGGGAAAGAAATCGATGCGCGCCACCTGCTCGAAGCGGCGCACGAGTGGCTGGAGCTTGCGCGCGGCGGCGGCACCATCCAGGGATGCCAGGCTCCGCCCGAGTTCTTTAATCTCCTCGGCGATGCCGGCGTACTCCTCGCCGCGGTCGAACAGGGCGCGCAGGGCGGCCTCCTGGGCTTCCTCACACTCCGACAGGCGATAGACCTCGCCGCTGCCCCCGGCCTCGACCGACTGCGCCGCCACTTCGTCCAGCGCCGTAGCGCTATCAGCCGAGTCGGGCAGCAGATAGACCCCATCCCTCAGCGTCGCGCAGCCCAGCGCCTTGACGGAGCGCCAGACGCGCATGCGGCCGGTCGATGCCTTGGTGGGCAGGCTGATGAACAGCGCGAGAAAGCTCAAGCACGGACTCCTTTATCGCCAAGGGGTTGGTAATGAGTTATATATCTTACTGCATGTTATAGATCAAACGAAATCTAAGAAGTTGCGTAGCGAGTCCGTCGGATCTGATCCCAAATCGCATGGTGCCCGCCGATGCGCCGACCAGCCTTATCAAGGAACGCTGGGAGAAGCTGGCGATGGCCGATGCTGGCATTGACCGGCACTACTACGGCCGCGCTTTTTTGTTTTCTGAAACGCTCCCCTGAAATAGCGACTGCGGCAACGACCGAAGACAAGAATTCGGCCCCCGAAGGGGCCGACCAAGAGTGAAACAATCTCAATGCACCAACTGCCGCGCCAGTGCCACTTCCACCGAGTCTCCGTCCTGGTTCAGGACATCCAGCCCGGATTCGGGCACGTCTCCCGACGTGCTCTGCGACACCATGATCTTCCTGGCCATCAACCCCAGGCAGGTCATCTGCGAGGAGTTGGCGTAGCCGAGGTAGATCACGCGCACCGACTGCTTCTGACCGATACGCCATGAACGGCGTGCGGCCTGCTGCAGCGAATACACGTTGTAGCCCGACTGCATGAACACGATCGTCGGGAACTCCAACAGGTCCAGGCCGGTTTTCACCAGTTCGGGATTGGTGACGAGCACGTCGATACCGCGGTCCAACTGCTCGGCGATCCAGTCTTCCCGGCGGGAGGCATCCACGCTCGCGCGCAGTACCGCCACCTTGAAGCCTTCCTGCTCCAGCAGCACCTTCAGGCGCGACGTGGTGTCGCGCGTGCCGGTGTAGACCGTGTAGACCAGGGTCTTGCGACCTTCTGCTTTCTCCTGCTTGCAGATATCAATCAGCTCGCGCTCCTTGGGCATCACCTCCAGCTCGTTGAACTGAGCCGGGACGAAGGCCAGGGTGTTGCGCGTGCGTGGATGCACCACCGTCTCCGACCGGAAGCAGCAATCCGGCCAGGCCAGCAGCACGTTGAGGACCACACCCAGCAGCGTCGTGTCGCGCTTCGCCAGGGCCTGCTTCAGCTCCTGGGTCAGCCGACCCGCCAGATCGCGGTAGGCCGCAGCTTGCGCCGTGTCCATCGCGACTTCGCGGAACTCCTCGTCGTAGGGCGGCAGCACATTGCCACCGATGTCCTTCAACTTGAGGAAGACCGTGAACGGCAGGACGCAACGCAGCACGCCCTTGGGACCGAAACCCGGCGCCTTGACCGTGCGCACCGATACCTTGGTGCCCTTGGCCGTCTTGTGCGCCGTGCCGGTGCTCTCGGAATAGATGTCCTTGAGCACGCCGTGATCGCGCATGAACGCCATCGCGGCCGACGTCATGCTGCCGCTCTTCGTCGGCCGGTAGCCGTCTTCGATCATCCGCCCCGGAAGGGCTCGGAACAGCAGGTGGAACAGGTCGTCGCCGTAGCCGCCCATCAGCGTGCCGGTGAGCAATAGCGTCTTGCGCGCCTTGGCCGCCAACACCCCCATGGCCTGGCCCTGTGCGGAGCCGCCGTTCTTGTACTCGTGCGCCTCGTCGGCGATGAGCAGGTCGAACGTGCCTTGGGGAAGCTGCCTCTTGATGAACTCGGACGGCTGGTAGCCGCCCTCGCCGAAGCCGAACTCCATGTTGGCCATCGCACGTTCCATCCGATGGGCTTGCCGGTCCGAGAAGACCAGCTCGCCGTTGCCATCCATCAGGTTGATGAACTCGTGGATGTTGTCCCCGAGCATCGACGCGAGGAAGGCGTCACCGAACTTTTGCATCAGCTTCTGCGCGGTGACTTCCCCGATGGTTGGAATACGCTTCAGTGCCTTGAGCACGGTCGAGGACTGGTCGCTGGCGGACAGGCCTCTGGGACGGATCAACGACCACAGCGGTGCACGGCAGTGGCTGCACTTGCGGCGGGACTCCTCGGCTTCCAGCTCGACCGGATTGATCGGCTCGCCGTCGAGGTCGGTGATGACATGCCCGCAATCCGGGCAGGCCCCCACGTCGCCGTGAGGCGTGCGCCGCCGAACGAAGACAGGCTTCCAGTGGAACCCCATCCGCATCCGCACGCGGCCCAGGACGAAGAACTCCTGGCCCTGGGCCGGCACGCCCAACTGCTCTCGCAGTTTCAGCAGCTTGACCAGCGTGTCCGGGCCATTGAGCACCCAGACCTTGGCACTGGCCACCGTCTCCTGGATTTCGCGCCGCCACTTGTAGACCAGGTGCGGCGGAGACAGAACCAAGGTACGGCGGTAGCCTTCGGCGTTGAGCACGGCGGCGGTGGCAATACCCACCGTCGTCTTGCCGCAGCCCATCTCGCCATTGACGATCGCGGCGCGTTCGCCACGATCGACCAACAGCTCGGTGACGGCGTGGACCACATCGGCTTGCGCCGGGAACAGCTTGCGCTTGAGCGCGGCGAGGATCAGTTGCCGATGCACCCGCACCTGGCCGGTGTAGACCGGAGGATTGGCGCGGTTGAGCGAATCGAGCAGCTCGTCGCCGAACTCCGATACGAAGTCCTGCAGGCTGAGGGTGAGCGGAGAAGATGCGGCTTCGAGCAGGTCGCCCTGCACGGGCGAGGCATCGGAAACAGCCGCGGGAACAGTTTCGAGATCGAGTGACATGGTGATGCTCCAATGGAAATGGGGCATGCACCGACCCCTGCGGGGCGATGGCATGCCCCAGGGGTGGGAAGAGAAAGACGGCCGAGCCGTCAGAGGACGATCAGTACTCGGATGGCAGCAGCAGCGTGGTGACGCTGCGGTCCCACTCGGTGATGATCCAGAGCTTCAAGGTCGGCGTGACCTGGTAGGACGAGAACAAGCGGTCTCCGGACTTCAACGCGGCATCGTTGGAACGCCGGTCGCAGTCGTCGAGATCGCCCCAGTCACCACGAAGGTGGCGACGCAGATAAGGCACCGGATTGAACTGGCCCTGCTGGACCAGATCGTTGATGCCGGCGGTCATGACCACTTGCCCGGATGGGAACCGTGGTTGCGAGACGAGATTGAGAACAGCGAGTGCCATGGTGATTTCTCCTTCAGGGAAAAGAGGCCACGGCGCCCCATCGGGGCGACATGACCCCGGTGAGTGGACAAAGAAGGCGGCGAAGCACTGGCGGCTTGCCGTCGGGGAACGACGATCAGCGGATGGTCAACACCTCGCCCCGCGTGGCGGAGCCCGGTGTCATGTCCCAGGCGCGGATGACCGGCACGAACTTGTCGGTGAGGATGCGTGTCTCGGCCACGGAGCCGTCGTCGCGCTCGGTGTACTCCGTCTGGAGAGTCTTCTCCTTATGGGTATCACCTTTCACGACGAGCGTTCTGCCGCTCTTCGAGGTCACGACGCCCGAGATCGCGCCCGCGGCCAAGGCCAGAGCGAGATGCCAGTGGGACAAGGCCCGCGCCGGTGGACGCAGCGACTGCTGCGCGCCCCCCAGGTGCGTATCGAGCGCCGGCCAGAGTCCTTGCAGCCGGCCGACTTCATCGGCGAACTGCTCGGGCTCCATCGTCACGCGATAGAAGTGCTCCGGCTCGGCCGGGCTGGCAGGGACGGTGTACGGCAGGAACGGCCATTCGAGCGGCAGCTCCTCGGCTTCGGCGTCGCCCTGTCCGATCTGCAGCAGCAGACCGCGGGTGGCCTTGACCGAATCCGATGCCTGGTCGCGCTGACGAATCCTGCGACCGAAGATCACCACCTGCTTGAACTGCGTTTCCACCGCACGGTAGATGCGCAGGTCGGCGAAGTGGCGCGTCAGCCATCCGACCAGCTCGGCGTCGAGCACGTAGGACGGCACGATGAAGATCAGCACGCCACCGTACTGCAGCAGCGGCAGCGCGCGCTGATAGAACAGCTTTTCCAGCCGCGCACGGCCCTGGCCCTGATAGCCGATGTTGCCGTTCACGTCCTTGCTCAGGTCGCCATACGGCGGGTTCAGCCACAGCAGCCCGAAGGACTGGCGCGAGATCAGCGAGTCCATCAGGTCACCGTGGATGCAGCGATCGACCAGTTGCCGTGCGTGGCGGGCACGCTCGGCGTCGTACTCGACGGCGAAGGCCTGGACCTGCTCGCGCCCGAGGGCGTGGGCGGCTTCGGCAATCGCCACGCCTTCGCCGGCGCAGGGATCGAGGATGGACATGGAGCCGGGAGACGGCGCCAGTGCGGACAAGGCCCGCTCCAGCGTCGGCTCGTCGGTGGGGAAGTAGCCGTTACGAATGAAATTGCGCGCCAGGCGCGGAAACATGAGTGCCATGGATTTCTCCTGATGATGGATGAGGGAAGGCGGGCACGCGCGGCGCGCATGCCCGTGGGGATGGCTCACGCCACACGCCGAAGCGGTGCGTTCGCGGCCAGTTCGTACTGCGTGGCACCGAGGGTGCCGTTGCGGATCAGCTCGCCCAGCGCCTTCGTCAGCGCCGGGACATCGAGGGCCAGCCGATGGCCTTCCAGCGGCCCGAGGGCCAAGGGAAGACCGGTCAGCATCCGCCGTGTCTGCAACAGCTCCAGCACGGTGTCGCGCCAGTGGTCGAGCAGTGGCAGCGGGCAGGTGTCCTGCACCAGCGTCCACAGCCGGTCGAGCCGGTGAGCGGAATCCCTGGGCAGAAGCGCCAGCGCGCTGGCATTGGCCTTGTCTGGCTTCACGCAGCGACGGTCGAACAGCCACACATTCGTCAGCGAACCGAACAGCGTCCGCCGATAGGCGCGGGTGATGCGCTTTTCCAGGTTCTCGACGTTGCCGACGAAGACCGGGATGGATGCGCCCTGCTCGGTGATGACGTGGAACTGATCCAGTCCCTGTTCATCCCGGCCGAGGGTCAGGCGGGCGAGGAACTCCTGAACGGCGGTGTCGCGCGCCCAGATCGAGAGAAAGACGAGATTGCCCTGCTCGTCACCGACGCAACCGTCGGCCATGAGGTCGGGGCATTCGTCGATGCGGTACAGCGGTTTCGCGGAAGAAGGTGCAGGCATGGTGATGTCCTCTTGGAAATGAAGGAGCAACCACAGCCCGCGGGGCCATGCTCGCCCCGGTTGGGTGAAGGAAGATGCGTGCCGCTAGACAGCGCGGCCCGCGTGGAAGCGGTGAACCCGCTCGCGCCACTCGAAGCTTTGCACCGGCGCCATGTCGAGATAGCGCAGCGGGCACGAGTAGTAGTACGGATGCACGGACTCATCGAGGGACTTGTAGCCCCAATCGCCGCCCGAGCTTTCCAGCAGATGGCAGCCGATGTAGCAGACGGACTCACCGGCCGCGAGGCCCATGACGCCCGCCTGCCTGGCGGTGACGCGAACCACGGTCCACAGAACGTCGCCGTCCAGCGTGTGGTCGATGACTTCGCAGCAAGCGCGTTCGGACGCCTGCGGAGCGAGCAGCTCGCGGATCAACTGATCGCGCGTCTGACGAACGAAGGTCCAGCCCATGAGGGTCTCCTTGAAGAAAAGGCCGGAGCCCTCCCCGTCGGGGGAGAACCCCGGCGGGTGGCGGAATGCCGCGCAAGGCGGCGGATGGATCAGGCAGCTTGGAGGTGCCAGTCCTGGGACAGCGGAGCGAACTCGTAGCCCAGCTTGTCGAGACGGTCGCGCTGCTGACGCAGCACACGACGATCCACGGTCGCATCGAGCTTTACGGTCTCGCCCAGGGGCCACAAGGCACCGAACAGCGCCGCGTCGTCTGCCTCGGCCGAGGCCGCAGCGGACACGGGAGCCGGTTCGCTGCCGAACGGCGTGGTATCGACCAGGGGATCGCGCGGACTGCGCGGCTTCGCCTTCGGCTTGGCCGGGGGCGTTGCCGGCGCGGGCGCCTGCGCTTCCTCGTCGATTGGATCGACTTCCTGCGGACTCAGCCGGCGGGCTTCGTCGCGGCTCAGGGCGTCGATGTTGGACAGGGTCATCCCGCCCAAATGGGCGCGGATCTCGATGACCATGCGGCCGTTGGCGTTGTACGTGGAGGGGCGAATCTCGACGATGACGAAATCACCGTCGTACTTGCCCTCGCGGTACTGATCGAGTTCGGCGTTCTTCACGACGAACTCGCCGATCGAGGTCGCCAGGCGGCCGACGTTGAAGTCGCCGTTCCTGCCGTGGATGGTCTTGATGGCCAGTTGGCCGGGAATGGTGATCATGAAGGTCTCCTGCGGACGAAGAGAAGACAAGGCCCCGGGGATGGGGCCTTGCGGATCAGAACGACTCGGCAACGGCCAATGCGGGGGCATCGGCAGCGTCGTCGGCAGCATCGGCGACGGGCCTGGAAGGCTCCGGTGCCGAGGCTTGCTGCGCGGCGGGCGCGTCGGACGTCACAGGGACTTCCGGGTCGCGCTCGTCGGTCTCGGTCGGCTTGGGTTCGGCCTTGTAGACGAGCTTGCCGTCGACCTTGATCCAACTGACGAACAGCAGGCGGGCCTTGAGGCTCACACCCTGCTCGCCGGCACGCTTCCCCTTGGAGTAGGTGAAGGTGTCGGTCCACAGGTCGCCCAAGCGGAAGCCGATCATCACCTTCTTCTCGGCGTCGACCGCCTGAATGCAGCGGCGCACCAGGTGCTGCGCTTCCGAACCCGATACGCGCGTGTCGAAACGCACATACGAGACGTCGTCGCTGGGACCGTTCAGAGCCGCGATGTCGCAGGCCAGGAACGCATCGCCCTTCTTGGGCTTCACTTCGCGGATGCGATTGAGATACCCGAGGCCGGTGATGTGCAGATCGAAGTAGGACTTTTCGGTGGAAGTGGTCATGGTGAATCTCCTGGGAACAATGAGGCGGAGACACACCCGACCCAAGGCGGGGAAGGTGTGGAACCCCCGCGTGGGTTGATGGAACAGCTTGGAGGCATCGCCATCGAGAACCGATGGCCGTTCGCGCATGGATGCCGGTGCGAACTGGAGTGATCAACGCGGTCGGAACCGCGTCGCAGCCTTGAAGATCGTGGCTGCCTGGGCATGTCGCTGACGGACGTCAGCGGAACATGGCCGGAAGCGTGGCGCCGGGATGGCGCGCAGGCGAGCGGCAATCGGCACTCGCGGCTGTCCGCATTGCCGGGAAGAAAGAGGCCCCCGGAGCGGGGGCCAGGGATGGGCGGTCAGTTGCCGCTGGGCGTGGAAGGAACCGCCTGCAGCGACAGGTGTGTCGCGGTGGCGGACACGTCGAGG
Source organism: Ralstonia mannitolilytica (assembly GCF_000954135.1). Taxonomy (NCBI): domain Bacteria; kingdom Pseudomonadati; phylum Pseudomonadota; class Betaproteobacteria; order Burkholderiales; family Burkholderiaceae; genus Ralstonia; species Ralstonia mannitolilytica. Next base: position 1,635,313 of record NZ_CP010799.1, on the reverse strand, counting down.
TCGTCCTCGCTGTGCAGGATGCGCGCAAACACGCCCTCCTGCGGATCGAAGAACTCGCCGAAGTCGTCGCCACCGAACTCGGCGCGCGCCAGCCCCCACCAGCCATCGAACGCATCGACATCCGGGTTGCAGCCGGCGGCATAGGCGATGGTCTTCTGGCGACCATCGGGTCGGCGCTCGCCGCGCTCGGCCAGGAAGTACACGCCGTGATCCTTGACCAAGATGACGCGGCACTGATTCGCCACCGCTTCGGCGAGCACGGGCCGCAGCTCCGTGCCTTTGAATCGAACAGTCATGGGTGTGATCTCCAGGGAGGCAGGAAGAGAGGCTTCCCGCCGCGAAGGCGGGAAGCTGCTGGGAGGTCAGTGCCGGACAGCCTTGCGACCCGACAGGCACTGCACGCGGATGCGTCTCCAGCTCCCGTCGTCGATCAGCCGTTCCAGCGTCTCGCCGAGGGTGTCGAAGAACACCTCATCGACCCGTTCGACCAGCTCGCCGGCGCGGTGCAGCTCCACCGCGTAGAGGTCGAGGCCACGCTCATACAGCACGGTGACGCGACCCTGGAACTTCATCGTGGCGACGGTGAAGCCGATGGCCGGTGGCGTGCGGATGATGTCGGCGGGCAGCGGATCGACCCAGGTGATGTCCCGCGCGCCGGCATCCACCAGCATGTGGGTGACGCGCCGGAAACCGTCGGGAGCGGGCAACTGCTCCAGTTGGTCGACCAGTTCTTGCAGCTCGGGGCAGCGGGGCTTGGGAATCGGCAGCTTCGCCGGTGCGGACCCGAGCACCAACCGCTTCACCGTGTAGGGCTGGCCGTCGGCGGTGAACTCGGTCTGCTCCTCGGGCGTGTCCGCCCGCTGACCGTCGAAGCGGCGTCTGACATAGGGTTCGACCTGCACCTTGGCGCCCTCGTCGGGCACTTCGGTCACGAGCGTGCGATCGAGCACCGCGAACTCGGCTCGTCCCGTCTTGACGACGATGGCCTCGTCGGTGGTGGCGATGACCTTGCCCTCGAAAGGCTTCGGGTCGATATGAAAGCCCAGCGTCGAAACCTTGGGCTGGCCGTCGAAGATGTTGAACTTGAACGAACGGACGTTGGAAGGCACATGACCGACAACGAGCGTCGGCATCTGTGCGCGGATGGCTTGGGTATCCATGGGAGACTCCTTGTGGCAACCAAGGGACTCCCGCCCGCAAGGGAGGTCTGTCCCTTGAGGGTGAGGTGGATGGACGCGGTATGCATCCGGCGAAAGAAACGACCAGCACGGCGAACCGCGCCGCAGTCTCGAAGGTCTCGACTGCCTGGGCATGCTGCCGGCAACGCCAGCGAACATGCGGCCAGCGTGCGGCACATGGCGGCGGCCGTCCGTTGGGAATCGGCAATGCGCCGGCACCGCGTTCCGCGAAAAAGAAGAGCCCCGACGTGGGGGCTCGAATGGGTTGCGGGTTACTCGTCGTCGTAGAGCGTCAGTCCGTCCAGCACGGGCGCGTCGGCATCGAAGATCAGCAGCCGCACGTCGGCGAGCGCAGCCAGGTGCAACACTTCCACGAGGGACTCCGGCACGCCCTTGGCCCGGTGCTCCTGCCGCAGCTCTTCGGCGGTGATGCCCTCGACATGCTGCAGGTTCGCATCCGTCCAGGGCGTGGCGATCAGCTTCACGCCGACCGCCGGGCTGTAGGGAATGCGGAAGGCCACGAACAAAAAACCGCTCGGCGTGGCGATGTCCGCCAGTTCGGCGAGGAAGCGGCCGGCCTCCTCGGTGATATGCGCCGAACTGATTTCCCAAGCACGGCTGTAGAACCCGGTCTCGAAGCGCAGGCGGCGTACCACCTCGCGCGCGGCTTCCTCGGAGTAGGTATCGCCGACGTGCAGCGGCTGGCCGGCTTCTTCGGCCATGACGGCGTAGACGAGGTTTCGGGCGATACCGTGGCTGGGGCACTGCGCGTCCAGCTCGGGCGGCACGTTCTGGCCCTCGGTGATCAGCGCGAAGTCGTCGCAGAAGACGCAGGCATGGCGCTCGACCTGGCTGTCCGGCAGGTGCGACTGCGAGACGTGCAGCGGCAGATAGCTCAGCGGGCAGTCGTCGTCGTAGGAAATCGCCAGCAGCCGCTGCACGGACAGGCCATCGTAGCCGCGGACGAAGGGGTTTTTGGAATGAGACATGGGATTCCTCCAGCAGAGGATGGCCGAGGCAATCCCCTGCCGGGGATTGAACCCCAGCGAGTGGATGAAGTGGCAACCGGTCAGCCGGCCGCGGCGTCGGGCCGCCCTGGCGCCGGGCGGTGCAGGTCAGTGGAAGATGGTGATTCGGGACATGGCCGCTCCTGCGAAAGGAAGGAGGGACATGGCCCCGAACGGGGACGCATGTCCCTCGTGGGGTGGGATGAAAGGACGGTGGGTTGCCAGGCGCGGCTCACCAGCCGTTGTAGTGCAGCGTGAGGTCAGCGATGACCTGGCGCCGTTCCAGATCGAGGCCGCCGAAGTCGGACAGCCCCTCGAAGCCGCAACGCTTGAGCATCGCGCCGCCCTCGCGGGAGTTGTAGAAGCTCACCATCGCGGACAGGAACATGCGTTGACCGCTGCTCAGCACGCCCAGGGCGTCGTTGAGCATCAGCATGTTGGGCCGCAGGTCCCACTTGGTCGTGGCACGCTGCAGACCTTCGCGTGTGCCGTCGCCGAACCACTCGTGGCCGGCGATCTGCGCGCCGCGCTTCCAGGCCTCGAAGAAGGCTTGCGGTGCAGCGTCGAAGTGCGCCTGTTCCAGCGCCATCTGATTGAGCACGTCTTCGGGTAAAGACAGATTCATGAGAGAACTCCTTGAAGGGTGGGAATCAGGGGTGAGCGCGCTGTGTCCAGGCATGGGTATCCAGGGCACGCTGTGCTGCGAGGTGGGTCGGGAAATACTCGACGGACTCCCGCGATACCGGGCCTTCGTCGTCTTGCGTGCCGATGTAGTGGCCGGCCGCGCTGCGCAGCACCTGTAGCGGCAGACGCTTGCCGGTCCAGGCCAGCGCCAGCGCACCACTGCGTACTGCGGTTGCAGAGGAAGATGCGGAAGGTTCAGACATGCCGTGCTCCTTGGTGGGTCGAGGAGCACGCATCCCGTAGAGGATGGAGTTCCCCTCGGGTGGTTGAGAAAAGTGCATCGTCGCCAGGCCGGCGAGCGTCCGCGGTGGGCGATGCGAAGCGGACTGGATCGGTCAACGCGGCGAACCGCGTTGCAGTCTTGAAGACCGGGACTGCCAGGGCATGCCGCTGACGACGGTCAGCAACGCATGAGGGTGAGCTTCGGACTATCAGATAGCCGCGTCACGCAGCAATCGGGCGCAGTGGCGTCCCCGATTGGGGTCGGGCGCGCCCGGTCCTCTATTGCGATGTGCTTGCACAATTATTCAATAGATGTTGTATTATTGAACCATGAACGAGACCCAAGCCGTTTCCGCCCTGGGCGCCCTGGCCCACACCCAGCGCCTTCGCGTGTTCCGCGCCCTGGTCGTCGCCGGCCCCGAAGGGCTCACGCCCAGCGTCCTGGCCGACCAGCTCGACGTGGCCCGCAACACCCTGTCCTTCCATCTGAAGGAGCTGGCCCATGCCGGCCTCGTCACCATCGAGCAACAGGGCCGCAACCTGATCTACCGCGCCGACTTCGCCCACATGAACAGGCTGCTCGGCTACCTGACCGAGCACTGCTGCCAAGGTGGCGTGTGCGAGGCCAATGAATCCACCCGTGCCTGCGCCTCCTGCTGAAAGGAACCTCCATGAAACGCTTCCACGTCCACCTGCACGTCGATGACCTGAATCGCAGCATCGGCTTCTATTCCCAACTGTTCGCCGCGCAGCCGGCTCGCATCGAGGCCGACTACGCGAAGTGGATGCTCGAAGACCCGCCGGTCAACTTCGCCATCTCCACGCGCGGCAGCAAGCCGGGCATCGACCACCTGGGCATCCAGACCGATGACGCCGACGAACTCACCGCCCTGAAGGCCCGCGCGCAGGCTGCCGACATGGCGCTGCTCGACGAAGGCACCACGACCTGCTGCTATGCACGCAGTGAGAAGCACTGGGTCACCGACCCGCAGGGCGTGGCCTGGGAGCATTTCCACACGCTGGGCAACATCCCCGTGTTCAACGAAGCGCCGCCGCCCGCGCCGAGCACAGCTCCAGCTTGCTGCGCGCCGAGTGACAGTCGCGCCGCCGCGAAACGGGCTGCTTCTTGCTGCTGACGCGAGGCATCGATGACGACTGAAACCACCTACAACGCGCTGTTCATCTGCACCGGAAATTCGGCGCGTTCCATCCTGGCCGAAGGCATCCTCAACGAACTGGGCCTGGGACGGTTTCGCGCCTACTCGGCGGGGAGCCACCCCAAGGGCGAAATCCACCCGCTGGCGCTCGCCACGCTGGAGCGCCTGCGCCTGCCAACGACCGGCTACCGCAGCAAGAGCTGGGACGAATTCGTGGCGCCCGGTGCGCCGGTGTTCGATTTCATCTTCACCGTCTGCGACAACGCCGCTGGCGAGGTGTGTCCCGTATGGCCGGGCAAGCCGGTGTCGGCCCATTGGGGCGTGCCCGATCCAGCCGCCGTCGAAGGCAGCGAGGAACAGCAGCGCAAGGCGTTCATGGACGCCGCGTTGACGCTCAAGCGTCGCATCGAGCTGTTCCTGTCGCTGCCGCTCCAACGGCTCGATGCCATGTCGCTGCAGCATGAGCTGCGCGTCATCGGCAAGCAGTGAGGTAGCACGATGACCGTACAGACAGAAGCCGTCGCCGCCACGCCATCGTTCTCGATGAGCATCTTCGAGCGCTACCTGACGGTGTGGGTGCTGCTGTGCATCGTCGCCGGCATCGCCCTGGGCCAGCTCGCGCCTGGCGCGTTCCAGGCCGTCGGCCGCATGGAAGTGGCCCAGGTCAACCTGCCGGTCGGCCTGCTCATATGGGTCATGGTGATCCCGATGCTGCTCAAGGTGGATTTCGGCGCGCTCGGCCAGGTTCGCCAGCACTGGCGTGGCATCGGCGTGACGCTGTTCGTCAACTGGGCGGTCAAGCCGTTCTCGATGGCACTGCTGGCCTGGCTGTTCATCCGCCACGTCTTCGCCGACTGGCTGCCGGCCGACCAGCTCGACAGCTACGTCGCCGGCCTGATCCTGCTGGCCGCCGCACCGTGCACAGCGATGGTGTTCGTGTGGAGCCGACTGACCGGCGGCGACCCGGTATTCACTCTGTCGCAGGTGGCGCTGAACGACACCATCATGGTGTTCGCCTTCGCGCCCATCGTCGGGCTGCTGCTGGGCCTGTCGGCGATCACCGTGCCGTGGGACACGCTGCTGACCTCAGTGGTGCTCTACATCATCATCCCCGTCGTCCTCGCGCAGGTGTGGCGCCGCTCGCTGCTGCGTCGTGGACAGGCCGCGTTCGACCGCGCGCTGGAGCGCCTCGGCCCGCTCTCAATCGCAGCGCTGCTGCTGACGCTGGTGTTGCTATTCGCCTTCCAGGGCCAGGCCATCCTGCGACAGCCGCTGGTGATCGCCATGCTCGCCGTGCCCATTCTGATCCAGGTGTTCTTCAATTCCGGCCTCGCCTACTGGCTCAACCGCAGGGTCGGCGAGAAGCACAACATCGCGTGTCCCTCGGCGTTGATCGGTGCCAGCAACTTTTTCGAGCTGGCAGTGGCAGCGGCCATCAGCCTGTTCGGCTTCCATTCCGGCGCGGCCCTCGCCACCGTGGTCGGCGTGCTGATCGAAGTGCCGGTGATGCTGCTGGTGGTGCGCGTGGTCAACCGTTCCCGCGCCTGGTACGAACAGGCCCCGCGCAACGCAGCGAGGCATCCGGCATGAGTACCGTCACGATCTACCACAACCCGGACTGCGGCACGTCGCGCAACACGCTGGCGCTGATCCGCGCCAGCGGCATCGAGCCCACGGTCATCGAGTACCTGAAGACGCCGCCCGACCGCGAGACCTTGAAGGCGCTGATCGCGCGGATGGGCATGGGCGTGCGGGATGTGTTGCGCATCAAGGGCACGCCCTACAAGGAACTGGGCCTGGATGCCGCGCATTGGAGCGACGACCAGTTGATCGATCAGATGCTGGCGTACCCGATCCTCATCAATCGGCCCATCGTGGTGTCGCGCTCGGGCGTGCGCCTGTGCCGCCCCTCGGACATGGTGATCGACCTGCTGCCGCAACGACCGGCGGGCGAGAACCGCAAGGAGGATGGCTCGCCGCTGCTGGTGGATACGCCGATCGCCGGCAGCGACCCGGACCTCGCCCTGGCTTTGCAAGAGGCCGTGCTTCCCACGGACGACCTGGCCGAACCAGGGCGCAGCTTCTTCGCCTATGCCACGGTGTCCGGCGAGCGCGTGGGCTACGGCGGCTTCGAGCGCCTGGGCCGAGACGTGCTCGTGCGCTCCCTGGTGGTGCTGCCACACGCACGCCATCGCGGCATCGGCGGCGGAATGTTCGCACTGCTGCTGCGCCGTGCCTTCGACGAGGGCGGGCGCGACGCCTGGTTGCTGACCACGACGGCTGCGCCGTTCTTCGAGCGCGCGGGCTTCAAGCCAATCGAGCGCAGCGCCGCACCGGCGGCCATCCTTGCCACACGGCAGGCCGCAAGCCTTTGTCCTTCGAGCGCCGTGCTGCTTGGACGTCGAATGTCACTGTGATGTGCCCTCGCAAGGACATCCCGGGACACAGAGGTGCATCAGTGAAATGACTAATCGCCGAAGGCCACGCGGGCCTTCGGCTGGAGAGGAAGGAAAACCACCTGTGGGCTGCGTCAGCGCGGGCCGTCGTCAAAGCCGTTCGCTGCATCAGCAATCGCACCCGGCCCGTTTCGTGGCTGGGGCCGGAAACCTTTGGCACGCATACGCGCACAAAGGGAGCCCATTGTTCCGCCGGCGGGCACCGGCACGGAATACCCTGGGCCCAAGGGGCCTCCTCACGGCTCGCGCGGCGGCAAGGCGTCAGGAAGCCCCTCGTGGCCGAGGCAAGGCACACCGATCAAGGGAATGGCGGCGGGCGCGATTCGTGGAGCAATGACCTTCTCGCCCCGTCGCCCGATGGCGGGCAGACGGGGCGCGCACACCGTTGCAGAAGGAGACGCGCGCTTTGGAGTCCCGCGCGGTGCGGGACGTTTGCCTCGCCGCCAGTGAAGTGGCCGGCGCGGCAGGGGGGAGCGAGGATCAGGACGCCTTGGAGGCAGCGCGCCGCTTGCGCGGTGCGCTGCGCCGGCCCGTCGGGGACTCGATCGGCAACGTGCCCTTGCAGTCCGGGTAGCGCGAGCAGGACCAGAACGCGCCGCTCTTGCCCGTGCGCTGCTGCATCGGTGCGGCGCACTGCGGGCAGGCCGGCGCCGGCGGCAGCTTGAGCGAGAGCGTTGCGCCGCGGTACTGCTGCACGAGCTGGCCGACCCACACGGACTGCTTCTCGATGAAGGTGTCCAGCGTCATCTGGCCGGCCTCGATCATGTCGAGCGCCTGCTCCCACACCGCCGTGGTGCCGGGGTCGGCGATGGCTGAGGGCACCGCGTCGATGAGCGTGAATGCCGCGTCGGAAGCGCGGACGGCGCGGCCTTTCTTGACCAGGTAGCCGCGACCGATCAGACCATTGATGATGTTGGCGCGTGTCGCCTCGGTGCCGATGCCGGTGGTATCTCGCAGCTTCTGTTTCAGGCGCGGGTCGGTCACGAGCTTGGCGACGGTCTTCATGGCCTTGATCAGCTCGCCCTGCGTGTAGGGTTTGGGCGGCAGCGTCTTCAGCGCCTTGAGATCCACCTTTCCGACCGGGCAGGACAGGCCCGCATGCAGGGCGGGCAGCACCTGGCTGCGCTGCGCATCCTCGCCATCGGCATCGTCCGGCCCCGGCGTCGCCAGCACCTCGCGCCAGCCAGTGACGGCGATCTGCTTGCCCACGGCCGCCAGCGACTGGCTGCCGCACGAGAACTGCGCCACCGTCCGGTCGAACTCATAGTGCGGGAGGAACTGCGCGAGGTAATGGGCGCGGATCAGCCGGTAGACGGCCAGTTCCTTCTCGTTCATGGCCGACAGGTTGGCGGGCTCCAGCGTCGGGATGATGCCGTGGTGAGCCGACACCTTGCCGTCGTTCCAGGCGCGCGAACGCTGGTTGCGGTCGAGCTGGCCGATCAAGGGCCGCAGGCTGGGATCGGTGGCGAGCAGTGCATCGAGCACCGCCGGCACTTCCGCGAGCATGCTTTCGGGCAGGTATCCCGAGTCGCTGCGCGGATAGGTCGTCGCCTTGTGCGTCTCGTACAGCGCCTGCGCGATGTCCAGCGTCTCCTGCACGTCGAGGCCCAACTGCTTGGAGCACACCTCCTGCAGCGTGCCCAGGTCGAACGGCAGCGGCGGTGCCTCGCGCACGCGCTCGGTGTCCACCGACACGACCTGCGCATCGCGTGCGGCGCGAATGCAATCCGCAGCCTGCTGCGCCACCGGCTGCTGAAGGCAGCGACCCGCTGCATCGGTGCTGCCTTCGGGCGGTATCCAGCTCGCGGTGAAGGACCGGCCGGCATGGGATAGCAGCACGTCCACGGCCCAATACGGCACAGAGACGAAGCGCGCGATCTCGCGATCACGATCCACCACCAACTTCAGCGTCGGCGTCTGCACGCGCCCCACCGACAGCACGCCGGTGTAGCCGGCCTGCCGACCTAGAAGCGTAAACAGCCGGCTCAGGTTCATGCCGATCAGCCAGTCGGCACGCGAGCGGGCCAGGGCCGAGTAGTACAGCGGCAGCGTCTCGGCGGACGGCTTGAGCGCACCCAGCGCCTTGCGGATCGACGCATCGTTGAGCGCCGACAGCCACAGGCGCTGAATCGGCCCGTGGTAGCCGCACAGGTCGATGATCTCGCGGGCGATCATCTCGCCCTCGCGATCGGCGTCGGTCGCTATCACCAGCTCGCCCGCCTTGGCGACGAGCTGCTGCACGACCTTGAATTGCGCCGCGGTCGCCGCCTTGGGCTCGACACGCCAACGCTCAGGAAGAATGGGCAGTTGCTCGATGGCCCAGCGCTTGTATTGTTCGCCGTAGCCTTCGGGCGGAACCGCCTCCACCAGATGACCGATGCACCAGGTCACGACGACACCCGCGCCGCTGTAGCAGCCGTTGCCGCGTTGACCGGCGCCCAGCACACGGGCGATGTCCTTGCCCTGGGATGGCTTCTCGCACAGAAACACGCGCATGAAGCCTCCTGGGTGTGCGTGACGGTCATCGAATGGACGTCAGCATTCCCGGCCGACGTGTGCGCGGCAGCAAACAAAATGGAAGCGGAGGACACCAGGTTGTGCTGGTGCAGAACGCGGGCGGCAGATGCGCTGACGCAAGGGAAGCGGGTGCGGGCTGCTACAGCCGCTTCCTGGGGGACGGGGGATCGCGTAGCCGGACAGACTTCGTCGGCATTCGGATTGCGGGAGATGGCCTTCAGGGGTAGCATCCATAGTCAGGCGCCCGCCCAAGCTCTGGACAGCTTGAAACAGGCATTCGCAGCTCCCCGCAGTACCCCTCGCTTTCAATCATCCGGAGTACCGGCTGTTCGACAGCGACAAAACGTCCAGCGCTCGAACAGTAGCGGAGTATTCCGATGAGCAACTATGTACGTTCAGCCGCCTTCGCGGCTTCCCGGGTCCTTGCTGCGCAAGGCTTGACGGTCAAGCGTTCCCACCTCTCCGAGGTCATTGCCGCGTTGCTGGGATACCGCACGCACGCGGCACTGTCCGTTGAGGAGGCGGATCCCAAGCTCGACTACCACCTGGACGATGCCGAGATCCTCGTGCTCAACCTGCCGATGGGCGAGAGGCGGGCCGCGGAACTCGGCCTTGCAGCGGCGGGCGCGGCACCGTCGGCCGTCACCACGGCTTGCGTCGAGGCGTTGAAGGCCAGCGCCGGTTCCACGGACGTGTACGTCAGTGTGGGCGACTTCTACGACTTGCATGCCCGCCAGGCATTGGCCGAAATGATCTACAACGCCGATGATGTGGCCGGTGCGATGGCTGAGAGCAATGCCTCGTTCCCCGACGAGCCCGATATGGACATCGAGTGCCCCCCGACGACGGACCTGTGGGCGGCGGTCGACGAATGGACGATTGAGGCCGACGGCACCATGACGGGCGAATACGACCCCGAAGGTGATCGCATGTTCAATGGGGACACGCTGAACTGCCGTGGCTGGCTGATCTACCGCAAGGCAGGTCGCGCCGGGCTGGTGTTCATCGAGGGCGATGGAACGGGTGGAGCCGACGACAGTTGGCGTGACCTGGATCGCGATGACGAATGGGCGTATCAGCAGAGCTTGGGCAGCAATCCGGCGAACTGATGAAGCGACAAGCTCCGGCGGCAGTGGAAACTGCCGCCAGTCTTTGTTCTGCGGTTCGTCACACCGAGATAACTACCTTGGTACGAGATGGTTCTTGAGTAGGAACCAGCACATGTTGAGCGCGAAGGAACGGCCAAGGCGCGTCATCTGACCTTCCGGGATGCCAACAGGGCGATGCGCGCCTGGGCTCAGAAAGCCGAACACGCCAGCAAGTCCTTTCTCCTCCTCAGTCGTGAACTCGTTGCATCCAAGCCAGGACTCCAGGGAAACAAGACCGTTGCAGGTAACTGCGCTATAACCGCGATAGCGAATAATCGATGCGGGGACGGAGGATATATGCGCGTCAGGCGTTTGAAGATTGAAAACTTCCGATGCGTCTCTCAAGGGAGTGTTGATTTTGCTGGGCACACACTTCTGGTCGGAGGCAACAACATTGGGAAGTCAACGGTGTGCGAGGCTCTTGATCTCGTCCTCGGTCCTGAGCGCATATTCCGCAGGCCTGTCGTTGACGAGCATGACTTTCATTGTGGCCGCTATCTGAATGCGGAAGGTGCGCCGGTTGAAATTCGCATTGAGGCGATCCTGGTCGATCTTTCCGAAGAGGCGCAGCGGCGCTTTGGTGGCCATCTCCGCAGGTGGGACGACTTGGCGGGTACGTTCATAGACGAGGAGCAGGATGGTCTTGGAAAGGCCGATGGTCCGGCAGTGATCTGGGCTCTACCACTTCTGTTTGTCGGTCGGTACGACCCGGAAGAGGACGATTTCGTCGGCAACACATTCTTCGACCATCCAACCAAAGAGGTCGATGCTCTCGACGAAGAAACCGAGGTCAAGCTCGGTCAGGGCCGTGTTCCGTTCACGCGTGTGCACAAGCGCCTTTGCGGCTTTGTGTTTTTGCGGACGTTGCGGACCGGTTCACGCGCTCTCAGCCTGCAGCGCGGTTCGTTGCTCGATTCCGTATTGAAGCTGGGCGGCGCCGGTGCCGTCGAGATGTGGCGGGACACTCTGGCCAGACTACAAGCGCTTGACCCGGCAATCGGCGAGATCGAGCAACTGAAGCATATCCGCTCAGAGTTACGATCCCGGATGGGACGCTTCGTCAACGGCTCCATGTCGTTTCGTGTGGAAAGCAACACTGTCACTGGGGCATCGCCGGCGCGAATGGGCTGGCCGGCAGGTGCTTGAGCTTGGACATGCGCAGGTAGGCGATGGCGATGAAGTTCTGGCTCGTCCTGAAGCCGCGCGCGGCGCGCTTGGCCTGCTGCAGCAGCCCGTTCATCGCCTCGACGAAGGCGTTGCTGCGGTGATCGACCATGCCGCGCACCACCGCGTCGAACCGCTCCTTGAGCGTGGCGGCCAGCTTCTTGAACGGCTCGAGCCGACAGCGCCGCGCCCAGCTCAGCCAGGCCCTGAGGTCGGATGCGGCCTGTTCGATGCTGTTGTGCGCTGTGGCCCGTGCGTACACCTCGCGCAGCGCCATCTTCAGCCGCCACGCCCGCGCGCTCTTGAGCGTCGAGCGCTGCAGCCAGTGCATCGCCTGGAGCTGGCGGGCGCTCCAGGTGCTGGGGTTGCGCCGCATGCCCCACAGCAGCTGCCTGAGCGTCTTGCGGCCGCCAGCGCCCAGCGCGGCTCGCACCGCCTGCGCGTCGGTGGCCATCTCCGCGCGGCGCACCTGGTCCATCGCATCGATGGCCATCGAGACGACGTGAAAGCGGTCGTAGCTGATCTGCGCCTCGGGCAGCGCCAGCGCCACGCCCTTGGCGTAGGCCGCGCTCATGTCCATGCACACGTGCCGCACCTGGGCGGGATCGCCGCCATGGGCCTTCAGATCCTCGGCGAACTCCACCACCGTGCGGTGCTCGCGCCCCTCGGTGGCGAACAGCAGCCGCTTGCGATCCAGGTCGTGCACGACGGTGATGTAGTGCTGCCCGCGCCGCAGGCTGGTCTCGTCGATGCCCACCGTGCGCACGCCGGAGAAGTCTTCCAGCGCACGCGCCTGCTCGACGTAGAACTCGATGCGCCGCCACAGCCGCTTGTCCTTGCAGCGCAGCAACTCGGCGGCCTGGCGCACCGGCAGGTCCAGGCACAAGGTCAGCGCCAGCGCTTCGAACGCCGCGGTGAAGCCCGAGCCCGGACGCGCCCAGGGCACGGCCACCTGCGTGGTCTTGCCGCAGGCACCGCAGGCCACGCGCGGCACGTCGCAGTGCAGCCAGGCCTCGAACTGGAAGAAGTCCAGGTGCCGCCAGGATCGGCGCAGCCGGTCGTGCACCGGTTGCGTGGCCGCACCGCATGCCGGGCAGGCGAGCCTGCTGGTGTGGCAGCCGATCTCGAAGTCGATACGCCGCTTGGCCGTGTCGAGCCTGACGTCATCGACGACCCACGGCGGCTGCAAGCCCAGCGCGCTGGTGAACAGAGCTTCTACGGCAATGCCCATGGACTCATCCTCCTGATCAAACACGCCTCGTGGACATGTGCACAGGCCGGCCAGCGGCCTGCACACATGCCCACCGGGCTCGACGACCAGGAGTCATTGTGACTGTTGGGTTCCACACGAAATGACGAAGGACCTCGTCAACTTGGCGCCTGGTGACGATGCGACGGCCTTCTTTGCTTCGGACCTGACGCGCGAGCATCTCCGGGAAGTCGTGCGGCTGTTTATCGCAGCTCAACCTGGTCAGCATCTCGTACCGTTCGGTCGGCTGGGTACTGGTTCAATCAACCTGCTGGTCTTCGCTCTCCTGACCTTCATTGCCGAATTGAAGGACAAGCAATCGGTGATCTTCGCGATGGAGGAGCCGGAAATTGCGCTCCCGCCACACACGCAGCGCCGGGTGACGCGGTTCGTGCTCGCGGAAATGGGGCAATCGATTGTCACTTCGCATTCACCCTACGTGATCGAACAGTTCGATCATGAGCAGATTGTCATCCTGAACCGCAACGAGACCGGCGCTCTGACAGGCCAGCCGATCGATGGCCAGGCTGTTAAGTCCAAGACGTTCCGCGTCGAACGGCGTCAATTCGCCGAGGCAATTCTGAGCCGGGCGGTGCTGGTCGTGGAGGGATCGACGGAGGCAGCCCTATTTCCGGTAGCTTCGTCGATTATGGAGGCGTCCCTCAATCCGGAGGACTACACCCACCTCGATCTGGCTGGTGTCAGCATTTTCAATGCCGGCGGGGATGGCTCGGTACCGCGTCATGGTCCGGTGTTTTCGGCGCTCGGAAAGCTCGCCTTCGGTTTCTACGACAAACCCAACGCCCCGCTGAACCAGGATGCGATGGACAAGCTGAAGAGCTATACGCAGGTTTGGGAGTCCCCCGAGAAGGGCATTGAGGAGCTGCTCGTAAAGGAGACGCCCATCGCAGTTGTGAGGCGGTTTCTCAATGAGGTGAAGGATCGACCCGACTATCCCAGTGTCGGCGTCTATGATCCGGCGGCGGGCGATGGTGAGGTAACTGCATTGGCGACGAAGGTTCTGAAGGCGCGCAAGGGCGACGCTTACGGCTATGCCGCCATGATGATCAGCCAGTGCCAGCACGCCGACCAGCTACCGGCGACGATCCGAGAAATCCTTGAAACCATCCACAAGGCGCTGAGCGCCGTTTCCGAAGATGTCGCAGCACCGCCGCCGGACGATTTGGAGGATCTCTTCTAATGAAGCTGGAGCTGTGCGAAAAACGCAAGGCGGTCATCGCACAAGGCGGACACCTTTTGGTCCTCGGCGGGCCCGGCTCCGGCAAGACCACGATCGCCCTGCTGAAGGCCCAGCGCCAGTCTGCGACGCTCAAGCCAGGACAGGGAATCCTCTTTCTCAGCTTCTCGCGCGCTGCCATCCGTCAGGTTCTCCTGCGCTGCAAGGAGATCCTGACGCCAGCCGAACGGCGGGCCGTCACCGTCCAGACCTATCACGCCTTTTGCATGGAGATTCTGGAAGCCCACGGCCGCCTCCTGCACGGCCGGCCGATCCGCTTTCTCTACCCCGGGGAGGAACGTCTTCAGAAATCGGCGTTCGATGGGGATTGGATGGTCGAGCGACGACGTCTGGCATCGGAGCAAGGGCTCTACTGCTTCGATCTCTTCGCAGCGGGCGCGGCAGACCTACTGGAGGGATGCGCGGCGCTGCGCGAGCTCATTGCCGATCGGTTTCCGATGATCATCGTCGACGAGTTCCAGGACACCGACGACAACCAGTGGCGGATCGTTCGCGCTCTGGCTGAGGTCACGGACGTGTTCTGCCTTGCCGATCCAGAACAGCGGATCTTTGATTACCGGGATGATATCGATCCGCGCCGGCTGGATATTCTCCGAGAGGAGATCCAGGTCACCGAGTTCGATCTGGGCGGGGAAAACCACAGAAGCCCAAACGCGGGAATCCTTCAGTTCGCCGACGCAGTACTGCACAACCACAGTCCGCTGCCGGCCACCCCAGACATCAAACAGGTTTCGTACTGGCAGAACACGTTTGCCGCAACGGTCCATGCAGCGGTGATATGGACCTTCAGCGCGTTGCGAAAGAAGGGGGTCGAGCATCCGAGCGTGGCGGTGCTGTCGAGAAGCAATTCGCTCATCGCCGACCTTTCGGTGATCCTGTCGGAGACGCACACTTACAACAAGCAGACCCTACCCGTCATCGAACATGATGTCGTTTGGGATGCTGAGCTTTCCGCGGCGGCGGCGGTGGTCGTGGCGTCAATCCTAGAATGGCCGACCGGCCCGGCCGAAGAGACCCTTGCGCGGACGCTCCGGGTCATTGCTGGATATTACAAGCTGAAGAACGCGGAGGAGCCGACCAACGCCGCGGCGGAGCACGCACGTAAGTATGACGAGGCGGCAGCCAAGGTGGCGACGGGCGAAGGACCGCGCATCAATGCCGCGAAAGCCCTCGTCGCGGTCTACAAGGCTGGCATCGATCTGGTCGGAGAACCTGTCGCGGACTGGAAAGCGGCGCGCTGGGTGCTTCACGATATTCCAGCGCTGAATGAGCTGTTCCGCGAGGCCCGGCTAGTGCGGCTGTTCAGGGCGACCGACTCTCTGGCCTCCGGACTCGGCGAGCGTTGGCTCGCCTTGAGCAGCTATGCAGGTGCGAGCGAACTAGTCAAACGTACCCTCGAGCAGGAGCGGCTCGTGGCGGCCGAGCGCGACCCCCAAGGCTGCATCCTGATGAATATGCACAAGGCCAAGGGAAAGGAGTTCGATGGGGTCGTTCTCGTGGAAGGCGCTTTCAAGTCGAGCTTCTTCGATGAGAGGAATGAGCAGCCGCCGTTTGAACGTAGCCGCCGGCTGCTGCGGGTCGGCCTGACGCGGGCTAGGACGCTAGTGGCGATCGTGCGACCGCAGAATGCCCGGCCGCTGGTCGATTGAGCGGATCGGTGGCCAGTCTGACGAACAAGGCGACCGAAGACGCGACCATCCTCGTCATCAAGCTGAACGGGAACAGCCGTGGGGATCCTGCTTGGCTGGTCAGGATTGCGGCGCACCACTATCAGATGCAGAGGGCTTCGCACCCAACGTCACCGCCTCAATGCGATACGGCAGAATGCCCACGCGCCGCGCTTCGACCTTGAACGTGACGCGCTCGTTCTCGTCGGCGTCCTCCCATTCGTCGCGCACGGTGCGGCCCTCGACCAGCACCCGCATACCTTTCTGGTACAGCGTCTTCCAGTGCTCGGCGTCGCGGTGCCACAGCTCCACCGGCGCCCAGAAGCCGCCGCGATCTTCGTACTCGCCGTCCTTCTTCGGGATCGGGTTGTCGAAGTAGACGTTCAGGCGAAGCAGCCGGCGCGGCTCGTCGTTGCCGTTCGGAAATTCGCGGTAGTCCGGCGCAGAACCGATGTTGCCCTCGCCGACGAAGTGCGTGCTCATGGTGACTCCTTGGTGGTGGGTGGAACGGACGCGGTATGCCCGTGGACGCGCCGCAGGTAAGCCGCTTCGGCCTGGGCGGCCTTGTTGGCGCATTCCAGGGCTTGGCGAGCGATGCTGTGGGTCAGACTGATCTGCATGTTCAGCACGATGCGCTGCAGTTCGATCGCGTACAGCTCGTCGATCAGCGAGGCCGGCGTCGCGGGGTTGGCCAGCAGGGCCTCCCACAACGCCACGCCCATGGAGGAACGGTCGAGGTTGCGCCAGCGCAGGAAGGTCGTCCCTGCGCCAGTGGCCTGCTGGGCCAGTTGCACGTGGAGCAGGCTGAAGGGGTAGGCGCGCGCCTGGGGCAGCACGCGCCGCTGCGCCAGGCCAATCACGTCGTCGCGCAGCGCTGCGCACTGGCTGGCCCAGGTCTCCAGACTCCCCTTACCCTTAAAAGGCTGTAAAAGGCCTTTTAGGTAGCCTGCGTGTTCCAGCCGCTGGAAGTCCGCCTGTTCCAGCGCCACGAAGCGCGTGGAGTGGCTGATGGGGATCGATGCTGTCATGCGCCCGCACCCTCATCGCCCGCCGCACCATCGGCTGCGCCATCCGTGTGAGCCGGCGCATCGGGCTCGATGGCGGGCGCTGCAGGCGGCGCGCCGGGCTTGGTCGTCCGCCGCGCGATCGGTGGCGCGAAGCGCGAGCGGCGCGTGCCTTCCAGCACGTCCTGCGGCAACTCGCCGAACTTCTCCAGCGCCGCTCGCGCCGCCGCGTTCTTTGCCGCGAAGTCGTCGCGCGTCGTGCCCGAGTAGCGGTACTGCTGGGCCAGCGAGAACAGGCTGCGCAGCGCGTGCGCACCATCATTGAGCCAGCGCTCCAAGGTGCTGCGGTCGATCAGCGCGGTGTGGTGCGCCAGGATGAGTTTGCGTGCCAGGTCGTCGTAGTCGGCCAGCAGATACACCGCCATGAAGCCGAGCTGGGCGTTCACGAACAGCGGCAGCTTCACCGGCTGCACGTTCATGTTCTCCCCCAGGGACAGCGCCGCTGGCACGTCGGCCAAGGCCTGATCCACCTGTTCGCGCAGGGTCTGCAGACGGGTCTTGGTGTCGGCGAGCTTGTCCTCGATCCGCAACATCCACCAGTCCGAGTACGGGTCGTCCTGCTCGGCGCCGCGCTTCATCTTGTTCATGGCGCCGATGAAGCCGTTGAGACCGATGATGCCTGGGCGCCCCTCGGTCGGCGCGCGGCCGTGCCAGATGCGCGAAGCGTGGTGCGTGTGCAGCGTCAGCGACATCGCGCTGCGCAGCGATCCGAGATTCAGTTGCAGGGGTTCTGTGCGTTCGTTGGCCATGGGAGCGACTCGCGGTGAATTGGCGAGTCGCCAGCATCGGCATCGGCCGGAAGGCTGTCAGTCAACAAACCGCAGCCCATGCGCGCCCGGTTTGTTCCGCGCGGAAGGCTGTGTGTGCCGGCTATCCCCTGGGGATAGCTCGGCGGATGTGTTCGCGGCTCGCGCGGAGGTGAGACCGCGTTGCGGGGCTATGCTTCGCGAGGTCTGTACCAGGCGGCCCGTTGCCCCTCCACCTCACGGTAGCGAAGCTCGAACAGGCGGCACTCATGCACCACCTGCCGCCAACTGCTGCAGCCGTACTTGGCTGGAAGCTGCTCGGGATGCCGGTCCGCGATCCAGCGGCCAGCGGCGGCGATGGGTGTCCAGCCCTCGACGGCCAACTGCGCGGCGGCCTCGCGCAGCGCGCGGACGATGCCGGCGGCCGGCCAGTCCACCGTGCCGTCCGGCGCGATGCCATTGACCACCAGGTCGTGGAACACATCCGACTGGACGAACTCCGCTGCCAGGCGCCGCGCCTGATCCATGTGCTCGGCCCAGCCGCGCAGCTGCTCGAAGTGTTGATCGATGCGCGTGTAGGCGGAACCGAGTTCGTCCTGTGCAACGCGGCACCCGTCCACGGTCCATAGATCGTGCTGATCGATGAAGTGGTGCACCAGGGTGTTGCGCAGCGATACCAGGTCTTTGAGGTCGGCCTGGGTGTTGGCGTAGTCCTGCGCAGACAGGCTCAGTTGCACGCGCGTGCGAAAGGAAATCACGTCGCCGGGAAGAGCGTCGTCGCGTTCCTCGCCGCCATTTCCATCGGTGACGACATACGAACCAAACAGTTGTCCGACCAACGTGCCCAGGGTCTTGGTCGCGGCATCTTCAATCCGCGCTGCGCGAATGGCCTCCAGCGAATGCACCGGGCCTGAAATCTCGTGGTGGGCCACGATGGCTTTCATGAGGCGCTCGTATTGTTGAAGGCGCAGCAGGCATCTGCCCAGCAAGCGCTGAACGTCTTGCTGTAGTGGTTGCAGTGCGTTTGTGGCGGGGGAAGTCGTCATGTCCATCGTCGGCCGGGCTCGTGCGTGGCTGTCCTCGTCTGATTCACAGGCGACAGTTTCGCCTGTCATTCGGCGGGCGACAATCGAGCGCGGCGGAAAGATGTCTGTTCCAGCTATCCCCTGGGGATAGTCAACATCAGCGATCACGCAAGGCTTCTCGGAGCTGAGCCAGGTAGGCTCGTGCGACCTCGGGGTCAGCCGCACGGGATGCCGGCGGTGACGAGGGCGCAGGTGACGGGGGCGCTGGCGGTGCCGATGCACTTTCTCCGGCCCAGGCCTTGAACTCCCCGCGAATCGCCTTCTGGATGATGCCAAACAGGTAGCCGGCTGGGTTGCGTACCGCGCTGTTGTGGCAGCGTGCCGCCCACTCGTCGAGAACGGCCTGCCTCTGCGCCTCGTCCACCTGCTGCAGCGCCACCAGCGCGCCGGCCTGCTGCTCGTCCTTCAAGCGCAGGAAACGCTCGGGCAGCCGCAGGTTCTGCAAGGCCCTCGCGCGCGGTACTGTACGTACTTCATTTATACGATCATTACGTACTGTACGGTCCTGCTTCAGAATCCGAAGAGAGCCGTCCGGCGCGGGTTTCGGCCCTGCTTCGGATTCCGAAGACGGGCGCGCAGCATTCCGAAGAAGGGCTTCCTGGCCTTCTTCGGATTCGTGGTCCGCACCCTCCTGTGGATAACCTGGCGTCGTCCAGCCATGCCGCGCCATGCGCTGCGCCAGCACTTGCAGGCGGGTCGGCAGCGTGCGCCCGCTGAGCAGCGGGTCTTCGGCGATCTCCCGCAGCGTGTTCATGCCCACGACCTGCACCGCCTTCGCCGCGTGCGTGAGCGCCTGACTGACCAAGCCCAGGTAGTCCGGGTCGAGCTGCATCGCCTCGAAGGGCGACAGCGGTTCGTCGTGCAGCACGTAGAGGTTGCCTTGGATACGGCCGGTCCTGGGATCGCGCCGCCGCCGCACCAGGCTGAGCCAGCGTGTCAGCCGCAGCAGCGTCAAGGCGCGCGCCACGGTCTCGTGCGAGGCTTGCGACGCACAGGGCATGGACGCCAGATAGGGGCGGAGCTGGTCGTAGGTAGGAAAGGCGGTCACGCCGTCGTCGTTGAGCTGCAGGCGGAACACCTGCCAGGCATTGCGCTCCAGCGGCGTCAGGCGCCGGTCGAGGAACAGCGCGCGCGGGACGCTCTCGTGCCGGTTGCCGCTGTAGAGAAAGCAGTCCTGGCTCGGCGCCGTGCCCTGCGCCGGTTCCTTCGGCTCAAGGTGCCGCAGCGCCTCGTCGAACAACGCCGACAGCGCAACCGGGCCATCGCGCCGTGGTGCGCTGCCCGTGGTCATGGCTACACCAGCCCCTGGTCGATCCAGTTCCGTATCGCCGACCAGATCACCGACATGGGCAGGGTCATGGCCTCGGCCAGGTCCATGGTCAGCGCCAGCATCGCCATGTCGTCGGTCAGGGCGACATGGCGCTCGGCGACGCCGGCCTTCCAGCGCTCCCACAAGGCCACGTCCTGCGCCTCGTCGAGTACCGGATGCCGGCCCTTGCGCTTGGGCAGCCCGAGGATGTCGCGGCGCAGCGCCACTTCCTGATGCGTGAGGCCGTAGAACTTGCTGACCATCTCCGTGCTCGCCCCCAAGCGCAGCATGCGGTCCACCGTAGCGATCTCCCGCTCCACGTCGTGCACCTGGCTAAGCAGCCGCTTCAACACTTCCCGGTTCACCGACACCGAACACCACGACACCGTGGCATTCACCAGCATGCTCACGAGTTCGGGGTGCTTCAGCGCATCCAACTCCTCCTCGCCGAAGCCCATGGCCTTGCAGCGGCGCAACTGGCCGTTGCGCAGGTCATGCAGGGCCTGGGCGATCACGGCCTGGTTGAGCGGGTGCGGTGCCGACATACGGGAGCCTCCTGCGCGCTCAGGACTCGTGGCCCGGGTCACCGGCTTCCAGGTCCAGCAGCCGACGCGCCAGGCGCAGCAGACGGAACAGCTTCACCAGCGCAGCATCGCTCAGGCGTGTGGCCGAGCCGCCGTGGCCATGCAGCAGCGCCGCCAGCTCGTCGGCCAGCCGCGCGCGGTCCAATCCGTTCGCCGAGGGCGGAGCCGCACTCAGCGCATGCAGCAGGGTCAGCACCGCCCGCGCGAACGCCGGCAGCGCCTTCGCCTGGCCCGAGGCCGGCGCCACGCAGACGAAGCCGATGCCGCCGACGCTGGCCTCGATGTGGTCGGCGACCGCCGCTTCCCCGGCGATCTCGCGCGCGAACTGCGCGATGTGCACGCGCAGGCGATCTGGCACGTCCAGCCCCGGCTCGACGTACCAGACGTCCGAGATGGGATAGAGCCCGCCGACCTGCACGGGGATCGCACGCAGCGCATCGGCCTCGAAGTCGGGCAGCTTGTCGCCGAGCTGGTCCGCGACCATCCGCTGGATGGATTGCAGGCGCTCGGTGGTCGGTGCCGGTGACACGATGTGTCCTTGCAGGCGCTCGTCGTGTTGCCCGTGCTGTTCCTCCGGTGCTTCGGGCGATGCAGGCGGTGTCGCTGCTGGCGCCGGAGGCGCGACCGGCGTGGTGTCGCGCGGCACAGACGAGGCGGGTGGCTGCTGAGGCGCGGAGACCGGCGGGGGAGGTGCAGCAGGCACGACAGGCGCTGCCGCTGGCGTCGGCGCCGCCGGTTCGCTGGTCAGCGCACGCTGGCGGTTTTCGCTGTCGTTGATCTCCAGCGCCAGCGTGTCGTAGTCCGCCTCCAGCAGCTCGGCCATCTGGCCCACCAGCTCGTCCTGCACTCGCTGCGGCGAGAAGTCGGCCGGCTGTGTGTCGAACTGCGTCAGTACGTCCTGAAACAAGGTGGCGAAGTCCACGGCCACGGTGCGGCCCAGCGCACGCCGCTCCCAGGTGCGCTCGCACGCCTTGCGCAGCACCGCGAGCCGGTCCACCTGATGCCGGCCCAATCCGCCGTACAACAGCGTCGGGATCGCCGGCAGCAGATAGCGCACCGCATCGTTCATGCGGCTGATGTGTGACTGCGGCACCGGATAGCCGTCGGCAGTCAGCCGCCGCGCGAGTTCGCTCTGCGACAGCGCCTGGCCGCTTTCCTGCTCGTAGAACTCGCGCGCCTTCTCGATGCCCAAGGCCCGCTCGATGAAGGTCAGCCCGCCGCGCAGCTCGTTCTCGGCCAGATGCCCGGTCAGCGCCACGATTTCTCCGCGCGCCGGCCACGGGCGGAACAGGCACGCAATGCGGAAGAAGCGTTCCTCCTTGGTCTCGCTCCACAACTCGCGCAGGATCGCCAGCCGCGTGTTGCCGCCGTTGCGAATGATGTAGTGCGCCTCGCCCGGCCTGCGCGTGATCGCGGGGGGCGCGTCCAGCCCACGTTCGCGGATGGACGCCTTGATCTCCGCATAGGCCGGGTTGCGCGTCACGCGCGGGTCGTGGTCGTAGGGCCGCAACTGGTCCAGCGTCACCACCATCGGCGTGTCGGCGATGGGGTCGCTCAAGGTCGCGGCCGAAGGGCCGCTGCGCTCGAAGCCGGTGGCCAGCAGCTTGGCAGCCATGTCCTGCGGCGTCAGCTCAGCCACGGCCGTTCTCCTGCGCCTGCCGGTCGGCCCGGCGAAGTTGCGCGCGGGCATTGCGGTCGGCACGGTGGTCGCTCGCAGTCGAACTGGTGTAGATCGACGCGCAGCCTGGTTTCGTGAATTTCAGGTGCCCGCCGGACGTGCGCACCACGCGCCAGCCTTCGCCCAACGCGAACTCGATCAGCGCGCGCAGCCGTTCACGGCCGCGCGCCAGTTCATGTGCGCTCGCCATGGCTGGCCCCTCCCGCATCGGCCCGGCCGGCGACCAGCGCGAAGCACTCCCGCCACGCGGGGAACAGCTCGCCGGCCAGCGTGCGCATGGTGTCCAGCGCCGCGGGCGCCGTGCGCCCAGCTGGCCGCCGGTACTCCACCCGATGCACCGGCAATCCTCGTGTCGCAGCGCGCGGATAGGCTTCGATGGCCGGCACGTCGGTGTCCAGCACCTGCACGCCGGCCTGTTCCTGGAACACCTGTCGCAGCGCCTGCTGGACCAGCCGCGCGTTCGACGACACCGGATGCACACGGTTGATGAGCAGGCGCAGCGGCGGCGGCTCGATGCCCAGGTGGCGATACGGCGCGATGTCCTCGATCAGTTGCAGTGTGCCGCGGCGCAGTTCGCGCGCGGCCAGAATCTCCGGCGTCACCGGTGACAGCGCCAGGTCGGACGCCAGCACAGCCATCTCCAGCAGCACGCTGCGCGCGCCCTGGGTGTCGATCAACAGCAGGTCATAGTGCGTGCGGAAGACGGGCAGCAAATGGCGCAGTCGCAGGCGCCCATCCGGAGCGGGCAGCAGCAGCGTGTTCAGTTCGCCGCGGTCGTCGTTGGAGAGCACCAGGTCCAGGCCCGCGATCGCGGTGCGCGACACCAGTTGCTCGATGCGCCGTTCGTTGAAGGCCAGCATCTCGTAGATGCCGCCGGGCGCGCGCACGTCCAGCGTGAAGTAGCTCGACAGCGTGGGCTGCACGTCCAGATCCAGCAGCAGCACGCGCAGCCCGGCATCGGCGATGAAGCCGCCCAGGTTGGCCGCCGTCGTGGTCTTGCCCACGCCGCCCTTGGTCGAAATGATGGACACCACCTGCATGAGCTTCTCCTCGTCGAATGGCATGAACCGAGAAGAAGCGTCAGGCGCGTTCTTTGAGGCGATCGGCGATCCACTGTTCGATCTCCACCGAGTCCCAGCCCACCGCGCGCACGCCCAGGCGCAGCGCCTTGGGGAACTTGCCTTCCTTCATCAGGCTGTAGATGTGCGCGCGCTTGAAGCCGGTCTTGGCTTCGACCTCGGCGCGGCGCAGGATGCGGTGCTCGGCCGGCACTGCCGGCGCGGTGGTCTGCGAAGACATGAGAGACACTCCTTGACGCTCACTGGCGCTGTTCGGAAAGTGCCTCGTATTCAATACACCGCGGTCGCCGAAATCACTGCAATTGCAGAAGCAGCGACTGCAATTGCAGTGCGCCGCATCGGCATCATGCTGGCCGCGTCGTCAGCGCGACGCCTCCAGGTGGCGCCGCGCCTGCGCGAGCTTGCTCCACAGCGTCCGCTCGCTGAGACCCGGCCGCCCCTCATGGTGTGCGATCAGCGCGCTGACCACGGCATCCATGCTGCGGAACGACGAATAGGCCGCGCCTGACGGCGAATTGCCCAGCAGCAGCGTCAGCAGTCCGCCGATGATGTTGAGGTAAGTCGTCTCGCTGCGCAGGCCAGGCTCGCGCGCCTGTTCGTCGTTGGCCGCGCGCGTGGCATGTTCCTTCGCCAGTGCTTCGTGCGCGGTGCGCAGCGTTTCATGCACCAGGGCAAGTTCGGCAAGTTGCGACTTCGCTGCTTCGCGATCGGCCAGCAGAATGTTGAGCGTGTCCACGCTCACCGCCGGATGCACCGCGCGTTCGATGCCGTCAAACAAAAACCCCGGCCGATCGCCGGGGTAGAACTGCGACATCCACGCTTTCAAGTCCACGTGGCGCACGGTCAACTCGGGGTCGTCGAGCGCCGGCCGCTGCGAGTCCAGCACGATGCCGGCCTTGCCACCGAGCAATTCGCCATGCGTCAGCGCGTCGAAGATGCGCTCGGCATACAGGCGCAGCAGCGGCCAGCGCGGGAATTCGCCGGGCTCCGGCATGGCACGCTGCTCCAGCGCTTCCAGAATACGCTGCTCGAAGCGCAGGAGACCGCACCAGCGGACGGCCGCCTCGATCGGTCGGTAGTACGTCTTTGCGCCAAAGGCGTGGCTGCTCGATTTCGGCATATCGCGCTCTTCCCATCGTCGGATCGACACATGGCAAGCGCGCGCGGCCCACATGGGCGCAGCGATTGCCCAAAGAACCCGATGAAGCGCGAGCCGGTCGGCATCGTGGTGGACGTTGGGTGCGGCGATGTCGCCGAGCGTTACGCAGGGGGCAAACCTCCTTGCGGTGCCCGCTACACCTCAACCATAATGCACCTGCGAAAAATCTTGTTACCGGCGCAACGGTCTGAAAAGCCGCGCATCCAAGTTCGATCAGGAAGGGATGCTGCGCTTTACCGGAAAACCAGGGCAAAGTTTTCGTAGGAATACGGGCGGGGTAAAGCGCCAATGCGACTTCCGGCTGAGCCGGTTTGCATCCAGCAAGGGCTCATGCGTTCTGCGTCACTGCTGTGACCTCGACAGCTTGAAGGTGCCTTGCTTGATGCCGGGTGGATAGGCCCGATTCGCCATCCATGCCCGTGACGCAAAAGGTCGGCCGCCGATGCAATGCGGGTCAAGGTCCAGACCGAAAGGGAATCGTACCGTCCAAAATCCCCGCGTCACATCGGGCGTTGATCGGTGCCTTGCGGGCGTCCGACACGCTCCACGCGGTCGATGAACTGCCGCAGCGGCTCCATGATTTCGCCTTCGGGTCGCAGTAGATAGGTCGTCAGCGAAGCGGTCTCGTCGGCCAGCGGCCGCACGACGACATCGGCCTGATGGCAACCCGCCAGATGCGCCGCGCTCGAAAAGCCCACGCCGTAGCCGGCGGCCACGAGGGCCAGCATCAGGGAATGGGTCTTGACGTACTCGGCTACCGTCGGCGGCGCATCCACCGTGCGGAGCAGCCGTTCGCGCTGCCGGCTGCAACCTTCGCAGACCTGGGGATCGCACAGCACCAGCGGATAGCTCGCCACTTCCTCCAGCGGCACTTCCTTGAAAGCCAGCAGCGGATGCCTGGCGGGCAAAGCCACCACCAGCGGGTCTCGCCACACCGGCATGGCGACGATGCCGGCGTCCATTTCACCAGCCAATGCAAAACCTGCGTCATACAAGTCGTTGCGCAGTCCAGTCACCAACTGCGCCAGTGGCGTTTCAAATATCCGAATGCCGACCTGTGGTGCCTCCTCGCGGCAAAGCGCAAGCAACGCCGACAAGCGGGCCTGCCCCATGTCACCAGATAGTGCGATGCGCAGCGTGTTCCGCTGGTTCGCTGCGGCGCGTGCCTTGGTCTGCGCTTGCTCGAAGGCCAGCAGTACGCGCCGGGCTTCTTCGAGGAAGACCTGTCCCGCCGGTGTGAGACGAACACTGCGTGGCAAGCGGTTGAGCAGCGGCACCCCTAAATCCGCCTCCATCTGGCGGATCGTGCGCGACAGTGGAGACTGTTCGATGTGCAGCCGTCGAGCAGCCCGGCCGAAGTGCAGTTCCTCGGCTACGGCGATGAAGCAGCGAAGATGGCGTAAGTTCATGCTTTCTCCCTACCGATGTGATCAGTCCATATCATCGTAGGGAGCCGAATAGTGCGGAGGATTCACCTCTGTATCGAGATGAGAGCCATCCTGGGGGGTGATGCTCGGATGCTTTTCGCCCATGTCAGCGCCTACGGCGAAGCTCTCGTTCGAGATCGCCCAGCTGCGACGCCTGAAGTTCGGCAAGAAGAGCGAGCAGCTCGATGCCGAACAACGCGCGCTGTTCGACGAGGCTCTGGACGCCGACCTTGCCGCGGCTGAGGCGCAGCTCCAGGAACTGCTGGGCAAGAAGAAGCCGCCGGCTAAGCCTGGCGCGATGCCTAAGCGCACCGCCTTGCCGGCGGACCTGCCGCGCGTGGACTGCCACCACGAGCCCGAGAACACCCGCTGCGCGTGCGGCTGTGCGCTCAAGCGCATCAGCGAGAAGCTGGACTACACGCCGGGCGTGTTCACGGTCGAGTGCCACATCCGCAGCAAGTGGACCTGCGCATAGGTGCCGAACGCTGACCCAGGCGCCGGTCCCGGCGGAGATCATCGCCAAGGGCATCCCCACCTCCGGGCTGCTCGCGTAGGTGCTGGTCGCAAAGGACTCCGACCATCTGCCGCTTACATGGTCGTCCCTAGGCAAGCAGGAATAAGCTGCGTGAGTGAATCGGGAGGTTTGCGTAGCTGATGGCTGGCCAGCAGCGTCTGCGCCGGCGGCTTCACCGGCACGAAGCGCATGTGCGGGCGGGTTGCCGCCTCGCAGATCGCTGCGGCATCGGCCGCACCGTTCTTGCGTCCCTTGCCGGCCATGCGGTAGGGCGTGACGAAGTGGCCTGCAATCAGCCGCGCATCCAGCCCATAGCCGCGCAGCTTGCGTGCCCAGTGATGCGCACCGCCGCAGGCCTCCAGGGCCACCA
The DNA here is from genome assembly GCF_000954135.1 of Ralstonia mannitolilytica. Classification (NCBI taxonomy): domain Bacteria; kingdom Pseudomonadati; phylum Pseudomonadota; class Betaproteobacteria; order Burkholderiales; family Burkholderiaceae; genus Ralstonia; species Ralstonia mannitolilytica. The sequence goes on along the minus strand of NZ_CP010799.1, from coordinate 1,608,591 downwards.
GGCAGCCGGGAGGCAGCTCCGCGCACCAGGCCGCAAACTTGTCAGCGGCCAGCGCCTTGGCAACCGCCACGCGCGCATCCACCGCATGCACCTAGATAACCCGCTTGGCCAGATCCACCCCGACTCGGGCAATCTCGTTCATGGACTTCCCCTTTCACATGGCTGCAGATTGATGACTTGGGGAGCACCATCGCGGTGGCAGCCAACATTTGTTTCCTGGCTGCTTACGATTGAGTCACATCAATCGGCCAGCAGATCGCTGGATGTTGACTCTTGACTTTCGGCATGTTAGGCGCAATATCTTGCAAAGTCTTGCAAGAATTTCCTCAGGCGAGGCCGCGTGACGACGGAACTTGTGGGGGTGGTATGACAGCGCGCCAGCAGGCGATCTTCACACTCGACGAGTTGGCTGCCTACTTGAAAGTCGGCAAGCGGACGCTTTACCGGCTCGCCTCGCACGGGGAGATTCCGGCCTTCAAGGTCGGCGGGACGTGGCGGTTTCGTCAAAGTGAAATCGATCGATGGATCAATGATCAGATCCAAGCAGGCAGAAAGAAGGAGGTGATACGCACAGATGAGCAGCCAAAGTCAGCGGAACACTCCGTGTCGTCTGGGCGCGCTGTCCGTCGCCGCAGGCAAACGGAGTGAGCGAGAGTCTTCAATTTTTCTTCTGGAGGTGTGACATGGACATTGATTTCAAGAAATTGGCTCCCTGGAACTGGTTCAAGAAGGAGCAGGAAGAACAACAGAGCACTGCCTCGCTGCCGGTGCAGCGCAATGACCTGCCGGTGGCGGGTGGGCCCGTCAGTCCCATCCTGCAATTGCATCGCGAGATCGACCGCCTGTTCGACGACGCGTTTCGAGGCTTCGGTTTCCCGACGCTGGCCATGCCACGCTGGCCGTCGGACTGGCCGGGCATGCTGAAGCCGGCGCTGGACATCCAGGAGACCGACAAGCAGTACAAGATCGCCCTGGAAGTACCCGGCGTCGAGGAAAAAGACATCCAGATCACGCTCGACAACGACGTGCTGCTGGTGCGCGGTGAAAAGCGTCAGGAGCAGGAAACGAAAGACGGCGGTTTCCACCGGGTGGAGCGCTCCTACGGCAGCTTTCAGCGCGCTCTGAACCTGCCGGCCGATGCCAACCAGGACACGATCAAGGCCGCTTTCAAGAACGGCGTGCTCACGATCACGATGGAAAAGCGCGAGGCCAGTACGCCCAAGCAGGGGCGCTCGATCCCGATCAACGGCTGACGCGGGGCAGCGCGTTTTTCTCAAAAACCACAAAGAGATGAGGCACCGTGATCGGCGGTGCCTCGTCAGATCAATCTTTACAGGAGCATCAGCATGGCCAGAAAACAATGCCAAGTCTGCGGCCAGCCCGCCACGGTGCGGGTGGAAGCCAATCTCAATGGTCGCCACAGCACCATGCTGTTGTGTGACGATCACTATCGCCAACTGGTGCGCCAGCAAAAGCGCACCGTCTCACCGCTGGAAGCCTTGTTCGGCTCGCGCAGCGGGCTGTTCGAAGACTTCCTTGGCAGCGACTTCTTCCGCATCGGTGACGACGCACCGTCCATGGCGGCCGATACCGACGAGGTCGTCGATGCCTCGTTCGGCGAACCCGCCCCGGCCGGTACGGGCACCGCGCGCCGTCGCGGCAGTGGGCTCGCCAGCCGTATCAGCGAACAGTCCGAGGCCCTATTGCAGGAGGCCGCCCGACACGCTGCAGAGTTCGGGCGCGCCGAAGTCGATACCGAACACCTGCTGCTGGCGCTATCCGACAGCGACGTGGTCAAGACCATCCTGGGGCAGTTCAAGATCAAGGTCGATGACCTTAAGCGCCAGATCGAATCCGAAGCCAAGCGCGGCGATAAGCCGTTCGAGGGCGAGATCGGCGTGTCGCCCCGGGTCAAGGACGCGCTCAGCCGTGCTTTCGTGGCCTCCAACGAACTCGGCCACTCTTATGTCGGGCCGGAGCATTTCCTGATCGGGCTCGCCGAGGAAGGCGAAGGTTTGGCGGCCAACCTGCTGCGCCGTTACGGCCTCACGCCGCAAGCGCTGCGCCAGCAGGTAAGCAAGGTGGTCGGCAAAGGGGCCGAGGATGGCCGCGCCGAGACGCCGACCAACACGCCGGAACTTGACAAGTATTCGCGCGACCTCACCAAGATGGCGCGCGAGGGCAAGCTCGATCCGGTCATCGGCCGCGCGCAGGAGATCGAGACGACCATCGAAGTGCTGGCCCGGCGCAAGAAGAACAACCCGGTGCTGATCGGCGAGCCCGGCGTCGGCAAGACCGCCATCGTCGAAGGGCTGGCGCAGCGCATGGTCGCCGGCGAAGTGCCCGAGACGCTGCGCGACAAGCGTCTGGTCGAACTCAACATCAACGCCATGGTGGCAGGCGCCAAGTACCGCGGCGAGTTCGAGGAGCGCGTGCAGAAGGTGCTCAAGGAAGTGACCGAGCACCAGGGCGAGCTGATTCTCTTCATCGACGAGGTGCACACCATCGTCGGTGCAGGCCAGGGTGGCGGCGAAGGCGGGCTGGACGTGGCCAACGTGTTCAAGCCGATGATGGCGCGCGGCGAACTGAACCTGATCGGCGCCACCACGCTCAACGAGTATCAGAAGTACATCGAGAAGGACGCCGCGCTGGAGCGTCGCTTCCAGCCGGTGATGGTGCCCGAGCCGACGGTAGCGCAGACCATGATGATCCTGCGCGGCCTGCGCGACACCTTCGAGGCGCACCACAAGGTCAGCATCACCGAGGATGCGATCATCGCCGCCGCCGAGTTGTCGGACCGCTACATCACCGCGCGCTTTTTGCCTGACAAGGCCATCGACCTGCTCGACCAGGCGGCCGCACGCGTGAAGCTGTCGGCCACGGCCCGCCCGGTGGCGGTGCAAGAGCTGGAGTCCGAACTGCACCAGCTGCGGCGTGAGCAGGACTATGTGGCCTCGCGCAAGCAGTACGACAAGGCCGCCGAGCTGGGCAAGCACATCGAGGCCAAAGAGGCCGAACTCAAGAAGCTTGTCGAGGAATGGGAACGCGAGCGCGCCTCGGGCAGTGCCGAAGTCAAAGCCGAGCATGTCGCGCAGATCGTCTCGCGCCTGACCGGCATTCCGGTCAACGAGCTGACGGTGGAAGAACGCGAGAAGCTGCTGCATCTGGAGCAGCGGCTGCACGAGCGCCTCGTGGGCCAGGACGAAGCGGTGCGCGCGGTGGCCGATGCCGTGCGGTTGTCGCGCGCGGGCCTGCGCGAAGGCAGCAAGCCGGTGGCGACTTTTCTGTTCCTCGGGCCGACCGGCGTGGGCAAGACCGAGCTCGCCAAGGCGCTGGCCGAGTCCATCTATGGCGATGAAGGTGCGCTGCTGCGCATCGACATGTCCGAGTACGGGGAACGCCATGCCGTGGCACGCCTGGTGGGGGCGCCTCCGGGTTACGTCGGCTACGACGAGGGTGGCCAGCTCACCGAGAAGGTGCGGCGCAAACCCTACAGCGTGTTGCTGCTGGACGAGATCGAGAAGGCTCACCCCGACGTCTACAACATCCTGCTGCAGGTGTTCGACGACGGGCGGCTCACCGACGGCAAGGGCCGGGTGGTGGATTTCACCAATACCATCATCATCGCCACCTCGAACTTGGGCTCGGACATCATCCAGCGTCGGCTGAAGGCCCGTGGCGCCGCCGGCGAGGAATACGAGAAGACCAAGTCCGAGGTGATGGACGTGCTGCGCGGACACTTCCGCCCCGAGTTCCTCAACCGCATCGACGAGATCATCGTCTTCCATGCGCTGGGCAAGGAGGAGATCCGCCATATCGTCGGCCTGCAGCTCGATCGTGTGGCCCGCAACGCCGCCAGCCAGGGCGTGACGCTGACCTTCGATCAGACCTTGATCGATCACTTCGCGGAGGAAGGCTACAAGCCCGAGTTCGGCGCGCGTGAGCTCAAGCGGCTGATCCGCAGCGAGCTGGAAACTGCTCTGGCGCGCGAGATGCTGGGTGGCGGTATCGGCAAGGCCGATCACGCCAGCGCCCGCTGGGACGACAAGGCCGAACGGGTGGTCTTTGAGCGCCAGGAGCCACCCGCGAAGCCGGCCGAGCCTGAGAAGCCCGATGCCGCGAACGTGGCCGAGACGCCGCCGAGCGACGCGAGCAAGCCTGCGCGCAAGAAGAAGTCAGCGGGCGGCGAATCTTGAGTCATGGGGAGGCTGTCGTGTCCGACCCCAACGGGCTGACATGGGCAGCCACCCTCGTGTCGCTGGCGGTCGCTATCCCCACAGCGGGGCACGCGGTCATCTACAAGCGTGACCCTCGATCGGCCACGCTGTGGGTGCTGCTGATCGCGCTGTTGCCGCTGGGCGGTTCGCTGCTGTATGGGCTGTTCGGCATCAACCGTTACCAGCGGCGGGCGCGGCGGCTGTTTCCGGGGGCAGATCCTGCTGTTCGGCAGGACCTCGCGCCTACGATGCCCCAGGCCGTATCGGCGCCGTTTGCCGGCCTGGCGCACCTGGTGGGACGTGCCACCGGCCAGTCGCTGACCAGCGGCAACCGCATCGAGCCGCTCGTCGATGGCGAGCAGGCCTACCCGGCCATGCTCGCTGCCATCGAGTCGGCGCGGCACAGCGTCGCGCTGGCTTCGTACATCTTCGACAGCCAAGGCATCGGGGCGCAGTTCGTCGATGCGCTGCGCCGGGCTCATGAGCGCGGCGTGCAAGTGCGGGTGCTGATCGACGACGTCTATGCCCGCTGGAGGCCCCGCAGCGCCTACCGCGCCTTGCAACGCGCCGGCGTTCCGGCAGCGACGTTCAACCCGACGTTGATTCCCGCGCGCCTGCATGCCGCGCATCTGCGCAATCACCGCAAGCTGCTGGTGATCGATGGCGAGACGGGTTTCACCGGCGGCATGAACATCTTCAGCCCGTATTGGCGGCCCGATGCGCCGGAGCAGGCCTGTCACGATTTGCACTTTCGTCTGCGCGGGCCGGTGGTTGCGCATCTGATGCGGTGCTTCACCGATGATTGGTGCGATACCACGGGCGAGCGGCTCAGCAAGGGTTTCTGGGGCGAACCGCCCGCAACGGCTGATGAGCAAGGAACCTCTTGGGCGCGCGGCATCGAGGCCGGTCCCGATGAGGCCCTGGACAGGATGCGCTGGACCTTCATGGGCGCTTTGAGCGCGGCGAAGCATTCGGTGCGCATCTGGACACCTTACTTCGTGCCCGATCAGCCGATGATCGCGGCGCTGAGCACGGCCGCGTTGCGCGGCGTGCGCGTCGAGGTGCTGACGCCCGCAAACGGCGACCATCTCACGGTGCAATGGGCCGCGCGCGCCCACTACTGGCAGGTGCTGGAGCACGGTGTACGCATCTTCGAACGGCCTGGCCCGTTCGACCACAGCAAGCTGATGCTGATAGACGGCCAGTGGTGCTGCCTGGGTTCGGCCAATTGGGATGCGCGCAGCCTGCGCCTCAACTTCGAGTTCAATGTGGAGGTGTACGACACCGCGCTGTCTACGCGGCTGGAATCCCTTTTTGATGCCGCTCGTGATGCGTCGGGCGAGATATCGGCGAAGGCGTTGCGCGCCCGCCCGCTGGCCATCCGCTTGCGCGACGGGGTGGCCCGTCTGTTCACCCCCATTCTCTAGCGACACGACTTGCGAGGAACATTGCCCATGGAAAAGAAAGATCAATGGAACATTGGCTACTGGATCGTCGCCGGCCTGTTGCTGCTGACGCTGCAGAACTACTGGCAGGCGGCCAAGACCGTCGAGCCCGTGCCCTACAGCGAATTCGAGAAGGCGCTGGCCGAGGGGCGCGTCGCCGAAGTGCTGGTGTCGGACCGCACGGTCACCGGGCGCCTGAAATCGCCGGACAGCCGGGGCAAGACCACCATCGTGGCCACCCGTGTCGAACCCGACCTGGCCGAGCGGCTGTCCAAGTACGACGTGCCCTATGCGCGGGTGGTGGAAAGCACCTGGCTACGTGATGTGCTCTCCTGGATTCTGCCGGCGGTGGCCTTCTTCGGCGTCTGGTTCTTCCTGTTCCGCCGCTTCGCCGAGAAGCAGGGCATGGGTGGCTTCCTGAGCATCGGCAAGAGCCGTGCCAAGGTATTCATGGAGAAGAACACTGGCGTGACCTTTGCCGATGTCGCTGGCGTCGATGAAGCCAAGGCGGAGTTGGTTGAGATCGTCGATTTCCTCAAGAATCCGCAGGAGTATGGACGGCTCGGGGCGCGCATCCCGAAAGGTGTGTTGCTGGTTGGCCCGCCCGGCACGGGCAAGACCCTGCTGGCCAAGGCCGTGGCGGGCGAGGCCGGGGTACCGTTCTTTTCCATCTCAGGCTCGGAGTTCGTCGAGATGTTCGTCGGCGTGGGTGCAGCGCGCGTGCGCGACCTGTTCGAGCAGGCCCGCGGGCAGGCGCCGGCCATCATCTTCATCGACGAGCTCGATGCGCTGGGCCGCGCGCGCGGTGTCGGCGGCCCCATCGGCGGCCACGACGAGCGCGAGCAGACCCTCAACCAGCTGCTCACGGAGATGGACGGCTTCGACAGCTCGGTCGGGCTGATCATCCTCGCCGCCACCAACCGCCCCGAAATCCTCGACCAGGCGCTGCTGCGCGCCGGTCGCTTCGACCGTCAGGTGCTGGTGGACCGGCCCGACAAGAAGGGACGGCTGGACATCCTGAAAGTCCACGTCAAGAAGGTGACGCTGGCTCAGGATATCGATCTCGAACAGGTGGCTGCGCTGACCACGGGCTTTTCGGGTGCAGACCTCGCGAACCTGGTCAACGAGGCCGCGCTGGCCGCGACCCGGCGCAAAGCGTCCGCCGTGGAGTTGCAGGATTTCACCGGCGCCATCGAGCGCATCGTGGCGGGCCTGGAGAAGAAAAACCGAGTGCTCAATCCCAAGGAGCGGGAAACCGTGGCCTATCACGAGATGGGGCATGCGCTGGTGGCGCTGGCGCTGCCCGGCACCGATCCGGTACACAAGATTTCAATCGTTCCGCGTGGCATCGGTGCACTCGGCTACACCCTGCAGCGGCCCACCGAAGACCGATTTCTGATGACACGTGCCGACCTGGAGCACAAGATCGCCGTGCTCCTGGGAGGGCGCGCGGCTGAGAAGCTCGTGTTTGGCGAGCTGTCCACAGGGGCTTCAGACGATCTCGCGCGGGCCACCGACATCGCCCGCGACATGATTACGCGCTTCGGCATGGATGAGGGCTTGGGGTACGTTGCTTTTGAGGCACAGAGGCCGCGTTTTCTTGATGCGCCTGAACTGGTACAGGGTGGCTGCCGGGTAGCCGAATCGACTCAGACACGCATCGACCAAGCCATCCGTGACATCGTGATGGGTGTGTTTGATCGTGCATACCGAATTCTCGAAATTAACCGAGAAGTGCTGGAGCGGTGCGCGCGCGAACTGCTCGCACGGGAAACGCTGGATGAATACAGCATCCGGCAACTGACGCAAGGGCTACAGCTCGAATCCCCATGTCACAGCGGCCCAACTGCCGGAGCCATTACTTCCTCTGTGTCCCAAGGAGCCACCTCATGAGTGACAGCATTCATATCGTCTGCCCACACTGCCAATCCATCAATCGCGTGCCAGCCAACAAGTTGGCAGAGAAGCCCAATTGCGGGCGGTGCCAGCACCCGCTGTTCACCGGAGAACCCATTGATCTGACCACAGCGACCTTCGCCCGTCATCTGGAGCGCAGTGACCTGCCGCTGCTGGTTGACTTTTGGGCGCCGTGGTGCGGACCGTGCAAGATGATGGCGCCGCAGTTCGAGCAGGCAGCCTCCCTGCTTGAACCCAAGGTGAGGTTGGCCAAGGTAAATACCGAGGCCGAGCCTCACCTGGCCGCCCAGTTCGGTATTCGCAGCATTCCAACCCTGATTTTGTTCCGAGGGGGACATGAGGTTGCACGTCAGGCGGGCGCCATGGGCGCGCAGGACATTATGCGCTGGGTGGCTTCGCAATTGCCCCGGTGATTCAGGTGTGATCGAGTCGTCTTCTCGGACTCTCCGTTCCATTAACGTTTCATTGAAAGAGAGAGCGCAACGCTTATGAATAAAGAATCTGGCCACACGGCCCTTGACGAGATACGCTCCCAGTGGCGGTTGATGACGGTTTACGAGCGCTTCGAGCAGGTTGTTGCCATCACGCTTTCGGGCGTCATCGCGGTGGTCATTGTGATCTCGCTGATTCAGTTGATTCGGCTCGTCTTCACGCTGCTCGTCATGGATGCGCTGAATCCACTGGATCATAAGGTTTTCCAGCTGGTGTTCGGTGCCACCATGACGCTGCTGATCGCCATGGAATTCAAGCATTCGATCGTCAAAGTGGCTCTGCGCAAGGAAAGCATCATCCAGGTCAAGACCGTCATTCTGATCGCGATCCTGGCACTGGCCCGCAAGTTCATCATCCTAGAACCCGACGTTGATCCTGCCAAAGTGGCCGCGCTGGCGGGGACGGTACTGGCCTTGGGTCTGACCTATTGGCTCATGCGTGAACGCGATGACCGCAAGAGCGAGTAATGGAGGCATGACCCCCTATGGTCTAGTCGGCCGACACGATGCCAGGTCGAGGCACCGCTGGCTCAATCGCTTTCAAACCGCGCTGCTGGTTTTGACCCTGGTGGGGATCGCGGCTGCCGCTGGCAGTCTGCTGTTCGGCGAGATGGGCCTTTGGCTGGCACTGGCAACATGCGCATTGACCCTGCTGATCGAACCTGTCGCCGCCTCCGCGATGACCTTGCGTCTGTATGGCGCCCGTCCCTTGCATTACCAGGAAGCCCCCGCAATCTGGTCGCTGTTGCGGGAGTTGGCCGTGCGCGCCGGATTACCGAATACGCCGGTTCCCCACTATGTGCCCAGCGGCATCGTCAACGCTTTTGCTACTGGTTCGCGACGCCATGCCTCCATTGCCCTCACCGATGGCCTGCTCCGCAGCCTGAGTATCCGGGAACTGCAAGCCGTGCTGGCGCATGAAGTCGCGCACATCGCTCAAGAAGATCTTCGTGTCATGGGCTTGGCCGATTCGATCAGCCGGCTCACGAACCTGCTGGCATTGCTGGGGCAGGTCGTGCTCCTGATCAGTATGCCGGCGCTGTTGGCCGGTACCGTAGAAATTAACTGGCTTGGCTTATTGCTGTTGGCCGCTTCGCCGCAACTGGCACTGCTCGCGCAGTTGGGCTTGTCACGCGTGCGAGAGTTCGATGCCGACCGGATGGCCGCAGAGCTGACGGGGGATCCGCACGGGCTCGCCTCGGCGCTGGCGAAGATCGAGCGGGTGAGCCGCTCGTGGCGAGCCTGGTTGTTGCCCGGTTGGGGCAATCCCGAACCGTCCTGGTTGCGCACGCATCCGGCGACAGAGGATCGTATCGCGCGCCTGATGGCGTTAGCGCCTCAGCCATCGCAGGCCCTGCCGTTCCAAACGGAATATCTCGCGCCAAGGTCGTTCGCCCCGATGCGCCCGCCACGCCGGGGCCTGAGCGGCCTTTGGCGCTAAATCACTCGAAAGGAACCCCCGCCATGGCTTACCACGATCCTTACCCACAACGCCCAGCTCCGGATCATTTCGTCCGGCGGTGGCTCTTCATCACTGCGTGCGTTGCCGCACTCATGCTGTTCTGGCAGTTCCTGCCCGCCATCGAGGCCTGGTTCAGCCCGCGCCAAGCCGCTGAGCGCACCGTCACGCCGCGTGGCGATCTGGCCGCTGACGAACAGGCCACCATCGAACTGTTCGAGAAATCCCGGGGATCGGTGGTCTACATCACGACGTCCCAACTGGTACGAGATGTCTGGACGCGCAACGTCTTTTCCGTGCCGCGCGGGACGGGTTCGGGTTTCATCTGGGATGACGCCGGTCATGTCGTTACCAACTTTCATGTGATTCAGGGGGCGTCGGAGGCCACGGTCAAACTGGCCGACGGCCGCGATTACCAAGCCGCGCTGGTCGGAGTGAGTCCGGCACACGATATCGCGGTGCTCAAAATCGGCGTCGGCTTCCAGCGCCCGCCCGCCGTTCCGGTCGGCACCAGCGCAGACCTCAAGGTGGGACAAAAGGTGTTCGCCATCGGCAACCCCTTCGGCCTGGATTGGACACTCACCAACGGCATCGTGTCCGCGCTAGATCGATCGCTGCCCGGAGAATCTGGCGGAGTGACCATCGAACACCTGATTCAAACCGATGCCGCTATCAACCCCGGCAACTCGGGTGGGCCGTTGCTCGATTCCGCCGGCCGTCTGATCGGCATCAACACAGCGATCTACAGCCCTTCCGGTGCATCGGCTGGGATTGGCTTCGCCGTGCCGGTGGACACCGTCATGCGCGTAGTCCCGCAACTCATCAAGACCGGTAAGTACATCCGTCCGGCGCTGGGCATTGAGGTGGACGAACAGCTCAATCAGCACCTGCTTGCACTGACCGGAAGCAAGGGCGTGTTCGTGTTGCGTGTTACCCCTGGTTCGGCAGCGCACAAGGCCGGCCTCGCGGGTGTCGAAGTCACGCCGCAAGGCATCGTGCCGGGCGACCGCATCATCGATGTTGATGGCAAGGCGACGGACGATGTGGCCAAGCTGCTCGCGCGGCTAGACGACAGGAAGGTCGGCGATGTGGTGGTCTTGTCAGTGGAACGGGCCGGCAAATCGCGCGAGGTGCGTGTGGAGCTGCAACCCGGGAATTGATTGAACTGAACCTGTGGATCAGGCGGTAGTGCAGCGTCGCGGTGATTGAGGTTCTCAGGTCTTCGGCCAGGTAGCGTTCCGCCTCAACCTCCGTAATTTTCGGATGCGATCTGCCTATCCGAATAGGCAAGCATGCAACGCCGGAACCTCTTGCCAATCATCGAAGGAGAAAGCGAGGCGCAATCCGCTTGAGGTGGACGCAGGCCAGGAACGAGGCAAACAGGAGGCCGCATTGGAACTCAGACTACTGCGCTATTTCGTTGCGGTCGCGGAAGAACTGCATTTCGCGCGAGCGGCCGAGCGCCTTGGCGTAGAACAATCGCCTGTGTCGCGCGCAATGCGCAATCTCGAAGCCACGCTCGGCGTGCAGTTGTTCGACCGCAGCGCGCACCAGACGCGACTGACCTGGGCCGGTCAAGTGTTCCTCGGTGAGTGCCGGCGTGTGCTGGCCACCGTGGAGCAGGCGGTGAGTGCCGCAAAGGCGGCGGCGCAGGGCTATCAGGGTTATCTGCGCATCGCCATCTGCGACAGCTTGGCGCAGCCCCACATTGCCACCTTGCTGGCGCGCAGCCGCGAGGAAGAGCCCGAACTGGAGATTCGCGTCTTCGAGCTGCCTTTCGCGCAGCAGCTCAAGGGCCTGCACAACGATCTGCTGGACATCGGCTTTGCGCTGTCGGACGCGGTGAGCGAAGGCCTTGTCGCCGAGCCCGTGTGGACCGATCCTCTGTCGGTGATCGTGCCCGTGCGCCACCCCTTGTTGGCGCACGCGGAAGTGCCATTGGATGAAGCCTTGAAGTTTCCGTTGGTACTGTGCCATCCGGACGCGGGATCGGGCTGCCACCACCAGATCCAGGCGGTGCTTCAAGGTGCGTCCAAGCCGCTCAAGCTGGTAGATCAGGTGACGAGCCTAGGCGTGATGCTGACTCTGGTCGGTGCCGGTTATGGCCTAGGTTTCGCCATTGCCTCGCAGGTGCAGACCCTGAACCGCCCCGACATAACCGTTCGCCCCTTGGCCGGCACGCCGCCCATGCTGTCCACCTACCTGCTGCGCCGCAGCGCCGAACCCTCTGAGCCCATGAAGCGGTTTCTGCAGCGCGCCCGCGAGGAGTTCCTGCCAAAGGGAGATGAACCGGCCTCGTGACGTTGAGCGCTCGGGTACATTGGCTACTGCTGGCTGTCCATGGCTCGCACTGGACTTGCTCGGAGCGCGCGTTGACCAAGCGTGGTTTTTCAGTCCATAATTATGTCCATCTCGGTTCGCCGAGTGCGGAAAACTCGTTATCAATCAACGAGTTGGGAACACGATGATGTTCCCATCGCCCGCTCCACCGAACAGCCTGCAGCCGCCCTCGGCGGCTTTTTTGTTGCCTGCTGCGCCTGACGCAGTGCTGGCACCGGGATCCTCATGCAGCCCACTGAACAACCGGGCACCGGCCCCGACGACGCCACGCCGGAATCGCAAGATACCAACGCCGCAGCAGACGCCGACCCCGGCACGGAAGTCGGCCACCTGCGCCGCATCCGTTCGTTCGTGCGCCGTGCCGGCCGCACCTCCAGCGGCCAGCAGCGTGCCATCGAAGCGCTCGGCCCGCGCTTCCTGCTGCCCTACGCCACCGAACCGCTCGACTGGGATGCCGCGTTCCGCCGTACCGGCGCCAAGCGCATCTTCGAAATCGGCTTCGGCATGGGCGAGACCACCGCGCACATCGCGCAATTGCGTCCGGATGACGATTTCCTGGGCGTGGAAGTGCACGAGCCCGGCGTGGGCGCGCTGCTCAAGCTGATTGGCGAGCGCGACATCGGCAACATCCGCATCGTGTCGCACGACGCGGTGGAAGTGCTCGAGCACATGATCCCGGAAGGCACGCTGGATGGCATCCACGTGTTCTTTCCCGACCCGTGGCACAAGAAGCGCCACCACAAGCGGCGCCTGATCCAGGGGCCGTTCGTGGCGCGCCTTGCCGCACACCTGAAGCCGGGCGGCTACCTGCACTGCGCGACGGACTGGGAGGAATACGCCCACCAGATGCTGGAGGTGCTGTCTGCGGAGCCGATGCTCGAAAACACCGCGGACGGCTTCGCACCGCGCCCGGACTATCGCCCCGTCACCAAGTTCGAGAAGCGCGGCCTGCGCCTCGGGCACGGCGTGTGGGACGTGGTCTTCCGCAAGCGCGGCTGACCACGGCCGGCGCGCACATCAACGCGCGCCGAAATGCGTCTCGCCAAAGAGGTTCTTGGCGTGGCGCGGGAAGGCGCGCCAGTATTGCGGCGGCGCCTTGACCGTCGCACCAAGCTCGGCGGCGGCGGCCCATGCCCAATGCGGGTTGTAGAGGAAGGCGCGACCGATGGCGACGAGATCGGCGCGACCCTCGGCCACGATCGCCTCGGCCTCATGCGGCTCGTTGATGAGGCCCACGGCGATGGTCGGGATGTCGGCCTCGTTGCGGATCTTCTCGGCGAACGGTACCTGGTAGCCCGTCGACAGCGGAATCTGCTGCAGCGGCGACACGCCGCCTGAGGAGGCATCGATCCAGTCGCAGCCACGCGCGCGCAATGCCTGCGCAAACACCACCGAATCTTCTGGCGTCCAGCCGCCCTCGACCCAATCGGTGGCCGACACGCGCACGCCCACCGGGATGTTGTCAGGCACCACGGCGCGCACGGCATCGAAAATCTCCAGCGGATAACGCATGCGGTTCTCGCGCGAACCGCCGTACGCATCGGTGCGCCGGTTGGCGATCGGGGAGAGGAATTCGTGCAGCAGATAGCCGTGCGCGCAGTGCAGCTCGATGGCCGCCATGCCAAGGCGCACCGCACGGCGGGCGGTCTCCACAAACTGCTCGCGCACGCGGGCGAGGTCGGCATCGGTCATCTCGCGCGGGGCGCGTTCTTCGGGGCGCTGCGGCAATGCGGAGGGGCCCATCGTCTCCCAGCCGCCAGCGTCCAGCGGCAGCAGCGCGCCACCCTCCCACGGGCGCGCGCTTGACGCCTTGCGGCCGGCATGTGCGATCTGCATGCCGAACGGCACCAGCGCGTTCTGGCGAATGGCCGCAAGCGTGCGCTCCAGCGCCGCCTCGGTTGCGTCGTCCCACAAACCCAGGCAGCCGTGAGTGATACGGCCCTCGGGCGACACGGCCGTCGCCTCGATCATGAGCAAGCCTGCACCCGACAGCGACAGGCTGCCCAGGTGCGTGTGGTGCCATGCTGCCGCCCGGCCGTTGTCGGCCGAATACTGGCACATGGGCGAGATGACGATGCGGTTCTCGAGCGTGAGACCGCGCAGGGAAAAAGGCTGGAAAAGTGCACTCATGATCAGGCGATCCGGTTGTCAGCGGCTGACGGAAGAAACCGCCAGTGTGTCCGAATCCGCCCGATCGTGCAGACGGCGCGAAAGCCGCGCGCCGAGGAAGGGAAATGCTTGCCGGCGGCTTAGGGCTGCCAGGCGATGAGGTGCGTGTACGCCGTCACCAGCACGATGATGCCGAAGACGATCCGATACCACGCGAAACCACGGAAATCGTGCGTGGCAATGAACTTCAGCAGCCAGCGCACGCAGAAGAATGCCGAGATGAACGCCGCCACGAAGCCCACCGCGAAGACCGAGAGGTCGTCGGCCGACAGCAGCGCGCGCGACTTGTACATCTCGTAGACCGTCGCACCGAAGATGACCGGAATCGCGAGGAAGAACGAGAACTCCGTCGCCACCTTGCGCGACAGCCCGAACAGCAGGCCGCCGATGATGGTGGCACCCGAACGCGACGTGCCCGGGATCAGCGCAAAGCACTGCGCGAAGCCCACCTTGATGGCGTCGGAGATGCGCAGGTCGTCCAGCGTCTCGATGCGCGGCGCGCCGGCCTTGGCCGCTTCGAGCAGCGCATTGGCGCGCGGGTCGTGCGTTTCGCCGCGATGGCGCTCGCGCCATTCCGCCCACAGGATCACGAAACCGCCGACGATGAACGCCGACGCCACCACGATGGGGTTGAACAGATGCGCCTTGATGGCCTTGCCGAAGATCAGCGCGAGCGTGATCGCAGGAATCGTCGCCACGATCACATTGATCGCGAAGCGCTGCTGCCGCGGGTCGTTCGGCAGGCCCTTCACCACGTCGATGATCTTGTGGCGGAACTCCCAGCACACCGCCAGGATGGCACCGAACTGGATCACGATCTCGAAGATCTTGCCTTTCTCGTCATTGAAGTCGAGCAATTGGCCGGCGAGGATCAGGTGACCGGTGCTGGAGATGGGAAGGAACTCGGTCAGGCCTTCGACGATGCCGAGAATCAGCGCTTTGATGGCGAGTGCGATGTCCATGCAGTGAGCAAACAGGGGAAGAAAAACGAAGCGCTGAGGGGTGCACCGGGTTCAAGGCCGCTTGGCCTGGACGTGCACGCCTTCGGGCAAAACCGTGATTGTACCGGGCTCCACAGCAATGCCAGCCACTTTCAGCTGGTCGGGCTTGAAGGTGTAGACGGCGTAATCGTTGAGCAACTGCCCGGCGATCAGCGAACCGATCGCGCTGATCTGCGGGCCGACGCCGCCGGGCACGTTCTGCAGGTCAAAGCGGTCGACGCTCGGTTGATCGAGGCGGATGGAACGTGTGGGCGCGTCGTAATGCAGGCCGCTGGAGACGGCCAGCGGGCCGGTCAGCGGTTCACGAAACAGGCCGCTTTCCACGCGTGCATCGGCCTGGATGGCGATGCGGTTGCGCGCCGGGTCCAGCGCCACCTGCGGATTGGACAGCGTCACGTCAAAGAAGCCGAGAAAGCGCCGCTGAAACGGAAACTTGCGTGCGAGCGCATCCTGCATCTGGCTGCGCGAGAAGGTGTAGCCGTCGCCCGTCCAGCCCGTCGGCATGCAGGCGACGAGCATGGCGGCAATGGACACCGCCATGGCGGCGGCGCCCGCCCACCAGCGGACACGGCGGGCGCGCACGAACGGCGTGGAAATTTCAGAATCGGTCATGGCACATCAGGCATCAGGAGCTTGCAGTGGCGGCCTCGAGCCGGGTCAGGAACTGCATGGCATGCACGGCCGAGGCACCACACATGTCGGGCTCCGGCCGCAGGCTGCCGCATACGGCCGGGCGTTCCGGCCGGCCGAAGATGCGACAGCGGTTGGCCTCGTCCAGTTGCACGCACCGCACGCCCGCCGGCTTGCCGCCGGGCATCCCGGGGTCGGGCTGGAGATCGAGGGCGCGATGCAGCATGCCCCACAGTGAGGTCGGCAATCCATGGCCGTGCGAGTCGGTGACATCAAGGCAGAAGCCGCTATTGTGCACCAGCACAATGCGTGCACTTCGAGCCCTGATCTGATTGACAGCGTCGATGTCGCTTGACCCATCTGTACAGCGTGCGTACATTAATGACCCGAAAGTAAGTTATCTGCGAGTCAGTGGCGCTTGCCGCGTGACCCGCCCTACCGTTGTTGCCGTCGTGACCGATCGAGATTCCGAGTCTTCCGCCAAACGCTGGACCCGCCGCAAAGAGGCGCGTCCGCAGGAACTGGTTGCCGCCGCGCTGAACCTGTTCGTGGCGCGCGGCTACGCGGCCACACGGCTCGAGGACGTGGCCTCGGCGGCGGGTGTGTCCAAGGGCACGGTCTACCTGTACTTCGCCAACAAGGAAGAGCTGTTCAAGGCCGTCGTGCAGGAAAACCTCCTGCCCGCGCTGGCTGAGGGCGAAGCCTTCATCGACACCTTCGAGGGCACCACCGAGGCGCTGCTGCACGAAATCCTGATGGGCTGGTGGGAGCTGATCGGCGAATCCCCCGCCTCTGGCCTGACCAAGCTCCTGATGGCCGAATCGGGCAACTTCCCGGACCTGGCGCAGTACTACCACGAGGAAGTCATCGCACGCTGCGACCGGCTGTTCGCGCGCATCCTCGAGCGCGGCATGGCGCGCGGTGAATTGCGCAACGTCGATATCGACCTGACCACCCTGACGATGGCCGCGCCGATGATCTTCCTGATGCTGTGGAAGCACTCCTTCGGCCCGTGTTCGCATCGGCAGCTCGACCCAAGGGCGTTCATCTCGCACGTGGTCTCGCTGTTGCTGCACGGCGTGCTGCGCAATCCGGCGGTCGGCGCGACGGTTCCGCCGCTGCCTGCCCTCACCGACCAGCCCTGGCGCAACCCGGCCACGCGCGGCAATCCCGATGAAGGCGCCACGTCATGACAACCGCTGCCGGAATGTCCTCCGGACTTGCTAAAATGCCGGGTTTGTCGTCAAACCCTCATTCGCATCATTTGCTCCGCATGGAAGGCATGCCCATGGACATCGAAAAATCCCGGTTCAACATGATCGAGCAGCAAATCCGTCCGTGGGACGTGCTCGATACCGACGTGCTAGACCTGCTGACGGTCGTCAAGCGCGAGCACTACGTGCCTGAGGCCTACCGCGCGCTGGCCTTCGTCGACATGGAAATCCCGCTGCCCGGCGGCCAGAACATGCTGGCCCCGCGCGTGGAGGCCCGCGTGCTGCAGGAACTGGCCGTGCGCAAGCATGAAGACGTGCTCGAAGTGGGAGCCGGCTCCGGCTACATGGCAGCCCTGCTGGCGCATCGCGGCCGCCAGGTCACCACGCTGGACGTCGTGCCCGAACTCGTCGCCTTTGCACGCGACAACCTCTCGCGCAACGGCGTGACGAACGTCGACGTCGTCGAAGCCAGCGGCGCCCAAGGCTGGGGCGATGGCCTCTACGACGTGATCTGCGTGTCGGGCTCGGTGCCGGCCGTGCCGGAAGCGCTGCTCAAGCAGCTCAAGGTGGGTGGCCGCCTGTCGATCTTCGTCGGCGGCGCGCCGGTCATGGAAGCGCAGCTCATCACGCGCATCTCGAACACCGAATACCAGACGCGCAACCTGTTCGAGACGTACGTGGCACCGCTGGTCGGAATTCCCGCGCCCTCGCACTTCCGCTTCTGACGCCGCCCCGACTGCCCCAATCACCATGCAACAGCTCGCTCCCACCGCCCTCGCCCAATGGCTCGCCGACGCATCGCGCGCGAAGCCCGTCCTGCTCGACGTGCGCTGGGCGGAAGAGCTCGAAATCTGTGCCCTGCCCGGGATCACGCATATCCCGATGGACCAGATTCCTGCACGTGCGGGCGAGCTGGATGCTGACCAAGACATCGTCTGCATCTGCCACCACGGCGGACGCAGCGCGCAGGTTGCGCAGTTTCTGATCACGCGTGCGGGCTTCGATCCGGCCCGCGTCTACAACCTGCAGGGCGGCGTCCATGCCTGGGCCAACCAGGTGGACCCGCAGATGACGACGTACTGATTGGGGAAGCCACGCGGACCACGCCCGGTGGTCCGCGCTGCCTTCCGAACGTTTTCCTCGCTCGGGGGCTTTATGACTGTTGCTCGCAGTAGCCGCACGCGGATGGTCGCGCGCGGTGCACTTGTTGTGCTGTGCGCGTCTATGATGCCGATGTTCGCTTGGGCCCAGGCCCCGGCGGGCGCAGCGGCCGCGACCGATCTGCTTTCCGCCTACCGCGCCGCGCTGGCCAACGATCCGCAATTCGCGTCGGCGCGCGCGCAGTCGCTCGCGCAGCGCGAGAAGCTCACGCAGGGCCGCGCCGGCCTGCTGCCGCAGGTGGGCGGTGCGTGGAGCACGACGCGCATCATCTTCGATCAGAACGCGCCGGTCGATTTCAACAAGACGTTCTCGTCGACGGGCTGGACGCTGTCGCTTTCGCAGCCGCTGTTCCGCTGGGACCGCTGGGAGACCTACAAGCAAGGCGAGATTGCCGCCCAGGCCGCCGAAGCATCGCTCGCGCAAGCGCAGCTCGACCTCATCACCCGGACGGCGCAGGCGTACTTCGACGTGCTCAACGCCCAGGACACGCTGCAGCTCGCGCTCGCGCAGCGCGATGCGATCCAGCAGCAGTACGAACAGGCGCGCCGCAACTTCGACGTCGGTAACGCCAACATCACCGATGCGAACGACGCGCAGGCCCGCCGCGACGCGATCGAAGCCAGCGTCATCGCCGCGCGCAGCGACCTTGAGGTCAAGCAGTCGGCGCTGAGGCAGATCGTGGGCGAACCCGTCGGCACGCTGGCAGGCGTTCGCGCCGGAGCCACGTTGCCGCAACCGGAGCCCGCTGCCGCCGAACCGTGGGTGGACCAAGCGCGCACCGGCAACCTGCAGGTCGCGCTGGCGCAGTACAACCTGCAGAGCGCCGAACGCGATGTGAAGAAGGCCGCGGCCGGCCACCTGCCCTCCGTGGACCTCGTCGCGCAGACCGGCCACACGAATGCCAGCGGCAACCAGTACCTGCCTTCGCTGCCCGGCGGCGCGCGCTTTGACAGCTCGCAGATCGGGGTGCAGGTGTCCATCCCGATCTTTGCGGGTGGGGCGATCCAGTCGCGCGTGCGCGAGAACATCGCACTGGAGACCAAGGCCGCGAACGACCTCGAATTCGCCCGCCGCTCTGCCGAGCAAGGCGCCCGGCAAGCGTATATCGGCGTGATTGCGGGATTGGCCCAGGTGAAGGCGCTGGAAGCCGCCGAACTCTCGGCACGCACGGCGTATGAGTCGAACCAGCTCGCCTACGGTGTCGGCGTGCGTATCGGCACCGATGTGCTCAACGCGCAGGCGCAGCTCTTCCAGGCCCGGCGTGACCTCGCGCGCGCGCGTTACGACACGATCGTCAACGGCCTGCGGCTCAAGTCCGCGGCCGGCACACTCAGCGAGGCAGACGTGATCCAGGTGAACACGCTCCTCACGGCCAGCGGCTCGAGCGACATCACCGCACTGCCGGCGCGCGTCGCCAGGACGGCGCCCGCAAAGGCCGCAGCGCAATCTGCCAAGCGCTGATCAGTGTGACTGGCCGCGCGGCGGCAGCGGGCGCTCGGCAAACTGGAGCAGCGCGCCGCTGGCCGTCTTCCAGATGACCTGGCGGCCTTGGGTGCCGCTGGCGGAAGGCTGCATGCCTACGGTCGCCAGCGGCGACTTGAGCGCCTCCAGGAACGCATTCTCCAGCTCCATGCGTGCCGGATCGCAGGCCATGCGCGTCGATACCAGGTTGCCGAAGCGCATGCCCGACGCGAGCTTTTCGTACGGCCCCGTGAAGCGGTTGCAGCCCGAGTAGCCCGACGCCACGCCGTTGGCGGCCTCCAGGCCGGCGCTGAACTCGATGGACAGCGGCTGCGCGGCCGCATCTGCGCCGTCGTCTTCGCTGGAGGGCAATACCTTGGGCGCCATGCCGGGCTCTTGCCAACGGATCAGCACAAAGCGCGAGCGGCCCTCACCTTGAGCCTGAGTCAGCGTGGCCTGGCCGGGGTTGGGCGCGGCATTGGCCGGCCTCGGTTTGTCAGCGGCCGGGGCCGATGCCGCGGCGTGCGGCTCCGATGCCGGGGCTGCGGCCGTGGCCGCGGGCCCGGACGACGCCGTCGGCGTCATGCAGCCGGCGCCAATGATGGTGGCAGCGGTCAATACCGCCAGGGCTGCGGCCGTCAGCACCACACGGCGCGGCGTCCGCAGCAAGGTGGGCGTGGGACGATTCGGTTGAGACATGAACAGTCGTGAACAATGACGAAATGCAAATGCGCAAAGAGCCGTTAGTCTGCCCGGTTCGCGATGAGTTCGCACTTTTCGTGCCGACGATGCACGGCTACAGCGTCGGCAGCACCAGTGATGCCACCGCCTCCACGGTACGCGCCGTCGCACCGCCGTGCGTGGCGGCAAAGGCAAGTGCGGCGCGGGACGCGGCTTCGCGCGCATCGGGGTCGGAGAGCCACGTGTCGATCACGCGCGTGACCGCGGCCGCATCGTCGACCTGGATGCAGGCGCCCGCCGCCACGGCGTCGCGCGTGGCCTGCGCAAAGTTGAACGTATGCGGGCCGATAACCACCGGCGTACCGACGGCGCAGGCTTCGATGAGGTTCTGCCCGCCCAGCGGCAACAGGCTGCCGCCGATGAACGCGGCCTCGGCGGCGGCGTAGTACAGCGCCATCTCGCCCATCGAATCGCCGAGCAGGACATCGGCCTCTGCCAGCGCGAGCTCGCCCGCCACGCCGTCCGCCGAGACCGACAGCGCGCTGCGGCGCACGACCCGCAGGCCGGCACGCTCGGCCAGTTGCGCCACCTCGTCAAAACGCTGCGGATGCCGCGGCACCAGGATCAGCAGCGCATGCCGCCTGCCGACGTGCTGCGCACGGTGCGCCTGCCACGCCTCGAGCAGCAGCGGCTCCTCGCCTTCGCGCGTGCTGGCGGCCACCCAGGCGGTGCGGCCGCCCAACGCGTCGCGCAGCATGCGGCCGGCCATGATCTGGTCGACGTGCGGCGTGATGTCGAACTTGAGGTTGCCCGTCACGCGCACGCGCGGCACGCCGAGCGAACGGTAGCGGTCGGCATCGTCGGGCGTCTGTGCAAGCACGGCGGCCAGTTGCGCGTAGGTTTCGCGCGCGGCATCGCCCAGACGGGCCGTACGCCGGTGGCTGCGCGCGGACAGGCGCCCGTTGACGAGCACCATCGGCACACCGGCAGCGTACGCGCGCTCGATCAGCACCGGCCAGATCTCGGTTTCCATCAGCAACCCCAGGCGCGGCCGGAAATGGCGCAGGAAGCGGTCAACGGCGCTGGGCAGGTCGTATGGCAGATACGCCTGGATGACGCGCCCGTTGCGTTGCGCTGCGAACTCGGCGCCGGTGCGGCGGCCAGTCGGCGTCATGTGCGTGAGCAGCACGGCGTGGTGCGGAAAACGCGCGAGCAGCGCATCGATGAGCGGCTGGGCGGCACGCGTCTCGCCCACCGATACGGCATGCACCCACAGCAGCGGACGATCGGGATTGACGCGCGGTGGATAGAACCCGAGGCGCTCGCCGACGTGCTGGCGGTATCCGGGCTCCTTGCGCCCGCGCCACCACAGGCGCAGCAGCGCGAAGGGCAGCGCAATGCGCCACAGCCAGCGATACAGGACGCGCAGCATCACAGCACACCCAGCGCGCGCAGCGCATCGAGCGCCTGCGCGCTGGTCGGATGGGCGTCGGCGCTGCCGAGGTCGCGCACATTGGGCGTCCAGTAGCCGCCCGTGCGCCACGATGTGGTGAAGTTGTAGAGCGCCACCGTCGGCTTGCACAGCGCGGCGGCGATGTGCACGAGGCCGGTGTCGACGCCTACCACCGCCGTCGCCTGATCGAGAAACGCCGTCACGTCGGGCAGCGACATGCGCGGCGGAATCACCACGCGGCCGACCGTGCCAGGCACCGCCGCAACGATCGCCTCGCGGATGGACTCGCTCGTGCGGCGCTCGGCTTCGCTGCCCCACGGCAGGGCGATCGCGTAATCGCGGGCCAGCAGCTCACGCGCAACCTCGACCCACGCGGCCTCGGGCCACGCCTTGTCGGCGCGCGACGTCGCATGCACGAGGGCCACGTACGGGCGCGGCAGAGCGAACGGCAGCTCCGCCGGCGGCTGCAGACCAAAATCGATCGTATCGGGCAGCGTATAGCCCAGCGCCTCGGCCACCATGCGGCGCGAACGCTCGACCACGTGGATGCGCGGCTCCATCATGATCTTGCGTTGATAGAAGAGCCTCGCCAACGGCTCGTAGCCCGCGCCGTCCGTACGGTTGCCGAGCCCCGCGACGAAGCCATTCGGTGCGAGCTTGGCCTGCGCGGCAATCAGCGCCGTCTTGATCAGCCCCTGCGTATCGAGCACGGCATCGTACGGCCGCGTGCGCAGCGCACGCCGAAACGCCGCCATCTCGTTCCACGTCTTGCCAGCGCCGAGCGACTTGCGCCAGCGCCGCAGCGCAAACGGAATCACCTCGCGCACGCCGCGCACGATGCGCACGATGCCAGCAAAGCCCTCCTCGACCACCCAGTCGATCTCGGCCTCCGGATGCGCGCGCAGGATATCGGCCACCACCGGCGTGCAATGCACCACATCGCCAAGCGACGACACCTTGACGATCAGCACACGCATGCCGCCATCCTTTCCCCCAACCTCATGAGTGCGAACCGCTCGATCAGAACGGCAGTTGCGCGTCCGGCTTCTCGGCCAGGATCGCGCGGCGGAACTGCGCCTGGATGCGCGCCATGGCGGCATCGTTGTCCGCCTCGAAGCGCATCACCACCACGGGCGTGGTGTTGGACGGCCGCGCCAGGCCGAAGCCGTCTTCGTATTCCACGCGCACGCCGTCGATGCGGATGACTTCCTTGGCGCCCTCGAACGTCGCGTTCGCCTTGATCTTGTCCAGCAGGGCGAAGGGCTCGCCCTCGGCGCACTTCAGCTGCAGCTCCGGCGTGCAGTGCGAGTTCGGCAGGGCATTGAGCGTGGCGCTCGGGTCGGCCAGGCGCGAGACGATCTCGAGCAGGCGCGCGCCCGTGTACAGGCCATCGTCAAAACCGTACCAGCGGTCCTTGAAAAAGATGTGGCCGCTCATCTCGCCGGCGAGCGGCGCGCCGGTTTCCTTGAGCTTTGCCTTGACCAGCGAATGACCGGTCTTCCACATCGTCGCGCGGCCGCCGTGCTCGCGGATGAACGGCGCCAGCTTGCCCGTGCATTTCACGTCGAAGATGATCTCGCCGCCCGGGTTGCGCGAGAGCACCTCCTGCGCAAACAGCATCAGCTGGCGGTCGGGGAAGATCACCTGGCCGTCCTTGGTCACCACGCCGAGACGGTCGCCGTCGCCGTCGAACGCAAGGCCGAGCTCGCAGTCGGTCGTCTGCAGCGTGCGCACGAGGTCTTGCAGGTTCTCGACGTGCGCCGGATCCGGATGGTGGTTGGGGAAGTGGCCATCGACCTCGCAGAAGAGCTCCGTCACCTCGCAGCCCATCGCCCGGAACAGCGCCGGCGCGAAGGCCCCCGCCACGCCGTTGCCGCAGTCCACGGCAATCTTCATCGGGCGGCTCACCTTGACGTCGGAGACGATGCGGTCGATGTACTGCTGGCGGATGTCCACCTGCACGTACCCGCCCGCGCCTTCGGTGAAGTCGCCCTGCTCGATGCGCGTGCGCAGCGCCTGGATCTCATCGCCGTAGATGGCCTGGCCGGCGAGCACCATCTTGAAGCCGTTGTAGTCCGGCGGGTTGTGGCTGCCGGTGACCATCACGCCCGACGTGGCGCGACGGCCGGCCAGCTCGATGTTGGTGCCGAAGTAGACCATCGGCGTGGCGACCAGCCCCAGATCGATCACATCGACGCCGCTGGCGCGCAGGCCGTCCGCGAGTGCAGCCAGCAGCTCCGGACCCGACAGGCGGCCATCGCGGCCGATCACCACGGCCGACTCGCCCTTGGCGCGGGCGGCGGAACCAAAGGCCCGGCCGATGAGGCGGGCGGTGTCAGCGTCGACGGTTTTTCCGACGATGCCGCGGATGTCGTAGGCTTTGAAGATGGTTGGGTTGATTTGCATCGGCATATGCCCTGTTTCAATCGTTGTATATCAAGAAAGGCGGAAGGGTCACTGGCCAGCGGAGACAGTATTTACGCACCACAGCGAAGAATGCCCTGTCGGCAGTCGCTGTACAGGCCCCAGATCACCGCCACCAGCAGGCCGAACGCCAAGCCCCCTGCTGCAAACACGAGTCCATGCGGGAACACGTGACGCCGACTGACATACATCGGCCCGAAGAGCCGGGTATTGAACGTCCGCTCAGGGTTCAGTTGCTCTCGGATGTTGATCTCGCGTTGGCGTAACACTTGAAGCTGCTTGTCATTCTCAGCCATCAGGCTGGCCAGCAGCACACTTTCCGGAAAGGTCGCCGCACCCTTAGACTGATCGCGGGTACGCGCCAGAGCTGAAAGCTGTGCCTTCCTCGCCTCTTCCGACGCGATCAGGCGAGTGACTTCAGCCATATTCGCGTTGATCTTATCCATGGAGGGCTTGGCGAGTGCAGCGTGGGCGCTTATCAGCTCATCCAGAAAGGCCTTTGCATACCGCTGTGCATCTGCCTGGGAGAAACCGCGCACGGTCACCTCAATCAGGTCGGCATTCTTCAATTGCGCGGTCTTCAGAGAACGGCGGATCAAATCCGTACTGGCGTTTTCCCCAACCGTAACGGGTAGCCCAAGTTTCTGAAGAACCACATCCTCGAACTGCGGCAATTGCAGGCGCTCCACCGCACGGCCCGGTGTTTCGACGAGCGTCACAGGAGATTGCGGAGTCTCGTTGGCAATCTGGCCAATCTGGACGACCGCACTGGCCTCCCATTGCTGGCTCTTCGTCATTTCGTGTGGAACCCAACAGTCACAATGACTCCTGGTCGTCGAGCCCGGTGGGCATGTGTGCAGGCCGCTGGCCGGCCTGTGCACATGTCCACGAGGCGTGTTTGATCAGGAGGATGAGTCCATGGGCATTGCCGTAGAAGCTCTGTTCACCAGCGCGCTGGGCTTGCAGCCGCCGTGGGTCGTCGATGACGTCAGGCTCGACACGGCCAAGCGGCGTATCGACTTCGAGATCGGCTGCCACACCAGCAGGCTCGCCTGCCCGGCATGCGGTGCGGCCACGCAACCGGTGCACGACCGGCTGCGCCGATCCTGGCGGCACCTGGACTTCTTCCAGTTCGAGGCCTGGCTGCACTGCGACGTGCCGCGCGTGGCCTGCGGTGCCTGCGGCAAGACCACGCAGGTGGCCGTGCCCTGGGCGCGTCCGGGCTCGGGCTTCACCGCGGCGTTCGAAGCGCTGGCGCTGACCTTGTGCCTGGACCTGCCGGTGCGCCAGGCCGCCGAGTTGCTGCGCTGCAAGGACAAGCGGCTGTGGCGGCGCATCGAGTTCTACGTCGCGCAGGCGCGTGCGCTGGAAGACTTCGCCGGCGTGCGCACGGTGGGCATCGACGAGACCAGCCTGCGGCGCGGGCAGCACTACATCACCGTCGTGCACGACCTGGATCGCAAGCGGCTGCTGTTCGCCACCGAGGGGCGCGAGCACCGCACGGTGGTGGAGTTCGCCGAGGATCTGAGGGCCCATGGCGGCGATCCCGCCCAGGTGCGGCACGTGTGCATGGACATGAGCGCGGCCTACGCCAAGGGCGTGGCGCTGGCGTTGCCCGAGGCGCAGATCAGCTACGACCGCTTTCACGTCGTCTCGATGGCCATCGAGGCGATGGACCAGGTGCGCCGCGCGGAGATGGCCACCGACGCGCAGGCGGTGCGAGCCGCGCTGGGCGCTGGCGGCCGCAAGACGCTCAGGCAGCTGCTGTGGGGCATGCGGCGCAACCCCAGCAGCTGGAGCGCCCGCCAGCTCCAGGCGATGCACTGGCTGCAGCGCTCGACGCTCAAGAGCGCGCGGGCGTGGCGGCTGAAGATGGCGCTGCGCGCGGTGTACGCACGGGCCACAGCGCACAACAGCATCGAACAGGCCGCATCCGACCTCAGGGCCTGGCTGAGCTGGGCGCGGCGCTGTCGGCTCGAGCCGTTCAAGAAGCTGGCCGCCACGCTCAAGGAGCGGTTCGACGCGGTGGTGCGCGGCATGGTCGATCACCGCAGCAACGCCTTCGTCGAGGCGATGAACGGACTGCTGCAGCAGGCCAAGCGCGCCGCGCGCGGCTTCAGGACGAGCCAGAACTTCATCGCCATCGCCTACCTGCGCATGTCCAAGCTCAAGCACCTGCCGGCCAGCCCGTTCGCGCCGGCGATGCCCCAGTGACAGTGTTGCTTTCCACACGAAACGACATGGAGCCCCATTGCTTCGGCATAGCCAACGCGATAGCGAAAGCCACCGCTGCGGCAACCACCGCGGTGAAACCCAGTTTCCTTAGATGGCGACGGATGAACAGCAGGACCTGTGCCACCGTCATCATCGCCGCGTCCTCGTCGGCCGCATCATCACGGTATTGATTAGTGTTCATGATGCTTTTTTACCCGATGGTGCCTCTTGACAATCAGCCAACGCGGCGACTGGAACCGAACAATGCGCCAGTAGAGCCAAACATAGAAAAAGATAAAAACAGCAACAAATGCCAGCAAAGCGATCTCGTTATTCCAAAATAGCGTCGCCGGCAGCACGGCCATCAGGCTGAGCAACCAGAGATAGGGCGACGTCATGGAATTCCGCCGCAGCCGGTGCCGTTCGTCCTTGCTGCCTACGGCCCAGCGCATGACCCGCTGATAGATCAGGGTGTGAAGATGCACCCCGTCCGGATATCCAGCCGGTACACCCTTCAAGATACGCCTGCGATAGATCGAGAACAGCGTCTCGAAGATCGGATAGATCACCATCAGTACGGGATACCAAGCTGAAACGCTGCCATTGCGCAGCACCAACAGAATGCTGCACTCCGCCAGCACGAAGCCGATCATGTAAGCACCGCCGTCTCCCAGGAAGATGTGCCCCGCGGGAAAATTCCAGATGAAGAACCCTAGGATCGCGCCGATCATCGCGAACGCGATGGTTAAGATCAACGTGTCGCCCACATGGAACGCAACATAAGCAAGCGAGACGAACATCATCATCGCCACCATGGAGGCCAACCCATTGAAGCCATCGATGATGTTGATGGAATTGGCGAGCCCCGCCACCGCAACGGTCGTGATCACGATGGAGACGATGGGAAAGGCCAACGCCAGATCGATCAGGTGGAAGTCGATTCGGACGATCCTTGCGTTTAGAAAGTAGACCGCTGCCAAAGCAGCGGCCATGGTCGCGAGCAACCGCTCACGCGGACTAACGCGCTTGGTCATGTCTTCGATGAAGCCTGCAACGAAAGCAGGCAGGACGCAGACCACCAGCAACAGAAACGGATATCCCACCTGCTTCGGGTCTCGTATCCATGCAGCGACGGCAGCAGCAGTCAGCGCTAGCACAATGCCAAGCCCGCCGATGCGCGGCACAGGCTTCGCATGAAACTTCTGCACACCGTCCAGATCCCAGTCCGCCGTGATATGGGCGTGCAGACTCGAATACCGGATCACCATCAACGTCACGGCAAACGACACAAGAAACGCTATCGACAATGTAAGCATAGAGTTGCGCCCAGTTTTCTAACGTCCGGCAAGCGGGCGCATCGCATTCACACGTGCCAGTGTTTCTTTGTTCAAAAGCCGTCGCTCCGTATCGACAAACCAGCCAAAACGGTTGAAATACAGAAGGGCCGAACGAATGTGCTCGCGCAGGAGCCGCGGCGAACGGTACGACCCTTTACCATGCTCATGCACCACCTCGGCCTGCGGCAAGAACATTACTGCGCCCAGCTTCGCGGCCCGCCGGCAGATGTCAACGTCTTCGAGGTACATGAAATACCGAGGATCAAACCCTCGTAAAGCTATGAAAGCCTCTGATCGAAACGCCAAGAAGGCTCCGGACAGGTTATGAACCTGAAGCTCGCGATCATAGCGGAACGCATGTAGTTCATATCGCGCATCGGCCGCCGCGTAGAGCTGTCGGGGTGCAAATCGCCGCGCGAACAGGTTCCAAGGCGTCGGTAAAAGCTTGCATGAACGATACAGCTGGCCGTCAGGCGACACAATGCGAGGCCCCACCAGCACGACGTCCGAACGCTGACACAACGTATCAACCAACGCCCGCACGCGGCTCTTCGTCATTTCGTGTGGAACCCAACAGTCACAATGACTCCTGGTCGTCGAGCCCGGTGGGCATGTGTGCAGGCCGCTGGCCGGCCTGTGCACATGTCCACGAGGCGTGTTTGATCAGGAGGATGAGTCCATGGGCATTGCCGTAGAAGCTCTGTTCACCAGCGCGCTGGGCTTGCAGCCGCCGTGGGTCGTCGATGACGTCAGGCTCGACACGGCCAAGCGGCGTATCGACTTCGAGATCGGCTGCCACACCAGCAGGCTCGCCTGCCCGGCATGCGGTGCGGCCACGCAACCGGTGCACGACCGGCTGCGCCGATCCTGGCGGCACCTGGACTTCTTCCAGTTCGAGGCCTGGCTGCACTGCGACGTGCCGCGCGTGGCCTGCGGTGCCTGCGGCAAGACCACGCAGGTGGCCGTGCCCTGGGCGCGTCCGGGCTCGGGCTTCACCGCGGCGTTCGAAGCGCTGGCGCTGACCTTGTGCCTGGACCTGCCGGTGCGCCAGGCCGCCGAGTTGCTGCGCTGCAAGGACAAGCGGCTGTGGCGGCGCATCGAGTTCTACGTCGCGCAGGCGCGTGCGCTGGAAGACTTCGCCGGCGTGCGCACGGTGGGCATCGACGAGACCAGCCTGCGGCGCGGGCAGCACTACATCACCGTCGTGCACGACCTGGATCGCAAGCGGCTGCTGTTCGCCACCGAGGGGCGCGAGCACCGCACGGTGGTGGAGTTCGCCGAGGATCTGAGGGCCCATGGCGGCGATCCCGCCCAGGTGCGGCACGTGTGCATGGACATGAGCGCGGCCTACGCCAAGGGCGTGGCGCTGGCGTTGCCCGAGGCGCAGATCAGCTACGACCGCTTTCACGTCGTCTCGATGGCCATCGAGGCGATGGACCAGGTGCGCCGCGCGGAGATGGCCACCGACGCGCAGGCGGTGCGAGCCGCGCTGGGCGCTGGCGGCCGCAAGACGCTCAGGCAGCTGCTGTGGGGCATGCGGCGCAACCCCAGCAGCTGGAGCGCCCGCCAGCTCCAGGCGATGCACTGGCTGCAGCGCTCGACGCTCAAGAGCGCGCGGGCGTGGCGGCTGAAGATGGCGCTGCGCGCGGTGTACGCACGGGCCACAGCGCACAACAGCATCGAACAGGCCGCATCCGACCTCAGGGCCTGGCTGAGCTGGGCGCGGCGCTGTCGGCTCGAGCCGTTCAAGAAGCTGGCCGCCACGCTCAAGGAGCGGTTCGACGCGGTGGTGCGCGGCATGGTCGATCACCGCAGCAACGCCTTCGTCGAGGCGATGAACGGACTGCTGCAGCAGGCCAAGCGCGCCGCGCGCGGCTTCAGGACGAGCCAGAACTTCATCGCCATCGCCTACCTGCGCATGTCCAAGCTCAAGCACCTGCCGGCCAGCCCGTTCGCGCCGGCGATGCCCCAGTGACAGTGTTGCTTTCCACACGAAACGACATGGAGCCCCGCACGCAGCCTGGTTTGACGACGATATCGGGGTTCACCACCAGATGGATGGCAGACCCGACCTGCTCCAATCGATCTAGGACGACGTTATGTCCGCGGCCGAACCCGACATTGCCAGGCGCATCGAGAATTTCGACGTGTTTGCCCGCCAAGCTGGCGTAGCCGCCTTTTTTTTCAGAGTTGTCCACCAACAAGACATGAACGCGCAAATCCGCCTGCAACGATTTGACACACTGGTGGATCTGGTCTACTGAATTGTTGTATAGAACGATCGACGCCGTGATATTGTTCACGATCTGCCAACGGTCAATCGGAAAATTATTGGCCATTTAAAATATCACGCCAGAACCTCAACAATCGGGAACACCCCATAACCAGCACCTCATTATATAAAAACTAGCATTACGTCAATCATTCAAATCGCCATTTTTCCAATAGCTTCTCAATGCGGAAACAATCCGCTCCGCTGCGGTGCCATCGCCATAGGGATTGTGGGCAAATGCCATACGCTCATACTCGACTCTATTGTCGAGCAGCAACCCGACCGCATCATTGATTCGGTCGACATCATTGCCAACGAGTTTCACTGTACCAGCCTCCACAGCTTCAGGCCGCTCAGTTGTTTCACGCATTAGCAGCACTGGCTTACCCAAAGACGGAGCTTCCTCCTGAATACCGCCAGAGTCCGTCAGAATCAGGAAGGATCTCAACATTAAAAATACAAATGGCAAATATTCTAACGGCTCAATCAAATGAACGTTGGGCAACCCTCGAAGAACTCTATTTACGGGCTCTCGCACATTCGGATTAAGGTGCACTGGATACACAAAGTCCACCTCCGCATAGCGCTGAGCGAGCTTAGCGATTGCCACGCAAATTTGTTCAAATCCTCTACCAAAATTCTCTCTTCTATGTCCTGTAACAAGAACAATGCGCCGATCAAATCGGATACTCGGAAATCTGGCCAGCAAATCATCAGATAGATACCTATCACACTCGATTCGATCCCTTATCTCCAGAAGGGCATCAATAACAGTATTTCCAGTAACAACGATTCTCTCTGGCGCAATATTCTCATTAACGAGATTTTTGCGGGCCATCTCTGTAGGAGCAAAGTGCAAATTTGCTAGCACTCCGGTCAATCGGCGGTTCCCTTCTTCGGGCCAAGGAGACATCAGATTCCCTGTTCGCAAGCCAGCCTCTACATGACCCACCGGCACTCTCGCATAGTACGATGCTAATGTCGCAGCGAACGTCGTGGACGTATCCCCATGCACCAACAGAAAATCGGGTTTTACATCATTCAATATCACGCGCAGCTCGGTCAAAATGCCCGTCGTAATTGAAAACAAATCCTGCTGCGGCCGCATAATATCAAGATCAAAATCCGGCTTGATCGAAAATAAATCCAAAACTTGATCAAGCATCTCACGATGCTGCGCTGTCACACAGACCATCGAATCGATTTCTGAGTATGCCCGTAGCGCGTGCACAACCGGTGCCATTTTTATTGCCTCAGGGCGAGTGCCAAACACGGTCAGTACTTTCATGAATAATCCCAAACTTGGGCAGTCCCTTAGATCGCATCAGTTAACAGATAGTGGCTGCCGCATAACCTCGAAACAGCATCCCGGCCATAACCCACATGCCCAAAACAACAAACAAACAAACATCCGGTAATCTGCGTCCCGCCCTATCCATTCCTATATCTGGAATCCATCAGCAGAACACTTTTATAATTTCCTGTACAAACGCGGCCAAAGATCGGAGGCAACACCAGACTTCAACCGCACACCATCCCAAGCAGCAATCATTATTGCAAAAATCTTTCTAAATTTATCGTGCTCATATAATATTATACATACCATCTCATGGAGCATTCTACCTAGATTGCGAAGAAAAAATGCAGGATAGATTTTAAAATATCGAATGGAGAGAATTATCCCATTACGGAATATATAATATCGACGAATCGGTGCATGATTGCTGGGACGCAGGGTGATTCCGAGAAATCTTCGCTCGGAACGCTGGCCTATTGCATGTTGCAGAACGGCACGCGTCTCCATGAAAACTGGGACACCGTGCTGCGCCGCACGCAATGCATACTCGGTATCAACGTGATCGATAAAAAATGATTCATCAAATCCTCCGAGAATCCTTCGTGCTTTACGCGATATAACGCTTCCCGAAGAAATTACGGCAAAGACCCGATGTCGCCCAGGGCGAAGGCACTCAAATCGCTCCGTGCGATAGGACCATTTTGTCAAAATGGGCAGCGTTAAATGCTTTCCTAGATTCACATCGAACACTGCGGGACCTAGGATGAAAGGCTGATCGCCCAATTCCTTGGCCGACTCTTCTAACTGTTCAATGCAATCTAATGTTATACGAGAATCTTGGTCGAGCAATATGACGAGATCGGGGTCACTTTGTAGACCTTCTAGCGCTCTATTAAACGCGCCTGCAATCCCGCCGTGATTTTTATTCACGCATACAGTGATGCCGCGACCACTCCAGTCCGGTACTTTGCAAGGTACGGGGCTGTTATCCACGACCACAAGTTCGTCAAAGTATTGCGAAATGCGTTCTATATTTGCAACGTCATCAACGCTTGGGTTATACAAAACAACCACACCGCCCTTAGTCAAACCTGGCCGTATCATAGAAAGATGGGCTGAATAAAATAATAATTAACAAATGAAAGCGCGATGACCGCAAAAAACATCGCCCTCCCGATTAATATATTTCTGCAAGCAACGATCAATGCCGGGAGCAATGGAATTGCAACAACGTCCAATAATTCACTAATACGAAACGCAAAAACGGGGACACTTGATAATGCGAAATAGGAAACGATTGACAAGGTCCAAATCTTAAAAATCGGCTCAAATATAAAATATTCTTTACACAACCTCTCATATCGGGCGGCCAGTGTAAACCATATAACCACCTTTAGAATCACCTCAACATTAAACAGATGTATTTCGGCGTGCTCGCCTGCGGCCAACAGCTCCAGATAATTCTCCACCTTCGGTACGTAGCTCGCAAAGAAATTAATTAGCGCGCCGTTCATATTGAGCGCAGCGAACAGAAGGCCGCTAGCCACAAGGGGGATCACCGATGAAAGCTTTCTATTCGCAGCCCCGCAGATCGGATATAGCACTATATATATTATTGCTGACTGATGAAATGCAGTTGCTATCAGAACACATATAAGATAGCGCGCCCACCTTCTTTGATGGAGAAATGGTAGGCTGCACAAAAAAATACCTGTAGCAATGCCCGCTCTCACTTGAATCATCTCATGCAACAAAAAATACTTCGAGATATAGACTAAGATGGAGAGCGCGATAAATTGGCTGCTGCGGCAAATCCCAATAATCTTTAGAAATACACCTATTGACGCAACAATCCAAAGATACGAGGCTGCATCTAGGTCAAGCCGCTTCGCCAGCCACGAAAGAAGCATAAAGGCGGGCTCGAAGGGCCCACTCATGAGACCATCGGCAAAGGTATATTTCGTATATTCCTGTAGATAAATCTCAGTATCCGCGGTCGCAAGTCCAAGCCGGAGCGCCGCCGCAGGGATCAACACCCCACAGAGCAATAGGACATTAAGAATGGAAGAAGGCGTAAGCCACCCTCTCCTTACATGCGAACTAGATATCACTTGTGACCTTATCAATCGCGCTGCATTACTCCAATGCCATCCTTTTCCGTTCGATTAATATCTCGGTTAGCGCTGTCACGCCGACCTGATATTGACTCATGAGACGATCAAGACAAACGAAGTTCTTCTTCTGCATAGCAAGAATATCTGCACGGCCAGGAGGTTCGCTAATCTCACTTAACAGTACGAATGAAGCACCCAAGCGTGAAAAATCGCCAATATTCATATTCAATACCACGGGGATTATTCCATACGCCATATATTCTATTGCCTTGGTCGGACACGCCACGCTATTGATGATATTATCGTCACGCAGCAAGAAACCGAACTCGGCCCTCTCGTAATATTTCCCAACCTGATTATGCGGGCAGGATAAAAACTCGGCCTCAATTCCCTCATAACGCGCTGCCTTCAGGCGCAAAATATCGGGATTTGGCGTCAGAAATACATACTTATAGTTTTTATTTTTACTGGCAAATTCGAGCATCAAATCGATATTTTGCCAAACCTGCGTACCACCCGCATAAATTATTGTTGGCGGGTATTTACTTGGTGAAATCTGCTTTTCCATATTTCCCATCATCTGCATATCGAAGATGGGCAAAATTAGAGATCGCGCGCTGCCCGGGTATTTTTTGGCCAGATGGTCCGCCATACGTTGTGTCACGCAGACCAGCGCTGTACTCCTGTATGCGGCCACACGTTCTCCCACAGATCTGATGAGAGCCCTCATGGGTTTCCCCTCAGCGCGGGTCTCCTCCGGCACCACTCCGTGGACGTCTGTCACAACCTCTTTGCCCAAAAGGTAGGCAGGCAAGGCAAAGAGAACGTTGAACACCGAATGAACATACACCCGCTCGGCAGCAAGGATTAATTTCAGGATAAACAGCCAATGCAAAAAGAAGTTCACTCGGTGGACGGCTACAATGCCTCGCTGCTCTGAAACCCGCCTGCAATGTCGACGATAGGAAACGACAACATACTGTCGCGGAACGTTCTCTATGAGACCGTCGATTGCAGCGACGCGCTGCACCATGCCATCGCGCTCATTCTCCGGAGAGGGGTAGGGTCCAAAAAATAGAATCATAGTCAAACGGTAAATATTCTCGCGAATTTCGTCCATGAAGTCTCAATTAGTGCGAATGGAGCTCACGCACAATTGACCTGACCGAGAAAATCAAGAGCATCGTTAGTATTAATTCGCCCCCAAGCATTCCCATGACTACGCCCATCTCCGCCTTCACAGGCGTCAAAACGAACATAATTAGAAGAGTACCAAGCGCTGCGAGGAGAAATGCGTGGGCGTATGCACGCCCTCGCCCCATTGCGCTCAGTATCTGGACTCCCAGCACATTATTTATTACGCCGAGAACGATCCATGGGCACAAATATCTAATTATTGAAGTATAGCGAGGATCCGTCCAATGCAAAAAATCCAACATCCGTGGGGTCGCTATGTACAATAGCGCCGTACCGATAACTGCAGGCAAGAGTAACCACGTCGCGGTTTTCCTCACTGAGCGAAAGCCCTCTTGCGGAGATTCCGCAAAATTTGCCGCATTTACTGGGTAAACACTCTGACTAATGGGAGCCATGCAGCCTACTGCCGCTCTTATAATTTTCTCGGCGGCCGCATAAACACCGACCAGGGACGCGGGGAAGAATAGGCCCAGCACGATTACGCTGCTGTTTGCTAACACCCCTGCCCCCGCTGAGGTAAGAAAAAATGGCGCACCGACGCGCAGTTCGCGTACCATAGTTCGAAAATCTACGGCGGCAAGTTCAAACAGACCTTTACCGCGAAGATTAAAAGTGAAAACAATCGCCACTACCAAGGGTGGAATCGAGTACGCGCAGACTGCAAACAATACATCACTCGGGCCGCGTACAAAGATGAAAATGGCTACTGCGCCAGCCCATTTTGAGAGCCCCGTTGCAATCGCCACAACTTTCATATTGTTAATACCCTGGTAATACCACAATGGCGTAAGCGCATTTCCAATTGCGCCACCCATCATCAGTAAACCGGCGATGAACGATTCGCCTCCTCCGGACCAAAGATAAAGCACAGGCAACGCGAGGGTGCTTACAGCAAAAACAAGCAAGAATTTGCAAGCATGAATCGTTGAAACGTACTCTCTAAGAGTGGCGACAGGCGAAGATGCATAAATAGCGATGTGCCGCGTAGCCGACGTTGAAAAGCCATAGTCAGCGAGGAGCTGGATGTATACGGCCAGCGCCTGCGCAAAGGCGATCACACCAAAACCTTCAGGCTTTAGTCGTGATACAAGCACGGGCAATGTGATAAGCGGAACAACATAATTACTGCCTTGAGCGAGAAGCAGAAAAACTATGTTCTTCAGCAATGAGCTGTGGCGACTGACTGACGTCAAGATATACGTCGAGGAGAATTTACAATTCGAAAATCTCTGCGTTCTGTAGTCCTCGAGCACTCGCATCTTTGCTTGATAACAGCGGTTGCCCGATACTTGGCCAAGCAATGCCAATGTCCGGATCATTCCAAACAATGCTGCGCTCGTGCTCCGCGTACCAATAGTCCGTTGTCTTGTACAAGAATTCCGCGTAATCGGAAGTCACAACAAAGCCGTGTGCGAAGCCCTCGGGCACCCACAGCTGACGCTTATTCTCAGCCGATAACGTCACTCCAACCCACTTACCAAAGGTCGGAGAGCTCTTGCGCAAATCCACGGCAACATCAAAAACCTCACCCACAACCACGCGCACGAGCTTGCCCTGCGGATGTTGGATCTGATAGTGCAAGCCACGCAGCACGTTGCGCGCTGAGCGCGAGTGGTTGTCCTGGACAAACGTCCGCTTGACGCCGGTAGCCTGCTCGAAGCTACGCGCATTGAAGCTCTCGAAGAAAAAGCCGCGATCGTCACCAAAGACCTTGGGCTCTAGGATCAAAACCTCTGGAATGGCGGTAGGAACAACGTTCAGATTCATTTGACGGTTTCCGAAATGATGTGCTGCAGATACTTCCCGTAGCCGTTCTTGCTCAGCGGCTTTGCCAGGGCGGCTACCTGCTCGGCGCTAATCCAGCGATTGCGATATGCAATCTCCTCCGGACAAGCCACCATCAAGCCCTGTCGGTTCTGCAATGTCGCAATGAACATCGCAGCTTCCAGCAACGAATCGTGCGTGCCTGTGTCAAGCCAAGCGTAACCGCGCCCCATGATTTCAACGTCGAGCTGGCCTTTCGCGAGGTAGTGCTTATTGACGTCGGTAATCTCGAGTTCGCCGCGAGCTGACGGTTTGATGTCAGCGGCGATGTCGCAGACCTGGTTGTCATAGAAGTAGAGCCCGGTAACGGCGTAGTGCGAACGCGGCTTCGCCGGCTTCTCCTCCAGGGAAAGCGCCCGGAAGTTCTCGTCGAACTCGACGACACCGTACCGCTCCGGATCATGGACGTGATACGCAAAAACGGTCGCCCCCGTCTCCTGAGCAGCCGAACGCGTGAGCTGAGCCACGAGGTCATGACCGTGGAAGATGTTGTCCCCCAGGATCAGCGTCGAAGGATCATTCCCGACGAAGTCGCGCCCAATGATGAACGCCTGGGCCAGCCCATCCGGCGACGGCTGTATGGCGTACTGCAGGTTGATGCCCCACTTGCTGCCATCCCCCAGCATTTCGGTAAAACGCGGCGTGTCTTCCGGCGTCGAAATGATCAGAATGTCGCGAATCCCTGCCAGCATCAGCGTGGACAGCGGGTAATAGATCATCGGCTTGTCGTACACCGGCAGCAGCTGTTTCGAGACTGAGCGGGTGATCGGGTAAAGCCGCGTGCCGGAGCCGCCGGCCAGAATGATGCCTTTACGCATTGCAGTGCTTTCAGGAAAAGAGTTGATCCAGCAGGAAGTGGACACCCTGCTGCCAGTCCGGCAAATGGACATCAAACGTTTCGGTCAGCTTAGTGGTGTCCATGCGAGAGTTGGCGGGGCGCGGGGCAGGCAACGGATAGGCTGTCGCCGGGATCGCTTCGATGCTCTCCGGATCAACTTTCAGTTCCACTCCACGCGCTTTGGCATAGCGCAACACGGCGGTGGCGTAACCGTGCCAAGTCGTTTCACCCGCTGCCGCCAGGTGATACAAGCCACCAGGAAATGCCGCTCGATCAGCCGGCAGCCAGAAGCGCGCAATGATCTGCGCCGTCACATCGGCGATGAGTGAAGCCGTGGTGGGCGCGCCAAACTGATCCGCAATCACGCGTAGGCTATCCCGCTCGCGGCCCAGTTTCAGCATCGTCTTAGCAAAGTTGCCGCCGTGTGCACCTGCTACCCAGCATGTACGCATGACGAGCGCCGTCGCGCCTGAAGCGGCAATCGCCTGCTCACCGGCAAGCTTGCTCTTGCCATAGACAGACTGCGGATTAACCGCGTCGGTCTCGACATACGCGCCGTCTTTGGTGCCATCGAACACGTAATCGGTGCTGTAATGAACGAGCAGACTTCCGAGTGCTTTCGCCTCTTCTGCAAGCACGCCGGGAGCAACGCCGTTGACCGCGAATGCAGATTCGGCATCTGTCTCGGCCTTGTCTACAGCGGTGTAGGCAGCCGAGTTGACGATGACATCCGGCCGGTACTCGCGTACCAAACGGCGGAGGGCATCCGGTTGGGTCAGGTCACAGGCCCCACGATCGAGCGCAATCACTTCACCAAGCGGAGCAAGGCTGCGACGCAGCTCGAACCCGACCTGGCCGTTGCTGCCCGTAACGAGCAATCGAGGAGCAGCCGATGCTTTACGCTGCATATTGCTTCGCCACCCAGTTGCGATATTCGCCCGAAACGACGTCCTGCACCCACGCCTGGTTGTCGAGATACCACTGAACAGTCTTGCGCAACCCGGTCTCGAAAGTTTCGGCCGGTTTCCAACCAAGCTCACGCTCGAGTTTTCGTGCGTCAATGGCGTAGCGGCGGTCGTGGCCGGGGCGATCCTTTACGAAGGTGATCTGATCGCGATAGGAGCCCGTCGCCTTTGGCTTGAGTTCATCCAGCAGGTCGCACAGGGTATAAACGACGTCGAGATTGGTCTTCTCATTCCAGCCGCCCACGTTGTACGTCTCGCCCAGGCGGCCACGTGCGAGCACCTCACGAATGGCCGCGCAATGGTCGCCCACATACAGCCAGTCGCGCACGTTCTGCCCATCACCGTACACCGGCAAAGGCTTGCCGCTGAGCGCATTGGTGATCATCAGCGGGATCAGCTTTTCCGGAAAATGGTACGGACCGTAGTTGTTGGAACAGTTGGTCGTCAGGACCGGCAGCCCATACGTATGGTGATAGGCGCGCACGAGGTGGTCCGATGCTGCCTTGGACGCGGAGTATGGGCTGTTCGGTGCATACGGCGTGGTTTCGGAGAACTGCGGGTCGGTCGGGCCGAGCGAGCCAAAGACCTCGTCCGTCGAAACATGCAGGAAGCGGAATGCACCCTTGGCTTCGTCGTCGAGTCCACCCCAGTAAGCACGTGCAGCTTCCAGAAGGGTGAAGGTGCCGACAATGTTGGTCTGGATGAACTCGCCGGGGCCATGGATGGAACGATCCACGTGGCTCTCGGCAGCAAAGTGAACCACTGCACGCGGCTTGTACTGTGCGAACAACTGATCGAGCGCCGCACGATCGCAGATGTCCGTCTGGGAGAATACGTGGCGCGGATCGTGCTCCACGCTGGCGAGCGTCTTCCGGTTGCCGGCGTAGGTCAGCTTGTCAACGTTGACGATGCCATCCGCAGCGGGGTTCGCCAGCCAGTTCAGAACAAAATTACCGCCAATGAAGCCAGCACCGCCAGTGACGAGAATATGGGCCAAAACTATGTGCTCCTTGTCGCGCGACTCGCGCACGCGGGCTAAGCCCGCACCGCGCCTGAGGTGCGAGAACGATCAACTTTGTTAAATGCAATAAGAAGTGGCGTATTCTAGCCGACGCTAGGGTTAGCCCTGCCAAACGGCCGAATGTTTTTGTAGCGCGTTGTAACACTTGGGACGCGGACATCCCATCCTGGGACAATGCGCCGCTTTTGATTCACATTCTTATTGTGTCAATCCTTCCCCACGCCATCGGCGACCTCCAGGGCTGCTGCTTCCCCCTCCAAGCCCTCATGGCCGCCCTCCCCCCCAACACCCCCCTGCGCTTCGTCGGCGACCTTATCAACCGCGGCCCCGACTCCCTGGCCACGCTGCGCCAGGTGATCGCCCTATGCGAGGCGGGGCGGGCCCGCACCGTCCTGGGCAACCACGACATCCATCTCCTGGCGGTCGCTGCCGGCGTACGCAAGCCCGGCAAGCGCGACACCATCGCCGACATCCTGGCCGCACCGGATTGCGACCAGCTCATCACGTGGCTGCGCCATCAACCGCTGGCGATCTTCGAAAACAGCTTCCTGATGGTCCATGCCGGGGTACTGCCCCAATGGACCACCGGCGACGTGCTGGAGCTCGCGGGCGCAGTCGAGCGGGAGCTGCGCAGCGCACACTGGAAGACCTTCCTGGCCGACGCGTTTGGCAACCAGCCGGACAAGTGGAGCCCCGATCTCGTCGGCATGGACCGCTTGCGCCTGACGATCAACGCCCTCACCCGCCTGCGTTTCTGCAAGCCCGACGGCACGATGGAGTTCGAGACGACGGATGCCGACGGCGCGCCGGACGGCCACATGCCGTGGTTCGACGTGCCCGGTCGCCGCACACGCGGCACGCCGATCGTCTTTGGACACTGGTCGACGCGCGGGCTGGTGATGCGCGACGACGTGATGGGCCTGGATACGGGCTGCGTGTGGGGCGGCAAGCTCACAGCGGCCAAGCTGGCGCTGGCGCCGGCCGATCGAAGCGTCGTGCAGGTGTCGTGCGAGCAGGCGCAGGACCCGCTCGCCCACAAGGCGAAGTAGCTGAAACGCCCTAGCCCGCGCGGTGGATCAGCGCGGCGACGGCCTGCTCGCTGTGCGCGGCCAGCGCGCGACGGTCCATCTCCGGGGCCATCGCGGCCCCCACGAAGACTTCCACCACCAGCGGCGGCCCGTTGAGGATGGCGTTGACGGAATCGAGCAGCGTCAGGTCGTCGATGTACGCGGGGATCGTCGTCAACTCGCCCGTGGCGGCGATGCGATAGCGCAGCGCCAGCGGGCGGATCGGCGTGCCGGCACTCACCGGCGCCTGGAACAGGTTGGCGTGAAACGGCAGCAGTTGCAGCCCGCTCGACGTCGTGCCCTCCGGAAACACGCACACCACATCGCCCGCGCGCATCGCGTCGGCGATGGCGTGCATGATGCGGTGCGCGTCGCGCTTGCGGGCGCGCTCGACAAACAGCACGCCGGTCTGGGCGCACAGCCAGCCGATCACCGGCCAGGAGCGGATCTCCGATTTGGCAACGAAGCGCGGCGGGTGCCAGCTGTTGATCGCGTAGATGTCGAGCCACGACACGTGGTTCGACACCAGCATCGAGCCGGCCAGGTCCTTGGCGTCGGCGGTTTCGCCGCGCACGACCAATGAGACGCGGAACAATGCCAGCAGCTTGCGCGACCACCGCTGGATCAGCGCCTGCCTGGCGCGCGGCCCGATCCACCAGAAGAGCAGCGCGCAGGTGACGATGCCTTCGGCCAGATGCACGAGCAGCCGCAGCTTGCGCAGCACGAACTTGCGCTGCGGCACGGACGCCGCTGGAGCCGAAGACGTGGCCTCGGGCGCGACGTCGCTCATGCCGCCGTCACTGCGCGTCATAGGCGAGATGGCCCGCGACCAGCGTAGCGCGCACGCGGCCGGTCAACTCGAAACCGAGGTACGGCGAGTTCTTGCCCTGGCTGCGCAGGCTGCGCGGCTCGACCTTCCACGTCGCCTCGGGGTCGAAAACGCACACATCGGCCATCGCACCGACTTCCAGCGAGCCCGCCTGCAAGCCCAGCACACGGGCCGGCTCGCTGGTGATGCGCGCGAGAGCCTTCGGAAGCTCGACCTTGTGCTCGGCGGCCCAGCGCAGGGTCAGCGGCAGCAGCGTTTCGAGGCCCGTCGCGCCGGGCGAGGCCTCGGCAAACGGCAGCAGCTTCTCGTCGTCGTCCACGGGCGT
Source organism: Ralstonia mannitolilytica (assembly GCF_000954135.1). Taxonomy (NCBI): domain Bacteria; kingdom Pseudomonadati; phylum Pseudomonadota; class Betaproteobacteria; order Burkholderiales; family Burkholderiaceae; genus Ralstonia; species Ralstonia mannitolilytica. The sequence goes on along the minus strand of NZ_CP010799.1, from coordinate 1,567,228 downwards.
GTGGTCGGAGCAGATCGCGTCGATGGTGCCGTCGGCCAGGCCGCGCACGATGCCGTCGCGATCACGGCCCGAGCGCAGCGGCGGCACGAAGCGCATCTGCGAATTGAAGTAGCCGATGTCCACGTCCGTCAGCGATATGTGGTGGACGTTCACGTCGCACGTCACAGGCAGGCCTTCCGCCTTGGCGCGGCGCACGAGCTCGACGCCGGCGGCCGACGACAGGCGGCACAGGTGCACGCGTGCGCCGGTGCTGCGCATGAGTTCAAAGATCGTATGCAGGCGCACCGTCTCGGCCATCACCGGCACGCCTGAGAGGCCAAGCCGCGAAGCCAGCGGCCCGCTCGCCGCCACGCCGCCCTTGCCCAGGTACGGGTCTTCAGGGCGCAGCCAGACCGTAAAGCCGAACGTCTGCGCATATTGCAGCGCGCGCATCAGTACCTGCGTGTCGGCCATCGGCGCATCGGCTTGCGAGAAGCCCACGCAGCCCGATTCGGTCAGCTCGGCCATCTCGGTCAGCACCGCGCCTTTCAGGCCGACGGTCAGCGCGCCGAGCGGATACACGTGCGCCTGGTTCAGGTTGCGCGCGCGGAACTTCAGCATCTCGACGAGGCCTGGCTCGTCCAGCACCGGGTCGGTATCCGGCGGGCACACCAGTGACGTGACACCGCCCGCCATCGCCGCGGCCATTTCCGACTCGAGCGTCGCCTTGTATTCGAAGCCCGGCTCACGCAAGCGGGCAGACAGATCGATCAGGCCCGGGCAAACGATCAGGCCCGTCGCGTCGATCGTCTTGTTGGCATGGAAGTCCGCCGGTGCGTGGCCCACGCCCACGACCTTGCTTGCCGCGATGTACAGATCCTGTTGCGCGTCGATGCCGTTGGCCGGGTCGATCAGGCGGCCACCTTTGATATGCAGTTTCATCGGTTTCTTAGTCGTTGTTGCCAGCCACGATGCCCATCACGGCCATGCGGACCGCGATGCCGAACGTCACCTGGTTCAGGATCACCGACTGCACGCCGTCGGCCACGGCGGAGTCGATCTCCACGCCGCGGTTCATCGGGCCTGGGTGCATCACGATGGCGTCGGGCTTGGCCAGCGCCAGGCGCTCCTGCGTCAGGCCATAGGCCTTGAAGTACTCCTGCGCGGACGGCAGCAGCGCACCGCTCATGCGCTCGTTCTGCAGGCGCAGCATGATGACGACGTCAACGCCCCGCAGCCCCTCTTCCATGCTGTGGAAGACCCGCACGCCCATGTGTTCGAGGCCGCTCGGCAGCAGCGTGCGCGGCCCGATGGCGCGCACTTCGGCGCAGCCCAGCGTCGTCAGCGCGTGGATGTCGGAACGCGCCACGCGCGAGTGCAGGATGTCACCGACGATCGCCACCGTCAGGTTGGAGAAATCCTTCTTGTAGTGGCGGATGGTGTACATGTCGAGCAGCCCCTGCGTGGGGTGCGCGTGGCGGCCATCGCCGGCGTTGATCACGTGCACATGCGGCGCAACGTGTTCGGCAATCAGGTACGGCGCGCCCGAACTTGCATGCCGCACGACAAACATATCGGCCTGCATGGCCGACAGGTTGTTGATCGTGTCCAGCAGCGATTCGCCCTTGCTCGTGGACGACGCGTTGATGTTCAGGTTGATCACGTCCGCCGACAGCCGCTTGGCCGCGATCTCGAACGTGGTGCGCGTGCGCGTGGAGTTCTCGAAGAACAGATTGAACACGCTCTTGCCGCGCAGCAAGGGCACCTTCTTGACCTCGCGGTCGGCGTCCGAGACGGACACGAACTGCTGCGCGGTGTCCAGCACGTGCGTGAGGATGTCGCGCGACAGCCCCTCGATCGACAGCAGGTGCTTGAGCTCGCCGTTTTTCGTGAGCTGCGGGTTGGCGAAAGTCTTGGGCATGAGAAACGAAAAGCGACGAGGTCAGGTCAAGTCAGGACAGGACAAAGCAGAAGCGATGCAACGCGCAAGCTCAGGCACCCTTGGGCTCGCGCGTGAACGTGAAGCGCGCGGCGCTGCCCTCGCCCGTTTCGCTCAGCACGAGCGATTCGTTGGCGGGCAGCGAGACGCGTTCACCGATGTAATCCGGCGCCACAGGCAGTTGGCGTTCGCCGCGGTCCACCAGCACGGCCAACTCCACCGCCGCGGGGCGGCCGTAGTCGAACAGTTCGTTGATGGCCGCGCGGATGGTGCGGCCGCTGGCCAGCACGTCGTCCACCAGCAGGATGCGGCGCTCGTTCACGTCGAATGGCAGCGTGGTCGGCTGCGCCTTGGCGTGCAGGCCCTTCTTGGCGTAGTCGTCGCGGTGCAGGGCGACGTTGACGACGCCGTATTCCGACAAGCCGAGGTCATGCGCCAGGCGCTTGGCGATCCAGGCGCCGCCGCTCACGATTCCGGCGATCGACCAGGTGTGGCCCTCGGCCATGCGCGTGCGCAGTTGTGCAACGAGGCTCTGGTACAGCGCCTCGGCATCGATCTGTTGCGATGTCATGCGAGTTCGTCGAAAAACTGTTGGAGGATGATGCGCGCGGCCTCGGCGTCGAGCACATCGTCGGAAGCCCCGGCATCCTGCGCGGCGATCGACGAATAGCGCTCGTCCACCCACGTGACCGGCAGGCCGTAGCGGCCGTGCAATTGATTGCCGAAGCGCTTGGCGAGCTTGATCATCGGCTGCTCTTCGCCATCGGGGTGTACGGGCATGCCGACCACGAAGCCGACCGGCTGCCATTCGTTGACCAGGCGCGTGATCTGCGCAAAGCGGAAATCGACCGAACGATTGGGAATCGTCTCCAGCGCCCGTGCCGAGCGCGAGATCGTGTTGCCCAGCGCCACGCCGATGCGCCTTTCGCCGTAATCGAATGCCAGCAAGGTGCCTTCGGCCGGCACGCCGGCGTGGACCGCCCGACCCGCAGACAATGCGGGCTCAGGCATGCCCTGCCTCGCCCGACAGCATGGCGGGGTTGATGCCGAGCAGGTTCAGCGCGGCAGCAAACCGCTCCTCGGCCGGCACGTTGAAGATGATGTCGGGATCGGCCTGGACGGTCAGCCAGCCGTTGCGGCCGATTTCGTCTTCCAGCTGGCCGGCGCTCCAGCCGGCATACCCGAGGGTCAGGATGAAGCGCTGCGGCCCGCCGCCCTGGGCGACGGCTTCGAGCACATCCTTGGAGGTGGTCATTTCCAGCCCGCCCGGCACCACCAGCGACGACGAATACGCGCCCGTGGCGTCATGCAGGACGAAGCCGCGCTCGGTCTGCACCGGGCCGCCGTAATAGACGGGCTGTTCTGCGAGGGGGTGGATTTCGAGCTTGAGGTCGATCTTGTCGAACAGCGTCGCCAAGTCGATGTCGATGGGCCGGTTGATCACGAGGCCGAGCGCGCCGCGCTCGTTGTGCTCGCACATGTACACGACCGTGCCCGAAAACGTGGAGTCCGCCATGCCGGGCATAGCGATGAGGAACTGGTTCGTGAGATTGATGGGTGCGTCCGGCGAGGCCATGCGGCTAGTTTACCAAAAGGGCCCGATCATCGCCCCTTCCATTTGGAGGAAACGGCGCGGGGCGCAGGGTTTTTTGTGGCGGCTCAAGCACCCGAGCTATCGGGGCGTGCCGGCGTGGCATTGAGCGCCTCCAGGTCTGCCGGCTCCAGCCAGCGCCACGCGCCAGGGGCCAGATCGTGGCCCAACGACAGTCCGCCGATGGCGCTGCGGTGCAATGCGGCGACGTGGTTGCCAGCCGCGGCAACCATGCGTTTCACCTGGTGATACTTGCCCTGCGTGAGCGCCATGCGCAGGTGGTGCGAGTCCACGCGCTCGGCCCAGGCGGCGGCGACGTTCTCGTCTTCATCGGCCAGCAGCACGCCGGCGCACAGCCGGGCGACCTGCGCATCGGTCACGGGCTCGGCGGTGGTGATCTCGTACACCTTGGGCACCTGATGACGCGGGCTGGTGAGCGTGTGGACGAACTGGCCGTCGTCGGTGAGCAGCAGCAAGCCGGTGGTGTCCTGATCGAGCCGTCCGACGCATTGCACGCCGCGCTCGCGCAGCGGCACCGGCAGCAGCGTGTAGACGCTCGGATGATGCTTCGGCTTTTGCGAGCACTCCACGCCGGCAGGCTTGTTCAGCATCAGGTAAGCGCGAGCGTGGTACGTCCAGCGCTCGCCGTCCACGTCGAGGACCAGCCCGGCGGTATCGACCAGCGCGTCGGGGTCTTCCATCTCGACGCCGTCGATGGACACGAGCCCCGCCAGCACGAGGTCCTTGCAATAGCGGCGCGTGCCAAACCCCTGCGATTGCAGGATGCGGTACAGCGGGAGACGGGCAGGAGAATCAGCCATGACGACAACGTGAAAAAGAAAAAGCGCGCCGATTTTGCGATACGCTCGGCCGATCCGAAACCCACCGACCACACAGCATGCCGCCCACCGGACCCCGCCAACCCTATGACATTGGAGCGCATTTCGAGCGCGGACTGGTGTGGTTCCGGCGCGACCTGCGGCACATCGACCACGCGGCGCTGCATTATGCCCTGCGCCACTGCCGCGAAGTCTATTGCGTGTTCGTGTTCGACCGCGACATCCTGGATGCGCTACTTGCGCGCGGCCTCAAGGCGGACCGGCGCGTGGAGTTCATCCTTGCCTCCGTCGAGGAACTGCGTAGCGTGTTGCGCGAGGCCGGCGGCGACCTCATCGTCGTGCACGACCACCCGCGCGAGGCCGTCCCGCGCATCGCCCGCCAGCTCGACGTGCAGGCCGTCTTCGCGAACCACGACGAGGAGCCCCAAGCGCAAGCCCGCGACGAAGCGGTGCGCAAGGCGCTGGCGCAGCAGCCGTGCGCCTGGTTCGACTTCAAGGATCAGGTGATCTTCGAGCGCAGTGAAATCGTGAACGGCCAGGGCAAGCCATACGGCGTGTTCACGCCCTACAAGAACGCGTGGCTGGCGGCGCTCTCGCCGTTCGATGTGCGCGCGTATCCGACGGAGCCGTACTTTGGCGCGCTCGCCAAGCCGCACGCACTTGCACGCGCCACGCCTTCGCTGGAAGCGCTGGGCTTCGTGCGCTCGAATCTCTCCGACATCGCCTTGCCTACCGGCATGCGCGGCGCCCAGACGCTGCTCGACGATTTCGAAGGCCGCATGGACGACTACCATGCGCGGCGTGACTTCCCGGCCCTGCGCGGGCCCAGCTACCTGTCGACGCATCTGCGCTTTGGCACCATGTCGATCCGCACAGCAGCCGCGCACGCGCATGCCGCCATGCTGCGTGGCAGCCGGGGTGCGGCAACGTGGCTGTCGGAGCTGATCTGGCGCGATTTCTATTTCATGATCCTGCATCACCGCCCGGACCTGGCCGATGGAGCGTCGTTCCACCCGGAGTTCGACCGCATCCGCTGGGTAGACGGCGAAACCGGCGACGCGCGCTTCGCGGCGTGGAAGGCGGCGCGCACCGGTTACCCGCTCGTGGACGCCGCCATGCTGCAGATCCACCAGAGCGGCTACATGCACAACCGCCTGCGCATGGTGGCAGCCAGCTTTCTGATCAAAGACCTGGGCGTCGACTGGCGGCGCGGCGAGCAGTACTTTGCCGACGTCCTCAACGACTTCGACTTCGCCGCCAACAACGGCGGCTGGCAATGGGCGGCATCGAGCGGGTGCGATGCGCAACCGTGGTTCCGCATCTTCAACCCCGTCACGCAATCGGAGAAGTTCGACCCGCAGGGCCGCTTCATCCGCAAGTACCTGCCGCAGTTGGCGAAGCTGCCCGACCGGTACATCCACGCGCCCTGGACCGCGCCCGCCGACGTGCTGAAGGCAGCGGGCGTCGTGCTCGGCGAGACCTACCCGCGGCCCATCGTCGACCACGCGGGCGCACGCGCGGCTACGCTCGAGCGCTACGCGATCACCAAGGCAAACCGCACCTCGGGCGCCGAAGCGGCTGCATTACGCAAGAGCGGCAACGAGTGAAGCGCGCACCAAACGCAACGGGCCGGTAACACACCTGCCCGTTGTCGTTCCTGCGCGGCGGGGCATCACCCCAGGTTGGCGGCCGGCGCGCGTTCGCCGATCAGCGTGCGCAGATGCTGCAGCAGCTCCTCTTCGTTGTACGGCTTGCCGAGGTAGACATTCACGCCGATCTCCGCTGCGTAGCGGCGGTGCTTGTCCGCCGTGCGCGAGGTGATCATGATGATCGGCGTGGCCCCGATGCGCTCGTCCGCGCGTACGTTGCGCGTGAGGTCGAAGCCGTCCATGTGCGGCATTTCGATGTCGACGAGCATCGCGTCGGGCGTGATCTCCTGCAGCTGACGCAGCGCATCCACACCATCGCGCGCGAGCACGGCCTGATAGCCGGAGCGCGTCAGCAGACGCTGCGTGACCTTGCGCACCGTGAGCGAATCGTCGACCACCATGACGATCGGCGCGGTGGCCAGGCCCGGCACTGCATCGGTGCTGCCGTTGCGCTGCAGCTCGGCCACCGCGCCCGTCGTTTCCTGGTCGGCTTGCGGCAGGCCCAGTGCGGCGGCTTCGCGCTCGAAGCGCTGCGTGAGCACCACCGGGTTGTAGATCAGGACGATCTCGCCGTCGCCCAGCGTCGTGGCACCGGCAATGCCCTCCAGGCGTGCGAGGTGCGGGCCGATGTGCTTGACCACCACTTCGCGGTTGCCGATCACTTCGTCCACGTGCACGGCGGCACGGTCCGCACCGCTGCGCACCACAACGGCCGGGGAATACTTGCGCCCACCCGTAACGGCCTGCGCCTCTTCAAGCAGCGCGCCGAAGTAATGGAACGGCACCGGACCGCTCGGCAATTGCAGCGCCGCCGCGTTGTACGCCTCGGCAAGCGCCTGTGGGCGCAGCTGCTGCACGTGGTCGATCATGCCCGACGGGATCGCATACACACGCTCGCCCACGCGCACCAGCAGCACCTGCGTAATCGCCGTCGTCAACGGCAGGTGAATGGTGAAGCGCGTGCCGACGTCGGGCGTGGTCTGCAGCGAAATCCGGCCGCCCAGGGCGACGGTCTCGGCGCGCACCACGTCCATGCCGACACCGCGGCCCGCCAGCTCCGACACCTGGTCGGCGGTGGAAAAGCCCGGCGTGAAGATCATCTCGGTCAGGCGCGCGTCGCTCGCTTCCTCGTCGGGGGCCAGCAACTGGCGCTCGAGCGCCCGCGCGCGGATGCGGTCGAGGTTGAGGCCCGCGCCGTCGTCCACGAAATGCAGCACGACCTCGTTGCCTTCCTGCTGCACTTCCAGCGTCAGCTCGCCGGCCGGGGCCTTGCCCTTGGCGCGGCGCTCGTCGGCGGGCTCGATGCCGTGCGCAACGGCGTTGCGGATCATGTGCTCGAGCGGTCCGCCCATGCGGTCCAGCACGCTGCGGTCCAGCTCCACCGTACCGCCCTTGATGAACAGGCGGACTTCCTTGCCGGTTTCGGCGGCGGCCTGGCGCGCCACGCGATACAGCCGATCGGCCACCGTATCGAACTGCACCATGCGCGCGCGCATCAGGCTGCGCTGCAGGCCGCGCGTGAGGCGTGCCTGCGTTTCCAGGTCGAGCGAAGCCTGATCGAAGCCGCGGAACAGGTTCTGCTGCACCGTCGCCACGTCGTTCACGCTCTCGGCCATCATGCGCGTGAGTTCCTGCAGGCGCGTGAAGCGGTCGAACTCCAGCGGGTCGAACGCTTCGGCGTGCGCGGCGGCGTCGGCAATGCGCGACTCCATCTGCGTTTCGGCCTGGATCTCGATCTCGCGCACCTGGGCACGCAAACGCGCGACGTTGTCGTTCAGTTCCGACAGGTACGTCTTGAGCGCATCGACCTCGGACTCCAGACGCGCACGTGCCGCACCGACTTCGCCGGCGTCGTTGATGAGGGCATCGAGCGCGCGCGCCTGCACGCGCACCATGGCGCGCTGGCGTTCGGCCACTTCCAGGGCTTCGGCTTCGGCGCTGCGCGTGCCGGCGAGGTCCACGCTGGTCGTCGCGGCCACGGCCGGCAGCATCGACGCGCCGGACGGGGCCTGCGCGTCAGGCGCGACCTGCTGCGGCTCAGCCGCATCGGCCAGGCCCGCATCGAGCGGCAGCACGTTGCCCGCGCCCAGCGCATCGACGTGCGCCTGGATGCGGTCGAACCAGACGTAGAGCTTGCGGAACAGGGCGTCGTCCACGCGGTTCTGCCGCAGGCCGGCCTCGATGGCGCTTTCCATTTCATGCGCGGCCTGGCCCAGCGTCATGGCGCCGGCCATGCGTGCACTGCCCTTCACGGTGTGCAGATTGCGCAGCAGCAGGCCGGCGGTGGCGCGGTCCTGCGGTGCGGCTTCCCACGTGCGCAGTTGCTGGCCGAGCTCCGGCAATGCGACATGCGCCTCTTCGAGGAAGATTTCGAGCAGCGCCGGGTCCAGTGCGTCGGTCGGCGCCTGCCGCACGAGTTCGGCGACGGCGGGTTCTGCGGCGGGCGCCTCGTATACCGGCACGAGCGACGGCGTGATCCCGGTCGGCTCGAATGCGGCTTCGTCGGCCAGGCCGGCGGTTTCGTTCTCGGCTTGTTCGGCGTCGGTCAACACCGGCGGCGCGGGCTCCAGCGGCAGGCGCGGGCGCACCAGCACGCGCTCGCAAAGCTCTCCCAGGCTACGACGCAGCGACTCGTCGGCATCGGGCCACACGCTGGCGGCAAACTGATGCAGCATGCCGCGCATGCGCTCGACGGCCTGGTCGAGCAGGCGGAAATCGCCCGGGTGCATCGCCACCGGGCGGCTGTGCAGGTTCAGCAGCACCTGCTCGAGCGCATCGGCCAACTGGCGCACGGGCTCGAGTTCGACCACGGCGGAGCTGCCCTGCAGCGTGTGCGCGGCACGCAGGGCCAGCTCGCTCGGGGGCGTGCGGCCTTCGTGGCGCCATTCCGAAAAGTCGACGCCCAGGCGCCGGATCAGGTCATCGGCTTCCTGCAGGTAGACGTTGTACAGCGCCACGCTGATGCGCACCGGCCCGATCTCCTTCACGCCGTCGTCGTGTGGGGTCTCTTCGGGGTCGCCGGTCTGCGCGAACGGGAACGGGATCACCTTGGCGTCGCCATCTGCGGCGGGCGCGGCGTCCGAGTCGGCGGGCGGCGCCGTGAATGCGGCGATGGAAGCGCCGGACTCGACGTCCGCGTCTTCGGATTCCGCTTGCAAGCCTTCGGCCTGCACGTTCGGAGCCTCGGGCTCCGCAGCGGCCGGTTCGTCCCAGACGAGCGACGATGCATCGTTGACCGGCGCGGCGGGCGCCGCCTCCTGCGGCTGCGCCACGGTCTCGAGCCACACGAACGGCCCGCCATGGCGCACGCGCTCGGCCGCCGCGACGAGCGGTTCGATCGGGTGATCGGCCTGCGGCGACTGCGCAATGGCCGCCGCCCATGCCGACAGTTCCGATTCGGCGCGCGCGAGCAACGCAGCGAGGTCGTGCGTGGGCACGCGGCTCTCGGCAAGCCACACGTTCATGACCTGTTCGATGGCCCAGGCCGCTTCGCCGTAGCGCGTGAGGCCGACCATGCGGCCGGAGCCCTTGAGCGTGTGGAACGCCCGGCGCAGCTGCGTGAGCAGATCCAGGTCGGAGCCGGCGGCCACACCGCCCGTGCCGGCATCCGCGGCGGCGTGCAACGCTTGCAGATCGGTCCGCACGCCGGCCAGCACGTCTTCGGCTTCGGACAGGAAGATGTCGAGCAGTTCGGCATCGATGGATTGCGTGTCACGCGCAGGCACGGCGGGCGCGGGGCCCGTTGCCGGCACGGCCACCGGCGCGGCCAGTGCGGCCTGCAGCCGCTCGAGCGCGCCGGCGCTGCCCACCTGCCAGGCATCGAACTGGGCCAGCGCCTCTTCCAGACGGCGGCGGCGGGCCGGGTCGTCGTCGATGGCGGCGGCGTCACGCGCCTGTTGCAGCGCGGTGCGCAACTCGGCGGCCAACGGGTCGGCGGGGTCAACCGGCTGCTTGGCCAGCAGGCGATCCAGCAGCGCGTGCAGCGGCGACGCGGTATCGGCCTCGATCGCGCTGCTGGGTTGCACGTCGGTATGCGTTTCGCGGCGGGTGAGCATGCCCGATTCCGCATCGAATGCGAACGCGCGCCAGGCGGTCTCGCGCTCGGTCGGGGTCAGGCGACCTTCGATGACGATCTCGTCGATCTGCGTGCTGCTCAGCTCCGTGCCGGCAGACAGCGCGTCGAGCAGGCTCTGCAGGCCGCTCACGTTGGCAGCCAGCGCGGCGAGATGGCTTTCGCGATCGGCGGCTGCACCGCTGCCGGTGGCCTGCAGCGCGGCGATGGTGGACTGGGCGGCCGCGGTCGCATGGAGCGCCTCGCCGGCGTCCAGCGCTGCGAAGGCGTTGTGCATCTCGCCAAACAGCCGCGCAGCCTCGTTCAGGCTGCCGCCCTCGTCGCCCTCGCGCTCGAACGCATCGAGGTGCGTTTCGGCAGAGGCCAGCAGCGTCTGCAGCGCGCGGACCTGTTCGGCACGGGTGCGGCGCTGCGCGATTTCGTGGGCCAGCAGCGTCAGCCAGGCGGGAGCCGGTTCGGCGTGATCGCGCTCAACGGCGCCCACATGCTCGGCCAGTTCGCCGCAGCGGGCGGCAAACCAGGCGCTGCGCAGGTCGCCGGATTCGCCATGCAGCGCCCACGGTCGCGCCAGCATGCGCGACAGGAATTGCAGCGTGGGCACCACGTCGTGACCGCGCGCCTCTGCCAGCCGTTGCGACAGATCGCGCAATGCGGGCTGGCCCAGCGTGTCGGTATGCAACGCGAGCGTCTGCAGCGCGGCGTGGAGTTCCTCGGCGTCGGGCGTAGGCTGCTGGCTGAGCGCGTCGAGCGTGCGTCCGACGCGCTGCAGCGTCTCGCTGGCATCGGCGGGCAGCAACGCGTAGTACTGGCGTGTATGCAGGGCGCCGGCCGGTGCGTGCGTGGGCGGAATCGCAAACGCCTGGACGCAGGCGACGATGTCCGGGCCCAGGGTGTCGTCCCCGACCGGCGCGGCAGGCGCGTTGCCGTAGGCCATGCCGGCCAGCAGGTACAGGGCGTCGTTCAGCAGGCCCTGCGGCAGTTGGATGTTGTTCTGCGAATACTGGCGCAGCAGCAGGTTGACGCGCGCGGCCAGCCGCTTGGCCATCAGGTCGGCCGGCACGAGGCCCGCGCGCAGCGCACCGAAGGTGAGCGCCAGCACGAGCCAGAGATCGCGCTGGAGGTGGTCGCCGGCGCGGCGCGGTTCGCGCTCGAGTGCGCGGATGTTGTGCAGCAGGTCTTCCAGCGGCGCGTACGCGGCGGCAGCGGCGGCCGGGTCGGCGTCGGGGCCATCCACGCCGGCCGGGGCGCGCAGCGCGGTCAACAGCGCCAGCTCAAACTTGCGGCGCAGGCGCGCCAGGCCCGCCAGGTCACGCGAGGGCAGCAGCAGCGCCGGCAGGTGGCGCAACTCGTCGGCCCACAGGTCGGCCGGGTGGATGCGCTCTTCGCCCAGGCGGGCGAGCACGGCCTGATACGGCTGGAACAGGCGCAGCGGCTCTTCGGCCATGCCGGCCATCAGGTCGGCCACGTATTCCTGCAGCGCCTGCACGGCGCGCGAGAACACGTCCAGCGTCTGCACATCGGCCGGCACGGTGCCCGCATCGACGGCTTCGAGCAGGCGCTTGGCGGCCTGGCAGTACACCTCCACACCGCGCAGGCCGACGATCAGCAGCGCACCGGCAGCCTGGTGCAGGTACTGGCCGGCCAGGCGCAGCGACGTCGTATCGCGCGCGCCGAGGACTTCCGGATGGGCAATGACGTCCGCCGCGTATTCGCCGAACTCACGCACCGCGTCGTCCAGCGCGGCGCGCATGTTGGGCACAACCCAGGCGAGCGCAGAAAGGTCGCGCGCCGGCACGGAAGACGGCGCGCGCGCAGGGGCTCCAGCCGCCTCAAAGGAAGCGGTTTCGGGCTGGGCGGAAGATGGATGACGCATGTGTGCTTCCAAAAAGCAGGTGGCGGTTGCCGCGTTGACCGCTTGGCGCTCCCGCCCGAAATCCACTGACGACGTGACGCCGATCAAGCGATGCGGAACCGCGCCACCGAGTCACGCAGTTCTTCGGCAAGCTGCGTGAGCTGGCGCACCGACTGCGCAGTCTGGCGCGTACCGTTGGACGTCTGTTCCGTGATGTGCAGGATCTGTTCGATGTTCTGCGCAACGTCCGAAGCCAGCGTCGCTTCGTGCGAGGTCGTCTGCGAAATGCTCTCGATCAGCTCTGCAAGCTGCCGCGACACGCGACCGATCTCCACCAGTGCGGCACCGGCGTTATCGGACAGCTTCGCCCCTTCCACCACACCCGCCGTGCTGCGCTCCATGGCGTGCACCGCGTCTTGCGTGTCGGTCTGAATCGTGCGGATCAGGGCGCCGATCTGCTTGGCTGCCTCGGCGGAACGTTCTGCCAGGCGCTGCACTTCTTCTGCCACCACCGAGAAGCCGCGGCCGGCTTCACCAGCGGAGGCCGCCTGGATGGCGGCGTTCAGTGCCAGCACGTTGGTCTGCTCGGTAATGTCCGAGATCAGCTCCACGATTTCACCGATCTCCTGCGACGATTCGCCCAGGCGCTTGATCCGCTTCGAGGTTTCCTGAATCTGGTCACGGATGTCGTTCATGCCCGAGATCGCGTTCTGCACGGCCTGCTGGCCTTGCTCGGCAGCGGCCAGCGAGGCGCGTGCAACGTTGGCCGATTCGGCTGCGCCGCGCGAAACCTGCGTAATGCGGTCCGCCATCTCCACCACCGACTGGCCAGTCTGGCGAATCTGGCGCGACTGTTCTTCCGATGCGGCCACGAGGCTTTCCGACGTGCTCTGCACCGCCGACGATGCCTGCGTCACCTGCTCGGCCGTCTGCTGCACCCGGCCGACCAGCTCGCGCAGTTCTTCCACGGTGTAGTTCACGGAGTCGGCAATGGCGCCGGTAATGTCTTCCGACACGGTGGCCTGCTTGGTCAAGTCACCGTCTGCGATGTCCTGCAGCTCGTTCATCAGACGCAGAATGGCGGCCTGGGTGGCGTCGTTGTTGCGCTTTTCCACCATCCGGCGCTCTTCGGCTTCACGCTGACGCGCTTCGGCTTCCATCGTTCGCACGCGCGAATCGCGCAGGTACAGGGCAGCGAGGCCCGCCAGGCAGACCACGGTGAGGATGGCCGACAGCACCACCGCGCCGAGGGTCAGCGGGCGGTTGCGCACGCTGCTCGCATACGCCGACTGCAGATCCGACAGGTCGGCACGCAGCTTTTCGTTGTCGTTGAAGATCTGCTGCTGCGCGCGCTTGGCGGCGATCAGGCCCGGCAGGTTCTCGAGGATGATCTGCGTGGTCTTCTGCACGTTGTCGAAACGCGTCGACAATTCTTGCAGGTAACCCTTGGTCTCGGGGTCGGTGGCGGGCGACAGGCGCAGCGCTTCGGAGCCGTTGAGCAGGCCGTTCAGCGTTTCGCGGAAGGTGTTGGTGTCCTTGCCGAGCAGGAACGCCGTTTCCGGGTTCACGCCTTCACCGGCCAGGAACTCGTTCATGTTCTTACCGAGGCGCTGCGTCAGCATCACGAGCTGCGACGAGGCGGCCACTTCACGCGCCGGCGCGTTGGTCTGCAGCTTCATCGAGGCGATCTGCTCGGCTTCTTCCAGCAGTTCGGGGTTGGACGCGTTGAACACGTTCAGCGTCTTGCCCACCGCCACCAGCGTCTTCTCTTGCGCGAGCACCGCCTGGGCGCTCTTTTCGCTGCGCTTCCATTCTTCGATGGACTTGTCGAGCAGCGCCTGGGCGTCGCCGCCCGAGGTGGCGCGCACACCGCGATCGGAGTTGCCGTTCTTGAGCGCGTCGAGATTGTCCTGCAGGCGCGCGCGGCTCTCCTTGAGCTGGGCGAACGCGTTGGCGTTACCGAGCAGCGCCACGGGCACCGCCTTGGCCAGACGCTGCGAGTGCATCAGCGTGTCGCCGGCGATTTCAATCTGGACGGAGCCGTTATTTGCCTGGCGGTTATCGAGGTACACGGAAATCAGCAGGGCCAGCAGGCCGAGCACCAGGCCGATCGTGAAGACACGCTGCTGCGCCGCAAACGGCACGCGCTCCATCCAGCCGACCACGGCGTCGATGGGCGTGCGGCCCAGCTGCGTGGGAGGGCCGGCAGGATCGTCGTCATCCACGTGGGGCGCATTGTCCGACTGCGCCAACTGCACGGCGGCGGCCGACGCCCCTTCCGCTGCAACCTCCGGCGCCCCTGCCCTGCGCCCCGCGTTGAACCACTTGAACCCCATAGGACCCCTCTTGTCTTGTCGACGCCGCCCCCGTCTGGTTGGGATCGACGGCATGGATTTCCCATCCGCGTCCACGCCTTGTCATGCCTGGCGTGGTCCGCACCTCTTGCCCTGTGCGCGCCCGCTCCCGTCGCGAACGCGCCCAATCGCTTGTTGTGTGCTGGCGGGCCGATCGAGCGGCCCGGTCGGTACTACGTATGCCGCACGGTCACGCGCGGCTGCGGCCCACCTGCAGGAAGGCCGGATCGGCCAGCAACTGCCGCACATCGAGCTCGCGCCACAGGGTGCCCTGCGCATCGCGCCAGGCGCGGCCCTGCCACGGACGGCTCTCTTCCGTGGCCACGTCAGCCGGCTGCAGATCGGTCAGGCTGCGCAAGCCCGCCACACGCGGCACGACGATCGCGCACGCCCGCTGCGGGTCCTTGGACAGCACCACGATCTTGGCGCCGGGGCCCGCGGCCGTGGGCGCCTCGCCGCAGAACAGGCCGAGGTCGATCACGCCGAGCAGGTTGCCGCGCGCATTCACGAGACCGAGGTACCACGGCTGCGTGAGCGGCACGCGCGTGGGCGCCTGGTAGTCGAGCACCTCGCCCGTGTCGGTGAGCGACAGAAGCCAGTGGCGCTCGCCGACCTGCACGCCGAGGAAGCCTTCCGCCGACGACTTGGCGCGCGCCTCCTGCAGGCGGCGTGCGAGCATCGCCTGGTATTCGTGCAGGCGCTGGCGCGAGGTCAGATTGGTGCGCTGTTCGTTCACGTCTGGCTCATCTCCGTGCTGCATCTGTGCTGCGCGCCCGACTTGGCGTCGCGAGGTTGAACAAGTTGCTGCGGCGTTACTGCGCCAGCTTCGCGATCTTGTCGAGCAGGTCTTCGGCCTTCACCGGCTTGACGATGTAGTCCGACGCGCCCTGGCGCATGCCCCACACGCGGTCGGTCTCCAGCCCCTTGGTCGTGCAGATGATGACCGGGACGTCCTTGAAGCGATCGTCCTTCTTGATCGCGCGGGTCGTCTGGTAGCCGTTCTGGCCGGGCATCACCACATCCATCAGGATCAGGTCGAACGGCTCGGCCTCGAGCTTGGCCATGGCCTGCTCGCTGTCGGCCGCAACCGTCACCTTGAAACCGTTCTTGCCGAGGATCTCCGACAGGTGCAGCGCTTCGGTCGGAGAATCATCGACCACCAACACTTTCTTGATTGCCATACAAACAGTCCTTCGTTAAGGGAGATGCCATCACTGCGCGGCCAGGGCCTGGGCCGGCGCCGCGGGCAGATGCGTCTGGACCGCCTCAAGCAGCGCTTCCTTCGTGAAGGGCTTGGCGAGGTGATCCACCGCCCCGACCAGCCGGCCGCGCGCACGGTCGAAGATTCCGTCGCGCGAAGACAGCATGATCACGGGTGTGGCATGAAACTTCGGGCTTTTCTTGATGAGCGAGCAGGTCTGGTAGCCGTCGAGATTCGGCATCAGGATGTCGCAGAACACGAGATCGGGCTTCAGGTCACCGACCTTGGCCAGCGCATCGAAACCGTCTTCGGCCAGCACGACCTGGCAGCCGGCCTGGGAGAGAAAGATCTGCGCGGTACGGCGGATGGTGCTGGAATCGTCGATCACCAGGACTTTGCAGCCCGCAAGCGGCGTCACAGCACTGGCCAGCGTGGAAGACGCCAGCGGTTGGGAGTCGGTCAGTTGTTCCACCCGCGCGGTTTGCATCATGTTCTCGCATTGCGCGACCACGGGTCGCCACGACATTCTGACCGGATGGATCGCGGCAAATCGCCGCGCAGCGCGCCCGAACGGCCACGCTGGCGACGACTTCAAAACTACGCCCCCCGGCCCGCTTATGAAGTGTGAAGCTCAGAATTTGACGAAGTGTGACAAGTCACCTATTCGCCGTCAATGGCGCCGGCTTGTCGCCGACCGCTTGTGGCATGGAAGCGACGAGACCTTTCGGATGCGTCACTTGCCGATATCTGGCGGCTGGCAAGAGGGCAATCGCTCACTTGCCGGCCGTGGGACAGGTCAGATCCGGATCAGATCTGCACCATTTCGAAGTCTTCCTTGCGCGCGCCGCACTCGGGGCACGTCCAGTTGATGGGCACGTCTTCCCATTTCGTGCCGGGGGCGATGCCGTCGTCGGGCGCACCCTGTTCTTCGTCGTAGATCCAGCCGCAGATCAGGCACATCCACGTCTTGTATTCAATCTGTTGTTCCATAGGGCAAAGCTTCGGTGGTTCCGTCTATTAAAATGGCAGGCCAGATGGTACCCAAACCCGCCCCGGCACGCCAGAACACGCACGGCGGCGGCGCGGCGTTTGACTGCATCCGGCTGGCATCTGCGTCAAACCACTGCATATCCGACTTCAAACCGCGCCGCTGCGCCATTTCGCGTGGCGCCACTCTATTCCACTCGTTTCCATGTCGACTCCTTCCCGTAGCGCTGCCCTGTTTGAACGTGCCCAGAAGACCATCCCCGGGGGCGTGAATTCGCCCGTCCGGGCCTTCCGCTCCGTGGGCGGCACGCCGCGCTTCATTGCCAAGGCAGCCGGCCCGTACCTGTGGGACGCCGACGGCACGCGCTACATCGACTACGTCGGCTCGTGGGGCCCGATGATCGTTGGCCACGCACATCCGGACGTCGTGCGCGCCGTGCAGGAGGTGGCGGCCGACAGCTTCTCGTTTGGCGCGCCGACCGAGGCCGAAGTCGTCATGGCCGAGGAAATCTGCAAGCTGGTCCCATCGATCGAGCAGGTGCGCCTCGTATCGTCGGGCACCGAGGCCACCATGAGCGCGCTGCGGCTGGCACGCGGCTTTACCGGCCGCGACCTGATCGTCAAGTTCGAAGGCTGCTACCACGGCCACGCCGACAGCCTGCTGGTCAAGGCGGGCTCGGGCCTGCTGACGTTTGCCGACACCACGCAGAACGCACCTTCGTCCGCCGGTGTGCCCGAAGACGTGGTCAAGCACACGATGGTGCTGCCGTACAACGACGTTGGCGCGCTGCGCGAGGCATTTGCGCGGCACGCTAACGAAATCGCCGCCGTGATCGTCGAGCCGGTGGCCGGCAACATGAATCTCGTGCGCGGCAGCACCGAGTTCCACCAGACCATGCGCTCGCTATGCACCGAGCACGGGGCCGTGCTGATCTTCGACGAGGTGATGACGGGTTTTCGCGTGGCACTCGGCTGCGCGCAGGCGTTGTACGGCATCACGCCGGACCTGACGTGTCTGGGCAAGGTCATCGGCGGCGGCATGCCCGCTGCGGCGTTTGGCGGCCGGCGCGACATCATGGGTTTCCTGGCGCCGCTGGGCAGCGTGTACCAGGCCGGGACGCTGTCGGGCAACCCGCTGGCCGTGGCGGCGGGTCTCACCACACTGCGCCTGATTGCCGCCGACGGTTTCCACGACCGCCTGGCCGCGCAGACACGCAAGCTCGTCGATGGGCTGTCCGAGATTGCACGTGAAGCCGGCGTGCCGTTTGCCGCGGACAGCGTCGGCGGCATGTTCGGCATCTACTTCCGCGAAGGCGTGCCGACCAGCTTCGCGGAAGTGACCCAGAGCGACGTGGGCCGCTTCAATGCGTTTTTCCACGCGATGCTGAATGAAGGCGTGTATCTGGCGCCTTCGGCTTTCGAGGCGGGGTTCGTTTCCTCAACGCATGATGATGCGGTTTTGGATGCGACTTTTGCGGCCGCGCGGAAGGCGTTCAAGGCCATCTGACCCGACCGGATTGAGGAGCGAGGCCGCGCAGGCCTCCCTTTCGTTTCCCGTCGTATCCGGGATTGGAGCCGCCGCTGTGCGGCTCCTTGTCATTCAACGCGGTGTTCGACGAGTTCGAGCGTTTCGGCAAGCACATCGGCGCGATTTGAATAGCCACCTGAAAATCGCACAACGCGCCCAAGCTCAGGGGCATACCAAAGTGTCGCCTTGTATGGAACGGAGCTGGAGCCCATGCCGTTCATGTAGCCACCCCGTTGCAGGTAGCCGCGATAGGCAATGCGGATGGCCCGATAGGTGCCTGCCGCCACCCGAATCGTCTCTTCCTGCTCGGCAATGCCCTCCAGGCTGATGTCGGTCCCCCGCTTCGATCGGCTGTACGCGACCTTCCAGCGATTCCCCACCTTCACGTTTGGCGGCACCCAGCCGCCCGGAGGCGTAGCCACGTCAAACTCGCCCCCAATCGAGGTATTGATGCGGTCAAGCCTGCCATCGAGAAACTCAACGCGCGCGCCCTGGTTGAAGAACACGCGGCCGTTGTCGATTCGGTCAACGCGGTAGGAGACATCGTGGCTTCTGCGAGTGAGGTCGTCGCGCAATTGGTAGCGCCAGACTTCACCCACCTTCGGCGAACCAACTGAGGACGCCTGCGTCGGTACGGCATCTCCCGGTCGATTGACCGCTGCCGCCCGGTAGCTGGCCATAGCGGCAACACCGCGCGTGCGAATCTCCGGAATCCAGGCGGCCGGAACCGCCTGCTGGCGCGCGTCCTTGGGCGAGCCCGGGCTGACGAGAATCCCTACCAGCCGCCCGCTCTCATCGAACAGGCCACCGCCGGCAGCGCTGGCATCGGCCGCAACCGAAGCGTCGATGCGATCGAGCTTGCCGTTGGTATCCGCCTGCAGGCCGGCGATCGTCGCCGTGCGCACGACGATCGCGTTGCCGCTGACCGACGCGGCCACGACCTTCTGCCCGAAGCCGGGTGCGACCGCTACCGACAACGGCACGCCGGGTGCATTCAGGTCAGGCACTTTCAGCAGGCACAGGTTGCGCTCCACATCCGGTGCCTCGAGCGTGGCGCCGTAGCTGACGTTGCCGCGGCGCACCGCAATCGTCCTGGAGCCGGCCAGCACATTGCAGGTGGTGACGATCTGACCCGGCCCGATCGCGACACCGGACCCGGCGCGCAACAGGGTCTCCTGCTGCCCGTGGGCCTGGACGGCATAAACACTCGCGTTCAACTGCTCCAGGTCGAGCGCGAAAGCGGGCGTGGCAGCAGCAGAAAGCAATCCGAGAACAACGGGCAAACGGTAGGTGTGCATGGCAGCGAAGGACGGGAACGGTAGAACAGGCGCGGGCGGACGTTGCACTGCCCGGCATCGCAACATGTAAAGGCTGATGGGCACGGATCAGCGCGGCAGCACGTCGCGCAGGTCGTCCATCGTTGGGCGCTTGGGCTCGCGGCCAGGCTGAACCGGCGCGCTGGGCTGCACCGCTGGCACAGACGGGTTGCCGGACGTAGCCGCGCCCGAGGCCGGCGTGCCTGACGCGACGATCACGGGGCCGCTGTCGCCCCCGCCGTTGCGTGCATCGATGACCACGCTCTCGCCCATGCTCACCCGGATCAATTCCGGATAGTCGTAGGCCGCGCCCGAGCTGGTATCCACCACAACGCCAATCGCCCCGCCAAACAGGATGTTGCCGAACGCAAGCGCCTTGGTGGCGGAGACCACCGTCGCCTGCCCTGCATCCATCCCATCCTTGTCGCACCGGACGGTCAGGTTGCCGTACGCACGGCCAATCGTGACCGTGCCGGGTGTCGTTACGTAGTAGGTGCCCTTGCTGTTGACCATTTCACAGCGCGCGCCGTCCACAGGACGTTCGGCTTGATGGGTTTCGACGGAGACCACCTGCCCGGTGCCGCCGACAATGGACGCGCAACCGCTAGCCAGACTCGTGCTGGCAATGACCAATAACAGCGTTGACCGCATTTTCCCTGACGCCCTGGTGTTGTTTTTCTATTTCTTCCGATATCTGCGTTCTGGCAGATGGCCGGTAATGTAGCGCGGGGATTGAACCGGACGCGCCCTACTTCAGCAGGGTGGCCAGCATAATCGAAATTCTTGGCCGCCCACAGTATTGCCAGTTTGATTTGCCAGTCGCGCATAACGCTCGAACGGGCCAGGCTTGATGCATTCACCCTTTCAAGAAACACCGCCGCATTGCAATCACTCGGCCAGGCGGCGCGGAATTCAACAGGCCTTGCTTGCGGAAAGCGACATACGGCGGCGCGCCACAGCCAAATGCAATCAAACCGCCTTCACTGCCTCCGCCAGTTCGGCGCCGATTTCCTCGGAGGCGGCCACCATGGGCGGCCGCAACACGTTCTTCACCAGCCCTTCGGCGGCTAACCAGGCCTTCAGCGGCCCCGGGTTCGTCTGCGCAAACAGCAAGCGGATCACGGGCGCCAGCGCATGATGCAAGCGCCGCGCATCGTTCAGGCGTTGTTCATGCACGGCTCGCGCCATCTCCACAAACAGCTCGGTCCGCACATGGGCGGCCGCAATGATCGCGCCCACGCCGCCCGCGCACAGCGTGCCGAATGCCTGGGCATCCTCGCCCGCCAAGACTTGCAGCCGGCCGTCGGCAATCACGCGCTGCGTCTTGTCGGCATCGCCGCCGCAATCCTTGATGCCATGGATGTTCGGGTGCGCGGCCAGCGCGAGCAGCGTTTCGGTCTCGATGGTGACACCAGTGCGATACGGGATGTCGTACAGCAGCACCGGCACGCGCGACGCATCGGCCAGGGCAGTGAAGTATTCGATGAGCCCAGCCTGCGATGGGCGGATGTACGAAGGCGCCGGGATCAGGAACGCGGCCGGACGATGCCCGGCAAGGCGCAGCATGCGCTCGTGCACCGGTGCCAGCGCGCTGCCCGACAGGCCCATCACGACCGGCAGGCCATCGGCGGCGGCACGCACGGTATCGAGCACGTCGGCCTGCTCCTGATCGGTGAGCGCGGCCGCCTCGCCCGTGCTGCCGCACGCGACGAAGCCGGCGACGCCCAGGCCGCGATAGCGCACGACCAGCGCATACAGCGCGCCGTAATCGACCGAGCGCGCCGCATCCTCGGCAAACGGCGTGACGATGGGCACCCAGATGCCCGCGTACGACGGACGCATGCTGGCGGACGAGGGGGTGAACGGGTTTTCAAGCATGACAACACTCCTGGACGAATCAACGACCGATCGAAGACCGTCAGGAGAGCATCGGGAAGGCAGGCCCGCGAGATGCGGGTGAGTAGATCAACCGTGTCGAACCGCTGGTTGTCCGCTGTTCCGTCGCCCATCTGACGGAACAGCGCTCCGGTCAGACGAGCGGCTGTTTGGAGGCTTTTTTGGCGCGTGCGAGCGTCGACGCAACCCACCGGCTGAAGGCCGGTGCCGTGCGGTTCGACGAGGCAGGGGAAATCACGCGCATGGAAATTGTCAAAAATGTCCCAATACCGTACTGATGTGCGACCGGAGCGTCAAGCGCATAAGCTAGAGATGGCCGGAACGCCGTGAGACGATGTCGGTCTCATGCCACATCTGTTGCCGATTGTTCGATCCAGAAGAGGACTTCATGACCCCTGCCCTGACCTTCCGCTCGACGCGTTTCTCGATGCTGCGCGCGCTGGCGCTGTCGCTGGCCGTGCTGGCTGCACCGCTCCTGTCGGCCTGCGGCTACAACGACTTCCAGTCGAAGGATGAAGCCACCAAGGCCGCCTGGGCCGAGGTCGTCAACCAGTACCAGCGCCGCGCCGACCTGATCCCGAACCTGGTGAACACGGTCAAGGGCTATGCCTCGCACGAAAAGGACACGCTCGAGGCCGTGACGCGCGCCCGGGCGGCCGCCACGAGCATCCAGGTCACGCCGGAAACGCTCAACGACCCCGAGGCGTTCAAGAAATTCCAGCAGGCGCAGGGCGAGCTCTCGAGCGCGCTGTCTCGGTTGATGGCGGTGTCGGAGAACTACCCGCAACTCAAGGCCGACCAGTCGTTCCGTGATCTGCAATCGCAGCTCGAGGGCACCGAGAACCGCATCACCGTGGCGCGCCAGCGTTACATCAAGTCGGTGCAGGACTACAACGTGCTGGCCCGCAGCTTCCCGACCAACCTGACGGCCAAGGTGATGGGCTACCAGGTCAAGCCGAACTTCACGGTCGAGAACGAGAAGGGCATCTCCACCGCCCCGGCGGTGAAGTTCTGACAAGCACTTGAACCTGCCCCCCATGCCGATGCGCGTGCGTGCCTTCTTCGCCCTCCTGCTGACAGCGGCCCTGTGGCTGATGGCAGCGTTGCCCGCGCGTGCGCAGACCGACATGGTCGCCGTGCCGCCGCTGGCCGCGCGCGTGACCGACCTGACCGGCACGCTCAGCGCCGAGCAGCGCGGCGCGCTGGAACAGGTGCTGGCCGACTACGAACAGCAGCGCGGCAGCCAGATCTTCGTGCTGATGGTGCCGACCACCGCGCCCGAGCCGATCGAGGCCTACGGCATTCGGGTGGCCGAAGCGTGGAAGGCCGGGCGCAAGGGCGTGGACGACGGCGCGATCATCCTCATCGCCAAGGACAACCCGGCATCGCTGCGCAAGATGCGCATCGAGGTCGGGCGCGGGCTGGAAGGCTCGCTGACCGACCTGCAATCGAAGCACATCCTCCAGGACGTGATGGCGCCACACTTCCGCCAGGGCGACTTCTATGGCGGGCTGTCGGCGGGCATCTCGGCCATCCAGACCGTCATCGCGCAGGAAAACCTGCCGCCCGCCGAGCGCGCCAAGCGGCAGCAGAGCAGCGGCATCGGAGATTGGCTGCCGGTGCTGTTCCCGCTGGCGATCATCGTGTTCTTTGTGCTGAGCGCGGCCATGCGCTCGGGAGGCCGTGTGACGGGCAGCCTGCCCGGGCGGCCCGGTTCGCGCGTGGTGCTTGGCAACCGTGGCTGGGGCCCGGGCGCCATGGGCGGACTTGGCGGCGGGCTGGGCGGTGGCTGGGGACGCGGCGGGGGTGATCTCGGTGGCGGGGGCGGCGGCTTCGGCGGAGGGGGCGGTGGCGATTTCGGCGGGGGCGGCGCCTCCGGCAACTGGTAACGACAGACGACGCGACCATGGCTTCCCATACCCGACACCATCGCGGCGCCCGCCGGGCCCTGGCCCATCTGCTCACGACGCCGTCGCGCGCGCGGCGCGCGTTCCCGCTCGCCGATCTGCAGCAGCTCGAAGCGGCCGTGCGAGAGGGCGAACAACGCCATCGCGGCGAGGTGCGCGTCGTCATCGAAAGCGCCCTTCCCGTGCGCGATGCGTGGGCCGGCATCACGCCACGCGAGCGCGCCCGCACGCTGTTCGGCCTGCTGGAGGTGTGGAACACCCGCGAACACGTGGGCGTGCTGCTCTACATCAACCTCGCCGACCACGCGGTCGAGATCCTGGCCGATCACGGCATCGCCGCCAAAGTCGACGCGCACACGTGGCGCGCCATCTGCGACACGATCACGGGCGGCTTTGCGCAGCGTGTGTCGATGGCACCCGTGCTGGAAGCGCTGGCGCAGATCAATGACCTGCTGGCCACGCATGCGCCGTCCGACGGTGCGCCGCGCGCGAATGAGTTGAGCGATCGGCCGGTCGTGCTGTAACCGCTCTGCGCTTGAGCCCTTTTCGCCTGCTGCCGCGTCCGCCGTGTTTCACGACTGAAACCGTTTTGACCGGCGCCCACTCGCCATCGCTGTCGGCCGTGCGCCTAATCCTTCCGCATGAGCCGCCCGACGCCACCGCATCGGGCATCGAGGTCAGGCCCACCGTCCGCTCTAGGCTGTCTGACCGATCACGCTGTCCCCTCTTCCCTGAACCCCTATCCAGAGCGGCCCCGCACCCGCGCCGCCACGGTCGGCTGCCACGCACCGGAGCGTGTCTCGTCCAAGGCCGCCATGTTGCAGGAATGCACGCATTCACAGCGTCCACGTGCATGCGGGCTAACCCGCGGGTTGTTTGCGCATACAGCGCCTTCGCATCACTTTCACGTTTGGCGTTTGCGCAAATCGAAAGTGCGTAACCGTTTGCTATATCGCATCGCGCACAATGCGCGCCCGGTGCCCGGGGAAACAAGGCGCGCCGCTTCGTCGCGTCCCCGCCCTTACCCGCGTCCCTACCCTTTGAAAATCAAGGACTTGGCTGCAATGGCACGCTCGTCGCTCTATGGCTTCCGCCGCCATAGCGCGGCGCTGTTTAGGAACAAAAGAGCATAAGCGCCATACACCTTGGGGGGTGCGATGTGAAAACCAGGGACGCACACATCAAGCACTGCCAGACCGGCGCGGCCACTGTGGAGTACGCGCTACTGATGGTGATGGCGGCGTTGGTGCTGGTCAGCGTCATGGCGAGCGTCGAAACCAGCGTGGGCGATTTCTGGAGCAACGCGGTATCGGTGTTGATGACACCTGGTGGGTTCGGATCATCGGGCTCGCAGGGCGGTGGTTCGGGTGGTTGATATTCCGAGGCCTGGGTAGCACGCAATCGCTGCACGAGCCAGTCGCACACAGCGCATGCCGGACGAGCAGCGCAGCGAACAGAACAGAACAGAACAGAAGACGTACGGGGAAGTTGTCAACGCGCTGGCACAAAGAGGCCAGCCGGCTGCAGGGACCGGCAACCCGCCGGGAGCGCCTGTGGCGAACACCGAAGTTGTTGCACTTTCAGGCGTGAGCCGGTCCCTGGAGGAATGGTGGACCAGCCCACGGCGCCCAGTGGGCACCTGCTGCGATTTGCGGCGATGTCCGGGCGAGCGACCACCAGCGGCCACGCCGGTGCGAGCCCTGAGAACTGGTGAAGTCGGGGGAGCCTCTTGGTGTTGTCGTGCTCCGGAACATGCTGGCCTTCGCGCCGGTGTGGCACCGGTGTGCGCACACGATCTCCGGAACCCCTGGTTTGGCCTTGGCCGGCTTGTCTGGCCAGAACCCAGCGCCCGATCTTCAGCGGTGCGCCTTTCCTTGAACCATGACGTGAGGAGATTGAAATGAAAGCCATGATCAAGCGTTTCGTGCGCGAAGAAGACGGTGCAGCCGGCGTGGAATACGCACTGCTGCTGGCCTTTGTGGCTCTGGTGATGGTGACCTACGGCACCACCGTCAAGACCGCGGTCGGCGCCATCTGGAATTCGATCGCAACCCAGCTGTCGACGGCCGCCGCCTGAGCAGTGCCAGTGCGCCCAGGTCAGGTCCGGCAGCCCCGGGCCTGATCCGGCCGAATACACGCTGGCCCGCGGCACCCGCTGCCGCGCGGACAGCCAGAACAATCGCCCGAGAGGAACCCGAGATGACCACCCTGACAAGCCTGAGCGCCCTGGCGAACCTCAGCCTGATCGTGCTCATCGTGATGGCCGCGGCGAGCGACGTGCGCTCGCGCCGCATCCCGAACTGGCTGGTGGCATCGGGCCTCGTGGCAGCGCTTCTCGCGCAATGCCTCACACAGGGCTTCACCGCTGGCGCGCTCGCCTGGCTCGGTGGCGCAGCGGTGGGCATGGGCCTGTGCATCGGCGTCTATCTGCTCGGTGGCATGGGCGCCGGCGACGTGAAGCTGATGGGCGCGATCGGTGCCTTCATGGGGCCCTTCGGCGCCTTCCACATTGCCTTCGTGAGTTTTCTGGCAGGCGGGGTGCTCGCGCTTGCCATGGTGTTGCTGCGCCGTGACGCGCAACGCTCGTTGGCAGGAGTTTCAACGCTGCTGATGTCGCTGCCGTTCGGTGGCAAGGCCGTGCCTTCGCCGGACAGCGGGGGCAAGCGCAGCGGAACGATCCAGTTGCCGTACGCGGTGGCGTTTGCCGCGGGCACGTTGCTGGTGAAGTGGGGAGTGTTGTAGCCGAGGGGGGAACCCCTGACGCGTGCCGATGCGGTGCAAGACAAGCACACGGCGTCGCCGCAGCCAGCCTGACGGAATGAACGCCACCAGGCACGCGCCAGACACACAAGGCATCAAGGACCACGCAAGAACGGTCCGGGACCGGGGAGAAGTGACATGCGTCAATCCAGTCGCACCATCGGGCAAGCCAGGACCTGCGCGGCGCCCCATCGCCACGCCTGTGGACCGCGTCCATCCTGGCACGCACCGCCCGCCTCCCCCTCTTCTTCGGCTGACCGGCGCCTTGGCCGGCCGTGCATGCCCGCTACGTGTCTTCGGACCAGGTGGCGGTGGGATTGAGAACCATCCGAGTGGGGTTGGGAAATGAAAAACCTGCGCATTCTCTCCATGTTGCTGATCGCCACGATCGCCGGCCTTGCGGCGGTGGTCTTCGCCTCGCGCTGGCTCACGCAGCAAAGCAGCAGCGGCATCACCAAGGTGGCCGTGGCCGCCGCCGACATTGACCTCGGCCAGCGCCTGTCGCCGGACTTCATCAAGGTGGTGGACTGGCCGACCGCCAGCCTGCCGCCCGGCGCCATCTCCGACGCGCAAGCGCTCAGCGGCCGCGTCGTGCGCGCCAGCCTGACGCGCGGCGAGCCGGTACTGGAATCGAAGCTCACGCCGCAGGGCACGGCAGGCGGCTTGTCGGCCGTCATTGCCGAAGGCAAGCGCGCCATCACCGTACGGGTGAATGACGTGGTGGGCGTGGCGGGCTTCGCGCTGCCGGGCAGCTACGTCGACATCATCGTCAACACGCTGCAAGACAACAAAGACGGCAAGGCAGCGGCGAGCGATCGGTCCGATCAGTCGATCTCGAAGATCGTGCTGGAAAAGATCCTGGTGCTGGCCGTCGCGCAAGAGGTCAACCGCGACGACACCAAGCCCAAGGTCGTGAACGCCGTCACGCTGGAAGTCACACCTGAACAGGCCGAGAAGCTCGACCTCGCACGCAGCGTGGGCACGCTCTCGCTGGTGCTGCGCAACCAGATCGACCCGCAACCCGCCGACACCACCGGCGCGACCAAGAGCACGCTGCTCAAGGAGCCCAAGATCACGGCGGCCGTGGCGGTGCCGGTGGTCAAGACGGTGCAGGTGGTACGCCGCGTGGCTGCTGCGCAGCGCGCACCCGGCAACTGCATCGGCGTGATTGCCGGCGTGGATCGCGGCGCCGAGTGCTTCTGAAGCGAAGCGCATCACCCAAAAGTCACGGGCAACGATCAACAACACAACAGGAAGAACAGACCAAAGGCCCCAGGAAGAGGGCTCCGGCACGGTCACAGGCAACACATAACCGGCCTTGTCTTGCAGAACAACCAATCTGGGGGATCACCATGAACCGACTCATCACGCAACGCGGCGAGACACGCTGCATGGGGACGTACATGAAGGCGACTGCAACCGCAGTGGCCATGTTGGCGGGGCTTTGGGCAGGTGCGGCGCACGCGCAGGTCGGTGTGGAATCCGCCATCCTGACCAATAACGCGGCGGCGCCAGCCAAGCCGATGCGCATGTCGGCCAGCGGGCCGATCCAGCTGACCATCGGCAGCGCAAGCAACGCAGAAGCCAGCCGCGATTCGGCACCCAAGGGGCCGAACTGCACCGGCGCCATGCGCGAACACAGCGAGGTGACCGTCCCCATCGGCAAATCGACGATGGTGCAGCTGCCGGAAGCCGTACGCAGCCGCACCGTCGGCAACCCCCGCGTGGTGCAGGCGATGCTGGTGTCGCCGCAGACGCTGTACGTGCTGGGGCTGGAAGTCGGCTCCACGAACATGATCGTGCAGGGCCGCAGCGGATCGTGCACGGTCATTGATGTGTCGGTGGGCGCAGACCCGGCCGGCCTGCAAGCCGCGCTGCGCCGCCTGGTGCCGGGCGCGAAGAACGTTGAAGTCTCTGCCGCCGCCGACAGCATCGTGCTGGGCGGCACGGTGAGCGATTCGGTGCAGGCGCAGAAGATCCTCGACATCGCCAATGCGTTTGTCACGCGTCAGGCGCGCGGCCCCGTGCGAGAAGAAGGCGGCGGTGGTCAACAAGCCACCGGCCAGATGAATGCAGGCGGGCAGAACGGCGCGCCGCTGCGCAGCCCACGCATCATCAACATGATGGCGGTCGAAGCCCCGCAACAAGTGATGCTGGAAGTGAAGGTGGCGGAAGTCTCCAAGACCCTGATCGACCAGATGGGCTCGGCGCTCAATGTGGCCGGTGCCTTCGGCAGCTGGTCGGTCGGCGCGCTCGCCAACTTCCTCTCGGGCTCCAACGACATCGTCAACTTCAGCAAGAACAACCGCCTGCCGCTGAAGTTCGCCCTGGATGCGCAGAAGGGCGACGGGCTCGTCAAGGTGCTGGCAGAGCCGAGCCTGATGGCGATCAGCGGTCAGGAAGCGAGCTTCCTTGCCGGCGGCAAGATCTTCATTCCTGTCGCGCAAGGGGCTGCGGTGGGCGGTGTCTCCACCATCGTGCTGCAGGAAGAAACGTTCGGCGTGGGCCTGCGTTTTACGCCCACGGTGATGGAAAACGGCCGCATCAACCTGAAGGTTTCACCGGAAGTTTCGGAGCTCTCTCCGACCGGTGTATCGGTGACCTCACCCAACACCAACAACACGCAGATCCTGCCGCTGATCACCACGCGGCGCGCTTCCACCACGCTGCAGGTGCATGACGGCCAGAGCTTTGCCATCGGCGGGCTGATCAAGAACAACATCACGGGCAGCCTGAAGGCCATCCCCGGTGTCGGCGAGTTGCCGGTAATCGGTGCGCTGGCGCGCAGCACAAGCTTCCAGCAGGACCAGACGGAGCTGGTGTTCGTGGTCACCCCGCGCCTGGTCAAGCCGCTGCCCGCCGATTACCCGCTGCCGACGGATACGTTCGGTCAGGTCAACACGGGCGAGATCCTGCTCAACGGCAACATGGAAGGGCACAAGGCCAAGCCGGTCAAGGCACCGGCCGCGATGGCCGCCCCGGCTTCCTCACTGCCGGCACCGAAGGCTGCCGAAGCTGCACCTGCAGCGCCCGCAGCCCAACCTGTTCAAGCGCCAGCCCCCACCGCGAGCGCTTCGGCTGCAGCCGACACCGCAGCCGAAGCGCAAGCCCCCGCAGCCGCCACGGTACCTGCTGCACCGGCCCACAACGGCACACCGCCCGCGCCGGCTCCCATCGCGCCGGCACCGAAGGCACGCCGCTTCGTGTCGATGGGCGAACAGCCCTTCCACGATTGACCCGATCGCAACCTTCAAGGAGACGATCATGAACATCACCTCGAAGCTGGCGCGGGCCGGACGCTGCAGCGCAATCGCCCTCACCCTGGCTGGCTGCATGACGACCACCCCGGAGTACGACAAACACTTCGGTGAGGCCGTCCGCTCGGTGCGGGCCATGCAGACGCTCAACCCGAGTGCATCGGCCAACACCAACCCGGTCACGGGCGTGGACGGACGTGCCGCCACCGCCGCCATGGACCGCTACAACACCCAGTTCGTCAAGCCGTCGGCCGATGTCAGCGCCTTCACGGTGGGTGTGGGATCGGGCAGGAGCCTGAGTTCGGAAGACCGGTAGATCGCACCACGCAAGAACGCTGAAAGAGGAAAACGCGCCGCCACCCGCGGCGCGTCACCAGACGCTCACAGGAGCCCGGCCATGGCCAAGATCGCTCTCGTATCCGCCGACGAATCGCACCTGCAATACCTCGCGGGGCTGATCGCACAGGCCACCAGCCACGTCGTTCACCGCACGTGCGCCGCGCCCGCCCAGGCACTCGGTAAGCCAGGGCTTGCGCAGGGCGCGGATCTGCTGATCCTGGAGGCTGCCACCTTCAGCGCCGACGACATCCAGCAGCTGCGCCGCCTGACGACGGACCGCCCCGACACGCTCTGCATGCTGCTGACGGAAAACCCGTCCGCCGACCTGCTGATGCGGGCCATGCGCGCGGGCGTGCAGTGCGTGCTGCCGTGGCCGCCCGACGCGCACGAGTTTCGCGACGAGCTGCAACGCTGCACGAGCCACGCGCTGTCCGGCTCGCGCAACGAGGGCCAGGTGCTGTCGTTCCTGTCGTGCAAGGGCGGCAGCGGTACCACCTTCACCGCCGCCAACTTTGCGCATGTGCTCAGCGCACGGCACGGCAAGCATGTGCTGCTCGTCGATCTCTGCCAGCAATACGGCGACGCCGCCTTCCTGGTGACGGACCAGACCCCGCCGGCAACGCTGGCCAATGTCTGCAACCAGATCGACCGGCTCGATGCCGCCCTGCTCGATACCTGTGTCACGCATGTCGGCCCCGACTTCGACGTGCTGGCCGGCGCGGGTGACCCGATCAAGGCCGGCGAGATCAAGGCGATGCATCTGGAACGCCTGCTGACGCTCGCCGCATCGATGTACGACGTGGTCGTGTTCGACCTCGGGCAGGACATCAACCCGGCGTCGATCCTGGTGCTGGACCACAGCAGCGCGATTTACGCCGTGCTGCAACTGAATCTCGCCTACCTGCGTGCCGGCCGCCGGCTGATGGAGATCTGCCACTCGCTCGGTTATCGCGCAGAACGGCTGAAACTCATCGTCAATCAGTACGAGAAGCGCGTGCCCTTCACGCAGAACACCCTGGAAAGCGCCTTCGGGATGCCGGTCTCGCATGTGCTGCCGTATGACCCGGCCACCGTGCGCGACTCTGTCAACGAGGGCCGCCCAGTCCTGGACGTGGCCGAGAACAGCCCGATCAGCCGCGCGCTGACGGACATGGCGCGGCAGCTCTTCCCTGCCACGCAGCCGCAGCGCGACGGCCTGCTGCGCAAGCTGTTCGGCCATGCCAACCATGTACCGGCGCCGGTGCGGGCCTGACAGGCGCCCGACACGTCTCTAACCCTCGATCGCGTGGAGCCCATCATGTCACTGCGAGAACAACTCTTTCAGCAAGCCGGCGAGGCGCTACCGCAACGCGTGACGAACGCGAACGGCTCGAATGGCCACACCAGCGCGGCCTATCAGCAAGTGGCGCAGGACGTGCACCAGATCATCATCGACCGCGTGGAACTGAGCCGCCTGCAGCAGCTCACGCCCGAGCAGATCAAGCGCGAGCTGGCGCAACTGGTCGAGCGCATCGTCGATGAAGGCAAGCACCAGCTCAATGAGAGCGAACGCCGCCGCCTCGTCTCCGACGTGCAGGACGAGATGCTCGGCTACGGGCCGCTCGAACCGCTGCTGGCCGACCCGACCATCTCCGACATCCTCGTCAACACGCACAAGTATGTGTACGTCGAACGCCGCGGCAAGCTCGAGCTGACCAGCGTGACGTTCCACGACGACGCGCACCTGATGCGCGTGATTGAAAAGATGGTGTCGCGCGTTGGCCGCCGCATCGATGAATCGAGCCCGATGGTCGATGCGCGGCTGCCCGATGGCTCCCGGATCAACGCGATCATTCCGCCGTCGGCGATCGATGGGCCGCTGCTGTCGATCCGGCGCTTTTCCGTCAACCCGCTGACGATCCAGGACCTGGTCAACTTCCGCACGATGACACCGGAAATGGCGCAGCTGCTCGATGCGATGGTCAAGGCCAAGCTGAACATCCTGATCTCGGGCGGCACGGGCAGCGGCAAGACCACGCTGCTGAACATCCTGTCGGGCTACATCCCGGCAAACGAACGCATCGTCACCATTGAAGATGCGGCCGAACTGCAACTGCGCCAGAACCATGTGCTGCGCCTGGAAACGCGCCCCGCCAACATCGAAGGCCGCGGCGAGATCACGCAACGCTCGCTGGTGAAGAACGCCCTGCGGATGCGGCCCGATCGCATCATCCTCGGCGAAGTGCGCGGTGCCGAAGCGCTCGACATGCTGCATGCGATGAACACGGGCCACGAAGGGTCGCTCGCCACCATTCACGCGAACACACCGCGGGACGCACTCACGCGTCTCGAGAACATGGTCAGCATGGCGGGCCTGCAACTGCCGCCCAGGACGATGCGCCAGCAGATCACCTCGGCATTGACGGTGGTCGTCCAGGTGACGCGCCTGACCGACGGCAATCGCAAGCTGGTGAGCGTGCAGGAGATCACCGGCATGGAAGGCGAAGTCGTGAACATGCAGGAGATCTTCACCTTCCGCCGCAAGGGCATCGACGCGGACGGCCGCATCAAGGGCCACTTCTGCGCGACGGGCGTGCGGCCCAAGTTCTCGGAACGTCTGCAGGCCTTCGGCATCCATCTGCCGGAAACCCTGTACGACCCGTCGGTGCAATACGAGGTCTAAAGGAGAACCGACATGGACACCATGGTGATCGGTTTCACGCTCTCGGTTTTCGTGGCCATTGTGCTGGGCGTATCCGCTGCGTATCTGTGGTGGGACAGCCGCCACAGCCAGACCGCCAAGCGCCTGAGCCAGCGGCTGAAGATGGCGCTGCTCAGCAGCGCACGGCACGGCGCCGACGAGAGCATCCTCAAGCAGCGCGTGCTGGCGGAATCGCCCGAAGTGGCGGCACTGCTGGGCCGGCTGCCACGCGTCAATCGGCTCGACCTGCTGTTGCTGCAATCGGGGCTGGACTGGTCCGTCGCCCGCTTTCTGGCGCTGACGCTTGTGGTGCCCGTGGTGGTGTTCGTCGGCATCTCGCCGTTCAATCCGCCGTGGGTCGCCTCGCTTGCATTGGCCGCTGCGGGCGCCTCGTTGCCGCTGTTCTACGTGCTGCATCGACGCACGCGCCGGCTGATGAAGCTCGAAGCGCAACTTCCGGAAGCCACCGACCTGATCAGCCGCGCGCTGCGTGCCGGCCACTCGCTGCCGAGCGCGCTGGAGATGGCGGGCGATGAACTGCCGCAGCCGATCGGCGCCGAGCTGGCGATGGTGTTCAGCCAGATCAACTACGGCGTCTCGTTGAACGACGCACTCGCCGGCCTGATCGACCGCGTGCCGGTGGACGACCTGCGCTACCTGGTGATCGCCATCCTCATCCAGCGCGAATCCGGCGGCAACCTGGCCGAGATCCTGGACAACGTGGGCTCGCTCATTCGCAAGCGCCTGCAATTGCTCGACAAGGTGCGCGTGCTGTCGGCAGAGGGCCGCCTCGGCGGCTGGATCCTGACCGCGCTGCCACCGGGCATGGCACTGGTGGTCTACCAGTTGAACCCGGAATTGATGTCCACGCTGTGGAAAGACCCAACGGGCATTCAGATGATGTGGTCGGCCATTGTGATGACCTGCGTGGGCGTGTTGTGGATCCGCCAGATCGTACGCATCCACATCTGACACGACACGGCGCCATAGAGCACAGAACAGAATTCGGAGGCGGGGGCAACCCCGGACGGATATGCACATCGCACAGACAGTCTTGCTTGGCGGCACGTTCATCATCGTCTTTGGCGCGGTGCTGGTGGCGCTCAATGTGCTGCGCCCGAGTGCGCTGCAGCGGCGTCTCGGGCAGATCGACCGTGAAGCGCCCAGCCTCGTGCCGCAGGACACTTCCAACGACTGGCTGCACAAGATCAGCCGGATCGCCAAGCCGCTGGCCAAGGCGTCGCTACCCAAGGATGGCTGGGAATCTTCCGACCTGCGCACGCGCTTCGTGCATGCCGGCTGGCGCTCGCCGGATGCACCCGCCATCTACTTCGGCATCAAGACGCTGCTGGCGATCGGGCTGCCGCTGCTGCTGTCGGTGGTGCTGCTGGGCCGCTTTGACGCCAACCATCAGAACGAATTCCTGAGCGTGCTGTTCGGTGCCGCGCTGCTGGGCTTCTACCTGCCGAACATCGTGCTGCGCGCAAAGATCCGCCGCCGCCAGCGCGACATCTTCGAAGCGTTTCCCGACAGCCTGGACCTCATCATGGTGTGCGTGGAAGCGGGCCTCGGCCTGGATGCCGCCGTGCTGCGCGTGGTGGAAGAAATGCGGACCGCGCGTCCCGCGCTGGCCGAAGAGTACGAACTGCTGACACTCGAACTGCGGGCCGGCCTCGCACGGGAAAAAGCCCTGCGCAACCTCGCCGCCCGCACCGGCGTGGAAGACGTCAGCATGCTGGTGGCCATGCTGATCCAGGCCGACCGCTTCGGCACCAGCGTGGCCGAATCGCTGCGTGTGCATTCGGACATGCTGCGCACCAAGCGCCACATGCTGGCCGAAGAACGCGCCGCCAAGATCGGCACCAAGATCCTCTTCCCGCTGATCTTCTGCATCTTCCCGTCGCTGTTTGTCGTGCTGCTGGGCCCCGCAGCCATCCAGGTGATCGGCGCACTGCGTTCGGTCGCGGCCCAACAGTAAATCGAAGTCAGACAGCCGACCCGCCATCGCTTCAAGGAGACCATCATGCGCTCCCGTGCCTCCCAACGTACCGCGCACCGCCCTGCCCGCACGCGCAAGATGCGCGGCGCGGCCGGCGTCGAGTTCGCCCTGGTCTTTCCGATCCTGCTGCTGGTGGTGTTCGGCATCGTCGAATTTGGCGCGGCGTGGTACGACAAGGCGGTCATCACCAACGCCAGCCGCGAGGCCGCGCGCGCGGGCGTGGTGTTCAGCAACCCTGTGCCCACGAGCACGAAGATCCAGAGCGTGGCGACCAACTACTGCCAGAACCGACTGGTGACGTTCGGTGCCGCAGCCAACTGCACGGTGGGCGCGGTGACGACCTGCTCGGCCTCCGGCAATCCACTCACGGTGACGGTGTCGTACACGTTCACGGGCCTCGTGCTCGGCAAGCTGGCGCCATTTACAGGATCGCTGGCGATGAGCGCGCAGACCACCATGCTCTGCGAATAGCCCGCAGCTCCTGCACTGTGCGAGGTATGCCATGACCCAGCAAGCCCTCTCTCTACGGCAACGCGGCGCGGTCGGAATGATTGCCCCGATGCTGCTGGTTGTCTTCCTGTCGATCGGTGCGATCGCCGTCGACGTGGCGCACCTGTATGTGGTGCGCAATGAGCTGCAGAACGCGGCGGACGCGGCGGCACTGGCAGGCGCGGCGGGGCTCAACCCGATCAGCCCCACGCCGCAGTGGAGCAACGCCGTCACCAAGGGCACCAACGCCGTCACGCTCAATGCTTCCGATGGCACAAAGCTCGCCACCGGCACGGTCACGGCCGGCTACTGGAATCTGACCGGCACCCCGGCCGGCATGCAAGCGCAGAGCATCACACCGGGGAAGAACGACGTGCCAGGCGTGCAAGTGACCATTACGCGCGCATCGGGCGTCAACGGTGGCGCCGTCAAAGGCTGGTTGACGTGGGTGTTTGGCGGCGGCACGGCGGACATCCGCGCCACGGCGGTCGCTGTCATTGCCGCGCCGGGCACGGCCAACCCGGGGGCGCTGTTTCCGGTGGCACTCAACAAGTGCCTGTTCGATCTGTATTGGAACTCCACCACCAACCAGCCCATCAACGACCCGGCGACCGGCCAGCCAAAGGTCCTTCAGATCAACACCAGTTATGGATCGGGCAGTGGCACTTGCGCCAGTGGCGAGTGGACGGGTTTCAACGGCCCTACCGATGCGAACACCGAGAAGGGACTGGTTAGCAGCGGCAACCCGACAACGATCAACGTTGGCGACAGCATCAACATCTCAACCGGGGTGAAGACCAGCGTCTACAACGCAATCCCGTCGCTTCCGTACACCGTGACGATGCCCGTGGTGGCCAACGTTGTGCCCGGCTCAAGTTCGCCTGTGGTGGCGTTTGCCGGCTTCACGATCACAAAGGTCGTCACCAACGGATCGCATTCCTACATCGAGGGCAACTTCACTACCAACACGAAAGTCAGTGGCGGCGGTTCCGGCACGAACTACGGCGCCTATGTGCCGCCGCGCCTCGCAAACTAGGCTCACAGACCATTCACGGAGAAGGCGCCATGGTCCAGTCGAATCAACAGCAACACACGCAGCCGGTGGCCGATCGTCATTGGATCAACGCCGGCACCGTGCGCAAAGGCAGCAAGCTGGCGCTCGCTGTCTTCCTGCTGATCTTCACGCTGGGTGCGTGGGTGACGAACGGCTTCACGGATACGCGCATTACCGGGCCAGGGTCGGACTTCTCGGTGTTCTGGGGCGCGTCGCACATCGCCCTCCATGGTCACCCGCTCGACGCCTACGACATCGACAAGATCATGGTGGTGATCAACCAGTTCGGCACGCTGGAAGCGGGCAGCGATCGCATCCTGCCGTGGCTCTATCCGCCGACCTTCCTGCTGGTGGTGCTGCCGTTGTCGCTGTTGCCGCTGTGGCCGAGCTATCTGCTGTTCATGCTCGCCACCGGCGGCCTGTATGTGAAGGCCACAACCCGGCTGCTTGGTGACAAGGTGGATGCGCGCCAGCACGCGTGGATGTCGGTGGTCAGCTCGCCGGCCGTGTTCGTGACGGTGCTGATGGGGCAGAACTCCATGCTCACCGCGGGGCTGGCCGCTACGGCCGTGGCATGGCTCGACAAGCGGCCCGTGCTGGCCGGCATCGCCATGGGCCTGCTCGCCATCAAGCCGCAACTGGCGCTGCTGTTTCCAGTGGTGCTGCTCGTCACCCGCGCATGGAAGACGATGGCCAGCGCGGCAGTCACCGCGGTTCTGTTCGCCGCCATCAGCGTTGCCGTCTGCGGCTGGGACACCGTGCCCGCCTTCATCCGGAGCGCGCACTGGGCCGAGACCAACCTCGTCGAACACGGCGGCACCGCGTGGTATGTCATGCCGACTTTCCTCGCGGCGGCGCGCGCAGCCGGCATCGGTATCAAGCTGGCCTATGCGATTCAAATGTCGGTGGCCGTACTGGCAACGCTTGCCGCCGCCATCGTGTGGCGCCGCACGAGCGATACCGGGCTGCGTGTTGCTGCGCTGGCAACCGCCACGCTGCTCATCTCGCCTTATGTGCGGGCGTATGAACTCACGTGGCTCGTCGTGGCGATCGCGGGCTACGTCAGCCATGGCATTCGCTTCGGCCTGTCGGGCATGGAGCGCGGGCTGCTGGTTGCGGCATGGCTGTTGCCGGTATTCGAATTCACCAATCCGTTGTTCCAGCTACCGCAGGTCGGGCCGTTTTTCCTGGTGGCGATGATGGCGATGACCGTGCACCGAACGCTCACGCACGCACGCGTGCACACCGCCACCAGCGCCAGCTCCGGCCTGCCGGCTGCGACAGCCATGCCGGCAGCGGCGAACGCACGCACCACCGCATAAGCATCGACAGACCCGTCATAGGTCTGCATATCGTCATCAGAGTTCTTGGGGGAAGTCATGCAACCGAATCATCAAGACCCACACGACGCGCCTCTGCTTTCCCTCGTCGTACCGTTCTACAACGAAGGCGATGCGCTGCACCTCTTCTTCGCCCGCGTGGTGCCGATCCTGGAATCGATCAGCACCGTGCAGTTCGAGATCGTGTGCGTGAACGACGGCAGTACCGACGATACACTCGCCAAGCTCGTCACCGTCTCGCATGCCGACCCACGCGTGCGCGTGGTCGACCTGACACGCAACTTCGGCAAGGAAGCCGCGCTCACCGCCGGGCTCGACGAAGCGCAGGGCGATGCCGTCGTTCCCATCGATGCTGACCTGCAGGATCCACCCGAGTTGATCCCGGCGCTGGTCGCACACTGGCGCAACGGCGCAGAAGTCGTGCTCGCACAGCGCGCCAATCGCGCATGCGACTCCTTCCTCAAGCGCGTGACGGCGGCCGCGTACTACCGCATCCACAACCGCCTCTCCGACCTGAAGCTGCCGGAGAACGTCGGCGACTTCCGCCTGATGGACCGCGCCGTGGTGAATGCCCTCAAGCAGTTGCCCGAGCGGCATCGCTTCATGAAAGGCCTGTTCGCCTGGGTGGGCTTCAGCACCGTGATCGTCCAGTACGAACGTGAGAAACGCAGCGCGGGGACGTCAAAGTTTTCCGGCTGGCGCCTGTGGAATTTCGCGCTTGAAGGCATCACGAGCTTCAGCACGCTGCCGCTGCGCAGCTGGACGTACCTTGGCGCACTCGTGGCCGCGCTGGCGTTCTGCTACGGCGCCTTCATCATCGTGCGCACGATGCTCTTCGGTGTGGTGGTCCCAGGTTACGCCTCGGAGCTATCGCTGATGCTGTTCTTCGGCGGCCTGCAGATGATCGGCCTGGGCATGATCGGCGAATACGTCGGCCGCATTTACGATGAAGCGAAGGGCCGACCGATCTATCTCGTCAAACGCCGCTACCAGGAGCGCCGGCCGCGCAGCCGCGTCCCCGGCAATGGCAGCCGGCAGGTCATCCCGATTGCCAGCGCGCGCACACGCCAGCCGCAAGGCGAACGCCAACGCAGCCACGCCACGCGCCGCTGAAGCAACGGAGCCACATCATGCGACAAACCGAATCCAGCGTCATGGCCGCATTGGCTGGCAGGCTGCCGCCGCCTCTGGCGCATTGGCTGCCGGATCCGGCCATGCTGATGCGCATCTTCCGTTTTGGGGTGTCGGGCGTGGTGGCCACCGGCGTGCACGTGGCGATCGCCACCGCGCTCATCAACGGAGTGTCGGCGTCTCAGGTGACAGCCAATGGCGTGGCATTTGTGTGCGCCAATGTGTGCTCCTACCTGCTCAATGCGCTGTGGAGCTTTTCGGCCAAGCCGGGCGGCGCCAATTTCCTGCGCTTCTACGCCGTTTCGCTGCTGGGCCTCGCGTTGACGCTGGCGATCTCTTGGACGGCCCAGACGCTGGGCCAAAGCTACTGGATCGGGCTGACGGCCATCCTGGCGACAGTGCCGCCGTTGACCTTCGTGCTGCACCGGTGCTGGACGTTCCGCTGAAGGCACGCCGGTGCGTCAGTCGGCCTCGCCGTCGCTGGCACCATGCGTCCGATCAAAACGCCGCAGCGTCTCGATGCGCTCGCGCGTGAGCGGATGCGACGAGAAGAACGCCGAGGCGTCGTCATCGCGGGCCGCATCGCGCTTCTTGTTGGCATGCGCCTTGCGCGTGCCGGCGTGCGTGTCTTCGAGTGCCTGCAGCACGTCGGCAAACGCACCGACGGACAGGCCGTTCTCCTGCAGCATCCTGGCGGCGTAGCGATCGGCGTCACGCTCGTAGTCGCGGGAGTAGCGCAGGGTGAGCATCGCCGCCGGCACGCCGGCCAGAATGCTGGACACATCGCCAAACAGCAGCGCCGCCGTGGCGCCGATCGCCGATGACTGGATCAGCTGACGCAGCCCGTGGCGGTACTCCACGTGGCCCGCCTCATGCGCCAGCACACCGGTGAGACCATCGCCCTCGCCCACCAGCGTCACCAGGGCGTCGGTCAAGATGATGTCGCCGCCGGGCAGCGCGAAGGCGTTCGCGCCCAGCTTGCCCGCGTCGCGGAACACGATGTTGTAGGTGTGCGTGGCCTCGTGCGGCGTGCGCAGTGCGGCAAAGCGCGCGCGGATGCGCTGCTGCTGCGCTGCCGGCAGCTTGCTCGGCTCGAGCCAGCGCTCGTCCAGCGCCCGCAGCGTGCCGTGCCCGAGCTGCGTCTCCACACGTTGCGGCACGAGGTTCGCCACCACCTTGGCGCCCCACGGCAGGCCGTACCGGTAGCCCAGCACGAGCACCAGAATCATGGCCACGAGCGCACCCAGAGCAAGCTTCCAGCTGTTCTGCGCCAGCACCACCCAGCCTTCGTGATATCCCGTGCGATGCAGCAGCGCATTGAGCGCCGCCTGTTCGGCCGCGTCGCCGATCTCGCAGAAGGCCCCGTCGGCAAACGTGATCAGGCGCGGCGCATGCTTGACGCGCTCCGACACCCGCAGCGTGGAAAGCGGCGCACGGCGCAATGGCGTGCCCTCGGGGTCGAACAGCACCGCCTCGCCCGCCTCGACGGCGAGGCGCACTGGTTGCGCGCGCGAGGTGCGGCCGTCAAAGTAGGTGGCGAGAATCACGGGCGGGGCCTTGCGCGGTTACAGGGCGATGTCGATGTCGTACCAATCCACGGCGGCGTCGCCCAGCGCGCCGACCTTGGCGGTCTCGCCGGCGACAAAGGTATCGAGCGAACCGGCCGCCAGCATCGTCACCGAATCGAGCTTGTAGCGCAGCGTGCGTACGCGTGCAAACGGCGTGAACAGCCCGACGGTGATCACGGTCAGCACGGCGTTCGAGATGAAAATCCAGAACAGCTTCGCTGCGCCCACCTGGCTCTGGAAACGGTGCGCACCCAGCGTCGTGTGGTTCCACACCACGTTCTGCAGGCGCGACATGAAGTACGGGGTGAGAAACAGCATCGCCGCGTAGGTCAGCACGACCGTCAGCCCGATGGCGAGGATACGGCCGGCGCTGCCATGCCCCTTGCCGACCGAGACACCCAGCAGCAGCAGGACGCCAAATGCCACCACAAGTGCGAGCACCGCCAGGCCGAACGTGCGCAGGTACACGCCGTAGAAGTTGCCCGGCGTGCCGGAAAAATCAAACGGCGTGGTGCCGAAGCGCGTGTTCTTGTGCTGATAGCGCTTGAAGCGCTGATGCGCCAGCGGCGCCAGCAGATACAGCGAGAACACACTCAGGATCGGCCACACCAGGAACACCATGTAGCCCTCGGCATCCTTGCCCGCAAAGGCAAAGCGCAGGCCGCGATAGCTCGAGTTGGCCATGCGGAACCGCAGCGAGCGCACCAGCAGCCACGGGAACACCGCCGCCAGCAAGACGAGGAACACCAAGCCCAGCACCGGCGATGAATGGCTCAGCACATTGAACGCCAACGCCAGCACGAAGATGATCGCCCGGCCCTTGAGAATGGCGATCGGGCTGCCGTGGTAATCAAAGCTCGACCCTGCCAGTTGCGTGTTGCGATAGAAATACTGCAGCGTGCGTACCTTGGCCCAGGCCGAGTAGATGCCCAGCGTGACGATGGTCAGCAGCAGGTTGACGATCCAGATGCGGAAGTATTCCGAACCGCTGCCGATAAAGCGCAGGCGCAGCGGCCGCGGGACTGCCGGAGCGGGCGCGCTGCCCAGGACGGACTCGCTGGCGATGTCGTTCATCTTGTTCCCTTCCCTGAGTTGTTGTGATGTCCCGCTTGGCCACGGGTGGGCCGATTGTAGCGAACCGGCCGCCCGGCACCGTTAACAGCGCCTTAACAAAGCGCCGGCGCGCGGGCAACAAAAAACCCCGCGGGCTCGCACCCACGGGGTTCTTGTCTGGAACGACCACCGGAAGATCCAGCGGTCGGGCCGGTCTGCCGGACAGGCAAATTACATCATGCCGTCCATGCCGCCCATGCCACCCATGCCGCCCGGCATTGCCGGAGCTGCATCGTCCTTCGGCAGTTCGGACACGGCGCAGTCCGTCGTCAGCATCAGCGATGCAACCGAAGCGGCGTTCTGCAGCGCGGTGCGGGTCACCTTGGTCGGGTCCAGCACGCCCATTTCGACCAGGTCGCCGTACTCGCCGGTGGCGGCGTTGTAGCCGTAGTTGCCCTTGCCTTCGATGACCTTCGCCACCACGACCGACGCTTCTTCGCCAGCGTTGGTGACGATCTGGCGCAGCGGCTCTTCCATCGCGCGCAGCACGATCTTGATGCCGGCGTTCTGGTCAGCGTTGTCGCCTTGCAGGTTCGAGATGGCAGCGCGGGCACGCAGCAGCGCAACACCGCCGCCAGCCACGATGCCTTCTTCCACGGCAGCGCGCGTAGCGTGCAGCGCGTCTTCCACGCGGGCCTTCTTTTCCTTCATTTCGACTTCGGTGGCAGCGCCAACCTTGATCACGGCAACACCGCCAGCCAGCTTGGCCACGCGCTCTTGCAGCTTCTCACGGTCGTAGTCCGAGGTCGCCTCTTCGATCTGGGCACGCACTTGCTTGACGCGCGCTTCGATGTTCTTGGCATCGCCGGCACCGTCGATGATCGTGGTGTTTTCCTTGCCGATTTCGACGCGCTTGGCTTGGCCCAGGTCGTTCAGGGTTGCCTTTTCCAGCGTCAGGCCGACTTCTTCAGCGATGACCTGGCCGCCCGTCAGGATGGCGATGTCTTCCAGCATGGCCTTGCGGCGGTCGCCGAAGCCCGGAGCCTTGACGGCAGCGGTCTTCAGGATGCCACGGATGTTGTTCACCACCAGCGTTGCCAGGGCTTCGCCTTCGACGTCTTCAGCGATGATCAGCAGCGGACGGCCGGCCTTGGCCACTTGCTCGAGCACCGGCAGCAGGTCGCGGATGTTGCTGATCTTCTTGTCGAACAGCAGCACGAACGGGTTGTCCAGCTGGACAACCTGCTTTTCCGGGTTGTTGATGAAGTACGGCGACAGGTAGCCGCGGTCGAACTGCATGCCTTCCACGACGTCCAGCTCGTCGGCCAGCGACTTGCCGTCTTCCACGGTGATCACGCCTTCCTTGCCGACCTTGTCCATGGCTTCAGCGATGCGCTGGCCGATGGATTCGTCGCTGTTAGCCGAGATGGCGCCAACCTGGGCGATTTCCTTGCTGGTCGTCGTCGGCTTGCTGATCTTCTTCAGCTCTTCGACGGCGGCTGCCACGGCCTTGTCGATGCCGCGCTTCAGGTCCATCGGGTTCATGCCGGCGGCAACGTACTTCATGCCTTCGCGCACGATCGACTGGGCCAGCACCGTTGCGGTGGTGGTGCCGTCACCGGCGTTGTCGCTGGTCTTGGAAGCGACTTCCTTGACCATTTGCGCGCCCATGTTCTGCAGCTTGTCCTTCAGCTCGATTTCCTTGGCGACCGACACACCGTCCTTGGTCACGGTCGGGCCACCGAAGCTGCGCTCCAGCACCACGTTGCGGCCCTTCGGGCCCAGGGTCACCTTCACGGCGTTGGCGAGAATGTTCACGCCTTCGACCATCTTGGCACGTGCGGCATCGCCGAACACTACGTCTTTAGCTGCCATCTTGAGAATCTCCGAAATCTTGGGTGTTGCCCGCACCGTTGTGCGAGCAAGGAAAACCGTTTACTGGTAAGCCGTTGCGACCGAGCGCACGCTTACTTTGCCACCACGGCCATGATGTCTTCTTCACGCATGACCAGCACTTCCTGGCCATCCACCTTGACGGTCTGGCCGGCGTACTTGCCGAACAGCACGCGGTCGCCGACCTTCACATCCAGCGCGATCGCATTGCCCTTGTCGTCTTTCTTGCCCGGGCCGACGGCCAGCACTTCGCCTTGATCCGGCTTTTCTGCGGCGGCGTCGGGGATGACGATGCCGGAAGCGGTCTTCGTCTCGTTGTCCAGGCGCTTCACGATCACGCGATCATGCAAAGGACGCAGGTTCATACAAACTCCTCAATGCAAAGTGAGTGTTTATTCACAAAAACGCGCCGCACAAGCGCGGCGCATCGGGAAAGCATCGGGGGCCGGAGCCCATTGTTAGCACTCCTGCCCGGCGAGTGCTAATTATAGGGATGGGGTATGACGATTTCAAGAACGGGGATTGCCCGGGGTGTTTGGCGAGATTCACTCAACCTTGAACTCTCCCCCGTCCGCGCCCCCTTCCCTCGAAGACCGGCTGCCGCTTCCGGCCCACTGCGGACAGCCACATAAACGGCCTGTACGTCTGACAGGCCGCCAGGGAGATACGCC
The DNA here is from genome assembly GCF_000954135.1 of Ralstonia mannitolilytica. Lineage (NCBI taxonomy): Bacteria > Pseudomonadati > Pseudomonadota > Betaproteobacteria > Burkholderiales > Burkholderiaceae > Ralstonia > Ralstonia mannitolilytica. Next base: position 1,523,884 of record NZ_CP010799.1, on the reverse strand, counting down.
TGTGCCGCGATGGCGCCGTTCAGGTCGGTGCGGTTCTTGGTGAGCCTGCCTGTGTCGGATGACGTGGGCGCGGGGGCTGGGTGGTGATGCCAGGGGAGACGGGTACGACACGGGGCGGTGCCCGCTTTTGACAGATGGCATGTCGGCCTCTCCAAGTTGGATCGGAGGCTCCCCATCTGGTTGCTACACGGGGTGGCGGGCCTGACGGCGCGGGTAGCAAACCGGCCCTTAGAGAACGACCGGCGGACCCGAAGGTCTCCCCGCCCGGCCCGCCATGAAGACCACAAGCGAACGAAATCGGACCGTCGCTTGCGCGACAGTCTCTCTAAGGATTGCTGTGCAGGTTGCTACGCCCGGCTGCCGTTGGTGCGGCAGCGCCGACGTGGGCGTCTTTCACGGTGCGATTCGCGTAGCGAAACGGACTGGACCGTGGCTCCACGTCGTCTTCCCATCATGGCTTGCGCACGGGCTCACCGCGCATGTCGGCCGAGCCGCCCGATCCGGCTGCAGCGCCGGTACCCGGCAGGCCGTCGCTTCCACCGGAGCCGCGCGAGCCTGCAGAGGTGCCGGCGCCATCCGTTGAGGAAGGCGCTGCCGCAGTGGGCAGCCGAGCGTCCTTTGGATGCGTGCGCGGCCCGCGCTTGCCATGCGTGGCCTGTGCGTCCGACGCAGCAAGGGGCGCGGAGGCGGCCCCCGGCGCCGGCGGTACCTGCGCGAATGCTGCGTCCACGCCGCACAAGAGCGCGAGCCACAAGGCGGCTGCCTTCCGTGTTGGCTGCATCGTGCGCATGTCGGCCTCCATGTCGTGCCGGCACACAAGCAGTGCGCGTGCCCGGCGTGCCGCTCGCGCGCGGCGTTGTCACGCTTCTTGCTGCAACGCTGCGCGGCCCCGCGCGTGCGGGAAGCAAAGACCCCGCAACACGGAGCGCAGACATGGACGACGACTTCAAACCGGTTCGACGCCGCTTGCTGAAGGCCCTGGGCATCACGCTTCCGGTCTCGACGGCGGTGTTTGCCGACGCGCAGCATCCGCCCACAACCAGGCCATCGCCTGGGCAGTCCGCCGCATCCACGCCAGGCTCCGATGCGGCGGAACACGTGAGTCTCTTCTTCAACGTCGACGAGCGTGCGGCAGTCGATGCGATCGTCGCGCGGCTGATTCCGGCGGATGAACTCGGCCCCGGCGCCAAGGAAGCCGGCGTGACGACGTTTCTCGACCGGCAACTGGCGGGCACGTTCGGGCAGGGCGCCAATTTCTATCGACACGGTCCCTTCCAGCAAGGCACGCCGGAACAGGGCTACCAGCTGGCGCTCACGCCGGCCGAATGCTATCGCCTCGGGCTTGCCGGGCTGGACCGGGTGTGTGCAAGCCGCTATGGCGGCCGGCGCTTCGCGCAGCTCGATGTCGCCACGCAGGACGCCATGCTGCGCGAGGCCGAAGCCGGCAAGCTCGACCTGGGCGCCGTGCCGAGCGCGGTGTTCTTCCAGGCGTTGCTTGACGGCGCCATCGAAGGTTTCTTCTCGGACCCCGTCTACGGCGGCAACCGCAACATGGTCGGCTGGAAGCTCGTCGGCTTTCCGGGTGCGATGGCCAGCTTTGCCAACGACATCGAGCGCCACAACGTGCCCTACACGCGGCCGCCCGTGCCGATCGCCACGGCGCATGGGCATGCCATGCCGCCACCGCAGTCCCAGGTGCAGGCGCAGCCCGTGGCCTTCGTTGCGCTCGCCGGCAACGCGGTATGCCGCAGCCAGCCGGCCGCCAACGGGGGTGGCGAATGAGCAAGACGCTGCCAGCAGTGGATGCCGTCATCATCGGTGGCGGGTGGACGGGCGCCATCATCGGCAAGGAGATGGCCGCCCGCGCCTCGCGCGTGGTTGTGCTCGAACGCGGGCAGCCGCGCTGGCCGTCGCCGGACTTCCAGGCACCGGCCATCCATGACGAACTGAAGTACGCGCGCCGGCATGCGCTGCACCAGGACACGGCCACCGAAACCTTCACCTTCCGCAACCGCACCGACCAGGTGGCGCTGCCGATGCGCCGCTGGCAGTTTGCATATCCGGCCACGCATCTGGGCGGCGCGGGCAACCACTGGTCCGGCGCGTACTACCGGTTCGACCCGACCGATCTCAAACTGCGCAGCCACTACCGCCAGCGTTACGGCGAGCACATCTTCGACGCCGACCTCACCGCCCAGGACTGGCCTCTCACCTACGACGAGCTCGAACCGTACTACGACCGTTTCGATTACCTGATCGGCGCCTCCGGATTTGCCGGCAACCTGAAGGGCCAGCTGCAGCCCGGCGGCAACCCGTTCGAGCCGTGGCGCTCGCGGCCCTATCCGAACCCCCCAATGAAGGTGCCGTATGCGTCGGCGCTGTTCGGCACGGCCGCGGCGGCGCTGGGCTATCACCCGTATATCCAGCCGTCTGCGCTGTGCACGCGCGCGTATGTCAACACCGAAGGCCTGGCGATGAACCCGTGTGTGTATTGCGGCTTCTGCTCGAACTTCGGGTGCGAGCATTTTGCGAAGGCGTCGCCGCAGGTCTGCGTGCTGCCGGCGGCGCTCAAACTCAACACGTTCGAATTGCGCACCAATGCGCATGTGCTGAGGGTGGAGCTCGACCAGGCCCGCCGGCACGCGCGGGGCGTGACGTATGTCGATGCCGCCGGGCAGGAGGTCTTCCAGCCCGCGGAGATGGTCGTGCTGTGCGCATTCAGCATCAACAACGTGCGGCTGCTGTTGCTGTCGGGCATCGGCAGGCCGTACGACCCTGCCACCGGCCAAGGCGTGGTGGGCCGCAACTACACGCACCAGACCACCTCGGGCGTGAACCTGTTCTTTGACGAGAAGACCTGGCTCAACCCGTTCATGGGTGCCGGCGCGGCGGCCGTGACGATGGACGACTTCAGCGCCGACAACTTCGACCACGGGCCGCACGGCTTCGTCGGCGGCGGCTACATCCAGATCCAGGTGGTCAGCGGCGCGCCCATCGGCTACCACCCGACGCCGCACGGCACACCGCAATGGGGCAGCGCATGGAAGCGGGCCGTCAAGCGCTATTACAACCACTCCGCATCGATCACCATCACCGGCTCGGCCATGCCCACGCGCGGCGGCTACCTCGACCTCGACCCGACGTACCGCGACGCCTGGGGCCAGCCGCTGCTGCGCATCACCTACGATTTTCCCGACAACGACATCCGCATGTCGGCCTTCCTGACCGAGCGCGGCAATGCCATCGGCAAGACCATGCACGGTGTGGTCGCCACCGAGCCCGGCCCGCGCAAGCGCCCGTACACGGCAACGAGCTATCAGTCCACGCACCTTACCGGCGGCGCGGCCATCGGCGACGATCCGGCCACCAGCGTCGTGAATCGCTTCGGGCAATGCTGGGACGTGCCGAACGTGTTCGTCACCGGGGCGAGCCTCTTCCCGCAGAACTCCAACTACAACCCGACCGGCACCGTCGGCGCCATGGCCTACTGGATTGCGGAGGCCATCAACACGCGCTATCTGAAGTCGCCAGGAAAGGGGCTGGTATGAGCGCCGGCCGGCCCCCATCGCGCCGATTGCCCACCGCGCTGTGGCTGCTGCCTTCGCTCGGCATTGCGCTGCCGCTTTGCGTGGCCGTTTATGCCGTGCTGTCAGACCGCGGCATGCCGTTGCCGCGCAAACCGCAGGCCCCGCAAGAGAGGGGCCAACCACCGGCGCCGGTCGTGCGCCGCGCCACGGATTTCGTACCGAAACCCGCAGCGTGGTCCGCGCTGCTGGCCGGCGCGCCGCGCGATGACGCCGCACGAGGGCGGCGGCTGGTCACGCAGGGCAACGGTGCCGTGCCGCCAGCGTGCGCGAGCTGCCATGGGTCGAACTCGCCTGCCCCGCAGCCGTTTCCCACGCTGGAAGGCCTGCCGGCCGAGTACATCGTCAAGCAATTGCTCGACTACCGCAGCGGCGCGCGGCAGTCTTCCATCATGCAGCCCGTGGCAAACGAACTTGCCGACAGCGATATCGCGGCCGTCGCACGGTACTACGCGGCGTTGCCGCGGCCCGCCGGGGCGACGCTGCCAACATCCGGCCCGGCCGCAACGCTGCATTGGGCCGGCGAGAACGCGCGCGCGTTGCCCGCATGCGCCGACTGCCATGGCGCATCCGGCGGTGGCGGCGGTCCGGTCCTGCCGCCGCTCACGGGGCATCCGAAGGGCATGGTGGCCGCGCAGCTCAATGCGTTCCGCGCGGGCACACGGGCCAATGATGACGGCGCGATCATGCGCGCCCTCGCGCATCGGCTGACGGATGCGGAGATCAACGCGCTCGATGGTTTCTACACCGGTGCGGCGGCGCCCGCTGCGAAGGGGCAGAACGTACAAGGCACGCAGGACGCGCGGTAAGACCACAGGGGCGTGCGGTATCGGCGGCGCAAAAAAAAACGGCACCGCGGCAAACAGCCTGCGATGCCGAAGTGCAGTTGCACCGGCCGGCGAGCCGACCGGTGGATGGCAGCACAACTGCTCAGGTCAGTAGTCGAGCTCCGGTGCCGGCGCAGCCGCGGGCTTCTCTTCCTTCGGCGCTTCGGCAATGGTCGCGTCGGTGGTGAGGATCAGGCCGGCAACCGATGCCGCGTTCTGCAGCGCCGTGCGCGTGACCTTGGTCGGATCGACCACGCCCGCTTCCACGAGGTCGCCATATTCGCCGGTGGCGGCGTTGTAGCCGAAGTTGCCCTTGCCTTCGAGCACCTTGGCGATCACCACGGACGGCTCTTCACCCGCGTTGGAGACAATCGCGCGCAGCGGTGCTTCCAGGGCCTGCCGCACGATGCGGATACCGGCGTCCTGGTCGCTGTTGGCGCCCTTGAGGTTTTCCACCGCCGAGCGTGCACGCAGCAGCGCCACGCCGCCGCCCGGAACGATGCCCTCTTCCACCGCCGCGCGGGTGGCGTGCAGCGCATCGTCCACGCGGTCCTTTTTCTCCTTCATTTCCACTTCGGTCGCTGCGCCAACCTTGATCACTGCCACGCCGCCGGCCAGCTTGGCCAGGCGCTCCTGCAGCTTCTCGCGGTCGTAGTCGCTCGTGGCTTCGTCGATTTGCACGCGGATGGACTTCACGCGTGCATCGATGCGTGCCTGGTCGCCCGCCCCGTCGATGATGATCGTGTCGTCCTTGCGCACCTCCACGCGCTTGGCGCGACCCAGGTCTTCGAGCGTGGCCTTCTGCAGCTGCTTGCCGGTTTCCTCCGAGATGACCGTGGCGCCGGTGAGGATGGCGATGTCTTCGAGCATGGCCTTGCGGCGATCGCCAAAGCCCGGCGCCTTGACTGCCGCCACTTTGAGGATGCCGCGCATCGCGTTGACCACCAGCGTGGCCAGCGCTTCGCTTTCCACGTCTTCAGCAACGATCAGCAGCGGCTTGCCGGCCTTCGATGCCGCTTCCAGGATGGGCAGCAGGTCGCGGATGTTGGAGATCTTCTTGTCGTGCAGCAGGATCAGCGCGTCGTCCAGATACGCCGCCTGCTTCTCGGGATCGTTGATGAAGTACGGGCTCACGTAGCCGCGGTCGAACTGCATGCCCTCGACCACGTCCAGCTCGTTCTCGAGCGACTTGCCGTCCTCCACCGTGATCACGCCTTCCTTGCCGACCTTCTCCATGGCGTCGGCGATGATCTTGCCGATGGCTTCATCCGAGTTGGCCGAGATGGCACCGACCTGCGCGATCTCGCGGTTGGTCGAAATCGGCTTGGACAGGTTGCGCAGCTCGTCGAGCACGGCACTCACCGCCTTGTCGATGCCGCGCTTGAGATCCATCGGGTTCATGCCGGCGGCCACATGCTTCATGCCTTCCTGCACGATGGCCTGGGCGAGCACGGTGGCGGTCGTGGTGCCGTCACCGGCAATGTCGGCGGTCTTGGAGGCGACCTGCTTGACCATCTGCGCGCCCATGTTCTCGAAGCGATCCTTCAGCTCGATTTCCTTGGCGACGGACACGCCGTCCTTGGTGATGGTCGGGGCGCCGAAGCTGCGCTCGATGACGACGTTGCGGCCCTTGGGCCCGAGCGTCACCTTCACGGCATCGGCAAGCACGTTCACGCCCTTGACGATGCGGGCGCGCGCGCTGTCGTGGAATTTGACGTCTTTTGCACTCATGTTCGTTGCTCCGGGGTAAGTCGTTGACTCAACGCGTCGCGGAACGGCGGGTCAGTGTGCGGGATCCGCGACCGGTAAGCGGCTTCAGGCAGCCTTGCGCGCTGCCTCGGCGTCGGCTTCCACCACGCCCATGACGTCTTCTTCGCGCATGACGAGCAGCTCCTCGCCGTCAACCTTGACGGTCTGGCCGGCGTACTTGCCGAAGATGACTTGATCGCCGACCTTCAACTGCAGTGCACGCTGCGTGCCGTCCTGCAGCAGGCGGCCGGTACCGACCGCGATGACTTCACCCTGCTCGGGCTTCTCGGCGGCCGAGTCCGGGATCACGATGCCCGAGGCCGTCGTCCGCTGCTGCTCGATTCGCTTGACGATAACCCGGTCGTAAAGGGGACGAATCTTCATTTCCATCTCCTGAGCGATAACAGATCACCAAAAAGGAATCCGGCTCCGCACCGCTGCCGGACCGGGATGGCCGAGGGGCGCGCAAGCCGTGCCAGAACTTGGCGGATTGCGAAATAGAGGCGCTCCGCGCCGCCTTCAAGAGGCGGCGAATTCGCGAATTTGTAACAATATGTTTCAGCGAAGCAGGATGCGCCGCACCTCGCCCAGGCGGTAGACCTTGCGGCCGCGGCCCCCGCGCGGCTCGGGGATGACGGGACACGGCGGGCGCCGTCCGCCATCGGACTCCAGCGTGTCGTCGGGCTCGTCCAGCGCGCGCCACAGGCCGCCCTTGACGGGACGGAACAGCCAGCGCACGTAGCCGGCGTCTGCGGCCATCTGCATCAGCTCGCCGCGGTCGGGCGCGCCGTCGACAAGCGCTTCATCCGGTGCGCTGTCGGGGTAATCGCCGAACGCCTGCCGGCACGCGAGCGCTTCGCGGGCGGAGGCGCCGACCACGTTGCAGCCGCGCTGCTCCACGCGCTCCAGATCCCACGCGCCGAGTTGCCACGCCGCGTCGAGCAGCGCCTCATCCACAGCTTCAAAGCGATGCCACGGCTGTCCGAGCTGGAGGGCCGAGCCGGGCACTGGGCGCGGTGGAATGTCGACCCCCGGCAACACGAGCGGACTGGCGCGCCGGAACCCGTGCCAATGCAGGATCGCCACGAGCGGCGTGTTCACCCGCCGCACCGCCGTCACCGTCACCGCCACGAGCGGCAGACCGACCGCTTCCATCTGTTCGTGCACTGCGTCGAAAAGCTCCATGAAGCCTCCCAATGACGTGTCCAACGGCCTCTTGAAAACCGGGCTTGCCGCCCTATTTTAGGTGTTGCTCAGGCAGTCGCGGTTCACGCGCTGCGTGTTTCGATTTGTTTGTCAGTGGGCCTGCTCGCGGACGGACGAACTGGAGCGCGTAGTCCGGTTCAGCTTCCGTGCGGCCCGTAAGGAGCCCATCATGAGCGACATGTTTTTCGGCACCGACCTGCTGGGCGAAATCGATCGCCTGCAACGTCAGATGGCCACCCTTTTCGCGGGGTTCCCCGCGAGCCTGCGCGCCACGCGCATCGGCGCGTTTCCTCCCATCAACATCGGCAGCACCGACGAGTCGGTCGAGATCGTCGCGTTCGCGCCGGGGCTCGACCCCGCACAGATCGACGTGTCGATCGACAAGGGGCTGCTCACCATCAGCGGCGAGCGCAAGCGCCCCGACATGGATTCGTCGGATGAGACGCGCGTCTACGCCGACGAGCGCTTCGCCGGCGCCTTCCGCCGCGTGATCGAGCTGCCACAGGACGTGGACCCGGACAAGGTCAGCGCGCGCTACGTCAACGGATGCCTGACCATCAGCGTCGGCAAATCGGAGGCGTCGAAGCCGCGTTCGATCACCGTGCAATGAACACCGGCATGTTGGAGGACATCATGAGCGATACCACCCAATTGGCCACGCACGCGCAAGCCGGCAACAGCGCCGTGGCCCGGCACGATCACGATCGTGAACCGCCTGCAGCGCGGCAGACGCACATGGCGCCGCCTGTCGACATCTTCGAGAACCGCCACGGCATCACGCTGTACGCCGACCTGCCTGGCGTGGCACGCGACAAGCTGGACGTGCGGGTGCAGGACGGCACACTGACCATCGAAGCCGATCTCGTCGTGCCCACACCAGCCGGCCTGCGGCTGCACCACGGCGAAGTCCGGCACCCGCACTTCGCGCGCACGTTCGTGCTGAGCCCCGACTTCGATGCATCGCGCATCGACGCGCAACTGCGCGATGGCGTGCTCAAGCTGACGATCCCGCGCCGCGACGAAGCCAAGCCGCGGCGGATCGAGGTGAGCGCCGGCTGACCGCGCAGCAGCTGCTGCACCGTTTCGCGTTCACACGCGCATTGGCACCGTGCCCCCTGGTTACGGTTGGATTGTTGCTAGGAGACAGAGATGCTGAGTCCACACGAATTCGCCACCTTGATGCTCGTCAGCCAGTCGCCCGAGCAGGTCGACATGAACCGCGCGGAGCTCGATACGCTGCTCGAGCGGCAGCTGGTCATGCTCGAGAAGTCCGCAGAGGGCCATCGCCGCGCGCAGCTGACGGACAGGGGGCAATCGTTCCTGGAAGCGCTGAACCCGGACGAGCGACGCAGGCGCAGGATCCTGCGCGAGACGCCCAGCCCCGAGCGCATGAACTGAGCGCCGCGCTGGCCGTGCCACCCCCGCGCGGCCGGCGTCACTCGCCCTGCGCTCGCACGAAGATGTCCCAGCTGGCCATGAACAGCGCGGCCACGAGCGGGCCGATGACGAAACCGGTGATGCCGAACAGTTCCATCCCGCCGAGCGTCGAGATCAACACGACCCAGTCGGGCATCTTGGTGTCCTTGCCTACCAGCAGCGGCCGCAGCAGGTTGTCGACCAGGCCGATCACCCCGCCGCAGAACGCGATCAGCACCACGCCCTTCCAGACCGCGCCGGTCATCAGAAAATAGACCGCGACCGGCACCCAGACGATGCTCGCCCCGATGGCGGGCAGCAATGACAGGAAGGCCATCAGCGCGCCCCACAGCACGACCCCCTCGATGCCGAGCACCGCGAAGATGAAGCCGCCCAGCAGGCCCTGCACCAGCGCCACCACGATGTTGCCCTTGACCGTGGCGCGCACCACCGTCGTGAACTTGGTCAGCAGCAGGCGCTTGTGCTCTTCGTCCATCGGCAGCGCGCGGCGCACGTGGCGGCCGATCGCCGGGCCGTCGCGCAGCAGGAAGAACACCATGTAAAGCATCACGCCAAAGCCGATGACGAACTGGAACGTGTTCTGCCCGATGCTGAGCGCCTGTGCCGCGGCAAACTGGCTGATCTGCGCCGCGCCATCGGCAAGTTTCTTCTGGATGCCCGGGATGTTGGTCAGGCCCGCCTTGGCGAGCAGGTTCTGAAGCCCCGTCGGCAGCGCCTGGATGAACTGCTGCAGGTACCGCGAGTAATTGGGCTGCGCGGTCTGCAACTGCTGATACCCGACCGTGATCTCCTGCACGATGGTGGCCGCCACGAAGATGACGGGCAGGATCACCATGAGGATGATGAGTACCAGCGTGGCCAGCGCGGCGAGGTTGTGGCGCTTGTCAAGACGCAGCACCAGCCAGCGCTGCACCGGCTGGAACAGGATCGCGAGGATCACGCCCCAGAACACCGCGCCGAAGAACGGCGAAAGAATCCAGCACAGGCCGGCAGTGACGGCAAACAGCAGCAGGTAGAAGAATTTCTGTCGGTCGTGTCCGCTATCCATGATCGTTCGACGAGGGTGTATCGGGGCAAGGCCGCGCTCGGCGGAGGTTCAGGACCGAGTATGCCCGCTCAGGCACCGTTGTCATAGCTGCCGCGGCAGTACTGGACCCGGCAGACACGCGCACGCGCCAGAAAAGGCCGCGCATGCAGTCAACCCACCTGCCGTGGGGGCGCTTACATTTCCGCCACAGTCGATTTTCATTTGTTTGCACTCTGGGGGCCCGGGCGCGTTTCAATGCGCCCATCACGATGCCTGCGTCTTGCCGGTCGCGCGGAGTGTGGCCTGTGCGGCACCGCCTTCCGAAGTACCGGTCCGGACGCCCATGCTTTCGGTCATGTCTTCTGAAATGTCGATGGACAGGCGCTTTGGCACGGCAGTCGCCATCGTCCTCGTTCCAGTGCTGTCGTTATCATGCTGGCTGCTGGGCTATGCGTGGCTCGCCTACGGTCGCGCGGACGCCGCCGCGCACAGCCTTGAGGCGCTGCGCGTGGTGCTGCTGACCATGGAGAAGATCTCGGCCGAGCGGGGCCCGACCAACGGCGTGCTCGGCGAAGACCTGCCGATACCGGCCGAGCGCCAGGCCGCCCTGCTGCGTGCCCGCGCCACGAGCGATGCGCATCTGGCGCAATTGCTCGACGTGCTGCGCCCCGAACACTGCCGCCTGTGCGACGCCGACACCGACGCCGCGCGAGGCGCCCGCGCCAGCCTCGCGGCAGCACGCGCCAACGTCGACCGCCTGATCGCCCTGCCGTTGCGGGCCCGCGAAAGCAGCGCGCTGACCGATGCCGTTGACCGCATGATCGCCGTCATCCCCGAGCTGTTTCCGGTGGTGAACCTGCGGACGGCCACCGTCGGGCGTGGCGACCCGGACGCGCTCAACTGCCTGCTGCTGGCGCGGCTTGCCGCCGACCTGCGCGAATACGCCGGCCAGCTCGGCTCCCGCTTTACCGGCGCGCTGGCCCTGCGGCGCGCGCTGACGCCGGAGGAGCAGTTCGCCATCGAACGGACGCGCGGGCGCATCGAGCAATTGCGCCACCTCATCGACACGCGCACCAACGGCCGGCTCGCCCTGACGCAGCACGTCACGACCCCCCTGAATGCGCAGTACTTCGTCGAGGGCCTGCGTTATGTCGATGCGGTACGCCAACAGGCCAGCCGGCCCGGCGGCGCGGACATCTCCACGGCGGAGTTCGCCGAGCATTACGTGCCGACCATGCGCGCCATCACGGATTTCCGCGACAGCGTGCTGCGCGTGGCCGAAGAGGAGATCCGCAAGCACCGGCGCGCCATGCTGCTCGTGCTGATCGGCTCGGCAGCGGCGGTACTCTCGGCGCTGGGGGCGCTGGCGTGGATGACAGTGTCGTTCCGCCGCGATGTGGTGGCGCCGTTCGTACGGGCCACGCAGTTGATCGACGCCATCGCGCGCGGCAACCTCGGGGTGCACATCCCGACCGGCTACGCACGGCGCGAGATCCGCGCGATGTTCGAGGCGATTCGCATACTGCGCGTCTACAGCATCGAGCGCCGCCGCCTGGAGATCGAGCGTGCGCACCTCATGGAGGAACTGGCGCGCATGGCCGAAACCGACCCGCTCACCAAACTGCTGAACCGCCGCGCCTTCGAAGACCGCGCCCAGGCGATGTGCACATCGCCGCAACCGAAGGGAAGGCTGGTGGCGCTCATCATGTTCGATGTCGATCACTTCAAGCAGATCAACGACACCTACGGCCACGGCGTGGGCGACGAGGCCCTGCGTACCGTTGCCGGGCTGTGCCGCACCGATGGGCCTTCGGCCGACGTGGTGGCGCGCATCGGCGGCGAGGAGTTCGCGGTGATGGTGTGGGCAGACAGCGTGGCGCAGGCGCGCGACGTGGCCGAACGCCTGCGCCGCCGCATTGCCGACGTCAGGGTGCCGACGGGCGCGCAGCCGCCTTGCCGGATGACGGCCAGCTTTGGCGTGGCAGTGGTGCCTACCGCCGACCGGCCCTCGCCCGAGTTGCTGCTGCGGCGCGCCGACCGCTTGCTCTATGCCGCCAAGCTGGCCGGGCGCAATTGCGTGATGACCGACGCGCCGCCTGCTTCACCGGACCTGTCGACCGCTGCGCAATAGCCTGCAAAGCACAAGGCCGGGCGCCCGCATCAGCAGCGGGCCCGGCCTCGTCAGCCGTTGCGACTGTGCGGCACTCAGTGCGAAAGCCGGAACATCCCCACCGCCTCGTTCAGGTTGCGGGCCTGCTCCTCCAGCGATTCCGCGGCGGCGGCGGCCTGCTCCACGAGTGCGGCGTTCTGCTGCGTCACCTGGTCCATCTGGTTGACGGCCTGGTTGACCTGCTCGATGCCGCTGCTCTGCTCTTCCGACGCGGCGGAAATCTCGCCCATGATGTCGGTCACGCGCTTCACCGCATCGACGATCTCCGCCATCGTCACGCCAGCCTGATCCACCAGCGCCGTGCCGTTGGCGACGCGGTCCACCGAGTCGTGGATCAGCGCCTTGATTTCCTTCGCGGCACCGGCCGAGCGCTGCGCGAGGCTGCGCACTTCGCTGGCCACGACGGCAAAGCCGCGGCCCTGCTCGCCGGCACGTGCCGCTTCCACCGCGGCGTTCAACGCCAGGATGTTGGTCTGGAAGGCGATGCTTTCGATCACGCCGATGATGTCGGCGATCTTCTTGCTGCTCTCGTTGATGCCGCCCATGGTCTGCACGACCTGGCCGACCACCTCGCCGCCGCGCGTAGCAACGTCCGACGCCGTCACGGCAAGCTGGCTGGCCTGACGCGCGTTGTCGGCGTTCTGCTTCACGATGCTCGTCAGCTCTTCCATGCTCGATGCGGTTTCTTCCAGCGAACTGGCTTGCTCTTCCGTGCGCTGCGAGAGGTCTGCGTTGCCGGCGGCAATCTCCTGCGCGGCCGAGCGCACCGAATCGCTGCCCAGGCGGATCTGCTGCATCACCGCGGTGAGCTTGTCTGCGAAGGTATTGAACGAACGCGCGATCTGGGCGACTTCGTCTTCGCCGTCGGACGGCAGGCGCTTGGTGAGGTCGCCGCTGCCCGAGCCGATGTCGTCCATGGCATCGCGGATCCTCGACAGGCGGCGGAACGCACGTGCCGTCATCGCACCCACGATGAGTGCCGCAACGATGGCCACGCCCACCAGCGCGCCAATCGACGTCATCACCAGCGAACGCAGGCCGGCAGTGGCATCGGACTCGTCTAGCGCAACGATGAGACTCCAGTCGGTGCCCTTCACGCCCTGGCGCCAGAGCAGCTTGGGAACGCCGTCAATCGTGACTTCCGTGAGCTTGTCGACCTGCCCCAATGCGGCCAGCGCGCTCTCAGTGAGCGCCGCGGACAACTCGGTCGCCGGCTTGAGGGTGAGCTTGTCGTTGGAATGCGCGACGATCTTGCCTGCGGCATTGACGAGGAAGCCAAAGCTGGCAGGGGTCGGCCGGATGGACTTCACGTTCGCGATCACGCTGTCCATGGCCACATCACCGCCGATCACGCCCTTGAGCGCGCCACCCTGCAGGATAGGCACCGCAAAGGTTACAACGAGCTGCCCCGTGCTCGCGCTTACGTACGGCGGCGTCACCACCGGCTTACCTGCTTCCACCGCCTGCTTGTACCAAGGCCGCGCGGTCGGGTCGTAGGTGGGCGGAATGCCCTCAGGGTTCGAGAACTTGTACGACTTGTCGGGGTACCCGACATAGATGTTGATGAAGCCGCCAGCCTGATGCACGGCCTTGAACAGCGGAACTGGATCGGCGCTGAGCGCGACGTCCTGCAGCGACGCAACCATCTGCGTCTTGGTGGCGACCCACTCGTCAATGGCGGAAGTCCGGCCGCGCACGTTCGCCTGCAGGCTCAGCCGGGCCGATTCTTCGTTGTACGAACGCGTGACGAGATAGTTGAGACCGCCAGCGAAGGTCAATGCGCCGACCACGATGGCAACGCAGGTGAGCAAAATGCGAGTACGGATGGATGCAAGCACGGTATGGTTTCCTACGAGGCCCATGGCGGGGGTTCCGCCATGTAAGGCATGCGGCACGCGGCCCTGTCGGCCTGCCGTCGCACAAGAAACGGCCGTCGTAAGAAAATCTGAAGTCTGATGTGCCGAACATGACGTTGCTGGCACGTTGCCGCGGCAGACATCGTCCTACAATCGCACTCACTACGCTGCCCGGGTCGGGCTGGCTCCACTTCAAGAAAAGGAATGCGCATGAAAACGAAAGCCGCCATCGCCTGGAAAGCCGGTGCTCCGCTCACCGTGGAAGAAGTCGACCTGCAAGGCCCGCGTGCCGGCGAGGTGCTCGTCGAGATCAAGGCGACCGGCATCTGCCATACCGATTACTACACGCTCTCGGGTGCCGACCCGGAAGGCATCTTCCCGGCGATTCTCGGCCATGAAGGCGCGGGCGTGGTGCTGGAGGTGGGCGCGGGCGTGACGTCATTGAAAGCGGGCGACCACGTGATTCCGCTTTACACACCGGAATGCCGCCAGTGCAAGTTCTGCCTGTCGCGCAAGACGAACCTGTGCCAGGCGATTCGCGCCACGCAGGGCAAGGGCCTGATGCCGGACGGCACGTCGCGATTCTCGCTCGATGGCAAGCCGCTGTTCCACTACATGGGCACGTCAACGTTTGCGAATCACATCGTGGTGCCGGAAATTGCGCTGGCGAAGATCCGTCCCGACGCACCGTTCGACAAGGTCTGCTACATCGGCTGCGGCGTGACGACGGGCGTGGGCGCGGTGGTCTACACCGCCAAGGTGGAAGCCGGTGCCAACGTGGTCGTGTTCGGTCTGGGTGGCATCGGGCTGAACGTGATCCAGGGCGCCAAGATGGTCGGCGCCGACAAGATCATCGGCGTGGACCTGAACCCCGCGCGCGAGGCGATGGCGCGCAAGTTCGGCATGACGCATTTCATCAACCCCAACGATGTGGAAAACGTGGTGGACCACATCATCCAGCTCACCGACGGCGGCGCGGATTACTCGTTCGAATGCATCGGCAACACGAAGGTCATGCGCCAGGCGCTGGAGTGCACGCACAAGGGCTGGGGCCAGTCGATCATCATCGGCGTGGCCGAGGCCGGCGCGGAGATCAGTACACGCCCGTTCCAGCTCGTGACGGGCCGGCAGTGGAAAGGCTCGGCCTTTGGGGGCGCGCGAGGCCGGACCGACGTGCCGAAGATCGTCGACTGGTACATGGAAGGCAAGCTCAACATCGACGACCTCATCACGCACACGCTGCCGCTGGATCGCATCAACGAGGGCTTTGACCTGATGAAGCGCGGCGAGTCGATCCGCTCCGTCGTGCTGTACTGAGGCGCCACGCGATGACGAGTCCGACACCCGTGCTTGAACTGATTTCGGAGCACGCCTGCTTTGGCGGCGTGCAGCGGTTTTATCGGCATGACTCAGCGGTGATTGGGCTGCCGATGCGCTTCTCGGTCTACCTGCCGCCGCAGGCGCTGGCCGGCACGCGGTGCCCTGCGCTGTTCTATCTGGCCGGGCTGACGTCTACGGAAGAGACGTTCGCCATCAAAGCCGGCGCGCAACGCGTGGCCGCACGCGAGGGGCTCATCCTGATCGGGCCCGACACCAGCCCGCGCGGCGCAAACGTCCCCGGCGAAGCCGACCACTGGGATTTCGGCATCGCCGCCGGTTTTTATCTGGACGCGACGCAGGCCCCGTGGCGCGAGCACTACCGTATGGAAAGCTACGTCGCGGACGAGCTGCATCACATTGCGCGCGTGGCGTTTCCCGTGGCACCCGGACGCATCGGAATCTTTGGGCATTCGATGGGCGGCCACGGCGCGTTGACGCTGGCCCTGCGCCATCGGGAACGCTTTGCTTCGGTGTCGGCGTTTGCACCCATCGCGCACCCGTCGGTGTGCCCGTGGGGCATCAAGGCCTTCACCGGGTATCTCGGGGAGGACCGCACCGCCTGGGCGGCGCACGACGCTACGCAATTGATGCGGCTGGCTTCATGCCCGTTTCCCGGCGGCATCCTGATCGATCAGGGCGAGGCCGACAAATTCCTCGCCGAGCAGTTGTATCCGGAAGACTTTGCCGCCGCGTGCGCCGCAGCCGGGCAGCCGCTGCAACTGCGCCGCCACCCCGGCTACGACCACGGCTACTACTTCATCGAGACCTTCATCGAAGATCACCTGCTGCATCACGCAGCGCAACTGCGTTAGCAGCAGGTTAGCGGGCGGTTAGCGGCCGCTCCCACCGCCGCTGCCGCCCGCGGCGCCGCCGGCGCCCCCGCTGCCTGCTCCGCCACCGACGCCGCCACCGACACCGCCCGAGCCGGCAGCACCGCCGCCATTGCCCCCGCCCGGCGCGCCCATCGAGCCGCCGGTACCCGGGGCGCCGACCCCGACCCCGCCCGAACCGCCGCCGGTCGTGCTGCCGGTCGAATCGTTCGCGCTGCCGCCATAGCCGCCGCTGGAACCGGAGCGCGACGATGTATTGCCGGAGCGCCCTTGCTTGCCGGTGGCATTGCGATTACGGGTGGCGTCCCGGCCGCTGCCCGTCGAGCCGCCATTGACGGCGGTGCCCCCCGTGCCCGTGGCCGTTGCGTCGGTGCTGGTACCGCCGGCCGGCGACATGGTGCTGCCCCCCGCCGTGCTGTTCGATTGGGCCGCCCCCGTCTGGGCATACGCCGCCGCGGTACCGCCTGCCAGCGCCAGCGCGACTACAAGAGAAGATGCACGGAGATACGTCATGAATGGCTCCTTTGAGGTTGAGGATGTGCCCCTCCAACTCAGCAAGGGCCGTTCCGCCATCACCCGGTGCCCATCGTCGAACGCGCTGATTGGCGGGATATTTGCTTGTGACCGTGCGTCAAAATGCGGAAGCCGGCACTCAGCTATACATTCAACCCTGTATGTATAATCGCCTGCCCGACTGTCGGTGCGCCGTCCCGCGTGAATTCAACGCTGCCGCTGCGCCTTCAGCCCGACGATGGAGGTGTTAACCGTGAAATTCCCCTTCCCGCTGCCGCGATCATGGCGCGCAGCGGGCGATGCCCTCGACGCCAAGGCCGCCCCGGTCGCGCAACCGCTGCCGGGCGATCCGGATGCCTGGATCGCCTGCGAGCATTGCGACACCCTGCATCGCCACGAAGTCATTGCGCTCGATGAAGAGGCGCACTGCACGCGCTGCGGCGTGAAGCTGTACCGCAACCAGAGCGAGCGGCTGTCGGTGCTGCTGCCGCTGGTGGTGACGGGCCTCATCGTCTACATCGTCGCGAACATCTTTCCGATTGCCGAGATGAACGGCGGCGGCAACCGGCACGCCACCACGCTCTGGGGTGCCATCGTGGCGCTGTATGACTACGACATGCTGTTCACTGCCGTGCTGGTGGCGCTCACCACGGTGTTTTTTCCGCTGATGTACATGTCGGTGCTGGCGCCGCTGCTCATCGCGCGATGGCGCGGGCGGCAGCATCCGGCCGCCGCGCTGGTGCTGCGCGCGGCAGCGTTGATTCGCCCGTGGGCGATGGTCGAGATCTTCATGCTGGGCGTGGTGGTGGCGCTCATCAAAGTGGCACGCATGGTGTCGCTGGAAGCCGATGCAGGCTTGTGGGCGTTTGCCGCGCTGACCGTGTTCCTGACGGTGGCGTTGTCGATCGACCTGCGGCCGTTCTGGCGCGAGATCGGCCTGACGCTGCCGCCGGGCTCGCAAGTGGACGCGCCCACGGGCGTAGATGCCGCCGCCCGGCCTGGGGAGAAGCGCTCATGAGCAGCGCCACCACGCCTGCCTCCGCACAGCCGGCGCAACAAGCCCGCCCGCTGCGCGCCGCCGCGCATGGCCTGGTGACATGCGAGCGCTGCGGCCTGCTGGCGCGCATGCCCGAATCAGAGGCCGCCACGCGAGCGGTGCTGACCCACGAAGACGCGCCCGACGAAACCGCCCCAGCGCCAGTCTGCCCGCGCTGCATGTCGCCCCTGCACGTGCGCAAGCCCGACAGCCTGGCGCGCTGCTGGGCGCTGCTGATTGCGGCAGCCGCCATGTACCTGCCGGCCAACCTGCTGCCGGTGATGATTACCGACACCCTCCTCGGCACGCAGCAGGACACCATCATGAGCGGGATCGTCTACCTCTGGACGTCGGGCTCGTGGCACCTGGCCATCATCGTGTTCATCGCAAGCTTCCTGGTGCCGCTGGCCAAGCTCGGCATCCTCGCGGTGCTGTGCCTTTCGGTGCAGCAACGCTGGCACTGGAACCCGCGATTGCGCACGCGCCTGTATGCGCTGGTCGAGATCATCGGCCGGTGGTCGATGCTCGATGTGTTTGTGGTGACGCTGCTCGCAGGTCTTGTGCACCTCTCGACGCTGGCCGTCATCAAGCCCGGCCCTGGTGTCGGCCCGTTTGCCGCCGTGGTGGTGCTGACCATGTTCGCCGCCCGCTGTTTTGATCCCCGCCTGATCTGGGACGTCATCGACGAGCCCGATCCCGAAGAGACCGATGTATGACCGACCCCGTCGATAACGAA
This sequence comes from Ralstonia mannitolilytica, assembly GCF_000954135.1. Classification (NCBI taxonomy): domain Bacteria; kingdom Pseudomonadati; phylum Pseudomonadota; class Betaproteobacteria; order Burkholderiales; family Burkholderiaceae; genus Ralstonia; species Ralstonia mannitolilytica. The sequence goes on along the minus strand of NZ_CP010799.1, from coordinate 1,505,533 downwards.
AACATTCCCGCGCCGCGCCGCACGAAGCGCAAGCGCTGGCTGCCCTCGCTGATCTGGCTGGTGCCGATCGTGGCGCTCGTGGTGGGCGCCACACTCATGGCGCGGGTGATCCTGGCGCGCGGCGCGCAGGTCACCGTCACGTTCAGCTCGGCCGAGGGCATCGAGGCAGGCAAGACGCGCGTCAAATACAAGAGCGTCGATATCGGCGTGGTCAAGGCGGTCGGGCTGACCGACGACCGCTCCGGCGCCGTCGTGCTGATCGAACTCACGCATGACGGCAAGGCGTTCGCCGCATCGGACACGCGCTTCTGGGTGGTGCGCCCGCGCGTGGCGGCCGGCAGCATTTCGGGGCTCGGCACGTTGCTCTCCGGCGCCTATATCGGCGTGGACGGCGGCCGCTCGCAAGAGAAGAAATCCGTCTTCAGGGGCCTCGACACACCGCCGGCCATTTCGGCCGACGCGCCCGGCAAACAATTCACGCTGCACGCACCCGACCTGGGCTCGCTCGACATCGGTGCGCCGGTGTATTTCCGTCGCGTGCGCGTGGGCCAGGTGACGGCTTACGACATCGACGCCGACGGCAAGGGCGTGACGTTGCACATCTTCGTCAACGCGCCGTTCGACAAGTTTGTGGCACGCGGCACGCGGTTCTGGAACGCCAGCGGCATCGACCTGAAGCTCGACGCCAATGGGCTGAAGGTCGATACGCAATCGCTGCTGACCGTGGCGCTCGGCGGCATCGCGTTCCAGACGCCCGAGGAAGCCGATCACGAACCGGCTGCGTCCGACGCGCAGTTCCAGCTCGTGCGCAACGAAACTGCAGCGCTAAAGGACCCGGAACACCTGTCGCAGACCGTGGTGATGTACTTCCACCGCTCGCTGCGCGGCCTCAACGTGGGGGCGCCGGTGGAGTTCAAGGGCATCAATGTGGGCGAGATCAAATCGATCGGCATCCACTACAGCAAGAAGCGCCACGAGTTCGTGCTGCCCGTGACGGCTACGCTGTACCCGACCCGCTTCGGCATGGACATCCGCGACGACAATCCGCAGCACGCCGCCGAAGACGTCCGCACGCAGTTCGATGTGCTGGTGAAGAACGGCATGCGCGCGCAGCTGAAGAGCGCGAGCCTGCTGACGGGCCAGCAGTTCGTGAACCTCGACTTCATCGACGCAGCGGACCGCGACAAGACTCCGCCGCGCTTCGGCATGCGCGATCGTGACGGTGCGTACGTCTTCCCGACTGCCGACAACCCGACCGACGACCTCGAGGCGCAGATTGCCGGCATCGCCAAGAAGCTCAACAAGGTGCCGTTCGAGCAGATCGGACAGGACGTCCACCGCACGCTGACCACGCTCGACGCCACGCTCAAGCAGACCGAGCAGTTGGCCAAGACCGTCAACAGCGACCTCGCTCCGCAGATGAAGGAGACGCTGGCCGAGGCCCGCCGCACGCTGGATTCTGCGCGCCAGGTCTTCTCTGACGATGCCCCGCTGCAACGCAATGCGCGCGATACGCTGGAACAGGTGGCCAAGGCCGCCGCGTCCGTGCGCGTGCTGACCGACTATCTGGACCGCCATCCGGAAGCGCTGATCCGGGGCAAGGCAAAGGACGCGCAATGATGCCGATGCAAACGACGATGCTGTCTTCTTCTGTGCGCCTGGCCTGCGCGGCCGGCGCGGCTGCAATGGTAGCGGCGTGCGCCTCGCCCGAGCCGACGCTGCACACGCTGTCGGCGCGCCCGGCCGCCGCCGACACGGTGCGCTTCGAGCGGGCCTTCCGCCTCTCGGGCGTGCGGGTGCCAGACCGCCTCGACAAGCCGCAGATCGTGCTGCGGACATCGGACAGCGAAGTGCAGGCGCTCGAGCAACAGCGTTGGGCCGCACCGTTCGGCGCGGAGTTACGGGATGCGTTGTCCGTCAATCTGGCGGCGGCGCTGGCCGCGGTGGACGTCGGCGGCGGCGCGGCGCCCGCCGGCGTGCCGCTCTACCGCATCACTGCCGACATGCGCAGCTACGATGCGCGCCCCGGCCAGCGCGTCGCGGCGCTGCTGACCTGGCGGGTCGCGCGCGACGTCGCCAAGCCGGATATGGCGCAGCCCGCCGCCGCCGCACTCACGTGCCAGACCGCGCTGAGCGAGCCGGTGGCCGGCGACCAGAACGCAGGCGTCGATGCCGTGGTGTCCGCCACGCAGCGCCTGGTGCAGCAGTGGTCGGCGCAGATTGCGCAGAGCGTGCAGGGGCTCGAATCGCCGTCCTCCGTGCCGGCGTGGTGCCGGTAAGGCGATGCGTCAGCGCTCTGCGAGTTGCTGCGTGAGCCGGCCGAGCGTGGTGAGCGCCGCTTCCAGGTCGGCCGAAGGCGGCAGCCCGAAGCACAGCCGGAAGTAATGATCGAACCGGTTCAGGTTCGAGAACATCGTCCCCGGCGCAATGCGGATGCCCTGCGCCAGCGCCGCATCGAACAGCGCCACCGACGACACATTGGCCGGCAGTTCCACCCACATCGCCAGACCGCCGGCCGGCACCGACAGCCGCGTGCCGGCCGGAAAACATCCCGCGATCGACTCCGCCATCCGCTCGCGCTGCTCGCGCAAGGTCTGCCGAAGCGTGCGCAGATGCCGGTCGTACGCGCCCGATGCGATGAAGCGCCCGGCCATCACCTGCGACCACGACTCGTTCGGTCGCGACTGTGCAAACTTCAGCATCTGCACGCGCTCGTGCCAGCGGCCCGCCGCCATCCACCCGAGGCGCAGGCCGGGCGCCAGCACCTTGCTCAGTGACGCGCAATAGATGACGTTGCCTGTGCGGTCCCATGCCTTGATTGCCTTCAGCGGCGTGGGGCTGTCGGCCAGTGCGCTGTAGGTGTCGTCTTCGATCAGCGCGATGCGATGCGCATCGCAAAACGCCGCCATCCGCCGCTTGGCCGCGTCAGGCATGATGCTGCCCAGCGGGTTCTGCAGGTTCGGCACGACCACCACCGCCCGGATGTTGCCGTAGGCCTGCACCGCCATCTCCAGCGCCTCGATCGACATGCCCGTGCGCGGGCTGGTGGGAATCTCGACCGCGCGCATGCCAAGGCTTTCCAGCACCTGCAGCAGCCCGTAATACGTGGGCGATTCCACGGCCACCGTGTCGCCGGGCTGGGCGACGGCGCGCAATGCCAGATTCACTGCCTCGATGCAGCCGTGCGTGACCACCACGTCGTCCGGCGCAATCTGCACGCCCATGTCCAGCGCCCGGCGCGCCACGGCGGTCTGCAACTCGGGATGCCCGTTCGGTCGCACAGCCTGCGTGAGCAGGAGCGGATGCCGGCGCAGCATCTGCGAGGCAATCCGGTTGAGCGCTGCCGATGGATACAAGGTGGCGGCCCCGCTTGCACCCGACAGGTCGACGCGCAGAGTAGCCTGCTGCCCGCGCGCCACGATGGCCGACACGCGCGCATGCACGCCCACGTAGGCAGCGGGGTCGGGCGTTGCCACCTCCGGCTCCTTGACGGGGGCCAGCAACGCGCGGCGCGGCTGGCGCACGAAGTAGCCGGAGCGCTCCCGCGCCTCGAGCCAGCCTTCTGTCTCGAGATGCCGGCATACCTGCAGGGCGGTCGACAGGCTCACACCGTGCGTGCGCATCAACGTGCGCACTGACGGCATGCGCTCGCCGGGCGCGAGGACGCCGCTGCGGATGGCGCCGAGGTAGTGATCGGCCAACGTGCGATACAGCGGCTGTGCGGGCGGCGGAGTCAACTCGGCGACGGACATGGCGGGCGATAACACGGTGAGGTGCCCGGCACATCATGCCGGGCACGGCCACACCGCAACAGATACAGAGAGCACAAAACTGTACCGCAACAGATGTACGCCGGTGCGCCGCTGTTGCGTCCCACACGGCCGGCTCTGTGCCTGTTGCGGCACGGCGCACCACCCTACGCTGCCTTCATGTTCAGGAGATCGACATGATCGCAACGACGACACCCTCTCTCGAAGCGCTGCGCCTCGGTGCCGCACAGAACGGCCTGCACTGGTTCGCGGCCGGGACCACGCTGATCGTGCTCGAAGGGCGCGCCCAACTCGAACCTCCATCGCGTACGCAAGCCCCCGTGCGGCACACGGTCGACGCCGGGCACGCGCATGTGCTGGAGACCTCGGGCTGGTGGCACCTGTATAGCGCAGGCCGCAGCGGCGTCCACCTGCGCGTGGTACCGCCTGCTCACCCTGCGCTGCAACGCACTTGGCTGCAGATGTGGCAGTGGCTGGCAAGATCGACTCAGCCACGCAGGGTCTCGCGTGGCTGAGTGGTCAATGGCAGGACGCCGCGCTAGCGACGCTCGCCTGGAGGCGCATGCGGCGCCTGGGGCCGCTTGCCGTCATCCTTGCGAATCGACGCGTTCTCGAAGTCGCCCGGGTCTTCTTCGCCCACGCCGCTTTCGCTCGGGATCGCCGGGGCCGCGGGCCGGGCGGTCGGCTCGTCCGCGGACGGCTCCGGGTGCGCCTGCTCGCCGTGGCCGGGCCGGTTCTCGGTGCTCATGGCTGCTTGCGGCTGTTCTGATGCTGCCCCAGGCGCTGCTGGTTCTGCGGCATCTGGCCCTCTTGCGCGGCGGCGCGGCCGTCTTCGGTGGGCGTTTGCGCGGCGCGCTTGATGGACTGGTCGGTGCTGTGCTGCCGTGGCGAGCGCAGCGCGCGGTCCGCCTCTGAACTGTCCTTCGTGCCTCCGTGCGCCTGGCTGTGCTCGGTGTGGCGGTCCCCCTGGTGCATGCCCTTCTGGTCAGCCGGCTCGGCAGTGGGCTTGTGCTGTTGCTGTGCATGTTGCTTCATCGTCGGACTCCTTGTCGATTGCGGGCCGCTCAGGCGACGTGCCCGCAGCGCACACCTCACGCAACCCGCGTGCCGCCGTCACAGCGCAGAGCAGTCCTCCCGGTTGGCGCGCGCGGGTATCCGCCTTGCTGGAACTGCGGTGTCGCGCCCTGGCGCACTCGCATGCATGGAGATCCCACATGGCAACCAGCAACCTGTATCGCACTGGCGAAGCACCTGCTCAGACCGGCAAGGGCCACGGCACCGAAGCGCTTGGCCCATCCGACAGCTCGGACACCGGCAGCGACGTGGTCGGCGGCCCCGGCCTCGGCAGTGATGTTGAAGACCGCTTCGACGACGACCCCGCCGTCCACCCGCATGGCAACGCGGCCAACCGCACGGCCGGCGCAGACCTGGGCGACGTCGAGCTCGACAGCGACACCGACTCCACAGGCACCGGCGAGCGCCGCGCCGCGGGCCACGATTTCGTCACCCGCGAGGGCGGCGACCTGATGCCGGACACGGTGCGCGACGTGCGCGACCCGGGCGTGGAAACGCTGCTCGACGACGAAGCCTTCGAGCACGCCACCGGCCTGGCCGGTGAAAACGACGACGCCGACGCGCCCGACGCGGTCGACCTGGACGAAGCGCCCATCGAGCCGCAGCCCGGCACGCGCGATGTGCCGGTGCAGTCGCCATCCGGCGGCACCGATTGGTCCGACGACATGCGCCGGAACCGCCCGACTTACAAAGGCAAGCGTGTGCCGGGTCAGCACCGCAGCTAGCGAAGGGCATGGGTCTGCACGCGGCAGCCATCGCGTCTAGACTGGTGGCGGCCGCCGCAACCGGGCAGCGGCCCGCCGCGCCCGCGCCGGGCGTACATCCTGGCCCCTCCCGATGATCCGTCTTCCCCTCATCCTTCGTACGGCCGCGCTGGCAGCGGCGTTGGCCGCCGCCTTCCCGATGGCGGCCTCCGCGCAGAATGCGCAGGCCCCGGCCCGCGTGCGTGCCACCATCGACGCTGTCCACGGCAACGCCCTCGACGTCACGGACACCGCCGGCAACCAGGCCACGGTGGCGCTGCCGGCGGACCTCAGCGTGACCGAAGTCGCGCCGACCGAGCCGTCAGCCATCCGCCCCGGCAGCTACATCGGCACGGCCGCCGTCAAGCAGCCGGACGGCACGTTGCGCGCGCTGGAAGTGCATGTGTTTCCCGAAGCCATGCGCGGCACCGGCGACGGCCACCGCCCATACGACCTCGGCCCCGACAGCACCATGACCAACGGCACGGTCGAGCAGGCCGGCGCCGTGACGGCTGCCCAGGGCCGCACGCTGTCGGTGAAGTACAAGGATGGAGAGCAGCGCATCGTGGTGCCGGCCGACGTGCCCATCGTCACGTTCGCGCCGGGCCGGCGTGATGCGTTGAAGGCCGGCGCGCACGTCGTCATGTTCGTACGCGCCGACGCGCACGGCACGCTGACGGCGCAGCGCGTGCTGGTGGGCAAGGACGGGATGGTCCCGCCGATGTAAGGACCGCGCGGGCCGGCCTCGCGCGCCGGCCCGCCTTGTTAGAACGGCTTGCTGACCGAGAGCAGGAACGTGCGGCGCGGCGCGAACTGCGGCGCACCCACGCCGATACCCGTGCCATCGCGCAGCTGGTAGCTGCGGTCGAAGACGTTCAACACCGTCAGGCGCGTCTTGAACTTGCCGAGCATCGGCAGGTTGAAGTCGCGCGCGGCACCCACGTTCATCTGCCAGTAGGCCGGCAGGCGGTCGGTATTGGCAAAGCCGTTGCGCAGGCCGCTGCCGAACAGCACATCGGTCATGTACGTCGTGCCGGCATACCGATACGACACGCCGGCCGACGCGGTCAGGCGCTGGTCGTGATCGAGGTTCACCCAGTGGTTGTTGATGTAGGCCAGCTCCTCGGCGTCGAAGTTGAACTGGCCGGTCTCGATGCCCTTGCCCTGCGCGCGCGACACGGCCACATTGAGGTACGCACCGAAGTTGCCGTTGCGGTAGTTCGCGCTGCCTTCCAGGCCATAGATGCGGCCGCGCTCGAAGTTGAACGCCGAATACAGCAGCGCGTTGCCGAACTGGCCTTCGTCCTGCAGATGGCGCACGTCGCGGTAATACGCATCGAGCCCGAGCGTGAGGTGCGGCGTGACCTGGTGCGAGACGCCGATATCGAAGTAGTTCGAGCGCTCCGACCTGACCGCCGTGTTGGCATCCGACGGCAGCGCGTTCGTCGTGCCGGCAAAGGCCTGCACCGAGGTGGTATCGAACTTCTCGGTGGGTGGCGGCGTGAAGTACCGCGCATAGCCGGCATGCACGCGCGTGCGCGGCGTCAGGTCATACGTCACGCCCAGGCGCGGACTCAGTTGCTGCTCGCTGACGATGGTATTGACGTGATCGTAGCGTGCGCCGTAGTTGACGGTCAGCTTGTCGGTGGGCTTCCACTCGTCCTGCAGGTAGACGCCCAGGGTCGTGCCGCTGCCGCTGTGGTTGTCGACGATCGTGAACGGCGTGGTGCTGGTCTGCGCGCCGGTGTCATCGGCGGGGAAGACGCTGGAGGTGTTGTCGGCCACGTAGCGCTCGCGCTGCGCGAAGACGCCGAAGCGCAGCGTGTGCTTGTCACCGAGCTTGTAGCTCGCATCGCCCTGCACGCCGTACGCCTCGTTGCGGCGCGTGATGTCGGCAGCCACGCCGTTGTAGACGAGGTCGCCAATCGGATCGGGCATGTAGTCGATGCGGCTCGCGCGGCGGAACACCGACACCTGGTAGTCCAGCCTGGACGACACCTTCTGCTGGTACGTCAGGATCTGGAAGTCGGTCTTCTCGCGCTGGTTCGCATTGAGCGCCTCCGATGCCGGCGGTACCGCGCCATCGAGCGTGAACTGCGGCGCAAGCCCGGGGCGCGTGGGAATCTGGAAGCGCCCGTTGGACGTGCCGAACATGAAGCTCACGCGGCTGTCGTTGTCGAGCAGGTACGAAAGCATGCCGAACGACTTGTTCTGCGTGGTGTGGTCGTGCGTGGCGTTGCGGTTGCCCGTGGGGTTTTCGATGCCGAGGTTGTTCTCCAGGAACACGCCCGACAGGTAATAGCTGAAACGGTCCTTCGTGCCCTGGATCTGGGCGTTGACCTCGTGCGTGGCGTTGCTGCCGAGCACCGTGCCGATCTCGCCGCCGAAGGCCTTGGGCTCGCCGTCCTCGTCGGAGGCAGCGCCCTTGGTGGTGATGTCGACAATGCCGGCGGTGCGATAGCCGTACTGCGCCGGCAGCGCGCCGGTCAGCACGTTGATCTGGTTGGCGAAGCGCGTGTCGAGCATCTGGCCGAAGCCGCTGATCGGCTCGGGAATGATCACGCCGTTGATGCGGTACTGCAGGTTGGAGTGGTCGCCGCGCACGTGCAGCTGGCCGTAGGAATCCTGCACCACGCCCGGAGCCTGCAGCAGCACCTGGTTGAGCGGGGTCGCATCGCCCAGGGGCAGGCGGGCGATGTCGTCGGTGTCGAACTTGTAGACGGAGCTGCCGGTGTCGGGCGAGAGCGCGTTGCGCGCGGCATCGAGCCGCTTGGCGCTCACGCGGGTTTCGCTGAGGTCGCGGACACTGCCGGCCGGCGTGGCGGCGTTGCCGGCGTTGGCGGCAGGCGGGGCGGCTTCCTGCGCGAAGGCGGAAGCGGCCGCAAAAGGTGGCAGGACGGCGGCAAGCGCCATCACCAGCTTGGCGGGCTGGAACGGAATCATGGACAGACCTTTGAATCGAGCGGATGCGTCAGACAGCGGCTCGCGCGCGCATCACCACACGGAGCCGACGGGCAAGGCAGGAATCAAAGGGGGAACGGAGGATCGCGCGAACACACGGCCACCGGAAAGACCGGCGCGCCTGCACGGAAACCGATGCGCGGAAAGTGCCAGCGCCGGGTATGGGCCAGGCCCATCGCCGCCAGCATCGGCAAGGCGGCCGCAAGCGCTGCAAACGCTGCGCATTGCAGGCAGACGGCATGTTCCTGCGCGGGGCTGCGCTCGGTGCCGCCGGGCGTGGCCGCAGCGGTACTGACAATGCGGGGGCCGCCGCTGGCTTCCTCGCCCCAATGCGACAGCGCATGCCGCAGCGCGCCCTGCTGCCCAAACAGCAGGAACGCGGTCAGCAGGCAGGCCAGCCAACGCAATTGGAGGAAGGAGGAGCGGAACGAACGCACGGTCAGGGACGCAGATGCCGGCGCCCGACGCGATAGGGCATCGCGCGCCAACATGCAACTAAGTTGCGAATTCTGACACCGGCCGCCTGATTCAGCAATCCGTCAGGCGGGGGGCAGGACAACCCGCAACCGTAGCGCCTTTGTGTTACAGCCGCGTGTGCGCAAACCCCGCAGCCAGACCGGTCGGCAAACCGAGGCCCGGCACGGACACGCGCTTCCAGCTGGCCCGCGTCTTGCGGGCTGCCCCGGCGCGTTGCGCGGGTGCGCCCACTTCGGCGGCGTCGTGCAGCCCCGCCAGCCATGCGCCGTAGTCGAACCAGCCGTCACGCACGAGCTGCTCGCCCACGCAGTTGGCGAAGCGGTCGGACTTGGGCAGGAAGCACAGTTCGAAGCCTTCCGTCTCGCGGCGGCCATGCATCCAGCGATGCGGCACCTGGTGGCTCGCCAGCGCCTCGGACAGGCGCGTGCCATAGCGCTGCTGCGCCTGGCGGCGGGCACCGATGACGTGGAAGCTGTCGAGCAGCCGGCGCAGCCCGAGCGCCGAGCGCACGTGGCGCACCTCGGCGTCGACAAGCAGTTCGCGGTTCTGCGTGCGCGCCTGCAAGACCAGCGCAGCAAAATGGTGCGCGCCCCACTCGTTCATGTAGAACAGTTCGCCGCCGGCAAAATCGTAGGCACGGAACACGTTGACCTGATCTGCGTAGCGGAACACGTGGCGCCGGTTGGCAGCAAAGTCGGCGTCGGTGCTGTGTGGAATGCGGCGGCAATGCTGATGCGCGAACACCAGCATGCTCGGGAACGAATGCACCGAGCACGGCGACTGCGCCAGCCCCGTCACGGCGCGGATATCGACCTTGCAATGCTCGCGGCGCATGCCCACAAGCTGGCTTAGATGGTGGTGCAGTTCATCGACCCAATCAGCGTGCGGCAGATGCTTCGGAAACAGCTGATGCGCCGGCTCGGCGAGGCCGCCCTCAAGCAGGAACGGCACGCTCTTGTGCCAGATATCGAGTTTCCAGTGCGACAGCGCATCGCTTGGCGTGCGGTGGTGCGCAACCGATTGCGTGATGCTGAAAGCGCGCGACTGCAACACCCAATGCGACGCCGCGTGCAGCAGATTGGAAACGTTCATGTCACCCCCCGGAAGACTGAATCGTTCGTTTGCGGATGGCCGACCACGCTCTGGCTCTGCGGCGCAGGTTCGGCAACGTCAGGAACAACGACTCAAACGTACCCCACTTTAGAGGGGTGTGCCATGAAGTTTGTTGAAGTCCGTGTTAATAAAAATACACATACGGCGTGGGGGCTTGCCAGGCGCGCGGCGTGCTGCAAGACGGGGCATCCCCACCCGCAGGAGAGCGCGATGCCCACCCAGCCAGGCCGCACCCAAACCGACACGACGCAGCCGCCGGCCCCGTCCAAACCCGGCGCCGCGCCCGAGCAGCGTCCGCGCCAGCCCGGCGACAAGCTCGTTCCGTCCGACACGCGGCCCGACAACCCCGACCGCAAGGAACCGCCCGTGGAAGACGTCTGAGCCGCGCGCTCAGACCAGGCACATGTCGGAGACTTCCTCGTCGGACAAACCCCACGTGGTGGCGTCTTCCACGCTGACGATGGCGTCGTCCGACTTGCTGAGGCTGATGCGCTCGGGGCGCACGCGCGTCTTGGTGTTGCCCGAGTAGAACACGACCACGTCCGGCTTGAGCGCGGAGGCCTCGTTCTGGTTGACGACCACGCCGAGCCGGTTGGTGCGCAGCTTGACCAGCGTGCCCACCGGGTAGATGCCCACGCTGCGCGTGAAGGCCTGGAAGATGGTGCGGTCGAACTGCGTGTCGGTGCGCGCCATCATGTACTTGAGCGCCTGCGCCGGCGACCACGCATGGTGATACGGGCTGCTCGAGGTGAGCGTGTCGTACACATCGCAGATGGCACCCATCTTGGCCCACAGGCTGATGCCGTCGGCCTTCTGGGCGTCGGGGTAGCCGCTGCCGTCGATGCGCTCGTGGTGGTGCAGGCAGATCTCGCGCGCGATCTCGCTGAACTGCCCGGTGCCCACCAGCAGGTGGTGGCCGCCCACGGCGTGCGTCTGCAGCAGCGCGAGTTCGTCCTTGGTGAGGGCCGTGCTCTTGTCGAGCAGCGTGCGCGGCATGGCCGACTTGCCAATGTCATGCACCAGCCCGCCCAGCCCGCATTCGCGGATCTCGTCTTCAGGCAGGCCCAGCGTCTTGGCCAGCGCAACCATCAGCGCGCAGACCGCAAACGAGTGCAGGTACGTGTAGTCGTCCTTCGTCTTCAGGCGCGCCAGGGCGATGAGCGCATACGAGTTGCGTGCCAGCGAATTCGACACGTCGTCCACCAGCAGCAGCGCCTTCTCGGTTTCGAGCGCCCGGCCCATGCGGGCCTCGGCGAACATGTGGCCGAGCGTGGCCTTGCCGTTCTGCACCAGCTGCTGAGCGTGCTTCCACTCTTCCTTGAGCGACGTGGGTGTAATCGGCGGCCGGGCGGCAAGGGTCTCGCGCGTCAGTGGTTCAGGCTCGGGTACCGCTGGCGCAGAGGTCGGCATCAGGTTGGCAGGCAGTACGTCTTCGCCGCGTTCCGGATCGATCCAGACCTCGGTGATGCCCGCCTTGCGGATGTCCTCGATCTGTCCCTGGTTCGACAGCTGGAACTGCGTGCGCCAGAACGGATGCTTGAGCCATGACCCACCCAGCTTCATGACAAACATGCCGACACGCAATTGGCTCGCATCGATTTGCTTCATACCCTGCCTACCTCGGCTCGAAGTCCGGTTTTCTGATTGAAATAAGGGGCGGCATGCCTGCCGGCGCTGGCGCCGTCCTCGCCTTGACGTGGGTGCTCTGGGCCACAGCGAGTCGAGCCGCGCTTGGCCTATCGGCACGAGCCGGCAAAACTTGAGGGCGAATGTGGCGCGGACCGCATACCCCAGGGCCAAGGGGAGGCTCGCGGCGTGGCTGTTCGATTCAAACGGGTAAAGCGTCAAGACCCTCCCGTGTCGGGCTGGCAGACGGCGCCAAGCGGCGTACACTAAGCCCAGGGTGGGTGCACACCGGCCATGTATGCGGCTCCAGTGTGATCAGGCCCTCATGGATGCATGCACGATATGACCCCAGATCCCGCGTCCCAACGCAAGCAGCCCGGCCCCGACGACTTCGCGCTCAACCGCGAGGCGATCCGCTGGCTGGCGTCCCTGCCCGACGAAGTGCGGCCGATCGAGCTGGGCCGCAGGTTCCCGCGCATCATCAACACGATCGCCGCCAAGTGGGTGGACTTCATCGGCTGCCGGCGCTACCTGAACAGCCTGCAGATGGATGACCGCGGCGGCCGGCAGGGCTTTCCGTTCGAGATCGTCCAGGAAATCTGCACGCTGCGCGAATACTTCGATTCGCTCTACCCGCCCGAGAAGGATCCGTGGCAGAAGGCCATGGACGCCGACAAGCGCTGATCCGCCGTGGCAAACCGGACACGGCCCGCATGCGGGCCGTTCGTCATTCAGGCGCGGCGGCCGGCCCCGCGGCGAGCTTGTTGAGCAGCGCGAGCAGTGTCCGCCGTTCGTCGCCCGACAGATGTGCCGTCACACGGGCGTCGTGCTCGGTGACGGCACGTGTGATGTCCTCCAGCGTCGTCGCGCCCCGGGCCGTCAGCACGAGCCGGAAGGCGCGCTTGTCCTTCGGGGACGGCTGGCGCTCGACCATGCCCATCTCTTCGAGCGTGTCGACCAGCAGCACCGCGCCCGAGCGCGCCACGCCCAGGATGTTCGCCAGTTCCGTCAGCTTGAGGTTCGGGTTGTGCGCGATGACGGTCATGGCCGAAAAGCGCGGCGGCGTGATGTTCCACGCCTGCAGCGAGCGCACGAAATCTTCGTAGATGTGCAGCTGCGCGCGCCGCACCGCATAGCCGACCAGCCCGTCGAGGGCGCCATATTCCACATCGGCGAGGTGCGGGTTGAAGTGGCCGGATGCGGCCACGGCGGGGTAGAGATCGTCGGCTTTGGGCGTGCGCGGCATGGCGTTGGCGGTGGTGGCGGAGTCTCGGGATGATCGTCGGCGGCGTGCCGCTTGACCATGCGCGCACGCGCGCTTCAGTTCAGCAGTTTCCACTTGCCGTGCTCGATGGTCAGCAGCACACGGCCGCGCGCATCAAAGCCGAAGTGGTCGGCGGCCGTGTAGTTCAGCACCCCATGCGAGACGACGATGTCGCGCTCCGACTCCAGCGCCGTCTTCAGCGCCTGACGGAACTCGGGCGTGCCCGGCCGGGCCTGCTTGAGCGCCACCGGCACGATACGCTTGAGCACCTGCAGCGCGTCCCACGTGTGGGCGCCGAACTGGGTGCGCGTGTCCGGGCCGTTGGCCTTTTCGTAGCGGGTGACGTACTCGAGCGCCGTCTTCTTGCTGGGATGGCTGTCGGGCAGCTGCTCGGCCACGATCACGGGGCCCGCCGGCAGGATGGCGCCATCGACCGTCTTGCCGCCGATGCGGATCAGGTCCTTCGTCGCCGCGCCGTGCGTCTGGTAGATCGGGCCCGCATAGCCGCGATCGCGCAGCGACGTATGCGGCAGCGCAGCGCCCGTACCGGCGCCGGCCACCAGGATCGCATCGGGCTTGATGCTGACGAGCTTGGCCACCTGCCCGGTCACGCTGGTATCGGCGCGCGCATAGCGTTCCACATCGACGATCTTGATGCCGCGCGGCGTGGCGGCGGCGGCGGTGAAATCCTTGAGCCAGCTCTCGCCGTACGCATCGGCAAAGCCGATGAAGCCGACGGTCTTGACGCCGGACGCCGCCATGCGCGCGGCAATCGCCTCGGCCATCAGCGAGATCGGCTGCGCGAGGCGATACGTCCAGTCGCCCTTGCCCGGCTTCAGCTCGACCGGCGCGAGCGACAACTGCGGCGTGTGCGATTCGGTCGCGACCTCGGCGATCGCAATCGACGGCGCCACCGCCGACGAGCCGACGATGATGTCGACGTGGTCTTCCGTCACGAGCTTGCGTGCCATGCGCGTGCCGGTGGTTGGGTCCGACGCGTCGTCCACCACCACGAGGCGCAGCTTTTCGCCGCCGATGCTGTCCGGGTAGAACGCCAGCGAATTCTTCTGCGTGATGCCCAGCGACGCCGACGGCCCGGTGGTCGACAGGCTCACGCCCACGACCACGTCGGCATGGGCAGTGGTCGCAAGCAGCAGCGCGACAGCGGCGCAGATGGTGCGGCGAATGGTCATGGTCCCCTCTTCTTTTCTGGTGGTGTTGTCGTCAGGCCGGCGCGCCGCCGCCGCGGGCGGGCATGGGCGGCTGATCGCGCAGCGACTGCGGATCGAAACCGGCGAGTTTCTTGTAGCGTATCGCAATCCCTTCCAGCTCGGCGCGTGGGATCACGTCATCGATGCGGGAAAAGCCCTGCGGCGCGCGTTCGTGCGCAAGCTGCATGACCTGTTCCGGCCCGTTCAGACGATTGCGCAGCACGATGCCGGCCGTGCGCGGCAGGCGATCGGCCTCGTACTCGCGCAGAGCGATGCCGATCTCGCGTGTGCTCAGCAGGCAATCGATCAGCGCGCGCGCGTCGAGAATCGCCTGCGCGCTGCCGTTCGAGCCGATCGGGTACATCGGGTGCGCCGCGTCGCCCAGCAGCGTGACGCGGCCGAACGTCCAGCGCGGCAGCGGATCCTTGTCGACGAGCGGGAATTCGTACACGGCCTGCGCGCCGTCGATGAGCGCGGGGATGTCGATCCAATCCCATTTCCAGTCGGCAAAGGCGCTGCGAAAGATGGCACGGTCGACTTCGCGGTTCCAGTCGCTGCGCGGCGGCGCCTCGTCGGGCACGCGCAGCTCGGCGATCCAGTTGATGCGCGAGCGGCCCTGCTGGCGCAGCGGCTCGGAGATGGGGTAGGCGACGAACTTCTGGTCCTGGTGGCCGGCCATGAACATCGTGCGGCCATCGAGATACGGTTGCCCTTCGGTGACGGCCCGCCACAGCATGCGGCCGGCAAAGCGCGGCGCGTCGCCCGTGGGGTAGAACTGACGGCGCACGGCGGAGTGGATGCCGTCGGCACCGATCAGCACGTCGGCCGACGATTCGACGATGGCGTCATTGGCGCGGTCGCGCAGCGTGAAGCGCACGGGGCCGCCGCCCTCGCCAGTCGACCGGACCGCCTCGAAGCTGTGGCCGAGATGCACGGCGTCGCGCCCGAGCCGCTCCATCACGGCATCGGCCAGCGCCATCTGGAATTCGCCGCGGTGGATGGAGAACTGCGGCCAGTCATATCCCGCCGCCAGCCCGCGCGGCTCCTGCCAGATCGGCTGGCCGAAGCGGTTGTAGTACGCCAGCGCCGACGTGCGGATCGCCAGCGCGCCGAGCGTGTCTTCGAGCCCGAGTTCGCACAGCTGGCGCGCCGCGTGCGGCAGCAGGTTGATGCCCACGCCCAGCGGCCGCAGCGTCTGCACCGCCTCCCATACCTCGACCTCAAAGCCCTGCCGCTGCGCCATCAACGCAAGCGTGAGCCCGCCGATGCCCGCCCCGATGATGGCGATCTTCATGGCTGTCTCCGTCCAAATTTTTGTTGCAGTCTATAACAATTTTTCCGGATGGCCAGACCGCGTGCATCAGGGCAATCCCTAGCCCGGAGCGATGGCGCGATCGCTTGACGCTCTGTGAGATATCACAATACCATCACTCGACTTTTACAGATTCGAGGTTCTGCGATGTCGCGCCCGATCAAGCTGGTTTCTCCCGGCGCCGCCAACCCTGCCCCGTTTGCAGTGGAACCGGCCGCGCACGCCCCCAAGGGCGCGGCCATGCGCGAGCTCGCCTATGCCGAGATCAAGCGCCGCATCATGGCGTGCGAGTTCCGCCCCGGCGAGCCGCTCAACGAGGCGCAGCTCGGTGCGCTGCTCGGGCTCGGCCGCACGCCGATTCACCAGGCACTGCATCGGCTTGAAGTCGAAGGGCTGGTGCAGATCCTGCCGCGCAAGGGCGTGCTGGTGACGCCGCTCTCGCTCAACGACGTGCTCGACATGATCGAGGTGCGCGCGACCAACGAAGTGCTGTGCGTGACGCTGGCCGCCGAGCGCGCCCACCCCGCCGACCTGGAAGCCATGCGTGCCATCGTCGACGCATCGCCGGCCCTGATCGAGCAGCGCGACATTGCCGCGCTGGCGGCGCTCGACCTCAAGTTCCACCTCGCCATTTCGGCTGCCTCGCGTAACCGCGTGCTGGCCGAATTGCTGCGCGGGCTGCATGAAAAGCAGGCGCGCTTCTGGTTCCTCTCGCTTTCCGAGCCGCAACACCTGCAGAACGTGTACGACGAACACCTCGCCGTGCTCGACGCGCTCGAGCGCCGCGACGTGCCCGCCGCGCGGGAGGCCATCCGCGAGCACATCGACGAGTTCCGCCGCACGATCATCCGCACGCTCTGATTTCGATTCCCCCTTGGCTTGTTTTCCCGCTTCTTCCGGATTCCGCATGACCACGCTGCACCTGAACCTCATTGGCCACGGCCCCATCGACGTGACTGTCGACCACCTCGTCATTGCCGGCTGGACCGGCCGCGACGCCGAGGCCGTCGAACACCACATCGCCGAACTCGAAGCGATCGGCGTGGCGCGCCCAGCCCGCGTGCCGTGCTTCTATCGCGTGTCGGCGTCGCTCTTGACCACCGATGCGCGCGTCGAGATTCCCGGCGCCGATTCGTCCGGTGAAGCGGAATTCGTGCTGTATTCCACGCCGATGGGCCTGCTGGTCGGCATCGGGTCGGACCATACCGACCGCAAGGTCGAAGCCTATGGCGTGACGGTCTCCAAGCAGATGTGCGCCAAGCCCGTGAGCCGCGACGTGTGGCGCTTCGACGCGCTGGCCGACCACTGGGACAGCCTCCAGATGAAGACTTGGCGCACACGCGACGGCCAGACCGCGCTGTACCAGGAAGGCAGCGTCACGCGCATGCTCGACCCGCGCGACCTCATCCGCCGCTACACCGGCGCCGACACGCTGCCGGTGGGGACCGCCATGTTCTGCGGCACGCAGCCGATCATCGGCGAACTCGGTTTTGGCGAGGCGTTCGACATGGCGCTGATCGACCCGGTGTCGGGCAGCGAGCTGCGCCATCGCTATGCTGTCCACACCCTGCCTGTTGAAGGCTGAAGCGCCCACCGGAGATTGCCGCATGACGACGCCCCGCCCCAACACCATCCGCGCACTCGCCGCCGACCTGGCTGCCGGCCGCACCACCAGCGTTGCCTTGACTGAAGCCGCGCTCGAGCGTGCCGAATCGCACCGCGCCTCCGGTGGTGCCGCGTACGTGAGCCTCGATGCGCAAGCCGCGCTCGCCATGGCGCGTGCCGCCGATGCCGCACGCGCGGCAGGCAATGTGCCCTCGCTGCTGGCCGGGCTGCCGGTGTCGATCAAGGACCTGTTCGACGTGGCCGGCCAGGTGACGGCCGCCGGCTCCCGCGCACTGGCCGACCGGCCGCCCGCCACCGCCGACGCCGCCGCCGTGGCGCGCCTGCGCGCAGCCGGTGCGGTGCTGCTCGGCCGCACCAACATGAGCGAGTTCGCGTTCTCGGGCCTCGGCCTGAACCCGCACTACGGCACGCCGCGCACGCCGGCCGACAACGCGCGAGCCGCCGGCGGCTCCACGTCCGGCGGCGCCGTCACCGTGGCGGGCGGCATGGCCGTCGCGGCGCTGGGCACCGACACGGGCGGGTCGATCCGCATTCCGTCGGCGTTCTGCAATCTGACCGGCTTCAAACCCACGGCGCGCCGCGTGCCGATGACGGGCGGCGTGCCACTGTCGACCTCGCTCGATTCGGCCGGACCGCTGGCGAACTCCGTCGATTGCTGCGCCATCGTCGATGCCATCCTCAGTGGCGAGACGCTCGACACCGATGCCGTGCCGCTGGCCGGCTTGCGCCTCGGCGTCACGCAGGACTACGTGGGCGCGGGCCTCGACGACACGGTCGCCAGGGCATTCGACCGCGCCGTGGAACAGCTCGAACGCGCAGGCGCACACATCGTGCGTTTCGAATTTCCCGAACTGCTCGAACTGCCGGAGATCAACGGCGGCGGCGGGCTCACGGCCGCCGAGGCCTGGGCGTGGCACCGTCCGCTGCTGGCCCGCGCCGAGGCCCACTACGACCCGCGCGTGGCCGCACGCATCCGCCGCGGCGAGCAGATGGGCGCGGCGGCGTACATCGACGTCATGCAGGCACGCGCACGCATGATTGCCGCCGCACGCAAGCGCCTGGCCAACTTCGATGCGTGGCTGATGCCGACGGTGGCCATCGTGCCGCCCGAAGTCGCCCCGCTCGAAGCCGACGACGCACAGTTCTTCCGCACCAATGCACTCGCGTTGCGCAACCCGAGCGTGATCAATTTCCTGGACGGCTGCGCGCTGACGCTGCCTGCCCACGCCGCTGGCGAACTGCCGGCGGGCTTGTCGCTGTGTGGTCTCGCGGGCGACGACGCGCGCGTCCTGCGTGTCGGCCGGGCGGTGGAGGCTGCGCTGCGTTGATCGGCTAGCACGAACCTGCCGCCTGCCGCTGGGCCACGCGGGCGGTTCTCTTCAATCACCACGAAAAAGGCGCGCCGCAGACGCGCCCGGCCCTACTCACGCCTGCGTTTCGTCGCACAAAGCGGCACAACGAAGCGCCGGCAAGCTCTCACGCTATCGGAGGAAACCATGTCGCAAATCCAAGCCTTGCCGGCCCACCCCACGGATCCGGCCAGCAGCCCCCCTGAAGACGCCGCGCTGGAGGCCACCTACCGCCGCATCGCCATGCGGCTCGTGCCCTTCCTGGTGATCCTGTTCATCCTCGCGTGGATCGACCGCGTGAACGTCGGCTTCGCCAAGCTGCAGATGCTGCAGGACCTGCAGTTCAGCGAAGCCGTCTACGGCTTGGGTGCCGGCATCTTCTTCATCGGCTACTTCCTGTTTGAAGTGCCGAGCAACCTGCTGCTGGAAAAGATCGGTGCGCGCAAGACGCTCGCCCGCATCACCATTCTGTGGGGCCTGGCCTCGATGGCGATGATCTACGTGAAGACGCCCACGTCGTTCTACGTCATGCGCTTCCTGCTCGGCATCTTTGAAGCCGGGTTCTTCCCGGGCGTGGTGCTGTACCTGACGTACTGGTTTCCCTCCGCACACCGCGCGCGCATCAACGGCTTGTTCATGACGTCGTTTGCAATTGCCGGCGTGGTGGGCGGCCCGATTGCCGGCTTCATCATGAGCCGCATGGAAGGCGTGGGCCACCTGGCCAACTGGCAATGGCTGTTCCTGCTCGAAGGCATTCCGTCGGTGCTGGCCGGCTTCGCGGTGCTCGCCTGGCTGCCCGAAACACCGCGCCAGGCCAAGTGGCTGTCTGCTGCGGAGCAAGACGCCGTCATCCGCGCCGTCGAGGTGGAGAACCGCGACCCCGCAAAGCACGCCTCGTTTGGCGCGGCGCTGGCCAACGCCCGCGTGTGGATCTGCGCGCTGATCTACTTCTGCGTCGTCAGCGGCAACGCCACCATCGCCTCCTGGACGCCGTCGATCATCAAGGAGCTTGGCGTGCAGGGCAATTTCCAGATCGGCCTGATCGCGGCCATTCCGTTCATCGCCGGCACGATTGCGATGGTCTGGAACGGCGCGCATTCCGACCGTACCGGCGAGCGCCGCATGCACTGCGCCATCGCCGCTCTCATCGCCAGCGCCGGCCTCGTCGCCACCGGCGCGCTGCTCGGCACTCCGCTGCTGGCGCTGCTGGCCCTGACCGTCGCCGCCATCGGTATCCTCGCCGCGTTCCCGGTGTTCTGGTCGATCCCCGCTGTCTTCCTGGCCGGCACCGCAGCCGCAGGCGGCATCGCCCTCATCAACTCCATCGGCAACCTCGCCGGCTTCGTCGCGCCGTACATGATCGGCTGGCTGAAGACCAGCACCGGCCACCTCTCCGCCGGCCTCTACTTCGTAGCCGCGCTGGAGCTGGGCGCCGCCGTCCTGGTCATCCTGGGCACGCGCAAACACTAAGCCCCAACAGCAAACAGACCATCGTCGCGCCAATCCCCGCGCCGCGATGGTCTGGCCGTTGAGGTTCCTGCCCTAGATGGCGCCTTGAATTTCTGTTGCAGGGAGGAAAAAGGAAGGAGGCCTGTCTGAGCGCAGCGAGTTTGCCTCCTTCCCCTCCCTGCGACAGAAATTCAAGGAGTGGGTCGCCATCTCGGGCACGCCTTTCTTTGCTTACCTTTCTTTGGCAAGACAAAGAAAGTAAGTCGGCCCCGGCAGGGGACGAAACAAGCGATGCACGATCAACAACAAAACCCCGCAAGCGGGGTCCCAAACCCCACCGCGCGTTACGGTCTTCAACTGACCACCTTGTAACCCATCCGGAACCCACCCCAGTGGCGGCCCCTGACGTAAATCGGTGCCGACACATCCTTCATCATCACGAACGTCCCGTTCCCCATATCCCGCCGATAAGTCTGCAGCAAGAACGCCTCGGTATTGCGCGCAGCCCCCAGCCCCGTGCGGTCAGTAAAGAGCCGCCGGTTGCGGCTGTTCGCAGCATTCCATGCCGGATCACTGCCCTGCGGCTGCGAGAACTTCAGGTTGTGCGTGGGCAGATAGCCGTTGTTGTCCACCGCGGCACAGAACACCACCCGCGGGTCCAGCGCGAGCAGCGGCTCCTGCACCGCAGGCAGTGCGCGATCGGTCAACGCGGTAAAGCGCGTCAGGTACTGCGGCGGGTCGGTATTCGGCACCGGCTGATACGCGCGGTCGAACAGGTCGGCCTCGCTGATATCGCCACGCGCCAGCGCCGATTCAAACAGCACACCGATCTTGCGCGCTGCCGCCTGCACGGCCTCGATGAAGGGCGTGTCGCCACCCTTGACGCCGGTCGATGCCGTCAGCCGGATCAGCGTTTCCGAAGCGCCCAGCAGACCGGCCAGCTGCTGCTGCGCGCTGTCGATGTTGTGGCTCGACTGCTTGACGCCCTCGGCCATGGCGTCCACCTCGTGCGCGAGTGACGCGCATTCCGCCTCGATGGCGGCGGTGGACTCGGCAATGCTGGTGGCTTCGGCGTCAAAGCGTGCGATGGCCTCGCCGGCCACGCCGATCACCGCGCCGATGGCCTGCGTGCCCGCGTCCACGCGCTGCGCGCGCGACACGTTGGCGCTGCTGTCGCCGATGAGCTTGTCGGTCTGGCCGGACAGATCGGCCAGCGTGGTCTCGATACGCCGCGTGGCGTCGGCCGTCTGTCCTGCCAGCTGCTTGACGGCACCGGCCACCACCGCGAAGCTGCGGCCCGATTCTCCGGCGCGCGCGGCCTCGATGGCGGCGTTGATGGCGAGCAGGTTCGTCTGCTTGGCAATCTGCGAGATCTGTTCTGCAGCCTGGGCCACCTGCGTGAGCGCCTCGCGCAGGGCGGCAACCTGCTGCTCCATGCTGGCCACGCCGACGGCCAGTTCGCGGATGTCCCGCAGCGACGCATCGACCGTGGCCCGCGAGCCGCTCACCTCCTCGCTGGCGTGCGAGGCCACTTCACGCGCGTGGCGCGCTGCCACGGCGATGTCGTGGTTGCCGCGCATGGTGGCATCGGCAGCGGCGCGCAGCTGGTCGAACACGTCGGCCTGGCGGCGCAGGCGCGCAGCCACGTCCTCCACATTGCCGGACACCTCGCAGATGCCGATGCCGACGCGGCCGGCTTCTTCGGCAATGCGGGCCACCAGGTCAGGAGAGGCATTCGGGCCGCGGCCCCAGGCGAATGGCTTCACTTGCGTTGGTCTCCGGTTGTTGTTGTGTCGGCCCCACGATGGCGCGGGGCAACCCTCTACGGGGGTTATCGGCGCCGGCGGGCGCCCACTTGAGTGACGCTACCTGCCCGGGCTTACGCAGGCATTACGCGAGTGCCGCGCGGCCCCGGCGCAGCCGCGCCTCGTAGGCCTCGGCCGTCATGGGCGGCCCGAACAGGAAGCCCTGCAGCTTGTCGCAGCCGGCGGCCTGCAGGAATTCCGCCTGCTCCAGCGTCTCGACGCCCTCGGCGGTGACGCTCATGTCGAGCGACGCGGCCATCGCCACCACCGCGCGCGAGATCACGACCGAATCGCGATGGCGCGGAATGCCCGAGACGAACGACCGGTCCACCTTGAGGTTGTCGATCGGAAAGCGCTGCAGGTACGACAGCGAGGAGTAGCCCGTGCCGAAATCGTCGATGGAAATGCGCACGCCCAGCGCCGTCAGGGCATCGAGCATCGGCATCACGGCGGCGGTGTCGCGCATGAGCAATCCCTCGGTGATCTCCATCTCGAGCGCGCTGGCGGGCAGGCCGGCCTCGTCCAGGCAACGCGCGATGGTCGGCACCAGCCCCTCCCCGAACTGGCGCGGCGAGAGGTTCACCGCCACGAAGAACTCCGGCATGCAGGTGGCGCGCCAGTGCGCAGCCTGGCGGCATGCCTGTGCCAGCGTCCACGCGCCGATGTCGTTGATGAGCCCGGCGTCTTCGGCCACGGGAATGAACTCCGCGGGCGACACCTCGCCGAGTTCCGCACTGTGCCAGCGCAGCAGCACCTCGGCGCCGACGATGTCCATCGCTGTGGCGTCGACGATCGGCTGAAAGCGCAGCGAGAGCTCGCCCGCACCGAGCGCGCGGCGCAGGTGGTGCTCGAGCTGGAAGCGCCGCTGTGCACGCTGCGACAGGCGCGCGGTGTACACGCGGTGCTGGTTGCGCCCGTTCTGCTTGGCGTTGTACATGGCGGCATCGGCGCTGCGCAGCAGCGTGGCGGCATCGGCGCCGTGCTCGGGGTACAGCGCAATGCCGATCGACGCGCCAAGGTAGTACTCGATGCCGCCGGTGGAAAACGGCTGCGCGATCGCGCGGACGATGCGCCTGGCCAGCCGCTCGGCCTCGCCGAGCGAGCGCACGTCGTCGAGCAGCACGACGAATTCATCGCCGCCGAGGCGGGCCAGCGTATCGCTCTCGCGCACGCAGCCCGACAGCCGTTGCGCGACGATGCGCAGCAGGTGGTCTCCGGCCTCATGGCCGGCCGTGTCGTTGACCTTCTTGAAGCCGTCCAGGTCGAGAAACAGCACGGCCACCTGGCGGTGCTCGGACGCGGCCCGGTCCATCACGGCCTGCATGCGCTGTGAGAAGAACGCGCGGTTGTACAGGCCGGTGAGCGCATCGCGCTGCGCCAGGAACGTCAGCTGCTGCTGCGCGGCGCGCGCGGGCCCGATGTCGTTGAACGAGATGAGCACGGCCGATGGAGCCTCGTCGCCGGGGCGGATGATCGGCAGCACGTTTTCGTGCACCCATACGATCTCGCCGTCCACGAGTTCGAGACCGATGGTCAGACCCAGCAGCGGACGTCCGGTGTTGAGCACCACGCGCGTGGGGCGCTCGTCAAACGGGATCTCGGTGCCGTCTTCGCGCAGCGAACGCCGCATCAGCGCGAGATGGCTGGTGCCCACCGGTGAGACGGGGCCCGCGCGCAGGATGCGCCGCGCGCTCGGGTTGCACGCGAGGATGGTGCCGTCGGCCGCCTGCACGACGATGCCCTCGGTCAGGTTGTCGACGGCCAGGCGGTAGCGCTCTTCGCTCTCCTGCAGCTCGCGCGCGATATGCGCCTTCTGAATCGCCACGCCGACGATGTCGGTGATGGCGTCGAGCAGGCCCATCGCATCGGCCGTCGGCGCGCGCGGCGTGTCGTAATAGATGCCCATCGCGCCGATCATCTGCGCGTTGTCGCCGCGGATGGGCGTGGACCAGCACGCGCGCAAGCCGAGCGGGACCACCAGCTCGCGGTAGTCGTCCCACAGTGGATCGGCGAGGATGTCCTCCACCACCACGCGCCGGTTGAGGTACATGGCGGTGCCGCAGGAGCCGTGCGCGGGGCCGATCGCCAAGCCCACGAGCCCCTGCGAGAGCACGGACGGCAGCGACGGCGCGACGGCTTGCGTAACGTGCTCGCCGTCGCTGCACAGCAGCACGGAACACATGGCGCCGTCGCCAAGCAGCCCTTCCACCAGCCGGCATACCTCGGCGAGCAGGTCAGGCAGCGGAACATTGCGCGAGCTCAGTTCGAGCACGGTTTTCTCGCACCGCAGCAGTTCCTTGGCGCGCGCGGTTTCCGCGGCCAGGGCGCGGTAGTTGGCTTCCGATTCGCGCAGCGCCTGTTCGGCCTGCTTGCGCTGCGTGATGTCGCGCGCCACGACCTGGATGGCGGTGCGCCAGCCAAGCTGCACCGGGGCGGAGAGCACCTCCACCTCCACCGGCGTGCCATCGCAGCGCAGCAGCGTCTGCTCCACCGGCGGCAGACCCGCGCCGTGTTCGACCATCCAGACGCGCCGCTGGCGGGCCAGTTGCACCGAGTTATCGTGGACGAATTCATCGAGCTCGCGGCCGACGATATCCCGCGCGCTCTGCCCACCCAACAGCCGAACGCCCGCCTCGTTGATGAAAACGATGATGTCGTCCGCCACGATGTACAGCGCATCCGGCATTTGCCGGACGAGTGCCTCGTAACGATCGTCAGCGAGCGGCAGCGGCCTGGGGGCGTCCGGGACGGTCGCATCCTGTCCGGGACGGTCAGGCCGCTCGGTGGAAGTGGCGTCCATATGGCCTGGGCTGTTTTCTGAGATATCGACCAAGGCAGCCGGAAAGTTAAGGCGTTCGGATGGGGCTCCCCACTACAGAGTGGGACAAACGACCGAGGCGCCGACAGCCGGCACGCCGGTTGCGGCACAATGCCGGCACGACACCGAACAAGTGCGCACACCGAAGTGGGCCCTATGCAATCGTTTTCGTCCTCTGTCGGCCACGTGGCCGGCCTCGTTTCGCGCCGCACCCTCCTCGCCGACGGCCTGGCGGAAGCGGCCGTGCAATTCCGCGACGGGCGGATCGTCGCATGTGACGCCCAGCCGACGCGCGGCATGATCGACTGCGGCGACCTGCTGGTGCTGCCCGGCATCGTCGACGTGCATGGGGACGCCTTCGAACGCGCCGTCATGCCGCGCCCCGGCGTGGCCTTCCCGTACGAAACGGCCCTGGCCGACGTCGACGGCCAACTACTGGCCAACGGCATCACCACCGAGTTCCACGGCGTCACGTATTCGTGGGAAGGCGGCTTGCGCGGCCGCAGCTATGCGCTGCGCATGCTCGATACGCTCGACGCCATGCGCCCGCACCTCGGCGCGCAGCACCTGATGCACCTGCGCTTCGAGCTGCACCATGCCGACGGCGTGGCCGACGCACTGGCCTGGATGGAGGCCGGGCGCGTGCATTTCCTGTCGTTCAACGACCACCTGCCCGTCATGCGCGACAAGCTGGGCGACGCGCGCAAGCTCGGGCAGTACGCCGACCGCGCCGAATGCGACGTCGACACGTTCCTTGTCCGGTTCCATGCAGCGGCGGCCAACGCCGGCAAGGTGGACACGGTGACCGCCACGCTGGCCCGGGCCGCCCGCGAGCGCGGCATCCGCATGGCCTCGCATGACGAGCCCGACGTGGCCACGCGCGACGCGTTCCACGCGCACGGATGCACCGTCACCGAATTTCCGCTGACCGAGGCCGTCGCCCGCGCCGCGCGCGCACACGGCGGCCACATCGTGTTCGGGGCGCCCAACGTGGTGCGCGGCGGCAGCCACAACGGCGCGCCGGATGCCACGGCCATGGTGGCTGCGGGGCTGGGCACCGTGCTGGCCTCGGATTACTACTACCCAGCGCTCCTGGCCGCGCCCTTCAAGCTGGCAGAGCGTGGCGTGGCAAGCCTGCCGCAGGCGTGGAAGCTCGTGGCCGCGCATCCCGCCGAAGCGGCAGGGCTGGCCGACCGCGGCACGCTCGCCACAGGCATGCGCGCCGATGCCATCGTCGTGGACGACCGCCGCCCCGGCCTGCCGCGCGTGGTGGCCGCCGTGGTGGGCGGCCGTCTGCGCCACGCCGCGGGGCATCTGCCGCTGATCGGCTGAACGCGATGCAAGCGCTGCCGCCCCTGCCCACGGCCTGGCGCTACGCACTCTATCTGCTGCCGCCCGAACCCTGGTACACGCTCGGCACCCGCTGGCTTGGCCGCTGCGCGCGCAGCAATACCGTCATCGAAGCACACCTGCGCGAGCCCTTGGCCCGCGACGCCGGCATCGACCTCGCCACGCTCGACCGCTGGACAGACGCGCCGCGCCAGTACGGCCTGCACGCGACGTTCAAGCCGCCCTTCCGCCTCGCCGCCGAGCACACCGTGGATGAGCTCGACGCGGCGCTGCGCCGGTTTGCCGCGCAGCAGCAGCCCTTCACGATTGCACCCACGCTGCACACGTTGCGCGGCTTCCTGGCGTGGCGCCTGCGCCATGGCGATCCCGCCCGTGACGCCCTGCACGCCCTCGCAGACGCCTGCGTGCGAGAGTTCGACGCGTTCCGGGCCCCACCCCCGCCCGCAGAACTGGCACGCCGCCGCCGTGTGGGCCTGTCGGCGGCGCAGGAACGCCACCTGCAGCGCTGGGGGTATCCGTACGTCTTCGATACGTTCACGTTCCACATCACGCTGACCGGCCAGCTGGGCCACGCCGAACAGCTTGCGTGCTATCGCGCCCTGGAAGCCACGCCGGTGGTGCTGCCGGCGGCCATGCCGGTCGACCACATCGCCGTGTTCACGCAGCCCGAGGCGGGCGCGCCTTTTACCGTGGCGCGCGTTTATCGGTTCGATGGCAGCGTCGAGTCGTTCGGGCCTGAGCAGGAAGCGGCATGACGCTCCACGACATGGCGCTCCGCATGGCCGCCGCACTGCTGGTGGGTGCGCTGCTGGGGGCCAACCGTAGCCTGCATGGCAAGTCGGCGGGCGTCCGCACGCTTGGGCTGGTGTCATTGGGCGCGGCCCTGGCGGTGGCGTTTTCCGCCAACGGGTTCGGCCCGGACGGCGTGACGCGCACCGTCCAGGGCGTGATGGCCGGCGTGGGCTTCCTGGGTGCCGGCGTCATCATCCACCACCCGCACAACGAACGCGTGCAAGGGCTGACCACCGCTGCCTCCATCTGGCTTGCCGCCATGCTGGGCGCGGCATGCGGCGGCGGGCAATACGCGCTGGTGGCGATCAGCTTCGTGCTGGCGCTGGCGCTGCTGGTGCTCGGCGGGCCCATCGAGCGCCGGATCCAGCGGCCACCGCGCGGCGGCCCGCGCTAGCGCTGGAGATCGACTACATCGATGGTCTGCGTCTGGCCGTGCTGCTCGACCTCCTGCCGCATCACCACGCCGGCTTCGGGGCAGTACCAGTCGGTGAGATGCGCGACGGTCGGTTCCGGCTCGATGGTTTCGTTGCCGAGCCGCAGCACGCCCAGCCTGGCGGTGCGGGTGTAGCGGATCGGCCGGCATTGCAGGATGCCGACCACCGTGTTCATCGGCTGCGCCGGCCCGACCTGGCGCTCCGACACTTCCACCCTGGCGTGCGCGGCGCGCATGCGGCCCACGGAAATGCCCAGCCGCGGCGATACCACGTCGAAATCGAAGCTCGACTCGTACGTATCGCCGGGCAGCATCTCGGCCTCGGGTGCAAGCCCGGCGCCGTAGAGGAACATGCCCGAGATGGCGGTGCTCACCGTGCCCACGAGGTCGGCGTGCTCGCTTTGCGCAAAGACGTGCCCGTTGATGCTGACCACGCGGGTGACGACGCCCGCTTCGTCCACGAGCAGTTGGTGATCCTGTACCGTCTCGACCGGCCGCCCGCCAAGCGCCACGAGCCCCGACTTGGCATAGATGTGCAGGCCGATCTCGCAGCCATCCTGGATGTCGTGGTTGACGTCGTGCAGCGTGAACTCGACGATCATCGGCGTCTTGCCGTTGCCGTCCAGGCGCAGCCGGGTGCCATCGTGCACCCACGGCGCCGTGCACAGACCGGCGGCCTGCACGGGCAGCGCGACACACGCGAGGACCGCCGCCGCCCACAAAGAAAAACGCCGATGCATCGGGTGATGCATCAGCGTCTTCATGCACGTCGAGGACACCGGCTTACTTCTTCGCGCCGTCGGTGTACGGGTCGGTGGCCTTGGCACCCTGGCTGTACGGGTCGAACTTGTCGCCCGCCTTGGCACCCTGGGTGTACGTATCGTACTTGCCCTTTTCAACGTTGGCCGGCTGTGCGCCCGGGTTCAGCGCGCTGGCCGTGCTGTCGTTCTTGTTAGCGCCCTGGCTGTATGGGTCGAACTTGTCGCCCGCCTTGGCGCCTTGGGTGTAGGGATCGAACTTGTCGCCAGCCTTGGCGCCCTGGGTGTAGGGGTCGAACTTCTTGTCGGTCTGCGCGTGGGCCATGCTTCCGATGGCTGCCACGACAGCAGCCGCTGCCACGAGGGTGAGACGTTTGTACGGCATCTGAAGCTCCTTTCCTATGGGTCGTTTGGGCTGATCACGTGGTGCAGCCTCGTTTTGAACGTACCCCGATGCCACCTCACGGCCAGACCATGGCGGCGGCGCCGGGAAACCCCCTCTCCTCGTCGTAAGCTATGGCAAGCGCCCAGGAAAGTCAACGAACAGGAATCGCCTGTTTCTTGGGCCGATGCACACCGTTTAACGATGTTCCGGCCGGCGGATCGCATGGGGGCCGGCCACGGCAATCAGCGCCATGGTCAGCGCCACGACCGACAGGCCCCAGCGCAGGTCCGAGCCGTGCGCGATCAACCCGATGATGACCGGGCCGACCAGCAGGCCGACATAGGCAAAACGCGCCACGGCGGCAATGCCCTCGGCCGCCGGCACACCCGGCAGGCGCGATGCGGTGATGAAGAAGATCGGCACCATGTTGGCCGCACCCACGCCCATCAGCCCGAACCCGGCCAGCACTGCCGCCGGCGCCGGCCACAGCAGCGCCAGCAGGATGCCCGCCGTGGCCAGCACACCGCTGGCACGGAGCACGCGCATGTTGCCCCAGTGGCCGCGGGCGACATCCCCGCCGAACCGTGCAAGCGCCATGCCGCCCGAGAACGCTGCATAACCCGCGCTGGCAATGGCCTCGGGCGATTGCGCAATCTCGCGCATGTACACGGTCGTCCAGTCGTACATGGCGCCTTCGCCCACCAGCCCGAAGAAGGCCAGCAGGCCGAGCACGAACAGCGTGCGCCCCGTGGTGGGATGGGCCGGCTCGCCTTCGGCATGCACGTGATCGGGCAGCATGAACGGCCCCGCGCACAGCGCCGTGGCCATGGTGACGAGCGCCATGCCGCCGCAATGCACCGCCGGCGGCACACCAAGCTCGAGCAGCACGCCGCCTGCCGCCGCACCCGCCATGCCGCCCAGGCTGAACATGCCGTGCAGAGACGAAATGATCGGCTTATGGTGGTTGGCCTCGACCGTAGCCGCCTGCGCGTTCATGGCCACGTCGAAACCCGCGTTGGTGATGCCGAACAGCAGCAGCACAGCCAGCAGCGTCGGGTAGGTCGGCATCAGCATGATGAGCGCCGTCATGACACCGAAGGCCACGCCCGCCTGCACGCTGGCGCGGCGCGTGCCGATGCGCGCGGCCCAACTGCCCGCGAACTTCATCGCCACGATGGCGCCTGCCGCCACCATGAACATCGCCAGCGACAGCGACGCCTCGGACAACCCGAAGCGCGCCTTGACCGTGGGAATGTGAATCCCCCACGTCGCAAACGTTGCACCGTTGACGAAAAAGAGAGCCATCGTCGCCGCGCGGGCCGACAGGGGGAGCCGGCGTGGCGAGACGACGCCGGCGCGTTGCACAAGTTCGGAAGACATGGAAGCGGCTGGAAGACATACGCGCGGCGCCAACCCGTTGCGCCGCCAAGCCGTCATGCTACCGCGCGCCGCCCAAGAGCGTATGACAGCGGGCCGGGCGGCGCCCGCGTCACGAAGGTGACCGATGCGCGGGTATGCCGCTTGCGTCACCGCCCGTGCACCCCCGCATCCTGGAGACCCGCCATGCCTCGCGTGATCTGGAAAGGCGCCGTGAGCTTCGGCCTCGTCCACATTCCCGTCGCGCTGTATCCGGCCACCCGCAGCGACGATCTCGACTTCGACTGGCTCGACCGCCGCACCATGGACCGCGTCGGCTACAAGCGCATCAACAAGGCCACCGGCAAGGAAGTGCCGCGCGAGCAGATCGTGCGCGGCTTCGCCTACGAGAAGGATCGCTACGTCCTCCTCACCGACGACGACATCCGCGCCGCCAACCCGGTGTCCACGCAAACCGTCGACCTGCTGGCCTTTGTGGACGCGACCGAGATCCCGTTCCTCTATCTCGACACGCCATACTTCCTGGCGCCCGACCGGCGCGGCGAAAAGGTGTACGCGCTGCTGCGCGAGGCCATGGTGCGTTCGCAGAAGGTCGGGGTGGCCAACGTCGTGCTGCACACCAAGCAGCACCTGGCCGCGCTGATCCCGCTCGGCCCTGTGCTCGTGCTGCACACGCTGCGCTGGTCCACCGAGGTGCGCGACTGGTCGGAACTCGACCTGCCGGCCGAAGGCGCCAAGGCCGCCAAGCTCACGGCCAAGGAGATCGAGATGGCCGAAAAGCTCATCGAAGACATGAGCGACACCTGGGATCCGACGCAGTACCACGACACGTTCCGCGACGACATCCTCGCGCTGGTCGACCGCAAGGTGCGCGAGGGCCGCACCGAATCGGTCGAGCCGATGGAGGCCGAGCACGCACCGCCTGCCACCAACGTGATCGACCTGACCGACCTGCTGCGCCAGAGCCTCGCGCGGCGCGGCAAGGGCAAGGCCGCTTCCGAAGGCGAGG
Organism: Ralstonia mannitolilytica; assembly: GCF_000954135.1. Taxonomy (NCBI): domain Bacteria; kingdom Pseudomonadati; phylum Pseudomonadota; class Betaproteobacteria; order Burkholderiales; family Burkholderiaceae; genus Ralstonia; species Ralstonia mannitolilytica. The sequence continues at coordinate 1,474,831 of NZ_CP010799.1, read as the reverse complement.
AAGACGAGGCGCCGCCGCGCAAGCGTGCGCCGCGCAAAGCCGCCGCCAAGACGGCACGCAAGACCGCCGCGCGCAAGCGCGCATGAACGACCGGAGCCGACGCCATGCCACGCCATCTCGCCGACTACCGCCGCAAACGCGATTTCACCCTCACGCAGGAGCCCTCCGGCGCGCGCCGCAAGGCCGACGAACAACGCAGACGCGGCGACGACGGCGCGCTGCACTTCGTCATCCAGAAGCACGACGCGCGGCGGCTGCATTACGACTTCCGCCTCGAACTCGACGGCACGCTCAAGAGCTGGGCCGTACCGAAGGGCCCGAGCCTCGACCCGCACGACAAGCGCCTCGCGGTGCATGTCGAAGACCATCCGCTCGACTACGCCGACTTTGAAGGGCACATCCCCGAAGGCCAGTACGGCGGCGGCGACGTGATCGTGTGGGACCGCGGCACGTGGCGCCCGCACGGCGATCCGCGCAAGGCCTATCGCGAGGGCAAGCTCAAGTTCGAACTGGACGGTGAAAAGCTGCACGGCGCGTGGGCGCTGGTGCGCACGCATCTGCGCGCCACCGGCCGGCAGCCGAAGGAGCAGTGGCTGCTGATCAAGGAACATGACGACCACGTGCGCGCCGCGGCCGACTACGACATCACGCGCGCGTTGCCCGGCAGCGTCATCAGCGGCAGGCATGTCGGCGAAGAGGCGCCGCAGGCGCGTGCCGCCAGGACGCCCGCCACCGGAGCCCCTGCCGATACCGCGGTGCGGCCGCCCGCCGGCGCCGTGCCGGCCGCGCTGCCGAAGACGCTGGAGCCGCAGCTGGCCACGCTGGTCGATGCGCCGCCCGCGCACGGCGAATGGGACTACGAGGTCAAGTTCGACGGCTACCGCATCCTCGCGCGCATCGACGGCGAGAGCATCCGCCTGTTCAGCCGCAACGGACGCGACTGGACGGCCAAGCTGCCGCGCCAGGTGCGCACACTGCCTGCGCTGGGCCTGCGCGAGGCATGGCTCGATGGCGAGGTCGTGGTGATGGGCGAGCGCGGCGTGCCCGACTTCCAGTCGCTGCAGAACGCGTTCGAAACGTCGCACGCCGAGCACATCGCGTATTACCTCTTCGACCTGCCGTTCTGCAACGGCATGGACCTGCGCAACGTGCCCCTGCGCGAGCGGCGCGCGCTGCTGCAGCGCATCCTGGACGCGGCGCCGGGTGACCTGGACCGCGAGGCCGTGCTGTTCTCCGGCGCCTTCAACGCGCCGCCGGAAGACCTGCTCGCCTCGGCATGCAGCATGTCGCTTGAAGGCGTGATCGGCAAGCGCGCCGATGCGGCGTATCGCTCGGGCCGCAGCCCTGCATGGATCAAGCTCAAGTGCGGGCGGCGGCAGGAGTTCGTGATCGGCGGCTACAGCGCACCCAAGGGCAGCCGCAGCGGCTTCGGCGCACTGCTGCTCGGCGTGTACGACAACGCGGGCAAGCTCCAGTACGCGGGCCGCGTGGGCAGCGGCTTCAACGAGACGAGCCTGCGCGCGCTCCATCACGAACTCACCAGCCTGGCGACCGACACGCCCCCGTTTGTGAACCCACCCACCGGCTCCGACGCGCGCGACGTGCAATGGGTCAGGCCCGAGCGCGTGGCCGAGGTCGCCTTTGCCGAATGGACGCGCGAGGGCATCGTGCGGCAGGCCGTCTTCCAGGGCCTGCGTGACGACAAGCCGCCTCGCAGCATCGTTCGCGAAACCGCCAGAGCGCCCCGTGCAGGCGGCCGCAAGGAGAAGCCCGCCGTGAGCACCGCCCAGACGCGCCCCGCCGAACGCAAGATCCGCGCGGGCGCGGAGCGCATCGCGGGCGTCGACGTGACGCACCCGGACCGCGTCATCGAAAAGGCCAGCGGCACCACCAAGGCCGATCTGGCGCGCTACTACGCGAGCGTCGCCGACTGGATGCTGCCGCACCTGCGCAACCGGCCCACGTCGCTCGTCCGCGCGCCCGACGGCATCGAAGGCGAACGCTTCTTCCAGAAGCATTCGGCGGCGCTCAAGCTGCAGGGCATCACGCAGCTCGATGCGTCGCTGGACCCGGGGCACCCCTCGCTGCTGGCGATCAACTGCGCGGAGGCGCTGGTCGGCGCGGTGCAGATGGGCACGGTGGAGCTGCACACCTGGAACGCACTCGCCGATCGCATCGAACAGCCGGACCGCATCGTCTTCGACATCGACCCGGACCCCGCCCTGCCGTTTGCACGCGTCATCGAGGCCACGCAGCTGACGCTGGCGATGCTCGACGAACTCGGGCTGAAGGGCTTCCTGAAGACCAGCGGCGGCCATGGCATGCACGTGGTGGTGCCGCTCACGCGCCGGGAGTCGGCCGGCTGGGAAGCGCTGAAAGGCTTTGCGCAGGCCGTGGTCCAGCACATGGCCGCGACCTTTCCGGACCGCTTCGTCGCCAAGATGGGGCCGCGGAACCGCGTGGGGAAGATCTTCATCGATTACCTGCGCAACAACCGTGGGGCGAGCACGGTCGCGGCGTATTCCGTGCGCGCACGCACGGGGCTGCCGGTGTCGGTGCCGATCCGGCATGACGAACTGCAGACGCTGCAGTCTTCTGCGCAGTGGACGCTGCGTACGCTGCCCGACCGCCTGGCCAAGCTCAAGGACGACCCTTGGGCCGATTACGCCGGCACGCGCCAGTCCGTCACGTCGGAGATGCGCAAGCGCATCGGCCTCAAGGCCTGAGCGAGGTGGGCCCACCGTCACAGCTGGGCGGTTGTGCGCGAATTGGCCGGTGAAGGGCCCCGTGCTTGTCGGCCGAAGTGTCGGGCTGCTGCGTTAACATGCCTGCGTCTGCACTTGGCACACGTGTCTTGCGCTCCCCAACCCGCCCCCCCGATGGCCCGAATTCGTCCGACCCGCTTGCTGTTCCTGTCGCGCCGTGTGCTCGCCTGCGCGATGCTCGTTACCGTGGCCGCCGCGCCGCTGGCCCACGCGAAGAAACCGAAACCGCACGGCGCGCATGCTGCGCCGCGGCCCACCGCGACCCAGGTACGCCAAGCTGCGCACAACCCGGCCGGGCTTCCCGCCAACGTTGCCTTGGCGTTTGCGCGCGCCCACATCCCCCTCGATGCGGTGAGCGTGTTCGTTATCCGCACCGGCAGCGACACACCCATCCTGCAATGGAATGCCGACACCGGCATGAATCCGGCGTCGACCATGAAGCTGCTCACCACCTTTGCGGGGCTGGATCTGCTCGGACCGAACTTCCGCTGGAAGACGTCCGCGTACGCCGACAGCGCCCCCGTCAACGGCACGCTCAATGGCAATCTGTACCTGCGCGGACAGGGCGACCCGAAGCTGATTCCGGAAGAGCTCATCAAGCTGGTGACCGATATACGCCGCGCCGGCGTGGACGAGCTGGCCGGCAACATCGTGCTCGATCGCACGTACTTCGAGAACGGCCTGTCCGAAGCCCCGCCGCTCGACGGCGACAGTGCGCGCGCCTACAACGTCGCGCCCGATGCGCTGCTGTATTCGTTCAAGACGCTGACGTTCACGCTCACGCCGGCGGGCGATGACGGGTCGGGCGCACACACCGTGAACATCGACGTGTCGCCGCCGCTGGCGCAACTGCAGATCGACAACCGGCTGCGCGCCACGCGCGGCGGCTGCGGCGACTGGAAGACCCTGTCCGGCGCCAGCATCAGCACGCAGCCCGATGGCCATGTGCTCGCGAGCTTCGACGGCCGCTATGCCGCCGCGTGCGGGGAGCGCGTCTACAACCTCGCGGCGCTCACGCATGCCGATTTCATCTGGGGCGGTTTCCTGGCGCTGTGGCAGCAGGCCGGCGGCACGACGCGCTTCACCCCCGGCCTGCGCGAAGGCAAGGTACCGCGCCAGGCCGTGCTGCTGGCCACGCACTACGGCCCCACGCTGGCCGAAGTGGTGCACGACATCGACAAGTATTCGAACAACGTGATGGCGCGCCAGCTCTTCCTCACCATCGGCGCGGAGATCGGCCGCAAGCCCGCATCGGTGCGGCAGTCGACCGAAGTCATCCAGCGCTGGCTCGCGCGGCAGAACCTGACGATGCCCGAACTCGTGATCGAGAACGGATCGGGCCTGTCGCGCATCGAGCGCATCAGCGCGCGCAACATGGGCCGCCTGCTGCAACAGGCCGATGCCAATCCGAACGGCGGCATCCTGCGCGATGCCCTGCCGGTGGTGGGCGTCGACGGCACCATGCGCAACCGCCTCACGCGCGCGGGGGTGGCTGGCAATGCCGAGATCAAGACCGGTACGCTCAATGACGTGCGCGCCATCGCGGGCTACGTGGAAGGCGAAGGCGGCCAGCGCTTCGTGGTGGTCAGCATGATCAACCACCCGAACGCCGGCGCCGGCCAGGCCGCGCACGATGCCCTGCTGCAATGGATCTACCAAGGCGCACAACGATGACGACACACGCGGCACTCCTGGGCATCACCGGCACGTCGGGCAGCGGCAAGACCACCCTGGTCGAGCAGCTGATCGCGCGCTTCGTGCAGGACGGGCGCCGCGTCGCGGCCATCAAGCACACGCATCACGGCTTCGATCTCGATTCGCCGGGCAAGGACTCGTATCGGATGCGCGATGCCGGCAGCGCCGAAGTGGTGCTCGTGGGCGGCGAGCGCCTCGTGCTGATGCGCGAATACACCCACGCGCACGAGCCGGAGCTGGCGGACGTGCTGGCGCTACTGGCGCCCGAAACCGACCTCGTCATCGTCGAAGGCTACAAGCGCAGCACCTTCCCGAAGATCGAGGTCTTCCGCCCGTCGCTCGGCCGCGCCCCGCTATGGCCCGAGATCGGCGGCGTGGTGGCCGTCGCCACCGACGCGCGCGATGCCGTGCAGCCGCCAGCGGGCGTGGCTGTGCTCGACCTGAACGATGTCGATGCGGTGTACCGCTTCGCCGCCGCGCTGGTGAAGTAGTCCACGCGGTGTTGCGCCCAACAAAAAACGCCCGCGGCAATCGCGGGCGTTTCGTTTGGCATGGGGTGTGCGCTCAGTGCACCAGGTTGTCGGCCAGCAGGCGTTGCAGCACGTTGCTGGCAATCAGGCGATGGCCGCCGGTGGTCGGGTGCACGCCATCGGCAAAGAGGTAGGTCTGGTCCGCCCCCGTCGCCACCAGCGTGCTCGACGAGCAGAACAGCGAGCTGCCTGCCGCGCTCGCCGGCATCTTGTTCGGATCGCACGCCGGCGTGCTTGTGTTGGTGAAGCCGAACATCGCGCCGTTCTGGATCACGGCAGTCAGTTGCGAGTTGAAGTCGATCACGCGTGCCGACGTGCCGGCCAGACCGTTCTGCAGCGTCGTGTTGAACACGCCCACCAGCGTATGCAACAGCGCCTGCGCCGCAGGGCCTTGACCCACACCTTGCGGCGTGAGGCTGCTGTCGGGCAAGTTGAACACGTACAGTTGCGTCGCGTTCTTGCTGATCATGTCTTTGATGTAGCCGACAAGTTCCGTGGCGGCCTGCTGCACCTGCGCCGCGGCAACGGTGGGCGTGACGGTGGTCGGGTTGGCCGCCACGGCGGCGGCCCAGTAGAAGATGTCGTTGTTGCCGCCAAAGACGAACACCACGTCGCTGTTGCCGTTGAAGGTGTTGTTGCTGGCCGCGTAGAAGTTGGCCAGCTGCTGCTTGATCGGGTACGTGAGCGCACCAGCGCCGTTGTTGTGGCCGATGCCGTTCGGGTCCGTCACGCGCGAGCCGCCCTGTGCATAGTCGAAGCAGCCGGGTTTCGGGCAGCTCTGCACCTGGTTGGCGTAGCCCATCACGGCCGGCGTGAGCGCGACGCCCATTTGCGAGGCCACGGTTTCCGCCCAGACCGGGCCAGGGTTGGTGGTGAACTTCCCGCCGCCCACAGCCTGCGCGACTGGCGTGTAGGTGCCGGCGTCGCTCAGGCTGTCGCCGAACACGACCATGCGCTGCACCCTCGCGATGTTGCTGTTGCCACCCTGATCGGATTCGCCGCCGCAAGCCGCCAGGCCCAGCGCGAGTGCCGCCGACGCGACGCCCATCCATTGACGCAACTTCATGTCTGTCTCCCGTGTGGATTTTTTTGGTCTGTGGTGCCGCGGTACAAACCTGCGCGCGCGCTTGAAGCACGCGGAACGACACACAACGCCCAAGTGTAGCGAGGTTGCCTGGCGGAAGGCGGGACCCCGCCCCGGAAGAATTAGAGGTTGCCTTCGAACGCGGCGGCGGCGCGACGCAGGCGGTCGTTGACGGCCGCCCAGGCGGGGGTATCGGCTAGGGTTTCCACCCAGATGGCGTCGTAGCCGCCACGGTCGAGCTCGCGCAGGAGTGCGTAGAGCGCGTTGGCGTAGGCCGCGGGCGTGGCCGGCGCGGCACGCTGGTCGCAACCCTCGGGCAGCGCCACCGGCGCACCGAGCCAGACGATGCGCTTGCCGGCCGGCAGCGCGGCAAGGCGCGCGGGCACCTCGGCGGCAGAAAGGAGATACAGCGGCGTGCGCGGCGCATAGTGCGCCTTCAGCGTGCCCGACGCGCGCGGCGCGGCAGCATCCGGCAGCGCGGGCACCTCGCCCGTGACACGTTCGATGTCTTCCGGTGTGATGGCACCCGGGCGCAGCAACACGGGGCCAATGCCCTGGTCCAGCCGCGAGAGGTCGATGATGGTCGACTCGATCCCGACGTCGACGCCGTCGCCTTCGAGCACGAACACCGTATCGCCAAATTCATCGCGCACATGCTGCGCGGTGGTGGGGCTCACCTGGCCGAACTTGTTGGCCGACGGCGCCGCAATGCCGCCACGTCCGCGCTTGAAGCGCGAGAGCAGCGCCTGCGCCACCGGATGCGAAGGACAACGCAGCCCGATGCTGTCCTGCCCCCCTGCCACGGCGGCCGGGATGTGCGGCGCGCGCTTGAGGATCATCGTGAGCGGGCCGGGCCAGAACGCTTCGATCAACTGCAGCGCAATGCCGGGCACTTCGTCCGCCCAGTACGAGATGTCTGCGCCGTCCACCACGTGAACGATCACCGGGTGGTTGGAGGGCCGCCCCTTGGCGGCGTAGATCTTCGCGATCGCCTGCGGGTTTTCCGCATCGGCGCCGAGGCCGTAGACGGTCTCGGTCGGGAAAGCAACCAGTTCGCCGGCCTCCAGCCTGCGCGCGGCCTCGTCGAGGCGTTCGCGCGGGGGCATGACGATGGGCGCGGTCGGCCTGTGCATGGCGATGCTCCTGCTCACTCCGCCCGCAGGCCCAGCACATGCGCGGCGTGGCGGAACGCCTCGTCCACCACCTCGGGCGACGTGCCGACGCAGTTCACGTGGCCCATCTTGCGGCCGGGGCGCGCATCGGCCTTGCCGTACAGATGCACCTTCGTGCCGCTGTGGCGCATGACTTCGTGCCAGGCCGGCGTGCGCTCCAGACCGTATTCGAACCACACGTCGCCCAGCACGTTCAGCATGCGCCCTGGCGAATGCTGGCGCGTGCTGCCCAGCGGCAGCCGTGCCATGGCGCGCACCTGCTGCTCGAACTGGCTGGTCTCGCACACGTCCATGGTGATGTGGCCCGAGTTGTGCGGGCGCGGCGCCATTTCATTGGCGACCAGCGAGCCGTCCTGCAGCACGAAGAACTCCACGCACAGCACGCCGACGTAGCCCATCTCTTCGGCGATCATGGCGGCGGCCGCACGGGTGCGCGTGGCAATGTCGTCGGAGACGCTGCGCGACGGCATGATGGTCGAGAACAGAATGCCGTCACGGTGTTCGTTCTCGGCCAGCGGCCACGTGGCGGTGGTGCCGTCGGCGGCGCGGGCAGCCAGCACCGACACCTCGTACGCCAGCGGCAGCCTCTTCTCGAGCACGCACGGCACGTGCTGCATGGCGCCCCACGCTGCGCGCAGCTCTTCGACGGTGGAGACACGTGCCTGGCCCTTGCCGTCATAGCCCATGCGGGCGATCTTGAGGATGCCGGGCAGCAGATCAGCGGGCAGCTGGTCGATATCGGCATCGTGCTGGATCACCCAGCTCGGTGCCGGCTGGATGCCCGTGCGCGCGGCGCACAGCGCGAAGAATTTCTTCTCGGCGATGCGGTTCTGCGCGATCGACACGCAGTTGGCGCGCGGAGCAACGAAGGCGCCCAGCTGCTCCAGGCGGTCCAGGGCCTGTGCCGGCACATTCTCGAATTCGGTCGTGACGGCCGGGCACAGCGCGGCCATTTCGGCCAGCGCCGCCTCGTCGGTGTAGCCGGCGCACAGGTGGCGCTCGGCAATGGTGCCGGCGGGGCTGTTCGGGTCCGGGTCGAGCACGCAGACCTTGTAGCCCATCGCCTGTGCGGCATGCGTGAACATGCGGCCGAGCTGGCCGCCGCCTAGCATGCCCAGCCAGGCATCGGGCAGGATCGCGTTGGGAACGTTCAGCGCGCGGGATTCCGGCGTGTGGGCTTGCGCCAGGCGCGGGTTCAGGTCGTCGGCCATGAATCGGGTCGTGGTTGGCTTAAGCACCGTGCACCGGCAGCGTCATGCCGCGTGCCACTTCGGTCTGCTGCGCGCGGAAGGCTTCGAGCTTGTCGGCCAGCGCCGGGTCGGTGGTGGCAATGGTCGCGATGGCGGCAAGCGCTGCGTTGGCCGCGCCCGCTTCGCCAATGGCGAACGTCGACACCGGGATGCCCTTGGGCATCTGCACGATGGAGAGCAGCGAATCTTCGCCGCGCAAATACTTGGACGGCACCGGCACGCCGAACACCGGCACGATCGTTTTGGCGGCGATCATGCCGGGCAGGTGCGCCGCCCCGCCGGCACCGGCAATGATGGCGCGCAACCCCCGGTCGCGTGCGGCTTCGGCGTAGCGGAACATCTCGTCCGGCATGCGGTGCGCCGAGACGACCTGCGCCTCGAACGGAATGCCGAACTGGGTGAGCATGTCGACGGCGTGGCGCATCACGTCCCAGTCGGAACTGGAGCCCATCACCACGCCAACGAGCGGAGCAGATTGCTGTGCGGTCATCGTCATGGCTCCAGGATCAGCGCAGCGACTGCCCGGTCAGGCGGGTCAGCGCTTCGCGGTACTTGTCGGCGGTCTTTTCGATCACGTCGGCGGGCAGTTCGGGCGCCGGCGCCGTCTTCGGCCAGGGCTTGCCGTCGATGCGCACGGCTTCGAGCCAGTCGCGCACGAACTGCTTGTCGAACGACGGCGGGTTGGTGCCCACCTGGTACGAATCGGCCGGCCAGAAGCGCGACGAATCGGCGGTGAGCGCCTCGTCCATCAGCGTGAGCGTGCCGTTCTCGTCGAGGCCGAACTCGAACTTCGTGTCGGCGATGATGATGCCGCGCGTGGCGGCAAAGTCGGCCGCCTCCTTGTACAGGCGGATGCTCACGTCGCGGATCTGCGCGGCCAGTTCCTTGCCGATGCGGCGCTCGACTTCGTCGAAGGCGATGTTCTCGTCGTGCTCGCCCACGGCGGCCTTGGCGGCGGGGGTGAAGATGGGCTCGGGCAGCTTCTGCGCATTCTGCAGGCCGGCCGGCAGCTGGACGCCGCAGACGGCGCCCGTGGCCTGGTAGTCCTTCCAGCCGCTGCCCGCCAGGTAGCCGCGCACCACGGCTTCCACCAGGATCGGCTTCAGGCGCTTGACCACGATGGCGCGGCCGCGCACCTGGTCGACTTCATTCGGGGCGACCACGGTTTCCGGCGCGATGCCCGTTTCGTGCGTCGGCACGATGTGGCGCAGCCTGTTGAACCAGAAATCCGACATCTGCGCGAGCACGCGGCCCTTGTCCGGAATCGGCTGGCCGAGAATCACATCAAACGCCGACAGACGGTCGGTAGTGATCATCAGCAGCTTGTCGTCGCCGACGGCGTAGTTCTCGCGCACCTTGCCGCGGCCGAGCAACGGCAGGCTGGTGATCGACGATTCGTAAAGGGCGGAGGCGGCTGTGGGGTTGTCAGATGCGGCGGACACGGCGGAACCCAGTGGAAGGTCAAAAAACGTGGAAGGCCGACATTATACGTGTGGGCCCCATGCAAAACGGCTGGCGCACTGCCAGCCGTTTCACTTTGACGCGGCGCGCGTGCTTATTGCACCACTTGCGCCAGTTCGCCGTTCTGGTACTTCTGCGCCATCACGGACAGGCTGACCGGTTTGATCTTGCCGGCCTGGCCTTCGCAGCCGAACTGGATGTAGCGCGCCTTGCAGACCTGCTTGGCGGCTTCGCGCGCGGGCTTGAGCCATTCGCGGGCGTCGAACTTGTCCGGGTTTTCGGCCAGGAACTTGCGCACCGCGCCCGTCATGGCCAGGCGGATGTCGGTGTCGATGTTGATCTTGCGCACGCCGTACTTGATGGCTTCCTGGATCTCTTCGACCGGCACGCCGTACGTTTCCTTCATCTTGCCACCGTACTGGTTGATGATGGCCAGCAGCTCCTGCGGCACGCTCGACGAGCCGTGCATCACGAGGTGGGTGTTCGGGATGCGCGCGTGGATTTCCTTCACGCGGCTGATCGCCAGGATGTCGCCCGTGGGCTTGCGCGAGAACTTGTACGCGCCGTGGCTCGTGCCGATGGCGATGGCCAGTGCGTCGAGCTGCGTCGCCTTGACGAACTGGGCGGCTTCTTCCGGATCGGTCAGCAGCGCCGAATGGTCGAGCTTGCCTTCCGCGCCGATGCCGTCTTCCTCGCCGGCCATGCCGGTTTCCAGAGAGCCCAGGCAGCCGAGTTCGCCTTCCACCGTCACGCCGACCTTGTGCGCCATCTCGACGACCTTGCGCGTCACCTCGACGTTGTAGTTGAAATCGGCCGGGGTCTTGCCGTCTTCGCGCAGCGAGCCGTCCATCATGACCGAGCCAAAGCCCAGGTCGATGGCGCCCTGGCAGATCGCGGGGCTCTGGCCGTGGTCCTGGTGCATGACCAGCGGGATTTCCGGGTAAGCCTCGACAGCCGCCTGGATCAGGTGCTTGATGAACGATTCGCCGGCGTATTTGCGGGCGCCCGCGCTGGCCTGCAGGATCACCGGCGCGCCGGTTTCCTTGGCCGCTTCCATCACGGCCTGGACCTGTTCCAGGTTGTTCACGTTGAACGCCGGCAGGCCGTAGCCGTTTTCAGCGGCGTGGTCGAGCAGTTGGCGCATCGAGACGAGTGGCATGGTTTTCTCCTATGGGTCGATCTGTATTCGGTCTCAGGAACGCATCTTGTTTGCGTAGCAAGCAGCGTTCCGTGGTGTGCGTCAGTGCATACCGACGCGGACAATCTTGAGCGTGTTCGTGCCCCCCGCCTGCCCCATCGGCTCGCCGACGGTCAGGACGATGAAGTCGCCGCGCTGCACGACGCCGCGCGCGACCAGCAGTTCTTCGGCCTGGTGCAGCGCTTCGTCGCGGTCCATGCTGCTGGCCAGCGGCAGCGACTGCACGTTGCGGTACAGGGCCATCTTGCGCTGCGATGCCACGTTTGGCGTCATCGCATAAATGGGAATGTTGATGCCGTGACGGCTCATCCAGAGCGCCGTGGCGCCGGAATCGGTCAGCGCCGCAATCGCCTTGACCTGCAGGTGGTGCGCCGTGAACAGCGCGCCCATGGCGATCGACTGGTCGATGCGGGTGAAGGTCTGGTCGAGGAAGTCGGCGTCCAGATGCACCGGCTGCGACTTTTCCGCTTCCACGCAGATGGCAGCCATGGCCTCGATCGTCTCGACCGGATAGCGGCCGGCAGCGGTTTCGGCCGACAGCATCACGGCATCCGTGCCGTCGAGCACCGCGTTGGCAACGTCGGACACCTCGGCGCGCGTCGGCACCGGGTTGACGATCATCGATTCCATCATCTGCGTGGCGGTGATCGTCAGCTTGTTGGCTTCGCGCGCCAGCTTGATCATGCGCTTCTGCAGCGCCGGCACGGCCGCGTTGCCCACCTCCACGGCCAGGTCGCCGCGCGCGACCATGATGCCGTCGGACGCGGCCAGGATCTCCTCGAGCACGCCGGGGCGGATGGCCTCGGCACGCTCGATCTTGGCGATCATGCGGGTCTTGTGGTTGTGCGGCGCGCCGGCCACGGCGGCCAGCTGGCGCGCCATCTCCATGTCGGTGGCGTTCTTCGGGAAGCTGACCGCGACGTAATCGGCGCCCAGCGCCATCGCGGTCTTGATGTCTTCCATGTCCTTGGCCGTCAGCGCCGGCGCCGACAGGCCGCCGCCCTGGCGGTTGATGCCCTTGTTGTTGGAGAGATCGCCGCCCACCTTGACGATGGTTTCGATCTCTTCGCCCACCACGCGCTCGACCTGCAGCACGATCAGGCCGTCGTTGAGCAGCAGCAGGTCGCCGGGGCCGACGTCGCGGGGCAGTTCCTTGTAGTCGAGGCCGACGCGCTCCTGGTTGCCGAGTTCGCAACGCGCATCGAGCGTGAAGCGATCGCCGGGGTTGAGCGTGATCTTGCCGTTCTCGAACTTGCCGACGCGGATCTTCGGGCCCTGCAGGTCGGCCATGATGGCCACTTCGCGGCCCACCGAGCGCGCCGCCTCACGCACCAGCTCGGCGCGTGCCACGTGGTCTTGCGCGGTGCCGTGCGAAAAGTTGAGCCGCACCACGTCCACACCGCCCGCGATCATCCGCGTGAGGATTTCCAGCGTGTTGGATGACGGGCCGAGGGTGGCGACGATCTTGGTGGCGCGGGTCATGGGCGGCGGTGTCTCGTTGGTGGGATGGGCGAAGGAAGCGAGGGGCCCTCAGGCCTGCGCGGTCTGGCTTCGGGCACGCTGCTCCAGGATCTCCACGGCCGGCAGCGTCTTGCCTTCCAGGAACTCCAGGAATGCGCCGCCGCCGGTGGAGATGTAGCCCACCTTATCGGCGATGTTGTACTTGGCGATGGCCGCCAGCGTGTCGCCACCACCCGCGATCGAGAAGCCCGACGAGGCAGCAATGGCCTCGGCCAGCACCTTGGTGCCGTTGCCGAACTGGTCGAACTCGAACACGCCGACCGGACCGTTCCACACGATCGTGCCGGCGGACTTCAGCTGCTCGGCGAGCCGCGCGGCCGTCTTCGGCCCGATGTCGAGGATCATGTCGTCGTCCGCCACATCCTTCACGTCCTTGACGGTGGCGGCTGCCGTGGCACTGAATTCCTTCGCGCAGACCACATCGACCGGGATGGGCACCGACGCGCCGCGTGCGGCCATCAGGTCGATGATGGCCTTGGCATCGCCCACCAGGTCCGGCTCGGCGAGCGACTTGCCGATCTTCAGGCCCGCCGCGAGCATGAACGTGTTGGCGATGCCGCCGCCGACGATCAGGTTGTCCACCTTGTCGGCCAGCGACTTGAGAATCGTGAGCTTGGTCGAGACCTTGGAGCCCGCGACGATGGCCACCAGCGGGCGGGCCGGCTGGCCCAGCGCCTTGCCCAGCGCGTCGAGCTCAGCCGCCAGCAGCGGGCCGGCGCAGGCGATGGGGGCAAACCTGGCAATACCGTGGGTGGTGGCTTCCGCGCGGTGGGCGGTGCCGAACGCATCGTTGACGTAGAGATCGCACAGCTTGGCCATCTTCTGGGCCAGTTCGTCGCTGTTCTTCTTCTCGCCCTTGTTGACGCGGCAGTTTTCCAGCAACACGACCTGGCCGGGCGCGACATCCACGCCGTCGACCCAGTTCTGGACGAGCTTCACGTCACGGCCGAGCAGCTCGGACAGGCGCTTGGCGACCGGTGCCAGCGAGTCTTCCGGCTTGAACTCACCCTCGGTCGGGCGACCCAGGTGCGAGGTGACCATCACGGCGGCGCCAGCGCCCAGGGCCGCCTGGATGGCCGGCACGGAGGCGCGGATGCGGGTGTCTTCGGTGATGTTGCCGGCATCGTCTTGCGGCACATTCAGGTCGGCGCGGATGAACACGCGCTTGCCGGCAAGCTTGCCTTCGGAGATGAGATCGGACAGACGCAGGACGTGAGGCATGGCAGCTACGGAAGAATCGCGGAAAACGGCGATTTTACCCGATGCGCCTGGTCAAAACGTGCGTTTCGCGGCGGCGTCCTGCCGGCTCCACCGTCCTGCCGAGGCCGATCGGCCGGGAGCCTGCAGGACGCTATGCCGGCAGCGGCGTGCGGCGGCGCAGCCACATCCAGCTTTCGGCGGAATACACGGCCAGGCCGATCCAGATCAGCACGTAGCCCGTCACCTTCGGCCCCGCGAAAGGCTCGTTGTACAGCCACACGCCGAGCAGCAGCTGCAGCGTTGGGCTCACGTATTGGAGCAGGCCCAGCAGCGACAGCGGAATACGCCGCGCGCCGGCGCCAAACAGCAGCAGCGGCAGCGCCGTCAGCGGGCCGGCCAGCGCCAGCAGCAGCTGGACGTGCGGCGATGCGGCCAGAAAGGCGTTCTGGTGCTGTGCCGCCAGCCAGCCGAGGTAGGCCAGCGCCAGCGGAAACAGCAGCAGCGTCTCGAGCGTCAGCCCTTCGAGCGCACCCAGTGGCGAGGTCTTGCGCAACAGGCCATAGAAGCCGAATGAAAATGCCAGCGCCAGCGCAATCCACGGCAGCCTCCCAGCCTGCCAGGTGAGCCACGCAACGCCGGCCGCGGCCAGCGCCACCGAAATCCACTGCACCGGCCGCAGCCGCTCGCCCAGCACCAGCGCGGCCAGCATCACAACCACCAGCGGGTTGATGAAGTAGCCGAGGCTCCCCTCCAGCACGTGGTCGTGGTTGACCGCCCAGATGTACGTCAGCCAGTTGGCCGCCAGCAATGCCGTGCTGGCGGCATACCGCCCCACCACGCGCGGCTGCGCGCGCAACGCCCACAGCCACGCCCAGTGCCGTTTCACCAGCAGGATCACCACCATCACCGCCAACGACCAGATCACCCGGTGCGACAGGATCTCCACCGGCGACACCGCCTTGAGCAGCTTGAAGTACAGCGGGAACAAGCCCCACATCGTGTAGGCCAGGAAGGCGAAGATCACGCCGTTGCGGGTGGAAGCGGGCACGCTTGTGTCTCCATGAGGGTCGGTTCACGTCGGAATGGACGCGTTGATTGGGCGCAGCTTCTATCCCCAGAGCCGCAGCACGGTAAACACGCCCATGCCGACGAAGATCATGCCCAGCATGCGCCGCGTCGCCACGTAAAACACCGTGGCTGCAATGCCGGCCATCAGGCGCGGGTTGTTCCAGCTCGGATCGAAATGGCCCTGGTTCCACAGCAGGTCGGGCAGCACGATGGCGATGAGCGCGGCCGCCGGCGCAAAGCGCAGCGCGTGCTGCAGGCGCGTGGGCAGCGCCATGCGGTCGCCCACCGCCAGAAAAAGCGAGCGCGTGAAAATGGTCACCACCGTCATGCCCAGAATGACCAGCCAGATCTCCAGCGTGCTCATGCGTCCTCCCGCTCGCCGCTCGCCTGTGCGGCGCGGCGGCGCTGCCATTGCAGGCGTGCCGCGGCTTCGTCGCCCGCCAGACCGGCCGCCATCGCGCCGGTGACGGCAATCACCAGGCTCAATCGATATGGCAGCTTGAAGGCGATCAACGCCAGCACCGCGGCCACGGCCACCGCCATGAGCGTGGCACGGGAACGAATGGTCGACACCATGACAGGAATCAGTGCGAGCGTCCCGGCCAGCGCCAGGCCCCACGCATCCGGAAAGAGGCTCGCCGCGACGATGCCCAGGATGGACGACACCTGCCACACCACGAAATTCAGCAGGACCATGCCCCAGTAATAGCCTTCCTTACCGGCTTCCCGCGCGGCCGATGGATACCGCTGGGTGAACAGCACGAACGGCAGGTCGCCGTTGAACGACCCGAGCACCACGCGCCGCACGAAAGGCAGATGGCCGAAATGCTGCATCAGCCCCGCGCTGAAGATGATGAAGCGCACGTTGACGATGAACGCCGTGAGCAGCACCGTCCAGATCGGCAGCCCGGCCGCCAGCAACGGCAGTACGGCCAGCTGCGACGAGCCTGCATACACCAGCAGCGACATGCCGATCGCCTGCGGGATGGTCAGCACCGACTTGCTCATCGCCACGCCCGTCACCGCACCCCACGCAAAGACCGGCAGCGTCGAGGGCGCATAGGCCCGCAAGCCGGCAATGAAACCGGCGCGCTCGTCGGCGTCGATCGCCAGCCAGCGGCGTTGCAGCGCCGCGCCCCACCGCACTAGCGCCATGATGCCCCCAAAAGCGGCGAATGCATCTCTTTTTGCGCGACCGTACTGCGCGCGCAGTCAGCGCCTGAATGCACGGGAAAAGGCGGGAACGTCGGGGGCGACATGGAAGGCTCGGAGGAAACACGCGATTATACTTTTGATGTTAAGCATCTGCTTAACGCCGATGCGCAGACGCCCCCCCGCGCGTGACGATTCACGCCGTGCACCACGCAGTGCAACAATCGGCGTTGGCGGGGCCGCGCCCACCCCTTACAATTTCGCCTTTGTCGGCACTTCAAGCGTGGCTGACCCTCGTCAGACCACGCCGGCACTCCTCACTCACCATGACGACGCAAACCGCCTCCACGATCGAAATCGGCGCAGACGACCTGCCGCTGCACTGCCCGACCGCCAAGACGCCGGCCTGGAACTACCACCCGCGCGTGTTCCTCGACATCGCCGATACGGGCGAAGCCAAATGCCCGTACTGCGGCACCGTCTACAAGCTGGCTCCCGGCGTTGAACTGAAGGGCCACCATTGAGCCGTCTTCCCCTGCAGCACCTCCGGCGCGACGTGCGTCCGGCAAACCGTGTGGCGAACGGATGATGCGCAAGATTCTCGTCATCGCCCCCAACTGGATCGGCGACGCGCTGATGGCGCAGCCGCTGTTTGCGCAGTTGAAGGCGCGGCACCCGCGCGCGCAGATCCACGCCGTCGCACCGAAGTGGGTGGCGCCCGTGCTCGCGCGCATGCCGGAAATCGCGCGTGTGCTGCCGACCGACCTGGCGCACGGCAAGCTGCAGCTCGGCAGCCGCACGATGTTTGCGCAGCAGCTCAAGAACGAAACGTTCGACGCGGCCTACGTGCTGCCGAACTCGTTCAAGAGCGCCCTGATCCCGTGGCTGGCCGGCATTCCACTGCGCATTGGCTACAAGGGTGAATCGCGGCTGGGCGTGCTCAACGTGCGCTACCCGAATCCGCCCAAGGCCGAGCGCCCGCCCATGGTCCAGCACTACGCGGCGCTGGCCTTCAAGCCTGGCGCCAAGCTGCCCGACACGCTGCCCGATCCGAAGCTGAATGTGGATGTACAGCGCGTGGCGACCACGTCGGCCAAGTTCGGCATTCCCGGCAATGCACGGCTGATCGCCTTCTGCCCCGGCGCGGAATACGGCCCGGCCAAGCGCTGGCCCGCCGAGCACTTTGCTGAACTCGCACAGATGCTGCGCCGCTCGTTCCCGTATGCGCAGATCGTCGCGCTCGGGTCCGGCAAGGATCGCGAAACGGCCGACGCCATCGTCGAGCGCGCCCCGTTCGTGCGCAACCTCTGCGGCGAGACCTCGCTCGACGAGGCCATCGAACTGCTTGCCCGCGCCGAGGCCGCCATCTGCAACGACTCCGGCCTGATGCACGTGACCGCCGCCCTGGGGCGCCCGCAGGTTGCCGTGTTCGGCTCGAGTGACCCGCGCCACACCCCGCCGCTGTCACCGGCTGCGAGTATCATGTGGCTCCATCTGGAGTGCAGCCCGTGCTTTGCGCGTGAATGCCCGCTGGGCCATCTGCGCTGCCTGCGCGACATCGGCCCCGAGATGGTGTTTCATGAACTGCGACGGCTGCTGCAGCCGCTTTGACGCCATTGCATGCGGCCTTTCCGCACGCCTCCTTCCACGCCACCACCATGCCACGATTTGCCCGCCTGTTCGAAGCCGCCGAGGACATCCTCGAAGCCTATCGCGAAGCGCTCAAGCGACGCGATGCCGATGGCGCGCTCAAGCTGTGGCTGGACGAAGACTCGGTGAGCTTCATCCTGCCCGACGGCCAGCGGCTGCACGGCCATGAGCAACTGCGCGGCTGCCTGGATGCGCTGGTCGAAAAGAACCCGGTGTGGATCGAGTGCCTCAGCCAGCAGGTGCATTCGTCGCTGGGCGTGTCGATCTTCGAGTCGACCGAGGCGCTGCGCTTTTCCGCCACGGCCACCGAAGCCGACCTGTACGTGCATACGACGTACGTGCTGATGCAGAACCACGAAGGCTGGCGCATCGCGCACGTGCATTCCAGCCAGGCCGCTGAAGAGCGCGTGGCGGCGTCCATCTCCAGCGTCACGCACTCCCTGCACTGAGCCGGCCGCGCGCGGTGTGGCAGCCGATTTCTTCCGATGAGCCCCCCGTCTCGCCACGCTGCTCCCCTTGAGCTGGATCTGGGCGCCCTGCTTGCGGGGCCGTTCGAGCCGCACGCGTTCCGCTCGCCGTGGTGGCTGATCGGCGGCAATGCGCAGACGATCGTGCCGGCGCGCCTGTGGCGCTTTCCGCGCATCACGTATCGGCGCGAGCGGTGGGACACGCCGGACCACGACTTCATCGACCTCGACTGGACCACGCACGGCACGGATGCCCATGCGCCGCTGGTCGTCATGTTCCACGGCCTCGAAGGCGACTCGCGCAGCCATTATGCGCGGCTGCTGATGGACGCGCTGCGTGCGCGCCGGTGGCCGGGCGTCATCCCGCATTTCCGCGGGTGCTCGGGCGAGATGAACCTCGCGCCGCGCATGTACCACTGCGGCGATGGCGCGGAGATCGCGTGGATCGTGGAGCGCCTGTATCGGACGGTTTGCCAGCCGCAGGGCCGCAAGCTGCTGGCGGTGGGCATCTCGCTGGGCGGCAATGCGCTGCTGCGCTATCTCGGCGAACACGGTGCCGATGCGCGGTGTGTGAGCGCGGCGGCGACGGTCTCTGCGCCGCTGGACATGCGCGCCGGAGGCGCGGCGCTGTCCAAGGGCTTCAACATGGTCTATACGCGCATGTTCCTGCGTACGCTCAAGGCCAAGGCGAATGCCAAGCTGGAGCAGCACCCGGGCCTGTACGACCGCGCCGCCATGATGGCTACACGCACGCTCGGCGAGTTCGATAACCTCGTCACCGCGCCATTGCACGGCTTCCGTGATGTGCTCGACTACTGGACCCGCGCGTCGTCCAAGCCCGTCCTGCGCGACGTGCGCGTGCCGACGCTGGTGCTGAACGCGCGCAACGACCCGTTCCTGCCCGGTCGCCACCTGCCCGGCCCGGCGGACGTGTCGCCGGACATCGTGCTGGACCAGCCACTGCACGGCGGCCATGTCGGCTTCCTGCTGCGCGACGGCCGCGGAGGCCACGCCGGCCGCATCGACTGGATGCCTGCACGGCTGCTGCGTTTCTTCGATGACGTGCTGGGCCTGCAGCCCCATGCGGGAGAAGCCCATGGATGAGATCGTCCGCCAAGCCATGGCCAAATGGCCCAACGTGCCGGACTGCTTCGGCTGGCTGGCGCTGGACCGGCGCGGCCAATGGCGCATGCGCAACGAGTTCGCGCAGGCCAACAAGCTGTCGGGCGACCCGATCCGCCACGCGCCGCTCATCGACTTCATCGTACGCAACTACACACACGACGAGGCCGGGCGCTGGTTCTTCCAGAACGGGCCGCAGCGCGTATTTGTGGAGCTCGACTACACGCCGTGGATCCTGCGGCTGTCCGCCGACGGCGCCGTGCCGACCTTCACGACCACCACTGCCGCCGCCTTCACGCCAACGGGCTGCTTTGCCGACGAGGGTGGCAACGTGCTGCTGTCCGGCCGTGTGGCCGGGCACGACGCAGAAGACACCATCGCCCTGCTGCACGACCATGACCTGGAGCCGTTTTCGTCGCTCGCGCAATGGCATGGCGACGCCTGCGGCGCCGCGCTCGGCACGCTTGCCATCAACCACGCCACGTTCGACATCGAGCCGATCCACAGCGCCGACGTCGCGCGGCGCTATGGGTTCGTCCAGCATCCGGCCGGCTAGCGTGGCGCCCTACTTGGGCAGCGCCTTGTCTTCGACCTTCTCTTCCTTGTATTGCCGCTCCATCTGGTGCAGGCGCGCGTCGACCTCGGAGAGCGTGTAGAAATCGGCATCGCCCGCGTCGCGCGCCAGCTTCAGCTGCTCGACCGCAGCGCCCCAGGCACCGTCGCGCGCGTATTTCTCGGCCAGCGCCCGGTGTTGCTCGACGCGCTTGCCCTTGTCGGCATAGGCGCGGGCGAGCAGATCCCACCAGATGGACTGCGCGGTCTCTTCGCGCGTCTTGTCCTTGAGATAAGGGATGGCGTCGTCGGCGCGGCCGGCGGCCAGCAACGTCTGCGCATAGGTGATGCCCACCGCGCGTGAGAGCGGATATGCAGCCAGTGCGGCACGCGCGAGCGTCAGCGCTTCCGGCATGCGGTTGCGGGCGCGCGCGAGCTCGATGGCCGTGACATCGAGCTCGACGCTGCCCGACGTGATGCCCGGGATGTTGCCGTACAGGCGGCGCGCCTCCTGCAGCGCCTGTTCAGCGGCGTCCAGCCGACCCGCCATCTGGTTGGCGACCGCAATGCCGTACCACAGCGCCGCGCGCTTCTCCACCGGGGCATCGGGCGCCGATGACAACTGCGAGCGCATCGCGTTGCTCACGTCGATATAGCCGCTGGTGGACGTTTCTTGCAGCACACGCGCGCGTGCCCTGGTGAACCCGAACTCCGGCCGGCGCGGCTGGCGCGGGTGCGGCAGGCCGCGCGCGCGGTCTTCCATATCGGCGATGCGCTCGCCGGTCAGCGGGTGGGTGCGCGCATAGCCGGGGATCACGCCGGTATCTGCGATGTTCGTCACGCGCTGCAGCCGGCGGAAGAAATCGGGCATGCCCTCGGGGTTGTAGCCCGCGCCGGTCAGCAGCGTAAAGCCGACGCGGTCGGCCTCGCGCTCGGCGCCGCGCGAGAATGCCAGCTGATTCGAGACCGCGGCAGCCTGCCCGCCCATCGCCACGGCCTGCGCCGCATCGCCGCTCTTGGTCGCGGCCAACCCGGCCAGCAGGATCGACGCCAGCGCGATCCACATCGACTCGCCCGACTTGTCGATGCCGCGCGCAATGTGCCGCTGCAGGACGTGGCCGATCTCGTGGCCGAGCACGGAAGCCAGTTCGGATTCGCTCTCCGTGGCCACCAGCGTGCCGGTGTTCACGCCGATGAAACCGCCGGGCAACGCAAACGCGTTGATGCCTGGGTCGCGCACGGCAAATAACTCGAAGCTCGACGCCGACGTGCTGCCCGCCACGTGCTGGCGGCGCGCGGCGTCGATCAGCTTGTAGCTGATGGCGTTGAGGTAATCGGTGATGAGCGGATCGGGCACGTAGTCCGGATCGCGCCGGATCTGCCGCATGACGCGGTCGCCCAGGCGGCGCTCCATCTCGGGCGACAACGACGCGGTGGACGGATCGCCCATGTCAGGGAGCTCGTACGTCGGCGCATCGACGACGGCGGGCTCTTTCGGCAGATACGGCGACTGCCGGCCGATCTGCACACTGCGGTTCAAATTGCTCTGGACCTGGTCAGCGGCCGCCGCTGAGCCCAGGCCCGGATTGGCCGTTGTGGCAAGCGCTGGCGCGGCCCCTTGCGCCAGGGCCTGCAGCGGCAACGGCAACGGGGCCAGCCAGATCGACAACAACACGGCAGCCGTGAGCTTGCGCGCTCGCGGACGGGACAGAAAAGGCGTCATACGGAAAGCACAGTGCGCGGAATCCGCGTGGCGAAGTCGCCAGCGGCTGGGTGCTTGCTATCATAAAACGCTTCGCATTCTGCCCCGCAAATCGGCGGTTTCCACCATGTCGCAACTCACCCACTTCGATTCCGCCGGACAAGCCCACATGGTCGACGTCGGCGACAAGGCCGTCACGCATCGCGTGGCCGTCGCCACCGGCACGATCCGCATGCTGCCCGAAACGTTCGCCCTCGTCCGCGACGGCACCGCCAAGAAGGGCGACGTGCTCGGCATTGCGCGCGTTGCGGCCATTCAGGGCTCCAAGCGGACGTCGGACTTGATCCCGCTGTGCCATCCGTTGGCACTGACGAAGGTTGCCGTCGAGTTCGAGCTCGATGAGGCCGCGCACAGCGTCCGCTGCACCGTGCGCGCGGAGACGCGTGGGCAGACCGGGGTGGAGATGGAGGCGCTGACCGCCGTGCAGGTCGGCTTGCTCACGATTTACGACATGTGCAAGGCCGTGGATCGGGGGATGGTGATTGGGGATGTGCGGCTATTGGAAAAGCATGGGGGGAAGTCGGGGGATTGGGTGGCGAACTGACACACAAAAAAAGAAGCGCCGGGTGAGCGCTCTTTTTTGTCGCGTTAGGTTTCGGTATTTTCCCTAGCCGGTACCCCAGTCTTCGATTGGCTGCACGGCTTGGTGCCTGTGCCAGCAAGGACCCACGTTATTACGTTCGGACTCGTCGTACTGTCAGGCGTGGCCGTGACCGTGCAGCTTCCCACAACGGCTGATCCGCTCATGGTGATGACGCCCGAGGCACCCAGACTTAGCGTCACATTCGGGGGCTTCGGAAGCCCTGTGTACCCCGTGTGCTCCTTTAGGAGGTCCTCGGTATCGCATGTTCCCGCAATCGTCCCGCTATTCTTCTGGGCACATTCGGCAATTGCAAGCTTCAATGGTTGAATTTGCGTATACACGTCCGCCCACCTGGAACGCGTCACGTAGTCTTGATACTGCGGGACCGCAATGGCGGCCAGAATTCCGATAATCGCCACCACAATCATGAGCTCAATCAGCGTAAAACCCCGCTGGTGCCGAGAAACGTTTTGATATTTGACTCGCATCGATACTCCATCATCAGTGAGTTTCATCTCGCACGGAGGAGATGAAGCGAGTCGAGATTAATGGAAGCCGCGCTGATTTATTTCACTCACAACGAATTTTTACCAACACGTAGTCCGATTCTTAAAAAGAAAAGCGCCTGCATGAGGCGCTTGGAAAAAACGGGTTGATCGCCACCATTGCTCAGCTTGAGCCAGCAAGCAACCCATCAGACTTCAGGCGCGAGCAAAACGTTTTCAAGCTTTCGGCATAGCGCAGGCAAGCCTGCCTCAGGGTCGGAGTTTGCGCGGGAAAATCCGTCCAGTAGTGGTGATACAGGCGGTGAACTTGCGTGACGGCCTCGTCGTTCTTCCCTTGAAACGCCAACGCAAGTGCATAGCGCTGAACCGGCGCTGGGCCGGGATAGAACTGTGCCGCCTGGCGTTCAAGCGCTGCCATGACGGGCGCCATCTCCGGACTAACTGAAGCATTCATGGCGATGGCCAATGTCGCGTAGGGCACCAGCAACAGTTGCCCGCTACCCTGGTATCTTGCCAACTCTTTCGCGACGCCATCCTGGGTGAAATAGAGCCGCTCCACACCCTTGTAATCTGGCCAAAGACGGACGACTAACGCCATGCCGCAAATGACGATAACCCCGGACAGCATCCTGGTCATTCCCGGAGAGGGAAACCGCAGATCGTTGCCGTCCAAGTATCCCAGCACAAAGGCAAAGGGGAACAAAAAGAAGACGTAATGCAACGGGTACTCCAATAAGGAATGTACGAGCATGACCGCAACCAGAGCAAACAAAAACGCCGTATCCGGTTCGCACAAGCGCTTACGGAGGCCCAGCACCCAGAACCCCAGCGGGATCAACACCGCGAGCAGACCCGCCAAGCCGACCTTCGCCAGGAGATCCAAGGCGATATTGTGTGCATTCATCGACATCTCGACGTGGCCCAGCGTCTCGGTTTGCACGAACTGGTTCCATGCATAGTCGCCCCATCCGCCTCCTAGCCATGGGTGGGCAAGAAAGATGTGCCAAGCATGCTTCCAAAGTAACGGGCGCAAACCCACCCCCGCTTCAAAGCGTTCCCCCATCGAGCCTGGGAGATCGAAGGTCCAGATGCTGTTGGCTACCGCAATCACCCAGTTCCAGCCTTGGAACGCCACCGCCAGCATGAGCATCGGGCCAACTAAGATGAGTAGCCGGGCCGGCCAGATGCGAGTTCGGGATTCCGCATTAAGTGACATGCCCGCCAGGAAACCGACCACAGCAATATGCAGCCAAGCCATTCGGGAAAATGTCAAAGCCATACCGAGCAGCAACAGCAGCACGGCCAGCACCAGAAACGCTCGCCAGCGCGGATACCGATACGCCAAGAACAAACAAGCGGCCAGCCCAAAGCTCAAATACGTTGCGACTTGGTTAGGTTGGTTCAAGTTGCCCCACATGCGCCTGCCTGTGCCCGATGGCAGCATCGAGAAGAACGCGCTGGGCAAGTTCGGAACGCGGAACAGCTGAAACAGTTCAACGACGACAGTTAGCAAACCACCAACGATGACGGCAGTTCCTACAGCAACCAGCACGCCCTGCATACTGCGGCAGCGTGCACCCAACCCACAAATGACGACCGCTCCAAGCAACACGACGATGGCGCCAAAGGAAAAAAACGGATTCAAGGGCGGGGCAACAGCGAGCTGGGCAATCAGCACCACGATCAGCGCTAACGGCGCCAGCGCAATGCTGGGCAACCCGGTCGGCCGCTTCCACGCGACGGACAGCACCAGCACAGCAGCAACAATCCAGCAAGCTGCTGCCGCGGATTCTGAATAGAACGTTGGAACAGGGTAGGTGTGGGGCGCTACCAAGAAGGGGATGCTCCAGCACGCTCCGAGAGCGAGCCAGATCGGGCACAGGAGAATGGGGAGTCGACGCATTCGGAATGCCGGCAAGAAAGGCTAAAACAAAAAAGAGCGCCCTAAGGCGCTCTTACTAGGCGAGCTAGTTTAGCTTAGCGGCACTCAGCCGGCGCATACTTGGCTGGGAGCGTACCTTGTGTCAGGTTGACGCCGGACGGTGCCGAAGCGCCTTTAGCAGCGCAGCGCCACTGTACCGGCGCGGTCGGCACAGAACTCGTAGCAAGGTTCGTGAGCGTGCCGCTATTGTTATAGTACGGCGTGATCGTCAGATCACCGTTCCCGGCGTTAGTGTCGTACGTGATCGTGATGTGCCCGTCCGTACCGTTGATCTGCAGGTTTTTGACGTTCTTCGTTGCTACAAACGGCGCCGAACCAGCCGACAAATCAGACTGCGCATTCGCAGCGTTTTCGGCCACGAGAACCTTAGCAGCAGCAGCCAACGACAACCCTTCCGTCACACGCGCACGGATCGTGTAGTCCTGATAAGCCGGAATGGCGATAGCAGCCAGAATACCGACGATCGCGACCACGATCATCAGTTCGATCAGCGTGAAACCCTTCTGGACACGCTTGTTCAGACGACGCATCGACTTCATGAATTTTCCCCCGGAAAAATTTGGTTAAGGATGATGCGGGCCTATTAGAGCAGGGACTGTGCCAAGCCGAATCCACGAATTTCGACTGGAAAACTGACGCTATTCCGGCGATTGCCGGCGCATGGCGTGACATTTTTTGACACATCATGACGGGGATCGTCAATTTTTATGGGCGTCACACCACATCTGCGGTGTCAGCCAAAAAGACCAGGCGCCCGCAGGCGCCTTCCACTGAGCCCCTAACGCGCTAGCGGCATTCGGCAGGCGCGTATCGAGCCTCGAGCGTTGGCGTGGCAGTCCGGGTGACGTTGAGCGGCATCTGCTTGCCCTTCGCCGAACACGCCCACATCACCAGTGTCGGAGGTGTTGCGCTGGCGCTCAGGTTGACGTACGTGGACGAAGCCGCGCCCGAATACGGCGTAAGGATCAACTGATTCGACCCCGCTTGGGCCACCGCTGATGAGAACTGGATCGTGATCTCGCCGTTCCCGCTATTCACTTGCATGCCGGAGACGTTCTTGCCAATAGGCAGCGAGGCCCATCCCAGCGATAGATCGCTCTGTGAGTTGGCGGCGTTCTCAACCACCAAAGCCTTGGCTTGAACCGCGACAATCAATCCTTCAGTCACCCGCGACCGAATCGTATAGTCCTGATACGCCGGGATCGCAATCGCCGCGAGAATCCCCACGATCGCCACGACAATCATCAATTCGATCAAGGTAAAGCCGTCGTCAGACCGGCGCCTTGTTCCCTTGCAGTGCTTGAAGCCCATGACCTCTCCCAAAGGCATTTTGTTATCCGAACACCCCTGTGCACACACTATGCCAACGCGTACACCATACTTGGGAGGAAAGAACTGGCGCGCCTTGTTGAGAACTCGGGCCAAATCTGACGGTTGTTGGCAAGAGTTGCGACAAATACCGTCATCACCTACTTTCGTGGGGAATTGTTTGAACTAGGCCTGCCGTAACGCCCGCCGACTCAACCACCACCCCACCAGCACCACCACCAACGCCCCAGCACAACCGACCACCACATCCGCATGCGGCACGGCACTCTCAAACCATGCTGCATCCACCGGATCGGTCACGAGCATGTCGCCGGCCAGGTACCCCAGCAGCGCCGCCCCCAGCGTGACGATGACCGGAAACCGCGCCATCACGCCCACCAGCAGCGTGCTGCCAAAGACGATGAGCGGAATCGACAGGCCAAGCCCCAGCACCAGCAGCAGGAACGTCGTCCCCGGCGGACCCTTCTCCGCCGCGGCGGCCACGGCGACGACATTGTCGAGCGACATGACGAAGTCGGCGATCAGGATGGTCTGAATGGCGGGCCACAGGCCGTCGCGCTGGTGGCGGTCAGCGGCCTCCTGCTCCGCCTCGGTCAGCAGCTTCACGCCGATGTAGACCAGCAACACGGCGCCAATCGTTTTCAGGTACGGCAGCGCAAGCAGCTTCACGGCCAGCACCGTCAATACGATGCGCAGCACGATGGCGCCGGCGCTTCCCCAGAAAATGGCCTGCTTCTGCTGGCGCTTGGGCAAGTTGCGCGCGGCGAGCGCGATGACGACCGCGTTGTCGCCCGACAGCACGATGTTGGTCAGGATGATGGAGCCGAGGGCGAACCAGAATGCGCTGGAGGTGAGCGCCATAGTGTTCCCGGATTGTGCTTTGTTGATGGACGGGGACCTGCCTTGAGCCCGCTGGAGTTGAGCTTATACACATGTCGTGCCCGCTACGCACGGCGCGATGACGGTGCGGCGCACAAACAAAAACGGGAGGCCAGGCCTCCCGTCTCCGTGTTACCGCAAACCTTGCCGATTACAGCAGCGACTTCAGCAGTCGGCCCATTTCGGACGGGTTCTTGGTGGTCTTGATGCCGCACTCTTCCATGATGTCGAGCTTGGCTTGCGCAGTGTCGGCACCGCCCGAGATCAGCGCGCCGGCGTGGCCCATGCGCTTGCCCGGAGGCGCGGTCACGCCAGCGATGAAGCCCACCACCGGCTTCTTCATGTTTTCCTTGATCCAGTAAGCCGCGTTGGCTTCGTCCGGACCACCGATCTCACCGATCATGACCACGGCGTCCGTTTCCGGATCGTCGTTGAACATCTTCATCACGTCGATGTGCTTCAGGCCGTTGATCGGGTCGCCGCCGATACCGACTGCCGACGATTGGCCCAGGCCCAGCGCGGTCAGCTGGCCCACGGCTTCGTACGTCAGCGTGCCCGAGCGCGACACCACACCGATGCGGCCCTTCTTGTGGATGTGACCCGGCATGATGCCGATCTTGATTTCGTCCGGCGTGATCAGGCCAGGGCAGTTCGGGCCCAGCAGCAGCGTCTTGCTGCCAGCCTTACGCATCTTGTCCTTGACCATCATCATGTCGCGCACGGGGATGCCTTCCGTGATGCAGACCACGAGATCCAACTCGGCTTCAACGGCTTCCCAGATGGCGTCAGCGGCGCCTGCGGGCGGCACGTAGATCACCGACACGGTCGCGCCGGTCTGCGCCTTGGCGTCCTTGACGGTTGCGTAGATGGGAATGCCTTCGAAGTCTTCGCCGGCCTTCTTCGGGTTCACGCCGGCGACAAAGCAGTTCTTGCCGTTGGCGTAGTCGCGGCAGCCGCGCGTGTGGAACTGGCCGGTCTTGCCGGTGATCCCCTGGGTGATGACCTTGGTGTCTTTGTTGATCAGAATCGACATGCTGTAATCCTTTTATGCAGCGAGCCGCGCTGTCGTACTTTTCGTACTTGGGCGCCGCTCACGTTCGCGTAGGGTTCGTTCAGCGGGCGGCTTACTTGCCGGCGGCTGCGGCCACGACCTTCTGGGCGGCCTCTTCCATCGTGTCAGCGGCGATGATGGGCAGACCCGAGTCGGCCAGCATCTTCTTGCCGAGGTCTTCGTTGGTGCCCTTCATGCGCACGACCAGCGGCACCGACAGCGACACAGCCTTCGATGCGGCGATCACGCCTTCGGCGATCACGTCGCAGCGCATGATGCCGCCGAAGATGTTCACCAGGATGGCCTTCAGGCCCGGGTTCTTCAGCATCAGCTTGAAGGCTTCGGTCACCTTCTCGGTGGTGGCACCGCCGCCCACGTCGAGGAAGTTGGCCGGCTCGCCGCCGAACAGCTTGATGGTGTCCATCGTGGCCATGGCCAGGCCGGCACCGTTCACGAGGCAGCCGATGTTGCCGTCCAGCGAGATGTAGGCCAGGTCAAACTTCGAGGCCTCGATTTCGTTCGCGTCTTCTTCATCCAGGTCGCGGTAAGCCACGATTTCCGGGTGGCGGAACAGCGCGTTCGAATCGAAATTGAACTTGGCGTCCAGCGCGATGACCTTGCCTTCGCCGGTCAGGATCAGCGGGTTGATTTCCGCCAGCGACGCGTCGGTTTCCCAGAATGCCTTGTACAGGCCTTGCAGCGCCTGGCGCGCTTGCTGGATCGAGGCGTCAGGAATGCCGATCTTCTTGGCAATGTCGTCCGCATCGGCGTCCTGCAGGCCGGCTTGCGGGTCGATGATCAGCGTGTGGATCTTCTCCGGCGTGTGGGCAGCGACCTCTTCGATGTCCATGCCGCCTTCGCTCGAGGCCATCAGGGCGACCTTCTGCGACACACGGTCCACCACCAGCGACACGTACAGTTCCTTCTTGATGTCAGCGCCCTCTTCGATCAGCAGGCGGTTGACCTTCTTGCCTTCCGGGCCGGTCTGGTGCGTCACCAGCTGCATGCCGAGGATGTTGGTGGCGTATTCCTTGACTTGGTCGATGCTCTTGGCAACCTTCACGCCGCCGCCCTTGCCACGGCCGCCCGCATGAATCTGCGCCTTCACGACCCACACCGGGCCGCCCAGATCTTCAGCGGCCTTCAGAGCCTCGGCCACCGAGAAGGCCGGAATGCCGCGCGGAACCGGCACATTGTATTTGCGCAGGATTTCCTTGCCTTGGTACTCATGGATATTCATGCGTGTTTCCTTTGCTAGGCTGGATGAGTGTGATGAATGTTGAAAACGCGAGCGGTGCGGGCTTTGTCAGGACGACGGCTCCGACGACGGCTCGGTGACTGGCGGTAGGATCTTGGCTTCGGGCTGGTAGGCGAACCAGCGCGGATAATGCTTGCGGACCACCTCGCCCTCGAAATGCAGGGCATGGCAGCCGTGAAGTTGGTATGGCGGCGTTTCACCGGGCTCGATGGGCCGATGGTCGTTGGAATTGTCGCGCACCGGAAAGACATCGCCCGCAAACGCCTGGATGGCGGCAGTCGGCAGCACGCCGCACAGCTCGGTCAGATGCGTACAGCCCGCCACGCCACCCAGTCTCTCACGCGCGGCCTTTCGGAAACCCTTCATCAGGTTCAGGCCGATGAGCTTGCGATAGGCCGGGCCGATCGTGTCGCAGTGTGTGGGATACGGCACCCAGTCGGAGCACGCTTCGGCATCCACCACGTTCATGCGGGTATCGATGGTCACGCGCAGCCACAGGTCGTGCAAAGGCTCGCCTTGAGGACGGACGCCTCCGCTGGCCAGCGGGATGTCGCGCGGTTTGGTGTCGGTCAGGCGTGCCTCGATGTCCCACAGGCCGTCTTCCCGCAAATAGGCCTCCACCGTGATGGCACGGCGGTGGCGCATGGCGCGCGGGACGGGGGCAGACAGAGGCATGGACCAGACAGACCGATAGGACCGACGGAGCAGGCGCGCGCGGATCTCGC
Source organism: Ralstonia mannitolilytica (assembly GCF_000954135.1). Classification (NCBI taxonomy): domain Bacteria; kingdom Pseudomonadati; phylum Pseudomonadota; class Betaproteobacteria; order Burkholderiales; family Burkholderiaceae; genus Ralstonia; species Ralstonia mannitolilytica. Next base: position 1,444,909 of record NZ_CP010799.1, on the reverse strand, counting down.
GCATCACCCACGGGACGTGGACGGCAGCGCATCAGCCGCCATACACGAACACAACCCGCCCTGCCACCGGAGTAGAGGGCGGTATCGAAGCCCGGGATTTTAACACGTCGTCACGACGGGACTGGGCCGCGTGCTGCAATGCAATGCCAGAAGCGTTGCAACAACCCGCCGCGGACGCCCCCCCCTGCTTGATGGCGCGGCCAGATTGTCCGGCCGGATTGTTGCACGATCAGCGACGTTCAGGACGAATCGTCACCGTCGTCGAGCAATTCGTCTGCGCCGGCGATGATGCGTGACACCACCGACCGTGAAAACCCGCGCGCCACCATGTAGCGCACCTGTTTTGCCCGTTCGGCCGGATCGCCAGGCGGCCGGCCGAAGCGCTTCTCCCACAGCGCCCTGGCCCGTTCGGCCTCGGTACTCTGCAGTTGCGCTTTCACTTCACCGAGCGTCTCATCGCCGAGTTGGTGTGTTTTCAGTTCCTGCATCAGCCGGGCTGTTCCATAACGGCCAGCGCGGCGGTGCACCAGGCTCTCGGCGAAGCGTGTGTTGGACAGCCAGTTTTCGCCTTCCAGCCAATCCAGCAGCGCATCCACTTCTTCGGCGGTTTCCGCATGGGGCGCCAGCTTGCGGCGCAGTTCGGCCCGGCTGTGCTCCCGCCGGGAGAGGTAGCCCAGCGCACGCGCCTTCAGCGACAGGGGTTGACGCGGCAACGGCATCGGTTTCACGCCCAAAGAAAAACGCCCACCGTTGGGGGACGGCAGGCGTGTCAAATCTCGATAGGACCGCCGATCTGCGCCGACGGCCAACCCAATTACTCTTCCTCGACTTCCTCGGCCACCGCGACGGCGCCCATCGGCGTCACGCCCAGATGCTCACGAACCTTGTTTTCGATCTCGCGGGCCAGATCCGGGTTCTCGCGCAGGTATTCGCGGCAGTTGTCGCGGCCCTGGCCGATGCGCTCGCCGTTGTAGCTGTACCAGGCGCCAGACTTCTCCACCACCTTGGCTTCCACGCCCAGGTCGATGATTTCGCCCTCGCGCGACACGCCCTGCCCGTAGAGGATGTCGAAGATCGCCTCGCGGAACGGCGGCGCCACCTTGTTCTTGACGACCTTGACCTTGGTCTCGTTGCCGACCACCTCGTCGCCCTTCTTGATCGAGCCGATGCGGCGGATATCCAGGCGCACGGAGGCGTAGAACTTGAGCGCGTTACCGCCCGTGGTGGTTTCAGGCGAGCCGAACATCACGCCGATCTTCATGCGGATCTGGTTGATGAAGATCACCATGCAGTTGGTGCGCTTGATGGTGCCGGTCAGCTTGCGCAGCGCCTGGCTCATCAGGCGGGCCTGCAGGCCGGGCAGCGCGTCGCCCATTTCGCCTTCGATTTCCGCCTTCGGCACCAGGGCAGCCACCGAGTCGATGATGATCAGGTCGACCGAGCCCGAGCGCACCAGCGCGTCGGCGATTTCCAGGGCCTGTTCGCCCGTGTCCGGCTGGGAGATCAGCAGGTCCGGCACGCTCACGCCGATCTTGTCGGCGTAAGTCACGTCAAGCGCATGTTCGGCGTCGATGAACGCGCAGGTGCCGCCGAGCTTCTGCATCTCGGCCACCACCTGCAGGGTCAGCGTGGTCTTGCCGGACGATTCCGGGCCGTAGATTTCGATCACGCGGCCGCGCGGCAGGCCGCCGACGCCCAGCGCGACGTCCAGCCCCAGCGACCCGGTGGACACCACCTGGACCGGCTCCACTTCGGCATCGCCCATCTTCATGATCGAGCCCTTGCCGAACTGCTTTTCGATCTGCGCGAGCGCGGCAGCCAGCGCCTTCTGCTTTTCTGCGCTCATCGTGGCCGCCTTCTTGCCGTCTTCCATGGTCGTCCTTCGTGCAAATTGGTGTATAAATGGGCCGCGAGGCTTGTGATTCCAGCGGTTGTCTGCAACAGCGGGCCGCAAAACGCAGCCGACTTCATGACTCTAGCGCCGCCAAGACTACAGCACGGCGAATTCGGGATACTGTATAAAAAACCAGTGGTTTTGACAAGTCTCCCGACGTTCGTGTCGCGCAAAAACCATGTGGCGGGCGGCATGGGCGAACAGACACGTCGCCCGAGCATCGCGGGGAGACACGCATGCGCATCCTGATTGCCGAAGACGACGCCACGCTGGCCGACGGGCTCACCCGTTCGCTGCGCCAGGCGGGCTATGCCGTCGACCGCGCCGCCGATGGCGCCGCCGCCGATGCGGCGCTGTCCGCCCAGACGGCCCAGACCTATGATCTGCTGATCCTCGACGTGGGCCTGCCGCGCCTGTCGGGGCTGGAGGTGCTCAAGCGCCTGCGCTCGCGCGGAGCGATGCTGCCGGTGCTGATCCTGACGGCCGCCGACAGCGTCGAGGAACGCGTCAAGGGCCTGGACCTGGGCGCCGACGATTACATGGCCAAACCCTTCGCCCTATCCGAACTGGAAGCGCGCGTGCGGGCACTGGTGCGGCGCGGCACGGGCGGCGGCGCCACCCTCGTGCGGCATGGACCGCTGGCGTTTGACCAGGTCGGGCGCATTGCCTACATCCATGACCAGGTGGTGGAGCTGTCGGCGCGTGAGATCGGGCTGCTGGAAATCCTGCTCGCGCGCGTGGGGCGTCTGGTGTCGAAGGAACAACTCGTCGACCACCTGTGCGGCTGGGGCGAGGAAGTCAGCAACAACGCCATCGAGGTGTATATCCACCGGCTGCGCAAGAAGATCGAGGTGGAGGGCGTGCGCATCGCCACCGTGCGCGGGCTGGGCTATTGCCTCGAGCGCATGGCCAGCCCCACCACCACGGCCGCCGCCCATGGCTGACCGCCTGGCCTGGCCGTGGCGCCGCTACCGCTCACCGCGCGCCCCGCAGGCCAGCGCCAGGCCCGAGGCTGACGACCGCGACCTCGCCGACACCCTCCCCCACCTCGAAGACGACGCCACGCGCCCGGTCGCCCGATCGCTGTTCGGCGAAATTCTGGACTGGATGCTCGCGCCGCTGCTGCTGCTCTGGCCGATGAGCATTGCGGTGACGTACCTGGTGGCCAAGTCCATCGCCAACGCGCCGTACGACCGCGCCCTGGAATCGAGCGCCATCGTGCTCAGCCAGCAATTGCGCGAGGTCAACGGGCGCATCACGCTGCAGTTGCCGATTTCGGCACGCGAGATCCTGCGGGCCGACGAGACCGACAACATCTACTACCAGGTGCTCGGCACGAACGGCGAATTCGTCTCCGGCGACCGCGACCTGCCGCTGCCGCCCGAAGAGGACGCCAGCGCCGGAGGCCTCGTGCAACTGCGCGACGACCGCGTGCACGGAGCGGACATCCGCGTCGCCTATACGTATGTGCAGAAGCCGGGCGGCAAGCCCGCGCTGGTGCAGGTGGCCGAGACGCTCGACAAGCGCGCGCAGCTGGCCAACGAGATCATCAAGGGCGTGATCCTGCCGCAGTTCGTGATCCTGCCGCTGGCGGTGGTGCTGGTGTGGTTCGGGCTCACGCGCGGGCTGGCGCCGCTCAACGCGATCCAGGAGCGCATCCGCGCGCGCAACCCCGGCGACACGAGCCCGATCGACGAAGGCGCCGCGCCGCAGGAACTCACGCCGCTGGTGGCCTCGTTCAACGAGCTGCTGGGGCGGCTTGAGCAATCGGTGCAGACACAGAAGCGCTTCATTGCCGATGCCGCCCACCAGATGAAGACGCCGCTGGCCGGGCTGCGCATGCAGGCCGAGCTGGCACAACGCGAGCAATCGCCCGACGAGCTGCGCCGCACGCTCGCGTACATCGCCGACAGCTCGGACCGCACCGCCCACCTCGTCAAGCAGCTGCTTTCGCTGGCGCGCATGGAGAACATGGGCGCGACCGACGGCCTGGTGCCGCTCGACATCTGCGCGCTGTCGCGCCAGGTGGTGGCCGACTGGCTGCCCAAGGCGTGGGCCAAGCGCATCGACCTCGGCTACGAGGAGCCCGGGCCGCCGGTCATGACCCCGGGCAACGCCACCATGCTCGCCGAGATGCTCAACAACCTGCTCGACAACGCGATCCGCTACACACCCGACGGCGGCCGCGTGACGGTGCGCGTCACCACCGCGCCGTTCGAGCCGTTCGTCTTCATCGACGTGGACGACACGGGCCCGGGCATCCCGGTGGCCGAGCGCGAACGCGTGATGCAGCGCTTCTATCGCATCCTGGGCACGCAGGCCGAAGGCAGCGGCCTGGGTCTGGCCATCGTGCGCGAGATCGTCCAGCAGCACGGCGGCGACATCGAGGTGCTGGACAACGTCTATCAGAGCGCGCCACGGCTGGCGGGCGCGCGCTTTCGCATCACGCTGCATCGCTGCGCGCCGGGCGAGGAGCCCGCCGCATGAGCATCACGCCCGGAACCCCCGCGCGCCGACGCTGGATGACGAACATGCGCTGGGTTGCCGCGCTGCTGGCGATCTGGTTTGTGGTGACTTACGTCGTGGCGTTCTTCGCGCGCGACCTCACCATGCGCTTCTTCGATTGGCCCTTCGCCTACTGGGTCGCGGGCCAGGGGGCGCCCGTCGTCTATGTGCTGATCACAGTGCTGTACGCGTGGCGCACCAACCGCGCCGCCGATGCTGCAGCGCAAGATACCGAGGCGCCGCAGCACGACGCCTATGCGCCGCCTCCCCCACCTTCCATTTGACGCGCTGAAGCAGCCCTGGCTGGTTGCACTGGCTGGCGCACGCAAGCGCCGCAGCCTCGCGTATACCCCGATGAAATTGCTGCGTTCGCTGGGGGTGCATGTCAGAACGCAGTAAGTTTCGCTTCCCACAATCGTTCACAATTCCGCGGGCGACTGTGTTGCGTTGTCATGTCCATGCCCAGCGGGACGACCTATGAAAACAGGAGACAACATGGCAACCGTGCAGAGTGCACCGAACGCGCCCGTCGGGCGTGTGCAGCCCGCACCCATGACGAAGGAGGAGAAGAAGGTCATCTTCGCCTCGTCGCTGGGGACGGTGTTCGAGTGGTACGACTTCTATCTCTATGGGTCGCTTGCGGCCATCATCGCCAAGCAGTTCTTCTCGGGACTGGATCCGACGGCGGGTTTCATCTTTGCACTGCTCGCCTTTGCCGCGGGCTTCCTGGTGCGCCCGTTCGGCGCGCTGGTGTTCGGCCGCCTGGGCGACATGATCGGGCGCAAGTACACGTTCCTGGTCACCATCGTCATCATGGGCACGTCGACGTTCATCGTCGGCCTGCTGCCGTCCTACGGCACGATCGGCGTATCCGCGCCGATCATTCTGATCGCGCTGCGTCTGCTGCAGGGCCTTGCGCTCGGCGGGGAGTACGGCGGTGCCGCCACGTATGTCGCCGAACACGCCCCGCACGGCCGCCGCGGCGCCTACACGTCGTGGATCCAGACGACCGCCACGCTGGGCCTGTTCCTCTCGCTGATCGTCATCCTGGTGGTGCGCGAACTGACCGGCAAGGCCTTCGACGACTGGGGCTGGCGTATCCCGTTCCTGGTGTCGATCCTGCTGCTCGCCACCTCGGTGTACATCCGCCTGTCGATGAGCGAGTCGCCGGCATTCCAGAAGATGAAGGCGGAGGGCAAGACCTCCAAGGCCCCGCTGACGGAAGCCTTCGGCCAATGGCGCAACCTGAAGATCGTGATCCTGGCGCTCGTCGGCCTGACCGCCGGCCAGGCCGTGGTGTGGTACACGGGCCAGTTCTACGCGCTGTTCTTCCTCACGCAGGTGCTGAAGGTCGACGCGTTCACGGCCAATGTGCTGATTGCCGTGGCGCTGGCCATCGGCACGCCGTTCTTCGTGTTCTTCGGCGCGCTGTCCGACCGCATCGGCCGCAAGTGGATCATCATGGCCGGCTGCCTGCTGGCGGTGCTGACGTACTTCCCGCTGTTCAAGGCGCTCACGCACTACGCCAACCCAGCGCTGGAGCGTGCCCAGCAAACGGCGCAGATCGTCGTGAAGGCTGATCCGAAGGAGTGCTCGTTCCAGGGCAGCCCGATCGCGCGGGAAGTCGATTTCCGCTCGTCGTGCGACATCGCCAAGCGCACGCTGGCGCAGTCTTCGGCCAGCTATGAGACGGAAGAAGCCCCGGCCGGTACGGTCGCCACGGTGACGATCGCCGGCAAGGAGATCGCCTCGCTCAACGCCGGCCGCACGGCTGACGGCCAGAGCTTCGACGCCGAAAGCAAGGCCAAGATCGCCGACTTCAAGAAGCAGGTGGCGGAATCGCTCAAGGCCGCGAACTATCCGAGCAAGGCCGATCCGGCGCAGATGAACACGGTCATGGTGCTGGTGATCCTGGTGATCCTGGTGATCTATGTGACCATGGTCTACGGCCCGATCGCGGCGATGCTGGTGGAGATGTTCCCGACGCGCATCCGGTACTCGTCGATGTCGCTGCCGTATCACATCGGCAACGGCTGGTTCGGGGGCCTGCTGCCGACCATCTCGTTCGCCCTCGTGGCCCAGAACGGCAACATCTACCACGGGCTGTGGTACCCGATCTGGATTGCGGCCATCACGTTCGTGATCGGTGCGCTGTTCGTGCGGGAAACCAAGGACGTGGATATCTATCGCAACGACTGAGCGCAATCAGGGGCTTGACAACCTCGCCGAAGACGGTACAATCCCGCTTCTTCGGCGAATTAGCTCAGTCGGTTAGAGCGACGGAATCATAATCCGCAGGTCCGGGGTTCGAGTCCCTGATTCGCCACCATACAAAACAAGGGGTTAGGCATCGCCTAACCCCTTTGTCTTTCCGGGTTCCGGTTTTTTGTCCAAAATCTGTCCAAATGAGGCCGCCAGGTCTCACACAGGTAAAGGCAAAAACGATGGCATCCTTCCGCAAGCGCGGCGAGCTCCAGTGGCAAGCCCGTATCGCCCGCAAGGGCTTTCCTCCTCAAGTCAAGACTTTCAACACAAGAGCCGAAGCCGAGTCGTGGGCGCTCGAAGTCGAGGCTTCCATGAAACGAGGAACCTTCGCCGATCGCAGCGAAGCCGAGCGGACCACCTTGCGCGAAGCCTTTGAGCGATACGAACGCGAGGTTACGGTGCACAAGAAAAGCGCCACACAGGAAAAGGGGCGCATCAAGACCCTCAAGGACAGCGCTCTGGGATCGATGCCGCTGGCCTCCATACGGGGCAGCGACGTCGCCAGCTACCGCGACAAGCGCGCCACCACAGTGTCCGCCAGTTCGATACTCAACGAGCTTGCAGCCCTGTCCCATCTGTTCACCATCGCCCGAAAAGAATGGGGGATGGAGCATCTGGAAAACCCGGTCCTTTTGGCGCGCAAGCCGAAGCGCCCTGCCGGCCGGGACCGCCGATTGATGGACGGTGAAGAACAACGCTTGCTAGACGCTTGCGAAAAAAGTCAGTCCGTAGCCCTGGCTCAGTTAGTCATCGTCGCCGTGGAAACCGCTATGCGGCTTGGCGAATTACTTAGCCTCACCTGGGACAACCTTGATCTCAAGCGGCGCGTGGCTATGTTGCCGGACACCAAGAATGGCGACGCCCGCCTGGTTCCGCTATCGAGCCGCGCAGCCAACGCACTTCAGGCGGTGAATCGCCACATCCAAGACAAGCGGGTTTTCTGGAACTGGCAAGCGAGCGACAGCGTACGCCACGGCTGGCAGCGCGCGATACAACGCGCACGTACCCAGTATGAGAAAGAGTGCCTAGAGCTTAGCCGTGAGCCCGACGCCGACTATCTCACGGGCTTGCGGTTCCATGATCTGCGCCACGAAGCCACCTCACGACTGTTCGAGCTGGGCTTCAACCCAATGGAGGTGGCTGCGATTACAGGACACAAGACCCTGCAAATGCTAAAGCGATATACGCATTTGCGCGCGGAGGATTTGGCAAAACGCTTGGCCTAGGGTGTGGCGGTTTTCCTCAGCACTTGATCTGGCGTTTGCGCTCCAAGGAAGCAAGACGGGATCTGGCTCAGCCTTGGGAGTACAGTATCAAGAAGGGCGCACATACAAGCGCCAGCAGGCATCGTCGCGTTAGGGGGATTGAGTGCGAATTGAATCGGTCGAGATCAAGAACTTCCGCCTGCTGGCGGATGCCACTCTCGCGCTTGAGGAGCAGACTACAGTCATCGTAGGTCGCAACAACAGCGGCAAGACATCATTGTCTGAAGTCATTAAGCGGCTGATGACTGACGCCAATGCGAGCTTTCACCTGGAGGACTTCTCTAGCGCTAGCTATGAAGGCTTCTGCCAGGCGCTTGCGGCGAAGAACGCCGGGACAGGCGATCAGATGGTGCGCGAGCTACTGCCCGCGATCGAGTTGCGCATCCGCTTCCGCTATAGCGCCGACCAAGCCGATTTTGGGCCCCTCGCTCCGTTCGTGGTCGACCTTGATGTCGACTGTAACCAAGCGCTGGTGGTTATCCGATACGAACTGAAGGATGGCGCGATCTCCGCCTTTTTCGAGGATCAGCCACAGGAAGCACTTACCGACGAATCCCGCATCGCGTTCTTCCGTGTACTGCGGGAACGGGTGCCCCGCCTCTTCGGAGTGACGATCAGAGCCGAAGACCCTAACGATGCAACCAACTGGCGCACAATGCCGCCCGCATCGCTCCGCCACCTTGTCAAAACTGGCTTCATCAACGCACAGCGAGGCCTCGACGATGTGACCTCGCGGGAAACCGACGTGCTGGCCAAGGTGCTGGAGAACATGTTCTCGACCGCAAACTCGGAGGCTGCAGACGAAGGCGACCATGCAATAGCCGAAGCACTAACCAACGCCGTTAAGGATGTCCAGGAGCAGCTTGACCAGAATTTTTCCGGCCAGCTCGCGAACCTGCTGCCTGCGCTCGAGAGCTTCGGCTACCCCGGCCTCGGTGGTCAGGAGCTACAAACTGAAACAACGCTCGACGTAAAGCGACTGCTCTCCAACTTCACCAAAGTCCGCTATGGCGGCTTCAGCGGCGTGACACTGCCGGAATCCTACAACGGTCTTGGCGTCCGCAACCTGATCTTCATTCTCTTTCAACTCGTCAGCTTCTATAAGGCTTACCGAGCCGAGCCAACCACCCCTGGCGTGCACCTTATCTTCATCGAGGAACCAGAAGCCCACCTCCATCCGCAAATGCAGGAGGTATTCATTCGGAAGCTTGCCAGTATCGCCCAACAGCTTGTCGGGGATGAGGCCAACGAAGCGGCCTGGCCGGTACAGTTTGTGGTCTCAACCCACTCATCGCACATCGCAAATGAGGCTGGGTTCGAGAGCATCCGCTATTTCCTCTCGACTGCCGTACCTGGCACACCGATCGGCGTCCGACAGACCAAGATCAAAGATTTGCGCACTGGGCTCACGGGCAAGCCGGAGCCAGAAAAGCGCTTCCTTCATCAATATATGACGCTTACGCGCTGTGACCTGTTTTTCGCCGATAAGGCGATCCTGGTTGAAGGTTTAAGCGAACGGCTCATGCTGCCCGTCATCACTGCCAAGCTGGAGGAGGCGGAACCTGGCACACCTAAGCTTTCGAGCCAATACACCTCGATCATCGAGGTCGGCGGCGCCTATGCTCACCGCTTCGTCGATCTCCTGAACTTCCTTGAGCTCCGCTCGCTCATCATCACCGATCTCGATGCAACTCTTACCAGCGGGGGCGCTGCTTGCGCTGTCCATCAGGGTACAGCAACGAGCAACGCCTGCATCAAGAGCTGGTTCGAGGATGATCCCCTTACATTGGCAGTGGTAACGGCCAAATCCGACGCCGACAAATGCAAGGACCGCACTCGCATCGCCTATCAATGCCCGGAGGCGGTAGACGGCCCGTGCGGGCGCACCTTCGAGGATGCCTTCATCCTCGCCAACGCCGCCAAGTTTGGCATTGCAGGCGAGGACTCGAACGCGCTCGAATTAGCTGCGCAGGCTAAAGCAAAGGAGTTCAAGAAGTCGGATTTTGCCCTCACCTATGCGATTGAGGACCAGGATTGGGTTGCGCCTAAATATCTCACCGACGGTATCCGGTGGCTGGCCAGCGACGGAGTGTCCGCCGCCAACGTCAACGCCGAGGGGGCTCCCCATGCCTGAGACGCCGGCCGAGGCAGCCAGCCGTGTCGCACTGGAGCGCGTCTATGCAGCGCTGACGGAGGGACGAAGTTTCCGGCTGGAGGCGGGTGCCGGCGCGGGGAAGACCTACTCGCTCATCAAGGCACTGGAGTTCCTGATCGATAAGCATCAACGGGACATGGCGCGCTGCGGGCAGCAGATTGCGTGTATCACATACACCAATGTTGCGCGCGATGAGATCGTAGCGCGAACGGATCGCCATCCAATCATCCGCTGCGACACAAACCATGCCTTTTGTTGGTCGCTTATCAGTGGTTTCCAGCGCCAACTTCGAGAGCTCGTCACAGCTATGCCCGTTTGGGAAGAGCGCATTGCCGAAGCTGGCGGGCTAGGCGATCGCCCCATCGAATACAGTCTTGGCTTCCGGGCAATTCGCGAGAAATCGGTGTCGCTTCATCACGACGACGTGCTGCCGCTGACCATTTCGCTGATGGGCAACCCCAAGTTCCGGCGACTGCTCGTTGAGCGCTATCCCATTATCCTGATCGACGAGTATCAGGACACCGACGCTACGTGGGTCGAAGCGATCAAGCAACATTTCCTCGGCGCAAATGGCTCACCGCTGTTCGGCTTTTTTGGCGATCATTGGCAGAAGATCTATGGAAACGGCTGCGGCAAGTTAGAGCACCCAGCGGTCGAGGAGATCGGCAAAGAAGCAAATTTCCGTTCGGTCCAGACCATCGTCACTACGCTCAATGCGATGCGCCCGCAATTGCCCCAGTTGGCGGAAGATCCGCAATCAGTAGGCGAGGTGCGTGTATTCCTGACGAACAACTGGCAAGGACAACGCCAAAATGGCGGGCATTGGGGCGGCGACCTCCCGACTGAAGTGGCACACAACGCGCTGGTCGCAGTTCGGACTGAGCTCGAAGAGAGCGATTGGAACATTACGCCCGAGCACACCAAGATACTGATGCTCACCCATCGCGTGCTCGCGGCTGAACAGGGTTATGCAAGCCTGCCGAACGCGTTTCGCTACAACGAGTCGTTCACTCGCAAAGAGCATCCCTACATATCCTTCTTCGTCGACATGCTGGAGCCTGCCTGCGAAGCCTATGCCGCGCAGCGCTATGGTCAAATGTTCGAGGCTTTCGGATCGAATGTGCCGCACTTGCGGCGACCTGCCGACAAAGTGGCCTGGGCACAAGCGATGGACGCCTTGATAGCGCTCCGGCGGAACGCCACAGTCGGCGACGTAATTGACCATCTTCGCCAGTTGCGCCGACCGCGTTTGCCCGATGCAATTGAGGAGCGCGAACGTGAGCTAGCTGCCTTCGATCGTGACGCTGGCGAGGAGATGCCCGCCGCTTTGAGCGAGATCGACAGGCTCCGACGGGTGCAATATACCGAAATCCAGGCTTTGAGAAGCTACCTCGACGGATCATCGCCCTTCGAGACGAAGCATGGTGTGAAGGGCGCAGAATTTGAAAATGTGCTCGTAGTAGTGTAAGCACCCGGTGAACCCGTCTTGCCAGCTAGGTGGCGCTGGGCGTCCAGCGATGCGGGAGCAGTTCGGCGATGTCGGCCGCCTTGTGGGTCGGCAGTCGCGTGAGGACGTCTTTCAGATAGGCGTAGGGATCGTGCCCGTTGAGCTTGGCCGATTGGATCAGGCTCATGACGGCAGCCGCGCGTTGACCGGCGCGCAGTGAGCCTGCAAACAACCAATTGGAGCGACCCAGGGCAACCGGCCGGATCTGTCGCTCGACGTGGTTGTTGTCGATGGGCACCGTCGGGTCGTCGAGGTAACGCACGAGAGCCGGCCACCGCTTGAGGCTGTAGTCAATGGCCCGCGCGATCGCCGAGCCGTCTGGGACGCGGCGTCGCTGTTCCTCGAGCCAGGCGTGCAGCCGCTCTAGAATCGGGCCAGCCCTTTGTTGCCGCGCTGCCAGGCGCTGGTCTGGCTCAGCATCCCGCACTTGCGCCTCGATCTCGTACAAGCTCACCATGTAGCGCAGTGCCTGGCCCGCCAATTCGCTCTTGTGCTTGTCGTGCAGTTCAAAGAACTTGCGCCGCGAATGGGCCATGCAACCGATCTCAGTGACGCCACCGTCGAAGCTGGCCTTGTAGCCGGCGAAGTCATCACATACCAGCTTGCCTTGCCACTGCCCCAGGAACGCGCGAGCGTGCTCGCCGCTGCGGCTGGGCGCAAACTGGTAAATCACCGCGCGCATCTTCTCGAACTCGCTCGGCGCATAGGCCCACAGGTAGGCGCGGTGCGTCTTGCCATTGCCGGGCGCGAGCATCTGCACTGGCGTTTCGTCGGCGTGCAGAACACCGTGGCTCAGAACCTCTTCTTGCAGGGCGTCCACCAGCGGTTGCAGACGCACGCCACAGATGCCCACCCACGCGCCCAGTGTCGATTGCGGGATGGCCAGACCGGCGCGCGCATAGATGCGCTCCTGCCGATACAGGGGAAGGTGGTCGCCGAACTTGGACACCAGCGTATGTGCCAGCAGTCCGGCCGTCGGGATGCCTTTGTCGATGACGTGGGGTGGCACCGGCGTCTGCACCAGCGTCTCACACTGATCGCACACCCATTTGCCGCGGATGTGACGCTCCACGGTGAACGTGCCCGGCGTGTAGTCCAGCTTCTCGCTGATGTCTTCGCCAATGCGCTTGAGCGCACACCCACAGGTGCAGGTCTCTGCGTCCGGCTCGTGGTGGATGTCGGTGCGCGGCAACTGCGGCGGCAATGCCTGGCGCTTGGGCTTGCTCTTGGCTTCAGATTTGGACGACGGCAGGAGCGCTTCCAGTTCGGTCTCAATCGCCTCGAGGTCTGCGTCAATGGCTTCGTCCAGCAGACTCGCCTGTTCAGATGTCAGTTGCTCGCTGCGCTTGCCGAACTTCCAGCGCTTGTGGATGGCCAGCTCGTGTGTGAGCTGGTCGATCTTGGCTTGCCGGTACCGCAACTCCCGGTCCTTCTCGCCGACCTGGGCCATCAACTGCGCAGCCAGTGTGCGCAGTTCGTCCGGGCTCAGGGCATCGAGGTTGGTGGGTAGGTTCATGCGGCGAGTCTGCCAGAACCCCAAGTCCTCTGGAAGGAAGCCAGTTTACGGCTTTGGGGGTATTACACGACCGTGATCGCGTGGTCGTGGGTGAGCGTCTGCCAAGGCAGCCCCGTCACCAGCGCACGCAATTGCTCGGGATTGAGCGCCGTGGCGATCGCCTGGTCGCCGTTCGTCCAGATGAAGCGCCCCTTGTTGAGGCGCCGCGCGGCCAGCCAGATGCCGAAGCCGTCGTAGACCAGCACCTTCATGCGCGTCGAACTCTTATTGGCAAACAGGTAGGCGTGGTGGGGGCGTGCCGCGCCGAACACCTTGACGACCCGCGCGAGGATCGTTTCGGTACCGGCGCGCATGTCCAGCGGCTCCACGGCCAACCAGATCGCGTCCACCCGAATCAACGCAACCACCCTTGCAGCCACTGGGCGCACTGCGCTGCGGCCGATCCCGGCCAGCGAAGACTGATCGTCGTCGCGCCACGGCGGACTTCGATCTGGATGTCCGGCACGGCAGTGGTCGGCTCGCCGATCCGCAACGGGATGAACTCGCCTTGCGGCACCCTCATCAACTCGCGGTCCTCAGGCGCGCCATTCTTTGCTTCCTGCTCGGCGACCCAGCGCCGCAGCAGATTCGCATTGAGGCGATGGTGCAGGGCTATCGCCGCGATCGAAACACCCGGCTGCATGCACTCCTGCACTGCCTTGGCCTTGAACTCGGCGCTATGCCGACGTCGGCGCCGTATTGGCGCGCTCTCTTCGATAGTGTCCACGTGTCCACCTAGAACTAGATGGACACGATGCTCCTTGCTACGCGGGTCCCCTTCAAGACGGGTTCACCGGGTGCTTACGTAGTAGTGGGGCGCGGTTGGAATCAATACAACTTCAACGACATGCTGGAGCTGGCGTCGGCGCAGGCGATCCCGCCGAATCGGTTGGCAATGTACGAGCGCAATAGAAATCTGTTCTATGTTGCATGCTCAAGGCCCAGGCGACGACTTGCGCTCCTGTTCACACAATACCTTTCACAGGCCGCCGTTACGACTTTGCAGCGATGGTTTGGGCCAGACTCGATCGAAACGTTGGTGCTATAAGCGGAGATAGGTTCTTCCCGTGCCAGGCTCCACACGATCCCGTTGCAGCCGAGAAGCGATCAGCTTGCCAGCTTGAATTTGATGTAGGGGTTCTGATCAATCGCTCCGACTTTCCACGTGTACGCCTTACTGAACATTCCCGGAGTGCCGCTGGCATTGTGCGAGATGACTTGGGCATTGGAAGGGAGTCGCACCTCAACCGTGCCATCAACCTTGATACCGAGCTCTCTCAGCCCACTCTTGTCCTTCTCCTTAAGAGCAATTGGCGCGATTGTGAAAACGCCGTCCTTGTCCTTGGTGACAGAGATCACGTTCATCGGCTCTGCCCGCTGGCCAATCTGCAAGTCCCGCTCAATTGAAAGGTCGTAACGGCCTCCACCGAGATACGAGAGCTTGCGAACGCCATCGGCCTTGGACGCCTTCTCTGCGTCTCTCCTCAGCGCGTCTTCGTCCTTGCTTGGCAAGGCTCCCGACTTCTTGATAGCCATAGCTGCCAACGCATGAGTAGCGGTGCCATCGTATTTGTACGTGTAGGACCCGTCCGGCTTTACGTTAACCGAGGCCGTAAACTTCTCTGGAATCAGGCAGCCGGCAAGCGTGGCGACGAGGGCAAGGCTTGAGAGAAGGCGAAGCGTCTTGAGCATTAGATTCCCTTGGAGAGCAAATGACTTCAGTTCGTGTAACGACCTGTCGCCCGCAGGCTTGAGTACCAAGCTCAATTTTCCAGCCCGGACGCCGGCATGACAGAGTTAGCCTGCGCCGACGCTGCGCGCCGCTCCGACAAGACGCGACACATGTGTTCGATGTCCGCTATTACCTTAAGCAAGCACTCGGAGGACTCTTCGAACGATTCGAGGAAGGCATCCATGCACTGTCGTTGCTTGCCTGGGTCTGCCGTCGCTATCGCCTGATCAATCAGCGCCGAGCGCCTTGCCGTTCCTTCATCGAGGTGACGGCTCATCGCATCGACGTCAATCGGCTGAATTTCAGCTTCTGCGGTTCTTCGAGCGAGCGTCCGGTTGCTGTGCTTCATGGTTGTACCCCTTCAACTTATCGATAGCGAGTCGATCGAGTGTTCTTCAAACCTTCAGCGATGGCGTGCGGCCGCCTTGATTGCCTCGATGTGTTCGTCGCCCGTCAGCTCGCCGTCAATGAATCGGCGGTTGATTTCCTCCACTTCCGGGGACAGCACGAAGCCCTCGAAGCGCACGCTGCCACGCGCAAAGTCGATGGCCGCCTTACGGCGGGCGCGCTCATGCTCGTCAATCGGTGGGCGTTGGTGTTGTGGTTTTGCGATGGTGGCCATTGAATTTCACCGTGTCAGAGCGAGCGCATCATGTCCTGCGATGACAACGCCATCAGGATGTAGTCATAGGCCCACATCACGACGAAGCTACCGAAGCTGATAACGCCGAAACCCCAAGTCATGTAGGTCTTCTCCGGGAAGGCATACAGGCTAAACAGCCAAAACAACAATGCAGGCACAGAAACGGCGCTGCACAGCAGGATGACTAGGCCACGCAGCCAGTACATCACCAAAAACAGCGGCAGTCGCAACACCACCCAAACAAAGCCGAGCGCCCTCAGAAAGGCTTCTCGCCGTGGCAAGGGCACCTCAATTGCATCCGCCTGGATCGGCAATCCGCCCTTTTGCATTGGGAACGGCACCACTTTGCGTGAACTCATGTTGGTAGCGTCCACGGAAATCATCAATAGATGGCGGTGGTCGGCCGCCACGAATCGAAATGCAGCCCTACTACGGATTGAATCGCCGGGGCATCCGCCAACACATCGAGCACCTGTTCGATCGTGCGAAACCGAAGGCGCCCCCCGGCATCATCCGTTACTTCGATCTGCTCCCCGCCCGACTCCAATCGGAGCGCATAGCCATACCTGTTGTCGGCGATCACGTGAGGCACAGGACTTGGCCCCTCTCCCGGCAGATCAAAAGCGTCATACAGATCGCGTAGGAAAATTGTTTTCACGTCCTCTCCTCGATAAATTGGCCAATACGTGACTGAAGCCAGCCATTAATCAACCGCCCCCCTCAACCAGTCAACCAGTCAACGCGCGTACCGCAGCGCCCCCGGCTTCCACTCCGCCATTTCCACAGTGAGATGCGTGATACCAAGCGAGCGCAGATAGCGCATGCAAGTTTCCCAAGACTTAAAGCATCGGACCCGTCCACGCCCTGTCATTAGAAAAAGCGGCGCCGAACCCCTTGGCTTTGCAACGACCTGAAATCCGTCGACAACCGCGCGCACCTCGACAGATTCTAAGGCTCGCGCCATCGCCCATCCGGCAAGAAGTCTTTGCGTAAGTCTCATTGTGCATCCGTTCGGTGAACGCAACAATCGTAAATCATATGGTTTTGCGCGGCCAAATACTGGATTCCTGCTGTCTATTTGCTCTCGATACCCCATACCCCGTTTGAGGAACGCACTAGGGCCGACATCGAAGCCTTAGTTTCATCGACGGCAGTGGCAAGTTCAGCTAGCTTTTCGAGAGGTATCCGATCGATTTCATGAGGCGCATCGTTCAGTGCCCTCGCGATTTGATTGATATTCCGCCCGACAGCGGCCAGCTCCCTCCGAGACGCACTTACGGCCGCCAATTCGGCATCTGTCAGCACGGGAACTCGCATGAGGTTTGATTGCACCAGGGAAGAAACCCAACGACCCATGGACATTCCCGCTGCTCTGGCCCGTCCTGCTACAGCGCGCTTCAAGAACGCAGGGAGCCTCACCGTGATTCGCTCGATCCCAGCGACATCCAGGTCGGCCGCTACGCCAGTTGGCGGTGTTGGGCCGTTGTCCACCTGACCCAGTAACAACAGCATATAGGCGTTCTCAGAAACACCCGCATTGGCCGCGAGTTGCCGCAGCCTGGATTTCTGTTCATCGGTCGGGCGCAAGTAAATAGTTGGCATGCGAGTAGGGGGCGGTTAAGCACGCATTGCATGCTAGCAGTGTGCCGCGCATAAGCCTATCCTGCCCTAGATTTACCCCCCTTACTTTGACTCTAAGCCCTTGTGCATTTTTGATGCGGTTATACGGCAAGAATGCTGCATTTATGTTGCAGTTTTTATGCAGCCCTAATGCACTTGTGATGCACAAATGTTCGAAATTGAGGCATTTCTGATGCAGTTCTGGTGCAACAGTACGTCCTCATGACAGGGCCAAAACATCCCACGTACACGGACGATACACATTCAGGACAATTTCAAGAAACTTCTGGCAGGCTCGTGGCGTGCGGCGAATATCACGGTTAAAATCAACTAAAACATACTTATTTTCACGCGCAAAACACCATAATTTGTAAAGCGAATGTCAACCTATATCGCTTTACATGAATTTTTCCCAACTATTCAGAAACGCTTGTTTGAAGCGGGTACGCCGTCGCATCGGCTGATTTCATGGCAAACACTTTGTCTCACTAAATCACTTGTCAGGTGTCCCTAACGGAGATCAATCATGAGCAGCAGCGTAACCCCTGAAACCGCCTCCGCAGTTGCAGGTGCGGTGTCCATTGCGACGGGCGCGGTAGCCGTTCTTACCTACCGAACCGCGAAGATGTGCCGCTCCATCGTTTCGCAGGTAGGCATGGAAGCCTTGCTGACTTACGAGAACAGCGGTCAGCTACTGATGCATCTCTGCCTGCTGTTCGCCTGGCGAGTCTTTGTAGATGTCAGCATCGACGTGTTGAGGCATGGGGACTCCTTCGCCTCGATGGTGGGCTTCGGTGGCCTGCTGGCGGGCTTCTCAGTGATGCGGATTCGCGCCATGTCCCCAAAGAACTCCAGGACTCAGCCTAAGGCCCTCAACAACGGAGATGCGGTATGAGCGTGCCAGTTGCATCGGAATTCCATTTCTATACCGACATCTTCAACCGCCTGAATGGACTTCTACAGACATACGTTTCGGACACGTCATCGGCAGTGGCCGGCACCGTCTCAGGGGTGGCGACGCAACTTGTCGTGATTTACGTGATGCTCTGGGGTTGGTTAATGATGCGCGGCATGATCCAGGAGCCGATGCTTGACGGCGTATCTCGAATCATCCGAATGTCCATCATCGTTGCTGCGGCTACAAGTATCGGCGTATACAACGAATACGTTCGCGACTTCCTATGGAATCTGCCGGACGATCTGGCGCGACTGGTCGCTGCCGGACACGCCGACAACGGCGGCAACGTGAGCTTTCTGGACACTCTGTTCGGTCGTATGTATGACGTCGGCGCGGCCTACAAGGAGAAGGCCAACTCCACTGGCGGAATGCTGCCCGACCTTGATCTCTTGGCTGCCGGTTGGGTGATCTGGATTATCGGCCTTGGTGCAACGCTGTTCGGCGCGTTCTGGTTGATCTTGTCAAAGCTGATGCTTGCGCTGCTCCTAGCGATCGGCCCGATCTTCATTCTGACCATCATGTTCGAGGGAACGAAGCGCTTTTTCGACGCATGGATTGGTCAGGCGCTTAACTACGTGCTTCTCGCCATGTTGGCGTCTGCGGTCATGCAACTGCTGTTCTTCCTGGTAACGGCGTATCTGGATTCTGCGTTTCCATTGTCTGCATCGGCCGATCCAAACCTCAGCGCAATCTTCCCGTTGGTGGCGATCAGTGCGATCTGCATTGTGGCCATGTTGCAGGTGCCAACAGTGGCGTCGGCGCTGAGCGGTGGCGTCGCATTGTCATCCATGGGCGCCGTTGGTTGGGCCATTGGGAAGACCGCGTCTAGCATGTCAGGAATGCGGCCAACCAACCTGCGGCGAAGCCTCCACAAAGCAAGCGCGGATGCTCGAATTGTCCGCGGTGCAGCCAAAGCAACAGCAGGAGCACCCTTGGGCGTCTATCGCAGGATCACTGGCGGAAGAGCCAACCGGATGACTAAGGGCTGACGCATTTTCGCGGACGCGAAAAAAGGGGAAGTCGGCGAGCGTGATGAAGAACTCTCACGACCGCCCTCCAATGTGCGCATCAATTTTGGCGGGTACGAACATGAAAAATCTCATTTGCACACTGGCTGTCGTGGCGGGCCTAGCGTCCGTGCAGGGTGCGCTTGCTCAAGGCATTCCTGTGATCGATGCGGCGAACCTCGCCAACTCGATCCTCCAGGTTCAGTCGTGGATGCAGCAGTTCCAGCAGATGCAACAACAGCTTCAGCAGATGAAGGGAACATATGACAGCCTGAACGGCGTCCGGGGCATGGCGAGCCTGGTCAACAACCCAGCGCTGCGCAACTATTTGCCGTCTGAGTATCAAGACATGCTCAACGGTAAGAACATGGGAGGCAGCATCTCTGGTTCGATCTCGTCGATTCGTGACGCCGCTAAGCTGGTAGGAATGGATAGCACCGGCCTGACGGCGACAAGCGATGCCGCACGCGCATTTCAGAGTGCCCAGAATCAAAATGCACTGAATCGCGCGATCGGGGAGGAAGGTTATCGGCAGGCCAGCCAGCGGTTCGCTTCCATCCAACAGTTGCTGGACAAGGTGAATGCGGCACCCGATCAGAAAGACATCCTCGATCTGCAAGGGCGTATCCAGGCCGAGCAGGTGATGATGCAGAACGAGCAAGTCAAGCTGACGATGATGATGCATCTCGCCCACGCTCAACGGGATGTTCAGCAACAGCAAGCCAGGGAGATAGCCATCAAATCAATTCGGGGCACACCGCCTCGCTTCTAAGCTCGTGCTGCAGCGAAGCTTGACCGAGCGTTGTCCGGCGCCTATGCCCGGCCAGCGCTGAACACACACGCAACATCCAACATCCGAATTTTCGCGCCCGCGAAAATTTCGCCAATCTGCGGGGCGTTGCCCCGCCCCCCCACCGGGGGCCGCCCCGGACGCTCGAGGGGCAGGGGAAGAACCACCCCTGCCCCTTTCGCTGTCAGGCTAACCCACCCCATCCAGAATCAAGGGTTCGCCCCGGACGGCCCGTGTCCTCGCCTTCGGCTGCGGGCCGCGCCAGCCGGCCGGGGCCGCTGCGCGCCCTTGACACTGGCGAGGACGGGGACGCTTAGCCGGATGCGGCTGTACGGCGGAAGGAGTTGGGGGACGCCAGGGACTCGATTCGGCCGATAGTGTTGAAAAACTCCTTCTCTCGCACCGAGGGACCGGCTCGCGAAAGATCGACCTCTCAGGCCGCCCTATAAGCTGTTTGTGAGCGCCGGTTGGGTGCATCAAGCCAGAAGTTCTGCGGCGTTATCAATAATTGATTTTGCGTCGACCTTCAGCGTTATCATTCGACCGTTAAAACTGGCTGTTTCAGAAAAAAACATTCCCGGCTGCTTGCCGATCACCGTCACTATTCCAGCGAGTGGGCCGTTCTGGAATTCGAGCAGTTTGGTGTAAATTTCGTCCGGCATCGAGCCAAGGTTGACATCAATCCAGGCGGAATTGTGGACATTCTTGTGCGCGAGATCGACTAGCGCAGTGAGATTTTCATCGCTGGCACGCACGAGTTTGAAAAGCTGTTTGAGGGAATCGCCTACCGTGTATTTGCGCTCAAACTCAGCGATGTCATTCGCCAATGCAGTGAAGTCGGTATGCAAGCTCCCGTTTTGAACGCCCAGGGCACCTTGGAGTGCGCGGAACGCATTCTTTAGCTGCGCAGCATCCGCCGCAATCACGCCGTTGAGACTACCGAGTGGTTGGGGGAGAGTCGCGGGGCTAGCACCTGAATGACACAAGGGAATCGTCGGCACGGGAGCATTATTGGCCCGGCGATTCACAGCGTCGCGCGACCAGATCGCTCCAAGTTCGAAATTGATCCACGGGCGCGCCTGCGATGCCGGACTAATCAGATAGATCGCAGCGACACAGTTTACAAGCGCATCGTCGATCGCTGTGAGAAAGTTCGCGCCGGCAGGAATACTTCGGCCGCCATCGGATGAAACAAAAACGGTGACGAACCCGCCGAACTCACGCTCGATCGCGAGCTGCAACATCAGCGCAAGCTCCTTTTCTTGATGGATATGCGAAAGAAAAATCGTTGATTTACTTGTCATGGTGGCAAAAACCTGTGCGTTGCAAATAGCGCAACGAAAATGGAAAAGCCCCAGCGGGACGGGTTCGAATCCGAGCTTGTGGTTTCGCTCCGTGTCCGCCTCTTATGACTTCCGACACGATAGCTAACGGATTATATGGTGCTCGGCAGAAAATTATGGCGTGTCGTTGATCACCGTCGGCCATTATTGACCGGTTGAATCCGCACTGCTTTTCGTGCCACTTTCGGTCATGCAAATTCCTCCGGGACATCGCCGGTTATCGACAGACGCATACGAAAGCTGGAAGGTCGACGACACGTATTTCGGCCAGTACCCGGGTCAAGGGCGGCACCGGAAGCCGCATGCGGAACGTAGCCGTAGGCGAGCACCGAACGGGTGAGGATGACGGCGTAGCGCACCCTTGACGCGGATGGAGGTTACGGAGCCTAACGGCAAGGGGCAGGACAGAGCGAAGCGGCGGCCTGCTCCCGCAGCCAGTCGGGCAAGTTCCGACGCGGGGGTGCAGCCCGAAGGGGGCTGCCCAAGCCCAACGGGCGCGAAGTTGCCTGAGATCAAGACTTCCCCTACCCAAGGTTATCAACAACAGAAGCTAGGTAGAAAGAGGATAGAAAGAAGGTAGAGAGCGCTCGACGCGTCTAAAACCCTTGTCGCACAAGGCATCCAGCGGCATAGGTGGAACGCTACACCGATCGGGCGGAATGCAACACCGACGATGCGGAACGCTACACCGAAGGCCCCGGAACGCTACACCGATGCAAGGGGTGCTACTTATCCACAACTCGGACCCATACGGCCTGTTCTTTACCCTTGCTGCTCAACTCAATGCGCGAGCCGGCGATGACGCCGACTCGTTCAAGCTCGTGCATAGCAGCCTTAAGAGATTCCTTAAACTTCCGCATGGGGCTGCTGTATTGCATCTTCTCCCGGAGCCAGTCCAATGCGTGCCGTTGCACACGGTCGGCAGATGTCGCCGCAAGGCGCTGCAGTGCCTTAGCCATGTCCTGCCCTTGTTTGATTCGTTGGCGCTTCTCCCAGTCGATCAGTGCAAATTCCCGGTTGGCATACATCCCACGCCATCGCGGATCAATGCGGAGCGTGTATTCCTCTCGCTGAGGGTCGTAGTCGAAGGCCTCGATCATATGTAACGCACGCGTGTGGCCAATACTCAGCTTGTGCTTGCCG
This sequence comes from Ralstonia mannitolilytica, assembly GCF_000954135.1. Taxonomy (NCBI): domain Bacteria; kingdom Pseudomonadati; phylum Pseudomonadota; class Betaproteobacteria; order Burkholderiales; family Burkholderiaceae; genus Ralstonia; species Ralstonia mannitolilytica. The sequence continues at coordinate 1,422,527 of NZ_CP010799.1, read as the reverse complement.
CCTTTGGTTATTTCGATGACCAACATGGCGAACGTGAGCGCATGCATAGTGCGATGCAGCCACTCGTATTGCCATCGGCCAGTGTCACGCCCGATGGCTTGCAGAAACGCTGCACGGTTGATGGTTACCGGCTCGCCAAGCGATGCCCGTCCGGCCTCGTGCATTGCCTGCATCCAGACGTCTGCCTGCGCTTCGTCCAATTGCTCTCCCGAGAACTTGATCACCGCGTCTGCACGACTCACCAGCACAATGTCCTTGTGCAGTTTTTTTCGGCCGCGCGCTACGGGAGCGAAGAGGCTGGATCGAGCAATGTGGTTCGGCATTGCCCGCATGAACTCTTCCAAGCCAGGTAGAAAGAGCTGGACCTGTTGATCTTCCTTTCGATCAGCAGTGCCAAGTTTGGCCGCTCTCCCTTCCATGCGAGCCAGTAGGTCTTTGAGGCTGCATGGGCGATTCGAAGCCAGTGTATCGAGGGACATGGATTACCCCTCAAAACGCAACCAGACCGTTCTCCTTGCCCGCTATGGGCATGCTCGCCAGCAATCTTACTTGCTGCTGAACCTTGGTCGGTCGCCCGCGTTTCGGCCGCCTGTTCGCCGGATGGCTAGGGTCGGCCGCGCACAAACCGTCGATATACGTTGCCACGTCGAGCAAGCGGAAAACCCGCTTGCTGCCGATCTTGAAAGAGGGAATGGGGTAAGGTCCTTCGTCATTTCGTGTGGAACCCAACAGTCACAATGACTCCTGGTCGTCGAGCCCGGTGGGCATGTGTGCAGGCCGCTGGCCGGCCTGTGCACATGTCCACGAGGCGTGTTTGATCAGGAGGATGAGTCCATGGGCATTGCCGTAGAAGCTCTGTTCACCAGCGCGCTGGGCTTGCAGCCGCCGTGGGTCGTCGATGACGTCAGGCTCGACACGGCCAAGCGGCGTATCGACTTCGAGATCGGCTGCCACACCAGCAGGCTCGCCTGCCCGGCATGCGGTGCGGCCACGCAACCGGTGCACGACCGGCTGCGCCGATCCTGGCGGCACCTGGACTTCTTCCAGTTCGAGGCCTGGCTGCACTGCGACGTGCCGCGCGTGGCCTGCGGTGCCTGCGGCAAGACCACGCAGGTGGCCGTGCCCTGGGCGCGTCCGGGCTCGGGCTTCACCGCGGCGTTCGAAGCGCTGGCGCTGACCTTGTGCCTGGACCTGCCGGTGCGCCAGGCCGCCGAGTTGCTGCGCTGCAAGGACAAGCGGCTGTGGCGGCGCATCGAGTTCTACGTCGAGCAGGCGCGTGCGCTGGAAGACTTCTCCGGCGTGCGCACGGTGGGCATCGACGAGACCAGCCTGCGGCGCGGGCAGCACTACATCACCGTCGTGCACGACCTGGATCGCAAGCGGCTGCTGTTCGCCACCGAGGGGCGCGAGCACCGCACGGTGGTGGAGTTCGCCGAGGATCTGAAGGCCCATGGCGGCGATCCCGCCCAGGTGCGGCACGTGTGCATGGACATGAGCGCGGCCTACGCCAAGGGCGTGGCGCTGGCGCTGCCCGAGGCGCAGATCAGCTACGACCGCTTTCACGTCGTCTCGATGGCCATCGATGCGATGGACCAGGTGCGCCGCGCGGAGATGGCCACCGACGCGCAGGCGGTGCGAGCCGCGCTGGGCGCTGGCGGCCGCAAGACGCTCAGGCAGCTGCTGTGGGGCATGCGGCGCAACCCCAGCACCTGGAGCGCCCGCCAGCTCCAGGCGATGCACTGGCTGCAGCGCTCGACGCTCAAGAGCGCGCGGGCGTGGCGGCTGAAGATGGCGCTGCGCGAGGTGTACGCACGGGCCACAGCGCACAACAGCATCGAACAGGCCGCATCCGACCTCAGGGCCTGGCTGAGCTGGGCGCGGCGCTGTCGGCTCGAGCCGTTCAAGAAGCTGGCCGCCACGCTCAAGGAGCGGTTCGACGCGGTGGTGCGCGGCATGGTCGATCACCGCAGCAACGCCTTCGTCGAGGCGATGAACGGGCTGCTGCAGCAGGCCAAGCGCGCCGCGCGCGGCTTCAGGACGAGCCAGAACTTCATCGCCATCGCCTACCTGCGCATGTCCAAGCTCAAGCACCTGCCGGCCAGCCCATTCGCGCCGGCGATGCCCCAGTGACAGTGTTGCTTTCCACACGAAACGACATGGAGCCACCGCAGCCTCGTCGAGATCAAGGGCCAGCTCCTGCAGCAGGAAAAGATGGCCGCCATCGGCACGTTGTCGGCGGGGCTGCTGCACGAGATCAACAATCCGGTCAATTTCTGCCTGATGGCGATCGCGGTGGCTCAGGAAGACCCGACGGCCAAGGCCAGCCCCATGCTGCTCGAGTGCCTGGCCGACGCAAAGGAAGGCATGCAGCGGGTGCAGCACATCGTGTCGGACCTGAAGACCTTCGCGTACCGCAGTCCCGAAAAGGGCGAGGCCGACGCGCCCTTCCTGGTGGAAAAGGCCATCGATTCGGCCGTCCGCCTGACGAGCCACGAATTGCGCGGCGTCACCGTCGAGCGCAAGCTGCCGCCCGACACGCTCGTGCGCGGTGACGAGGCGGCCATCATCGGCGTGCTGATCAATCTGCTCTCGAATGCGGCGCTGGCCATGCAGAAGGTCCAGCGCGAGCAGCCGCGCATTGAGATTGCCGCGGAGTGGATCGGCGATCGCCTGCACGTGGTCGTCACCGACAACGGCCCCGGCATCTCCGAGAAAAACCTCACGCGCGTGTTCGAGCCGTTCTTCACCACGCGTGAAGTCGGCAAGGGCCTGGGGCTGGGCCTGTCGATCAGCTACAGCGTGATCCAGCGCCACGGCGGCACGCTCGCCGTCACGAGCAAGGAAGGCGAATGGGCGCGCTTCACGTTCGACCTGCCGCGCGCGGACTAGGCCGCACCATGGACGCCACGCCCGATACCGTCACCATCCTCTACGTCGACGACGAGGAGCAAGCCTGCAAGTGGTTTGCTCGCGCCATCGGCACGGGCTACGACGTGCTCACGGCCAACAGCGTCGACGAGGCGAAGGCCGTGCTGCGCGACGCGCACGAGCGTATCAGCGTCGTCCTGACCGATTTCCGCATGCCCGGCGGCGACGGCACGGAGCTGCTGCGCTTCATCGATGCCGAATATGGCGATATCGCCACCATCCTGGTCACCGCGTATGCCGACAAGGATCTGCTTATCCAGGCCGTCAACACCGGGCGCGTGTTCAAGATCCTGGAGAAGCCGTATCAGCCAGACGATGTGCGGCGTTCGTTGCAGGAAGCCCTCGTCCTGCGGCAGGACCGCCTGTTGCGTACCCAGCGCCTGATGGCCATCGACGAGACTCTCGCCTTCCTCGCGCACGAGCTGAATACGCCGCTGGCTGCCATCTCGAATTTCGCGCGCGGCATCCGCATGCGCATCGATCAGGCCGAGCGCCCTCCCGAGGCGCTGTCCGAAATCGGCCGCGCCGCCGACCGCGTGCAGGACAACGCGCGCTACTGCCTCTCGGTGATCGCCTCGTTCCTGAACTCCGTGCGCAACACGTACGGCAAGCCGGGGGCCGGCACCACACCGAGCAGCGCGAGCGAGCTGATCCGATCGCTGCTCGATACGTACCCCTTCACGAACGCGCAGCGCGAATGGGTGTCCTACCGCGTGGACGAGGATTTCCCGGTCGTCACCCTGCCCAACTGCGTGATGCTGGTGCTGTCTTCACTGACCAGCAATGCGCTGCAGGCGCTGCAGCACAGCCCGCAGCCACGGCTCGAGATCGTCGCGGGCCAGGCGCCCGACGCGGGCGGGGGGCGGCACATGATCCGCATCGAGGACAACGGCCCCGGCATCGCCCCCGACGTCCTCGCCCGGCTCACCATAGACCCCGTGACGACGCGCGCCGAAGAGGGCGGCAACGGCATGGGCATGATTTTTTGTACGCGGATCATGCAATCGTTCGGAGGAGCGATTGCGATCGATTCCGCACCCAGCGCAGGCACGCGCGTGACCTTGACGTTCCCATGACAACACCATTCACAACACGAGCCGCGCCGCACCGGCTCCGCGCATTGACTGCACTTGCTATGAGGAGTGATGGATGACCAATCCCGGGGGCAATGAGCCCAAGATCCTGTACGTGGACGACGAGACATTGGCGCTGACTTACTTCGGCCGTGCCATCGGTTCACTGGCGCCGGTCGTCACCGCCACCTCGGTCGAAGAGGGCAAGCGCATGCTCGACCAGCACGCCGCCACGCTGGGCGTGCTCGTATCCGACCAGCGCATGCCGGGCGAGCTCGGCAACGAACTGCTGCGCTACGCGCGCGAGCGCTATCCACACCTGGTGCGCATCCTGACCACCGCCTACTCGGAAATCGAGGACACGGTGGAGGCTGTCAACCAGGGGCAGATCCACCGCTACATCAAGAAGCCGTGGGACATCACCGCGCTGCGCGTGGAGCTCAAGCAGGCGCTCGAGTTTTCCGACCTGCGCCGCGAGCGCGACGCCCTGCTGCGCGAGAAGATGACCGTGCGCCAGAGCCAGACGCTCACGCACCGCATCGGCGCGCTGCAGACGCTGTACATCGCGGTGTCGGGGCTGTCGTCGTTCAGTGCCGTCAACGATTACCTGCGCGCTGCGGCCGCCGTCGGGCTGCATTCGGTGGCGCAGCCGGACTGGGCAATGAAGGACTACACAGAACTCGTCGGCGAGGAAAGCGTGCGCACCGGCCAGTTCAGCCACGCGGTCCGACAGGCCTACCAGGCGCTGTCGTCGCGCTTCGAGAGCAAGCCGGCCGCACAGGCTCTGGAGGTGCTTGCCGATGTGCTCAACGGCCAGGTGTCGCCGGCCGGCGCGGATGCAGCGACGATCGTCGAGCCGCCCACGCTGACGGAATTCCTGGAAGCGGCATCCACGCACAAGGTATCGGAAGCGCATGCCCAATGGCTGGCATTCCTGCTGTGGCTGGACGGCAAAGGCTGGTCGGTCAAGGCCGAGCGGGACGGGGCGGCCGTCAAGCTGCGCCTGCTCGACAGCCAGACGCCGCTCACACCGGATCAACTCGCGGGCTGGATGGAACACTTCCAGGAGCAGCAGGCGGCGTGAGCCGTTCCCCCGCCACGCCGCAACGCAGCGCCGAGGCCTTACGCCTCGGCGTTATCGTTTGAGGCATCGCCCTTTGCGGAGCGCTCCGGGCGATCGCGCATACCGCCCTTGACCATCTCGAAACGGAACAGGCGGCATTCGATGTTGCCGTTGTAGAGCGGCGTGCGCTGCGATTCCTTGAGCCGCATGCGGCGCGGCATCGACAGGTCCCCGGTAAAGACGAACGCCTTCCAGCCGGCAAACTCGCGCTTGAGCGTGCCTGCAAAGGCCTGGGCGAACTCGTTGGCGGCGGCTTCTTCTTGCGGATCGACGGGCGGCGGCGGCTCCGGCTGGCGACGGAATTCATCGCGCGGAGCGCCCATGGCGCGGCTGGCACGCTCGAAGACGGTGCCGCCTTCATCGCCCTCGCCTTCCGGCCGGCGGCGGCGCGAACCCTGCGCACCACGCACGGCGATGCGCTCGCCGTACGGCGGGTTCATCAGCAGCACGCCGGGCGCATCAAACGGCGGCCGGCCGAAACGCGCATCGACCTGCTTGAGCATCGGCTCGCCGGGCAAGCCGGCACGCTGCCAGTTGGCGGCGGCGTAGGCGAGCATGTCGGTGGAAATATCGGCGCCGGCAACCAAGGGCGGCGCGCGGCGCATGGCGGCCGCGGCGGCATCGGCGGCCGCTTCGCGCAGGCGCTTGAAGCATTTGGCGTCATGGTCCTGGAACCACTCGCATGCAAAGGCGCGCTGGCCGCCCGGTGCGATGCCGAGCGCGCGCTGCGCCGCTTCCACGAGGAACGTGCCGCTGCCGCACATCGGGTCGTAGAACGGCACGCCTTGCGCGCCCGTCCAGCCGGTCAGGCGCAGGATGCCCGCCGCGAGATTTTCCTTCAGCGGCGCCTCGCCTTTCTCCTGGCGCCACCCGCGCTTGAAGAGCGGCTCGCCGGTCGTGTCGAGGTACAGCGTGCAATCCGTCTCGGTGAGGTACGCATGGATGCGCACGTCCGGCGAGACGGTGTCGACGCTGGGCCGCGCGCCGGTGCGCTGGCGGAAGCGGTCGCAGATGCCGTCCTTCACGCGCAGGCCGACAAACTTCAGGCTCTGCAGCGGCGATTTGTGCGCGGTCACGTCGACGCGGATCATCTCGTCGGGCGTGAAGTGGTCTTCCCAGCGCTGCGCGGCGGCCAGCGCGTAGATGTCGTCTTCCGAGCGGTACCCGCGCGCGGCCAGGCGCATCAGCACCCGGCTGGCGATGCGGCTGTGCAGGTTGACGGCATACGCCGCGCCCGGTGTGCCGAAGAAATGCACGCCGCCTGGCACGGTGCGCCCGACCTCGAACGCCGCCAGCTCATCCACCTCGGGGCGGATGGCGATTTCGGCCAGTTCATCGGCCAGCGCCTGTTCAAGACCACGGGGGCACGGTGCAAAGTAAGCAATCGGCATCGGAAAACCAACCATCAGAACGGCTTGACCACGACGAGGATCGTGATCGCCAACAACAACAGCACCGGCAGTTCATTGAACCAGCGGTAGAACGTGTGCGAGCGCTTGTTGGCGCCGGCTTCAAACTTGCGCAGCAGCACTCCGCAGCCATGGTGATAGCCGATCGTCACGAGCACCAGCGCCAGCTTTGCGTGCATCCAGCCATTGGGCGGATACATGCCGATGCGGTAGCCGAGGAACAGCCACAGGCCGAGCAGGATCGCCACGATCGCCAGCATGGTCGTGAAGCGGAACAGCTTGCGCGCCATGATCAACAGGCGCGTGATCGCCACGCGCTCGGTTTCCATGGCGAGGTTGACGAAGATGCGCGGCAGGTAGAAGAGTCCTGCAAACCACGACGCGATAAAGACGATGTGAAAGGCTTTGACCCAGAGCATGTCGTTCTCGTTGAAGCAATGCGCGCCGCTCGTGGCGGCGCGCTGGTGGTGAGCCGGATCAGGTGCGGATCTCGCCGTGCCCGAACACGACGTACTTGAGCGAGGTCAACCCCTCCAGCCCGACCGGCCCGCGTGCGTGGAGTTTGTCGTTGGAGATGCCGATCTCCGCCCCCAGCCCATACTCGAAACCGTCGGCAAAGCGCGTGGAGGCATTGATCATCACGCTGGCCGAATCGACCTCGCGCAGGAAGCGCATGCCGGTCGAGTAGTTCTCGGTGATGATCGAATCGGTGTGCGCCGAGCCGTAGGTGTTGATGTGCTCGATGGCGGCATCCAGGCCGTCGACCGTGCGGATCGAGAGGATCGGGGCCAGGTACTCGGTATGCCAGTCGGCTTCGACGGCATCCTTGAGGTTGCCGAAGCCCGCGGCTTCCAGGGTGGCGCGCGTCTGCGCACACACGCGCAGCTCCACCCCCTTCTCCTGGTAGATCTTCACCAGTGGCGGCAGTGCACGCGCGGCAATGTCGCGCGAGACGAGCAGCGTTTCCATCGTGTTGCACGGCGCGTAGCGCTGGGTCTTGGCGTTGTCGCACACGCGCACGGCCTTCTCGATGTCGGCATCGGCGTCGATGTAGACGTGGCAGATGCCGTCCAGGTGCTTGATCATCGGCACGCGCGCCTCTTCCATCAGGCGTGCGATCAGGCTCTTGCCACCGCGCGGCACGATCACGTCGACGTATTCCGTCATGGTGATGAGCTTGCCGACGGCGGCCCGGTCCGTGGTGGCCACTACCTGCACGGCGTTGGCGGGCAGGCCCGCGTCGGCCAATCCTTCCTCGATGAGCGCGGCCAGCGCGCCGTTCGACTCGATGGCTTCCGAGCCGCCACGCAGGATGGTCGCATTGCCTGACTTGATGCACAGCGCAGCGGCATCGACGGTCACGTTCGGGCGCGACTCATAGATGATGCCGATCACGCCGAGCGGCACACGCATCTGGCCGACCTGGATGCCGGTCGGGCGGAACTTCATGTTGCTGATCTCGCCGATGGGGTCGGGCAGCGCGGCGATCTGCTCCAGGCCCGCTGCCATGGTGTCGATGGCGCGATCGGTGAGCGTGAGCCGATCGACAAAGGCAGCATCCTGCCCGTTGGCGCGCGCACGCTCGACGTCGCGGGCGTTGACCTCCTTGAGCTTGGCGGCATCGCGGCGGATGGCGGCGGCGATATGCAGCAGCGCGCGATTCTTCTGCGCGGTGCCGGCACGTGCCATGCCGCGCGAGGCGACACGCGCCTGCCGGCCGACGAGGGCCATGTATTCGTTCACGTCGAGCTGCTTCATGATGGTCGCGGCCGGCGCATGCACCGGCGATTCAGATTCAAGTGAGAAGGGAAGGCGCCGGCTACACGGCGACCGGGAGGCTGCCGGGGCGCGCAACGCGCATTGCCAGCTGCAGCAGGCCATCCCATGGCTCGGCCGGCAGCGACGGTTCGCGCAGGCCCTTGACCTGCCGGTCGAGCCTGGCGGCCATGGCCAGCGCATCTTCCAGTTCCCGCTGCGACAGGCGCTGCGCCGCCTGCGGCACCAGCCGCTCACGCGGGCCCCAGACCCGCAGCTCGCGCAGCATCGAGGCCACCGGCTTGCCCAGGGCGGCGCCCGAGGCGATTTTTGATAATACGCGAATTTCCTCGGTCAACGTCCACAGCACCAGCACCGTGGCCTCACCCTCGCCGCGCAGGCCTTCGAGCATGCGCACCAGGCGCGGCACGTCGCCGGCCAGCATCGCCTCGGACAGCTTGAACACGTCATAGCGCGCCACGTTGAGCACCGCATCGTGCACATCGTCGAACGTCAGCACGCCCGGCGGGTGCAGCAGGCCCAACTTCTGGATTTCCTGATGGGCGGCCAGCAGGTTGCCCTCCACGCGATCGGCAATAAATTGCAGGGCACGTCGACCCGGCTCGCCGGGTTCCACGCGCTGCTGCTGGCGGGCAAGACGTTCGCCGATCCAGCCGGGCAGCTTGGTGCGATCCACGGATTCGACCTTGATCGACACGCCGGCGCCTTCCAGCGCGGCAAACCATGCCGACTTTGCCGTCGCAAAGTCCAGGCGCGGCAGCGTGATCAGCGTGATGGTGTCGGTGGCAGGGCCGGACGGCGTGCCCGCGGCAAGGGCGCGCAGGGCTTCGCCGCCATCCTTGCCGGGCTTGCCGGACGGAATGCGCAACTCGACGATCTTGCGATCGCCGAACAGCGACATCGACTGCTGCGCCTCCGTCACGCGCGACCACGAAAAGCCGCGCTCGACGCTCATCACTTCGCGCTCGGTGAAGCCCTGGGCGCGTGCGGCCAGACGCAGCGCATCGACGGCCTCGAGCACGAGCAGGTGCTCGTCGCCGTGCACCACATACAGCGGCGCCAGGCCCTTGGCGGCGGCCTGCTTCAGGTGCCCTTCGAGCGCGTCGAGCCGCAGTTGCATGACGGGGCGGCCGCCGCTTACGACGGCAATTTGACAGCGGCCAGCCGGCGCACCAGCTGGTTGACGACATCGCCCTGCATGTCGCGGTAGAGCGCCGCTTCCTCGTAGTCCTTGGCGAGCACCTGCGTCTCGTTGTACGAGAGGTCGCGGAACTGCGTGATCTCCGACGGCGGGATCAGCAGATTGTCGCGCGCATCGCGCAGCTGGAACCGGAAGCGGTACGTGATGCGGTACTCGCGCACCACGCCCTGCGGCGTGAGCGACGAGATCGTCTTCACGCGGTCCTCGGCCAGCACGTCGAGCAGCGCATCGGCGTCCTTCTTGTCCGACACGATGACCGTGTCGGATCCGTTGTCGATCAACCGGCGCAGCTGCGCGCGCATCTGCGAGTTCTGCGGCAGGTTGATGTACAGCTTCTTGAAGGCGAAGTCGGTATTGCCGCGCAAGTGGAAACCGCAGGCGGACAGCACCGGCAAAGCCACAGCCAGCGCGAAGACGGTACGGCCGAAGTGGCGACGAGACAGCGACATAACCTTGCGTTCCTTGAGTGAGGGGCCCAATCAGGCCACCACGTTCACCAGACGGCCGGGCACCACGATGATCTTCTTCGGCGGCTTGCCGTCGGCAAAGCGCTGCACGGCCTCGTCCTTGGCGGCGAGCGCTTCGATGGTGGCGCGGTCGGCATCGGCCGGCACCACGATGCTGCCGCGCACCTTGCCGTTGACCTGCAGCACGAGTTCGATCTCGCTCTGCACCAGCGCATTCTCATCGACCTGCGGCCACGGGGCGTCGAGCAGGTCGCCATACACGCCTGCATAGCCGAGCTCCTGCCACAGTGCATGCGTGATGTGCGGCACCACCGGGTACAGCACGCGCAGCAGGATGCCAAAGCCTTCACGGCGCGCGTCGGCGCCCGCGTCCTTGGCGCCTTCCAGCGCGTTGAGCATCTTCATCGTCGCAGACACGACGGTGTTGTACTGCAGGCGCTCGTAGTCGTAGTTGGCCTGCTTGAGCACGGTGTACAGTTCGCGGCGCAGCGTGCGGTCGGCATCGGTGGCACCGGCGACGACGCCATTGCCATGTCCCGCGCGAATCGCATCTCCATGTACGACGCCGAAGTTCCACACGCGGCGCAGGAAGCGCGAGGCGCCCTCCACACCGGCGTCGCTCCATTCGAGCTGCTGCTCGGGCGGCGCGGCAAACATCGTGAACAGGCGCGCCGTATCGGCACCGTACTGGTCAATCAGCGCTTGCGGGTCGATGCCGTTGTTCTTCGACTTCGACATCTTCTCCACGCCGCCGATCACCACCGGCTTCCCGTCGGCCTTGAGCGTGGCGCCCACGGGGCGGCCGCGTTCGTCGGTCTGCACGTCGACGTCCGCCGGGTTGATCCACTGCTTCTTGCCCGCAGCGTCTTCGCGGTAATACGTCTCGTTGAGCACCATGCCCTGCGTAAGCAGGTTGGTGAACGGTTCGTTGAACTTGACGAGGCCCAGGTCGCGCATGACCTTGGTCCAGAAGCGCGCGTACAGCAGGTGCAGGATCGCGTGCTCGATGCCGCCGATGTACTGGTCCATCGGCATCCAGTAATCGTTGCGGGCGTCGACCATCGTGGCGCCGTCCGGGCACGTATAGCGCATGTAGTACCAGCACGAATCGATGAAGGTATCCATCGTGTCGGTCTCGCGGCGCGCGGGCTTGCCGCACGACGGGCACGTGCAATTCAGGAAGCGCGGATCCTTGGCGAGCGGGTTGCCCGTGCCGTCCGGAACGAGGTCTTCGGGCAGACGCACCGGCAGGTCCTGCTCGGGCACCGGCACGACGCCGCAGCTCTCGCAGTGGATCAGCGGGATCGGCGTGCCCCAGTAGCGCTGGCGCGAAATGCCCCAGTCGCGCAGGCGCCAGGTGGTCTTCTTCTCGCCGACGCCCTGGGCGGCCAGGTCGGCGGCCACGGCATCGACGGCTTGCTGATAGTTCAGGCCATCGTACTTGCCGCTGTGGACGAGCACACCGTGCTCCTTGTCGGCGTACCAGTCGGCCCAGGTGGTGGTGTCGTACGGCTGGCCTTTCACATCCACGACCTGCTTGATCGGCAGGCCGTACTTGTTGGCGAACGCGAAGTCGCGCTCATCGTGCGCGGGCACGCCCATCACGGCGCCGTCGCCGTAGCTCATGAGCACGTAGTTGCCGACCCACACCGGCACGGGCTCGCCCGTGAGCGGGTGCGTGACCGTCAGGCCGGTCGGCATGCCCTTCTTTTCCATGGTCGCCATGTCGGCTTCCATGACGCTGCCGTGCTTGCATTCGTCGATGAAGGCCGCGAGTGCCGGGTTGGTCTGCGCGGCATGCGTGGCGATCGGGTGTTCGGCCGCCACGGCGCAGAAGGTGACTCCCATGATGGTGTCGGCGCGCGTGGTGAAGACGTACAGTTTGCCGTCATTGATCGGCTTGCCATCTTGGCCCGGGATGGTGTGCGGGAACGCAAAGCGCACGCCCTCGCTCTTGCCGATCCAGTTCTGCTGCATCAGCTTGACGCGCTCCGGCCAGCCCAGTGCATCCAGATCGGAGAGCAGTTCCTGCGCGTACTCGGTGATGCGCAGGTAGTACATCGGGATCTCGCGCTTTTCCACCACCGCGCCCGAGCGCCAGCCGCGCCCGTCGATCACCTGTTCGTTGGCGAGCACGGTCTGGTCGACCGGATCCCAGTTCACGGTGCCAGTCTTGCGGTAGGCGATGCCCTTCTCGAGCATCTTCAGGAACAGCCACTGGTTCCAGCGGTAGTAGTTGGGGTCGCAGGTGGCGACCTCGCGCGACCAGTCGATCGCCAGGCCCATCGACTGCATCTGCTTCTTCATGTAAGCGATGTTGTCGTAGGTCCAGGTGGCCGGGGCCACGCCGTTGTTGAGCGCCGCGTTCTCCGCCGGCATGCCGAAGGCGTCCCACCCCATCGGCATCAGGACGTTGTACCCCTTCATGCGCAGATGACGCGTCATCACGTCATTGATCGTGTAGTTGCGCACGTGGCCCATGTGCAGCTTGCCCGACGGATACGGCAGCATCGAGCAGGCGTAGAACTTGGGCTTGTCCGAGCCGTCAGCGGCGCGCGCGTGTTCGGTCACGCGATAGGCGTCTTTGGCCTGCCAGTGTTGTTGCGCCAGCTGTTCAACGTCAGACGGGGAATATTTCTCTTGCATGGTGACGGAACGCCCGGATGCTGCGGGCGATTGCAGCCGCGGCGCCTGCGCGCGCGGCCGGATTGGATAACGGAAAAGGCCCGATTATACCGTCGCCACCCGCCCCGCCGGAGCCGCGGCAACGGCGCAAGAAGGCGCCGAACAGGCCTGCCGGCGCCTCTTTTTGTGCGCTTGTTACAGGCCCAGCACGTCGTTCATGTCGTACAGGCCCTTCTTGCCGGCCACGAACACCGCTGCGCGCACCGCGCCCTCGGCATACGACTGCCGCGTGTTGGAGCGATGCGTGATCTCGATGCGCTCGCCTTCGCCGGCAAACAGCACGGTGTGGTCGCCGACGATGTCGCCACCGCGCACGGTGGCAAAGCCGATGGTGCCCAGCTCGCGCGGGCCGGTCTCGCCTTCGCGCGCATAGACGGCGCGGTCGGCCAGCCGGGTGCCCTGCGCCTCGGCCACGATCTCGCCCATCTTGAGCGCGGTGCCCGACGGCGCATCGATCTTATGCTTGTGGTGTGCCTCGATGATCTCGACATCGTAGCCCTGCGCCAGGATCTTGGCCGCCACTTCGATCAGCTTGAACGTGGCGTTCACGCCCACGCTCATGTTGGGCGCCCAGACCACGCCGATCGACTCGCCGTAGGTCTTGAAGCTGGCCTTCTGCTCGGCCGAGAAGCCGGTGGTGCCGATCACCACGGCCTTGCCGAGTTCACGCGCGATGTCCAGGTGGTGGATCGTCGCGTCAGGGCGGGTGAAATCGATCAGCACGTCAGCCTGCGACAGGCCTGCGCGCACATCGTCGGTCACGATCACGCCCGTGGCCTTGCCAAGCCTAGCGCCGGCGTCCTGCCCCACGGCATCGCTGCCCGGACGATCCAGCGCAGCGCCCAGCGTCACGCCGGGGGTGCGCAATACGGTGTCGATCAGCATCTGGCCCATGCGGCCCGAGGCGCCTGCAATCGCGATTTTCATGTCGGTGGAAGCGAAAAGCTGCAAAAGGGGAAACGGTCTGTAAAACGCACAAGCGGCGGAACCCGTCCGCCGCTCGCTCGAAGTCGTGATGCCGGCGCGCTGGCTATGCGCGCTTCACGGCGTTTACTGCGATTGGGTGGCCGGCGGCGGAACGCTGGTATCCGTGCCACCGCCGCCGCTGCGGCGCTCCGGCAGCGTCACGTCGACGTTGTTCTTCGAGCCGGCGGTCGATTGCACACGGTCGCTCACTTCGGCCGACGGGATGGACGGCGCACGCGATGCCGGCGCTGCGCCCGCCGCTGCAGCGGCCTGGGCAGCGTCCTTCTTCGGACGCTTAATGCCGTCGATCTCGGCAATCAGGTCCTGCTCCGACGGCAGGTCTTCAGCCCCGGCCCATTTAGCCAAGCGATCGCCGTCGAACCACACCGTCAGCTTGCGCTCCTGCACGACGTTGGTATTGCCGCGCTTGAACGAGAAGATGTAGTCCCAGCGGTTGGCGTGGAACATGTCGGTCAGCAGCGGCGAACCGAGCACGAAGCGCACCTGGTCGCGCGTCATGCCTTCTTTGAGCTGCGCGGCCTGCTCGCGCGACACGAAGTTGCCCTGCACGATATCGATGCGATACGGCGTGATGGCATTCGCGATCCTGCGCGTGGTGCTGTCATAGGTGCCGCACCCGGCCAGCAACGCCGACGCGGCGAGCATGGCGCCCATCAACAGGCCGCCGCGACGGGCGACATGGGCAAAACGGGCAGGACTGCGCGCAAAGGAAAAGGTCATGAGCGATCGGCCTTCAAACGGTTCCGGGGCAAGCCCGGCACGGGGGGTTCTGGCGACGGCCCGGGCACCTGAGGCAGGCCCGTCAATGGGACTTTTATCGCCAAAACCCTTATGATTGGAATATCCGAACATTGTACTCTAGGGAGCCTGGCGCATGCCGAGTCCTGCAGACCTCAAGAACATCGGTCTGAAAGCCACGGTGCCGCGGTTGAAGATTCTCGAGATCTTTCAGACCAGCGATGAGCGCCACATGAGCGCTGAAGACGTGTACCGCATCCTGCTCGCGGAACACATGGACATTGGCCTGGCCACGGTCTATCGCGTCCTCACGCAGTTCGAGCAGGCGGGCCTGCTGTCGCGCAACAACTTCGAATCCGGCAAGGCGATCTACGAACTCAACGAAGGCAAGCACCATGACCATCTGGTGTGCCTCGATTGCGGCCGCGTGGAAGAATTCTTCGATGCCGAGATCGAGCAGCGCCAGCAGAGCATTGCCCGCGCACGCGGCTTCGCGCTGCAGGAACACGCGCTGTCGCTCTACGGCAACTGCACGAAAGAGCCCTGCCCGCACCGCCCGAAACGCTGACGCATTGCTCCGGGGAAAAAGAAACGGCCGCTTCATCTGCGGCCGTTTTTGTTGAGGCGGGAAGCGCGGGTCACACGGACAACCGCGTCTCACCCTCCTTTTCCGGATCCCCCTTGCTGCTCCTGGCAGCCTTGCCCTTGCCGGAGCCATCGGACGGCAGCGTCGGATGACCTGAGGCATCCACGGGCTGCCCTGTGTATTCGGCCACGACCTGCTTGAACAACTGGCGCGCCCACACGAGCATCGGGTGCGTGTTGCGGCTACGGTGCCACAGCATGTTCAGGCCAAGGACGGTTTCGAGTTCGGTGGGCAGCGGGAAGGCGTTCAGCTCGTACGTCTGGCAGACCAGCTCTTTCATCAGCGAATTGACCGTGAAGATCATGTCGGTTTGCGCCGCCACCTCGGCCTGCGTGCGCCAGCCGTGCACGGTCATGGTCGAATTGCGCTTGAGCCCGCGCTGCTGCAAGGCGTAGTCGAGCGGGATCAGCGACGGCGCGACGCGGGCGCCGGGGCTGCCCTGCGCCACGAAGATGTGCTCGCAGTCGAGGTACTGCTCGAGCGTGCAGCCATTGCCCAGGATCGGGTGGCCCTTGCGTGCGCAGACCCACATGTTGAAGGAGGTCACGACCTCTTCCACGATCTCGGGATGGCGCGTCGGGAAAGGCGAGAACGCCAGATCCAGCTCATTGGCGCGCATGGCGGCCACGTCGGCCTCCCACGACGACGACTCGGTCAGCCGGACCTGCAGGCCCGGCGCGAGGCGCTTGATGCGCAGCAGGAAGCGGTCGAACAAGGCATCGCCGAGCGTGCCGGCAAAGCTGATGTTGAAGGTGCCCGTCGCCTCGGCCGGCTCGAACGCGGCGATATCGCCCTCGTTGATGGCGGCCCACAGATCGAGCATCTCGCGGACCTTCGGGCCGAGTTCCAGCGCCTTGGGGGTCGGGGTCAGCCCGTGCGGAACACGAATGAAGAGGGGATCATCGAAGATTTCCCGCAGGCGGCCCAGCGAATGCGACACCGCCGGCGCCGTCATGTGCATCTTTTCTGCCACGTAGGTGGCGTTCCGCTTGCTGAGCAGCTCGACAAAAATCACCAACAGTTTGGTATCGACGTTGACCATGGGACGCCTTGGCTCAGACACATTGGAAGGTGCAGGGGCAACCATTGCCGAGGCAATGGGCCCGGCGCGGCAGACGCGGTTGCCGCACCCGAATGTAGTATTTGTTCAGTGTACGGAAGGCAACCCGAATTTCAAAGCAAATTCCAATGGACGCGCACGTCCGGTTGACCCCGCTGCAAACGTTTTCCTCCAACTGTATAACAAAAAAAGCGCCGCTGGCCGAAGGAATGCCGGCCACCGGTTAAAAGAAAACGCGCCCGAAGGCGCGTTTTTTCCTGGGCGGCGTACCGGCTTACTTGGCCACCACGCGGGCCATTTCGAGCACCTTGTTCGAGTAGCCCCATTCGTTGTCGTACCAGCTCACGACCTTGATGAAGGTGCCGTCCAGCGCGATACCGGCTTCGGCGTCGAAGATCGAGGTGCGCGCATCGCCGCGGAAATCCGTAGCGACGACCTTGTCCTCGGTGTAGCCGAGCACGCCCTTCAGGGCGCCTTCGCTCTGCGCCTTCATTTCGGCGCAGATTTCGTCGTACGTGGCGGACTTTTCCAGCTCGACGGTCAGGTCGACCACCGACACGTCGGAGGTCGGCACGCGGAACGACATGCCGGTCAACTTCTTGTTCAGCTGCGGGATCACCACGCCCACGGCCTTGGCGGCGCCGGTGGAGGACGGGATGATGTTTTCCAGGATGCCGCGGCCGCCGCGCCAGTCCTTGTTGGACGGGCCGTCAACGGTCTTCTGCGTGGCGGTGGCAGCGTGCACGGTCGTCATCAGACCGCGCTTGATGCCCCACTTGTCGTTCAGCACCTTGGCAACCGGTGCCAGGCAGTTGGTCGTGCACGAAGCGTTCGAGATGATCGCCTCGCCCTTGTACGTTTCGTGGTTCACGCCATACACGAACATCGGGGTGTCGTCCTTCGACGGGGCCGACATGATCACCTTCTTGGCGCCTGCGTCGATGTGCTTCTGTGCGCCTTCCTTGGTCAGGAAGATGCCGGTGGATTCGACCACCACGTCTGCGCCGACTTCGCCCCACTTCAGTTCGGCCGGATCCTTGACCGCGGTCAGGCGGATCTTCTTGCCGTTGACGACCAGCGTGTTGCCGTCGACCGAGACTTCACCCTCGAAGCGGCCGTGCACCGAGTCGTACTTCAGCATGTACGCCAGATAGTCCGGCTCGAGCAGGTCGTTGATGGCAACGACTTCGATGTCCTTGAAGTTGGCGACGGCGGCGCGGAACACCATGCGTCCGATGCGGCCGAAGCCATTGATGCCGATCTTGATGGTCATGGTCAGTCTCCTGATAGCAGAAAAGAAATCGACGAAAGCAACGCGGCACCTCGTGGGTGCCGCGCGCGCAAATTCAGTTAGGCAATGACGCTCTTGGCGGTGTTCGCCACGTTCTCGACCGTGAAGCCGAAGTGCTTGAACAGCACGCCTGCCGGGGCGGATTCACCGAACGTGTCGATGCCCACCACGGCCTGCACCTGGTACTTCCACCAGAAGTCGGTCACACCGGCTTCGACGGCAATGCGCGGCACGCCATGCGGCAGCACACTGGCCTTGTACGCGGCGTCCTGCTTGTCGAACACCGTGGTGGACGGAATCGACACCACGCGCGCGTGAATGCCCTCGGCGGCGAGCTGGTCGGCTGCACCGACGGCCAGGCCGACTTCCGAGCCGGTGGCGATGATGACCACGTCCGGCTTGCCGTTGGCGGCATCGCGGAGCACATAGCCGCCGCGCGCAATGGCCTCGCGCGTGGCCGGATTGCGCGCCTGGAACGGCAGGTTCTGGCGGCTGAAGATCAGGCAGCTCGGGCCATGCTGGCGCTCGATGGCGGCAGCCCAGGCCACGGCGGTTTCGGTGGTGTCGGCCGGACGCCACACATCCATGTTGGGGATCAGACGCAGGCTGGCGACGTGCTCGATCGACTGGTGCGTCGGGCCGTCTTCGCCCAGGCCGATGGAGTCGTGCGTAAAGACGAAGATCGAGCGGATCTTCATCAGCGCGGCCATGCGCAGCGCGTTGCGGCTGTAGTCGGAGAACGTCAGGAACGTGCCGCCGTACGGGATGTAACCGCCGTGCAGCGCGATGCCGTTCATGATGGCGCTCATGCCGAACTCGCGCACGCCGTAGTTGATGTGGTTGCCCCAGGCGTCCACACGCACGGCCTTGCTGCCGCTCCAGTTGGTCAGGTTCGAGCCCGTCAGGTCGGCCGAGCCGCCCAGCAGTTCGCCCAGCACCGGACCGTACGCTTCGAGGGTGTTCTGGCTCGCCTTGCGCGTGGCGATGGTCTCGGCCTTGAGTTCGCACTTCTCGATGAACGCGTCGACGGCCTTTTCAAAGCTGGCGGGCAGTTCGCCGCGCATGCGGCGCTCGAATTGCTCGGCTTCGGCCGGGTAGCGGTCGGAATAGGCATCGAACA
Organism: Ralstonia mannitolilytica; assembly: GCF_000954135.1. NCBI lineage: Bacteria > Pseudomonadati > Pseudomonadota > Betaproteobacteria > Burkholderiales > Burkholderiaceae > Ralstonia > Ralstonia mannitolilytica. Next base: position 1,404,023 of record NZ_CP010799.1, on the reverse strand, counting down.
GCGCATTCCAGGCCTTCTCCAGCGCCTGGCCCTGGCCCTTGGCGTCCCACGCGTCGTACACGGCTTGCGGCACTTCGAACGGGGCGTGCGGCCAGGCCAGCGCTTCACGCGCAGCGGCAATTTCCACCCCGCCCAGCGGGGCGCCATGCACGTCGTGGCCGCCTTGCTTGTTCGGCGCGCCCTTGCCGATCACGGTGCGGCAGCAGATCAGCGTCGGCTTGTCGGACTTCTTCGCTTCGGCAATGGCGGCGTCCACGGCGTCGACGTTGTGGCCGTCCACGGCGCGGATCACGTTCCAGCCGTACGCTTCGAAGCGCTTCGGGGTGTCGTCGTTGAACCAGTGGACGACGTCGCCGTCGATCGAGATGCCGTTGTCGTCCCACAGCGCGATCAGCTTGTTCAGCTTGAGCGTGCCGGCCAGCGAGCAGGCTTCGTGGCTGATGCCTTCCATCAGGCAGCCGTCGCCCAGGAAGACGTAGGTGTGGTGGTTGACGATGTCAAAGCCGGGGCGGTTGAACTCCTGGCCCAGGAGGCGCTCGGCCAGTGCCATGCCGACGGCGTTGGTGATGCCCTGGCCCAGCGGGCCGGTCGTCGTCTCGACGCCCGGGGTGATGCCGTATTCGGGGTGGCCGGCGGTCTTGCTGTGCAACTGGCGGAAGTTCTTCAGTTCCGACATCGGCAGGTCATAGCCGGTCAGGTGCAGCAGCGCGTAGATCAGCATCGAGCCGTGGCCGTTGGACAGCACGAAGCGGTCGCGATCGGGCCAGCGCGGGTTCAGCGGGTTGTGCCGCAGGTGGCGACTCCACAGTGCCACGGCGATGTCAGCCATGCCCATCGGCGCGCCGGGGTGGCCAGAGTTGGCCTGCTGGACGGCGTCCATGGCAAGCACGCGGATGGCATTGGCCATCAGCTGGGTGGGCTGGGTCGTATTCGAGTGGAGTGCGGGGGCGGTCATGCGAACCTGCGGGCGGAAAGACGGTAGGCGGGAAAACCGCGATTTTACCAGACCGACACGGCCCGGCTGGGGCCGTTTTGGCGATCTTCGGCCCGCCCGCTGCCCTCCCCCGCCCGGCTTACCACTCCGCGACGGAGCCGTCTGCGTGTCGCCACACGGGGTTGCGCCAGTCGGGGGCTTCCTTGCTGCGTTCGATGACCAGCGCCTCGTCGATGTCCACGCCCAGGCCGGGCAGGCGCGGCGGGCGGATGTAGCCGCCTTCCAGCGCGAAGTCGGCCTTGTTTCGCACGTAATCGAGCAGTTCGGCGCCCTTGTTGTAATGGATGCCCATGCTCTGTTCCTGCAACGTCGCGTTCCAGCTGACGAAATCCACGTGCAGGCAGGCCGCCAGCGCGATGGGGCCAAGCGGGCAATGCGGCGCCAACGCCACATCGTAAGCCTCGGCCATGGCGGCGATCTTCACGCATTCGGTAATGCCGCCCGCGTGAGACAGGTCCGGCTGCAGGATCGACACCCCGCCTGCCTCCAGCACCCGCTTGAAGTCGAAGCGCGAGAACATGCGCTCGCCAGCGGCGATGGGCAGATGGGTGTGGGCGGCCAGGCGGGCATAGGTTTCGGCCTGCTCGGCCAGCACGGGCTCTTCGATAAAGAGCGGGCGATACGGCTCCAGCTCCTTGATGAGCACCCTGGCCATCGGCGCAGACACACGACCGTGAAAATCCAGCCCGAATTCGACAGTGTTGCCAAACGCCGAGCGGATCTCGGCAACCTTGGCCACCGCCGCGTCCACCGCGCGGGACGTGTCGATGATGCCCATCTCTTCGCAGCCGTTGAGCTTGAAGTGATCGAAGCCGCCGGCCTGCAGCGCCTTCATGCCGGCAATCACGTCGGCCGGGCGGTCGCCGCCGACCCAGCTGTAGGTGCGCATCTTGTCGCGCACGAGGCCGCCGAGCAGTTCGTACACCGGCACGCCCAGCACCTTGCCCTTGATGTCCCACAGCGCCTGGTCGATGCCGGCGATGGCACTCATCAGGATCGGCCCGCCGCGGTAGAAGCCGGCGCGGTACATGGTCTGCCAGAGGTCGTTGATGCGGCTCGGGTCCTGGCCGACGAGGTAGTCGGACAGCTCGTGCACCGCCGCTTCCACCGTGCGCGCACGGCCTTCGATGACGGGCTCGCCCCAGCCGGTGACGCCCTCGTCGGTCTCGACTTTCAGGAACATCCAGCGCGGAGGCAGGCGGTAGGTGGTCAGGCGGGTGATTTTCATGGATCGAATCGAAGGTGCGTTCAGGTGCGGACAGATTGGACGGCGCGGTAGGCCGCGACAAAGGCGCGCGCGCGTTCGGCGGTGCGCTCGGCGGGCTGGCCGGGGCGATACAGGTCGCTGCCGAGCCCGGCGCCGATGCAGCCGGCGGCAAGGTAATCGGCAAGGTTCTCCGGCGTGATGCCGCCGACGGCAAATACCGGCACGTCAGCGGGCAGCACGGCCTTGAGCGCCCGGACATAACCGGTCCCGAGATTGCCGGCCGGGAAGATTTTCAGCGCCTGCGCGCCTGCGTCGAGCGCGGCAAAAGCCTCGGTGGCGGTCATGCAGCCGATACAGGTGACGAGGCCGGCGTGGACGGCAGCGCGGATCACCGGCGTATGCGTGTTGGGCGTGACGACCAGCTTGCCGCCGGCCGCGACCATCAGGTCAACGTCTTCGGCGCGCAGCACGGTGCCCGCGCCGATCAGCGCGCGGTCGCCAAAGGCACGCGCGGCGAGTTGCACGCTCTGCGCCCAGTCGGGCGAGTTCAGCGGAATTTCGATGGCGTCGAAACCGGCATCGACCAGCGCCTGCGTGTGCGCGAGCACCTCGTCAGGCCGGATGCCGCGCAGGATGGCGATCAGCGGAAGGTGGGTTGTCCAGGTCATTCGTGATAGAGCTGCGAGCGGCCGCCATCGATCAGGATGTCGGTCGCGTTGATGAAGCGCGCCTCGTCGGAGGCGAGGAACAGCGCGGTGTAGGCCACTTCTTCGGGCTCGCCGATGCGCTTGCACGGCAACAGCTCGGCCTGGCGGCGGCGTTCGGCTTCCGGATCGGGGGCAGCAGCAAAGCCGGCCTCGGCAATCGGCGTGAGGATCAGTCCCGGCGAAATCGAATTGACGCGGATACCGCGCGCCGCATATTCGATACCCAGCGCACGCGTGAGCCCGATCAGCCCATGCTTGGCCACCGGATACGGAAACGCGCCCGGAATGATCTTGTGCCCGTGCACCGACGCGATGTTGACGATGCTGCCTGCCCCGCGCGCCAGCATGTGCGGCAGCACGGCGCGCGCGCAATGCCACGCACCTTCCAGATCGACGGAAAGGCAGCGCGCCCAGTCGTCCTCGCTCAACGCGAGCGGATCGGAAAACACGTTGATACCGGCGTTGTTGACCAGCACATCGATGCCGCCAAAGCGCTCGACGCCGGCAGCGACCATGGCGTCGATCTGGGCGCGGTCGCGCACGTCGGCTTGCACGAGGAGGATGTTGTCGTCGCCAACGCTGTCGCCCATTTCGGCGGCAAAGGCTTCGGCGCGCGCGTCACGCACCAGCGCGTTGACGATCACGCGGGCGCCGTGCTGCGCGAACAGCTTGGCAATCGCGCCGCCAATGCCTTGCGTGGCGCCCGTGACCAAGGCGACCTTGCCGGCAAGACGCGGCGGAAAAGACATCGGAGAAACAATCATGCGTCAGTTCGGTTCACGGTGAATTGATAGCTGCGCTGCAGGCTCTGGCCCGTGCCGAGAACCGTCAGCCCGTGGTCTTGCGCCAGGCCGGGCAAGTTGTGCGCGTTGATGGCGTGGTCGACCGGCTCGAAGCAGAAGAAGTCGTACCCGGCTGGGGTGTACAGCACATAGCGCGACGTGTCGGCCGTGATCTGCACCGACAGGCGGCGGCTGGGCCAGACGATCTCGGCGTGGCCATCCCAGCCTTCAAAGCTGTGATTGATGGCGGCGTTGGCTTCGAGCTTCCGGAGCTTGCGAAAGTCTGCATCTGCATGTGGCGCCTGCAGAACCGTCGGCAGATGGTCCGATGCGGATTCCCACATGGCCGTGGCGCTGGCGAGCAACCGAACATCCGGCGTGCGCGGAAAGAACGGATGCATGCCCAGGCCAAAGGGCAGCGGCGCACCTTCGTTGCGTACCGTCAGCGAAATTTCCAGCGTGTTGCCCGCGAGCGTGTAGCGCTGCGTCGTCAGGTAGCGGAAGGGGCGGCCGTGGTGGACCGTTGCGGCGAGTTCGACCGACGTGTCCGTTTGTGAGACCACCTCCCACGGCATCAGCCAGCCGTGGCCGTGCAGCGGATACGCTTCGTCGTCACGCGTGCCCGGCACGTCGATGGTCCGCCTCTCGAACTGGAAGCGCCCACCGCCGATGCGGTTGGACCACGGCACGAGCGGAAAACAGGCGAGCGCTCTCGGATCGTGCAGCGCGGCTTCTGCTGTCCCCGGCCGGAAGATCGGCGCGACATCGCCGTCAAGCAGCAGATCGAAACGCAGCAAGCCGCCACCGGCTTCGGGCAATACCTCGGCGCGCAGCGTGCCGTTTTCAAGCTGCAACGTAGGCATGGCCAAACCGGCCCTCCGGCAATCCGCGTACGTCCGGCACGGCGATCTGCAACGTCGCGCCGGCATGCACGTCTTCTGCCAGGCGGCGCGCCGACAAACCATCGCGCGCCGTCGTCAGATACAGCGTGTCGAGCGCCTCGCCGCCAAATGCCGGGCATGTGGGCTGCGAAGCCGGCACGGACACGCGCGCCAGCACGCGGCCGTCCGGTGCGTAGCGCGTCAGGCGGTTGCCGCCCCACTCGGCATTCCACAGGCAGCCGTCTGCGTCGACGGTCGAGCCATCGGGCGAGCCCTTGTGGGCGCCATCGGCATCCTGGTCACGCAGATCGGCGAAGACGCGAATATTGGCGACTGCACCGGTCTGCCCGTCGTAGTCGCACGCGTGGATGCGGCGGCTGAGCGTATCGCACCAGTACATCGTCCCGCCGTCGGGGCTGAAGGCAATGCTGTTGGCAATCGCGATGGAGGGCAGCGCCAGGCGTTGCAGCACGCCCATCGGCGTGAAGCGGTAGAAGCTGCCAGTCGGTTCGGGGCCGCCTTCATGCAAGGTGCCGAAGACGTAATTGCCGGTGCGGTCTGCGCGACCGTCATTGATGCGCGTGGTCGGGTTGTCGGATTCGACGTCGGCCAGCAGCGTGAGCGCGCCGGTGCGCGTGTCGAAGCGGGCGATGTTCTTGGCAAGGCCGAGGATCAGCACGCCGGGCTCGTCCGTCAGCACGAAAGAGCCCACGCGTTGCGGCAGCGGCCATTGACGCTCCTGCCCCGTCGCCGGATCGTGCTGCCACAGCAGCGATTCCTGGATGTCGGTCCACCAGAGCACGCGCAGGGCGTCGTCCCAGACGATGCCTTCGCCCAGCGTGCAGCGCAGATCGGACAGCGTGGTTGCGGTTGTCATCTGCACGGCCTCACTCACGGCCGCCACGGTTCTTCAACTGGTCGACCAGCACCGCTGCCAGCAGGATCGCGCCGCGCACGAGGTACTGATAGAACGCGTCGATGTTCAGCAGGTTCATCGCGTTCTGCACGGTGCCCATGATGAGCACGCCGACCAGCACCCCGCTGATGGTTGCGCGACCGCCGAGCAGCGACACGCCGCCCAGCACGCAGGCCGAAATCACGTTCAGCTCAAAGCCTTGCGCCGCATTCGGCTGACCGCTGGTGATGCGCGCGGCCAGGATCACGCCCGCCAGCGCGGCAATCACGCCCTGGATCAGGAAGATCACGATGCGCGTCATGTTGACGTTCACGCCGGCCAGCCGCGCGGCTTCCGGGTTGCCGCCAATCGCCAGCGTATTGCGGCCGTAGATCGTCTTGTTGAGCAGCACGCCAAACACGACAAAGCACAGCGCCGCGACCCACACCGGCGTCGGCACACCAAAAAAGATCGTGTTTCCGAGGTCGAAGAAATCCATGTCGGACACGCCCACCGCCTGCCCATGCGAGGCGATGAAAGCGAGGCCCCGCACGATTTCCATCGTGGCCAGCGTTGTGATCAGCGCATTGATCTTCAGCTTGGCGATCACGAAACCATTGATGCCGCCGATGATCGCGCCCGCCACCAGGCTCGCGCCAATGCCGAGTGCAATGCTGCCGGTGGCGTTGATGATCATGGCGCACAACACGCCGGCAAACGCCACCGTGGAGCCGATCGACAGATCGAAATCACGCGACGCCAGACAGAACATCATCGTGCAGGCAACCATGCCGATCTGCGAGACGGACAGCGCAAGGCCGACCATGTTCTGCCACGAGAAGAAATACTCGACGGAGAACGACAGCGCGGCAAAGAGAATGGCGAAGATCAGCGGCAGGCTGAAATCGTCCAGCAGGCGAAGCAGGCGCGTCTTGTTCATGGCAGAGCGTGCCGATGCGGCAAGCGCATCGGAATGTTGCAGGGGTTGAGACTGGGACATCTTGGACTCCGGGGTTCTCATGCCGCCAGCGGCGGCAAAGGTGCGGACGGCAACGGCGCGGACTCTGGCCGCAGCGCGAGCTTGAGCACGGCCTGCTCGTTGGCCTGTTCGCGCGGCAATTCGCCGGCGATGCGGCCTTCGCTCATCACGAGCACGCGGTCGGCCACACCGAGGATTTCCGGCAGCTCGCTGGAAATCATCAGCACGGCCACGCCGCGTTCGGCCAGCTCGTACAGCACCTGGTAGATCTCGTTCTTGGCACCGACGTCGATGCCGCGCGTGGGCTCGTCGATGATCAGCACGCGCATGTCGTCTTCGGCCAGCCAGCGCGCCAGAATCGCCTTCTGCTGATTGCCGCCCGACAGCAGGCGGATCGGCTGCTCGCGGTTGGGCGTCTTGATGCGCAGGCGCGTGATGTAGTGATCGGCCGTCTTCGCTTCCTGCCGGTCGTTAACGAACAGGCCGAAGCGGCGCTGGTTGCGCCGGCAGCTGATGTTGATGTTTTCCGACACCGAGCGGCAGCCGATGATGCCCTCTTCCTTGCGGTCTTCCGGGCACAGCACGATGCCTTGGCGAATGGCATCGGCCACATCCCGGATGCGGATCGGCGCGCCATCGAGCGTGATGCTGCCCGCCGTCTTGCGATCGGCCCCGTAGATCAATCGCGCCAGTTCCGAGCGCCCTGCGCCCACCAGCCCGAACAAGCCGACAATCTCGCCGCGGCGTACGGACAGGCTTGCCGGCTCAGCAAGCTTCGGGCCCATCAGGCCATCCACCCGCAAGCGCACCTCGCCCAGCGGCCGCGCGCGGTAATCGAAGATGTCGTCGATCTGGCGGCCGACCATCTGCGCCACCAGCTCGTCGCGCGTGACGTTGGTCATCGACGGGAAATCCGCCACCTTGCGGCCGTCGCGGAAGATCGTGCAGCCATCGCACAGCTCGAAAATCTCATCGAGCCGGTGCGAGATGTAGATCAGCGCACGGCCCTGCGCGCGCAGGTCTTTCACGAGGCGGAACAGGATGTCGGTCTCCCGGATCGACAGCGAACTCGTCGGCTCGTCCAGCGCAATCACCCGCGCATCGCGCAGGATCGCCTTGCAGATCTCGACCATCTGGCGCTGGCCGATCGACAGGTGCTTCAGCTTGGCGCGCGGGTCCAGGTCGACGCCGATGCGGCCGAGCTGCTCGCGCGTCCACGCCATCGCCTCGCGCTGACGGATGAACCCGCCGCTGGCCGGCAGGTGGCCGAGCAGCAGGTTGTCCATCACCGTCAGCTCGGGCACCGTCTGCAGCTCCTGATGGATGACCGCAATGCCGGCATCCAGCGCCGCGCGCGTGGTCGGAAATGCGGTCGGCTTTCCCTCGACGACGATCTGCCCACCATCGGGCTGATAGTCGCCGCCCAGGATCTTCAGCAGCGTCGACTTGCCCGCGCCGTTCTCGCCCAGCAAGCCGTGCACGCGACCGCATTCGATGCCGAACGACACATCGGACAGCGCCCGCACACCCGGAAACACCTTGCTGATGCCACGAAACTCAAGAAACGCCGACATGGCAAGTCTCCTTCAACAACGTCGTCCGCAGGATCACAGACCCATCTCCTGGCGGACCTGCTTCTCGTTCTCGCGCGTCATCAGGCGGCCGCTGGTCAGGATGAGCGGGTCCGGCGCCTTGTTGTTCTTGATCCACTCGTACATGTTGACCGAGGTCTCGTAGCCGTGACGCTTCGGGCTGATGAGCACGGTACCGAAGAAGCCGGTCTTCTCGGGCTTGGCAAATTCGTTGAGCGCCGACTGGCTGCCGCCGATGCCCACCCCGATGATGTCTGCCGGCTTCACGCCATGGCCTTCCGCCGCACGCACGGCGCCCAGCACGGCTTCGTCATTCAAGCCGAAGGCAATCCAGTGCTTGAACTTCGGGTTCTTGGTCAGGGTGATGTTGGCGGCGTTGAACGCGGCCTCGGTATCCGTCTTGGCCTGCGGGCTGGTCAGCACGTTGGCGGCCGGAAAGCCTGCCTTGGTGAGCGCGGCGACGGCGCCGTCGGTGCGTTCCTTGGCGGTCGGCAGCTGGTCATAGGCGATGCGGATGGCGCCAACCTCTGACAGGTTCCAGCCGCGCTTCTTCATCTCCTGCGCGATGGCATCGCCCACCTGTTCGCCGATCTTCGTGGCCGAGATGCCCATGTGCGGCACGGCTTCGATCGGCTTGCCTGCGCCGTCGACCAACCGGTCATCCACCGTCATCAGCTTGAGGTTGTTCTGCTTGGCCTTGGCGACGACCGCCGGTCCGAGCTTCACGTCGGGCACGCAGATCACGAAACCCTGCGCGTGCTGCGCGCCCAGGTTGTCGATGGCGGTCAGCACTTCGCCGCCGCTGGGCACGCCGATCTTCACCAGCTTGAAGCCTTTCTCCTTGGCAGCCTGGTCTGCGAACTTCCATTCGTCCTGGAACCACGGCTCTTCGGGCTGCTTGACCAGGAAGCCGATCTTCACGTCATCGGCTGCGTGGGCAAAGACCGAAAGGCCGCCTGCCATGGCGAACAGTGTGGCGGCCGCAATGGCCTTGAATGTCCCGCGTCGTTGTTGTTGCATGTTGTCTCCTTGCGATGCCGTCCTGGCGGCACCTGTCTTGCGTTGGATGAAAGTCTGGCGGTGCGGAGCGCTAGCCCTGCGCCACCTTCAATGTCTTCACCAGGCCACGCTCGCGGGCGATGGCGATCGCGCCGCTGCCGGCCAGGTGTTCCTGCTGTTCAGTGCTCGTCACCGTGACCTTGCCGGAGAAGAAGTCGTCCTCCGACACCAGCACGGCCAGCGCTTCACGCAGCAGCGGCTTGCCCGTGATGACGAACTGCGTGCCCGGGTTCATGCGGATCGCGCTGCTGTTCTTGAGCGTGAGCAGATCCGCGCCCAGTACCGCGCCCAGCAGGAAGTTCGCCCTCGCATTGCGCTCGTAGATCGTGAACTGGCCCAGCGTGCGCACCATGAAGCAGGCACGCCCGAGGCCGATGCTGCTGGCGCTGCGCGCGCCGGCGAGCAGCATCTCCGGATCGACCTCGCTGGCGAAGTCGGAATCCAGCGCATCGGCCAGGATGGTGTTGTGCGTGATCACGTGCAGCAGCTCGCCGGCGAGCGTCGTCACGCAACCGGTGATGCGCTGGTCGGCGTCCAGGTGTACGAACTTCGAGTGGGAGCCCGGCAGCACGATCACCGCCGGTTCGTTGATCCCGAGGCGCGAGACCAGGCCCATGGTCTCGACCTCTTCGCCACGCATCATGTCCATCGACTCGATGTTGTGCAGGCCGAGGTTGTCCACCGGATTGCGCACGCCGGGCACAAACCAGATCGGCTTGGCGCACACCTCGGGGATGCTGGCCTGCACCATCCCCGCTGCCAGGTCGCGCAGCCCGGCTGGCGCCACCAGGTGCGGCACCTCGTGCAGGCCGACGTTGGAGGTGATCATGCCGGAGGCCAGCACGAGGTCGACCTGGCCGATGCCGAAGCCGGCCCTCTGCAGCGCGGCTTCGATGGTGTCCTGCACGCCGCGCTGCAGCGTCGTCCGGTTGCCGGTGATGGCGGTGTCGCGCACCCCCACCTGGCGCGCGGCCTGGCAGAGTGCAACGTCATCACGCCACACCGTGACGCGCGTGTTGGTGGTACCTGTATCGATGGTGAGGATGTTCATGCGTGGCATTGCTAGGGGAGTGGGCCGCGGGTTTAGAACGAGTGAACGATACCCGTATAGGCACCCAGCTGGTTCTTGCCCGGCGCCGGGTTGTTGTTGGTCGCTTCCACCGAGATGTTGGCGTTGGCGCTGTTCTGCACCGTGCCGACGCTCGCGTACAGCATCGTGCGCTTCGAGAGGTTGTAGTTCGCGCCGGCCATGAACAGGTTCGCGTTGCCGCCGCCATGGTTCACATTCACGCGGTATGCCGCGCCGATCAGCGTCAGCGCCGGCGTCACCTCGTAGTTCACGCCAAGCCAGTAGTGGTGCGCCTTGGTGGGGGCACCGGCCACGGCATCGGGCGCCGACAGGTTTTCATACACGGCAAACAGCTTCGCCTTGCCGATGGTGTACGTGCCGCCGATCGTCGCTTCCTTCGAGAAGTTGAAGATGTCGCTGAACTTGCCGTTGCCGTCGCGGATCACGTCGTAGATCGCGCGCACCTCCACGGGGCCGGTCTTGTAGACGGCCGATACGCCATCGCGGCGGCCGTTGCTGAACGAGCCCGGTTGTTCGCCCAGCCCGGTCTGCAGGCCGATCTGGAAGCCACCCCAGGTCGGGCTCTGGTACTCAACGATGTTGTTCGCGCCCGGCCAGTTGCGCCCGCGCACGAGCGTGGCCGAGCCGATGAACTGCTGGCCGGTCGGGTCGAGGAACCAGACGTCGTTGCTGATGAAGAGGTTCTTGCCGGCCGTCAGCGTGCCCCAGGTCGGACTGGACAGGCCGACGTACGAACGGCGGTTGAAGAGCGCATCGCCGTTCGTGCGCCCCTTGCTCGCGCCAAAACCGGATTCGAGCCGGAACACCGCCTGCAGGCCGCCGCCCAGGTCTTCCTTGCCCATGAGGCCGAACATGCTGGTTCCCCACTGGTTGTCGGCGCCGCGCCAGAGGCTGCCGCCCGGCGACGTGGACGTGGGGGCCACGTTGTTCTGGTAGTCGATGCCGGCAGCCACGCGGCCGTACAGCGTGACGTTGGTTTGGGCGAAGGTGGGAGCGGTCCAGCCTGCCAGCGCAATCGCGCACGCAAGCATCCCGCCAACAGCGGTGGTTCGATTCATGACGTCTCCTGAAGTGTTTTTGTAGGACGGGGTCCGGCGCGCCGCGCGGTTCGAGATCGCTGGAGGCACACACCAGGCATCGTCGCCGTCCCCGGGCGTATTTGTAGTGGGCGTGCCCGAAGCGTGGCAAACTACAAATTCTTCGCGAGACGTTAAATTTTTCTTAACGAGAACGCATGCCACGGCGCCTCCCTCCCCTCAATGCATTGCGCGTCTTTGAAGTCGCGGGCCGTCACCTGAGTTTCAGCCGGGCCGCCGACGAGCTTTGCGTGACCAACGCGGCCGTCAGCCACCAGATCAGGCAGCTCGAGGATCATCTCGGCAAGAAGCTGTTCGCCCGCCGCAACAACCAGCTCACGCTGACAGACGCCGGCGAGAACTACCTGCCCCGTGTGCGCGATGCCCTGCGCGCACTCGAGCAGGCCACCGACCTGCTGATGGACACCGCCGATGCGCCCCTGCGCGTGGCCGTCCCGCCGACCTTCGGCGCCAAGTGGCTGGTTCCGCGGCTGTATCGCTTCTTCAACCAGCATCCGCATGTGCGCGTCGAGGTCTCCACCGCCGACGTGCAGGACCACGGCCAGTTCGACCTGTGCATCGACGACCGCCAGGTCAATGCGCCGAACCTGCGCGTGGAATGGTTCACCTCCACCGACTTCTTTCCCGTCTGCAACGCTGCGCTGCAGGCGGCCATCCGCATGCCGCAGGACCTGGCCGCCCATACGCTGCTGCACGAACGCGGCGGACGCCACCTCGCGCACCACCCCACCTGGCAGCAATGGCTCGACGAGGTGGGCGTGCGCCAGATCGACGCGACGCGCGGCCCGGCATTCTCCGAAGCGCTGATGGCACTGCAGGCCGCGATCGACGGCCACGGCGTGGCGCTGGGCCAGGGCATCCTCGTCGAATACGACATCGCCGCCGGCCGGCTCACGCGCCCGCTGGCGACCGAGGCGTCGCTGCGCCTGTCGTACTACCTGATCCACCCGCACCAGGCTGCCGAACACCCCGGCTTTGCGCTGTTCCGCCAATGGCTCATCGATGAAGTCGCACGCAGCGGCGGGCGCGCGCGCAACGTGCCGCCCACCAGCGAGGTGTTTTGATTTCTTTTTGATTGTGTCGTGGCGGGCGCTCTACACTAGTCGTCCCTGGTTGCCCTGAGCCGAACAAGGAGCCCGCCATGAGCATCCCCCGCCCCGCCAACACACCGTGGCTCGTGCCCTACCTGACCGTGCGCGACGCGTCGGCCGCCATCAGCTTCTATCGCAACGCGTTCGGTTTCGATGTGCAGGACGAAGTTCATGACCATGGCAGGCCGATCCACGTCGAGATGACCTACCACGGTGAACTGACGCTGATGTTCGCCCCCGAGGGCGCCTTCGGCTCCACCGCCAAGGCGCCGGCCAGCGCGGGCTTTGAATGCCCGCAGAACTTCCACCTGTATTGCGAAGACGTCGATGCCGTCTACCAGCGCGCGCTGAACCAGGGCGCCACGTCGGTCATGGCCCCGCACGACGCCTTCTGGGGCGAACGCTACGCCGCCGTGCGCGACCCCGACGGCTACCGCTGGGGCCTGGCCTGCCGCCCCGCCGCAGCCGCCTGATTGCCTGATCGCCTGACCGGATTCACCACAAGGACCGCTTCAAATGGGGCTTCCCCGCTTTTACGTCGACACCCCGCTCGCCCCGGACACCACCGTCGCGCTGCCTGAACCGGTGACGCGCCATATCCATGTGCTGCGCCTGGCCGTGGGCGATGACGTCTGCCTGTTCGACGGCTCCGGCCAGGAATTCCGGGCGCGGCTCGACGCCATCAACAAGCGCGATGCCACCGCCACCCTCGCAGAGGCGACGCAACCCGATACCGAAGCACGCTATCACCTGACGCTCGCCCAGGGCATCGCCGGCGGCGACAAGATGGACTGGCTGATCGAAAAAGCCGTCGAGCTTGGCGTGCACGCCATCGCCCCGCTGCAGACCGAGCGCGGCGTGGTGCGGCTCTCCGGCGAACGCGCCGTCAAACGCGTGCAGCACTGGCAGGCGCTCGTACAGGCCGCATGCGAGCAATGCGGCCGTGCGCGCGTGCCAAGCGTCGCACCCATCGCCACGCTGCGCGAGTGGCTGGCTGCCGCCCGCTCGACCGACACACCGCGCGTGTTGCTGTCGCCGCGCGGCACGCAATCGCTCACGCAGTGGGCGGCGCAATCCCGCGCACGCATCGAAGCTGCGGGCATCGTTGTGCTGATCGGCCCCGAAGGCGGCCTTTCCCCCGACGAAGAAGCGCTTGTCCAGGCTGCCGGTTTCTTACCACTGACACTTGGACGACGTATTCTCAGAACGGAATCGGCTGCGCTGGTGGCCGTGTCCGCGCTGCACGCCGTACTTGGCGAGTTTTGAGCTCTGACGACAACACCTTGACCGTTTGATCTCACCCCGGCGGGCTTTCTCCCTTTGCCCGCCACTGACCAAAGGAGCTTCATCATGGGTCTACTCGATTCCATCCTCGGCGGCACTGACGCCAATGGCGCGCCATCGTCCCTGCTCGGCAACAAGAAGCTATTGCTCGCCGTGGGCGTGCTGGCGTACCTGGCGATGAAGCACCGGTCCCAAGGTGCCGACGACGCTGCGCCGCAGGCCCAGGCGGACCAGGGCGGCGGCCTGTTCGGTTCGCTCGGCGGCCTGCTCGGTGCAGCCGGTGGCGCGGGTGCCCTTGGCAGCCTGCTCGGCGGGGCCGGCGCAGGTGGCCTGGGCGGCCTGCTAGGCGGGCTGCTTGGCGGTGGCAACGCCGACCATGCGGCTGCCGTCGATGCGGCAGCCCCGGCCGGCATCGGCCCGCTGCAGCAGATCCTGGAGCAGGCCGGCCTGGGCGAACAGGTGAAGTCGTGGATCGGCAACGGGCAAAACCTGCCGGTGTCCGGCGAACAGATCGCACAGGCGCTGGGCGGCACGGGCGCCCTGTCGCAACTCGCGTCGAGCTTCGGAATCAACGAAAGCGATCTTGCCGACCAGCTCGCGGAAGGCCTGCCCGAGGCGGTAAACCACCTGACGCCGCAAGGCACGCTGCCCAACGCGTGAGCGGCAAGCCCCCACAGCAGAAAGCCCGCAAGCGCGGGCTTTTCTTGTCTTCAGGCCGAGGCTGCATCACGCCGCGCCGTACGCCGCCCGCCCCGCCGCGCGCAAGGCTTCCACCACGTGCAGCGCGGCGGGCGACAGCAACCGGTCCGTGCGCGTGATGATGCCGAAGTCGTCCATCTGGCACGGCATCGGCAGCGGCAGGATCTCCACCATGCGATACGACGCGTAGTACTGCGCGACGTCGACGCCAATCACGGCCAGCATGTCGCTCTGCTCGAGGATGCGCGTGAGGAACAGCAGCGCGGAGGTCTCCACCACGCTCGTCGGTGCGGTCAGGCTGGCGCGCTGGAACATGAGATCGAACCGATGGCGCAGCACGCTGCCGATGGGCGGCACCACCCATGTGGCCGATTGCACATCGTTCAGCGTCAGGCTCGGCGCGGCCAGCAGCGGATGCCCCGGGCGGGCGACTGCCACCACCGGCTCGTCGGCCAGCGGCTCGTAGCGCAGGTGCAGCTTGTCGTGCTCGGCAAACAGCCGGCCGACGACAAGGTCGAGCTTGTCTTGCGCCAAGCGCTCCAGCAGCACGTTGCTGTTCTCGATCTCGAGCGACACCCGCAGCCCCGGGTGCTCGCGCGTGACCTGCGCCACCACCGGCGGCAGCAGCCGCACGCCCGGCGACGTGATCGTGCCCACCGCCACATGACCAAGGTGGCCGGCCTTGAGGCCCAGCACTTCCTCCTGCGCCTGGTCCAGGCTGCCGACCACCGCGCGTGCGTGGCGGATCAACGCTTCGCCATAGCGCGTCGGCCGCATGCCGCGCGGCATGCGCTCGAACAGCGGCACGTCGAGCATCGCCTCGAGCTCGCGCAGCAGCTTGGAGGCGGCCGGCTGCGTCATGTTGAGCACCGCGGCGGCGCGGTGGATGTTGCCTTCCTCAGCCAGCGCAATAAGCAGCAGGAGTTGCCGCGTCTTCAGGCGCGCACGCACGTACCACGGACTGGTGTTCGACATCGGAGTGTTCCTGGGATATCGGATTCGATATCGATAGGGGCCAATATTTCATTGGAAGGATATCAGGGCCCTCCGTACACTCGGGGCGATCAAAACCACAACCACACCGGAGACAACGGACGCGCCGCGGCTTCTGCATGCTGCGCCGCCAGTATTGCGCGCGTCCGTCCCACACGCACCCATGGCGGAAACAAAACCCAAGCTGCGCTCGGCCCAATGGTTCGGCACTGCCGACAAGAACGGCTTCATGTACCGGAGCTGGATGAAGAACCAGGGCATTCCCGATCATGAGTTCGACGGCCGCCCGGTCATCGGCATCTGCAACACTTGGTCGGAGCTCACGCCGTGCAACGCGCATTTCCGCAAGCTGGCGGAGCACGTCAAGCGCGGCATCTACGAAGCGGGCGGATTTCCGGTGGAGTTTCCGGTGTTCTCCAATGGCGAATCGAACCTGCGCCCGACCGCCATGCTCACACGCAACCTCGCGGCCATGGACGTCGAAGAGGCGATTCGCGGCAACCCGATCGACGCGGTGGTGTTGCTCACCGGCTGCGACAAGACCACGCCGGCCCTGCTGATGGGCGCGGCCAGCTGCGACGTGCCGGCCATCGTGGTGACCGGCGGGCCGATGCTCAACGGCAAGCTCGACGGCAAGAACATCGGCTCGGGCACCGCCGTGTGGCAACTGCACGAAGCGCTCAAGGCCGGCGAGATCGAGCTGCATCACTTCCTCTCGGCCGAAGCGGGGATGTCGCGCTCGGCCGGCACGTGCAACACGATGGGCACGGCGTCCACCATGGCGTGCATGGCGGAGGCGCTGGGTACCTCGCTGCCGCACAACGCGGCCATCCCGGCGGTGGATGCGCGGCGCTACGTGCTGGCGCACATGTCGGGCATCCGCATCGTCGAGATGGCCCTGGAAGGGCTGGCGCTGTCGAAGGTCCTCACGCGCGAAGCGTTCGAGAACGCCATCCGCGTGAACGCAGCGATCGGCGGCTCGACCAATGCGGTCATCCACCTCAAGGCGATTGCCGGGCGCATCGGCGTGCCGCTCGAGCTCGAAGACTGGACGCGCATCGGGCGCAACACGCCGACCATCGTTGACCTGATGCCCTCGGGCCGCTTCCTGATGGAGGAGTTCTATTACGCCGGCGGCCTGCCAGCCGTGCTGCGCCGCCTGGGCGAGGCCAAGCTGCTGCCGCATCCCGACGCGCTGACGGTCAACGGCAAGACCCTGTGGGAGAACGTCAAGGACGCGCCCATCACCGACGACGAAGTCATCCGCCCGCTCAGCAAGCCGCTGATCGCCGACGGCGGCATCCGCGTGCTGCGTGGCAACCTGGCGCCGCGCGGTGCGGTGCTCAAACCCTCCGCGGCGAGTCCGGAGCTGCTCAAGCATCGCGGCCGCGCCGTCGTGTTCGAAAATCTCGAGCACTACAAGGAGCGCATCGTCGACGAAACCCTGGAGGTGGATGCCAGCTCCGTGCTCGTGATGAAGAACTGCGGACCGAAGGGCTATCCGGGCATGGCCGAGGTCGGCAACATGGGCCTGCCGCCCAAGCTGCTGCGTCAGGGCGTGAAGGACATGGTGCGCATCTCCGACGCCCGCATGAGCGGTACCGCCTACGGCACGGTGGTGCTGCACGTGGCGCCCGAAGCCGCCGCCGGTGGACCGCTCGCGGCCGTGCAGGACGGCGACTGGATCGAACTCGACTGCGAGGCCGGCACGCTGCACCTCGACATCTCGCCTGAAGAACTCGCCAGCCGCCTGGCGGCCTACCCGCACCAGCGCTCGCACGGCGAAGCGGGGGGTTACCAGCGCCTGTACGTCAACCACGTGCTGCAGGCCGACGAAGGCTGCGACCTCGATTTCCTGGTCGGCTGCCGGGGCGCGGCCGTGCCGCGCCACTCCCACTGAGCCGAGGGCACACATGGCGACCACTCAAACCGTCAGCACGCCGACTTCGGCCCGCACCGCCCACACCACCCTGGCCGACGCCTCGCAGGAGCAGCGCATCATCGGCATGCTCACGCGCAAGCTGATGCCGTTTCTCGCGCTCATCTACGTGGTGGCGTATATCGACCGCTCGGTGGTCGGATTTGCGAAGCTGCACATGAATGCGGCGGTCGGTATCGGCGATGCGGCCTACGGGTTGGGCGCAGGGTTGTTCTTTGTCGGCTATTTCCTGTGTGAAGTGCCGAGCAACCTGGCGCTGGAACGCTTTGGCGCGCGCCGCTGGTTCGCGCGCATCCTGTTCACCTGGGGCGTGATCACCATGGCCATGGCGCTCGTGAGCGGGCCCGTCAGCTTCTACGTGCTGCGCTTTCTGCTCGGTGCGGCCGAAGCCGGCCTGTACCCCGGCATCCTCTACTTCCTGACCAAGTGGTTTCCGATGCGCCATCGCGCACGCGTCGTCGGCCTGCTGGTGCTGGCGCAGCCCATCGCGCTCATCATCACGGGGCCGGTGGCAGGGTGGCTGCTGTCGGTGCCCGGCGCGTTCGGGCTGTCGAGCTGGCAGATGCTGTTCGTGTGGAGCGGCTTGCCGGCTGTGCTGCTGTGCCTGCCCACGCTGCGCGTGCTGCCGGAATCCCCGGCGCATGCACGGTGGCTGCCCGCCGCCGACCGCGCGTGGATCGAGCACGAGCTGGCCGCAGACCACGCCGCCTATGCGCTGAAGTCGCACGGCAACCCGCTCAAGGCGCTCAAGGATGTGCGCGTCCTGGCGCTGGCGCTGCTGTTCCTGCCGTTTCCCCTGAGCATCTACGG
Source organism: Ralstonia mannitolilytica (assembly GCF_000954135.1). Classification (NCBI taxonomy): domain Bacteria; kingdom Pseudomonadati; phylum Pseudomonadota; class Betaproteobacteria; order Burkholderiales; family Burkholderiaceae; genus Ralstonia; species Ralstonia mannitolilytica. Next base: position 1,385,924 of record NZ_CP010799.1, on the reverse strand, counting down.
CCTCTCGCTGTGGCTGCCGACCATCATCAAGCAGTTTGGCGTGAGCGATGCCACCACGGGCGTGCTGTCGGCGGTGCCATATCTGTTTGCCGTGGTGGGCCTGCTCCTGGTGCCGCGCCATTCGGACCGCACGGGCGAGCGGTACTGGCATATCGCCGCCCTGTCGGCGCTGGCTGCGGTGGGCATGGCGGCCAGCGCGTGGGCGCAAACGCCCGCGCTGCAACTGGCCTGCCTGTGCCTCTTCGGGTTTGCGGCCTATGCGATCCAGGCCGTGGTGTGGGCGCTCCCGGGGCAGTTCCTGACAGGCGCGAGCGCCGCGGTCGGCATCGCCACCATCAATTCGCTGGCCAATCTGGGCGGCTACTTCGGCCCTTACGGCATCGGCGTCATCAAGAACGCCACGGGCAGCCTGTCCGCCGGCCTGTACTTCCTCGCCGCCGCGCTCGTGTTTGCCGTGATGATGACGTTTGTCGTGCGCGCCCTGCTGACGGCGCGGCCTGCACGCTGATCGCAACACGTTCGCTGACTTCCTCCCATTCCAGATTCCATGACCCGCAAGCCGCGCTATCAGGGCATCTTTCCGGTGGTGCCCACCACGTTCACAGAAACCGGCGAGCTCGACCTCGCCAGCCAGAAGCGTGTCATCGACTTCATGATCGACGCGGGCTCGGACGGCCTGTGCATCCTGGCCAACTTTTCGGAGCAGTTCTCGCTGTCCGACGACGAGCGCGAAGTGCTCACCCGCACGGCGCTCGAGCACGTGGCGGGCCGCGTGCCGGTGATTGTCACAACGTCGCACTACAGCAGCCAGGTGTGCGCACAGCGCAGCCGCCGCGCCCAGGACATGGGCGCCGCCATGCTGATGATGATGCCGCCGTACCACGGCGCCACCTTCCGCGTGCCAGAAGCGCAGATCTACGAATTCTTCGCGCGCGTGTCCGACGCGGTGGACATTCCGATCATGATCCAGGATGCGCCGGCCAGCGGCACGGTGCTGTCGCCCGCCTTCCTCGCGCGCATGGCCCGCGAGATCGAGCAAGTGGCCTACTTCAAGATCGAAACGCCCGGGGCTGCGGCCAGGCTGCGCGAACTGATCCGCCTCGGCGGTGACGCGGTGGAAGGCCCGTGGGACGGCGAAGAAGCCATCACGCTGCTGGCCGATCTCGACGCCGGCGCCACGGGCAGCATGACCGGCGGCGCGTATCCCGACGGCATCCGGCCGATCATCGAGGCGCACGCCCAAGGGCAGCTCGACCTAGCCTTCGAGCGCTATCAGCGCTGGTTGCCGCTCATCAATCACGAGAACCGCCAGGCCGGCCTCCTCGCCGCCAAGGCGCTGATGAAGGAAGGCGGCGTGATCGCGTGCGAGGCGCCGCGCCACCCGTTGCCGCCGATGCATCCGGAAACGCGGCGCGGCCTGATCGACATTGCGCGGCGGCTCGATCCGCTCGTGCTGCGCTGGGGGCGATAGACCATGCACCGAGAACTCACGCAGGTGTCGATCGGCATCGTCGGTGTGGGCAAGATCGCGCGCGATCAGCACCTGCCGGCGTTGGCCGCAGAACCGGGATTCAGCCTGGCAGCGTGTGCGAGCCCGCATTCGCGTGTGGAGGGGCTGCGGCACTACACGTCGCTCGAGGCCATGCTGGCCGCCGAGCAGGAGTTGCAGGCCGTATCGCTGTGCACGCCGCCGCAGGTGCGCTTTGCGCAAGCCCGCACGGCACTGGCCGCCGGCAAGCACGTGATGCTGGAGAAGCCGCCCGGCGCCAGCGTGTCCGAAGTCGGCCTCCTCGCCCAGATGGCACGCGAACGTGGCCGCACGCTGTTCGCGTCCTGGCATTCGCGCCACGCCCCGGGGGTCGAGGCGGCACGCGCGTGGCTTGCTGAGCGGGCCATCTTCTCGGTCGACGTGCAATGGAAGGAAGACGTGCGCCGTTGGCACCCGAACCAGCAGTGGATCTGGGAACCAGGCGGGCTGGGCGTGTTCGACCCCGGCATCAACGCGCTGTCGATCCTGACGCGCATCCTGCCGCGCGCGTTCTTCCTGAAGTCCGCCGAGCTGTGGGTACCCGCCAACCAGCAAACGCCGATTGCCGCGAACCTCAACTTTACGGATGCGCGCGGCACGCCCATCCACGCGGAGTTCGACTGGCGCCACGATGCCGGCGAGCTCTGGCAGATCGAAGTCGCCACGCGTGACGGCACGCTGCGGCTCGCGCATGGCGGCAAGGAACTGACCATCGACCGGGTCGGTATCGAGATCGGCCCGGAGCGCGAATACCCCAGCCTGTACGCCCGCTTTCTTGAGCTGATCCACGCCGGCCAGAGCGACGTGGACGTCCGCCCGCTGCAGCACGTGGCCGACGCCATGCTGCTCGGCCGGCGCCACCTGGTCGAACCGTTCGAGCCCTGAAGTCACACCGCAGTACGTCGTGCCACTAGAGCCATACCAACGAGGAGACAAACCATGCAACACAAACTTCGCCGGCTGACCCTGTCCGCCCTGGCCGCTGCCCTGTGCCTGGGGTCGCTGGCCGCCAGCCTGCCCGCCCATGCAGACGAGCCGCTCAAGATCGGCTTCCTGGTCAAGATGCCCGAGCAGGCCTGGTTCATCAACGAGCAGAAGGCCGCCACGGATCTCGGCAAGAAGGACGGCTTCACGGTCGTGAACATCGGTACGCCCGATGGCGAGAAGGTGCTGTCCGCCATCGACAACCTCGGCGCGCAAGGCGCCAAGGGCTTTGTCATCTGTGCGCCCGACGTGCGCCTGGGCCCGGCCATCAAGGCGCGCGCCAAGCGCTATGACATGAAGTTCGTCACCGTGGACGATCAACTCGTGGATTCGTCCGGCAAGCCGCTGGCCGACGTGCCGCACCTCGGCATGTCCGCCTTCAAGATCGGCAACCAGGTCGGCCAGGCCATCTCCGACGAGATGAAGCGCCGCGGCTGGAAACCCGAAGAGGTCGGCGCGCTGCGCATCACCAACTACGAGTTGCCGACCGCCAAGCTGCGCACCGACGGCGCCACGCAGACGCTGCTGGCCGGCGGCTTCAAGAAGGAGAACATCTTCGACGCGCCGCAGAAGACCACCGATGACGCAGGCGGCTTCAATGCGGCGTCGCCGGTGCTGGCGCAGCATCCGAACATCAAGAAGTGGGTGATCTTCGCGCTCAACGAAGAAACCGTGCTGGGCGGCGTGCGGGCGACCGAGCAATTGCACATTCCCGCGGCCGATGTGATCGGCGTCGGCATCAACGGCGCGGGGGAGGCGTTTGCCGAGTTCCAGCGCAAGGAACCGACAGGCTTCTTCGGCACGATCGCCGTGAGTTCGACGAGCCACGGCAAGGACAGCGCCGCCAACCTCGTCCAGTGGATCAAGACCGGCAAGCAGCCGCCCGCCGATACGCAGACCACCGGCAAGCTGATGACGCGCAGCAACTGGCAGGAGGTGCGCAAGGAACTGGGCATTTGATGCAACGCGCGGCGCGGGCCTGCTCCGCGCCCCACGCGCATCCGCAAAGAGCAATCGATGACAGTCCAATCACTTGATGCGAGCGGTCCGGCCGACGCTTCCGCTGGCGCCTATCTGAAGCTCGACGGCATCACCGTGCGCTTTCCTGGCGTGCTGGCGCTCGACCACGTATCGCTCGACATCCGTCGCGGCGAGGTGCACGGCCTGATGGGCGAGAACGGCGCCGGCAAATCGACGCTGCTCAAGGTGCTGTCGGGCGTCAACCAACCGGAGGACGGCACGCTGTCGCTCGGCGGCGTGCCGCAGCAGTTCACGAACACGCGCGCGGCCATCGCGGCGGGCATTGCGATCATCTACCAGGAGCTGCACCTCGTGCCGGAGCTGACGGTGGCCGAAAACCTGATGCTCGGCGCGCTGCCCAACCGCCTCGGCGTGCTCGACGAGAAAACGCTCATGGCGCGTGCGCTGCGCGAGCTCGAACGCCTCGGCGAGAAGCTGGACCCGAACCAGCCGGTCAAGCACCTGTCGATCGGCCAGCGCCAGATGATCGAGATCGGCAAGGCGCTGATGCGCGATGCGCGCGTCATCGCATTTGACGAGCCGACGAGTTCGCTGTCCTCGCGCGAGACGCAGCAGCTGTTCCGCATCATCCGCGCGCTGCGGGCCGAAGGCCGCGCCGTCATCTACGTGACGCACCGCATGGAAGAGGTGTACGAGCTGTGCGACCGCGTCACCGTGTTCCGGGACGGCCGGCGCATCGACACGTTCGACGCCGGCGCGGGCCTCGACCGCGAACGGCTGATCCGCGGCATGGTCGGCCGCGACATCCAGGACGTCTACGGCTATCGGCCACGCCAGCTCGGCGAGGTGCAGGTCGACGTGCGCGGCCTGATGGGCCCGGGCCTGCGCGAACCCGCCTCGTTCACGGCACGCGCCGGCGAGATCGTGGGCTTCTTCGGGCTGGTCGGCGCGGGGCGCTCGGAATTGATGAAGCTGCTGTACGGCGCAGTCAAGCCGACCGCAGGCGAGGTGCACCTCAAAGGCAGGCGCGTACAGTTCAGCACGCCGCGCGATGCCGTGCGCGCCGGCGTCGCCCTCTGTCCGGAAGACCGCAAGCAGGAAGGCATCGTCGCCATCGCCTCGGTGTCGGACAACCTCAACATCAGCTGCCGGCGCCACTTCAGCCGCTTCAACGTGCTGAACAACCGGCAGGAGGCGCGGACCACGAAGGCGTTCATCGACAAGCTTGCCATCAAGACGCGCAACGGCGACACGCCGATCGGCAAGCTCTCGGGCGGCAACCAGCAGAAGGTGATCCTGTCGCGCTGGCTGGCCGAAGACATCGACGTCTTCCTGATGGACGAGCCCACGCGCGGCATCGACGTCGGCGCCCGCAGCGAGATCTACAGCCTGCTCTACGGCCTGGCCGAGGCCGGGCGCACCGTCATCGTCGTGTCGAGCGACCTGGCCGAAGTCATCGGCGTGGCCGACCGCGTGCTCGTCATGAAGGAAGGCCGCATCGTCGGCGATCTGCCGAGGCAGCACGCCACGCCCGACGCACTGATCAAACTCGCGCTGCCGCGCTGAAGGCGCGCCACTCACGGGCCGCGCAACGACCATGGAAACCGAACCTATGCAAACGCCATCCACCGAACCTGTGTCGGGCGCGCCATCGCTGGCACCTCCGCGCCTCGGCAACCGCGCCACCCTGGCGTGGGAACTCGTCAACCGATCGGGCATCGTCGTGGTGTTCCTGCTGCTGTTTGCGACCCTCGCCTTCACCGTGCCGGGCTTCGTGAGCAGCCGCAACATCCAGGGCCTGCTGCTGTCGGTCACCCTCATCGGCTCGATCTCGGTGACGATGATGTTCGTGCTCGCGCTCGGCGAGGTCGACCTGTCCGTCGCGTCCATCGTCGCGTTCGCGGGCGTGGTCGCCTCCACGCTCATCACCGCCACGCACAGCGTGATGCTGGGCGTGGCGGCGGGCGTGCTGGCCGGCGGCCTGGTCGGGCTGGTCAACGGGGTGCTCGTGGCGCGGTACCAGATCAACTCGCTGATCGTCACGCTGGCCATGATGGAAGTCGTACGCGGCCTCGCCTACATCACCTCCAACGGCGACGCGGTGATGATTTCCGAAGAGCGTTTCTTCGATCTCGGCGGCGGCGCGTTCCTGGGCATCTCCTACCCGATCTGGAGCAACATCGTCGGCTTCGCGCTGTTCGGCTTCCTGCTCAAGAAGACCGTCTTCGGCAAGAACGTGCTGGCCGTGGGCGGCAATGAGGAGGCGGCCCTGCTGGCCGGCCTGCCGGTCATGCGCATCAAGATCGCCGTGTTCGTGCTGCAGGGCCTGGTGACGGGCTTTGCCGGCGTGATGCTCGCCTCGCGCATGAGCCTGGGCGACCCGAAGACGTCGGTCGGGCTGGAGCTCGGCGTGATTTCCGCTTGCGTGCTGGGCGGCGTCTCGCTGACGGGCGGCGTGGCGACGGTCTCGGGCGTCCTCGTCGGTGTGCTCATCATGGGATCCGTGCAGAACGCGATGAGCCTGATGAACGTCCCGACGTTCTATCAGTACCTGATCCGCGGCGGAATACTGCTGCTCGCGGTCTGGTTCGACCGCATCCGCCGCAACAAGCGCGCGGCCTGAGCCGCAGCGTTCACCAGACGCAAAAAAGCCCGCAGTTGCGGGCTTTTTCATCGCTACGCCGAGGAACCGGCCGGCCGCCTCAGGCGAAAGAGTAGAACACGCGGAACTGCACCTTCCGCTCCGCCCAGAACTCGGCCGCATCGCGAAACACATCCAGCAGCGTCTCGCGCGCTTCCTTGTCGAACTTGGGCTGGCACGGCAGGCCCTCGAGCACGATCACGAAACCCGGTTGCGGGCCGGCCTTGTAGATCATGTCGGTCAGACAATCGGCCAGCGCATCGAAGTTCTTCCCGAAATGCTTGGGAAAGAGGAATTCGCGCGCGATGACGTCCAGCACTTCGCTCTTCGTGGTGGCCGCCGAACAGTTGGCGTACAGGAAGTGCTGGCCCAGGCTTGCCGCCGATTCGGCCAGGTCCGCCACGCGAAACGCACGAATCGACTGCACGATGTTCGGACGCACGGTCTTGAACAGGTTCATGGCGTCTTCGCGGCCTCCGTCGTCCGTCTTGGTAATGTCCTGCGTCATGCTCGTCTGCGGCGGTTTTGCCGTCGCACCCCCAAGGCGTGCGCCGAGGGATTGCATCCCGACCACGCCGTCGTACAGATTTTGCGCCTTGTGCCACGCTTCGCGGGCCACGCGCTCATCGCGTGCGGTGAGCGAGTCGTCCAGCCCAAACATGTTGGTCGTCATCGCTGTATCCGTTGAAAACTGTTGTAGTGATCTTCCGTGTAATAGCAGTCGTTGGCCGCCTGCTGGTCGCCGCCGCAGATAATGCGCCTGGCGCCCCGGTTGCGGGCACCGCGCGTCTTGACGGTGTATTCGCGGTAGTAGCCGCGCCGTTGCGCCGGCAAACGTCGCTCATAATTGCCGAAGGTGGTGCCATCTTTCGCATACGGAAAGGGGCCGCCCTGCTCAATCAACGCGAGCGTGCGCTGCGCCTCGTTGGGCAAATCTGCGACGCGAATGGTTCCCAGCCCGGCGTTGAGATTCGTGGTATCTCGCGCAATCGCGCTGGCCGGCACTCCGGCCACCGAGAACGCCAGCGTCGCCGCTACCGCGCCGCGCACCGCCACCTGGCAAACGGAGCGCCTGATCCACGCTCCAAGTCGCTTTGTCATCAGCAAGGCCCTAACGGGAGAATCGCGCCGACAGGACAGCCCGGCGCAGGTTACAAGCGCAGGCGGCCGTCTCGTGAATCCAGACGACCGGTTTGCAGCTGAAAGCGAAGCGGCTCAATCAAGAGGCCTTGCGGGGAGAATGACAAGTCGGGCGAGCGCCGAAGACGACTTGGGGAATCCTTCCGCTTGCAACACCGATTGCGTGCACAGAACAAGGCAAACCGAACGCGTACAAAACATCGCTTTTTTGACTGCGCCCAGGCGATTACCGGCCTCGTGTGCTCAGAAGCACCCCTTCAGGCCGTAAGGGTACGCTCATCGATGACAACAATCAACCGGCGGCCGATGTTGGAGCGGTTTTTTGTTGCCAGTCTTAACGCTGTCGCAATGTGAGCGCACACACACTTGGCGAGCCAAAAAAGAAGAGCGCAGCATCGTGCGCCCCCTTCTTGTGCAATGCCAATCAGCGCTGCACTTGCGCGGCCGCATCCACAACGGTCAGGGCCGTCATGTTAAGGATGCGCCGCACGGTGGCCGACGGCGTGAGGATGTGCACCGGCTTCTTCGCCCCGAGCAGGATCGGCCCAATGGCGATGTTGTTGCCGGCGGCCGTCTTGAGCAGGTTGTACGCGATGTTGGCGGCATCGATGTTCGGCATCACCAGTAGGTTCGCTTCACCTGCGAGGGTGGAATCCGGCACCAGCGAGTTGCGCAGCTTTTCGTCCAGTGCGGCGTCCCCGTGCATTTCGCCGTCGACCTCGAGTTGCGGGGCACGTTCGCGCAAGATGGCGAGCGTTTCGCGCATCTTGACCGCCGACGGCGCCTCTGACGAGCCAAAGTTCGAGTGCGACACTAGCGCGACCTTCGGTTTGATGCCAAAGCGGCACAGCTCCTCGGCGGCCATGATGGTGATCTCCGCCAACTGCTCCGCCGTCGGGTCGATATTGACGTGGGTGTCGGCCAGGAAGATCTGACGCCCCGGCAGCACCAGACCATTCATTGCGGCGTATACGCTGTTCGTGCCACCCAGGACCTGGTCGATGTAACGGAGGTGCGCGGCCGTGTTGCTGACCGTGCCGCAGATCATGCCATCGGCTTCGCCCTTGTGGATCATGACCGCGCCGATGAGCGTCGAGCGGCGGCGCAGTTCGAGCTTGGCGTACTGTGGCGTCACGCCCTTGCGCGCCATGAGCTTGTAATAGGTTTCCCAGTACTCGCGGAAGCGCTGGTCGTGTTCGGGGTTGACCACGGTGAAATCCACGCCTTCGCGCAGGCGCAGGCCGAAGCGCTCGATGCGGTGTGCGATCACGCCCGGGCGGCCGATCAGGATCGGGCTGGCGAGCTTTTCGTCCACGACGATCTGGACGGCGCGCAGCACGCGCTCTTCCTCGCCCTCGGCAAAGATGATGCGCTTGTGCTCCATCGGCACCTTGCGGGCCGCCGAGAAGATCGGCTTCATCAGCGTGCCCGAGTGGTAGACGAACTGCTGCAGGTGCTGGCGATAGGCGTCCATGTCTTCGATCGGACGCTGCGCCACGCCCGAAAGCATGGCCGCCTGCGCCACGGCCGGCGCGATCTTGACGATCAGACGCGGGTCGAAGGGCTTCGGGATCAGGTATTCGGGGCCGAAGGACAGATCCTGGATGCCGTAGGCGGAGGCGACGATGTCGCTCTGCTCCTGGCGGGCCAGCTCGGCCACGGCGTGCACGGCGGCAATTTCCATCTCACGCGTGATGGTCGTCGCGCCCACATCGAGCGCGCCGCGGAAGATGAACGGGAAGCACAGGACGTTGTTGACCTGGTTCGGGTAGTCCGTGCGACCCGTGCCCATGATGACGTCGGGGCGCACTTCCTTGGCCAGTTCCGGCAGGATTTCCGGGTTCGGGTTGGCCAGCGCGAAGATGATCGGCTTGTCGGCCATGCGCTTGACCATGTCCGGCTTGAGCACGCCCGCGGCCGACAGGCCCAGGAAGATGTCGGCGTCGTCAATGACTTCGGCCAGTGTGCGCTTGTCGGTCTTCTGCGCAAAGTGGGCCTTGTCCGGGTCCATCAGCTCGGTACGGCCTTCGTAGACGACACCGGCCAGGTCCGTCACCCAGATGTTCTCGCGCGGCAGGCCGAGGTCGACCAGCAGGTCCAGGCACGCCAGCGCTGCGGCGCCCGCGCCGGACGCAACCAGCTTGACCTTCTTGATGTCTTTGCCGACCACCTTGAGGGCATTGGTGATGCCCGCGCCCACGACGATCGCCGTGCCGTGCTGGTCGTCGTGGAAGACGGGAATCTTCATGCGCTTGCGCAACTCGCGCTCGACGAAGAAGCACTCGGGTGCCTTGATGTCTTCGAGGTTGATGCCGCCGAAGGTCGGCTCCAGCGAAGCGATGATGTCGACCAGCTTCTGCGGGTCTTTTTCGTTGATCTCGATGTCAAACACATCGATACCGGCGAATTTCTTGAACAGGCCCGCCTTGCCCTCCATCACCGGCTTGGAGGCTTCCGGGCCGATGTCGCCCAGGCCCAGCACGGCGGTGCCGTTGGTCACCACGCCCACCAGATTGCCGCGCGCGGTGTAGCGGAACGAATTGGCGACGTCTTCGACGATCTCTTCGCAGGCTGCGGCCACACCCGGCGAATAGGCCAGGGCCAGATCGCGCTGGTTCGACAGCGGCTTGGTCGGCGTGACGGAAATCTTGCCCGGCGTCGGAAACTCGTGGTACTCCAGCGCGGCCTTGCGCAAGGCGGCGCGTTGCTGCGCCTTGAGTTCTTCATCCGTGCGGGCGGGCTGCTGAGGCTGGGTATCCACCGTGGTCATGGGTCTCTCGTATCGGGTGGCCAGCGCGCACGCCGGCCGTCGCATCTAGCGGGCCGCCGGGAAACCCTCACGAGCGTCTCGGGATAGGCCGATATCCGGCCCTAGGTCCGCCTCCTTGGGCCCGTCATTTTATATAGTGAAAACTGATCTCACAACGGGATTTTGGGTGGGACTGCTGTGCGCATTCGCTACAATATTCCACCGCCTTGCCACGGCACCATCGGGCTTGCCCCACTTCCTTCCAACACCGCTGCCGTGCCCACATCCGCCGCGCCCTCCAACTCCGCCGATCTGACCGCAGAATTGTCGGAATTCGGGCTGATCCGCCGTTATTTCACGCGCCCCGCGCGCCGTGCCACGCTGGGGGTGGGCGACGACTGCGCCCTGCTCGGGCCGCGCCCCGGGCATGAACTCGCCATTTCGACCGATATGCTGGTCGCCGGCCGCCATTTCTTCGCGGATGCGCAGCCACGCGCACTTGGACACAAGGCGCTGGCTGTGAATCTGTCGGACCTGGCCGCCATGGGCGCGGAGCCTCGTGCGTTTACGCTGGCATTGGCGCTGCCCGACGCGAATCCCGCGTGGCTCGGCCCATTCTCGGAAGGGTTGCTGGCATTGGCGGACGCGCTCCATTGCGAGCTGATCGGCGGTGACACCACGCGCGGTCCGCTCACGCTCAGCCTGACCGTCTTTGGTGATGTCCCGGCCGACGTCGCACTGCGCCGCGATGCTGCCCGCCCAGGCGACGATGTGTGGCTTTCGGGCACCGTCGGGGATGCGAGGCTCGCACTGGGCGCGCTGCGCAACGAATGGCCGCTGCCACCCGGGGCGCTGGCCCAGGTGCAGCCGCGCATGGACATGCCGACGCCGCGCGTTGCACTGGGCCTCGCGCTGCGGGGCATCGCCCGGGCGGCGCTCGATGTTTCCGATGGGCTGCTCGGCGACCTGGGCCACATCCTGGCGCAATCGCGCGTCGGGGCGACGATCGACGTGGCGCGCGTGCCGCGCTCGGCGACGCTGTCTGCGCAACCGGCGGCGCTCCAGTTGCAATGCACGCTCGCCGGCGGGGACGACTACGAGCTTTGCTTCACCGCGCCGGCTGAGGCGCGCGGTGCCGTGGTGGCTGCCGGCCGGCAGGCAGGCGTGGCCGTCACGCGCATCGGCCGCATCGAAGCCGAAGCCGGGCTGCGCCTGGTGGACGCGCACGGGGCGCCGGTCACTTTCACGCACGGCAGCTTTGACCATTTTTCTTCCGCATCATGATGTCTTCTGCACCGTTTCCTCCCTCCAACCCGCCGGGCCAGCCCGAAGCCGTGATCCTCGAGGCAGGACAGACCGCGCAGGTCCGCCGCCCCACCGCCCGCTTCATGTTCGGCCATCCGGCGCGCATCCTGGCGCTCGGTTTTGGCTCGGGCCTCTCGCCGGTGCTGCCGGGCACGATGGGGACGCTGTATGCCTGGCTCATCTACGTGGTCTTGGCGCGCTGGATCAGCGGGCCGGCCTGGCTCGCGATTGCCGCCGTGGGCTTCGTGGTCGGCATCTGGGCCTGCGCCCGTACCGCGCGCGACCTGGGTGTGGCGGACCACGGTGCCATGGTGTGGGACGAAATGGTGGCGTTCTGGCTCGTCCTCGCCTTCGTGACGCCGACCACGCTGGGCGGGCAGTTTGCCGCGTTCCTGTGGTTCCGCTTCTTCGACATGGCCAAGCCCGCGCCCATCCGCCATTACGACCGCACGCTCAAGGGCTTTGGCCTGCGCGGTGGCTACGGCGTGATGGTCGACGACATTCTGGCGGCCTTCTACACGCTGCTCGTATTTGCGCTCTGGCGCTCGATCTGAAGTCTTTGAAGTCCGAAGTCCGGAAGGTATTGCAATGGCTGAATCCCGCGCACTGGCTCAACTGGCCGAACTGGTTGGCGACACACTCCACAAGCGCAGCCTGATGATGGCGACGGCCGAGTCGTGCACCGGCGGCCTCGTGTCGGCCGCGATCACAGATGTGTCAGGCTCGTCGGGATGGCTCGAGCGAGGCTTCGTGGTGTATTCCAACGAGGCCAAATCGCAGATGCTGGGAGTGCCGGCGGCGCTGATCCGCGAGCACGGCGCGGTGAGCGAGGCCGTCGCGCGCGCCATGGCCGAAGGCGCTGTGCTCAATAGCCGCGCCCAGATGGCGGTGGCGATTACCGGCGTGGCCGGCCCGACCGGCGGCACGCCCGACAAGCCGGTCGGCATGGTCTGCTTCGGCTGGAGCAACCGGCTGCAGACACGCGTGGAGACACGTCACTTCAAAGGCGATCGCAAGCAGGTGCGGCTGCAAGCGGCGGAGCACGCCCTGCGCGGCCTGCTCGACTTCCTGGACGCAGCCGAGTCCTGACCGCTTCAGTCGGTTGGATGATCGGGCCGTCGATGCGGCGCGTGGTCGTGTTCCGGCTGGTGTTCGTGATCGTGCTCGTGGCGACGGTCGCGATCGTGATCGCGGCGCGTCGTCTCATGCTCGTGGGTGTCGTCGCGCTCTTTCTCGAGCTTGCGGTCCGGATCCTTGCCCGTCTCGTCCCGGTGGGTACCGGCCACAGGCGGATGTGGATGCGTGGTCATGGCGTCCTCGCTCTCACAGCGACCGGGCCGGGAACCCGGCTCAGTTGCGGAACTGGTTGATCTGGTCGCGGGTGTGTTCCGCGACGCGCCGGGCGGCATCGGCGAAATCGCTGTCGCTGCTCGCGTACAGGATCGCGCGCGACGAGTTGATCATCATGCCGGTCCCGTCGGCAGTGCGGCCAGCGCGCACGGTGGCCTCGATATCGCCGCCCTGGGCGCCGATGCCCGGAATCAGCAGCGGCATGTCGCCGACGATCTCCCGCACCTTGGCGATCTCCTGCGGAAACGTCGCGCCCACCACCAGGCCCATCTGGCCGCTGGTGTTCCACACATCGCGCGCGCGTTCGGCCACGACCTGGTAGACGGGGCGGCCGCCCGTTTCCAGGAACTGCACATCGCTGCCGCCCGCATTGGACGTGCGGCACAGCACGATCACGCCCTTGTCGGCGTGCGCCAGGTACGGCTGCATGGAGTCGAAGCCCATGTAAGGGCTCACGGTGATGGCGTCGGCGTGATAGCGCTCGAAGGCTTCCTTCGCGTAGTGTTCGGCCGTCGAGCCGATGTCGCCGCGCTTGGCATCGAGGATGACCGGAATGCCCGGATAGGCCTCATGGATGTAATTGATGAGCTGCTCGAGCTGGTCTTCCGCGCGCTGCGATGCGAAGTACGCAATCTGGGGCTTGAATGCGCAGACGAGGTCGGCGGTGGCATCGACGATGGCACGGCAGAACGAGAAGATCGCGCCGCCCGTGCTGGTGAGCGACGCCGGCAGGCGCGCCGGATCGGGATCGAGCCCGACGCACAGCAAGGAGTTGTTGCGCTGCCAGGCGGCAGCCAGTTGTTCGGTAAATCGCATGGTGTCGGGAAGGTGAGGACGCGGCCGGGCTGCCGCATGACTTCGCTCCATTTTACCCGCGGGGCGGCCAGGTGGCGGCATCATCCTGGCGTCGCATCCATCCCACGCGTGCGGGCCGAGTCACGGTTTCTGGCTGATTCCGCCGTGTCTTTACGCTACACTCGGCGCGATTTTTCGCCCCGCTGTTCAACGCCCCGCTCCAAGGAAGCTCCGCATGATCAACCTGTTCGTCGTGCAAAAAGGCCGTCTCGCGCAGGAACAGGTCGAAGACCGCAGCGAGTTGCTGCAGCACAAGCCGATCTGGATCGACGTGATCGACCCGGATGACGAAGAACTCGCCTGGATCAAGGAAGCCTACGGCGTCGTGCTGCCCGAACTCGAGCAATTGGGCGACCTGGAGGCTTCCGCCCGCTACTTTGAAGGCGAAGACGGCCACATCCACATCCGCACCGATTTCCTGCTCGACGAGGAGACCACGTCCCGCAACGTGCGCGTGGCGTTCGTGCTGACCAAGGATGTGCTGTTCTCCATCCACGACGAAGACCTGCCCGCGTTCCGCCTCGTGCGCATGCGGGCGCGGCTGCGCCCGGGGTCGGTACGCAACGCGAAAGACGTGCTGATGGATCTCTACGCCACCGACGCGGAATATTCGGCGGACTCCATCGAGGAAGTCTACGAACGGCTGGAGGACGCCAGCAAACGCGTGCTGGCCGATGAGGTGACGGACGCCGCCGCCGCCGACGTGCTGGAGATCATCGCCCGCGTGGAAGACCTGAACGGCCGCATCCGCCGGAACGTGATGGATACGCGTCGCGCCGTGTCGTTCCTGCTGCGCAGCCAGCTGCTGTCGACCGATCAGCAGGACGAGGCGCGCCAGGTGCTGCGCGACATCGACTCCATCGAGAACCACACGGCGTTCCTGTCGGACAAGGTCAACTTCCTGATGGACGCCACGGTCGGTTTCATCAACATCAACCAGAACAAGATCATCAAGCTGTTCTCGGTGGTGTCGGTGGCGCTGATGCCGCCCACGCTGATCGCCTCGATCTACGGCATGAATTTCAAGGTGATGCCGGAGCTGGAGTGGGCTGAGGGCTACCCGTATGCAATCGGGCTGATGATCGTGTCGGCAGCGATTCCGCTGATCTACTTCCGGCGCAAGGGCTGGCTCAACTGAACCGGCGCGTCAGTCCGGCAGCGTGGCCGAGCCCATCCGGTTGGCAATGATGGTCGCCTTGCGCGTGAAGTTCACGTGCACATTGGCGCAGTAGCTCTTCTTGTCGAAGCACTTGGGTGCCGGCAGCGCCGCGGCGAGGCGAGCCGCCTGGCCCACCGTCAACTGCGAGGCAGGGCGCTTGAAGTAATGCTGGGCAGCGGCCTCGGCGCCGAATACGCCCTCGCCCCACTCGACCGAGTTCAGATAGATCTCGAGGATGCGCTCCTTGTCGAGCCAGAATTCGAGCATCCACGTGATGAGCAGCTCCTCGCCCTTGCGCAGGTAGTGGCGCTCGCCCGAGAGGAACAGGTTCTTGGCCAGTTGCTGCGTGATGGTCGAGCCGCCCGCGACGACACGGCCGCGCTTCTTGTTCTTCTCCCAGGCGTCGAGCATGGCGTCGACTTCCCAGCCGCTGTGCGAGACGAAATCCGCGTCTTCGCTGGCGATGACGGCCCGCTTGAGGTTGCGCGAAATCTGGTCGTAGTTCACCCAGCGATGGTCGATCCTGCAGGTGAAGACGTTGGCGCCGCACAGGCGCATGCGCTCCGCACGCATGAACGAGGTGGACGAGGGATTGAACACCTGCCAGCTCGCGATGGCAGCGAAGAAGTACAGGTTGAGCGCGACCACGCCCGCCACGAAACAGCCGATCACGTAGCCGAACCAACGCATCATCGCGGGTCTTCGCTAGGGGGCGGTTCAGCGTTGCGTGCGCGCGGCCACCGCGGCTTCGCCCTGCAGGCCTTCACGCATGGCGTGCAGCACCGGCGCGGTTTCCGGGCGCACGCCGCGCCAGACGAGAAACGACTCCGCGGCCTGCTCGACCAGCATGCCCAGTCCGTCCCACGCACGCGTGCCGTTGCGCTTGGCGAACTCCATGAATACCGTCGGCCGCGGCCCGTACATCATGTCGTACGCCAGCGCGTTGGGCCCGAACACGGTGGTCGGGATCGGCGGCACCTCGGCCTGCAGGCTGCTGGCGGTAGCGTTGATGATGACGTCGAACACGTCGTCGACACCGAGCTGGTCATAGCCGCTGCCGATGAGTTCGACTTCGTGGAGCTTGGCGGCCGCCTCGAAGCGCTCCGCCAGCATGACTGCGCGGTCAGCGGTGCGATTGGCAACGAACACCCGTGACGGCTTGTGCTCCAGCAGCGGCAGCAGCACGCCGCGCGCCGCGCCTCCGGCGCCGAGCAGCAGCACGCGCTCGCCTTCCAGGCTGTTGCCGATGTTGTGCGTGATGTCACGCACCAGGCCCACGCCGTCGGTGTTGTCGCCGAAGATCTCCTCGCCGTCGAACTTCAGTGTGTTGACCGCGCCTGCGGATTGCGCCCGCAGCGACAGCGACGTCGCCATCCCATATGCATCGAGCTTGAACGGCACGGTCACATTCAGCCCGCGTCCGCCTTCGCGTACGAAGTTCTGCACGGTCTCTTCGAATGCGATGAGCTCGGCATAGATGCGTTCGTAGCGGATGTGCTGGCCGGTCTGCTGCGCAAACGCGGCGTGGATGGTGGGCGACTTGCTGTGCGAGATCGGGTTGCCGATCACGCCATAGCGATCCGTGGGCGGCGCGCTCGCGGCGGCGAGAATCGCGTCTTGGAACGAAGACTTGGACGACGACATCAGCGGGTCTGCAGGTGCGTTTCGAGCCCTGCCCGGGTGAACTTGAACGTGGCGACCACATCCTGGATGTCGACGCGCTTGCGCATCTCGGCCGGGAAGCTGCCGAACGGGGCCGACGAACGGACGATGGCGATGGCCTGGCGATCGAGCGCCGGGTTGCCGGAGCTCTTGGCAATCTCGATGCCCTCGATCTTGTAGCCGTCCTGGTTGTAGCCAAGCTGGCCATCTCGGTTGATGCTGATCACGACAATCAGTTCGCCGTACAGCGGGTGGCCGTTCTGGCTCGGAAAGTTGGCGGTGCCGCGCGTCTCGATCTTGCGGCGCACGGCATCGTAGTAGCGGGCGTAGTCGACCTGGCGGGCGCTGGCGGCGGTCAGCACGTTGCGGCGCGGGCGCTTGGCGTAGTGCTCGAGATTGCGGTCGATCTCGGCCTGCAAGCGGGCGATTTCGTCTTGAGTGGTGCGGTCGTCGGTGCCGTTGGTGGGCGATGGCTGCGGACGCTCGCCCGGTTTGACCTGGCGGTCGTTGACCAGCGGCGCGCGCTCCTTCGATTGCGTCAGCAGGCGGCGCTGCTCCTGCTCCAGATACTCAAGGCGGCGCTGCGTAAGCTTGATGGCATCGCCGGTCTGTTCGTTGGTATCGGCCGGCAGCGGCGTGGTGGCGCGCTGCTGGTCGAACTCACCGCCGCCGTTGAGGTTGACCTGCGCCACGGCCGTCGCCTTGGCCGGCGCCGTGGATGACTTGGCATTGACCAGCACCACGTCCAGCCCCGGATCGTCGCGCTTGATGTCGAATGCCTCCGGCGCTACCACGCGCACGAACAGCAACAGAACGTGCACGGCCAGCGACACCACCAGCGCCTTGGTGAGCGTACTGCTGCCGGACCAGTCCGGGCGGTTTGCAAGGGCGGCCATGTCGAGGCGGTTCCTGAGCGATGCGCGAAGAAAAAAGCTGACTGCGATTGTAGTTATGCGGCCGCGGGCGTTCCACCGGTCTCGCCATCCTGCGGCGGCGGCGCCACAGCTGTCTCGGCTTCGGCATGCGCCTCTTCCCCATCGGCGCCAGGTTGTGGTTCGGCCGGGGCTTCGGCCAGTTCTTCTTCCATCGCCTCGGCTTCGGCTTCGGCGTCCGCGGCAGGCGCAAGGATTTCCACCACGCGGCACGACACCTCCAGGCCGATCTCATCGGTGTCCAGGATGTCGAGCACGACGTGCGTGCCGCGCGCGGCCTGTGCCAGTTCCGGCACCTTGGTCACCAGCGGAATCTCGGCGAAGCGCACGGCGCCGTCCTTGAGCACCACAGCCGGCATGCGCGTGCGGTTTTCCTGCTTCAGCCAGCGCAGGCACCAGTAGCGCTCCATGGTCGACTGATGATCGGCGTAAGCGGCGTAGGTCGCTTCGAAATCGGCCACGGCGGCCAGCAGGTCGGCGTCTTTGGGCTTGAAGGGCGCAACCAGCTTGGCCGTGACGCCATGCTGCGCCACCGCAGCAATCTGCCACTGATTCACGAGGTCGACGTAGCGGCGCAGCGGCGACGTGCTCCACGCGTATTGCGCCACGCCCAGGCCCTCGTGCGGCGCGGGATACGTCTGCATGCGCGTGCGGTGCATGCCCCACGCCTTCTGCGTGCGATAGATGCCAGGCACGCCGGCGTCCGCCAGCATGCGACCCCACGTGCTGTTGGCCAGGATCATCAGCTCGGCGACGATCTTGTCCAGCGGCGAGCCGCGCTTGCGCTGCTCGATGCGTACGCGCTCGCCGCCGCCTTCGGCCTCGGGGATCGGGTCGATGTAGAACGAGTAATCGCCCCGCTGCGCACCCTCGGGTTTCAGGCCACTGGCAATGCGTGCCTGCTGACGCGCGTCGTACAACGCGCAGGCAAACGGCCACAGCACAGCCAGCTCCGCCTTGAACGGGTACTCGCCCGAGCCTTCGGCCAGGGCCTCGGCGGTGATGACCTCCTCGAGCAGGTTGTGGCGCAGGTTGGCCGCCACCGTCACAGATTCGCAGCGCGTCTGGCTGGCGGTCACCGTCCACGTGGTACGGTCGACCGTCACATACAGCGACAGCGATGGGCACGCGCGCCCTTCCTGCAGCGTGTAGCGATCGACCACCGATTCCGGCAGCATCGTGATCTTGTCGCCGGGGAAGTACACGGTCGACAGGCGCTGGCGGGCGATCGCATCGAGCGCATCGCCGCGCTGGATGCCGAAGCCCGGCGCGGCGATGTGGATGCCGATGCGCACCGTCGTGTCGTCGATCGGCGTGACCGAGATGGCGTCGTCGATCTCGGTGGTGGTCACGTCGTCAATGGAGAACGCGCGCACATCGGCCGCCGGCAACTCCAACGCCGGTTCCGGCACGGCTACCTCCGGAAAGCCGGTGCCCTTCGGGAAGCACTCCGAGAGGAAGCGCGCTTCGTGCAGCGCGCGCGCATTGGCAATGCCGCCGACCGCCACCATCAGGCGCATCGGCGACAGGCCCAGCGCCGTGCATGCCGCATCGAGCGCCTTGTATTCGAGGCTGTTCTTGTCCGGCTTGAACAGCAGCTGCAGCGTCTTGCCGCGGAACGCTTCAGGCAGGCGCATGGCCTTGAGCTCGGCCTCGTATTCGGCCTGCAGCGCGGCTTGCTGCTTCTTGCGCTCGAGGCCTGCCAGCGCGGCCTTCAGCTGATCTTCCGGCGCACGCTGGTACCGGCCGCGGCCCTTGCGGCGGAAGTAGATGGGTGCGCCATGCAGCGCGAGGGCCAGCGCCGCTTGCTGGGTGGCATCTGCCCCGGCGCCGAAATACTCGGCCGCCAGATCGGTAAAGCCAAACTCATCGGCGGGGGCGCACTCCCACAGGAAATCCAGATCGATCTCTGTCGACAGCGCCTGCGCAGCCTGCGACAGCTCGCCCGCCGACGGCTGGGCGAACTGCAGCAACACGTCCCGGGATTTGACCTTGGTGCGCTTGGCACTCGGCAACTCGACCTGGTAGGCCTCGCCCTGTTGGGACAAGACGGTGCCCGCGCGGATCTCGCCGCCTTCTTCGAACAGCAACTGCATGGATTTGTCTGGATCGCGGCACGAACGCAATGTCTGGCCGCTCTGAATGAGGTGGAATCGCCACACCCGAAGCGTGTGCGGCAACGAAAAGTTGGGGCCGATGATACCGCACTGACCGGGCCCCGCGCCCGCGAAATGCGCCTACCGCGGCGGGTGAAAAGCCGCCAGCGCCGGCAGGAAAACTTCCGTCACCAGCATCGCACTGGCGCCGCGCCGGAACACCGACCGCCGCGCCGGCAGACGCCCACTCCTGGCGACCGGTGCGTCTCCCAGGGCATCGTCTGCGCGACGTACCAGCGGATGCCGCGCGTCAAGCAGCGCAAACTCGAACGCGCCGCGCTCGACCCGCGGATCGGCAAACAGCGAATGGCCGAGCGGCTGCGTGCCAAGCGCCTTCAGGAACGGCCAGTCGAGCGCCACGCTGCGGGGATGCACGACGGTGTGCGCATAGACGACCGGGATGCCGTTGCAGGCGAGCAGTACCTCGCGCACCAGGGTCTCTGCGGGCCCGGTCATGCCGAGACACCGCCATTCGTCCCGCAACGGCATCGCGCGCTTCTGGCCAAGCAGCCGCACCTCGAACGTGGACGAGGCCGCACGCAGCCGTGCCGTCAGCGAACTGGCGCCGACTGCCCAACGCGCCCAGTGCCGGGCATACACGACGGCGGGAGGCAACGCGCGACGCCAGGCGCTACGCGGGTACAACGGGGTCCCGGTCATGTGCCGTCGAAGGGATGCGTCGCCAAGATGTCGGCCGGAACGCCGCAGAAGACGAGCACTTCGTCCATGTAGCGCGCGAAATCGCTGATCCCGTGGTCGCCGCCTTCGATGATGCGCGTGGCCGCGCCGGGGAAGTGGGCCAGCATTTCACGGTAATCCAGCACCTCGTCGCCCGTGGCAGCCAGCAGGTAATAGCGCTCCGGCTGCGTGACGGCCGGCACGGCCAGCGCCCGCAGCTCGTCGAGGTGATGCGGCTCGACGCGAATCGTGCCGCCACCGTGCCACAACGGCTGCTCGCCGACGTACTTGGCAAGATCGCGGTCAGGGCGGGTGGCGGGATTCAGCATCGCCGCACGCAAGCCGTGTCGCTCCGCGAGCCATGTGGCGTAGTAGCCACCCAGCGAGGAACCGATGAGGGCCGGCTTGACGCCGTCACGCGCTTCAAGTTCAGCGATCAACGCCTCGACCTCTTCCAGGGCATGGCGCGGCGAGACAGGCAGCGCGGGGCACACGTAGCGGCCGGCCAGCCCGACAGACGCCATCCGCTTACCAAGCAACTGCGCCTTGAAGGAGCGCGGCGACGAGCGAAATCCGTGCAGATAGACGATGGATGCCAGCATATGCGCTCAGTGCGCCGCGCCGACGCGGGCGGCCAAGGCGTCGAGCAGCTTCTGATGCACCCCACCGAAACCGCCGTTGCTCATCACAAGCACGTGGTCGCCCGGGCGGGCGGCAGCCGTGACCGCCGCCACCAGCGTCGGCAAATCGGAAAACGCAGCGGCGCGCTTGCCCAGAGGCGCCAGCGCGCCGGCGAGGTCCCAGCCGATGGCGTCCCGGCCATCGGCGGCGCCGAACGCGAACACCTGGTCCGCGCCGGCGAGGCTATCCGGCAGCTGCTGCTTCATCACTCCCAGCTTCATGGTGTTCGAGCGCGGCTCCAGCACAGCGAGGATGCGGGCATCGCCCACGCGCCGGCGCAGGCCTTCCAGCGTCGTTCGGATGGCGGTGGGGTGATGCGCGAAGTCGTCGTAGACCGTCACGCCGTCCACGGTACCGCGCACCTCCATCCGCCGCTTCACGTTTTCGAAGCGCCCCAGGCTTTCAATGGCCTGCGCGGGCGGCACGCCGACGTGGCGGGCTGCAGCAATGGCAGCCAGGCCGTTCATGCGGTTGTGGTCGCCTTGCAGCGCCCAGCGTACCCGGCCCTGCGGTTGACCGTGGAACACCACGTCGAAGCTGTCGTCGGCGCCAAGGTCGGAGATGTTCCACCCTGCTACGTCTTCTGCGCCGAAATGCTCGACTTCCGACCAACATCCGCGCTCAAGTACGCGCTTCAGGCTATCCTCGCGGCTATTGACAAGGAGTCGCCCCTGGCCCGGCACCGTGCGCACGAGGTGGTGGAACTGCGTCTCGATCGCGCCAAGATCGGGGAAGATGTCAGCGTGATCGAACTCCAGATTGTTGAGGATGGCCGTGCGGGGACGGTAGTGGACGAACTTGCTGCGCTTGTCGAAGAACGCCGTATCGTATTCGTCCGCCTCGATGACGAAAAAGTCGGATTCGGTCAGCCGCGCAGACACACCGAAATTGCGCGGCACGCCGCCCACCAGGAAACCGGGCTGGTAGCCGGCGTCTTCCAGGATCCACGCCAGCATCGAGGTCGTCGTGGTCTTGCCGTGCGTGCCGGCCACCGCCAGCACCCACTTTTGCCGCAGCACGTTGTCGCCCAGCCATTGCGGGCCCGACACGTAAGGCAGGTTGCGGTCGAGGATGGCCTCCATCAGCGGGTTGCCGCGCGAAACCACGTTGCCGATCACGTACAGATCGGCGCCGACCGACAGCTGCCCGGGGTCGAACCCCTCGATGAGTTCAATGCCCTGCGCCTCGAGCTGGGTGCTCATCGGCGGATAGACGTTGGCGTCGCAACCCGTGACGCGGTGGCCGGCCTGACGGGCGATCAGGGCAATACCGCCCATGAAGGTGCCGCAGATTCCAAGGATGTGGATATGCATGGGAGACGTCTCGACTTCGTTGCGCGGCATTGTACCCGCTGGTTTCGGGGCGGCTCCCCCCGCTTCAGTAAAATAGAGCCATGTCAAAACGCCCTACCCTCGACCCCGTCCGCGTGCGGGAGGAAATCGCCGCCGTTGCCGCCCGCATGATCGCGGAGGACGGTGCCGACTACGCCACTGCCAAGCGCAAGGCCGCACGCCAGGTGCTCGGCACGGAAGCGCGCGCAGTCGGCGAGTGGCTTCCGGATAACGAGCAGGTCGAAACCGAAGTCCGTGAATACCAGGCGCTGTTTCAGGCGGATTCCCAGCCGCGCGTGCTTGCGCTGCTACGCCGTATCGCGCTGGTCTTGATGGAGGGCCTCGAGGTCTACAACCCGTATCTGGCCGGCGCAGTGTTCAACGGCACCGCCAGCGAGCACTCCGACATCCACCTGCAGGTCTTCTGTGACAGTCCGAAGGACGTCGCGATCTTCCTGCTCAACGCCGGCGTGGATTTCGACACGACAGAGAGTGCTCACTTCGCTGGCCGCGACGAAGTGGAAACGCTCAGCTTCCTGTGGCGCGGTCAATGGCCGGCGGGGCCCGAATCGCGCGATCTCGCCCGGGAGCTGCGCGCGCAGACGGGCACCCCCGTCGGCGTCCACATCGCCCTGTATGACCTGGACGACGTGCGTGGCGCCCGCCGCCCCGACGCCACCGGCAAGACCCAGCGCGGCGATGCCGAGGCGGTGCGCAGCCTGCTGTCCGGGGGGTGAGGGCCGACAGGAGTACAATCCCGCACGCCATCGCGCTGTATACAATAGGGGCCCACGCCGACCATGTCCCGCCGCACCACTTTGATCGCCCTGCTGGTTGCCGGCACGGCCGCCGCCGCGCTGGGCGTCTACATCGGGCATCGCCACACCGAACCGAAGCCGCCGGCCAATGCGGCCGTCGCCACGTTCTACGGCACCAAACTGCCGGACGCGAGCGGCGCAACCCTGGACCTGGCGGCGTTCCGTGGCCAGACGGTCGTGGTCAATTTCTGGGCGCCGTGGTGCGGCCCTTGCGTCGAGGAAATGCCGGAGCTATCCGCGCTGGCCAACGAGCAGAAGGGCAAGGTCCGCTTCGTGGGCATCGGCATCGACTCCGCTGCCAACATCCAGGCGTTTCTGAGTAAGGTGCGCGTCACCTATCCGGTTGCGGTGGCCGGTTTTGGGGGCACGGAACTCGGGCGCCAGTTCGGAAACGAGGTAGGGGGCCTCCCGTTTACGGTGATCCTGAACCCTCAGGGTGATATCACCTTCCGGAAGATGGGCCGAGTGCATGCGGAGGAATTGCGCGTCGCGTTGCAACGCATATGAAACTTGCAAAAACGTCATATGACGTTCATGTGCAGGCAACTCCCCTTCTTTTTGCCGGAAACTGCCGTCGAAAGCGCCAAGATCCGTGAAAACACCGATTTGTCGATACTTTTTCAGCAAAAACTAGACAAAGCATTCTAAGTTGCTGTAAATTGCGCCCAACTTCGCTCAACCGGTCAAATCGTGGCTGACAAACCGACCACCAAAGCGCTTCACAGCGTGCTCGTCTTGCACGGGCCCAACCTCAATTTATTGGGAACGCGTGAACCGGAAGTCTATGGGGCGACCACCCTGGCCGACATCAATGCCGCCCTGGTGGAACGCGCCCAGGCGCGCGGCGTGACGTTGGCGCACTTTCAGTCGAACCACGAAGGCGCGCTGGTCGACCGCATCCACGCCGCCAAGGGTGAAGGCGTCGAATTCATCATCATCAACCCGGCCGCCTACACGCATACCAGTGTGGCGCTGCGCGACGCGCTGGCCGGCGTGGCGATTCCGTACATCGAAGTCCACCTGTCCAACGTGCACCGCCGCGAGCCGTTCCGTCACCACTCGTATCTGGCGGACCAGGCAGTCGGCGTCATCTGCGGGCTCGGCTGGCGCGGCTACCTGGCGGCGCTGGACTACGCAATCGATCAACACGGCGGCTGAACGGCCGTCTCTTTCCTTCATTCAACCTACTTTAACCAACGCAACCACGCCAGCGCCTGGAGCACCTGGACCGATGTGCGGCCGAAAAGCCATTCCCGCACATCCCCTGACCCAGACGCCGACGCTGCAGGAGAACGTTCATGGATTTGCGCAAGCTGAAAACGCTGATCGACCTCGTGGCCGAATCGGGCATTTCGGAACTCGAAGTGACCGAGGGCGAAGGCAAGGTCCGCATCGTCAAGTCGGCCCCGCAGCAAGTGGTGGCTGCGCCGATGCAGTATGCGCCGATGCCCGCTGCCCCGGCTGCCCCCGCCGTGACGGCGACCCCGGCGCCCGCCGCCGGCGCTGAAGCCTCGACCCCGGCGCTGCCTGCGGGCCACATCGTGACGTCGCCGATGGTCGGTACGTTCTACCGTTCGCCGTCGCCCGGCGCGGCCGAGTTCGTCAAGGTGGGCGACACGGTCAAGGAAGGCCAGACGCTGTGCATCATCGAAGCGATGAAGCTGCTCAACGAAATCGAAGCAGACAAGGCCGGCGTCATCAAGGAAATCCTGATCGAGAACGGCCAGGCTGTGGAGTACGGCCAACCGCTGTTCGTCATCGGCTGATCTCCAGGCATCCGACCCTCATCGTGCGGCGCGCAGCGTGCCGCATCCGAGCGCGAGCCGGCGCACAAGGGCTGCCACTGAGTGCAGCCCGGCCACAGCGCCCTCGCCTCTCCTTTTTGTAGCGAGAACACGATGTTCGACAAGATCCTGATCGCGAATCGCGGCGAGATCGCTCTTCGCATCCAGCGCGCCTGCCGCGAGCTCGGCATCAAGACCGTGGTGGTCTATTCCGAGGCGGACAAGGAAGCCAAATACGTCAAATTGGCCGACGAAGCCGTGTGTATCGGCCCGGCACCGTCGCCGCTGTCGTACCTGAACATGCCGGCCATCATCTCGGCCGCCGAGGTGACCGACGCCCAGGCCATCCACCCCGGCTACGGCTTCCTGTCGGAAAACGCCGACTTTGCCGAGCGCGTTGAGCAATCCGGCTTCACCTTCATCGGCCCGACGCCCGAATGTATTCGCCTCATGGGCGACAAGGTGTCGGCCAAGCAGGCGATGCTCAAGTCCGGCGTGCCGTGCGTGCCGGGCTCCGACGGCGCCCTGCCCGATGACCCGAAGGAGATCCTGGCGATCGCCCGCAAGGTCGGCTACCCCGTGATCATCAAGGCCGCCGGCGGCGGTGGCGGCCGCGGCATGCGCGTGGTCCACACCGAGGCCGCGCTGATCAACGCCGTCAACATGACGCGCGAAGAAGCCGGCCGTGCCTTCGGCAACCCCGAGGTCTACATGGAGAAGTTCCTGGAGCATCCGCGCCATGTGGAAATCCAGGTTCTGGCCGACCAGCACCGCAACGCCATCTGGCTCGGCGAGCGTGATTGCTCGATGCAGCGCCGCCACCAGAAGGTGATCGAGGAAGCGCCGGCACCGCACATCGCCCGCCGACTGATCGAGCGCATCGGTGACCGCTGCGCCGAGGCATGCAAGAAGATCGGCTACCGTGGCGCGGGCACGTTCGAGTTCCTGTACGAAAACGGCGAGTTCTACTTCATCGAGATGAACACGCGCGTGCAGGTCGAGCACCCCGTCACCGAGATGATCACAGGCGTCGACATCGTGCAGGAGCAGATCCGCGTGGCCGCCGGCGAGAAGCTGCGCCTGCGCCAGAAGGACATCCAGCTGCGCGGCCACGCCATCGAGTGCCGCATCAACGCTGAAGACCCGTTCAAGTTCACGCCGTCCCCGGGCCGCATCACCGCGTGGCATACGCCGGGCGGCCCCGGCATCCGCGTCGATTCGCATGCCTACAATGGCTATTTCGTGCCGCCCAACTACGACTCGATGATCGGCAAGGTCATTTCGTACGGCGCCACGCGCGAGCAGGCCATCGCCCGCATGCGCATCGCCCTGTCGGAAATGGTGGTCGAGGGCATCCAGACCAACGTGCCGCTGCACCGCGACCTGATGCTCGACGCCAACTTCGTGGAAGGCGGCACGGACATCCACTACCTCGAGCACCGTCTGGCGCAACAGGAAGTGGCCAAGGGCGGCGGCAAGTGACGTACCGCGAATGCGTGCTCGAAGTCGCGCGGGATGACGCCGAGGCGTTGTCCGAGGCGCTGTTCGACCTCGGCGCCCTGTCGGTCTCGGTGGAAGACGCCGATGCCGACACGCCCGACGAAGAACCGCTCTTCGGCGAGCCGGGCCACGAGCCGACCCGCCTGGCGTGGAACCGCTCGCGCGTGGTGGCGCTGCTGGCCGACGACGCCGACCCCGCCCTGCTCGTGGCTGCCGCGGCCAACGAAATCGGCCTCTCGCCGCTGCCGCAGTTCACCGTGCGCGAGGTTGAGGAGCAGGACTGGGTGCGCGTGACGCAATCGCAGTTCGAGCCGATCCATATCGGCGAGCGCATCTGGGTCGTGCCCTCGTGGCACGACGCCCCGGACCCCGACGCCGTGGTGCTGGAGCTGGATCCGGGTCTGGCCTTCGGCACCGGCAGCCACCCGACCACGCGCCTGTGCATGGAATGGCTCGAACACCACGTGCAGCCGCAAGAGCGCACACTGGACTACGGCTGCGGCTCGGGCATCCTGGCCATCGTCGCCAAGAAGCTCGGCGCCGGTGAAACAGTCGGTGTCGACATCGACCCGAACGCCGTCGATGCCTCGCGCTACAACGCCGAACGCAACCACGTCGAAGCGACGTTCGCCCTGCCGGACGATGCGCCGGAAGGCACGTTCGACCTCGTCGTCGCCAACATCCTGTCGAACCCGCTCAAGCTCATGGCGGCCATGCTGTGCGCACGTGTGCGTCCAGGCGGCCGGCTGGTGCTGTCGGGCGTACTCGAGCGCCAGGCGGAAGAAGTCGCGGCCGCGTATGCCTCGGCCATTCCGTTGACGGTGTGGCGCGCACGTGACGGCTGGGTCTGCCTGCACGGCGTGAAACCGGCTTAACAGTCAGGAAGCGCGCGCAGCGTCGGCCCGGCCCTCAAAGGTGGGTCGACGCTGGCGCCACTGTCTGCAATACTCGCGCGGTCGGTTCCTTTCTCCTCGTCTCGCATGGCAACTGCGCCACGTCTCGCCGCCCGCTGCCCCAACTGCCATACCGCATTCCGTGTCGTCGCCGACCAGCTCCGGCTGCGCGGCGGCCTCGTCCGCTGCGGGCGCTGCAACCATGTCTTCGATGGGCGCAATCACCTTATCGAACTCGGCGCTGCACCGGCGCCGGCCGCGCAGCCAGAGCCACCACCGCTCGCGCAGGAACGCGTTGCCGACGCGGAACCTGCGCGCGTCGCCGCGACGGACCCTGCCGCACCGCCCACCGAAACACCCGCCGCGTCTGCATCCGCCGAACACGACCACGGCTTCGGCATGACGTTGATCTGGGAAGAGGAAGTGCCCGGCGACGACGTGGCCGAAGTGCATCTCGGTGAGGTGGAAGGCGCGACGCCGGCATCTGACACGCAGCCGTCCGCCCCGGACACCCGCCCTCTGCCCGAAGAAGCACCAGCCGAAGCCGCACCGGCCGACCCGCAGCCCGCCGCCGCCCCCGCTGACCCGTTCCACGGACTGCCGCCCATTCGCGATCCTCAAGATGAGGAGGACCCGTTCGCCGCTGCCGTACCCAGGCAGCCGTCGGCAGATTTGCCGGTGGAACCGGCCATCGCCGCCGAGGAAGAAACTCCCGCCCCCCCCGCACCGTCGGACCGGCACGACTCAGTCTGGCTGCGCCACGAGTCCGACCCGCATTCACAGTTCGCGCCCGTACCGAGGCGCCAGGGCCAGGCCCGGCGCACGCCCGTGGAACACGCCGGCCCGACACCGCAGCGCACGCTGACCGGCGCCCCCCGCTCACGCAAGGTGCGGGGCCCCAATCACGGCGTGTCGGCAGCCACGCTCGATTTCCTGCGTGCCGCACAGGCGCGCGAGCAGGCACGCAAGTCGACCGGCCGCCGCACACTCGCACGCGTTGCGATCGGCGCTCTGTCGGTGCTGGCGGTGGCGCAGCTGCTTTTCCTGGCGCGCGCAGAAATCGCGCGGCGGGTGCCGTCCACCCGGCCGCTGTGGGAAGCGATGTGCCAACCCCTGCATTGCACGGTGGCACCACCGCGTGATCTCGACGCACTGCAGATCGAATCGTCGCAGTTGCAGCGTCAGGAAGGCGACGCATCAGACCAGTATGTGCTGACGGCGACCCTGCGCAACCGAGCCGGCGGCCCCGTCGCCCTGCCGGCCATCGAACTGGTGACCACCGACCTGCAGGACCAGCTCCTCGCGCGCCGCGCCCTGCTGCCGACCGACTACCTGAACCCGACCGACAGTGCATACGGCAAGTCAGGGCTGCCCGCCCGCGCCGAGCTGCCGATTCGGGTACGATTCGAGTCCCAGCGCCCGACGGCCAACTACCGGGTGCTGATCTTCTACCCCTGAATTCCTGATTCACCCCAACACGTATCAACACGAAGGAGCAGCACACCATGGCAAACGTGACCCTTGGCGGCAACCCGATCGAAGTCGGCGGCAAATTCCCGGCGAAGGGCGACAAGGCCCCGGCATTCACGCTGGTCGGCGCAGATCTGAAGGACGTGTCGCTGGCTGACTTTGCCGGCAAGCGCAAGGTCCTGAACATCGTGCCGAGCCTGGACACCCCGGTGTGCGCCACCTCCACGCGCAAGTTCAACGAAGCCGCTGCCAAGCTCGACAACACGGTCGTGCTGTCCATCTCGGCCGACCTGCCGTTCGCCGCCGGCCGCTTCTGCACGACCGAGGGCATCGCCAACGTCAAGCCGCTGTCCACCTTCCGCGACAAGGGTTTCAAGCAAGCATACGGCGTCGACATCACGTCGGGCCCGCTGGCCGGCGTGACCGCACGCGCCGTGGTCGTGCTCGATGCCGACGACACCGTCCTGTATTCGCAGCTCGTGCCCGAGATCAAGGAAGAGCCGGACTACGACGCTGCCCTGGCCGCGCTGAAGTAAGCTGCAAACTGTTGCGGGACCGGCCACCGGTCTCTCGTCCATCACACGGCCGTCCACTGGGGCGGCCGCGTTCATATCTGGAGCCCTCTCAATATGGCCAGCGTGATCTGCGGCTCGGTCGCCTACGACACCATCATGACGTTCGACGGACACTTCCGCGAACACATCCTGCCCGACAAGATCCACATCCTGAACGTCTCCTTCCTCGTGCCCAGCATGCGCCGCGAGTTCGGTGGCTGCGCAGGCAACATCGCCTACACGCTCAAGCTGCTCGGCGGCGAGCCCATCATCATGGGCACCGTCGGCCAGGACGCAGGCCCCTATCTGGACTACCTGAAGAAGCTCGGCATCTCCACCAAGTACATCACGGAGATCCCGGACACCTTCACGGCGCAAGCCATGATCACCACCGACCGCGACAACAACCAGATCACCGCGTTCCACCCAGGCGCGATGAGCCAGTCGAGCGTCAATTCGGTCAAGGATGCGCTGCCCGCCCGGCTCGGCCTGGTCGGCCCCGACAGCCGCGACGGGATGCTGCACCACGCCACCCAGTTCGCCGAAGCGGGCGTGCCATTCATCTTCGATCTGGGCCAGGCGATGCCGCTGTTTGATGGCGCCGACCTGCGCCGCTTCGTTGAACTCGCTACCTACGTGGTGGTCAATGACTACGAAGCGCAGGTCATGCTGTCACGTACGGGCTACAGTGCGACGGAGCTTGCGCAGCGCGTCGAGGCCTTCATCGTCACGCGCGGGGAAGAAGGGGCGGAGATTCACGCCGGCGGCAAGCAGTACACTATTCCAGTCGTGCCGGCCGAGCGTGTGGTCGACCCGACCGGCTGCGGCGACGCCTTCCGCGGTGGGCTGCTGTACGGTATCGAGAACGGCCTGGACTGGGAGACCACCGGCCGCCTCGCCAGCCTGATGGGCTCGATCAAGATCGCCTGCCAAGGCCCGCAGAATCACGGCCTGCCCGTCGACGAAATCGCCCGGCGCTTTGAGTCCGCTTTCGGGTACCGGTATCAATAAGGAACGAACATGAAACCCATCTATCGCATCGGTGCTGCGACCTTGCTGGTCGCCGCGCTCGGCCTGCAGGGCTGCGCCATGGGCACTAACTCCAACAGTGCGTACACCGGGGCGCAGGCGCAACGCGAACAGACGGTGCGCTTCGGCACGGTGGATTCCGTGCGCAACGTCGTGATCGACCGCGAAGCCACAGGCGTCGGCACCATCGCCGGGGGCGCGATCGGCGGCATCGGTTCGGCAGCGGCCATCGGGCGCGGCAACGGCTCTGTGGCGGCGGGCGTACTGGGCGCCATCCTGGGCGGCGTCGCGGGCAGCGCCATCGAGAACCAGGCGAACAAGCGCCCCGGCCTCGAGATCACCGTCAAGCTCGACAACGGCGAATACCGCGCCATCACCCAAGACGCCGACGAGGCCTTCCGCCCCGGCGAGCGCGTGCGCCTGCTGTCGTCGGGCGGCGTGACCCGCGTGACGCACTGAACGATCGAGAGCCGCTTCGGCCGGCATTGGAAAAGACCGCATCGGCATTGCGCCGGTGCGGTTTTTTTACGCCTGCCGCGTCGATCGCGCAGACATGAAAAAGCCCGCCGGGGCGTGAGCCGATCGGCGGGCGGTGCAAGACACCTGGTCTTGCGGACCAGATACGCGGTATCCGGTCAGGTGGGCGCGGCATGCGCGCCGCTGTGGTCCCGAAGGATCACCGTCGCAAGAATGACTTACGGACGGTTGCCGGTCGGGAACGGCCATGCCGCAGCCGGGTTCAGCGCGGTCTTGGCAGCGGGTGCAGCAGGTGCAGCGACCGGTGCAGCAGCAGGCTTGGCAGCAGCCTTCTTCGCAGCGGGCTTCTTCGCAGCAGCGGCCTTCTTCGCAGCCGGAGCCTTCTTCGCAGCAGCCTTCTTGGCAGGTGCTTTCTTGGCAGCAACCTTCTTGGTTGCGGCCTTCTTGGCGGGCGCCTTCTTGGCAGCAACCTTCTTCACTGCGGCCTTCTTGGCGGGCGCCTTCTTGGCAGCAACCTTCTTCACTGCGGCCTTCTTGGCGGGTGCCTTCTTGGCAGCAACCTTCTTCACTGCGGCCTTCTTGGCAGGTGCCTTCTTGGCGGCGACCTTCTTAGCCGCGGCCTTCTTGGCCGGAGCCTTCTTGGCGGCCGGAGCGGCCTTCTTCGCAGCAGCCTTCTTGGCGGCCGGAGCCTTCTTTGCAGCGGCCTTCTTGGCCGGGGCCTTGGCGGCCGGTTTCTTCTTAGCAGCAGTTGCCATGGGAAACTCCTTCAAGATTGGGTATCGAACTATCGAGATTGAGCAACCCGACCGGCCCGATCCCACGATGCAAGGGCATCGCCAGACCAACCGAGCGAGCGATTCATCGGCGCGCCACCAGACTGCAGTCGCACGCTAATGAATTCGGTAGGAAGACCCGCGACGCACGCCGACGATGCATGCAGCAAATTGCACGCCTCGGGCGCGCGCATGCGAGCAGCCGCAGCCGGCCGGACATGCGGCATCCGGCGAGTCTTCATCAACTGAGAGGACCGGGGCATCGTGGCCACACCGGTCGAAATCTGATCTTGCGCGAATCGCTGTGTGGATCGCAAAGCCGCTCGCAGGGCGGTTTTACGGACAGCGAAAATCTGGAGAGCGCGCGTTTTCTTTTGGGGGTAGTACGCCCATCCCGACGGGGGGATCGCAGAGACGGCACCGAGTTCGAACAGCCCTGTCGGCGTGGCGTGCATCAAAGTGGTTACGCTCCTCGACTACCTTTCAACTGCCGCTTGGAAGTTCATCGTCGTTGATCGCGCGAAGCTTCCTTGCATCGAAGTCAACGTCTTGTCAAGGCGAATCATAATTCGTTTGCGCGGTGATGTTAAGAGATTTATGCAAAAAGCGCGGCGAGTTTTGGTGAAGGATTGCGCTGCGTCTGTGCGTCGCTCCGCTCGGGATCGTGCATGCAGGTTCAGTGGCCCGGCGCATGCGCATTTTCTTGCGTCGTAACATCGTGTGAATGCGTTGCTTCGCACTCACACACGCGGCCCGCGAAGCCAGTGTTCATGCCGGTTTACGGCGACACACGCTACTGCATGCGTGCGCGTCGCGAGCAGACACGCAGCTGATGGCGGCAGCGTCATCGACACGCGCGGCGACACGCGAACGCTGCGATGCACGCCAGAAAAAAACGATGCGTAGATGCGACAGCGCGCGCGAATTCTCTTCGCGCGCACGCGCGGTCGATGCCATCGACGCGCGCGCATCGACGTGTCGAACGTGTCTTTCGACATCGCACACGCACTTGCGCACGAGACACGCGAGCCCCGAGATGGCGATCCTCGGCGACATGCGTGCACGTGGCGCAAATCGCGTGCCGCGCGCAGGCGATATCGAACCTCGGATGGAACGACGTGCGCGCATCGATGATGCAAACACCGTCTGCCTGCATGCCGATGCATGACGACAGCGGACACGCACGTCGTCGCCGTGCATGTTCCGCACAGCGTCGACGCCGGCATGGCCGACGCTCGCCCGCAGAACCCGCGGCCCATCGGAAACCGTGTTCAGCAACGACTGAAAACCGTGTGCAACTGCGTTTGAAACGGGGCTGTTTTACGACGATAGAAGAATTGCTCTACGGGCATTCCTGGGGGGTTTTTGCTGCACGGCGGATTTCCGAAGACCGGCTTTCCACTTTGCTCTGGGGCGGGCCATCCGTTTGAAATGCTGCAACCGCATATCGGCGCGTCAGGTTGGCGCTGATTGTCATGCCATTCGGTTTCACTCCACGATCCGCTCACCACGTCAGCACGGCATCGATCGCGCGGCGTGGCGTGGACCTGCGCGTGGTCCACAAGACCAGGGCGGCCGTCACTCGCCTCGCTCACTGGGCGACGGCACACCCGATGAACAAAGAGCGCAAGACACAGGGGTCCAACTGAAGCGTTCTGGGAATCTGCCCGCCATCCGCCGCAGCGGTGATGCAGCGAGCGTGGGCAGGTTCGAGCAGTGGAGGCACAAGATGCGTGTTCGAGCGTGCTTGTCGACATCGAACCCACCGAAGCGTGGGGTTTCCCCGCAGACCCAAGCTACGTTGCGCTGGATGCCGCGCGTGGTGGCGACTGCCTCGTTCGCGACGCTGGCGGCGTGCGCGAATTCCGGCAGCGGCGACATGGGCGCGTCGCTCGGCGGTGGCAGTGATGCGTCCTCCAAGCCAAGCGTCACGGCGTCGGGTTCACCAACGTGGTCCGATGGCGGCGGCAGCGCATCGGGCGGAACCGGATCGGGCAGCAATGCACCGGTGACGCCGCTCACCGGCCGCGTCGAACAGCTGACGACGACCACCGTCACGGCCATCGTGCCGCTCACCGCCACGCTGACATCGGCCACGCAAACGCTGGGCGCCGCCACCGGCCTCGGCACACCGATCGGCAACGTGCTGACGACGCTGGGCGGCGTGCTCGGGAGCGAGGGCCGCACGATCGCCGCAGCCAGCAAGGGTGATGCGCTGGTGTCGACGCTGGGCAACACGGTCAGCGCGCTCGGCACGCTCACCAGCGGCTTGTCGACGATCGCGACGCCAGCCGGGCCTTCGGCAGGCAGCAGCACGACGGGCGGCGCACTGAGCGGTGCGCTCGCCCCGATCAGCACGACCATCGGCTCGCTCACGTCCGGCTTGTCCGGTGCAGGCACCGCAAGCCCGGGCGGTACGACGGCGAGCAATCCGCCCGGCGGGCTGGGCGGCATCGGCAGCGCAGTCGGCGGGCTGGTCGGCGGCGTGTTGTCGGGGGTGACATCGGCGGCGCACCGTTGATGTCGCAACGTTGGAACAACTTTCTTTGCATTCGGCAGCAAACGCAGACGGATGCGACCCGCTGGACGCCAGACGCGCGTTCTTCCGGCCCCGGCGGTGACTTCGCGGTACGGGCCGCGCTTACAAGGAGACTCACCATGAAGATTCAGAACCCGCTCCACGCTTCTTTCACCGTTTCGTCGTCGCGCACGCTGCTGGCTGCGGCCGCGCTGGCCGTGCTGACACTGGCGGGCTGCGCATCGGGCGGCAACCCGAACGGCGACACCACACCGGCATCGACGGCCAACAACGATCCGGGCGCCGTGCCGGTGGGCAACGTGGCAAGCAACGGCGGCAACGTCGTCACGCAGACGGGC
The DNA here is from genome assembly GCF_000954135.1 of Ralstonia mannitolilytica. Lineage (NCBI taxonomy): Bacteria > Pseudomonadati > Pseudomonadota > Betaproteobacteria > Burkholderiales > Burkholderiaceae > Ralstonia > Ralstonia mannitolilytica. The sequence continues at coordinate 1,351,617 of NZ_CP010799.1, read as the reverse complement.
AAGACGGTCAGCGACCTGGGCACGACGATCGGCACGGCGTCGGTGCCCGTCATCGGCGGCACGGCCGCGCAGAAGGATCTGGGCGCGACAGTCACCTCCGCGGGCAACACCGTGCAGGTGCTGGGCAACGGCATCGGCAGCGGACTCGGCAAGATCGGTTCGACGCCGGACCCGGTCGGCACCACGGTGCAAAGCTCGGGCGACGTGATCCGCTCGACCGGGGTGACGGTCGGCTATGCGGGCCAGACCGTGAGCGACCTGGGTGCGGCAGGCAGCCCGCTTGCGCCGCTGAACCCGGTGACGTCGCCGGTGGGGAGCGGGGTCTCCGCGCTGGGCCAGGTGCTGCAGGGTGCGGGCGGCCTCGTGACGATCGGCACGTCGAGCGGCCCGGTGCAGCAGGTTACGCAGCAGGCGAGCAACGCCATCGTGCCGCTGTCGTCGCAGATCGTGCAGGGTACGCAGGCGGTGGGCAGCGCCACCATGCTCGGCGGCCCGCTGGCGGGCGCGCTGAACACCGTGGGCGGCGGCTTGCAGAGCGCCGGTGCGCAAGTCGGCGCGGCAGGCGGCAACCCGCTCACGCGTGATGTTGGCGGCGTCGCCGGCGCAGTGGGTGCCACGGTGGCCAGCGCCGGCGGTCTCGTCAATGGCGGCAGCGGCGGCTCGACGAATCCGCTGGCGCCGATCACGAGCGCATTGGGCGGTGGCCTGGGCGGCGGCAGCAACCCGCTGGCCCCGGTGACGGGTGCGCTCTCCGGCAGTGGCGGCAATCCTCTTGCATCGGTGACGAGCGCGCTGACCGGCGGTGCCGGCGGCAGCAACCCGCTCGCGCCCATCACCAATGCGCTGGGCGGCGTCACGAACGCCGCCGGCGGCACCGGCAGCAATCCGCTGTCACCCCTGACCGGTGCGCTGGGCACACACTGACCCGTGCCCGCGCACTGATCTGCCTCACCGATTCTTTTTAAGCTGACAAGGAGACGCCACAATGCAACGCACCCCCCACTCTCTCGCACGCCTGGCGGGCGCACTCGCCCTCGCACTGGCGGCAGGCAGCGCCTTCGCCCAGGCCACGCCCGCCGGCACCTGGAAGACCATCGACGACAACACCGGCAAGCAGAAGGGCGAAGTGACGATTGTCGAGAACAACGGCGTGTTCACGGGCAAGGTCACCAAGATCCTGGTGCCGGGCGACGAGAACAAGACCTGCACCAAGTGCACCGATGACCGCAAGGACCAGCCGATCGTCGGCCTGACCATCTTGAAGGACCTGAAGAAGACCGGTGAGAACGAATGGTCGGGCGGCAACATCCTCGATCCGGAAAACGGCAAGGTCTACAACGCCAAGATGTCGCTGGCCGACGACGGCAAGAAGCTCAACGTGCGCGGCTTCCTCGGCATCAGCCTGCTGGGCCGCACGCAGACGTGGGTCCGCGAGCAATGACCTCGGCCCGATAACGCAGAGCCTCAACGCGCGGCGGCACCCTGTACGGGGCGCCGTCTCTTCGGCGCCGGTGCAAGCCGGCGCTTCTTTTTTGCGTAACGCCGCACACTGCCCGCGGGCCGGCACCACTCAAGAAGACACGTCCCTCGCCGTTACTTCGTTGGGGAGTCGTCAACGATAAGTGGAGAAAACGCGGCATGCGACAGTGGACACTCAAAGGAAAACTGCGCCTGGCACTGGCCCTGATGTGGCTGGGGCTGATCGGCGTGGGCATCTGGAGCGCGATGGAGACCCGCGCCACGATGCTCGATGAGCGCAAGGCCGGCCTGCAGAACCTTGTGGATGCTGCCGAGGGCGTCGCCAAGTTCTATCACGGGCGCGCACAGTCAGGCGCCATGAGCGAAGACGAGGCGAAGAAAAGCGCGCTCGCGGCGCTGTCCACGATGCGCTACGGCAGCACCGGCTACCTGTTCGTGGTGGATTCGCAGCTCATCCTGCTGATGCATCCTACGCTGGCCGACATGGTCGGCAAGAGCACGGCACACTTCAAAGACCCGACGGGCAAGCTCGTCTACCCGACCATCGTCAACGCAGCCAAGGAGAGAGGCTTCGGCTTTGCCGAATACCAGGGCCGGCTGCCCGGCAGCGAAACCGCCCTGCCCAAGATCGGCTACGTGAAACGCTTTGCGCCGTGGGACTGGAATCTCTCCAGCGCGGTCTTCCTGCAGGAGGTGGATGCCGCATATCGCCATTCGCTCGTCGCCAACCTGATCGTCATCCTGCTGGTAGGCGGTATGGTGTCGCTGGCCATGTCACTCATCATCCGTAACGTGCAGCGCGGGCTCGGCGGTGAACCGGGCTACGCCGCCGAGGTGGCCCGCCGCATCGCCGCAGGCGACCTGACCGTGCGCGTGCAGACGCGCCCTGGCGACCGCGACAGCATGCTCGTGGCCATCGCGCAGATGCAGCAGCAACTGACCGGCACCATCGGCCACATCAAGACGTCGGCCGATTCCATTGCCAGCGCCACCAAGCAGATCACCGCGGGCAATGCCGACCTGTCGCAGCGCACCGAAGAACAGGCCTCGTCGCTGGAGGAAACCGCCTCCAGCATGGAAGAGCTGACCAGCATCGTGCGCCAGAACGCCGACAACGCCCGCCAGGCCAGCACGCTCGCCGTCAGCGCGTCGGACATCGCGGTCAAGGGGGGCGAAGTCGTGGGCCGCGTGATCGACACGATGGCCGGCATCAATGAGAGCAGCAAGAAGATCGCCGACATCATCGGCGTGATCGAGGGCATCGCATTTCAGACCAACATCCTGGCGCTGAACGCCGCGGTGGAGGCTGCGCGCGCAGGCGAGCAAGGCCGCGGTTTTGCCGTCGTGGCCGGCGAGGTGCGCAGCCTCGCGCAGCGCAGCGCCGCAGCCGCCAAGGAGATCAAGGCGCTGATCAGCGACTCGGTCGGCCGCGTGGAAAACGGCACCACGCTGGTGGCCGAGGCCGGCAGTGTGATCGACGAGGTGGTCGTCGCCGTCAAGCGCGTGACCGACATCATGGGCGAGATCAGCTCGGCATCGGAGGAGCAAAGCTCCGGCATCGAGCAGGTCAACCAGGCCGTCAATCAGATGGACGAAGTGACGCAGCAGAACGCGGCGCTGGTCGAACAGGCGGCCGCCGCCGCGCTGTCGCTGGAGGAACAGGCGCAGGTGTTGCGCGACGCGGTCGCTTCGTTCCGCACGGCGTAACGCGGGGCCCCGCCCACGGGAGGGGCCGCGCTGCGTTCTCGGGCGCCATGCATGGTGCTATGCTGCGCGCCAGAGAAATCAAAATCACCACGTTGGAATAGCCATGCCCGAGCGCAACCAGCCGCCCTTCCGTGGCCCTTATGGTGCGATTGCCGGGTCGAGCAGCGCTCAGGCCGGAAGAGGAGACGTTCCCGGCGGCGCACAAGAGCCGATTTCCGGCGGCCGCCCCGAAGCTGTACGCGATGACGCCGCCCAGGATCTGGCCAGCGACACCGCGCTCTGGCGCTTTGCGCTGGCGGCAGAACACGGCGGCCGCACGCCACACCCCGACGCCGCCTTGCGCGATGACTTGTCGATCCTGCGCACGCTGCGCCGCCCCGACGGGCTGCGCTTGCTCCGCCAAGGACTGCGCAGCGCATTTCCCGGCTCGGCCCTGCGCCTGACCACCTTCTGGCCGGAAGAGCAGCCGCACGCCTACCCGGCACGTACGGAAGCGCGCCCGGCCGAGTTCGGCGACCTGCTGATCCTGCTGCGCCTGCGCGGCGCGGTACCCACGCTCGATTGCCGCGCGCTGTTCGTCACCGCCCGCCGCATCGACGCACCCGACGACGCCCTCGACAAGCATCACACGCTGCCGCAGATCAGCCTTTACGAAGGCTGGCCCGATTTCAACGTCTATGCGCGCTCACCGATCAAGTCGCGCAATGCGACCTTTCTCGGCAAGTTCAATCTGTCGGAAGAGCTCGAGCCGCTGCGCCGCATCGGCCGCGACCAGCGCCACTGGCGCTACCTGACGCCGTGCACGGGGCTGCAGCAGTACGCGCAATGGCCCGGCATCCGGCCGCCCTCCCCGCTGCAGTGGCGCTGGCCGTCGGGCCCGCAGGCAGGTGCCGCGCGCCCCGGCTCGGGCTCGTTCACCGGCCTGCTGCGCCAGCTCGCGCGCCCCGAAGGCCCAGGTGAGGACTGTTCCGCCGGCACCGAGGTACCCACCTGGGGCCGCCTGATCAACAGGCTGCTCGACCATAGCTGGGAAGTCGCCCCAAGCCATGCGCTCAAGAGCGGCAACATCGGCGCGCTGGCATTCTGGACGCGGCTGCGTGCCTTCCTGACGGCAGAGTACCTGCTCGGCATGCACTCGCTGCAGAAGGGCTTCGGTGCATCGCTGCAGTTCGAGATGGCCAACGGCCTGCAGGACATCGCCCGCGACGACTGGACGGCCACCACCGGTTTCGACCCCGAAGACCTCGATGTGCCGGGCGTGCGCGGCACGCTGCAGCGCATTGCCGCCTCCAGGCTGGCCGTGTTCGGCATGAGCGCCGAAGACCCCGCGCCGCTGGCGGCCCCCCGCCCGCCGCGCGGCGTCACCCCCCGGCCCGACGGCGAACGCGAAGGGCAGCGCGTGCTGCTGATCGACGTCATCCGCCCCAGCGCGGCAGCCCTGTAACCCCAAAGCGCACATGCCGCGCCACGGCTATGCTGTGGCGTTGCCGTGCTGCCCGTTTCCGCTCGATCCATGTCTTCCGCTTCCACGACGTCGCCCCCCTGGATGCCCATCCTCGCGCTGATGGGCTCGATGGCATCGGTGTGCCTGGGCAACTCGTTTGCCAAAACGCTGTTTCCGGTGCTGGGCGCTGCCGGCACCGTCACGTATCGCGTCAGCATCGGGGCGGCGATCCTGCTGGCGTTCTGGCGGCCGTGGCGCCTGCATCTGGGCCGCTCGGATGCCGGCCGCATCGCGCTGTACGGCGTCACGCTGGCGAGCATGAACCTGCTGTTCTACCTGTCGCTGCAACGGCTGCCGATCGGCATTGCGATCGCCATCGAGTTCACCGGGCCGCTGGTGCTGGCGGTGCTGCTCTCGCGGCGGGCGCTCGATTTCGTCTGGATCGGGCTGGCGGTGGCGGGCTTGCTGGTGCTGACGGTGGCCGACAAGGCGGTCGGCCAGGTCGACCATCTGGGCGCGGCATATGCGCTGGCCGCGGGCGTGTGCTGGGCGCTCTATATCCTGACCGGCAAGAACCTGGGCGGCCTGCACGCAGGCCAGGCCACATCGCTCGGGATGACGGTCGGGGCGCTGTTTGCGCTGCCGTTCGGCGTGGCGCAGGCGGGGGCGTCGCTGCTGTCACCGTCGCTGATGCTGGCGGGGCTGGGCATTGGCGTGCTGTCGAGCGCGATTCCGTATTCGCTCGAGATGGTGGCGCTCAAGCACCTGCCGGGCAAGACGTTCTCCGTGCTGCTCAGCCTGGAGCCCGCCATCGGCGCGCTGGCCGGCGCGATCGTGCTGCACGAGCAACTGACGGGGCGGCAGTGGGTGGCGATTCTCGCCATCATTGCCGCATCAGCCGGGTGTGCGTTGACGGTGCGCGCCCCTAAGCCGCCGGTGGAACCCGGGGCCGCAGCCTAGCCGGGAAGCCTGTCTACTCCACGCCGATGAAAAAAGGCCCGGATGGGCCTTTTCTTCGAGCTTGGCGGCGAACGCCGATCAATCCCACGACAGCGCACCACCGGTCTGGTACTCGATCACGCGCGTCTCGAAGAAGTTGCGTTCCTTCTTCAGGTCGATCATCTCGCTCATCCACGGGAACGGGTTTTCCTCGTTCGGGAACAGCGGGTCCAGGCCGATCTGCTGGCAGCGGCGATTGCAGATGAAGCGCAGGTAGCTCTTGAACATCGGCGCGTTCAGGCCCAGCACGCCGCGCGGCATGGTGTCTTCTGCGTAGCGGTATTCCAGGTCGACGGCCTTCTTGAACAGCGCCGTGATCTCGGCCTTGAACTCGGCCGTCCACAGGTGCGGGTTCTCCAGCTTGATCTGGTTGATCAGGTCGATGCCGAAATTGCAGTGCAGCGACTCGTCGCGCAGGATGTACTGGTACTGCTCGGCCGCACCGGTCATCTTGTTCTGACGGCCCATCGCCAGGATCTGCGTGAAGCCGACGTAGAAGAACAGGCCTTCCATGATGCAGGCGAAGACGATGAGCGACTTCAGCAGCTTCTGATCGTTCTCGGGCGTGCCGGTCTTGAACGACGGATCGGTCAGCGTGTCGATGAACGGGATCAGGAACTCGTCCTTGTCGCGGATCGACGGCACCTCGTGGTACGCATTGAAGATCTCGGCCTCGTTCAGGCCCAGCGATTCCACGATGTACTGATACGCGTGCGTGTGGATCGCCTCTTCAAACGCCTGGCGCAGCAGGTACTGGCGGCATTCCGGCGCGGTGATCTGGCGGTAGGTGCCCAGCACGATGTTGTTGGCGGCCAGCGAGTCGGCCGTCACGAAAAAGCCCAGGTTGCGCTTGATGATGCGGCGCTCGTCTTCGGTCAGACCGTTCGGGTCTTTCCACAGGGCGATGTCGCGCGACATGTTGATTTCCTGCGGCATCCAGTGGTTCGCGCAGCCGGCGAGGTACTTTTCCCACGCCCACTTGTACTTGAACGGCACCAACTGGTTGACGTCGGTGGCGCCGTTGATGACGCGCTTGTCGGCGGCGTTCACGCGGCGGTTGCTCTGCGCGGCAGCGGCGTTCGGATTGTTGCCGAGGATGCCCGTGCCGGCGGCGGCAGTGGCCGACGGGGGCAGCACGCCGCCCTGGTCGGCGGTGGCGGTTTGCAGTTGCGGTTGGTACACAGGCTGCGGTGCAGCTTGCGGTTGTGCGGCAGGTTTGACGTCGTCGTCCCAGCTCAGCATAGGTGTTTCTCCTGAATTCTTTGCGCGTCGCTCCCGCCCTTTCGGAGCGCGAGGCTAGTGTCCTGCAGATCACGGTGCTCCCGCTTGCGCGGGAGCAACCTCAGGCACTGTTTAGATTTACTGGCAGGCTTCGCATTCCTCGAAACCGGGGTCACCCGGGCGCATCGTGCACACGGCCCCTTCGGCTTCCGGCATGGCCTGCGCGGTGGCGGCAGCAGCATCCAGTGCGCTGGCGGGCGCGGCTTGCGACACGCCGGCAGCGGACACGCCACCCACATCGCTACCCGACGACACCGCATTCAGCGTGCCGCGCGACACGGTCGACTTTTCCACGTGCGTTGCACCGATCGTGCGCAGGTAGTACGTGGTCTTCAGGCCACGCAGCCAGGCCAGCTTGTACGTGTCGTCCAGCTTCTTGCCCGACGCGCCGGCCATGTAGATGTTCAGCGACTGCGCCTGGTCGATCCACTTCTGGCGCCGCGCGGCGGCTTCCACCAGCCATTGCGGCTCCACCTCGAAGGCCGTTGCGTACAGGTCGCGCAGGTCTTGCGGGATGCGGTCGATGCGGGCCAGCGAGCCGTCGAAGTACTTCAGGTCGGCAACCATCACTTCGTCCCAAAGGCCGCGGGCCTTCAGGTCGCGCACGAGGTAGTCGTTGACCACCGTGAACTCGCCCGACAGGTTCGACTTGACGTACAGGTTCTGGTACGTCGGCTCAATGCAAGCGGACACGCCGATGATGTTGGAGATGGTTGCCGTCGGCGCGATCGCCACGCAGTTCGAGTTGCGCATGCCGTACTGCTTGATGCGCGCGCGCAGGCTGTCCCAGTCCATCGTCGACGACATGTCGGCTTCGAGGTAGCCGCCGCGCTCTTCGGCCAGCAGCTTGAGCGAGTCCTGCGGGAGGATGCCGCGATCCCACAGCGAGCCCTTGTAGCTGCTGTAGCGGCCGCGCTCCTCAGCCAGCTCGGTCGACGCCCAGTAGGCGTAGTAGCACACGGCTTCCATCGAGGTGTCGGCAAACTGCACGGCGGCCTCGCTCGCGTACGGCACACGCAGCACGTGCAGCGCGTCCTGGAAACCCATGATGCCCAGGCCGACCGGACGGTGGCGCAGGTTCGAATCACGTGCTTTCTTGACCGCGTAGTAGTTGATGTCGATCACGTTGTCGAGCATGCGCATGGCGGTGCGCACGGTCTTCTTCAGCTTCTCGTGATCGAGCACCACGCTGCCGTCGGCCTGCTTGACCAGGTGGGCGACCAGGTTGACCGAACCGAGGTTGCACACCGCGATTTCGCTGTCGTTCGTGTTCAGCGTGATTTCCGTGCACAGGTTGGAGCTGTGCACCACGCCCACGTGCTGCTGCGGGCTGCGGATGTTGCACGGATCCTTGAACGTGATCCACGGGTGGCCGGTTTCGAACAGCATGCCCAGCATCTTGCGCCAGAGTTGCAGCGCCGGCATCTTCTTGAAGAGCTTGATCTCGCCACGCGCGACCTTGTCTTCATAGGCCAGGTAGGCCTGCTCGAACGCCTTGCCGACCTTGTCGTGCAGGTCCGGGCAGGTGGACGGCGAGAACAGCGTCCACTCGCCACCTTCCATCACGCGCTTCATGAACAGGTCCGGGATCCAGTTGGCCGTGTTCATGTCGTGCGTGCGGCGGCGGTCGTCGCCGGTGTTCTTGCGCAGCTCCAGGAATTCTTCGATGTCCAGGTGCCACGTTTCCAGGTACGCGCAGACGGCGCCCTTGCGCTTGCCGCCCTGGTTCACGGCCACGGCCGTGTCGTTGACCACCTTCAGGAACGGCACCACGCCTTGCGACTTGCCGTTCGTACCCTTGATGTGCGAGCCGAGTGCGCGCACGTTGGTCCAGTCGTTGCCCAGGCCGCCGGCGAACTTGGAGAGCAGCGCGTTTTCCTTCAGCGCTTCGTAGATGCCGTCCAGGTCATCCGACACGGTGGTCAGGTAGCACGACGACAGCTGCGAGCGACGCGTGCCCGAGTTGAACAGCGTCGGGGTGCTCGACATGAAATCGAACGACGACAGCAGCTGGTAGAACTCGATGGCGCGGGCTTCGCGGTCGATTTCGTTCAGCGCCAGGCCCATCGCCACACGCATGAAGAACGCCTGCGGCATCTCGATGCGGGTTTCGTTGATGTGCAGGAAGTAGCGGTCGTACAGCGTCTGCAGGCCGAGGTAGTTGAACTGGAAGTCGCGCGAGGCATCGAGCGCCGCGCCCAGGCGGGCCAGGTCGAACTGGGCCAGCTTGTCGTCCAGCAGCTCGGCGTTGATGCCGCGCTTGATGAACTGCGGGAAGTAGTCCGCATAGCGGGTGCTCATTTCGGCCTGCGTGACTTCTTCGCCGAGGATTTCGCGGCGGATCGTGTGCAGCAGGATGCGCGCCGTGACCTGGCTGTACGCCGGGTCCTTCTCGATGAGCGTACGGGCGGCCAGGATGGCCGAGTCGTACACCTGCGTCATCGGCACGCCTTCATACAGGTTCTTGACCGTTTCCTTGAGGATCGGCTCCGGGTCCACCGCATCGCCCAGGCCTTCGCAGGCCGAGACGATCACGTTGCGCAGCGCCGCCATGTCCAGCGGGCGGGTGATGCCGCCGTCGGTCACGTTCAGGCCGATGAAGGCCGGTTGCTGCTGGGTTTCGCCGGCTTGTGCGCGCTCCTGGGCGCGGCGCTCGCGGTACAGCACGTAGGCGCGGGCCACGTCGTGCTCGCCCGAACGCATCAGGGCCAGTTCGACCTGATCCTGCACGTCTTCGATGTGGAACGTGCCGCCGTTCGGGCGGCTGCGCAGCAGGGCGCGCACCACGTTCTGCGTCTGTTGGTCGACCAGCTCGCGCACACGCGCGGAAGCGGCGCCCTGCCCGCCGTTCACGGCGAGGAAGGCCTTGGTCATCGCCACGGCGATCTTGGACGGCTCGAAGCTCACCACGGCGCCATTGCGGCGGATGATCTTGTAATCGGCGTAGTTGACGCCGGAACCGGTGCCGGGGGCCACGGCCGTGCCGCCAGCGCTTTGCGCAAATTGAGTGGGATTGGCGGTGCCGGAGTGGATTTCGGATTGGGCCGTCTGCATGTGGACTCCTGTTGAACCGTTCGATTGAGGGTCCGCCGGTGGGGAACCCCAGGGCGGACTCTGGCACCACGCAGGAAAAAAGAGACCGAAAAGACCCTTGTCTTTTCTCAGCCCCCAAGCGCCGGCTTGACCTGCCGTACGCCCGCCCCCGCGTGGCGCCGAAATAAGAATCCCGGAAAGCGACCACTACATCTAGTGTTTCATCCCGGGATTGGCGCTAAGTATAGTGGATCGGTCGAAGATGACCAGTCTTGACAGATGGGGGCGAAAGGCCTTCTTTCCATCCCGGATGCGCTGCCGCAAACCCGCCATCCCAGTCTGCACAAAGGGTCGACGGGGCCGGCGTGCGGCGTCGCAATGCGCACGTTTCCAGAATAATTCTTTCTATCGGTGAGGCAAGCGCGATAGACACCACCTCACCTTCGGCAGGGAATTGCGTGACGTGCACTGCACCGGTGCGTCGCCCGTGGACGACGCACAAGAAATCCGAATAGTGGCATCAGCATTCTTGTCGCGGCTGTCACTTGAGCGACAGGCCCCGTCCCTACGCTTCGGTCGCATTGCAGGGAGCGCAATCACCGCGGCGCCCTCCTGGGCGCCGCGTACCACGACCGAGGAAAATCGACATGGCTTGGAACCGACCTGCCCGCCGTCTGCTGACGGCCGCGCTGGGCACAACCTTGGCCACCGCACTGGCGGCCTGCGGCGGGGGCAGCGATGGTACCCCAATCGCCGGCCAGGGCAACACCAGCCCGCCGCCGGCCGGCCCCAGCAGGAAAGTGCTGGTGGTCGGCGTGGACGGCGCCACCTATGCGCAGGTCCAGCGCGGCCTGTTGCGGCGCAGCCTGCCGAACCTGGCCGCGCTGTCGGTCATGCCGGCCTCCACGGGCGGCACGCTCGGTACGACGACCGCCCAGCCGCCGCTCGACACCCCGAGCTGGGCCACCGTGCTGACCGGCACCTGGCAGAACCGCCACGGCGCGCCCGACGACACCGTCGCCACGCTGGCCGCTCCGACCGTCTTCGGCTACGTGCGCGGCGCCGCCAAGGCCGCCGGCACCACCCCGCACCTGGGCGCGGCCGTCAGCTCGGCCGTGCTGCCCGCGCTGCTCAAGGCGGACCAGCAGGCGGGCAATCTCGACACGCTGGTCGACTGCGCCCAGGCCGATCCGTGCGTCACGCAACACAGCGTGAAGCTCGTGCAATCGGGCTACGACGTCGTCTTCGCGCAGTACAGCGCGCCGGCCGCCGCTGCCCTTGACGCAGGCTTGCAGAGCGACGCTTACACCGCTGCCCTGCACGACGTCGACCAGGCCATCGGCACGCTGCAGGCTGCCATCGCCCAGCGCCGGGCCGCCAACCCGGGCGAAGACTGGCTCGTGGTCGTCACCACCAGCCATGGCCTCGACGCAACCGGCGCGACCACGTCGGCGCCCACGCTGGAGAACCGCACCGCCTTCATCGCCCTGAACAAGACCGCGAACCCGGTGCTGGGGAAGGACGGCACGGCCGCACCCACCTCCGAAGCCACGCTGGCCGCGCTGCCGAGCGAGGCCGACATCGTGCCGACCGTCCTGGCGCAACTGAACGCCGCCGTGCCGGCTGCCACACATAAGCTTGATGGCGCGGCGCTGACGGCCAATGCCGTGGGAGTACGCAACCTCCAGAGCACGGTGGGCCAATACAACGCGTCGCTGGTGCTCACGTGGCAGAACCCGACCACCGCCAGCGGCCCCATCACCGTGCTGCGCGATGGCAAGCCGGTCGCCACGCTGCCTGCCACGGCCACGCAGTACACCGACAACAGCTTTGCCACCGCGACCGGCCTGTACCGCATCAACTACACGGTGGTGCGCAATGACATGCCGGTCTCGACGCTTGCGCAGATCGATTACGTTGCGCCTACGCCGCTGGCAGCCACGCTCACCAACGGCCTTGCGGCGTACTACAGCTTCGACCCGCTGCCGCCCACCGACCGCAAAGCCAGCTCGACGATCGGCCCCTGGGTGCTGGGCACCGACGGCGGCTCGGCAGCCACCGACCCGTTCGGCGGCACGGCGCTGTCGGTCGATTCGCGCGTCGACAGTTACAAGCTCACGCAGAACGGCGCCGACATCGCCCTGAGCCCCCAGTTCACCATCGGCTTCTGGTTCAAGTCTGACTGCGCGCAGGGCAACGGCACCGGCGAGCCGATCCTCTCCAACAAGAACTACACGTCGGGCGCGAATGCGGGCATTGCGCTCGGCCTGTTCGGCGGCTGCGAGGTGCGCTTCAACCTGGGCAGCGGCGGCAAGCGCGATGACATCAACGGCATGAAGTTCAGCGCCAACCAATGGGCGTATCTCGCCCTGTCGGTGGACACGCAGGCCAAGCGCTTCAGCGCCTACATCCTCGATCCGGTGCTCGGCGCGCAGAAGGTGGAAGACAAGCCCATCGCCAACACCGACGTCACGAAGCTGGGCGGCCTGGCCACGCTGGTCTGGGGCCTGAACGACGACGCCACGCACAACTACGTGCCCAACAACCCGGGCTCGCTCAAGGGCGTGATGGCCTACGACGACCTCGCCATGTGGACGCGCCGCCTGACGCTGGACGAACTCAAGACGATCAACGCGTCGCACCAGCCGCTGTCGTCGCTGAACCCCTGATCCCCTCCCCCAACCCGAACGAGACCGCTCATGAAGCCCTTCATCCACCCTCTCGCGCGGCCGCACCGGCTGGCCGCCGTGCTGCTGTGCGCCGCCACCTTGTCGCTGTCGGCCTGCGGCGGCGATTCGAACGACGGCACGCCAGGCACCGGAACCGACGCGGGCACGACCCAGCCGGATCAGCCCGGCAAACCGCCGGCCGACAAACCGAACCTGCGCTGCGCCCCCTGATCCCCCGTTCGTACATTCCGTACGCCTGAGACCGACATGACTTCCAACACCAAGCAAGGCAGCCGCCGCCACTTCCTCAAGCTGGCCAGCACGGGCGCGATCTCCGCTGCCGCACTGGCCGCGTTTCCGCCGTCGATCCGCCGCGCGCTGGCCATCCCGGCCAACAACGCGACCGGCACGATCCGCGACGTCGAACACGTGGTGATCCTCATGCAGGAGAACCGCTCGTTCGACAACTACTTCGGCACGCTGCAAGGTGTGCGCGGCTTCGGCGACCGCTTCCCCATCCCGCTGGCCGGTGGCCTGAACGTCTGGCAGCAGACCTACGTGCCAGGCAGCGGACCGAGCCGCACAGTGCTGCCGTATTACCTCGACAGCAGCGCCGGCAACGCGCAGCGCGTGTCCGGCACGCCGCACAGCTACCCCGATGCGCAGAACGCGTGGGACCTGGGCCGCATGAGCAAGTGGCCGACGTACAAGCAGACGCAGTCGATGGGCTATTACAAGCAGGCCGAGCTGGACTTCCAGTTCGCGCTGGCCAACGCCTTCACGCTGTGCGATGCGTACCACTGCTCGTTCCACGGCGGCACCAACACCAACCGCCTGTTTCACTGGACGGGCACGAACGATCCGACCGGCGCGGCGGGCGGCCCCGTCATCGACAACAGCGGCGACCACCTCGACGCCAGCGTCACCTACAACTGGACGACCTACCCCGAGCGCCTGCAGGCGGCCGGTGTGTCGTGGAAGGTCTACCAGAACATGCCGGACAATTTCACCGACAACCCGCTCGCCGGCTTCAAGGCCTACCGCGATGCCAACGCCGCGCGCGGCAACCTGGCCGACGGCAGCCCGTTCCCGCCGTACACGCCGGCCGACGAGACGGTCAGCCCGCTCATCAAGGGTGTCGGCAACACCATGCCCGACGGCGGCTTCCTGCAGGCCTTGAAGGACGACATTGCCGCCGGCCAGCTGCCGCAGGTGTCGTGGATCGTCGCGCCGGCCACGTATTCCGAACACCCCGGCCCGTCGAGCCCCGTGCAGGGCGCGTGGTACACGCAGGAAGTGCTCAACGCGCTCACCGCCAACCCGGCCGTGTGGAGCAAGACCGTGCTGTTCATCAACTTCGATGAGAACGACGGCTTCTTCGACCACGTGCCGCCGCCCGCAGCCCCGGCTTATGACAACGGCGTGCTGGCCGGCAAATCGACGGTGAGCACGGCCGGCGAATACCACACGGACCAACGCCCCTATGGCCCCGGCCCGCGCGTGCCGATGTACATCGTTTCGCCGTGGAGCCGCGGCGGCTGGGTCAACTCGCAGGCGTTCGACCACACTTCGGTGCTGCGCTTCCTGGAGCTACGCTTCAACGTCAAGGAGCCCAACATCAGCGCGTACCGCCGCGCGGTGCTGGGCGACCTGACCAGCGCCTTCAACTTCGTCAACCCGAACACCGAAACGCTGCCGACGCTGCCCAGCCGCGACAAGGCAACCGCCGACTCGATCCGCACCGCGCAAGGGTTGAAGCCGCAGGTGCCGCTGCCCTCGGTGACGGCGCAGCAGATGCCGACGCAAGCCACCGGCACCCGCCCCTCGCGCGCCTTGCCGTACGAGCTGCACGTCAGCGCGCGCGAAGACGCCACCAACCGCGCGCTGCGCCTGATCTTCAGCAACACCGGCACGGCGGCCGCCGTCTTCCACGTGTACGACCGCCTGCATCTGGACCGCGTGCCGCGCCGCTATGCGGTCGAGCCCGGCAAGATGCTCGACGACACCTGGGACGTGTTCACCGCCGACAAGGGCAAATACGACCTGTGGGTGCTCGGCCCCAACGGCTTCCACCGCGCGTTCTCGGGCGATGTGAGCGCCGTGTCGGCAGCGGGTTCGAGCGCACCGGAAATCCGCGTCTGCTACGACCTGGCCAACGCCGAGGTCTACGTGACGATGATGAACACCGGCACCGCCGGCTGCACCTTCACCGTCAAGCCGAACGCGTACCGCAACGACGGCCCGTGGACGTTCGACATCCCGGCCGGCAAGCAACTGGACCAGCACTGGCCGATCGCGCGCCAGGGCAACTGGTACGACTTTACGGTGACGGTGCCGCAAGGCGGCTTCACGCGGCGCTTTGCCGGCCGCATGGAAACGGGCAAGGACGGCGTGTCCGACCCGGCGATGGGCACGTGAGGTAGGGCTCTGAAGTAGAAAGATCAGCAGAGGAAAACGTGGGCGGCCTCGCAACGGGCCGCCCGTTTTCATTTCAGAGCGCGTGCTGATACGGGAACAACGCCGCATTGAATCCACCGAGCGCGCGCAGATGCGCCCAGTCGAAATGCGGTCCGGGGTCCGTCTTGCGGCCCGGCGCAATGTCCGAATGACCGGCGATCGCCGCAATCGGATACGCCGCGCAGATCGCCCGCACAAGCGACGCCGTGGTGGCGTACTGCTCGGGCGTGAAGGGCAGATCGTCGGTGCCCTCGATTTCGATGCCGACCGAGAAATCGTTGCAGCGCGTGCGCCCGAAAAAGTCCGACGCACCGGCATGCCAGGCGCGCGCGTCGCACGATGCAAATTGCACGCATTCGCCCGTGCGACGGATGAAGAAATGCGCCGACACGCGCACGCCGCGCAGCTGATCGAAGTACGGGTGCGCGTCGCAGTCGAGCGTGTTGGTGAAGAAACGCAGTACGTCGTCGGTGCCGAAGTCGGCCTCCGACTGTGCCGGCGGCAGGCTGATGTTGTGCAGGACGATCAGATCGATCGGCATGCCCGCGGGCCGTTCGTCGACGTTGGGCGACGGGTGCCGACGCATGGCATCGACCCAGCCGTCGGCGCCGACATGCATGGCGGGCAGCTTATGCATCGTCGTTCTGGCCGCCGAGGCCGTTGCTGGCCGGCTCCACGTCGCGCGGGTCGCGAATGCCGAGCTGCTGCATCCGATAGCGCAACTGCCGGAACGACAGGCCGAGCAGCTTGGCGGCCGCGGTGCGGTTGAAGCCGGTCTGGTCGAGCGCGGCCAGGATCACGCTGCGCTCGACAGACTCCAGATACGCCGGCAGGTCGATGGGCAGCGCGACGCTCGGCATCGGCGGCCCGCTCGGCTTGGCGGCCGGTGCAGGCTCCGCAGGCTGTGCGAGCGGCGGCTGCATGGGCTGCAACGCGCCCATGGGGCTGGGCACCGCCGGGGCGGGCGTGTACACGGCATCCGGCCAGCCCGTCACGGGCGGTGGCGGTGCCATCGGATGGATCCCGGCTGCTGCGGCCTGCGCCTCGCGCGTCCGGTGGAACAGCGGCGAGCGCTCGATCTCGGCGCCCAGCGCGCCCAGGTCGTCCACGTCGATCGACTCGCCCTCGGCAAACGCGTACGCGCGTTCGAGCAGGTTCTCCAGCTCGCGCACGTTGCCCGGAAACGGATACGCGCACAACTGCTGCAGCGCCGCGCGCGTGAGGCGCTTGGGACGCGGATCGCCATAGCGGTTGGCGAGTTGCTCGAGCAGCACGCCGGCCAGCACGGGCACGTCTTCGGCGCGCTCGCGCAGCGTGGGCATGCGCAGCTCGAGCACGTTCAGACGGTAGAACAGGTCTTCGCGAAAGCGCCCTGCGGCGACCAGGCGCGCGAGGTTCTGGTGGCTTGCGCAGACGACGCGCACGTCGACAGGGTCTTCGCGGCTTTCGCCGATCTTGCGCACGCGGCGTTCCTGTAGCGCGCGCAGCAGCTTCACCTGCATCGTCAGCGGCAGGTCGGCCACTTCGTCGAGCAGCAGCGTGCCGCCGTTGGCCGCCTGGAAGAAGCCCTGGCGATCGCTGTCGGCGCCGGTGAAGGCGCCCTTCACGTAGCCGAAGAACTCGGCCTCCATCAGGTTTTCCGGAATCGCGCCGCAGTTGACGGCCACGAAGGGCCGGGCCGAGCGCGCAGACAACGCATGGATGGCGCGCGCCGCCCGTTCCTTGCCGCTGCCCGATTCGCCGCTGATCACCACCGGCGCCATGCTGCGCGCCAGGCGCATCAGCGAGCGGCGCACCTCCTGCATGGCAGCCGAGTGGCCGGGCAGCAGCTCGCTCGTGCGTTCTGCCAGATCGGCATTGCCGGGATCGGGATCGCGCTGCTGGCGCCCCAGCGCGTTGAGCACGAGGCTGCGCAGCTGGTCGAGCGAGAGCGGCTTGGCGATGTAGTCGAACGCACCAGCCTTGAGCGCTTCCACTGCGTTCTCGGCGCTGCCGTATGCCGTGATGACGGCCACCGGCGTGCGGTCGGCAGTGGCGGAGAGCTGGCGCACGAGTTCGATGCCCAGACCGTCGCCCAGGCGCATGTCGGTCAGCACGAGCGCAAAGCGCTGACGGGACAGCGCCTCGCGCGCTTCGGCCAGGCCGCTGGCAAGCACCACGTCGTGCCCCATGCGGCGCAGGGAGATCTCCAGCAGCTCGCGCAGGTCGGCTTCGTCATCGACGACGAGGATGGGTTCGCGAACGATGGCGGCTTTGGACATGGATCAGCAGGTCAGCGGAATATCAGCCGGCGGTTCATTCCGCTGCGGCCAGGGCGGGTTGATCGAACATCAGCGTGATGACGAAGGCGCGGCGCGGCAGCGTCTCACGCGCCTCCATGGTCAACGCTCCGGTCCGATCGAGCAAGGACTCCAGCGCGATGGCGCCGTAGCGGATCTGCGCGTCGTTGGCGCTGCACAACTCGCGCGCCATGTACAGGCCCAGGCCGGTGCCTTGGGCGTCATTCGTGAAGAACGGCTCGAAGAGGCTGCGCTGCTGCTCGGCGCTGACCTCGGGGCCGTCGTTCCAGATGACGAGCTCGGCGTGCGTGTCGTCCAGCGCGTACGCGGCCAGCAGGATGGAGCCCGGCACACGGCGGCAGTAGCGCAGCGCGTTGTCGAGCATGTTGCCCACCACCTGCTGCAATTGCGCGGGGTCGAACAAAACAGGCTTGTCCAGATCCACCGCCACGCGCACGAGATTCGGGTTGATTTCAGCCGATTCGCCCGCGCGGCGCAGCGCTTCGGCGCGCCAGCGCTCGACCACCTCCGGAAGCACCTGTGCCAGTTGCACGCGCACGCGCTCACCACGCGGGCGGCGCGACAGCATCAGCACGTCGGCGACCACCTGGTCGAGCCGGCGCACGTTGTCGCGGATGATGCGCAGCAGGCGCGTTTCCACACCCGAGCCTTCCCGGCGGGCGTGTTCACCGCCGTCGCCCGGGTCATCCAGCAACTCGGCCGCCTGACTGATGGCCGCCAGCGGATTGCGAATCTGGTGCGCGACGCTGGCCACCAGCCGCCCCATCGACGCGAGCTTTTCCTGCTGGGCCTGCTCGGCCACGCGCTCCCAGCTTTCCACGTGGACGAGCACGGTGTCATGCAGCTCGTGGCGCAGAAAGGCCTCGTCGTCGGCCGACCAGCCCTGAGTGGTGGCCTCCGCCGAAGGATGGCGCAGCCGCGGCGATTCGACCTCGCCCGGTCGGCCGAGGCCGATGGTGCTGACCAGGCTTTCCATATAGACGCTGCGCAGGTTCGCCAGGCTGGGCAGGATGAAGCGCAGGCGCAGCCGGGCATGCAGCGCGGCGCGGCCGCCCGGAACCACCGGCAGGAGGTCGAGAATGCGCGGCGCGTCGTCGTCTCCGGTGCGCTCTGCGGGGCGGCTCTTGCGGCGCAGCCACTGGCGCAGCGTCTCCAGCAGCGGGCGCAGGTGCGGCACGTCCTTCAGGTCGAACAGCATCGCACCGCCGGCGGCGAAGGCGCTCTGCGGCACGCCCAGCAGCACGGCCGCCGCCGGGTTCGCGGCGACGACGCGGCCGTCGGCACGCACCAGCATCACGCCGTCCTGCATGTCATGGACCATCAGCCGGTTGACGAGCTGCTGCAGCCGCAGCTCGCGCTCGCGCGCGAGCGTCAGGCGCTCCTGCGCGATCTGGCGGTGCGACAGGCCGACCATCATCAACGCGGCCATCATGTAGACGAGGCCATACAGCCCCGCCGATGCCAGCCCTGGCGCGATCACGCCATCGCCGAGCATCTGCAGGAACGGATCCGCCAGCACCACCATCGACGCCACGGCCGCGGTGAACAGCGCAAAGAGCAGGCTGGTGAGCGCGCCCGCGGCCAGCACCGGCATCAGCAGCACCATCGCGACGCTCGCCGACAGGCGCGAGAGCGTCGCGTACGCCAGCCCCAGGAACAGCAGATCGAGCACCACATCGAGCCGCACCCGGAACTGGAACCGCGAACGCCACCACCCCGCAGCGGCCAGGATCAGCAGCGCGAGCGCCAGGTACGGCAGCGTCAGGCTCAGCAGGGCTTCGTCATTGAGGAGCGCCGCCGCTTCGTTGTGCTCGCGCGGCACCATCACGAACAGCAGCAGCACCAGCGCAACGGCCGCGCGGCTGAAGGCGAAATAGCGCAGCAGGCGCCATTGGAACTCGGGCGGATCCGGTTCGCGCCACACCGAGCGGATGGCCCGCCATGCGTTCAGGCGCGACAGCACGCTGCGGCCGGCGGGTGTCGGTGCGGCTTCCTCTGCGCCCGCGGGCCTGGCGTGCGCGGTGCCGGAGGCCTCCGGCGTCATGCGCGGCCCCGGTCGGCGTGCTCTGGACAACGGTAACGGCCACCGGGCAGCGCGATCATGCCGGTGCGCGGCGCGTGCACCCCGCACACGGCGCATTGCTCGATAGGCTGCGAAGCGTGCGACCCGGGCGCCTGCTCGCCCGCGCCGGCAGGCGCGCCCGACGGACGGGACGGGCGCGCAGCCAGGCGGCTCAACCACCACCAGCCGGCAAGCAGCATCAGGATCAGCAGGACAGGACGCGCCATGGGAAACGGAACAGGGTCGGACAGCCGCGCAGGCCGGCTACGTGCGATGCAGGATGACCTCGAGCACGAAGCGGCTGCCCACGTAGGCCAGCAGCAGGATCGCGAAGGCGGCCATCACCCAGCGCAGCGCCACCCGGCCACGCCAGCCATAGAAGTGGCGGCCGATCAGGATGCCGCCGAACATGAGCCACGACAGCACCGCAAAGACGTTCTTGTGATCGAAATGGACGGCGCGGTGGAACAGCTGCTCGGAGAACAGCACGCCCGAGGCGATGGTCAGGGTGAGCAGCACGAAACCGGCGCCGATCAGGCGGAACAGCAGCTTTTCGAGCGTGAGCAGCGGCGGCAGCAGGTCGAGCCAGCGGCTCAGCCACCCGCCTTCTGCCGGACGGTGCATGGTATGCAGACGGCGCTCGGCGGCCAGCATCAGGATCGCGTGGAACGCCGCCAGCGTGAACAGCCCGTAGGCCACGTTGGCGATGGCAAAGTGGAGCTTGAACAGGGGGCTGGCCGCGTAGCCGAGAATCTGCGCGCCGGGAAAGGCCAGCGGCAGCAGGCTGCCGACCAGCGCCACGGGCATCACCAGCAGCCCGAGGCCGGCCAGCGAGAAGAAAAGGCTTTCGATCCAGAAGATGCCCACACCCAGCCACAGCATGGCCGAGAGCGCATAGGCGAAACCGAACACCATCGCGCTGGGCGGGAAGATCGTCTCGTGCAGCAGCAGGCCGTGGGCGCACAGCGCGCCGAGCAGCGCCCAGCGCCACCAGCCGGGCGCAGTGCCCGCGGACGCCGGCGGCGGCACGAGGACCGTACCGCCGGGAGGGTGCCCGCCCGCGCCGATGGCTCCAGCCGCGGCCGGAGCCTCGAGCCCGCCGCGTCGCGCCCACGCCGCCCAGGCGAGGGTGCCGTAGAGAAGCGCCGTCAGCGCATACAGTACAATCACCATTTGCACAGTTTACCGCAGCGCACCCTGGTTTTGGCCGGGGCCCGCCCCGCCGAGGCCCCCACCGGGCGGCGACGCAACATGCTGGCAATAACCCCATTCGAGCCGGCGCGACGCAAGCCCGCGCCGGCCGCTTCTTCCCCAACGCTGTCCCCCATTCCGGATTCCTGTCACTGTCATGCTGGATAACCTGACCCAACGGCTCGCGCGCGTGGTCAAGACCATGCGCGGCGAAGCGCGCCTCACCGAAGCCAATACCGCCGAGATGCTGCGCGAAGTCCGCCTGGCGCTGCTCGAGGCCGACGTGGCGCTGCCGGTCGTGCGCGAGTTCATTGCCCGCGTCAAGGAAAAGGCGCTCGGCGAGGAAGTCATCACGAGCCTCTCGCCGGGGCAGGCGCTGGTCGGCATCGTGCAGCGTGAGCTGACCGCCATCATCGGCGGCCAGGAAGCGCTCGAAGGCGTCGGCAACAACGTCCTCGGCGGCCGTGCGGCGGAGTTGAACCTCAACGTCACGCCGCCCGCGATCGTCCTGATGGCCGGCCTGCAGGGTGCCGGCAAGACCACCACCGTCGGCAAGCTGGCCAAGTGGCTCAAAGAGAACAAGAAGAAGAAAGTGCTGACGGTGTCGTGCGACGTGTACCGCCCCGCCGCCATCGCGCAGCTGAAGACCGTCTCGGAGCAGGTCGGCGCCGACTTCTTCCCCTCGCAGCCCGACCAGAAGCCGGTGGACATTGCCGCCGCCGCAGTGGACTGGGCCAAGAAGCACTACCACGACGTGCTGATCGTCGACACGGCCGGCCGCCTTGGCATTGACGAGGCGATGATGCAGGAGATCGCCGCGCTGCACGCCACGCTCAAGCCGGCCGAAACGCTGTTCGTGGTCGACGCGATGCTCGGCCAGGATGCCGTCAACACCGCCAAGGCGTTCAACGACACCCTGCCGCTCACGGGCGTGGTGCTCACCAAGCTCGACGGCGATGCGCGCGGCGGCGCGGCGCTGTCGGTGCGTCACATCACGGGCAAGCCGATCAAGTTCGTCGGCGTGGCCGAGAAGCTCGACGGGCTGGAGCCGTTCTACCCCGACCGCATGGCCCAGCGCATCCTGGGCATGGGCGACATCCTCGCGCTGGTCGAAGAGGCGCAGCGCGGTGTCGACATGGAGGAGGCGCAGAAGCTCGCGGCCAAGATCAAGAAGACCGGCGGCTTCGACCTGGAAGACTTCAAGGCCCAGATCGGCCAGATGAAGAAGATGGGCGGCCTGGGCAGCCTGATCGACAAGCTCCCGGCGCAGATGGCGCAGCAGGCGCAGGGCGCCAACATGGACCAGGCCGAAAAGCAGGTCCGCCGCATGGAAGGCATCATCAACAGCATGACGCCGGCCGAGCGCGCCAGGCCGGAGCTGATCAAGGCGAGCCGCAAGCGCCGCATTGCCGCCGGTGCGGGCGTGCAGGTGCAGGAAGTCAACCGCCTGCTCAACCAGTTCGAGCAGATGCAAGGCATGATGAAGAAGCTCAAGGGCGGCGGCATGATGAAGATGATGCGCGCCATGGGCGGCATGAAAGGCGGCATGAAGGGCTTGTTCGGCGGCCGCTGAGGCGGCTACCCTGTCGCCTCGAACCCCCTGACCGATTTGAACCGAACCGTTTCCCCCCACTGACACGATGCTGAGCGCAGAACAGGCCCGCGAACTCTGGGCGAACTCCGAAGAAATCGTCAGCGAAGAGGCCGTGCGCGGCTCGCTGGACCGCATGGCCGAAGAGATCACCGAGAAGATCGGCGACACCTTCCCGATGGTGCTCTCCGTCATGGGAGGCGCGGCCGTCTTTACCGGCATGCTGCTGCCCAAGCTGACCTTCCCTCTGGAGTTCGACTACATCCACCTCTCGCGCTACAACAACCAGACGGTGGGCGGCGAGATGCAATGGCGCGTCGCGCCGCGCGAGTCGGTCAAGGGCCGCACGGTGCTGGTGCTCGACGACATCCTCGACGAAGGCGAAACGATGGCCGCCATCCGCTCGCGCATCATCGACATGGGCGCCGCCGAGTTCTACTCCGCCGTGCTGTGCGAGAAGAAGCTCGCCAAGGACAAGCCGCTGTACCCCGATTTCTGCGGTTTTTCCGTGCCGGACCGGTACGTGTTCGGCTGCGGCATGGACGCCAAGGGCTACTGGCGCAACCTGCCGAGCATCCGCGCGCTCAAGAACACCTGACGTAGCGCGCGGGCAAAAAAATGGGCGACCACCGAGTCGCCCTTTTTGTTGCCGGCGCCGCGCTCAAAGCTGTTGGGCGAAGATGCGGATGCCCTTGAGCAGCATCTCGACCGAGATCGCCACCAGGATCAGTCCCATCAGCCGCTCGAAGGCCATCACGGTACGCTCGCCCACCAGTCGCTGGATGTGCGTGGCGCTCAGCAACACCACCGCGCACACGGCCATCGTCGCGCATAGCGAGCCGACCCATGTCCACATGCGACCCGGCGCCTGCGACACCAGCAGCATCACCGTGGCCATCGCCGACGGCCCAGCGATGGCGGGAATCGCCAGCGGCACGATGAAGGGCTCGGTGGTCGGCTGCGCATCGGCGGCGCCTTCGCGCGGAAAGATCATGCGCAGCGCGATCAGGAACAGCACGATGCCGCCCGCGATCTGCAGCGACATGTCGGTCAGGCTCATCATGCGCAGAAAGCCCTCGCCGAAGAACATGAAGACGAGCAGCAGCGCAAACGCGATGCCGACCTCGCGCAGCACCACGCGGTTGCGCCGCTCCACCGGCACCGGCCGGAGCGCAGAGATGAAGATGGGAATGTTGCCGAGCGGATCGGTGATCAGCACCAGCAGAATCGTCGCCGAGAGGAACGTGTATTCCATGCGCCCGACCGTCGCTCAGGCACTGCGGCGGTACGGGCGTTCGCGCAACCACTTGGTGGCGATCCACTTTTCGCCGCGCTCGACCGGCAGGCCGGCATGCAGCGTGTCTTCATCGAGCGTGCCATCGGGCCGCTTGTAGACGAAGAAGACCGCGTTGCCCTTGACTGGCGCCACCTCCAGCCCGAGCTTCGGAAAGCCCGTCGCGCCGCCGGCCTGCACGCTGTTCAGGTAGATGACCATGGTGGCCACGCGCTGGCCGCCGACCTCGAGCTGGCGCGCCTCGCCGGTGCGGCCCGGATTGAAGAAATCGAAGTGCGGCTGATATTCGCCGCCCGGCTCATAGTGCAGCACCTGGAAGCCCTCGCCGTGCTCGACCGGTACGCCCACGGCCTGCGCGATCCGCGCCTCGATCCGGGCGATGAGCGGGTGCTCGCCCACCTGGAACATCGCACCCTCACTGGTGCGCGCGGCGATCAGGTTTTCCTCGCCGGTCTCGGGGTTCACCACCGGTGAACGCTTGAGCCGATTCCGCCCGATGGCGATCAGCTGGTCGCACTCGTCGTCCGAGAGGAAGTGCTGGAACAGCACGATGCGCGGCGTTTCGATGGCGAAGAGGATCGGAATATCGCCGTCGGCCGTGCGGACGGCATTGCTGTTCTCATCCGGCGCCTCCACGGCAGGGACGGGTACGGGCGCCCCGGAAGGAGCCGGCGCGCGACGGGCAAGCGCCTCCTCGACCACGCGCCGTGCGAAGGCGCCGTCATAGCCGGATTGCACCATCGAGGCCACCAGCGGCTCTGCCTCGAAGCCTTCGTCCACGTGACGCTGCAGCCAGTCGTGCAGCGCGTCGGACATCGTCGCGTACGGTTGGGTCGTAGACATGCGCAGGATGCAGCGAGCGGGAAAGATGGCCCTATTGTAGGCCGACCGCCCGCTAGAGGACGATCACGAACCGCCGGCGATCCGCAGCGGCGAGAACGGGTTGCGCGCGGGTGCCTCCGGCGCGGCCTTTGCACGCCGGCCACGTTCGGCCGGAACCGGCGCGGATACCGTCATGGCGCTCGACTCCTCGTACTGCCAGCGCTTCCACGCCGCCAGCACCGCATTCGGATATTGCGGCTGGCCCCGGCTGCCGTTGTAGCGGCCCAGCGCCAGGTACAGGTTGCCGCCTTCCATGTCGAGGTAATGCCGCAGGATCGTGCAGCCGTAGCGCAGGTTGCTCTGCAGGTGGAAGAGCTTGCGGACGTCCTTGTCGCCGATGGAACGCGTCCAGAACGGCATCACCTGCATCAGGCCCATCGCGCCGGCGCTGCTGATGGCGTACTTGCGGAAACCGCTTTCCACCTGGATCAGGCCGAGTACGAGCGCCGGGTCCAGGCCCGCGCGCTTGGCCTCGTAGTACGCCGTCTCGATCAGCTCGACGCGTACCGACGCCTGCGGAATCTTGCTCGACAGGCGCACCGACATCTCGGCCAGCCAGCGCAGGTAGCCGAGCTGCTCCTCATTGCTGGCAAACACGGGGCGCAGCGGGCGGCTGTCGGCCACGGCGGCAGACAGCGCACTGCGCACGGAGTCCGCCAGGTATTCCTCTTTCTGCGCGCCCGCCCACGCCGCCTGCGCGCCTGCAAGCAGCACGGCCGCACACAGTGCGGCGGCAATCGGACGGGGCAGGCGGCAGCACATGCGGTGGCGTGCGTTATTGCGCGAGACGCGCCTTCAGTGTGGCCAGCACATCGGCCGGCGCCACGGCGGTGGCGGCCTCATCGCGGCGGCCCTGGAATTCCAGCTTGCCTTCCTTGAGGCCGCGGTCACCCACCACGACGCGGAACGGCACGCCGATCAGCTCCCAGTCGGCGAACATCGCGCCCGGGCGCTCGCCACGGTCATCCAGGATGACGTCGATGCCTGCGGCGACCAACTCTGCGTGCAGGCGGTCGGCCTCGGCGCGCACGGCGTCGGAGCGGTCATAGCCCACGGGACAGATCACGACCTGGAACGGCGCGATCGACGCCGGCCAGATGATGCCGCGCGCATCGTAGTTCTGCTCGATGGCCGCGCCGAGGATCCGCGTGATGCCGATGCCGTAGCAGCCCATCACCATGGGCTGGGTCTTGCCGTTCTCGTCGAGGAACGTGGCGTTCATCGCCTCCGAATACTTGGTGCCGAGCATGAAGACGTGGCCGACTTCAATGCCGCGGCAGATGGAGAGCGTGCCCTTGCCGTCCGGCGAAGGGTCGCCTTCCACGACGTTGCGCAGGTCGTAGACTTCCGGCTCGGGCAGGTCGCGGCCCCAGTTGGCACCGGTGTAGTGGTAATCCTCTTCGTTGGCACCGACGACGAAGTCGCTCATCACCGCCACGGTGCGGTCCGCCACCACCTTGACCGGGTGCTTGGTGCCGATGGGGCCCAGGTAACCGGGACGCGTGCCGAATGCACGCAGGATTTCGCCCTCGGTGGCGAAGCGGAAATCGGCCAGGCCCGGCACCTTCGATGCCTTCACCTCGTTGAGCTCGTGATCGCCGCGCAACAGCAGCAGCCAGATCTGCGGCTCGCCGCCATCCACGTCCGTCGCCAGCACGATCGACTTGACCGTGCGCGACAGCGGAATGCCCAGCTGTTCGGCCACCGCCTCGCACTTGGCGCGGCCAGGCGTGTGGGTCTTCGTGAGCACCTCCGTGGCGGCACCGCGGGGCGTGGCCGGCGCCACGGCCTCGGCGGCCTCGACGTTGGCGGCGTAGTCCGACGTCGGGCAGTACACGATGGCGTCTTCGCCCGTCTCGGCAATCACGTGGAATTCCTGCGAGCCCGAACCGCCGATGGCGCCGTTGTCGGCCGCCACCGCGCGGAACTCCAAGCCAAAACGCCGGAAGATGCGCATGTATGCGTCGAACATCTTCTGGTACGAGACCTTGAGCCCTTCCGCGTCGCGGTCGAAGGAGTACGCGTCCTTCATGGTGAATTCGCGGCCACGCATGACGCCGAAGCGCGGACGGCGCTCGTCACGGAACTTGGTCTGGATCTGGTAGAAGTTGACCGGCAACTGCTTGTACGAGCGGATCTCGGTGCGGGCGATGTCCGTGACCACCTCTTCCGAGGTCGGCTGGATGACGAAGTCGCGCTCGTGGCGGTCCTTGAAGCGCAGGAGCTCGTCGCCCATCTTGTCCCAGCGGCCAGTCTCCTGCCACAGCTCGCCCGGCTGCACGACCGGCATCAGCACTTCCACCGCGCCGGCGGCGTTCATTTCCTCACGCACGATCTGCTCGACCTTACGGATCACGCGCAGACCCACGGGCATATACGTATAGAGGCCCGCGCCGAGCTTCTTGATCATGCCGGCACGCATCATCAGCTTGTGCGAGACGATCTCCGCGTCGGCGGGCGCTTCCTTGAGAGTGGAAATGAAGAACTGGGACGCTTTCATGCGACTGACAATAAGGGATGGCGCGGCGAACCAAAGCCGCGAGAACAAGGGCAAAAGCCACCGGAATCAGGAGATGAGACGTGGCGTCGGCCGCACATTGGCGTGCTCGGCGCCCTCCCCCAGGAGGCGCGAGTGAGCGGCAACATTTCGGCTTCGGTGACAGCCGGGCCACGGGCCGCTCTATAATCGGCGTAATTCTAAAGTATTCGAGGTGCAGTCATGCTCGATCGTGAAGGCTTCCGCCCGAACGTCGGCATCATCCTCATCAACGCAAGAAACGAGGTGTTCTGGGGCAAGCGCATTGGCGAGCACTCCTGGCAGTTTCCACAAGGCGGCATCAAGTACGGCGAAACGCCCGAACAGGCGATGTACCGCGAACTGCACGAAGAAGTTGGCCTGCTGCCGGAACACGTCCGGATCGTCGGTCGCACGCGCGACTGGCTGCGGTATGAGGTGCCGGACAAGTTCATCCGCCGCGAGATCCGCGGCCACTATCGGGGCCAGAAACAGATCTGGTTCCTGCTGCGCATGGTCGGTCGCGACTGCGACATCCAGCTGCGCGCCACCGAGCATCCGGAGTTCGATGCCTGGCGGTGGAGCCAGTACTGGGTGCCGCTGGACGCCGTCATCGAGTTCAAGCGCGAGGTGTACCAGCTGGCGCTGTCGGAGCTGTCGCGCTTCGTGCAGCGGCAGAACCGTGCACCGCTGTCGCCCTACGGGCGCACGGGCCAGCACCGCGAGCGCGACGGCCGCGAGCGCCCCGGCGCCCAGGCAGGCCGCAGCGATCCACCTGGACGCGGACAGCGCCCGCAACCGGCGCTGACGACGGCCACGTCCACCACGGTCATCGTCGAAACGGTAAGCGTGCCCCTGCCGGGCCCCTCCTCCTCTCCCAACCCCGACGACACGGTTCCCAAGGACAATTCGTGACTCTGAAGACGACGACACGTGGAGCGCGACGCGCTCTCGTGCCGCTCGCGCTGGCGGCTGCGCTGGCGTTGGCGGCATGTGGCCACAACCGCACTGGCGATCTCGAAGACAGGCTGCTGCTGGACCCGTTCAATGACAAGCCGTTCAAGGAAGACGCTGTCACCTTCCCCGCTCCGCCGGTCGACCGCGATGCGGTGCCGTTTGAGGTCGGCGGCCGCAGCGATTCACCGCTGCGCTTTGCGATCGATCCGAAATCGGTGTCCATCGGCAAGGACAACGTGGTGCGCTACACGGTGCTGATCACCAGCCGGACCGGCGCGCGCAACGTCAACTACGAAGGCCTGCGCTGCGACACCGCCGAGCGCCGCATCTACGCGACGCTGCGCAACGACACCAACCAGTGGGTCGGCAATCGCGCCGTCGACATGAACGAAAGCGCCAACGCCGACTCCGCCAGCATGAACGCCTACAAGGCCGCCGGCGACTGGCAGCGCGTGGGCAACGGCGGGCCGACCGACTACGCCTCGGCCCTCATGCGCACGTACTTCTGCGACGTGCGCTCGGTGGCGGGAGACGGTCGGGCCTCTACGCTCGTGCGGCGGCTGAGCCAGTCCGGGCGCTATTACGGGCCCTGAGCAACACCGCGCATCCAAAGACAAAGGCCAACCCCTTGCGAGGTTGGCCTTGTTGTTTTGACCCGTCCGAGCGGGATCAGAGCAGCACGAGGTTGTCCCGGTGGACGAGCTCGGCCGCGCTGACATAACCCAGCACGGCTTCAATCTCGGAGGAAGCCTTGCGGGCAATCAGCCGCGCCTCGGCAGACGAATAGTTCGTCAGCCCGCGCGCCACTTCGCGCCCGGCCGCATCCACGCAAGAGATCACCTCCCCGCGTGCGAACTCACCCTGCACCTCGGTCACGCCGATCGGCAGCAGTGACTTGCCGCCCGCCGTGAGTTTTTCCACCGCGCCGGCATCGAGGACAACGCGTCCGCGCAGCTGCAGGTGGTCGATCATCCATTGCTTGCGCGCCGCCATGCGGCCCGTCTGGGCGCGCAACTGCGTGCCGATGGCCTCGCCGTTGGCCAGGCGCGCCAGCACGTTCTCTTCACGACCCGAGGCGATGATGGTGTGCGCGCCCGACTTGGCCGCGCGCTTGGCCGCCAGAATCTTCGTCAGCATGCCGCCCTTGCCGATGCTCGTGCCGGCACCGCCGGCCATCTGCTCCAGGTCGGGCGTACCGGCCTGCGCCTCGTCCACGAAGCGGGCGTTCGGATCCTTGCGCGGGTCGGCGGTATAGAGGCCGCGCTGGTCGGTCAGGATGATCAGCGCATCGCCTTCGATCAGGTTGGTGACGAGCGCGCCAAGCGTGTCGTTGTCGCCGAACTTGATTTCGTCGGTGACGACCGTGTCGTTCTCGTTGATGATGGGCACGACCCCCAGGCCCAGCAGCGTGAGCAGCGTGGAGCGCGCGTTGAGGTAGCGCTCGCGGTCGGCCAGGTCGCCATGCGTGAGCAGCACCTGCGCCGTGCGGATGCCGTGCCGCGCGAACTCCGATTCGTACACCTGCGCCAGGCCCATCTGCCCCACGGCGGCAGCGGCCTGCAGTTCGTGGATCTCCTTCGGACGCCTGGCCCAGCCCAGGCGCTGCATGCCTTCGGCAATCGCGCCGGAGCTGACCAGCACGACTTCCTTGCCGGCCGCGCGCAACGCTGCGATCTGCGCTGCCCAGCGTGCGATGGCAGCCTGGTCCAGGCCTCGTCCGTCATTGGTGACCAGACTGGAACCGACCTTGACGACAAGGCGGCGCGCATCGGCAATCAGCGAACGCAGGGCCATGGTGGCGTGTCTCCGAAGAATGTTGTGTTTATGCGTTGGTGTCGCCGTCGTGATCGACGTTGTGCAGCGTCGGATCGAGGCGCAGGTCGGGCGCGGCGGCGGCGGCGTCTTCTTCGGCGCGCAGTTCGTCCAGGTATTCCTGGATGGCGTGGACCAGCGCCTGCGTGCCATCGTGCGTGAGCGCCGAGATGCGGTGCACCGGCCCTTTCCATTTGAAGCGCTTCACGAAATCCTTCACGCGCGCTTCACGCTCTTCCTCGGGCACCATGTCGAGCTTGTTCAGCACCAGCCAGCGCGGCTTGTCGTACAGCTCGGCATCGTACTTCTTCAACTCGCCGACGATGGCCTTGGCCTCGGCCACCGGATCGACGCTCTCGTCGAACGGCGCCAGGTCGACCACGTGAAGCAGCAAGCGCGTGCGCTGCAGGTGGCGCAGGAACTGGTGCCCCAGGCCGGCGCCTTCTGCCGCGCCTTCGATCAGCCCGGGGATGTCCGCCACCACGAAGGACTTCGACGGACCCGTCCGCACCACGCCCAGGTTCGGGTGCAGCGTCGTGAACGGGTAATCGGCAATCTTCGGGCGCGCGTTGGAGATGGCGGTGATGAGCGTGGACTTGCCTGCATTGGGCATGCCGAGCAGCCCCACATCGGCGAGCACCTTCAGTTCGAGACGCAGGTTGCGGCGCTCGCCCGGCTTGCCGTCGGTCTTCTGGCGCGGCGCGCGATTGGTGCTCGACTTGAAGTGGATGTTGCCCCAGCCGCCCTCGCCACCGCGCGCCAGGCACAGGCGTTGCCCGTCGACCGTGAGGTCAGCGATCAGCTCGTCGGTATCGGCGTCATAAATGACCGTACCGACGGGCAGGCGCAGGGTGATGTCCTCGCCCGCGGCACCGTAGCAGTCCGAGCCACGGCCGTTCTCGCCGTTGCGCGCCTGGTGCTTCTTGGCAAAGCGGTAGTCGATCAGCGTATTGATGTTGCGGTCGGCCACCGCCCACACGCTGCCGCCGCGTCCACCGTCACCGCCGTCCGGCCCCCCGAACGGGACGAATTTCTCGCGGCGCATCGAGGCGCTGCCGTTGCCGCCGTCACCAGCGATCACTTCAATCCGGGCTTCGTCGATGAACTTCATGGAGGTCTCCGCCCGTGCGGCACACGCGCACGGCAGTAAGGGAAATGGAGCTAACAGAACGCGCCGGCCACATCGTACCGCCGGGCATCATCGGCCGCGTTTTGTTAGCGCCAGAAACGAAAAAGCCCCGCACGGGTGCGGGGCCTTTTGACTACAAGGCTGGATCAGGCCGCCGGAACAACGTCGACGAACTGCTTCTTGCCTTCGCCGCGGGTGGCGAACTTCACGTGGCCATCGACCAGCGCGAAGAGGGTGTGGTCCTTGCCCATGCCCACGTTCACGCCAGCGTGCGTGCGGGTGCCGCGTTGGCGAACGATGATGCCGCCAGCGTTGATGGCTTGGCCGCCGTACACCTTCACGCCCAGGCGCTTCGACTCGGAATCGCGGCCGTTCCGTGTGGAACCGCCGCCTTTTTTCTGTGCCATGACTGAACTCCTATCCGGTTACGTAGACGACGCGGCCTTAGGCCACGATCGAGTCGATACGCAACTCGGTGTAATTTTGACGATGCCCTTGGCGCTTTTGATAGTGCTTACGACGGCGCATCTTGAAGATGTGCACTTTGTCGTGACGACCGTGGGAGATGACGGTGGCTTTGACGGCAGCCCCGCTCACCAGCGGCGCACCAACCTTGAGTTGGTCGCCGGCGCCCACTGCGAGCACCTGGTCAAGCGTGATTTCTGCGCCAACGTCCGCCGGTATCTGTTCTACTTTCAGTTTTTCGCCAGCAGCAACCTTGTATTGCTTGCCGCCGGTTTTTACGACCGCGTACATTGTCGGACCTCGTTAAAGAACTAAACGTGACTCTGGTGCCACTCGCAGCCCGCCTGCGCAGACAACGGACACAGAGAACTCGCAACTATACAAGAAAAACCCAAGCAAATCAAAGACTAAAGCGTGCCGCCCGCACAACGGCCTGCCACGCCGCGCCCAGCTTGCCGGCATGCCGGCCAAACCGCCTGCTTGCTCTATAATCTCGCGGTTTTTGCGCCGCACGCCGCGCGCATGCCGACGATCCGCCACCGCATCCCGCTGGAACCCGCCTTGACCCAGACCTCCGCCTCCGTCCTGCTCGCCCCCGTCGCTGAAGACATGCGCGCCGTCGACGCCGTGATCCGCCGCCGCCTCGGCTCGGAGGTCGTGCTGATCAACCAGATCGGCGAGTACATCATCAGCGCCGGCGGCAAGCGCCTGCGTCCTGTGATCCTGCTGCTCGTCGCAAATGCGCTTGGCTACAAGGGCGAACATCACCACGAGCTGGCCGCGGTGGTCGAGTTCATCCATACCGCCACGCTGCTGCACGACGACGTGGTCGACGAATCGGACCTGCGCCGCGGCCGCAAGACGGCCAACGCCGTGTTTGGCAACGCCGCGAGCGTGCTGGTGGGGGACTTCCTCTATTCGCGCGCCTTCCAGATGATGGTGCAGGCCGACAGCATGCGCATCATGCAGATCCTGGCCGACGCCACAAACATCATTTCCGAAGGCGAGGTCTTGCAGCTGCTGAACATGCACGACCCCGACGTCACGGAAGAGCGCTACCTGCAGGTGATCCGCTACAAGACAGCCAAGCTCTTCGAGGCCGCCGCGCAGATCGGCGCGGTGCTCTCGGGCGCGGATGCCGCCACGGAAGAAGCCGCCGCGGAATACGGCCGCCGCATCGGCACCGCGTTCCAGATCGTCGACGACCTGCTCGACTACACCGCCACGGCCGACCAGATGGGCAAGAACGCGGGCGACGACCTGCGCGAGGGCAAGCCTACGCTGCCGCTGATCCATCTGCTGCGCAACGGCACCGAAGAACAGCGCACACTCGTACGCCAGGCCATCGAGCAGGGCGGCACCGAACATTTCGACGCCATCTTTAGCGCCATCCACGCTTCTGGCGCGCTCGACTACACGCGCCAGGCCGCCGAACGTGAAGCCGCTGCAGCCGAAACCGCAGCAAACGCATTGCCCCCTTCCCTTTTCCGCCAGACGCTGATAGACTTGTGTGCTTTCTCGCTGCAACGTCAGTCCTGACGCGCACGGGATCTGCGAAGAAGCATCGGGGTGTAGCTTAGCCTGGTAGAGCGCTACGTTCGGGACGTAGAGGCCGGAGGTTCGAATCCTCTCACCCCGACCAGTTTCTCGTATTCAAGTGGTTCCTGCGGCACGGTTTTCTGGCCTCGCCCGCACAGCAATTTCCCAGCATCCTTCGTATTCCCGCTCGGTGCCGCAGCGTATTTTGCCGTGCGCGCAGACACGGCTCCCGCCGCCGGCGCGGCAAACCCCTCTGCTATAGTGGGCGCTTCGTCGCCTCTCTTCTCCCGCTTTGGACTCTTGGCCGCTCTGGGCGCAACTCGGCGCTGTCGCGCTGCTGCTGTGCTGCTCCGCCTTCTTCTCGATTTCCGAAACCGCGATGATGGCGCTCAACCGCCATCGCCTGCGCCATCTTGCCAAGTCCAACGTCTCGGGCGCGCGCAACACGCAGCAGTTGCTGGGCCAGACCGACAAGCTGCTCTCGCTCATCCTCATCGGCAATAACCTGATCAACACGGCCGTGCCGGTGCTGATCGCGAACCTGGCGATCCACTACTTCGGCAACAGCGGGACAACGCTGTCGATCGCCACGGCTGTGGTCGCCTTCCTGATCATTGTCTTCTGCGAAATTGCGCCGAAGATCGTCGGTGCGACGTACCCCGAGCGGATCGCCTTTCCGGCCAGCTTCATCATCAAGCCGCTGATGAAGGTATCGACGCCGCTGGTCGTGGTGGTCAACGCGTTTGCCATGGGCGTGCTGCGGCTGGTGCGCATCAATACGAGCAAGGCGCCGGAGCAGCGCATGTCGCCCGAAGAGCTGCGCACGCTGGTACTGGAGTCGGGCAACTTCATTCCGCACAAGCACCGCAGCATCCTGCTGAACCTGTTCGATCTCGACGCGATCACCGTGGATGACGTGATGACGCCGCGCGCGCGCGTGGAATCGCTGGACCTGTCGCGCCCGATCGACGAGGTCATCCAGCAGCTCGAAACCTGCTATCACAACAAGCTGCCCGTATTCGAGCAGGACAGCGACCAGGTGATCGGCATCCTGCACGTGCGCAAGGCGCTGTCATTGCTCGGCCACACGGAACTGACGCACGACGACTTCCGCGGCCTGCTCGTCGAGCCGTATTTCGTGCCCAGCGGCACGCCGGTCTTCCGCCAGCTGCAATACTTCCAGGAGAACCGCCGCCGCATCGGCCTGATCGTCAACGAGTACGGCGACATGCTCGGGTTGGTCACGCTCGAAGACATCATCGAGGAGATGATCGGCGAATTCACCACCACGCTGCCGAACGCCGGCAAGCTTGCCTGGGACGCCCAGCACACGTACATGGCCGATGCCGGCATGTCGCTGCGCGACCTCAACCGGCGCCTGGGCCTGACGCTGCCCACGGACGGGCCGAAGACCCTCAACGGGCTGTTGCTCGAAGTGCTGGAGGAGATTCCCGAGGCGACGGTCAGTGTGAAGATCGCGGGGTGCGTGATGGACATCGTGCAGATGGACAGTCAGTCGATCCGCACGGTGAGGCTGCACCAGCCGCCGCCCACGAAGCGCAGCTGAAGCCACACGCGACGCCGGAAGCTTCAGTCCTGCCCCTTTCGTGCCGATGTGGCACAAATGCAAGCTGCGCCGGGCGGTGCGCTTTACAAATCCAGGCCCGGTGGGCAAACTGCCCCGATCCCGGGCACCACCCCCCACGAATGGGTGGGATGCCGGCTGCAGAACATAAAACAACTCGCCTAGGGGGGCGGGCACGCGTTGCGGCAGTGGGGCCCGGCGCGCGCTGAACATGGTCAGCCAGACGGATTCATGACTCTCGGACTCGCTCTAGCGCAGAGCCGGCGGATCGCGCCGACGTTACTCACCCAGCTCGAACAGAGCGCGCGTGAAAAGCGCACGCAACTGATCGACGAACTCGTGAGCAGCGGGATCATGAGCGCTCACGACCTTGCCGTCTTCGTGGCCAGCAAGTACCAGATGCCGCTGCTGGATCTGGCGCAGTACAAGCTGGATACGGTGCCGGCCGTGCTCACGGCCAACAAGCATTTCGCGCAACTGCGCCTGCTGCCGCTGGCCCGGCGCGAAAACCGGCTGATCGTTGCCACGTCCGACCCCAGCGACGCGCGTCCGATCGAAGAGTTGCGCCAGAAGATGAACGTGACGATCGAAACGGTCATCGTCGAGCACGACAAGCTGGTGCGCCAACTCAACCTGGCCAACGAAGCGCCGGCCGAGATCAAATCCCTCTTCCCCAAGCAGGAAGCCGTACAGATCGAATACGACCCGGGCGCCGCGGCGGCCACGCGCCGCACCACGGCCGACGGCATCGACGATGCCCCCGTCGTGCGCTTTCTGCAGAAGCTCTTTACCGAAGCCCTGCTGCGCGGTGCTTCCGACCTGCATTTCGAGCCGTTTGAAACGTTTTACCGCGTGCGCTTTCGCATCGACGGCGTGCTGATGCAGGTGGCCCAGCCGCCGCTGGACATCCGCGACAAGATCGCCACGCGCATCAAGGTGCTCTCGCGCCTGGACATTTCCGAGAAGCGCGTGCCGCAGGACGGCCGCATGAAGCTGCTGATCACCGTCCCGAAGGACCGCAAGGACAAGGACAACAAGGAGACGATCGATCGCGCCATCGACTTCCGGGTCTCGACGCTGCCGACGCTGTTCGGCGAGAAGATCGTGATCCGGATTTTGGAGTCGTCCACCGAGCGGCTCGATATCGACCAGCTCGGCTACGAGCCCGAGCAGAAACAGCTGCTGCTCGACGTGATCAAGCGGCCGTACGGCATGGTGCTGGTGACGGGGCCGACAGGCTCGGGGAAGACGGTGTCGCTGTACACCTTCCTCAACATGCTCAACACCGGCGACATCAACATTTCCACGGCAGAAGACCCGGCGGAAATCCAGTTGCCCGGCATCAACCAGGTCAACGTGAACGACAAGGCGGGGCTGACGTTCGCGGCGGCGCTCAAGTCGTTTTTGCGGCAGGATCCGGACATCATCATGGTGGGCGAAATCCGGGACCTGGAAACGGCCGATATCTCGATCAAGGCCGCGCAGACGGGCCACCTGGTGTTCTCCACGCTGCACACGAATGACGCTCCGACCACGCTCACGCGCCTGATGAACATGGGCGTGGCGCCGTTCAACATTGCGTCGTCGGTGCTGATGATCACGGCGCAGCGTCTGGCGCGCCGGCTGTGCAAGGACTGCAAGAAACCGGGGCCGCTGCCGAAGGAAACGCTGCTCGACGCCGGCTTTACCGAGGCCGACCTCGACGGCTCATGGCAACCGTATCACCCGGTCGGCTGCGAGACCTGCAACGGCAGCGGCTACAAGGGACGGGTCGGCATCTACCAGGTCATGCCGATTACCGAGGCGATCCAGGAGATCATCCTGACGCACGGCACGGCGCTGCAGATTGCCGAGCAGGCGCGCAAGGAAGGCGTACTGTCGCTGCGTGAAGCGGGCCTGAAGAAAGTGAAGCTGGGGCTGACTTCTCTCGAGGAAGTGCTGGCCACGACGAACCAATGACCTTCTCGATCAATCGTTCCCATACCGGGGGGTAGGAACCAACCATGGCCACACGAGCACCAGCCGCAAACCGCGCGGCCGCCGCGCCGGCACGCAAGACCGCCAAGACGAAGGCGCCCACGCAGTACATCTTCGAGTGGGAAGGCAAAGACCGCAAAGGCAAGATCTTCAAGGGTGAAATGCGCGCCGAGACCATCACCGAGGTCAACGCGATCCTGCGCAAGCAGGGGCTGTCGATCACCAAGTCCAAGCGCCGCCGTGCCGCGCGCGGCAAGAAGATCACGCCGAAGGACATCGCGTACTTCACGCGCCAGCTCTCAACCATGCTCAAGGCCGGCGTGCCGCTGCTGCAGTCGATCGACATCATCGCGCGCGGCCACGCGAACCCGAACTTCACGCAGCTGCTGACCGAGATCCGCATGGACATCGAGTCGGGCAGCAGCATGGCGCAGGCGTTCCGACGCCACCCCCGGTACTTCGACACGCTCTATTGCAACCTCATCGACGCCGGTGAGCAGGGCGGTATCCTCGATGCGCTGCTCGAGCGGCTGTCGCTGTACATGGAAAAGTCGATCGCGCTGAAGGCGCAGATCAAGTCGGCCATGATCTACCCGATCTCGGTGCTGACGGTGGCGTTCCTGGTGACGGTGGTGCTGATGATCTTCGTGGTGCCGGCGTTCAAGGGGGTGTTCTCGAGCTTCGGCGCCACGCTGCCCGCCCCGACGCTGGTGGTGATGAGCATCTCCGACTTCTTCGTGCAGTGGTGGTACTTCATCGTCTTCGTGCCGATCATCGGCATCGTCGCATTTGTCCGGGCATTCAAGCGATCGGAGAACGTGCAGCGCGCCACGCACCGGTGGATCCTGAAAATGCCGATCTTCGGCGACATCATCCGCAAGGCGACCATCGCGCGCTGGACGCGCACGCTGGCGACGATGTTCGCGGCCGGCACGCCGCTGGTGGAATCGATGGAATCCGTGGCAGGTGCTGCCGGCAACTGGGTCTATCACGACGCGACGATCGACATCCAGCAGGCGGTGCGCATCGGTACGAGCCTGACCAACGCCATGCAGGCCACCCACGTGTTCGACAACATGGTGCTGCAGATGACGCAGATCGGTGAAGAGTCCGGTGCGCTGGACAGCATGCTGCTGAAGGTGGCCGAGTTCTACGAGCGTGAAGTCGATGACGCCGTGGCGAATATCTCGGCGCTGATCGAGCCGATCATCATCGTGATCCTCGGCGTGCTGATCGGCGGCATGGTGGTGGCGATGTATCTGCCGATCTTCAAGCTGGGTCAGGTGGTTTGATGCCCGACATGTTTGTCATCTCCACGCTGGCGCAATTGCCGGCGTGGTTCGTGATCGGGTCCGGCGCGCTGGTCGGCCTGCTGGTCGGCAGCTTCCTCAACGTGGTGATTCACCGGCTCCCGCGCATGATCGAGCGCGAAGAAGCGAACTACATCGCTGAACTGCGCGAAGAACCACTGCCACACCCCGAGACCTACAACCTGGTCGTGCCGCGCTCGGCGTGCCCGTCGTGCGGCCACCAGATCAAGGCGCTCGAGAACGTCCCCGTCTTGAGCTGGCTCGCGCTGCGCGGCCGGTGCAGCGCATGCAAGACGCCTATCTCGTGGCGATACCCCGCCGTGGAATTCGTCACGGGCCTGCTGACCGCGGCTTGCCTGTGGCATTTTGGTCCGACCTGGGTGGCGGTGGCGTCGGCGGTGCTGCTGTGGTTCCTGATTGCCGGCACGATGATCGATGCCGACACCCAGCTGTTGCCCGACGCCATCACGCAGCCGCTGCTTTGGCTCGGCCTGGGGGTGAATCTGTTCGGCATGTTTGCGCACCTGGATGACGCCGTGATCGGGGCGATGGCCGGCTACCTCTTCCTGTGGTCCATCTACTGGGCCTACAAGCTGCTGCGCGGCCGCGAAGGCATGGGCTACGGCGACTTCAAGCTGATGGCCGCGCTCGGCGCGTGGTTCGGTTGGCAGGCGCTGCCGCTCCTGGTGCTGCTGTCCTCGGTGGTGGGCCTGGTTTTCGGGCTGGTGCGCATCGCGCGCGGCGCCAAGAGCGAATCGCCGTTCTCGTTCGGGCCGTTCATTGCAGGGGCCGGCGCGATCGCCCTGCTGGCCGGGCCGCAGTTGCTCGTGATGGCCGGGTTCGGGCCGCTGCTCGGGCCGTAAGAGGCAGCCATCATGCGCGTGATCGGCCTCACCGGCGGCATCGGCAGCGGCAAGAGCTACGTGGCGGACCGCCTCGCCGATCGCGGCGCCGCCATCGTCGATACCGACGCCATCGCGCACGAGATCACCGCGCCGGGCGGCGCCGCCATCCCCAAACTGGTCGAAACCTTCGGTGCCGGCATCCTGCGCGCCGACGGAGCCATGGACCGCGACGCCATGCGCGCGCTGGCCTTTTCCGATGCGACGGCCAAGGCGCGGCTCGAGCAGATCACGCATCCGCTCATCCGCGAGATTGCGTTGTCGCGCGGGGCCGCGGCACAGGCGTTTGGGGCCAGCCCATACCTCGTCTACGTGGTGCCGCTGCTGGTGGAATCCCTCGCCGGGCCGCAAAGCTGGCGCAAACTCGTCGACCGCATCCTGGTGGTCGATTGCCCCGTGGAAACGCAGATCGCACGGGTCATGGCCCGCAATGGGCTGCCGCGCGTGCAGGTGGAAGCCATCGTCGCACGCCAGGCTCCGCGAGAAGCGCGCCTGGCCGCGGCCGACGACGTGATCGACAACAGCGGCACGCTCGACGACCTCACCCCCCAGATCGACCGTCTGGACCAAGCCTACCGGTCGAGCTGAAGCCGCCGGAAAGCGCCTGTCACAGTCCTTTGCATTGTGATGCGCGAGGGTCTCGCATAGAATGCGGGCAGATTGAAGCCAAACGGGCTTCAGGGCCGCATATGCCAGCCGGCCAGCAAACCGGGCACCCAGTTTTGATCCTGTACGAATATCCCTTCAACGAACGCATTCGGACGCTGCTGCGCCTCGAAGACCTGTTCGAGCGTCTGGATTTCTTTCTCGTGCAGGAACACCCGCTGCAGCACCATGTGGCGCTGACCACGCTGTTCGAGATCGTCGACGTGGCAGGCCGCGCGGATCTCAAGTCCGACCTGCTCAAGGAGCTGGACCGCCAGCGCCAGACGCTGACCGCCCTGCGCGCCAATCCGCAGATCGACCAGGATGCCCTCGACAGCGTCATCAGCGAGCTCGAAACCGCCTCGGGCAACCTCACCGCCACGCAGGGCAAGGCCGGCCAGCTCATCGCCGACAACGAATGGCTGACGAGCATCCGCAGCCGCACCATCATCCCGGGCGGCACGTGCGAGTTCGACCTGCCGGCGTATTTTGCATGGCAGCATCATCCGGCCGAGCGCCGCCGCACCGACATCATCAAATGGGCCCAACCGCTGGTGCCACTGCGCGACGCCACGATGATCGTGCTGCGCCTGCTGCGCGAATCGGGCCAGAGTGGCAAGGTCATTGCTAACGCAGGTAGCTATCAGCAGATGCTGTCGGGCCGCGTGTACCAGCTCATGCAGGTGCGCCTGGATGATGCGGCGCTGGGCTTCATTCCCGAGATCAGCGCCAACAAGTACATGCTTTGGGTACGCTTCACCCAGCAGGATGGCGACCTGCGACCCAAGCCGGTCGACGCGGATATCCCGTTCCAGCTCAAGCTCTGTAATTTCTAGCCTTTGCGATGAACGTGAAGACCGTCAAATGCCCGACCTGCGGCAAGCCGGTGCCATGGGTGCCGGAAAGCCGCTACCGCCCGTTCTGCTCCGAGCGCTGCAAGCAGATCGACTTGGGCGCCTGGGCGGCCGAGCAGTACACGATTCCCGTGGTGGAAGACGACGACTTGCCGCCCGACGCTCCGGGCGGCGATACGACCAGCAAGCTCAACTAGCGGTCAACTGGCGCTCGCTTCCTCGCGCATCCATTCGAAGACGGGCAGTGTGGCCGGCAGCACCGGCTCGACGCTGACCGGCAGCGTCTGCCACGCAAAGTCCTGCCCTTCCAGCGCCCGCAACGTCCCTTCCCACGCCGTCACCTTGCAGAAGTGCAGCCGCACATAGGCGTGCGGATAGTCGTGTTCGATCGTGCGCCAGGGCTCGCATGTGCGCAGGGTGATGTCGAGCTCTTCCTTCAGTTCCCGCGTGAGAGCGGCTTCCACCGACTCGCCCGACTCCAGCTTGCCGCCAGGGAATTCCCAGTAGCCTGCATACGGCTTGCCTTCGGGGCGCTGGGCCAGCAGGAAGCGGCCGTCCGGCTGCACCAGCACGCCCACGGCCACTTCGGTGATCTTGCGGCCGTCCGGCGTGTGCGTGGGCGGCACTTGCGTCAGGTTGTCAGTCGACATGCTGGCGCCCGTGCTTGCCGCCCCAGTCGCGGGCGAATTGCCAGGCCACACGGCCCGAGCGCGAACCGCGTTCGAGCGCCCACACCAGCGCCTCGCCCCGTGCAGCGGCGATGTCCTCGTCGCTGCAGCCGAAATGCTTGAGCCAGTGGCCCACGATGGTCAGGTACTCGTCCTGCTTCGGCGGGTAGAACGACAGCCACAGGCCGAAGCGCTCGGACAGCGAAATCTTCTCTTCCACCACCTCGCCCGGATGGATTTCACCGTCCGAGGTGTGCTGGTAGGTCTCGTTGTCCTTCATGTACTCGGGCAGCAGGTGGCGCCGGTTCGAGGTGGCGTAGATCAGCACGTTGTCCGACTGCGCCGCCACCGAGCCGTCCAGCGCCGACTTCAGCGCCTTGTAGCCCGATTCACCGTCCTCGAACGAGAGGTCGTCGCAGAAGATCGCGAAGCGCTCGGGGCGCGAGGCTAAGCGCTCGACGATGTCGCCGAGGTCAGCCAGGTCGTCCTTGTCGACTTCGACCAGGCGCAGGCCTTCGTTCACGAATTCGTTCAGGCACGCCTTGATGAGCGACGACTTGCCCGTGCCGCGCGCCCCCGTGAGCAGCACGTTGTTGGCCGGCAGCCTGCGCACGAACTGGCGCGTGTTGGCGACGATGGCGGCCTTCTGGCGCTCGATGTTGTGCAGGTCGCTCAGATGGATCGGCGGCAGCTGGCGGACCGGCGCGAGGTAGCCGATGTTGCCGAACAGGCTCTGGCGCTTGCGCCAGCGAAAGGCCACGGCCTCGTTCCAGTCGGCTTCGGTCAGTTCGGGAGGCAGCCACTGCTCGAGCCGTCCGAGAAAGCGGTCGAGCCGTGCGGAAAGATCGGACGACATCAGCACGGGCCTCCGGTCAGGAGCGGTAATCCGCGTTGATCGACACGTAGTCGTGCGAGAAGTCGCACGTCCACACCGTGGCAGCAGCGTCACCGCGACCGAGCGCGATGCGCACGGTGATCTCGGCCTGCTTCATCACGCGCTGGCCGTCTTCTTCGCGGTAGTCGGGGTTGCGCCCGCCGTCACGCGCGACCCATACATCGTCGAGCCACAGGTTGACGCCGTTGACGTCGAGGTCCGTCACGCCGGCATAACCGACGGCGGCCAGGATGCGGCCCAGGTTCGGGTCCGATGCGTAGAACGCGGTCTTGACCAGCGGCGAATGCGCCACCGCATACGCGATCTGGCGGCA
Source organism: Ralstonia mannitolilytica (assembly GCF_000954135.1). Lineage (NCBI taxonomy): Bacteria > Pseudomonadati > Pseudomonadota > Betaproteobacteria > Burkholderiales > Burkholderiaceae > Ralstonia > Ralstonia mannitolilytica. The sequence goes on along the minus strand of NZ_CP010799.1, from coordinate 1,309,662 downwards.
TTCTTCGACATGGCGCCCGCCTTCCACGCGGATGGTCATGAACTTGGTTGCGCCCTCGCCGTCGCGCACGATCTTCTGCGCCAGCTCCTGGGCGAGGCCGGTCAGCGCATCGCGCAAGGCAGCGTAGTCGGGGTGGGATTCGGAATCGATGCGCGGCGTGCCGGCACGGCCGGTGGCGATGACGACGAACGAATCGTTGGTCGACGTATCGCCATCCACCGTCACGCTGTTGAACGAGTGATCCGCCGCGTGGCGCACGAGGCCTTGCAGCACGGCTTCATCCACGTTGGCGTCGGTGGCGATGAAGCCGAGCATGGTGGCCATGTTCGGGCGGATCATGCCGGCGCCCTTGCTGATGCCCGACAGGCGGACGGTCTTGCCCGACAGCGTGCACGTTGCCGAGGCCGCCTTCGGTACGGTGTCGGTGGTCATGATGGCCTCCGCGGCGGCCAGCCAGTTGTCCGGCTTCGCGTTGGCCTGCGCGGCAGGCAGCCCTGCGATGATGCGATCGACCGGCAGCGGCTCGAGGATCACGCCGGTCGAGAACGGCAGCACCTGCTCGGGCGATACGCCGAGCAGCCTGGCGACGGCATCACAGGTCTGGCGCGCATGCGCGAGGCCGGGCGCGCCGGTGCCCGCGTTGGCGTTGCCGGTGTTCACCACGATGGCACGGGTGCTCTTGCCGCTCGCCAGATGCTCGCGGCACACCTGGACGGGCGCCGCGCAGAAGCGGTTCTGCGTGAAGACGCCGGCCACGCTCGAGCCCTCTGCAATGCGGACCAGCAGCACGTCCTTGCGATTGGCCTTGCGTACACCGGCCTCGGCCCAGCCCAGGTCCACGCCATCGATCGGCAAGAGGGAGTCGGCAGCGGGCGCGACGAGATTCACAGCCATGGACACACCTTTCAAATGAGGATGCCCGCATCGCGGGCATCGTGAATCAACAGAAAACGGAATGCGCCGCGCACACGGCGCGGTCGATCACATCAGACCAGCTTGCCGTGGCACTGCTTGTACTTCTTGCCCGAGCCGCACGGGCACGGGTCGTTGCGGCCGACCTTCGGCACCTCGCCTGCCAGGGCCGCAGCGGCGGCGGAGGCCGCGGAGCGCGGGGCCGCCATTGCCGGCGTGGCGCCATGAATCTCGGCATCGCCGGCGGCCACTTCGGCCAGCTCGTTGAACTCGTCATGCTTGTACTGCACGTTGCTCAACGCGGACAGGTCTTCCTCGATCTGCTCCGAAGCCTGCTCCAGTTCTTCCTGCGACTGGATGCGCACCGTAAAGATGATGCGGGTGACTTCGTTGCGGATCGTGTCGAGCAGGCGGCCGAACAGCTCGAACGACTCGCGCTTGTATTCCTGCTTCGGATCCTTCTGCGCATAGCCGCGCAGGTGGATGCCCTGGCGCAGCATGTCGAGCGCGGCCAAGTGCTCGCGCCAGTGCGTATCAAGGCTCTGCAGCATCACCGAGCGCTCAAAGCCGGCAAAAGACTCGCGGCCAACCTGCGCGACCTTGCCTTCGTACACGGCTTCGGCGGCGTCCAGCACCATCTTCAGCAGGTCTTCGTCTTCGATCGACTGGGCCGCTTCCAGCGTCTTCACCAGCGGCTGATCGACGCCCCAGTCTTCGCGCAGCGTCTTCTCCAGACCGGCGACATCCCACTGCTCTTCCATGGTCTCGGCCGGCACATACGTGCGGAAGAGTTCCGTGAACACGGACTCGCGCAGGTTCTTGACGAGCTCACCCACATCCTGCGCTTCGAGAATCTCGTTACGCAGCTTGTAGATTTCCTTGCGCTGGTCGTTGGCAACGTCGTCGTATTGCAGCAGCTGCTTGCGGATGTCGAAGTTGCGGCCTTCCACCTTGCGCTGCGCCGATTCGATCGAGCGCGTGACGATGCCGGCTTCGATCGGCTCGCCCTCGGGCATCTTCAGGCGGTCCATGATGGCGCGCACGCGGTCGCCCGCGAAAATGCGCAGCAGCTGATCGTCCAGCGACAGATAGAAGCGCGACGAACCCGGGTCACCCTGGCGGCCGGCACGGCCACGGAGCTGGTTGTCGATCCGGCGCGACTCATGGCGCTCGGTGCCGATGATGTGCAGGCCGCCAGCAGCCTTCACCTGCTCGTGCAGCGATTGCCACTCATCCTGCAGCTGCTTCACGCGCGCCGCCTTTTCTTCGTCGGAAAGCGATGCGTCGGCCATCACGAAGCCGGCTTGCTTCTCCACGTTGCCGCCCAGCACGATGTCGGTGCCGCGGCCCGCCATGTTGGTGGCAATGGTGATCATCTTGGGCCGGCCGGCCTGCGCGATGATCTCCGCCTCACGCGCGTGCTGCTTGGCGTTGAGCACCTGGTGCGGCAGCTTGGCCTGCGTGAGCAGGTTCGACAGCAGCTCGGAGTTTTCGATGGAGGTCGTGCCGACCAGCACCGGCTGACCGCGCTCGTAGCAGTCGCGGATATCCCGGATGACGGCGTCGTAACGCTCCTTCGAGGTCTTGTAGATCTGGTCCTGCAAGTCCTTGCGCTGCGGCGGACGGTTGGTCGGGATCACCACCGTTTCCAGGCCGTAGATCTCCTGGAATTCGTACGCTTCCGTATCCGCCGTGCCCGTCATGCCGGCCAGCTTGCCGTACATGCGGAAGTAGTTCTGGAACGTGATGGTCGCCAGCGTCTGGTTTTCCTGCTGGATCTGCACGCCTTCCTTGGCTTCCACGGCCTGGTGCAGGCCGTCGGACCATCGGCGGCCCGTCATCAGGCGGCCGGTGAATTCATCGACGATCACCACTTCGCCGTTCTGCACCACGTAGTGCTGGTCGCGGAAGAACAGGCTGTGCGCGCGCAGGGCGGCATACAGGTGGTGCATCAGCGTGATGTTCTGCGGCGCGTAGAGCGATTCGCCCTCGCCGATCAGGCCCGCCTGCAGCAGGATCTGCTCGGCCTTCTCGTGGCCCGACTCGGTCAGGTAGACCTGATGCGATTTTTCGTCGACGTAGTAGTCGCCCGGCTTCTCGACGCCCGTGCCATCCGCCTTCTCTTCGCCGATCTGGCGTGTCAGCTGCGCCGGGATGCTGTTCATGCGACGGTACAGGTCAGTATGGTCTTCGGCCTGGCCCGAGATGATCAGCGGCGTACGCGCTTCGTCGATCAGGATCGAATCCACCTCGTCGACGATGGCGTAGTTGAGCGGACGCTGCACGCGCTGGCCGGCGTCGTAGACCATGTTGTCGCGCAGGTAGTCGAAGCCGAACTCGTTGTTCGTGCCGTAGGTGATGTCCGCCGCGTAGGCAGCCTGCTTCTGGTCGTGGTCCATGGTGGTCAGGTTGACCCCCACCGACAGGCCCAGCCAGTTGTACAGGCGGCCCATCCACTCGGCGTCGCGCTGGGCGAGGTAGTCATTGACCGTGACGACGTGCACGCCCTGGCCGGAGATGGCGTTCAGGTACACCGGCAGCGTGGCGGTCAGCGTCTTGCCTTCACCCGTGCGCATTTCGGCGATCTTGCCGTCGTGCAGCACCATGCCGCCGATCAGTTGGACGTCGAAGTGCCGCATCTTCATCACGCGCTTGCTGGCCTCGCGGCACACGGCAAACGCTTCGGGCAACAGCGCATCCAGCGTCTCGCCCTTGGCAAAACGTTGGCGGAATTCTTCGGTCTTGGCCTGCAGTTCGGCATCGGAAAGCGCTTCGAACTTGGGCTCGAGCGCATTGATCTGCGCCACCTTGCGGCGGTACTGTTTGATCAGCCGCTCATTGCGGCTGCCGAAAATCTTCTTGAGAAGGCCCGTGATCATCGATGGCGAGGGCCGGCGAGCCACCCGAAACCGCTTCGCGAAATACCGCGAAACCAGGCAGCGCAACGGCCCGAAAAGGGTTGGCGCAAAGGCGGGAGTTTAGCATGTGCACAACACCCGCTTGATGGCGGGAGGCCGGCCCGATGTGGCAGGAACGCCGCACTTTGGTGCAGCGTCCACCGCGCCGGACCGGCACACAATCACGCTGAATTGGGGACGGGCGCCCCCGATTGCAACCCGGGCCCGATCAGTGGCCCGCAGCCGCCATGCTCTTGCCGATATCGGCGGCCGCCACGGATGGCGCCGGCGCCTTGTTGACTGCCATCTTCGGCTGACCGGCGTTTTCCAGGAACGCCACCGGATTCTGCGGCACGTCGTTGACGTGCACCTCGAAATGCAGGTGCGGGCCCGTTGCGCGGCCCGTGCGGCCGATCAGCGCGATGCGCTCGCCGGCCTTGACGATGTCACCGACCTTGACGAACACCTTCGACGCATGCGCGTAGCGCGTCTTCAGGCCGTTGCCGTGGTCGATGTCGATCATGTTGCCGTATTCGTGATGGAACTCGCTGGCCACCACCACCCCGCCGGCGGCCGCCACGATCGGCGTACCGACCGGGCCGACGAAGTCCACGCCATCATGCTGCGTGCGCCGGCCGGTGAACGGATCGATCCGCACACCAAAGCCGGACGAGTCGTAGCCCGTGGCGACCGGGCGTACGGTCGGCATCAGCTTGGCGTGGATCTGGCGGTCCATCAGGGTGCTTTCGAGCACACTGAGGTAGTCGTTGCGCTGATCGGCCGAGCGCGTCAGCCGATCCAGCTCCGACTGGATCTCGGGCATCGACATCGGCCGGGAGAACGCGCCCTCCGGACCACCGCGGCCCGGCTGCGACTTGAAGTTGAATTCGCGCGGCGGCACCCCGGCCAGACCCGACACGCGGGCGCCCAGCGCATCGAGGCGCGCGATCTGCGCCTGCATCTCGCCGATGCGCGCGGCCATGAGGTTGAGGTTTTCGCGGGTGATGCGCGGGTCCGCACCGGCCGGGGCCGAAGCGCTGGCTCCGGGCAGCAGGCCCTGCTTGGCAGCCAGCCATGTTCCGCCGACAGACAGCGCCGCCACGGTCAGCAGTGCCGCCCCAATGGCCACGAAGACCCCGCGTCGCGACAGGTGCACCGCGCCCGCCTTGCGCGGATGAATCAGGATGATCTGCATTGCTCTTTTCCGGACAAAAAAGCCGCCCGACGACACGAAAGCGCGGTCAGGCGCCCTACAATGCCGGCATGCGAATCTTCGTTCATCCCGCTCTCAAGACACCCGTGGCAAAACCGGTCCAGGACTGGCTCTCGGGTGCCGGTTCGGTCGGCCCGCTGATGCAGGCGGCCAGACAATTGGCGTCGTTGGAAGCGGAGGTGTTGTCGCTGTTGCCGCCCGGACTGGGCGGCGGCGTGGCCATCGGCGGTATCAAGAACGATGCACGCGACAGCCGGGAAGCGACTCTGGTGTTGCTCGCCGCACATAGTGCGGCAGCGGCGCGCCTACGGCAGGTGGTGCCCACCTTGCTGGAGCGTCTGCAGCGCCGGGGATCGCAGATTACCGCAATTCGGGTGCGGGTACAACCGCAGGGGGGCCGGGACAGTTTATGGCCACAAGAGACCGAAAAGCCGCCTAAACGCGCCAAGATGACCGCAGTTGGGCTCAACAGCCTGGCGGCCCTGGCGAACGAGCTGCCCGACTCCCCCCTGCGACAGGCGCTGGCCGAGATGGTCGCGCGGCATACCGCGTCCAAATAGAAAAGCGCCCCGCAGGGCGCTTTATTTTCGTCGTCGCGACCGCAGTGGATCAGGAGAACGCCGGTTGCAACTGCGGCAGGAACGCGCGCGGCGCCTCTTCCGCCTTGTCGAACGTCACGATCTCATAGGCGGTTTCGTCGGCCAGCAGCGCGCGCAGCAGCGCATTGTTCAACCCGTGCCCCGACTTGTGCGCCGTGTACGCCGCGATCAGCGGATGGCCGACCACGTACAGATCGCCGATCGCATCAAGGATCTTGTGGCGGACGAACTCGTCGCCGTAGCGCAGCTCATCGTTGTTGAGCATGCGGTGCTCGTCGAGCACGATGGCATTGTCCAGACTACCGCCGCGTGCCAGACCGACCTCGCGCAGCATCTCGACTTCGTGCGCAAAGCCGAACGTACGAGCGCGGGCGATTTCACGCGTGTAGCTCGTGTCGGCAAAGTCGATTTCGAACGTCTGGCCGGTCTTGTCGACGGCGGGGTGGCGAAACTCGATCGTGAACGACAGCTTGAAGCCGAAGTACGGGTCGAGCCGGGCGAGCTTGTCGCCGTCACGGATTTCGACGGGCTTGGTCACGCGGATGAAGCGCTTGGCCGCCCCCTGCTCCTCGATACCGGCCGACTGCAGCAGGAACACAAACGAGGCCGCGCTGCCGTCCATGATTGGGATTTCCTCCGCGTCGACATCCACGTACAGGTTGTCGATGCCGAGGCCGGCACAGGCCGACATCAAGTGTTCGACGGTCGACACGCGGGCGCCGTCCTTCTGCAGCACGGAAGCGAGGCGCGTATCGCCGATGGCGCTGGCGGTGGCGGGAATCTCGACGGCCGGGTCCAGGTCCACGCGCGTGAAAACGATGCCGGTGCCTGCGGCTGCCGGGCGCAACGTCAACGTCACCTTGCGGCCCGAGTGCAACCCGATGCCGACGGTCTTGACGAGGGACTTGATGGTGCGTTGTTTCAACATGGCCGCCCTCAACTCACGAAATTTCTACGATTGTTTTTATCTATGCAGTCCGCATAGGTGATAACCCTAAGCATACCATTTTCACATCCCTGCCTTCAAAACGACTTTTGTATCGGGATGTTAGGCGTGCACGCAGGCCTCTCAACCTTAGTGCACGCAGATTCGGCGCCCGGGTCTTCTCAGCGTAGAGGCGGTGCCGGATGGCGGCGGTGCTCCGCCATTTGGGGGAGATCCGGGTGTGGCGTCAGAGTATCGCGAGGACCGCTTCGGCGCTGCTGACGGCGAACTGCCCGGGCGCCTCGACCTGTAGCGCAGTTACCACACCGTCTCTCACGACCATCGCATAGCGCAGTGACCGGATGCCCATGCCGCGCTGGGAAAGATCTTGCTCCAGCCCCAGCTTGCGGGTGAACTCCGCGCTGCCGTCGGCGAGCATGCGGATCTTGCCGTCCGTGCCCTGCGCGCGCGCCCAGGCGCCCATCACGAAGGCGTCGTTGACCGACACGCACCAGATTTCGTCGACACCCTTGGCGCGCAGGGCATCGAAGTGCTCGAGGTAACCGGGCACATGACGCGCCGAGCACGTCGGCGTAAAGGCGCCCGGCAGGCCAAAGACGACGATCGTCTTGCCTTCGGCCAGCAGCGACACGGAAAACGCGTTCGGTCCGAGCGCGCAGCCGTCCTTTTCCACCTCAAAGAACTCGTAGAGCGTCGCGTCGGGCAGCGGTTGGCCAGGCTGGATCATGTTGGTCGGAAAGCGTATGCGCGGATAGCGCGATCATAGAACGAGACCGCCCGCGCGAGAGCGACTCACGCGGGCGGTCTTGGGAGACAACGACATCACGCGGCAGCAGGCAGGACGGGAGACCGCGCGCTACGCGACGAACGGGCACACCCACCGGGCGGGCTGGACCCTTCCGGGGAGGCGGCCAGAGGCCAACCCACCCGGCGGCAACGACTGTGTCCGTGGCGTCGCGCGCTGTCGGCCGGCGAGCAGCGATCCACCACACGACGGCGGTCACGGAGGGGAGCCGTGAACCGCACGCAGCGCGGCGTGCCGCAAGCAGCCTGACGTGCGCGGGCGCTACCTATCCTGCCAACGTGCCGGATCAGTCCGCCTGCTTGCGCAGGAAGGCCGGAATGTCGTACGTGTCGACGCCCTTCTCTTGCAGTGCCGCCACGTGGGCCGATGCCGACTCACGCGAACTGCGCCACACAGCCGGGGTGTCGAAGTTGCTGTAGTCCGGCGCGGCCGCCACCGAATGGCCGGCGCCGCCGCCGAAGGCCACCGGCTGGTTGTCGGTACCGGTCTTGAGCAGGGTCATCGTCTGCTGCTGTTGCTGCTTGTTCCGGTTGGCGCGGCCCAGGCCCGTGGCCACGACCGTTACGCGCAGCGCATCGCCCATGGCGTCGTCGTAGACCGTACCGAAAATGACGGTGGCATCTTCCGCGGCATAGCTGCGGATGGTGTTCATCACCTCCTTGGTCTCGGACAGCTTGAGCGAGCGGCTGGCCGTGATGTTGACCAGCACGCCGCGTGCGCCCGACAGGTCCACGCCTTCCAGCAGCGGGCTGGCCACGGCCTGCTCGGCAGCCAGGCGTGCGCGGTCGACGCCGGACACGGTAGCCGTGCCCATCATCGCCTTGCCCTGTTCGCCCATCACCGTCTTCACGTCTTCAAAGTCGACGTTCACCAGGCCATCGACGTTGATGATTTCGGCGATGCCGGCCACGGCGTTGTGCAGCACGTCGTCGGCGCACTGGAAGCACTTGTCCATCTCGGCGTCGTCGCCCATGACTTCGAAGAGCTTCTCGTTGAGCACGACGATCAGCGAATCGACGTTGCCTTCCAGTTCGTTGGCGCCCGACTCGCCCACCTTGGCGCGGCGTGCGCCTTCAAAATCGAACGGCTTGGAGACCACGCCCACGGTCAGGATGCCCATCTCCTTGGCGATCTGTGCGACGACCGGAGCGGCGCCCGTGCCCGTGCCGCCGCCCATGCCGGCGGTGATGAACACCATGTGTGCGCCGCGCAGTGCGTCAGCAATCTGCTCACGGGCTTCTTCTGCGCAGTGCCTGCCGACCTCGGGCTTGGCGCCGGCACCCAGGCCCGTGTTGCCCAGCTGCAGCACGCGCGATGCGGTCGAGCGCTTGAGCGCCTGCGCATCGGTGTTCATGCAGATGAATTCCACGCCTTGCACGCCGCGGTTGATCATGTGCTGCACGGCGTTCCCGCCCGCACCACCGACGCCGACCACCTTGATGATGGTGCCGTCCTGCATTTCCGTTTCGATCATGTCAAAGTCCATCATTGCCTCCAGAAGTGATCAGTCCCAGACGATGCAGCCTCCCCGCCGCAACTCCTGGTTCCTGAACGAAAAACATCAAAAACAAGAAACCCACTTGCTCCCCCGGGGAGCACATCGCCAGCCCTGAGCGCACACGCGCCTAGAAATTGCCGATGAACCATTCCTTCATGCGCGTCCAGATCTGCTTGACCGAACCGGACTGCACCACCACCTTGCGGCCACGCATGCGCTGCACGCGGCCTTCCTGCAACAGGCCCATCACCGTGGCGTAACGCGGGCTCTTCACGACTTCGTGCAGATTGCCGCGGTACTCGGGCACGCCCACGCGCACCGGCTTCAGGAACATGTCTTCGCCAAGCTCGACCATGCCCGGCATCATTGCCGTACCGCCGGTGAGGACCACGCCGCTGGAGAGCAGCTCCTCGTAGCCGGATTCGCGCACCACCTGGTGCACGAGCGAGAACAGCTCTTCCACGCGCGGCTCGATCACGGCGGCCAGCGCCTGGCGGCTCAGCGTGCGAGGGCCGCGGTCGCCGACGCCCGGCACATCGATCATCTCGTCCGGATCGGCCAATACCTGCTTGGCGATGCCGTACTGGATCTTGATGTCCTCGGCGTCCGGCGTGGGCGTGCGCAGGGCCATGGCGATGTCGTTGGTGATCTGGTCGCCGGCGATGGGGATCACGGCCGTGTGGCGGATCGCGCCTTCGCTGAAAATGGCGATGTCGGTCGTGCCACTGCCGATGTCGACCAGCACGACGCCGAGTTCCTTCTCGTCTTCGGTCAGCACCGCCAGGCTCGAGGCGAGCGGCTGCAGGATCAGGTCGTGCACTTCGAGCCCGCAACGGCGCACGCACTTCACGATGTTCTGTGCCGCGCTCACCGCGCCGGTCACGATGTGCACCTTCACCTCGAGCCGGATGCCGCTCATGCCGATCGGCTCGCGCACGTCTTCCTGGCCGTCGATGATGAATTCCTGCGTGAGGATGTGCAGGATCTGCTGGTCGGTCGGGATGTTGACGGCCTTGGCGGTCTCGATCACGCGCGCGACGTCGGTGGAGGTGACTTCCTTGTCCTTGATCGCCACCATGCCGCTGGAGTTGAAGCTGCGGATATGGCTGCCGGCGATGCCCGTGAAGACCTCGCTGATCTTGCAGTCGGCCATCAGCTCCGCTTCTTCGAGCGCCTTCTGGATCGACTGGACGGTCGCCTCGATGTTGACCACCACGCCCTTCTTCAGCCCCTTCGATTCGGTCTGGCCCATGCCGATGACCTCGTAGGCGCCGTCGGGACGCAACTCGGCCACCACCGCCACCACCTTGGAGGTGCCGATATCCAGCCCGACCAGAAGATCCTTGTATTCCTTGCTCATCGCGTTTTCTCTGTGCTTCGCGTTGCTTTGTTGTTGGCCGCTGCATTCGTCTTCTTTGCAGCATTGCCGGTGCTGGGCAGCTTGCCCCCCTTGGCCAGCACCGCAGCCTGCGCATCGGTCAGGAAGCGCACACCCGCCGCCCGAACTGCGAACCCGTTTGGGTAGCGCAGATCGGCGTATTCGATCTGACCGCCCCAGCGCTGCGTCACCTGCGGCCACGCGCGCACGAAGCGGCGGGCACGCGCAGCCAGCGCGCTGCGGTCATCGTCATTCAACTCCCGGCCGAACTCGACGACCGTGCCGTTGGACAGCCTGGCACGCCAGGCGTAGCGATCTGTCAGCGTCACGCTCACCGGCTCGGCATTCAGCGGCTTGAACCACTCGGTCATCGTTTCCAGCTTGTCGACCACGTCCTGCTCGGTCCCCTCCGGCCCGGCCAGCGCGACGAGATCGGTGTCGTCCTCGGCTTCGGCCAGGTTGGCGACGAACACTTCGCCATACGTGTTGACCAGCTTGCCGGACTCATTGCCGCCCCAGGTGCCGAGTGCTTCGTGCTCCTGCACTTCCACCAGCAACCCGTTCGGCCACACGCGGCGCACGCTCGCACGCCGCACCCACGGCACCGACTCGAACGCGGCACGCGCCTCGTCGAGGTTCAGCGTGAAGAAGTTGCCCCGCAGCTTCACCAGCGCATTCGCGCGCACGCTGGGCACGTTCACATGGCGCAGCTCGCTGCCGGCCATCGGCATCACGCGCACGTGCTGCAGTTGGAACATCGGACGCTGTATCAGCCACATCGCCCCCACGCCCAATGCCGCCAGCGCGAGCAGCGCATACAGCGCGGTCGCGACGGTATTGAGGAGACGGGTGTTGTGCCACATAACGTTGTGCTATCCGGTTTGGCTGACGTTTGGTCGGTTATTCAGGTTTCCAGTCGCTGCTCGCGTGCAGCTCCAGCGATGCGGAGGCCGCCAGCTGCAGCACGAAGTCTTCGTAGCTGATGCCCGCGGCGCGCGCGCCCATCGGCACCAGCGAATGGCCGGTCATGCCCGGCGACGTATTCATCTCCAGCAGGAACGGCGCGTTGTCGGACTTGCGCAGCATGATGTCGGCGCGGCCCCAACCGCGGCACCCCAGCCCGCGATACGCCTGCACCACCAGCGCCTGCACGCGTGCGGCCACATCGGCGGGAATCGGTGCGGGGCACTCGTAGCGCGTGTCGTCGGTGAAGTACTTGTTCTGGTAGTCGTAGTTGGCCTGCGGCGCGACGATGCGGATGAGCGGCAGCGCCGTGGCGCTCTCACCCTCGCCGATGACGGGGCAGGTCAGCTCGTCGCCGTCGATGAATTGCTCGGCCATCACGTCGCGGTCCAGGCGCGCGGCCTTCTCGTAGGCGGCAGGCAGTTCGGCCACGTTCGTCACCTTCGTCAGGCCGATCGACGACCCTTCACGCGCGGGCTTGACGATCAGCGGCAGGCCAAGCCGGTCGGCCACGGCTTGCCAGTCGGCGTCTGCGTGCAGCATGACGAAGTCGGGCGTCGGCAGGCCATGCGTCTGCCATTGGCGCTTGGTGGCTTCCTTGTCCATCGCCAGCGCAGACGCGAGTACGCCGCTACCGGTGTACGGAATGCCAAACTGCTCGAGCAGGCCCTGGATCGTGCCGTCTTCTCCAAAGCGGCCGTGCAGCGAGATCACCACGCGGTCGAAACCCTGTTTGGCGAGGTCGGCCACCGGCTGCACGCCCGGATCAAACGGATGCGCGTCGACGCCACGCGAACGCAGCGCCGCCAGCACGCCTTTGCCCGACAGCAGCGAGATTTCACGCTCGGCAGAGCGGCCGCCCAGCAGGACGCCCACCTTGCCGAGGGCTTTCGGATCGATGGCCGGATGCGCAACGAACGGACCGGTCGTCATAGTCGTCATGCCCGTGCTCCTGCCTGACGCGCGGCGACCTGGCCGGGCACCTGGCCGATGGACCCTGCGCCCATGGTGATGACCACGTCGCCGTTCTGTGCCGCATCGAGGATCGCTTGCGGCATGTCTTCAATCTGTTCCACGAATACGGGCTCGACCTTGTTGGCTACACGCAGCGCGCGCGTGAGCGAGCGACCGTCGGCCGCCACGATAGGCGGCTCGCCAGCGGCATAGACCTCGGCCAGCAGCAGCGCATCCACCGTGCCGAGCACCTTCACGAAGTCTTCAAAGCAATCGCGCGTGCGCGTGAAGCGGTGCGGCTGGAACGCCAGCACGAGGCGTCGATCGGGGAACGCGCCACGTGCAGCGGCCAGCGTGGCGGCCATCTCGACCGGGTGGTGACCGTAGTCGTCGATGAGCGTGAAGGTGCCCTTGCCGTCGGCGGTCGGCACTTCGCCGTAACGCTGGAAGCGGCGGCCCACGCCGTTGAACTCGGCCAGCGCCTTGACGATGGCCTCGTCGGGCACTTCCAGCTCGGTGGCGATGGCGATCGCAGCCAGCGCGTTCTGCACGTTGTGCATGCCCGGCAGGTTCAGCGTAATCGCCAGCGGCGGCTCGGCGTGGCCGTTGAGCTGCCGGATGACGGTGAATTCCATGCGGCCATCGACGGCGCGCGCGTTGACGGCACGAATCTGCGCGTCTTCGGCGAAGCCATAGCGCACGACGGGCTTGGAGACGAATGGCAGGATCTCGCGCACGTTCGGATCATCCACGCACAGCACCGCGATGCCGTAGAACGGCAGGCGATGCGTGAACTCGATGAACGCCTGCTTCAGCCGCGCGAAGTCGTGCCCGTAGGTGTCCATGTGGTCGGCATCGATGTTGGTGATGACTTCGATCACGGGGAACAGGTTCAGGAACGACGCGTCGGATTCGTCCGCCTCGGCGACGATGAAATCGCCCGTGCCAAGCCGTGCGTTGGCGCCGGCAGAGTTGAGGCGCCCGCCGATCACGAAGGTCGGATCGAGGCCGCCCTCGGCCAGCACGGAGGCAACGAGGCTCGTGGTCGTCGTCTTGCCGTGCGTGCCGGCAATCGCGATGCCCTGCTTCAGACGCATCAGTTCGGCCAGCATCACGGCGCGCGGCACGATCGGAATGCGCTTGGCGCGTGCGGCCAGGACTTCCGGGTTGTCGCCGCGCACGGCGGTCGATACCACCACGGCATTCGCGCCGACGATGTGTTCCGGCGCATGGCCCTGCATGATGGTCGCGCCCAGCGATGCCAGGCGCTGCGTGGTCGCGCTGCTGCCCAGGTCCGAGCCCGTCACGCGGTAGCCCAGGTTCAGCAGCACCTCGGCGATGCCGCTCATGCCGGCCCCGCCGATGCCCACGAAATGGATGTTTTTGACAATGTGCTTCATATCGATTCTTTCCTATGCCCCTATGTGCGGCTTACGGCGACACACACGTCGGCAACCCGCTCGGCCGCTTCCGGCCTCGCCTGCTCGCGTGCCTTGGCCGCCATATCGGCCAATTGGGCACGCGTCAGGTGCGCGAGTGTATCTGCCAGCGACGCCGGACTCAGTTCCGGCTGGGGCACCAGCAAGGCCGCGCCGCGCTCGGAAAGGAACCGCGCGTTGGTGGTCTGGTGGTCGTCCACTGCATGCGGGAACGGAACGAACAGCGCAGCGACACCGGCCGCGGCCACTTCGGAGACGGTCATGGCGCCCGCGCGGCAGATCACGAGATCGGCATGCGCATAGGCGGCCGCCATATCGTCGATGAACGGGACGGCATGCGCGTGGGCCTCGTCGATGCCCGCTGCGGCGTAGTTCGCGCGCAGCGTGTCGATCTGCTTGGCGCCGGCCTGGTGGATGACGATCGGGCGCGTGTGGGCCGGCAGCAGCGCCATCGCCTTCGGTACCACGTCGTTCAGGGCCGCCGCCCCGAGGCTGCCGCCCACCACCAGCACGCGCAGCGGGCCGGTGCGCTCCGCATAGCGCGCCTGCGGCGACGACAGCGCTGCCAGGTCCGCGCGGATCGGGTTGCCGACCCATTCGGCACCGGCCAGCGCGTTAGGGAAGGCGCACAGCACGCGATCCGCCACACGCGCCAGCACGCGGTTGGCGAGACCGGCAATCGAATTCTGTTCGTGCAGCACGAGCGGGCGGCCCAGCAGCACGCTCATCATGCCGCCCGGGAAGGTGATATAGCCGCCCATGCCGAGCACCACGTTCGGACGCACGCGGCGCACGACGCCGAGGCTTTGCCAGAACGCGCGCAGCAGGTTGAGCGGCAGCAGGAACTTGGTGACGAGACCCTTGCCGCGCACACCGCCAAACTGCACCGACTCCAGCGGAAAGCCGTGCTTGGGCACAAGCTGGCCTTCCATGCCGTTCGCGTTGCCCAGCCAAACCACCTTCCAGCCACGCGCGGCCAGCAGCTTGGCGACCGACAGCGCGGGGAAGATGTGGCCGCCCGTACCGCCGGCCATGACGAGGAGCGTGCGCGGTGGCGTGCCGACCGTCATACCTTGCCCCCACGCATCAGCACGCGGTTTTCATAGTCGATGCGCAGCAGCAGCGCGAGCGCCACGCAGTTCATCAGGATGCCCGAGCCGCCGTAGCTGACCATCGGCAGCGTCAGGCCCTTGGTCGGCAGCAGACCGAGGTTCACGCCCATGTTGATGAACGCCTGCCAGCCGATCCAGATGCCCAGCCCCTTGGCGACCAGCCCGGCGAACGTGCGGTCGAGCTGCAGCGCGGTGCGGCCGATCTCGAACGCGCGGCGCACCATCCAGTAGAACAGCAGGATCACGATCAGCACGCCGACAAAACCGAGCTCCTCGCCGATCACGGCCAGGATGAAGTCGGTATGCGCTTCGGGCAGGTAGTGCAGCTTCTCGATGCTGCCGCCCAGGCCGACGCCGGTCCACTCGCCGCGCCCGAAGGCGATGAGCGAGTGCGTCAGCTGGTACGCCTTGCCCTGCGCGTATTCCTCTTGCCACGGGTTCAGGTACGCGAAGATGCGCTCGCGCCGCCACGGCGATGCCACGATCAGCAGCGAGAACGTCGAGACGGCCGTCAGCACCAGTCCGCCGAACAGCTTGCCGTTCACGCCGCCCAGGAACAGGATGCCCATGGCCACGGCGGCAATCACGAGGAACGCGCCCATGTCGGGCTCCAGCAGCAGCAGCGAACCGACGAACGCCACCGCCACGCCCATCGGCAGGAAGCCCTTGCGCACGCTCTGCATCCAGTCCTGCTTGCGCACGGTGTAATTGGCCGCGTACAGCACGACCGCCAGCTTCATCAGCTCGGAAGGCTGGAAGTTCATGATGCCGAGCGGCAACCAGCGCCGCGCGCCGTTCACGCCCTTGCCCACGTGCGGAATCAGCACCACGATCAGCAGGACCAGCGCGAGGATGAACAGCTTGGGCGCGTACTTGTCCCAGAACTTCACCGGGATCTGGAATGCCACCACGGCCCCGATCACGCCGATCAACAGCGAGAAGGCGTGGCGCGTCAGGAAGTGCCCATTCGTATAGTTGGCGTACTTCGGTGAATCGGGCAGCGCAATCGACGCCGAATACACCATCACCAGCCCGAGGCCGAGCAGCACGATCGCCACCCACATCAGCGGCTGGTCGTATTCCATCATCTTGGAGCGCGTTGGCTTGACGCCCGAAACAGCGTCGCGCAGCCCGCCCCAGGCGCTGCCGATGGTCGCCCCGATGAAGCCGCTGCGCTTGATCTGGGTGTCGCTCATAGCAGCACTCCCCGGTCGGCGGCGAGCGCGACCACGGCTTCGTGGAACACCTGCGCGCGATGTTCGTAGTTGCGGAACATGTCGAAGCTCGCGCAGGCCGGCGACAGCAGCACGGCATCACCGGGCTGGGCGTGCGCGGCTGCCTGGTTCACGGCAGCCTCAAGCGTGGGTGCATCGATGAGTGCGACACCGGTACCCGCCAGCGCCTCGCGGATTCGCGGCGCATCCCGGCCGATCAGCACCACCGCACGCGCGTACTGCGCGACGGGCGCAGCCAGCGGCGAAAAGTCCTGGCCCTTGCCGTCTCCGCCCGCAATCAGGACGACGTGCTTGGACAGGCCAGACAGCGCCGCCACCGTTGCGCCGACATTGGTGCCCTTGCTGTCGTCAAAGAATTCGATGTCATCGAACGCGGCGATGAGTTCAACACGGTGCGGCTCGCCGACGTAATCGCGCAGGCCGTGCAACAGTGCGCTCACCGGCAGGCCTATCGCACGGCACAGGGCGAGTGCGGCCATCGCATTCGTGGCGTTATGCAGGCCGCGGATGCGCAGTGCGTCCGCCGGCATCAGGCGCTTGAGACGGACCGGCACGGGCGCGGCGGGCGCCGTGTCGCCCTTCTTGCGGCGTGCCGGCTTGGGAAGGTCGTCGTCCTCGGCTTCGGCCAGCACGATCCACGGCATGCCGCCCTCGCGCAGCAGGCCAAGCGCATCGGGCGCAGCAGGCTCGTCGGTGCCAAAGGTCACGTCGATGCCGTGCTTGCTCGCGAACGCCATCACGCCGGCGTCCTGCCGGTTCAGCACGCGCACGGTGCGGGCGCCGAAGATGCGGCCCTTGGCTGCGGCGTAGGCTTCCATCGAGCCGTGCCAGTCAAGGTGGTCCTGCGTGATGTTGAGGATGGTCGCGGCGTCGGCATCCAGCGTATGCGTGGTCTCGAGCTGGAAGCTGGACAGTTCGAGCACCCACACGTCGGGCAGCGCGCCTGCGTCGATGCATTCGCTCAGCTTATCGAGCGCGGAGGGGCTGATGTTGCCGGCCACACCGACGGTCTTGCCGGCACGTTGGGCCAACGCGCCCGTGAGCGCCGTCGTGGTGGTCTTGCCGTTGGTGCCCGTGATGGCCAGCACACGCGGCGCGTAGGCCTGCACGGCCTTGAGGCCGGCCAGCGCGCGAGCAAACAGTTCGATCTCGCCCCAGACGGGCACCGAGCGTTCGCTGGCGGCGGCAAGCAGCGCAGCGACGTTCGCATCCAGCGGCGACAGGCCGGGGCTGATCGCCACCAGCGTCACGCCTTCCAGCAGCGATGCGACAAACGGGCCGCTCACGAATTCGGCGTCCGGCACGTGAGCGCGCAAGGTCGGCAAGTTGGCCGGTGCCTCGCGCGTATCGGCCACGCGCACGCGCGCACCGTGGCGGGCGCACCAGCGCGCCATGGCGAGGCCCGACTCGCCCAGGCCGAGCACCAGCACGAAGGGCGCGTCGAATTCGCCAAACATGCGCGGCGCCTGCGCTGTTTCAGCCGGCGGCGTCGGCTCGGTGGAGTCGAGCGTGGTGGCGACGACATCCATGTCGTCGTCGGGGCGGGCGGGTTCGGCCATGTCGATCGTGTCTGTCATGTCGCCCTCACCGCAGCTTCAACGTCGACAGGCCGATCAGCACCAGCATCATGGTGATGACCCAGAAGCGCACGACCACCTGCGTCTCTTTCCAGCCGCCCAGCTCGAAATGGTGATGCAGCGGCGCCATGCGGAACAGGCGCCGACCCTCGCCATAGCGCTTCTTCGTGAACTTGAACCACGTCACCTGCAGCATCACCGAGAGCGTTTCGGCCACGAAGATGCCGCCCATGATGAAGAGCACGATTTCCTGGCGGACGATCACGGCAATGGTGCCCAACGCCCCGCCCAGCGCCAGCGCGCCGACGTCGCCCATGAACACCTGCGCCGGATGCGCGTTGAACCACAGGAAGGCGAGCCCCGCCCCGGCCATCGCCGAGCAGAAGATCAGCAGCTCACCCGCGCCCGGAATATGCGGGAACAGCAGGTATTTGCTGTAGACCGCGCTGCCCATCACGTAAGCAAACACACCCAGCGCGCTGCCGACCAGCACCACCGGCATGATGACGAGGCCGTCGAGGCCGTCCGTCAGGTTCACCGCATTGCTTGAGCCGACGATCACGAGGTAAGTCAGCACGATGAAACCGAACACGCCGAGCGGGTAACTGACTTCCTTGAAGAACGGCACGATCAGGTGCGACTTGGCCGGCAGGTTCAGCGACAGACCGCTGCGCACCCATTCCATGAACAGCTCCAGCACGCGCATGTTGCTCGTCTCGGACACCGAGAACGCCAGGTACGCCGCGGCAAACAGGCCGATCACGGTCTGCCAGAAGAACTTCTCGCGCGAGGACATGCCCTTCGGGTCACGGTGCACGACCTTGCGGTAGTCATCCACCCAGCCAACAGCGCCGTAGCCGAGCGTGACGAGCAGCACGATCCAGATGAATCGGTTGCCCCAGTCGGCCCACAGCAGCGTGGACACCGCAATGCCGATGAGCACCAGGACGCCGCCCATGGTCGGCGTGCCGGCCTTGACCAGGTGCGTCTGCGGACCATAGCTGCGCACGGCCTGGCCAACTTTCAGTTCCGTCAGCCGACGGATCACCCACGGCCCGAACCCGAGGCCGATCACCAGCGCCGTGAGGGATGCCATCACGGCCCGGAACGTCAGATAGTTGAAAACGCGCAGGAAGCCGTAGTCGTTCTGCAGCCACTGCGCCAATGCCAATAACATGGGTTCTTACATCCCTTTAATGCTTCTGTTGCGTGGAAGACCCGGCGGCCGATGTTGCAGCCGGGTCTTTCAAGACCAGCGCTTCCACAATGCGTTCCATCCGCATGAAGCGCGAGCCCTTCACCAATACCGTCGCACCGGGCCCGATGGCCGGCACACCGTGTTCAATCAACGCTTCGGCCGACGCGAAATGCTGTGCGCCCGCGCCAAACGCGTCGACCGTATGCCGTGCAAGCTCGCCGGTGGCCAGCACCGCATCGATGCCGCGCTCACGCGCATAGGCACCGATCTCCGCGTGGAATGCCGGCCCCTGCGCGCCAACCTCGCCCATGTCGCCGAGCACCAGCCAGCGCGGCGCCGGCAGCGTGATGAGCGCCTCGATCGCGGCGCGCACCGAATCCGGATTCGCGTTGTACGTGTCGTCGATGACGAGGCCGCCGTGTGCGCCCGGCTTGCGCTGCAGTCGCCCCTTGACCGGCGCGAAGCTGCCGAGCGCCTGCACGATGACCTCGGGCGCCACACCGGCAGCCAGCGCGCACGCCGTTGCCGCCAGTGCATTGCGCGCGTTGTGCAACCCAAGCAGCGGTAGCGTGATGACGAAGCGCTGCCCCTCGGCCTGCACGTCGATGCGCTGGCCGTCGGCAGCATCGGTGACGGCGCCCTTCACAGCGCCAGCCTCGATGCCGAAATCGAGCATGCGACGCGAACCCGCAGCCGCCTGCCATACCGGCGCAAACTCACCGCCGTTGGCCGCGTCGCGCGGGAACACCGCCACGCCGTCAGCCGGCAGCGCCGCCAGCACGGCGGCGTGTTCTTCGGCCACGGCCTGCACATTCACCATGAATTCCTGGTGCTCGCGCTGCGCGTTGTTGATCATCGCCACCGTCGGCTGGGCGATGGCGGCCAGCACGGCGGTCTCACCCGGGTGGTTCATGCCGAGTTCGAGCACCGCCAGCCTGTGTTGCGCGTTCAGGCGGAACAGCGTGAGCGGCAGGCCGATCTCGTTGTTGAAATTGCCGGCGGTTGCCAGGCGGGCGTCTTCACCCACGGCGTGCGCGAAGATGGCCGAGATCATCTCCTTGACCGTGGTCTTGCCGTTGCTGCCCGTCACGGCCACCACGGGAATCGGAAACTGGCGGCGCCAGCCCGCTGCAAGCTCGCCGAGCCCGACGCGCGTATCGGCTACCGTCAGAACGGCCACGTTCGACATATCCAGCGTGGCGGCCGGCGCGCGCGACACCAGTACGGCGGCCGCGCCGCGCGCCACCACTTCGGGCAGGAAGTCGTGGGCATCAAACCGTTCGCCGATCAGCGCGACAAACAGGTCGCCGGGCTGCACGGTACGGCTGTCGGTAGTGACGCGCAGGATGGCCGCATCGGGGCCGGCCAGGTAGGCACCCGCCATCCAGGAAGCGGCATCGGTCGCGTGCATCATCACGGTCTGGGCGGCGCTCATGCGTTCACCCCGCGGGCAGCCAGCGCCAGGCGCACGTGTTCCTGATCGGAGAACGGGCGTTTGCGGCCGGCGATCTCCTGCGTCGATTCATGCCCCTTGCCGGCCACGACGATCACGTCGTGCGCATCGGCGTGCCGCACCGCGTGCAGGATCGCGGCGGCGCGGTCTTCGATCTGCGCGGCGGCGCTCGGGTGGTCCATGCCGTCGGCAATCTCGTCGAGGATGTGCTGCGGATCTTCGCTGCGCGGGTTGTCGGAAGTCAGTACGACATGCTGCGCCAGCCGCTCTGCAATGGCGCCCATCTTCGGGCGCTTGCCGGGGTCGCGGTCGCCGCCGCAGCCGAACACGGCCCACAGCTTGCCGCCGCGCGCCTCGGTCATTGGCGCAAGCGCGCGCAGCGTCTGTTCGAGCGCATCGGGCGTGTGCGCGTAGTCGACCACCACCAGCGGGCCGTCCTCGCCGCCAAAGCGCTCCATGCGGCCGCTCACGGGCTGGAGCTTTTCGATGCGCGCGATGGCGTCCTGCCATGGCACGCCGGCCGCCAGTAACGCTCCGAGCACAGCCAGCAGGTTCGAAACGTTGAACAGACCGACAGTGGGCGCATGCACCGTTGCGCGGCCGAAGCTGCCGTCCACCTCGAACGTCGTACCGGTGCGGTGCGCGCGCACGTTGGCCGCACGCAGCCACTGCTTGGCGCCGTGCTGCGCAGCGGCATCGCCGTCGATGCCGTATTCGATGGTTTCAACGTCGGCGCGCGCGTTCCGCAGCAGACGCACACCTGCTGCATCGTCCCGGTTGATCACGGCCGCCCGCAAACCCGGCCAGCCGAACAGGCGCGCCTTGGCAAGTTCGTATTCGGCCATCGTGCCGTGGTAGTCGAGGTGATCCTGCGTGAGGTTGGTGAACACCGCGATGTCGAAATACGTGCCGTCAACGCGGCCCTGCTCCAGGCCGTGCGACGAGACTTCCATGGCGATTGCGCGAGCGCCCGCCCGGTGCAGCTCGGCCAGGCTGTGTTGCAGCTGAATGGCGTCGGGCGTGGTGAAGCCCGTGGCCACCAGCGCATCGACGAACCCGGTGCCCAGCGTACCCACCACTGCGCAGCGCTCGCCGTGCCGGGTGAGCGCCTGCGCGATCCATTGCGAGCACGACGTCTTGCCATTGGTGCCGGTCACGCCGATGACACGCAATGCCTCGGGGCCCGGCACGCCATACCACTGCGCAGCGAGCGGCCCGGCCAGCTCGGCCAGGCCATCCACCGGCAGAATGCGCACCGGCGCATCGGCGGGCACCACGTAGCCGTGCGCTTCGGCCAGCACGGCAGACGCCCCGGCCGCAATGGCCTGCGGGATGTGCGGTCGGCCGTCGCCGCGCTGGCGCGCGTTGCCGAGCACATACGCGACGAAAACATCGCCCGTCTTGAGCTTGCGCGTGTCGCTGGTGATGTCGGCACCGGCCGGCACCTGCGTGCGGAGCCAGTCGAGAACAGCCGCAAGACGCACGGCCACGGGCGGGCGGTCGGAAGTCACGGTGGTGGAACGGCTCGTCATTGCAACCCCCCCACCGGTTCTTCCGGTACGTCCGGGGTCATCACGAGCTGGCGGACAGGCGAATCGGGCGGGACGTTCAGCGCACGCAAGGTGCCCCCCACGATCTGCGAGAACACCGGGCCGGCCGCGCCACCGCCGTAGCGGTTGCCCACCGTGGGCTCGTCCACGCTCACGGCCACGATGATGCGCGGATTGGACATCGGGGCCAGACCGATGAACGAGGCGCGATACTTGGAGCGGTCATAGCCGCGCCCGGTATGCTTCCACGCCGTGCCGGTCTTGCCGCCCACGCGGTAGCCCATCACCTGGGCCTGCGGCGCGGTGCCGCCGGGCGCCGTGACGGTCTCGAGCATCTGGCGGACCTGCCGCGCCACCTCAGGTGAGATCACGCGCTCGCCCTGCGGCGGCTGGCCATTGGTGCGATACATCGTGATCGGAATCAGTTCGCCGTCGTGCGCGAAGATGGTGTACGCGTGTGCGATCTGGAACAGCGACACCGACAGGCCGTAGCCGTACGACATGGTCGCCTGCTCGATGCGGCGCCATTTGTTCGCCGGCCGCAGCCGTCCCGCCACGGCGCCCGGGAAGCCGATCTTGGGCGCCTGACCGAGGCCCACGCTGGTGAACATGTCCCACATTTCCTGCGGCTTGAGCAGCATCGCGATCTTCGTCGTGCCGATGTTGCTCGAGTGCTGGATGACCTGCGCGACCGTCAGCGTGCCGTAGTTGCTCGTGTCGGAAATGGTGGCGCCTTCGAAGCTGTATTTGCCGTTGGTCTGCACCAGCGTGTTGGGCGTCACGCGCTTGAGTTGCAGCGCCAGGCTGATAGTGATCGGCTTCATCATCGAGCCGGGCTCGAAGGTGTCGGTCAGCACGCGGTTGCGCAGCTGCTCGCCCGACAGGCGGCTGCGATCGTTCGGGTTGTAGGTCGGGTAGTTGGCCAGCGCCAGGACTTCGCCGGTCTGCGCATCGAGGACGATGGCGCTGGCCGCCTTCGCGCGGGTGCGCTCGACCGCGGCCTTGATCTCGTTGAAGGTCAGGTACTGGATCTTGGCGTCGATGGAAAGCGTCTGGTCGTGCCCATCGCGCGGCGCCTTGAGCACGCCCACGTCTTCCACCACGCGGCCCAGGCGATCCTTGATCACCTGCCGCTGCCCAGCCGCCCCTGCGAGCTCGGCCTGGCGCGCCAGCTCCACGCCTTCCTGGCCTTTGTCCTCGACGTTCGTGAAGCCGACGATGTGCGCCATCGCCTCGCCTTCGGGGTAGAAGCGCTTGTACTCGCGCGTCTGATAGATGCCTTCGATCTTGAGCGCGGCGATCTGCTCGGCGACTTCAGGCAGCACCTGGCGCTTGAGGTAGACGAAGCCCTTGTCTTCACCGAGCTTGCCGGCGAGCTCCTTCGGGCTCATATCAAGGAGCTTGGCGAGCTTCTTCATGTCCTCGCCGGGCACGTTGTTGGGCACGTCTTCCGGCACGGCCCAGATGGCCTTGACCGGCAGGCTGGTGGCCAGCACCAGGCCGTTGCGATCAAGGATCTTGCCGCGCGTGGCGGGCAGCTCCAGCGTGCGCTGGAAGCGCTTCTTGCCCTCGGCCTCGTAAAAGCGGTTGCCCGGACCCTGGATCCACAGCGCACGGCCGATCAGCGCCATGAACGCGGCAAACATCAGGAACACCACGAGTTTCGAGCGCCACATCGGCAGGCGCAGCCCCAGCACCGGGCTGGCCGAGAACTGGCCCAGGCGCGCGCGCGCCGTGGTGCCGTTAGGTTTGCGTGCACCGCTCATGGCTGAACTCCGGAAGCCGTGGGCGCGCTGGCCGCAGCGGAGGAGGCCTCCGTCGTCGGCATATCGGCAAACCCCTGCAGATACTGCGTGCGGCCCGCCTGCGCGGGCGCCATCTTCAATTGCCGGCTCGCAATGTCGGCAATGCGAGCACTCTTGCCCAGTGCGCTCTGCTCATATTGCAGGCGCGACCAGTCGATATTCAGTTGCTTCTCTTCCGCCTGCGCACGGTCGAGCGCGACAAACAGTTGCCGCGCCTGATGCTGTGCGTTGACCAGCGACAGCGCACACAGCACCAGCGCGGTCAGCAGGAACATGTTCAGGCGGTTCATGGCGTGGGTCTCCGCGAGTCAGCAGCTGTCAGCAACGCTCGGCCACGCGCATGATGGCCGAGCGCGCCCGCGGGTTGGCCGACACCTCGGCCTCCGACGGCTTCACGCGGCCGAGCAGGCGCAACTGCGGCGCCGGCAGCTCATGCGCACGCAGCGGCGCCCGACGCAGTTCCGGCGCGGCGGATTGCTCCGGACGCGCCAAGGCCTGCATGAAGCGCTTGACGATGCGGTCTTCCAGCGAATGGAAGCTGATCACGACGAGACGTCCCCCCTGTTCCAGGCGTTCAAAGGCGGCCTTCAGACCGGTTTCGAGGTCCGCAAGCTCTTGATTGACGTGAATCCGTAAAGCTTGAAAGGTGCGGGTCGCAGGGTCTTGGCCCTTCTCGCGTGTTTTGACGGCTTGCGCCACGAGCGCGGCAAGCTCGGATGTGCGATCGAGAGGACCTCGAGTCCCGGATTCGCTCCGGCGAGCAACAATCGCCTTTGCAATCTGTACAGCAAACCGTTCTTCCCCATAGTCCCGTATCACCCTCGCAATGTCGCGCTCATCGGCCTCGGCCAGCCATTGGGCTGCGGTGATGCCGCGCGTGGTGTCCATCCGCATGTCGAGCGGGCCATCCATCCGGAACGAGAAGCCACGTGCGCCTTCGTCGATCTGGGGCGAGCTGATGCCCAGATCCAGCAGCACGCCGGCCACCCGTTCAATGCCGCGCGCGTCCAGGCACTGGGCCATCTGCGCGAAGCTGTCATGCTCAATAGCGAAGCGGGCATCCTCTACGGTGCCCGCTTCGGTGATTGCTGCCGGGTCCTTGTCGAAGGCGACGAGTCTGCCGCCGGGCCCCAGCCGTTCCAGGATGCGGCGGCTGTGCCCGCCTCTCCCGAAGGTTCCATCGATATAGATGCCGTCGTCGCGCCAGATCAGCGCATCGACCGCTTCGTCCAAAAGCACCGTTTGATGGCGCAGTCCCGTACTGGCTTGGGTTGTCATCGCGCGTCATCAAAAGGAGAAATTCTTGAGGGCGTCGGGCATGCCTTGCGCCATGGCGGCCTGCTCCTTCGCGGTGTACGTGGCGGCGTCCCAGATTTCGAAGTGGCTGCCCATGCCGAGCAGCATCACGTCGCGCTCAAGGGCGGCCGCGGTGCGCAATTCAGGTGTGATGAGGACACGGCCGGCGGTGTCGAGCTCCACGTCGGCGGCGCTGCCCAGGAAGATCCGCTTCCACCAGTGCGCTTCCATCGGCAGCGCGGCGATGCGCTCGCGGAAGCGTTCCCACTCTGGGCGCGGAAACAGCATGAGGCAGCCGTCCGGGTGCTTGGTCACAGTCACCCGGCCCTCGGCCTGCAGCTGGAGCGCTTCGCGGTGCCGCGACGGAATGGACATCCGCCCCTTGGCATCCAGCGTCAGCGCCGACGCACCCTGGAACACGTTGGATTCTCTCTCCGGACAGCGACGCCTTCGCCGTCAACCTTGCCGTCAAATGGCCTGCAAAACGGCCTCTTCAAACCACAAAACTACACTTTCTGACACTGTTTCCCACTTTAGAGGAACCATTTTGGACGGTCAAGGCTTGCAGCGGCCCGCGAGACGGAAAATTTGCAATCAGAACAATGACTTAGCGCACACAGCACGAGTGCGCACGGCACTTTTCCCAATCAAATGAAGGAGATAGCGCGGTTTATGGAGAAACCACGTGAGAGAACGATGCGCAGGCGCGCGCGCTGCGCGCTCACGCAGGACGCAGCCGCGAGGTCGGATAAACGGAGGAGCGCCGCGCCGTGAAACGCGCGCGCGGCCTCAGATGCGGTAGGCGGTCGTCGTCATGACGCGCGAGGCGGCGCGCATCGCATGGCGGATGGGCGCCGGCAGCTCGATGCCGCCAGCCTGGCGCGCATGGTCGCCGTGGCGGATTTCGTCATCGCGCATCTGGGCGACGATGGCGCGCGAGCGGGTGTCGTGGTCCGGCAATGCGTCGAGATGGCCGTCGAGATGATGCTCGACCTGGCGTTCGGTCTCGGCAACGAAGCCGAGGCTGATCCTGTCGCCCAGGCGCCCGGCCACCGCGCCGATGGCAAAGGCACCGGCATACCAGAGCGGGTTGAGCAGGCTGGGCCGGTCGTTCAGCTCCTGCAGGCGCTGGGCGCACCAGGCGAGGTGGTCTTCCTCTTCGCGCGCGGCCTGATCAAGTTGCGCGCGGATCGCGGGATCCCGCGCGAACAGGGCCTGCCCTTGATACAACGCCTGGGCGCAGACCTCGCCCACATGATTCACGCGCATGAGGCCGGCGGCATGCCGGCGGTCCGCCTCGGAGAGCTTGGCCACGTCGTCGGAGGTGGCCGGCGCGACGACCGCGTCGGCAGGATTGGGACGGCTGGCCCGCGTGACGCCGGCCACGGCGCGCAGGGCGCGGTCAAATTCAGAAAGGAAGCGATCGAGCATGAGAGCAGCGCCGCCGGCAATGGCGGACGGCGCAGGCGTCATTGTAAGGCGGCCATCCGCCGGCATCTTGTCCTGCGTCAGACCGCACACGGCCAAACACAACTGTACGGGATAACCCTGCTGGCGCGCGGATCGCATCCAAAACCGCAAGGAATTGCAGGCGCACATGCCACTTCTATTTCGATTTCGGAAACAGCCTGTTGCCGGGATCAGACAGCAAACGCGCGTTTACGAACATTCGTTCGCAAATTTCGACCGACGCCTGCAACGGGTTGCTACATTAGTCAGCGACTTCGCTTGAAAGTCATGGGGCGGGAAGACAAGAACGGAGGGTCTGCCTGCCACCGAATTCAATAAATAAGATTCTGGAGACCGACCGATGAAGAAATCGCTGCTGGCATTGGCAGTGCTGGGCACATTTGCGGGTGTTGCGCAGGCTCAGTCGAGTGTGACGCTGTACGGCGTGGTCGACGCCAACGTTGAGTACGTCAACCACGCGCAAGCCGTGACGGCTGCGGGGGTGGTCATCCCGGGCAGCAGCGGTTCGCGCCTGGCGATGCAGGCCGGCGGGCTGTCTTCCAATCGCTGGGGCTTGCGCGGCGTTGAAGACATCGGCGGCGGTCTCAAGGGTCTGTTCGTGCTGGAGTCGGGCTACGGCATGGACACCGGCACGCTGCAGCAGGGCGGGCGCCTGTTCGGGCGGCAGGCGTTTGTCGGCTTGCAGGGCAACTGGGGCAAGATCACGCTGGGCCGGCAATACACCACGATCTTCGACATGATGGCGAACTTCTCGCCGACCGGTTACGCCACGCAGTATGAGCCGGTGGTCGGCCAGCTGGGCCCGAACTTCCGCGAAGACAATGTCATCAAGTACACCGGCGCATTCGGCCCGCTGACCGTGGAAGGCCACTGGTCGTTTGGCGAGCGCGCCGGCAGCCAGACCGCCAACTCGGCGTACGGGGTTGGCGCCAACTACTTTGCCGGCCCGTTCGGCGTGGGGATCGCCTATGACGAAGTGAAGGTGCTGACGGCAGCCGAAGCCCTGGGCGGCCCCGGCAACGAGTACGCCAAGGACAAGCGCGCCGCCATCGCCGCGAGCTACACGGTGGGCCCGGTCAAGGTCATGGGCGGCTATCGCTACGGCAAGACCGACACGGCTTCGTCTGGCGCCACGCTGGCGCTGCTGCCGCACCGCGACGACTATTACTGGGCGGGCGTGAACTACCAGGTGACGCCGGCCCTGGGCCTGACGCTGGCGTACTACTACGACAACATCAAGGAAGCGACCATCGGCGGCGCCACGGTCAACCCGCGTAACCCGCAGCAGTGGCAGTTCATCGCCGACTACAACTTCTCGAAGCGCACCGACGTGTACCTGAGCGCCGCGTATGCACGCAATGCGTCGCTGAACTGGGATTCGATCGGCTATGTGACGAACCCGGCGACGGGCGCGCAGACGTCGGTGGGCTACCTGCCGGCCGCATCGCAGACGTACTTCATCACGCCGAACTCGGACAGCCAGGTCGGCGTGGCGATCGGCCTGCGTCACAAGTTCTGACGCGCACTGTGTTGTTGCCCGCCGCCCCTCTCCTTGGCGGGCGCAGGAAGGCACCTTCGGGTGCCTTTTTGCATGGCCGCGCGCTATGCTGTGCCGACACAAAAACATCATCGGAGGAGACATGACCGTGCCTTGCACGCTGCGCCGTGCCTTGCTGCGCGCAGCCTTTGCCGGTGCTGCTGCCGGCGCCATCGCGTTGCCGGCGGCAGCGCAAACCCCGCCGTATCCGGCCAAGCCGATCACCATCGTCGTACCGTTCACGCCGGGCGGCACGACCGACATCCTGGCGCGCGCCGTCGCGGCAGAACTCACGCGCGGCGCCGGCTGGAACGTCATCGTCGACAACCGGCCCGGTGCGGGCGGCAACATCGGCTCGACGCTCGTGGCCAAGGCCGCGCCCGACGGCTACACGCTGCTGATGGGCACGGTGGGCACGCACGCCATCAACCAGACCCTGTACTCGCAGAACGGCGTGCGGCTGGGTTTCGATCCGATCAAGGACTTTGCGCCGATCACGCTGGTGGCCTCCGTGCCGAACGTGCTCGTGGTCAACCCGGCCTTTGCGCAGAAGAACAAGATCAACTCGGTGAAGGACCTCATCGACTACGCGAAGGCCAATCCGGGCAAGCTGAACATGGCGTCGTCGGGTAACGGAACGTCGATCCATCTGGCCGGCGAGCTGTTCAAGACGCAGACGGGCACGAGCATGGTCCACGTGCCGTACAAGGGCAGCGGTCCGGCGCTGACCGATCTGATCGGCGGCACGATGGACCTGATGTTCGACAACCTGCCCTCGGCCATGCCGCAGATCAAGGGCGGCAAGCTGAAGGCGCTGGCCGTCACGAGCGCCAAACCGTCGCCGGCGCTGCCCGGCGTGCCGACCGTCGCGCAGGCCGCCGGCCTGCCGCAATACGAGGCCAGCTCGTGGTTCGGGCTGCTGGCGCCAGCCGGCACGCCGCCGGCCATCGTGTCGCGCATCCAGCAGGCGGTGGCGAAATCGCTGGCGAGCCCCGCCATCAAGGAGAAGCTCGAAGCGCAGGGCGCCGAGCCCGTGGGCGACACGCCGGAGCAGTTCGCCGCGCACATCCGTGCCGAGACGGCGAAGTGGGCCGCGGTCGTGAAGGCCTCGGGCGCAAAGGTGGATTGACCGCGCAGCGATTGAGCACCCCGCCCGCCGCGCGCACAATGGGCGGCCTTCATAACGACAACAACACAACGTCCCCGGGAGACCCGCATGTCCTCTTCGACTTCCTCCGCCATGGTGGCGCCCGCCGCCGATCCAGCCACGGACGCCAGCCGCTCGCGCATCGTCTTTGCGAGCTTCATCGGCACGGCCATCGAGTTCTACGATTTCTACGTCTACGCCACGGCCGCGGCGCTGGTGATCGGGCCCGTGTTCTTCCCGCACGGATCGGCCACGGCGCAAGCGCTGTCGGCCTTCGTCACGTTCGGGATCGCGTTCATCGCACGGCCGATCGGCTCGTTCCTGTTCGGCCACTTCGGTGACCGGATCGGGCGCAAATCCACGCTCGTGGCGTCGCTGCTGGTGATGGGCATTTCCACCACGCTGATCGGGCTGGTGCCGGGCTATGACAGCATCGGCACGCTGGCGCCTGTCCTGCTGTGCATTCTGCGCTTTGGCCAGGGCATCGGCCTGGGCGGCGAATGGGGCGGCGCGGCGCTGCTGGCCACCGAGAACGCGCCGCAGGGCAAGCGCGCCTGGTTCGGCATGTTTCCGCAGCTGGGGCCGTCGGTGGGCTTCCTGGCATCGAACGGGCTGTTCTTCGGGCTGGCGCTTGCACTGTCGGACGAGCAGTTCCGCAGCTGGGGCTGGCGCATTCCCTTCCTCGTCAGCGCGGTGCTCGTGGCGCTGGGCCTGTACGTGCGCCTGAAGATCGCCGAGACGCCCGCATTCCAGGCCGCCATCGACCGCCAGGAACGTGTGAAGGTGCCGGTCGCCACGCTGCTGGCGCACCACTGGTGGCCGACGCTGCTGGGCGCGCTGGCCATGGTGGTCTGCTACACGCTGTTCTACATCTCGACGGTGTTTTCGCTGTCGTACGGCGTGGGCACGCTGCATTTCTCGCGGCCGAGCTTCCTGGGGCTGCTGTGCCTGGCGGTGGTGTTCATGGGGCTGGCGACGCCGCTGTCGGCGTGGGCGTCGGACCGCTTCGGGCGCAAACCGGTGCTGATCGTCGGCATCATCGCGGCCATTCTGTCGGGCTTCACGATGGCACCGCTGCTCGGCAGCGGCCAGACGCCCCTGGTGGCGCTCTTCCTGATCATCGAGCTGTTCCTGATGGGCGTGACCTTCGCGCCGATGGGCGCGCTGCTGCCGGAGCTGTTCCCGACCAACGTGCGCTACACGGGCGCAGGCGTCTCGTACAACCTGGGCGGCATTCTCGGTGCATCGATTGCGCCGTATATCGCGCAGAAGCTGGCCGAACAGGGCGGGCTCAGTTGGGTCGGGATGTATGTATCGGCGGCTGCGGTGGTCAGCCTGTGCGGCGTGCTCTGCATGCGAGAGACGCGCGATGCGCGGCTGATGTAATCAGGGCGAAGACCGCGCCCGCGCCGCGCTGGCAGCGTTGCCGGCCGGCGCGGGCTGCGCCTGCGTGAACCACTGCACCAGCAGCATCCCCGCGCAGATCAGCGCCACGCCGGCAATGCGGCCCACATTGACGGGCTTGACCGGCAGCCCCACGAGGCCGAAATGGTCGATCAGCAGCGAGGTGAGCATCTGCCCCGCAATCACGCTGACGATGAACGTGGTCGCACCCAGCCTGGGCGTGAGCATGAGCGCAGCCGTCAGGTAGATCACGCCCGCGACACCGCCGAACCACGCCCACAGCGGCAGGCGCGCCGCTTGCGCGAGCAGCGGCGCCGGCGCACGCAGCGCAATCAGCACGGGCACCACCATCAGGAGGCTCACCAGCAGCGACACCACCGTCGCCCACAGCGGATGACCAAGCGCCCGACCCAGGACCGCATTGCTGCCGGCCTGGAACGGCACGAGCGCGCCGGCCACCAACGCCACCAGCGCCAGCCCCATCGCAGAAAAAGACAGCGGATTCGTCATCGCTCCACTCCGGAAGTTGTCTTGCTGCCAATGTTCCTTTATGAATAGCGCGAATGGAAATTCGAATGACGCATTACCATTATTCGCATGACGAATCCTCTGCAGCGTGTTGACCTCAACCTGCTCGTGACCCTCCACGCGCTGATGACCGAACGCCATATCTCGCGCGCGGCCGTGCGGCTGCACAAGAGCCAGCCCGCGGTCAGCCATGCGCTGGCGCATCTGCGTGCGCTGTTTGGCGACCCGCTGCTGGTGCGCCGCGGCGGCAAGCTCGAGTTGACGGCGCGGGCGCGCGAGCTCTCGCAGCCGCTCGAGGACGTGCTGGCGCAGCTCGGCGCGCTGCTGGCCCCGCCCGCTTTCGACGCATCCGAAGCGCAGCGCGTGTTCCGGCTGGTGATGTCCGATTACGGCGCGCGCACCGTGCTGCCTGGGCTGATGCGGCGCCTGCGCGCCGAAGCGCCCGGCATCGACCTGGTGGTCACGCAATCGACGCGCGAGATGATGCAGTTGCAGGTGCTCGACGGCGAGGTGGACCTGGCACTCGGCGTCTTTCCATCGCCGCCGTCCGAACTCCTGGCGCAGACGCTGTTCACCGACACTTTCGCCTGTGCGGCGGATGCATCCACGTTGCCGGCCTGCGGCACATTGACCCTGGAGGCATGGCTTGCGCGCCCGCACGCGCTGGTCGCCATGCGCGGCGGCGTCGACAACGAAATCGATCGCGCGCTGGCCAGGCTCGGACACACACGACGCATCGCGATCACCCTGCCGCACTGGGGCGTGGCCAATGAGGTGATTGCGGGAACGGACCTCGTCCTCACCGTTGCGCGGCGCAATCTCGATCGGCTCGACGGCGATGCGCGGCTGCGTGTGTTTGCCGCACCGTTTCCGATCGAGCCATTTGCGTTCGGGCATCTGTGGCACCCGCGGCGGCAGAACGATCCGGCGCATCAGTGGCTGCGTGGCGTGATTGCCGACGTTGTGCGGGCACCTGCGCCTTCCTGATTCGAACGCGCCTGCCTGCCCTGGCCGCTACCCCATGCGAAAATGCGGCGTCTGCACTCGCGAAAACGCACACCCACACCGAGCCTTTCCGGAGATCCGCGCATGTATCACGGAGAACGTTTCAACGGCTTCAGCCACCTCGCCGGAGCCATCCTTGCCGCTGCGGGCATGGCGGTGCTGGTGACATCCTCGGCGCTGCACCACGATGCGTGGAAGGTGGTCAGCTCGGTCGTCTACGGCACCACGCTGGTCCTGCTCTACACCATCTCCACGCTGTATCACAGCCTGCGCGGCCCGGCCAAGGGCGTCTTGCAGCGCCTGGACCATTGCGCCATCTACCTGCTGATCGCCGGCAGCTACACGCCGTTTGCACTGGTGACGCTGCGCGGCCCGTGGGGGTGGACGCTGTTCGGCGTCAACTGGGCCCTGGCGGCCGTCGGCATTGCGCAGGAGCTCTGGATCGGCCGTCGCACGCGCGTTCTGTCGCTGGTGATCTACGTGGTGATGGGATGGCTGGTACTGATCGCCATGGGGCCGTTGATGGCCGCACTGCCTGCGCCCGGCCTGTGGTGGGTGGTCGCGGGTGGAGCGTTCTATACCGCGGGCGTCGGGTTTTTTCTCTTTGACGAGAAGGTGAAGCACTTCCATGGCATCTGGCACTTGTTCGTGCTGGCGGGCAGTGCATGCCAGTTCGTGAGCATTCTCCTGTACGTGGGGTGATCTGCCCGCACAAGAAAAAGCCGCGATTCCTCGCGGCTTTTTCTTGACGGCAACGCAGACTCACGCGCGCTTCTTCATCGCTTCGTCCCGCAACTCTCGGCGCAGGATCTTGCCGACATTCGTCTTCGGCAGCTCATTGCGGAACTCGATGAACTTCGGCCGCTTGTAACCGGTGAGCTGTTCCTTGCAGAACTCCTGCAGCTTCTCTTCGGTCAGCGTCGGATCGCGGCGAACGACAAACAGCTTCACGACCTCGCCCGAGTGCACATCGGGCACGCCCACGGCGGCGACTTCCAGCACGCCCGGGCACATCGCCACCACGCCTTCGATCTCGTTCGGGTACACGTTGAAGCCGGACACCAGGATCATGTCCTTCTTGCGATCGACGATCTTGGTGTAGCCGCGCTCGTCCATCACGCCCACGTCGCCGGTCTTGAAGAAGCCGTCGGCGTACATGACCTTGGCGGTCTCGTCGGGGCGCTTCCAGTAGCCGGCCATGACCTGCGGGCCGCGGATGCAGATTTCGCCCGCCTGCCCGATCGGCAGATCGTGGCCCTCGTCGTCACGGATGGCGACCTCGGTGCCCGGGATCGGCAAGCCGACCGTGCCGGAAAACGTGTCGGTATTGGTCGGGTTGCAGATGGCCGACGGCGAGGTTTCCGACAGGCCGTAGCCTTCGATGATCGGGCAGCCCGTCACCTCGAGCCACTTCTTGGCCACAGCTTCCTGCACCGCCATGCCGCCGCCGTTGGCCACGCGCAGGTTGGAGCAGTCGACGTTCTTGAAGTCGGGATGGTTCAGCAGCGCGTTGTACAGCGTGTTCACGGCCGGGAACATGTGGAAGCGGTACTGCTTGAGCACCTTGATGAAGCCCGGGATGTCGCGCGGGTTCGGGATCAGCACGGCCAGTCCGCCCTTGCGCATCGACAGCAGGCAGCACACCGTGAGCGCGAAGATGTGATACAGCGGCAGCGCCGTGATGGTGATGATCTCTTCGTCCGGTCCCAGCATGCGGCCGTCGCGGCCCGGCTTGGTGAGCGCCGGGTTCATCCACGCCTCGGACTGCAGCACGTTGGCGACGATGTTCCGGTGCAGCAGCGTCGCGCCCTTCGACACACCGGTGGTGCCGCCCGTGTACTGCAGGAAGGCGATGTCGTCGGGGCCGACCGACGTGGGCTTGAGCGTCTGCCTGGCGCCCTCCTGCAGGGCGGCGTTGAAGCGGATGCAGTTGGGCAGCTCCCACGCCGGCACCATCTTCTTGACGCTGCGCACGACGAAATTGACGAGCATGCCCTTCAGCCCGCCGAGCATGTCGCCCATGCTGGCCACAACGATGTGCTTGACCGGCGTGTTCGGCAGCACCTGCTGCAGCGTCGTCGCGAAGTTCTCCAGGATGATGATCGCTTCGGCACCGCTGTCCTTGAGCTGGTGTTCCAGTTCGCGCGGGGTGTAAAGCGGATTGACGTTGACGACCACATAGCCGGCACGCAGCACGGCGGCCAGCGCCACGGGGTACTGCAGCACGTTCGGCATCATCAGCGCGACGCGCGCGCCCGGTCCCAGGCCGCGCGACTGCAGCCACGCCGCCAGTTGGCGCGACAGCGTATCGAGCTCGCCGTAGGTCAGCACCTTGCCCATGCATTCGAATGCACGGCGGTTGCGGTTCTTCTGGAAAGAATCCTCAAGCAGATGGGCCAGCGATCGGTACTGCGATGCGTCGATCTCGGCCGGCACCCCGGGGGGGTACTGCTTCAGCCACGGTTTATCCATGGGCGTGTCTCCTGGCGATTGTCGATTTTTTCGAATGATCGTTCGATTTTTTCCGCATCGTACGCGGATGTGTGTGTCAAAACAATAACTTAGACGATTCCCTCGGGCGGTCCGGCATGCTCGAAACGGGTGCACCGACCGCCGCCGGCATCACTTTTGCAAAGGGGTGCCATCCGCCTCCGGCGACGCTGGAGGGGCAAGGCTCCGCAGCACGGCCTCGCGCGCTGGTTTGGGTTCGCGCGCCAGGGCTTTCACGTCGGCATAGAAGCGCGCCCAGTCTCCGCCATCGCGGTGATACAGCGCCGTGAACGCGGGCACCCACTCCAGATAGCTCGCCACCGCGCCCAGATGGGCGTTCGACAGCGGCTGCGCGAACCAGCGGTCGTAGCCGGTATAGCCGCCCCAGCTTGCCTTCAGCTTGGCGTAATCTGCCTGCAGGCTGGCAAAGGTGGCACGCTTGCCGGCGCGCTTCTCGTCATCGGAGACGGGGCTCGCGTACAGCTTTTCGAGCCGGCTGCGGTACGCCAGCAGCAGGGCGCGGAATTGTACGCGGCGGGCATCGTAAACGGCGTATTCCGCGCGAATTTCCGGCGTTGCCGCATCGGCCAGCCAGCGCTCGACGCCGATCGTCTCGACGGTGGTGGCAAACGATTCGTTGAAGGCGGTGTCGCCCTTGGCGTAGGCCACCTGGTGGGCGAGCTCGTGGAAGATCAGCCGCGCCAGCTCGCCTTCGGGCAGGCCGACGAAGGTGTTGAGCAGCGGGTCGTCGAAATAACCCAGTGTGGAATACGCAGGAATGCCGGCCACGTCCACGTCCAGACCTTCGGCGCGCAGCGTGTCGGCATAGGCCAGGGCGGCGCTGCGGTCGTAATAGCCGCGGTAGGTCACGCAGCCGACGATGAGGAAGCACCACTCCTTGAGCTTGACCGACAGCTCCGGCGCCGCAAAAACGTTCCACACCGCGAACGGGCGCTTGAGGTTGGCGTAGACGCGGTAGCTGCCGTTATCGGGCAGCGCCAGCTCGCGCGACGCGTAGATGCGGATGCTGCGGGCATCCTCGAGGCGCCTGGCGAGCTTGTCGTTGTGCGCCGCGCGGGCATCTTCGATGGCCTTGTCGATGGACTCGCGCTGCGCCATCAGCGAGAGATGCCCGGCAACCGACTGATAGTAATAGCCGACCGCGTCGCAACCGGCCAGCAACGCAGTGCCCGCCAGGGACAACGCCAGACACAGCCCGCGGGCCCTCCGCATGGCCGTCCTCAGGCCGTCTGCGCCGCCGGTGCGACCTCCACCAGGCAGTCGTAGAAGGTCGGTGCGCGGCCCATGTCGGTCAGGCGCTGGCTGGTGACTTCGTTGGCATTGGTGCCGTCGGGCGCGAGCTTCTTCCACCAGATCGACAGGCCGACCACCACGCCGCGGCGGGCGCGGTCCGTCACGCGGGCACGCGCCTGCATGGCGCCGCGGTCGTTGAAGATGCGGACCAGTCCGCCATCCACCACGCCGCGCGGCAGGGCATCGTCGGGATGGATGTCGAGATGCGGCTCGCCTTCGGTGCTGCGCAGGCTGTCGACGTTGACGAAGGTGGAGTTCAGGAAGTTGCGCGCCGGCGGCGAGATCATGGAGAGCGGATAGCGCTTCGCCAGCTCAGGCGTGCTGATGGCCGATTCGTGCGGCGGCACGTAGCCGGGCAGCGGGTCCAGGCCGTCCTTGGCCATCTGCTCGGAATAGAACTCACAGCGGCCCGACGGCGTGCGGTAACCGCCTCGCGCGAGCGGCGCGGCCGGATGCGCGAGCTTCTGCCAGCCCTCGCGCTTGAGCGTTTCCCAGTCGATGTGCGCGGCGGCAGGATCGTCGCGGCGCACGGCCTGGGCCGCGATCTCGTCATCGGAATCGGCAAAGCACGCCTCGGTAAAGCCCATGCGTTGCGCAAGCCGGCGGAAGATCTCGGTGTTCGGCAGCGCCTGCCCCACCGGCGCAATGGCGGCGTTGTTCGCCAGCACGTAGGTGTGGCCGTACGCCTTGTGCACGTCTACGTGCTCGAGCTGTGTGGTGGCGGGCAGCAGGATGTCGGCGTAATCGGCGGTGTCGGTCTGGAAGTGCTCCAGCACCACGGTAAAGAGGTCTTCGCGCGCAAAGCCGGCCGCGACCTTGCGCGAATCCGGCGCCACCGCCACGGGATTGCTGTTGTAGACGACCACCGCCTCCACCTTCGGGCCGAACGATGCATCGCCAGGATGCAGCAGCGCATCGCCGATGGTGCTCATGTTGATGGTGCGCGGCAACTTGGGCCAGCCCGGGAGCAGATCGGGGCGCTGCAGCTTCGCGTTATCGATCGGGAAGAAGCCCGACGTCGACAGTTGCAGCCCGCCCGCCGCATCGCGCCACGCCCCCACCAGCGATGGCAGGCACGCCACCGCACGCACGCCCTGCCCGCCGCCATGGGCGCGCTGCATGCCATAGTTCAGGCGGATGGCCGCCGGCTGCCGGTCGCGCACGACGGTCGTGCCGTACAGCTTGGCCAGCCATTCGATGTCCGCGGCGTCGATGCCGCACAGCGTGGCAGCGTAGTCCGGCGTGTACTGCCGGGCGCGCTCGCGCAGCGCCTCGAAGCCGAGCGTGTGGTTGGCGATGTAATCGTGGTCCAGCAGGTCGTCGCGGATCAGCACGTGGATCATCGCCATGGCCAGCGCCGCATCGGTGCCCGGACGCACGGCCAGGTGGCGATGGCATTTCTCGGCCGTCAGCGAGCGATACGGATCAATCGCCACCAGCGTCGCCCCACGCCGCTTGGCTTCCTGCGCGCGCGTCCAGAAATGCAGGTTCGAGGCGATGGGATTGGCGCCCCAGATCAGGATCAGCTTGGCATCCTGCACGTGCTCGATGTCCATGCCGAGGCTCGCGCCATACGTATAGCGCAGCGCCGTCGCGCCGGCCGATGCGCAGATCGTGCGATCTAGCAGCGATGCCCCCAGCTTGTGGAAGAAGCGCGCCGCCATGCTTTCGCCCTGCACGAGGCCCATCGTGCCGGCATAGCTGTACGGGACGATCGCTTCGGGATTGCGCGAGGCGATCTCGCCGAGACGGCTGGCGATGGTGTCGAGAGCCTCGTCCCACGTGATGGGCGCGAACTTGCCCTCGCCCTTCGCGCCGACGCGCTTCATCGGCGAGAGCAGGCGGTTCGGGTGATACGTGCGCTCGGTGTAACGGTTGACCTTCGTACAGAGCACGCCGGCGGTGGTCGGGTGGTCCGGGTCGCCCTGCACGCGGGTGGCGCGGCCGTCCTCCACGGTGACGAGCAAGGCGCAGGTGTCGGGGCAGTCGTGCGGGCAGGCGGCACGGATCACTTGGGTGGACATCGGGAGACTCCGGAGTGGGGTGGCGGCCGCTTGCGTCTACAGGCACCTGCGCGGCTGCGATGATCCGGAAATTGTAATCGCGCGCTACGTCGGGCGCAGCGGCGTCGAACCGCGCGGGACCAGGCGCCCGGTCAGCAGGACCCGCCGCGCCGGCAAGGTGCTGTCTGCGAGGCGGCCTTGCAGCATCGCCATGGCCATGCGGCCGATGTCGTAGACCGGCTGCTCGATCACGGTGATGCCCGGGCCGGCCAGTTCCGTCCACGGCTCGTTGTCGAAGCCGGCGACTGCAATGTCGCGCGGCACCTCGAGCGACAGCCGGCGCAGCGCACGCAGCACGCCCAGCAGCGATTGCGCGTTGCTTGCGACGAGGGCGTCGGGCCGCTCGCCGCTGGAGAGCCACGCCAGCGTTTCGGTCTCGGCGGCTTCCGCGGTGGGCAGGATGAAGCGTGCTTCGGCGCTCACGCCGTGGCGGGCGAGCGCGGCGGCAAAGCCGGCCTGGCGTTCGGCGCCCGTGCTGCTGGTGCGGCCAAAGAGCCCGCCGATGCGGCGATAGCCCTGCGCGGCAAGGTGGTCTGCCAGCGCCTGCGCCGCCTGCTGGTTGTCGAGCACGACGGCATCGGTGCCGCACGCGGGCCCGGCACGGTCGATCAGCACGACGGGGTAGCCGAGTTCGACCGGCCGCGGCGCCTCCGCAATGCCGCGCGTGGGCGAGAGAATCACGCCGGTCACGCGCTCCTCCTCCATCAGTCGCAGGTACATCGCCTCTTTGTCGGGGTCTTCATCGGAATTGCACAGGATCACGCGCAGGCCCGCCGCGTACGCTGCATCCTCCACCGCACGGCTGACGCTGGTGAAGAACGGGTTGCGGATGTCCGACACGATCAGCCCGACGGTCTGCGCCTGCTGCGAGCGCAGCCGCCGCGCCGACAGGTTGGGCCGATACCCCGACGCGGCCACCGCCGCATCGACACGCCGGCGCAGCTCCGCGCTCACGGGGCCGCCGGCCAGCGCACGCGACACCGTCGCCACCGACACGCCCGCCGCCGCCGCTACGTCCTTGATCCGAACCGTCATGCTGAAATCGTTTCCAAAGAAAGCGTCATGATAGCCAAAGCCGGCCGCGCCACCAATGCGACGCTTCCTCAGGGGAAACCCCGTAAACAGCGGGATACACGTCACTTTGCGCCGCATTGCACATTGACACCCTCACTGTAATCGATTTCAATGCGACCACATCAACGACACGCCTAGCCGCGCCTGCCTCCTCCCGCGCGGCCGCCCGCAGGAGACCCCGCCGCATGGCTACCGCCCTCATCTGCGCTGAACGCATCCGCCTGCAGCAACGCGCCACCAACAAGGAAGGCGCCATCCGCGCCGCCGGGCAATTGCTGGCCGACTCAGGCTGCATCGACCCCGCCTACATTGACAGCCTGCTGCGCCGCGAAACCGTCGCCAACACCTTCCTCGGCCACGGCGTGGCCATTCCGCACGGCATGGGCGAAGACCGCCACCTCATCCGCCAGACGGGCATTGCCGTACTGCAGTTTCCCGACGGGCTGGAGTGGCACCCAGGGCAGACGACGCACCTGGTCTTCGCCATCGCAGCGCAGTCGGACGAGCACATCGTGCTGCTGCGCCGCCTCACCCGCCTGCTCAATGACGATGCACGCCTGCGCCAGCTCTTCACCACGCAGGACGCCGAGGACATCGTCGCCGCGCTGTCCAGCGATGCGCCCGCCCAGGCGGCGAGCGCCCCCGGCACGGACCTGGCCGAGCAGCGCGCCCTCACCCTGGAGTACCCGAGCGGCCTGCATGCCCGCCCCGCCGCCCAGTGGGTGGAGACCGCACGCCGGTTTGCGGCACGCATCCAAGTCCGCCACGGGGACGAGACGGCGGACGCCAAGAACCTCGTCGCGCTTCTGCAACTGGGGCTGGCGGCGGGCGCCAAGCTGACGCTGTCAGCGGAAGGCCCGGATGCCGGCGCCGCGCTCGACGCCCTGCAACAGACCATTCGCGGCCTTGTCGCGCAGGAACGCGCGCAGGCCGTGCGTGACGCTCAAGCCGCCCGCACGCGCCAGAGCGCACACGGTTGGCAAGCCGAGGTCGCCTTGCCCGCCATCGGCGGCATTGGAGCAAGCCCGGGCCTCGCGATCGGCCCCGTCCACGTGCTGCAGCATGGCGCGGCGGCCGTGCCCGACCACCCGGTCGCGCTCACCACGGGCGGCGACCTGCTCGACAAGGCGCTCGCCGACACGCGCGCCGAACTTGCCGCACTCGCGCAAGACACCGCCGCCCGCCTGGGCGAGGCCGAGGCCGGCATCTTCAAGGCGCAAGCGGAACTGCTGGGCGACACCGACCTCATGACGCTGACCTGCCAGGCGATGGTCGAAGGCCACGGCGTGGCGTGGTCGTGGCATCACGCCGTGGAGCGGCTGGCCGAGCGGCTCGCGGCGCTGGGCAATCCGCTGCTGGCCGCGCGCGCAGCCGACCTGCGCGACGTGGGCCGGCGCGTGCTGGGGCATCTCGATCCGTCGCTGCGCAAGGCGGCGCAAACGCTGCCCGACACGCCTTGCATTCTCGTGGCGGCAGATCTGTCGCCATCGGACACCGCTGCGCTGGACACACGCCGCATCCTCGGCATCGTCACCGCGCAAGGCGGGCCGACGTCGCATACAGCCATCCTCACGCGCACGCTCGGCATTCCCGCCGTGGTGGCTGCAGGCCCGGCAGTGCTCGATGTGGCGCCCGGCACGCAAGCCATCGTCGACGGCACGGGCGGCCGGCTGGTGCTCGACCCGGATGTGGCCAGCATCGCCAGCGCGCGCCGCTGGCTGGACGAAGAAGCCGCTCGGGCGCAGCGCGAGCAGACCGAGCGCAGCCTCCCGGCGCGCACACGCGACGGCTACACCGTCGAGATCGCCGCCAACGTCAACCTGCCCGCGCAGGCCGCCGAGGCCATCACGCTCGGCGCGGAGGGCGTCGGCCTGATGCGCACCGAATTCCTCTTCCTCGAACGCGACCACACACCCGACGAAGACACCCAGTACGCCGTCTACGCAGACATGCTCGAGGCGCTCGACGGCCGGCCGCTGATCGTGCGCACGCTGGACATCGGCGGCGACAAGCAGGTGCCGCATCTGAACCTGCCCACGGAAGACAACCCGTTCCTCGGCGTGCGCGGCGCACGCCTGCTGCTGCGCCGGCCCGACCTCATGGAGCCGCAATTGCGCGCACTCTATCGCGCCGCACGCGATGCCGGCAGCGGCAACGCGCTGTCGATCATGTTCCCGATGATCACGTCGATGGACGAAGTGATGGCCGTGCGCGCGGCGTGCGAGCGCATCCGCGCCGAAGTGGGCGCGCCGGCGGTGCCGCTCGGCATCATGGTCGAGGTCCCGGCCGCCGCGCTGCTGGCCGACCGGCTGGCCGAACACGTGGACTTCTTCTCCATCGGCACGAACGACCTCACGCAATACACGCTGGCCATCGACCGCCAGCATCCCGACCTCGCCGCCGAGGCCGACAGCCTGCACCCGGCCGTGCTTCGACTGATTCAGCAAACGGTACAAGGCGCCACACGCCACCACCGCTGGGTGGGCGTGTGCGGCGGCCTGGCGGGCGATCCGTTTGGCGCGCTGCTGCTAGCGGGGCTCGGCGTGAATGAGCTGTCGATGAGCCCGCGCGACATTCCCGCCGTGAAGGCGCGACTGCGTGCAGCAGAACGCTCCGCACTCGCCGAGCTGGCGGGCCGCGCGCTGGCGTGCGCGTCGGCGCAGGAGGTGCGCACGCTGGAAAGCGCCCTCGCCGTGGCCGCGAACGGCAAGGAGTTGGCCACAGCATGACTACGCGCATCGTCACCGTCACGCTCAATCCCGCCATCGACATGACGGTCGGGCTGGACAGGCTCGAACGCGGCCGCGTCAACCTGGGCCGCAGTGTCACGCACCAGGCCGGCGGCAAGGGCGTCAACGTGGCCGGCTGCCTGGCCGACTGGCAGGTGCCCGTGGTGGCCACCGGCCTGCTCGGCCAGGACAATGCCGAGCTGTTCGAAGCGCTGTTCGCCCGCAAGCACATCGTCGACAGCTTCTACCGTGTGCAGGGCAGCAACCGCACCAACATCAAGATCAGCGACGCCGCGGATGGGCAGACCACCGATATCAACCTGCCCGGCATCGCCGCCACCGCGCTGGACCTGGATGCGCTATGCAAGCGCATCGATGCGATGACCGACGTGGCCGGCGTGGCGCTATGCGGCAGCCTGCCCGGCGGCCTGCCGGCCGATACGTACGTGCAACTGCTGGCGCCGTTGAACGCGCGCGGCGTCCGGACACTGCTCGATACCAGCGGCGCACCGCTCGCACTGGCGCTGGCAGCTCCGCGCCACGCGCTGCCGACAGCCGTCAAGCCGAACCGGCATGAGCTCGAGGTGTGGGCCGGCGCGCCATTGCCCACGCTGCAGGACGTGGTGGAGGCAGCGCGCGGAATCCACGCGCGCGGCGTCGCGCAGGTGATCGTCTCGCTGGGTGAAGACGGCGCGCTGTTCGTCACCGCCGAGGGCACGTGGCAAGCGAGCCTGCCGCCCGTGCGCGCCGC
Source organism: Ralstonia mannitolilytica (assembly GCF_000954135.1). Classification (NCBI taxonomy): domain Bacteria; kingdom Pseudomonadati; phylum Pseudomonadota; class Betaproteobacteria; order Burkholderiales; family Burkholderiaceae; genus Ralstonia; species Ralstonia mannitolilytica. Next base: position 1,267,320 of record NZ_CP010799.1, on the reverse strand, counting down.
CAGTACCGTAGGCGCGGGCGATGCCATGGTGGCGGGCGTGCTGGCCGGCTGGCATGCCGGCGCAAGCTTGGAAGACACCGTGCGCCTGTCCGTAGCGTTTGCCGCGTGCAAGCTCCAGCGCCTCGGGCCAAATCTGCCACCGCCCGAGCACGTGCGCCAGCGGGCTGCCGTCGTACGCATGCAGCGCGTGGCCTGAGCCCGCGCGCGGTCAACATCATCAAGGAGCCGACCATGGCAAACCTGTTGGCAATTCTCGGCGCGGACGGCCGCACCACCCGCGCCATGCTCGCCGGTGCAGCGCTGCGGCACGCCGCGCGCGAAACCGGCTGCAAGCTCGACGTGGACGTGCGCGCGCCGGACACCGCCTCCGTCGTCAACACCTCCGTGCTGGCCACCGCCGATGCCGTCGTGTGGGCCGGCGTGTCGCCCGACACCGCCGCGCGCCAGGCCAATCCGCGGACGATCGAAGTCACGCTCGACGAGGTGCTCGACAACGCGCGCGCCGTGCTGGATCGCATGATGGGGAGTGCGCCCGCCGCGCCCGCGGCCGATGCGGAACCGAAGCGGATCGTCGCCATCACGTCGTGCCCGACAGGTATCGCCCACACTTTCATGGCGGCGGAGGCACTCACGCAGGCGGCCGCTGAGCTCGGCCACGCGATCCATGTCGAAACGCAAGGCTCGGTGGGCGCGCAGAACACGCTGTCCGCCGATGCGATCGCACGCGCGGACCTCGTACTCATCGCGGCGGATACGCAGGTCGACCTGTCGCGCTTCGCCGGCAAGCCGCTCTTTCGGGCGGGCACCAAGGCGGCCATCCACGATGGCCCGGGGCTGATCCGCCGGGCGCTCAGCGAGGCCACCGTCGAAGCGCCCGCCGCAGCGCAGGCTGCAGCCGCGCCGGCCGCCGAGCGCACCGGCCCTTACAAGCACCTGATGACCGGCGTGTCCTTCATGCTGCCGTTCGTGGTGGCGGGCGGCATCCTGATCGCGCTGGCCTTTGCCCTCGGCGGCATCTACGTGACGGAAGACGCAGCGCGCGGCACGCTCGGCGGTGCGCTGTTCCAGATCGGCGCCAGATCGGCGTTTGCGCTGATGGTGCCGGTGCTGGCGGGCTACATCGGCTATTCGATCGCCAGCCGGCCGGGCATTGCGCCGGGCATGGTCGGGGGCATGCTGGCCGCCAGCCTGGGCGCGGGTTTCCTGGGCGGTATCGTGGCGGGCTTCGTAGCCGGTTACGGCACCGAGGCCCTGAACCGTTGGCTGAAGCTGCCGCGCAACCTGGAGGGGCTGAAGCCGGTGCTGATCCTGCCGGTGCTCGGTTGCCTGGTCACCGGCCTCGTGATGCTGTACGTGGTCGGTGCGCCGGTGGCAGCGCTGTTGACGTCGCTCACAACGTGGCTGCGCGGCATGCAGGGCGCCAATGCGGTGCCGCTGGGGGCGCTGCTCGGCGGCATGATGGCCTTCGACATGGGCGGCCCCATCAACAAGGCCGCGTACGCATTCAGCACGGGGCTGATCGGCGCGCAGGTCTACACGCCGATGGCGGCCACCATGGCAGCCGGCATGACGCCGCCCCTTGGCATTGCGCTGGCCGCATGGCTCTTCCCTTCGCGCTTTACCGGCGACGAGCGCCAGGCGGCACGCGCCACGGCGGTGCTCGGCCTGGCCTTCATCAGCGAGGGCGCGATCCCGTATGCCGCACGCGACCCGCTACGCGTCATTCCGGCGCTGGTGGCGGGATCGGCCTGCGCGGGTGCGCTGTCGATGTGGTTCGGGGTGGAATTGCGCGTGCCGCATGGGGGCGCCTTTGTGCTGCCGATCCCGAATGCCGTCACGCACCTGGGCGGCTATATGGTTGCGCTGGTGGCGGGTACGCTCGTCACTGCGGGGCTGCTGGCCATCCTGAAGCGGCGCGTGCCGGCGCAGGCGGCCTGAGCACCGCACCGCACGGGGGTGCCTGTCTCAAAAACCATCAAAACTGCCACAGTCCGAGCCGATCCTGTTTGCCTGCCCCGCCCGTTTGGCTATGATGCCGGGCAAACCAATCTCTTCGGGGGGAGAGCATGCAGGCACGCAGATTCACCGGGCTGCTGGCGATGTTCGCGGCGGGCGCCATGGGGCTGGCCGCCGCTGCACACGCAGAAACCGGCGTCACAAACGACACCATCCTCATCGGGCAATCTGTGCCACTGAGCGGCCCGGCCGCCCAGCTCGGCCAGCAGATGAACCGGGGCGCCAAGCTGTACTTCAATGCCGTCAATGCGGCGGGCGGCGTCAATGGCCGCAAGATCGAGCTGAAGGTGCTCGACGACTTTTACGAGCCCGACGCCACCGCACGCAACACGAAGACGCTGATCGACGACACCAAGGTGTTCGCCCTGTTCGGCTATGTCGGCACGCCGACCAGCCTGGCGGCCCTCAAGATTGCCAATCCGGCGGGCGTGCCGTTCTTCGCGCCGTACTCCGGTGCCATGGCGCTGCGCGAGCCGTTCGCGCGCAACGTCTTCCACATGCGTGCGAGCTACAACGACGAGACCGCTGCCATCGTTCAGCAGATTCACACCACGGGCTTGAAGCGCATCGCCGTGGTCTACAACGACGATGCCTACGGCAAGGCCGGGCTGGACGGGGTGCAACGTGCATTGAAGCTGCCAGCGAACCAGGGCGTGTCGCTCGTCGCGCAGGCCAGCGTGGTGCGCAACACGACCGACGTGAAAGGCGCGCTCGGCACCGTGCTGGCGCAAAAGCCCGATGCCATCGTCGCCGTGAGCGCATACCAGACGGTGGCCGCGCTGGTGAAGGCCGCGCAGGAGCAGGGTTACGCGGGACAGTTCTACAACGTGTCGTTCGTCGGCACCAAGGCGCTGGCCAATGCGCTGGGCAAGGCCGGCGGCGGCGTGGTCATCTCGCAGGTAATGCCGTACCCGTATAGCGGCGCGTCGCCGCTGGTGCGCGACTACCAGAAGCTGCTCAAGGCGGAAGGCATCACCGATTTCGACTACGGCAGCATGGAAGGCTACGTCGCTGCACGCGCCCTCGTGGAAGGGCTGAAGCGCGCGGGCCGCGACCTCACGCGTGAGAAGCTCATCACCGCGCTCGAGTCGATGGGCAACTATGATCTGGGCGGCTTCAATGTCAACTTCTCGCCGTCCAACCACGTCGGCTCGAAGTTCGTCGAGATGACGATCATCAATTCGAATGGACAGGTGATTCGCTGAGTTGACGGCATCTTTTGCCATGAAAACCGGGCTGCGTGCCCGGTTTTTTCATGCGTGCGCCTGGCGGCTTGAGAGGGTGGCGAGCCGCGCTTTGGCAGCCGCGTTACGCCGGCTGCGGGTGTGGCTGCTGTTGCGCCAGGCGCCGCATGAATGCCTCGCACTGGGCGATCTGCGCAAGCTCGATGTATTCGTTGGGCTTGTGCGCCTGTTCGATATTGCCGGGGCCGCAGACCACCGTCGGGATGCCGGCGCGTGAGAACAGGCCGGCTTCGGTGCCGTAGTCGACCTTGCCCACCACGCCGCGGCTGTCGGCCAGCGCCTGGGCCAGTGCCACGAGCTCGTGCGTCGGCGCGATGGACAGGCCCGGCGTGTTGGCCTCCATGGCGAAGCGGATGTCGGCGTCCTGAGCGATCTCGCGCATCTGCGGCAGGAGCGTGTGCTGCGCGTACCGCTCGATCTCGCTGAAGAGCCAATCCGGATCCGTGCCCGGCAGATAGCGGAAGTCGAACGTGAATTCGCAATCGCGCGGCACGACATTGCTGGCGATGCCGCCATGGATCGTGCCGGTATTCAGCGTGGTGTGCGGTACGACGAAGTCGGTGTCGCGCGCTTCTTCTGCCGCAAGACGCGCGGCAAGGGTGCGGATATGCGCGATCAGCAGTGCGGCGAACTCGATGGCGTTCACACCCTGCGGCGTCAGTGCCGAATGCGCTTCCTTGCCGCGCACGCAGCAGCGGTACGCGCGCTTACCCTTGTGCGCGACGATGGCACGCATCGACGTGGGTTCGCCAACGATGCAACCCGCGGGCTGAATGCCGTTGGCCTCGAGGTCGCGCAACAGACTGCGTACACCCACGCAGCCGATCTCTTCGTCATACGACAGCGACAGGTGGAAGCTGGCGTCGCCCTCGGCCGCCATGAAGGCCGGCACATGTGCCAGTGCAACGGCAATGAAGCTCTTCATGTCGGCGGTGCCGCGTCCGTACATGCGGCCGTCGCGAATCTGCGCGTCGAACGGATCCGTGTCCCAGGCCTGGCCGTCGACCGGCACCACGTCGGTATGCCCCGACAGCACCAGCCCCGGCTTGCGCCCCGGCGACAGCGTGGCAAACAGGTTCGCCTTGCCGCCGGTGGCGTCATACGTGAGGCGGCACTCCGCACCCTGGGCACGCAGGCGGTCGCGCACCCATTCGATGAGGCCGAGATTCGAATGCCGGCTGACGGTGTCGAATGCAACGAGAGTACGGACCAACTGCAGGACTTCGTCGGACGGCGGTGCGGGGATGGCGTGTGCGGACATGGCGGACTGGGGTCATTCGTTCATCTGCGGCAAGCGGGATCGCGTCAGCAAGGGACGGACGGCATCGAAAGGCCTACGGTGCCGGGCTCGCAGGCCCCAGTGTAGGCCCTTCGGCCGGATCGCCGCACACCGCGCCTCTGTTGCCCGTGCGGAGCCGCGCGCGCAAAGCTTCCATGGCCCATGCGATCAGCCGATGGCCGGCCGGGATCTGTCCTTCGGCGTATCATCGATGTGATTGCGAACTTTCACTTAGAACACGCGCATCCCATGAAGCTGATTCCAGAAATCCAAGCTGCGCAGCCTGAAATCCAGGCGCTGCGACGCGACATCCACGCGCATCCCGAATTGTGCTTTGAAGAGCGACGCACCGCCGACCTCGTCGCCGCCAAGCTGACGGAATGGGGCATCGAGGTGCACCGCGGCCTTGGCAAGACGGGGCTCGTCGGGGTCATCCGCAACGGCGACGGCAAGAGCATCGGCTTGCGCGCCGACATGGACGCCCTGCCCCTGGCCGAGGCGAACCAGTTCGAACATCGCTCCAGGCATGAAGGGAAAATGCACGCGTGCGGACACGATGGCCACACGGCCATGCTCCTGGGCGCCGCCCGTTACCTGGCGAAACACCGCAACTTCAAAGGGACGGTGCACCTGATCTTTCAGCCCGCCGAAGAAGGTGGTGGCGGCGCACGCGAAATGATCAAGGACGGCCTGTTCGAACGCTTCCCCTGCGACGCAGTCTTCGGCATGCATAACTGGCCTGGCGTGCCCGTCGGAGCATTTGGCACGCGCGTCGGCGCACTGATGGCGTCGAGCAACGAATTCCGTATCACCATCAAGGGCAAAGGAGCGCATGCGGCGCTTCCGCACAATGGCAACGACCCGGTGTTTGTTGGCGCTCAGGTGGTATCCGGGCTGCAGGGCATCATCACGCGCAACAAGCGCCCCATCGACACCGCGGTTCTGTCGGTAACGCAATTCCATGCCGGCGACGCGACCAACATCATCCCGAACGAAGCATGGATTGGCGGCACGGTGCGCACGTTCTCGACCGACGTCCTCGACTTGATCGAGCGTCGGATGGAAGAGGTCTCCAAGGCGATCGCCGCCGCATACGATTGCACCGTGGACTTCGTCTTCCACCGCAACTATCCCCCCACGGTGAACACGGAGGCCGAAACGCAGTTCGCGGCAGAAGTCATGCGTGAGCTCGTCGGAGCAGACAATGTAGACGCCACAATCGACCCGACGTTGGGTGCGGAGGATTTTTCGTTCATGCTGCAGGAGAGGCCTGGGTGTTTTGCGTTCATCGGCAACGGTGACGGGGATCACCGAGAGCAGGGCCATGGGGTGGGTCCGTGCATGCTGCACAACCCGAGTTACGACTTTAACGACGAGCTGCTGCCGCTGGGTGCGACGTATTGTAAGCACCCGGTGAACCCGTCTTGCCAGCTAGGTGGCGCTGGGCGTCCAGCGATGCGGGAGCAGTTCGGCGATGTCGGCCGCCTTGTGGGTCGGCAGTCGCGTGAGGACGTCTTTCAGATAGGCGTAGGGATCGTGCCCGTTGAGCTTGGCCGATTGGATCAGGCTCATGACGGCAGCCGCGCGTTGACCGGCGCGCAGTGAGCCTGCAAACAACCAATTGGAGCGACCCAGGGCAACCGGCCGGATCTGTCGCTCGACGTGGTTGTTGTCGATGGGCACCGTCGGGTCGTCGAGGTAACGCACGAGAGCCGGCCACCGCTTGAGGCTGTAGTCAATGGCCCGCGCGATCGCCGAGCCGTCTGGGACGCGGCGTCGCTGTTCCTCGAGCCAGGCGTGCAGCCGCTCTAGAATCGGGCCAGCCCTTTGTTGCCGCGCTGCCAGGCGCTGGTCTGGCTCAGCATCCCGCACTTGCGCCTCGATCTCGTACAAGCTCACCATGTAGCGCAGTGCCTGGCCCGCCAATTCGCTCTTGTGCTTGTCGTGCAGTTCAAAGAACTTGCGCCGCGAATGGGCCATGCAACCGATCTCAGTGACGCCACCGTCGAAGCTGGCCTTGTAGCCGGCGAAGTCATCACATACCAGCTTGCCTTGCCACTGCCCCAGGAACGCGCGAGCGTGCTCGCCGCTGCGGCTGGGCGCAAACTGGTAAATCACCGCGCGCATCTTCTCGAACTCGCTCGGCGCATAGGCCCACAGGTAGGCGCGGTGCGTCTTGCCATTGCCGGGCGCGAGCATCTGCACTGGCGTTTCGTCGGCGTGCAGAACACCGTGGCTCAGAACCTCTTCTTGCAGGGCGTCCACCAGCGGTTGCAGACGCACGCCACAGATGCCCACCCACGCGCCCAGTGTCGATTGCGGGATGGCCAGACCGGCGCGCGCATAGATGCGCTCCTGCCGATACAGGGGAAGGTGGTCGCCGAACTTGGACACCAGCGTATGTGCCAGCAGTCCGGCCGTCGGGATGCCTTTGTCGATGACGTGGGGTGGCACCGGCGTCTGCACCAGCGTCTCACACTGATCGCACACCCATTTGCCGCGGATGTGACGCTCCACGGTGAACGTGCCCGGCGTGTAGTCCAGCTTCTCGCTGATGTCTTCGCCAATGCGCTTGAGCGCACACCCACAGGTGCAGGTCTCTGCGTCCGGCTCGTGGTGGATGTCGGTGCGCGGCAACTGCGGCGGCAATGCCTGGCGCTTGGGCTTGCTCTTGGCTTCAGATTTGGACGACGGCAGGAGCGCTTCCAGTTCGGTCTCAATCGCCTCGAGGTCTGCGTCAATGGCTTCGTCCAGCAGACTCGCCTGTTCAGATGTCAGTTGCTCGCTGCGCTTGCCGAACTTCCAGCGCTTGTGGATGGCCAGCTCGTGTGTGAGCTGGTCGATCTTGGCTTGCCGGTACCGCAACTCCCGGTCCTTCTCGCCGACCTGGGCCATCAACTGCGCAGCCAGTGTGCGCAGTTCGTCCGGGCTCAGGGCATCGAGGTTGGTGGGTAGGTTCATGCGGCGAGTCTGCCAGAACCCCAAGTCCTCTGGAAGGAAGCCAGTTTACGGCTTTGGGGGTATTACACGACCGTGATCGCGTGGTCGTGGGTGAGCGTCTGCCAAGGCAGCCCCGTCACCAGCGCACGCAATTGCTCGGGATTGAGCGCCGTGGCGATCGCCTGGTCGCCGTTCGTCCAGATGAAGCGCCCCTTGTTGAGGCGCCGCGCGGCCAGCCAGATGCCGAAGCCGTCGTAGACCAGCACCTTCATGCGCGTCGAACTCTTATTGGCAAACAGGTAGGCGTGGTGGGGGCGTGCCGCGCCGAACACCTTGACGACCCGCGCGAGGATCGTTTCGGTACCGGCGCGCATGTCCAGCGGCTCCACGGCCAACCAGATCGCGTCCACCCGAATCAACGCAACCACCCTTGCAGCCACTGGGCGCACTGCGCTGCGGCCGATCCCGGCCAGCGAAGACTGATCGTCGTCGCGCCACGGCGGACTTCGATCTGGATGTCCGGCACGGCAGTGGTCGGCTCGCCGATCCGCAACGGGATGAACTCGCCTTGCGGCACCCTCATCAACTCGCGGTCCTCAGGCGCGCCATTCTTTGCTTCCTGCTCGGCGACCCAGCGCCGCAGCAGATTCGCATTGAGGCGATGGTGCAGGGCTATCGCCGCGATCGAAACACCCGGCTGCATGCACTCCTGCACTGCCTTGGCCTTGAACTCGGCGCTATGCCGACGTCGGCGCCGTATTGGCGCGCTCTCTTCGATAGTGTCCACGTGTCCACCTAGAACTAGATGGACACGATGCTCCTTGCTACGCGGGTCCCCTTCAAGACGGGTTCACCGGGTGCTTACGTCTATACGGCACCGGCCACGGCCGCAATGGCCAGCACCGTGGACTTCAACCAAGACACGCTCGCTTGGCTGTCGCGTCAGCAGTTGCGTTCATTGACTTCATCGCTGAGACCTATCGGCACCGAGAGGCCGTACGCTCGGATCTTTGAGCTGATCACCAAGAACACCTCTCGGGTGCATGAGCCAGGCGCTATCCGTACCGCTCATTTTGCCCGGGACGCCAGCCACTCTCGGGCAACGCGAACGCGGACTTGATGGTTTTCAACTAGGTTTTCATACAACCGCGCCATGGCTGCGAACGACTTGAGCTGGAATTGGTCAGCCTGCGCCCGCGCGGTTGCAAGATTGATTTCCCAATGTTTGAAAGAGCCAGCCGCATCGTGTGCAAGCGTCTCTTCGCAGTATTCACGAATCTCGGCTCCGACTTGGCTCTTCTCCAAAAGCACCGTCAATGCATCCATGTCATAGCGCCAAGGGAATCGCGCAAGCTCTGTACGCCAATAGTCCAAGTAGCCAGATGAGCGCAAGGCCTCTAGGACAGCGTCGTCCATTTCCGGATTTTCAATCAAGTACTGGAAGGCGTCGTTGATAGATTGAATCTGTGGTGAGAGCGCCCTTACTTGACCCAGGAGATCATTCGTCACGCGAACCATGCCTTCCACGCCGTTGGGCTGCGTCGTAAGACTACGATACTCCTCGTCCGAAACACTAGCCGCCGGACTGGGAAGCAGGAACAGGAAAGGCGACTCTTTGAGTTGCTCCGGCGTACAGAAGTCGGGATTGCCGACAAGCGTAATACCCGCCGCGGCATAAGCGCGGGCGACGAGGCGTGAGCAGAACTGCTTGTCGCTGCCCCGGCCACGAGGATTTCTAAGGGTGCGTACGGCTTCAATGACGCTGTACCCTGTTCCAGTCACTGCCCGGGCGTATGCAATAGCCTTGCTCAATTGATCCGTGGTCAGAGGGCCCTTGAGACGCAGAGCGTGGATAGCGCACTTGTCGTCGTAGAACATCTTCTGAAGATTACGTGCATGCACCCCGTCGCCGGTCGAATCAATGACCGAGGTTGAGGAAACGTACAGCATCGCGTGCGAGATATCGCTTTTTGTCCCGGCCCGAATGGACCAGCTTTCAGCGGCAAGGCTGGTCGTTAAAAGAATGTCGCCCGGCTGGAGTTGCGTGTAATCAATCTTTTTCACGGGATCTCGCTCGGATTGAAATCTTGGTGTCTAGATTGTGCAGCCACTTGGCGGAAGGCTCCCGCATGCATAGCACTTCCACCGTCTCAGAACAAAGAACCCCTGGCCACTCGTCGAACACGTTCCTGATTACAAGCATCGGAATCAACGAGAGCGAGCTTTAGGCGCCCTCTGGCTCGTCAAAGAAACCCGATAGACCCAGGTACATGCGTAGAGCATTCGGTGTTTCAGCGTGTGCCCAGTAGACGTAGTTGGGCCAAATCTCTCCGACGCGGTATGCGTAATTGTTCTCGAACACGATGGCAATCTCCTCGTTCTGGTTTGCCATGTGTTGGTCGAGGTAGGCCCATGCTTGCTCTATGGAGTCATGCTCCTCGAATTCTCTGACATTGCTGCCCACTGCGATGCGCCACAAGTACGCCATGGTGGTCTCCGGGGATGGGAGGATGTCGCTCGATCTTTTTAGTGCGCAGGAGCGGTAACCTCAGTGCTCACTGGGGTGATAGCAAACGGAGAAACCGGGCGCAATGCCCATTCTGTAGGGGATGTTGTGACAGCGGAGGCGATTCAGACGGCGGATCGTAGAGATATGACCGGCCAGCCGATTTCAATTGCACAGCCGCGCTTTTGAAGGCAACTGGTCTATAGGGGGGAACACTGCAGCTCGTAGGCAGCATAGGAGAGGGGCGCCGTTTCCGGTGCCGGCACAGTCTACTTCGCAAATTTTTCTAGCCACCTTCGCTATTTTCCTAGTTGAAAGTGCGCTTTTTTCTAGATTTCTTCGCTATGCCAACAAAAGGACGGCCCTCTGACGTCTTCAGTGGAGAAGCGGCGCGGGCGGCAAGGGCTTGACGCCCGGCAGGTCACATTGGGAGACCGCCTTGGCCACCGCCTCGATGGCGGCGATGCGGGTGAAGCTCTTGCGCCAGGCCAGCACGACGCGGCGGTCGGGCACCGGCTCCTGGAACGGCACATACGTCAGCAGGTCATTGCTGGCCGGCTGCATGCTGGGCACCGAGGTGCGCGGCAGCACGGTGATGCCGACGCCGCTGGCCACCATGTGGCGAATCGTCTCCAGCGACGAGCCCTCGAACGTTTTCTGGATGCCGTCGGCGTTTTGCGAAAAGCGCGACAGCTCGGGGCACACGCCCAGCACGTGATCGCGGAAGCAATGTCCGTTGCCGAGCAGCAGCATCGTCTGCTGCTTGAGCGCTTCCGGGTCCACAGCTTCCACCTTGGCGAGTTCATGGCCGCGCGGTACCGCCACCACGAACGGTTCGTCGTACAGCGGCATGGTCATGAGGCCCGTCTCGGGAAACGGCTCGGCCATGATGGCGCAGTCGATTTCGCCCTGCTTGAGCAACTCCACCAGCCGCACCGTGAAGTTCTCCTGCAGCATCAGCGGCATTTGCGGCACGGTGTCGATCATCTGCTTGACCAGCGCCGGCAGCAGGTACGGCCCGATCGTATAGATCACACCGAGGCGCAGCGGCCCCGCAAGCGGGTCCATGCCCTGCTTGGCGATCTCGCGGATCGCCATGGTCTGCTCGAGCACGCGCTGCGCCTGCGTGACGATCTGCTCGCCGACGGGCGTGACGCTGACTTCCGACGCCCCGCGCTCGAAGATCTGCACGGCCAGTTCGTCTTCGAGCTTCTTGATGGCGACCGACAGCGTCGGCTGCGAGACGAAGCAGGCCTCGGCCGCGCGCCCGAAGTGGCGTTCGCGCGCAACGGCAACGATGTACTTGAGTTCGGTGAGCGTCATGGCAATCAATCGGCTTTTGGATGTCGATAGATTTTACCTTGTGACGGGGGATGTTGCTGGGTCCGCGCCGAATGCCTTTTACCGCACTCGCGGTCGATGGAGGCGCTGCCCCGTGCGACACGCCGGTCCGACTGCATCGCCGAAACGACAGGGGTGCAGCTTGCATCGCTGTTGCACGGATTCCTGCATGAGTGCGGCAAGGCGCGACAGCCGCCGGATCCGCGCCGACATGATGGACTGGGCGTGCGACGCCGCTACACGCGCAGGTAATGTTCGCGCTCGCCCAGCCAGCGCTTGAGGTGTGCATCCACCGCTTCCGGAAAGCGCGCGAGCATGGCCTGCGCCGCTTCCTGCGCAAATTCGACCAGCCAGGCATCGTGGTTCAGATCGGCAAAGCGCAGCATGGCCTCGCCCGATTGCCGTGCACCGAGGAATTCGCCCGGGCCGCGGATCTCCAGGTCGCGCCGGGCGATCTCGAAGCCGTCGGTGGTCTCGCGCATGGTCTGCAGGCGCTGCTTGGCCGTGGGCGACAGCGGCGCCTGGTACAGCAGCACGCACACGGATTCCGCCGTGCCGCGCCCCACGCGCCCGCGCAACTGGTGCAACTGGGCAAGGCCGAAACGCTCGGCGTGTTCGATCACCATCAGCGAGGCATTGGGCACGTCCACGCCGACTTCGATGACGGTGGTGGCCACGAGCACGTGCAGCTCGCCGCTGGCAAACGCGCTCATCACGGCCGCCTTGTCGGCAGACGGCAGGCGCCCGTGCACCAGGCCGACCTTCAACCCCTGGAGGCTTTGCGAAAGGGTCTCGAAGGTTTCCACCGCGGTCTGCAGCTGCAGCGCTTCGCTCTCTTCGATGAGCGGGCAGACCCAGTAGACCTGCCGCCCCTCGCGCGCGGCGGCGTAGATGCGCTCGATCACCTCGTCGCGGCGGGCGTCGTTCACCAGGCGCGTGACCACGGGCGTGCGGCCGGGCGGCAGTTCGTCGATGGCCGAGACGTCGAGATCCGCGTAATACGTCATCGCCAGCGTGCGCGGAATCGGCGTCGCCGACATCATGAGCTGGTGCGGCACCGGGGCGTTGGCGGCTGGCCCTTCGGTGCCGCTGGTCTTGCCGCTGGATTTGCCGCGCAAGGCGAGACGCTGCGTCACACCGAAGCGGTGCTGTTCGTCCACAACCGCCAGCCCCAGGCGTGCGAACGTGACGGTGTCCTGGATGAGCGCATGCGTGCCGATCACGAGTTGCGCCGTGCCTGCGGCCACCCGGGCGGCGGCTTCGTCCTTCTGTTTGCGCCTGAGGCTGCCGGCCAGCCAGACGATGTCCACGCCGAGCGGCTCCAGCCATGCAGTGAGCTTGCGGTAGTGCTGCTCGGCCAGCAGTTCGGTCGGCGCCATCAACGCGGCCTGCCAGCCCGCATCGATGGCCTGGCATGCAGCCAGCGCGGCGATGACGGTCTTGCCGCTCCCCACGTCGCCCTGCAGCAGCCGCTGCATCGGATACGGGTGCGCGAGGTCGGCGCCGATCTCTTCCCACACGCGCGCCTGGGCGCCCGTCAGGTTGAACGGCAGTGCCTGCATGAAGCGCGCGAGCAAGCCATTGCTGCCGGTGGCGCGCAGCACGGGCGCGGTGCGCATGCGACGCGCGGCCTGCGCCCGCTTGAGCGAGAGCTGCTGCGACAGCAGTTCGTCAAACTTGATGCGCAGCCACGCCGGATGCGTGCGTTCGACCAGGCTGTGCTCGTCCACGTCGGGCGTGGGCTGGTGCAGCAACCGCACCGCCTCGGCGGGCGGCATCAGTTTCAACGGCGCGAGCGGCCCGATGAGGAGGCTGTTCGGCAGCGTTTCGGGCAGCGGCGTACGCGTGAGCGTGTTCAGGATCGCCTTGCGCAGATACGCCTGCGGCACCCCGGCCACCGTCGAATACACCGGCGTCAGCCGGTCGGGCAGCGGCTCGTCCTCGGCCACGGCGCGCACGGTGGGGTGGACCATCTCCGCGCCGAAGAAGCCGCCGCGCACCTCGCCGCGCACGCGCAGCCGCACGCCTTCGGCCATCTGCTTGACCTGGCTGCCGTAGAAATTGAGAAAGCGCAGCACGAGTTCGCCGGAATCGTCGGCGATATGCACGACGAGCTGCCGGCGCGGCCGGAACGCCACTTCGTTGCGCGTGACCGTGCCTTCGACCTGCGCGGCCCAGCCGGTGTTGGCGCGCGCGATGGCCTCGGCGATGGTCAGAAGCGTGGTTTCGTCCTCATAGCGCATCGGCAGATGCAGGACGAGATCGACGTCGCGGTGCAGGCCCAGCTTGGCGAGCTTGTCCGCCGGGCGGGCGGCCTTGGGCGCCTTGTCGGCCGCCGCCCCGCGCTTTGGCTGGGGCGCCGGCGCGGTATCAGCGTCGGGCATCAGAGCGGCATCAGGGGCGGAGCGGGCGCGAGGCGGCACAGGACGTTTACAATGGCGAACTTTGCGGTGTCGCCCGATTGTACCGGCGCCCGCCACCCTCACCTGGTGCAATCCACGTCTGCGCCACTTCTCATGCTGACGCTGTCCGATTTCGATTTCGATCTGCCGCCCGAGCTGATCGCGCAAACCGCCCTGCCCGACCGCACCGCGAGCCGCCTGCTGGCCCTTCGCCGTGAGGCCGACGGCGTGCATTTTGACGATCGCCAGTTCTCCGACCTGGTCGACTACGTACGCCCCGGCGACCTGCTGGTCTTCAACGACACGCGCGTCATCAAGGCGCGCTTCTTCGGCCAGAAAGCCAGCGGCGGCAAGGTCGAAGTGCTGGTGGAGCGGCTGCTGGACGAGCACACCGTGCTCGCGCAGATCCGCTCGAGCAAGTCCCCCGTGGAAGGCACCACGCTGCGCCTGGCCGATGCCTTCGATGTGACGGTGGGCCCGCGCGCCGAGCCGTTCTTCACGCTGCGCTTTCCGCAGCCGGCGCTGGACCTGATCGAGCAGCACGGCCGCCTGCCGCTGCCGCCGTACATCGAGCACGACCCCGACAGCTTTGACGAAACGCGCTACCAGACTGTGTATGCGCGCAATCCCGGCGCCGTCGCGGCGCCCACGGCGGGCCTGCATTTCGACGATGCGCTGTTCGCCAGGCTCGATGCGATGGGCGTCAAGCGCGGCTTCCTCACTCTGCACGTGGGCGCGGGCACGTTCCAGCCGGTGCGTGTGGAGAACATCGCCGAGCACCGCATGCACAGCGAGTGGTACGCCATCTCGCCGGAACTGGCGGACACCATTCGCGCCACGCGGGCCGCGGGCGGGCGCGTGATCGCGGTCGGCACGACCTCCATGCGCGCACTGGAATCGGCGGCGCTGCCCGACGGGACGCTGCAGGCCGGCAGCGGCGACACCGATATCTTCATCACGCCGGGTTATCGCTTCCGGGTGGTCGATGCGCTGGTGACCAACTTCCACCTGCCCAAATCGACGCTGCTGATGCTGGTGTCGGCGTTTGCGGGCATGCAGGCCATCCGCGACGCTTACCGGCATGCCATTGCCCAGCGCTATCGCTTCTTCAGCTACGGCGACGCCATGCTGCTCACGCGCGCCCCATCCGAACCCGGCGACACCGGATCCCCCTGACCATGCTCAAGTACGAACTCCTCACCACCGATGGCCTCGCCCGGCGCGGCCGCATGACCCTGAACCACGGTGTGGTGGAAACGCCCATCTTCATGCCGGTGGGCACCTATGGCGCAGTCAAGGCGATGTCGCCGGCGGAGCTCGAGGACATCGGCGCGCAGATCATCCTGGGCAACACCTTCCACCTGTGGCTGCGTCCGGGCCTCGACGTGATGGATGCACACAAGGGCCTGCACGGCTTCAATGGCTGGGACAAGCCCATCCTGACCGATTCCGGCGGTTTCCAGGTGTTTTCGCTGGGCGATCTGCGCAAGATCACCGAAGAAGGCGTGACGTTCGCCTCGCCCATCAATGGCGACCGGCTGTTCCTGTCGCCGGAAATCTCCATGCAGATCCAGCGCCGGCTGAACTCCGACATCGTCATGCAGTTCGACGAATGCACGCCGTACAAGATCGGCGATCGTCCGGCCACCGAGGCGGAAGCCGCGGCCTCGATGCGCATGAGCCTGCGCTGGGCGCAGCGCTCGCGCAATGAATTCGAGCGCGAAGGCAATCCGAACGCGCTGTTCGGCATCGTGCAGGGCGGCATGTTCGAGCACCTGCGCGATGAATCGCTGGCCGGCCTGCAGGCGATCGACGCCGACGCCGGCGGCCAGGGCTTCGGCGGCTACGCCATCGGCGGTCTGTCCGTCGGCGAGCCCAAGGAAGACATGATGCGCGTGCTGCAGCACGTGGCGCCGCGTCTGCCGGCCAACAAGCCGCATTACCTGATGGGCGTGGGTACGCCGGAAGATCTGGTGGCGGGCGTCGCCGCGGGCGTCGACATGTTCGACTGCGTGATGCCGACCCGCAACGCGCGCAACGGCTGGCTCTTCACCCGC
The DNA here is from genome assembly GCF_000954135.1 of Ralstonia mannitolilytica. Lineage (NCBI taxonomy): Bacteria > Pseudomonadati > Pseudomonadota > Betaproteobacteria > Burkholderiales > Burkholderiaceae > Ralstonia > Ralstonia mannitolilytica. Next base: position 1,251,535 of record NZ_CP010799.1, on the reverse strand, counting down.
TTTGGCGACATCAAGATCAAGAACGCGGTACACCGCAACGATCCGCGCCCGCTGGACGAGACTTGCGGCTGCTACACCTGCAGCAATTTCTCGCGCGCCTACCTGCACCACCTGCAGCGCGTCGGCGAGATCCTGGGTGCCCGCCTGAACACCATCCACAATCTCTATTACTACCTGGAATTGATGGCCGAAATGCGCGCTGCCATTGAATCGCACGGCTTTGCTGCTTTCCAGGCGCGCTTCGCCGCAGACCGCGCGCGCGGAGCCCTGTAAGCCGCCGATCCGGGGCGCCGGGCGCGCCCATTTGCCGCAGCACCGCGATGGTAGAATGTCCGGTCCGATTTTTGACCGATTGACGAACCATTACGGAGTTTTGACGTGTTCCTCATTTCCGACGCTTACGCGCAAACCGCACCGGCGGCTGGTGGTGCAGCAGGTGGCCTGATGAGCTTCCTGCCCATCATCCTGATGTTCGTGGTGCTGTGGTTCATCATGATCCGCCCGCAAATGAAGCGCCAGAAAGAAACCAAGGCGATGCTCGAAGCCCTGGCCAAGGGCGACGAAGTCGTCACCGCCGGCGGCATCCTCGGCAAGGTGACGAAGGTGGCCGAGCAGTTCGTCACCGTCGAAATCGCTGCCAACACCGAAATCACCGTCCAGAAGAGCGCCGTGACGGCCGTGCTGCCCAAGGGCACGCTCAAGGCGCTGTAATCCGATCCGGCTTGACCGGCGCCGTGCCGCATGCGCGGCAGCGGCGCCAGGACTCCAGGCAGCGCCTCGGGCACTGACCACCATCCAAGATGAATCGCTATCCGCTCTGGAAATACCTTGTGATCCTGGTGGCGCTTGCCATCGGGTTCCTCTATACGCTGCCGAACTTCTTCGGCGAGGCGCCTGCCGTGCAGGTGTCTTCCGGCAAGGCGACCGTCAAGGTCGACCTGAACACGCAGAAGCAGGTGGAGAGCCTGCTGGCCGCGGCCAACATACAGCCCAACGGCGTGTTCTTCGACACCAACGGCGCCTCCAGCAGCGTGCGCGTGCGTTTTGCCGACACCGACACGCAGCTCAAGGCCAAGGACGCGCTCGCCCGCGGCCTGAACACCGATCCGAATGATCCGACCTACATCGTCGCGCTGAACCTGCTGTCGGGCTCGCCGCGCTGGCTGACCGCCATCCACGCGCTGCCGATGTACCTTGGCCTGGACCTGCGTGGCGGCGTGCACTTCCTGCTGCAGGTCGACATGAAGGGCGCGCTGACCAAGAAGCTCGACTCGCTGGCGGGCGACATCCGCACGCAACTGCGCGACAAGGGCATCCGCCACAACGGCATCGACCGCAACGGCTCGGCCCTGACCATCAAGTTCGGCAGCGCCGACGATGCCGAGCGCGCCCGCGGCATGCTGGCCGACTCCATGCGCGAGCTCGCTTTCAACGTCGACAAGACGGCCGATGGCGCCACGCTCACCGGCACCTTCACCGCTGCGGCGATGAAGGAAGTGCAGGACAACGCCATCAAGCAGAACATCGTCACGCTGCACAACCGCGTGAACGAACTCGGCGTGGCCGAACCGGTGATCCAGCAGCAGGGACCGGACCGCATCGTCGTCCAGCTGCCCGGCGTGCAGGACACCGCCAAGGCCAAGGACATCATCGGCCGTACCGCCACCCTCGAAGCGCGCCTGGCCGACCCGAATGCGCCGCTGCTGCCGCGCGCCGACGACCCGGTACCGCTCGGCGACGAGCTCTTCACGCAGGGCCGCGGTGCGCCGGTGCTGCTGCAGAAGCAGGTGATCTTCACGGGCGACCGCATCACCAGCGCCTCCGCCGGCTTCGACCAGAACCACAATCCGTCGGTCGACATCACACTCGATGGCCAGGGGGGCCGCGTGCTGCGCGACGTGTCGCGCGAGAACATCGGCAAGCGCATGGGCATCGTGCTCTTCGAGAAGGGCAAGGGCGAAGTGCTGACGGTGGCGACCATCCAATCGGAACTGGGCTCGCGCTTCCAGATCACGGGCATGGGTTCGACGGAGGCGTCGGCTGACCTCGCGCTGCTGCTGCGCGCCGGCTCGCTCGCCGCGCCGATGGAGATCATCGAAGAACGCACGATCGGCCCTTCGCTCGGTGCCGACAACATCCGCAAGGGTTTTGACTCCGCAGCGTACGGCTTTGCCGCCGTCTCGCTGTTCATGATCGTGTACTACATGCTGTTCGGCGCCTTCTCGGTGGTGGCGCTGGGCGTGAACGTGTTGCTGCTGATCGCCATCCTGTCGATGCTGCAGGCCACGCTGACCCTGCCGGGCATTGCGGCCATCGCGCTGGCACTCGGCATGGCCATCGACGCCAACGTGCTGATCAACGAGCGCATCCGTGAAGAACTGCGCAACGGCGCCTCGGCGCAGATGGCGATCGCCGCCGGCTTCGAGCGCGCCTGGGCGACCATCCTCGATTCGAACGTGACCACGCTGATCGCCGGCCTGGCGCTGCTGGCGTTCGGTTCGGGCCCGGTGCGCGGCTTTGCGGTGGTGCACTGCCTGGGCATCCTGACCTCGATGTTCTCGGCGGTGTTCTTCAACCGCGCCCTGGTCAATCTCTGGTATGGCCGCCGCAAGAAGCTGCAGGGCCTGGCGATCGGCCAGGTATGGAAGCCCGGCAACAGCCAGTCGCCGGCGCAGCAGTAAGGCACATCCACCACTGAATCTTGCATAACCGGCACCGGCCCAGCACACCAGGGCCGGTTGCCACAAAGGGCAGACCATGGAGTTTTTCCGCATCCGCCGCGACATTCCGTTCATGAAGCACGCGTTGATTCTCAACGCCGTGTCGTTCCTGACGTTTATCGCCGCTGTCTTCTTCCTGTTCCACAAGGGGCTGCACCTGTCGGTGGAGTTCACGGGTGGCACGGTGATGGAAGTCGCCTACACCCAGGCCGCCGATCTGCCGAAGATCCGCGCCGACGTTGAAAAGCTGGGCTACGCCGATGCGCAGGTGCAGAACTTCGGCACCTCGCGCGACGTGATGATCCGCCTGCCGCTCAAGAACGGCCCCGACGGCAAGCCCATCGCCTCGGCCGTGCAAAGCCAGCAGGTGATGGCGGCCCTGAATGCCGCCAGCCCCGACGCCAAGCTGCAGCGCGTCGAGTTCGTCGGCCCGCAGGTGGGCAAGGAGCTCGCCACGGACGGCCTGCTGGCGCTGCTGTTCGTGGTGGTCGGCATCGTGATCTACCTGTCGGTGCGCTTCGAGTGGAAGTTCGCCGTGGCGGGCGTGATCGCCAACCTGCACGACATCGTCATCATCCTGGGCTTCTTCGCGTTCTTCCAGTGGGAGTTCTCCCTGTCGGTGCTGGCGGCCGTGCTGGCGGTGCTCGGCTATTCGGTGAACGAATCCGTGGTGATCTTCGACCGGATCCGCGAGGCATTCCGCAAGTACCGGAAGATGAACACGCACGAGATCATCGATCACGCCATCACCAGCACGATCTCGCGCACGATCATCACGCACGGTTCGACGGAAATGATGGTGCTGTCGATGCTGGTGTTCGGCGGCCCGACGCTGCACTACTTCGCCCTCGCGCTGACCATCGGCATTTTGTTCGGCATCTATTCGTCGGTGTTCGTGGCGGCGGCGCTGTGCATGTGGCTCGGCGTCAAGCGCGAAGACCTTGTCAAGGGCGAGAAAAAGGCCGGCGGCCCGAAGGATGACCCGAACTTCGGCGCACAGGTCTGACCCCTCCCCGGCGGCCCCGCAGGCAACAAAAAGCCCCGCAATCGCGGGGCTTTTTCTTGGGCGTCGCGCGCTTACTGCTGGGCGACGTTCGTGTCCTGCTTGATGCCCTCGACCTGGATCTTCAGCTTGGTTTCCATGTTGAAACCGTAGGCCTTGCCGTAGTCGAGGCCGAACTCGTCCCGCTTGAACGTCACTTCGGCGTCGGCGCCGCACACTTCGCGCTTGAGCATCGGGTGCTGCATGCACTTGAACGAATCGATTTCCATCTTGACCGGCTTGGTCACGCCGCGCAGCGTGAGCTGACCCTCGGCTTCGGTCGGCACGTCGCCCTTGAACTTGGTGAATTCGCCCTTGAACGTGGCGGTCGGGTACTTGGCCACGTCGAACAGGTCGGGGCTCTTGGCGTGCTCGTTCATCTTGGCGTGACCGAAGTCGATGCTGTCGGTCTGCACGGTCACGTCGATGGTGCCCTTCTTGGCCTGGCGGTCCAGGGTCACGGTGCCGCTGGACTTTTCGAACTTGCCGCGCCACTTCGACAGCCCGCCCATGTGGTCGGCTTCGAAGCTCGGGTAGGTGTGGCTCGGGTCCAGCTGATACGTGGCCGGTGCAGCAAAGGCGGCGCTGGCTGCAACAGCCGACAGTGCGGCAACGAGGGTACGCAATTTCATGAGAACTCCTGCGGAGAAAAGCGGCGATTGAGCCGAAAAAACGTCGGGTGGATAACCTGATCCAGCAAGTTACTTCTTGGCGATGACGACGCGGAACTTGATCGTCACGTCGTCCGCGACGACGGACGTATCCTTCCATTCACCATCGCCGACCTTGAACGCGTTGCGCTTGATGGGCAGCGCACCTTCAAAGACCTGGTTGGCGCCTTCCTGCCTGAAGGTGACGGGCGCGGTCACATCCTGCGTGACACCCTTGATGGTCAGCTTGCCGACCACATCCACCTTGCCGCCCGCGCCCGGCTTGAACGCCGACGAGACGAAGGTGGCTTTCGGATACTTGGCGGCGTCAAACCAATCCTTCTTCTTCAGTTCGTCGTTGTAGGCCTTGTCGCCCACGTCGACGCTGTTGATATCGATGTCGACCTTGGCCGTGGAAGCGGCCACGTTGGCAGGGTTGTAGTTGACGGTGGCGTCGAACTTGCCGAACTTGATGTCCATCGGCACACCGAGCTGCTTGCCGGTGGCCGTGACGCTGCTCTTGGCGGCGTCCACCTGGGCAACGGCCGATACCGACACGGCAGCAATCGAGAGCGCGCCGGCGGCAACCAGGGCAATCGCGCGGGGGCGCACAAAGCGTTTCATCATCAGACTCCTTCGGTCAGGCCGGATCGTGCCGGCAATCTTGGTCAAGACGGAGAACAACGGGCGCCGGCGTGCACCGGCATCTGAAAACCAGAACAGCGGATCGAGAGCGGCCGACTCAGCGCAAGAACGGCACCATGCGGCGCAGCGTGCCGTCACGATCGACCACGTGATGCTTGAGCGCGGCCAGAATGTGCAGCACGACGATGGCGGCCATCGTCCAGTTCAGCCATTCATGCGCTGCGCCGAACACGACCTTGAGCGCATCGCTCTTCTCGAACGGCATCGGCAGTTCCCACAGGCCAAGGTAGACAACCTTGACACCGGCCGCCACGCTGAACAGATAGCCGGTCAGCGGCACGGCCAGGATCAGCAGATACAGCACCAGGTGCGCGCCCTCGGCCGCCTTGTGCTGCCACTTCGGCATACCGGCCACGGGTGCCGGCGCACGGTGCGTGAGGCGCCAAAGCACCCGCAGGACGGCAAAGATCAGCACGGTGATGCCGATCCACTTATGGTACGAGTACAGCTTGAGCTTGGTCGGCGTGAATCCGGGGATATCGGTCATGTACAGACCAAGCCCGAAGGCCGCGAATATCAGCAGCGCGACGATCCAATGCAGCGCGATCGCGGGAGCGCCATAGGCGCCGTCGTCGGCGGCACGCACGGCGAGATTCGGTTGAGCAGCTTGTGACATCGGTTCCCTCGGTTGGAAAGACGCTCGGCGGGTTTGCCTTACGGGCTCAGACATCGGCGCCAGACGATGGTGCATTATTTGCGCGATCGGACGGCCGCAGACGGCCTGCAGTTCACCAACAAGTTCAAATTTTTTGATGTTCGGAAGACCCGCGCGCTAGCCCCGCCCGGCGAATTCTACCCGCGCTCCATAGCAAAACAGCCTCCTCCGTATCGCTACGGAGGAGGCTGTCTTTGTATCAGCCCAACAAATTTTCGGAATGATCAGACGCTGCCGATCCGGCGCGCCAGTTCCGCGGCCTTGCCGATGTAGCTGCCGGGCGTCATGTCAAGCAGCAGCTGGCGGGCGTCTTCGGGAATCGCCAGCGTGGCGATGAATTCACGCAGCGCCTCGCGCGAGATACCCTTGCCCCGCGTCAGTTCCTTCAACTGCTCGTACGGGTTGGCGATGCCGTAGCGGCGCATCACGGTCTGCACCGGCTCGGCCAGGACTTCCCAGCAGTTGTCCAGGTCTTCGGCCAGGCGGGCCGGGTTGGTTTCCAGCTTGCCCAGGCCGCGCAGGCACGCGTCGTACGCGAGCAGGCTGTAGCCGAACGCCACGCCGATGTTGCGCAGCACGGTCGAATCGGTCAGGTCACGCTGCCAGCGCGACACCGGCAGCTTTTCCGACAGGTGGCGCAGCACCGCGTTGGCCAGACCGACGTTGCCTTCCGAGTTTTCGAAGTCGATCGGGTTGACCTTGTGCGGCATGGTCGACGAGCCGATCTCGCCGGCCTTCGTCTTCTGCTTGAAGTAGCCCTGCGAGATGTAGCCCCAGACGTCACGGTCGAGGTCGAGGATGATCGTGTTGGCGCGCGCCACGGCGTCGAACAGTTCGGCCATGTAGTCGTGCGGCTCGATCTGGATCGTGTACGGGTTGAACGTCAGGCCCAGGCGCTGCTCGATCACGTTCTTCGAGAAGGCTTCCCAGTCCAGCGACGGGTAGGCCGACAGGTGCGCGTTGTAGTTGCCGACCGCGCCGTTCATCTTGCCGAGCAGCTCCACGGCCTCGATGCGGCGGATGGCACGGTCCAGGCGCGCGGCCACGTTGGCCATTTCCTTGCCCAGCGTGGTGGGGCTGGCCGGCTGGCCGTGCGTGCGCGAGAGCATCGGCACATCGGCGTTGGCGTGAGCCAGTTCCACCAGGCGCGCCTGGACGCGGCGCAGCGCCGGCACGATCACCGTGTCGCGCGCGCCTTTGAGCATCATGCCGTGCGAGGTATTGTTGATGTCTTCCGATGTGCAGGCAAAGTGGATGAATTCGCTCGCGGCTTCGAGTTCCGGGTTGCCCTTCACGCGCTCCTTCATCCAGTATTCGACGGCCTTCACGTCATGGTTGGTGACGGCTTCGATCTCTTTGATGCGGGCGGCGTCTGCCTCGGCAAAGTTCTCGACCAAGGCCAGCAGCGCGCGCTCGGCGTCGGCCGAAAAACGTGGGATTTCCGCCAGGCCCGCCTGCGACAGGGCGATCAGCCAGTGCACCTCCACCTTCACGCGATTGCGCATGAAAGCGGCTTCCGACAGCCACTCACGCAGCGGATCGGCCTTGGCGGCGTAGCGGCCATCGATGGGAGACAGGGCGGTCAGAGCAGAAAGCGACGACATGGCAGGCGGGGAAAAATGTGAAGGGAATCTCAATCCGGACAACCCGGGCGCCCCATCGAGCGTTGAGTCGGGAGCGCCCGGACGGCGCAAGAGCGAACCCGCGATTTTACCATCCGGCACCCCGGCTTTACGGTCGATCCGACGCCTGACAAGGCGCCCTTTGGTTGAAGCGCTTCGCACGGCACTCGGGAAAGCCCGCAGCTATACTTCCGCCTCCAACATGACATGCCTATGAAACTGATCGGATCGCACGCCAGCCCGTACACCCGCAAGGTGCGCGTGGTCCTGGCAGAAAAGAAAATCGACTACCAGTTCGTGCTGGAAGACGTGTGGAGCGCCAACACGCAGATCCACCAGTTCAACCCGCTCGGCAAGGTGCCCTGCCTGGTGATGGACGACGGTGGCGCCCTGTTCGACTCGCGCGTGATCGCCGAATATGCCGACACGCTGTCGCCCGTGGCGCGGCTGATTCCGCCGTCGGGCCGCGAGCGCGTGGAAGTACGCTGCTGGGAAGCGCTCGCCGACGGGCTGCTCGACGCAGCGCTCATGCTCCGCATCGAACACACGCAGCGCACGCCCGAGCAGCGCAGCGAAACCTGGCTCGCACGCCAGAACCACAAGATCGACGATGCGCTGAAGGCCATGTCGCAGGGCCTGGCCGACAAGACGTGGTGCAACGGCAACCACCTGACGCTGGCCGACATTGCCGTGGGCTGCGCGCTCGGCTACCTCGATTTCCGCCAGCCACAGATCGACTGGCGCGAACGGCACGCCAATCTCGCCGCGTTCTACGCGCGCATGGAAAAACGGCCGAGCTTCATCGAAACCCAGCCGCAGTAAATCGCCGCCCTACACGGCCACCGGATCAAACCGGTCGGCCTGGGCCATCGGCCAGTAACGTTCGTATAGCTGATAACGGTAGCGCCCGGCCAGCAGATCGCCGGGCTCGAGGTATTTGAGCAGCGCCGAGAGCAACTGCACCTCGTTGCCCGACACGCGCCGTACGATGTGGTGCGCACGGAAATCCGCCGGATGCTGCAGCCCCGCTGCCTGCGTCAGCTCCAGCAGTGCATGCAGCGTGTGCCGGTGATATTGATGCACGCGCTCGGCCTTGTCCGGCACCACCAGCGCTTTCTGGCGAGACGGATCCTGCGTGGCCACGCCGGTCGGGCAGCGGTCGGTGTGACATTTCTGCGCCTGGATGCAGCCCAGCGCAAACATGAAGCCGCGCGCCGCGTTGCACCAGTCGGCGCCCATCGCCAGCGTGCGCGCCACGTCGAACGCGGTGACGATCTTGCCCGACGCGCCAATCCTGATCTTGTCACGCAGGTTGGTGCCGACCAGCGTGTTGTGCACCAGCAGCAGCCCTTCCTGCAGCGGTGTGCCGACGTGGTCGGTAAATTCAAGCGGTGCGGCGCCCGTGCCGCCCTCGGCGCCATCCACGACGATGAAGTCCGGCAGGATGCCCGACTCCAGCATCGCCTTGACGATGCCGAAGAACTCCCACGGGTGCCCGATGCACAGCTTGAAGCCGGTGGGCTTGCCGCCGGACAGCGTGCGCAGCCGGTCGACGAATTGCAGCAAACCGAGCGGCGTGGAGAACTCGGAATGCGAAGCCGGCGAGATGCAGTCCTGCCCGATCGGGATGCCGCGCGTGGCGGCAATTTCCGGCGTCACCTTGGCCGCGGGCAGCACGCCGCCGTGGCCCGGCTTGGCACCCTGCGACAGCTTCACCTCGATCATCTTCACCTGCGGGCTGCGCGCCTGCTCGGCGAAGCGCTCGGGGTCGAAGCGGCCGTTGGCGTCGCGGCAGCCGAAATAGCCGGAAGCGACTTCCCAGATCAGGTCGCCGCCTTCTTCGCGGTGGTACGGCGAGATCGAACCCTCGCCCGTGTCATGGATGAAGTTGCCGAGCTTCGCGCCGCGGTTCAGCGCCCGGATGGCGTTGCCCGAGAGCGCCCCGAAGCTCATCGCCGAGATGTTGAACACCGACATCGAATACGGCTGGGCGCGCCCCTCGCCCACCATCACGCGAAAATCGGACGACGCGATGCGCGTAGGCGCGAGCGAGTGGCCGATCCACTCGTGCCCCGGCACCTTCACGTCGACCTCGGTCCCGAACGGGCGGCTGTCGACTTCGCCCTTGGCGCGCTGGTAGACAATGCTGCGCTGGGCCCGCGAGAACGGTTTCTCGTCGGTATCGTCCTCAACGAAGTACTGACGGATTTCGGGGCGGATGAACTCGAACAGGAAACGCAGGTGACCCCACAGCGGGTAGTTGCGCAGCACCGAATGGCGCGTCTGCGTGAGGTCGTGCAGGCCCAGAAGTACGAAGACCCCGGGGATCACCGCGCAGGCCCAGTGCAGGCGCCCCGCCACCGCAAACCCCGCGGTGACGACAAACAACAGCACAACACCCGCGAAGGCCCAGTAACGGCGTGGCAGCATGGCAAACCCTGTGTGGAAGCAAACGTGGGCGCCAGCTTAAACGAGCGCGGCGATGGCCGCAGCCGTCACAACGCCATGTTGCGGAAACCGATCAGGCGACCGCCTTTTCGATGGTGGCCGGCTCGGCCGCGGAAATGATGCCGCCGCCCAGGCACACCTCGCCGTCGTACAGCACGGCGGACTGACCGGGTGTCACGGCCCACTGGGCCTCGGGGAAGCTCAACGTGAGCGCACCCCCGGCAGCACGAACCACGGCGCAGGGCGCGTCGGCCTGGCGATAGCGCGTCTTGGCGGCCAGCAGCGTGCCTTGCGCCGGCGCGTGGCCGGCCACCCAGCTCAGATCGTCAGCGTGCACGGTATGCGCCAGCAGCCACGGGTGGTCGTGACCTTGCACCACATACAACGTGTTGGCCGCCATGTCCTTGCGGGCCACGTACCAGGCATCGCCGTTGCCGTCGCGGCTGCCGCCGATGCCGATGCCCTTGCGCTGCCCCAGCGTGTAGAACGCCAGGCCGATGTGCTCGCCGATGGTCTTGCCGTCCGGCGTCTTGATCGGGCCGGGCTTGGTCGGCAGGTAGCGATTCAGGAAATCGCGAAACGGCCGCTCGCCGATAAAGCAGATGCCGGTGGAATCCTTCTTCTTGGCATTGGGCAGGCCGATCTCCGCAGCAATCTCCCGCACTTTCGTCTTCGGAATCTCCCCCAGCGGAAACAGCGTGCGCGACAGTTGCGCCTGGTTCAGGCGATGCAGGAAATAGCTCTGGTCTTTCGTGTGGTCGAACGCCTTGAGCAACTCGAAGCGGCCGTCGACTTCGCGCACGCGGGCGTAGTGGCCGGTGGCAATGGTGTCGGCGCCGAGCGCCATCGCGTGGTCGAGGAAGGCCTTGAACTTGATCTCGGCGTTGCACAGCACATCGGGGTTCGGCGTGCGGCCGGCCGAGTATTCGCGCAGGAAATCGGCGAACACGCGGTCCTTGTACTCGGCGGCAAAGTTGACGGCCTCGACGTCCACGCCGATCAGGTCGGCCACCGACACCACGTCGATCCAGTCCTGCCGGGTCGAGCAGTATTCGCTGTCGTCATCGTCTTCCCAGTTCTTCATGAACAGGCCGACGACGTCATAGCCCTGCTGCTTGAGCAGCCACGCCGTGACGGAGGAATCGACGCCGCCGGACATCCCGACGACCACGCGCTTCTTGGTCATCGCACCACCTCCAGGCCGTAGGTGCTCGGATGCGTGTGGATGATGTCGAGCGGATAGCGCTTGCCGGCCACGTAGTCCTCCACGCAGGCGAGCAGCAGCGGGCTGCGGTGGCGCTCGCGGGTGGCGCGGATTTCATCGGCCGTCATCCATACCGTGCGGACGATGCCGTCATCGAGCTTGCGACGCGGGTCGAAGGGGCCGAGTTCGCCCGTGAACGCCATCCGCACATAGGTGACCGGATCGCCCTGCGGCGGCTGGAACTGCGCCATGTAGCAGCCCAGGAAGGCCGTCGGCACAAAGCTGTGCGCGGTTTCTTCCAGCGCCTCGCGTGCGACGGCGTCGACCAGGCTTTCGTCGGGGTCCAGGTGGCCGGCAGGCTGGTTCAGGCGCAAACCGGCGTCGGTGTGCTCTTCCACCAGCAGAAAGCGCCCGTCCTGTTCGATGACGGCGGCAACGGTGACGCTGGGCTTCCAGCGGACGGCTTGGTTCATGGCAAAAAAGGCAACAAAAACAAGGCGTTATTGTAGCCGTCCGCGGCCACCCCTGCTGGGGATGGCGGCGGCGTCACAAATAGCGCATCCACCGGTAACGCCCTGTGCGGCGCAGCCCTGCAAACCAGCGAGTCGGCCAATACAGCAGCGCGAGCGTCGGCAGCCATGCCGCCCACAGCTGCCAGACGGAATCGAAGCCGAAACGCGAGCCGTGGTTGGCGCCGAACAGGTGGAACGCCGCCAGATAGGCGACGTGCAGCAGATAGAGATGCAGCAGATAGAAGAACATGGGCGCAGCGCCCAGCGTCTGCAGCACGTGCGCTGCGCGTACGGGCAGGCGGTCGAGCCATGCCAGCGCACACAGGCCCAAGCCGAGCGTCAGCAGCAGGAAATCCAGCGACGGTGGGTACTTGGTGAGATTGAGGAACGACACGGCGGTGCCCAGCGCATCAGGGTAACCGGCCCACGGTTGCGGCTCGCCATAGTCGTTGAACGCGCGCAGCATCGTAAACCCGACCAGGCTCGCCACGCCCAGCCGCCAACACAACGCCCGCCGCGCCTCCGGTGAGCGCCGCGCATACGCCGGCGCAAACGCATAACCGAGGCCGATCACACCGACCCACGCGAGCGCCGGATACGACGTGCGCAGCCGCAGCGCATCGCCCAGCACAATCCAGTCGCGCTGATGCAGCACCGCCCACAGCGCATGCCACGTGGAACCCGGCGCCAGATGCGTCTGCGTGAGCAGGTTGTGCCCCGCCACGATCACCAGCGAGACCGCCAGCAACCCGCCGCGCGGCAGCCAGATCAGCACCGCCAGCGCGATCATCGACAAGCCGATCGTCCAGATGACTTGCAGATAGACCGTCGTGGGCGGCAAGGCAAACGTCCAGGCAAAGTTCACGACGGTCAACTCCAGGACCACGAGGAACAGCCCACGCTGGACCAGATGCGCCGACACACCGAGCCGATCCGCGCCGGGCTTCTGCGCGGACAGCCACGCCGACATGCCCGCCAGAAACACGAATACCGGCGCGCACGGGTGACTGGCAAAGCGTGTCAGCGCCAGCGCCGGCGAAGTGACCGCCAGATCGACGGGGTCTGCCACCTGCGCGTGCAGGAAGAAGAACTCACGCAGATGGTCGACCACCATCAGTGTCATCACGAGGCCGCGCAGCGCATCCACTGAGGCAAGCCGCGAAGAACCGGCTCCCATCGTCAGAACTTGTAGGTCGCGGCCAGCGTGATCTGCCGCTCCGCGCCTGGGGCCACCCACAGCTCGTTGTACGAACTGGCGTAGTAGCGCTTGTCGAACAGGTTATCGACCGTGAGCGAAAAACGCAGTGCGCGCGTCGGCTGCACATAGCCATGCAGGCGCACGGTGGTATAGGCGGGAAGCTTGAAGCCGTTGTTGACGCTGTTGCCGGCGCGCTCACCTACGTAGACCACGCCACCACCCGCGCCGGCCCTGCCCAACGCGCCCGCGCCAAACTCATACAGGCCGAGTACGCTGGCGCTATGACGCGGAATGTTCGACAGCGGCGCGCCTCGCGGCAGCACCGTATCGGCGGTGACATGGGCGTCGGTATAGGCATACGTGGCCAGCATCTTGACGTTCTTCGTCACCTGCCCCGACACATCGAGCTCGACACCGCGGCTTCGCACCGCACCCGCCGTGCGCTGGAACGTCGCATCGCGCGGGTCGCCCGTCAGCACATTCGTCTTGTCGATCGAGTACAGCGCCAGCGTGCCACCGAGCCGGCCGTCGGCGGTTTCCAACTTGGCGCCCACTTCGTAGCCGCGCCCACGCTCGGGCGCGAACGCGTTGCCCTGCGCGCCCACGCCCGTGTTGGGCCGGAACGAACGCGACGTATTGGCGTACAGCGACAGCGTGGGCAGGGGCTGATACACGATGCCGATGCGCGGGCTGTAGGCCGTCTGCTGCTGCGCGACACGCGTGCCTGTCAGGCGATTGTCGGCGTGCTGCAGGAAGCGGTCCATGCGCACGCCGGCCAGCAGGTTCCATTGCGCGGACAGGGCAATCTGGTCCTGCACGAACGCGCCGAAACCGCGCTGGAACTCGCGCGTGCTGATGCTCGGCCGCATGCTCGGGCGCGGCTGGCCGTAGACGGGGTCGAAAATATCGATGGCATACGGCGCGGCGGCGCTCGGGTTGACACGGTACAGCACCGGGTCGTAGCGGAAGTTGTAGAAATCGGCGCCGGCCACCAGCGTATGTCGGATCGCGCCGGTATGCACATCGCCCTGCACGTCGATACGGCCGGCGAGGTCGTTCGCGTGATAGTCGCGCTCGCGGGCCTGGCGCCACAGGGTGCGGCCGTCCGCCTGCAGGCTCGCCGCATCCGACGACTTCCCGAACAGTTGCGACGCTCGATACTGCAGCCCGCCATTGAGCTTCCAGCCATGGTTCAGCTGGTGCTCGACCGTCAGATGATGGCTTTGCGTGCGCACGGTCGTATCGCCGTCGCCCGGCTCACCGAGAAAGCGCGACGGCGGCAGCGCACCGAGCTGCTGGTTCATGGCGACGATGCCGCGATCGAACGGCGTCTTCAGCTGCGCGGCCTCAAACGCATACGTCACGACAGTGTCGTCCGTTGCCAGCCACGTGAACGACGGGGCGACGACGTATCGCCGGCTGGACGAAAAATCGCGGAAGCCCTGGCTGCTCTCTGCCGCCACGCCAAGGCGATAGGCCACGCGCTCGGACAGCGGGCCGGTCATCTCTGTCGCGAGCCGGTATCGGTCCGGATTGCCCACGGCCAGCGTCACCTCGCGCGACGGTCTGAACTGCGGCGTGCGCGTGACGATGTTGACGATGCCGCCGGGGTCGCTGCGCCCATACAGCGCCGCCGACGGCCCCTTGAGCACATCGATGCGCGCAACGTTGACGGCGTCCACCGGCACGCTGTTGGCGCGATTGCCTGAAAACCCGTTGACGAGATAGTCCGCGCCCGTGTTGAGGTCGCCCGCAAAGCCGCGGATGGCGAAGTTGTCGGCCATGCCGCCCAGGTTGTTCTGCCGGCTGATCCCGCTGACCCAGTCAAGCGCCGTGTCCAGACGTGTTGCGCCAAAGTCATCGAGCGCGCCGCGCGTGACGACGCCCACCGACTGCGGCACATCCTTGAGCGGCGTGTCGGTCAGCGTAGCGGAGCTCGCCCGCCGCGCGCGCAAACGTTCGTCGCCCGCGGAGCCCCGCACGATCGATTCGTCCAGCGCAAACGTTGGGACCGTCTCGGCGGCGGCCATGCTTGATGCGCTGCACAAAACCGCCCCGGTTAGGCTCCACCTTGCGTGCAACGGGATAAGACATCGTCTACGCTGCATGGCAATACTGAACGCGTCGAAAACGGCCACGCTATCCTAATTGCAATTGAGTTGCAACAAAGAGCGGGGTCGGCGCGACAATCCAGCGCGTGCCGCTAAGCGAATGCTCATGATCGAGCAGGTCTTCAGGGCCGGTCCGCCTGCCAAAAAGTTCGGGTAAGCTCCACATCGTTCAACAAAAAACCGATCTGCGCGCCGTTCCGCATCGCGCGCACCACGACGAGGAGAACACGATGCACATCGGCATCCCGCAGGAGACGCGGGCGGACGAGACGCGCGTTGCCGCGACCCCGGAGACGGTGAAGAAGTACGTCGCGCAAGGCCACCAGGTCACGGTGCAATCGGGCGCCGGCGTCGCTGCCGCCCAGCCTGACGAAGCCTATGTGGCGGCCGGCGCCCGGATCGGCACCGCCGCCGAAGCGCTCGGTGCGCAGATCGTGCTGAAGGTGCGCTCGCCTGAACCGGCGGAGCTGGCGCAGATGCAGCCGGGCGCGGTGCTGGTCGGCATGCTCAATCCGTTCGACGACGACAACACGGCGCGCCTGGCTGCGGCCAATGTCACCGCATTCGCGCTGGAAGCGGCGCCCCGCACCACGCGCGCGCAGAGCATGGACGTGCTCTCGTCGCAGGCCAACATCGCCGGCTACAAGGCCGTGATGGTGGCGGCCAATCATTACCAGCGCTTCATGCCGATGCTGATGACGGCCGCCGGCACGGTGAAGGCCGCGCGCGTGCTCATCCTCGGCGCGGGCGTGGCGGGGCTGCAGGCGATTGCCACCGCCAAGCGCCTGGGCGCCGTGATCGAAGCGTCCGACGTGCGCCCCGCCGTGAAGGAACAGATCGAATCGCTGGGCGCGAAATTCCTCGACGTCCCGTTCCTCACCGACGAAGAACGCGAGATCGCCCAGGGCGTCGGCGGCTATGCCCGCCCGATGCCGCCCGACTGGATGCGCCGCCAGGCCGAACTCGTGCACGAGCGCGCCAAGCAGGCCGACATCGTCATCACGACCGCGCTGATCCCGGGCCGCCGCGCGCCGACGCTGCTGTCCGAAGCAACCGTCCAGGCGATGAAGCCGGGCTCGGTGGTGGTCGACCTGGCCGCCGCGCAAGGCGGCAACTGCCCGCTGACCGAAGCCGACCGCGTGGTCGTCAAGCACGGCGTCACGCTGGTGGGCTACACCAACCTCGCGTCGATGGTGGCGGCCGACGCCTCCGCCCTCTACGCCCGAAACGTGCTCGATTTCCTCAAGCTGATCATCGACAAGGATGGCGGCCTGGTCATCAACCGCGAAGACGACATCGTGGCCGCCTGCCTGCTCAGCCAGGGCGGCCAGGTAGTGCGCGCGCCCGCCGCCACGAGCGCCGCCACATAACAACGGAGACGGCGGCCCGGCTGGTGTCATGACGCCGGCCTGGCCGCCAGTGGCGATTTCATCTTTTGTTTCAAGGAAAGCTTCATGCAACGCAACATGCTTCGCGCCAAGCTGCACCGCGCGACGGTCACCCAGGCCGATCTGGACTACGAAGGCTCGTGTGGCATCGACGAGGATCTCCTCGACGCCGCCGACATGCGCGAGTACGAGAAGATCGAGCTGTACAACGTCAACAACGGCGAGCGCTTCTCCACCTACATCATCAAGGGCAAGCGCGGCTCCGGGGAAATCTCGCTCAACGGCGCCGCTGCACGCCGCGCCCACGTGGGCGACCTGCTGATCATCTGCACCTATGCGCCGATGAACGAAGAGGAAGTCGCCAGCCACAAGCCCAAGGTCGTGCTGCTGGGCGAGGGCAACAAGATCAAGGAAATCAAGGCAATCTGAGCACCGGCGGCGGCGCCCCTCGCGTGCCGCCGACCGCCCCGAATCGCACAAGCAAGAGGGTAAGAGGAGAAGCAAGATGGAGCTGGTCAATCACACGGTGATCAACCTGATCATCTTCGTGCTGGCGATCTACGTCGGCTACCACGTGGTCTGGACGGTCACCCCGGCGCTGCATACGCCGCTGATGGCCGTGACCAACGCCATCTCGGCCATCATCATCGTCGGCGCCATGCTGGCAGCGGGCCTCACGCAGACGGGCCTGGGGCGCACGATGGGCGTGGTGGCGGTGGCGCTGGCGGCGGTGAATGTGTTCGGCGGCTTCCTCGTCACGCAGCGCATGCTTGAGATGTTCAAGAAGAAGGAGCCGAAGGCCAAATCCGGGCAAGACGAGGGGGTCAAGCCATGAGCATGAACCTCGTCACCCTGCTGTATCTTGTCGCGTCGGTGTGCTTCATCCAGGCGCTCAAGGGCTTGTCGCACCCGACCACGGCGCGGCGCGGCAACGCGTTCGGCATGACCGGCATGGCCATCGCCGCCGTCACGACCGTCGCGCTCATCTACAAGCTCAAGACGGAGATGTTTGCCGGCACCGAGAGTGGCACGTCTACCGGCTTCGTCCTGATTCTTGCCGGCCTCGTGGCGGGCGGCGGCATCGGCGCGTACGTGGCGCGCACGGTCGAGATGACCAAGATGCCCGAGCTGGTGGCCGCCATGCATTCGCTGATCGGCCTGGCCGCGGTGTGCATTGCCGTGGCCGCCGTGGCGGAGCCGTCGGCCTTTGGCATCACGATGGCCGGCGACAACGTATTGCCGCTGGGCAACCGCGTGGAACTGTTCATCGGCACGTTCGTCGGCGCCATCACGTTCTCCGGCTCCGTCATCGCGTTCGGCAAGCTGTCGGGCAAATACAAGTTCCGCCTGTTCCAGGGCGCGCCAGTGCAGTTTGCGGGCCAGCACACGCTGAACCTGCTGCTGGCGGTGGCTATGCTGGGCTTCGGCATCCTGTTCTTCCTGAGCCAGAGCTGGCTGCCGTTCATCATCATGACGGGGATCGCGTTCGTGCTCGGCGTGCTGATCATCATCCCGATCGGCGGGGCGGATATGCCGGTGGTGGTGTCGATGCTGAATTCGTATTCGGGCTGGGCGGCGGCGGGCATCGGCTTCTCGCTCAACAACCCGATGCTGATCATCGCGGGCTCGCTGGTAGGCTCGTCAGGTGCCATCCTGTCGTACATCATGTGCAAGGCGATGAACCGGTCGTTCTTCAACGTGATCCTCGGCGGCTTCGGCTCGGAGGCTTCCGCCGGTGCGGCGGCGGCCGGCGGGCAGCAACGGCCGGTCAAGTCCGGCTCGCCCGACGATGCCGCCTTCCTGCTGGGAAACGCGGAAACGGTCATCATCGTTCCGGGCTACGGGCTGGCTGTGGCGCGCGCCCAGCATGCCCTGAAGGAGCTGACCGAAAAGCTGTCGGAGAAGGGTGTGACGGTCAAGTACGCCATCCACCCCGTCGCCGGCCGCATGCCGGGGCACATGAACGTGCTGCTCGCCGAGGCCGAAGTGCCGTACGACCAGGTCTTCGAAATGGAAGACATCAACGGCGAGTTCGGCCAGGCCGATGTGGTGCTGGTGCTCGGCGCCAACGACGTGGTCAACCCCGCCGCCAAGAACGACCCGAAGTCGCCGATTGCCGGCATGCCGATCCTGGAGGCCTACAAGGCCAAGACCATCATCGTGAACAAGCGCTCGATGAACGCCGGCTACGCGGGGCTCGACAACGAACTCTTCTATATGGACAAGACGATGATGGTGTTCGGCGACGCCAAAAAGGTGGTCGAAGACATGGTGAAGGCGGTCGAATAGGCGCCCCCCGGGGGGGCCACGAACGCCGGCCCGCCGCCTCCCCTCCGCGCCGCGCTTGCCCCCGACTGCCGCAGGCAGTAACGTAGTGCAAGCGGGCAGCGCGGGCCACACCGGCCGCGCGCTGCCGCTGCCCTTCCTTCCGAACCCGCCCGACGTATGCAACAGGACAGCGCCCTGCCGGTCTATTTCCACCCCACCCTCACGGTGGTGGTCGACGACAGCCAATCGTTCGTGGAAAGCCTTGGGTTCCAGATGGACCCTTCACGTGCCCTGTTGGCCTTCAATGACCCGGAAGAGGCGCTGGCGTGGCTGCGCCAGTGGCATTCACTGCGCATGCCGGGCTTCCTGCCGGTGCGCGTGACGCACGATGACCTCACCTTCTCGACGGAGCGCCGGACCATCCAGCTCGACGTTGACCGCATCTACCGCCAGATCCACGAGGTCAACCGCTTCCTGCAGCCTTCCGTCATCGTTGTCGACTACTCCATGCCGCGCATGAACGGGCTGGAGTTCTGCGCCGAGCTGAAGGACCTGCCGTGCATGACGATCCTGCTTACCGGCATGGCCGACGAGAACATCGCCGTGCAGGGCTTCAACGACGGCCTGATCGACCGCTACATCAAGAAAGACAACCCGGCGATGGCCGAGCGGCTGAATGCGGAGATCGAAGCGCTGCAGATGCGCTACTTCAGCAACCTCTCGAGCACGCTGCGCGACCTGCTCTCGCGCCACTCGTTCAGTTTCCTGTCGGACCCGGCGGTCACCAGGCTGGTGCGTGACCTGTCCGCGCGCTACCGCTTCATCGAGTTTTACCTGTATCCACATCCCGCCGGCGTGCTGCTGCTCACTGCGGATGGGCGCGCCACGCTCATGGTCATCGAAACCAACGCGAGCATGCTCACGCATCTGGAAAACGCCGAGGCCTACAACGCGCCCGAAGCCCTCATCAAGGGGCTGCACGACAAGAAGCTCGTCCCCTTCTTCTGGCCCGGCGATGGCATGTACACGCCGGCCTGTGTGGATTGGGAGCAATACTGCCTGCCCGCCGAGGTATGCCAGGGGCGCGAACCGTACTACTACGCACTGTTCGACATGCCCAGCCACCTGCTCCCGGCTCAGGTGTACAGCTACACCCAGTTCCTGGCCAACTACAAGCAGAACCCCGACGCACTGACCGGCCGCAAATCGCGCTGAGACAGTGGCGGCAACCGGCGCAGCGGCGCCGGTCTTTACATTGTGTGGCCCACATCGGGCAAGTACAATCGATCGCATCATCGGCAGCCGCGACGTCAGAGCGTGGCCCGGCTGAATCACCCTGATGCATGCGTGGCAATGCTGCGGCATCATGGCGAGCGAGGGCGCCGGCCTGCAATCCGGTACGGCGCCCCGGAAGGTTTACTGTGCGGGATTCTCTTGAGAGACGATTTGGGATGCAGCAGCGGACCGCGCGTTCAACCAGCGCGCGTTGCGGATGTCAGGAAGTGCATCGTTCCAGTCTGTTCACGGTTGCACGATTCCCGCTGCCACGCTGTTGACCGGCGAGCAGCAGAGTGCCACGGCGGTAAGGCGTTCGCATCCGCGCTTGTTCCCTGATCTTTCTCGAAGCGGGCTGGGGCCAGCGGACGGCCTCGGCGCGCTTTCACGACCGATGCGGCGGCATGCCCGGCGTTCTGGCGCCGAGGGTTGCCGTTTCCGGGACTGCCGTTCGGCCCCGGATGCGCGTTTGTTGGAGTGAGCGTCCCGCCTGGCGCAGACGTTTTCCCCTGAAGTCTCCGGCAAATTCGCACCGTGTACTCACCCAACCAAATCGATCCGGCGGTCAGCTTCCGCAACTCCCAGGGTCAGCAGGTCCGCGGCACCATCATCACGCTGCAGCGGCGTGCGCTGGTGATGGAGATCTACAACCCGTACTCGATCGTGCAGGTGAGCGAGGTCTTGTCCGATCTTGCGATCAAGATCGGCACGCGCCAGGTCTACCTGGGCAAGGCCGTCGTGATCAGCCTCGTCAACACGGGCCTGACCGCGGTTGTCTCGCTCACGCTGATCGACGAGTGGCGCGAACTGTCGGAGGTGGCCGATACGCCTGCGTCAGTGGGCGAAGAAGCGCGAACGTTCGTGCGGGAATGGCAGGAACGCTTCCGCATCCGGCGCGAATACCAGATCGTCATCAACGAGATGCGGGCCTTCCTGGCCGAAGTCTCGCGGTGGGTGGAGCAGGTCGATTTGTCGAAATCCCTGCCGCGCGAAGACGGCAAGCTGCGCCCCGACGTCTTCATGGAGCTCGCCGAGCCGGTGATGCTGCGCGTCAAGCACTACCTCGACATTCTCGAAGCCGAGGCCGCGGAAGTCGAGGCCAGCCTCGCGCCCTCCCACCGCGCCTTTGCGCAGACGGCCCTGCATCCGCTGCTGCTACGCTCGCCGTTCGTGCACCGGACGTTCACGAAACCGCTCGGCTATGCCGGCGACTACGAGATGGTGAACCAGATCCTGGGCGACCCGCAGGAGGGGCCGAGCACCTATTTCCAGATCGTCAACGTGACGTTCCTGAAGGCGCAAGTCGCCCAGGCACACCGCAACCGCATCGACATCCTCGTCGATTTCCTGAAGCAGCTCGCCATCCGCGCCAAGGCCGAGGGGCGCCCCTATCGTGTCATGAACCTCGGCTGCGGCCCCGCGGTGGAAATCCAGCGCTTCCTGCGCGAATTCGAAGAACCGCACCTGCTCGAATTCGAGCTCATCGACTTCAGCCAGGAGACCCTGGACTATGCCAAGGACCGCTTGACCGAAGCCGCAAGGCAAGGGGGCACCACGCTGTCCGCGCAGTTCGTTCACCAGTCGGTGCATGAGCTGATCAAGCGCCCGGCGCGCAAGGCAGAGGAAGTGCGCGACTGCGATGCCGTCTATTGCGCGGGGTTGTTCGACTACATCTCCGACAAGGTGTGCAACCGCCTGCTGACCTACTTCACCACACGCACGCGCCCCGGCGGCCGCATGCTGGCGACCAACGTGCATTCGAGCAACCCGGAACGGCTCTTCACGATGGAGCACCTGCTCGAGTGGTACCTGATCTATCGGAACGAAGAACAGCTCGCGTCCACCTTCCCGGATGAGGCCTGCCGGGATATCCGGACGTACGTTGATGCGACCGGCGTCAACGTGTTCTGCGAGGCGACGGTGAGCTAGATGGCCGAAAGCGTACGAGATTCCCTGAAGCACGCCTTCAACCGCTCGGAGCGGGAAGGCTTCCGCCTGTCGTTCAGCCGGACGACGGCGCTGGTGGGTATCGTCCTGGTACTGATGGGAAGCGGCCTGGACTACAACACGTATCCGGGCGAGCTCAAGCGGTTCTTCCTGGCGCGCGCCTTCACGTCGCTGCTGATCTTCGTCGTCTATCTGATTCTGCCCACGCGGTGGGGCAGGCAGCGACTGTCTTACCTGACGCTGCTCTGGCTCTGCTTCCCGCAGGTCATGATCGCGTGGATGATTTCCGTCACGCAGGGCGCGCAGTCCATCTATGCGACGGGCCTGCACCTGGCCGTCTTCGCGGCCGGCAGCGTGCTGCCGTTCAACACGCGGCAGACCATCGGCTTCGGGGTGATCACCTACACGCTGTATCTGCTGGCATGCCTGATTCACGACCCTGCCAGCATTGCGGGCAGTACGTTCTTCGTCAATTCGCAGTTCCTGATCTTCACCTCCACGCTGGGCGTGTTCTGCACGTACTTCAACGAGAACAGCCGCTTCGAGCTGTTCAAGCTGAAGGAGGAAGTGGCCAACAAGAACATCCAGCTCGAAACCACGAACCGCAGCGGTCCTTCGTCATTTCGTGTGGAACCCAACAGTCACAATGACTCCTGGTCGTCGAGCCCGGTGGGCATGTGTGCAGGCCGCTGGCCGGCCTGTGCACATGTCCACGAGGCGTGTTTGATCAGGAGGATGAGTCCATGGGCATTGCCGTAGAAGCTCTGTTCACCAGCGCGCTGGGCTTGCAGCCGCCGTGGGTCGTCGATGACGTCAGGCTCGACACGGCCAAGCGGCGTATCGACTTCGAGATCGGCTGCCACACCAGCAGGCTCGCCTGCCCGGCATGCGGTGCGGCCACGCAACCGGTGCACGACCGGCTGCGCCGATCCTGGCGGCACCTGGACTTCTTCCAGTTCGAGGCCTGGCTGCACTGCGACGTGCCGCGCGTGGCCTGCGGTGCCTGCGGCAAGACCACGCAGGTGGCCGTGCCCTGGGCGCGTCCGGGCTCGGGCTTCACCGCGGCGTTCGAAGCGCTGGCGCTGACCTTGTGCCTGGACCTGCCGGTGCGCCAGGCCGCCGAGTTGCTGCGCTGCAAGGACAAGCGGCTGTGGCGGCGCATCGAGTTCTACGTCGAGCAGGCGCGTGCGCTGGAAGACTTCTCCGGCGTGCGCACGGTGGGCATCGACGAGACCAGCCTGCGGCGCGGGCAGCACTACATCACCGTCGTGCACGACCTGGATCGCAAGCGGCTGCTGTTCGCCACCGAGGGGCGCGAGCACCGCACGGTGGTGGAGTTCGCCGAGGATCTGAAGGCCCATGGCGGCGATCCCGCCCAGGTGCGGCACGTGTGCATGGACATGAGCGCGGCCTACGCCAAGGGCGTGGCGCTGGCGCTGCCCGAGGCGCAGATCAGCTACGACCGCTTTCACGTCGTCTCGATGGCCATCGATGCGATGGACCAGGTGCGCCGCGCGGAGATGGCCACCGACGCGCAGGCGGTGCGAGCCGCGCTGGGCGCTGGCGGCCGCAAGACGCTCAGGCAGCTGCTGTGGGGCATGCGGCGCAACCCCAGCACCTGGAGCGCCCGCCAGCTCCAGGCGATGCACTGGCTGCAGCGCTCGACGCTCAAGAGCGCGCGGGCGTGGCGGCTGAAGATGGCGCTGCGCGAGGTGTACGCACGGGCCACAGCGCACAACAGCATCGAACAGGCCGCATCCGACCTCAGGGCCTGGCTGAGCTGGGCGCGGCGCTGTCGGCTCGAGCCGTTCAAGAAGCTGGCCGCCACGCTCAAGGAGCGGTTCGACGCGGTGGTGCGCGGCATGGTCGATCACCGCAGCAACGCCTTCGTCGAGGCGATGAACGGGCTGCTGCAGCAGGCCAAGCGCGCCGCGCGCGGCTTCAGGACGAGCCAGAACTTCATCGCCATCGCCTACCTGCGCATGTCCAAGCTCAAGCACCTGCCGGCCAGCCCATTCGCGCCGGCGATGCCCCAGTGACAGTGTTGCTTTCCACACGAAACGACATGGAGCCCTGGGTTGGAGCGAACAGGCGCATCGACTTACTATGCCTTGACGAGAATGCTCGTCTGGTCGTTGTTGAGCTGAAACGTGACGACTCTGCTCACATGGAATTACAAGCTTTACGGTATGCAGCGATGGTGTCGACTATGCGGTTTGACCAAGCAGTCGAGGCGCATCGAAAATATTTACTCTCCATAGGATCGACCGACGATCCAGAGCAGGCGATCCGCGAATTCCTTGACCATGAAGAAGGACCGGTAGCACTGTCTGAAACGGTGCGAATCGTTTTGGCCTCATCCGAATTTCAACAGGAGCTAACGACGACCGTCCTGTGGCTCAACAAACAAGGGCTCGATATCCGGTGCGTACAGATGCGACCGCACCTCATCGAGGATCGCGTCTTACTGGATATCCACCAAGTAATTCCGCTACCGGAGGCAGCGCAATATCAAGTGGCCGTTCGTGAAAAGTCGATGGAGCAGGATGCGGCACGCGTATCCGACCGAGACACCACCCGCTACGACCTTTCAATAGGTGATGCCTCATTCAGTAGCTTGCCTAAGCGCCGCCTGATCTACGAGATCGTCGCGGAGGCAATTAGGCAGAGGGTACCGCTGACCGGAATTGCCGAAGCTGTGCCGTGGCGGGGAAATGTCTTCGCGACCGCAGATGGTCAACTCGACGAGGCGGCGCTCCAAACGGTATTGGGGACAAAACGATTGCGCTATTTCACCGCCGATGACGATCTGTTCCACGTAGGCGGAAATACATACGCTCTCTCGAATCAGTGGGGCGCACGAACCCTCGAAGCAATAGAAAACATCCTCCGCCTCATGCCGAACAAGGAGCTGGTCAGCTACTCGCCAGCTACAGCGCTAACGGACGAAGTCGTTTATGGCGAGTACCTCATACGCCAATGCGAAAGTGGCGCTATTGAGGTTGAGCAGGACGGTACGCAGGTACAGCCGGTGAAGCCCGTCCTCCGGAAACTTGCCGAGCAGCTGGGCGTTCCGTTGCAGAATGCAAACGGCAACAACTTGAACACTAGACAGCTCGGGGTGCAGGTTATGAATGCGATTCGGTTGCAGTGACGGCTTGCTCGTTTTGGGCCAGCGATTATGTCCCGTCGCCCGACCAACAGTGGCGGTATGCGGCACATATAACACTAAATTTGGTGGCAAACGTGTTACGCTAGGTGACCCGTTTTGACCGTGACACCTGCCAGCCCTCGGAACTGGCAGACCCTTGTAAACAGGGGCTTTGAGCGTTCTGGGGAGGTATATCCCTGATTCGCCACCAATACCCAAAAGGGCTTTGTAATCAATAGGTTACAAAGCCCTTTTGCCATTCGGTGGGTCACTTGGTGTGTCACATGCACAAGTTGCCCCGCCTCTATCAGTCCCGTCATGGGGTCTACTACCTGCGAGTCATTCGCAACAAGGTCAAGACCCGCCTCTCTCTGGGGACAAAGGATTTCCGCATTGCTAGACTGTTCGCCTTACGGTTGAACATGGAACTAGCAATGTCCACTCCCGATTTTGACCCAGACAAGCTCCGCAAGCTGGACATTGAAGTCAGCCCCACAGGTGGCGTGAATTTCAAGGACGTGAAACCTCACGATCTGGATACCCTATCTGCCGTTTTGGACAAGCTGGGCCTGCGAGAACAATACGCACAGGAGGCTATCAACTCCGTATTGGCTCAATCGGCGCGGGCCTCTTTGGAAAGGTCTGCCGTTGGCATGCCCCAAGGGGAACGGGTTACACCCAAGAGCAAACCATTCAGCGAGGTAGTGTCGCTCTATCTCGTTGAAAAAAAACTCGACAACGTTCCAAAGACCCTCTACGACAAAGAGCGCATTTACAGCGAGTTCCAAGGGTTCTATGGCGACCACGATATTAATCAGTACACCGCCAATGAGGCAGTGAGCTACAAGAATCGCATACTTGCCGAAGGCAAATCGGCAAGTATTATCAATTCTCGCCTATCTTTCCTGCGGTCGTTGTTTGAATACGCAATAGGTAACAACCTCTACTTTGCGGACAATCCGTTTGATAAGGTCAAAATCTCAAACAAAACCAAGCTCAAACAGCAGGTTCGCTCATACAAGGAATTGACCACCGAGGATCTGCAAGCAATCTTCAATGAGTCCACCTACCGTGAGTTCATGGACAAGCCGGATTATTACTGGCTCCCCTTCCTTGCCCTCTATACAGGTGCTCGCCAGAATGAACTTGCGAGCATGACCTTTCAGCATATCTACCAGCATGAGGGAGTGTGGGTATTCGATATCACCGCCGATATAGCCAAGAACAAAAATTCCGTACGCAAGATTCCATTTCACAAAGCCATACTGGAATCGAAATTTTTGGACTATTTGGATGAAACCAAAGCCACCAACAAGGTGGGATATGATATGGTATTTTTCCCAGACAAGCTCCCTACCGAAGGCGGGAAAAATGGATTCGGAAAGAATATCTCACGCCGTTTTGGTGACTATCTGGACCTCCTGAAAATTACAGACGACAGAAAAACATTCCATTCATTGCGGTCAAATTTCGTCAACGAGATGACAAATTTGAATATCCACCCTGCGATCATTATGGGATTGGTTGGGCACTACGAACAAGAAAGGGTTGACCTATCTTCGCCTCACTTCGTGAACTACCAGAAGAAAAAACCAATCCACGTACTCAAAGAGGCAATCGATAAATTGGAGTACCCGATTGAAATCTGGCACTAAAAATTCGGAAGTAACACTTATTCTCCCTGCGTCAACTATCAAATTTGATAGGTACAGCGAAGAAAAATTCAGGCCGAGTGTCAAGAAAGAATGCCACCGAAGAGTGGCATTTTTTATTGGCATTCGGAAGGGGGCAAGGGGCCTGCCCCATGCTTTTGGTTCTAGCTCCGCAGGACGAGCCAGGCACGAAGTGCCGTGGGGGTGCTTGCACCCCGTAGTGAGTTACGGGGTGTACTTGCCCCGTACAACTGACGTTGATAAACACCTCAAATCGCTATAATTTGCCAAGCCATTTTTTCACGCTATGCTTAATAGGTAGCAGAAGAAAAACAATGGCAAATTACGCGATAACAAGAATAAAAAAGTACACAAACGTTGGATCAGCCTCCTACCTGATAAATCACCATTTGCGATTGGTTCATGTCGCCAATTCGAACCCCTCCAAGACGTCAAAAAATGTCACTTTAGAGAAAAAAGATGACATTATGGGCTTCCTCTGTGAGGTGCCAAAGGGCACAAAAAAGAATGCCTGCCGTTTTGTGGATGTCTTTTTTGGGGCCTCTGAATTCAAAGACAAAAGGCAATTAGATGAGTGGGTTAAATCTACAATGGATTTTGCCCGCAAAGAATGGGGTGCTAACAACATAGCCTTGGCGGTGCTACACAAAGACGAAACAACCCCTCATATTCACGTGATTTTTAAGCCTGTGAACCCAAAAACCAAGAAGTTAGGTGCTGGGTACTGGTTTGACGGCAAAGCCAAAATGACGGCCTATCAGGATAAGTACCACAAGGCTGTGGAGGCATTGGGTTTTGAGCGTGGAGATCCCACCAAGCGAGCCCACCACACCACAATCAAGGAATTTTATGCCAAAGCGGAGAAAGCAAAAACCGCTTATGCCGAGTATCACAAAAGCCTATGGGAACTCTATGAGGAAGTTGGAAAGGTAAAGCTATGGGGCAGGCTCAATCCTGCTAAGTTGCAGGCGACTTTAAAGCCGATTTTTGCGAGGGTTTCAGCCAAAGCAAAAAAAGTTATTGGGCTCAAGGAATTTTTGGAGGTGGATAAAACCACAAAGCAGAATGCCAAATTATTGGACCAGTTGGATTATCAGGCTATGCAGTTGGAGGCTTTAACAGGTTCACCCAACCCAACACCAAACGAAGTGCAGGAAATTTCCAAGGTCCTCGGTGAGTTTAGGTCCAATTTGGATAAATCCACCTCTGAAATTGAACCAAACAGGGCAGGCCCTGAGCAGGACAGCATTCTATACAAAAAACCTCGAAAAAACGCGATTTAATCGCTCGCCGTCCGTTTTATTTCTATCCATTCTTTTATTTCCCTGCGGGTACAGATCTCTATGGATGGTTTTCTATATCGTATTCTGTGCTGAATTTGTACTGTATTTTATATAGTCTTTCTTCGAAAGACTGATGTGTCTTTGAGTCTTTACCGGGTTATTAGTCTTTCAGACTACTAAGCCCGGCAAAGCCTCACCCTTGCCCCAGAAAATTAAATCTGTGGTGGGTGGCAATGCCGAGCTTAGTACTTTGCTACATACCCGGAGGGAGTCGATTTAAGCGCTCCGCTTTCTCAGTTCAGGACCTTAAATGTCCCCGTTAGCACGGTCTGAGATTACGCCTCTCGTTTGTGCTCTGCTAACGTCTCTTCTAGCACCCCTCTTGGAATAAATTCCAATGGTTCGCAATCGTCTATCTCCTATGGAATTTTGGTTGGAGATACGCAGTCAGTTTTTATTTTGACGAGCCTTCTGCGTTGCTGGGCAACTTCCCGAACAGTGAACGGTAGTCGACAGATAAAAAAATTGCCCCACACCTTCCAGTATGGAGCAATTTAATCTTGACTTTTTAAATCGGATGATTATATTGACCTCATACACTCGGCAAGGTGTTATTTCCAATTTAAGAAATTTTTAGAAATAGTCAAATCTTGGAAATCAAAACAAAAAGCCAGTCACACGACTGGCTTTTTGATTATCTCACTCTCCAAGAGCTTCCCGAATTTTTGCCAACTTGTCTCTGTTTTTCTTATGCTCTTTGTAGAGGTGATTGACGAGCTCCTGCAATTCGTCCACCACCTCATTGAATCTATTTTTGTCCTTCAGGGTAACAAGTTCGTTGATTCTGTTTGTGATTGTTCTTTTAACACCCAAAGCACTTTGACCACCTGAACCATAAACAATCCAATAAATATCTACGTACTCCGCGTCAGGGTAAGTTTTTTTGAATTGTCCCCAAATATCAGAAATGGTCTTACCCTCGGAGGCAAGCGCCTTAATTCTCTTTTTATCTTCTTTTGAGATTTCCATAAATACCCCGCTTACATTATCCCACCACCCAGAACATGCCCTTTTGTGGGCTCCATGTCGTTTCGTGTGGAAAGCAACACTGTCACTGGGGCATCGCCGGCGCGAATGGGCTGGCCGGCAGGTGCTTGAGCTTGGACATGCGCAGGTAGGCGATGGCGATGAAGTTCTGGCTCGTCCTGAAGCCGCGCGCGGCGCGCTTGGCCTGCTGCAGCAGCCCGTTCATCGCCTCGACGAAGGCGTTGCTGCGGTGATCGACCATGCCGCGCACCACCGCGTCGAACCGCTCCTTGAGCGTGGCGGCCAGCTTCTTGAACGGCTCGAGCCGACAGCGCCGCGCCCAGCTCAGCCAGGCCCTGAGGTCGGATGCGGCCTGTTCGATGCTGTTGTGCGCTGTGGCCCGTGCGTACACCTCGCGCAGCGCCATCTTCAGCCGCCACGCCCGCGCGCTCTTGAGCGTCGAGCGCTGCAGCCAGTGCATCGCCTGGAGCTGGCGGGCGCTCCAGGTGCTGGGGTTGCGCCGCATGCCCCACAGCAGCTGCCTGAGCGTCTTGCGGCCGCCAGCGCCCAGCGCGGCTCGCACCGCCTGCGCGTCGGTGGCCATCTCCGCGCGGCGCACCTGGTCCATCGCATCGATGGCCATCGAGACGACGTGAAAGCGGTCGTAGCTGATCTGCGCCTCGGGCAGCGCCAGCGCCACGCCCTTGGCGTAGGCCGCGCTCATGTCCATGCACACGTGCCGCACCTGGGCGGGATCGCCGCCATGGGCCTTCAGATCCTCGGCGAACTCCACCACCGTGCGGTGCTCGCGCCCCTCGGTGGCGAACAGCAGCCGCTTGCGATCCAGGTCGTGCACGACGGTGATGTAGTGCTGCCCGCGCCGCAGGCTGGTCTCGTCGATGCCCACCGTGCGCACGCCGGAGAAGTCTTCCAGCGCACGCGCCTGCTCGACGTAGAACTCGATGCGCCGCCACAGCCGCTTGTCCTTGCAGCGCAGCAACTCGGCGGCCTGGCGCACCGGCAGGTCCAGGCACAAGGTCAGCGCCAGCGCTTCGAACGCCGCGGTGAAGCCCGAGCCCGGACGCGCCCAGGGCACGGCCACCTGCGTGGTCTTGCCGCAGGCACCGCAGGCCACGCGCGGCACGTCGCAGTGCAGCCAGGCCTCGAACTGGAAGAAGTCCAGGTGCCGCCAGGATCGGCGCAGCCGGTCGTGCACCGGTTGCGTGGCCGCACCGCATGCCGGGCAGGCGAGCCTGCTGGTGTGGCAGCCGATCTCGAAGTCGATACGCCGCTTGGCCGTGTCGAGCCTGACGTCATCGACGACCCACGGCGGCTGCAAGCCCAGCGCGCTGGTGAACAGAGCTTCTACGGCAATGCCCATGGACTCATCCTCCTGATCAAACACGCCTCGTGGACATGTGCACAGGCCGGCCAGCGGCCTGCACACATGCCCACCGGGCTCGACGACCAGGAGTCATTGTGACTGTTGGGTTCCACACGAAATGACGAAGGACCCTTTTGTGGGGCTCTTACTACAACCGCCACCTGCTGATGTCGTTGACCCGCAGTAAATGCACTTCTTCGGCCCCGCGTCGACAACATGCCCTTTTGAGGGGCTCTTGCTACACCCACCACCCGCCGTTGTCTTGGAACCGCAATAAATACATTTCAGCGGTTCATAAACTACATGAGTTTTCGTTGGACTCTTCGAGCAACCACCACCTGCCGTTGTCGTTGACCCACAATATTTACACTTACCCATAAACTCTCCTTAGAAACCCCGATTTCCGAGAAATGTATTCGGGCAGGCTCGTTGCCTTACTCATTGTTACACGACTCCAATCGCAAGTGCCAGATCGCTACTTGCCGATTGGGGGCGAACGTGTGACACTTGGGGTGTCACTTTTTCATTCGCAACCCCACCCGCCAGAATGGCAAGTTGTTGATTTATCAGGGGATTTACAAAAAGCCCGGAATCTCCCTGATTCGCCACCAAATACCAGAAAGCCCTGCTTCAGCAGGGCTTTTTGCTTTTCTGCTGCCGTATCGGCAATGTCTCTCCCCTCCGTGTCCTGGCCTCCGATGTGCTCTGGCAGGCCCACGCGCAGTCTGGCGGGCGGGCATGGCCGCGCCGATACTTCAGCGTGCGAGGAACACTACCGAATGGAGGTCGCATGATGCGGTTCGCAACGCTGGTCACCACCCTTGCCGCCGCCGGCATCACGGCCTGCACGACGGCAGCCTCGGGCCCCGCGCAGAACGCAAAGGACGCCCCCACGGCCAGCCAGGCCCAACCGGGCAGCAGCTGCCGCGCCCCGTTCTCGGACGATGCACTGATCGGCAAATCGGAACAGGCGGCGACCGCGCTGCTGGCCGGCTGCCTGTGGCGCGTGAGCGAGCGCGACGGCGAGGCGCTGCCCGGCACGATGGACTACCGCGAGGAGCGCCGCAACCTGGGCATCCAGGGCGGCAAGGTGATCTGGGTGCGGCGCGGCTAGGCTGACGCGGCGGCTTCGGCTTGTATGGGCACCGCGGCGGCCACACCGAGTATCCAGTCCGTCGTCAGCGCGGGCTGCGTCACGGGCAGCATGTGCCCGCCGTCAACCACCCGCAGGTTCACGCGCTCGAGCTTCTGCTTGAGCGCTTCGCCCTGGCGCTTGACGTTCAGGATGCGGTCGCCCCGGCCGTACAGCACGTCGACGGGCACCGTCATCGAGGCATAGCGGCGTTCCATGTCGGGCAGGTCTTCCGGCGCGGCCACGAGATCCGACGATGCCGCATAGAACACGTGCGGACGCAGCCCCAGCAGGCCGCCGCCCTTGAACGGGAAATCCTCCGGCATGGCCTCGGGCGCAAACACGGCTGCAATCGCCTTGCGCGAGTTGAGGATCGACAGCGGAACGGCCAGCGTCCACGACACCAGCCTGCGCGCCAGCGGCGACGTCAACGCCAAGCCCTTGAACGCACCGGGCGGCGCGTGCTCGTTGTGCGTGAGCGGCGCAACGAGCGCAAGCCGACGAACCGACTGCGGATGATTCAGCCCCACCGCCAGCGCGATCGCACCGCCCAGCGAGTGCCCGACCAGCACCGGTTGGTCGAGGCCCAGTTTTTGGATGCACTGGGCGACTGTGCGTGCCTGCGCGTATATGTTCGCCGTCGAGGCCGCCCCGCGCAGCGAGCGTCCGGAGCCGGGCCGGTCGATCACGATCACGCGGTGCGATTGCGCCAGCCGCTCCAGATCGAGGTAGGCGAAGTTGCGCAGGTTTCCGCATAGGCCATGCACGAACACGATGGCAGGACCCTGGCCGCGGTCGGTGTAGTGTACGCGGTCGGCCCCGATATCGATGAACTTGCCTTCGGGCGGAAACGCCTTGGTTACGCGCCGTGCGATGACAAAGGTGAACGCCACCGGCGCTGCGATCACGAGCGCGACGGCAATCAGGACGGTCTGGATCACGATGCCCCCGTGACGTTAAGCGGCTTGTGCCGCGCCCATCGGTTGCGCGCGGCGCTCGAACTGCATGGCGCTGTCAGCCAGCGAGCCGAACTTCAGCATCATCAGGTCA
The DNA here is from genome assembly GCF_000954135.1 of Ralstonia mannitolilytica. Classification (NCBI taxonomy): domain Bacteria; kingdom Pseudomonadati; phylum Pseudomonadota; class Betaproteobacteria; order Burkholderiales; family Burkholderiaceae; genus Ralstonia; species Ralstonia mannitolilytica. The sequence goes on along the minus strand of NZ_CP010799.1, from coordinate 1,219,091 downwards.
CGCGCGTAATTCTGATACGACTTCCACGGCTGCTTCGTGCCCTGCTTTGGCAGGATGCTGGCAGCACGCTGGATATAGCCCGACGTCAGATCGACGGCCGGCTCGCGGCCCATGGCCTCATCGTCCAGACGCGGCATGCAGGTGTCGAAGCCGCCCGAGCGCATGTGGTTCAGCAGCCGGCACACGTACTGCGCGATCAGCTCGGCCTTGAGCGTCCACGACGCGTTGGTGTAGCCGAACGACGACGCCAGGTTCGGCACGCCGCTGTACATCATGCCCTTGTAGGACACGGTGTCAGCCAGGTTCACCGCACGTCCGTCGACGCTGATGGACGCCCCACCCAGCACCTTCAGCTTGAGCCCCGTGGCCGTGACGACCACGTCTGCATCGAGATGCTCGCCGCTCTTGAGCTGCAGGCCGGCGGGAGTGAAGCGGGCGATTTCATCGGTGGCGATCGACGCCTTGCCGGCGCGGATCGTCTTGAACAGATCGCCGTCCGGGACGAGGCACAGGCGCTGGTCCCACGGGTTGTAGCGCGGCGTGAGGTGCTTGCGTACGTCGAATTCCGGGCCGAGCTGCTTGCCGGCCATGCGGATGATGAAGTGCTTGAATGCCTGGGGCTTGCGGCGCGCGAGGCTGTAGAAGTACATCGTGAGCAGCACGTTCTTCGCGCGCACGAGCCGATGTGCGAGGCGCGCAGGCAGCCACCTGCGCAGCTGGTTCGCGACGGCATCCCGCTCGGGCCGCGACACGATGTACGTGGGCGAGCGCTGCAGCATCGTCACGTGCCCGGCGGTCTGGGCCATCGCTGGCACAAGCGTGACGGCCGTTGCGCCGCTGCCGATCACCACCACGCGCTTGCCTGCGTAATCGAGGCCCTGCGGCCAATGCTGCGGATGCACGATGCGCCCGCGGAATGCGTCCATGTCGGGCCATGTGGGTGCATGGCCTTCCTCGTAGTCGTAGTAACCGCTGCACATGTACAGGAACTTGCACGTGAACTGCACCGGGTCCTCGCGCGTGCCATCGCTGCGCAGCGCCCGCACAGTCCAGCGCGCGGCGGTGGAATCCCAGCTCGCGCCCGTCACCTTGTGACGGAAGCGGATCGACTTGTCGATACCGAACACACGCGCGGTGTCGCGGATGTAATCGAGAATCGTCTGGCCGTCGGAGATGGCCTTGTTGCTGTGCCACGGCCGGAAGCTGTAGCCCAGCGTGAACATGTCGGAGTCAGACCGGATGCCGGGATAGCGGAACAAGTCCCACGTGCCGCCGATCGTCTCGCGCGCTTCCAGGATGGCAATCCGCGCCCATGGGCAACGCTCGCGCAGGTGATATGCGGCGCCCACGCCTGACAGGCCCGCCCCGACGATGAGCACGTCGAGGTCGGTGTCCGAATCAGATGGGTGGCGGGTGCGCTGTTCAATGGGCTCCATGCGGTCTCCTGTTGGCGGCACGGCGGCTTCCGCCTTAATCTGGTGTGCATTGTCACCACTTTAATTTTCGCGCGCGATATCGTCAAATAGCGGAATGGAGAAAACACTTGAAACGCCCAGGAAAGGTCGCCCATACGCGGGTGTGGCGCCCGAGGCACGTGCAGCGGAGCGCCGCGACGCGCTGATGCGTGCCGCCACACGGGTGTTCGGAACGGTCGGCTTCCGCAAGGCCACCGTGCGGGCCATCTGCCAGGAAGCCAAGCTCAACGACCGCTATTTCTATGCCGCCTTCGACAGTACCGAGGACCTGCTGCGCGCGACATACCAGCAGCACGCCGACGACCTGCGCGCCCGAGTGGCGCAAGCCACTGCCGCCGTGGACGGCACCCTCGAAGCGCGCATCGATGCCGGCCTGCATGCATTCTTCGCGTTCCTGAGGGACCCCTGCGCGGCGCGCGTGCTGCTGCTCGAAGTGATGGGCGTGAGCCCCGAAACCGATGCGACGTATCAGCGCAACCTGCTCGAATTCGGCAGGCAGATCATGGAGAACGTTCCAGCCGCCGCCCCTGACGATGCCGACCGGCGTGCCGACCAGCGCATCATCGGGCTGGCCCTGGTGGGCGCCATGACCAACGTCGGGGCAGCGTGGCTGCTGACCGGCTATCGCGATCCCGAAGAGAAGATGGTGCGCAACTGTCGGCAAGTCCTGCTCGGCACGTTGCGCGCAATGACGGGCGCATAGCACACGCCGCGCGATCTTTCTTAACGTGCGTGCCGTATCGTTATCATCTCGAGCAAACGATCCGCCACGCCTTCATGACCGCACCCCGCTCGCTGTCCATCGGCATCGCCGGCGCCGGTAACGCCGGCCTGGCCGCCGCCATTGCGTTTGCCCGCCACGGACACGACGTGCACGTCTTCGAAAAACACCCGCAATTGACAGCGATGGGTGCGGGCCTGCTCATCCAGCCCCAGGGCATCCGCGCGCTCGAGGCACTCGGCGTGGGCCGCGCGCTCGAGGGCATCGGGGCACCGATCGACCGGCTGATCGGCCTGAGCCATCGCGGCTGGCGCTTGCTCGACATTGACTATGCCGAGACGCCGGGCCGAGCCGTCACGCGACACGCCCTCTCGTCGATGCTGTACGACGCCGCGCTGCATGCCGGCGCCACGTTCCACTTCGGTTGCGCGATCGCACAATTGCAAGCAGACGGCCCGCGCGCACGCGTGGCGCACACGCACGGCGAATCGGCGTTCGACCTGTTCGTGATTGCGGATGGCGCCGCTTCGGCATTGCGCGAGCCGGCAGGCCTGGCCGGCCCGTCAAGCACCTATCGATGGGGCACGCTATGGTTCCAGGGCTGGGTCGACGGCTGGAACCCGCGCGTGCTCCAGCAGCGCTTTCGCGGCACGCGCGAGATGATGGGGCTGCTGCCTACGGACGTCGACGGCAACCGCACGCGCCTGTCGATGTTCTGGAGCCTGCCCGGCGATGCCGTGCACACCTGGCGCCAGACCGACATCGCGCGCTGGAAGGCCCATGTGCTGAGCCTGTGGCCGCAAGCCGCGCCGGTGGTCGAGCAGATCGGTTCGCATGACGACCTGCCGTTTGCCGTCTATCGCCACACGTGGCCGCGCGCGCTCGCCAAACCGCCCTATTGCGTGATCGGCGACGCCGCGCACGCCATGAGCCCGCAGCTCGGCCTCGGTACGACGCTGGCCGTGCAGGACGCACTGGCATTGGCATCGTGCGTGCAAGCCCATGGTCCGACCGACGGAGCCCTCGCCTACCACGCGCGCCGCCTGCGCACCGTGCAGGCGTACCAGACGCTCAGCCGCGCGCTTACACCGTGCTTCCAGGCGCAATACGGCGGCTGGTTGCGCGACGTGGTGTTCACCACCGGGCTGCGCATCCCCGGCGTCAGATGGTTGATGAAGCGCAGCCTTGCGGAACCGCCCGCGCGCGACGCGGCCTTCGCGCCAGCGCCGGTCACCTCACCAGCCAGCGGAGAGCCGCAGGCCTGAACAGCTTTTGCCCTGTCACCATGGGCCTGCTGCCCAAGTTCCTCCCCGAGCACCAGTTCAGCGAACAGCATCGCATCGGCATCGATGCGGCGCCCGGCTGCGTGCTCGATGCCGAACGGATCGCCGAGGCGCCCGACGTACGGCCTACACGTCCAGAATGACCAGCGTGCCTGCGCTGCCGGCATCGACGCTGTGCGGCACACCGGCGGGCACCACGTACAGTTCTCCAGGGGAAACCATCACTGCCTCGCCGCCAATGCGCAGCCGCAGTTCGCCGTCGAGCACGAGCAGGCCTTCGGCGTAGTCATGCGCTTCGTCGGGGTATGGCGTACCGTCCATGCGCAGGACCTTGAAGTTGCCGCCGCCAAACCGCTCCACCACGTGGGAAGACCATGCATGGGGCAACGCGTCGGCAACGGCATTGAGATTGATGAGCGGCACGTCGACCTCGGCACGGAAGAAGAAGCGCCGAGCATAGCAGCCACCGCAGAAACAGCAAGGGCGGCGCCGCACGTCTTGCGGCACCGCCCTGGCGCGACAGCCAGACCGGCCGGCGCCTACGCGTCGTATGCCTCGACGCCGATATCGGCCATGGTGCCGAAGCCCTCCGCGGCCTTGAGGTGATCCACACGATAGCCGTGCTTGTACACCGCCACCAGGCGCACTTCGTTGGTTGGCTCGATGTTCAGCTTCATGCGGATGCGCGAGACGTGGCTGTCGATCGTGCGCGTGTATTCCGATGAGTTGCGGCCCCACACCTGGCCAAAGATGTGGTCTCGCGACAGTGTGCGGCCCACGTTCGAGAACAGCAGCAGCGCAAGCTGGAACTCGATGGCCGTCAGCGCGACGGGCTGACCGTGCAGCGTGACCTGCTGGCGCTGGGGGTTGAAGTGATACGGCCCCAACTCGAACGGCAGGCGGCCATACGGAATCGGATACGCGCGACGCAGCAGCGCATCGACGCGCGCACGCAGCTCAGAAATGCGGAACGGCTTGGCGATGTAATCGTCAGCGCCCTGCGTGAGCGCGCGCACCAGGCTCTTTTCGTCTTCCTCGGCCGTCACGAACAGAATGGGGAGCACCTCCTTGTGACGGCCCCGTACGACGCTCAGCACATCGATGCCGAGCATGCCCGGCGTATGCCAGTCGAGGATCAGCATGTCGTACGAGCAGCGCCCGAGCATGCGCAGCAGCGTGGTGCCATCGGTATACGTGACGACTTCGTGGTCGGATTGGGACAGGATCTGGACGATGACTTCGCTTTGGAAGGGGTCGTCTTCGAGCAAGGCGATTCGCATGTTCGGTTCCATGAAAGTTTGCCCACATGCGCGCCAGAATGGCGGCGCCCCTGGCCGGCGCCCGGTCCGCCGTGCTTTCACGCGATCCGTTGCATGTGTTACGTGTTTTCGATTTTCATGGCGAGGTCTGCCACGGACCATGAGAAAAGTCCCAATTTGTGAACATGCTTGCAGACCATTTTCGAGCGTGTCTTGCGCGGGAGATGCGAAAAAAAAGCCCGGACAACGGGGTCCGGGCGGCGGTGTTTCTCACATGTGACGGGATCAGAAACACCCAAGGGTCTCGTATGCCAGACACGTGCAGCACACCGGGGGACGCGCTGCAACGTCACGGGGTAACGTCAAGGAGGGGATTCCGACGTATTTGTCCGGCAAACGGGAATGACATGATGCCTCGCGCAGCCGGCAAGCGCGTCGCCCGTGACAATATTTGACATGTCCTTCCCCCGGGCCGCGAACCGGGCATCACGTCGGATCTGCGTTCTCGAGCTCCTGGCGGATCGATTCGGTCAACATGTCGATCAGCAGGCGAACGCGCTTGGGCACGAAGCGAGCAGACGGCGTAACGAGGTGGATCGGCTCCCCGCTCGTGGCGTAATCGGGCAGCACGCGCACGAGGCGCGGCAGCGGCGCATTGGCTCGGGCCACGGCGCTTGCATACAACGGCAGCGGGCCGATGCCGGTGCCGGCCGCGATCAAGGTCTCGAGGTACGAGAGGCTGTCGGCGTTCAGGCGGGCGTGCACGGCAACCGTCTTCAGCCCATCGGGGCCGACGAGGCGCCATTGCGTTTCGCCGCGCCCGCTGCCGCGAAAGTCGAGGCAGCAGTGATCGGCCAGGCCTTGCACGGTCTGCGGTGCGCCGCGGCGCTGCAGGTAATCCGGCGAGGCGAACAAGCCGATACGCAGCACGCCGAGCGGGCGGGCCACCAGCGAGCTGTCTGCCAGGCGCCCGACACGCACCGCCAGGTCGAAGCCCTCCTGCACCAGGTCGACATTGCGCGGGGTGAGCACGACGTCGAGGTCGATGTCCGGATACTGCTGCATGAAGCGTGCGGCCACAGGCGCCACCAGCAACCGCCCGACGTCTTCCGACGACGTGAGACGCACTTTGCCGCGCGGCACATCCTGGAGCTCACCGGCGCAGGTGGTGGCGCGTTCGATCTCTTCCAGTGCGTGCGACGCCACCTGATACAGGCTCTGGCCCGCATCCGTCAGATGCAGCGTGCGTGTGGTGCGCTGTAACAGTCGAACGTTCAAATCCTGCTCGAGGGCCGCAATGCCGCGGCTGACCGACGACTTCGGCAAATCGAGCCGCGCCGCCGCCGCGGTGAAGCTCCCCGCCTCCACGACGCGCACGAACAGCGCCAGCTGATTCAGATCCATGGGTTTCCTCCTGATTGGGGCGCCCGCCGGCTTGTGGTTTTCATTGTCTCGCCGGGAGCAACATTTTTTCCCACAATAACCGACTAGTGCAAACAGGGCAACTACCCTACATTCGGGATATGACAAATCCCCAAACCCAGGAGAACGACATGGAAACCCTCGTGCAAGCCCAAGTGCAGCGCGGCCGTCGGGTGGAGCGCATCATCACGGGCCGGCCGACCTCGGATGGCGCCGGCGTGAAGCTCACCCGCGTGCTGACGAACAACCTCCAACGGCGGCTTGACCCGTTCCTGATGCTCGATGCATTCCGCAGCGATGACCCGAACGACTACCTGGCCGGCTTTCCCGACCATCCGCACCGCGGCTTCGAAACGGTGACGTACATGATCGCGGGCCGCATGCGCCACCGCGACAGCGCCGGGCACGAAGGCCTGCTGCAGCATGGCGGCGTGCAGTGGATGACGGCAGGCAGCGGTGTCGTGCACTCCGAAATGCCCGAGCAGGAAGACGGCGTGATGGAAGGCTTCCAGCTATGGCTGAACCTGCCCGCACGCGACAAGATGACGACGCCGTGGTACCGCGACATCCCGTCCGAAGAGATTCCGGAGTTCACGACGCAGGACGGCGTGGCCGTGCGCGTGATCGCCGGGGAGTCGCAAGGCGTGCAAGGCGCGATGACGCGCGAAGCGACGCAGCCGCTGTATCTGGACATCACGCTGCCGGCCGGGGCGTCGTTCGCGCAGCCGCTGCCGGAAAAGCACAACGCGTTCGTCTACGTGTTCCGCGGCAGCGCGATGGTGGGCGATGCGCAAGCGCCGGGCAACGCCGGCCTGCAGCGTGTGGACGACAAGCAGATGGCCATCCTGGCCAACACGGAAGGCAGCGACGGCGTGGACATCCGCGCGGACGATGCGCCGGCGCGCGTGCTGCTGATCGCGGGCAAGCCGCTGAACGAGTCGATTGTGCAGTACGGCCCGTTCGTGATGAACACGCAGGAAGAAATCTTCCAGGCCGTGCGTGACTTCCAGGCCGGCAAGTTCGCCTGAGCCTCAAAGAAAAACCGCCGCTCGGTTTCACCAGAGCGGCGGTTCGTCCAGCAGCGCGATCTGCTCGCGCAATTCCAGCACCCGGTCCTGCCAGTAACGTTGCGTGTTGAACCACGGAAAGGCGGCAGGGAACGCCGGATCATTCCAGCGACGCGCCAGCCACGCGCTGTAGTGCAGCAGGCGCAGCGTGCGCAGCGCTTCCACCAGATGCAGCTCGCGCGTGTCGAACTCACAGAAGTCCTCGTAGCCGGCGAGCAGGCTGGCCAGCTGCGACTGCATCGATGCGCGATCGCCTGAGAGCAGCATCCACAGATCCTGCACGGCCGGGCCGGTGCGGCTGTCGTCGAAGTCGACGAAGTGCGGGCCGGACGAACGCAGCGGGTCGCCTTGCCGGGCGTCGTCTTCTTCGATCCAGAGGACGTTGGAGGCGTGGCAATCGCCGTGCAGGCGCAGCAGTGAGACGTCGCCCGCGCGGTCGTAGCAGCGGCGCACGCCATCAAGTGCGGCGTCGGCGACGCTGCGCCAGGCGGGCAGCAGATCGGACGGGATGAAATCTTGTTCGAGCAGCCAGTCGCGCGATTGCACGCCGAAGGCGTCGATGTCGAGCGCGGGCCGCGCCATGAACGGACGCTGCGCGCCGACGGCGTGGATGCGGCCAAGGAAGCGCCCCATCCATTCGAGCGTGTCGTCGCGGTCGATGGCGGGCACGCGGCCGGCGCAGCGCGGGAAGATCGCGAAGTGCCAGCGTCCAAACGCGTGCAGCGTGCGGCCATCGATTTCCAGCGGCGCGATCACAGGAATTTCCGCCGCCGCCAGTTCCGCCGTAAAGGTGTGCTCTTCGACGATCTGCGTGTCGGTCCAGCGGCCCGGCCGGTAAAACTTGACCACCACCGGGGCGCCGTCTTCCACGCCGACCTGGTACACGCGGTTTTCGTAGCTATTGAGCGCGAACATGCGGCCGTCCGGCATCAGCCCGACCTCCGCCAGCGCATCCAGGATGCTGTCGGGCGTCAGGCCGCCGTATGGCGCTTCGGCGGATGCGGGCAGGCCGCTGTCGTCGCTGCCGTGCATGAACGTCAGCCTTTGCGGCCGCCGAGCAATGCAGCGGCCTTGGCGAACAGGCCGTTGAACGGCTGCTTGGCCGGCTGTGCGGTCTTCTGTGCAGGTTGCGCGGCTTGCGTGCTCTGCGCACGACGCGGATGGCCGCCCTGCCCGTTGCCTTGCGCCTGCCCTTGGCGCTGGCCGCGCGCCTGCGATTGGCCATTGCCGCCGTTGCCGCCCCGCGGCTTCGGTGCCGCCTGGCCGTCGCGCTGACCTTGCGCCTGGCGCTGGCGGTTTGCGCCGCCATTGCGGCCTTGGCCTTGGTTCTGCCCCTGGCCACTGCCGGTCGATTCACGGCGGGGCTCTCGCGGAGCACGCGGTTCGCGCGGCGCGGCATTGCCGCCAGCGGCTTGGCGCGGCTGGCCGCGGCCACCGCCCGGGCGACCGCCACGCGCGTTGTTGCGCCCATTCGGAATCGGCTCCGGCGCAATCGTCGGGTCCGGCTCGAAGCCTTCCAGCACGGTGCGCGGCAGCTCGCGCTTGATCAGGCGTTCGATGTCGCGCAGCAGGCCGTGCTCGTCCACGCAGACCAGCGAGATCGCCTCGCCCTGCGCACCCGCGCGGCCCGTGCGGCCGATACGGTGCACGTAGTCTTCCGGCACATTCGGCAGGTCGAAGTTGACCACGTGCGGCAGTTGGTCGATGTCGATGCCGCGCGCGGCGATATCGGTGGCGACCAGCACGCGCAGCGTCCCGGCCTTGAACTCCGTCAGCGCGCGCGTGCGCGCCGATTGGCTCTTGTTGCCGTGAATGGCCAGCGCGGGGATGCCGTCGCGGGTGAGCTGCTCGGCCAGGCGGTTCGCGCCATGCTTGGTGCGCGTGAAGACCAGCACCTGGTGCCAGTCGTTGTCGCGCACAAGCTTGGCGAGCAGTTCACGCTTGCGCTCGCGGTCGACCGGATAGATGCGCTGCTCGACCGTCTCGGCCGTCGTGTTGCGGCGCGCGACTTCGATCAGCGCCGGCTTGTCGAGCAGACGGTCGGCCAGTTCGCGAATGTCGTCGGAGAACGTGGCCGAGAACAGCAGGTTCTGACGCTTCGGCGGCAGGATGTTGAGGATCTTGCGGATGTCGTGGATGAAGCCCATGTCGAGCATGCGATCGGCTTCGTCCAGCACCAGCAGTTCAATGTGCGACAGGTCGATGGTGCGCTGGCCGACGTGGTCGAGCAGACGGCCCGGCGTGGCCACGACGATATCGACGCCGCGCTTGAGCGCATCGATCTGCGGGTTGATGCCGACGCCGCCGAACATCACCATCGACTTCAGCGGCAGGTATTTGCCATAGGCGCGCACGCTTTCTTCCACCTGCGCGGCAAGCTCACGCGTGGGCGTCAGCACCAGCGCACGGATCGGGAAGCGCATGCCCTGCGGCGTCTGCACCTTGTTGGGCTGCGATGCAGACAGGCGGTGCAGCAACGGCAGCGTGAAACCGGCGGTCTTGCCGGTGCCGGTCTGTGCACCGGCGAGCAGGTCGCCGCCCCTGAGGATGGCGGGGATGGCCTGGCGTTGAATCGGAGTGGGTTCTGCGTAGCCGAGTTCGGCCACGGCACGTACCAGCTTGTCTGACAAGCCGAGTTCGGAAAACGACATGGAAAAGCGATTGGACCGGCGTGTCCCGCGCATTCGTTCGTGCGCCAATCGTGGACAAAGCCTGGGTAGGTGACGGGGCGACTGGACCCCGGGGACTGCGAGAAGGGGCGTAGTTTAGCAGGATGCGGGGTGGGGGGTTTTGTTGGTGTTGGTTTTTGGGTTGTGGTGCATCCGTGTTTCGTGCCCGGCAGGGCACGAAACACGGATGGACCACCGCCCCCCCTTCATCCCCCCCGCAAAGCCGCCAAGGGCGCATTCACCACATCCCCCAGCCGCTCAGCCAACGAATACCTGGCCATATAGCGCCGAAAGTGCGCCAGAAACGCCGTCTCCGCTGGCGTCAACCGCCGCTCCTTGTGCCACAGCAAGTACAGGTCGATATCCGCCACCCCTTCCTCCGGCGGCAAGCGCCACAGCCTCTGCTGCGCGAGATCGTCCGCCACGATGTGTTCCGGCAAGCAGCCGATCCCGTAGCCGGCGAACACCAGCCGCTTGATCTCGTCCAGGCTCGGCGAGGTGGCGACGATACGACCGGTGAATCCCTTCTGATCGCGAAACACCGCCAGCGGCGAGAGCGCATCGCCGAGCTGATCACTCATGAAGGAGACGAAGTTCTCGCCGAGCAGGTCGTCGATCGACAGCCCGGTGCGCCCGAACAACCGGTGGTGCCGTCCGCAGAACACGGCATAGCGCTGGCGCAGGAACAGTTGCCGCTCAAGCTTCTCGACCGGCGTCCGGCACAGGCTCAGCCCAATGCCGGCGCGCTTTTGCGCCAGTGCATCGAGGATGTCCGCGCTGCGCATCACGTCCACCTGCAGATCGACGCGCGGGTGATGCCGATGAAACGCCGCGAGGCATTCGTCGTACACGCCCGATTGGATGCGGCTGACGGTCAGCAGATGCAGCACGCCGCTTACATCGTCCTGCGGCTCGCCGAGTTCGGAGCCGAGCCGCGCGACGTTGCCGTAGACATCGGTGGCAATGCGCAGCACATCTTCGCCCGCGCGCGTGAGGCGGAAGCGCGAGCCGCGCCGTTCGATGAGCGTGTGACCGAGCTGATCTTCCAGGCGCCGTAGCGCGAGGCTCACCGCCGGCTGGGTGATGTGCAGCCGTACCGCAGCCCGGCTGATGCTGCGCTCGTGGACGATGGTGAGGAACGTGCGCAGCAGGTTCCAGTCGAGCCGGTCGCTGACGAGTGCGGGGTCGAAGGCAGACGGTTCCATGATGGCCGGTCGTTCCTCTGAATATGAGTTGAATTTATGCGAAGAATAAGTATTCAGAATTTGACTAATACCCGTCAACCGGCAATAAACACGCATCGCCGCCTCGATGCGGCGAGTAAAAAAACTTGCGAGGAGCACCACCATGCAACTGTCTCAACCGAGCGGGCGCCAGCCTGCGCGCGCGGCCACCGCCGCCTTTGTCGGCACCATGATCGAGTGGTACGACTTCTACATCTACGCCACCGCCGCCGCGCTCGTATTCGGGCCGCTGTTCTTCCCGGGCGGCGATCCGTTCCTGAGCACGCTCGCGTCGTTCGGCACGTTCGCGGTGGGCTTCTTCGCCCGGCCGCTCGGCGGCGTGGTGTTCGGCCACTGGGGAGACCGCATCGGCCGCAAGAAAGCCCTGATGATCACGCTCACGATGATGGGCCTGGCGACCATCGGCATCGGCCTGCTGCCGACGTACGCCACCGCCGGCGCCATCGCCCCGGTCCTGCTCGTGGTGCTGCGCGTGGTGCAGGGCATTGCGGTCGGCGGCGAATGGGGCGGCGCGGTGCTGATGGCCGGCGAGCATGCGCCCCAGGGCCGGCGCACGTTCTTTGCCTCGTTCGCGCAGCTGGGCAGCCCGGCCGGGTTGATCCTCTCGCTGCTGGCGTTCCGCCTCGTCACGTCGATGGAGAAAGACGCGTTCATGGACTGGGGCTGGCGCCTGCCCTTCCTGGCAAGCGCGGTGCTGCTGCTCGTGGGCGTGGCGATCCGCCTTGGTGTGAACGAATCGCCCGAGTTTGCGCAGATGCAGGCGCAACGCAAGACGGCCAAGCTGCCGATCGCCGAGGTCTGGCGCACGGCGCGCGTGCCGCTGCTGCTGTGCATCGGCGCCAACACGATCGGCATCGCGGGCGTGTACTTCACCAACACGTTCATGATTGCGTACACGACGCAGTACCTGTCGCTGCCCAAGACGCTGATTCTCGATTGCCTGTTTGCCGTGGCGATCATCCAGTTCCTCGCGCAGCCGCTCGCGGCGTGGCTCTCCGAGAAGCTCGGCGGCGCGCGCTTCCTCAAGCTGATGGCGCTGCTGGCGATGGCCTCGCCGTATCCGATGTTCCTGCTGGTGCAGACGCGCCACGCTCCGCTGATGGTGCTGGGCATTGCGCTGGCCGTGGTGTGCATGGCGAGCTTCTATTCGGTGATCGCGGGCTTCGTGTCGGGTGTGTTCGAGACACGCGTGCGCTACTCGGCGATCTCGCTGTCGTACCAGGTATGCGGTGCGGTGGCGGGCGGGCTCACGCCGCTGGTCGGCACCGTCCTCGCGCAGCGCTTTCACGGCCAGTGGTGGCCGCTGGCCGTGTTCTACACGCTGCTCGCCGGTGTGTCGCTGCTGTGCATCGCGGCCATCGATGCACGCCAATGCGGCCGCGCACCGGCTGCCGATGCGGTGAACGCGTAACGATCTCCATCCACCTGCTTCACCATGCTCACGTTTTTCCATCCTGAACAGCTCCTGCACCACCCGCAGAGCTACTACTCGCGCGGCAAGATGCGCACGCCGCAAGAGGTGCCCGACCGCGCGATCCACCTGCTGCAGGCGGCGCGCGATCTCGGCTTCACCATCACGCGACCTGAAGACCATGGCGTGGCGCCGCTCACCGCGGTGCACGGCGAGCCCTACCTGCGCTTCCTGCAGAACGCCCATGCCGAATGGCAGCGGCTGCCCGAAGACTGGGGCGACGAGGTGATGTCCAACATCTTCGTGCGTGAACCGAACGCGCTGCGCGGCGTGCTGGCCCAGGCGGCACGGTACCTGGCCGACGGCAGTTGCCCCGTGGGGGAGAACACGTGGCGATCGGCCTACTGGTCTGCACAGAGCGCAGCGGCCAGTGCGCAGGCCATCCTCAACGGCGAGCGCATGGCGTATGCGCTGTGCCGCCCGCCGGGGCATCACGCCCGACGCGAGGCCGCTGGCGGTTTCTGCTACCTGAACAACGCTGCCATCGCCGCGCAGGCGCTGCGCGGGAGGTTCCAGCGCGTCGCCATTCTCGACACCGACATGCACCATGGCCAGGGCATCCAGGAAATCTTCTACGACCGCGCCGATGTGCTGTACGTCTCCATCCATGGAGACCCGACCAACTTCTACCCCGTCGTCGCCGGTTTTGACGACGAGCGCGGCACCGGCGACGGCCTGGGCCTGAACGTGAACCTGCCGATGCCGCATCGCTCGCCGGAATCGGTGTTCTTTGACAAGCTCGACCAAGCGCTGGCCGCGCTGGCACGCTTCGAGCCTGACGTGCTGGTGCTCTCGCTCGGCTTTGACATCTACCGCGAAGATCCGCAATCGCAGGTGGACGTGTCCACCGAAGGCTTTGGTCGTCTTGGGCAGGCCATCGGCGCGACCGGCTTGCCGACGCTGGTGGTGCAGGAAGGCGGGTATCACCTCGCCACCCTCGCACAGAACGCCGCAGCATTCTTTGGCGGGCTTCAAGCGCCGCTTCGGCCAGCCGGCTGACCTCCCGCCCGGGCGCAAGCGCTTCGGCCCTGCGCCGAATGTTTGCGCCCACTCTCCATGCGGGGCCCGTCCCACCGGCGTCCCCGCCGAAACCTCTCCCCCTCTAGAGTGCTTGCTCGAATCGCACGCTTGGCGTTTTCAAACGTCTGTTCCTAACATGCCCGAGCAACACAAATACACATGTTTGAATCGTGCGTTCGAGCGCTGCAATGCAGCAATCGCGCGCCGGTATCGGACCAAAACAAGAGGTTGGAGACATGGGACGTCCTGGAGCAGGAGACACCAAGGGCCGCATTCTGGAAGCCACCGAACTGCTGTTCATCGAGTTCGGCTACGAGGCGATGTCGTTGCGGCAGATCACGGCGCGCGCCAAGGTCAACCTGGCGGCGGTCAACTACCACTTCGGCAGCAAGGAAGCGCTGATGCAGTCGGTGCTCGGACGCCGGCTCGATCCGCTCAACACGCGCCGGCTCGCCCTGCTGACGGCCTGCGAGGAGCGCTGGACGAAGGAGCAGCTTTCCTGCGATCACGTGCTGGGCGCGCTGTTCGTGCCGGCCTTGCAGATGGCGCGCAATCCGGAAACGGGCGGCCCCGCCTTCCTGCGCCTGATGGGCCGCGTGTACTCCGACACCTCGCCGTTCGTGCAGAACTACCTGCTTGGCCACTACGCGCCGGTCTTCGATCGGTTCTTCGAAGCCTTCTCCCGTGCGTTGCCGCACGTGCCGCGCCCGGAACTCGGCTGGCGCCTGCACTTCGCGCTCAAGGCGCTGGCAGGCGTGCTGGCGGGTGACGACCTGAACAACCTGCTGCCGCTGTTCACGCAGGGCAAGCCGATGAACGATGCATCGCTGCTGGCACGCCTGACCGCGCTGGTGGTGGCCACATTGAATGCGCCGTTGCCGGGCGAGGCGGGAGCGCTGGACCAGGTGGTCGAGCTGGCCGAAGCGCAGGTGCCCACACCGGTGGCACATGCCGACGACGCGGCCGGCGGCAACGATGGCGGCCACGGCGGCGCCGGCCGTCAGGGCGGCCGCCTGACGGAGCGCAGCGCCACGCCGGCCACCGCATCGCCATTCCCGGGCGATCTCTTTGGCCGCACGCCTGGCGCACGCACCGCCATGCAGCAACACGACGGACTGAACGTCGATGAACACGGCGATCACGACGACGAGGCCGGCACCTCGGCTGCACCGACCGCACGCACACGGGCCTTGGCCATCCGCCGCAGCAACGCGGCGCGCGCGATCTTCCCGGCCAACCCGATGCGCCCGTGGCGCAGTCCGGGAGCCTGACCGCCCCGGTACTCGCCGCGCGGCGCCGTCGCGCCCAGGCACGGCAGTCGCTGGGGCGCTGGCGTGATGCCGCCCGCCGACACGTACGGCACATGAACGCATCCAACGGAGACCCTCATGACGACGATCTGGATCGTCCTGCTTTGCATCGCCGCGCTCGGGCTTGCCAGCATGGAAGCCTTGGCGCTCGCCTGGCTGATCATGACCGGCGTGTGGCTGGCCGCCGGCGCGTGGCTCGGCCTCGTGGGCCCGGCGGCGACCACCGTACTCGCCATCGTCTTCGTGCTGCCTGCGCTGGTGCTCGCGATCAAGCCGCTGCGCCGCGCTCTGATCACCCGGCGCGTGCTGGCGATGTTCCGCAAGATCATGCCGGAGATGTCGCAGACCGAACGCGACGCCATCGAGGCCGGCACGGTCTGGTGGGATGCCGAACTGTTCTCGGGCCGGCCGAACTGGTCGCGCCTGCTGTCTTCACCGCAGCCTCGCCTGTCGCCCGAAGAACAATCGTTCCTCGACGTGGAAACCGAGAAGCTCTGCGACCTGGCCAACGACTGGGAGAGCACGCAGATCTGGCAGGACATGTCGCCCGAGGCGTGGGCGTATGCCAAGGAGGCCGGCTTCCTCGGCATGATTATCCCGAAGGAGTACGGCGGCAAAGGGTTCTCGGCCTATGCGCACTCGCAGGTCGTGATGAAGCTGGCAACGCGGTGCTCGGCGGCCACCGTGTCCGTCATGGTGCCCAACTCCCTGGGGCCGGCCGAGCTGCTGCTGCACTACGGCACCGAGGCACAGAAGAACCACTACCTGCCGCGCCTCGCCCGCGGTGAGGAGATTCCCTGCTTTGCGTTGACCAACGCGTATGCGGGATCCGATGCGGCGGCCATCCCGGATGTCGGCGTGGTCTGCCGCGGCATGCACGAAGGCCGCGAGACGCTTGGTTTTCGCGTGACCTGGAGCAAGCGCTACATCACGCTCGGCCCCATTGCGACGGTGCTGGGCCTGGCCTTCCGCGCGGTCGATCCGGATGGCCTGCTCGGCGGCGACAAGGAGCCCGGCATCACGTGCGCGCTCATCCCGACCCAGCATCCGGGCGTGAACATCGGCCGCCGCCATTGGCCGCTGAACGCGGTGTTCCAGAACGGCCCGAACTGGGGCAAGGATGTGTTCATCCCGATCGACTGGGTGATCGGCGGGCAGGCGCAGGTCGGCCGCGGCTGGCGCATGCTGATGGAATGCCTCGCTGCGGGCCGCGCGATCTCGCTGCCGTCGTCCAACGTGGGGCTGGCCAAGCTGGCGGTGCGCAGCACGGGCGCCTATGCCGCCGTGCGCCGCCAGTTCCGCACCCCCATCGGCAAGTTCGAGGGCATCCAGGAGGCGCTCGGCCGCATGGGCGGCAATCTCTACATGATGGATGCGGCGCGGCGCCTGTCTGCGCTTGCCGTGGACCTCGGCGAGAAGCCTTCGGTCATCTCCGCCATTGCCAAGTACCACGTCACCGAACGGGCGCGCGATGTGGTCAACGATGCGATGGACATCGTCGGCGGCAAGGGCATCTGCATGGGGCCGAACAACTTCCTGGCGCGCGCGTATCAGCAGGTGCCGATCGCGATCACGGTGGAAGGCGCGAACATCATGACGCGCTGCCTGATCATCTTCGGGCAGGGCGTGATCCGCTGCCATCCGTACGTGCTGCGCGAGATGACCGCCGCGCAAGGCGCCGACTCGCCCGAGACGCTGCGCGCGTTCGATGCAGCGCTGTTCGGCCACGGCGCCTTCATCGCGGGCAACTTCGTGCGGGCGTTCCTGCATGCGCTGTCGGGCGGCCGCGTGGCGCCGGCGCCAGGCAACGCCGCGCCCGAGATGCAGCGCTATTACCGCGCCGTGAACCGCTTCTCGACGGCGCTGGCACTGCTGTCGGACGTGGCGATGTTCACACTGGGCGGCACGCTCAAGCGCCGCGAGAGCATCACCGGGCGCCTTGGCGACATCCTCTCGCAGATGTACCTGGTCTCGGCTGCACTCAAGCGCTTCGAAGACGAAGGCCGCCCGGCCGAAGATGCACCGCTCGTGCATTGGTCGGTGCAGGATGCGCTGGTGCGTGCGCAGGACGCGCTCGACGGCGTGCTGGCGAACTTCCCGAGCGCGGGCATCGCCGGATTGCTTCGCGCGATGATCTTCCCGTTCGGTGCCCCGTATCGCAAACCGTCGGATGCGCTTGCGGCGCAGGTGGCCGAACTGATGCAGACGCCGGGGGCCGCACGCGATCGCCTGCTGGCCGATTCGTACTGCCCCACGCCCGACATCGACCCGATCGCCTACGGCGAAGAAGCCTTCCGCCTGCAGCCGACCGTGGACGCCATCGAGCAGCGCCTGAAACCCGCCATCCGCGAGGGGAAGCTTCCGCCCGTGCCGCAGAGCCTCCCCGACTTTGAAGCGTGGACCGCGCAAGCCGTGGCACAGAAGCTCATCGACGAGGCGGAACGCAAGCAGTTGTGCGACTACGCGCGCTTCGGCGAACACGCCGTCGCCGTGGATGACTTCCCGCCGGACTTCAACCTGCTGGCCGACCTGCAGCGCCGCAAGGATGCGCTCGACGCGTTGCAGACCACTGAGCGCCGCGCGGCGTAACACCACCAACGCGCCACCACACAACCACAACGATGCAAGACAAGTACCTCGATTTCGTCGGTTCCGGTTTCGGCAAGTGGCTCTCGGCCAACCTGGGCCTGCCGCAGCCGGTGCCGCTGCGCCGCTATCGGCCGGGAGAGCCGGAATTCGTCGGCCCGTTCCTGGTGGGTGCGGCACCGGGCGGCGCGATGCGCGAGGTGCTCGCCGCGCTGTTTGCCGGGATCGGTGTGCCGACACGCTTTCATGAAAGCGATCCGGAATGGCTCGGCGCGGCCAACCGGCATGGGCAGATCACAGGCCGCTTCGTCGCGCCGACGGGCAAGGACGGCGATGCGTTCGACCGCATCGGCGGCATCGTCTTCGATGCAACGAGCATCACCTCCATTGACGGGCTCGACGCGCTGTACCACGTCTTCCACGACGGTGTGCGCGCGATCGGACGCTGCGGCCGCGTAGTCGTGATCGGACGCCCACCCGAACGCTGCAGGACACCGGAGGCCGCCATTGCCCAGCGTGCGCTCGAAGGGCTGACCCGTTCGCTCGGCAAGGAAATCCGGCGCGGCTGCACGGCACAGCTCGTCTACGTTGCGGCAGGCGCCGAAGGCGCGGCGGAATCGACGTTGCGCTTCCTGCTGTCGGCGCGCTCGGCCTATGTGTCGGGGCAGGTGGTGCGCGTTGGCGCCGCGGTGCCGCGCTCGGTGGATTGGCAAAAACCGTCGGCCGGGCGCACCGCGCTGGTCACGGGCGCGTCGCGCGGGATCGGTGCCGCCATTGCGCACGTGCTCGCGCGCGACGGTGCGCGGGTCCTGTGTCTCGACGTGCCAGCCGCGCAGGACGGGTTGAACAGCGTCGCCCAGGAGATCGGCGGCGAAGCGCTGGCGTATGACATCGCCGCGCCGCAGACGCCTGCCCTGCTCGCACAGCAGATCGCCGCGCTCGGAGGCATCGACGTCCTCGTGCACAACGCCGGCATCACGCGCGACAAGACGATCGCCCGCATGACCGAAGCCGCATGGCGGGCCGTGCTCGACATCAACCTGGCAGCGCAGCTGCGCATCAACGAGGCGCTGCTCGCGGCCAACGCGTTGCGCTCGGGCGGCGCCATCGTCTGCGTGTCGTCCATCAGCGGCATTGCGGGCAACCTCGGGCAGACCAACTACGCGACGTCCAAGGCAGGCGTGATCGGCCTCGTGCAGGCGAGCGCGCCGCTGCTGGCCGAACGTGGGATCACCATCAACGCCGTCGCGCCCGGCTTTATCGAGACGCAGATGACGGCGGCCGTACCGTTCGCAATCCGCGAAGCGGGCCGCCGCATGAACGCGATGAGCCAGGGCGGCCAGCCGGTCGACGTGGCCGAAGCGATTGCGTGGTTTGCAAACCCCGCCTCGAACGGTGTGACCGGCAACGTCGTGCGCGTGTGCGGCCAAAGCCTGCTCGGAGCCTGAGACGACCATGCGCGCCACCCCCACCGCACGCCTGCCCGCCACGCCGTTCACTGCCACGCAGACGCTGGTGACGGAAGCGCCGTCGCCCGGCACGCTGGCATGGCGGGCGCTGCTGTCGCAACGCAAGGGCAAGCGCGGCGGGCCGCTGCCGCGCCGCACGCTGGTCCGCCAGGAGGTGCCGCTCGATGCCGCGCACATCGCGCAATACGGGGCGGTGTGCGGCTTTTCGCCGGCGCACGGCGTGCCGATGACGTATCCGCATGTGCTGGGCTTTCCGCTGCAGCTCATGCTGATGACGGAATCGGCGTTTCCGTATCCGGTGATCGGCCTGGTGCACCTGTGCAACACGATCCGGCAGCACCAGCGCCTGCAGATCGGCGAGCGCGTGCGGGTGGAGGTGCGCCCGCGGCGGCTGTTCCAGCATCCGCGCGGACAGGCGTTCGCCATCGAGACGGCCATTGTCCGGACGGGCGCGGTGGTGTGGGAATCGCTGTCCACGTATCTGCGCGTTGGCGTGCAATCGCCGCAGGGGGCGCCGCTGATTGCGCTGCCCGCGGCGCAAGGTCTGTCGCCCGACGGCCACTGGGACGTGCCTGCCGACACGGGCCGCCGCTACGCGGGCGTATCGGGCGACTGGAACCCGATCCACGTCTCGGCCATCGGCGCGAAACTGTTCGGCTTTGCGCACCCGATCGCTCACGGCATGTGGACGAAGGCGCGCGCCGTGGCGGCGTTGCTGCCGGCCACGCCGCTCACGGCAGGCGAGGTCGTCGCCGAGTTCAAGACGCCGCTTTCGCTGCCGGGCGCGGCCACGCTGTGGCAGGCCGAAGCCGCGACACCCGGGCGCGCCTTTGAGGTGCGCAACATCGCGGGCGACAAACCCTATTTGCGCGGCGTGCTCACGCTGCTGCCGGCACAACAGGAACACACCGGAGACTGAACCCATGCTCGTGAATGCGCAGGGCAGCGCGCAGGTGCGCCGCGTCGCCATCCTCGGCGGCAACCGCATCCCGTTCGCCCGCTCGAACACCGCCTACGCCACGGCATCGAACCAGCAGATGCTGACCGCCGCCATGCAGGGCCTGATCGACCGTTTCAACCTGCATGGCCAGCGGCTTGACGAAGTGGTGGCCGGTGCGGTCATCAAGCACGCACGCGACTTCAACCTGGCGCGCGAGACGGTGCTCTCCACCACGCTGGCCAGGCAGACGCCCGCCTACGACGTGCAGCAGGCGTGCGGCACCGGCCTCGAAGCCGCCATCCTCATCGCCAACAAGATTGCGCTGGGGCAGATCGACGTGGGCATTGCCGGCGGCACGGATACCACGTCCGACGCGCCCATCGGCCTGAACGAAAAGATGCGCAAGGTGCTGCTGGAGGCCAATCGCGCCAAGTCCACCGGCGCACGCATCAAGGCGCTTGCCGGGCTGCGGCCGTCGATGTTCGTGCGCCCGCTGCTGCCGCGCAACAGCGAGCCGCGCACGGGCCTGTCGATGGGCGAGCACTGCGAACTGATGGCCAAGCGCTGGGGCATCCGCCGCGAAGACCAGGACGCCCTCGCGCTGCGCAGCCACCAGAACCTGAGCGCCGCCTACGAGCGCGGCTTCTTCACCGACCTGATGACCGCCCACCTCGGGCTCGACCGCGACAACAACCTGCGCACCAACCTCACCATCGAACAACTGGCGAAGTTGCAGCCGGTGTTCGACCGCAGCGAGGCCGGCACGCTGACCGCAGGCAACTCGACCCCGCTGACCGACGGCGCATCGTGCGTGCTGCTCGCCAGCGAGGAATGGGCGCGCACGCACAACCTGCCCGTGCTCGCCTACATGACCTGCGCCGACACGGCCGCCGTCGACTTCTTCAGCGGCACCCCCGAGCAGAACGAAGGCCTGCTGATGGCGCCGGCCTATGCCGTCTCGCGGATGCTGCAACGCGCGGGCCTGACGCTGCAGGACTTCGACTACTACGAGATCCACGAAGCCTTTGCCGCGCAGGTGCTGTGCACGCTCGCGGCGTGGGAGTCGCCCGAGTACTGCCGGGAAAAGCTCGGCCGCAGCAGCCCGCTCGGCAGTATCGACCGCAGCAGGCTGAACGTGAACGGCAGCTCCCTCGGCACCGGCCACCCGTTTGCCGCCACGGGCGGGCGCATCGTCGCCACGCTCGCCAAGATGCTGGCGCAGCGCGGCAGCGGGCGGGGGCTGGTGTCGATCTGCGCGGCAGGCGGCCAGGGCGTGGTCGCCATCCTGGAGCGCCCCGAAAACATGTCGCATTGAACCGACGGGCCTACGGGAACGGCCCGCTCATCCAACCCGCGCGGCACATAACAAAACCATGCCGCGTTTCATGGACGGAGACACCATGAACACCGTTGCCGACCGCAGCAATCTGACCGAC
This sequence comes from Ralstonia mannitolilytica, assembly GCF_000954135.1. NCBI lineage: Bacteria > Pseudomonadati > Pseudomonadota > Betaproteobacteria > Burkholderiales > Burkholderiaceae > Ralstonia > Ralstonia mannitolilytica. The sequence continues at coordinate 1,197,719 of NZ_CP010799.1, read as the reverse complement.
CGCATCTGGCTGAAGTCGTATCCCGAAGGCGTGCCTGCCGAGATCGACCCCGACCGCTACCACTCCCTGGCCGAGGTGTTTCGCGAATCGGTGGAGAAATACCGCACCCGCGTCGCCTACGTGAGTGTCGGCACGGAGATGACCTACGACGAATGCGAACGCCAGGCGAAGGACTTCGCGGCATGGCTGCAGTCGCGCGGCGTGAAGAAGGGCGACCGCGTGGCAATCATGCTGCCCAACAGCCTGCAGTACCCGGTGTGCCTGTTCGGCACGCTGCTGGCCGGCGCCATCGTCGTCAACGTGAACCCGCTGTACACGGTGCCCGAACTGGCGCACCAGTTGCGCGATTCCGGCGCGCAGACCATCGTCGTGCTGGAGAACTTCGCGCGCACGCTGGAGCAGGCCTTGCCTGGCACCCAGGTGCGCAACATCGTCATCACCGGCATTGGCGACCTGATGGGCGGCGCGCTCAACCTCAAGGGCCGCGCGCTGAACTTCGTGATGCGCCACGTGCAGAAGCAGGTGCCGCCGTACACGCTGCCCTCCCCCGTCTGGCTGCGCGATGCGCTCGCCACGGGACGCTCGCGCACGCTGCAGCCGGTGCAGCTGGAACCCCAAGACATCGCCTTCCTGCAATACACCGGTGGCACCACGGGCGTGGCCAAGGGCGCGATGCTGACCCACCGCAACATCATCGCGAACCTGCTGCAGGCGGAAGTGTGGTCCAAGGGCATGCTCTCGGATGAGGCGGAGACCAACGTCACGCTGCTGCCGCTGTATCACATCTTCTCGCTCACGGTGAACCTGCTGATGTTCATGACCATGGGCGGGCGCAACATCCTGATCGCCAATCCGCGCGATACCAAGCGCGTGCTGTTCATCCTCCGCAAGGAACGCTTCTCGGGCATCGCGGGCGTCAACACGCTGTTCAACGCGCTGCTGGAAGACCCGGAATTCGCCAACCGCGACTTCTCGGCCATGAAGATCACCATCGGCGGCGGCATGGCCGTGCAGCGCGCGATTGCAGAGCGCTGGAAGAAGGTCACCGGCCACACCATCGTCGAAGGATATGGGCTGACGGAATGCTCGCCGGTCGTGTCGATGAACCCGCCCGACATCACCGAGTTCAGCGGCACGATCGGCCTGCCGGCACCGTCCACGGAAGTGCGCTTCAAGCGCGACGACGGCACCATCGCACCGATCGGTGAACCCGGCGAGCTGCAGGTGCGCGGCCCGCAGGTCATGCGCGGCTACTGGCAGCGCCCGGACGAGACCGCGAAGGTGATCGACGCCGACGGGTGGTTCTCCACCGGCGACATCGGCGTGATGGACGCCAACGGCTACATCCGGCTGATCGACCGCAAGAAGGACATGATCCTCGTCTCGGGCTTCAACGTGTACCCGAACGAAATCGAGGACGTGGTGGCGCTCCATCCCGGGGTGCTCGAGGTGGCCGCCATCGGCGTGCCGGACCCGGTGGCGGGCGAACGCGTGAAGATCATCGTCGTGCCACGCACCGGCGCGCTCACGGAAGCCGCGCTGCTCGAACACTGCCGTGCGCATCTGACCGGCTACAAGATGCCGCGCATCGTCGAGTTCCGCCACGAAGAACTGCCCAAATCGACCGTCGGAAAGATCCTGCGCCGCGAACTGCGCGATGCCGACCCCGACATCCAGCGCGCCCGGGCCGCGCAGGCACAGCAATGAGTACAACGACCATCGCACGGGAGACCCGCATGCAGCTGCGCACCCTCGTCCTGGTGGCCGCACTGGCCTGGAGCGCGGCGGCCCAGCCGCAGACGCCGGAGGCCTCTGCCCCAGCCGCCGGCACCGCAACGCCGTCCGCCGCCATCGGCAGCTTTGCCGCCATGGACGTCGCCAGGCAGACGGCATGGCTCGGCAGCCAGGTCCACGCCAATGCCTTCGCCAACTGGTCCGACGAGGACATCCTCGCCATGGCCCAGGCCATGAAGCCCGAGACGCTGGTGCGCTGGCTGCGCGCCGAAGTCGCCAAGCTGCCCGAGTACGAATACCGCATGCGCCGCCAGGAGCGCGTGAAAGAACAGTGGCAAAGCCAGCCCTCCCTCATGCTGGTGCGCTACCGCAACGCGCCGCGCCAGGTGTATGCGCGCTGGCTCAAGGGCGGCGCGCATGCCGGCCAGGAAATCCTCTACGACGAGACTGTGCGCAAGGACGAGATGTACGGCCACCTGGGCGGCGTCTTCGGCTTTGCGGCCATCTGGAGTGCGCTGGATGGCGCGCTGGCGAAATCGCAGTCCAACCACACGGCGCGGGAGCTGGGCCTGCAGTTCATCGTCGATTCCGTCGAGCGCGACGGACGCGCGCATGTCGCGGCCGGCGGCACCGGCAAGTTCAACGACGCCCGGGTCGTCACCGAAAACGGCGAGCGCATGCTGCGGCTGACCTGGGATGCGCCCGGCGGGCCGCCGGCGTTCTACGCCAAGCGCGTGAGCCTGTATTTCGACCTCCGGAACCCATGGGTTCGCATCGAAGAATCGTGGGACGAATCGGGCAACCAGCTCGAGAAGATCGTCATCGAAAGCGTGACGCGCAAGACGTGGAGCGACCAGACCTTCAACCCCAAAAACCCGGAATACAAGTTTTAGTGCACCGCCCGCAGACCGTTGTGCACCAAGGCACCGCCGGCCGGCGGACGGTATGAAACGAGACTAGGGGAAACCCCTTGTTGCGTGCGTACCAGCTAGAGGAAAGCTTCGGTCAATCCGGCGAAAACGCTGCGTTATGCTGCGAAAACACAAATCGCCCCACCCGGCGAAATAACAATCCCATCCAGAGAGACAACCACATGAACCGCACTGCCCGCCGCCTTGCCGCAGCGCTTGCCTGCGCTGCCGCCAGCACCTTCGCTGGCTCCCTGGCCCATGCCCAATCCACCGCCGAGGCCAATGTCGCCGCAAGCGCCAGCACGGGCGCCGAAGGCTCCGGCGGGGGTGGCGGCGGGTTCGGCAAGTTCATGGACGACTACGTCTGGGGCCGCAACGTGATGGCGATGGGCTGGTTCTACATCCGCCCGATGGACTCCGCCACGCCGCTGACGACCACCACCAGCGCGCTGGGCCTGGGCACGTACCAGTCGCCGGGAACTGACGTGAAAGTCAGCAACGCCAACACGCTGTCGCTCACGTTCACGCACTTCTTTACCGACAACCTCGCCGGCACGTTCGTGGGCGGCGTACCGCCGAAATTCAACCTCTACGGCAGCGGCAACGTGATCGCGCCGGTGCCCGTCGTCGGTCCGCTCACACTCATCAACCTGGGCCTGCCGCAGAACAACCCCGTCGCGACCGTGCGCGAGTGGAGCCCGGCCATCGTCGCGCAGTACTACTTCGGCACCAAGGAGAGCAAGTTCCGCCCGTTCCTCGGTGCCGGCGTGAGCTACAACTTCTTCACCAACCTGCGCCTGAACTCGAACTTCGTGAATGCGCTGCAGAACCTCGGGCAGGTCCTGCAGCTCGGCATGGGCCAGGTCCCGACCGGGCCGGCCAAGGTGACAGCGGAAACGTCGAGCTCCTGGACGCCGGTGGCCAACGTGGGCGTGTCGTATGAATTCGCCAAGAACTGGACTGCCATCGGCACCGTGTCGTACCTGCCGCTGAAGACGACCTCGACGATCACGATCCGCAGCCAGCAGGGCCAGGTGCTGGCCGTCAACAAGACCGACATCAAGGTCGACCCGATCGTCTTCGGGCTGGCGATCGGTTACAAGTTCTAAGTGGCCGACCGGCCGGCCGTGCTGGCCGGGCCATTGATCCACGGCAAACGCCACCTCCGGGTGGCGTTTTTCGTTGCGGCGCGACCCGATATGATGGCGGGAGTTTGCTGCCGCCCTTCTGGCCAGCCGTCCCACCTTTCCTGCCCCGCCCATGACCCAGCCTTCCATCGCCATCGTCGGAGCCGGCATTGCCGGTGTTGCCTGTGCCAATGCGCTCGCCGCGGAGGGCATCGCCGCCACGGTCTACGAGCGTGCCGGCGGCGTGGGCGGCCGGCTGGCCACCACGGTGCTGCCCGAGGGGGCGCCCGCCTATGCGTTCGACCACGGCGCGCAGTCGTTCAACGTACGCAGCGAGGCCTTCCGCCGCGCAGTGGACGCGGCCCGCCGGCAGGGCTCGGTGATGCCCTGGCCGGCACGCTGGGGCCATCGCACCGCAGACGCGCTGCAGCCCGACACGCGCGACGAAGCCCGCTACGTCGGCCTGCCCGGCATGGGCGCGCTGGTGCGCAGCCTCGCCACGCCGCTCGACGTGCGATTCGGCCATGCCGTCACGCGCGTGGCCCACGACGGCCGCCGCTGGACCCTCGAGCGCCACGGCGCGGAAGCCGTCCACGCCGACATCGTCGCCCTCGCCCTGCCGGCGCCCGAGCTGCCGGCGCTGTTCCATGGCGCAACGCCGGCCTCGTTGCAGGAGACCATCGCCCCGGTCGGCTACGCCCCGTGCTGGGCGCTGATGATGGGCTTCGCCCAACCGCTGAGCGTGCCCTACGACGGCATCCGCATCGACGATGACATGCTCGCCTGGGCCGCCCGCGACAATACCAAGCCGGGCCGCGTGATGGTCGACGAATCGTGGGTCGTGCATGCGTCGCCGGGCTGGTCTGCCGCGCACGCGCACGACACCCCGGAGCAGGCGCTGCACGCCATGCATGCCCGCTTTGCCGAGGTCTTCCCCGGCATGCCGGAGCCGGACGTGATGGCCGCGCACCTGTGGCCGCACGCGCTCGTGGAGCAGCCCGCCGGCGTGCCGTGCCACTGGGACGCCGCCACCCGCCTGGGCGCCTGCGGCGACTGGTGCGAAGGGCCGCGCGTGGAGGCCGCCTTCCTCAGCGGTGTCGCGCTGGCCGCACAGATTGCCGGGGCGCGATAGGAACCCACCTGCCGGCGTTACAATGTCGGGTTGTCTCGTGTTTCGTGTGCCGGGTCGCTCACCCGGCGGTGGCTTTCCCCTGACGACGCCATGCGCACCCGACGCCAAGTCCTCGCCCTAGCCTTTGCCGCCGCCGCTGCAGCGGCAACGGTTTCGCTGTCCGCCCGTGCGCAGGTGCTGCGCAATATCCCGGCGACGGCGCCGGCGGCCCAGTTGACCGTCAATTCGGCCAACACCGGCACGCTGAGCACCGGCAGCACCGGCCTGGTCCGCATCCTGCTGCTCGGTTTCGGCAGCAGCAGCGCCGATATCCGCTTCGCTCCGGGTGTGCGGATCCTGTCGCTGGACGGGCGCCTGCTGCCGCCGGGTTCGGTGGTCGGCCAGACGTTCAAGGTGCGCTACCAGCTCGACCTGTATCAGCAGCTGCTGACCGCCTGGGTGGTCAGCGACGAGGATTACAAGGCCGCGGTGGCCGCGCAGGCCCAGAGCCCGTCGCAATAGCGCAGTCCGCAACCCCACGAAATACGTGCCCCCAGGTCAACCACTGTGAACGGCACATGAAAAAAGTCTTCATCAAAACCTACGGCTGCCAGATGAACGAGTACGACTCGGACAAGATGTCCGACGTGCTCAATGCGGCTGAAGGCCTCGTCCCCACCGACACGCCCGAAGATGCGGACGTGATTCTCTTCAACACGTGCTCCGTGCGCGAAAAGGCGCAGGAAAAGGTGTTTTCCGAACTCGGTCGCGTGAAAGCGCTCAAGGCGCTCAAGCCGGACCTCGTGGTGGGCGTGGGCGGCTGCGTCGCGAGCCAGGAAGGAGCGTCCATCGTGGCGCGCGCGCCTTACGTGGACGTCGTCTTCGGCCCGCAGACGCTGCACCGCCTGCCGGAGTTGATCGCCGCGCGCCGCCGCACGGGCCGCTCGCAGGTCGACGTGTCGTTCCCCGAGATCGAAAAGTTCGACCACCTGCCGCCGGCGCGCGTGGAAGGCGCCACCGCGTTCGTGTCGATCATGGAAGGCTGCTCGAAATACTGCAGCTATTGCGTGGTGCCGTACACGCGCGGCGAGGAGGTCTCCCGCCCGTTCGACGACGTGCTCACCGAGGTGGCCGGCCTGGCCGAACAGGGCGTGCGCGAAGTCACGCTGCTGGGCCAGAACGTCAACGCCTACATCGGCAAGATGGGCGACACGAACGAGCGGGCCGATTTCGCGCTGCTGCTCGAATACGTGGCCGAGATTCCCGGCATCGAGCGCATCCGCTACACGACGAGCCATCCGAAGGAATTCACCTCGCGCCTGATCGAGGCGTACGCGACCAACCGCAAGCTGGTCGACCACCTGCACCTGCCCGTGCAGCACGGCTCCGACCACATCCTGATGGCGATGAAGCGCGGCTACACGGTCCTCGAATACAAGAGCATCATCCGCAAGCTGCGCGCGATCCGGCCGAACATCTCCATCGCCACGGACTTCATCGTCGGCTTCCCGGGCGAGACCGATGCGGACTTCGCCAAGACGATGGACCTGATTCACGAGATCGGGTACGACAACTCGTTCAGCTTCATCTACAGCCCGCGCCCCGGCACGCCGGCGGCCAACCTGCACGACGACACGCCGCACGCGGTAAAGCTCGAGCGCCTGAAGCTGCTGCAATCGACCATCGACGCCAACATGGTCCGCATCAGCGAGGGCATGGTCGGCAGCGTGCAGCGGATTCTCGTGGAAGGCCCGTCGCGCAAGGACCCGACCGAACTGCACGGCCGCACCGAGAACAACCGCGTGGTCAACTTCGCCCTGCCCGATCTGCCGCAGGCGCGCCGCGACCAGCTCGTCGGCCAGATGCTGGACGTGCGCATCGTCCATGCGTATCCGCACTCGCTGCGCGGCGAAGTGGTGGCGGACGCGGTCAACTGATCATCGACACAGACCGATTTGATGAAACCGACCCTCGCTGAATTCACCGCGCCCAAGAACGACAACGCGCGCCTGCAGAACCTGTGCGGGCCGCTCGATGAGAACCTGCGGCAGATCGAGCAGGCGCTGGACGTGACGATCAACCGGCGCGGCAGCAAGTTCACCGTGCGCGGCGCCAACGCGCAAGGCGCAGCGAATGCCCTGGAAACGTTCTACAACGCCGCGCGCGAGCCGCTGTCGGTGGATGACATCCAGCTTGGCCTGGTCGAGACGCGCCAGGTGGCCGCACACGGCGCACACCTGCCGGCGTCCCACCTTGAAACGTCGGACGGCAACGACCTCTCGCCGGTGCTGCATACGCGCCGCACCGACCTGCACGGCCGCACGCCGATGCAGCGCCAGTACCTGCGCCACATCCTCTCGCACGACCTGTCGTTCGGCATCGGCCCGGCGGGCACGGGCAAGACGTACCTGGCCGTCGCCTGCGCGGTGGATGCGCTCGAGCGCGACGCCATCAAGCGCATCGTGCTGACGCGCCCAGCCGTGGAAGCCGGCGAGCGCCTGGGTTTCCTGCCCGGCGACCTCGCCCAGAAGGTGGACCCGTACCTGCGTCCGCTGTACGACGCGCTGTACGACCTGCTCGGCTTCGACAAGACGCAGAAGATGTTCGAGCGGCAGATGATCGAGATCGCGCCGCTCGCCTACATGCGCGGCCGCACGCTCAATCACGCATTCATCATCCTCGACGAAGCGCAGAACACCACGCCTGAGCAGATGAAGATGTTCCTCACGCGGATCGGCTTCGGCTCCAAGGCCGTCATCACCGGCGACACCACGCAGATCGACCTGCCGCGCGGACAGAAGAGCGGCCTGGTGGAAGCGCAGCATGTGCTGCGCGACGTGCGCGGCGTGGCAATGACCCGCTTTTCCAGCATCGACGTCGTGCGCCACCCGCTGGTGGCCCGCATCGTCGAGGCCTATGACGAATTCCATGCCCAGCATAAAGATGCATAAGGACGCCTGAACGTGGCCAAAGCGAACACCAAGACCAAAAGCAAGAAGATCCAACCTCAAGCCACCGGCCCGCGCGTCGACGTATTCGACGCCAAGGGCAAGCCGAAGACCGTGGACGCCAGCGCCCTGCGCATCGCGTTCGCCGACGGCCGCAGCCTGATCGTGAGCCTGCCGGACACGGCCGACGGCGCCATCACGCTCGTCGCCGAGCACTCCGATGCCAACACGCATGCCATGCTGTCGCTGCGCCCCGAGCACCACGACAGCATCACGCTGCAGATCGAAAGCGTCGAAGCCGATGCGACGCAGCCCGCTGAAGCCGAAGACATCGACGAGGCATTCGGCGGCGCAGAGATGCTCACGCTCGACCTGACCGTGCAGCACGGCGATGAACTGAAGGCCGCCGCCCGCAAGGCGCTGCCCAAGGAGCAGGACATCGAGGCGTGGATCGCGCCGGCGCTGTTTGCCGATGCGCAGCTCAACGTGCGCTTCGTCGGCGAGGAGGAGGGCCGCACGCTCAATCGCACGTACCGCGGCAAGGACTACGCCACCAATGTGCTGACTTTCTCCTACGCAGAGAACGAGGATGACCCGGTCTCGGCCGATATCGTGCTGTGCCACCCGGTGGTCGTGAACGAGGCGAAGGAGCAGGGCAAGCCGGTGCTTGCCCACTACGCGCACCTGATCGTGCACGGCACGCTCCACGCGCAAGGGTACGACCACGAAGACCCCGCCGATGCCGAAGAGATGGAAGGCATCGAAACGCAGATCCTCGGCGAACTCGGTTTTGCCGATCCGTACGCCGATCGCTGAAGCGCATCGCCCCCCTGCAACGCCGGCTCCATGCCGGCGTTTTGCTTTGCGGGCCCGGATGTTTCAGTCCTGAATCGTCTCCCGGTTTGCCGCGCGTCCAGCCCTGACACCGGTTGGCGGCCGGTCCTCCGCCATTTGGCGCATGGGCGCGCCCGTCAAACCGCGCATGCGTACGGCTTTTGGCATCGGTCATTCGACACGTGCACCGTGTCCGTACGGCCCATGGGCTCGCGCGACGTCGATTCCTATCCTCGACGCATAAGCCGCCACTCGAGCGTGCTGAATCCATCGGCGCGAACGAGCGCCATCGGGCCAACCCGCGCACAGACCGGCACGGCCCAGCGGGGAGGTCATCATGCGTCAACGCTTCATGGACAGCATTCCGTGGACCACGCTGCTCGTCGGCGTGGGTGTCGGCACCGCGCTAGCCGTCACGCCCGGAACGGCACGCGCCGATCACCGGCAGTCATGCTACGCAGGCATCGTCGTCGTATTCGACGGTGCGTGGCATCCGGGCGCCGTGGTGGGCTGCCGCACGGTGAACGTATCGGACAGCAACAATGTGGTCGGTGCGGAAATCAACCTGATGGTTGCGCAAGGGACGATCCGGCCGCGCGTGCAGGCCGTCGTCGGCAGCACGAGCGTGCAGGCACTCATCGGCGGCGGCTATGACTTTGCGAGCAGCAAGGCGCTGATGGGGGTGGGCGTCACGGGCGACCACTGGCTGGCGGGCCTCGACAAGGAGCTCGCCGGACGCTGGACAGCCTACGGCGGCGCGAGCACGCTCGGCCGGTATCACGGCAACTCGCACCCGGTGGCCGCCGCACCGGCTACCGCACCGACAAGCAACAGCACCAGCCCGCCGCCCAACGACAACAACGCACCAGGCAAGCCCAGCCCGACGCCCGCTCCCGCACCCGGCACATCGCCGAGCCCTGGCCCGACGCCAGCACCCGGCCCCGGTGCGACGCCGACGCCGACGCCGACGCCGACGCCGACGCCGACGCCGACGCCGACGCCGACTCCGACTCCGACTCCGACACCAACACCAACACCAACACCGACACCAACACCAACACCAACACCAACACCAACACCGACACCGACACCAACACCAACACCAACACCAACACCGACGCCGACCCCGGCACCGGTTCCATCCCCGTGCGGAAGCTGCCACGGCGGGCATCATCATGGCGGCCATCACCATGGCCACGATCACGATCATGGCCACGACGGCGAGCACGGTGACCATGGCGGCAGCGGCGGCCCACACGGAGGAGACCACGGTGGGGACGGTGACCATGGCCGCCACAGTGGCGACCACGACCATGGCGGCGACGGCGACCACGACGGCCAAGGCCACGACCATGGCGGTCATCATGACCGGGCTGGCGATGGCGACCATGACCGCAGCCGCCATAGTGACGACACCGGACAAGGCGGTCGCAAAGGCGGCGACCACGACGGCGGCCATCATCGGGGCGACGATTAGCACCGCACTCGGGCCGGCCTCCGGAAGTGAAAATCCACGCACTTCCATAGAGCCGGCTGCCACCGGCTGTCATCTGGGCGCGAGGTCTTTTGGTGTATGCTGGCCCGATGTTTAACGACGCGCGACCGCGCCATGAATGATCCGTATCCCAGTCCGAAGCCAGCCGACAAACCTCGCTCGCTGCTGGAACGCCTGACCGACCTCATCTCGCCCGAGCCCGAATCGCGGGCCGAGCTTCTCGAAATCCTCCAAGACGCCCACGCGCGCAATCTCATCGACGCCGACTCCCTGTCGATGATCGAAGGCGTGTTTCAGGTCTCCGACCTGTGTGCGCGAGACATCATGATCCCGCGCGCCCAGATGGACGCGATCAACATCGCCGACGCGCCGTCCGAGTTCATTCCCTTCGTGCAGGAAGCCGCGCATTCGCGCTTTCCGGTGTACGAGGGCAGCCGGGACAACATCATCGGCATCCTGCTGGCCAAGGATCTGCTGCGCTTCTATACGGACGAAGGCTTCGACGTGCGCGACATGCTGCGCCCGGCCGTGTTCATCCCGGAGTCCAAGCGGCTGAACGTCCTGCTGCGTGACTTCCGCGTCAACCGCAACCACATTGCCATCGTCGTCGATGAATACGGCGGCGTGGCCGGCCTCATCACCATCGAAGACGTGCTCGAGCAGATCGTCGGCGATATCGAAGACGAGTACGACTTCGACCAGGAAGAAGACAACATCCTGCCCACCGCCGACGGCCACATGCGCGTGCGCGGCCTGACCGAGATCAGCCAGTTCAACGAGGCGTTCGGCACGCAGTTCTCCGACGAGGACGTCGATACGATCGGCGGGCTGCTGTCCAATCACCTGGGCCGCGTGCCGCACCGCGGCGAGAAGATCGTCATGGGCTCGCTGCAGTTCGACGTGCTGCGCGCCGATGCGCGCCAGGTGCAGGTCCTGCTCGTGCGCCGCGTCGCCTCGCCGGCCGGCGGCAGCGCTGCGGCCGCGTCTTCCGGTTCCAACCCCGCCTGATCCTTTCCGTGCCCGCTCTGTTCTCTTCGCCTGCCGCCGATTCGTCCCGCCGGCAGGACACCCCGGTCGTGCCGCTTGCACGCTTGCGTCTGGCCATGCCGCTGGCGGCGCTGCTCGGCGTCATGCACACGCTGTCGTTCGCGCCGAACCATTGGTGGTGGCTGCAGATCCTGTCGCTCGCGGGGCTGGCGGCGCTGGCCGAGCGCGCACCGCGTCTGCGTGATACCGCGTGGGTCGGCTATGCCTTCGGGCTGGGCTGGTTCCTGTCTGGCATCTGGTGGCTCTACATCAGCATGCACGTCTACGGCGACATGCCGGCGTGGATGGCCGCGCTGGCGGTGCTGCTGTTCTCCGGGTACCTGGCGCTGCATCCCGCCCTGGCGGCGTGGGCCTGGCAATGGCTCACCCGAGGTCGACGCGGCGGCCAGTGGGCGGGTGCCGCATCGGCGCTCACGTTCGGGGCGGCGTGGGCGGTGACGGAATGGCTGCGCGGCACCGTGTGGACGGGCTTTCCGTGGATCAACGGCGGCTACGCGCATACCGATGGCCCGCTGGCCGGCTACGCACCGCTGGTGGGCGTGTACGGCATCGTGCTCATCGCCGCGGCGCTGGCGGGCCTGCTGTGCGTGGCCGCCGAGCGCCGCCTGCCCTGGGTGGCCGGCATCGCGGCCGCGATCGTGCTGGTCGCCGGCTGGCCGCTGCACGGCATTGCGTGGACGCAACCGGTGGGCAGGCCGATCTCCGTGCGCCTCCTGCAGGGCAACGTGCCGCAGGACGTGAAGTTCCAGCAGACCGGCATCGAGCGCTCGCTGGCGCTGTACACCAAGCTCGTCACCGAAAAGCCCGCGCAACTGGTGGTCACGCCCGAGACGGCGTTCCCGATCATGATCCAGGAGATGCCGCAGGAGATTGCGCTGGCCCTGCGCACGTATGCGGACACGACCGGCTCCAGCATCCTGTTCGGGGCCGCCAGCGAGGATTCGCGCGTCGATTACACCAACAGCGTGTTCGGCATCGGCCCCGACTTCCATGGCGTGTACCGCTACAACAAGCACCACCTCGTGCCGTTCGGCGAGTTCATCCCCTTCGGCTTCCACTGGTTCGTCAACATGATGAACATGCCGCTGGGCGACTTCCGCCGCGGCCAGCGCGTGCAGCCGCCCATGACGGTCGCGAGCCAGCGCGTCGCGCCCAACATCTGCTACGAGGATCTGTTTGGCGAAGAGATCGCTGCGTCGCTGCGGCACGCGGACCACCCCGCCACGATGCTCGCCAATGTGACGAACCTGGCATGGTTTGGCGACACGATCGCGCTGGACCAGCACCTGCAGATCTCCCGCATGCGAGCCCTGGAAACCGGCCGCCCGATGCTGCGCGCGACCAACACCGGCGCCACCGCCGTGATCCGTCCGGACGGCACCGTGCAGGCGCGCCTGCCCGCCTTCACGCTCGGTACGCTGCAGGCCGATGTGCAGGGCATGCAAGGCCTGACGCCGTTTGTACGCGCCGGCAACACGCCTGCGCTGGGCGTGAGCCTGCTGGTGCTGCTGGTTGTGCTGGCGCGCCGTCGGCGGGCGGCAGCGCACTGATCGACGACGGCCCGGAGGGCTTTGCAGCCACTTTCCGGGACAGCCGACAAAAAACGCTAAAATTCAACGTTTTACGGCGGGCACCGCAGCAAAACGCGCGGTGCCCGCCGCTGCATTCCACCGCCGCGCAGCACTGTGCTGCCTCGACGGACCTTCGGGACCACCATGCTTACTTTCCAGCAACTCATTCTCAAGCTGCAGTCGTACTGGGACGCCCAGGGCTGCGCCCTGCTGCAACCGATTGACCTCGAAGTCGGCGCCGGCACCTCGCACGTCCACACCTTCCTGCGCGCCATCGGCCCGGAACCCTGGCGTGCGGCCTACGTGCAACCGTCGCGCCGCCCCAAGGACGGTCGCTACGGCGAGAACCCGAACCGCCTGCAGCACTACTACCAGTACCAGGTGGTGCTCAAGCCGGCACCCGAGAACATCCTCGACCTGTACCTGGGCTCGCTGGAAGCGCTGGGCCTGGACCTGAAGCAGAACGACGTCCGCTTCGTCGAAGACGACTGGGAGAACCCGACGCTCGGCGCGTGGGGTCTGGGCTGGGAAGTCTGGCTCAACGGCATGGAGGTCACGCAGTTCACGTACTTCCAGCAGGTGGGCGGCCTCGACTGCAAGCCCGTCACGGGCGAAATCACGTACGGCATCGAGCGCCTGGCGATGTACATCCAGCAGGTCGAGAACGTCTACGACCTTGTCTGGACGGAATGGGAAGAGCCGGGCCCCAACGGCCCCGTCAAGCGCCGCCTGACCTACGGCGACGTCTACCACCAGAACGAAGTCGAGCAATCGACCTACAACTTCGAGCAGGCCGACACCGCCGTGCTGTTCCGCCGCTTTGCCGAGCATGAAGCCGAGGCCAAGCGCCTGATGGGCGTGCGCGAGGAAGGTGCGGCGGACGACGGCGCACCGGTCGTGCAGCTCGCCCTGCCCGCCTACGAGCAGGTGCTCAAGGCCGGCCACACGTTCAACCTGCTGGATGCACGGGGCGCCATCTCGGTGACGGAGCGCGCGGCTTACATCGGCCGCATCCGCAACCTGTCGCGTCTGGTCGCGCAGGCCTATTACGACTCGCGCGAGCGCCTGGGCTTTCCGATGTGCGGCACGGCCGCTGCCGGTGCCAAGACCGCGGAGGCCGCATGACCGCCGTCCGTGCACGGCGTGGATTGGCGCTGCTGACGGCCGCGGCCGTTGCTGCGCTGGCGCTGCCGACAGGCGTGGCACAGGCCGCGCGGCACCGCACTTCCAAGCCAACATCGGCCGAGAAGATCTTTGTCGTGCCCAGCAGCCTCACGCAGCTGTGCGTGGCCGATTCCAAACCGCTGCAACAGGCGCTGAGCACGGCATGGACGCCGCCGCCGCCCTCGCTCGACCAATGGACGAGCCTCGCGCGCACCATGGCGTGCGACCTGTCCGGCGCGCGCGATCTGGGCTGGCACCGCGTGCCGCTGCGCACGTATGCGACGGCCCTGCGCTTCCCGTTCACCTGGGTGGAATGGCAAGGCTCCGGTGCAAAGGCACAGCGCCGCGCGCGCGTCTTCCGCTCGTTGGGACAACTGCCGAGCCGGCTGGAGTTCAACGTATCGGGCACGCTGCAGGAAGTGCGCTACGACGCCCGCCGCGGCACGCTTTCCGCCCGCTTCCTGCGCCGCGACGCCGCCACGCCCGGGACCAACCCCGCGCCGATCGCGCCGCCGCCCCCGCCGGGCCAGTGCGCGGGCACGCAGTTGCAGTTCCAGCAGCAGAACGGCGTGTGGCTGCTTTCCGCCGTGGAACCCGTGCCCGGATCGCCTTGCTGAGCCCCCATTACGTAATTGCCGCCCATGGAACGTGAGCGGCGCAGAACAACGACGTCACCGATTTTCAACGCTATGTCCACCCTCCTGATCGAACTGCTGACCGAAGAACTGCCGCCCAAGGCGCTGGCCCGTCTGGGCGACGCGTTTGCGCGCGGCCTGTTTGATGGTCTGTCGGCGCAAGGCCTGCTTGAAGAAGGCGCTGCCGTGGAAGGCTTTGCCACGCCGCGCCGCCTGGCGGCATCGATCACCGGTGTGCGCCGTGCCGCGCCCGATCGCGAACTGCGCGAGAAGGTGCTGCCCGTGACGATCGCCTTCGACGCCGAGGGCAAACCCGCCGCGCCGCTCATCAAGAAGCTGGCTGCACTGGCCAAGACGGTCGGTGTGGAGACGATCGCTCCCGAGTCGCTCGAGCGCGCGCCGGACGGCAAGGCGGAGTCGCTGTTCTACCGCTACACCGCGCGCGGCGCCGTGCTGGCCGATGGGCTGCAGACCGCGCTGTCTCAGACCATCGCCAGTCTGCCGATCCCGAAGGTGATGACGTACCAGCGCCCGAACGGCGAGAGCGTCCAGTTCGTGCGTCCGGCACACAAGCTCGTCGCCCTGCTTGATAGCGAGATCATTCCCGCGAGCGTGCTCGGCCTGCAATCGGGCAACGTGACGCTGGGCCACCGCTTCCTGTCGGCCGGTGAAATCGTCATCGAGGACGCTGCGTCCTACGCGAGCACGCTCGAAGCACAGGGCAAGGTCATCGCGAGCTACGCCAAGCGCCGCGAAGCCATTCGCGCCGAGCTGCTCAGGACGGCCGGCAACGATACGGTGGTGATGCCCGAAGCGCTGCTGGATGAAGTCAACGCGCTGGTCGAATGGCCCGTGGTCTACCCGTGCCACTTCGAGGAAGCGTTCCTCGCCGTGCCGCAGGAATGCCTGATCCTGACCATGCAGACGAACCAGAAGTACTTCGCGCTGACGGACGCCCAAGGCCACCTGCGCAACCGCTTCCTGATCGTCTCGAACCTGGCCACGAGCACGCCAGAAGCCATCATCGAAGGCAACGAGCGCGTGGTGCGCCCGCGCCTGGCCGACGCCCGCTTCTTCTTCGAGCAGGACAAGAAGAAGCCGCTGGCCGACCGCGTGCCGCTGCTCTCGCGCGTGGTCTATCACAACAAGATCGGCACGCAGCTGGAGCGTGTCTCGCGCCTGCAGGCGATCGCCGGTCAACTCGCAGAAAAGCTGGGCGCCGATGTCGCGCACGCCTCGCGAGCTGCGCTGCTGGCCAAGGCCGACCTGCTGACCGACATGGTCGGCGAGTTCCCCGAGCTGCAGGGCACGATGGGCACCTACTACGCCCGCCACGACGGCGAACCCGACGACGTGGCGCTGGCCTGCTCGGAGCACTACCAGCCGCGCTTTGCTGGCGACGCGCTGCCCAGCTCCGCCACCGGCACCGTGGTCGCGCTGGCCGACAAGCTCGAAACGCTGGTCGGCATCTGGGGCATCGGCCTGCAACCGACGGGCGAGAAAGACCCGTTCGCGCTGCGCCGCCACGCGCTCGGCATCCTGCGCATGCTGATCGAGAAGCCGCTGACGCTGACCATCGACGACGCGTTGCAGACGGCTGCCGCGAGCTTCGACGGCATCGCGGCCGTCAAGCCGGACCTGGCCGCCATCACGGACTTCCTGTACGACCGCCTGCGCGGCTATCTGAAGGACAAGGGGTACAGCACCAACGAGGTGGAAGCCGTGGTCAGCCAGCGCCCGCAACGCCTCGATGACATCGTCGCGCGCCTCGAAGCCGTGCGTGCGTTTGCCGCCCTGCCGCAGGCCGAATCGCTGGCTGCCGCCAACAAGCGGATCACGAACATCCTGAAGAAGACCGACGCGGCCATCGGGGCGGTGCAGCCGCAGCTGCTCAAGGAAGACGCCGAGCGCGCCCTGCACGATGCAGTCGCCTCGTCCGAGCCGCAAGTGGACAATGCCTTTGCGCGCGGCGATTTCACCACCGCCCTGAAGACGTTGGCCGGCCTGCGCGAAGCGGTCGACACCTTCTTCGACGGTGTGATGGTGATGGCCGACGACACCGCGCTGCGCAACAACCGTCTCGCGCTGCTGGGCCAGCTGCACGGCCTGATGAACCGCGTGGCGGACATCTCCAAGCTGGCCGCCTGAGCCTCGTCCGGAGCCTGCCATGCCGCATGTCCCCAAGCTGGTGATCCTCGACCGCGACGGCGTCATCAACCTCGACAGCGATCAGTTCATCAAGTCGCCCGACGAGTGGATCGCCATCGACGGCAGCCTGGAAGCCATTGCCGAACTGAACCAGGCCGGCTACCAGGTCGTGGTGGCGACCAACCAGTCAGGCATCGGGCGCGGGCTGTTCGAGGCCGCCGCACTCAACGCGATGCACGAGAAGATGTACAAGGCGCTCGCCACGTTCGGCGGGCGCGTCGATGCGGTCTTCTTCTGCCCGCACACCGCCGCGGACGCGTGCGAATGCCGCAAGCCCAAGGCCGGCATGCTCCGCGAGATTGCCCGGCGCTTCGACGTGGACCTGTCGGGCGTGCCCGTGGTCGGCGATTCGCTGCGCGACCTGCAGGCCGGCGTGGAGGTTGGCGCCGTGCCGCATCTCGTGCTGACCGGCAAGGGCGCCAAGACGCGCGATGCCGGCAACCTGCCGCCCGGCACCCAGATTCACCAGGACCTGCGCGCGTTCGCGCGCGCGCTGCTTTCGCCCGCACCGCACGGCACGCCGTCACGGGCACCCTGAATCCGCACCATGACCTTCATCCGCTCGCTGCTGTTCCTGGTCTACCTGATCGTCTATACGCCGCTGCATGCGGTGTTCTGCTTCATCACGTTTCCGTTTCTGAATCCGCATCGGCGTTTCTGGGTCGCGGCCGCGTGGACCAAGATCACGCTGTGGGTGGCAAGCTGGCTCGTCGGCATCCGCTGGAAGTACGAAGGCTGGGAACACGTTGAGGCGGCCGTCGCCAGCAACAAGCCCATTGTGCTGCTCTCCAAGCACCAGTCTGCGTGGGAAACGCTGGCGTTTCCGGCCACCATGCCCCGGCCGCTGTGCTATGTCTTCAAGCGCGAACTGCTGTACGTGCCGTTCTTCGGGTGGGCGCTTGGCATGCTGAAGATGGTGCACATCAACCGCAAGGACGGCGCCAACGCGTTCGCCTCGGTGGCGCGCCAGGGCAAGGCGCGCATGGCCGACGGCGCGTGGATGATCATGTTCCCTGAAGGCACGCGTACGCCGGTTGGCGCACCCAATCCGCGCTACAAGAGCGGCGGCGCGCGCTTTGCCGTCGACACCGGCGCATGGGTGCTGCCCATCGCGCTCAATTCCGGGCGGCTGTGGCCGCGCAACGCGTTCCTCAAGCATCCCGGCCTGATCACGGTGTCTGTCGGCCCCGCCATTTCGAGCGCCGGCAAGACAAGCGATGAGCTCAACCGCGAAGTCCAGACATGGATCGAAACCGAAATGCGTAGAATCGACGCCGACAGCTACCGCGAGCCCGCATGAAACTGCTGCGCCCACCGACTTCGCCCACCGCCGCCGACAGCGCTCAGCTCGAGCTGCCGTTGCTCGCGCCCGAGGCGCCGTCGGAGCCTGGTGCGCCGTCGGACGCCAGCCTGCTCGCGCCGCCGGCATTCGACCCTTCCACCGTGCCGTTGGGCCCCAACCAGCGCCGGCTGGCGCTGGGCGAACGCGCGCTCGTCTACAACCTGAAGCGTTCTTCGCGGCGCACCATCGGCTTTGTCATCGATGACCGCGGCTTGTCGATCACGGCGCCGCGCTGGGTCACGCTTGCCGAGATCGAGCACGCCATCGCCGAAAAGCAGAAGTGGATCTTCGCCAAGCTGGCCGAATGGCGCAGCAGTGCCGCACGCCGCGTGCTGCCGCCCATGGCATGGGAAGACGGCGCAACGCTGCCCTTCCTCGGCAAGACGATCACGCTCAAGCTGGAATCGCCCATCGGCGCGCTGATGTTCGATGCCGACACGTGCATGCTGCACCTTGGCCTGCCGCCCTCCGCGACCGAGCAGCAGATCAAGGACCGCGTGCAGGGCTGGCTGCAGACGCAGGCGCGGCGCCTCTTCGGCGAGCGCCTCGACGTGTATGCCGAGCGCCTGGGCGTGCGGCACAGTGCGTATGCGCTGTCTTCGGCTGCCACGCGCTGGGGAAGCTGCACGGCCGACGGCAAGATCCGCCTGAACTGGCGGCTCGTGCACTTTCCGCTGAGCCTGATCGACTACGTAGTCGCGCACGAACTCGCGCATCTGAAGGAGATGAACCACAGCCCGCGCTTCTGGGACACGGTCGAGTCGATCTTCCCCGAGTTCCGCGAAGCGCGCGAGCAGCTGCGCTCGCATCCGCCGGAATACCTGCCAGCGTTTTGATTCGCTGGCGCAGGGGCGGTCGGACCGGGGGGGCTCTGCACGTTGGGCAACACCCTCCTACAATATCGCCTTCCCCCGCAGTCCCCAGGAAGGAAATCCCATGCGAATGCTTCACACCATGCTGCGCGTCGGCGACATGCAGCGCTCGATCGACTTCTACACCAAGGTGCTCGGCATGCAACTGCTGCGCACCAGCGACAACCCCGAATACAAGTACTCGCTCGCCTTCGTCGGCTACGGCCCGGAAGCCAGCAACACCGTCATCGAACTGACCTACAACTACGGTGTGAGCGAGTACGAGCTCGGCACCGCGTTCGGCCATCTCGCCATCGAGGTGGAGAACGCCGCGGAGGCCTGCGAGCAGATCCGCAAGGCCGGCGGCAAGGTCACGCGCGAAGCCGGCCCCGTCAAGGGCGGCAGCACCATCATCGCCTTCGTGGAAGATCCGGACGGCTACAAGATCGAACTGATCCAGGCCCGCTCGATGCCCGATGGCAACCGCCACTAACCTCACGCGCCGGCCCCTGGACGCCACCGCCATCAGCCTGATGGTGGTGCTGTGCATGTGCTGGGGCTTTCAACAGGTTGCCATCAAGGTGGCGGCGCACGACGTCGGGCCCGTCATGCAGGCCGGCGTGCGCTCGGCGATTGCGTCGGTGCTGGTGCTCGCCTTTGCAATGTGGCGCGGCACGGCCCTCTCGGTGCGCGACGGCACGTTGCCCGGCGGGCTCGTGGCGGGCCTGCTGTTCGGCGTCGAGTTCCTGTGCATCTTCATCGGCCTGAGCTACACCACGGCCTCGCGCATGGCGGTGTTTCTCTACACCGCCCCGATCTTCACCGCGCTCGGCCTGCACTTCTTCGTGCCCGGCGAGCACCTGCGCCCGCGTCAGTGGACCGGCATCGGCATCGCCTTTGCAGGGATCGTGCTGGCCTTTGCCGACGGCATCCTGCACCCTGCCGCCGGTCCGTCCACGTCGTTGGGCGATGCGCTCGGCGTGGCGGCAGGCGCGCTGTGGGGCGCGACGACCATCGTCGTGCGGGCGAGCAAGCTCTCGGAAGCGCCGGCCGCCAAGACACTGCTGTACCAACTCGCGGTGTCCGCCGTGATGCTGATGGTGATGGCCGCCGGCACGGGGCAGATCGCCACGGCCAACCTCACGCCGACCGCGCTGGCGAGCCTGGCCTACCAGGCCGTGCTGATTGCGTTCGCGAGCTACCTGACGTGGTTCTGGCTGCTGCGCCGCTACCTGGCGTCGCGCCTGTCGGTGTTCTCGTTCCTGACGCCGCTGTTTGGCGTGGCCTTCGGCGTCTTGCTGCTGCACGAGCCGGTGGGCCTGCGCTTTGCGCTGGCCGCGGTACTGGTGCTCTCCGGCATCCTGCTCGTCAACCTTCGGTGATATCCGGGAAGCTGCCGGCGATGCGCTCGGCCGGCAGCGCGTTGGCCACCGCCACGAAGTCCTCCACCGGCACCTCTTCGGCGCGCCGTCCCAGATCGAAGCCGAGCGCATCGAAATCGACCACGTCGCGCAACGCGCCCAGCGTGTTGCGCAGCACCTTGCGCCGCTGCGAGAACCCCATCGTCACCACCGTGCCGAGGGCGCGCATGTCGACCGGCGCATACGGCGATTTGCCGGCCGGCCACGGGATCATCCGCACCACGGCCGAATCGACCTTCGGTGGCGGATTGAACGAGCCCGGCGGCACATCGAGCACCGGCTCCATGTAGTACCGCACCTGCAGCATCACCGACAGCCGGCTGAACGCCTTGCTGCCCGGCGCGGCCACCATGCGGTCGACCACTTCCTTCTGCAGCATGAAGTGCTGGTCGCGCACGCGGTCGGCAAACGCCGCGAGGTGGAACAGCAGCGGGCTCGAGATGTTGTACGGCAGGTTGCCGACGATGCGCAGCGGCCGCCCCGCCTCATGCAGCGCGCCAAAATCGAACGCCAGCGCATCGCCGGCATGCACGATCAGCCGATCGCCGAAACGCTTCTGCAGGCGCGCGACGAGGTCGCGGTCCAGCTCGACCACCTGCAGCGTGCGCACGCGGTCCATCAACGGTATGGTCAGCGCGCCGAGGCCGGGGCCGATTTCAACGAGCACGTCGTCGGGCTGCGGATCAATGGCGGCAACGATGGCGTGGATCACGCCGTCGTCGACCAGGAAGTTCTGGCCGAAGCGCTTGCGGGCCTGGTGCCCCTGGTGTACGCCGGTCGTGGATCGTGCCATCGCGAAACTCGTGTCGGGAAAGGTGAAATCAGGAACGTAGATCGTGCCGGGCCATGGCAATGGCAGTGTCGATCGCCTCGATCATGCTGCCGAAGTCGGCGCGGCCGGTGCCCGCGAGGTTCAGCGCCGTGCCGTGGTCGACCGACGTGCGCACGAACGGCAGCCCCAGCGTGATGTTCACGCCATGGCCGAACGTGCCGTACTTGAGCGGCGCCAGGCCTTGGTCGTGATACATCGCCAGCACGCAGTCGGCATCGGCCAGCAGGCGCGGCTGGAACAGCGTATCGGCCGGATACGGGCCCCGCGCGTTGATGCCGCGTGCCAGCGCCCGCGCAATGGCCGGCTCGATCACCTCGATCTCTTCGCGGCCCAGATGCCCCGATTCGCCGGCGTGGGGGTTCAGCCCGGTCACGAGGATGCGCGGGGCGTTCAGCCCGAAGCGCGCACGCAAATCACGCGCGACGATATCGAGCGTCTCGTCGAGCACGGCCGGCGTGATCGCGTCCGGCACCTCGCGCAAGGGCAGATGCGTCGTCGCCAGGGCCACGCGCAGCATGGCGTTGCCGTGCGCCGGCTGCGGGCCGGCCAGCATCATCACCACACGCGGCGTGCGGCTGCGCTCGGCGAGATATTCGGTGTGGCCCGTGAAGGGCACCCCGGCATCATTGATCGTGCTCTTCTGCACCGGTGCCGTGACCATTGCGTCATAGCGCACGCCGTCGGGCGCGGCGGCCAGGCAGCCGTCAATGGCGGCATCGAGCAGCTCCAGCACGTAATGCCCGTTGGCGGCATCGAGCACGCCCGCTCGCGCCGGCGCGCCGAGAGGACGTTCCACGATCGTCAACGCCGTCGACGCCACGCGCCAGAAATCGCCCTGCCCGAGCGCGTCTGCACGCGCCTGCAGCAAGGCCGCATCGCCGATCACGTGCCAATGCACGTCGGCATAGCGCGCCGGGCCCTGCCGCGCGATGTGCAGCAAAGCCGCCACGGTGATGTCGGGACCGATGCCGGCGGGCTCTCCGGTGGTGATGGCGATGTTCAGCATGGAACGTTCATTGCAACGTGTTCGGTCGGTAAAAACGCCACGGCCGCCCGCAGGCGGCCGTGAGCGATGCGGACATCCGCCAGCTTACTGCTGACGGTTCACGCGATACTCCACGTGCGCCGTATCGCGCAGCTCGCGGAGCCAGTCTTCGTACGCAGCCTGGATCTTCTGCTCGCGGATCACCGAGCGCGCATAGTCGCGCTGGCGGTCCACCGGCACTTCAGCCTCGCGGCGGCCCTCCACCTGGATCAGGTGCACGCCGAACTGGCTCTGCACCGGCTGCGAGATATCGCCCGGCTTCAGTTCGTTCATCGCGTGTTCGAACTCCGGCACGAGCTGGCCCGGCGACACCCAACCCAGCTCACCGCCCGCGCTGGCCGAGCCATCCTGCGAGTAACGGCGCGCCGCATCGCCAAAGTCGTAGCCGTGGACGATGCGATCACGCAATCCCGCCAGCTGGCGGCGTGCATCGTCTGCCGACATGGTCGGCCCGGTCTTGATCAGGATGTGGCGCACCTGCGTCTGCTGGACCTTGGCGGCGATGGCCGTGCTCGGGGCGCGCTTCTCCAGCAGCTTCAGCACGTGGAAGCCGGCGGGGCTCTCGACGACCTGGCTCGCCACCTGGCCGGCCTTCATGTCGACGACCGCGTTGGCGAACACCGCCGGCAGGCGACCGATCGGGCGCAGCCCCAGCTCACCACCTTGCGCGGCATCCTGGGCCGCGGAATTGTCACGCGCCAGTCTGGCGAAATCTGCGCCGCCCTGGGCTTGCCTGAGCAGGCCTTCTGCCTTGCTGCGAGCCGCCGCCTTCTGCGCATCCGTGGCGTCTTCGGGCACCGGTACGAGAATCTGCGCGACGTTGTATTGCTCTTCGCCGGCGGGTGCCGCGCCACCGCCCTGCTGCGCGAGGTAGTTGTCGATCTCGCCGTCGTAGACCTGCACCTTGGAGTCGACCTCGCGCTCGCGCAGGCGCGCCAGCAGAATCTCCTGGCGCAGGTCGGCGCGGTATTTGTCGTACGGCATGCCTGCCTCCGCCAGCTTGCCCTTGAGCTGCGCCACCGACAGGTTGTTGCGCTGGGCCACGCTTTCCACGGCGCGGTCCACGTCGGCGTCGGACACGCGGATGCCGCTCTCCTTGGCTGTCTGTGCCTGGACGCGCTCCAGGATCAGCTGCTCGAGCACCTCGCCGAGCAGGTCGGCGCGCGGGGGCAGCGGACGGTTCTGCGCGCGGAAGGTCCGCTCGACGAGGTCGGCGCGGTTCAGCAGTTCGCGGCGGGTGATGACGTCGGTATTGACCACGGCCGCCACCTCGTCGACAAGCTGGCTGCGCTGCGTGCCCGCGGCGGTCGGGCCCGGCAGCGTGCCCTGCAGCAGCGGCTGCGTCGGCGACGAGCCCGGGTTCGCAAAGATGCCGCGCACCGCGGGCGCACCCTTCTTTGTCGATTGCGCCTGCTGGGCATGAGCCGCGGGCGACAGCATGGTCCCGGCCATGAGCGCGACCAGCACGCCAGTCGCCACACGCAGGCGGCCCAGTGGTGCCACGCGCGTGGCAAAAGCGGTCGATTGGAAAGCCATGATGTCGTTATTCATATTGATCCAGCACGGACGGCGTAATCGGCTGCGCGGACACCGGCTGGTAGCCGGGCACGTTCAAACGGATCACATCGATCGGATTGTTCCCCACCTTCGACAGGCCCTTGAATTCGATCTGGGCGAAGATGTGTGTCGTGTAGCCCGATACGGCATTGCTGTAGCGCTGCACGGCGAGCCGGCCCACCCAGCAGTCGGCCACGTATTCGAAGCCAAGGAGCATATCCGACGGCTTCTTCGCATCCATGTCGTAGCCGATGCGGCCCAGGCCGTACAGGCGCCGCGTGATCGGCCACTGCGCAGAGATATCGGCCTGCTCCAGCGGCAACTGACCGGTGTTGGCGTCCTGCCGGTAATAGCGGTAGCCGAGGTTGATGACCTTGTTGGCCTCGGGTTTCCAGCTGAACGCCACGGTCGAACGCATGATGCGGTCGATGTCCTGATTGTACTGAAGGTTCGTATCGAAAAAGATGCCGCGGAACATCTGGATCGTGGTCGCGCCCAGAAGGTCCGAGTAGCGGCGCACCGACGTCGGCGCCGCGCCTGCCAGCGTGACGCGCTGCCCCTCGAAGTCGATCCGCTGCGCAATGGTGGCGCGCAGGCGCTCGATGCCGGATTCGGCCTCGATGAAGCGCGTGGTCACACCCGCGGTCAGCTTGTTGTTGTCGGCAATGCGGTCGTAACCGGTGTACGGGTTCTCGGTGAAGATCTGGCCGAGGTTGTAGTCGGACTGGCCGGTATCGAACAGCGGAATCTGCGACTGGTCACGGTACGGCGTGTACACGTAGAACAGGCGCGGCTCCAGCGTCTGGATGTAGCTCACGCCGAAGAGCTTGGACACCATCGGCGCATCGCGCTCGAACGTCATGCCCGAATCGAGCGAGAACGTGGGCAGCGTGCGGTTGATCTGCGTGTCCTGCGTGTCGCCGGCGGGGCGATCGAGGCGGTACGCCGTGGTGTTGAGGATGAACTTCGGCGTGACGTACCAACCGGGGCGGACGATCGGGTAGCTGATCGTCGGCTGCATGAAGAGGCGCTCGCCCTGCACGGTGTTGGCCGTGGGGATCGAGAACCGCGTGTAGTCGGTCTGGAAGTTGATGTCGAACCCGCCGATGTCGTACCGGTTGTACATCAGGTTCAACTGCGGCAGGCGCTCGTACGGCGGGGACAGCGGCGTGGTCTCGGTCGACAGCGTCTGGAACTTCTGCACGCGCGCCGTCGCGAGCCAATCACCGATGGAATACGTGACGCCGCCTTCCTGCGTGTACTGGCGCTGCGTCGCCGTGACGATGCTGCGCCCGAGGTCATCCGGATACGTGTTGTCGGAGACCTTGTTGTAGTTCACGTAGGCGTTCAGTCCCGGCGCCAGGCGCTGCGTGTGCTGCAACGCGATCGACCAGCGGTCGCGGTCGGCCTCGCGATCGTTAGGCAGGAATTCGCCGCGCAGGACGCCGCCGTAGCTCGAGCCGAGATAACGGTATTCCGCGCCGAGCTGCAGGCCGCGCTGCGTGAGCAGGCGCGGATACAGCGTCAGGTCACGGTTCGGCGCGATGTTGAAGTAATACGGCAGCGTGACGTCTGCGCCGCTGCGGCTGTTGTAGCCGAACACCGGCGGCAGGAAGCCGCTGCGCCGGTCGTCGTTGAGCGGAAAGTCCATCACCGGCGCGGCGAACACGGGCACCCCAAAGAAGTGCAGCACGCCGTTGCGGCCTGTGCCGACCTGGCGGTCGCTGTCGATGTCGATGCGGCTTGCGCTGAAGTACCAGTCGACGTTGTCCGGCGAGCACGTCGTGTACGTGCCGCGCGTGATGCGGCTGTTGTCCTTGTCCAGGAAGTCGATGCGCTCGGCCGTGCCGTGGCCGCCCGTGGTGTGAAACTCGTAGGCCGGCGTGCTGATGGTGCCTTCGTTGGCCGTGACCTTCAGCTTGGCATCCGGCCCGGTGACGAGCGTGCCGTCGCGGAAGATGCGCACGTTGCCGGTGGCGGTGGCGACGTCGGTGTCCTGGTTGTAATCGAGGGTGTCACCCTTGATGACGGCACCGTTGCGGCGCAGCTCGCCGTGGCCGCGCAGGTGGATGTCCTCGTTCGTGCGGCCGTCCATCGTGTCGGCCGCCGTGAAGGTGGGGACCGTGTTGTCCGGACGCTTGATGGGCTCGGCCATCTTGGGCACCAGCGGGCTGCCGCCCGGGGTGGTGGGCCCGGACGTGGCCAAGGCCGTGACGGATGAAGCCGGTGTCGCCGCAGACGCGGTCGATTGCGTCGGGTCCGCACTCTGCGCCGCGGACGTCGCCGTCCAGACACCGGCCACGGCGAACACCAGCGGGCGCAATGCCAGCGTGTTGCGCCGGTGGGCGGTTCGCTGGTCGGGCGCGGCAACAGCAGGGCGCTGCCGGTTTTTCCTGGCTCGGTTCGGTTCGGTCATGCAGATCGGGAACAGGGCTGCGCGCGCAGGCGCGCACGGGGGCACATCATCGTCGGTGTCCCGCCGCTGCGCGCGGCCCCGACAGGGCTGGCGCTCGCTCGCGGCGAAACTCGGTCGGGTATTATACGGGGCTTCCTTCCAGCCCCATTCCAGCGTTCTCTCAGCATGGTTTCGACCCCTGGCGCCACCACCGGCGCGACCGACGCACGCCTGACCCAACTTCGCGACTGGCTCGGCACATTGCCCGCTGCGCACGGCCTGCGCATCGACACGCTGCAACCCGCTTCGGCCGATGCCAGTTTCCGCCGCTATTTCCGCCTGGAAGGCGCCGGCGGCACCTTGATCGTCATGGACGCCCCGCCGCCGCAGGAAGACTGCCGACCGTTCGTCCACGTGGCCGGCCTGCTCAACGGGGCAGGCGTGCGCGCGCCGCAGGTGCTAGAACAGGATCTCGCGCAGGGGTTCCTGCTGCTGACCGACCTCGGCCCGCAGACGTATCTGCAATCGCTGCGCGAGCACGATTTCGACCTGGCCTACGCCAACACGCTGTTCCGCCCCGCCATCCACACGCTCGTGCGCTGGCAGCTCGCCTCGCGCGAAGGCGAGCTGCCGCCGTACGACGAGGCCCTGCTGCGCCGCGAGCTGTCGCTGTTTCCCGACTGGTATGTCGAGCGGCACCTGCAGCGCCCGCTGGATGCCGCGCAGCGCGAATCGCTCGACAAGATCTTCAAGCTGCTGGTCGACAGCGCGCTCGCCCAGCCGCGCGTGTACGTGCACCGCGATTACATGCCGCGCAACCTGATGATCAACGCGGCCGACCCGTCGCAGCCGGGCGTGCTGGACTTCCAGGACGCGGTCTACGGCCCGATCACGTACGACGCCGCCTCGCTGCTGCGCGACGCCTTCCTGTCGTGGGATGAAGAACACGAGCTGGACTGGGCGGTGCGCTACTGGGAAGCCGCCCGCGCCGCCAAGCTGCCCGTGGACGCCGATTTCGGCGAGTTCTACCGCGCCCTCGAATGGATGGGCGCGCAGCGTCACCTGAAGGTGGCGGGCATCTTCGCGCGCCTGTGCTACCGCGACGGCAAGGCCGGCTACGTGGAAGACACCCCGCGCTTCATCGCCTACCTGCGCCGCGTATGCAGCCGCTACAACGCGCTGGCGCCACTGGCTCGCCTGCTCGATCAGCTGGAAGATCGCGCCCAGCAGGTCGGCTACACCTTCTGACTCCCATGGCCTCCGCACGGGCTGTCGAGTTCCGCGCCGGCATGCTGGCGCTCGCACCGATGCTGCTCGGTGTGGTGCCGTTCGGCCTCATCTATGGCGTGCTGGCCACGTCGGCCGGCATGCCCGCGTGGCTGGCCGTGGCGATGAGCGCAATCGTTTTTGGCGGCGCGTCGCAGATGATCCTCGTGCAGTTGTGGGCCGGGGGCGCGCCCGCGCTTGTGATTGCGGCGACGGTCTCGATGGTGAACCTGCGGCACGCGCTGTATTCGGCCAGCATCGCGCCGACCCTGGCGCACCTGCCGCGCCGCTGGAAATGGCTGATCGCCTACCTGTTGACCGACGAGGCGTTTGCGGCCATGAACCGGCGCGTCGTCAACTCGCGCCCCGGCACGGAAGAAGCCACGTATCGCCACTGGTACTTCCTGGGCGCCGGTGTGGCGCTGTGGACGAGTTGGCAGGCGTCGACCATCGTCGGCGTGGTGCTCGGAGCACAGGTGCCGAACACGTGGCCGCTCGATTTCTTCCTGCCGCTCACCTTCATCGCGATCGTGGTGCCGGCGCTGCGCACACGCGCGCAACTGACCGCCGCGCTGACCGGCGCCGCGCTGGCCGTCGCATGGACGGGCTGGCCGCACAAGCTGGGGCTGATGAGTGCTGCGTGTGTCGGCATCGCCATCGGCGCGCTGGTCGAGCGGCTGGTGGACCGGCGCAACAAGGAGGCGGCCGCATGAAGGCCCTGATCCTTCTTGGCGTGCTGCTGATCTCGGGCGCAGCCACCTACCTGATCCGCCTGTCGTTCATCGCGCTTGAAGGGCGCATGAACCTGCCGCTGTGGTTTCGCAGCGCCCTGCCCTACGTGCCGGCCGCCATGCTGACCGCGCTGATTGCACCGGACCTGCTGATGCGCGACGGTGCGCTGGCGGTATCGGCAGACAACCCGCGCCTGGTCGCGGGCATCGTCGCCATCGCCATTGCGCGCGTCACCAACAGTGCGATGTGGACCATCGTGGGCGGCATGGCCGTGCTGCTGATTCTCATGAAGGTGATGGCTTGAATTCGACGATCAAGGCGATGATCTTCGCCGCCGGACGCGGCGACCGCATGCGTCCGCTGACCGACCACACGCCCAAACCACTGCTGCCGGTGGGTGGAAAACCGCTGATCGTCTGGCAGATCGAGCGCCTGGCCGCAGCGGGCGTGCGCCACATCGTCATCAACCACGCGTGGCTCGGTGCGCAGATTGAAGCGGCGCTCGGTGACGGCGGTGCCTGGGGCGTGCGGATCGCGTATTCGCCCGAAGGCGAGGCGCTGGAGACGGCCGGCGGCGTGGCCCAGGCCATGCCGCTGCTGCAGGCCGGCGAAGGCAACGGCGTGTTCATCGCCGTCAGCGGCGATGTGTTCTGCGATTACGACTACGCCGCCTTGCGCGACCGCGCCGCCGCGCTCGAAGCGCAGGCGCAACCGGGCATGCATCTGGTGATGGTGCCCAACCCGCCCTATCACCCGAACGGCGATTTCGCCCTCGACGACGCAGGCACGCTGCACGCCGAGGGCACAGGCCGCCTCACGTTCGGCAACATCGGCCTGTACGACACGCGCCTGTTTGCCGGCATCACGCCGGGCACGCGCATGGCCATGACGCCGCTCTTCCACGCGGCCATCGCCGAGGGCCGCGCCACGGGCGAGCGCTTCGACGGCCGCTGGGAAAACGTCGGCACGCCCGCGCAACTTGCGGCGCTGGACGCCGAACTGGCGGCACGACGGGCTTAAAGCCCGGCAGGGGCTTCCGCACTGAGCGATTCGGCGCTCATCGGGCGCCCCAGCAGATAGCCCTGCAGCGAGTCGCAGCCAAGCTGCGTGAGAAACGCCTGCTGCTCGGCCGTCTCGACGCCTTCGGCGACGATGCGCAGGTTCAGCGTCTGCCCAAGCGCCACGATAGCCGAGACGATGGCGGCGTCTTCCGTGTCGCGCTCCAGGTCGCGCACGAAGCCGCGGTCGATCTTCAACTCGCTGGCGGGCAGCCGCTTGAGGTAGAGCAGGCTTGAATAGCCGGTGCCGAAATCGTCAATGGAGATGCGCACGCCCATGGCGTCGAGCTGCTGCAGGATGTGCAGGCTGGCATCGGCGTCGCGCATGGCGGTCGATTCCGTGATCTCCAGCGTCAGGCAATGCGGGTCGAGCGCGTGGCGGGCCAGCGTGTCGCGCACCGTGTCGATCAGCGCGGCATGGCCGAACTGCAGCGCGGACAGGTTCACGGCGACACTCCACCCGGCATGCCCCTCGCGGCGCCACTGCGCCATCTGGCGGCACGCCTCGTCGAGCACCCACGTGCCCAGCGGCACGATGAGCCCGGTGCGCTCTGCCAGCGGAATGAACTCGTTGGCCGACAGCAGCCCGCGCACCGGATGCTGCCAGCGCACGAGCGCCTCCACTCCGGCGATCGGGCCATGCGGCGCATGGAACTTCGGCTGGTAGTACAGCACGAGTTCGTTGCGCTCGATGGCCAGCCGCAAGTCCTGGACGAGCTGCAACT
The DNA here is from genome assembly GCF_000954135.1 of Ralstonia mannitolilytica. NCBI lineage: Bacteria > Pseudomonadati > Pseudomonadota > Betaproteobacteria > Burkholderiales > Burkholderiaceae > Ralstonia > Ralstonia mannitolilytica. The sequence continues at coordinate 1,167,710 of NZ_CP010799.1, read as the reverse complement.
GCTGGTGCACGTTGGCGTTCATCGACGGCTCGAAGAAGCTGTAGGCGTTCCGGCCCAGCCCCTTGGCGTGGTACATCGCCGCGTCTGCATTGGTCAGCAGATCGTGCTGGTTGGCGCCATCGCCGGGGTACATCGCAATGCCGATGCTGGTGGACACGCGCAGCTCATGCCCGCCGGCCAGGAAGGGCTCGCGCACGGCCTCGAGCAACGTGTCGGCCAGCGTGCCGGCGTCTTCAGGGTCGTCCACGTGGGTCAGCACGACGAACTCGTCGCCGCCGACGCGCGCGACGGTGTCCTGCTGGCGCACACGGCCGACGATGCGCTGCGCCACGTCGATCAGCAGCAGATCGCCCACGTGGTGCCCGTAGACGTCGTTGACCGCCTTGAAGCCGTCCAGATCCATGAACATGAGCGCAAAGCGGCGCTTCTCGCGTTCGGCCGTGCGGATCGCCTGGTTCAGGCGGTCTTCCAGCAGCAGGCGGTTGGAGAGCTTGGTCAGGTTGTCGTGCAGGGCGAGGTACGCCAGCTCCTGGTTGGCCTGCGCCAGCGAATGGGCCAGCACCGCCGTGCGCGCCTCCATGCGCAGATCGAGCACCGAGATGATGAGCGCAATGGCAAGCACCGCCAGCGTGATGAGGATGATGACCAACGCCAGCCACGCGGTGCTGGCGCCGGCATGTGCAGCCCCGCACACGCTGCCCAGCGGAAACGCCGCGGCCGCCATGCCCGTGTAGTGCATGCCCACGATGGCCACGCCCATCACCACCGCCGCGCCGGCGCGTAACGCCCGCACGCGCTGCGAGTGGCCCCGCAGGCGGAAGGCGATCCACAGCGCCGCGCCCGAGGCAAACACTGCGATCACCACCGAGAGTCCAAAGATCGCCGGGTCGTAGTCGATGCCCGGCTTCATGCGCAGCGCGGCCATGCCCGTGTAGTGCATGCCGGCCACGCCCACGCCCATCAGCAGTGCGCCGCCCACCAGGCGCCGCCACGGCAGCTCACGCCGGCTCACCAGCCACAACGCGAACGCAGAGGCCGCGATGGCAATGGCCAGCGAGGCGAGCGTGATGGATACGTCATAACCGAGCGGAATCGGCAGGCTGAAGGCCAGCATGCCGACAAAGTGCATCGACCAGATGCCCACGCCCATGGCCGATGCCCCGCCGGTCAGCCACCAGAACGCAGCCCGCCCCTGTGCGGTGACCACCCGCCCCGCCATGTCCAGCGCCGTATACGACGCGAGCACGGCCACAAGAAGGGAAAGCAGGACGAGAAGAGGGTTGTAACTGCCGACAAGCATGGGTTCTCCAGGCAGGCCGATCCTGGACGGCCACGCTCCATCACGGTTCATCGACCGCATCCGCCCCAGACTTTAGAGGAGGGGACTGTACGCCACAATTTTCTTTGCAATTGAGCCCGCCGCGATGCGGCGCGGGGCCGGCGTTACAATTCATTGATCCCTCTGACGTCAGAAATCACGCCATGTCCGCCTCTGAACTCGCCTTTCTCCAGACCTATCGCCAGCGCCGCGAACGTGTTGCGCAATGGCTGCGCGAACAGGGCGGCGGCGTGGCCATCGTGCCGACCGCCCCCGAAGCGATGCGCAACCGCGACAGCGACTACCCCTACCGGCACGACAGCTACTTCTATTACTTGACCGGCTTCACCGAGCCGGAAGCCGTACTCGCCATCGTGGTCCCCGGCGGCCGCGCGGCTGAATCGCAGACGCGCAGCGTCCTGTTCTGCCGCCCCAAGCACGAAGAACGCGAAATCTGGGACGGCTTCCGCTTCGGCCCGGAGGCCGCCAGGGAGGCCTTCGGCCTGGACGAAGCGCATTCGGTGGAAGAGATCGACGCGGCGCTGCCGAGGCTGCTCGCCAACACGGCCGCCGTGGCGTATCCGCTGGCCGAGAGCGGCACGTTCGACCGCCGCATGCGCCGCTGGCTCGATGCCGTGCGCACGCAGGGGCGGGCGGGCGTGTCCTCGCCGCACCGGGCGCTGGACGTGCGCGCCATCCTCGACGAGATGCGCCTGTTCAAGGACCCCGGCGAGCTCGACATCATGCGCCGCGCCGCGCGCATTTCCGCCGGGGCGCACGTGCGCGCCATGCAGGCCTCGCGCGCCGGGCTGCGCGAATACCACCTCGAAGCCGAACTGCTGTACGAATTCCGCCGTCACGGCGCGCAGAGCGTCGCCTACAACTCCATCGTCGCAACAGGCCCGAACGCGTGCGTGCTGCACTACCGCGCGGGCAACGCTGAACTGCGCGACGGCGATCTCTGCCTGATCGACGCCGGCTGCGAACTCGACGGCTACGCCTCGGACATCACGCGCACGTTCCCCGTCAATGGACGCTTCACCGGCCCGCAGCGCGAGCTGTATGAACTCGTGGTCGCCGCGCAGGAAGCCGCCATTGCACAGACGCGCCCCGGTGTGCCGTACAACGTGCCGCACGACGCGGCCACGCGCGTGCTGGCGCAAGGCATGCTCGACACAGGACTGCTCGATGCCAACAAGGTCGGCACGCTCGACGACGTGATCGCCGGCGGCCAGTACCGCCAGTTCTACATGCACCGCACCGGCCACTGGCTCGGCATGGACGTGCACGACGTGGGGGAATACCGCACGCCGGGCACCACCGCCCCGGCTGAAGGCGAACGCCCGTGGCGCCCGCTCGAGGCCGGCATGGTGCTGACCGTCGAGCCCGGCATCTACGTGCGCCCTGCACCCGGCGTGCCCGAGCAGTACTGGCACATCGGCATCCGCATCGAAGACGACGCCATCGTCACGCCCGAGGGCTGCGAGCTGATCACGCGCGACGTGCCTGTCGCCGTGGCCGACATCGAAGCGATCATGCGAGGCGGCCAATGACGGATTCCACCGCCGCGGCACCCGACTTCGACGTCGCCATCGTCGGTGCGGGGCCGGTGGGGCTGGCGCTGGCCAACTGGCTGCTGCGGGACACCGACTGGCGCATTGCCCTGTTCGATGCACGCGACCCTGAGGCCGCGGCGCGCGACCCGCGCGCGCTGGCGCTCTCGCACGGCTCGCGCGTGCTGCTGCAGGAGATTGGCGGTTGGCCCGCGCGCGCCACGCCGATCACGCACATCCATGTCTCGCAGCGCGGCCACTTCGGGCAGGCGCATATCCGCCGCGAAGATTACGACGTGCCGGCGCTCGGCCATGTCGTGCAGTACGGCGACCTGAGCGCCGCGCTCAACGCCGCACTCGCCGCGCAGATGCGGCAACGCCCGGACCGCCTCACGCGCTATGACCACACGCCGGTCGAGCGCGTCGAGCAACTGCCACGCGCGGATGGCACCGTCGCGCCGGCCCGCCTGCGCGCGCTTCGCGAGGGACGGCATCCGCTGGCCATCGAAACCGAGGTCGTCATCCAGGCAGAAGGCGGCCTGTTCGACGACGCGCGCAGGCAGGCCGGCAGCCTCGCCCACGCACGCCGCCGCGACTACGGCCAGACCGCCATCGTCGCGCACGTGCGCTGCAGCGCGCCGCTGGAAGGCTGGGCCTGGGAGCGCTTCACGCCCGAGGGCCCGCTCGCGCTGCTGCCGCAGGACGATGCGCAGGGACCCGGGTATGCGCTGGTCTGGTGCTGCTCGCCCGGAGAGGCACGCCGCCGCGCGGGGTTGCCCGACGACGCCTTCCTCGCCGAACTCGGTACGGCTTTCGGCGACCGCATGGGCCGCTTTACACACGCCAGCGCGCGCCACACCTTTGCGCTCGGGCTGCACGCGCAACGCGTTCCGGTCGATCGGCGCGTGGCGGCCATCGGGAATGCGGCGCAGACGATCCACCCCGTGGCGGGCCAGGGCTTCAACCTGGGCCTGCGCGATGCGTTCGAGATGGCGCGTGCGCTGCGAGACGGCGCAACGCCCGCCGCGCTCGCCCGCTTTGCCCGTGAACGCACGTTCGACCGCGCCGTCACCATCGGCCTGACCGACTTGCTGCCGCGCGCGTTTGCCGTACCGGGCCGCACGTTCGGCCATCTGCGCGGCGCGGCGCTCACGCTGCTCGAATGCCTGCCGCCGCTCAAACACGGGCTTGCGCGCCAGATGATGTTTGGCCAGCGACGCTAGGGCATGCAGATCACCGTCGTGGGTGCCGGCATTGTGGGCACCGCATGTGCACTGCAATTGCAGCGCGAAGGCCACCAGGTCACGCTGCTCGATCAGGCCGGCATCGGCGAAGGCTGCTCGTTCGGCAACGCCGGCTGCCTGAGCGTGGCGTCCGTCGTGCCGATGGCGCTGCCCGGCATGCTCAGGCAGGTGCCGAAATGGCTGGCCGACCCCATGGGTCCGCTCACGGTGCGCTGGTCCTACCTGCCGCGCGCCCTGCCCTGGCTCCTGCAATGGGTGCGCGCCGGCAATGAAGCCCAGGCGCGTGCGACGGCGCCGCCGCTGGCACATCTGTTCAGCGCGACCTTTCCCGGCTATCGCAGCCTGCTCGACCCCGCGCAATACGACAGCCTGATCCGCCAGACCGGGCACCTGTATGTCTGGCGCACGCTGACGCGCTCCTCGGGCGACGCGCTGGCGCAATCGATCCGCGATGCAACCGGCGTGCGCTCCCAAGCCCTGAGCGCCAACGAAGCCCGCGAACTGGAGCCCGCGCTGGCCCCCGATATCCAGTCGGCCCTGCTGCTGCCCGACAACGGCTTCACGGTCAACCCGGAGCGGCTGGTCAAAACGCTGGCGGCCAATTTTGCTGCAGCGGGCGGCACGTTCCTGCGCCGCAAGGTGGTGGATGTCGAATCGGACGACCACGGCCCGACGCGGCTGCAGACCGATTGCGGCACGCTGCCCGTGTCGAAGCTCGTCGTCACGGCCGGCGCGTGGTCGATGCGGCTCGGCGCAAAGCTCAGCGGCACGCGCATCCCGCTCGATACCGAACGCGGCTATCACGCAATGCTGAGCGCCCCGACCGTGCAGCCCTCGCGGCCGATCATGGACTGCGAACGCAAGTTCATCGCCACGCCCATGGAAGGCGGCCTGCGCATTGCCGGCACAGTCGAGATCGGCGGGCTGGATGCCCCGCCCGATTACCGCCGTGCCCGCATCCTGGCGCGACAGGGTCAGCAACTCTTCCCCGGCCTCGCCTTTGCGGACGACAGCCAGTGGATGGGCTTTCGGCCGTCGATTCCGGACAGCCTGCCCGTCATCGACCGCTCCGAGCGCTACCGCAACGTCTTCTTTGCGTTCGGGCACGGCCACCTGGGCATGACGGGCGCGCCCGGCACGGCCAGGCTCATCGCCGATCTGGTCAGCGAACGCGCGCCCTTCATCGACGCCCGCCCGTACGGCCTGCAACGGTTCCGCTGATGCCGCCGCGGCAAGCACGCCTTGCCGCAACCGCACCGCCGCATAGTTTGTGCACAACATTTAGGCAATCGGCCGGTTTGGCGGTAAAATCCCGTCCTCGCATTTTTCACCCCCGTCGTTCCGCCAATGCTGGCGGAAGGGGCTGTTTTTTCGTTTCTTCGTCGCTCAACGCCTCACCAACGCGCCGCGTACCGTGCAGATCGGACCGCATACCCTTCGCAACAACCTGTTCGTCGCCCCGATGGCGGGTGTGACGGACCGCCCGTTCCGCCAGCTTTGCAAGCGGCTGGGCGCGGGCTATGCGGTGTCCGAGATGGTCGCGTCCAACGCGCAGCTCTGGAAGAGCGAGAAGACCATGCGGCGCGCCAATCACGAAGGCGAGGTCGAGCCGATTGCCGTGCAGATCGCCGGCGCCGAACCGATGATGATGGCCGAGGCCGCACGCTACAACGTCGACCGGGGCGCGCAGATCATCGACATCAACATGGGCTGCCCGGCCAAGAAGGTGTGCAACGTGGCCGCCGGTTCGGCGCTGCTGCAGAACGAGCCGCTGGTGGCGCGCATCGTCGAGGCGGTGGTCGGGGCCGTGGGCGACCGGGTGCCTGTCACGCTCAAGATCCGCACCGGCTGGGACCGCGAGCATCGCAACGCGCTCACCGTGGCCCGCATCGCGCAGGACGCGGGCATCAGCATGCTGACCGTGCACGGTCGCACGCGTGCCGACCTGTACCACGGTGAAGCCGAATACGACACCATCGCCGCGGTCAAGGCGTCGGTGCGCATTCCGGTGGTCGCCAACGGCGACATCACCACGCCGGCCAAGGCCAAGCACGTGCTGGCCGTAACGGGCGCCGACGCCATCATGATCGGCCGCGCGGCGCAGGGCCGGCCGTGGCTGTTCCGCGAGATCGAACACTTCCTGCAGACCGGCACGCTGCTGCCGGCGCCCGAGGTGGAAGAGATCCGCGGCATCATGAACACGCACCTCGAAGAGCACTACGCGTTCTACGGCGAATACACCGGCGTGCGCACCGCGCGCAAGCACATCGCCTGGTACACGCGCGGGTTGGCGGGGGCCAACCTGTTCCGCCACCGCATGAACACCATCGAAGACACCGCGGCGCAACTGGCTGCCGTCAACGCGTTCTTCGACGAACAGCGCGCGCTGTCCGATCGCCTCGTCTACGAAGACCAGGCCACCGCCGACAGCGAGCGCCCCACGACGGGCAACAACGACAACAACAAGGAACTGCTTGCCGCATGAGCCGCAACCCGATCGAACGTTGCATCCGCGACAGCCTGGATGCCTACTACCGCGACCTGGATGGCGAAAACCCGTCCAACGTCTACGACATGGTGCTGCAGGCCATCGAACGGCCGCTGCTGGAGACCGTGATGGAATGGGCCTCCAACAACCAGTCGCAGGCGGCCGACTACCTGGGCATCAACCGCAACACGCTGCGCAAGAAGCTGCAGCAGCACGGGTTGCTCTGAGCCCGCCGACCGATTTCCCTTTCTGACGGCGCCAGGGCCACCACCCCAGCGCCACACCTGCCCACCGGCGTTTCCATCATGATCCAGCAAGCCCTGCTTTCCGTTTCCGACAAGACCGGCATCGTCGACTTTGCCCGTGCCCTGCACGAGCGCGGCGTCAAGCTCCTCTCCACCGGCGGCACCGCCAAGCTGCTCGCCGAATCCGGCCTGCCCGTGACGGAAGTGGCGGACTACACCGGCTTTCCGGAAATGCTCGACGGCCGCGTCAAGACGCTGCACCCGAAGGTGCACGGCGGCATCCTGGCCCGCCGCGACCTGCCTGAGCACATGGCGGCGCTCGCTGAGCACAGCATCCCGACCATCGACCTGCTGGTGGTGAACCTGTACCCGTTCCAGCAGACGGTGGCCAAGGACGAATGCACGCTGGCCGACGCCATCGAGAACATCGACATCGGCGGCCCGACCATGCTGCGCTCGGCGGCCAAGAACCATCGCGACGTGACGGTCATCGTCGACCCGGCCGACTACGCCACCGTGCTGGCCGAAATGCAGGCCAACAACAACACGGTCGGCTACGAAACCAACTTCATGCTGGCCAAGAAGGTGTTCGCGCACACCGCGCAGTACGACGGCGCCATCACGAATTACCTGACGAGCCTCGGCGCCGACAAGTCGCACAGCACGCGCAGCGCCTATCCGCAAACGCTGAACCTGGCCTTCGACAAGGTGCAGGAGATGCGTTACGGCGAGAATCCGCACCAATCCGCCGCGTTCTACCGTGACCTGAAAGCCGTCGACGGCGCGCTCGCCAACTACACGCAACTGCAGGGCAAGGAGTTGTCGTACAACAACATCGCCGACGCCGACGCCGCGTGGGAATGCGTGAAGTCGTTCGACCCGGCCAAGGGCGCCGCGTGCGTCATCATCAAGCACGCCAACCCGTGCGGCGTGGCCATTGGCGGCACCGCGCAGGAAGCGTATGAGAAGGCCTTCAAGACCGACTCGACTTCGGCCTTCGGCGGCATCATCGCCTTCAACGTGCCGCTGGATGAAGCAGCCGCACAGGTCGTCGCCAAGCAGTTCGTGGAAGTGCTGATCGCCCCGGGGTTCTCGGAAGGGGCGCGTGCCGTGTTCGCCGGCAAGCAGAACGTGCGTGTGCTCGAAATTCCGCTCGGCAACGGCATCAATGCGTACGACTTCAAGCGCGTGGGCGGCGGCCTGCTGGTGCAGAGCCCGGACGCCAAGAACGTGCAGCCGAGCGAGCTGCGCGTGGTCACCAAGCGCCACCCGACCCCGAAGGAAATGGACGACCTGATGTTCGCCTGGCGCGTCGCCAAGTTCGTCAAGTCGAACGCCATCGTGTTCTGCGGCGGCGGCATGACGCTGGGCGTGGGCGCCGGCCAGATGAGCCGTGTGGACTCGGCCCGCATCGCCAGCATCAAGGCGCAGAACGCCGGTCTGACGCTGGCCGGTTCGGCTGTGGCGTCGGATGCGTTCTTCCCGTTCCGCGATGGCCTGGACGTGGTGGTCGACGCTGGCGCCTCGTGCGTGATCCAGCCAGGCGGCTCGGTGCGCGACGATGAAGTCATCGCCGCCGCCGACGAGCGCAACGTGGCGATGATCTTCACGGGCACCCGCCACTTCCGCCACTGAACGGCACGGTGGTTCGACCGATCAGCGGGGCAAGGCGTAGACTGGCGCCTGCCCCGTTTTTCTTTTCTGCTCCGCTCCATTTCATGCGCATCCTCGGCATCGATCCCGGCCTTCGCACCACGGGTTTCGGCGTGCTCGAACGGCACGGCCACAAGCTCGTGTACGTGGCCTCGGGCACGATCAAGAGCAACGGCAATGCCGACCTGCCCAGCCGCCTGAAGACGCTGTATGACGGCGTCTCCGAACTGGTGAGCACCTACCGGCCGGACTGCGCTTCCATCGAAAAGGTGTTCGTCAACGTCAACCCGCAGTCGACGCTGCTGCTCGGCCAGGCCCGCGGCGCGGTGATCTGCGGCCTGATGAGCGGCAACCTGCCCGTGTTCGAATACACCGCGCTGCAACTGAAGCAGGCCGTCGTCGGCTACGGCCGCGCCAACAAGGATCAGGTGCAGGAAATGGTCGTGCGCCTGCTCAACCTCGAAGGCAGGCCGGGCGCCGATGCGTCCGACGCGCTGGGCGTGGCGATCTGCCATGCGCACGGCGGCGAAACGCTGGCCGCCATGGCCGGGCTGGCGCCGCAGCTTGCGCAAAAGGGGCTGCGCGTGCGGCGCGGGCGCCTCGTCGGTTGACAGGATCTTCAAAGTCGGCGGGTAGCTGCTTCATCGCGCGGCGACTACCATGCGGGGTGTCCGTCTTCAGGAGATCCCGATGCTGCGCCGCCTCATCCTGCTGAGCCCGTTGATCTTGAGTACCTCGATGGCCCTGTCCGCCTGCCGGCTGGAATACAACCATGGCGGCGACAACGGCGGCGGCAACACCACGCCCATCACCACCGTCCAGGTGATCGGACACCGCGGTGCATCGGCGTTGCGGCCCGAGCACACGCTCGCCTCGTACCAGAAGGCCATCGACGACGGCGCCGACATCATCGAGCCCGATCTCGTCTCCACCAAAGATGGCGTGCTCGTTGCGCGCCACGAGAACGAAATCTCCGGCACGACGAACGTGGCCGACGTGGCAGCATTTGCTGGCCGCAAGACCACCAAGACGATCGACGGCCAGAGCGTCACCGGCTGGTTCACCGAAGACTTCACGCTCGGTGAATTGAAAACGCTGCGCGCACGCGAGCGCATCCCCAGCATCCGCCCCGACAACGTCGCCTACAACGACCAGTTCGACATCCCGACGCTCGACGAGATCATCGCGCTCGCGCGGGACCAATCCGCCAGGCTTGGCCGCAACATCGGCATCTATCCCGAGACGAAACATCCGACGTACTTCCAGTCGATCGGTCTGCCGCTCGAAGACAGGCTGATCGATGCGCTGCGCCGTGATGCCTTCACGGCGAGCCGCACCACGGTCTACATCCAGTCGTTCGAAGTGGCCAACCTCAAGGCCATCCGCGACAAGATCGGCAGCAGCCAGCCGAACTGGAAGCTCGTGCAACTGATGGGCAGCGCGGGCCGGCAACCGTACGACTTCTTCGTCGCTCGCGACACCCGCACCTACGGCGACATGATGACCGACCGCGGCATGCGCGACATCGCGAGCTATGCCAACGGCGTCGGCCCCGACAAGAACAGCATCATGAGCCTGGATGCCGACGGCCGGCTCACCGACCCGACCGACCTCATCCGCAACGCGCACAACGCTGGGCTCGTCGTCCACCCGTACACGTTCCGGCCCGAGAACACCTTCCTGCCGCCGTCGCTGCGCAGCGGTGCCGACAGCACGCGGAACGTGAGCGGCTCCATCGAAGAGATCCAGGCCTTCCTGCGCGCAGGCGTCGACGGCTTCTTCACAGACGACCCGGCGGTCGGGCGGCAGGCCGTCTCGACCTTCAAGCGCTAGCGTTCGTGCATCAAACCGGAGTGGGCGGCCCGAGGCGGCCCCGGCAAGCGCAGGCGTACAAGGGGCCGCTGAGCCTCGCAGAGGGGTCGGGCCGGGCGGCAGGTTTGGGCTACACTGCGTCCCGTTTTGGAGGAGGAACCCCACCCATGATCGGACGCATCGCCGGGACGCTGATCGAAAAGAACCCGCCGCACCTGCTGGTCGATTGCCACGGCGTCGGCTACGAGATCGACGTGCCGATGAGCACGTTCTACAACCTGCCCGCCACCGGCGAAAAGGTCGTGCTGCTGACCCAGCAGATCGTGCGTGAGGACGCCCATCTGCTCTACGGTTTCGGCACCGCCGCCGAGCGTGAAACCTTCCGCCAGCTCATCAAGATTTCCGGCATCGGCGCGCGCATTGCGCTGGCGGTGCTGTCGGGTATGTCGGTAGCCGAACTCGCGCAGGCCGTCACGCTGCAGGAAGCCGGGCGGCTGACGCGCATCCCGGGGATCGGCAAGAAGACGGCCGAGCGCCTGCTGCTCGAACTCAAGGGCAAGCTGGGCGCCGACCTCGGCGCCGTGCCCGGCGGCCCGGCCGTCTCGGACGACGCGGTCGACGTGCTCAACGCCTTGCTGGCGCTGGGGTATTCCGACAAGGAAGCAGCGCTCGCCATCAAGCAGGTGCCGGCCGGCACGGGCGTGTCCGAGGGGATCAAGCTGGCGCTCAAGGCGCTGTCCAAGGGCTGACGCCCCGGCGCGGCAAGACGGTAGAATGGCCTGCTCGCGCCTTCCCGGCGCCGTCTGCCCGTCATGATCGAAACCGACAAGCTCGCCGCCAAGGCTGTCTCTGCTGAGCGCATCATCTCAGCCTCCCCCGCCTCCCCCAACGAGGAGGCGTTCGAGCGCGCGCTGCGCCCCAAGCTGCTCGACGAATATGTCGGCCAGGAAAAGGTGCGCGGCCAGCTCGACATCTTCATGACGGCGGCCAAGCAGCGCAGCGAAGCGCTGGACCACGTGCTGCTGTTCGGCCCCCCCGGTCTGGGCAAGACGACGCTGGCGCACATCATCGCGCGCGAGATGGGCGTCAACCTGCGCCAGACTTCGGGCCCCGTGCTGGAGCGGCCCGGCGATCTGGCCGCGCTGCTCACCAACCTCGAAGCCAACGACGTCCTCTTCATCGACGAGATTCATCGGCTCTCGCCCGTGGTGGAGGAAATCCTGTACCCGGCGCTGGAGGACTACCAGATCGACATCATGATTGGCGAGGGCCCGGCGGCGCGCTCGGTCAAGCTCGATCTGCAGCCGTTCACGCTGGTGGGGGCCACCACGCGGGCCGGCATGCTGACCAACCCGCTGCGCGACCGCTTCGGCATCGTCGCGCGGCTGGAGTTCTACACGCCTGCCGAGCTGACGAAGATCGTCACGCGCTCGGCGGGCCTGCTCAACGCCAGGATCGCCGAAGACGGCGCGCTGGAAATCGCCAAGCGCTCGCGCGGCACGCCGCGTATCGCCAACCGTCTGCTGCGCCGCGTACGTGACTACGCCGAGGTCAAGGCCGACGGCGTCATCACGCGCGAAGTCGCCGATGCCGCACTGGCGATGCTCGATGTGGATGCCGTCGGCTTCGACCTGATGGACCGCAAGCTGCTCGAAGCGATCCTGCACAAGTTCAACGGCGGGCCGGTCGGCATCGACAACCTGGCGGCAGCCATCGGCGAAGAGCGCGACACGATCGAAGACGTGCTCGAGCCGTACCTGATCCAGCAGGGCTACCTGCAGCGCACGCCGCGCGGCCGCGTGGCTACGGCATCGGCGTACCAGCACTTCGGGCTGGGCGCGCCAAAGAGCGGCCCGGTGCGCGATCTCTGGGACGACAACAACTAGCCATCAGCGCCGCGATGCCATGACCGCTCCAAGTCCTCAGCGCAACTTCCGCTACTACGACTTCGTCATGGCCGCCTTCGTCACAGTGCTGCTGTGCTCGAACCTGATCGGTGCGGCCAAGGCGGCGCAGGTCACGTTGCCGATCCTTGGGCCGGTCACATTTGGCGCGGGCGTGCTGTTCTTCCCGATCTCGTACATCTTCGGCGACATCCTCACCGAGGTGTACGGCTACGGGCGCGACCGCCGCGTGGTGTGGGCGGGTTTTGCCGCGCTCGTCTTCGCGTCGTTCATGTCGCTGGTGGTGCTGGCGCTGCCCGTGGCGCCGTTCATGGCCGGCTATCAGAAGAGCCTGAACGACGTGTTCGGCAACACGCCGCGCATCGTGGCGGGGTCGCTCATCGCATTCTGGTGCGGCAGCTTTGCCAACAGCTACACGCTGGCGAAGATGAAGATCGCAACGGAAGGGAAATGGCTGTGGACGCGCATCGTCGGGTCCACGGTGGTGGGCGAGGCGGTCGATTCGTCGCTGTTCTACGTGATCGCCTTCTACGGCATCTGGCCGCACGAACAGGTGCTGCGCGTGGCCATCGCGCAATACATCCTCAAGACCGGCTGGGAAATCGTCGCAACCCCACTCACCTACCGCGTCGTCGCCTTCCTCAAGCGCGCCGAGAACGAGGACTACTACGACCGCGATACCGACTTCACGCCGTTCCGGCTGAAGGTGTAGCGTTCAGGGAACGCGGCGGTCCACCTCGTCGAGCACCAGCAAATCGAGGTGCGCGACATCGCCCCACTGCAGCACGGTCAACTGATGACCGTCGGATGAAAGCCGGTTGATGCTCGCGTTGCGCAGCTCATGCCGGCGTGGCTCGGTGAGCGTCATGGCGTTGGCGTGGCGATACAGGCAATCCAGCACGCCGCCGTGGCTGACCAGCGCGATGCGTTCGCCGGGGTGGCGGCGGACGAGGCGCAGGGCTGTCTGCACCGCGCGCTCGTGGAATTCGGTGAGCGTTTCGCCGCCGGGCGGCGCGAACGCCGGCACGCGGTTCTGCCAGGCGTCGAATTCAGCCGGATGCCGCTCGGCGACTTCGGCGTAGGTCAGGCCTTCGAACTCGCCGTAGCAGCGTTCGCGAAGGCCGGCGTCGTCGCGCACCGCTACGCCGAGCTCATCGGCCAGCGCTTGCGCGGTCTGCCGGGCGCGCGACAGGTCGCTTGCGTAGACCGCATCGAAGCGCTCACCCGCGAGCGCCCTGCCGAGCTGCGCGGCTTGCTCAAGCCCCTGCGTGTTCAGCGGCACGTCGAGCTGGCCTTGCAGGCGGCGCTCACGGTTCCAGTCGGTCTCGCCGTGGCGGATGAGCACGATGTGGGTAATTTGCGGCATCGGCATGGGCATGGCAGCGGCGCGTGGCATCACGGGGTCCTGGGCAGGTCAGACGGATTTGACGGCGGATTTGGCCACCTCGGGCGCTGCCGCCCGCACCGCTGGCGGCGCGACCTGCAGCCAGAACGTGACCGGCCCATCGTTGACGAGCGACACCTTCATGTCGGCACCGAACTCCCCGGTGGCGACGATGGGGTGCTGCGCCTGCGCCCGCGTCACGAAATGCTCGTACAGGCGGCGGCCGTCTTGCGGCGCAGCCGCCGGCGTAAAGCTCGGACGCGTACCGGACTTGGTATCGGCCGCCAGCGTGAACTGCGAGACGATCAGCAAGCCGCCTGCCTGCCCGTTGCCGTCGATGTTGCGCACCGGCAGGTTCATCCTGCCCTGCGCATCCGAGAACACGCGGTAGTTCAGCAACTTTTCCAGCAAGCGGTCGGCCTCGGCGGCGGTGTCGCCGCGTTCGGCGCACACGAGGGCGAGCAGGCCCGGTCCGATCTCGCCGACGACGCGGCCATCGACGCGCACGGCCGCTTCCGACACGCGCTGGATCAGGCCGATCACTTCAGCACCACGCGCGCAAATCGGCGCTTGCCGACCTGCATGACGAACGTGCCTGCCTCCACCTTCAGGCCCTTGTCGCTGATGACGGTACCGTCGATCTTTACGCCACCCTGCTCGATGTTGCGGTTGGCTTCCGACGTCGACGGGCAGAGGCCGGCCTGCTTGAGCAGCTGCGCGATGCCCAGCGGCGCGCCCGACAGCTCGATCTGCGGGATGTCGTCCGGCACGCCGCCGCGGGCGCGGTGGTTGAAGTCATCCAGTGCGCGCTCGGCATCGGCCTGGCTGTGGAAGCGCGCAACGATTTCCTGCGCCAGCAGCACCTTGCAATCGCGCGGGTTGCGGCCCAGCGCGACCTCTTCCTTCATCATGTCGATCTCGGCCTGCGGGCGGAAGGACAGCAGCGTGTAGTACGTCCACATCAGGTCGTCGGAGATGCTCATCAGCTTGCCGAACATCTCATTCGGCGCCTCGCTGATGCCGACGTAGTTGCCCTTGGACTTGGACATCTTCTCCACGCCGTCCAGCCCCACCAGCAGCGGCATCGTCAGGATGCACTGCGGCTCCTGGCCGTATTCCTTCTGCAGCTCGCGCCCGACCAGCAGGTTGAATTTCTGGTCGGTGCCACCCAGCTCCAGGTCGGATTTCAGCGCAACGGAGTCGTACCCCTGCATCAGCGGGTAGAGGAATTCGTGCACCGAGATCGGCACGCCGGCCTTGAAGCGCTTGGTGAAGTCATCGCGCTCCATCATGCGGGCGACGGTGTAGCGCGACGCCAGCTGGATCATGCCGCGCGCACCCAGCGGGTCGCACCATTCGCTGTTGTAGCGGATCTCGGTCTTGCTCGGGTCAAGGACCATGCTGGCCTGGCGGTAGTAGGTCTGTGCGTTGGCCTCGATCTGCTCGCGCGTGAGCGGCGGGCGCGTCGAGTTGCGGCCCGACGGATCGCCGATGGTCGAGGTGAAATCGCCGATCAGGAAGATCACCTGATGCCCCAGGTCCTGCAGCTGGCGCATCTTGTTGAGCACCACCGTGTGGCCGATGTGGATGTCGGGCGCAGTCGGGTCCAGGCCCAGCTTGATGCGCAACGGCACGCCGGTCGCGGCGCTGCGCGCGAGCTTCTGTTCCCACTCTGCCGCCACCAGCAATTCGTCGCAGCCGCGCAGCGACACCTCCATCGCGTGCAGCACCTCGGGCGTGACCGGATATTTCGGTTTGCCCGGCGTAGCGTTGTCGGAAGCGGGTACGGAAGCGTCAGGTGCGGTCATGGCAAAAAGAAAGGTCACCGCGCCGCTGAAGCAACGGCGCGAACGGAAACAAGAAACAGGGAGATCGTGCGTGCGCGATGGCCGACATGCGTCCAAGACGTTCCGGCCGCGCAATCCCGGGATTTTACCGTGATGTGCCCAGCCGGCCCGCCATCGCGCTGGTAAGCTGTCGCGCATGAGCCATCCCGACAACATTTCCACCCGCAGCGACCGCTACATCGGCCTGATGTCCGGCACCAGCCTGGACGGCGTCGACGGCGTACTCGCGGATTTCTCCGGCGACCACCCGGCCGTCCTGGCCGACGCCTACGTGCCCTTCCCTGCCGAGCTGCGGCAGCGCTTTCTGGACCTGCAGCACGCCGGTCACGATGAAATCCACCGCGAGGCCTTGGCCGCCAATGCGCTCGCCATCGTCTACGCCGAATGCGTCGGCAGGCTGCTCAATGCCACGGGACTGACCGCACACGACGTGCAGGCCATCGGCGCGCACGGGCAGACGATCCGTCATCAGCCCGGGGCGCAC
The DNA here is from genome assembly GCF_000954135.1 of Ralstonia mannitolilytica. Classification (NCBI taxonomy): domain Bacteria; kingdom Pseudomonadati; phylum Pseudomonadota; class Betaproteobacteria; order Burkholderiales; family Burkholderiaceae; genus Ralstonia; species Ralstonia mannitolilytica. The sequence goes on along the minus strand of NZ_CP010799.1, from coordinate 1,151,778 downwards.
GACGGCATCGGATACACGCGCCAGACACAGCATGCTGCCGTGCTGGCCGAGCGTGTCGGCATCGACGTCATCGCCGACTTTCGCAGCCGCGACATCGCCGCGGGCGGCCAGGGCGCGCCGCTTGTGCCGGCCCTGCATCGCGCGCTGTTTGGCCTGCCGGATGCGTGGCGCGTGGTGTGCAACATCGGCGGCATCGCCAACCTGACCGTGCTGCCCCCGCAGGCGTCCGATGCGCGCGACGCCGTGCTGGGCTTCGACTGCGGCCCCGGCAACGCCCTCATGGACTATTGGGTCTACAGCCACCAAGGCACCCGCTACGACGCCGACGGCGCCTGGGCGCGCACCGGCCGCATCGACGAAGCCCTGCTCGCACAGCTCAAGGCGGCCCCGTTCTTTGCCGCGCCTCCGCCCAAGAGTACCGGTCGCGACCTGTTCAACCCGGCGTGGCTGCAGCAGACGCTCGGCGATGCACTTGCCGCCGCACGCCCCGCAGACGTGCAAGCCACGCTGCTCGCCCTCACCGCCGACACCATCGCCGATGCCGTACGGGCGCATGCGCCGCAAGCGACATCGCTGCTCGTCTGCGGCGGCGGTGCACGCAACGGCGCGCTGATGGCGCGCATCGCGCGGCAGCTGCCGGGCGTGCAAGTCGCCCCGACAGACGACTTTGGCGTGCCAGCGCATCAGGTGGAAGCGCTCGCCTTTGCGTGGCTCGCGCGCCAGTGCGTACACCGCGTACCGGGCAATCTGCACACCGCGACCGGCGCCTCGGGCGGTCGCATTCTGGGCGCGATCTATCCGGCCTGAGCACCCAAACTCAAGGCAACAAAAAAGCGCACCCAGGTGCGCTTTTTCCTTTGGAGCGAGGCCCCGTCAGACCGAGAACGACGAGCCGCAACCGCAGGTGGTCGAGGCATTCGGATTCTTGATGACGAATTGCGCGCCGTTGATGTCTTCCTTGTAGTCGATCTCGGCGCCCACCAGGTACTGGTAGCTCATCGAGTCGATCAGCAGCGTCACGCCATTCTTGGTCATGGTCGTGTCGTCTTCGTTGGTTTCTTCGTCAAAGGTGAAGCCGTACTGGAAGCCCGAGCAACCGCCGCCCTGCACGAACACGCGCAGCTTGAGCTCCGGGTTGCCTTCTTCTTCAATCAGTTGCTTGACCTTGTCCGCAGCGCTGTCGGTAAAGACCAGCGGAGCCGGAACCTCGTTCACATCGGGCGTGGCTGCCTGCGCGACTGCGTTCATGAAAATCTCCTGTGGGATACGTCTCAAACTTGCCTGTATTTTAAGCGCAAGCTTGAAATCGTGCCGAAGCCCCGGGTTTCAAGGGGGCATTGTGCGGTGCCCCAGCAACGGCTGGCACCGCGTGTGATCAGTCCTGGTTCGAAGCCAGCTTGAGATTGGGCAGCAGCTTCACATCGCCAGGCGCCGCGTGCGTCAGCGTGCCCATGACGACCGCGCCCTGGTGCATCTCCAGCGCCGCGTATTGCACGTTGCCCTCGATGCGGGCCTTGGGCTGCAACTCGAGCAGTTCAGCCACATGCACCGGTCCCACCACCGTGCCGTTGAGGATCAGGTGCCCGACGTGCACCTCGCCTTCCACGCGTGCGCTGTCGGTAATGACGAGCATGCTCGGTTTGTCAGGGTCGCCGTAGACGTTGCCCTTGATCTCGCCGTCGATCCGCAGACCGCCCGAGAAGCGAAGGTCGCCTTCCAGCCTGGTGCGGGCGCCGAGCAATGTTTCAATCGCCAAGCCCTTCTTCTTGCCAAACAGCATCGTCGACTCCTCTTTTTGTACTGTTCCGACAGGACGTGCCCGTCAGATGGAAAAACTCTGGCTCGCCTTGATCTTGCCGTTCTGCAGCACCTTCACCATCACCGACTGCACCGTGGTGCCGGGTGGCACATCCACCCAACCTTCCAGGCGCTGATAGTGCGTGAGCTTGACGCGGGTAGTGGCTGCAGCCGACCCGCTCGCCGCCCCACCCGGGAAATCGATCGTAGCAGGTTTGCCCGCCTGTACCACGTTCAACGTCAGCGCCAATTGCCCCTGGAATTCGGAGACCGGGGCAAAGGCCTTGCCGCCGCCCTGCATCAGCAACACGCGAAAGCGCAGGCGCGTAGGCTGGGCTTCATCCGGTGCAATGCGGAAGCTGCGCACGTAGATGCCGGCGGAGTTGGTCGGCGCGGGCAGCAGGCTGTCGAAGAACGCCAGATCTTCTTTCAGTTGCGCGTTCTCGGTCTCGAGCGCCTTGAGTTGCTCGGCCATCTGCGCCTGCGCCCCTTCGGCAATACCCAGACGGGCATCCACGGTGCCCGCCGACGCGGCCAGCTTGTCGCGCTCGGCCTGCACCGCAGCCAACTTCGCGGTCAGTTCGCGGTTCATCGCGCGCAGGTCGCTGTCGTGCGGCCCCGTCAGACGGCGGCCCTCCTCGAACGCCCACAGCGCTGCTGCCGCCGCCAAGCCAAGCACCACCGCAATCAGCAGAACCGTCACCGGCCATGGCAGGCGTGAACGTACGGTCACGTTCGGAGCGAGCACGGAAGCGCGGCGCAACAGGCGGCGCGCCTTCATGCGGCCACTCCCAGGCTCGCACTGCGGATCGAAACCGGCTTAGGCGAAACAGCGGATTGCATCATACGAACCAAACGCTGGCAAAGTGTGAATTGTAGTCCTGCGTGCATGTCGGAGCTGTTGCAAAGCGTAAGTGAGGGGCAGGACGCATCACATCACTTGAGTGAAGCCCACAAAACAAAAAACCACACCCGAGGGTGTGGTTCTTTGCTGAAGCAGGAGCAGCGATTAACGCTTCGAGAACTGCTTGGCGCGGCGGGCCTTGCGCAGACCGACCTTCTTACGCTCGACTTCACGTGCATCACGCGTCACCAGACCGGCCTTCGACAGGGCGGGCTTCAGCGTGGCATCGTAATCGATCAGGGCGCGGGTGATGCCGTGACGCACGGCCCCGGCCTGGCCGGTTTCACCGCCGCCAACCACGTTGACCTTGATGTCAAACGTAGCTGCGTGGTTGGTCAGTTCCAGCGGCTGACGCACGATCATCAGCGAGGTTTCACGAGCGAAGTACTCGTTGATAGCCTTGCCGTTGACGATGATGTCGCCCTTGCCGGACTTGATGAAGACACGTGCCACAGCGCTCTTGCGGCGGCCGGTGCCATAGTTCCAGTTTCCGATCATGGATTAGGCCCCTTAGATTTCCAGCGCTTTCGGCTGCTGAGCTTCGTGCGGATGCGAGCCTTCGGCGTAAACCTTCAGCTTCTTGATCATCGCGTAGCCCAGCGGACCCTTCGGCAGCATGCCCTTCACAGCCTTTTCCAGGGCACGGCCCGGGAAACGCTGCTGCATCTTGCCAAACGTCGTTTCGTAGATACCGCCCGGGTAACCCGAGTGGCGATAGTACTTCTTGTCGGTCGTCTTGGCGCCCGTCACGCGCAGCTTGGCCGCGTTGATGACGATGATGAAATCGCCGGTATCGACGTGCGGAGTGAATTCGGGCTTGTGCTTGCCGCGCAGTCGGTGTGCCACTTCGCTGGCGACACGCCCGAGGACCTTGTCCGTCGCGTCAATCACGTACCAATCGCGCTTCACCTCATGCGGCTTTGCGGAAAAGGTCTTCATGATTTTTCCAAAATAGAGTCAGTGCCCGAGTGGACCCGTATCGCGCCCAGAGCTTGCGCTCAAACTGCTCACGAACGGATCGTCTTGCGGACGCCTGCGCAACCTCATGCAAGGTCGTCGCCGGCCCGCCTTCCCGCTTGTTGGTGCGGGCTCTCTGGATGTCTTCTCCGCGGGCAATCCGGAAAAGATTTCGATTGTACCTCGCGACGAGCCCTTGACACAAGGAAAAGGGCGCGTTCCCCGCACAACGGACAAAAAAAAACCCAAGCTATCGAGCTTGGGTTTGAATCCACCAAAGGAGGAGGGTGGAGGAGACACCTGCTGATCGGTTGACTTGGCGGGTTGCACCGCATCAACTGATCCAATGGTGCAAATTATACCCATTTCTGGGGCACGCGCAAGGAAATTTGCACTACGAAATCGCATCCCGTAATGCGGAAAGCAGATAGGAGCACTCGCTAGCGATAAAACTCCATATATATCAATTACTTACATGTAACGTCGAGCGTCGCGTCCGCGAAACGCTAGAGCGACCCCTCGAAATTCGGGTCGTTTTTGGTGCGGCAGCCGCGGGTTGCACCTTTTCTTGAAGGTGCCACTGTCAAGCCGGCCCGACCCTAATCGGACAGCGCGGGCGTGGGCCGCTGGCTACAATGTGGCACTTCGTCGGCGCAGGCCGACTCCGCACAAGGATTGGACATGGATTGCACAGTGAGCTGGGCCGGCCCGGATGGCATGGCCTTTTTGGCGGAAACCGGCAGCGGCCACCTCGTCACCATGGACGGCGCACCGGACGGCGGTGGCCGCAACCTGGCACCGCGCCCGATGGAAATGGTGCTGCTGGGCACCGGCGGCTGCACGGCCTATGACGTGGTGCTGATCCTCAAGCGCGGCCGGCAAGACGTGCAGGGCTGCAGCGTCAAGCTGCATGCCGATCGCGCCGAAACCGACCCGAAGGTCTTCACGCGGATTCACTTCACCTTTACGGTGACGGGGCGCAATCTCAAGCGGGAAGCCGTTGAACGTGCGATCCAGTTGTCGCACGAGAAGTACTGCTCGGCGTCGATCATGCTGGCCAAGACAGCCGAGATCACGCACTCGCTGGAGCTGGTGGACCTCGCCACGCAGCCGGGCGCATCGGAATAAGAAGCGAAGCGGACCGATAAGCCGGATTCTGTGCGCCGCGTGGCCGAAACCAGCGGCGTGACAACCATTCCTCTAGACCGGCTGTTGCCAGCCGGCTCAAGCTCCCTACCCGCAGACTCGGCGAGCCGCTTCATCGCCTGCTTACTTGGGATTGCTCCGGGTGGAGGTTACCGCGTTTCACCCTTCGCCCTGACCGAAGCCCGGGCGAAGACTCGTCTCTGTGGCCCTATTCCGCACGTCACCGTGGATGGTCGTTAGCCATCACCCTGCTCTATGGAGTCCGGACTTTCCTCCCCTTCCGCTCGCACGAGGCGGCGCAAGCAGCGGTTGTCTGGTCCGCTTCGCGAGGCGCGAGTCTAGCACTGTTCAGGTAAGAATCGCCGCCGGCCCGGGCGAAAGACTGTCGTGTCCAGATAGAAGCCGGCGTCTTCGTTGGCATCGCACCAACCCGGGATCCCCATGACGGGCAACGGGCGGAAATGGCGGGGCGCGAGATCGGCGTGCAGCAGTGTCTCGGCCAGCGCAGCGTCGAGCGAGGGGCGGTCCGCCGGCAACGCGGCCACCTGCACCGGCCACGCGTGGGCCGTGATCGACTTGTAAGGCGCGACCAGCTTTTCCAAGACTGCATGGCCGAACGGCAGAACCGCGCACGTGGCGCCCCACGCTGCCCTGCCCTCGACGAACAAGCCGCGCCAGTCGAACCCGGTCAGACACCGCTCAGGCGCGTCTTCGGCGTGCAGAAAGATCAGGGCATTTTCGTCGAACAGCGTGGCGGCATCGCGAACGGTGCCGCGTGCCGCGCCAATCCCGTCCTGCGTGATCACCCGCGCCTGGCGCGCGTTGAGCGCTGCCTTCGCACGCGGCCAATGCAACCAGATCAGGGCGTTGAAAAAGTCGTGGAGATTGTCCCGGGTCGGCACCTCGCCCGTGGCGGCGATGTGTGCTTCGTAAGCGGTGCCGGCCGGCAGTGCATCTTGCCGGACGAAGCGCAGGGCATGACCGCTGCACGTGCCGATTGCATGTGCCGCCGGCTGCGCGTTCAGTGCGTCTCGAAGATCGGCGCCCCGCGTGATTGCGTCTGCAAGCGGCGCGCCCACTGCAGCGAGCGGTGCGAACGCCGGATGGCCCCAGTCGATCGCACCGAGATCAGCGGCCAGCAACTCAGACAGACTTCCAGCGCAGCATCTCGCCGCCGCGCAACGGCACCAGCGTCTGCTCGCCGAACGGGACTTCGGCGGGAAGCTGCCATTGCGAGCGCGTGAGCGTCAGCGTGCCGGCGTTGCGCGGCAGGCCGTAGAAGTCCGGCCCGTGGAGGCTCGCAAAACCTTCGAGCTTGTCGAGTGCGTTGGCGTCTTCAAAGGCCTCGGCGTACAGCTCCATGGCGTGCAGCGCAGTGTAGCAGCCGGCGCAACCGCAGGCGTGTTCCTTGACGCCCTTGGCGTGCGGCGCGCTGTCGGTACCGAGGAAGAAGCGCGGGTGGCCCGAGGTGGCCGCGGCCACCAGCGCCAGGCGGTGCGTTTCGCGCTTGAGCACCGGCAAGCAGTAGTAATGCGGGCGGATGCCGCCGACAAACAGGGCGTTGCGGTTGTACAGCAGATGATGCGCGGTGATGGTTGCGCCGACCGGGCCTTCCGCATCGCGCACGTATTCGGCTGCGTGCTTGGTGGTGATGTGCTCGAACACGACCTTCAGCGCCGGGAAGTCGCGGCGCAGCGGCAGCATCACCGTGTCGATGAAGACGGCCTCGCGATCGAAGATGTCGACGGTCGGGTCGGTCACCTCGCCGTGCACGAGCAGTGGCATGCTGACTTCCTGCATGGCTTCGAGCGTCTTGGCGCAGCGGCGCAGGTCCGTCACGCCGGCATCGCTGTTGGTGGTGGCACCCGCGGGATACAGCTTCACGCCATGGACAATGCCGCTGGCCTTGGCCTCGCGGATGACCTCGGGGGACGTGTTGTCGGTCAGATACAGCGTCATCAGCGGCTCGAACTGCGTACCGGCGGGCAGCGCCGCGAGGATGCGCTCGCGGTAGGCGCGCGCCTGGGCGGTGGTCGTCACCGGGGGCTTGAGGTTCGGCATGATGATCGCCCGGCCGAACTGGCGCGCGGTGTCGCCCACCACATCGGCGAGCGCGTCGCCGTCGCGCAGGTGCAGGTGCCAGTCATCGGGGCGGACGATTGTGAGGGTGTCGGTCATGGTGATGCAGCCTTCGGATGCGGAATGCAGATTCAGAGAATGAGGATGGCGCGGTAGTCGTTGACGTTGGTACGCGTCGGCCCGGTAACGATGAGGTCATCGGCGGCCGCGAAGAAACCATAGGCGTCGTGTACGTCCAACGCGGCGCGAGCGGCAATGCCCCTGGCGGCAGCACGGGCGATGGATTCGGGATCGAGCAGCGCGCCCGCATTGTCCTCCGATCCGTCGATGCCGTCTGTATCGGCGGCGAGGGCGTAGACGTTGTCCATGCCGTCCAGCGTGACGCCGAGCGAGAGCAGGAACTCCGCGCAGCGCCCACCCCTGCCGCCGGTCAGGCCGGGCGGAATCGTCACCGTGCATTCGCCGCCGGAGATGAGCGCGACCGGCGCGGCGAACGGCGTGCCGTGCTGGCGGATCTGCCGGGCCAGGGCGCCATACACCTGGGCGACCTCGCGCGCCTCGCCGGTTACGGTATCGCCGAGGACGGCCGTGCGGATGCCGCGCGCCGCAAAAACCTGAGCGGCGGCCTGCAGGCTCTGCTGCGCGGTCGCGATGATGTGATTGCTGACGCGACCGAAGCAGGGATCACCGGGCTTGGGCGTTTCCGCGATCTCGCCGCGGGCGCCGCGTTCGAGGTGGGTGCGCACGGTGTCGGGCATCTGCGCGCCCCAGCGCCTGAGGATGGCAAGCGCATCGGCATAGGTGCTCGGGTCGGGCACCGTGGGCCCGCTGGCGATGGCGCTCGGATCATCGCCGGCCACGTCGGAGACGATGAGCGTGGTCACAGGCGCGCGCGACGCGGCCGCCAGCCGCCCGCCCTGGATGCGCGAGACGTGCTTGCGCACGATGTTCATGTCGGTGATGGGTGCGCCGCAGCGCAGCAACTCACGCGTGACGGCCTTCAGATCGGCCATCGGGATGCCGTCGGCCGGCAGCGACAGCAGGCTCGAGCCGCCGCCCGAGACCAGCACGATCAGCCGGTCGTTCCCGGTGAGGGCCGATACGCGCTCGAGAATCTCGAGCGCGGCTTGCTCGCCGGCCTCGTCGGGCACAGGGTGACCGGCTTCGATCACGCGGATGCGCTCGGTCGGCAGGCCGTGGGCGTAGCGCGTGACGACCAGCCCTTCGAGTTGCGCGCGGCCTGCGTAGGCCTGCTCGACAGCCAGCGCCATCGATGCGGCAGCCTTGCCGGCGCCGACCACCAGCGTCTTGCCGGCGGCGTGCGGCGGCGGCAGGAAGCCGGCGACGATCTTCAGCGGATCGGCGGCCCCCACGGCGGCTGCGTAGCTCTCCAGCAAGAGGGCGCGGGCGCCGGGGCGGTCGAGCTTCATGCCAGGGCCTCTGCGATCGCGCGGCCCAGGTCGACCGTGCCAGCCGTGCCGCCAATGTCGCGCGTGAGCGGCGCATGGCCGGGGCCGGCCGCCAGCACCTCCTCAATGGCCGCCAGCACGGCGGCCCCCGCCTCGAGTTCGCCAAGATGCTCCAGCAGCATCGCCGCACACCAGATCTGCCCGATCGGGTTGGCAATGCCTTGGCCCGCGATGTCGGGCGCCGAGCCGTGCACCGGCTCGAACAGGCTCGGATACGTGCGATCCGGGTTGATGTTGCCCGACGGTGCGATGGCAATCGTGCCCGTGCAGGCCGGCCCGAGGTCGGAAAGGATGTCGCCGAACAGATTGCTGGCGACCACCACGTCGAACATCTCGGGCTTCTGCACGAAGTGCGCGGTCAGGATGTCGATGTGGAACTTGTCGACGTTGACGTCCGGGTAGTGCCTGGCCATCGCTTCCACGCGCTCGTCCCAGTACGGCATGGTGATCGAGATGCCGTTCGATTTGGTCGCCGACGTCAGGTGCCTGGCGGGGCGGCGCTGAGCCAGATCGAAGGCGAACTTGAGGATGCGGTCGACGCCGGTGCGGCTCATGACCGTTTCCTGGATCACGATCTCGCGCTCCGTGCCGCCGTACATGCGTCCGCCCACGCTGGAGTATTCACCCTCGGTGTTCTCGCGCACGACGTAGAAATCGATCGCGCCGGGTGCGCGCGGCTGGCCGTTGCGGTCGACAAGCGGGCTGCGGATGCCAGGCATCAGGCGCACCGGGCGCAGGTTCACGTATTGGTCGAAACCGCGCCGGAACTGCAGCAGCGAGCCCCACAGCGAAATGTGATCGGGCACCGTATCGGGCCAGCCCACCGCACCGAAGAAGATGGCGTCGTAGCCGCGCAGCGTCTCGAACCAGTCGTCGGGCAGCATCTTGCCGTGGCGGGCGTAGTAGTCGCAGCTCGCAAAATCGAAATGATCGGTCTGCAGCGCAAAGCCGAACCTGCGCGACGCCGCATCCAGCACGCGCAGACCTTCAGGGACGACTTCCTTGCCGATCCCGTCTCCGGGGATCACGGCAATGCGGTAGGACTTCATGGGGTGTTCCGGTTGAAGGTGGTGAGATGCTGCGTTGGGTGGGGATTCCGACGGCGTGCGGCGTGGGCGCAACGGCCGCCCCCCGGGGCGGGGCCGCGGACGCCAAGCCGCTTGGCACCCCCGTCGGCCGGCAGGATAATGGCTATTTTATTGCATCGACTTTTTCCCCACCATGTGCCAGCTGCTGGGCATGAACTGCGCCGAACCGACCGATGTGACGTTCTCGTTCACCGGGTTCGCCGCGCGCGGTGGCGTGACCGATCACCACGCCGATGGCTTCGGGGTCGCGTTCTTCGAAGACAAGGCGTGCCGCCTGTTCATCGACAATCAGTCGGCCGGCACCTCGCCGGTGGCGGAGCTGGTCAAGCGGTATCCGATCAAGTCGAAGAACGTCATCTCGCACATCCGCAAGGCCACGCAAGGGACGGTGCGGCTGGAAAACTGCCACCCGTTCATGCGCGAGCTCTGGGGCCGGCACTGGATCTTTGCGCATAACGGCGACTTGAAGAACTTCTCGCCGTTTCTGTCGGGCGTCTACCAGCCCGTGGGCGACACCGACAGCGAGCTCGCCTTCTGCTTTATCATGCAGGCGCTGCGCAAACGGTTTCCGGGTTCGCAGCCGCCGCTGAACGAGCTGTTCTACGCGCTGTCCGACGTCACCAAGGAAATCACCCGCTACGGCGTGTTCAACTTCCTGCTGTGCAATGGCCAGGCGCTGTTCGCGCATTGCTCGACGCGGCTGTACTACATCGTGCGGCAATGGCCGTTTTCGACGGCACACCTGATCGACGCCGACATGACGATCGATTTCGCCAAGTACACGACACCAGCCGATCGCGTGGCTGTGATCGCCACCGCGCCGCTCACCGACAACGAAGTCTGGACGCCGTTCGTGCCGGGCGAACTGCTGATGTTCGAATCGGGCCAGGCGACCATGGCGACCAAGGTGCCGATTCCGGAGGCAGTGCAGATCGCCAATGCCGCCAACACGGCCTGCACCTGACGCTGCATCGCCCATCAAAAAAGCCGCTCCGAGGTGGGATACACCCGGAGCGGCATTTTGTTGCCTCGCGCCTGTGCTTAGTGCGAGAGGATTTTCGACAGGAACTGCTTGGCGCGGTCCGAACGGTTCTCGATGTTGCCGAAAAACTCTTCCTTCTCGCAGTCTTCAACGATGCGGCCCTGATCCATGAAGATCACGCGGTTGGCGACCTTGCGGGCGAAACCCATTTCGTGGGTCACGCACATCATGGTCATGCCTTCCTTGGCGAGCTCCACCATCACGTCGAGCACTTCGTTGACCATTTCCGGGTCCAGCGCGGAGGTCGGTTCGTCGAACAGCATGCAGATCGGGTCCATCGAGAGCGCACGGGCAATCGCCACGCGCTGCTGCTGGCCACCCGAGAGCTGACCCGGGTACTTGGCGGCATGCGCCTTCAGGCCCACGCGGTCCAGGTACTTCAGGCCCTTGGCCATCGCTTCTTCCTTCGAGCGGCCCAGCACCTTCTGCTGCGCGATCGTGAGGTTCTCGGTGATCGACAGATGCGGGAACAGCTCGAAGTTCTGAAACACCATGCCCACGCGCGAACGCAGTTTCGGCAGGTTCGTGCCCTTGGCGCCCACGGATGTGCCATCGACGAGGATCTCGCCCTTCTGGAACGGCTCCAGCGCGTTGACGGTCTTGATGAGCGTGGACTTGCCCGAACCCGACGGGCCGCACACCACCACCACCTCGCTCTTCTTCACGCTGGTGGTGCAGTCGGTCAGCACCTGGAAGCTGCCGTACCACTTGGAAACGTTCTTGATCTCGATCATTGGGTCACCTTCTTCTGAAGCCGCTTCACCAGCACGGAGGCGCCGAAGCAGATCATGAAATAGACAAAGCCGGCAAACAGCAGCAGCTCGACGATACGGCCGTCGCGCTCGCCGATGTTGTATGCCTGCGTAAAGAAGTCCGACAGCGCGCTCACATACACCAGCGACGTATCCTGGAACAGGATGATGGCCTGCGTGAGCAGCAGCGGGATCATGTTGCGGAAGGCCTGCGGCAGGATCACCAGGCGCATGGCCTGGCCGTACGTCATGCCCATCGCATAGGCCGCGAACATCTGCCCGCGCGACACGCTCTGGATACCGGCGCGGATGATCTCGGAGTAGTACGCCGCCTCGAACAGCGCGAAGGCAACCAGCGCGGAGGTCATCCGCATGTCGGTGGCCGGCGACAGGTCGAAGATCTTCTGCAGGACCTGCGGCACGATCAGGAAGAACCACAGCAGCACCATCACCAGCGGGATGGAGCGGAAGAGGTTCACGTACGCCTGCCCGAACCACTGCAGCGGCTTGATGCCCGAGAGTCGCATCATGGCGAGCAGCGTGCCCCAGACGATGCCGACCAGGATGGCCGTGCCCGTGATCTCGAGCGAGAGGATCATCCCCTCGCCGAGCACACGCATGTTGTCGGCATTGATGGACGAGAAATCGAATTGATAAGCCATGGAAAGTCCTCGCCCTGTTACTTGCCGCCGATGAAGCCAGGCAGGCGGGTACGTGCTTCCACCCAGCGCATCAGGCCCATCACGGTCAGGTTGATCAGCATGTACATCAGCGTCACGGCGATGAACGATTCATACGGCTGCGCGGTGTAGTCGACCAGCTGGCGACCTTGCGCGGCCAGTTCGAGCAGGCCGATCGTCGATGCCACGGCCGAGTTCTTGAAGATGTTCAGGAACTCCGACGTGAGCGGCGGCACGATGATGCGGAACGACATCGGCAGCAGCACGAAGCGGTACGTCTGCGCCAGCGTGAACCCCATCGCCAGACCGGCGTTGCGCTGACCGCGCGGCAGCGAATTGATACCCGAGCGCACCTGCTCGCACACCCGCGCCGCGGTAAAGGTACCAAGGCACAGCATCGCGCACAGGAACATCGCGGTGGCGGGGTTCATCTGCTTGATGTAGTCGCCGCCCGGCACCAGTTCCGGCACGACGAAGTACCAGATGAACAGCTGCACGATCAGCGGGATGTTGCGGAACAGTTCGACGTAGGCCGTGGCGAAGCCCGACAGCCACTTGTTCGGCACGGTGCGCAGCACGCCCAGCACGGAGCCGAGCACGAGCGCGATGATCCAGGAAGAAAGACCGAGCAGCAGCGTGGTCTTCAACCCCGCGAGCAGCCAGTCGAGATAGGTCTGATTCTGGGCGGCTTCGGTAAAGAAGACGCCCCAGTTCCAGTGGTAATTCATGGTGGTTCCCTCTGCGCCTGCCCCCTCCTGCTGCGCGTCCTGATCTTGGCTCGCGATGCTGCCGTGCGCGTTGCACGGCTGCGCTTCCCAGGCCAACTCCGGGCCAATCGCTGCGGACGGGAACAGACTCCTAAAAAGAAACGGAAGGGAGAAGACCTGTTAACCGGCCTTTGCCTTCCGTTTCGATGACGCTGATTCAGGCCCGTTGAGGGAGCCGATCAGTCAAGAGCCTTGTCGTTCGGGTTCTTGATGAGCGCCTTCATGTCGTCGGACAGCGGGAAGTCCAGGTTCAGGCCCTTGGGCGGAACCGGCTGCTCGAACCACTTCTTGTACAGCGCTGCGATCTCGCCGTCCTTCATCATGCCGGCGATGGTCTTGTCGGCCAGAGTCTTGAACGGCTTGTCGTCCTTGCGGACCATGCAGCCGTAGGCCTCACGCGATTGCGGCTTGCCGACCACCACCCAATCAGACGGGTTCTTGGCCTTGGCGCGCTCGCCGTACAGCAGCGCATCGTCCATCATGAACGCGACGGCGCGGCCCGATTCCAGCGTCAGGAACGACTGGCCGTGGTCCTTCGTGCTGATGATGTTCATGCCCAGCTTCTGGTCATCGTTCATCTTGCGCAGCAGGCGCTCGGACGTCGTGCCGGCGGTCGTCACCACGTTCTTGCCCTTCAGGTCGGCCCAGTCCTTGATGCCCGAATCCTTCTTCACCATGATGCGGGTGCCGATGACGAAGATGGAGTTCGTGAACGAAGCCTGCTTCTGGCGCTCGAGGTTGTTCGTGGTCGAACCGCACTCGATGTCGATCGTGCCGTTCTGCAGCAGCGTGATGCGGTTCTGCGAGGTGATCGGGATTTCCTTGACCTCAAGCTTGGGCAGCTTGAGCTGTTCTTTCACGGCCTCGACGATCTTCTGGTTGATGTCGTACGAATAACCGATCGTGCGAACACCGCCCACGTTGTAGCTGAACGGGATCGACGAATCGCGCACGCCCAGCGTGATGGTGCCGGTGTCTTTGATCTTCTTCAGCGTACCAGTCAGCTCTTCTGCGTGAGCTGCGCTGCTCAACACACCAACGGCTGCAAGCACGGTTGCCAGCTTGGCGAGGTTCATGAAAGTCTCCTTTTGACCATGAAAGAGAAAGACGGGACTGTACCAAAAAACGTTTGGCGACAGTATTGGTGTTGCCACTAAATCGTTGAATCGAACGGATTTTTTCCTCTGATGCAGCGTCTGCCGCAAGCCGCCATTCTGGACAACCGCACACCTTACGTTGTGCTTTTCCAGAAAACCGGAAAACGCGCACGTCGCGATTGACGCCAACCCGCTTTCACCATCGGCGCGCCGGCGCGATAGCTTGAGCGAGATGCTGCGACGAAAAAAACAGGGGAAATAACGCCTGCCCGATGTGCGCTCTCTGTCGCTTACACGAACCCGACTTGAGAATGGAGGGACGACGGTACCGTGGATATGGCCGCCCCTCTCATGGTGCGGTGCCCTGGAACGTTATGGTTCGCTCATGAACACCGGCTTTCTTCAACCGTCGCGCATGGCCGCCTGATCGGCGGCGACGCGAGAGACCGGAGCAGCGCCCTGTTGGAGCACCGCGCCGGAATTGACCGACGCGTCGCCGATCAGGGGTACAGACCGCGCTCTTGGCGGGCCTGCAGAATCCGCGTACAGGCGATGATGAACGCCGCCGTACGCAGGGTTACCTTGTTGTCCTGGGCCACCTGCCAGATGGCGCGGAACGCGTCTTGCATGATCCGTACCAGGCGCTGGTTGATCTCATCTTCGGTCCAGAAGAAGCTCGAGAAATCCTGCACCCACTCGAAATAGCTGACCGTCACGCCGCCCGCGTTGGCAATCACGTCGGGGCAGACCAGGATGTTGCGCTCGCGCAGGATGTCGTCGGCCTCGGGCGTCGTCGGGCCGTTTGCACCTTCAACGACAATCTTTGCCTTGATATGGGGCGCGTTCTTCGCCGTGATCTGGCCTTCCAGCGCTGCCGGGATCAGGAACTCGCAGTCCAGCGCCCAGAAGTCGTCGGCGGAGACCGTCTCTGCGGCAAAGCCGGCAACGCTGCCGTTGTGGTCGACGTGCTTGATCAGCGCGTCGACATCCAGGCCGCTGCCGTTGAACACGATGCCCTTGTGGTCCTGCACGGCGATGACCTTCGCGCCGGCGTCATGGAACAGCTTGGCGGCCACGCTGCCCACGTTGCCGAAGCCCTGCACCACCACGCGCGCACCCTTGACGTCGATGCCCAGGTTACGTGCGGCTTCGCTGCCGACCACGAACACGCCGCGGCCGGTGGCCTCGCGGCGACCGAGGCTGCCGCCCAGTGCGATCGGCTTGCCGGTCACCACGCCCGTGGCGGTCGCGCCTTCGTTCATCGAATACGTGTCCATCATCCACGCCATGATCTGCGCGTTGGTGTTCACGTCCGGAGCCGGAATGTCCTTGTTCGGGCCGATGATGATGCCGATCTCGCTCGTGTAGCGGCGGGTCAGGCGTTCGAGTTCACCGGAAGACAGCTTGCGCGGATCGACACGGATGCCGCCCTTCGCACCGCCATACGGCACGTTCACGGCCGCGTTCTTCACCGACATCCAGGCCGACAGCGCCATCACTTCCGACAGCGTCACGTCCTGGTGGAAACGCACGCCGCCCTTGCCCGGGCCGCGCGACGTGTTGTGCTGCACACGATAGCCCTCGAAGTGGGCGATGCGGCCGTCGTCCATCTGGATGGGCACGTCGACGATCAGCGCGCGCTTGGGGCGCTTGAGCGTTTCAACCCAGCGTGCGAGCGAGCCGAGATAGGGGGTGACCCGATCGACCTGCTGCAGGTAGATGCCCCACGGGCCGAGGTTGTCGGCCGGCAGATAGGACGGAATGGCGTGTTGGAGTGTCGACGGAGATGCGACATTGGACATGGTTGTCTTCCTCTTTTGAACCTCGGTAAGGCCCCTGGTTTGGGAACATGCTGTCCCAGAAAATGCTCGCCAGCTTAGGGATGCCCCACATCGAAATCCAATGCCGTTTTTACATCGGGTTATGCATTTGGCGCATAACCTGCGCTTGTGTTCGATGACCCCGTTCAACCCGCCAGCGCGCCCCACAGCGTGTCGATCAGCTCGCGCTTGCGCTTGGATTGCGGATGCCGGCGGTCGTGCGCACCGTTCTGCGGATGCTCGCGATAGAGCCGGATTTCCATTTCGATCGACAACGTGCCGCCGCCCTTGCCTTCTGCCCGCACCAGGCGGCCCGCAGCCACTTCGTCGCGCACCGCGCTCTCGGGCAGAAAGGCCACACCGTGGCCCGCCAGCGCCATCACCTTCAACGCTTCGGCCATGTCGGTTTCGTAGCACTTGTCGAGCAGCGGCGCGACTGGCGAGTTTTCCAGCAGCACATCGACCATGCGGCCCAGGAAGGCATTGGGCGTATAGCTAAGATAGGCGATCGGCTTGCGCGCGGCGGGCGCCAGTCGATAAATCGGACGACCGTTCGCATCGGGCTTGGAGAACGGCGACAGCCGCTCCGTGCCGAGCACCAGCATGTCATAGCGCGTCGGATCGAGCTGGATCATCTGCCGGGCGTGGTGATAGACCATGACGAGATCGCAGCCGCCTTCCACCAGCGTCATCACCGCATCATGCACGTTCAGCGCGCGCAGCCGGCATTGCAGCTTGCCGACCTTCTCCTCCACCTGCGCGAGCCAGCCCGGAAAGAACGTGAGCGACAGCGTATGCGGCACCGCAAAATCGATCGTCGAGGCGCTGGCCGGACGCTGTCCGCGCATCAGCGCACGCGTTTCGCTGACCTGCGCCAGCATCGCCAGGGCCTGTTCATAGAAGACCTCGCCGGCGGTGGTCAGGCGCGTGGGATAGCTCGACCGGTCGATCAGTTCGTTGCCCAGCCACGCTTCGAGCGATTGAATGCGCCGCGAAAACGCTGGCTGCGTCACGTGCCGCAATTCGGCCGAGCGCGAAAAGCTGCGTGTCTCGGCCAGGCTGACGAAGTCTTCCAGCCATTTGAGTTCCATTGCGTTGCCTCCCCAACCTGCTCAGGCGTTCTCTGCGTCTTCGGTTTCTGCGGCCACGCGCTCGGGCTCGCGTGCCTGCATGCGCCACATCTGCGCATAGCGGCCCTCCGCACGCAGCAACTGCTCGTGCGTGCCGCGCTCGATGATGCGGCCGTGCTCCATCACCAGGATCTGGTGCGCGCTCACGATGGTCGAGAGCCGATGCGCGATCACCAGCGTGGTGTGGTTCTGCGCCAGGCGCATCAACTCATCCTGGATGGCGTGCTCCGTGCGCGAGTCCAGCGCCGAAGTGGCCTCATCAAAGACGAGGATCGGTGGGCGCTTGAGCAGCGTGCGGGCGATGGCCACCCGCTGCTTTTCTCCGCCGGAGAGCTTCAGGCCACGCTCCCCGACCTGCGTGTCATAGCCGTCGGGCAGCGATTCGACGAAGTGGTGGATCTGCGCCGCGCGGGCGGCCTCGATGACCTCTTCGCGCGTGGCGTCGGGCCGGCCATAGGCGATGTTGTAGTAGATGCTGTCATTGAAGAGCACCGTGTCCTGCGGAACGATGCCGATGGCCGCACGCACGCTGGCCTGCGTGACGTCGCGCACGTCCTGCCCGTCGATTTCGATGGCACCGGACTTGACGTCGTAGAAGCGGAACAGCAGGCGCGCGAGCGTCGATTTGCCCGAGCCGCTCTGGCCGACCACCGCAGTGGTCGTGCCGGCAGGGATGGTGAAATCGACGTCGAACAGGATCTGCCGGTTGGCCTCGTAGCCGAAATCGACATGCGCGAACCGCACCTGGCCGGCATGCACGGCCAGCGGCGGCGCATCGGGTTTGTCGGCCACTTCGCGGTTGGTATGCAGCAGGTGGAACATGCGGTCCATGTCGGCCACGGCCTGCTTGAGCTCGCGGTAGATCACGCCCAGGAAGTTGAGCGGAATGTAGATCTGCAGCATCAGCGTGTTGACCAGCACGAGGTCACCCAGCGTCATGTGCCCCGCCGCCACCCCTTGCGTGGCGCGATACAGGATCAGGATGAGCGCCACCGCCACGATGAACTGCTGGCCGAAATTCAGGATCGACAGCGAGTTCTGCGAACGGATGGCCGCGGCGCGGTACTTGAGCAGGTTCTCGTCGTAGCGGCGCGCTTCGTACTCTTCGTTGCCGAAGTACTTGACGGTCTCGAAGTTCAGCAGCGAATCGATCGCCTTCTGGTTGGCGCGCGAATCCAGCTCGTTCATCTTGCGACGGAAGTTCGTACGCCAGTTCGTCACGGTCACGGTAAAGGCGATGTACGCCACCAGCGCACAGAACGTGATGAACGCAAACCACGCGTCGTACTTCACGAAGAAGTACGTGATGACGAGCCCGACCTCCACCAGCGTCGGCAGGATGCTGTACAGCGAATACGAGATGAGCGACTGGATGCCCCGCGTACCGCGTTCGATGTCGCGGCTCATGCCGCCGGTCTGGCGCTCGAGGTGAAAGCGCAGTGACAGCGCATGCAGATGGCGGAACACCTGCAGTGCGAGCGTGCGCACCGAACTCTCCGTCACCTTGGAGAAGAGGATTTCGCGCAGCTCCGAAAACAGCGATGTCGACAGCCGCAGCAGCCCATACGCGACGATGGTGCCCACCGGCACGACCAGCAGCGCGCGCGGGTCCGATGGTGACACGTTCATCGAATCGATCAGCCGCTTCATGACCATCGGCACGCCCAGGTTGGCCACCTTGGCGGCAATCAGGAACGACAGCGCCAGCGCCACGCGCCATTTGTAGGCCCACAGATAGGGCAGGAGGCTCTTGATGGTACGCCAGTCGCCGCGTTGAGCCCCCGGCGGAGGCGGTTCGGAAGAGGCGGGAAAGCGACGCATGTGCGGTGCAATAAAATAGCGGATTGTGTATTCTCCCACCGATCACCCAGGCGTGCCCCGCGCCACCGGTGCCCGCCCGCCTCAATGCTGCCCTGCCTCATCATGTCCGATACCGCCGCCTCCGCTGAAGTCAAATTGCCCGCCGACAAGCAGCCTGCCGTGCGCGTGATGCCGATGCCCTCCGACGCCAACGTCCACGGCGACGTGTTCGGCGGCTGGATCATGTCGCAGGTCGACATTGCCGGGTCGATCCCGGCGGTGGTGCGCGCCAACGGCCGCGTCGCGACGGTGGCGGTCAATTCGTTCGTCTTCAAGCAGCCGGTCTACGTGGGCGACCTGGTGAGCTTCTACGCCAGTGTGGTCAAGACCGGCCGCACGTCGATCACCGTGGACGTGGAGGTCTATGCGCAGCGCATGGGCGCCAACGGCCGCCACGCCACCGTCAAGGTCACCGAAGCCACGCTGACCTACGTCGCCACCGACGAAAGCCGCAAGCCGCGACTGCTGCCGGAGCTTTGAGCCGGCTGCCCGCGGTCAGAAAAAAACCCGGCCTAGGCCGGGTTTTCTCTTGCGCGGGATCACCGCTCAGTTGAACTGTGAGAAGTCGGGCCGGCGCTTCTCGAAGAACGCCGTGAACGCCTCGCGCGCTTCGGGCGCACGCAGCATCTCGCCAAACTGCTTGCCTTCCAGCGACATCCGGGCCGCGATCTGTGGCATCGCGCCATCCTTCATCAGCCGCTTGGTGGCGCGCAGCGAGGCCGGCGGCAGCAGCGTCAGCTTGCGCGCCTGGGCGCGCACGAAGGCATCGAGTTCACCGACCGGCAGCACGCGGTTGACCAGCCCCAGCTCACGCGCCTCGTTTGCGTCGAACGGCTCGCCGAAGAGCAGCTTGTCCGCCGCACGGTGGTAACCGGCCAATTGCGGCAGCAGCAGGCTCGACGCGGCTTCCGGACACAGCCCGAGCTGCGCGAACGGCATCGACAGCTTGGCCGTCTCCGACGCATACACCAGGTCACAATGCAGCAGCATCGTCGTGCCTACACCCACCGCCGCGCCGCTCACCGAAGCGATCAGCGGCTTGGTCGCCGTGCTGATCGCCTTCAGGAACTGGTGCACGGGGGCGCTTTCGTCCTTGGGCGGATTCTTCATGAAGTCTTCGAGATCGTTGCCCGCCGTGAATACGCTCTCGTGGCCGGCCAGCACAATCACGCGGATGGCGGGATCGGTCTCGGCGGCCACCAGGGCATCGGCCAACGTTTGATACATCGCGGCCGTGATGGCGTTCTTGCGGTCCAGGCGGTCAAACGTAAGCGTCAGGACGCCGTCTGCGGTCTCGGTACGAATCGACATGAAAACTCCAGGTGAAGCCTGCGCGGCTAAACCGGCACAGGCGAATCAGATAGATAACCGACGGAGAACGCGTTGGCCCCCACGTTCAACGCCACGGTCAGGCTCATCGGCGCGAGCAGCACTTCCACGCCGTGGTCCTGTGCGGTTCGCATCAACGCCTGCACGGGCTCCATGCGGCGCACGGTGTCGAGCGAACCGGAATACGTGATCGCCACCACGGGCGTGGCCAGACGCTCCTCGGCGATCATGGTTTCGGTATGCGCAAGCAGGCGGCGAATGCCTTCCTCGGAGCCCCGCACCTTGGCGATGGCTTCCGTCTCGCCACGATGCATATGGATGAGCGGACGCACGTTGAACGCCGTGCCCATCATGTAGCGGCTCCAGGTGATGCTCTTCTCGCCCTTCTGCTTGGCGCGCGTGTACATGTACAGCAACTCGTCGGGGACGAGGTAGACGTGCGAGGCATCGCGCAGGCGGTTTTCGATCACGTGCACCACGTCGCGCACCTCCGCGCCTTCGCGCAGCATGCGGGCGGCCTCGTGCACCATCAGCGCCTGGCCGGGGCCAATGGCGCCGGTGTCCACCACCGTCAGCTCGAACAGGCCTGAGCGGCCGGCATCCTTGCGTGGCTTGAAGCTCTTGGCCGTGGTGCCCACCACCGCGCCGGTGGCGTGGCTGTAGAAATGGCTGCGCGAGCTGGCGATCGTCAGCAGCAACGCACGGTCGTGCTGCGTGACCACGTGCTTGAGCAGAAAGTCTTCGATCTCGCGTTCGAGCAGCGGAATCGATTCGGCGTAGTGGTCCTGCTTGTCGACAAGGTATTTGCGATAGAGCTGCGGCAGCGCGGCTTCATCGCGACGGTCTTCCACGAACAGCTCGCCCGCACGAATGCGGAACGGCACCACGCCCAACCCCAGTTGATCGATCATCGAGCGCGGCATGTCGCACGCCGCGTCCGTCAACACGATTGTGTTGCCCATCGCGCCCTCCTCTTGGTGCGCCGCCGCTGACGCGGCAGCGTGTCTCCTCTGTTGCGGAATCGTGGTTCCGCTTCTGTGGCGTGCCCTTGGCCGGGCCGCTCGCTTTGGCTCGCTGTGTGGTGTATTGCTGCGCGAGCCTGCGCAATCATGCGTTGTGAGACGGGCGATTTACAAGCAGGGGGAAGAACTTAATCCTTCCCCCTGACGTGGGGTCACATGCGTTCAAAAATACCGGCAGCGCCCATGCCGGTGCCGACACACATCGTCACCATGCCGTACTTCTGGTTGCGACGGCGCAGGCCGTGCACCACCGTGGCCGCACGAATGGCACCCGTGGCGCCCAGCGGGTGGCCCAGCGCGATCGCGCCGCCCAGCGGGTTGATCTTGCTGGTGTCCAGGCCCAGGTCCTGGATCACGGCCAGGGATTGCGCGGCAAACGCCTCGTTCAGTTCGATCCAGTCGATCTGATCCTGCGTCAGGCCACCGGCCTTCAGCGCGGCAGGAATCGCTTCCTTCGGACCAATCCCCATGATTTCCGGCGGCACACCGCGCACGGCAAACGACACAAAGCGCGCCAGCGGCACCAGGTTGAACTGCTTGAGGATCTTTTCCGACACCAGGATCAACGCGCCCGAACCGTCCGACGTCTGCGAGCTGTTGCCGGCGGTCACGCTACCCTTGTTGGCAAACACGGCGCGCAGCTTGGCCAGCCCTTCAATCGACGTATCGGCACGCGGGCCTTCATCCAGCGACAGCGTGCGCGTCTTGATGTCGACAGCGCCCGTGCCGAGGTCCGGGAACTTCTCAATGATCTCGATCGGGGTGATCTCGTCCTTGAATTCGCCGGCTTGCTGCGCAGCGAGCGCCTTCTGATGCGACGCCAGCGAGAAAGCATCCTGCGCCTCGCGCGAAATCTTCCACTGCTGGGCGACCTTCTCGGCGGTCAGGCCCATGCCGTAGGCGATGCCGACATTCTCGTCGCGCGTGAAGATGTCCGGCGACATCGACGGCGAGTTGCCCATCATCGGCACCATGCTCATCGATTCGACACCGGCGGCGATCATCACATCGGATTCGCCCACGCGGATGCGGTCGGCAGCCATTGCCACGGCGGTCAGGCCCGAGGCGCAGAAGCGGTTGACGGTGACGCCGCCCACGGTGTTGGGCAGGCCGGCCAGCAGCGCACCGATACGCGCCACGTTCAGGCCCTGCTGCGCTTCGGGAATCGCGCAGCCGACGATGGCGTCTTCGATCAGCGCCGGATCCAGGTTCGGCACCTGGGCGACAGCGCTCTTGAGGATGGTCGCCAGCAGGTCGTCCGGACGCAGGTTCTTGAGCGTGCCCTTCGGTGCCTTGCCGATCGGGGAACGCGTCGCGGCGACGATGTAGGCGTCTTGCAGTTGCTTGGTCATGATGAAACTCCTGTCTCTCTGTCGTCGCGGCAATCAGTTGCGCACCGGCTTGCCGGTCTGCAGCATGCCCATGATGCGTTCCTGGGTCTTGGAGCTGCCGAGCAGATCCACGAAGGCCTTGCGCTCCAGCGCCAGCAGCCATTCTTCGTCCACCAGCGCACCGGCTTCGACATCGCCGCCGCACACGGCTTCAGCAATGCGCGAGGCAATCGTGAAGTCGTGCTGCGAGATGAAACCGCCGTCACGCATGTTCACCAGCGACGCCTTGATCGTGGCGATGCCCGAACGGCCCGCCACCGGAATGCCCACCGGGCGCAGCGGTGCGCGGTAGCCCGAATCGGACAGCGCACGCACTTCGTTGCGTGCAACGTGCAGCAGCTCATGCACGTTGAAGACGATGGTGTCGGTGGGTTGCAGGTAGCCGATCTTCTGGGCGTCCAGCGCCGAAGACGACACCTTGGCCATGGCCGCCGCCTGGAAGCGGTTGGTCAGGAACTGCAGGATGTTCGTGCTGCCGGCTGCCTGCGCAGCCTTGGCTGCCGCCAGAGCCGCCTCCTTCAGGCCACCACCTGCCGGCACGAGGCCCACGCCCACCTCCACCAGGCCGATGTACGTTTCCAGCGCAGCCACACGCTTGGCCGAGTGCAGCAGCAGCTCGCATCCGCCGCCGAGCGCAATGCCCGACGCAGCCGAGACAACCGGCACGTTGGCGTACTTCACGCGCATCATGCCGTCCTGGAACTTCTTGACGAAGGGCTCGATGCCCTTGGCGCCGCCCATCATGAAGGCCGGCATGGCTTCTTCCAGGTTTGCACCGGCCGAGAACGGACCACCCGGTGCGCCCAGCTTGAGCGACGTCGGCTGCCACACCACCAGACCCTTGTAGCCAGCTTCCGCCAGATCAACCGCGCGCGTCAGACCGTCGATGACGCTCGGTCCGATCGTGTTCATCTTGCTCTTGAACGAGATGATCAGCACGTCGTCCTGACCGGCCGCGTCGTCCACCCAGATACGCACGGCGTCGTTCTCTTCGATCGTCTTGCCATACGTGAGCGGGTTCACCGCGGTCGCACCCTTGATCGGTGCACGGAACACCTGGCGGCCGTACACCGGCAGCGTGCTGCGTTGCAGGAACGTGCCCTGCTTGGCCGACCACGAACCCTGTGCCGAATGCACACCGCCGTTGTCTGCGACCGGACCGGAGAACACCCATTGCGGCAGCGGCGCATTCGAGAGCGCCTTGCCGGCTTCGATGTCTTCCTTCACCCACTCGGCCACCTGCTTCCAGCCGGCTTCTTGCCAGTCTTCGAACGGGCCGCTGTTCCAGCCGAAGCCCCAGCGGATCGCCAGATCGACTTCCGCTGCGGAATCCGCAATCTGCTCCAGGTACACGGCGATGTAATGGAACACGTCACGGAACACAGCCCACAGGAATTGCGCCTGCGGGTTGGTGGATTCGCGCAGCAGCTTCAGACGCTCGGCCGGCTCCTTCTTCAGGATGCGCACAACGATGTCGTCGGCCTTCTTGCCGCTCGGGCCGTACTGGCCGCTTTGCGGATCCAGCACCTTGATTTCCTTGCCTTCCTTCTTGTAGAAACCGGCGCCGGTCTTCTGGCCCAGGGCGCCCGCCTCCACCAGCTTGGCCAGCACGGGCGGCGTGGCGTAGACCGGTGCGAACGGATCGTCCTTCAGGTTGTCCTGCATCGTCTTGATGACGTGCGCCATCGTGTCGAGGCCCACCACGTCCGCCGTGCGGAACGTCGCCGACTTGGCGCGGCCCAGCTTCGAGCCCGTCAGGTCATCGACCACGTCAAACGGAATACCGTACTTGTCCGACTCGGCAAACACCGCCAGGATCGAGAAGATGCCGACGCGGTTGGCGATGAAGTTGGGGGTGTCCTTCGCGCGCACCACGCCCTTGCCGAGCGCGGAGGTGAGGAACGTTTCCAGCTTGTCGAGAATGTCGCCACGCGTGTGGGCAGTCGGGATCAGCTCGACCAGGTGCATGTAGCGCGGCGGGTTGAAGAAGTGCACGCCGCAGAAGCGCGACTTCAGCTCGGCGTCAAAACCCTCCGACAGTTCGGTGATCGACAGACCCGACGTGTTCGACGCGAAGATTGCGTGCGCAGCAATGTGCGGCGCGACCTTCTTGTACAGGTCGTGCTTCCAGTCCATGCGCTCGGCAATCGCTTCGATGACGAGGTCGCAGTCGCGCAGCTTCTCGATGTCGTCTTCGTAGTTCGCAGCCTGGATGAGGTTCGCGTCATCCTTGATGCCGAGCGGCGCCGGAGACAGCTTCTTCAGGTTTTCGATGGCCTTGAGCGCGATGCCGCTCTTCGGGCCTTCTTTGGCCGGAAGATCGAACAGCGTGACAGGGACCTTGGCATTGACCAGGTGCGCGGCAATCTGCGCACCCATCACGCCGGCGCCCAGCACGGCAACGCGCCGGACGAGGAAGTTGGAACGCTGGCCGGCCTGCGGCTGCGCGCTGGTGGGGAGTTCAGTGCGGGTCATGGTGTCCTCGCGGGAGGTGAGGAAGAGACGAGCGGGGCGACGGTCTTTGTGCGTCGCCCCGGGTGAGTGCGCCTGTTAGAACAGGTCGGCTTCGAGCGCCATCAGCGTCGCGCCGCCGGCGCGCGCCATGCGGATCTGCGAAGCCGTCTCGGGCAGCAGCTTGGCAAAGTAGAAGCGCGCCGTCGCGAGCTTGGCCTTGTAGAACGTGTCGCCGGTGCCTTGCTTCTCCAGCGCGATTTTCGCCATGCGGGCCCAGAAGTACGCAAACACGAGATGGCCAACGACACGCAGGTACGGCACAGCAGCAGCGCCGACTTCGTCCGGGTTCGCCATGGCCTTCATGCCGATTTCCATGGTCAGCTTCTGGACCTTGTCGCCGATGTCGGCCAGCGGGTTGATGAATTCCTGCATGGCTTCGTTGGTGCCTTCGGCTTCGACGAAGTCCTGCACCATCTTGCCGAACTTCTTCATCTTGGCGCCCATGTCGCCGAGGATCTTGCGACCGAGCAGGTCCAGCGACTGCACGGTGTTCGTGCCTTCGTAGATCATGTTGATGCGGGCGTCGCGCACGTACTGCTCCATGCCCCACTCGGAGATGTAGCCGTGTCCACCAAAGACCTGCATGCCTTCGTTGGTGGAGATGAACGCGTTGTCGCTCAGAAACGCCTTGGCGATCGGGGTCAGCAGCGCGACGAGGTCGGCCGCGTCCTTGCGCACGGCTTCGTCCGGATGCGACAGCTCACGGTCGATCTGCAGCGCGATCCAGTAGCTGAACGCACGGCCGCCCTCGGCATAGGCGCGCTGGGTCAGCAGCATGCGGCGCACATCCGGGTGCACGATGATGGGGTCGGCCGGCTTGTCCGGTGCCTTCGGACCCGACAGGCTGCGCATCTGCAGGCGCTCCTTGGCGTACGCCACGGAGTTCTGGTAGGCCACTTCGGTCAGGCCCAGGCTCTGCATGCCGACCCCCAGGCGTGCGGCGTTCATCATCACGAACATGGCGTTCAGGCCCTTGTTCGGCTCGCCGACCATCCAGCCCTTGGCGCCATCGAGGTTGATGACACACGTGGCGTTGCCGTGGATGCCCATCTTGTGTTCGATGGAGCCGCACTTCACGGTGTTGCGCTCGCCCGGGTTGCCGTCGGCATCGGGAATGAACTTCGGCACCACGAACAGCGAGATGCCCTTGGTGCCGCCCGGCGCGTCCGGCAGGCGGGCCAGCACCAGATGGATGATGTTTTCCGACAGGTCATGCTCGCCTGCCGAGATGAAGATCTTCGTGCCGGTGATCGCGTACGAGCCATCGGCCAGCGGTTCGGCCTTGGTGCGCAGGATGCCGAGGTCGGTGCCGCAATGCGGCTCGGTCAGGCACATCGTGCCGGTCCACACACCCGACACCAGCTTGGGCAGGTAACGCTGCTTGAGCTCGTCGGTGCCGTGCGCATGCAGGGCTTCGTACGCGCCGTGCGACAGGCCCGGATACATCGTCCAGGCCTGGTTGGCCGAGTTCAGCATCTCGTACAGCGCATTGTTGATCAGGATCGGCAGGCCCTGGCCACCGTATTCCGGATCGCAGCCCAGCGCGGCCCAGCCGGCCTCCACGTACTGCTGATAGGCCTCCTTGAAGCCCTTTGGTGCGGTCACCACGCCGTCGCCGTGGTACGTGCAGCCTTCGCGGTCGCCGCTCTGGTTGAGCGGGAAGATGACTTCGGAGCAGAACTTGCCGGCTTCTTCGATCACCTGGTTGATGGTGTCGGCATCGATCTCCGCGTGCTGCGGCATCTCCTTCAGGTGGCCCTCGACGTCGAGAAGCTCGTGGAGGACAAACTGCATGTCGCGCAACGGTGCGGTGTATTGACCCATCTCTGGTGCTCCTTGGTGTGTGCCGCGCGACCCGCTAGGTGTGCGATGCCGCGTCAGGTTCGGTAAGACTGAATCAGTTTGTTGAGAGCCACCATGGCCAGTTCGGCGCTGTTGGGCAACCGCAGGAAACGCGCGTCGTGATGCAGGCCCAGTTCCAGGCCGTACATCTCGAAGAGCATCAGCTGCGGGTCCACTTCCGCACGCAGGTGGCCTTCTTCCTTTGCCTGCTCGATCGCGCGGGTCAGTGCCGCCCGCCAGATCGTCACGCTCTTGACGAGTTCGTCGCGTACCGGACTTTCGGCACGATCGTCGTACTCCACCGCGCCGCTGATGTAGATGCAGCCCGTGGTGACTTCCTGAATGCGGCGCTCCATCCAGCGTCGCACCATGCTCCACAGGCGCGGCAGACCGCGCGGTTCTTTCAAGCTGGGGTAGAAGACTTCCTGCTCGAACCGTTTGTGATACTCGCGAACCACTTCCACCTGCAGATCCTCGCGCGAGCCGAAGTGCGCGAACACCCCGCTCTTGCTCATCTGCATGCGCTCCGCGAGCACACCGATCGTCAATCCTTCCAGCCCGTCGCGCGAGGCCAATTCCAGCGCGGCATCGAGAATCGCCGCACGTGTCAGCTCGCCTTTACGCATCGGCGTGGTGACTGCGTGATTGGATTCGAGACGAGCGGTCGGGTGACGCATGATGATTTCTCTCCGTTCTTTTCTGGGGCCTGACACGCCGGAATACGCTGGCAGAGCCAGCGCCCTGCAGGGCGCCCTTCGCGTGCCGGGCAGGACTGTAAACCAGCCTGCGCAAACACTCTAGCCCAAAATCGAACGGTCGTTCAATTATTTACAGGGCCCTGTTGACCGGCAAGTGTTTTATTAGAAAGCGACATCTAAATGAAGATGCCGGCTGCGCGTCTTTCGCAGCGCAGCGTGGAGCTCGTAGACCCTTTGTCTGCAACGCTTTGCAGGATGTGCACCGCACCTGGAATAAACGTGCGGCGCAGCCTCTCCGAGTGATTTTCTAGTGCTACCCGTCAGTACATAAACGGCAGAAATCACGCCGATGCGGAGTTCGCGCACATCGGACCGCGGCGGAAAATACGGGCATCCATTTCACGCAGATCGGCCGCCACGGCAACGTCGGCCGCACATTGAGCAAGCACGTCCCGCTGCAGGTCGATGCCGGGGGCGATCTCGGTGAGGGTCAGCCGCCGGCCGCCGCGGCCGTCGTCGCGCATCTCGAACACCGCCCGCTCGGTGACGTAGCGTACCGGGATGCCCGAGCTGGCCGCGTACTCGCCGTTGAAGGTGAGGTGCGAGACGGCCGGCACAATCTTCTTGAGCCGTCCTTCGCGCACGATGCGCAGCTTGCCGTCTTCCGCCTCGACCTGCAGGCCGCCGGCGGTGAGCGTGCCCATGAATACCACCGAACGTGCGCTCTGCGTGATATTGATGAAGCCGCCGACGCCAGCAACGACGGTATCGCCGCCTTCGCCGAACAGGCTCACGTTGACGTTGCCGGCGCCATCGAGTTCGGCCAATCCGAGGATGGCGAGGTCGATGCCGCCGCCCTCATAGAAATCGAACTGCGCGGGCTGGTCGACCACCGCCTCGGGATACGCGGAGGCGCCGAAGCTCAGGCCATCCGCAGGCGTGCCGCCAATGGGGCCGGCTTCCACGGTGAGCGTGAAACCCCGCGCCCCTTCCTGCTCGGCCAGCGCACTGACGGCTGCCGGCATGCCCACACCCAGGTTCACCACACGCGGCTGCTGCGCCATGAGCTCCAGCACCGCGCGTCGCTGCACCAGCGTGCGGGCGTCGAGCGCGCCGTGCAGATTGGCCTGCAGCGCTTCGCTGGCTTCGAGGGCGTCTTCCTTGAGCTGGAGGGCCTCGCCTTGCCAGGGGCGGATGTACGTTGGGTTGAAGACCTCGCCGAAGGTCATCTGGTGCTCGGCTTCGTCTTCGGCAACCACCACGTAGTCTACGAGGATGCCGGGCACGTGGATCGCTTGCAGGTTGTCATGCCGATCCACCAGCCGGCGCACCTGCGCGATGACCATGCCGCCGGAGTTACGCGCCGCCTGCGCCATCGCCAGCAGCTCGTGGTGGAAGGCTTCTTCATGCGTGCTGATGTTGCCGCGCGGGTCGGCCGAGGTTCCGCGCAGGAAGACGCAGTCCAGGGGGAAGCTGGGGTAGAACAGGTAGTCTTCACCGCGAAAGCGCTCGTACTCGACCCACGAAGCGGTGCCCGCTGCCCGGGCCGCCTTCGCACGTGCATTGATGGCTGCGCCGTGATAGCGCGCGTCGAGCTCCGTGCGTGGGTCCACGAACGTGTGCAGTCCGATCTTGGTGAGGACGCCCGGCTTGCCGCCGGCGATGGCGCGGTACAGATGCGTGAGCACCCCCTGCGGCAGGTTGAACGCATCGCACTGCTCGGCGAGTGCCATGTCGGCCAGCCGCGTGGCGGAGCGCCAATGGCCGCCCACCACGCATCGCGTCATGCCCGGATTGCCGAAGTGGTTGACGCCGCGCGTGGCGCGATCGCCCTGCCCGGCGGAGTAAACCAACGTCAGATCGCGCGGCTCGCCGGTTGCCAGGAAACGACGTTCCAGCGCATGCGTGACGGCCTCGGCGTGGCCGGCGCCGACAAACCCCGCGCACGCGACCGTCCACCCAGGCTGCACCAGCCGGGCGGCTTCGTCGGCTGTGATGACTTGCATGTCTCCTCCGTCCTTGTTTGTTGTGTTGATGTCGGCGGCGCTAATACTGCGCCGCGCGCCCGCTGATGATGACGCCCAGCCGTACCACCTGGTAGGCGAACCAGTCGGCCAGGCGCCACCACCAGCGCCGCGCTGCGTGCGCGTCGGCCAGCACGCAGCGCCCGTGCTGCGCGATGGCCGCTTCGAGCGCGGCGCGCAACTCGTTGGCCACGGCGGCATCCCAGACCACCACGTTGGCCTCGCGCGCGAGCAGCAGGCTGAACGGGTCGATGTTGCTTGAGCCGACGGTCGCCCAGCGCTCGTCCACCACCGCCACCTTGGCGTGCAGGAAGCTGGCGGTGTATTCGTGGATCTCCACGCCGTCACGCAGCAGCATGTGATACAGCGAGCGCGTCGCGTAATGCTGCAGCCGGTATTCGACCTGGCCCTGCAGCAGCAGGCGCACGCGCACGCCCCTGTGCCGGCAGGCAGCCAGCGCGCGCATGAACCGC
Organism: Ralstonia mannitolilytica; assembly: GCF_000954135.1. Taxonomy (NCBI): domain Bacteria; kingdom Pseudomonadati; phylum Pseudomonadota; class Betaproteobacteria; order Burkholderiales; family Burkholderiaceae; genus Ralstonia; species Ralstonia mannitolilytica. Next base: position 1,121,897 of record NZ_CP010799.1, on the reverse strand, counting down.
ACGCCCGGCAGGAAATACGCGTTGGCGATGATCACCTCGTGCCGCGCCGTGCCCAGCGCGCGCAGGTATTCGCGCTCGATCGCGCGCCGGTTGCGCACGTTGTCGCGCAGGACCAGCGACGCCAGCACGCTGCCTGGCGCAGGTTCGCTCTCGCGACCGGATGCGCCACGATGACGGGGCCGCGGCGTATCGGTGATCAGCGGAAAATCGGCTGCCACGCCGGTCACGCCCACCTGCCGCATACCGGCGCGCACGCCCATCTGCCACCACAACCGGTCGGCCGTCAGCGCAATCTGCGCCACCAGCGGCCCGCGCACACGGACCGCAAAGTCATACCGCGGCCCCAGCGATGCATCGTCGAACGGCGCATGGTTGAGATCATCGATGATGTTGATCCCGCCGACGAACGCCACGTCGTCATCCACGACGGCGAGCTTGCGATGCAGGCGCCGCAGGTAGCGACGCTGCAGGCGAAAGCCGCGCACCGGCCGATAAACGCGCCACGTCACGCCCGCTGCGTCGAGCATCGCTGCGAGGTCGGGCGGCAGCGTTCCGGTTCCGAACCCGTCGATGGTCAAATGGACTTCGACGCCCCGCCGTGCAGCCCGCGCGAGCGCTTCTGTCACGCTGCGCCCGGCCGCATCGTCGGCGTAGATATACGTTTCGATCGCGACGCGGCGCGTGGCGCGATCGATCGCTTCGATCAGCGCGGGGAAGAATTCGCCGCCGCCGCACAGGAGGTCGACGTTGTTGCCCGGCAGGGGCTTACCCCGCCGCCATTCCGAACGCAGCGGCCCGGCATCATGCTGGCCCTTCATGGACGCGCCAGTTCTGCCAGCAGCGGCACGTGGTCGGAGCGCTGCGCCCATTCACGGCCGGTCAGCGCATGCGCGCGTTCGACCTCGAAGCCGCGCACGTAGATGCGGTCGAGCCGCAGCCAGGGCAGATGGCTGGGAAAGGTGCGCACGGGCCGCGCATCGGCGGCCTTGTCGGCCACTTCAACGGCGCCCAGGGCCTGGCAGATGACACGGTCGAGACGGTTGTTCCAGTCGTTGAAATCGCCTGCCACCACGAGCGGCGCTTCTTTCGGCACCACGGCGCGCACGCGTTCGATCAGCGCCTCGGCCTGGCGCTGGCGGCTGCGTGCAAACAGGCCGAAGTGCGCGCACAGCAGATGCACGTCACCGAAGCCGAGATCGGTGACGGCGTGCAGCAGCCCGCGCTGCTCGAAGCGGTGGTCCGAGATGTCGAGGTTCTCCGACAGCAGGATCGGAAAGCGCGACAGGATGGCATTGCCGTGGTGCCCATACTCATACACGGCATTGCGGCCGTAGACCGTGTGCGGATACACATCGGTCGCGAGGTAGCGCAGCTGCGTGTAATTCGGGTCGAACAGTTCGGCGGCGACGAGGCGGTCGTTGCGGTCCTGCACTTCCTGCAGGAAGACGATGTCGGCGTCCATGGTGTGCAGGCCCTGCCGCACGTCATGCACGCGCACGCGGCGCGCGATGCCTGTCACGCCTTTGTGGATGTTGTAGGTGGCGACGCGCAGACGCAGCATGTCACACCTGATCTTTGACGAGCGCGGCCCGCCGCGCGGTGTAGGCAGCCAGCCGTTCCGGAAGCTGAAGGATGGCCTCGGCGTTGCTGCGCGAGAAGCAGCGCGCGGCGGCGTCTTCGTAGGGCAGCCATTCGGCCTGCAGGTGCTCACGCGGCGAGAGCCGGACCGGCACCTTCCCGCTCACCAGCAGCCCGAACCAATGCTCGGTATTGCGCGTGACGCCCGGCGCGTAGCGGTGCCGCCAGTGCGGGTAGATCTCGTATTCGATGTGGTGGCCCCAGTCGATCAGATGGTGCCCGGCCGCATCGATGCCGGTTTCCTCCAGCACCTCGCGGCGGGCGGTCTCGGCCAGGGGCTCGTCCAGCGCGTCGCAGCTGCCGGTGACCGACTGCCAGAAGCCCGGGTGGTCCGCCCGCTCCATCACCAACACATGCAGGTCGGGCGTGTGGATGACGACGAGGACGGAAACGGGAATCTTGTGCGGCATGTCAGGGGCGTTGCGGTGCACGGCGCGAACGCGCCGCAGGGCCATAGCTTACCGCAGCCAGAAGCGTGCCACCCTGACGGTCAGCGCGCCGTGGCAATCAGGCGGCTGACGAAGGGCCTTGGCCGGCACGTGCCCTGGCCAGCCACAATGCCGTGTCGTCCGCCGCGGTTTCGTGGCCAAGCTCGCGGCGTGCCGCGGCCAGCAGCGGATCGAGGGCCGCCGCGTAGTCTTCCGCGGCCCGCTGCGACTGGGCCCACAGCGCCTGGGCGCGGTCGGCAAGCTGTTGCCGCAGCGCGGCAAGCTGCGCGGTGAGCTCACGCTCGCGATTGCCCAGCACGTTGAACTTCTGGATAAGGAAACGCTGCACGTCGGTCTGTTCCGATTGCGCATTGGCCTGCTCGAAGCGCTCCACGATCACGGATGTTTCACGTTCGATACGATGCAGCTCGCCGGTGCCGTTGCGCTCGGCGGTTTCCAGCGCCTGGACGGCACGGCGCTCGGCGAGCAGGGCGCGCGCATGGTCGGCAAACCGCCGTTCGACGGCGAGGTAGGCCTCGGCCAGCGGCCGCGGCGTGTCGTACACCATCGGATGCACAGGCGAATCGGGTGCGACGGCGGGCAGCGCCGTATCGGGCAGGCGAAGATTGGCGACGGCATGCAGCCACTGCATGCGCTCGGCGGATTGAAGGCTCAAGGCCCGCATCGCCTGTGCCAGCGCCGTGGAAGGGCCGGAGGGCATCGTGCTGGCCGGATGTGCGCCCTGCGCCGCTGCAGCAATGTCGGGGACACATGCGGCGACGGTCGTGGCGACAGCCTCGGTCATCGCCATGGCAGCGCGACGTGTGGCGCGGCGCAGTTCGACCCAGGCCAGCGTCATCATCACGAGTGCGGCTACCAGCCAGGTGAGCAGAAGTTCAGCATGCGCGGCCGCCCATACGCGCACAAAATCGACGAATTCCATCAGAACGGTCTCCTTTCGTTGTCACCCCGCGTGACTGCAACAAAAAGAGTGCGTTCAGCATGCAATGTTCCCGCGTCGGCACCGCACAAAGAACGAACCGCGCCGCCCTTGCGGGCTGGCGCGGTTGCCTTGAGGTGAAAGCCCGCGGGCAGTCAGGCGGTCGTTGCGGCCGTCGGCGCAGCCACCTTGCCCTCGGCGGCACGCAGGCGGATGTGCAGTTCGCGCAGTTGCTTCTCGTCGACCGGGCTCGGGGCCTGCGTGAGCAGATCCTGCGCACGCTGCGTCTTCGGGAAGGCAATGACATCGCGGATCGAATCGGCGCCGGCCATCATCGTGACGATGCGGTCCAGGCCGAACGCGATGCCACCATGCGGAGGCGCGCCATATTGCAGCGCATCCAGCAGGAAGCCAAACTTGGCACGCGCCTCTTCCTCGCCGATCTTCAGGGCACGGAAGACCTTGCTCTGGACTTCCTCCTGGAAGATCCGCACCGAGCCGCCACCGATTTCCCAGCCGTTGAGGACCATGTCGTAGGCCTTGGCCAGGCACTTGCCCGGATCGGTCTCGAGGTATTCGAGATGCTCGTCCTTCGGGCTCGTGAACGGATGGTGCATCGCCACCCAGCGCGCGTCCTCCTCGTCGTACTCGAACATCGGGAAGTCCACCACCCACAGCGGCTTCCAGGCGTCTTCGAACAGGCCGTTGCTCTTGCCGAACTCCGAGTGGCCGATCTTCAGGCGCAGCGCGCCCATGGCGTCGTTGACGACCTTGGCACGATCGGCACCGAAGAACAGGATGTCGCCATCCTGTGCGCCGCTGCGCTTCACGATCTCGGCGATGGCGGCGTCGTGCAGGTTCTTCACGATCGGCGATTGCAGGCCGTCGCGGCCCTTAGCCACTTCGTTGACCTTGATCCAGGCCAAGCCCTTGGCACCGTAGATTTCGACGAACTTGGTGTACGCGTCGATATCGCCGCGCGACAGCGAAGCACCGCCCGGCACGCGCAGTGCGACCACGCGGCCGCCTTCAGCGTTGGCCGGGCCGGAGAACACCTTGAAGTCGACGTCCTTCATGGCGTCGGTCAGCTCGGTGAATTCCAGCTTGACGCGCAGGTCCGGCTTGTCCGAGCCGAAACGGGCCATCGCCTCGCGGAACTCCATCACCGGGAACTTGGCGTCCAGCTCGACCGACATGGTGTTCTTGAACACCGTGCGGATCATCTCCTCGAACAGGTCGCGGATTTCCTGCTCGCCCAGGAACGAGGTCTCGCAGTCGATCTGGGTGAACTCGGGCTGGCGGTCGGCACGCAGGTCTTCGTCGCGGAAGCACTTGGTGATCTGGTAGTAGCGGTCGAAGCCCGACACCATCAGCATCTGCTTGAACAGCTGCGGTGACTGCGGCAGCGCAAAGAACTGACCGGCGTTCACACGCGAGGGCACGAGGTAATCGCGCGCGCCTTCGGGCGTGCTCTTGGTGAGCATCGGCGTTTCGATGTCGATGAAACCCTGCGCATCGAGGTACTTGCGCACTTCCATCGCGACCTTGTAGCGCAGGCGCAGGTTGTACTGCATCTGCGGGCGGCGCAGATCCAGGACGCGGTGCGTCAGGCGCGTGGTTTCCGACAGGTTGTCGTCGTCGAGCTGGAACGGCGGCGTGACGGAGGCATTCAGCACCGTCAGTTCATGGCACAGCACCTCCACCTTGCCGCTGGCCAGGTTGGCGTTCGTGGTGCCTTCCGGGCGGGCGCGCACGACCCCCTTCACCTGCAGGCAGAACTCGTTGCGCACGCCTTCGGCCACCTTGAACATCTCGGGGCGGTCCGGGTCGCAGACGATCTGGACCAGGCCTTCACGGTCGCGCAGGTCGATGAAGATCACCCCGCCGTGGTCGCGGCGGCGGTGCGCCCAGCCCGAGAGCGTGACGCTCTGGCCGAGCAGTTGTTCGGTGACCTGACCGCAGTATTGAGTACGCATTTGCATGTTGTGGTTTTCCGCGAAGCGCGCCGCCAACAGAGCGTCGCGCGTGAAAAGTTGAGGAAGGCTGGCAGGGTGATGCGCGCTGCCGGCCGAATACGTGATCAAGGGGCTGAGACGGCGCCGCCGGCATCGGGCAGCGCGGTCGGATTCGAGGGGTCGCGCGGCGATGCTGCCGGCGACCGGTCCTCCGTCTGTTGAGAGGCATCGGGCGGGTCCATGCGGCGCGGCAACGCTTCAGGCGCCACCACACCCATCGACACGATGTACTTGAGCGCCGCATCCACCGTCATGTCCAGCTCGATGGTATCGGCCTTGGGCATCATCAGGAAGAAGCCCGACGTCGGGTTCGGCGTGGTCGGCACATACACGCTGACGTACTCGCCTTGCAGGTGGTTTTCAACATCCCCGCCAGGGCGGCCGGTCAGAAAGGCGATCGTCCAAGACCCTTCGCGCGGGTACTGCACCAGCAGCGCCTTGCGGAACGCATTGCCGTTGGACGACAGCAGCGTGTCGGACACCTGCTTCACGCTCGAATAGATCGGGCCGACCACCGGAATGCGGCCCACCAGCGCTTCCCACCACGTCACCAGCTTCTGGCCGATGAAATTGTGCGCTGCCACACCGACGATCAGGATGAACGCCAGGGTGAGGATCGCGCCCACACCGGGGATACGCCGGCCGAACAGCTGATCGGGCTGCCAGGCCGACGGCAGCAGCGCCAGGCTCTGGTCCATCGTGCCGATGATGAGTGACAACACCCACAGCGTGATCGCAAGCGGGACGAGCACCAGAAGACCGGTCAGGAACCACGTCTTGAGTGCGCTGGTTTTTTGTTTCATGGAGTGGCGGGCCGAGAGATGAGCGACGCGTTCAGTGGCACGCGCACGACGTGCCGCAACCGCCGGAGGCCGCCGGGGCGGCGCTGGCAGCCGACGACGCACTCTCCGACGAAGCCGCCGGCGCGGCGGCAGACGCTGCGGCGTCCGTCTTGGCGCCCGTGCCGGCGGCCGACGTGCCGCCCGAACCGCCGCGGAAATCAGTTACATACCAGCCCGAACCCTTGAGCTGGAAGCCCGCGGCAGTCAGCTGCTTCTTGAATGCCGGCGCACCGCAGGCGGGGCAATCGGTGAGCGGCGCGTCGCTCATCTTCTGCAGCACATCCTTGGCGTGGCCGCAGGCGTCGCATCGATAAGCATAGATCGGCATGGTGTCCTCACCCTGAAACAAACGAAGTCGAGAAAGCGATTGGAGAATATGCCTGCGCAACGCACGAACACGGCGCGGAACGCGCACAGGCTCGCGGAAGATCAGGGCAGACGCGCCGATTGCAAGTACCGGCGCGCAAAGCCTTGAATTATAAACCCTTTCGAGGAAATTCCCGACCGCCCATGCAGAACCGGCGATGGCCACGCGCCATAAAGTGGCACACCGTACACGCCGCGTGCAACCGCCTCAGCTTTGCGTGGCCGCGTTGGTGGTCGGAGCGCGATTCTCGATCCACTGCGGGCCCAGCGAGCCGAGGATCATGGCGCTCAGGCTGGCCAGCAAGCCGACCAACTGTGGCGGAAGCGCCGCATCCGGATGGAACACCTCGCATCCGATCCAGACCGCCAGACCGACGACGATGGCTAGCAGGCCGCCCTGCTTCGTCGCGCGCTTCCAGAACAGGCCGAAGGCCAGTGGCACGAACGCCGCCACCAGTGTGACCTTGTAGGCGCTCTCGACCATATGGAAGATCGACAGGTGCGAATTCAGCGCAAAGAGCGTCACCAGGACGGTGAACGTGAGGACCACGGCCTGCATCACGCGCAGGAAGCGCTTGTCCTCCATGTTCGGGAGCAGCGGGCGCAGCACGTTTTCGGCGAATGTGACCGACGGTGCAAGCAGCGTCGCGCTCGCGCAGCTCTTGATGGCCGAGAGCAGCGCACCGAAGAACATCACCTGCGCAAATACAGGCGCATGCTGCAGCACCAGGTTGGGCAGGATCAGCTGCGAGTCCTTTTCGATGTACTGCTTGACCATCTCGGGGTCGATCAGCGTGGCCGAGTACGCCAGGAACATCGGCACGAACGCGAACATGAAATACAGCACGCCGCCCAGCACCGAAGCGGCTCCGGCAATGCGCTCCGTGCGCGAGGACGTGACGCGCTGGAACACGTCCTGCTGCGGGATCGAGCCGAGCATCATGGTGATCCACGCCGTTGCAAACCCGATGATCTCGATGGGATTGAGCGATGGCCAGAAGGAGAACTTGCCCGAAGCCGCCGCGTGCGCCACCACGGTGCCGACGCCGCCGGCCTGGCCCGACACTTCCCAGCCGATGTACAGCATGCCGATCACGATGATGATCATCTGGATGAAGTCAGTCACCGCCACCGACCACATGCCGCCGAACAACGTGTACACCAGCACGCTGCCCGCGCCGATCATCATGCCCAGCTCCTGCGAGACCGCGCCGTCCGACACCGTATAGAACACCAGGCCGAGCGCCTTGATCTGCGCCGCCACCCAGCCCAGGTACGACACGACAATGCACAGGGTGGTGAGCGTCTCTGCCAGGCGCCCAAAGCGGTTGCGGTAGAAGTCGCCAATGGTGAGCAGGTTCATCCGGTACAGCGGCTTGGCAAAGAACAAGCCCACCAGCACCAGGCACAGCGATGAACCGAACGGGTCCGCCACCACGCCATGGAGGCCGTCCTTGAGGAACTCTGCGGGGATGCCCAGCACGGCTTCGGAACCGAACCAGGTAGCGAACACCGTGGCGGTCACGACATAGAACGGCAGACTGCGTCCGGCCACGGCAAAGTCGGCGGTATTGCGCACGCGCAGCGCGGCCCATAGGCCGATCCCGACCGAAATCACCCAGTAAATAATGACAAACCAGATCAGCATGGCACGCGCGAAAGAGGCTGGAAATCCCATCGGCGGCCAGGGGCGCCGGGCGAAATGGCGGGATTATAGCGATGGGACTGTGCGCCGGGGCATTGGTGCGACCACGAATGCCGGCGTTTTGCTGTTTTTTTACGCAGGGCCCCGCGACGGGCGGCGGCAGGCTTTTTTCGGACCGGCGCCTATGTTGCTTTGCACCAACAGCCAGGCCCGCCGCGTTGCCGTTCAGTCGGCGCGGCGCCGCCAGACCTGCCAGCGCTCACGGCCCGCAAAGACCGGAATCGACTCGGTTTCGGCGATCGGCGTGTCGCTGATGCGTTCGAAGCTCGGCGAGAGCAGCGCGTCCAGTTCGGGCTGCGTGGTCTCGAACGGCGGCCCCTTGGGCACGGCCTCCCTGCCCTCGACCACGGCAAAAAACCCGGCCAGCAAGCCGCCTGGCGGCAGAAGCGCTGCGACCTGCGCGGCGTAGCCGGGCCAGAGCCGGCGCGGCATGGCGCACAGAAACGCGCGTTCGTAAATCCACTGCACCGGACGGCGCGGCGCAAAGCGGAAGAAATCGCCCAGCTCCACCACATCGGCGTGCGGGCCGAGGATGGCCTGGGCGGACGCCACGGCACTCGGTGCAAAATCAATCGCGGTGACCGGCCAGCCGCGCTCGGCGAGCCACCCGGCCTCGTAGGCATTGCCGCAACCGGGAATCAGCGTAGAAAGCGGCGTGGGCTGCGCCTCGCAAAATTGCCGAAACGCGTTTGGCACGCCGCGGGCGTCCCAGGGCGTGTGCTCGCGGCTGAAGCGCTCGTCCCAGAAGGCCGGGTCGGCGGCGTCGCGGGTTTGGAAGACGGGCGGTTCAGCCATGGCAGCGCGAGGATCAGGGATCAATGCCGGGCCAGCCACGCCAACACGTGCGTGGCGATGATGCCGACGGCAAAACCGCCGACGAACAGCAGCGCCGCCGACAGCAAGCGATTGGTGCGCCGCTGTTCGGCCAGCAGCGCAGTCAGCGCCGCCGTCTGCGCATGGCCGTCGTCGCGCGCGTGGCGATCCAGGATCTGGTGCATCAGGCGCGGGAAGTCGGGCAGCTTGTTGGCCCACTGTGGTGCTTCCACCTTCAGGCGGTCGACAAAGCCGCGCCAGCCGACCTGCTCGTGCATCCAGCGTTCGAGGAAGGGCTTGGCGGTCTTCCACAGGTCGAGATCCGGATCGAGCTGGCGGCCGAGGCCTTCCACGTTGAGCAGCGTCTTCTGCAGCAGGACGAGCTGCGGCTGCACCTCCACGTTGAAGCGGCGCGAGGTCTGGAACAAACGCATCAGCACGAGGCCCAGCGAGATCTCGCCGAGCGGCCGGTCGAAATACGGCTCGCAGCACGCGCGGATGGCGCCTTCCAGTTCCTCGACGCGGGTCTCTTCCGGCGCCCAGCCTGACTCGATGTGCAGCACCGCGACGCGATGGTAGTCGCGCTGGAAGAACGCCAGGAAGTTCTGGGCGAGGTAGTTCTTGTCGAACTCCGACAACGCGCCGACGATGCCGAAATCCAGCGCGATATAGCGACCCAGCGTCTCGGGCGCCACACTCACGAGGATGTTGCCGGGGTGCATGTCGGCGTGGAAGAAACCGTCGCGGAAGACCTGCGTGAAGAAGATCTCCACGCCGTCGCGCGCGAGCTTGTGCATGTCCACGCCGGCCGCGCGCAGCTCTTCGGTGTGCGAAATGCGCACGCCGTGCATGCGCTCCATCACAAAGACTTCCGACGTGCACCAGTCCCAGAACACCTCGGGCACCAGCAGCAGATCCGACTTGGCGAAGTTGCGGCGCAGCTGGCTGGCGTTGGCCGCCTCGCGCATCAGGTCCAGCTCGTCGTGCAGGTACTTGTCGAACTCGGCGACGACCTCGCGTGGCTTGAGGCGCTTGGCGTCGGCCCACAGTTTTTCCATCCACGTGGCCAGGTCCCGCATGAGGGCGAGATCGCTGTCGATGACCGGCAACATGCCCGGGCGCAACACCTTGACGGCGACCTCCCGGCCATCGCACGGGCCACCGCGCAACGTCGCGAAATGCACCTGCGCAATCGATGCGCTTGCCACCGGATGATGGTCAAAGCGATGGAACAGCGCCGACAGCGGTTTGCCCAGCGACTTCTCGACGATGGCCGCCGCCACCTTGGGGTCGAACGGCGGCACGCGGTCCTGCAGCTTGGCCAGTTCGTCGGCCACATCGGGCGGCAGCAAGTCACGCCGCGTCGACAGCACCTGCCCGAACTTCACGAAGATCGGACCGAGCTGCTCGAGCGCCAGCCGCAGACGCTCGCCACGCGGGCGCTTCGGCTTGCGGCCGAGCGTCAGCAGCCAGACCAGCGCGCGGATGCGACGGCTCTTGAAACCCGACAGTGCGAGCTGATCCAGCCCGTAGTACAGGATGACGAAGACGATCTTGCCCAGCCGAAGGAGACGCGTCATGCCAATTCACCCCGACGTCGCATCTCGGCTGCGGGGCGCGAACGTGCCTCGAGCCGTTCCAGGCGCTTGGCGAGCCGCGCCTCGGCATCGCGCAGCGCGGCCACGTCGGCGGCAAACTGCGCCAGGCGCGCGTGTCGGACGAGCGTGGGTCGCTCATCGGTCAGGTACGACGCAACCGATTCCGCCAACGAACGGCCGACGCGGGCGGCCTCGATGCGCGCAGCCTGGGCACCGCTCACCATGCGCTGCGCGATCACGTCGCCGAAGACGCGCGACAGATCTTCCGCCGCATCCCAGCGCAGGTTTCGCAGCAGCGTCGAGAGCGCGTTGGCGAACTCCGCTTCACCGTCGATGCGCACATGCTTGAGCACAGCTGCCTGGCCGCCGGTGGCGTAATCGCTGGCCGCGGCTGCAAGCGGCACCACCACCGTCACGGCGGGTTCGACATCGGCCGCCGGCGCGATCACCAGGCCGGCCGCGTCCACCTGCAGCGTGATCGACAGGGGCGCCAGATCAAACTGGGCCGCGCGGCCCGCAAACGGCCGTAGCATCTCCTGGGCCCAAGGCTCCTGACGCAGCAGGTGATTGAGCGCAAGCAGCAACGGCTGCATCAGCACGGACGGAAACGGAGACGAGGAGGCTGTCGATGACATGCAGTGGTGAAACGCAGGAAGCGGGCTAGCCGACGGGCAGCAAAAAGGGCCCGAACCGGTCGGTCGGGCCCTATTTTACGGGCAATGGTGAAACGGCCGTTCGCGCCGCTTCAAGTCGTCACCGCATCACTGCAACTGCTGGATGCCAGCCAGCACCCAGCCGCCGGCACCTTGCGTGGGCTTGGACAGGTTCCACACCTCGGCGAACGGCTGCGCCGGCGCGTTGGCTTCTTCGCGGATCATGCCCGAGAACCGCACGCTGGCCAGGTACTCGCTCGCCTGCGTCTCGATGCCAAGCAACTCCGCCTCGACCGAAATCACGTCGGTCTTGTTCGGCGCGGCACCACGATCGGCCAGATCCATCTTGATCTCGGCAAACATCTCCGGCGTCGTGAACTCGCGGATGTCGTTCAGGTTGCCGGCATCCCATGCGGCCTGCAGGCGGATGAAGTAGACCTTGGCGTTGCGCAGGAACGCCTGCGTGTCGAAATCAGCGGGCACGCCCCACGGCTGCTGCGGTGCGGCAGCGGCAGCGGCAGGCTGCGCGTTGAGCGCCGGCTCGGCGGGGCCGCCCAGGTTCCAGGATTGGGCAGCCGTCGGTGCGCCTGCACCCAGGCCCGACGTGTTGCCGGTGTTCAGCGACGAAGCCACCGGCGTGGAAGCCTGCGGGGCCGGAGCGGAAGATTGCGGCACGTACGGCTCGCGGTCGCCGCCCAGCGACGGGCCACCCGTGGCGTAGGCCGGACCTTGCGGACGGCTGCCGCGCACCTTGCGGATGATCCACATCACCACGAAGGCGATCAGGGCAATCAGGATCAGGTTCGACAGGAATGAGGCGAGGCCAGCGCCCAGACCGAACTTCGACAGCAGATAACCGAGGCCCAGGCCGGCAGCGAGGCCGCCCAGCATACCGCCCCAGTTACGCCCCGGCTTGGCCGCAGGCGCTGCCGGAGCCGGTGCCGCCGGCGACGGCTGCGCCGCCGGTGCCGCCTGCTGCGTGGGCGACGGCGTGGTAGCCGGCGGTGTCTGCTGGCGCTGTGTCACGGTGGACGACTGCTTGCCGACGCTGCGGCTGCCGCCCATGCGCTTGGCGTTGGCGTCCAGCGCCGTGCCAAATGCGAGCGTCGCAACCAGCGCGCCCGCCATCAATTTTCCACCCCAGTGCAAACTCATCGCTGTCTTCTCTCCAATAGGCAGTGACGCCATTAGATGAAGACGTCCATGCCGAATTCAATGTGAAGGATCGTGGCATATCGCCGCAGCGCGCTGCATCGCCCGTCCGGTGGACAACGAAAGCGGCTTAGAGCCGACGGCCAACGTGCAGTGCCACGACCCCCGCCGTCAGATTGAAGTATTCGACCGAGTCCAATCCGGCCTGTTCCATCATCTGCTTGAGCGTTTCCTGGTCCGGGTGCATGCGGATGGACTCCGCCAGATACCGATAGCTCTCGGCGTCGCCCGCCACCTTGCTGCCCAGCCACGGCAGGACCTTGAACGAATACACGTCGTAGGCCTTTTCCAGCGGCTGCCACACCTTCGAGAACTCGAGCACCATGACCTTGCCACCGGGCTTGACCACGCGGCGCATCTCTGCGAGCGCCCGATCCTTATGCGTCATGTTGCGCAAGCCGAATGCCACTGTCACTACGTCGAAGTAAGCATCTGGAAAGGGAATGTGCTCCGCGTCGCACAGCGCGGTCGGAGTCAGGACGCCGGCATCGAGCAGGCGGTCGCGGCCGACGCGCAGCATGGACTCGTTGATGTCGGTCAGCCACACCTCACCGGTGGGGCCTGCCTGGCGCGCGAACGCCTTGGCCAGGTCGCCCGTGCCGCCGGCGATGTCCAGCACCTTGTAGCCGGGGCGTACCGCTGCCTGGGCGATGGTGAACATCTTCCACACGCGGTGCAGGCCGCCGGACATCAGGTCGTTCATCACGTCGTACTTGCTCGCGACGGAATGGAACACGCCGGCGACCTTGCCGGCCTTCTCGCGCTCGTCGACCTGCTGAAATCCGAAGTGGGTTTGGCTCATGACGGAAAAAGAGATGCAGATGCAGCGCGCAGGCGCTGCGAAGTGAATCGGAAATCAGTGGCTGTGCCCGCAGGCGTGCCCGGCGTTCGGTGCCATCGGCGCGTCACGGTCCAGGCCCGCTGCAGCGAGGCGATCGAGATACGCCTGCCACAGCGCGTCTTGCTCTACGCCCAGGCGATACAGGTACGCCCAGTCGTAGATGCCGGAATCGTGGCCGTCGGAGAACAGCGGCCGTATCGCATAGTTGCCGACCGGCTCCACCCCCACGATGCCGACATCGCGCTTGCCGGTCTGCAGCACTTCCTGGCCGGGCCCGTGCCCCTGCACTTCGGCAGACGGCGACAGCACGCGCAGATACTCGAAGGGCAGCCTGAAGTGCTTGCCGTCGGCAAAGGCGATCTCGAGCACGCGCGATTGCGTATGCACCGTGATGCCGGTCGGGTGCGGGGTGTCGGCGGACAGTCCGGCCATGAAAACGTCTCGTTGATTGCGTAAGAACGATGTACTAGGAAGCCGCGAGCGCCACGTGCGCAGGCTCCTCCACGACCCGATAGCTTACCGCAGTCAACAGGTCGCCCTCGGGGATGTAGCGCAGACGGCGATGGTGGAACCGAGCCACGGTGCTGCGGTGCGCCACGCTGACGATCGTCACATCGGGCATCGATTCGAGGAGGAGGCTGTACATGAACGCCTCGGTGTCTTCGTCGAGTGCGCTGGTGGCCTCGTCCAGGAACAGGTAGTCGGGACGCTGCAGCAGCGCGCGCGCAAAGGCCAGGCGCTGCTGTTCGCCCGGCGACAGGCGCAGGCTCCAGTTGCTGACCTCGTCTAGCAGGCCGACCAGCCCTGGCAGACGGCACGCGGTGAGCACCTGCTCCAGGCGCTCGGCGGTGTACTGCGTGGCGAGATCGGGATACGACAGCGCATCGGCCAGCGTGCCCGAGGGCAGGTAGCTGCGCTGCGGCAAGAACAGCACGCGCGCGCCCTCGGGAACCTCGATGCGACCGGTGCCGTACGGCCAGATGCCGGCCACGGCGCGCACGAGCGTGCTTTTGCCGCAGCCGGAAGGGCCGTTGACGAGCACGCGTTCGCTGCGCCCGATCGTCATGTCAAACGGCTCGACGAGCAGGTCTTCGGGTGCGCGGTTCGGCAGGTTCAGCGCGAGGCCGTGGGCCTCGATGGCGGGCACGGCAGCGGTTTCGACCTCGACATCGCGCACCCCGGCTCGGCGTTCCTCTTCCCGCTCGGCGGCGCGGATGGCGCGCTGGAATTCGATCAGACGGTTCGTGGAGGCTTTCCATGTCACCAGCGTGCGGTAGTTGGTGACGAACCACGACATCGCATCCTGCACCTGCCCGAACGCGGTGGCGACCTGCATCATGCCGCCCAGCGTGAGCGTGCCGCCAAAGTAGCGCGGCGCCGAAACCAGAAACGGAAAGATGATGGCGAACTGCGCATAGCCGGAGCTCGCAAACGTGAGACGCCGCGTGTAGTCCATCAACTGGTTCCAGTTGGTGCGGATGCGCTCGAAGCGGCCGCGCAGGATGGCTTTCTCGGTCGGCTCGCCGCGGTAGAGCGCGATGCTCTCGCTGTTCTCGCGCACGCGCACGAGCAGGAAGCGGAAGTACGCCTCGTAACGCTCCTGCTGGAACGACAGCCCGATCAGTGGCCGCCCCACGAAGTGGATGATGACCGAGCCCACGATCGAGTACAGCAGCGCAAACCAGACCATGTAGCCCGGAATCACGAAATCGTGCCCCCCCAGACTGAACGCCAGCGGCCCCGACACCGCCCACAGGATGCCGAAGAACGACACCAGCGTGACGGCGGAATTCAGGAAGCCGAGCGCCAGCGTGAGCGTCGCATCGGTGAAGGTGCGCAGGTCATCGGCGATCCGCTGGTCGGGGTTGTCCGCGCTGTGCGTTTGCTCCAGGCGGTAGAACGCCTGCTTGCCGAGCCAGTCGTCGAGGAAGCTGCCGGTGATCCACGTCCGCCAGCGCATCTGCAGCATCATCGAGTAGTACAGCCGCATGATGGAGCCGATGATCAGCAACGCGGCGATCCACGAAAAACGCCCCAGCTGTATCCAGAACTCGCCGTAGTTCTTCTGCTCCAGGGCGTTGTAGAAGAGCCGGTTCCAGTCCGTGAACAGGACGTTCATGTAGACGAGGAACAGGTTCAGGCCGATCACCAGCGCAAGCAGCCCCCAGGCCTTGTGGCGGTCTTCCGAAAACCAGTACGGGCGGATGAGCTTCCACGTCTCGGACAGGTTCAGCCGGCCGTGGTGGACATTCAGCTCGGCGATGGAATCCTTGCGGGAATCGGCGGTGGCGGCGGTGCGCGGTGTCGTCATGGCGAGGGCTGTGACACGACAGAAAAGGAATCTGACGATCTGCGCGGCCGGCGGGTTCCGCGCAGGACGATGGCGACGCGTAGCCGACGGCGGACGCTCAAACGTCGGCGAGCGCCGATTGCAGGGCGTACGACAGCGCTGGCAGCCTGGCGGTGATGTCTGCCAGGCGCGCGGCATCCGGCTCGCGCTGCGCCGGCCCCCACACGGCTTCTGGAAAGTGCGTGTCCCACCGGTAGCGTGGGATGACGTGCCAGTGGAGGTGCGGCACGAAGTTGCCGAAGCTGGCAAGGTTGATCTTGTCCGGCACCAGCTCGGCGCGCAGCACGCGCTCCACGCGCGCCACGACTTCCATCAGCCAGTGGCGATCGGCGTCGGGCAGGTCGGTCTGCTCGGCGACGTGGTCGTTCCAGATGACGCGGCAAAAGCCCGGAAAGCGCGCATGCTCGACCAGCACCACGCGCGCCCGGGCATTGCGCCAGACGGGCTCGCCGCCATCGGTCTCGCACAATGCGCAGCCGGGCGCCCGTTCGCCGGTCGTCGCAGCCGTCACACCAGAACCCGCTCGATGCCGCCGGCGTTGGCCTGCGCGACGTAGTCCTGCAGCCAGGTTTCACCGAGCACGTGACGCGCCATCTCGACCACGATGTAGTCGGCCTGCACCGAAACATCTTCGGTGTAGCGCGACAGGCCCTGCAGACATGCCGGGCAGCTCGTGAGGATCTTCACGTCGCCGTTGAACGCCTCGCCGCCCTGGCCTGCGGTCTGGCCGAGACTGCGAAGCTTGTCGGCGCCCTTCTGCATCTCTTCTTCCTTGCGGAAGCGGACCTGCGTGGAAATGTCGGGGCGCGAGATCGCCAGCGTGCCCGACTCGCCGCAGCAGCGGTCGTTCTTCTCGATCGCCCGGGTCTGGCCATCGGCGCCGATGTTGCCGCCCATCAGCTGGTTGACCAGCTTGGTGGGGTCCATCGTCTTGATCGGGGTGTGGCAGGGGTCGTGGTACATGTACCGCGTGCCTTGCACACCGTCGATCTTCACGCCCTTCTCCAGCAGGTATTCGTGAATGTCGATGATCCGGCAGCCCGGGAAGATCTTGTCGAATTCATACCCCGCGAGCTGGTCGTAGCAGGTGCCGCAGCTCACCACCACCGTCTTGATGTCGAGGTAGTTGAGCGTGTTGGCCACGCGGTGGAACAGCACGCGGTTGTCGGTGACGATCTTCTCGGCCTTGTCGAACTGGCCAGTGCCGCGCTGCGGATAACCGCAGCACAGGTAGCCCGGCGGCAGCACGGTCTGCACGCCGGCATGCCACAGCATCGCCTGCGTGGCCAGGCCCACCTGCGAGAACAGGCGCTCCGAGCCGCAACCCGGGAAGTAGAAGACCGCCTCGCTATCCGGCGTGGTGACCTTGGGGTTGCGGATGATCGGGACGATCTCGTTGTCCTCGATGTCCAGCAACGCGCGCGCCGTCTTCTTGGGCAGGTTGCCCGGCATCTTCTTGTTGATGAAGTGGATCACCTGCTCGCGCACCGGCGGCCTGCCCACCGTGGCGGGCGGATGCGCGGTCTGCTTCTTGGCGAACTTCTTCAGGATGTCATTGCCCAGACGCTGCGCCTTGTAGCCCCAGTCGAACATCACCTTGCGGGTGAGGTTGATCGTCTCGGGGTTGGTCGCGTTCAGGTAGAACATCGCCGCTGCGGTGCCGGGGTTGAATTTCTTCTGCCCCATCTTGCGCAGCAGGTTGCGCATGTTCATCGACACATCGCCGAAGTCGATCTTGACTGGGCACGGCGTCACGCACTTGTGGCACACGGTACAGTGGTCGCCCACGTCGGCAAACTCTTCCCAGTGCTTGATCGACACGCCGCGGCGCGTCTGCTCTTCGTACAGGAAGGCCTCGATGAGCAGCGACGTGGCGAGGATCTTGTTGCGCGGGCTGTACAGCAGATTGGCGCGCGGCACATGCGTGGCGCACACCGGCTTGCACTTGCCGCAGCGTAGGCAGTCCTTGATCGATTCCGAGATGGCGCCGATGTCGCTCTGCTGCATGATGATCGACTCGTGCCCCATCAGGCCGAACGACGGCGTATAGGCGTTGCGCAAGTCGGCGGCGATCGCCTGCGGGTCGTTGATGTCGCGCAGCAGCTTGCCCTTGTTGAAGCGGCCGTTCGGATCGACGCGGCGCTTGTAGGCGGCGAAGTCCGCGATCTCGTCGTCGGTCAGGAACTCCAGCTTGGTGATGCCGATGCCGTGCTCGCCCGAAATCACACCGTCCAGCGAACGCGCCAGCGTCATGATGCGGGCCACCGCCTTGTGGGCGTCCTGCAGCATGTCGTAGTCATCCGAGTTGACGGGGATGTTGGTGTGCACGTTGCCGTCGCCGGCGTGCATGTGCAGCGCCACGAACACGCGGCCGCGCAGCACCTGCTTGTGGATCGCCTGCGCCTCGTCGAGGATCGGCTTGAACTCGCCGCCGTTGAAGATCTTGCGCAGCTCGGCGCGGATCTCGGCCTTCCACGACACGCGGATCGTGCGGTCCTGCAGCAGGTGGAACAGGTTCGCGTCGGGCTGCGTCTCGAGGCGCTCGTCGATGGTCTGCGCGAGATAGCCGAGCCCGAGGCCGATCAGGCTGGCGCGCACCGTGTTCACCGGCGTGTCGAGATGGTCGAGCAGGTACTGCCAGCGGGCGCGCGTGGCACGCACCAGTTGCTGGGCCTGCTGGACGCGGTCTTCCAGCAGTTCGGCGCTCGGGATCTCGTTGGCGTCGTCGGTGCGGCCCAGCGGCAGGTCGCCGCGCGCGAAGAAGTCCTGCAGCGCGTCGGCCAGCTTGAGCTTGTTTTTGATCGACAGCTCGATGTTGATGCGCTCGATGCCGTCGGTGTACTCGCCCATGCGGTTGAGCGGAATCACCACGTCTTCGTTGATCTTGAAGGCGTTGGTGTGCTTGGCAATCGCGGCCGTGCGCGAGCGGTCGAGCCAGAACTTCTTGCGCGCCTCGGGGCTCACGGCCACGAAGCCTTCGCCGCTCTTGCCGTTGGCCAGGCGGATCACTTCGGAGGTGGCGCGCGCCACGGCGTCATCGTCGTCGCCGACGATGTCACCGATCAATACCATCTTCGGGAACGCGTTGCGCTTGCTCTTGGTGGCGTAGCCGACCGCGCGCAGGTAGCGCTCGTCCAGGTGTTCCAGGCCCGCGAGGATCGCGCCGCCGGGCTTCTTGGTCTCGGCGTCGAGGTAATCCTTGATTTCGACGATGCTCGGGATCGCGTCACGCGCCTGGCCGAAGAACTCCAGGCACACGGTGCGGATCGACTTCGGCATGCGGTGCAGGATCCAGCGCGCGCTGGTGATGATGCCGTCGCAGCCTTCCTTCTGCACGCCAGGCAGGCCGGCCAGGAACTTGTCGGTGACGTCCTTGCCAAGGCCTTCCTTGCGGAACTTGCGGCCTTCGATGGTGAGCGTCTCGGTGCGCAGCAGCTTGGCGCCGAGGGGCGCATTGCCGTCGAACCACTTCAGCTCGAACGTGACGACCGGCGCATCGTGGATCTTGCCGAGGTTGTGATTGAGGCGCTGGACTTCGAGCCAGTTGCCGTCCGGGTCAACCATGCGCCACCAGGCGAGGTTGTCCAGCGCGGTGCCCCACAGCACGGCCTTCTTGCCGCCCGCGTTCATGGCCACGTTGCCGCCGATGCACGAAGCGTCGATCGAGGTCGGGTCCACGGCGAACACGAGGCCGGCCTTTTCCGCCGCATCGGCCACGCGGCGCGTGACCACGCCGGCGCCCGAATAGATGGTCGGCACGGGGTGGTCGACGCCCGGCAGGTCGGTCATCTCGACTGCGTCCAGACGCTCGAGCTTTTCGGTATTGATGACGGCCGAGAACGGCGTGAGCGGCACGGCGCCGCCCGTGTAGCCGGTGCCGCCTCCGCGCGGAATGATGGTCAGCCCGAGCTCGAAGCAGCCCTTGACGATGCCGGCGATCTCTTCTTCCGTGTCGGGCGTGAGCACCACGAACGGGTATTCCACGCGCCAGTCGGTGGCGTCGGTCACGTGCGACACGCGCGACAGGCCGTCGAACTTGATGTTGTCCTTGGCCGTCACGCGGCCGAGCACTTTCTGCGCGCGGCGGCGCAGGTCGTACACCTGGGCGAATTCTTCCTGGAACGCCTTGACGGCGCGGCGCGCGTGCACGACGAGCTGCTCGACCTTCTTGGCGCGCTCATCGCCTTCGGGGTCGTGATGCGAATCGTGGTCGGCCACGCGGCGCTTCTCGATCTCCGCCAGGCGGTGATTGAGTGCGTCGATCAGCATCTGGCGGCGCTTCGGGTTGTCGAGCAGGTCGTCCTGCAGATACGGGTTGCGACGCACCACCCAGATGTCGCCCAGCACTTCGTACAGCATGCGCGCCGATCGGCCGGTGCGACGCTCGCCGCGCAGCTCGTCGAGGATCTGCCACGCAGACTCGCCCAGCAGACGGATGACGATTTCCCGATCCGAGAACGAGGTGTAGTTGTAGGGAATCTCGCGCAGCCGGGGCGCAGCGTCCTGCGCCGCGAGTTTGGCGTCGATCAGAAGTGGGGCGTTCATGGCGAGCCGCGGGGAGGGAGCGCGGCAAAGCAGGTGTCGGCCGCGCGGTCTTTAAAGCGCGATTGTACTGCAAGGTTCACCGTTGATGCGTTGCAACAACGGTATCCCTGCCGGTCGCATGGGCGCGAAAACCGCCGCGTTTTCAATGGCTTGCGAAAAGTGTGGCCGCAACCGAGTGGAGCCTGCACCACGCAAACGTCACATCAGGAGGGTCTTGATCCAGCCGAGGATGCCGTGCCAGAAGCCGTCCGGCAGGGTCAGCAGCGCCGTCGTCATGACGAGGTAGCGCAGGAATTTGCCGATGGCCATGTACATGACGCTGGGCCAGAAACGCAGCCGCAGCCACCCGGCGAGCGTGCAGAGCGGATCGCCGATGCCCGGCAGCCACGACACCAGCAGCGACACCGGCCCGATGCGGCGCATCCAGCGGAAATACTTCTTGTCGAGCGGGGGCGCGCGGTGGCGCTTGGGGTGCGGCACGCGGTGGGCGTGCTCGGCGTTGTGCTCGCGACGACGGCGCGCCAGATGGATGCGCACCAGCGCGAGCTTGGCCGCATAGCCCATCCACCAATCGACCGCACCGCCCAGCGTATTGCCCAGCGTCGCAACGATGACGGCCGGCCAGAACATCTCGGGATTGAGCTTGATGTAAGCGAAGACGGCCGGTTCAGACCCCAGCGGCAACAGCGTCGCCGAGATGAAGCTGACGACGAAGATGGCGGG
Source organism: Ralstonia mannitolilytica (assembly GCF_000954135.1). Taxonomy (NCBI): domain Bacteria; kingdom Pseudomonadati; phylum Pseudomonadota; class Betaproteobacteria; order Burkholderiales; family Burkholderiaceae; genus Ralstonia; species Ralstonia mannitolilytica. Next base: position 1,101,228 of record NZ_CP010799.1, on the reverse strand, counting down.
CAGCCCGACCTTGGGCAGGGCAAGGGTGGCAAAAAGCGTGTCGATCCACTGTTCCATGCGGTCGATTGTAGTGGGCGTGCAGCGCACACGCCGCCCCGGAGTCGCCCTGACCCGTCAGGCGAAGAACAGATACGCGACCAGAACCGCGCCGACCAGCCCGATCAGGTCGGCCCACAGCCCGCACGCCAGCGCGTAGCGCGTGTCCTTGATGCCGACGCTGCCGAAGTACACGGCCAGCACGTAGAACGTGGTCTCGGTCGAGCCCTGGATGATGGCGGCCAGCCTGCCCTGGAAGGAATCCACGCCGTAGGTCGTCATCACGTCGACCATCAGGCCCCGGGCGCCGGCCCCCGAGAGCGTCTTCATGATGCCGACGGGCAGCGCGGGCACGAAGCGCGTGTCGATACCGAGGTGCGAGAACAGCGCGGAGAGCCCCTGCATCATGAAATCCATGCAGCCCGCCGCGCGGAACACCGCAATGCCGACCAGCACCGCCACGAGGTACGGGACGATGCCGATCGCCACCTGGAAGCCGTCTTTCGCGCCGTCCACGAAGGTCTCGTAGACATTGATGCGGCGAATTGCCCCACACGCCAGGAACGCCACCACGATGGTGAGGATGGCCCCCGCGCCGATCAGGCTGATCCACGCGGCCATCTGCTGCGGCGGAAACTGGCGCAGCCACGCAAACAGCAAGCCCATCACCGCGACAAAGCCGCCAAAGTACGCCAGCAGCGCCGGCTTGAACAGGTTGATGCGCTGATACCACGCCACGGCCGCAATGCCTGCGCAGAAGCCGATGAACGTGGACAACAGCGTCGGCAGGAAAATGTCCGCCGCATTGAAGCCGACCAGGCCCTGCTTGACCGCCATGGCCTGGCGGATGGCGATGACGGAGGTCGGCACCAGCGTCACCCCGGCCGTGTTGAGCACCACGAACATCAGTTGCGCATCGCTGGCGCGCTGCGGCTGCGGATTGATCTGCTGCAGCTCGCGCATCGCGTGCAGGCCGAGGGGCGTGGCGGCGTTGTCCAGCCCCAGCACGTTGGCCGACACGTTCATCATCATCGCGCCGTTGGCCGGGTGGCCGGCGGGCACGGACGGAAACAGGTGCCGCATCAGCGGGTTCACGAGCCGCGCAAACAGATCGACCACGCCGGCGCGCTCGCCCACGCGCATGATGCCGAGCCACAGCGCCATCATGCCGGTCAGGCCGATGGCGATTTCGAAGCCGGTGCGCGCGGCATCGAACATGCCGGTCAGCATGCGGGAGAAGACCTCCATGTCGCCCAGCACGACCTGCACGCACGCGGTGACGAAGGCGATGAGGAAAAAGCCGAGCCAGACGAGGTTGAGAGCCACGGGAGTTGCGCGTTGAAAGCCGACGAGGCGCTCATTGTGCCTGCGGCGGCGCCTCGGCCGGGGTGCCGATCGGCTCGATCTTGTGGAAGTTGTCGTAGTCAACCGTGGTCACGCCGTCTTCTTCGTGAATCAGGTCGAGATAGCGATGATTCCAGCGGATCGCGTCGTGCCGCCACGAATGGCGCGCCTGGACGGTCTGCGCGGCCGTCTCGTCAGCGCCTTCGATCGTGAGCAATAGCAGGGCGTCCACGGCGGCGAGCGATTCCGCCGTGGCGTTGTACAAGGGGCTGGTCTCGTCGATGACGTGCATCATGACCCAGCCGAGCAGGAAGATCGGATGCTCGCTGCGCTCGAGCTTGAGGTCGCGGATCTTGTAGATGGAATAGCCTTCCGGCGAGCGTTCGTCCTGCATCAGCCGCAGCCGTGCCGTGGCCTCCGCAATGACGTTCTGACGCGCATTCGCCGCGCGGAGCATCAGCGTGAGCGTGCCGTTGATGGTGCGCACGACCGGATGGCGGGCAAACAGGATCTTGGCCCGCGGGCGCGAAAACCGCGCAAACACCAGCCCCGTCGCCATGGCGATGCCCGACATGCCAATGAAGATCTCCAGCGTCGCGATGATGTGGGCGTACACCGTCTGCGGGTGCATGTCGCCGTAGCCGACGGTGGCGAGCGTCTCGACGCTGAAGAAGAACGCCCCAAGGAAGCCCGGCGGCGACTGGTTCGCGATGGATGCATCGCCGAGCGAATACAACCCGGCAAACACCGCGTTGAGCGCCAGGAACATCGTGGCCAGCAACGCAAAGAAGGTCGGCCAATTCACTTCCAGCGCGTGGTGGTAGACGTCGCGCCAGCCCAGCGGCGGCATGCCGTACGCAATGACGTGCTGCGTGCCCGACCAGATCTTGCGGCCCCGGCGTGGCCTGGAACGCTTGGAGGAAGACGACGGGGTATGCATGGGGAGCCTCGCGCCGATGGGGAGCCGCACCCCTGTGGCGCGGCCGGGGCAGTGTACCCAGCACCCCGCCCGGCCGGCAAGGCGACGCATGATAGGCTTACGGGCTATCCCCAAGTCCAACCCGGTCCGCACCATGGCCATCGATTACCTCAAGAAAATCCTGACCGCGAAGGTCTATGACGTCGCGCAGGAAACCGAGCTCAAGTTCGCGCCGAACCTGTCGGCGCGCACCGGCAACCGCGTCTACCTCAAGCGCGAGGATGACCAGCCGGTGTTCTCGTTCAAGCTGCGCGGCGCCTACAACAAGATGGCCTCGCTCACGCCGGCCGAGCGCAAGCGCGGGGTGATTACGGCATCGGCGGGCAACCATGCCCAGGGGGTCGCGTTCAGCGCGGCGCGCATGGAATGCAAGGCGATCATCTGCATGCCCGTGACGACGCCGCAGCTCAAGATCGACGGCGTGCGGTCGCGCGGCGGCGATTGGGTCGAGGTCGTGCTGCACGGCGAGAGCTACTCCGACGCCTACAACCACGCCGTCAAGCTGCAGGAAAAGCACGGCTACACCTTCGTGCACCCGTTCGACGACCCGGAAGTCATCGCCGGCCAGGGCACCATCGCCATGGAGATCCTGCGCCAGCATCCGCAGCCGATCCATGCGATCTTCTGCGCGATCGGGGGCGGGGGGCTGATCTCGGGCATCGCGGCGTACGTCAAGGCCGTGCGGCCGGACATCAAGGTGATCGGCGTGCAGAGCGTCGAGTCCGATGCGATGGCGCGCTCGGTGGCCGCCGGCAAGCGCGTCGAACTGAAGGACGTGGGCCTGTTTGCCGATGGCACGGCCGTCAAGCTGGTGGGCAAGGAGACCTTCCGCCTCACGCGCGAACTCGTCGACGAGATCCTCACCGTGGACACCGATGCGATCTGCGCGGCGCTCAAGGATGTGTTCCAGGACACGCGCAGCCTGCTGGAGCCGTCGGGCGCGCTTGCCATCGCGGGCCTGAAGCTGTACGCCGAACAGAGCAAGCTGAAGAACGAATCGCTGGTGGCCGTGGCCAGCGGCGCGAACATGAACTTCGACCGCCTGCGCTTCGTGGCCGAGCGCGCCGAAGTGGGCGAGGCGCGCGAAGCCGTGTTTGCCGTGACGATTCCGGAAGAGCGCGGCAGCTTCAAGCGCTTCTGCGAGCTGGTCGGCTGGTCGCGCAACGTGACGGAGTTCAACTACCGCATTGCCAGCAAGGACGCCGCGCACATCTTCGTGGGCGTGCAAATTGCGTCGCGCGCAGAGGGCGACAAGATCGCCGAGAACTTCCGCAAGCACGGATTCCCGACGCTGGACCTCTCGAACGACGAACTCGCCAAGCAGCACATCCGCTACATGGTGGGAGGGCGCTCGCCGCTCGCCGAGAACGAACTGCTGTATCGCTTTGAATTCCCCGAGCGGCCGGGCGCGCTGATGAAGTTCCTCTCGAGCATGAGCCCGAACTGGAACATCAGCCTGTTCCATTACCGGAACCAGGGGGCGGACTCGAGCAACATCCTCGTCGGCATCCAGGTGCCGAAGAACGAGAAGCGCGAGTTCAAGGCGTTCCTCGCCACGCTCGGCTATACCTATTGGGACGAGAGCGAAAACCCCGTCTACAGCCTGTTTTTGTGATGCACAACCAACCCGAACATTCGCCGCTGGGCAAGACCTCCGCTTACAAGACGGAATACGACCCGAGCCTGCTCTTTCCCATTCCGCGCCAGGGCAAGCGCGACGAGATCGGCCTGCCCGCCGGCACCGCGCTGCCCTTCTTTGGCGTAGACCTGTGGAACCTGTATGAGCTGTCTTGGCTGAACCTCAAGGGCAAGCCGCAGGTGGCGGTGGGCACGGTGATCGTGCCGGCGGATTCGCCCAACATCGTGGAATCGAAGTCGTTCAAGCTCTACCTGAACTCGTTCAACCAGACGAAGGTGGCTTCGCACGAAGCGCTGCAGCAGTTGATCCACCACGATCTGTCGGAGGCGTGCGGCGCGCCGGTGCAGGTGCGCATCGTGCCGCAGGAGGAGTTTGCGCGGCAGAAGATGGGTGAGCTCGACGGCCTGCTGCTTGATCGGCTGGACATCGAAACCGACATCTACCAGCCCGCTCCCGAACTGCTGCAGGCCGACGGGAACGAAAGCCCGGTGGAAGAAACGCTGGTCTCGCACCTGCTCAAGTCGAACTGCCTGGTGACGGGCCAGCCGGATTGGGGCAGCGTGCAGATCCGCTACGTGGGTGCGCCGATCAACCAGGAAGGGCTGCTCAAGTACCTGATCTCGTTCCGCGAGCACAACGAGTTCCACGAGCAATGCGTGGAACGCATCTTTACCGACATCCTGCGCCAGTGCCGGCCGGTCAAGCTGGCCGTGTATGCCCGCTATACGCGGCGCGGCGGGCTCGACATCAACCCGTTCCGCACGAACACCAATACGCCGTGGCCCGATAACCTGCGCAACGCACGTCAGTAAGCGCTGACGCTGCGCAAGACACGCCAGGCGCCTTCGGGCGCCTTTTTGTTGCCCGGGCGATCCGCCGAACGGGCGCGCCGGCCTCGTCCGTTTTGTGGACGCCGGCGCCCTATCGTTTCACGCCCGCTCGCCTATAGTGGTATCCGCATTCCGCCACCCGGGGGAAATCGTGAAGGGCCCATCCGCGTTTCGTGGACAGGGCGCTCTCGACGGGGACATCGCCATGAAGAACGCACCATGGGGGCCGCTTCACGCGGTTGCGTGCGCATGCCTGCTGCTATGCGGCAGGTCGGCACTTGCACAAGCCAACGGGCCGGTGGACGACAAGCCGCCCAGCCTGGAAGCGCTGCAGCGCGAGCTTGCCGATACGCAGGCGCGCCTGCAGGAGCTCAAGCGCTCGATCCAGCAGCAGGAAGCGCATCTGCGACGCATGCGGCGCGCGCTCGGCATGAGCGAAGGCCGGCTCGACACCGTGCGCGGTGCCGGGGCACCGGGCGCGGCGGGCGATGCGTCGGAGATCGCGCAGATCGATCAGCCGGCGGCCACCCCCGTCGGCAAACCGCCGGAGCCTTCCGACCAGCCGCCGCGCATCGCGCAGATCTTCGACGAGCCAAGCGCCCTGACACCACCGGGCAAGGTGGTCGTCGAGCCGTCATTGCAGATGGCCTATTCGTCGTCGGACCGCGTGGCACTGGTGGGCTACACCATCATCCCGGCGCTGCTCATCGGGCTGATCGACGTACGACAAGTCAAGACGACCACGCTCACCGGTACGGTGGCCGTGCGCTATGGGCTCGCGCGACGCTGGGAACTGGAGGCGCGCGTGCCCTATGTCTACAGCACGAGCGACACCGTCAGCCGCGAGCTGTTCACCGGCACGGCGACGGATAATGCGTTCAGCTCGCACGGGCACGGCATCGGCGATGTGGAGCTGACCGCGCGCTACCAGCTCAATGCGGGCGGCGTCGACAAGCCGTTCTACATCGGCTGGCTGCGCTTCAAGACGCGCACCGGCAAGGATCCGTTCGACGTCACCACCGATTGCGTGACGCGCTGCGTGAGCAATACCACCGGCACCGGCCTGCCGCTGCAGCAGCCGACGGGCTCGGGGTTCTTCGCCGTACAGCCGGGGCTGACGTGGCTGTTCCCGACCGACCCCGCCGTGTTCTTCGGCAGCATCAGCTACCTGCACAACTTCGAGCGCAAGGATGTCAGCCTGAACCTCGTGGACGGCTCGAAGCAGTTCCTGGGCAACGTGAAGGCCGGCGACATCATCGGCCTGAACTTCGGCATGGGGCTGGCGCTGAACGAAAAGGCGTCGTTCTCCATCGGCTACGACCAGAGCATCATCGCGCCGACCAAGCAGAACGGCCAACGCGTGCCGGGCTCGGTGCGAACCATTCTCGGCACATTGCTGGTCGGCTATTCGTACCGGCTCTCGCCCAAGATGACGCTGAACCTGTCGGTGGGTGCCGGCCTCACGCGCGACACGCCGGACCTGACCGTCACGCTGCGTCTGCCGATCCAGTTCTAGCTCAGTGCAGCAGGGTGACGACGTTGGCCAGGGCACCCTGCAGTACGTTGGAGAGATTCAGCTGCCGGAACTGCGGCAGGCTGTTGACCGCTGCGTTGATCGTCGTCACGGCTTGCAACGTCTGGTTGTTCAGACTGTTCTGGATGACCGTGGCCGCTGCAGCCGCGCCGGCGCCCACATCGGGCGGCGCGACATTGTTCGGGCCGTTCTGCACGAGGTTGACCGTGTTGACCACCGAGGCCAGTTGCTGCGCCTGCGGGGCCGTCATGCGTGCCACGTCGGGGATGTTCACCGATGCGCTCGCCACCAGCTCGCCGTTGATGTAGACCGCGCGGTCGATGCCGAACGAGATGTGCAGCCCTGCAAGCGCGGGCACATCGAAGCCGCCGCGCATGTCGTCGAGCTTGTCTTCGGACACGGCGTGCCAGGCATGGACCGGGTTGTTGTCCATGCTGTCCATGCCGGCCGCACACGCATGCCCGGCCGCAGCCAGCGCAAGCCATCCTGCACATCCCGCAGCCCGCGCCACCTTGCCAAACCGCTTCATGATGCCCTCCTGCCCGACCAGCGAATGAGCACCCGCAAACGACGCTCAGAAGTCGGACGGACCATGCTTGGGAACGACGATGTTGCCCAGGCCGCTGCGGTCCATGCCTTCCTCCAGCGGCGCACGCGGTGCCACGCGCCAGTCCGATGAAGCGTTGAACGTCGCCCTCGCCTCGCGGTTGTGGACGACGAACAGCAAATGGTTGTCCCACATGCTCTCGAAGCTCGCACGCGGAATCGCACGCGTGCCCATGGCCGGATCGCCCACGAGCACGCGCCCTTCCTGCACGCCCTTGACCACCACGAAGTGGTGATAGCCGTTCTCGGTCAACAGCACGATGGCCGGCAAGTGGGCGTCCTTCAATGCATCCAGCGGCTGCTCGAAACCATCCGCCTCAAAGCCCAGAGAGGCCAGATAGCGTTTGATGTCGAGCAGCGAAAAGCCTTCTCGCCGGATCTTCTCCTGGTTGCCATGCTCGTACATGGCCTGGAACACGGTCTGCTCGCTCACCGGGTAGCCGTACTGATACGTGAGCAGCGTCGCCACCGCGGCCGACCCGCAGCTGAAGTCGAAACGCTGATGCACGGTGCGCAGGTAGCGCGCGGCCTTCATGCTCGTCACCGGCACGGCATAGGTGCCGCCGCCCGTGCCGAGCATGTCGATCGCGCCCGCCCACGCGGGCCCGCACGCCAGCGCCATCAGCACCGCACCCAGCGTCTTGCGCATCATTCCGTCCTTCACAAGCTCAAGGCCGGAACTGCACGTTGACGATGGTGGCGTTCTGGATCAGCACGTTCGCTCCGCTGTTCTGGATGACCGTGGGGATCCCGCTGGCATTGGCAAACGAGCCGTCGCGCACGATGTTCGACCCCGTCGCCACGTTGACGGCGGCGTTGTCGCTCACAGTGCCCGACAGGCGCGCGTCATTGACGGTCTGGTAGAGATCCTGCGTGCCGCCGCGATAGCTGTCGAGCCGATCGGCGCCCACCGCATGACCGAACCCAGGCACCGACACGGCCGCGGCGACCGGGGGACGCGCCGCTTCCGTGTTGGCGACCTGCGCACCGTCTGCGATCGGCACATCGTCCGCTGCCATCGCTGCTGCCGCTGGCCACACTGCCAGGCCGCATGCCAGCCACCATGCCGCCCATCCTGCTGTGGTTCTTCTGTCGGATCGCATCGAGTGTCTCCTCTACGCTCCAACTGCGGGCCGGACCGCCGCTGCAGTCCGGCCCCATCCACCGTCATGCGCGAAGCTTCATCGCTTGCGCCGCGGCACTTCCCCGCTCATGCCCGTACCGGGCTACTTGCCCACATTCAGGTTGGCCTGCACGTTGATGCTTTGCTGGATGAGGGAAGCGAAGCCGCTGTTCTGGTTCGCCACCATCACGCCTGCTGCAGACTGGCCGACGCTGGTCATGGCGTTGGACATGTTGAACGTGCCTGCATCCACCATGACCGCACCGCCTGCGCCGCCCGTGCCACCGACCGCGCCATTGCCGACGCCGCCGTTGCCAACGCCGCCGGCACCGCCGGCCGCGCCGACTGCACCCACGGCGCCGTTGCCTGCCGTTGTCGACGCGGAGCCGTTGGTAGCGCTGCCGTTGGTGGCGCTGCCGCTGGCCCCACCCGTGCCTGCCACGTTGGTGGCTGCACCGCCGGCGGCGCCCGCACCGCCCGTGCTTGTGCCGGTGGCGCTGCTCGTGCCCGTGCCCGCACCCGCGGAGGCCGTGGCCGTGCCGCTGGTGGTGGCCCCGCCAGCCCCGCCCGCTCCGCCGGCCGATGCGCCGCCGCCGCCCGTGGCCGCGCCAGTGCCGCGATGGCGGTTCGCATCCCCACCGCTGGCGCTGGATGTGCCGCCCGCTCCGCCGCCACCGCCACCGGCTGCGCTGGTGCTGCCTGCTGCGCCGCCAAGCCCTGCGCCCAGGCTGGCAGACAGCGTGCCGGAGCTGCCGCCGTTACCGCCGCCACCGGCATCGCCAGCGGCATTGCCGCCATTGCCGCCGTTGCCCGCCACGGCACCGCCGTTGGTCGCGCTGCCGTGCGTGACGCTGCCCGAGCTGCCGCCCGCGCCACCGCTGCCGCCGGCGCCGCCCGCACCGCCGCTGCCGCCGGCGCCCGTGCCGCCGTAGCCATATCCGCCACGCCCGCCGGCGCCGCCATTGGCCGACCCGCCATTGTTGGTAGCGACATTGCCGATGCCCGATACGCTGATGTTGGTCACGGCGCCGTCGAGCTTGGAGACGGCAATCGCCTTGCTGGTGTTGAAGGAGTTGGTGAACGTTGCCGTCGCCGTGCCGCCGTTGTTGGCAGCTGCGGTGCCGTAGCCGTCAGCGTTGGCCCAGCCGCTGTTGTCGCGGTTGCTGCCCTGGCTTTGGTTGTTGTGCTGATTCGAGTTGTCGGTTGCCGTGGTGGTTGTGGTGGTTGCCGTGCTCGTCGTCGTGTCTGTGCTGGTATTGGTTCTGGTGATGGTCGACGTGTTGGTCTGGGTCTTGTCGCCCGCGCCGGACGCCGTATTCCCGATGTCGGCCCATGCAACGCCACAGACCCCCAATCCCATGGCGATCGCGGTGGCCAGTAAGGTCTTCTTCATAACGCACTCCATAAAGGTGAGAGGGACGGCGGGAAGCGCAGCCGCTCAGGCCGGTGCGCCTTGCCTGTGGGAAAAACATGACCCACCCCGGGGCGCCTCGTTTGCATAATCGGTGCCATCCTGGCGGCCGGCTCCACGTGCCGGTCCTAAGCGATTGAAAACGCGAAACATTCACCGGCCGCCCGCCCATGTGCCGGGGGCTTGGGGTGCAATGCTGTTGTGGCGGGTCACTTTTGGAGGTCCGCTTGCACCCGTTCGGTTTCAGCGCCGATACACCGCCGTGGCCCGCGCGCGATCACGGCATCCATGGGTTTGCGCGAAGAGGCAAGCCGCACGCGAGATTGGCGCGGCCACGGTGTCCGGGAGGGGCGATTCGGAAGTTGTTTCAGCGGTGATACATCGGCGCATCGTCGCTCACATTGCGTGAGCGACGGGGCACGGCCGCCCGGCCTCCGGTGGCGCACGTCGCGTGCGGTGGCACGCCGCGATGAGACGCACATCGCCCGCGCACAAGCTTGCGTTTCTGCTCGACTGCGAGCGCTTCCTATCGCGAAGACGCATGCGGCAAACGCGTCTCGGTTTCTACGCCGGGCGCCCAGGCGGGCGGAAAGCAACCGCGCGCGGCCAGCATCGTCATGACAGCGATGCGCCGCCGCGCGCGACCCGTTCGCATTTCAACCGCGAAACCGCAAGCCCGGTTCAGGCCGTGGCCGCCACCGTCAGCTTGAGCTCCTCGATCATGCGATCGCGCATGACGAACTTCTGCACCTTGCCCGTCACCGTCATCGGCATCTCGGTGACGAAGCGGATGTAGCGCGGGATCTTGTAATGCGCGATCTGCCCCTTGCAGAACTCGCGGATCTCGTCTTCCGTGGCCTGCTGGCCAGGCTTGAGCACGATCCACGCGCACACCTCTTCGCCGTACTTCGCATCGGGCACGCCGAATACATTGACGGCCTGCACCTTCGGATGGCGGAAGAGGAATTCCTCGATCTCGCGCGGGTAGACGTTCTCGCCACCGCGGATGAGCATGTCCTTCACGCGGCCGACGATGTTGCAGTAGCCCTCGGCATCGAACGTGGCGAGGTCGCCCGTGTGCATCCAGCCATCCTTGATCGATTCGGCCGTCTTGGCCTCGTCGTCCCAGTAGCCGAGCATGACCGAATAGCCCTTGGTACACAGCTCGCCCTTCTCGCCCACGGGCACCACGTTGCCCGCGCCATCCACCAGCTTGACCTGCAGATGCGGCTGGATGCGGCCGACGGTGGTCACGCGCTTGTCGAGCGGGTCGGTCACCGCGCTCTGGAACGACACGGGGCTCGTCTCCGTCATGCCGTAGGCGATCGTGACTTCGCGCAGGTTCATCTCCGAGACCACGCGCTTCATCACCTCGATCGGGCATGGGGAGCCCGCCATGATGCCGCCGCGCAGGCTCGATACATCGAACGTGCGAAAGTCCGGATGATCGAGCTGCGCGATGAACATGGTCGGCACGCCGTGCAGCTGCGTGCAGCGCTCGTCGGCCACGGTGCGCAGCGTGGCCAGCGGGTCGAACGCCTCTCCGGGGAACACCATGCAGGCGCCGGTGGCCGTGCACGTCAGCACCGACATCACCATGCCAAAGCAGTGATACAGCGGCACGGGAATGCACAGCCGGTCGCCCTCGCGCAGGTTCATCGCCATGGCAACGAAGCGCGCGTTGTTGACGACGTTCACGTGCGTGAGCGTGGCCCCCTTGGGCGCGCCTGTCGTGCCGCTGGTGAACTGGATGTTGATGGCGTCGTCCGGCGACAGCGCATTCGTGATCGCATCCAGCGCATCAACGGATACGTTTTTGCCGCGCGCGATGACGTCGGCAAAGTTGATCATGCCGGGCGTGCTGGCCTCGCCCATCCGGATGACCCAGCGCAGGGCAGGCAGCTTGGCTGATTGCAGTGCACCAGGCTGCGCGGTAGCCAGCTCGGGCGCCAGCGTCTGGAGCATCTCCAGGTAGCGCGACGTCTTGAACGCCTCCGCCGCCACGATCGCCTTGCAGCCGACCTTGTTCAGTGCGTATTCCAGCTCCGACAAGCGATACGCCGGATTGATGTTGACGAGGATGAGGCCCAGGCGCGCCGTCGCAAACTGCGTGAGCACCCACTCGACGCGATTCGGCGACCAGATGCCGATGCGGTCTCCGGGCTGCAAGCCAAGCGCATGCAGGCCCGCGGCCAGCGCATCGACCTGCTCCGCAAACGCGCGCCACGTCCAGCGCACGCCCTGCTCGCGAAACACGACGGCCTCCGCGTCCGGATGGCGCCGCACCGTGTCGGCCAGCAGCGCCGACACCGTCACGTGCGCCAGCGGCACCGACGTATCGCCCACCACGTACGACACACCGCCGCGCGGTCGGGAGTCAAAACCTTCACCTGCCATGAATGTCTCCTGCGATCAATTGGGCCTTGTGGGCCTCGCTCGTTATGAATGGCTGTTCGTGCAGCGTTGCATGGAATTTGACGCAGCTTGACGCATTTGGCAATCCGCCCGCAGGGCGAACAATACGGCGGAACGATTGCTGCACCGCAGCAGCAAAAATCCGTGCCTGTTTGCATCAACGCGCTACCATGCCGGCCTGACTTTTGCGCTTTTTTTTCCGTACGTAGGGTTGACGATGATCGTTGTAGTGATGGGTGTTTCGGGCTGCGGCAAATCCACAGTGGGCCAGAAGATTGCCGAGCGGCTCGGCTGCGCGTTCCGTGACGGCGATGAATTCCACAGCGACGCCAACCGCGCCAAGATGCACGCCGGCATCCCGCTCAACGACGACGATCGCAAGCCCTGGCTCGAAGCCATCCGCGCGTACATGGACGAAACGACCAGCGGCGGCCGGTCGCTCGTGGTGGCATGCTCGGCGCTCAAGCAGCGCTACCGCGATGTGCTGCGCGGCCCCGCGGGCAATGCCGAATTCGTCTATCTGAAGGGGAGCTTCGAGCTGCTGCAAAGCCGGCTCGCCGCCCGCAAGGACCACTTCTTCAACCCGAGCCTGCTGCGCAGCCAGTTCGATGCGCTGGAAGAGCCGACCGACGCCATCGTCGTCGACATCGCGCTGCCGCCGGACGTGATCGTCGAGCAGGCCGTCGTGCAGTTGCAGGCGCGCGCCGCGCACCGGCCCGCGGCCTGACTGTCACCGCGACATTTCGCCCGGCACGTGCTGCAGCACGGCCTGCACCTCGCCGTTGCATACGCTGCTCATGCGTGCCTCTTCGCGCGGCGTGTCGATCTGTTCGTGCGCCTGCAGCCCCAGTTCGATGAGCGATTGCGCGCGCGGCAGCCAATGGCGCGTGAGCGCCGCCTCCAGATCAGCCGCAATGCGATCCGGGTTGCCAAAGTACAGGCGTCCGCCATATTCGCTCTCGATCTCCTGCCGGATCGTCTCGGCCGCGCGCGGCAGCACGGCGCGGTTGACGGCCACGTGGCGCAGTTCATGCGCGCGGACGGCGTCGTGAGCGCAGCTACCCGGTGCGAATTCACGGGCCACCGCCACCCGAAAATCACTGAGGATCAACTCCACATCCACCGACGGGCGCAGGCAGGTGGTGCGCGGCTGCGTGGGAATGTCCATGTAGCGGCTGGTGACTGAAAACCGCGCGGAGAGGGTCGCATACGTCTTGCCGAGCACGCGCGCGGCGCGATCGTACGGCGGTGCCTCGGCGGTGAGCTGATCGACCGAGCGGTCGTTGGAGAACGACAGCGGCGTTTCGCGGGTCCGCACGTTCACGTGCATGGGCCCGAGCGCGCTGTCGCAGGCCTTGAGCCAATGCGCCTTGTTGGCGGCGGGTGCGGGCGCACCGGTCGCGGCGGCCACACTCTCGATCGGGGCGAAGCGCACGTCGGCAAGATGCGTGCGATGCATGCGGCTCCAATGCCACGCGCCTGTCACCGCGGCCAGCACCAAACCCAGGATCACCACCCGACGCATTTCGATTCCCCGTTCGTGTATCCGGGGCGACCGATGCATTGGCGTTCCGGATCATGCCGGCGTCGATCGGGCCCGTTCTGCGCGGGCCCTCACCAGCTGCCGGATCTGCTCGCCCGATTGCCTCAGTGCGATGCGCGCTTCCGGTAAGAAAGGATAGAAGATCGGCCACACGTGCGGAAGCCGGCGCCCCATCTTCACCGAAACGGATACCCCAGCGGCACGCGCGCGCTCGGCCATTCGGAGGGTGTCGTCGCGCAGCACTTCGGTGTCGCTGACATAGCAGTGCAGCGGCGGCAGGCCGGTGAAGTCGGCATACAGCGGCGAGGCCAGCGGATGGTCCGCCGGCGCGCCCGAATCGCCCAGGTACAGCGCAGCGCCGTGGGCCATCCAGGCGCCGCGGAACATCACGTCCGATTCATCGTTGTCGATCAGGCTTTGCCCGGTGGCGGCCAGGTCGGTCCACGGCGAGTAGAGGATCGCTCCGGCGGGCAATGGATCCGCAGCGTCACGCAGCGCCACCAGCAGTGCGAGCGCCAGGCCACCGCCTGCGGAATCCCCGGCGACAACGACGCGGGCCGGTGCCACGCCCTGCGCGAGCAGCGTCCGGTACGCGAGCAGCGCGTCCTCCACCGGCGCGGGAAACGGATGCTCCGGGGCCAGGCGATAGTCGGGCACGCACACGCGCGCCCGCGCATGCGTAGCCAGGCCGATGGTGATGGGCCGATGCGTGCGTGGGCTGCAGAAAAAATAGCCGCCGCCGTGCAGGTACAGCACCACGGGGGCGTCGCCGTGCAGGCTCGCGTCTGCCGGTTCGATCCACTCGCCGGTGAGCCCGCTGTTGGCCGGCACGATGCGCCAGTCCGCCGGCAGCCGTACCGGCCGCGGCATCGTGCGCTTCTCGGCGTTCAGGCGCGTGGCGATCGGGTCGAAGGGCTCCCGCTCGGTCGGCTTCTTGACCTGATTGCGCACCATCCACGAGACGACCCAGTTCTGCCAGCTCATCCGGCGACCCTCCGCTCGAAAGCCCCAGCGTAAGGGCACGGACAGTCTTGGGCAACCTGCCGTTTCCATCCACCGGCCGCTTGGCAAACAATCTACAAATTTATATAGTGTCCGGAATCTCCGCTCATGTCTTCCCTTCTTCTTCTCATGTCGATGGATTTCGCGCATTTCACGCCGGGTACGGCACTGGCGGGCGGTCTGCTCATCGGGCTGGCGGCAGCCGTGCTGGTCCTGTCCATGGGCCGCATCGCCGGCATCAGCGGCATCCTCGGCGGGCTGCTGCAGCGCCCGTGTGGCGACGCTGCATGGCGTGTCGCCTTCCTGGGGGGGCTGGTCGGCGCGCCGGTCCTCGCTGGGGCCCTTGGCCACGCGGTGGTGCCCGACATCACCGCCGGCTGGGGCGAAGTCCTCATCGCGGGGTTCCTGGTGGGCATCGGCACCCGCTATGCGGGCGGCTGCACGAGCGGCCACGGCGTGTGCGGGCTTTCGCGCGGCTCGGTGCGCTCGCTGGTCGCGACGCTCACGTTCATGGCCGCGGGCGTTGTCACGGTGTTCGTGACACGCCACGCGATGGGAGGCTGAAATGGCCGTTCTGATTGCGCTGGTGGCCGGGCTGCTGTTTGGCGCGGGGCTGATTGTCTCGGGCATGGCTAATCCGGCCAAGGTGCTCGGTTTTCTCGATCTGGCGGGCAGCTGGGATCCGTCGCTGGCCTTCGTGATGGCGGGCGCGATTGCGGTGGGCGTGGTCGCCTTCTTCATGGCGCGGCGACGCGCTCGCACGTGGCTCGGCACCGCGATTCAATGGCCGGCTGCGACCGGCGTGTCCGCACGGCTGGTGCTGGGCAGCGCCGTCTTCGGCATCGGATGGGGCCTGGCGGGATTCTGTCCCGGCCCGGCCCTGGTGGCGTTGGGCGCGGGCGTGCCAAAGGCCGGCGGCTTTGTCGCCGCGATGCTGGCAGGCATGGCCGCCTTCAGCTGGCTGGAGCACCGGCGCTGACCGGCCGTTCTTTCTTACAACATCCACATCACCTCACAGGGGGCAGCATGATCTTTCGCACCGTGGGCGCCGCGTTGGCGCTCGCCGTCAGCGCATCGGCCATCGCACAGGGCGCGGCCACACTCGCCGTGCCGGACGAAGCCACCATTCCCGCCGGCCCGATGGGCGACGCCATCAAGCGCGGCAGGCTCATTCTCACCGATACCAAGCGCCAGTTGCCGGGCAACGTGGGCAATGGCCTGAACTGCACGAGCTGCCACTTCAACGGCGGCACGGTGCCGTACGCATCGCCGTGGGTCGGGCTGACCGGCGCGTTTCCGGAATACCGGTCGCGCAGCGGCAAGGTGATCTCGCTGCAGGAGCGCGTCAACGATTGCTTCCAGCGCTCCATGAACGGCAAGGCCCTGGCGTTTGACGGTGAAGAGATGAACGCCATCCTCGCGTACATGAAATGGCTTTCCAGCGGCGTGCCGACCGGCACGAACGTGACCGGGCGCGGCTTCGAGAAGATCGATACCGCGCTCAAGCCCGACCGCGAGCACGGCAAAGCGATCTACGCCCAACGCTGCGCCGCATGCCATGGCGCGGACGGCCAGGGGCTGCCGAACCCGCAGGGCGGATACGCCATGCCGCCACTGTGGGGCAAGGATGCCTTCAACGTGGGCGCAGGCATGGCCCGCACGTATACCGCCGCGGCATTCGTCAAGCACAACATGCCGCTGGGCCAGGGCGGTACGCTGACGGCGCAGGAGGCGGTGGACGTTGCCGCGTTCTTTACGCACCAGCCCCGCCCCGACTTTGCGGCACGCACGAAGGATTGGCCCAAGGGCGATCGGCCCAAGGACGCCCGCTGAGACAACGCGTGCCGAAAAAAAAGCCTGCAGCGGTTGCGCTGCAGGCTTTTTGCTTTGGCACTTCAGGGCGCTGTGCGCCTCTTCTGCGTGAGTCCCCGTTTTGGATCAGTTGACCTTGAGCTGGCCGCCGCGGCCCAGGCCGCCCTTCACGTCTTGCGCCTTGTAGTTGCGCAACGCCACGACCATCTTGTTCCATGCGTCAATGAAGGCGACCACCGTGGCCTTGCCTTCCGGCGTTGAAGAGAAGCCGGCCAGGCCACCGCCCACGCCGCCGCCCAGGCCGGCCAGCACAGCGCCGTAGTTGGTGGCGGTGGAGCTGCCCTCGGCTGCCGCGATCTGCACGGCCGAGCGGACGTCGAACAGCGTCAGCGTCACCACGGACGCCTTGGACTTGACGCTGCCGGCCAGCGCGGCGATGGCGCTGTTGCCCAGCAGCCCGCCCACGGCACCGGCCACGCCGCCGATCGGTGAATCGTTGATGATGATCTGCGGCTCCATGTAGTAGTCGGCCGCCACGCGCTGGCCCTTGTGCTGCTTCGAACCGGCGCGGTACTCGCCGGAGTTGCGCTGCAGATCGGTGATGCGCGACAGGCGTGCGTCGGTCTTCTGGTTGCCGATCGACGTGATCACGAAGCAGTTCGACTGCTGCACGGCCATGCGCAGCAGGGGGTCGATGGTGGTGACCTTGGTGGCGCTGCCGAACTGGCCGTACCAGTCGGCGTTGCGGCCGTCGTCCATGGCAATGGTGCCCAGCGGCGAAGCGCAGCGCTCCAGCGTCGGGTCGGCGCCCACGCTGGAGCCGCCGGCTGCCGCACCGGTCACGCCGGCGTTCTGGCCGCCCGGGCTGACGATGCCGCCGCCCGCGCACGCCGCGAGGGAAGCGCTGAGGAGGGCCGCTCCCGCAAGCTTGGCGGTGCGGCTGAAAAGGTTGGTCTTCATGTTGTTGGATGGCTCAGATTGCGTCGATGTTCGGCTTATGCGTCCTACGACTCAATAAGCCCCCCTTGGTTGGGCGCGCGGTGTGCGGACTGGCTTTCTCCCTTTTCCGCCGTTCGCCCGAAAAACGCTGTGAAGCAAATGGCCTGGTGGGTCAATACCAATACCAGGTGGTCTGGCGCCAGACGCCCAGATACGGATAGCCGGAATACCAATAGCCGTAATACGTATTGCGCCATTGCGAGCGCCATTTGAAATCGTCTTCGTCGGACTTCCTGGCGGCGCGCGCTTCTTCAAGCAGCTTCTTCGACTCCTTGTCGCCGCGGCTGACGGCGATCGACAGCCATTTCTCGGCCTCGCGCGGGTCGGAGCCCATCTCTTCCAGCCCGAACAGGTAGAACGCGCCCAGGGCCTTCTGCGCCTGCAGGTTGCCGCGCTCGGCGGCCTCGCGCATCCAGTTCAGCGCCTGGTAGCTGTCCTGACGCACGCCATCGCCCCGGAAGTAGCGCAGGCCGAGATCGTAGGCAGCCTTGGGCTCGCGCTTGGCGGCGTCCTTCAGGGCTGCGATCCGGGGGTCTTCAGGAACCTCGTCCTTGGCGTCGAACGACACCTGGTCTTTCGGGCGATCGGCGCATCCGCGGCTGTCGCAGACCCGTACGGTCGAGCTGGGCGGCGGAGTTTGGGCACAAGCGGCCAGCGCCAATACAGCGCCAAGTGCAAGCCATTGATAACGCATGCGACAGCCCCTCGGATGTTGTCCAAGCCGTTTCAGAATCGATTGGAAACGGCTGCATTTTTGTTGTGGTCGACCGGGTGAGATGCCATGGCGCACGCTCGTTCCCCGCCCCCGCAGCACACATGGTGTGCAATTGATATAGATCGTTCTACTTTAGCGGGAACGCGTGAGTGGTGTGTTATTAAAGCGTAACGTTTGCGCGAGCAACAACACACTGGGAACCCGTGGCGGGCCAGGTCGGGGCGTGGGGGCGGTGCTAAGATGCCGCCCAGCAATCAGGAGAAGTGGGAATGCGCGCAAGCAAGCGCCAGCAGGTCGTGGACAAGGCCAGTGAGCTTTTTTCCAGGCACGGCTTTCATCCCGTGGGCGTCGACTGGATCATCGACGAGTCCGGCGTTGCCCGCATGACGCTCTACCGGCACTTTGCCGGCAAGGAAGACCTCATCCGCGAAGTCCTGGAGCAGCGCTACACCTTCATCATGCAAAGCATGGCCGACAAGCTCGGCCCCCTGCCCGACGCCACCGCCCGCCTCAAGGGCATCTTCGACTGGTACGAGACGTGGTTCCGCAGCCCCGAATTCGCGGGCTGCCTGTTCGAGCGCGCGCTGGCCGAGTTTGGCGCGACCTGCCCGCGGGTGACCGACGTGGCGGTCCGCTACCGCGACGATCTGCTCGCCATGATCGAGACGCTGCTCAAAGACGTGGTGCCGGCCGCTGCGGCACGCCAGCTTGCCGGGGTGTACGTGATGCTGCTTTCCGGCGCCACGGCCGACGCCCGGGCGATTGGCGATCCATCTGCGGCTTCACGGGCCTGGGAGGCGGCGCGGGCGCTGCTGGAGCAGGCGCGGGCGACCGCGCCTGCGTAGACACGGCGCAGCTACCAGCCGCGCTGCAGCCGGCGCGCGATCATCGACGGCAGCCGCACCAGCCCTTCGGCGAGCAATCGCAGGTGCATCCCCACGAGCAGGACGTTGTCGCGCAGATAGCGGAAATGTGACACCCCGCCCTCGTCCGCCCGGAAGTACCGCACAGGGGCATCGAGCCGGATCGGCCGCACGCCGGCCCAGCACAGGCGCACCGCCGCTTCCGGATCAAAGTCGAAACCGCGCATCGATGCATGCCGGCGCATGATCGCCGCCAGCGGCGCAATGGGGTACACGCGAAAGCCGAAGAGCGTATCGCCAATACCCGCCCACAGCGTTTCGATGTCTGCGCAGCCGTTGGACAGGCGCCGGCCCTGCACGCGAATCTGCGGCGCGCTCGAATCGAACAGCGGCTGCCCCAGCACCATCGCGTCCGGCGCCGCGCATGAAGCCTGCATGAAGGCGGGGATGAGGTCGGTGGGGTGCTGGCCATCGGCGTCCATGGTCAGCACGTGAGTGAAGCCCTGCGCGGCAGCGGCTTCCAGTCCCGCCAGGATCGCCACGCCCTTGCCGCGATTGCGCGGCAGCACGATCACGTGCAGCCCCGGATCGCGCTCAGCCATGGCCCGCAGCCGCTCGGTGCTGCCGTCGGTACTGCCGTCGTCCACCACCCACACGGGGTTCCACTGCGCGCGGGCGGCGCGCACGGCGTCATCGACCTTGCGGCCGGGGTTGTAGCTCGGAATGAGGACGAGATGCGTCGAAGAGGCGCCGGTCATCGGCATGGCGTCGGTCCGGCGGGACGTCCGGTGCTGGGATCAGCGCGTACGGTGCGCGGCAACGTAGGCCGCGAGGGCCCCGAGCGACGCGAAGATCTTCTTGTTCTCCGGATCGCCCGAACGCAGTTCGAAGCCGTACTTCTTGGAGATCAGCAACGCAATTTCGAGGATGTCGATGGAGTCGAGCCCAAACCCTTCGCCATACAGCGGCGTATCGGCCGTGATGGAATCGAGTTGGATGTCTTCGAGGTTCAGTTCGCCGATCATCAGCACGGCGAGCTCTTTTTCCAGATCGTTCATCGGTCTTGCATGCACAGGCAGCCTGCAGCGGGGAATGCGGCCAGAAACAACGTCGTTCTCCTCGCCCGAAGCCCTGTCTTGCCCCGCCTGTGAAAGGGGGTCGTTTAAGCTAGGCGGATTCTAGACGAAGGGTCACACCGCGTATAGCCGCAAACCGTGACAAGACCTCATGCCGGCGCGCCCCCGGGCCATGTGACGCAAACGATTCAGCAGCCGTCGTGGCGCCATCCGACGGGCCCCGCATGCCGTCCCGGGCGGGAAGGCCGCGTACATCCGGTTACAAACACACCGCCGCCGGGCCGGGCAACCCGGCCGCGCGGCCCTAGAATGTGGCCGCCCGACCGTGCCAGCGCGGTGCCTATGATGAACCTGACCCCTTCCACACGACGATGCCCTGTCCTGCCATGAGCCGACTGCTCCGCCTTGCACACGGCACCGCGGGCGTGGCGGCCGTCGTCGCATACCAGGTCGGTGCGCACCATGCGGTCGCGACGCCTGGCGCGCATGGCCTGGGCCTGGCGATGGCGCTGGTGCCGCCGCTGGCCATTGCCCTGCTGGCCGCCGCGCGCTCTGTGCAGCGCGCGTGGCTGGTGCCGCTGTGGCTCGTGCTCTGCGGCGCGCTTTGGACGATGCGCGAGCCGCTGGCACGCCATTTCGACTGGGGCCTGTACCTGGAGCACGCGACCTTCAACCTGATGATGGCCTATCTCTTCGGCCGGACGCTGCAGGCTGGGCGCGAACCGCTGTGCACGCAATTCGCGCGCATCGTGCACGGTACGCTCACGCCACGCATCGCTTGGTATTCGCGGCAGGTCACGTGGGCGTGGACGCTCTTCTTCGGGGCGACGGCCGCCACGTCCACGGCGCTGTTTGCCCTGGCATCCACCGTCACGTGGTCAACGTTCGCGAACTACGTGTCGCTGCCGCTGGTCGGCGCGATGTTCGTGGTGGAATACCTCTGCCGGCGCATCGTGCTGCGCGACGCGCCGCGCTCCAACCTGTTCGACGCCGTGCGCGCCTACCGCCAATCCGCGCACGGTGCCACGGGCCGCCCCCGCTGAGTCGCGAATCGCCCCGGAATGTCCTGCATGCCCACCTACCCGCTCGTCTCGCATCGCTCGCTGGATGACACGATCGCATGGCGCGACGGCACGCCCGTGCCCGTGCGCACATTCGTGGCCGATGTGACCGCGCTGGCGGCAAGACTGCCTGCGGGCGCCCACGTATTCAACGCGTGCACCGACCGCTACCGGTTCGCCGTGGGCGTCTGCGCGACGCTGGTGGCCCGCAAGGTCAGCCTGCTGCCGCCCATGCAGACCGCGCAGATGGTGCGCCAGCTCGCGGCGTTCGCGCCGGATGTCTTCTGCCTGTATGACACCGAGGACTGCCCCGTCGCACTGCCGGGCTTGCGCTATCCCGACGATCTGGCCGCGGATGCGCCGGCCGCTGCCGTGCCGCAGATCGAGGCGTCGCGGCCGGTGGCGGTGCTCTTTACTTCCGGCTCCACCGGCACGCCCGTGCCGCATCGCAAGACCTGGGGCGCCCTCGTGCAATGCATGCACACCGCCGCGGCGCGGCTTGGGCTCGATGACGGACGCCCCGTCACGCTGGTCGGCACAGTGCCGCCGCAGCACATGTACGGGTTCGAGATGACGGTACTGCTGGCGCTGCAGGCCGGCCTCGCATTCAGCAGCCGACAGCCGTTCTATCCGGCGGACATCCGCGAGACGCTCGACGCCGTGCCGCAGCCGCGCGTGCTGGTGACGTCGCCGGTGCACCTGCGTGCGCTGCTGGCATCGGAGCCGACACTGCCTTGCGCATCGCTCGTGCTGTCGGCCACGGCGCCGTTGTCGGAAGCGCTCGCACGGGAGGCAGAGTCGCGCCTCGCGGCACCGCTCATCGAGATTTACGGCAGCACCGAAACCGGCCAGATCGCGAGTCGCCGCAGCGCCAACGAAACCGCATGGCACTTGTATCCGGACGTGCGCATGCAGGCGCGTCCCGACACCGCGGGTGACGAGGGCCCGACCATATGGGTCAGCGGCGGCCACGTGCAGACGCCGGTGCCGATGGGCGACGCCATTGAGCTTCTGGACGACACGCGTTTCCACCTGCACGGACGCAAGGCCGATCTCATCAACATTGCGGGCAAGCGCTCTTCGTTGGCGTATCTGAACCATCAGCTCACGTCGATCCCGGGCGTGGTGGACGGCGTGTTCTTCATGCCCGACGCCGCCCCGGCGGCCCCACACGCGCACGGCGGCACGGCGGTCACGCGTCTGGTGGCGCTGGTGGTCGCGCCAGAGCTGGCGGCGGCGGACGTGCTGCGCGCGCTGCACGAGCGCGTCGATGCCGCGTTCTTGCCGCGCCCCCTGCTGCTGGTCGACGCGCTGCCGCGCAACGAGACCGGCAAACTCCCGCGCGACGTCCTCGCGGCGCTGGTGGCACGGCATGCGTCGCGCCCGCCTCGGCAGACCGTCCTGCGGTTCACGATTCCGGCCGGCCACCCCGCCCTGCCTGGTCATTTTCCCGGGCACCCGATCGTGCCCGGCGTGGTGCTGCTCGATCGCGCCATCGGGCTCATCGGTGCGGCGCTCGGCCGCTCGCTCGATGCCTGCCGCATCCGTTCGGCCAAGTTCCTGAGCCCCGCAGAGCCGGAAGACGCGCTCGACGTGACGTTTGACACCACGGCCGGCGGCGCAATCGTCTTCACGATCCGCACGGGCGAGCGCGACGTCGCCAGCGGTGTGCTGAGCGTGCAGGAGGGCGTGACGGCATGAAGCGCCCCGAATGGGCAGAGCGCCCGGAACGCAGCAACGCGCTGTTGCTGCGCGTGATGACGTGGCTGTCGCTGCGGCTGGGGCGACGGCTGGGGCGCGCCCTGCTGCGCCTGATCGCCGCGTACTTCGTGCTGTGTTCGCCGTCGGCATGCCGGGCTTCGCGCGACTACCTGCGGCGCACGCTCGGCCGGCGTGCCAGGGTGCGCGACGTGTTCCGCCACATGTTCACGTTCGCTACGACGATCCACGACCGCATCTACCTGATCGCGGGGCGCTTCGATCTGTTCGACATCGCGTTGCAGGGGCAAGAGCACGTGCATGCCGTGCTCGGGCAAGGCCGGGGCGCCTTTCTGCTCGGCGCGCACCTCGGCAGCTTCGAGGTCGTGCGCGCGCTGGGCCGCTCAGTACCGGACCTGCGTGTGGCCGTCGCCATGTACGAAGACAACGCGCGCAACATCAACGCCGCCATTGCCGCCATCAACCCCGCGGCGGCGCCCGACGTCATTCCGCTGGGGCGGGTCGACGCCATGCTGCAGGTGCGCGAGGCGCTCGACGACAACCGGCTCGTTGGCATGCTGGCCGACCGCACGCTGCTGCGCGATGCCGGCCCGTCGGTGCGGCGCATGGCGTTTTTGGGCAGCCCGGCGGGGTTTCCGCTGGGGCCGCTGCACATGGCCGCCATGCTGAGGCGGCCGGTGCTGTTCATGACAGGGCTGCACCTGGGCGGCAACCGCTACGCCGTCCACTTTGACCGGCTGGCCGACTTCACCGACATCCGTCGCGAGGAACGCGCCGCCGCCGTCGAGGCAGCGCTGGCGCGCTATGTCGAGCGCGTCGAGCGCTATTGCCGCATCGCGCCGTACAACTGGTTCAATTTCTTCGATTTCTGGCACGATGCCGGCGCCGCCCCCGCACCCGCCGGCACCGCGGCCAAGCGACAGACCACCCAGACACCATGACCGCAACGCGCCCATTTCGTCTCTACCGCGCCGTCCTCACGCTGCTCGCTGCCTGCATGCTGGCCGGCGCCGCGCACGCCGATACCGCATGGACGCTCGACCGCCTGATGTCCACCCTTGCGCGCAACACGTCCGGGCGCGCCAGCTTTATCGAGACCAAGACGCTGTCGATCGCGGCCGAGCCGATCGTGTCGTCGGGCGAGCTGGTGTTCGTCGCGCCGGACCATCTGGAAAAGCACACGCTGCGGCCCAAGCCGGAGCACATGGTCATCGACGGTGACAAGCTGACCGTGGAGCGCAACCAGCGCAGGTTCACCGTGCCGCTTTCGCAGTATCCGGAGCTCAACGCCTTCATCGACAGCATCCGCGCGACGCTGGCCGGCAACCGCTACGCGCTCGAAGCGATCTACCAGGTTGCCATTGCGGGCCGCGGCGACGACTGGACGCTCACCCTCACGCCCATCGACGCGCGCATGCAGAAAGTCGTCAGTTCGATCACGCTCGAGGGCACGGGCGACGCGATGCGCAGCGTCACCCTCCGCCAGGCCGACGGCGACCATTCGGTGATGCGGCTGCAGCGCATCGCCGGTACCGCCCGGCGCCCATAGAGGCAGCCGCATGGAACGCTTGCACGCCCTGCGCCGGCCCGCGGTGCTGCTCTGGCTGACCGGCCTGGCGCTGTGCGCGATCGTGGTGTCGCGCGCGCAGTTCACGGCCGACCTGTCTGCGTTCCTGCCGCGCTCCCCAAGCGCCGAGCAGCGCGTGCTGGTGGACCAGCTGCGCGAGGGGCTGGTGTCACGGCTCATCCTCGTCGGCATTGAAGGCAGCGATGCGGCCACGCGCGCGACGCTCTCACGCAAGCTCGCGGCGACGCTGCGCGCCGACCCGCAGTTCCATGCCGTCAACAACGGCGAGCCCGTGAACGAGGCGCGCGACCGGCAGTTCATCTTCGAGCACCGCTACGTGCTCAGCCCCGCCGTGACGCCGCAGCGCTTCTCTGCCGAGGGCCTGCACGCCGCACTGGCCGAGAGCCTGGACCTGCTGAGTTCGTCTGCCGGGCTCGTCGCCAAGCACCTGCTGCCGCACGACCCGACGGGCGAGGTGGCCGCGCTCGTCAGCCAGCTCAACACCACCGCGCTGCCGTCGTCGATGCACGGCGTGTGGGCGGCGCGCGACGGGCAGCGCGCCGTGCTTGTCGTGCAGACGGCTGCCGCGGGCTCCGACACCGACGCCCAGGCCCGCGCCATGGATGCCGTGCGCCGCGCCTTCGATGCCGCCTCGCACAGCACGCCCAATGCGGCATCGGCCCGGCTGCTGATGACCGGCCCGGGCGTCTTCTCCGTGGAGACACGCAACGCAATCCGGCATGACGTGGAGCGGCTCTCGACGCTGAGCCTGGTGCTGGTCGTGGCGCTGCTGCTGACGGTGTACCGCTCGCCGCGCACGGTAGTGCTGGGGCTGCTGCCGGTGCTCTCGGGCGTGGCCGCAGGGGTGGCGGGGGTCAGCCTGGCATTCGGCGCGGTGCACGGGCTCACGCTCGGCTTTGGCACCACGCTCATCGGCGAGGCGGTGGACTACTCGGTCTATCTGTTCGTGCAGTCCGCCCGCGCGCGCGGCACCAGCCCGCGTGACAGCCTGCGGGCGTGGGTGGCCGCGTACTGGCCGACCATCCGCCTGGGCGTGCTGACCTCGGTGTGCGGCTTTGCGTCGATGCTGTTTTCTGGCTTTCCCGGCTTGGTGCAACTCGGGCTGTATTCGATCGTGGGACTCGTGACGGCGGCGCTCATCACGCGTTTTGTGCTGCCGCATCTGTACAGCGGGCACGTGGAGATCCGCGATGTGTCGCGCCTGGGCGGATGGCTTGCACGCGCGGCCGGTACGGCTTGTCGGCTGCGCTGGCTGCTGGCCTTGGTACTCGCGGGCTCGCTCGCCGTCCTGGCGCTGCATCGCGATGGCCTGTGGAGCCGCGAGCTGGCCGCATTGAGCCCCGTGCCCGCCAGCAGCCAGGCACTCGACGCGAGCCTGCGCGCAGACGTCGGGGCGCCGGACGTGCGCTATCTGGTGGTGATTCCCGGCGCAACGGAGCAGGCCGCGCTGGAAGGCGCCGAGAGGATCGCCGCGCAGCTGCAGCCGCTGGTGGACCGTGGCGTGCTCGCCGGCTTCGAGAACCCCGCGCGCTATCTGCCGAGCGACGCGACGCAGCGTGCGCGCCTGGCCAGCCTGCCGAGCGCCGACGCGCTGACCGCACGCATGCGCGCTGCCGTCGAAGGCCAGGCGATCCGCGTCAAGCCCGAGCGCTTCGCGCCGTTCATCGCCGACGTCACGGCTGCCCGCACCCAGCCGCTGCTGCGGCGTGCCGATCTGAACGGCACATCGATGGCGTTGGCTGTCGATGCGCTGCTGACCGAACGTGCCGGCCAGTGGAGCGCCATGCTGCCGCTGCGTGCACCGGCAGGCGCAAAGGCGGCATCCCACCAGCCGAGCCTGGATGCCGAGCCCGTCCGCGCCGCCGTGGCGCGTGCGGGCGTGTCCGGTGCCCTGTTCGTCGATCTGAAGGCCGAGGCGGACCGCCTCTACGTCGACTACGTGCATGAGGACATCCGCCTGTCGCTCGCCGGTTTTGCGGTGATTGCCGTGCTGCTGCTTGTGGCGCTGCGCTCGGCACGGCGCGCTGTGCATGCACTGGCCCCGCTCGTCGGCTCGGTGCTGGTGGTGGCGGCCGGCTTTGCGCTGGCCGGCGTGCAGCTCACGATCCTGCATCTGGTCGGCATGCTGCTGATCGTAGCGGTCGGATCGAACTATGCGCTGTTCTTCAGCCAGCGTGCGGGCACGGCCGAGCAGCACATCGGCACGCAGACGCTCGTGTCGCTGCTGGTGGCCAATCTCGCAACGGTGGCCGGCTTTGGGCTGCTGGCCTTCTCGCACGTGCCGCTGCTCAGCACATTCGGCCTGACCGTTGGCCCCGGTGCCATGCTCGCGCTGGTGTTTGCTGCCATCCTCGCGCCCCGCCAATGCTCAGACCCCGCCACGCCATGAACGCGTCGTCTGCTTCGATAGCCGTTGCGGCACGCCGCTGGAAGCCGACGCCGCTCATCAGCGGCGCGCTGGCGGTGCATGCCGGCGCCGCGCTCGCTGCGGTGGCCGCGCCCGCTGCATGGCCGTGGGCGGGGGGCAGCGTCATCGCATCGCATCTGGTGCTGATGGCCGCCGGCCTGTGGCCCCGCAGCACGTGGCTCGGCCCGAACTGGACGAGGCTGCCCGAAACGGCCGGCGCGCAGATCGCACTGACCATCGACGACGGCCCCGATCCGGAAGTCACGCCGCGCGTCCTGGACATGCTCGACCGCTACAACGCCAAGGCCACGTTCTTCTGCATCGGCGAGCTGGCATTGCGCCACCCGCGCTGCGTCGAGGCCATCGTCGCGCGCGGGCATGCCGTGGAAAACCACAGCCAGCGGCATCGGCACACGTTCTCGGTGCAAGGCCCTGGGGCACTGCGCAGGGAGATTGGCGCGGCGCAGGACACGCTCACGCAGATCACCGGCACCCGGCCGCTGTTTTTCCGCGCCCCGGCGGGGCTGCGCAATCCGTTTCTTGAGCCGGTGCTGTGCCAGCTTGGCCTGCAGCTGGCCAGTTGGACGCGCCGCGGCTTCGATACGCGCTCCACCAACGCAGACGCCGTCGCGCAGCGTCTGCTGCACCACCTCGCACCGCGCGACATCCTGCTGCTGCACGACGGTCACGCCGCGCGCGACGTACAAGGTGAACCGGTGCTGCTGTCCGTCTTGCCGAAGGTGCTGGAGGCCGCCCGGCAGGCGCGGTTGCGCTGCGCGACGCTGCGCGATTGCCTGGAAGACCACGCCGCACCGGGCGCCGAGCCGCACATGTCCATTTGATAAAATTTGTGACTTGACGCCATGGCCTGCGGCAACGGCCTGCAGCCCATTTCCCACCCCTACCGCGCCCCCCCAAGTGAAGCCCGTACTGGTCACGCATTTCACCGCCACGAGTTGTCTCGGACGTGGCCTTGACGCCACGCTGGCGGCGTTGCGCGGGCAGCGTGGCGGCCTCGCGCCGTGCGACTTTCCGCGGGCGGAACTCGACACCTGGATCGGCGCAGTGGACGGCGTCGACGACGCTCCCGTGCGCTCCGACCTGGCCGAGTTCGATTGCCGCAACAACCGCCTCGCCCAGATCGGTCTCACACAGGACGGCTTTGCCGAGCGCGTGGAAGCGGCCAGGGCCCGCTATGGCGCGCAGCGCATCGGCGTCTTCATCGGCACCAGCACGTCGGGCATCCTCGAAACCGAACACGCCTATCAGCACCGCGATCCGCAGTCCGGCGCGCTGCCCGGCGATTTCCGCTACACGCAGACGCACAACATCTACTCGCCCGCCGCGTTCGTCCGCGCGTATTGCCGCCTCGGCGGCCCGGCCATGGCCATTTCGTCGGCATGCTCGTCGGGCGCCAAGGTGTTTGCCTCGGCGCGGCGCATGCTCGAAGCCGGGCTGATCGACGCGGCGGTGGTGGGCGGTGTCGATTCGCTGTGCCTGACCGCGCTGTACGGGTTCAATTCGCTCGAGCTGCTGTCGCGCCGGCCATGCCGCCCGTACGACGTGGCGCGTGACGGCATCTCGATCGGCGAGGCGGCGGCGTTTGCGTTGCTGGAGCGCATGCCCCCACACGCCGTCGACGACGATGCGATCGCGCTGCTCGGCATCGGCGAATCGAGCGACGCGCATCACATGTCGTCGCCGCATCCTGAGGGCCTCGGGGCACAGGCGGCCATGGCGCAGGCGCTGTCGACCGGCGGCCTGGACGCATCCGACATCGACTACATCAACCTGCACGGCACGGGCACACTCAGCAACGACGCGGCGGAGGCCCATGCCGTCCGGGCGCTGTTCGACGGCACGGCGTGCAGTTCGACCAAGGGGGCGACCGGCCACACGCTCGGCGCGGCAGGCGCGCTGGAGGCCGTCATCACGGCGCTCGCCCTGCGCCACCAGTTCGTTCCCGCCGGCATCAACACCACCGAGCCGGATCCCGCACTCGGCGTGCATTACGTTACCTCCGATCGCAACGCGCGCGTGCAGGCGGCGCTGAGCAACGCCTTCGGTTTTGGCGGCACGAACTGCAGCCTGGTCTTTGGCCGCGCAGGGCTCGCATCATGACCCGACTCAGTGCATTCATCGAAAGCGTCGGCGTGCTGGGCCCGGGGCTGCCGGAGTGGCCGCACACCGCCCAGGTGCTTGCGGGCCGCACGGCCTACACGCACGCGCCAACCGAGCTGCCGCCGCCCGCCGGCCTGCCGGCCATCGAGCGCCGCCGCACGGGGCCGGTCGTCAAGCTTGCACTGGCCGTGGGGCGCGAAGCGGTCGCCGGTAGCGGGCGCGATGCGGCCTCGCTCGCGACGGTGTTCTGTTCGTCTGGCGGCGACGGCCACAACTGCCACGCGATCTGCGAAACCCTGGCCGGCGACGACCGCAAGCTCTCGCCCACGCGCTTCCACAACTCCGTGCACAACGCGCCGGCCGGCTACTGGAGCATCGCCACACAGGCCCGGGCGCCATCCAACGTGCTGTGCGCGCACGACGGCAGCTTTGCGGCTGGCCTGCTCGACAGTGTCTGCCAGGTGGCGGCCGATGGCACGCCGACCCTGCTGGTCGCGTATGACGGCACATATCCGGAGCCGTTGCACGCCGTCCGCCCGGTGCCCGATGCGTTTGCGGTGGCCCTCGTGCTGGCGCGCGAAGCGGGCCCGCGCTCGCTCGCCCGCATCGACGTCGCACTGAGCGAGACACCCCCGACCACGCTCGCGAATGCGGCGCTCGAGACGCTGCGTCAGGGCAACCCCGCCGCGCGCGCATTGCCGCTGCTGCAGGCGCTGGCCACACAGCGCGCCACGAACCTCGTGCTCGATTACCTGCCCGACACGCGTCTGCAGGTCGACCTCACGCCGTTGGGCACGTCCACCATGCAGGCCAGCGCGTCGTGAGCCCAGATTCGCAACGGGTACCGCCGCTGGACCGCGACTGGATCGCGGCGCGCATTCCGCACAGCGGCACCATGTGCCTGCTCGACGCCGTCGTCGGCTGGAGCGATACGCGCGTCCACTGCACGGCCACCAGCCACCGCGACCCGGCCAATCCGCTGCGCGCCCACGGACGGCTGGCGGCCGTCTGCGGCATCGAGTACGCGGCGCAGGCCATGGCGGTGCACGGCGCCCTGTGCGCAGCAGACCAGCGGCGTCCGCGCGCCGGGTTCCTCGCCAGCGTGCGCAGCGTCGAGGCGCACGTCCCGCGGCTCGACACGATCGACGCGCCGCTCGATGTCGAGGCCGAACGCATCGGCGGCGACGGCAACAACGTGCTGTACCGATTCACGGTGCGCGATGGCGAGCGCCTCCTGTTGACCGGGCGCGCCGCCGTGGTGCTCGACGCGTCCGCTGCATGAACCTGTTTGAGAGGATTCCGTATGAAAAGCCGTCTGCTTTTGATCCCCGCGCTGCTGCTCGCGCTGTGGAGTGCGCTCGCCCACGCTGACCTCTCTGAGGCCAAGCAGGACATCAAGCAGGGCACGAAAGAAGCGGCGCGCAAAACGGGGCATGCAGCAAAGGAAGTCGGGCATGCCACGGCCAACGCCGCGCGCGCGGTGGGCCATGGCGTGAAGAACGCGGCGCATGCGACCAAGTGCGGCGTGAAACATGTCTTCAAGAAGCCTTGTGAGAGCGACTAGCGCCCCGGGGCGCATATCGCCCATCGGATCGTGCCCCTGGGTCTGTGTCGCAGCGCCCGCGACAGCCGGGGGTCAGTCGTGGCCCGACGCATCGCCCTCCTGGATCATGGACCGCAGCAGCAGGTCGAATGGGGCGCTGGAGACCTTGAACAGGCCCTGATACGGATGGGTCAGTTCCAGTATCAAGAAATTGGCGCTTGCGATAGCGACGGCGCCCAACAATATAAACAGTATTCCGACGATATTGCCGCCACTGAGGCTTCCATAAAGAAAAAACAGCAGACAGGCCCAGCCAAACACAATGACAAGAAGCAGTGCAGGCACCTGATTTGAAAGACTCCTGACGATATTCGATTGGATGGCAATAAAGTTGCTGGAAAACTGGCGGATAGCGTTAAGGTCGTCGCGGGTGACGGCTTCAAACCCCTCGGAGATCCTGTTGATCTCCAGCATCGTCTCGACGTCCCCGGAAAGGTGCGCGTAGCTTACCTCTGTCGCCTGCTGGCTGCCCTGATCCGACCAATATCGTTGCAGCAGGCGAACGACCATCCGGCGCAGCATTGTCCTTGGCTTATCGGAGACGCCGGGAAATTGCTTGAGCAGAAGATCAATATTCCCCACGGCGTTGATCAAGGAATTGAAATCGGCCTGATGATTGTTGAACGTGGCGTAGGAAGAAGATACGAGAAGGCCTAGAACGATGGCAAACAGCGTGCCGATCAAACCTGAAACAGATTTGATGATATCTTCAGACAGGCTGATATCTGCCGGAAACAGCTTGTGCACATAGACGCCGGCAATTGCACAAGAAAAGGTGGCAATCGAAATCGTAATACAGCGACCAAGTATGCTCATTGCGGATGCCTGCCAAATTCGGGTTCGAGTTCCGGGCTCGCCGCCCGCGGGAGGCGGGGCATGTCTGCTGCCGCGCCAACCATGTGCCCAGCCGCTACGCCGCCGGAGACCCGCTGCTCAAAAAATCGATTCTATCAACCTTGATAAGTATATCAAATATGAGAGATACGGCAGCCTTTTGTCTCAACCAACTGGCGTGCTGGTGGCTGTAGTCCGTTCCCGCACACGCAAGCGCGGTCATCGAACGTGCCGGTGGACGCCGCAACGCGGTCGAGTTGAGCGAGGTAGGCACAAGTTTGCTCATGCCGCGCTTCCCAAGCGCCGACCGTGGGGCTACTGCCACAGACCAATCCGGTGTGGGCGGGCTGCCCAATGAAAAAGGGCGCCCTAGCGGCGCCCTGCATTCAGTTTTTTTTACCCAACAAAGCTCAGGGAGGAATCTTCCTTTGTCTGACGGGTACGTTGGTCAGAACGGGATATCGTCGTCCATGTCCTCGAAGCCATTCGACGGCGCGGGCTGACGGCGTGCGCTGCCGCCCTGGCCGGCACCGGCCTCGCCGCCGCGCGAGTAGCCGCCGCCACCGCCCTGGCCCTGGCTGCGGCCGCCGCCGTAACCCCCACCGCCGCCTTCTCCGCCGCGCGAGTAGCCACCACCGCCCTCACCGCCCATGCCTTGGCGGCCGCCGAGCATCTGCATCTGCTCTGCGACGATTTCGGTGCTGTATTGCTTCTGGCCGTCCTTCTCCCACTGGCGGGTCTTGAGGCGCCCTTCGACGTAGACCTGCGAGCCCTTTTTCAGGTATTCGCCGGCGATTTCCGCCAGGCGGCCGAAGAAGGCGATGCGGTGCCATTCGGTGGCTTCGCGCATTTCGCCGCTGGCCTTGTCCTTGTAGCGGTCCGTGGTGGCCACGCGGATGTTCGTGACGGCGTCGCCGCTGGGCATGTAACGCGTTTCCGGGTCGGCACCGAGATTGCCGACGATGATGACTTTGTTGACGGACGCCATGATGAGTTTCCGAAGGTAATTGAAGGGATGCCGCCGTAAAGGGCTAACGAAAAAAAGGCCGACTGAAAGTGTAGCGCTGAATGCCGACCCTAGTGCCGACGCAACGCCGGCATCTGCATGGGGCTGGCGATTATAAGCCACGCCAAAGCCAGCGCCGCGCAGGTCAAAAATACGGCATGCTGCCCCACGTGCAGCAGAATCCAGCCGCCGCCGGCGCCGCCCGCAAACAGGCCCAGGGCCTGCGTCGTGTTGTATACGCCCATGGCCGCGCCCTTGCGTACGCCCGGCGCGTACTTCGACACCAGCGATGGCTGCGACGCCTCCAGCACGTTGAAGCCGAGGAAGTAGACCAGCAGCGCGATCGACAGGGCCGCCAGCGTCGGATGCACTTCGCCCAGCGCCAGTTGCGCCACCATCACCAGCGCGACGGCGCAGAGCAGCACGGCCTTCATCCTGCCGCGCTTCTCCGCCGCAATGATGGCCGGCACCATCAGCACGAACGACACGCCCATCACCGGCAGGTAAATCTTCCAGTGCGAATCGACGGGCAGGCCGGCGGCTTCCAGCATGTGCGGCAGCACGACGAACAGGGCCGTCTGTGTGGCATGCAGGGCGAACACGCCAAAGTTCAGGCGCAGCAGCTCGGGGTTGTGCAGCACTTCGCGGAACGGCGCCTTCACGTGCGCGGGCGGGCGCGGCGCATTCGGCACCACCCACATCACCACGCCGATGGCGACGATGGCCAGCACGCCAATCGCCAGGAACATCCCCGGCATGCCGACCCAGCGGAAGATGACCGGCGCGCTCACGATGGCCACGGCAAACGACACGCCGATGCTGCCGCCAATCATGGCCATGGCCTTGGTGCGGTGCTCTTCGCGCGTGAGGTCGGCCACGAAGGCGATCACCGCCGATGAGATGGCTCCCGCGCCCTGGATGGCCCGCCCCACGGCGATGCCCGCGACGCTGTGCGAAAACGCCGCCACCAGGCTGCCCACCGCGAAGATCACCAGGCCCGCAACAATGACGGGCTTGCGCCCGAAGCGGTCAGACAGCCAGCCGTACGGGATGTAGAGCACCGCCTGCGTCAGGCCGTACACGCCGATGGCGAAGGCGACGAGCTGCGTGTTGTTGCCGTCGGGCAGCGTTTTCGCGAACACCGCGAAGACCGGCATGATCATGAACAGGCCCAACATGCGCAGCGCGAAGATGCCGGCCAGCGAAGCGGCCGCACGCAGCTCGAGGCCGGTCATGCGGCCGGAAGCGGAAGTCATGGACGGGGAAGCGGAAGACATGGCGCGGAAACCGCCGCAGAACACACGAAAGGAATGCGGCGACAAAGACACTTGAACGGCCTCGCCAATCGCCCCATCTGGGCGCGGACACCGGCAAAACCGAAGTTCGGTATATTAGCAGGCTTACCCTTTTCCACCCCCTCCCGCCGATTGCCGCAGGCGGTCCGCACCCGACGCCGCATTGAGCCGCATTCAGCCACACATGGACGAAATCAAGATTCGTGGGGCCCGTACCCACAACCTGAAGAACATCAACCTGGATCTGCCGCGCAACAAGCTGGTCGTGATCACCGGGCTTTCGGGGTCGGGCAAGTCGTCGCTGGCGTTCGACACGCTGTACGCGGAGGGGCAGCGGCGCTATGTCGAGTCACTTTCTGCCTACGCGCGGCAGTTCCTGCAGCTGATGGAAAAGCCGGATGTGGACCTGATCGAAGGCCTGTCGCCGGCCATCTCCATCGAACAGAAGGCCACCAGCCACAACCCGCGCTCCACCGTCGGCACGGTCACCGAGATCCACGACTACCTGCGTCTGCTGTATGCGCGCGCCGGCACCCCCTACTGCCCCGACCACGGCCAGCCGCTGGAAGCGCAGAGCGTGTCACAAATGGTGGACGCCGTGCTGGCGCTGCCGGCCGACACCAAGCTGATGATCCTGGCGCCCGTGGTGGTCAACCGCAAGGGCGAGCATGTCGACCTGTTCGAGGCGATGCAGGCGCAGGGCTTCGTGCGCTTTCGGGTGCGCTCGGGCG
Source organism: Ralstonia mannitolilytica (assembly GCF_000954135.1). Taxonomy (NCBI): domain Bacteria; kingdom Pseudomonadati; phylum Pseudomonadota; class Betaproteobacteria; order Burkholderiales; family Burkholderiaceae; genus Ralstonia; species Ralstonia mannitolilytica. The sequence continues at coordinate 1,066,936 of NZ_CP010799.1, read as the reverse complement.
GCGGCACCGCGCATGAGGCCGAGGCCCGGGTCTACGAGGTCGACGACCTGCCCAGGCTGAAGAAGAACGACAAGCACTCGATCGACGTGGTGGTCGACCGCGTGAAGGTCAACCCGGAGCTCAAGCAGCGCCTGGCCGAATCGTTCGAAACCGCGCTGCGCCTGGCCGACGGCCGCGCCGTGGCGCTGGAAATGGATACGGGCCGCGAACACGTCTTCAGCTCCAAGTTTGCGTGCCCGATCTGCTCGTATTCGCTGCAGGAGCTGGAGCCGCGGCTGTTCTCGTTCAACAACCCGATGGGCGCCTGCCCGCACTGCGACGGCCTGGGCCAGATCACGTTCTTCGATCCGAAGCGCGTGGTGGCCTTCCCGAACCTGTCGCTGGCCTCGGGCGCCATCAAGGGGTGGGACCGCCGCAACCAGTTCTACTTCCAGATGCTGCAGAGCCTGGCGGCGTTCTACGACGTCGACATCGACGTGCCGTTCGAAGAGCTGCCGCAGGAAATCCAGCAGATCGTGCTGCACGGCTCGGGCAAGCAGCAGATTCCGTTCACGTACATCAACGAACGCGGCAAGACGACGGTGCGCGAGCACGCGTTCGAGGGCATCATCCCGAACCTCGAGCGGCGCTACAAGGAGACCGACTCCATTGCCGTGCGCGAGGAGCTGGCCAAGTACCAGAACAACCAGGCGTGCCCGGAGTGCCACGGCACCCGCCTGCGCCGCGAGGCCCGCTTCGTCAAGGTGGGCGAAGGCGACCAGGCCCGCGGCATCTACGAGATCAACGGCTGGCCGCTGCGCGACGCGCTCACGTATTTCCTCACGCTGAACCTGCACGGCGCCAAGCGCGAGATTGCCGACAAGATCGTCAAGGAGATCACCGCGCGGCTGAACTTCCTGAACAACGTCGGGCTCGATTACCTATCGCTGGAGCGCAGCGCCGATACGCTCTCGGGCGGCGAGGCGCAGCGCATCCGCCTGGCGTCGCAGATCGGCTCGGGGCTGACCGGCGTGATGTACGTGCTTGATGAGCCGTCCATCGGCCTGCACCAGCGCGACAACGACCGCCTGATCGGCACGCTCAAGCACCTGCGCGATCTCGGCAACTCGGTGCTGGTGGTCGAGCACGACGAGGACATGATCCGCGCGTCGGACTACGTGGTGGACATCGGCCCGGGCGCCGGCGTGCACGGCGGTCAGATCATCGCCGAGGGCACGCCGATGCAGATCGAGCAATCGCCGGCATCGCTCACGGGCGACTACCTGTCGGGCAAGCGCCGCATCGAGGTGCCCAAGCAGCGCACGGCGCCGGACGACGAGCGCTGGCTGCGCATCATCAACGCCACGGGCAACAACCTGAAGAACGTGTCGGCGGACATCCCGATCGGGCTGCTCACGTGCATCACGGGCGTGTCGGGCTCGGGCAAGTCGACGCTGATCAACGACACGCTGTATCACGCGGTGGCGCGCCATCTGTACGGCTCGACGCCGGAGCCGGCACCGCACGACCGCATTGAGGGGCTCGAGCATTTCGACAAGGTCATCAACGTCGACCAGTCGCCGATCGGCCGCACGCCGCGCTCGAACCCGGCCACGTACACGGGCCTGTTCACACCGATCCGCGAATTGTTTGCTGGCGTGCCGGCGGCCAAGGAGCGCGGGTACGACCCGGGCCGCTTCTCGTTCAACGTCAAGGGCGGCCGCTGCGAGGCCTGCCAAGGCGACGGCGTGCTCAAGGTCGAGATGCACTTCCTGCCCGACGTGTACGTGCCGTGCGACGTGTGCCACGGCAAGCGCTACAACCGCGAAACGCTCGAAGTGCTCTACAAGGGCAAGAACATCACCGAAGTGCTGGAGATGACGGTGGAGCAGGCGCACGAGTTCTTCGCGCCGGTGCCAGTCGTGCGCCGCAAGCTGCAGACGCTGCTGGATGTTGGCCTTGGCTACATCCGCCTGGGGCAATCGGCGACCACGCTGTCGGGCGGTGAAGCGCAGCGCGTGAAGCTGTCGCTCGAGCTGTCGAAACGCGACACGGGCCGCACCCTGTACATCCTGGACGAGCCGACCACCGGCCTGCACTTCCACGACATCGAGCTGTTGCTCAAGGTCATCTACAAGCTGCGTGACCATGGCAATACGATCGTCATCATCGAGCACAATCTGGACGTGATCAAAACGGCCGACTGGCTGCTCGACCTTGGGCCGGAAGGCGGTGCGGGCGGCGGGCAGATCATCGCCAAGGGCACGCCCGAAGACGTGGCGCGGAACAAGGCGAGCTTTACCGGCAAGTACCTGGCGCCGCTGCTCAAACGCAAGTAAGCACGGCGATGCGGCAAACAGAAAGCGCAGCTTCGGCTGCGCTTTTGTCTTAGTGGCTGGCCGGCGCGGCTTCCGCGTCGACTTCGTCCGCGTCCTTCATCCGGCTGCGGTTCAGCACCCCGGCCTCATCCAGCACCGGATACGCCGCCGCGCAGAACAGCGAGTTCAGCCGCTTGAAATCGCTGATGATGTCCAGATGCAGCGAACTCGTCTCGATGCTCTCCGCCGTCTGCGCCGACACGCGCGTGAGGTGGCTGCGCGCGTAGCGTTTCTCCAGGTCGCGGAAGTGCGCCTTCTCCAGCATCAGCGTCTGGGCGCTGCGCAGGTCGCCCGTCAGGAACACCGACAGCGCAAGCTTGAGGTTGACGACCAGCCGCCCATGCATGTCCTCCAGCTCGTGCATGCCGGCCTCGGAAAACGCCAGCTTGTGCGCGATCTTCTTCTCGCGCACATCCTGCAGCAGGCGGTCGAGGATGTCGCCGGCGTGCTCAAGGTTGATCGTGAGCGAGATGATGTCAGCCCAGCGCTTGCCCTCGCGCGCATCGAGCGCCTCGTGGCTCAGCTGCGTGAGGTAGAGCTTGATGGCGGTGTACAGCGCGTCGACCTCGTCGTCGATGGCGCGGGTGGTCTGCAGCAGGCGCGCGTCGTTCGTCTTGAGCACGCGCAGGGTGTTGTCGAGCATGTGCTCGACGCGGTCGCCGATGCGCAGCACTTCGCGTGCGGCATTGCCCAGCGCCAACGTTGGCGTGGCCAGCGCCGAAGGATCGAGATAGCGCGGCGCGACGAGGTCGTCGATATGCGCGCCGCCCGGCAGGATGCGCCCGCACAGCCGGGCCATGTGGTCGGTCAGGCCGATCAGCAGCGCCGCCAGGGCCACGTTGAATACCACGTGGAACGCCACCACCATATGCTGCAGCGCCACCCCCGCATGCGGCGCGAGTTCGGCCAGCGTGCCGAGGAACGGCAGCGCCAGCGCCGCACCGAGCAGCCGCGACAGCAGGTTGCCGAGCGTGGCCCGGCGCGCCGCCTGGCTCGATGACGGCGTGGTCGCCAGCGCGGCCACGGCGCTGCCAATGTTGGCCCCCAGCACAATCGCAAACGCCACCTTGACGGACACCGCCGCCGACGTCGCCAGCGTTGCGCAGAACAGCACCACCGCCAGGCTCGAATAGCACAGCAGCGTGAGCACCGCCCCAATCAGCATGTTCAGGCCGGTGTCCGACGAGATGGAGCCAAGCAGCACGCGCAGCGCATTCGCTTCGACCATCGGACTCGAGGCCACGGAAATCAGCTCCAGCGCCATCATGATCAACCCGAGGCCGATCAGCACGCGCCCGAAGTGCCCGACCGGGCTGCCCTTGCGCGAGAGGTGCAGGATCACGCCGAAGAAGATCAGGAGCGGCGACAGCCACGACAGGTCCAGCGCAAACACCTGGGCCATGATGGCCGTGCCCACGTTCGCGCCCAGCAGGATCGCCAGCGCCGCCGACACGCTCATCAGCCCTTGCGCGACAAACGCCCCGACGATGGTGGCCGTGGCATTGCTGCTCTGCACGAGACACGTCACCCCGATGCCCGCGAGCAGCGCCGAGAACCGGTTCGACACGCTTCGCGAGAGCAGGCGGCGCAGGTCGGCGCCGTACAGGCGCAGCATGCCGACCTTGACGGTCTGCGTGCCCCACACCAGCAGGGCCACGCCGGAAAGCAGTTTGAGCAGCGTATACATGGAAGTCCGTTGCGCTACTTGGTCAGCGCCACACGCAGGCCCAGTCCGATGAAGATGCAGCCGCTCACCCGATCGAGCCACAGCGACGCGCGCGGCGTGCGGCGCATCCAGCCGCCCAGCGCTGCCGCACACCAGCCGTACAGACTGAACACGACGACGGTCTGCGCCATGAACACGCCGCCCAGCAACAGCATCTGCAACGCAGCATGGCCGGCCTGCGCGTCAACGAACTGCGGCAGGAACACGACGAAGAAGAGCGTCACCTTCGGGTTGAGCACATTGGCCACCACGCTCTGACGGTACACCTGCCACAGGTCCGGCGCCGCCTGCGGTCCAGCATTCTTCAGGCCGACGCCACCCTTGCTGCGCAGCGCCTGCAGGCCCAGCCAGACCAGGTAAGCCGCGCCCAGCCAGCGGATCGCCTGAAATGCCAGCGGCGACGATTGCAGCACCGCAGCGAGCCCCAGCGCCGCAAGCGTCGTATGGAACAGGCAGCCGGACGCAAAGCCGGCCGCGGCTGCCAGCCCTGCCTTGCGGCCCTGGCTTGCGCCGCGCGCGATGACCTGCAGGTTGTCCGGCCCGGGCATCACGGTGATGGCAATGGAAGTCAGCAGGAACAGCACTACGTGTGGCATCGGCGTCTCTCGGCCAGATCGGAAAGGAAGCGCGGAAAGGGTCCATGCTACTGCGCACGGCGGCAGAGCGTCATATTTTTGTCACATGAGCATACGCGGCGCAGGCATCGCCCGGGCGCGCTCAATGGCCGTCGAAGCGGCACACCGTAAAAAGCGGCAGCCCGCCTTCGATCAGCAGGCGCGACCCGCCCAGCTCTGGCAGGTCGACAATCGCCGCGCCCTCCACCACCGTCGCGCCCAGGCGCTCCAGCAGGCGCTTGCCGGCCATCATGGTGCCGCCCGTGGCGATCAGGTCGTCGATCAGCAGGACGCGGTCGCCGGGCTTGCAGGCATCGGCGTGAATTTCCACCGTGGCGCTGCCGTACTCGAGCATGTATTCCTCGGCCACCGTCGTGAACGGCAGCTTGCCCTTCTTCCGGATCGGCACGAAACCGAGGTTCAGCTCGTACGCGACGATCGAGCCGAGGATGAAGCCGCGCGCGTCGATGCCCGCCACCAGGCTCAGCCCCTGACCCATGTAGCGGTGCACGAACACATCCACCAGCACGCGCAGGCTCTTCGGGTCCTGCAGTAGCGGCGTGATGTCGCGAAACATCACCCCGGCCTGCGGCCAGTCCGGCACTGTGCGGATGCGGTCGCGCAGGTAGCGCGACACGTCGCCCAGCTCGGTAGACGCGGGAACGGACGACGGCGTCAGCAACGCCGCCTGAGGGTGCGGGACTTGGCTCATGGCAGAAGCAAAAAGCGGGGAAAACGTGGTCTGCGGTAATGGGCTACCACCCGGGCCGAATGGCGCCGAACCACAATGGGCAAACCGCAACCATACAGGAGACACGGCAATGGCTAAGAAAATTCTGATGCTGGTGGGCGACTACGTGGAGGACTACGAAGTCATGGTGCCCTTCCAGGCGCTGCAGGTGGTGGGCCACACCGTCCACGCCATCTGCCCCGACAAGAAGGCAGGTGACACCGTGGCCACCGCCGTCCACGACTTCGAAGGCGCGCAGACCTACTCCGAAAAGCCCGGCCACCGTTTCACGCTCAACGCCGGCTTTGCCGACGTCGATCCGGCCACGTACGACGCACTTCTCGTGCCCGGCGGCCGCGCCCCCGAATACCTGCGCCTGAACGCCCGCGTGCTGGAGATCGTCCGGCACTTCGCCCAGGCCGACAAACCCATCGCGGCCATCTGTCACGGCGCGCAGTTGCTGTCGGCGGCGGGCGTGCTGGAGGGCAAGGTGTGCTCGGCGTATCCGGCGTGTGGCCCTGAAGTCACGGCGGCGGGCGGCACCTTCAAGGACATCCCGGTCGACCAGGCCCATACCGACGGCAAGCTCGTCACGGCGCCCGCTTGGCCGGCGCATCCGGCCTGGCTTGCACAGTTTCTTGAAGTCCTGGGCACGCGGGTCCTACACTGATCCGGCTGCCCGCCGGTACCGGATCCGCGGGCGCCTTCAGGAGCCCCGGCCATGTGCGAAATCTTCATCCGCGCCAATCCTCACTCGTACGACAGCCTCGCGCGTTCGCTACGCCTGCATGGCGTGGCAACCAGCGTGCGGCTGGAGTGCCTGTTCTGGGAGGTGCTTGAAGAGATCGGCCAGCGTGACGGCCTGACGGTCAACCAGCTCATCAGCAAGCTCTACGACGAACTGCTGGAGCGGCGCGGCGAAGTGGCGAACTTTGCGTCGTTCCTGCGCGTCTGCTGCCTGCGCTACCTGATGCTGCAGCAGGAGGGCCGTATTCCGGCTGACACACGGGTGTCGATCCGCTCGCTCGATGCCGCGGCAGTGCTCGACGGGCTGCCGCCCAGCATGGCCGATGCGCCACCGCCGCGCCGCTCGCGTGGGCCGCTGCTGGAAGCGCTCACCAAATAGGCGGCCCGGCCTTCAGCGCGGCGAGAGGCGCTCCTCCGCCAGTTGCAGCCCTTCCGGCGTGCCCCGCAGCACGACGATGTCGCCCTGTTCCAGCACGGTATCGGGCTCCGGATCGAGTGCGCGAATCCCCTGCCGCCGGATCGCCGTCACGGAAGTCTTGAACGTCTCCAGCCCCATCGTGCCGAGCTTGCGGCCAATGGCGGGCGAGCCTTCGACCAGCGGCACCGAATGCAGCCGCACGGCCTCGCGCTCGAGCATGTCTTCTTCGTCGTCCTGGCCGTGGAAGTAGCCGCGCAGCAGGCTGTAGCGCGCGTCGCGCATCTCCTGGGCACGCCGCACCACGCGGCGCAGCGGCACGCCGAGCAGCACCAGCGCGTGCGAGGCCAGCATGAGGCTGCCTTCGATGATCTCCGGGACGACCTCAGTGGCGCCGGCCTGCTGCAGGCGGTCCAGGTCGGCATCGTCAATGGTGCGCACGATCACGGGTAGCGTGGGCTCCAACGCCTGCACATGGTGCAGCACTTTCAGCGCCGAGGGCGTATCGGCATACGTGATGGCCACCGCCGCCGCGCGGTGGATACCGGCCGCCACCAGCGATTCGCGGCGCGCCGCATCGCCGTAGACCACGTGTTCGCCGGCCGCCGCGGCGTCGCGGACGCGGTCCGGGTCCAGATCCAGCGCCACGTAACCGATGCCTTCCTGCTCCAGCATGTGCGCCAGGTTCTGGCCGCTGCGCCCATAGCCGCAGATGATGACGTGGCCCTCGGTAGCGATGCTTTGCGCGGCGATCTTCGTCATCGCCAGCGATTGCATCAGCCAGTCCGTGCGCGAGAGCCGCATGGCGATCACGTCGCTGTACTGGATCAGGAACGGCGCCAGCAGCATCGACAGCAGCATCGCCGCCAGAATGGCCTGCCCGAGCAGCGGATCGATCAGCTTCATGCCGTCGATCTGGTTGAGCAGCACGAAGCCGAATTCACCGGCCTGCGCAAGCCCCAGCGCCGTGCGGATCGCCGCGCCGCCCCCGGAGCCGAACGCCCGCGCGAGCAACGCGATCAGCACGAACTTGAACAGCACCGGGCCCAGCACCAGGGCCAGCACGAGCCCCCAATGCTCGAGCACGACACGCGGGTCCAGCAGCATGCCCACTGTCACGAAGAACAGGCCGAGCAGCACGTCGCGGAACGGCTTGATGTCTTCTTCCACCTGCAGCTTGTACGGCGTTTCCGACACCAGCATGCCGGCCAGGAACGCACCCAGCGCCATCGACAGGCCCAGCCGCTCCGTGAGCGCCGCCATACCGAGCGTGACCAGCAGCAGGTTCAGCATGAAAAGCTCCTGCGAGCGGCGCGCCGCCACCAGGTGGAACCAGCGCGAGAGCAGCTTCTGCCCCAGGAACAGGATCAGCACCAGCGCCACGGTGATCTTCAGCGCGGCAATGGAAAGCGCCAGCGCCAGGTCTTTCGGGTTCTTCCCGAGCGACGGAATGACGATCAGCAGCAGCACCACCGCCAGGTCCTGGAACAGCAGCACGCTGATGATGTTGCGGCCGTGCTCGGTCTCCAGCTGCAGGCGCTCGGCCAGCATCTTTGAGACGATGGCCGTCGACGACATCGCCAGCGCGCCGCCCAGCGCCAGCCCTGCCTGCCACGACAGCGGATACCAGTACGACAGCAGCAGCGACACCGGAATCGTCAGCAGCATAGTCAGCACCACCTGCGACGCGCCCAGCCCCAGCACCAGCCGCCGCATCGAGCGCAGCTTGGAGAGGTTGAATTCCAGCCCGATCGAGAACATCAGGAACACCACCCCGAACTCGGCCAGGTAGCGCGTCTGGGCAGAATCGGACTCCAGCCCCGTCGCCTTCGGCCCGATCAGCACGCCCACCACCAGATAGGCCAGCATCGGCGGCAGCTGCAGCATGCGGAACAGCACCACGCCGATCACGGCGGCGGCCAACAAGACAAGAGTGAGCTCCAGCGGCGAATGCATGCGACGCGAAAAAACCAGGCGAAAGAGGTTGGACAGGGCGGCCGGATGCCGCGCATCAGAACGGTGCCGGCGACGCGCATGCCGCCAACAGCACGCGGCGCGCTGCAAGACCGATGCCAGATATAAACGAAGAACGCGATGCGCGGGACGCCGCAGAGCAAAAAATGACGGCGTGGCGACGGGACGGAAACGGGTTGGAAAGCGGATTGCCGCGGCGCAGCAAAACAGGGCGCCCGCACGCCCCGCTGCCCCCCGCAAGACCAGCCACGACGCGCCGGAAGCGGATCGTGGCTTATTGTTATACTTCGCCGCCATGATAGCGAATTTCAATCCCGATCGAGCGCTCGCGCTGGCGCAGCAGACCTTCGACATCGAAGCGCAAGCCGTGCTGGGCCTCAAATCCCAGGTGTCCGCCGACTTCGCGCGCGCGGTCGAGATGGTGCTCGGCTGCACCGGCCGCGTGGTCGTGTCCGGCATGGGCAAATCGGGCCACATCGCGCGCAAGATCGCCGCCACGCTGGCCTCGACCGGCACGCCGGCGTTTTTCGTGCACCCCGCCGAAGCCAGCCATGGCGACCTCGGCATGGTCACGCGTGACGACGTCTTCATCGGCTTCTCCAATTCCGGCGAGGTGTCGGAGCTCAACGCCATCCTGCCGCTCATCAAGCGGCTGGGCGCCAAGCTGATCGCCGTGACGGGCAACCCGCAGTCCTCGCTCGGCAAGCATGCGGATGTCGTGCTCAACTCGCACGTCGACGTCGAAGCCTGCCCGCTGAACCTCGCGCCCACCGCGAGCACCACCGCGCAGATCGCACTCGGTGACGCACTGGCCGTGGCGGTGCTCGACGCGCGCGGCTTCGGCGCAGACGACTTCGCCCGCTCGCACCCGGGCGGCTCGCTCGGCCGCAAGCTGCTCACGCACGTGCGCGACGTCATGCGCTCGGGCGACGCCATCCCGCGCGTGACCGAAGACACGCCGCTGTCGCAGGCGCTGATGGAAATCACCCGCAAGGGCATGGCGATGACCGCCGTGGTGGATGCGCAAGGCCGCGCGGTCGGCGTCTTCACCGACGGCGACCTGCGCCGCCTGCTCGAAACCCCGCGCGACTGGCGCACCGTGCCGATGCACGAAGTCATGCACCGCAATCCGCGCGCGATCGGTCCCGACCAGCTCGCCGTCGAAGCCGTCGAAGTGATGGAAACGCACCGCATCAACCAGCTCCTGGTCGTCGATGCCGCCGGGCTGCTCGTCGGTGCGCTGCACATCCACGACCTGACGCGCGCCAAGGTCATCTGAGGGACACCTTTCGCAGATGACCGCACCGGCCGATCCCGTCCACAGCAATATCGACGCGCGCTTTCCGCAGGCGATGGAACGCGCGGCGCGCGTGCGCCTGATGGTGTTCGACGTGGATGGCGTGCTCACGGATGGCCGCCTGCTGGTGGGCCCCGAGGGCGAAATCAGCAAGGCCTTCGACACGCTCGACGGCCATGGCATCAAGCTGCTGGCGCAGGCCGGCATCACGCCGGCCATCATCACCGGCCGGCAATCCGAGATCGTTGCCTGGCGCGCCGGGGAACTCGGCATCGAGCATCTGTACCAAGGCGTGGCCGACAAGCGCGAGGCGTTTGCCCATCTGCTGGCCGCGACCGAGCTGCAGGCAGCCGACGCCGGCTACATGGGCGACGACTGGCCCGACCTGCCGGTGATGACACTGGTCGGTTTTGCGGTCTGCCCCGCCCAGGCGCACGCCGAACTGCGCAGCCGCGCACACTATGTCGCCCAGGCGACGGGCGGACGCGGCGCGGTGCGCGAAGTGGCCGACCTGATCCTCAAGGCGCAAGGCGCCTACGATGCCCTGCTGGCGCAACTGCTGCAGGCCCCGCAATCTTTCTGAGCCCATGGCCAGCGAACGCTCCCAACGCCTCGTCTCTTCCGTGCTGCAGCTCATGCTGCGCGGGCTGCCGATCCTGCTGATGGGGATCGTGTGCGGCATCACGTTCCTGCTCGTGCAGGTCAACACGCCGCAAACCGATGCCGCCGCCAATCAACCCAAGCGCCACACGCCCGACTACACGATGGACGGCGTCTCGGCCACCGCGCTGGATGAGACCGGCGCCACCAAATACCGCTTCACCGGCGTCCACATGAACCACTACGAGGACGACCTCACCTACGACGTCACGTACCCGGCGCTGCGCGTGTATGCGCCCGACCGCCCGCAGGTCACCGCCCGCGCCGACCTCGGCAAGATGAACGGCGAAGGCACCATCATCGACCTGTACAACAACGCCAAGGTGGTCCGTGCGCAGGGGCCGGACCCGCGCCAGGATCCGCTGATGACGGCCGCTTCAACGTACTTCCAGGTGCTGCTCAACGACGACATCGTGCGCACCGACAAGCCGGTCGAACTGCACCGCGGGCCGTCCGTCATGAACGCCAACGGCCTCGTCTTCAACAACGTGACGCGCCAAGTACAATTGCTGGGCAACGTGCGCGGCCGAATCGAGGGGCTGGGAGCGCCAAAGCAGTAAACTCCACGCCCGCACCAGACCGCGCCCATCGACCGCGCCCTTCTCCGACGTGATCTCCATGACCCACTCCTTCCGTGCCACCGGCCTGGCCATCGTGGCCGCGCTGCTGCTCCCGGCCCTGCCCGCCCACGCCGAGCGCGCCGACCGCGACAAGCCACTGGTGCTCGAAGCCGACAACGCCAGCTATGACGATCTGAAGCAGGTCTACCACCTGACCGGCAATGTCGTGCTGACCAAAGGCACCATGGTGCTGCGCTCCGACGCCGCCGAGCTGCGAACAGACCCCGAGGGCTACAACTACGCCGTGGCTACGTCCAAGCCGGGCAACCTGGCGTTCATCCGCCAGAAGCGCGACAACGTCGACGAATACATCCAGGGATGGGCTGAGCGCATCGAGTACGACGGCAAGCAGGAAATTTCCAAGCTGATCAGCCGCGCGCGCATGGAGCGCCTGCAAGGTGCCACGCAACTCGACGAGATCCGGGGCGCCGTCATCACGTACGACGGGCAGAAGGAGTTCTATACAGCCTCGGGCGGCGCCGAGAACGCCACATCCGCCAACCCGTCGGGTCGCGTGCGGGCCATCATGGCCCCGCGCACGAGCACGCCCGCTGCCAAGCCCTGATCCGTACCGCTGCCTCTCCTGTCTGCCTATGTCCGCCACCGCACTCGCCCCCAAAACCGTCGCGCCGCAGGCCACGACCTCCAGCACACTGGTGGTCCGCCATCTGAAGAAGCGCTACGGCACGCGCACGGTGGTCAAGGACGTATCGCTCGACGTGAAAAGCGGTGAGGTTGTCGGACTGCTCGGCCCGAACGGCGCGGGCAAGACGACCTCGTTCTACATGATCGTCGGGCTGGTGGCGCTGGACGCCGGCGACATCGTGCTCGACGGCCAGCATATCAGCCGCTTGCCGATTCACCAGCGCGCCCGCATGGGGCTGTCATACCTGCCGCAGGAAGCCTCCGTGTTCCGCAAGCTCAACGTGCAGGAGAACATCCGCGCCGTGCTCGAGCTGCAGGAGCAGGACGGCAAGAAGCTGTCGCAGGATGAGGTCAATCGCCGCCTGGACGCGCTGCTCGACGACCTGCAGATCGCGCACCTGCGCGACAACCCCGCGCTGTCGCTGTCGGGTGGCGAGCGACGCCGCGTGGAAATTGCCCGCGCGCTGGCCTCGTCGCCGCGTTTTATCCTTCTCGATGAACCGTTTGCGGGCGTGGATCCGATCGCCGTGGGCGAAATCCAGCGCATCGTGAGCTTCCTGAAGGACCGCAACATCGGCGTGCTGATCACCGATCACAACGTGCGCGAAACGCTCGGCATCTGCGATCACGCCTACATCATCAGCGAAGGTACCGTGCTGGCCGCCGGCCGCCCCGAGCAGATCATCGAAAACGAGGATGTGCGCAAAGTCTATCTGGGCGACAACTTCCGGATGTAAGCCGCGCCGCACGCTTACGTCGTTAGAGCGTACAGGGTGCGTGGTAAGGGCGCACCATAAAGCAAAATCCGTTCCATCGGCCGACTGTTGGGCATAGAATAGCCCGCATGAAACAGTCGCTCCAGCTTCGTCTCTCTCAGCATCTGGCGCTCACGCCGCAGTTGCAGCAGTCGATCCGGCTGCTGCAGTTGTCGACCATCGAACTCCAGCAGGAAGTCGAACAGGCTCTGACCGAAAACCCGCTGCTGGAGCGGGAAAACGAGTGGCTCGACACGTCCGCGCGCATCGGCGCAGATGGCTCCGTCAACGCGCTGCAAAGCAGCAGCGCCACACCGCTGCCCACCGAATCGCCACCGCCCGCGCCCAACGGCACGGACAGCACCGACGCTCCCGAAACCAGCTACGAGAGCAGCGCCGACTTCGACAGCGATTACGGATCCGACCGCTCCGACTGGAGCCTCGACGACTTCGCCCGCAAGCCGCAATCGGACGAAGACGACCGCGCGCCCATGCAGCTGCGTGAAGCCGAGCCGACGCTGCGCGAATTCCTCATGGAGCAGCTCGCGCCGCTCAAGCTGTCGATGCGCGACAAGGGCCTCGTCATCTTCCTGATCGAATCGCTCGATGACGAAGGCTATCTCTCGGGCACACTCGACGAAATCCTCGCCGATCTGCCGTCGGAACTCGAGGTCGAACTCGACGAACTGCAAGCCGCGCTGCGCATGCTGCAGAGCTTCGACCCGCCCGGTATCGGCGCGCGCTCGGCCGCCGAATGCCTGTCGCTGCAGTTGCACCGGCTCGAATCACCGGCGAAGACGCTCGCGCTCACGATCGTCAATCACCATCTCGAACTGCTCGCCGCACGCGATTACACACGGCTGAAGAAGGCACTGTCCGTCGACGAGCCGGCGCTCAAGGCGGCACACGAGCTCATTCGTTCATTGGCGCCGTTTCCAGGGCATGCGTTCGGCCGCGCAGAGGCCGACTTTGTCGTGCCCGACGTCGTCGTGCGCAAGACCAGTGCGGGCTGGATGGCGCAGTTGAATCCCGAAGTGATGCCGCGTCTGCGCATCAACGACATGTACGCGCAGATCCTGCGCAGCAGCCGCGGTGAAGCCGGCGCCGCCAACCTGCAGCAGAAGCTGCAGGAAGCACGTTGGCTGATCAAGAACATCCAGCAGCGTTTCGATACGATCCTGCGTGTCTCGCAAGCCATTGTCGAGCGTCAAAAGAGCTTCTTCACGCACGGTGAAATCGCCATGCGGCCCTTGGTTTTGCGGGAAATAGCCGATACACTGGGTCTACACGAGTCCACGATCTCCCGTGTGACGACCAACAAGTACATGGCGACCCCCATGGGCACCTTCGAGCTGAAGTACTTCTTCGGCAGCCATGTATCGACGGAAACCGGCGGGGCTGCGTCATCCACTGCGATACGCGCGCTCATCAAGCAACTTGTAGGAGCCGAAGACCCGAAGAATCCTCTGTCCGATAGCAGAATTGCCGAGCTGTTAGGCGAACAAGGATTCGTGGTGGCCCGTCGGACGGTGGCCAAGTACCGCGAAGCCCTGAAGATCCCAGCAGTGAATCTGCGCAAGTCCTTATAGCCGCATCGCGGGCAGTTCCGGTGCGGCCCATCCGTGAGAAGGAGAACCGCTATGAACTTCAAACTCAGTGGACACCACCTGGACATCACGCCTGCGCTGCGTGAGTACGTGGAAACGAAACTGGAGCGTGTGATCAGGCACTTCGATCAGGTGATTGGCGTCAGCGTCCTGCTATCGGTCGATAACCACAAGGAGAAGGATCGTCGCCAGTACGCAGAAATCAACCTGCACCTCAAGGGCAAGGACGTCTTCGTCGAATCACACCATGAAGATCTCTATGCGGCCATCGATCTACTCGTCGACAAGCTCGACAGGCAGGTGATCAAGTACAAGGACCGTGTTCAAGGACACGACCGTGACAGCGTGAAGCATCAGGCCTTCCAGGCCGCGCAGATGCAGCAATAGCAAGACGGCATCATGAAGACCGCGCCCTGAGTCGGCGCGGTTTTTTTATGCCATGGTGCACCGCCGACGAATCCGATTGCATGGGAATTAAGTCGGGCTAAAATCTGAACAAAGTTTGAATGCTTGGCGTGGCGCGGTTTTTGGCGCGATGCTGGCAAGAAGAGCGCCGATGCCGGGCAAGCACTGCCGGCTCCGGTCAATTGCAGCCTTGGGGGATCAGCCTCTCTGCCCGGCACACCGCTGGTGCGCCGCACAAAGCCGCGCGACACGTGGTCTATAATGACCCGATTGTCCGCGCGCCAATTTGGTGCAGAGGGACGCCGCTCATTTCACGCATTGCACATGAATCGCTTGGCCAAACTGCTGCCGCCCGGGAACATCGCCCTCGACGTCAGCGTAACCAGCAAAAAGCGGGTATTCGAACAGGCCGGCCTGCTGTTCGAGAACAACCACGGCGTGGCACGCGCCGTCGTCACTGACAACCTGTTTGCGCGCGAGTCGCTGGGCTCCACGGGCCTCGGCGCCGGCGTAGCCATCCCGCACGGCCGAATCAAGGGGCTCAAGCAGCCGTTGGCGGCCTTCATGCGCCTGTCCGAGCCAGTGCCGTTCGAGTCGCCGGACGGCAAACCTGTCTCGCTGCTCATCTTCCTGCTGGTGCCCGAACAGGCCACGCAGCAGCACCTGGAAATCCTCTCCGAAATCGCCCAACTGCTGTCCGATCGCGACATGCGCGAAGGCCTCGCCACCCTGCCGTCGCCCGAGGCGATTCACCAGCTACTGACCGACTGGCGGCCTTGAGCGCGGCGCAATCGGCCTTCGCCTGACCGGGCAACCGATTGCGAACGCACCGTGCCCGCCCTGCCCTGCTATGGAACTGACCGGCGTCACCGCCCAATCGATTTTCGACGACAACGCAGCCGACCTGAAGCTGTCGTGGGTCGCCGGCCTGGAAGGCGCGGACCGCGCATTCGACGTGGATTTCGCCAAGGAGGCCACATCTGCGGCGGACCTGGTGGGGCACCTGAACCTCATCCACCCGAACCGCATCCAGGTACTCGGCAAGCCGGAGATCACGTACTACCAGCGTCTGTCGGAAGAAAACCGCAAGCGCCAGATGGGCGAACTGATCCTGCTGGAGCCGCCCTTCCTCGTCGTGGCAGACGGCGTGAACCCGCCGCCGGACCTCGAACTGCGCTGCACGCGGTCGTCCACACCGCTGTTCACATCGCCGATTTCGTCGGCCGCCGTCATCGACCACCTGCGCCTGTACCTGTCGCGCATCTCCGCACCGCGCGTGACGATGCACGGGGTGTTTCTCGACATCCTCGGCATGGGTGTGCTGATCATGGGCGATTCGGGCCTGGGCAAGAGCGAACTCGGGCTGGAACTGATCTCGCGCGGTCACGGGCTCGTGGCCGACGATGCCGTCGATTTCGTGCGCCTGGGGCCCGACTTCATTGAAGGCCGTTGCCCGCCTCTGCTGCAGAACCTGCTGGAAGTGCGCGGCCTGGGCCTGCTCGACATCAAGACGATCTTTGGCGAGACAGCGGTGCGCCGCAAGATGAAGATCAAGCTGATCGTCCAGCTCGTGCGCCGCAACGATGGCGAGTTCGAGCGCCTGCCGCTCGATTCGCAGTACCTCGACGTCCTCGGCTTGCCGATCCACATGGTGAAGATCCAGGTGGCTGCCGGCCGCAACCTGGCCGTGCTGGTCGAAGCGGCCGTGCGCAACACCATCCTGCGCCTACGGGGCATCGACACGCTGCGCGATTTCATGGACCGCCAGCGCGCGGCCATGCAGGCCGAGGCCGCATCGCACTCGCCGCAGGGTCGGCTGCTTTAACGATGTCGAAACATAGTTTCGCAATAGGGCCGGTTTTACCCTAGTTTTGGTTGCGAAACGTCAACCCGACATGCGCCCTCCCCGTTGTGGGAAGGAATGCGCCGAGCACGCACGCGGCGGCGTTCATCGCGAGCGCGGCGGCCCTCTCCGCTCGCTCTTCTTTAGGCCACCCAAGGAGAATCCACGATGAAACAACTGATTGCCGCTTGCGCCCTGGCGCTCCCGTTCCTGGCCGGCCAGGCTTTCGCTCAGGCCAGCGCACCGGCTGCCGCTCCCGCCGCCAAGACGTCGCAGCAGGAACGCATGGCCGCCTGCTCGAAGGCCAACAAGGGCAAGAAGGGCGCTGAATACAAGAAGGCCCAGAGCGACTGCCTGTCTGGCAAGACGGACGCCCCGGCTGCCGCGCCGATGACCCAGCAGCAAAAGATGGCCGCGTGCGCAAAGGCCAACAAGGGCAAGAAGGGCGACGAGTACAAAAAGGCCCAGAGCGAGTGCCTCTCGAAGGGCTGAGCATCCGCTTAACCGTGCAGCAGAAAGGCGGCCGTGCAGGTCGCCTTTTTTTTCGGATCGCTGCTTTGCAACACAGGAATGCTATCCTCGCGGCATGCGGATCATTCTCATCACCGGTATGTCGGGCTCGGGGAAATCGGTCGCCCTGAACGTGCTCGAAGATGCAGGCTACTACTGCGTCGACAACCTGCCCGCCCAGTTCATTCCCGAGCTCGCGGGCTATCTCGCAGATCAGGGCTACACGCACCTGGGCGTGGCCACTGACATCCGCAGCCGCGAGTCGCTGCGCAAGGTCCCCGAAACGGTCACGCTGCTGCGCAAGGAACACGACGTGCGCATGCTGTTCCTGACGGCAAGCACCAACGCGCTCGTGCAGCGCTACTCCGAAACGCGCCGGCGTCATCCATTGTCGATTCGCAACGGCCGCCCGGACGTCCGGGATGCGCAGACCGCGGCCAAGGGGATTGACACGTCGCTGGTTGAAGCCATCGAGATGGAGCGGGAGCTGCTGAGCCCCTTGGCCGACCCGGCGCACCGCATCGACACCAGCACGCTGCGCACCAACGCCCTGCGCGCGTACATCAAGGAATTCATCAGCGATGAGCCGCACGACATCACGCTGATGTTCGAATCGTTCGGCTTCAAGCATGGCGTGCCGACCGACGCCGACCTCGTCTTCGACGTGCGCTCGCTGCCCAACCCGTATTACGACACGCAGTTGCGCCCGCTCACGGGGCGTGACCAGCCCGTCATCGATTTCCTGCAGAGCCAGCCGATGGTGCTGGCAATGGCCGAAGACATTCGCGCCTACGTTGAAAAGTGGCTGCCGAGTTTCATCGCCGACAACCGCAGCTACCTGACCGTTGCCATCGGCTGCACGGGCGGCCAGCATCGCTCGGTGTACATCGCTGAAAGGCTTGCCACGTACTTCCGGGCGCATGGTAATGTGTTGGTCCGCCACCGCGAATTGGCCGTAGACGGCTGAGCCGCGCGCCACGCGCGCGGGCCGACGTCGCTTGGGTACGGCTCGCGCGGCGCCACGCGAAGATCTTGCCGCCGCCAGCCCAAAGCCAGTCCATGCAAGAAGACATCGCCCTCTCGCCGTTCTCGCCGCTGCCGCCGCTGCCGACCGAGCTGCCGCTGTTCCCGCTGCACACGGTGCTGTTTCCTGGCGGCCTGCTGCCTCTGCGCATCTTTGAAGCACGCTACATCGACATGGTGCGCACCTGCCTGCGCGATCAGACACCGTTTGGCGTATGCCTGATCGAGCACGGTAACGAAGTCGCCACCTCGGATGCGCCAACCATCCCCGTCAACGTCGGCTGCATCGCCCACATCATTGAATGCGACATGGAGCAGCTCGGCCTGCTGATGATCAAGGTGCGGGGCACGCAGCGCTTCAGGGTCCTGTCGTTCGAGACCACGGCCAACGGCCTGATGCGCGGGACCGTGGAGCCCCTGGGCGCTGATGTGGAAGACTGCAAGGGCGAGCTCTTCGACGATTGCGTGGGCGCCCTGCGCCGCATCATCACCACGCTGGGCGCGCGCGAAGATGGCAACCTCCCCATGATGGAACCGTACGACTGGAACAGGCCCAGTTGGGTCGCCAACCGGCTGTGCGAACTGCTGCCGGTGCCGCTCAAGGCCAAGCAGAGGCTGATGGAGCTGATGGACGCCGGCATGCGCATCGAGATCGTCCATCGCTACATGAAGCAGCACCACATCCTGTGATGCCGAACCGGCCGCGCTAGACGAGGCTCGGCTGCACCAACGTCTCGAGCGCCAGCTTGACCGGCGCAGGCAACCCCACCGAATTCAGCCGCGCGAGCGGAACCCAGCGCCAGTTGTCGTCCAGCGCTGCGGGCGTGGTGATCTGGGCGCGCAACAAGTGCATGTGCAGCCGGAAATGCGTGAAAGTGTGCGTAAGCGCGCCCGCACGCTCAACCGACGAGACATCCCCATAGCCCTGCGCCGCCTGGCGCACGGCCGCCACATCAAGCGGATGCGCATCGAGCGCATCGTCCATCTCGCCCACCAGCGGCAGCGACCACAACCCGCCCCAGATACCGCGCTGCGGCCGGCGCTGCAGCAGCACCGCATCGCCGTGGAGCGCAATGACCAGCGTGGCGGCACGCTCCGGTATGGCTTTGCGCGGGCGCGGCACGGGCAGCTCCATCACGCGGTCGGTACGGCGCGCTTCGCACAACGATTCGAGCGGACAGGCGCGCTCGCCGGTCAGGCACGCGGGCTTGCCGCGGGTGCAGACCGTCGCCCCGAGGTCCATCAAGCCCTGCGTATACGGCTCAATGCCTTCTGCCGGCGGCAACACCGACTCAGCAATGCGCCACATCGTGTCTTCGACACGCTTGTCGCCAGGAAACCCGTCGATGCCGAACGCGCGCGCGAACACGCGCTTGACGTTGCCATCCAGGATGGCAGCGCGCACGCCATACGAAAACGCGGCGATGGCCGCAGCGGTCGAGCGGCCGATGCCAGGCAACGTCGCCAGCACCGCTGGATCGCGCGGGAAGACGCCGCCATGCTCGGCAACCACGATCTGCGCGCAGCGATGCAGATTGCGGGCGCGCGTGTAATAGCCGAGGCCCGCCCACGCGGCCATCACGTCGTCGGCGGGCGCGGCGGCGAGGGCCTGCACGGTCGGGAAACGCTCGATGAAACGCGCGTAGTAGCCGAGCACCGCGCTCACCTGCGTCTGCTGCAGCATGATCTCGGACAGCCAGGTGCGATACGCGTCGCCGGTGTTTTGCCACGGCAGGTGGTGACGGCCGTGACGCTGCTGCCAGGCGATCACGCGTACGGCGAAATCATCGGGAAGCGGCGGTAGTGCGGGAGCAACTTGCGCGGTGCGTGGTGCGCGGCGGGCAGCGGTGGTCATGCGTGTGATGTCCAGGCGGCGCGCGGAAGATGCGCGCCGGCGGCGATCCTACCAGAACGAAAAAGGCGCCCGCAGGCGCCCTTCTCACGGTTTCCCCTCCGCATTACGCCGCAACGGATTGGCGCTCCAGCATCGTCCCTGCCGCCAGGATGCGGTCGGAGTACTGCGCAATCGTGCCGCTGCGTTCGTCCAGCGTATTGAGCAGTGCTTCGAGTTCGGCAATGCGCGTCTCGAGCGTGTCCGTCGCTTCATGGATGCGCTCGATCGAATCCACACGCTTGCGCAGCTGCTTCTGGTGATCGCGGACTTGCGCTTCGAGCGGTGTCATGACGGACTTCAGCCAGATCTCGATGTCGCGGTTCATGTCCTGGAAGGTATCCAGCACGCGGCTGGCCACGGTCGAGAACGCGCCATGCACGAGCTGCGGCTTCGGCCGCGTCAGGAAGCTGAACGCGCCGAAATGATTGTGCGCAAGCTGCAGCGTTTCCTTCAGGTCGGCGTCATAGCGGGTGCCCAGGAAGCGCAGCGGCGGCGACAGCGTAAAGCCGTGCTCGGCGTTGAACTTCTTGTACATGCCGTCGACCATCTGATGCAATTGGTCGATGCGAGCTGCCGCGTCGCGCACGAGGTCGGTCAGATGCGCGAAGAGCTTGTCCATATCGTCGCGCAGGCCGCGCGAGAACACGCGCTCCTTCATCTTCTCGCGCGCTTCGCGCATGGTCGAGCGGATCTGCTTGAGCTGCACGCTCTTGATGATCTCGGCGCTGTGGCGGCCGAACACCGTGCGCAGCGCCTGGAACTTGGCGATGCTCTGCTCGAACTCTTCCTTCTCGCCCTGCACGCGCATGAGCATGTGCTTGACCATCGTGTGGTTCTTGCCGCGCAGGCCGCGCAGTTCGAACAGCTGCTCGACGATGTCGCGGCGGCGCATCTGCAGCAGTTGCTGCGCACCGGCGGCCATGTCCTTCACGGCCAGTTGCACCTGCTCGGTAACGATCTCCCGCCGCTGCGGGATCAGCTGATCCGACAGCACCGACTCCAGTTCCAGCAAGCGGCTCTTGGCGAGCAGAGCCGAATCGTGGCTGACCTTGGCCAGCAGCCCTTTCTGCGCCGACACCGGATACACGCGCTCGACATCGATATCGAGCACCTGTGCCGTGGTCATGATCTGGCGGCTGACTTCGCTCTCGACTTCCTCGTCGGTCTTGAGCGGATCCCACAGCCCATCGACCTTGTTCAGCACCGCGATGCAGCCCTTGCGCTGCCCACCGCCCACGTGCGAGCGCCACAGCTCCAGGTCGCTCTTGGTCACGCCGGCGTCCGCTGCCAGCACGAACACGACGACATGCGCATCCGGAATCAGGCGCAGCGTCAGTTCCGGCTCGGTACCGATGGCGTTCAGCCCCGGCGTATCCAGGATCACCAGCCCCTGCTTGAGCATGGGGTGCGGGAAATTGATGATCGCGTGCCGCCACTTCGACACTTCGACCGTGCCGGCGGCATCCACCGAAAACGCGGCGTCAGGATCGGCGTCGTTATAGAGGCCCAGCTGCTCGGCTTCTTCCTTGGGCACGCGCACGGTTTCCACCACATGGCGGAACGCTTCGAGCATGCCCTCGGGCGACGAGGGATCGAGCGGCACCGACAGCCAATGGCTTTCGGCATCGCGAAAGTCAGCGGTCGACGCATCGTGCAGGCGCGTCTCGATCGGCAGCAGACGGATCGACGGCGGATAGCTTTCGTCGTACATCAGCTCGGTCGGACACATCGTGGTCCGGCCCGCCGACGACGGCAGGATGCGGCGGCCAAAGTCCGCAAAGAAGATGGCGTTGATCAGCTCGCTCTTGCCGCGGGAGAACTCGGCAATGAAGGCGACCTTGAGCTTGTCGCTTCGCAGCACGCCCCGGATGCGCTGCGCACGCATGTCTGCCTGCGCGTCGTACAGCTCCTGGGCTTGCAGCCAGTCCTGGAATTCACCCACCGACTGCAGTACCGAAGCGCGCCACGCGCTGTATTGCTCGAACTGTGTGCTCAGCGTGTTGTTCATCGTTTTGTCTTTTTTGTGTGCGCGACCCGACCGCGAAAAACGCGCGCGCCCCTCGGCATCGCAGATACCGCCCATTACGGCACAGAAATGCACAAATTTAGGTGGAACGATACAGGGAACGACCTGCTTTCGGGAGAACTTTCCGCACGCTTCGCCAGCCCGGGCAGCGAAGTGTTGCGGGATGCCATCGGCGGCGGCTCACCCCACTTCGAAAACCTTGCGGAATGGCGCCTGAATCGCTCCAGCACCCTGCTACGAATGGCGCTTTCAGCCGCCGGGGTGAACCGCTCAGCGCTGACAGGCCGGACAGTAGAACGTGGAGCGCTGCCCCTGGACGATCTGGCGGATCGGTGTGCCGCAAACGCGGCATGGCAGGCCGGCGCGGTCGTACACAAATGCGTCGAGCTGGAAGTAGCCGCTCTGTCCATCGGAGCCCACGAAATCGCGCAAGGTGCTGCCGCCGCGCGCGATGGCGTCGGCCAGTGTGGCGCGGATGGCCTCGGCCAGCGCCGCATAGCGCGGACGGCTGATGCGGCCGGCCGCCGTGGTGGGCCGGATGCCGGCACGGAACAGGCTCTCCGAGCAATAGATGTTGCCCACGCCCACCACGATGTCGCCGGCCAGCAGCGCAGACTTGACGGCAACGCGGCGTCCGCGTGTGCGCGTGTACATCCAGTC
Organism: Ralstonia mannitolilytica; assembly: GCF_000954135.1. Lineage (NCBI taxonomy): Bacteria > Pseudomonadati > Pseudomonadota > Betaproteobacteria > Burkholderiales > Burkholderiaceae > Ralstonia > Ralstonia mannitolilytica. Next base: position 1,044,428 of record NZ_CP010799.1, on the reverse strand, counting down.
GCCGTCAAAGCGCGCGTCGAACGGCTCGATGCCGAGATTGCGCAGCAATGGGTGCTCGGCCAGGCCAGCCTCGTCGCCGGGGTGCCACAGCAACGCCCCGAAGCGGCGCGGATCGCGATAGCGCAGTGTGATCGGCACGCCGGTTGCGTCGGCCAGTTCGATATCGACGTGATCGTGGGCGCCGGGCGGGGCCGGCGCCTCAAGGACGCGCAAGGTGCCTGTCATGCCGAGGTGGATCAGCAGCCAGCCGCCCACCACGTCGCCCTGGCCCGCCTGCGGCATGCATTCGATGAGCAGGTACTTGCCGCGACGGAGGACGCGGGTGATGGTCAGCCCGGCGAGCAGCTCGGGAAGCGCCGGGTCGATAGGCCAGCGCAGCCCGTGATGGCGCACGACGGCGCGCACGATACGTCGCCCGGTAATATGCGGTAGCAGACCCAGCCGGGTGACCTCGACCTCCGGCAACTCAGGCATCGAACCTCCGTCCCATGTGCGGCTCCAAGCTTTTTGACGATGCGGGCGATTGTAGCGGTCAGGCTACAATGCCCCGAACCCCCATCCGGAGCTTCGACACCATGCCCCACGCCCTCTCCCGTTCGCCCGCGACGCAACGCCCGCGGCGATTCCCGCGCAGCCGAGCCGCTCTGTTGGCCGCGCTGGTAGCGGGAGGGTTGACGAGCCTGCCCGCATGGGCCTCGCCTCCGGTGTCCGCTCCCACCCCGGTTGCCCAAGGCAGCAAGGAAGGCGATGGCCGCACCGCCATCCAGCTCGAACGTTCGCGCCCGCGTAGCGGCCTTCAAGGCGCCGATCGGGCGGACCTGCCGCGCGTCCCGCTTTCCGCCGACATCATGTACCGCGTGCTCGCGTCAGAGGTGTCGCTGCAGCGCGGATTGGCCGAACCTGCGTACCGCACATATCTGAGCCTCGCGCACGACACGCGCGACCCGCGCTTCGCCCAGCGCGCCACCGAAATTGCGTTCCTGGGCCGCTCGCCCACGCAAGCCCTGACCGCCGCGCGCGTGTGGGTGGAGCTGTCGCCCACGTCCATGCCGGCGCGTCAGGTGCAGCAGCTGCTGCTGGTTGCCACCGGCCAGTGGTCCGAAGTCGAACCGATGCTGCAGGCGCAATTGAACAAGGTGTCGCCGGGCCAGCGCGCGGACGCCCTGCTGCAGCTGCAGCAGCAGATGTCCAAGAGCAGCGATCCGCAAGGCGCCGTGGCGGCGCTGCAGCGCATCGCGGCGCACGACATGCAGCGCCCCGAAACGCATCTGGCCCTGGCACGCGCCAAGGCCGCCGCCAAGGATGTGCCCGGCGCCCTGTCGGAACTCGATACCGCGCTCAAACTGCGGCCCGGCTATGAAGACGCCGCCATCCTCGCAGCGGAACTGCGCGCCGATAGCGACCCCGATGCCGCGATCGCAGGCCTGCGCACGTTCCTGAAGGCCGCGCCGGCCTCGTTGGACGGCCACCTGGCGCTGGCCCGCATGTACCTGATGCGCAATCAGCAGGACCAGGCGCGCGCCGAATTCGAGGCCCTCAAGAAGATCGCGCCAAACGATGCGCGCATCACGCTGGCCCTCGGCCTGCTGAACCTGCAGCAGCGCCAGTACGACGACGCCGAGCGCTACCTGAAAGAGTACATCTCCGCCACCGCCAAGTCGCCCACGCTGAGCCCCGAGCCGGGCTACCAGGGCCTGGCCCAGTTGGCCGAGGAAAAGCGGGACTACGCCGCGGCGCTCGGCTGGGTCGACAAGATCACCGGTTCGGCCAACGGCGACGCCGACGGCCAGACTGCAATGGCGGCCGGCATCAAGCGCGGCCAGCTGCTGGGCAAGCTGCGCCGCATCGACGAAGCGCAGCAGACCTTTGACGAACTCGTCGCCGATGCGGAAGACGTGCCCGACGGCCCACGCCGGCAGGCCCTGATGGACGGCATCCGTCAGGCCGAGATCGGCATGCTGATGGACGCCAAGGCCTACGGCCGTGCGCGGGCACGCGTCAATGAACTGCTGAGCGCCGATCCGGACAACGTCGAATACACGTATCAGCTGGCCATGCTTGAAGAGCACGACGGCCATTACGACAACATGGAAACGCTGCTGCGCAAGGTCATCGACCTGCGCCCGGGGCAGGCCATCGGCTACAACGCGCTCGGCTATTCGCTGGCCGATCGCAACATCCGGCTTCAGGAAGCGCAGGAACTGCTGGAGAAGGCCGTCTCGCTGGCGCCGGATGATCCTTACATTGCCGACAGCCTGGGCTGGGTCAAATACCGCCGCGGCGATCTGCCGGCCGCCACCGACATCCTGCGCAAGGCGTGGAGCGCCGCTCCGCAAGCCGAGATCGGGGCGCACCTCGGCGAGGTGCTGTGGCAATCCGGCAAGCAGGACGACGCGCGCAATGTATGGATGGAAGCCGCCAAGCTCGACATCAACGACAACACGCTGCGCGACACGCTGCGCCGCTTCGGCCAGCCGATCCCCAATCCCCCGGCGAGCACGAACTGATGGCGGCGCGGCTTCCAAGCGCGTTCGGCGCACTGATGCTCGGCGTGAGTTGCCTCCTGTTCACCGGCTGCGCGAGCGTGCGGCCGGCCAATGACCTGTTTGCCGGCACCCAGGACACCGACGCCACCGTCACGCGGTACCAGGGCCGTTTCTCGGCGCGGTACACCCAGGGCAATGCAGAACAGAGCGCCGTCGGCAGCTTCCTGTGGCGCGAGCGCGGCCCCGACGTGCAGCTTGAATTGATGTCGCCGCTGGGCCAGACACTCGCCATCGTCAGCCAGAACAATCAGGGCGCCACGCTCGAACTGCCGAACCAGCCCGCCCGGCGCGCCCCCGAAGTCGACACGCTGATGCAGGATGCGCTGGGCTTTTCGCTGCCGGTGGCGGGCCTGCGCGACTGGCTGCGCGCGCGTCCGGCCCCCGGCGCCCCCGCCCGCGTGGCGCGCGACGCGCAATCACGTCCCGAGACCATCGAGCAGAACGGCTGGACGGTGCGCTACGTCGCCTGGGCGGATGACGCGCCGGGCGACGCCCGTATCCGCCGGCTCGACCTGGAGCGTCCGCAGGGCGCCAACGGCCCACTCACGGTGCGGCTCGTGCTGGACCAATAATCCGCTGCCGTCCGTCATGACTTCTGCGCCCGACGAACTGCGCGACTGCCCCGCGCCCGCCAAGCTCAACCTCTTCCTGCATGTGGTCGGCCGCCGGCCCGACGGCTACCATCTGCTGCAGACCGTCTTCCAGCTGATCGACTGGTCAGACACGCTGCACTTTACGCGGCGTCCGGACGGCCGTCTTCTGCGCACCAACGACATCCCCGGGGTGCCGCCCGAGGACGATCTCGTGATCCGCGCGGCACGCCTGCTCCAAGCCGAAACCGGCTGCACATACGGCGTCGACATCACCGTCGAGAAACGCCTGCCGATGGGCGGCGGCATTGGCGGCGGCTCATCCGACGCGGCGACCACGCTGCTCGCACTCAACCGCCTGTGGGGCCTGGATCTGCCACGCGCGACGCTGATGGCGCTTGGCCTGAAGCTGGGCGCCGACGTGCCCTTCTTCGTGTTCGGCCAGAACGCCTTCGCCGAGGGCATCGGCGAAGAGCTGACCCCTGTCACGTTGCCGCCGGCCGCGTTCGTGGTCATCCACCCGCGCGTGCATGTGCCGACCCCTGCAATTTTTTCTGACGATGGGTTGACACGGGATACGCCCCGCACCATAATTACGGACTTTCCTGACCGACAAATTGTTTTCGCTTACGGTCGCAACGATCTGCAAGCGGTGGCGGAAAGGAAATACGGCGAAATCGCCCGAGCTCTTGCCTGGCTGCGTCAGTTCAGCCCCCTGGCAAGGATGACCGGGTCCGGTGCATGCGTGTTCGCTCCGTTCGACAACGTCGAGCATGCGCAGGCGATAGCGGACCAGGTACCTTCCGCGTGGGAAGGTAGGTGTGCGGCAGGTCTGACGCATCACCCGCTCGCGAGGTTTGCCGTGTAGGGTTTGCAGTTATTGCTTCTGCAATGGAAGCAGTAACCGATCGGTTGTGTAGGGGAGTCGCCAAGTTGGTTAAGGCACCGGATTTTGATTCCGGCATGCGAGGGTTCGAGTCCTTCCTCCCCTGCCATTTTCTTCCTCATGTTCCCAGCAATTGCCCGGTTGGCGCCCAAGCTGACCGGCGCGTCTGAAGTCAAAACAGGTGCCCCGATGAGCAGCGAAGGCTTGATGGTTTTTACCGGCAACGCCAACCCGAAACTCGCAGAAGCTGTCGTCAAGCACCTGGGCATTCCGCTGGGCAAGGCCCTTGTCGGCCGATTCTCTGATGGTGAAGTCCAGGTCGAGATCCAGGAAAACGTGCGCGGCAAGCACGTGATCATCCTGCAGTCCACCTGCGCCCCCACCAACGACAACCTGATGGAACTGATGGTGATGGTCGATGCGCTCAAGCGTGCATCCGCGCGTCGCATCACGGCCGCCATCCCCTACTTCGGCTATGCCCGCCAGGACCGCCGCCCGCGTTCGGCGCGCGTGGCCATCTCGGCCAAGGTCGTGGCCAACATGCTGGAGGTCGCCGGCGTCGAACGCGTGCTGACGATGGATCTCCACGCCGACCAGATTCAAGGCTTCTTCGACATCCCGGTCGACAACATCTACGCATCGCCGATCCTGCTCGAAGACCTGCGCAAGAAGAACTACGACAACCTGCTGGTGGTGTCGCCGGACGTCGGCGGCGTGGTGCGCGCACGTGCGCTGGCCAAGCAGCTCGGCGTCGACCTGGCCATCATCGACAAGCGGCGCCCGAAGGCGAACGTGGCCGAGGTGATGAACATCATCGGTGAAGTCGACGGCCGCAACTGCGTGATCATGGACGACATGATCGACACCGGCGGCACGCTCTGCAAGGCGGCCCAGGTGCTCAAGGAGCGCGGCGCCAAGCAGGTGTTCTCGTACTGCACGCACCCGGTGCTCTCGGGCGGCGCGGCCGCCCGCATTGCAGACTCGGCGCTGGACGAAGTGGTGGTCACGGATACCATCCCGCTGCGCGAAGACGCCATCAAGTGCGGCAAGATCCGCCAGCTCTCGACCGCCCCGCTGCTGGCCGAGACCTTCACCCGCATCGTGCGCGGCGACTCCATCATGTCGCTGTTCGCCGAATAACGCGGCGCCCAGGCAGTTTACTGTTATAATTCAAGGCTTTACCGCAGAAACGTCGGCTTTACGGCACTTCTGCGGCGTTTCCGAGGGCGCAATATGGCGCCCCGTTCACCAGACGGCTTGGTCGCGAGTCGTCTTTTTCGTTTGGAGCAATCATGAAAGTTGTCGCTTTCGAGCGTAGCGTTCAGGGCACTGGTGCGAGCCGCCGCCTGCGCAATGCCGGCAAGACCCCGGGCATCATCTACGGCGGTGCCGCCGAGCCGAAGCTGATCGAACTCGATCACAACGCGCTGTACCACGCGCTGAAGAAGGAAGCCTTCCACTCGTCGATCCTCGACATCGAAGTGGCCGGCAAGGTGGAAAAGGCGCTGCTGCGCGATTTCCAACTGCACCCGTTCAAGCAGCTGGTTCTGCACGTTGACTTCCAACGCGTGTCGGCCAAGGAAAAGATCCACGTCAAGGTGCCGCTACACTTCCTGAACCAGGAAACCGCACCGGGCGTGAAGCTGGGCCACGGTATCGTGAACCACATCGTGAACGAAGTGGAAGTGTCGTGCCTGCCGGCCGACCTGCCGGAGTTCATCGAAGTGGACCTGGGCAACCTGGAAATCGGTCAGACCCTGCACATCTCCGACCTGAAGCTGCCGAAGGGCGTGACCATCCTCACCCACGGTGGCGATGAGAACCCGGCCGTGGCCAACATCAGCGTGCCGGCTGGCGAGAAGTCGGCCGCTGCTGGCGAAGGCGCTGCCGCTGCCGAAGGCGAAGAAAAGCCGGCCGCCTAAGCTGCCGCCGCACCTCGCGTCCCGTCGCGAGTCGAAAAAGCCCGCCGAGCTGGTCTCGCCGGGCTTTTTTTCTGGCCGGTCCCGGGACAAGCCTCCCGGGCTCCAGGCTGCCGAAAGCAGCTATGCTTGTACGATCGAGGGGCGCTTCCTGCACCCTACCCTGACACCAATCGCATGATCAAACTCATCGTCGGGCTCGGCAATCCGGGCGCCGAATATGCAGCGACGCGTCACAACGCGGGCTTCTGGCTCGTCGACCAGCTCGCGCGCATCGGCAACGTGACGCTGCGCAACGAAACACGGTTTCACGGCCATGCCGCGCGCGCCAACCTCTGGGGCCACGAAGTCTGGCTGCTGCAGCCACAAACGTTCATGAACCGCTCCGGGCTGGCCACAGTGGCGCTGGCGCGCTTCTACAAGGTGATGCCGGACGAGATTCTCGTCGTGCACGACGAGCTCGATCTGCCGCCCGGCGTGGTCAAGCTCAAGCTCGGCGGAGGCTCCGGCGGCCACAATGGTCTGAAGGACATCGCCGCACACCTGGCCTCGCAGCAGTTCTGGCGGCTGCGGTTGGGCATCGGGCACCCGCGCAACCTTCTGCCGGCGGGAAGCGCGCCGTCCGGCCAGCACGACGTTGCCAATTTCGTGCTGAAAGCGCCGCGCAAGGAAGAACAGGAACAGATCGACCGCGCCATCGATCAGAGCCTCGACGCGCTGCCCGACCTGATTGCCGGCAACGCAGAAAAGGCCATGATGCGGCTGCATACCGCACGCTGATCCGCCAAATATCAAGGGACACCATGACACCGTTCGCCGCCCTCACCTCACGCGCCGCCGCGCTGGCGGGTCTGGCGCTTGGCCTGTCGATCGCCGTGCCGGCACAGGCGCAGGTCTACCGCTGCACGGAAGGCGGTCGGACGGTGTATTCGGATCACCCGTGCGGGGCGCGCTCCGTGGCGGTGCCGCTCATGGACAACACCCCAACTGCCGCCGACCAGCAGGCCGCCCGGGAACGCGCCAAGGCCGAAGCCGCGCAATTGCAGGAACTGGAGACCGCCCGCCGCAAGGCGCAGGCCGCGGAAGACGCCCGCCAGGCGCAGATCGCCGCACAGGCCGCCGCTGCGGCGGAGCAGGCGCGCCGTGAACAACAGCGGAAAGTCGTGGTCGCGCAGGAAGGCGTGCGCTATTGCCACCGCGTATATGTCGGACCGGTGCCCTACCCGTACCCGATGCCCACGCCCGTGATCGGCCCGCCGGTCGCGCCCACGCCCATGCCGGGCATCATCCGCCAGCAGCAGGGTGGCCCGAAGCCGTTCGTGCAGGCGCCTGCGCCCGCGCCGGCGCCCGTGATCCCGCGCCCGCACAGGCCCCATCCGCCGGCCTATCGCATCGTCTGCGAGCCGGGCTACGTGTATGAAGGCCCGGAAGATCTGCTGCCGATCCAGTAAGCACTGAACACTGCAGCCGCAAATGAAGAGAGACGGCCACGGCCGTCTCTTCTGTTGTGCTCAGGCCGCGCGCGGGGCCGAGGTAAGCTGGATGTACTTCTGCATCAACTGCTCGTGCGTTTCCTCGTGGGCCGGGTCTTTGGGGATGCATTCCACCGGGCAGACCTGCTGGCATTGAGGCTCGTCAAAGTGGCCAACGCATTCGGTGCACTTGCCCGGGTCGATCACATAGATCTCCGGACCCATCGAAATCGCGCCGTTGGGGCACTCGGGCTCGCATACATCGCAATTGATGCACTCATCGGTGATGATGAGCGCCATGATGCCTTCCTTCAGATGAGCGGCGGGCCGGTGCCCGCCAAAGCGTCATTTTATGCCGATTTGCCAGACCCTTCCGTCTTGCCGGTCTTTTCCTTGAGCCACTTCTCGACCGAGGGGAACACGAACTTGCTGACGTCGCCGCCCAGCACGGCGATCTCGCGCACGAACGTGCCCGAGATGAACTGATACTGATCAGACGGCGTGAGGAACATGGTCTCCACGTCCGGCAGGAGGTAGCGGTTCATGCCCGCCATCTGGAACTCGTATTCGAAGTCCGAAACGGCGCGCAGCCCGCGGACGATGACGCGCGCGCCGTTCTTGCGCACGAAATCCTTGAGGAGGCCGGAGAAGCCTTCGACCCGCACGTTCGGGTAATGGCCGAGCACCTCGCGGGCGATCTCGATGCGCTCTTCCAGTGCAAAGAACGGTCGCTTGTTCGGGCTCTGCGCCACCCCGACGATGAGCTCGTCGAAGATGTTGGATGCACGCCGTACGAGATCTTCATGGCCGCGCGTGAACGGATCGAAAGTGCCGGGATAAACCGCGATCACCATGGTTCCTCCACCAAGGGGAAAAAAGCATCCGTCGCGCGGCGTGGGACATGGCCGCGCCTGTGCTGCGTCTGGACACCGTTGCGTTGTGGAACGCGGCAGATCCCGAGCCTGCCGCTGACACGCCACCGGAGCCGGCCGGCTGCACCGCGACGGGTGCCGCCCCATGCCCATGCACCGGTGACGAGCGGCGTAGTTTAACCGTTTTTGCGCAGCAGCAAATGCGCATGCACCGCGCCGGCGCGCAGGTGCCTGTGCAGCGTCAGGCCAGCCAGCAACGGGATCCCCGCCGATGGGCCGCCGGCCTGTGAATCAGCGCTCACATCCACGAGAGGCTGCGCCGCTTCGAGATAGATCACCCCGCCCGGTTTGACCACGCGCGCCGCGGCTTCGAGCGCACGCAGCGTCCAGTCCTGGGCGAACGGCGGATCGATGAACACCGCATCGAGCGCCGCATCCGGCTGACGGGCGAGCCACGCAAAGGCGTCGCCGGAAACAATATCGACCATGCGCGCGCCGAGCTTGTCGCGCACCGCGTGCAAGGCGCGCACCGCCCCAGCGTGGCTTTCGACCAGCGTGACATGCGCGGCGCCGCGTGACGCCGCCTCGAAACCGAGCGCGCCGGTGCCGGCAAAGATGTCGGCGCAGCGCCAGCCGGCGAGGTCCTGGCCGAGCCAGTTGAAGACGGTCTCTCGGACGCGGTCGCTGGTCGGGCGCAGGCCGTCCGCGTCGACCACAGGCAGCGGCGTGCGCTTGTACTGGCCGCCGATGATGCGCACCTGCTGCGGCGCGCGCGCGTGCGACGTGGCGGTCTTGACCTTGGGGGCTTTGGAGCTGGAAGTACGAGGTGCCATGGGCGCGATTGTAGGGCCAGCGCAAAGAAAAACCGGCGGGTAGCCGCCGGTTTTTTTCCTGAGCTCGCGTTGCCGCGTCGGTCAGTTGGAGCCCTTCGCGTCGGGACCGCCCACCACGACGGTCGCCATGGTCTGCGGCTGCAGCACGCGCTGGAACGCCGCGCGCACCTGATCGCGCGTGACAGCCGCAACGCGCTGCGTCCACGTATCGAGGTAATTGAGCGGCAGGTTGTACCAGCCGATGTTGGCGACGTTGTCCAGCAGCTTGCGGTTGCTGTCGAGCCGCAGCGGGAAACCGTTGACGAGGTTGTCCTTGGCCGCCTTCAGTTCCGCGTCCGTGGGGCCGTCGGCGACGAACCTGGCGACGGTGTCGCGCACCACGCTCAGCGCTTGCTCGGTCTGATCCTTGCGGGTCTGCAGGGACAACTCGAACGGCCCGGGCTGCGCAGCGGGCGCAAAGTAGCTGCCGATGCTGTACGTCAGCCCGCGCTTCTCGCGCACCTCGTTGGTCAGGCGCGCGCTGAAGCCGCCGCCGCCGAGCACGTAATTGCCGACCAGCAACGGGAAGTAGTCCTTGTCGGTGCGGGTGATGCCCGGCTGGCCAATGATGATCGTGGCCTGCTGCGCCGGGTGCGGAATGCGGATGGTCTCGGCCTTCGCCAGCGGCATCTTGACGTCCGGCAGCGGCGGAGGCGTCGCGCCATCGGCCGGCAGGCCGCGCGTGATCTGCTCGGCGATGGCCTCGGCCTCCTGGCGGCTGATCGCGCCGATCAGCGTCACCACCGCCCGCTTGGCCGTGTAGTTGGCCTGGTAATAGCGCACGATGTCATCGCGCGTGATGCTCTCCACCGTTTCCGGCGACGCCGTCTGCCCGTACGGATGCGCGCCGTAGATGGCCTTGCCGAATGCGCGCTCGGCCAGCACCCCGGGCTTGGTCAGCGATTCGCGGATGGCCGCCACGAGGCGCTGCTTGTCACGTGCGAGCACGGCGTCGGGGAAGGTCGGCGCCGAGACGATCTGCGTCATCAGCGAGATGGCCGGTCCGCGTTCAACGGGATCGGACAGCGTGCGCAAGCGCAGACTCGTGCGGTCACCGCCCGCGCCACCGGCAAAGCTGGCGCCCACATCGGCAAACGCATCGGCAATTGCTGCTTCATCGCGGGCCGGAGCACTGCCCTGGGCGGCGACGCCCTTGTCGAGCATGCCGGCAGTGAGCGAGGCCAGCCCCACCTTGTTCGCCGGCTCGTAACGGGAGCCGGCATCCACGTCGAGGTTGATGTCGAGCATCGGAATCGACGGGCTCGGCACGAAGAACACGCGCGCGCCGGTCGACGCCGTCCAATGTTCGATCGGCAGCGCGGCCAGCGCGCCTTGGGCGGCCGCCGCCAGGATGGCGACCAGCGCCGTCTTCAGCGTGATAGACATGGCGCGCATCAACGCAGCCCTCCTTCATCGCGCATCCCGGGAACGGGTTTGCGCGCCGGTTTGTTGGGATCGATCGGTTGCGGCAGCAGCGTGGCGACGACGAGGTTGTCTTCGCCGAAGTACGTCTGCGCCACGTGCTGGATCTGCGCCGACGTGACGGCCTTGATCTTCTCGAGCTGGCGGTCGATCGTGCGCCACGACAGCCCGCTCATCTCGTTCATGCCGATCTCCATGCCCTGGCCGAAGACCGAGTCGCGCTTGTAGATCTGCGCGGCCACGACCTGGGCCTTCACGCGCTTCAACTCGGCATCGGTCACGCCTTCGCGGGCGATGCGCTCGATCTGCGCGCGCAGCGCCTGTTCGATCTCGGCGGTGGTATGGCCGTCCGCCGGCGTGCCGTCCATCAGGAAGATCGACGGGCCGCGGTTCAGGCCGTCGTAGCCGGCGTTCACGTCATCGGCGATGCGCTTGTCGCCCTTGACGAGCTGGCTCGACAGGCGCGCGTTGTCGTAACCATCCAGCACGGCGGAGAGCACTTCGAGCGCGTACGGGTCGACGTCCTTTTCGACATCGTTCAGGCGCGGCACCTTGTACGCCAGCACAACGTACGGGTTCTCGGCCGGTGCCTTCACCCAGATGCGTTTCACGCCGATCTGCCTGGGCTCTTCCTGCGCATAGCGGCGCGGCAGGTCGTGCGGCTTGAGCTTGCCGTACGTGCGCTGCGCGAGACGGAAGACCTCATCGGGGTTCACGTCGCCCGCGACGATCACGGTGACGTTGTTCGGCGTGTACCAGGCGTGGTACCAGTTCTGCGCGTCCTGCACCGTCATCGTGTCGAGGTCGCCCGGCCAGCCGATGGTCGGGTTGCGATACGGCGCAGCGTTGAACAGCGTGGCGAGCATCTGCTCGTAGACCGTGGCGCGCGCGGAGTCGTCGATGCGCATGCGGCGCTCTTCCTTGACCACGTTCATCTCCGGCTTGAACTCCTTGTCGGTCAGCTGGAGATTGGCCATCCGGTCGGCTTCGAGCGCCATCACATCGGCCAGGTGGGACTTTTCGATCTGCTGGAAGTACATCGTGAAGTCGCGCGTGGTCATGGCGTTCTCGCGCCCGCCCATGGCCGCCACGCGGCGGGAGAACTCACCAGGGCCGACCGCCTTGGTGCCCTTGAACATCATGTGCTCCAGCATGTGGGCCACGCCCGTGGTGCCGTTGTGCTCGTCGATGCTGCCGGCGCGGTACCAGACCATGTGCGCCACGGTGGGCGCACGATGGTCTTCCTTGACGATCAGGCGCAGGCCGTTGGGCAGCTTGTATTCGTGCGTATCGGCTTGGCTGGCGCCCACTTTGGCCGCGGCAGCGGCGGTTGCCGTACGGGCTGGCGCGGCAGCCAGCGCCTGCGCGCCGGCCTGACCAGCCAGCAGCCCCGCGGCGAGGGCCATCGCAGCCAATTGCGAAGTGCGTAGCCGCGCCCGGTCTGAAACGATTCGCGTGGAAGAGCGCATAAGGGGCCGTCTGATAAAATTCGACGATTGATTCTAACGGCGAATAGACCCGCCCCCGCGATGTTTAGTTTCTGGAAAAAGCGCAAGGCGGAGCCCCAACCGGCCGCCGAATCCGCCCTCGCAGCCGCTCCCGAGCCCGCACAGGCGCCGACGCCCGCTACGGCCGTACCCACCCCTGCGGCAGACACACCGGCCGCGGTTGTCACGCCCGACGCCAGCGCCTCCACGCCAACGCCGCCAGCCACGGAAGACGCCCGCCCGGGCTGGCTCTCGCGCCTGGGCTTTGGCGGCGCTCCGGCACCCGAACCGGCCGCCCCGCAAGCGCCGGCATCCGCGCCCGTCGAAACGCAGGTCCCGACACCCGCCGCCGCACCAACGCCGGCCACGCCAGTCGCACCGGTGGCCGTGCCCGACACGCCAGCCGCGCCGCCCGCGCTCGACATGCAGGCCGGCGATATCGAAACCGTGCCTACGCCGGCCATCATCGAACAGGGACGCAAGGGCTGGATGTCACGCCTGCGCTCAGGCCTGTCGAAGACGAGCAAGAACCTCACGACGCTGTTCGTCGGCGTGAAGGTGGACGAAGCGCTGTTCGAAGAACTCGAGACCGCGCTGCTGATGGCCGACGCCGGCGTCGATGCCACCGAATACCTGCTCGGCGAACTGCGCCGCCGCATCAAGGCCGAGCGCATCGAAACCGCCGAGGGCGTCAAGACCGCCCTGCGCGACCTGCTCGTCGAGCTGCTGCACCCGCTGGAAAAGACCATGGTGCTCGGCCGCGAACAGCCGATGGTCATCATGATTGCGGGCGTCAACGGTGCCGGCAAGACGACCAGCATCGGCAAGCTGTGCAAGCACTTCCAGACCTATGGTCAATCGGTGCTGCTGGCAGCGGGCGACACCTTCCGCGCCGCCGCGCGCGAGCAGCTCGTCATCTGGGGCGAGCGCAACAACGTGACGGTCGTCGCGCAGGAATCCGGCGACCCGGCCGCGGTCATCTACGACGCAGTCAACGCCGCACGTGCACGCGGCATCGACATCGTCATGGCCGACACCGCGGGCCGCCTGCCGACGCAGTTGCACCTGATGGAAGAGCTGAAGAAGGTGCGCCGCGTGATCGGCAAGGCCATGGCGACGGCCCCACACGAAACGCTGCTCGTGATCGACGGCAACACCGGCCAGAACGCGCTGGCGCAGCTGAAGGCGTTCGACGATGCGCTGGGCCTCACGGGGCTCATCGTCACCAAGCTCGATGGCACCGCCAAGGGCGGCATCCTCGCTGCGATCGCAAGGCAGCGGCCGGTGCCGGTGTACTTCATCGGCGTTGGCGAGCAGGTGGAGGATCTACAGCCGTTTTCTGCGCGCGAATTTGCGGATGCGCTGTTGGGATAACGTCCTGCGAAACCTTGTTGCACAGAAACGCCCTGAATTGTTCAGGGCGTTTCTATTTGCGGTCGAACTTATCGCGCTCCGCATTTACCAGCACATCACATGCGTTAAGGCTCAACTAGTCGCCCTCCGATCAGCATGCCCCCTACGCTAATTTCGAGTACCCACCGAATTGGAATTGTCTGATTGAGATTCAGCGCATGGCGCTGCTCCAATGGAGCACTTCAGCGAAGTGCTCTCATGTGGAGATGGCAGATGCAAGACACATCCGGCAAGGTCTACGTTGCGGCGTTCAACGGCGCGAAGACAGCCAACGGCGGCGAGATCATTCAGGGCTCCAGCAGCATCCGAGATAGCGGACACACGCTCCTGCTCGTGGGCGATGAAGCTGTCTACCCAGACGGCAGCGTGGCTGCCATTACCGCGGGCGCGGGCATGGCGATGATGGACGACGATCGTCCCGTTGCAATCATTGGCAGCCCACTGAGCGACGGCGACACCATTGTTTCGTCGCCAGTCACGGCCCTGACTTTCGATGAACCGGCGGACGCGCCCATCATCGGCCTGCTTGACCCGGCGTACCGTCCGGAGCCGGCGACCGACAGCGTGATCTGAGGGGCCCGATCATGGAAGACATGCGCCCCGGCCTTAGGCATGGTGACTTAACTACGACGGGTGGCGTCATAACTGCCACCGGCAGGATGCGGTTCCACGGCAAAGAGGTGGCTGCGGAAGGGGATCTGGCAACTTGCCCAGCCTGCAGAGCCATGGGCTACCTAGTCAATGATGCCTACCCAGCATTCGGGCTTCCGGGCGGAGGCCAGCTCGCCATTCAAGGTGCGTGGATCTTCTGCAAATGCGCCAGTCCCCCTCGCGCCATTGCTTCGACGGATAAGTTTCGGGTTGCGGTGAATCGAGCGGGCAGTGGAATGCCTGTTCCGGTGAGTGCGAAATCAGCCTTCACCGCGCCGCTGGGAGACCATAACCGGGTGCCGTTGCCCTCATCGTCGCTCAAAGAGACAGATCAGAAATCGACGCTTGAAGACGATCCCCAATTGATCTGCCCCAACATGAGCAACGCGGAGTTCGCTCAGATGGTCATGCAACGACGAGACAAAGCTGTGTCGCTTATCGATAAGCGCCTAACCGAATTAGCAGGATGGTCTACCGCCGCGCGGGTTGCGTCGCCCGGTGGTTCGGTAATAGCGACGTTGTAACGCGGGGCTATCTCGCCGGTGGACTTGCCCGCATACGCCATATACTCGCCGGGCTAACTCCAAACAATTTTGTTCGCTATTCTGGGGCGGCCATGGCGCATGTCGGCTGCGTTTCAGACTCAAAGAGAAAACTCGGGGTTGTCGCAGAGGTATGCGCACCCGATACGGCAACGCATACGATCGCCATTCATTTGGATTTCTGCGAGCTACGAGACTTCGCCTACAGCATGGACTCGCAGGTATCTACGCTAATACATGAGGTATCGCACTTCCACGACACCATGAACACCGGAGATGCTGTTTACTTCATGAGGAAGTGCCGAGACCTTGCGAAATCCACCCCGGAGATCACGCTCCAGAACGCCGATAGCATCGCCGGTTATGTCATCTATGAAGATTAGAAATACGCTGGCGGCGTTTCTGCTCTTGAGTGCCGGCGTCACGTATGCCTGCATGCCAGGTCAGAATTTTGATGTGTACTTTTCTTCGGGTTCCGCTGCGGTATCTTCGTCGGAAATACTTCGCTTAGCGAATTGGTTGGTAGATCAGCGCATCAAGTATCCGACGCAAGAGGTGCTTCAGGTCGATGGGCGGGCAGAAGACCATGAGCGTAACGCGCGTGCGCTGGCAAAAGCACGCTTACAAGCCGTCGTGTCCATCCTGAAAACCCAACACTTCAACCAAGTGCCGGTGGATGAACACTACGGCGTCTACCGGTCAGATGATGTAGGAAACGGACGGCGAGTCGAAATTTGGGGCTGTCTGAATTTTTGTGTTCAAGGCTTTTTATTCGGGCTGCCGTTTCAGACGAGCCCGGTGGACATATTACGCGGCCGGTCGTGTAAAGCGCTCCCCATAGGCGATGGCGAACTGGTTCATGGCGTCTTTCCACTGCCTGGCTGCTCGGCCCCAGTCAGCCGTGATGTTGCGCAAGGCCAGCCACAGCAGCTTGGTGGCGGCATCATCGCTGGGAAAGTGCCCCCGCGTCTTGATGATTTTGCGCAGCTGACTGTGCAGGCTCTCGATGGCATTGGTCGTGTAAATCACCTTGCGCACCGCCGGGCTGAACGCAAAAAACGGAATGACGCGCTCCCAGGCCCGGCGCCAGGCCGCCACCACCGTGGGAAACTTCTGCCCCCAGGGACCAGCTTCCAGGGCATCGAGTTGGGCCGCTGCGGCTTCTGCGCTGGGCGCCGTGTAGATGGGCTTGAGCGCCGCTGCCAGCGCCTTGCGGTCCTTCCAGCTGGCATAGTCCAGGCTGTTGCGGATCAAGTGCACGATACAGGTCTGCAGCGTCGTGGTCGGAAACACCGCCCCAAGCGCCTCGGCTATGCCCTTGAGGCCGTCGGTGACGGCAATCAGGATGTCGGCTACACCACGGGTCTTCAGATCGTTGAACACCTTCATCCAGAACTTGGCCCCCTCGGTGTTCTCGATCCACAGGCCCAGGATGTCGCGGGTGCCGTCGGGCAGCACGCCCAGCGCCAGATAGATGGCCTTGTTGCGCACCACGGCATCCTCGCGGATCTTGACCCGCAGACAGTCGAAGAATACGACCGGGTACATCGGCTCCAGCGGGCGTGCCTGCCAGGCGGTGACCTCGGCCATTACCTCATCCGTGACGCAACTGATGAATTCAGGACTGACCTCGGTGCCGTACTGCTCGGCCAGAAAGCCCTGGATCTCACGCACCGTCATGCCCCGCGCGTACATGGCTACGATCTTGTCGTCAAAGCCGGTGAAACGCCGCTCGTGCTTGGGGATCAGGATGGGCTCGAAGGAGCCTGCGCGGTCGCGCGGCACTTCGATGCGCAGCGGCCCGTCCTGAGTCAGCACCGTCTTGGCGGACTTGCCGTTGCGCTGGTTGGCTGCATCCTCGGGGCGGGCGCTGCCGGGCGGGTAGCCCAGGTGGTACGACAGTTCTGCGCCCAGCGCCCGCTCGATCAGCGCTTTCTTCAGCGCCATGGTGGTGGCGTTGATCTGTTCGGCCGTCATCGGCGTGGTGCCGCCGGTCAGTTGTTCAATGAGTTCGTGGGGAATAGACGGCAGCGCCGCCGTGCCGGCTGCCGCCGGTTTCTTCTTGCTTGGCATAGATGCTCCTTTCCAACATGCTATGCCTCAAACACAAAATTCCTGACAGGCTCCGAAATTTCGATCTTGCCTGCGTGCCCCAACCCGTGCTGCTCTGACGGCGACATGCCTACCAAGAGATAAGCGAGCTTGGCTGTCCTCAATGCGGAAGCGGGTCAAGAAAAAACGGTTGAAGGACGCGATCGAAGCACAACGATTTGAGGATGTGTTCGTGAGCTACCGGGGCATCATGATCGGGAACGGCCAGGTTTGGATCAGCGGCATCACGGAACGAGGCCGAAGTAAGCCGACGATCAAAATCATCTCGATCAACACGCAGTGAGTCGTCTGATATTCACCTCACGTTTCAGCGCAGTTCAGCGCCACAGCGGCGAAGGCGTACCGATGAAAGTTTCCGTGATGTTGGCTACAGCAGCGATGGCCCTAATGACGAATGCCAGCGCTGAGATATTCGAAGACTATGACAGCTTCTACGTCTCGCGACTTCACAAACTTTTCGGTGAACCAATCGAGTTCGACCACAGCTCCACCTATGCTGCGCAGGGACGACCCGGTAGCTATGTGAAACTTCGAGCCTCTCTGGAAGGAAAGCCTTTGCGCGTTGAAATTGCGCCAGATCGCATCACAGTCAATGGAGTCATCCGCCGCTTTGACCGAGCGAAGACCTTGCCTGGAGAGCACCCAACAGACATCTACCCCCCAGGCGCAAGCGTATTTCTGGTTCCAAGGACCACTGTCCATCCAGCCGCGCTTTGCGTGGATGGGGCAAGCTCAGGCTCAGGCGAAGCCAACCGACATACACAGATCTATCTGCTGCTCGACCCATTGGCGCTGCGTGGCAAAGCGACGTTCCTGCACCTGCCGAGCTTGCTCTCGTCGTGCAGGGCGGTCACGGTGACCGACCATGGCAAGGTTGCCTTCCCCAAGAACACGTATCTGCTCGACGCACAGCAAGAAAACCGAGCAGGCTTGCTGCTGTCGTATTACACCTTTGAGGGCCAGCGTTTTGTGCCAATCCAGAAAGAGGTTCAGGTCCGATTTGTGCAGCCGGAAATCCCGTTTCAATTCGAGATTCAGGAGTGATCGCTTGCCGAGCTGAAGTCTGGAAGGATGGGTCGAGCAATCCGCAATACGAGTCCAGGCTCACGAGTAAGATCCAACATCAAAGTGCGCTGACTCCTGCGACAAAAAAAAGCGCCGCCACCGCGACGCCTCACATCTCAATCACGCCGCATCCGGCTGCGCCGCAGGCGCAGCCTTTTGAAACGCCTCCTGCGCCATACAGTGCTCAAAAATGCGCGCAAGCGTGGGGTAATCCTCCACCGCCACATCGAACCGCTTGCCGTTGAACACCTGCGGCACGAGGCACAGGTCGGCCAGCGTCGGCGTTTCGCCCACGCAATAGGTGCCCGTCAGCGGAGACTGTGACAGCCGCGTCTCCAGTGCCGCAAACCCCAGCTTCACCCAGTAGCGATACCAGTCGTTGCGAGCCTCTTCTTCCACGTTGAACGTGCTCTTCAGATACTTCAGCACGCGCGGATTGTTCAGCGGATGGATCTCGCAGGCAATCGCCAATGCGATCGCGCGGATGTGCGCACGATTGCTGGGCGAGCCTGGCAGCAGCGTGGGCTCCGGATGCGTCTCTTCCAGGTATTCGACGATCGCCAACGACTGGTTCAGGACGTCGTTGCCGTCGCACAGCACGGGCACCAGCGCATCGGGGTTCAGCTTGACGAACTCGGGCGCCAGTTGCTCGCCCTTGAGCAGGTGCACCGGCGCGTATTCGTACGGCACGCCCTTGATCTCCAGGGCGATACGCACGCGGAACGACGCCGAACTGCGGAAATAGTTGTACAGCTTGATCGACATGGCTTCTGACTCTTCTGTCGCGTCTATCAAATGACCTTGACGTGCAGTTCGCCCACGCCGTCGATCTTGCCGACCATCAGGTCGCCGACGACCACCGGGCCAACGCCTTCGGGCGTGCCGGTGTAGATCAGGTCGCCGGGGCGCAGCTCGAACAGGCGCGACAGGTACGCAATGGTTTCCGGCACCGACCAGATCAGGTCCGACAGGTCACCGCGCTGGTGTTCGCGACCGTTGACCGACAGCGTGATGGCGCCCTTGTCCGGATGCGCCACATCCTTGGCCGGCACGATCGGGCCGATGGGCGCCGAGCCGTCGAACGCCTTGCCGGTCTCCCACGGGCGGCCGCCTTTCTTGGCGGCGTTCTGCAAGTCGCGGCGCGTCATGTCCAGGCCGATGGCGTAACCGTAGATATGGTTGGCTGCGGTTTCCACGGCGATATCGCGGCCGCCCGTGCCGATGGCGACCACGAGCTCGATCTCGTAGTGGCAGTCCTTGGTCTCGGTGGGGTAGACGAACTGGCCCGTCTCGCCGTCGGCGACGTAGCGCACGGCGTCGGCGGGCTTGCAGAAGAAGAACGGCGGCTCGCGGTCGGGGTCGGAGCCCATCTCGCGCGCGTGGGCGGCGTAGTTGCGGCCGACGCAGTACACGCGGCGCACCGGAAACTGGCCTTGCCCGCCACGCACCGGAATACCGTTGACGGCGGGCGGGGTGACAACGAAATCGGTCATGCAGGTCTCCTCGGACTAAGCTGGAATGGAACAGGAACTCACGGGGACACGGCCACCGCACCCCCGGCGACCGACGCGTTTGCGAGGATACACCCGCCCCGGGTCGGCGCGGTTCTTGCATGAGTGGTGTGCAAAACGCACCTTCCTGCACCATGCATGTGAAACCGCCCACCCCGCCCGCCTCGCTCGCCGCATCCCACCCGGCCGCGCCGATGCGCGTGCTGCTGGTGCGGGATCCGCTGGACGCCGAGCAGATCAACCTCGAGCTGATCCGTGCCGGCCTGGCCGAAGCCGGCTTTGTCGACGTGGGTGTCGCCGACGCGGACCTCACCCTGCCCGACCGCATTGCGCAGGCGCAACCGGACATGGTGATCGTCGCCTCCGAATCGGCCGCGCGGGACACCATCGAGCATGTTTGCGTGGCCACGCAGCACGCACCGCGCCCCATCGTACTGTTCACCGACAACGACGACGCCGAGCGCATCAAGGCCGCTTTCGCCGCCGGCATCACCGCCTACATCGTCGACGGCATCAAGCCCACGCGCGTCAAGGCGGTGCTGGACGTGGCCTACGCGCGCTTCGAGCACGAACGCGAACTGCGCGCCGAGCTGGACAACGCCAAGACCCAACTCGCCGAGCGCAAGGTGCTCGAGCGCGCCAAGGGCCTGCTGATGAAGCAGATGAACCTGTCGGAAGACGACGCCTTCAAGCGCCTGCGCAAGATGGCGATGGACCGCAACATCAAGCTCGTCGAAGCCGCCCAACGCGTGATCGACGTGATGGCCGGCTGAGCGGTCTGACCACCGCCCAGTTTTGGTGCGTCGCACAACTCCGGCGCTGGAAACGCACCAGTCGCGCGCGGCGTTCCGCCCCCCCACGTGGCGTTCCGAAGCTCAACCGCGGAGCTAAAAGCCTCGCGCGCCGAGTTCCGAGCCTCAACCGCCGAGCAAAAAGCCTCACGCGCCGAGTTCCGAACCTCAACCGCCGAGCTAAAAGCCTCGCACGCCGAGTTCCGAACTCGGAACGCCAGCATGCATCGGTCAACGTTGGCATACCCCTTGCAAGTGTCGCTGCGAAGCCGGTGCCAACGTGGGTACCGGCACGGGACAACGGCGTCCCGATGCACGGCAGCGCGCCCCTCTTCCGGATGGGCGGCGGTCGCTCATCGGGACGCTTTTTCTTTGGAGCCATGGATGGCCGCGCCAGACAAGACCGACGCTCTCGTCAACCCGATCAACCCGAAGCGCCGCAGCATCATGAAAGCCGCGGCGACGATTGCAGGAGGCAGTGCCGTGGCATTGATCGATCCGCTGGTGCGTGCCGGGGCCTGGGCCGCCGGTTCCGATGCGCCCGAGAAGACGGAGCTGAAGGTGGGCTTCATCCCCCTCACGGACTGCGCCTCGGTGGTCATGGCGTCCACGCTCGGCATCGACAAGAAGTACGGCATCAAGATCACGCCGTCGAAAGAGGCCTCGTGGGCGGGCGTGCGCGACAAGCTGGTATCGGGCGACCTGGATGCGGCGCACGTGCTGTACGGCCTGATCTATGGCGTGCAGCTCGGCATTGGGGGCCCCAAGAAAGACATGGCGGTGCTGATGACGCTCAACAACAACGGCCAGGCGATCACGCTGTCGTCCAAGCTCAAGGACGCGGGCGTCAAGGATGGCGCGTCGTTGAAGGCCGTCATGGCGAAAGACAAGCGCGAATATGTGTTCGCGCAGACCTTCCCGACCGGCACGCATGCGATGTGGCTGTATTACTGGCTGGCCGCGCACGGCATCCACCCGCTGCAGGAAGCGAAGGCGATCACCGTGCCGCCGCCGCAGATGGTCGCGAACATGCGCGTGGGCAACATGGATGGCTACTGCGTGGGCGAGCCGTGGGGTGCCCGCGCGATTGCAGACAACATCGGCTTTACCGCCGAGACAACACAGGCCATCTGGAAAGACCACCCCGAGAAGGTGCTCGGCACCACGGCGGAGTTCGTGCAGAAGTATCCGAACACCGCGCGTGCCCTCACCGCGGCAGTGCTGGAGGCAAGCAAGTTCATCGATGCGTCGGCATCGAACCGCCGCAAGACGGCAGAGACCATCGCCGCCAAGTCCTACGTCAACACCGACATGGACATCATTCTCGACCGCATGCTCGGCCGCTACACCAATGGCCTGGGCAAGACGTGGGACGACCCGGATCCGATGCGCTTCTACCACGACGGCGCAGTCAACTTCCCGTACCTGTCGGACGGCATGTGGTTCCTCACGCAGCACAAGCGCTGGGGGCTGCTGAAGGCGCATCCGGATTACCTGGCCGTCGCCAAGCAGGTCAACCGCATCGACATCTTCAAGCAGGCGGCAACCGCCACCGGCACGCCGCTGCCCAAGAGCGACATGCGCACGGCCAAGTTGATCGACGGCGTGGTGTGGGATGCGAAGAACCCCGCCGCCTATGCGGACGGCTTCAAGCTGAAAGCCTGACGCCTCCGGCCTTCCGAATTTCTGATTGCGGTCCCTCACATCGATGGAGCCCGACATGAACACGCTCGTCAAAACGTTGTCCGGCGTGCAGTCCGACGCCGCCCCTGAACGTCGCCGGTTCGTTGCGCGCGACTGGCTTGTCGCCGCCGTGGTGCGCGGCTTTCCGCCGGTGCTGGGCTTGGTGCTGTTTGTGCTGGCGTGGCAAGGCATTGCCACGGCCATCGCCGCATTGCCGACACCGGCGGTGACGTGGAAAGCGGCCGTTGCGCTGTTTGCCGATCCGTTCTATCGCAATGGCCCGAATGACCAGGGCGTAGGCTGGAACGTGCTGGCCTCGCTGGCGCGCGTGGGTGCGGGCTTCGGCATGGCGGCCCTCATCGGCATTCCGGCGGGCTTCCTGATCGGGCGCTTTGCGTTTCTCAATGCGATGGCCTCGCCCATCATCAGCCTGCTGCGGCCGGTATCGCCGCTGGCGTGGCTGCCGATCGGGCTGCTGCTGTTCAAGTCGGCCAACCCGGCGGCCATCTGGGCGATCTTCATCTGCTCGATCTGGCCGATGGTGATCAACACTGCCGTGGGCGTGACGCGCGTGCCGCAGGACTACCTGAACGTGGCCCGTGTGCTGAACCTGTCCGAATGGAAGGTGTTCACGCGCGTGCTGTTTCCCGCGGTGCTGCCGTACATGCTGACGGGCGTGCGGCTGTCCATCGGCACGGCGTGGCTGGTCATCGTGGCAGCGGAAATGCTCACCGGCGGCGTCGGCATCGGCTTCTGGCTGTGGGACGAGTGGAACAACCTGAAGGTCGAGCACATCGTCATCGCCATCTTCGTGATTGGTGTGGTGGGCTTGCTGCTCGAGCACGCGCTGCTGGCGATTGCGCGGCGCTTCTCGTACGACGCGGTTTGAGGACATTGGGGGGAGCGCCATGACAGACAAATTCCTGCGCATTGAAAACGTCGGGCAGACGTTCAAGACCAAGCGCGGCCCGTTCGTCGCCCTGCGCGACATCGACCTGACGGTGGCGCGCGGTGAGTGCATCGCGCTCATCGGGCACTCGGGGTGCGGTAAGTCGACGTTGCTCAATCTCATTGCCGGCCTCACGCGGCCGACCACGGGTGGATTGATCCTCGCCGAGCGCGAGATTGCCGGGCCGGGACCGGATCGCGCGGTGGTGTTTCAGAACCACTCGCTGTTGCCGTGGCTCACGTGCTTTGACAACGTGTATCTCGCCGTCGAGCGCGTCTTCGGCAAGACCGAGACCAAGGCGCAACTGCGTGAGCGCACGCATGCGGCGCTGGCGCTGGTGGGCTTGTCGCATGCCGAGCAGAAGCATCCGCACGAAATCTCGGGCGGGATGAAGCAGCGCGTGGGCATTGCGCGAGCGTTGTCCATGGAGCCGAAGGTGTTGCTGATGGATGAGCCGTTTGGGGCATTGGACGCGCTCACGCGGGCGCATCTGCAGGATGAGCTGCTGAAGATCGTGGCGGCGACCGGCAGCACGGTGGTGATGGTGACCCACGATGTGGATGAAGCGGTGCTGCTGGCGGATCGCATCGTGATGATGACGAATGGGCCGGCTGCGACGATTGGCGAAGTGTTGACGGTGGATTTGCCGCGGCCGCGGGATCGGATGGCGTTGGCGGAGGATGCGGCTTATCACGCTTGCCGGACGGCGGTGTTGGATTTTCTTTATCGGAAGCAGAGGCATCCGGTGGCGGAGGCGGGGCTGTCTGAATTTTTGTGTTCAAGGCTTTTTATTCGGGCTGCCGTTTCAGACGAGCCCGGTGGACATATTACGCGGCCGGTCGTGTAAAGCGCTCCCCATAGGCGATGGCGAACTGGTTCATGGCGTCTTTCCACTGCCTGGCTGCTCGGCCCCAGTCAGCCGTGATGTTGCGCAAGGCCAGCCACAGCAGCTTGGTGGCGGCATCATCGCTGGGAAAGTGCCCCCGCGTCTTGATGATTTTGCGCAGCTGACTGTGCAGGCTCTCGATGGCATTGGTCGTGTAAATCACCTTGCGCACCGCCGGGCTGAACGCAAAAAACGGAATGACGCGCTCCCAGGCCCGGCGCCAGGCCGCCACCACCGTGGGAAACTTCTGCCCCCAGGGACCAGCTTCCAGGGCATCGAGTTGGGCCGCTGCGGCTTCTGCGCTGGGCGCCGTGTAGATGGGCTTGAGCGCCGCTGCCAGCGCCTTGCGGTCCTTCCAGCTGGCATAGTCCAGGCTGTTGCGGATCAAGTGCACGATACAGGTCTGCAGCGTCGTGGTCGGAAACACCGCCCCAAGCGCCTCGGCTATGCCCTTGAGGCCGTCGGTGACGGCAATCAGGATGTCGGCTACACCACGGGTCTTCAGATCGTTGAACACCTTCATCCAGAACTTGGCCCCCTCGGTGTTCTCGATCCACAGGCCCAGGATGTCGCGGGTGCCGTCGGGCAGCACGCCCAGCGCCAGATAGATGGCCTTGTTGCGCACCACGGCATCCTCGCGGATCTTGACCCGCAGACAGTCGAAGAATACGACCGGGTACATCGGCTCCAGCGGGCGTGCCTGCCAGGCGGTGACCTCGGCCATTACCTCATCCGTGACGCAACTGATGAATTCAGGACTGACCTCGGTGCCGTACTGCTCGGCCAGAAAGCCCTGGATCTCACGCACCGTCATGCCCCGCGCGTACATGGCTACGATCTTGTCGTCAAAGCCGGTGAAACGCCGCTCGTGCTTGGGGATCAGGATGGGCTCGAAGGAGCCTGCGCGGTCGCGCGGCACTTCGATGCGCAGCGGCCCGTCCTGAGTCAGCACCGTCTTGGCGGACTTGCCGTTGCGCTGGTTGGCTGCATCCTCGGGGCGGGCGCTGCCGGGCGGGTAGCCCAGGTGGTACGACAGTTCTGCGCCCAGCGCCCGCTCGATCAGCGCTTTCTTCAGCGCCATGGTGGTGGCGTTGATCTGTTCGGCCGTCATCGGCGTGGTGCCGCCGGTCAGTTGTTCAATGAGTTCGTGGGGAATAGACGGCAGCGCCGCCGTGCCGGCTGCCGCCGGTTTCTTCTTGCTTGGCATAGATGCTCCTTTCCAACATGCTATGCCTCAAACACAAAATTCCTGACAGGCTCGCGGAGGCTGCCTGATTTGCTTGGGGGATGGCTTTGTTGTTTTAACTTGGTGGTCCGTCCCCTGTTTCATCCCCTGCCGGGGCTGACTCACTTTCTTTGTCTTGCCAAAGAAAGTAAGCAAAGAAAGGCGCGCCCGATGCGGCGACCCCTCCTTGAATTTGTGTCGCAAGGAGGGGAAGGGAAAAACTCGCTGCGCTCAGACAGTTTCCCTTCCTTTTTCCTCCTTGCAACACAAATTCAAGGCGCCGCATAGGGCAGGGAACGGCCAAACCATCGATTACCAGTGCCGTAGCAATCCACAGCACAACGCGAAGCAAAGCGAGCAACAACAGCAGCAAACCAGTGCAGCCCAGGCCAGCACACCGACGGTGTGGCCTTTGACGTTCCTGCCCTAGATGGCGCCTTGGATTTTTGTAAGCGGGCGGAAAAAAGACGGGAAACTGTCTGAGCGAAGCGAGTTTTTCCCGTCTCCGCACGGTTACAAAAATCCAAGGAGGGGGTCGCCATCTCGGGCGCGCCTTTCTTTGGTTACTTTCTTTGGCAAGACAAAGAAAGTGACTCAGCCCCGGCAGGGGATGAAACGAGGGATGCCCCACCAACAAAGAACACTCCCCGCCCCACGCTAGCGCCAGCGCAAACCCCAGCGCTATGATCAAACCCACACAAACACCCCGCCCAGCTTCCTGATGCCCGCTCCCCCCATCCTTCCCGACACCGCCACTGAAGACGCCTTCGCCAACGGCCCCTTCCCCGCCGCCCGGTTCATCAAGGAAATCGGCCGCGGCGCAGACGGCGCCCGCGCCCTGGTCAAGCACGACGCCCGTGCGCTCTTCACCGCCATGCTGGAAGGCCGCATCTCCGACGTGCAGCTCGGCGCCATCCTGATGGCCTACCGCATCAAGGGCGAAACCCCGGAAGAACTCGACGGCATGCTGGAGGCCACGCATGCGCATTGCCGGCCGCTGCCGGCACCGCACACGCCGCAGCATGCGTTGCCGGTCATCATCCCCAGCTACAACGGCGCCCGCCGCCAGCCGAACCTTGTGCCGCTGCTGGCCAGGCTGCTGGCGCGCGAAGGTGTGCCGGTGCTGGTGCACGGCATCCGCCGCTTCGACGGCCGCATCACCACGGCCACGTTGTTCGACGCGCTCGGCTGGCCCATCTGCGAACACATGGACGAAGCGCGCGAGCGCCTCGAGAACGATCGCCTCGCGTATGTGCCGATCGACGTGCTCTCGCCCGAGCTGTCGGCGCTACTGGACAAGCGCGAGATCGTCGGCCTGCGCAACTCTGCGCACACGGTGGTGAAGATGCTGCAGCCCATCGGCGGACATGCGCCGCACGAGGCCCTGCGGCTCGTCAGCTACACGCACCCGGAGTACCGCGACACGCTCACCGATTACTTCCTGCGCCATCCGGCCAATGTGCTGCTCGCACGCGGCACCGAAGGCGAAGCCGTGGCCGACGCGCGGCGCGGCAGCGCGGTGGAGTGGCTGCACGACGGCACGCACGAAACGGTCATCGAAGCGGTGGAAGGTTCGAGCGATGCTCCGCCCGCGTTGCCCGCCGGCACCGATGTGGCAGCGACGGCGCAGTGGATTGCAGCCGTGCTCGACGGCAAGGCGCCGGTGCCGGAGCCGATCGCCAAGCAGGTCCGCGCGATCGTACGGTGTGCATGCCCCGCGCCGACTGCCTGATCGATCGCTCTGTCTTGCCGCTTACCTGGACGGCAGCGGGATGCGCTCCGTCTCACCGGGCACGTGGGCGAAGGCGTCGCTCTCCCAGCGCTGCTTGGCGTCTTCGATGTCGGCCTTGTCGCTGGCCACGAAGTTCCAGTAGATGTGGCGGTGGCCGTCGGTCGGGTCGCCGCCCAGCAGCATCACGCGCGATGACACCTGCGCGGTGAGCATCACGTCGCCGCCCGGCTCCAGCACGGCGAGGTGGTGCGGGTCGAGCGCCTCGCCGTCGATCGTGACCGCGCCTTCGACGAGATACAGGCCGCGGTCCGCATGCTCGGGCGGGATCACCAGCGACGCGCCGGCCGCGAGTTCCAGCGCCACGTAGAGCGTGCGCGAATTCACCTTCACCGGCGACGTCAGCCCGAACGCATCGCCGGCAATCACCACGCCCTGCACGCCCGGGCAATCGAGCTTGGGCAACGTGCTGGCGGCGTGGTGTGCAAAGCTTGGCGCGACTTTCTCCTGGTCCTTCGGCAACGCCACCCAGGTCTGGATTCCATGCAGGCGGGCGCCGCGCTGGCGCACCCCGGGCGGGGTGCGTTCGGAATGCGTGATGCCGCTGCCGGCCGTCATCCAGTTCACGTCGCCGGGGACGATGGTCTGCACGCTGCCGAGGCTGTCGCGGTGGACCATGCTGCCGTCAAACAGGTAGGTGACGGTGGCCAGGCCGATGTGCGGATGCGGGCGCACGTCGATGCCCTCGCCGGGGGCGAAGTCCACTGGGCCCATGTGGTCGAAGAAGATGAACGGCCCGACCGTCTGCCTGGCCGCGGAAGGCAGCACGCGCTTGACCGAGAAGCCGCCCAGGTCGCGCACGTGCGGGCCGATGATGTGCTGGATGCTTGTCATGGGAACGCTCTCCTCAGCCGCGTTGGGCGAGTTCGGTGTCGATGCTGATCTCGACTTCCGTCATCAGCTTGTGCACGGGGCATTTGCCGGCCACGCGCAGCAGGTCGGCGCGCTGTTCGTCGGTCAGCTCGCCATGCAGGGTGAGCACGGTGCGCAGCGTGTAGCGGCCCTGGCGCTCCTGGCTGCCGTCATGCTCGACTGCCACGTCGATGGCGTCCAGCGGGTACTTGCGCTGGCGGGCGTAGAGCGTAACGGTCAGCGCCTTGCAGCTGGCCAGCGCAGCGTCGAAGTAGGCATGCGGGTCGGGCGCGCTGCCCTCGCCGGCCGGCCTGGGCACGTCGGTGTAGATCGTGCCTTCAGGGAAGGTGATCTTGTGGCGGAAGAGGCCTTCGGTGTCCTTGCTGACAACGATGGGCATGGCGGCTCCTGTAACGGTTTTTGCGATGTCCGGGCAGTGTAGCCAACTTGTGGAGCGGCGATGGCACGTGCGCTGGGCACCGCATGGCGTTGCTGTCAAAGCACATCCGGAGGCAGGCATGGCCGGGCAGGGGGCTTGATGGGCGCGCCCCCCTCAAGCGGCGCCGTTTTTCGCCGTTCTTCCGGTTAGAAGACATCCGTCCTGCCACAGCTCCGCTCACGCGTCACCTCCATGGTTTCTCGCCGGCCGCTTGTCGCCATTGCCGGCGGCATCGGCGTTCTCCTCGTTCTTGTCGGCCTGACCCTGATGGCGGGCTGGCTGCAGCATTGGCCGTGGGCGGTGAAGCTGGGCACCGACCAACTGCTGATGGTGTTTGCCACGGGACTGTATCTGACGCTGCTCGGTACGGGGCTGGGCGCGCTCGTCGCTGGCACGGTGCAGCCGGGCGCGCGATGGGCAGACCCGGCAGCGCGACTCTTGAGCGGTGCCGTTGTGGTGCTGTGCGGGTTGCGCCTGGCGGAGGTGGTCACGGGCTGGCCCGTCTCGCTCGATTTTCCGGGGCTGCATGCATGGCTCGATCGGCAATGGGTGACTGGCTGGATCGGCGGCATGCATCCGAGCCACGCGCTGGCGCTGGCGGCATCGGCCATGGCACTGAACCTCGTCCCCACACTGCGGCGGGCCCGTCGCACGCGATGGCTGTGGGGCCTCATCGGCGTGGCGATGCTGCTTTGCGCGGTCGACCTGCTGGGCCGTGCGATGGCGCTGGAGTACCTTTACCCCGCATGGCTGCGCTGGCGCGCATCGGACGTGGCCGCGGTCTGTACGCTCGTGGTGGTGACGGGCGTGCTGTGCGTGGCGCTGGCGCGGAATCCGGGGCTGCTGCGCATGCGACTGTCGCCGGAAGACACCATCGTGTGGATCAGCGGCACCTGCGTGATGCTGGCGGGGCTTGGCGCCACGATCACGGCGTTCATCATCCAGGTCGACAGCGCCAGCGTGATGTTTGGCATGACGCGGGCACGGGCGCTCGGCAGCTATGCACAGGAACTGGATCAGGTGCTCACCTTGCGCGCCGAAAGTCCGCGCCTCATCGCGGCGGCGACGCATGTCCAGGAGGCACTGCGCCATCCAGCCGACACCGCGGCGCGCCTGCGCGGCGCCACCGCGTTGCAGGCGTATCGCGACCAAGGCTATTCATACCTCCAGTTGCGCACCCTCGGCGGCGACGGCGTAGTCAGCCTCGGTGCGCCGGTGCGCGGTCCGGAACTGTCGATACCGCTGCACGTGGGGCTGGCCCCGGAGCGCGTTTCGCTGCAATGGGTACACGGTTTTGCGATGCGCACCGAAACGCCCGTCATGGCCGATGGCGCGCACATCGGCTGGCTGGTCGCCGAGCAGCCGCTGGCCAAAATGACGGCCCGCTACGCCGGCGTGCGCGATGCCGGCACGACGGAAACCTTCGCTATGTCAGGGCTGGATGCGCGTGGCCGGGCGATGTCTTTTCCGCAGCGCTTTGATGCGTACGTCTTCGAGCTGCCGGCCCTGACGGTGGACCGTCGGCCGCTGCCGTCGCGCCTGGCACTGGCAGGCCAGGCGGGCTACGGCCAATGGCAGGACATCCACGGCATGCCGACCTCGTTCAGCTATACGCCCATCGGTCATACCGGCCTGGCATTGATCAGCAAGATCGCGAGCGCGGAACTCTACGCACCCATGCGCGCGCAATTCGAGCGGCTGGCAGCGCTCATGGTGTGCGTGATGCTGGGCAGCGTGCTGGTGATCCGTCTGACGGTGCGGCCATTTGCCAACAGGCTCGCCGCTTCGGAGCGCGCGCTGCGCACGGCCAACGAAGACCTCGAGCGCCGCCGCGACGCGCTGCGCGCAAGCCGCGAACAACTGCGCCTGGTGGCCGACAACGTGCCGGCGCAGCTGAGCTACGTCGATCCCGACGGCATCCTGCGCTTTGCCAGCCGTACGATGCTCGAAGCGTTCGACTGCACCGAAGAGGCACTGCTTGAACGCCACGTCAGCGATATCTACACGCCAGAGGACTACCGCGCGCTGCTGCCGTACATGGCCGAGGTGCTGGCCGGTTATCCGGTGCAGTTCGAGATCACGTCCATGCGCACCGGCGTGCCGCGCTACCTGAGCGGCCACTACTCCCCCGATTACGACGACCGCGGCATGCTGCGCGGCTACTTCTCGATCCTGCAGGATCTGACCGCACGCACCACGGCCGAGCAGGCCCTGGCGCGCAGCGAACGCGCGCTCAAGCTGGTGCTCGACAACGCGCCGCTGCTCGTCTCGTACATCGATCCGCATGGAATCTTCACGTTCTGCAACGTCACACACGCGCGCTGGCTGCAGCGCACGCCGGAGGAGGTCTGCGGCCAGCCGGCCGAGCAGGTTTTCACACCGGGCACGTATGCCCTGCTGGCGCCCTATCTGCAGCGCGCGGTGCGCGGCGAGCCGGTCGAGTTCGAGATCACCGCGCCGTGGTACGAAAAGGCGCACGCGAGCGGGACGCGCAGCCCCACGCGACACTTCCGCGGGCAGCTTGTGCCAGACGCGGCCGAGACCGCCGACGGGCGCTACGGCATCTACGCGTTCGTCCAGGACGTGACCGAAGCCAAGCGCAGCGAGATGGAGCTCTCGCGCATGGCGCGCTTCGATGCCCTCACCGGCCTGCCCAACCGCTACGA
The DNA here is from genome assembly GCF_000954135.1 of Ralstonia mannitolilytica. Taxonomy (NCBI): domain Bacteria; kingdom Pseudomonadati; phylum Pseudomonadota; class Betaproteobacteria; order Burkholderiales; family Burkholderiaceae; genus Ralstonia; species Ralstonia mannitolilytica. The sequence goes on along the minus strand of NZ_CP010799.1, from coordinate 1,013,788 downwards.
ACTGTACGAACGCCTGCGGGCGGCGCTGAAACGCCGCCACCGCGTGCCCGCATCGCTGGGCGTGCTGTATCTCGACGTCGACCACTTCAAGCGCATCAATGACACCTACGGCCACGCCGCCGGCGATGCGGTCCTCGTGGAGGTCGCCCAGCGGCTGCAGCGTGCCGTGCGCCGCACGGACACGGTGGCCCGACTCGCAGGTGACGAATTCATCATCCTTCTCGACCCCATCGACGCGCCCGAGGATGCGTTGCACACGGCACAGAAGGCCATCAACGCGATCCGCCCCCCGATTCACCTCCCCGGCGACATGGTGGTGCACGTCACCGCGAGCATCGGCGTGGCCTGCCCGGGGCCCGAAATAAGCGACCCGGACGCCGCGTTGCGTGAGGCGGACCAAGGCCTGTACTGGGCCAAGTCACGTGGCCGTGACACGGCAGCCTAGCCGCGAACCGATGGCCCGATTGCCGGTCTATGACAGGGTGCGCCGCCCAATTTGCTGCGGCGCAAACATCACACTATCGGAGCAAATCTTCTAATTTACGGGAACTATCAACCGCTCAAAAAAGTCCTATTAGCACTCATCCGGTTGGAGTGCTAACATGCCTCTCCAAACCTCCACTGGATTTCGACAGGAGTCCTGAGTGAACGCAATCATTCCCGTGAACACCGCTTCCGCCATCGCCACGCAGCCGTCGGCCAACGCGTGGGCGCTGGCGTTCCCCGGCAACCTGGGCAACATCGACGCCTACATCCAGAGCGTCAACCGGGTGCCGATGCTGTCTGCCGAAGAAGAACAACAGCTCGCGCGCGACTATCGCGCCACCGGCAATCTCGATTCCGCCCGCCGCCTGGTGCTCTCGCACCTGCGCCTGGTGGTGTCGATCGCCCGTCAGTACCTGGGCTACGGCCTGCCGCATGCCGACCTGATTCAGGAAGGCAACATCGGCCTGATGAAGGCCGTCAAGCGCTTCGATCCTGACCAGGGCGTGCGTCTCGTTTCGTACGCAATGCACTGGATCAAGGCCGAGATGCACGAGTACATCCTGAAGAACTGGCGCATGGTCAAGGTGGCCACCACCAAAGCGCAGCGCAAGCTGTTCTTCAATCTGCGCAGCCACAAGCAGGACGCGCAGGCGACGTTCACGTCCGACGAGATCGACGCCGTGGCCGCCGAGCTGAACGTCAAGGGCGCCGAGGTACGCGAGATGGAAACGCGCCTCTCGGGCGGCGACATCGCGCTGGAAGGCCAGATGGATGACGGCGAAGAGTCGTTCGCTCCGATCGCCTACCTCGCCGACACGCACAACGAGCCGACCCGCGTGATCGAAGCGCGCAGCCACGACCGCCTGCAAAGCGAAGGCATCGAGACGGCGCTGGCCAAGCTCGACGACCGCAGCCGCCGCATCATCGAAGCGCGCTGGCTGAACGTGAACGACGATGGATCGGGCGGCGCCACGCTGCACGAGTTGGCAGACGAGTTCGGCGTTTCGGCCGAGCGCATCCGCCAGATCGAAGCCGCAGCGATGAAAAAGATGAAGGGCGCCCTGCAGGCCTTTGCGTAATTGCCGCTTCCAGCCATAAGAAAGCCCGCCAGACTTGGCGGGCTTTTTCTTTGGGCACCTGCGGCGGCTGTGCGGATCAGTCGAGCAGCAGCTTGATGTCGTGCGCGATCGGCTCGGGGCCCTGGCCGTGCTTGATGAACAACCGCAGGTTGCCCTTCGGATCGAACATGTAGCTGCCCGCGGTGTGGTCCATCGTGTAGTTGTCCGGCGAGCTGCCGGGCACCTTGCTGTAGTACACCTTGAAGTCTTTCGCGACCTTCTGCAGCTCGGCCTCGTTGGCGGGGCGCAGACCGATGAAACGCGGGTCGAACGCCGGCACGTACTTGGCCAGCAGGTCCTGCGTGTCGCGCTCGGGGTCGACGGTCACGAACAGCACCTGCACGCGGTCGGCCTCCTTGCCGAGGGTATCCATCACGGCGCGCAGTTCGGCCAGCGTGGTCGGGCACACGTCGGGGCAGTGCGTGTAGCCGAAGAACATCACGACGACCTTGCCCCGGAAGTCCTGCAGCGTGCGGCGCTTGCCGGTGTGGTCGGTGAGCGAGAAATCGGTGCCGAAGCTCTTGGAGCCGGTGATGTCCAGATTCTTGAAGGCCGGCTTGTCGGTGCACGCGGCCAGGGCCAGCACGGCCGTTGCAAGCACGGCAAACAGCGTGGCACGGAATGGTCGGAACGAAAGCATGGTCGTCAGGTTGAAAGGAGGCCGCCTAGCGTAACGCCTGCGGCACTCACTTGCCGATGTGGGCATGCGTCACAGCGTCGCGCCCGGCGTCAGGGTGGGGCCGAACTTGAAGTAGTGGTCCACCAGCAGCGCGGCAAACAGGATGGAGAGATACACGATCGAATAGCGGAAGGTCTTCTGCGCCAGCGCATCGGAGTAATTGCGGTACATGCGCCACGCATAGGCGAGAAAGCCGAAGCCGAGCAGCAGCGCCGTCCCGAGGTAGATGTAGCCGCTCATGCCATACACGAACGGGAGGATGGTCGCGGCGATCATGATCAGCGTGTACAGCAGGATGTGCAGCAGCGTGTATTTCTCGCCGTGGGTGATCGGTAGCATCGGCAGGCCGGACTTGGCGTAGTCGGCGCGGCGGTACAACGCCAGCGCCCAGAAGTGCGGCGGCGTCCAGGTGAAGATGATCAGCACCAGGATCCACGCCTCGGCCGGCACGCTGTTGGCGACCGCGGCCCAGCCCAGCGCCGGCGGCATCGCACCGGACAGGCCCCCGATCACGATGTTCTGCGGCGTGGCCGGCTTGAGCAGCAACGTATAGATGATCGCGTAGCCGATGAAGGTGGCGAAGGTCAGCCACATCGTCAGGTCGTTGGCGAACACGTGCAGCGTCCACATACCTGCACCGCCCAGCACCACCGAGAACACCAGGATCTGCCGCGTGCCCAGCTCGCCGCTGGCCGACGGGCGCCAGGCCGTACGGCGCATCATCGCGTCGATCTTGCGCTCGACCAGGCAGTTGATCGCGAAGGCGGCACCGGCAAACAGCCAGATGCCGACCGCGCCGCCAATGAGCACCGGCCACGGCACCATGCCCGGCGTGGCCAGGAACATGCCGATGACGGCGCAGAACACGGCGAGCTGCGTGACGCGCGGCTTGGTCAGGGCTGCGTACTGCGCCGCGGTATGTCGCCAGCCGGGGAGTTGAGTGGAAGTCGAGGGAGAAGCCACGGTATTCATGGGAAACGGTCACACGGCGGCCACTGCCGCAGGCATTGGCACGCGCGCCCGCGCGAGCCCGATCAGGTAATGCAGGCGCACCATCAGCAGCAGCAGCATCGCTGCTCCACCGTTGTGCGCCACGGCAGCCAGCAACGGCCACCCAAGCACGATGTTCGATAGGCCGGTGCCAAGCTGCACCGCCAGTACGATGAGCAGCACGGTCGCCACGCGGCCCATGCCGTCGATACGCCGCGCACGAAGCCCTAACCACACCAGGTAGCTCAGCACGACCACGGCAAACACGCGGTGCGTCCAGTGGATGGCGACAAGCGCATCGTGGGAAATGAACTCACCGCCGGCGGTACGGCCGAGCTGGCGCCAGAATGTGAAGCCGTGCGCAAAATCCATCGGCGGGACCCACTGGCCGTTGCACAGCGGGAAGTCGGTACAGGCGAGCACCGCATAGTTCGTACTGACCCAGCCGCCCAGCGCGATCTGCACGATCAGCAGCACGAGGCCGGCGACGGCCGCCGCGCGCAGTGAAGCGGCACGCTCGTCCACCTGGCGCGGCGCATCGTTCTTGCAGCCGAGCCAGATGAGCAACGCGAGCAGCGACATGCCCAGCAGCAGGTGCGTCACCACAATCGCCGGCTGCAGCTTCAGCGTGACGGTCCACGCGCCGAATGCGCCCTGCACGCACACCAGCGCGAGCACGGCCGTCGCATACCACGGAGATTGCTTCAACTCCCGGCGCTTGACCCATGCCACCACGACCAGCGTGATGATCAGCACGCCCACCGCCATCGCAAAGTAGCGGTGCGTCATCTCGATCCACGCCTTCATCCACGTGACGGGGCCGCTGGGCATCGCAAGCTGCGCAGCATGGATGTCGTCGCGCGCGTGGAACGGGTTGGACGTGCCGTAGCAGCCGGGCCAGTCCGGGCAGCCGAGGCCCGAATCGGTCAGCCGCGTGAAGCTGCCGAACATGATCAGGTCCAGCGTCAGGAACGCCGTGATCCACACCAGCTTGCGATACTTGTTGCGGTCACCCTTGACCAGCACGTAGCACAGCGGGATCAGCGCGATCAGGATGCCGATGGAAGCGAGTTGCAACAGCATGGCTTATCCGATGCGCGAATACTTGAGCAGACGCGTGAGGTCCCCGCGGACCTTTTTCGGGTCGGGATCCTTCGGGAACTGCATCATCAGGTTGCCAAGCGGGTCCACCAAGAAGAGATGATCGGCGGGCAATGTCTTGCCATCGGTCAGCCAGTTCCCGGGCAACTGGGGCGCCCGCAGGAAGCGCACGGCGGCGTAGTCGTCGTTGTAGGCCTGGACGAGGCGCGGGTCGATGTCGCCGCGGTCGGTGACGAGCCAGACGGGAACGATGCGGTCGCGGTCCGGCCCTTGGCCGATGCGCAGCTGGCGCATGGTGAAGAGCTTGCGCGCGCAGTTGTCGTCGCAGGCGCTGCCGTCCACCGACACCATCAGCCACTTGCCCTTGAGGCTCGCGAGCGGCACTTCGGCGCCGTGCTCGTCCTGCACCATGAGGTTGGCCGGGATCGGGCGCTGCGGGTCGACCAGCGTGCCATACGCCGCCTTGCCGCCGGCGGGCGTAAAGACGTAATAGGCGAGGTACGACGCAATCACCGGGGACGCACACACCAGCAGCAGGAACAGCATCATCAAGCGGCCCCGGCGTGTGCGTGCGTCGATGCGCGGGTCGGCGGGGGCTTCGAGCGTGCCCGGCGCGGTTTCCTGATTCACCATGTGATTCCCAATCCATGTGGCTGCGGCACTAAGCCGCAACGCGAGTTCGTATTCACGCGGGCTCTGAAGCGCCCGCCAAGCGACGATAGCGTCGCACGCCGTAGAAGACCATCAGCCCCAGCACCCCAGCGGCCATTGCAAACCACTGGAATGCGTAGCCGTAATTGCGGTCGGCGCCCAGGTCGGCGCGCGGCCAATCGCGCGCCAGGCCGTCCTGCGCGTCGGATTCCTGCTGTACCACGAACGGTTGCAGCGGCATGCCGATTTCGCGCGCGAACGCGTCGAGGTCGATATTCTGCCTAAGTCGCTGGCCGGCTTCATCCGCGGCGTCCTTTCCGCCCAGGCTGAAGACACGGCTGGCATGCGGCACGGCCATCCCTTCGACCTGCACTTCCCCGGCGGGGGTGGTGTATGGCGCAATGCGTGTGCGGTCGACCGGATCGCGCGGCAGCCAGCCGCGATTGACGAGCACGGCGCGCCGGCCGGCGCCCTCCAGCACCAGCGGAATCAGCACCTCGAAGCCCGGGCGCGACACGCCGTTGGTCACATGCGGCCGGTTTTCGAGCAACACCGTGTGCGCCACATCGAACGTGCCGCGCAGCAGCACCGGCCGATACAGCACCGCATCGGCCGCCACCGGCTGCGCAGTAATGCGCTGCGCCGGCGCATTCTGCAAGGCGACGATGCGCGCCTGCCGCTCGATGCGCTCGTGCGCACGCTGCAGCTGCCAGCGGCCGAGCGCGCACGTGAGGGCGATCAGCGCCACACCGGCGATCATCGGCACGGGCGCAAACCAGTCGCGCAGCGGCACGCGCACGGTCATTGCGCGTCCTCGGTGAGATAATCCACCACGCCCGCTTCCAACCTATCCGCCTCCATGCGCATCGTCGTTGCCATCGCGTTCCTGCTGATTCTCAGCAGCCTTGCCTCCGCACTGTTCTTCCTGATGCGCGACAAGGGCCACAGCAGCCGCACCGTCCGCTCGTTGATGTTCCGCGTCGGCTTTTCGATTGCGCTGTTCATCTTCATCCTGGTGGCCAACCGGCTGGGCTGGATCCACAGCACCGGCATTCCCATGGGCCAGTAGCGGCGCAATCGGCCGGTAGAAAAACGAAAACGCCGCAGCGGTGTCCCGTCTGCGGCATTGTCTTGGCAGGATCATCGGGCAGCGCGAGGCCGCCCCAATCCTACGCTCGGTTTATAGCCAGTACACGACCACGTACAGGCCAAGCCACACCACGTCCACAAAGTGCCAGTACCACGCGGCGCCCTCGAACGCGAAGTGGTGCTCCGGCGTGAAATGGCCCTTGATCACGCGGCCCAGCACCACCGCCAGCATGATCGCGCCCATCGTCACGTGGAAACCGTGGAAGCCGGTAAGCAGGAAGAACGTCGAGCCATAGATCCCCGAGGTCAGCTTCAGGTTGAGTTCGTGATAGGCGTGAATGTACTCGTACGCCTGGAAGCCCATGAACGTGAAGCCCAGGATGATCGTCAGCAGCAGACCCTGGATCACCTGCGCGCGCTTGCCTTCACGCAGCGCGTGGTGGGCCCAGGTGAGCGTCACGCCGGAGGTCAGCAGGAGCGCGGTGTTGATCGTCGGGATCGGCCACGGGCCCATCGTCGTGAACGGTGCCACCGTGCCGGCGGGGCCGGCGTTCGGCCAGATCGCGTTGAAGTCGGGCCACAGCAGCTTGTTGTTCAGGTCGCCCAGCCACGGCATGGAGATGGTGCGGGCATAGAACAGCGCACCGAAGAACGCCGCGAAGAACATCACTTCCGAGAAGATGAACCAGCTCATCGACCAGCGGAACGAGGCGTCTACGCGGTCGCCATACCGGCCGCCTTCCGACTCCGAGATGGCGTCGGCAAACCAGGCGCGCAGCACGAACAGGAACCACAGCAGGCCGATCAGGAACGTCCACGGCGCCCACGGCTGGGCGTTCACCCACGCTGCGGAGCTCAGCAGCACGATCAGCAGGCCGACGCTCGCCGAAATCGGATGCCGCGACGGCCCGGGCACGAAGTAGTACGGAGCATTCGCTCGATTCGCACTCATCTCTTTTTCTCCAGCTCTGTTTTTTTAAGAATCCACTCGATGTTGCCCGGCCTCACCGCCTCACCACCGACTGCGCAGGCCGTCTCCTCAACCCACCGCTCAACCGACCACGGCGCGCACGATCATCAACAGCACGACGATGAACAGCACCGCCGCCAGAACGCCCGCGATGATCACGTGCACAGGGTTCAGCTGCGCCATGTCGCGGTCGTGATCCTGGCCTTTGCGCACACCGAAGAAGGACCAGAACACCGCCTTCATCGTCTGCGCGAAGGATGCGCGCCGTCGGGTCGCTTCTTTCAGTTCGTCCATGTCCTCACGTTCCCCTACCGGGCACGGTGGGCGCCTGCGCCACCGGCTTGCCGATTTCAAAGAAAGTGTAGGACAAGGTGATCGTCTTCACGTCCTTCGGAAGATCCGGATCAATGACAAACACCACCGGCATCTCGCGCGATTCGTTGGCGGCCAACGTCTGCTGCTTGAAGCAGAAACACTCGATCTTCTTGAAGAACTCGGTGGCCTGCTTGGGCGCATAGCTCGGGATGGCCTGAGCCTCGACCGTGCGCCCCTCCTTGTTTACTACCTCGTAGACGATCTGGCTGATCTCGCCCGGGTGGACTTCCATGCTGTTCTGGACCGGGCGGAAGCGGAACGGCCCCTGGCTGTTCGAATCGAACTCCACCGTGATCGTGCGCGTCTGGTCGACCTGCGTGTTGCGCAGCGCCCCGCCGTCGTAATCGCGCGTGGTCAGCACGTTGATGTTCGTGACCTCGCAGATCTTCTTGTACAGCGGCACGAGCGCATAGCCGAACCCGAACATCATCACCACCACGACGGCCAGCTTGCCGAGCATGGCCCGGTTCAGGCCGCGGTCAGCAGCGCTGGTGTCTTCGGAGGGCTCCGGCTTGGCCGGCGTTTGGCTCATGTGCGGTCTCGCTCAGCGATCGGTGTTGCCGCGGCCGGCTATGCGCCGAACACGACGCGCTTGAAAATCACACCCAGAAAGAAAACCAACGCAATCGTGGCAAGGATGAACGCGAGACGCCGGTTGCTGGCACGCTGCTCGGGCGTTGGGCTTTTTTCTGGATTCGACATCGTTGTCCGGAGGATCGCGAGGCCGGCACCGGCCAGCCCCGCGACACCTGCATTACTTGACCAGCGGCGGTTCTTCAAAGGTGTGGAACGGCGCCGGCGAAGGCACGGTCCACTCCAGGCCTTCCGCGCCATCCCACGGCTTGTCGGCAGCCTTCTCGCCACCGCGGTACGACGGCAGCACCACGAAGAAGAAGAAATACACCTGCATCAGGCCGAAGCCCAGCGCACCGATCGACGCGATCGCGTTGAAGTCGGCGAACTGCTGCGGGTAATCCGCATAGCGGCGCGGCATGCCGGCCAGGCCCAGGAAGTGCATCGGGAAGAACGTGAGGTTGAAGGTGATCATCGAACCCCAGAAGTGGATCTTGCCGCGCGTCTCGCTGTACATGTAGCCCGACCATTTCGGACCCCAGTAGTAGAAGCCCGCGAACAGCGCGAACAGCGAACCGGCCACCAGCACGTAGTGGAAGTGCGCCACCACGTAGTAGGTGTCCTGCAGCTGGATATCGATCGGGGCCACGGCCAGGATCAGGCCCGTGAAGCCGCCCACGGTGAACACGAAGATGAAACCGATCGCAAACAGCATCGGCGTCTCGAACGTCATCGAGCCGCGCCACATCGTGGCCACCCAGTTGAAGATCTTCACGCCGGTCGGCACCGCGATCAGCATCGTCGCGTACATGAAGAACAGCTGGCCCGTCACAGGCATGCCCGTCGTGAACATGTGGTGCGCCCACACGATGAACGACAGGATGGCGATCGACGCCGTGGCGTACACCATCGAGCTGTAGCCGAACAGCGGCTTGCGCGCGAAGGCCGGCACGATCTGGCTGATGATGCCGAACGCCGGCAAGATCATGATGTACACCTCGGGGTGCCCGAAGAACCAGAAGATGTGCTGGTACATCACCGGGTCGCCGCCGCCGGCTGCCGAGAAGAAGCTCGTGCCGAAGTGGCGATCGGTCAGCACCATGGTGATCGCGCCTGCCAGCACCGGCATCACGGCGATCAGCAGGTACGCCGTGATCAGCCATGTCCAGCAGAACATCGGCATCTTCATCAGCGTCATGCCGGGTGCGCGCATGTTCAGGATGGTCACGATGATGTTGATCGCGCCCATGATCGACGAGGCACCCATGATGTGGACAGCAAAGATGGCCATGTCCATGCCCGGGCCCATCTGCACCGACAGCGGCGCATACAGCGTCCACCCCGCGGCGGTGGCACCGCCCGGCACGAAGAACGAGCCCACCAGCAGGATCGCCGCAGGCGGCAGCAGCCAGAAGCTGAAGTTGTTCATGCGCGCGAAGGCCATGTCGGAGGCCCCGACCTGCAGCGGAATCATCCAGTTCGCAAAGCCCACGAAGGCCGGCATGATCGCGCCGAACACCATGATCAGGCCATGCAGCGTGGTGAACTGGTTGAACAGCTCCGGATGGAAGAACTGCAGGCCCGGCTGGAACAGCTCCAGGCGGATCAGCAGCGCCAGCGTGCCGCCCGAGAGCAGCATCATGAACGAGAACAGCAGGTACAGCGTACCGATGTCCTTGTGGTTGGTCGCAAGCAGCCAGCGGCGCCAGCCGTGCGGATGGTCGTGCGCGTGGTCGTCTCCATGACCGTGCGCGTGATCTTGCGGGTGCGTAACAGCGGTGCTCATCGAAGAACTCCTTGGGTTCGGTTCGTCACGCAGACGATCAATCAGCCGGCGCTGCGGTCTTGCGCCGCAGTCGCCTGTTGGGACGCCACCTTGCCGGCGGATTCTGTTGCAGCGGTCTTGGCGCCGCCGCCTTCCGGCATCTTGCCGCCGCGCGCATCCTTCACCTGCGAAGGCTGCAGCAGATCACCCGTGTGGTTACCCCAGTTGTTGCGCTCGTAGGTGACGACGGCGGCGATCTCCACATCGTTGAGCGCCGACGCCCAGGGCGGCATCGCAGCCTTGCCGTGCAGCACGATGTTCAGGTGCTCAGCCAGCGGGCCGTTCGCAATCTTCGAGCCGTCCAGCGCCGGGAACGGGCCGCCGCCCTTGCCGTTCGGCTGGTGGCACACCGCGCAGTTGGCGGCGTAGACCTTCTCGCCGCGCGACTTCAGCTCGTCCAGCGTGTAGGTCTTGTTCGGGTCATCGGCCTTGGCGGCCATTTCCTTCTTCTTGCCGTCGACCCACTTGGTGTAGTCATCCTGCGAAAGCACACGCACGACGATCGGCATGAAGGCGTGTTCCTTGCCGCACAGCTCCGCGCATTGGCCGCGGTACACGCCGACCTTCTCCGCCCTGAACCACGTGTCGCGCACGAACCCCGGAATCGCATCCTGCTTGACGGCAAATGCCGGCACCATCCACGAGTGGATCACGTCGTTGGCCGTGGTCACGATGCGCACCTTGCGATTGACCGGCACGACGAGTTCGTTGTCGACCTCGACCAGGTACGTGTTGCTCTTGGGCGCCTGGTTGTTGATCTGGTCGCGCGGGGTGGTGAGCGTGGAGAGGAACGAGATGCCCTCGCCTTCGCCCTTCAGGTAGTCGTAACCCCACTTCCACTGGTAGCCGGTGGCCTTGATGGTGAGGTCGGAATTGGTGGTGTCCTTCATGGCGACCACGGCCTTGGTGGCCGGCAGCGCCATCCCGATCACGATCAGGAACGGCACGATGGTCCAGATGATTTCAACCGTGGTGCTTTCGTGGAACGTCGCAGGCTTGTGGCCGACCGACTTACGGTGCTTGAAAATGGAGTAGAACATCACCCCGAACACACCGATGAAGATCACGATACAGATGATCAGCATCATCCAGTGCAGCCAATGGATCTCGGCAGCGATCTTGGTGACCGGGGGCGCGAGATTGAGCTGCCGCACTGCGGGGCCGCCCGGCATGTCTTCCACTGCCAGGGCCGTTTGACTGAGGGCGAGGAGTGAGCCTGCCGCCAGCAAACTTGCCAATGTCTTATTCAACATTTTCATTTTTCGTTGTCCCACAATTTACAGATTCCACTCTGCCCCGGCGCGAGGCTCACGGAACGTGGGGTGGCGGCCCAAGCTCCAAACACCGGGAAAGCTCGTCTGCGAAACGTCGCCGGCCGGCAGGATCAAGAAACCTCCCCACCCGCACGACGCGCCCGCTCGAACACAGCGCGACCTGCTCTCGCAGCGGATCCTCCAGCTCCACCCGCACCCAGCGTGCGTTGAAGACGTGGCGAATCCGTCGGTTCGCAAAAACCTGCTCGATCACCAGCGCATCGTCGTCCAGCCAGACGTGCTCGTAATCGGAGGCGTGGCGGGCATAGTACAGCAATGCCCATCCGAGAATCGCGACCTCCAGTCCCGAGAAAGGCAACACCAACCAGGCGCCTTGCCACGCAAAGAACGAAGCGATCGCGAACGAGAGGATGACAATCGAGAGGTAGAACCAGCCGACCTGGCGAGGTGAAAGCGAGCAGTTTCGCTTCATGAGCCAGTTCTTCCGCGGCGATTCCGGGATGTTGGAGGCGCCGCACGCTGGCTGGAGCGCGATTCCAATGTCGTGCATTGAACCACTCCTGCCTCGGATGCATACCCGTACGGTTCGCCCGTGGCAAAAAACGGGATAGGCCTTTGGGGGACTGCTGCGACAAACTGGCGCATTATATGTTTGCAATTGACCCCAAACAAGGCAAAGCGCCTTTATGCAAGTCCCGGCTTGACAAGACCCCGTCAATACCGTTGTTGGCCGCGGAAGCGTTTCAGGCGCGCGGTTTGCGACCGATCTGGTCGATTGGAATCATGGCCCTGCCTTGCTCGTCCAGCGCCTGCCGGGGGCTCGGCGCGAGCTTCCAGGCGTGGCCGTAAACGACTTCGAAGGTCAGCGGAATGAGCCCGTCCGGATTGCGCTGGGCGTCGAGCGCGTCAAATAGCCGCTGGCGCCACCGCGGCGTATGCAGGCCCGCACCGGCGAGGCTGCGGCCCGCTTCATCGGCCAGCCCCGCCATGCCGCCCAGCAGATGCACATCGGCCAGCAGCGCCTGCGGGGTTTCGTACGTGATGGTGAGCTGCTCCATGTCCATCACGGGCGTGGACCAGCGGCTGTGCACGAGCATGTCGCCAATGTCGTGCATGTCGACAAAGCGCAGCGTGTGGACGCCCGCGTCGATGCCCGCCAGCGCACTGCGCAGCTCGCGCAGCGTATCGGGCCCGAACAGGCTGAACATGAGCAGCCCGCCCTCCGACGTCACGCGGTGCCACTCCGGAAAGATCGCGTGCGGCGCCGGATCCCAGTGCAGCGCCAAGTTCGACCAGAGCAGGTCGAACGACGCAGCGGCAAACGGCAGCGCCCGAAAATCGGCCTGGGCGAAATCGAATACGGGGCGCTTCTTCAGCAGGCGACCGAGCCAGCCGGCATCGGTGCGCTGCGGGTCAAGCGTCTGCGCCCGCGCCAGCATGGCGGCAGACCAGTCCACGCCGCAGATCTGCGCATCCGGATACTGCGCACGCAGCACCGCCAGCCCTTGCCCGAGGCCGCATCCGAGGTCGAGCGCGCGCGACGGCGTGGCCTTGATATAGGACAGCCGATCGTGCATGCGGCTGCCGACCTCGCGCAGCAGGAAATCCACGTCGGCGAAACGCGCGGCGCGGCGGTCGAAGGCGCGCCGCAGGGCGGCAGGACGGGCGAGGATGGGATCGGACATCAAAGAACCAGCGGGAAACTGCGGTTGCCAAGTATACCGGCGCGCAGTTTGAGGCGCCGTCCGATGGCGCCATGGCCGCCAAACGGCTTAGATAGCGGTTTTTTGATGCTCAAACACGCGTTATCTGCATGGTTTCGCGCCGGTTTGCGGGAGTTGCTGCCGTGCGCGTGCGCTGTGTGCGGTGCGGTCCAGCGCGAGCTCGTCTGCGCCGGCTGCATGGACGACCTTGCCCCGCTGCTCGGCAGGCGCCGCTGCATACAGTGCGCCATTGCGCTGGAAACGCGGCATCTTGCCCGCCATTGCCACGCCTGCCTCGCCGGCGCGCCCGACTTTGATGCGACCGTCACCCTTGCGGATTACGGCTGGCCGCTCGACCATCTCGTCACCGGATTGAAGTTCCGCGGCCAGTTGCCGCTCGCCGGCTGGCTGGCAGGTCGGCTCGGGGAGGCGTTGCGCGCCGCGCCGGGTAGGCTGCCGGACGTCCTGGTACCGGTGCCGCTCGCCCCCGCACGCCTGCGCTTGCGCGGCTACAACCAGGCGTGGGAGATCGCGCGGCGGCTGGAGGGGCAGTTGCAGATCGCCGCCCTGCCCACCGCCTTGCAGCGCGTGCGCGACAATCCCGCTCAGGCCACGCTGGACCGCGCCGAGCGGCTCGCCAACCTGCACGGTGCGTTTGTCGTCGCCGAGCCGGCCCGCATCGCCGGGCGCCATGTCGGCGTCGTGGACGATGTGATGACCACCGGCACCACGCTCGGCGAGATCGCCACGCAACTCAAACGCGCGGGCGCGCTGCGCGTCACGAATGTCGTGGCCTTGCGCACGCCGTGACGGCGTGCTTATGCGACATTCTGTCGCGCCCGCCACCGAACGCTGTGGCGGCGTGACAACCCTTCCCAATGTGGATAAGCTCGCCGCCGGAGTTTTCCCGCCACCGCAGCCATGTTCAACGTCGTCCTCGTCGAGCCCGAAATCCCGCCCAACACGGGCAACGTGATCCGCCTGTGCGCCAACACGGGCGCGCAGTTGCACCTGATCGAACCGCTGGGCTTTCCGCTTGAAGACGCGCGCATGCGGCGCGCGGGCCTGGACTACCACGAGTACGCGACGATGCGCGTGCATGCTGATTGGGGCGCCTTCCTGCGCGATGCGCAACCTGACCCCAGCCGCATGTTCGCGCTCACCACGCGCGGCTCGACGCCGTTTGCCAGCATGGCCTTCCAACCCGGAGACTGGTTCGTGTTCGGATCCGAAACGCGCGGATTATCCGAAGAACGACGCGAGTGGTTTCCGGCGTCACAGCGCATCCGCCTGCCGATGCGCCCCAACAACCGCAGCCTGAATCTGTCGAACACCGTGGCGGTGGTCGTCTTCGAGGCGTGGCGGCAGAACGGATTCGCGGGCGGCGCCTGAACACACAGCGCCGCACCCCGTCCTAGCGCGCGGACTCCGACTTGGCGTCGCGTTGCAAGAGGCGCTCCACCGCGCGCGCGGGCGCCAGCCCTTCGAACAGGACTTCGCAGACGGTAAACGTGATCGGCATATCGACGCCCCGGTCACGAGCCAGTGCCGCGACCGCGCGTGCGCAACGCACGCCCTCGGCAACATGACCGAGGCTGTGCAGGATGTCGTCGAGCGTGCGGCCTTGCGCAAGCTGCATCCCGACTGTCCGGTTGCGTGACAGATCACCGGTGGCGGTGAGCAGCAGATCGCCCATGCCGGTGAGTCCCATGAAAGTCTCCGGCCGGCCGCCAAGCGCAAGCCCAAGGCGCGTCATCTCGGCCAGCCCGCGCGTGACCAGCGCGGCGCGCGCGTTCAGGCCCAGGCCGAGGCCGTCCGCGGCACCAGTGGCGATCGCGAGCACGTTCTTGACCGCGCCGCCCACCTCCACGCCGACCAGGTCGTCGCTTGCATACACGCGCATGGCGTGATGGTGAAAGCCGCGCTGCGTGAACCTGCACAGCGTGTCGTTGGTCGATGCGACGGTCATCGCGCACGGCAGGCCCTGTGCGACTTCCTTGGCGAAGCTGGGGCCGGACAGCACACCGGTTGCCAGATCGCTGCGCCCGGTCTGGCGAAGGACCTCTGCAACGATGGCGTGGGGCAATGCTCCCGTCTCGGGGTCGAAGCCCTTGCACAGCCAGATGACGTTGCTCACGCCGCCATGCTCGGCAACGGCACGCGTCAGATCGGCCAAGCCCGCCACGGGCGATGCAATGACGGCGAGTGCGTCATCACCCGCTGCGTGGTCGAGCGCCGCTTGCAGGTCATCGGAAAACCGCAGCATTGCCTGCAGCGCGATGCCCGGCAGATACGTTGCATTGACGTGCGTGGCGGCCATCTGCGCAACGAGGCTGGCATCGCGGCCCCACAGCACGACATCGTGCGATTGCGCGGCATGGCTGGCGAGGGCGGTGCCCCAGGCGCCGGCACCCAGAACGGAAATTCGCATGCGCGTATTCAACATCGGTCAGGCAAAAAAAATACCCGCGCGAGCGTGTGGCCGGCGCGGGCTTCAGGCGCGGTGCGCCCCGTGTTCAGTGGGTGGCCTTCGAGCCGTCCGGCATCACCAGACCGGCGCCGCCGCCCTGGGCTTGCGCCTCTTCCATCGCGGCAGCCAGGCGTTGCTCGTACAGCGCCTGGAAGTTGATCTCGGCCAAGTGGATCGGCTGGAAGCCGGCGCGGCCAATGGTGTCGGCAATGTTCGAGCGCAGGTACGGGTACACGATGGTCGGACAGGCGATGCCCAGCAGCGGGTCCATCTGCTCGGCCGGCACGTTGCGGATGTCGAAGATACCGGCTTGCTTGGCTTCCACCAGGAAGGCGACCTTTTCCTTGACCTTGGTCGTGACCGTGCCGATGACGACCACTTCAAACACGCCCTCGGCCAGTTGCGAAGCGGACACGTCCACCTGCACTTCCACGGTCGGCTGTTCCTGCTCGAGGAAGATGTGCGGCGAGTTGGGCTGCTCCAGCGACAGATCCTTCAGGTAGACGCGCTGAATGTTGAAGAACGGCTGGCCATCCTGGCCCGGTTGCTGTTGTTGCTGGTCGCTCATGACTCGCCTTCAAAATGGATGTGGTCAGTGCTTGGCGGAACGCGTCCGCCGTGCAAGACGCGTATGGTACATGAGGCAATGGTGCAGGCCATTGCGAGGACACCTAAAAATACAACGCCCGGTCAAGGCCGGGCGTTCTGTGTGGCAAGCGCGTCGCCAGGTCAGGCGGCCAGCAGCGGCACCAGGCCGCCTTCGCGGTCCAGCGCGGACAGATCATCAAAGCCGCCGATGTGTCGATCGTCGATGTAGATCTGCGGCACGGTGCGGCGGTTCGTGCGCGCCATCATCTCTTCGCGCTTGCCGGGTTCGCGGTCGATCAGGATCTTTTCGATCTGCTCGACGCCGCGCTGCTTCAGGAGTCGTTCCGCTGCCACGCAATAGGGGCAGACGGTGGTGCTGTACATGACCACGTGCGCCATAACATCAAACCTCGTTGTCTTTTCGTTACTTCACGACCGGAAGGCCTGCCTGCTGCCAGGCGGCCAATCCGCCCTCGAGCGAATAGACCTCACTGTAACCGGCCTGCTTCAACACTGCTTGCGCCCGCCCGGCGCGCTGGCCGGTCTGGCATACGAGGATGATGGGGGTCTCTTTGTTCTTTGCAAGGCCGGCCGCCTTGCCTTCGAGTTCGCCAAGCGGCGCATGCTTGGCTTGCGGGAGATGGCCGGCGGCGTACTCGCTGCTCTCGCGCACGTCCACCACCACGGCGTTGCGGCGGTTGATGAGCTGCGTGGCCGTCGAGGCACTGACCTTGGCGCCGCCCCCGCCGGCAATGCGGCGCTGGACGGACGACCAGACCAGCAGCCCGCCCGAAACGATGGCGATGGCAAGCAGGGCGAGGTTGTTGTAATCGGCGAAAAACTTCACGGTATCGGTTTCCTGGGATGGGTCGGTCGGGCCTCGTCCGAACGGTTCGGAGAGCCAATGCCGGCGGCATTATAAAATAGCCGGTTTCAGCGGTCGCACGTCAAGGCGTCGACAGATCGCCGCAGGCCGCGCGCGCAGGTTTTCTCACTTCTCATCATGGCAGTCATGCACAAGCTCGTCCTCATCCGCCACGGCGAATCGACGTGGAATCTCGAGAACCGCTTCACCGGCTGGGTCGACGTCGACCTCACCGATACGGGCGTCGCCCAGGCCCGCCAAGGCGGCAAACTGCTGCGCGAAGCCGGCTTCACCTTCGACCTCGCCTACACCTCGGTGCTCAAGCGCGCGATACGCACGCTTTGGCATGTGCAGGATGAAATGGACCTGATGTGGATCCCGACCCGCAACGAATGGCGCCTGAACGAACGCCACTACGGCGCGCTGTCGGGCCTGAACAAGGCGGAGACGGCCGCCAAGTTCGGCGACGAGCAGGTATTGATCTGGCGCCGCAGCTACGACACGCCGCCGCCCGCCCTCGAGCCCGGGGCCGAGAACGACGCCTTCGGCAACCCGCGCTATGCCGGCCTCACGCGCGAGCAGGTGCCCCTGACCGAATGCCTGAAAGACACCGTGGCGCGCGTGCTGCCGCTGTGGGAAGAGTCGATTGCGCCGGCCATCCGGAGCGGCAAGCGTGTCGTCATTGCAGCGCATGGCAACAGCATCCGCGCGCTGGTGAAGTACCTCGACGGCATTTCCGACGCCGACATCGTCGGCCTGAACATCCCCAACGGCACGCCGCTAGTGTATGAGCTGGACGCCAACCTCAAGCCGATCCGCCATTACTACCTGGGCGACCAGGAAGCAATTGCCGCGTCGCTCGCGGCGGTGGCCAGCCAGGGCAAGTCCAAATAATCCGTAACGGGCGCTGCGGCACCTCAACGCCTTTATACTGTCAAAGCCTGACACCCGGGATGTGCGCAAGCCGTCCCGGGTCATGTTTATCTACCGTCCCACCGTCCGCTCCCGACACATGCGAACTTCGCTCAAGAACATCAGCTTGATCGCCATCGGCCTCGTTACCGGGGTACTGGCGACGCTTCAGCTCTCCGCCACCGCGCAGAATGCGACGGTCGGGCCGCTTCCGCTGGAGAAGCTCAGGCTCATGGCCGACATCTTTGGCCAGATCAAGCGCGAGTATGTCGAGCCGGTGGACGACGACAAGCTGCTGACCGAAGCCATCAAGGGCATGGTCGCCAGCCTCGACCCCCATTCGGCCTACCTCGACAAGAAGGACTTCCAGGAGCTGCAGGAGGGCACCCAGGGACGCTTTGCCGGCCTGGGCATCGAGATCTCGCAGGAGGAAGGTCTTGTCAAGGTCATCAACCCGATCGAAGACACCCCGGCCTTCCGCGCCGGCGTGCAGCCGGGCGACCTGATCACCCGCATCGACGACAAGCCGGTGCGCGGCATGCCGCTCGAGCAAGCCGTCAAGCGCATGCGCGGCGCGCCGGGCACCAAGGTCACGCTGACCATCTACCGCAAGAAGGAAGAGCGCACGTTCCCGCTCACCATCACCCGCGCTGAAATTCAGGTGCAGTCGGTCAAGGCCAAGCTGCTCGGCGACGGCATTGCCTGGGTGCGCATCACGAGCTTCCAGGAACGCACCGTGCCGGACCTGGCCAAGAAGCTGAACGACCTGGCCAAGCAGGACGGCCACCTCAAGGGCCTGATCCTGGATCTGCGCAACAACGGCGGCGGTGTGCTGCAGGCCGCTGTGGGTGTGTCGGCCGCGTTCCTGCCGCCGGACGTGACGGTGGTCTCGACGAACGGCCAGGTGCCGGACGCGAAGCGCACGTACAAGACGACGTTCGCCAACTACCGCCTGAGCAACTTCGATTCCGATCCGCTCGCCAATCTGGACCCCGAGTTCAAGACCGTGCCGATCATCGTGCTGACCAACGCGTACACGGCCTCCGCTTCGGAAATCGTGGCCGGCGCGCTGCAGGATCACCACCGTGCCAAGACGATGGGCAAGACGACCTTCGGCAAGGGCTCGGTGCAGACGGTGCGCCCGCTGTCGAACGACACCGGCATCAAGCTGACCATCGCGTACTACTACACGCCATCGGGCAAGTCGATCCAGGCAAAGGGCATCCGCCCGGATATCCCGGTCGACCAGAATCCGGAAGGCGATCCGGACGACGCGCTCATCACCCGCGAGATCGATACCGAGCGCCACCTGCACAACAAGCAAGAGTCGGAAGAAGCGGAGATGACGGAGCGCGAAAAGCGCCGCGTCGAAGAGCTGCGCCGCCTAGAAGAAGAAAACGCCAAGAAGACGCCGGAGCAGCGCGAGAAGGAACGCAACAAGAAGCCGATCGAGTTCGGCTCGGCCGACGACTTCATGCTGCAGCAGGCCATTGCCGACCTGAAGGGCCAGCCGGTCAAGCGTTCGAAGTCGGTGCTGGAAAGCGCAGCCGCGACCGTGCCGGACAAGGCCGTGAAATCGCCGGCCGCCAAGGAATCGAGCCAGCCCGCCAAGCTGCCCAAGGGCAAGGCGGCGCCGGCTTCCGAGCCGGCTGCGCCCAAGCCCAGCGGCCCGGCAAGCAGCGTGCAGCCGGCCCCGGAACCCACCGGCGCCCGCTGACACGCAACCCGGCGAACACTGGCAAACTTACGAGGCCGTGCACTGCACGGCCTTTTTCATTGCACCGCCATGAACGACGATCAACTGCTGCGCTATTCGCGCCATATCCTGCTCGACGAAATCGGCATCGAAGGGCAAACGCGCCTGCTGCAGGCGCACGCGCTGGTCATCGGGGCGGGCGGGCTCGGCGCCGCAGCCCTGCCCTACCTGGCGGCGGCCGGGGTTGGAACGCTGACCATCGTCGACGACGACACGGTCGACCTGACCAATCTGCAGCGCCAGATCCTGCACACCACCGAGTCGGTCGGGCAGCCCAAGGTGGCGTCGGCGCAGGCAGCCATCGCGCGGCTGAACCCGGACGTGCGCGTGAATGCCGTGCAGCGCCGGCTCGATGCGGATGCCATCGGCGCGCTTCTCGGCGGCGTCAGCGTGGTGCTGGACTGTTCGGACAACTTTGCCACGCGCCAGGCCGCCAACCTCGCTTGCGTACGGGCAGGCGTGCCGCTTGTGTCGGGAGCCGCCATCCGCTTCGACGGGCAGATCAGCGTCTTCGACAGCCGCGCAGGCGGACCGTGCTACGCCTGCCTGTTCCCGCCCGACGAGCCGGCGCCCGAGGTGGCGTGCGCGACGATGGGCGTGTTCTCGCCGCTGGTCGGGATGGTGGGCACGGTGCAGGCGGCCGAGGCGCTCAAGCTCGTCGCCGGCATCGGCCGTTCGCTTGCTGGCCGTCTGCTGATGCTCGACGGTCTATCGATGGAATGGACGACGATGCGCATCGGGCGGCAGTCGTCGTGTCCGGTCTGCGGCGACGCGCACTGATGCGCCGAGCACGCGCAATAAAAAAAGGAGGCTGAGGCCTCCTTCTTTTTGCCGTCCGTCGAGTCTTACTCGCCCTCGGGCTCCATCTGCGATTGCAGATAGTTCTGAATGCCAACCTTGTCGATCAGCTCCAGCTGCGTTTCGAGCCAGTCGATGTGCTCCTCCGTGTCGTCCAGGATGTCGACCAGGATCTCGCGGCTGACGTAATCCTTGACCGATTCGCAGTAGGCGATGCCTTCGACCACCGTGCCGTGCGCGGCACGCTCGAGCTTCAGGTCGCACTCGATGATTTCCTTCGTGTCCTGGCCGATGAAGATCTTGCCGAGGTCCTGCAGGTTGGGCAGGCCGTCGAGCATCAGGATGCGCTCGATCAGGCGGTCGGCATGCTTCATCTCGCCGATCGATTCCTTGTATTCGTGGTCCCCGATGCGCTTGAGCCCCCAGTGGCCATACATGCGCGCGTGGAGGAAGTACTGGTTGATTGCGGTCAGCTCATTCTTGAGCTGGGCGTTCAGATATTGGATGACCTTCTTATCGCCTTTCATTCTCGGGGCTCCTGCTGGTGAGGGACGCGCGCCGGCGTCCGTTCAAGACGAGCCCGCGTTCTGATCCAGCAAGCAACAAATGCCGCCGAGGCTCAGGCCCGGGCGGCAGTTCGCGGCGGTAAAAAGGCAAGGATCAGGCAGCCAACGCCTTGGCCGCAATGGCCTGGTCATTGGCGACGGGCTCGTCGCGACGCTCGATTATGGCATGCGTGCTGGCACGGCCCAACACCTGATCGACGGGGATGCAGCTCACCGCTTCGGCGAGCACCTGCTTGGCGCAGTCCCGGCATTGTCCGCAGCACGTGCCCACGCCGAGCGTCTCGGCGAGTTCGTCCAGGGTCGATACGCCCAGACGGGCGGCGCCATGGATTTCGCGGTCGGTCACTTGGTTGCAGATGCAGACGTACACGGGGCTCCTCCGCAGCGCTCACAACGCGCTGTCAGGCCAGAATAACAGAGAATGGTAATGAGAACAATTCTTGTTCGACCCCATTCGGCAGGCGGGGTCTTGGGGGTGCGCGCAAGCCGTCTTTTAGATGAAAGACGTGGAATTTCAATCACTTAGGGAACAATGACCGCAGGACAGGCGATGCGGCGGCACAACGGCCGCCGCCGCTGGCCCTGGCCGTTCAGGCCCGCGCCAGGGCGCCCAGCGCGTCTTGGATTTCGGCGGGTTCGCACGTGCACAGCAGGCGGTCGACCTCGCGCATGAGTCGCGGGCGGTCGGCGCGCAGGATCTGCTGCTTGACGCTCAGGAGCTGCGACGGATGCATCGAAAACTCGGTGAGCCCCATGCCGAGCAGCAGGCGCGTCATGGCGGCATCGCCGGCCATCTCGCCGCACACCGATACGGGCTTGCCGGCCTGATGCCCTTCGCGGATCGTGCGCGCGATCAGCTGCAGCACGGCGGGGTGCAGCGGGTCATACAGATGCGCGACCGCGTTGTCGGCGCGATCGATGGCGAGCGTGTACTGGATCAGATCGTTCGTGCCGATCGAGAGGAAATCCATGCGCCGCAGGAACACCGGCAGGATCAGCACCGCCGCCGGAATTTCAATCATGGCGCCAACCTTGACGGTCGGATCGTAGGCGAGGCCCTCGGCGTCGAGCGAGGCCTTCGCGCGCGCCAGGAGCTCCAGCGTCTGGTCGATCTCGCGGGCGTGCGCGAGCATCGGCACGAGAATCTTCACCGGCCCGAACGCCGAGGCCCGCAACAGCGCGCGCAACTGCGTGAGGAACATCGCCGGCTCCGACAGCGACCACCGGATCGCGCGCAAACCCAACGCGGGGTTGGGCGCCGTCTCGAACAGGTCGTCGCGGATGTCCAGCGGCTTGTCGGCGCCAATGTCGATCGTGCGGATCGTGACAGGCAAACCCTTCATCGATTCGACCGCCGTGCGGTACGCGAGGAACTGCTCTTCCTCGTCGGGCAGCGCGCCGCGGCGGTTCATGAAGAGGAATTCGGAGCGGAACAGCCCGACGCCGACGGCACCCGCCTTCACGGCCGCGGCGGCATCTTCGGGCATCTCGATATTGGCCAGCAGGTCGATCTGCGTGCCGTCGAGCGTGACGGTGGGCGTGTGGCGCAGGCGCTCCAGGCGCTTCTTCTGCAGCTCGCCTTCGCTGCGGCGGTGCCGGTACTCCTCGAGGATGGAGGCGTTCGGATCGACGATGACGATGCCGTTGTCGCCGTCGATGACGACGATGTCGTCCTGCCGGATCAGCGTGCTCGCGTTGTGCACGCCGACGGCCGCGGGGATGTCAAGGCTGCGCGCGACGATGGCCGTATGCGACGTGCGCCCGCCGAGATCGGTGACAAAGCCCGCGAAGGTCTGGCCGCGAAACTGCAGCATATCGGCCGGCGCAATGTCATGCGCGACGACGATCATGCCGGCATCCGGATCGCAGCCGGCTGCCACCGGCGCCGGCGCCAGCGCGGGCGCACCGGCCAACACCTTGAGAATCCGCTCGACGACCTGCTCGATGTCGGCCTTGCGCTCGCGCAGGTACTCGTCTTCGATTTCACCAAACTGGCGGATCAACTCTTCGAGCTGTGTGGTGAGCGCCCACTCGGCGTTGTAGCGGCGCTGGCGGATCAGCGTCTCCGGCACCTGGGAGAGCAGCGCGTCATCCAGGATCATCGCGTGCACGTCGAGGAAGGCGCCCATCTCTTCGGGCGCATCGGCGGGCAGGTCGCGCTTGAGCGCGATCAGTTCGGCGCGCACCGTCGCGCGGGCACTGCGCAGGCGCTCGACCTCTGCGTCGAGCTTGTCTTCATCGACAAGGTAGTGCGACACGTCCAGCGCCGCACGCGCCAGCATGTGGGCACGGCCGATGGCGATGCCGCGCGAGACCGGGATGCCGTGCAGGGTAAAGGGCATAGAGCGCTGGCCGGATGGCGGCGTGGAGTTGGACCGGCGGGCTATTCGCCTTCGCCGAAGCGATCGTTGATTAGGGCGACGAGGCCGTCCATGGCGGCTTGCTCGTCGGGGCCCTCGATCTCCAGCGTGACGGTGGAGCCGATGCCTGCGGCCAGCATCATCACGCCCATGATGCTCTTGGCGTCGACCTGGCGGCCGTTGCGCGACATCTTGATCTGACTGTCGAACTTGCTGGCGAGCTGCGTGAGCTTGGCGGAGGCGCGAGCGTGCAGCCCCAGCTTATTGATGATGGTGATATCCCTCTGCAGCATATTTGTCCGGATGGTTGGCAACCTGGTTCTGGACGGCTGTCGAGCCGACCTGCAGTACGCCTTGCGCGCCGCCGGCCAGAGCCTTGGCGGCAAGTTGTTCGAGTTTTTCGGAGCGGTAGCAGATGGCGCGCACGAGCATCGGCAGGTTCACGCCGGCCAGCACGCGGACGCGGCCCGGATCGGCCAGGCGCGAGGCGATGTTGGCGGGCGTCGCCCCGAAGATGTCGGTCAGCACCAGCGCGCCGTTGCCTTCGATGAGCTCGGCGAGCTTTTCGCGCGCCTGCGCCAGCACGGCAGCCGGCTCGGCATCGGGCAGGACGTCGATCGCACCCAGCCGTTCGGGCTGGCCGCAATAGACGTGTGCAGCGCAATCACGCAAGGCGCTAGCCAACGGCGCGTGCGCGATGATCAGAATCCCTGCCATGATGGAAATGCGAATCGGTGTGAATCCGATTGTATCAGGGCACCTCGAGCCGATCGTGCGGCCCGCCAGCGATTTCAGGCCGGCTTGCGCGCTAATCCGCTCGCCTTGCCGACCGCGCGCTCCAGCGCGTCGATGAACATGCCCGCCACGTTGAAGCCCGTCTGCTGCGTAATTTCCTGAAAGCACGTCGGGCTCGTGACGTTCACCTCGGTCAGATAGTCTCCGATGACATCCAGCCCGACGAGCAACAGGCCGCGCTGCCACAGCACCGGCGCAAGCGCATGGGCGATCACTTGGTCGCGCTCGGACAGCGGTTGTGCCTTGCCCGTGCCACCGGCGGCGAGGTTGCCGCGGACTTCGCCCGCCATCGGAATGCGCGCCAGCGAATGCGGCACGGGCGATCCGCCAATCAGCAGGATGCGCTTGTCGCCCTCGCGGATGGCCGGGATGTACTGCTGCGCCATGATCGTGCGGGCGCCGTTGTGGGTGAGCGTCTCGATGACGGCGCCGAGGTTCATGCCGTCCGGCCCCACGCGGAAGATGCCCGTGCCGCCCATCCCGTCCAGCGGCTTGAAGATGACATCGCCCTGCTCGGCGTGGAAGTCGCGCAGCCGCTTTGCGTCGCGGGAGACGATCGTCGGCACGGTGAACTCGCGGAACTGCGCAATCGCGAGCTTTTCGGAATGGTCGCGAATCGCCTGCGGCTTGTTGAAGATGCGCGCGCCTTGCCGCTCGGCAATCTCCAGCAGCCACGTGCTGGTGACATACTCCATGTCGAACGGCGGATCCTTGCGCATCAGCACGGCGTCAAAGCCGGTGAGCGGCAGCAGGCGCGCATCGCCGGCGCGGTACCAGTCGTGCCCGTCGTCTTCATTGCCGGTCAGCGCGATGGGCGTCGCGACGGTTTCCACCACGTTGCCCGACAGCGTGAGCTGCGACTGCAGGCACGTGTATATGGCATAGCCGCGCGCCGCCGCCTCGCGCATCATCGCGAAGGTGGAATCCTTGTAGATCTTGAACGTCGACAGCGGATCGACGATGAACAGGAGGCGCATGGCGGTTCCTTCTACAGCGTGGTCGCTGATCAGATCAGCGGGTTCGGATCGGTTTTCTCGAGCTCGAGCGACGCGGCCAGCAAGGCCAGGCGCGCCACCACGCCGTACATGTAGAAACGGTTCGGCTCACCGGCGCCTGGCTTGGCGTGGCTGTCCGGCAGCGAGGTCGACGCGAACGGCAGCGGCACGAAATGCATGCCCGGCGCGTTCAGATTTTCATCCACGCCGCGGCCCGTGTGTACCCGGTAAAAGCCGCCCACCACATAACGGTCGATCATATAGACGACGGGTTCGGCCACGGCCTCGTTGATCTTCTCGAAGGTGTGCACGCCTTCCTGCACGATCACCTCGGAGACCTCCAGGCCTTCCTTGACCACGCTCATCTTGTTGCGCTCCTTCCGGTTCAGGCCCTTGACCTCGGACGGATCGCGCACGGTCATGACCCCCATGCCATAGGTGCCGGCGTCGGCCTTGACCACCACGTACGGGGTCTCGGTCACGCCGTATTCCTTGTACTTCTTGGCCGTCTTCTTGAGCACCGTCTCGACGGCGTGGGCGAGTTCCTCCTCGCCCGCGCGCTCGTGAAAGTCCAGCCCGCTGCACTTGGTGAAATACGGGTTGACCATCCACGGATCAATGTCGATCAGCTTGGCAAACTTCTTGGCCACCTCGTCGTAGGCGCCGAAGTGGTTCGTCTTGCGGCGCTGCGACCATCCCGCGTGCAGCGGCGGCAGCAGGTATTGCTCGTTGATATTCTCGAGGATGGGCGGCACGCCGGCCGACAGGTCATTGTTCAGCAGGATCGAGCACGGGTCGAAGTCGTCCATGCCCAGGCGGCGGCCCTTGGTCCCGATGCGCTTGAGCGGCTCGACGACGAGGCGCTGGCCATCGGGCAGATCGATCGGCGTGGGCTCGGTGATGTCGTCCGACAGCGAACCGAGGCGCACATTGAGCCCGGCCTGGCGCATGATCTGCGACAGGCGCGCCACGTTCTGCAGGTAGAACATGTTGCGCGTGTGGCGCTCGGGGATCAGCAGGAGGTTCTTGGCGTCGGGGCAGATCTTTTCGATCGCGGCCATGGCGGCCTGTACGGCCAGCGGCAGCATCTCGGGCGCGAGGTTGTTGAACCCGCCCGGGAAGAGATTCGTGTCGACGGGCGCGAGCTTGAAGCCGGCGTTGCGCAAATCGACGGAACAGTAGAACGGCGGCGTGTGTTCCTGCCACTCGAGGCGGAACCAGCGTTCGATGGCGGGCGTGGCGTCAAGAATCTTCTGCTCGAGCTCCAGCAGCGGCCCGTTCAGCGCGGTGATCAAGTGCGGAACCATACCCTTCCTATTGATGTTATTTATCGCCCACTCCGATTGTAGAGGAATAGGCAATAGCTTGCAGACGATAGCGGGCTATCGATATGCGGCCGGGAGGGGGATTCGCAAGAGCCAGTCCGCGGCAGTGCGCAAAGCCACACAAAAACGCGGACAAAAAAAAAGCGCGGGGCTGCCGCGCTTGGGGAATAGCCTGACAGATACGGGGAGCGTTCTGCAGGTGGAGGAAACCACGTCTGCAATGTAAGCGCGCGCATAACGACAGGCAATTGAAGGTTTTTTACATCGGAATTAAGGACGCGCCGGCCCGGGAACGGCTCAAAGCCCCCGTCCAGTGGTGTAGAGCGCGCTGCAATGAGGAAGACCCGGCACATGGCCGGGTCTTCTGGAGATGCGCGGACGGTCAGTCTTCGTAAGCCGTTTCGCCGTGAGACGTGATGTCCAGGCCTTCGCGCTCTTCCTCTTCCGGCACGCGCAGGCCGACGATGACGTCCACGATCTTGTAGGCGATGAAGGCCACCACGCCCGACCAGATGACGGTGGTCAGCACGCCCTGTAGCTGGATCCACAACTGGCCGCCGATCGAGTAATCATCGGCCACCTTGTTGGCAACGTAGTCGTAGATGCCGGTGCCGCCCAGGCTCGGCGCGGCGAACACGCCGGTCAGCAGCGCGCCGAGGATGCCACCCACCCCGTGCACGCCGAAGACGTCGAGCGTGTCATCCATGCCCAGCATGCGCTTGAGGCCATTCACGCCCCACAGGCACA
The DNA here is from genome assembly GCF_000954135.1 of Ralstonia mannitolilytica. NCBI lineage: Bacteria > Pseudomonadati > Pseudomonadota > Betaproteobacteria > Burkholderiales > Burkholderiaceae > Ralstonia > Ralstonia mannitolilytica. The sequence goes on along the minus strand of NZ_CP010799.1, from coordinate 986,777 downwards.
GCAGGCCGGCGATGAGGCCCAGCACGATCGAGCCCATGGGGCCGACAAAGCCAGCGGCCGGAGTGATGGCGACCAGGCCCGCCACGGCGCCCGAAGCAGCACCCAGCATCGACGGCTTGCTCTTGCCGAACCATTCGCCGAAGCTCCACGACAGCACGGCAGCGGCGGTGGCCAGCAGCGTGTTGACGAAAGCCAGGGCGGCGCTGCCGTTGGCTTCCAGGGCCGAACCGGCGTTGAATCCGAACCAGCCGAACCACAGCAGCGAGGCACCCACCATGGTCAGCGTCAGGCTGTGCGGCTTGAGCGCCTCACGGCCGAAGCCGATGCGCTTGCCGAACAGGAAGGCACCCACCAGGCCTGCCACGGCGGCGTTGATATGCACGACGGTACCGCCGGCAAAATCGAGCGCGCCCTTCTGGAACAGCCAGCCCGACTTGGCCGTCATCACCTCAGCCGCCTTGGCATCGGTGAAGCCGTCCGGGCCCGGCCAGAACCACACCATGTGCGCGATCGGCAGGTAGCTGAAGGTGAACCACAGCACCACGAACAGCAGCACGGCCGAGAACTTCGCACGCTCGGCGAAGGCGCCGATGATCAGCGCGCAGGTGATCGCCGCAAAGGCACCCTGGAATGCGAAGTACGCGTACTCCGGCACCACCACGCCCTTGCTGAAGGTAGCGGCCACTGAGTCCGGCGTCAGCCCCTTCAGGAACAGGCGATCGAGCCCGCCGAAGAACGCGTTGCCTTCCGTGAAGGCAAAGCTGTAGCCGTAGAGCGCCCACAGGATGATGACCAGCGAGAAGATGCCCATGCACTGCATCAGCACCGAGAGCATGTTTTTCTTGCGCACTAGGCCGCCGTAGAACAGAGCCAGGCCCGGCAGCGTCATGAGGATGACGAAAGCGGTGGAGACCAGCAGCCACGCGGTATCGCCCTTGTTGGGCACAGGCGCGGCAGCCGCCGGCGCCGAAGCGGCAGCCGGTGCGGCAGCGGCAGAGGGGGCGGCGGGCGCCGGCGCTGCGGCCTGGGATGCTGCAGCGGGGGCGGCAGCCGCGGCCGGTGCCGAGGCTTCTGCGGCAGGCTTGTCCTGCGCAGCGGCCGGTGCCGAGCTCACGGCGCCCGCAAGCACCGCGACAACGGCCCCAGCCGTCAGGAATCGAGTGAACCAGGTTTTCATGTTTTGACCTCTTCCTTGGCAGATGGGGGCTTACAGCGCGTCGCCACCGGTCTCGCCGGTGCGGATGCGGATGACTTGTTCGACGTCGGCCACAAAGATCTTGCCGTCGCCGATCTTGCCGGTGCGGGCCGATTTTTCGATGGCCTCGACGGCGCGCTCCAGCACGTCGTCGGGTACGGCCACTTCGATCTTCACCTTGGGCAGGAAGTCGACGATGTACTCGGCGCCGCGGTAAAGCTCGGTGTGGCCCTTCTGGCGTCCGAAGCCCTTGACCTCCGTCACGGTGATGCCCGAGACCCCTACCTCGGACAGCGCCTCCCGGACCTCGTCGAGCTTGAACGGCTTGATGATGGCCATGATGAGTTTCATGCTGGATTCCTCCTCGGACAGCGGCACCCGGAGGCGCCGCCACGCATCGTTATTGGAAAGTCTTGGTGATCGACAGCAAGGCCGTGGCCTTGCCCATGTAGTTGCCGCGTGTGTTGGTATAGAACGCGCGCGACGCATTCGTGTCGATGTAGGCCAGCGAGGCCGCCCAGCCGCCGCCAAAGTCCTTCGTCACGCCGACCTTCCAGTCGGCGTACGAAGCGCGCACGGTCTGGTGCGGCACCTGCTGGTAGCCGACGTGCAGGTTCAGCGTCAGGCCCCAGAAGCCGGTATCGAAGTTGCCCGACAGATCGAAGTACTGGCTGTGGTGCGAATCGGGCGTACCGAACAGGTTCGAGAACGCATGCGAATACTTGAACGTGACCGGCCCGTAGCCGATCTGCGCGTAGCCTTCGGTGGTGTGCGGGCGGGTGTAGTCGCTCGGGTAGCTGCCCGGGTAGTAGTACTGCAGCACGCCCACATCGATGGGCACGTCCTTGATGATCTCGGTCTTGTAGCCGGCGTAGAAGTCCATCTCGATCGGCGCGGAGACGTTCGAATTCGAATCGCTCAGCCAGCTGATCGACGAGTTCCAGTTGCCGACGTAGAAGCCCTCGGGCAGCACGCCGCCGGGGATCGCGTAGTCGAAGCCGCCCTGGATGGCAGGCTTGTTGTTGGTCTGCATGATGCCGCGGTAGCGGTATTGGCTGGCCAGCGTGACGTTGGCCGTCAGCGCGGCCGGCGCCGGCGCGGCAGCCGGAGCATCGGCCGCCGGAGCGGTCTGGGCCACGGCGGATTGGCACACACCGGCAGCGGCACCGGTCAGCAGCACCAGACTGGCTGCATAAGCAAACGTCTTCATGACGGCTCTCCCCCTTTAGAAAGTCGCAACGGCAATGGAAAAAAAATCGCACCGGTTCTGCAACTGTCATGCCATGTTGAGCAGGGCGGATGGGCCGAGCGGTGGCGCGAAGCGCCACCACGAATGGCGACATGCGGGCGCAGGGAAATCGGGGACGGGTCCGCCGACGGGGGGAGCGCTCCCCGCCGATGCGCCTCCCAGGCGGGTTCAGCCCATCAGGCCGCTTGCGGACATGGCGCGATAAAAGCCATGTGATAGAGTGATTTCAGTCCTGTGCGACGCGCCCGCAAGCGCGGTTCCGGGCGGCAGGGACTGGCTCTGTCCCCGTTTGGCCGGCCACGCCGATGCCGCATCGCAGCGAGATTTGCTGGGCGGTGTGCCGTTCAGGGCGCACACCCGGTACCATCCAGGCCGGCGACCCCAAAACCAGGCGCCAGACCCGGGCTTTCGCACCACGGCACAGCATGTCTTCCGCACAGTCGCGGTGCATGCACCGGCTTGGCGCAGCCAGCACGATCCACGGAGCATCCAACATGAAACCCACCGACCTCTTTACCGACTTTCAGAACCGCGTGAACGAGGCGCTGCGCAATTCGCCGGCCGCCGACATCGAAAAGAACGTGCGCGCGATGATGACGCAGGGCTTTTCCAAGCTCGATCTGGTCACGCGCGAAGAGTTCGACATCCAGTCACAGGTGCTGGCACGCACACGTGCCCGCCTCGAAGAACTGGAAACCCGCGTGGCGGCGCTCGAAGCGCAACTCAAGTCGACCGCGCCTGCCGACCAGTGAACCGCTGGGGCCCGGCCGGTGGTGCGCCAAGCGCGCCTGCGGCGCGCCGCTGTGCCGGCAGGCTCACCCTGCTGCGGCGCACAGCGAAAACCGCCTTGTTGCGGCTGGCGAACTGATCTAGAACTCCTCTAAGGCTGACGCTTGAGGAGAAAGATCATGCAGCATCGCCTTTATTTTCTATTGCCGGACGTGGCCAGCGCCCGGCGCGTGATGAACGACCTGCTGCTGGCGCGCATCACCGAGCGCCACATCCATTTTGTCGCCCGCGAAGGCGCCGACCTCACCGGCCTGCATGAGGCCAACCTGCTTCAGACCTCCGACATTGTCCACGCCACCCAGAATGGGCTGGTGGTGGGCGGTGGTGCGGGCGTGCTGGCGGGCGTGGTGGCCGCGCTCTTCCCGATCATCGGCGAGGGGCCGCAGTGGGGCATGGTGGGCATCACCACGGTGGTTGGCGCGCTGTTCGGCGCTTGGGCTTCCAGCATGATCGGCAGCTCCGTGCCCAACAGCCGGCTCAAGCCGTTCAGGCAAGCGGTGGAGGATGGGCAGATCCTGCTGATGGTTGATGTGCCGCGCTCGCGCGTGCCCGAAGTGCGCGCGCTGCTGCAGAAGACGCATCCCGAGGGCCACTTCAGCGGGGAGGACACGGCTATGCCAGCGTTCCCCTGATTCCGATCTGCCAACAAACCGAACCGGAGCCGAGGCTCCGGTTTTTTTATGCGCCCCGATCGTCAAATTTGGATGCATTGCGATACGGCGGCACGGGCCGGCTGGCACAGTGACGGGCTCGTCTTACGTCGCACACCGTCACGCCATGTTTCGATGTTCTGTCCCGCACCACGCCCGTGATCTCTGCCGGAGGGCGGCGCGATGAGCCTCGCCGTTCTGCGCTCGCGCGCGCTGTCGGGCATTGATGCACCGGCCGTTTCGGTGGAGGTGCACCTGGCCAACGGGTTGCCGTCGTTCACCATCGTCGGCCTGCCCGACACGGAGGTGAAGGAAAGCAAGGATCGGGTGCGCGCAGCCATCCAGAACAGTCGCTTCGAGTTTCCGGCGCGTCGCATCACCGTCAACCTCGCGCCGGCGGACCTCCCCAAGGAATCCGGCCGCTTCGACCTGGCAATCGCGCTGGGCATCCTAGCCGCGAGCCGGCAGATTCCGCACACGCACCTCGATGCGCACGAGTTTGCGGGCGAGCTGTCGCTGTCTGGCGACCTGCGGCCGATCCGAGGCGCCTTGGCGATGGCGTATGCGCTGTCACGCCACCCCGCCGCGGCTGACGGCGAGGCGCCGCTTGCCCGCGCCTTCGTGCTGCCTGCCGAAAACGCTGCTGAAGCCGCACTCGTGCGCGGCACCAAGGTGCTGCCTGCGCGCACGCTCATCGAGGTGTGCGACCACCTGAGCGCGCCGGACCGCAAGCTGGTGCCAGCCGTGCCGGCCGCTGTGGATGTCGATGTGCGCTACCCAGACCTCGCCGACGTACGCGGCCAGCCGCAGGCCCGCCGTGCGCTGGAGGTCGCTGCAGCGGGCGGCCATTCGATGCTGATGATCGGCCCGCCGGGCACGGGCAAGTCGATGCTCGCGCAGCGCTTTCCCGGCCTGCTGCCGGACATGAGCGACGATGAAGCGCTCTCCGCCGCCGCCGTGATGAGCCTGACCACGCGCGGCTTCGACGCCAAACGCTGGAAGGTCCGGCCATTCCGCGCGCCGCATCACACCGCCTCGGCGGTGGCGATGGTCGGCGGCGGCAACACGCCGAGGCCGGGCGAGATCTCGCTGGCCCACCAGGGCGTGTTGTTCCTCGACGAGCTGCCCGAGTTCGAGCGCCGCGTGCTCGAAGTCCTGCGCGAGCCGCTGGAGACCGGCCACATCACGATCTCGCGCGCGGCGCATCAGACCGACTTCCCTGCCAGCTTCCAGCTGATTGCCGCGATGAACCCGTGCCCGTGCGGCTACCGCGGGCATCCGTTGCGCGCGTGCCGCTGCACGCCCGATCAGGTCGAGCGGTACCAGGCACGCATTTCCGGGCCGCTGCTCGATCGCATCGACGTGCAGATCGAGGTGCCGACGCCATCGCAGGAAGAACTGCTCGATGGCCCGCCCGGCGAGCCGACCGCGAGTGTGGCCCAGCGCGTGTCGGCCGCCCATGCCCGGCAGCTTGCGCGGCAGGGCAAACGCAATGCGCTACTGGCCGGCCATGAGATCGACCTCTACTGCGCTCGCACCGATGCAGCAGACGGCCTGCTGCGGCATGCGATGACACGCTTTTCGTGGTCTGCCCGCGCGTACGCCCGGGTGCTGAAGCTCGCCCGCACCATCGCCGATCTCACAGGCGACGAGCAGATCGACGCAGGCCACGTGGGCGAGGCGATCCAGTATCGCCGCGGGGTGAAGGCAGACTAAGGCGATCCGGCTGTCATGGTGCGCGTCAGGCCGTCTGCCGCTTCACGAAGAACAGCGCCGCACCGATGCTCATCAACATGCCGCCAAAGAAGCGGCTCTGCCAACGCAGCGCACGCGGGTTGCGGAACAGGCGCTGCGCACGCGAGGCAAGCAGCGCATAACCGTGCATGACGATCAGGTCGACGAACACCATCGTCACCGCCAGGATGCCGAGCTGCGCCAACAGCGGCCGGGCCGGATCGATGAACTGCGGCAGCACCGCCACCATGAAAAGGATGCCCTTCGGGTTCGTCAGATTGGTCAGCAGCCCCGCCAGGAAGCGCCGCATCCCGCTGCCCGCCCGCCGCACCGCTTCGCCGTCCGCCGGCTTGCCGATCTGGATGGGCGTGCGCCATTGCACGATGCCCAGGTAAATCAGGTACAGCGCGCCGATGATCTTGATGGCCGTAAAGGCATGCTCCGACGCCACCAGCAGCGCGCCGAGCCCGGCTCCGGCAATGAACAGGATCACCACGAGGCCGACCTCGAGCCCGGCAATGGTGACCGACGTCCGGCGCACGCCATGCGTCAAGCCGTGGGTCATGCTCAGGATCGCGCCCGAGCCTGGTGAAATGGCAATCACCCAGGAGGCCAGCAAAAAGGCCAGCCAGACTTGCAACGTCATGGTGGTTCCCCGTGATGTTGGTATGGACGAGAACGACGATTGTGCACCGGCGTGCGGCAGCTCGCTTGGGCCCGCTAATACGGGTGGAAGCTCGCCAGGAACTGGTCGACCTGTTCCTGTTGGCGCGCATCGCGCGCGGCGTCGCCCGATTCGAGCACCACGGCCTGGTACGCGCGCTTGCCGGTGGCGACCACGCGCGCAGTCAGACGGCGCGGGGCGGGGTCATCACCGCCGGCGCCCTGCGCGATCAACTCGACCGCCGGCAATGACAGCGGAGGTTGCGCGGCTGTCTTCACGGCGATGTCGCGCACCTCCACGCGGCCCTTCAGGTTGGCTGCGAGCCCACTGCGCAGCGCCTCCACGGCGTGCTGGCGCCAGACCGGGTCGTCCGCTGGCAATTCGACCACGCCAATGGCGAACAGCGTGCCCTCGATGCTGGCGGCCTGCATCGTCATCGGCAGCCGTTGGCCGTTGACGGCAACGGGGCGGGCGTCGGTCGTGGGCCTGGCGGGGTAGTCCACCGCGTAGGCGCCCTCGCTGGAATGCACGGTGCGCCAGTCGTACTTGGGCGAGCAGGCCATCAGCAGCGCACACAGCGCGGTACCCAAACCCATCCTCACCGCCTTTGCCGTGATGGTCACATCGCCTCCTTCGTCGTTCTGCGTCTCTTGGAGCGGACTATTATCGGACAGAGACGCCCGCCCGCTTCCGGATGCCTGCCATGCCCAGTCCCCGCCTCATTGCCGTCCGCGCCGACATCACGACCCTGGACTGCGATGCCATCGTGAATGCCGCCAACAACACATTGCTGGGCGGCGGTGGTGTCGACGGGGCCATTCATCGCGCAGCCGGGCCCGAACTGCTCGAAGCGTGCCGCGCGCTGCACGGCTGCCGTACCGGTGAAGCCAAGATCACGCCAGGCTTTCGCCTGCCCGCGCGATACGTCATTCATACCGTCGGGCCGGTCTGGCACGGTGGCAGCCGGCAGGAAGCCGAACTGCTGGCGGCGTGCTATCGCAACAGCCTCGAACTCGCCCGCCGTCATGAGGTGCGCACCCTGGCATTTCCGTGCATCAGCACGGGCGTGTACGGATTTCCCCCCGAATTGGCCGCGCCGATTGCCGTGCGCACCGCGCGGGAGCATGGCGCCGGCCTCGATGCGATCACGTTCTGCTGCTTTTCGGCCGCCGACCTCGCCCTGTATGAGGCAGCGCTCGCTGCAGAAAAGTGACGCAGGAACCGCAATGCACGGATTGTCGCAGCCGGCATGCGGCGCACGCGCGCCGGGCCTACAATAGCCGTCTGTGACTGATTCCGGAGCCGTTGCCAACATGGCCTCGCCCCTGACCTCCTCCGCCCATGCCGCGCCCGCCGCTTCCGGTGGCCGTCGCTGGCTGCTGCCCGTTGCCTTGCTCGCGCTGGCCGTCGCCGGCTGGTTCGGCTGGCGTGCATTCTCGCCGTCGCAGCAGGTCCCTGCCGCCACGTTCACGCTGCTCGATGGGCAGAAGCTGTCCACGCAAGACCTCAAGGGCAAGGTCTACCTGGTCAATTTCTGGGCGACCAGCTGCGCCACGTGCGTCAAGGAAATGCCCAACATGGTCCAGGCGTACAACAAGTACAAGGGCGAGGGCCTGGAATACGTGGCCGTCGCAATGAGCTACGACGCGCCGATGTACGTGATGAACTTCAGCCAGACGCGCCAGTTGCCGTTCAAGGTCGCGATGGACGCCGACGGCTCTGCGGCCAAGGCCTTTGGCGACGTGCAGCTCACGCCGACCACCTTCCTCGTCGACCGCGACGGGCGCATCCTCAAGCGCTACGTCGGCGAGCCGGAATGGTCGTCGTTCGATGCGCTGCTCAAGCAGACGCTGGCCAAGCAGGCCTGAGCCGTCAGCGCACAGCAAAAACGCCCGGTGCATGCCGGGCGTTTTCTTTTCTGCGACGCCGTTCAGAGGCCGTAGCGCTTGATCTTGTCGTACAGCGTCGCGCGGCCGACCTGCAGGATATCCGCCGCCTGGTGCACCGACCCGCCGGTGCGCGCCAGCGTCTCGGCAATCACCGTGCGCTCGTAGCGCTCGACGCGCTCCTTGAGCGGCATGCCGTCTTCCGATGCATCGGTCACCACGGGTGTGCGGCCGACGCCGAGCACGAGCCGGTCCGCCGCATTGCGCAGTTCGCGCACGTTGCCGGGCCAGTTCGATTGCATGAGCTCATGGCGCTGGCGTTCGGCCAGCATCGGCAGCGGACGCTGGTAGCGCACCGCGGCTTCGAGAAGGAAGTGCTCGAACAGCGGGATGATGTCTTCGCGGCGCTCGCGCAGCGGCGGCAGGTCGATGGCCACCACGTTCAGGCGGTAGTACAGGTCGCGCCGGAAGCCGCCCGCTTCGATCAGCGCTTCCATGTCGCCCTTGGCGGCTGCCACGATGCGTACGTCGATGCGCACCGACGTGTTCGACCCCAGGCGTTCCAGCGCGCCTTCCTGCAACACCCGCAGCAGCTTGACTTGCAGCGCGATCGGCATGCTCTCGATTTCATCGAGGAACAGCGTGCCGCCCGAGGCGTGCTCGAGCTTGCCGATGCGCCGCTTGCCCGCGCCGGTGAAGGCGCCGGCTTCGTGGCCGAACATCTCGCTTTCGAAAATCTGCTCCGGCACGGCACCGCAGTTCAGCGCGATGAAGGGCTTGTCATGGCGCGGCGACAGCATGTGCAGGCTGCGGGCGACGAGCTCCTTGCCCGTGCCGGTTTCGCCGTTGATGAGCACCGGCGCGTCGGTCGCCGCCACGTTTTCGATCAGCGCGCGCACCGCGCCCATGGCAGGCGAGCGCCCGATGATGCGCGTGCCCGCTGCGGGGCCCGCCAGTTCGCGGCGCAGCGCGCGGTTTTCCAGCTCCAGCGCACGGCGCTCGACGGCGCGGCGCACGGTCTCGGTCAGGCGCTCGGCGGGGAACGGCTTTTCAATGAAGTCGAAGGCGCCGTCTCGCATGGCCTGCACGGCCATGGTGATGTCGCCGTGGCCGGTGACGAGCACCACGGGGATCCCCGTCCCAAACGACTGGCAGTGCGCAAGCACATCGAGGCCGCTGGCGCCCGGCAGGCGCAGGTCGCTCACGACCACGCCGGGGAAGTTCGCGTCGATCTTGCCCACGGCCTCTTCGGCGCTGCCAAACGCCTGCACGTTGAAGCCGGCCAGCTCCAGGCTCTGCGCGGTGGCCTGGCGCACAGGCGGGTCGTCTTCGATGAACAGAACGGTCAAGCCTTCGGACATGGGTCGTGTTCGCAAGAAAAAATCAGGTGGATGCCGCGCAGGCGATCTCGGCGCGTACCAGTGTCAGCGTAAATTGCGCGCCCCCGCCGGGCACATTCGTGGCCGACAACGAACCGCCAAAGTCGCGCGCGATGCTCGTCGAGATGGCCAGGCCCAGGCCCAGCCCCTGGCCGATCTCCTTGGTGGTGAAGAACGGCTCGAACAGGTGCGGCATGGCGTCAGGCGGAATGCCCGGGCCGTTGTCGCGCACCGCAATACTCAGCTGTGACGGCGCGCCCTCGGCAGGCCCGACGTCGATGTCGATGCGGCCCGGGCAGGCCGGTTCGTTGGCGCCGATCGCGTCGAGCGCGTTGCCGACGAGGTTGATGAGCACTTGCTCGAGCTTCAGTTCATCGGCGCGCACCACCGCTTGCGCTTCGGGGATGCGCCAATGCAGCTCCACCGCGACGTCGCTCAGGCGCGGACGCAGCAGCGCCAGGGTGTGATCGAGCGCCACGCGCACCTGCACATCCACCACCTTGCGGCGCGTGCGGCCCGCGAACAGCTTGAGCTGCGCGGTGATCTTGCCCATGCGCTCGGTCAGGTCGGCAATGGCCTGCAGGTTGTCGGTCGCGGCGGCGTGCTGCCCACGCTCGAGCAGGATGCGCGTGTTGTCGGAGAACGTGCGCAGCGCCGCCAGCGGCTGGTTCAGCTCGTGCGTGATGCCGGCGGCCATCTGGCCGAGGGCCGCGAGCTTGCTGGCCTGCACGAGCTCATCCTGCGTGGCGCGCAGTTCGGCCTCGGCGCGCGTGCGGTCCACGATCTCGTGCTGCAGCTGCTCGTTGGTGGCCATCAGATCGGCCGTGCGGTCTTCGACGCGACGCTCGAGCTGGTCGTAGGCGGCTTCCAGCAGGCGGCGGCTGCGCAGCATTTCCATCATGCGCAGGCGGCGCTGGCGCCAGTAGAACAGCAGCAGGCACGCAAACGCGAAGGCGAAGGCGGCGGCCACGGTGGCGCTGCGCGCGGCGCTCATCACCGGGTCCACGGGCGTGAGGTACATCAGCGTCCAGTCGGGCTCGACAAGGTCGCGCGAGACCTGCAGATAGCGCGTCGCATTCGCGCGCTCGCCGATGCGGATGAGCTCGGCACCTTCGGGCAACTGCCCGGTCAGCCTCAGGAAACCCGGCGCCTCGGGTTGCAGCGGCAGTGGCTTGATCTCTTTGCGGAAATACTGGCGCGTGGCCTTCAGCTGCGCCTGCAGCGTGGGCGTGAGCGGCTCGACGGTGTGGTACTGCCACGCCGGCACGGACGACAGGAAGATCACGCCGTTCTCGTCAGCCACCATCACCGGTTCGGAGGCATCGTGGCTCGCGCGCCCGAACCATTCGAGGTTGAGCTTGACCACGGTCACGCCGATCACGCGGCCGTCCTGCATGACCGGCTGCGAGATGTAATACCCCGGCTCCTCGCGGGTGATGCCAATGCCGTAAAACCGGCCGACATGGCCCGCCACCGCCTGCTGGAAATACGGCCGGAACAGATATTCGGCGCCCACGAAGCTGTCGGGCTGGTTGTAGTTCGATGCGGCCAGCGCCTTGCCGCTGGGGTCGATCACGTACGTGGCGGTCGCGTGCGCGCGGTCGTTGACTTCGCGCAGATAGCGGTTCGCGCGGTCGACGTTGGCCGGCGTCGGGTCAGCCAGCAGATCGTGGATGAACGGATGCAGCGCCACCAGCGCCGGCAGGTATTCGTAGCGGTCGAGCGTGCTCTTGAGGTTGGCAGCGTAGCGGTCGACCCGGCCGCCGGCGGCCTGCTGCGCTTGTGCCAGGCCGCGGTTCCACGTCACCACAAAGGTGGTCGCGCACACCAGCGCCATCACCACCACGAGCGCGAGCGCTACCAGCCACCAGAACCCGCGTCGGGAGCCGGGGGCGCTGGTGAACGAGAAATCGGGATCGGACATCGGCGGGAGCTGGGCGGACACTGTCGCCATGTCTTCCGCTGCCGCGCCGGCCGTCGTGCGTGTCACGAGGCGCTCCAAATGGAAGCGGGGCCGTCTGGAAGGACAGGCCCCGCAATCATACGCTTTCAGTCGGGGGCGCCCGCAGGCACTCCCCGTGGCGAGCGATCAGGCCGCCGGCGTGGCCGGCACGCCTTCGTCGCTGCGGTCGCCCGACAGCACACGGGCCAGCTTGGCGCGATCGAGTTCGCGCTCCCAGGCCGAGATCACCACGCAGGCCACACCGTTGCCGGTGATGTTGGTCAGCGCGCGGCACTCGCTCATGAAGCGGTCGATACCGAGGATCAGCACCATGCCCGCCACCGGAATCGTCGGCACCACCGCCAGCGTGGCGGCCAGCGTGATGAAGCCTGCACCGGTGATGCCCGAAGCGCCCTTGGAGGTCAGCATCGCCACCGCCAAGATGGTCAGTTGCTGCGTCCAGGTCAGCTCGATGTTCAGCGCCTGCGAGATGAAGATCACCGCCATCGTCATGTAGATGTTCGTGCCATCCAGGTTGAACGAATAGCCGGTCGGCACCACCAGGCCCACCACCGACTTCGAGCAGCCCAGCTTCTCCATCTTTTCCATCAGGTGCGGCAGCGCGGATTCCGACGAGCTCGTACCCAGCACGATCAGCAGCTCTTCCTTGATGTACGCAACGAAGCGGAAGATGCTGAAACCCGTGAGCCGCGCGATGATGCCCAGCACCACCACCACGAAGATGACGGCCGTCAGGTAGAACGTGCCGATCAGCTTGAGCAGCGGCACCAGCGACACCACGCCGTACTTGCCGATGGTGAACGCCATCGCGCCGAACGCGCCGATCGGGGCCACGCGGGTGATGACGTGCACGATGCGGAAGAACACGTGCGCGATCTGGTCGATGAAGTCGGTCACGATCTGCGCGCGCTCGCCCATGGCGGACAGCGCACCGCCGAACAGCAGCGCGATCAGCAGGATCTGCAGGATGTCGCCCTTGGCAAACGCATCCACTACCGTGCTCGGGATGATGTTGAGCAGGAAGTCCACCGTGCTCGCCGATTGCGCCTTGGCGGCGTACTGCGCCACGGCCTTGGCATCGATGGTGTTGACATCGACGTTGAAGCCCGCGCCCGGGTTGAAGATGTGGCCCGCGGCCAGACCGATCACCAGCGCAAAGGTCGAGACGATCTCAAAGTAGATCAGCGCCTTGCCGCCCACGCGGCCCACCTTCTTCATGTCGCGCATGCCGGCAATGCCGGAGACGACCGTACAGAAGATGATCGGCCCGATCACCATCTTGATGAGCTGGATGAAGCCATCGCCCAGCGGCTTCATCTTCACGGCGAGCGCGGGCGAGTAATGGCCGAGCAGAACGCCGATGACGATGGCCGCCAGCACCTGTACGTACAGGATTTTGTAGAACGGTTTTTTCATGTCTTCCTCGAGTGTCACAGACCGGCCGTGCGCTCGGTTGCTCGCCCGGTCCGACCCGCCCTGATGTGGTCTCTCTCCTGCCTCGCTACGCCGATGTTTCCGGCGGCTCCCGTGGCAGGTCGCTCCTTATTGCAAGGGCTATGCCAATGTGAAATTTCCGTGTCGACGCCGCGCCAACCCTTGTGCCGGCTGGGTGTGACTACGATGGCACCCGGCTCATGCGTCGTCAATCCCGGAATCCGCGCACAGCCCCGTCCAGACATCCGGATAACGTGTTGCGACGCAGCACCGCGCGCTCACATGGCGCTGAGACGCCGGGCCGGGGCCGTATAATGCCGGCTCGTTACGCAAATCCACATGTGTGCGCGGCGCCTGGATCTCTTCCACGCCCTGCCCGCGCGCCATCATCACCGCCCGCGCAGTCGCCCATGAGCAGCCACTACAAGCACCACGTCTTCTTCTGCCTGAACGAACGCGAGGATGGCTCGCGCTGCTGCGCCGACTTCGGCGCCAAGGCCATGCAGGAATACGCCAAGAAGCGCTGCAAGGAGCTTGGCATCAACGGCGAAGGCCGCGTGCGCATCAACAAGGCCGGCTGCCTGGACCGCTGCGAACTCGGTCCGGTCATGGTGGTCTACCCCGAGGCCGTCTGGTACACCTTTGTCGACAAGGAAGACATCGACGAGATCATCCAGAGCCATCTGATCGAAGGCAAACCGGTCGAGCGCCTGATGGTCGATCGCCCCGCCTGAGCCTGACGCGACCCGCATTCCCATGAACGTGCATACCCAAGAACGCCTGATCCCTGGTCCGGTCGGGCAGATCGACCTGTCCATCGACCAACCGGAGGGTGCGCCGCGCGGCCTCGCCCTGGTGGGCCATCCGCATCCGCTGTTTGGCGGCACCAAGGACAACAAGGTCGCGCAGACGCTCGCCCGCACCTTTGTCAGCCTCGGCTACGTGACGGTGCGGCTGAACTTCCGCGGCGTGGGCAAGACCGAGGGCGCGCACGACAACGGCATCGGCGAACAGGACGACATGCTGGCCGTGCTCGACTGGATGCGCACGCAAACGCAATGGTCGGCCGACGTGGCCACGCTGCCGCTCGCGATGGGCGGCTTCTCATTCGGCAGCTTTGTCGTCTCGCAGGTGGCGCGCCGCCTGGCCGAAGCCGGCACGCCCGCCGAGCGCCTGGCGCTGGTGGGCACCGCCACTTCCCGCTGGGATGTCGCGCCGGTGCCGGCCGACACCATCATCATCCACGGCGAACAGGACGACACCGTGCCGCTCATCGACGTGCTGAACTGGGCGCGGCCGCAAGAGCTGCCGGTCATCGTCATCCCGGGCGCCGATCACTTCTTCCACCGCAAGCTGCATCTGATCAAGCAGCTCATTACCGGCGCATGGGCGCCACGGCCGTAACGTTCCCTTTTCGATTTTCCGGATGCCGCGCCTCCCCCGGCGCGTGGCGTCATTGAACCCAAGCAGACCGCAGGACCCGACATGCAGACCCGTTTCACCGCTTCCGCCCCCCACTCCGCCGCTGTCACCGCCGTGGCCGCGGCAGTGCTCGTCACGGCGCTGCCGGCAGCCGCGCAGCCCGTGCCCGCGCCGCAGGTCGCCGCGCGCGCATGGATGCTGACCGACGTGACGAGCGGCCAGGTGCTCGGCGGCGCGAACATGGACGAGCGCATCGAGCCCGCCTCGCTCACCAAGCTGATGACGGCGTATCTCGTGTTCGAGGCCGTGCGCGACGGCAAGCTCAAGTACGACCAGATGATCACGCCCACCGAGACCGTGCGCAGCGTCAAGACCGACGAATCGCGCATGTTCCTGGAGCCAGGCAAGCCCGTGTCGGTGCGCGACCTGACGCAGGGGTTGATCGTGCAGTCGGGCAACGACGCCGCGCTCGTGCTCGCCGAAGCCGTGGGCGGCACCGAGACCAACTTCGTGATGCTGATGAATCGCGAAGCCGAACGCCTGGGCATGAAGAACACGCACTTCATGAATGCCGCGGGCCTGCCCGACCCGAACCACTATTCCACCGCACGCGATCTGTCGATCCTGACCGCGTCGCTGATCAAGAACTTCCCGCAGGACTACAAGTTCTATTCGCAGAAGGATTTCACCTATAACAACATCAAGCAGCCCAACCGCAACCGCCTGCTGTGGCTGGACCCGACCGTCGATGGCGGCAAGACGGGCCACACCAAGTCGGCCGGCTACTGCCTCGTCACATCGGCCAACCGCCCGCTGCCCGATGTGCCGGGCGCGAGCCGCCGCCTGCTGTCGGTCATCATCGGCACCAAGAGCGACGCGGTCCGCACGCAGGAAAGCCTGAAGGTCCTGAACTACGGCTATCAGTTCTTCGACACCGTGCGCCTGTACCCGGCCAAGGAAGCGCTGCAGACGCCCGACGTGTACAAGGGCCAGGCCAAGAGCGTGAAGCTGGGCGTGCTGGAAGACAAGTGGATCACCGTACCCAAGGGCGCCGGCAGCCGCCTCAAGCCGGTGCTCGAGCGTAAGGACCCGCTGGTCGCCCCGATCGCGCAAGGCCAGCAGCTCGGCACGGTCAAGGTGATGGACGGCTCGACCGTGGTGTCGGAATTCCCGGTGGTCGCGCTCGATGGCGTGCCCGAGGCCGGCTTCATCGGCCGTGCCATCGACACGGTCAAGCTGTGGTTTAAAAAGAAGTAATCGACCCCATTTACTTCGACATGACCTCTTCGAACTCCACCCCGCCGGGCCACATCCCGCCCGAACAATCGCTCATCGAATACCCGAGCGACTTCCCCATCAAGGTGATGGGGCCCATGCACGACGACTTTGCCGCGACCATCATCGAGGTGGTCCGCCAGCATGATCCCGAGTTTCACGAGGGGCGCCTGGAAAAGCGGCCGTCCTCGAGCGGCAACTACCTGGGCCTGACCGTCATCGTGCGCGCGACCAGCCGCGAACAGCTCGACGCGCTCTACCAGGCACTGACGAGCCATCCGATGGTCAAGATCGTGCTCTGAAGCGCGCTCGCGCATCGCGAGGAAAACGCCCCGGTCCTGCCGGGGCGTTTTTGCATGGCGCGCCGAGGCGGCATCACCCCTTGGCCACGTGCCCGAGGCAAACGCTGTTGTCGGCCATCAACCGCTCGAGCTTGAGCTTGAACGCCGCGATCTCGGGCAGCAGCCAGGCGCGAAACGCCTGCATCTTCGGTGTCTGCAGCGCGCTGTGCGGACAGACGAAGTAGTAATTCCACGGGCACGGGATCGTCGTCTCGAACAGGCGCACCACGCGGCCGGTCATCAGGTCGTTGAAGGCCAGCGTCGGGCGGATCAGCGCAATGCCCTGGCCGGCAGCCGTCGCCTGCAGCAGCAGCGACGAATCCTGGAACATCAAGCCGCCGCGCGGCTCCACGAAGCCTTCCATGCCGGCCGCGTCGAACCATGGCTTCCACGCCTCGCCCTCGCTGCGCAGCAGCGTCATCCCCGCCATCTCGGCCAACGTGCGCGGCAGGCGCCCGCCGTTGAACGACGGGCTGCAGACCGGAAAGAACACGTCGTCGAGCAGCTTTTCGACATACAGCCCCGGATAGTTGCCCGAGCCCATGCGCAGCGCCACGTCCACCTCTTCGCGGGCAAAGTCGACCAGCGCCGGACTCGAGAACAGCTCCACCTCGAGTTCGGGATGCTTCTCGATGAACGTGCCGATGTGCGGTGTCAGCCACCGCGCGGCGAACGACGGCATGGTGCTGATCGCCAGTCGGTTGTCGCGGTTGCCCGCGCGCAGCTGATGCGTCGCCTGGGCAATCTGGTCCAGAGCCTCGCGCACCCGCTCGGCATAGGCGCGGCCGGCATGTGTGAGCGTGACGCGCTTGCCGCGCCGCTCGAACAGCGGCACCCCCAGTTCTTCCTCCAGCGTGCGCATCTGGTGGCTGACCGCACCGTGCGTGACGAACAGCTCCGTCGCCGCGCGCGAGAAGCTCTCATAGCGGGCCGCCGCCTCGAACACCCTTAACGCCCCGAGTGAAGGCAGGCGCATCGGTTCGCGGGTCTCCGTCATCATTTCCCTCCGGTTTTTCGTGGCGTCTTATGTGAACAGCACTATCAAGAAGCGCAATATATATCGTTTGTTACCAGGCAACCAAGCGCCTAGACTTCCTTTCACGGCAAGGCCCATCCCGATGCCGTGAAGGAGCCGATCATGAAAGCTGTACTAACAAAAATTGTATTCACCCTGCAGCCCGGCGAAGTGGTGGCATTGCGCATGCCTGCCAACCAGAACCTGCGCGTCGAGCAAGCCCACGGACGCGACGTCTGGATCACACACGAGAACAAGGCCGGCGATGAATGGCTGCACGCGGGCGGCAGCGTCGCCGTGAAGCGCGGCGAGGAAATCGTCGTCTCGGTGGACCCGAAGGCCCGCGGCCCCGTGGCGCTGGCCGTGGAAGCCGCCGATGGCCACATGCCGCGCAAACCGTGGCACCTCGCCGACGGCTGGCGCCACACGCTCGCCGCGCTCGGCTGGAACGAGCACGCCGATACCCCCGTCGTGGCGGCCTGACCGGCGCGCAGAAGCGCGAATCTGTTTCAGCCTCCTTTTGCGGCGCGCCGCAAAAGCCCGATGCCGGCGCCGATGCCTCCCATCGCGCCGGCATCGTTTTTTTTGCCAGACCCTGCAAGCGACTGCGGCAAAGGCGCCGGGCGACGTCGGCGGCCCTGCGCTACACTTCGCGACATGATTCCGATTGACATCGTCGAACGCGGTTTGCAGGACTACGCCACCTGCTTCGACGCGATGCAGACGTTCACCGCGCAGCGCGGACCCGACACCCCCGACACCATCTGGCTGGTCGAGCACCCGCCGGTGTTCACGCTCGGGCTGGCCGGCGACCCGGCACATCTGTTGGCCCCGGGCAACATCCCCCTGGTGAAAGTCGACCGTGGCGGCCAGATCACTTATCACGGCCCCGGCCAAGTCGTCGCCTATCTCCTGCTTGATCTGCGCCGCCGCGGGCTCTTCGTGAAGGCGCTCGTCGACGCCATCGAGGCGGCCGTCATCGACACGCTCGCCACGTATAATGTCGCCTCCGAACGCAAGGCTGGCGCCCCCGGCATCTACCTGTCGGACGGGCCGCACCGGGGGGCGAAGATCGCCGCGCTGGGGTTGAAGATCCGCAACGGCTGCAGCTACCACGGCGTGAGCCTGAACCTCGCGATGGACCTCTCGCCCTTCACGCAGATCAATCCGTGTGGCTATGCCGGCCTCGAGACCGTCGACATGGTGACCGCCGGCGCCCGTGACCCATCCGGACGTGCGCTCAGTGCGGACGACTGGCAACCCGTTTCCCGCGAACTGGCCAACGCCCTGGTCGCGCAACTGCAGCAACGCGCGCAAGCGCAATCCGCCGAAGCCGCTATCGCCTAGCAGCCGGCACGCCGTACCGACATGCACGCGCCCCAGGCTCGTGCGGAGAACACGATGACCGATTCCGCCACCGGCGCAGCCGCCGCCCATACCGAGAGCGCTGCCGCTCCCGCCCTGACGAACAAGCCGTACGACGCGACGGCCAAGCAGAAGTCTCTCGACAAGACCGCGCGCATTCCCATCAAGATCGTGCCGGCCGAGAAGCTGAAGAAGCCGGAGTGGATTCGCGTGCGCGCGGCGACGGGCAACTCGCGGTTCTACGAAATCAAGGACATCCTGCGCGCCAACAACCTCGTGACGGTGTGCGAAGAGGCCAGCTGCCCGAACATCGGCGAGTGCTTCGGCAAGGGCACCGCCACGTTCATGATCATGGGCGACAAGTGCACGCGCCGCTGCCCGTTCTGCGATGTGGGCCACGGCCGCCCGGACCCGCTCGATGTGAACGAGCCGGAGAACCTGGCCAGGACCATCGCGCAGCTCAAGCTCAACTACGTCGTCATCACCAGCGTCGACCGCGACGACCTGCGTGACGGCGGTGCGCAGCATTACGTCGACTGCATCTCGCGCACGCGCGAGCTGTCGCCGGGCACGCGCATCGAGGTGCTGGTGCCGGACTTCCGCGGCCGCCTGGAGAAGGCGCTGGACATCCTCCAGACCTGCCCGCCGGACGTGATGAACCACAACCTCGAAACCGTGCCGCGCCTGTACAAGCAGGCCCGCCCGGGCGCCGACTACGCGCACTCGCTCAAGCTGCTGAAGGACTTCAAGGCCCGCAACCCGAATGTGCCGACCAAGTCGGGCCTGATGGTCGGTCTGGGCGAAACCGATGAGGAAATCCTCGAAGTCATGCGCGACATGCGCGAGCACGACATCGACATGCTGACCATCGGCCAGTATCTGGCGCCGTCGGGCCACCATCTGCCCGTGCTGCGCTACGTGCACCCGGACACCTTCAAGATGTTCGAAGAGAAGGCGTACGAAATGGGCTTCACCCACGCCGCAGTCGGTGCAATGGTGCGCAGTTCGTACCACGCCGACCAGCAGGCGCACGAGGCCGGCGTGGTCTGATTACAGCCGGAGCGCCGTGGAAACAAAAAGGGCCTTGGGGTAGAACCCAAGGCCCTTTTGCTTTGGCGCGGCCCGATCAGGCTTGCGAAGCGGCGTCCTTCGGATACGAGGCATCGCCGTTCCACGAGAGGTAGCCGTAGGTGTCGGCCTGGCGGTCGGCACCGTCCGTGTACGGGTTGGCCTTCGCGATGGCGCCGTCGGTGTACGGGTCAGCCTTGCCTGCGGCACCTTGTGTGTAGGGGTCGAAGCGGTCGTTCTTCCACGAGAGGTAGCCGTAGGTGTCAGCCTGGCGGTCGGCGCCTTGCGTGTAGACGTCGAACTTGCCGGCAGCGCCATCGGTGTACGGGTCTGCCTTGGCCAGTGCGCCGTCGGTGTATGCATCGGCCTTACCAGCGGCGCCCTGGGTGTACGGATCGAAGCGGTCGTTCTTCCACGACAGGTAGCCATAGGTGTCGGCCTGCCGGTCAGCGCCCTGCGTGTAGACGTCGTACTTGGCGACGGCGCCTTGCGTGTACGGATCTGCGCTGCCCTGCACGGCGGCAGCTGCCGGGTGAGCCGACAGCAGCGCGGCAGAGGCAGACACCATAGCCACGAGGGCCAGCAGGCTGCGACGGGAGAATGCGGTTGCGAGATTGGCGTTCATGATCGGTTCCTTTGTCTTGATGTTCGGTTGCGCTGGGTTCGTTGCGCTTGAGACCAGAATAGATCGTTGTCTGATACGAATAAATGATCATTCGAAGAAAAGACTGTTCCCCAATAACCAACAATTGATCGCCGCAACGTCAATGTGCCGTCACATGTACACAGACGGTCTGGCGATGCCACACCGAGCCCCCTCGCCTGGGACGTCCTTTGGCGCTCCCCGCTTTCAGGCAAAGAAAAGCCGCGCACGATGGCGCGGCGTCCATTGGGCGGCTTCGATGCCCGGGCCGGTGAACCCGCCGTCTCCTTGCGCGGCTCAGGCGCCCAGTGCCGGGTCGGATGCGCTGGCGCGGCCCGTCTCGACGTGGCCGGCAAGGCGGCGCTCGAAGCCGGCATCGGTGCTGGCCGTGACTGTGACGTCGTACCACGCGTGCTGGCTGCGCAGGTCCAGGTACAGCGACGCATCGTCGCCGCCGCGCACTTCACGTTGCACGGCCTCGCCGGTATAGGCGCTCTTCACCGTGAACACCGTGGACGTGCGGCCGTGGTTGATGAGGCGCAGTTGCAGATTGCCGTTGGCCACGTCGTAGCCCTCCTTGACCTCCAGTGCGCGACCGTGCGGACGCAGCAGGCCTGACAAGGCGAGCCTGCCGACAAAGCGGCGCAGGAAGCCGTTCGGGCCGTGCACCGTGAAGTCATACGCGCCGCCCGCCGCCACGGGCAGCTTGTCCGACAGGCGCTTACCGGCCTCCACTGTGTACGTGCGCGGCGCATCTACGCTGCCCGCGGTGTAGACGAGGAACGCCGCGCCCACGTCGCCGGTGTTGACGAAGTCGAGCTGGAACTTGCCCGCCGCCTCATCCTGGCGGCCGCGCACGAAGAGTTCATACGGCAGGGCGCGCGCCGGGCGCACGCCCCGCTCCTGCTTGGGCACGGCCTGCACCAGCGGCGGCAGCGGGACGTAATCGGGATGACGGTGACGATCCTTGGGGGCGTAGGCAGCGGTGCTCGGCAGCGCGGGAACCACGTCATTGGGCGTGGCGAAGTTGAACGCCGATGTGAGATCGCCGCAGACCGCACGGCGCCACTTCGAGATGTTCGGTGACCTGACACCGTGCGTGCGCGCGAAACGCTGCTCGATGAAGCGGATGATCGACGTATGGTCGAACGTTTCCGAGCAGACGAAGCCGCCCTTGGACCACGGCGACACGACGAGCATCGGCACGCGCTGGCCCAGGCCGTAGCTGCCCGCGCCGTACTTGGCATTACCCGGGAAATACTCGCCCGTGGTGTCGACCGTCGACAGACCGTTGCCGCCCGATGCCGCGAAAGGCGGCACGAGGTGGTCGAAGAAGCCATCGTTCTCGTCGTACGTGATGAACAGCGCCGTCTTGCTCCACACCTCGGGGTTGGACGTCAGGATCTGCAGGACCTGATCGATGTACCACGCGCCGTAGTTGGCCGGCCAGTTCGGGTGCTCGGAGAACGCCTCCGGCGCGGCAATCCACGAGACTTGCGGCAGCGTGCCGTTCTGCACGTCGCGCTTGAGGATGTCGAAGTAGCCGTCGCCGGCCGACACGTTGGTGCCGGTGCGGGCCTTGTCGTACAGCGGGTTGCCGGGCTGCGCGTTCTGGTATTGCTTGAAGTACAGCAGCGAGTTGTCGCCGTAGTTGCCGATGTAGGGGTCGCTCGTCCAGCCCCACGAGCCCGCTGCGTCGAGGCCCGTGCCGATGTCCTGGTAGATCTTCCACGAGATGCCGGCAGCTTCGAGCACCTCCGGATACGTCGACCAGCCGTAGCCGACTTCCGCGTTGTCGATCACGGGGCCGCCGCCCGCGCCGTCGTTGCCGACGTAGCCCGTCCACATGTAGTAGCGGTTCGGGTCGGTCGAGGTGGGCGTGGAGCAGTGGTAGGCGTCGCAGATGGTGAAGGCGTCGGCCAGCGCGTAGTGGAACGGGATGTCCTGGCGCGTGAGATACGCCATCGTCGTCGTGCCCTTGTGCGGCACCCAGCCGTCGTAGCGGCCGCCGTTGACCGCGCCGTGCGTGTCGTTCCAGCCGTGCGGCAGGTCCTGCAGGAACTGCATGCCGAGATCCGGCGCGCCCGGCCGGAACGGCAGGACCTCGCCCGCCCCGCCGGCCAGGGGCTGATGCCATACGCTCTTGCCGCTGGGCAGCGTGATCGTGCGCGTATCGCCGTACCCGCGCACGCCGCGCAGCGTGCCGAAGTAGTGGTCGAACGAGCGATTCTCCTGCATCAGGATCACGATGTGCTGCACGTCCTGGATGCTGCGATGCGCGTTGTGGGCCGGTATCGCCAGCGCCTGGCGGATGCCCTGCGGTACGGCTCCCATCGCAGCGGACGCGGCAGCGAGTTGGGCGGCGGAGCGGAGAAAACCACGGCGGCTCTTGGAGGTCATGTTCTCTACCTGGTGTCTGTGCTGGGGGGTTGGGGGAACAACACGGGGCAGCGGCGGCTGAATGCGCGGACGACGTTCAGTCGACGGTGTGCAGGACGGGCGGTGCCAGGCCATTCGGTGCAACCATGGCCTGCGCCGAAGCGGCAGGCGGTGCCGGCGCTGGGGCCGGTGCGCGCACGATGGCCGGCACGTGCGGATCGGCATCGCAGCCGCTCAGCGCAAGCGCCGCAGCCGTCAGGCATGCGGTGCGGCGCAACGGGCGATCGGCAACGCGGCTGGCAGACACGGATGACCTCCTGATGACACGGGACGGTCTGCGCATGCAGCGCACGCCCGTCGCTCAACAGGCGCTAAGGTAGAAAGGAATCGTGTCGGCTGCATGACGGCGGCCAAGGCGCCGTCCGAACGGGTGAGTGCTCAGTCGGGACGCCGACTGGCACGCCGCTCGATCTGCGCCTGCTCGGCGCGCCACGCAAGATAGCCGAGCCCCAGGAACGGCCACAGCCAGCCGATCCACTGCGACAGGCTGTTGAAATGGACGAAGCGCCCGAGCCGCCACGCCTGCGCGGAGACCCACGAATACGGGCTCGGCGGCAGAACGTTGGACAGGATAATCAGAGCGATCAGCAGCGTCATGGCGAGCGCGCCGCGCAGCCAGCGCGGCAGGCGCACCAGCAGCACCAGCACGAGTGAGCCCACGACCAGCCCGAAGCGCGCGCCGGACGAGAGCCAATCCCAGGCCCCGCCCAGCGGGAACTGGAGCACGGTCGCCCCCGCCTTCACCAGGAGCGCCGCGCCCAGCAGCGCCGCCAGCAGACGGAGCACGGGCGCATCGCGCCGCATGGCCACCGTCGCCAGCAGGCCCGTGCCGATCCAGCTGCACGCCGTGATGAGCGCCTCCAGCAATTCCTGCCGCTGCAGCGCTTCCGGGTGGGCCTGCAGCCTGTCCTGCCAGTCGAAGAGCTCGGGAAACCAGCCGTTGACGAGGCTCACCATGAAGCCATCCGGCGACGGGTCGAGCAGGATGCTGCGGATCACGCCGCCCATGCTGAACAGGAATTCCTGCGGGAAGATCTGCGCGAACGGCCACACGAGCAGCAGCAGGATCGCCAACGTCGCGTGCGGCTCAAACCAGCGCCGGCGCAGGCGCCGCAGCCCGCCCCGGTCGATCAGGCGCGCCGAGAACGGCGCCATGACCATGCCGCCCAGCCATGCGCCGACCGTGTTGGTCGCCAGATCGACGTTCGACGAAATGCGCGTGGGCAGATACGTCTGGATGGCCTCCATCGCGGCCGACAGCAGCAGCCCCGCCAGCAGGGCCAGCAACACCGCCCGCCAGCCGGTGATGCGCGGATGCACCGCCAGCACGGTCAGCATGCCCAGCGGCATGTAGCCCCAGACGTTGGTGAGCAGGTCGAAGCCCGTGTTGTAGCGCGGCAGCGGCGCGCTGAGAAAGGCGAATGGCGACACGCCGGTGTCCGTCCATCCGGCAAACGGATAGAGGCTGGCGTAGACCACCAGCAGCACGAACCATCCCAGCCCCGCCCGCGCGAGCGGCGAATGGCGATGCGGGGCCTGAGGGTTAGGTTGCGCGTGGAGGTCCGTCACCGAAGGAAGCTGCAGTCTGGAGAAGAGAAGCGGACGTGCCCCGGAGAAGCCGCCCATGATAGCGTCCGATACCGCACATCACGGAGGGTTCCCATCCGGCCGATAGCTTAGCGCCGGTGCGTGCCCATGCCGCCCGAAGCGGCCGAAGAACCGGCCGGCAGCGGCAGACCTGCCACCCAGTCGAGCACTTCGCCGATGGCCTTGTCGGACGCCTGCGTGAGCGCCGCCACCCCGCCGGCGGCGTTGGCGCTCGGTGCGGGTGCCTCGGCCTGGACGACGCGCTGGCCGATCACCGTGCGCGCCAGCGACACCGTCGCCCGCAGACGCACCACGCCACGGCTCGCATCGGGTCGATCGAACACCTGCGAAAAATCGACCAGCTCGACACGCAGCGTCGGCACGTCCGGCGTCGGATAGCCGACCACCTGCCCGCGTGCGGCCGCCGCGTTGCGCAAGCGGGCGTCGAAGAGGTTCACGGGCGACTCCAGCCAGCGGCTGTTGGCGTACGCATCGGTGCGCTGGCTTTGGGCATACGCCAGGCGGTAGTAGATGGCGTTGCCGTCCATCCACCCGGGGCCGGCCACCTCGGCCACACGAAGCGCGTTCGGCAGGCGGGCACCGGCCGAGGCGGTGGGGGCGAGCCCGAAGTCGTACAGGGCGGTCGGGCCTGCGGGCGTGCTGGAGCACGCGCCAAGCAGCGACAGCGCCATCAGGGCGGCCGCGGGCATCGCACGGCGCAATACAGCAGGCAACGTCAGCATGAACACTCCTCAGGGCTGGGCCGGAACGCGGGCGGCCGGTGCGGTGAAGCCGGTCTCACCCGGCCCCGGCACGCCGGGCGCAGGGCCGAACAGCACGCTTTGCGGCCGGGCATTGAAATCCGACACGGCATGATCGAAACCGCGCACGGCCTGACGGGCTTCGCGCGCGAAACCATTGAGCTGCGGCAGCGTTTCGTAGGTCAGCACGTTGGCGGCAGACTGCATCGACTGCGTGGCCGCCGACAGATCCGCACCCGCGCCGGCCAGCGTGCCCATCAGCGGCCCCTTCGGATCGGACAGCGATTGGGTCAGCCTGCGCGTTGCCAGCAGCGTGGCATCGAGGTTGTCGGCGATCTTCGGCAGCTTGCGCACCGTCGGCTCGGCCCGCTGGGCCAGTGCCTTGTAGCTGTCCATGGTGGACTGGAACGATTGCAGCGACGCCGTGATCTGCTGCCGATGTTCATCGTCGAACAGGATCGACAGCGAATTCAGCGTCTGATCGAGCTTGGAGAGCATCTGGTCGCCGCGCTTGTCGAGTTCATCGAGGAAGCCCGCTTCCATGCGGATGCGCGCGGGATTCTTGTCAGACGTTGCCAGATGCGTCGGGCTGGGTGCGTGGCCGCTGTTGTCGTAGCCGCGGTCATCGAGCTGCACGTAGGCCAGGCCCGTCACGCCCTGGTAGGCCAGGCGGCCATAGGTGGTGGTCGTGATGGGCGCATCCTTGTCGACCAGCACGCGCACCACGATCTGCCCGGGGACCTTGTCGTCGAACCGGATGGTGTCGACCTTGCCGACGTCCAGGCCGCGATACTTGACCGCGGCCTGCGGGTTCAGCCCGTTGACGGTCGAGCGCGTCACCAGGTCATACGGCACGCGTACGGTCTGGTCGCGGTTGAACCACATCACGGCCAGCGCCACGAAGATCGCCAACCCGATCGTGAACAGCCCGGCCAGAAATGCGTGGGCTTTGTTTTCCATCAATCCTCCTGCACGGCAAGCGTGGCGGCAGCCACCGCTTCGGTCATCTGCGGGCCCAGCGCCATCAGCGCCCGCTTGCCCCGCTCACCCAGGAAGTACTCCTTGATGAACGGATGGTCGATCTGAATGATCTGCTCGATGGGCTGGGCGGCCAGCACCTTGCGGTCGGCCAGCACCGCGATGCGGTCGGACAGCGCCACCAGCGTGTCCAGGTCGTGCGTGACCATCACCACCGTCAGCCCCAGCTCGCGACGCAGCTCACGGATGAGCGCCACGTAATCGTCCGACGCGCGCGGGTCCAGCCCGGCAGTCGGCTCGTCAAGGAACACCAGCTCCGGCTCCAGCGACAGCGCCCGCGCCAGCGCCACGCGCTTGATCATGCCGCCCGACAGGTCCGACGGCATCTTGTCGGCGTCGCTGGCCTTGAGCCCCACCATCTGCAGCTTGAGCATCGCCACGCGCGTGACGAACGCATCGGGCAGCGTACGCAGCTCGCGCATCGGCAGGGCCACGTTGTCGATCACGGAAAGCGCAGAGAACAGCGCGCCGTGCTGGAACTGCATGCCCCAGCGGTTGCGCATCGACTGCAGGTCGTTGCCGACCTGGCACGTCAGCTCCTCGCCAAAGATGTGGATCGTGCCCGAAGTCGGCTTCTCGAGCCCCACGACCTGGCGCAGCAGCGTGGTCTTGCCGCTGCCCGAGCCGCCCACGATCGAGAGCACCTCGCCGCGGAAGACGTCCAGGTCGATGTTGTCGAGCACCGTGACGTTGCCGTATCGCTTGGTGACGTTGCGCACCTCGATCACGCGTTCGCGTGCCGGCGTGATCGGCTGCGATGGCGCCCCGGCATGCTCGCCGTGCGAATGGCGTGGCCGCGTCATAAGCCCACGTCCTTGAAGAGGATGGCGAACACGGCGTCGGCCAGGATCACGATCGTGATCGACACCACCACCGAGGTGGTCGTGCCCTCGCCCAGGCTCTGCGTGTTCGGCTCGATGCGCAGGCCGAAGTGGCACGCCACCAGCGCGATCAGCATGCCGAACACCACGCCCTTGCCGATGCCGAGCCAGAGGTTCGCCACCGGCACCGCGTCGGGCAGCGACGTAATGAAATAGGCGGGGCTGATGTCGAGCTGGAACCTGGCCGCCAGGATGCCGCCACCCAGGGCCAGCAGGTCCGTCCAGGCCACCAGCAGCGGCATGGCGATCGCCAGCGCGATCACCTTGGGCAGGATGAGCCGGAAACCATGCGAGATGCCCATCACGCGCATCGCGTCGAGCTCTTCGGTCACGCGCATCACGCCGATCTGCGCCGTGATGGCCGAGCCCGACCGTCCCGCCACCAGGATGGCCGCCAGCACCGGGCCGAGCTCGCGGATGATCGCCATCCCAAGGATGTTGACGATGAAGATGCTCGCCCCGAACACGCGCAGCTGGTTGGCCGACAGGTAGCTCAGCACGATGCCGATCAGGAAGCCGACCAGCGCGGTGATGCCCAGCGCCTTGTAGCCGGTGCTGTAGATGTTGGCGGAAATCTCCCGCCATGGGCCGCGATGCGGCGCCCGCAGCAAGCGGCCGAAATCGAACACCAGCTGACCGACCATGGCGATGCCGTCGCGCGCGTGGCTGAAGAAGTCGAGCATGCCGGCGCCCAGGATCGCCACCGGGTTGATGCGCGGGGCCAGGCGCTTCTTCCAGCCGCCCGGGTCGAGCTTGGCCACGCGGTCGATCATGCGCCGCTGGTCGGGGCGGGCGTCGAGATGCTCGGGCCAGCGGTTGCCCCAGGCACGCCAGAGCAACTGGGCGCCAAAGTGGTCGATGCGGCCCACCTCGGTCAGGCACCAGGCGTTTGCGTTGTCCAAACCGGCGCGGATCTGCTGGCGCGCACCGCGCACGCCGGCACGCTCGGCCAGGGCAAGCGTGGTCCAGTCGCCGGACAGAAAGGCGACGGACCGGCCATCGACGACACGTACCTCGATCTGAGGTGTACGGCAGGTGATCAAACGGGTCTCCGTAAGCGGTGATGCCGGGTATCGGTCGAATTGTAGCCAACGCGCCGCCCGGCACTGTCACACTCTGGGCCACTGTGCGGCGTGCGCGCCGCCTGTAGCAAGCGCTGGGCCCCGGTTTGGAGACCGCGCTCGTACAATGCCCGCATTCCTGCGCAAAAACCTGATCGCCTGCTCTGTTCATGTCTCTTGCCGAACCTTCTGCGCGCTGGCGCCTGTCACGCGAACACATCCGGCCCACCGGGCCCGCGGCGGCCTGGCCCATCGACGTGGTCGATTCCACCGGTTCGACCAACGCCGACCTGATGGCCGCCGTGCGCGATGCGGCCTGGCCCGGGCATGCGGCGCAGGCCGGGCTCGCGCCGCTCGCAGGCGCGCGCGTGCTGGCAGCCCAGCACCAGACCGCCGGCCGCGGCCGCCAGGGCCGTCCGTGGAGCGGCGACCACGGTCTGACCTTTTCCGTCGCATGCGCCTTTGCCGGCGAGCCGGCGCAGCTCGGCGGTCTGAGCCTGGCCGTGGGCGTGGCCGTTGCCGACGCCGTGGCGGCATATGCCGAAGCCCACGGCGGCAGCGCGCAGGCCCTCGCGCTCAAATGGCCCAACGACGTGCAGATTGCCGGGCGCAAGCTGGCCGGCATCCTCGTCGAGACCGTCCGCTGCGCGCCGGGCCAGACCTGGGCCGTCATCGGCATCGGCCTGAACCTGGAGCGGCCACACGTGCTGGAAACCGAGCTGGGCCGGGGCCTTTCGGGCGTCGAAGAACTGGTGGACGCGCCCGAACCGAACGCGGTGTTCTCGGCGCTGCTCACGTCGCTGGGTGAGCACCTGCAGCGGTTTGGCGCGCTGGGGCTGGCGCCCTTCGTGGCGCCGTTTGCTGCGCGCGACGCCTTTGCCGGCCAGCGCGTGCGTCTGTGGCAGGACGGCGCCGTCGTGCTCGAAGGCGTGGCATATGGGATCGATGCGCATGGGCGGCTCGCCATCGAATCCGGCGGCCGGGTGCAATGGATCCATAGTGGCGAAGTGTCGCTGCGCGCCGCCGAGGACGCGCAGCCATGACGCGCCTGAAGACGCCTCCTGCGGCCGCGCGTCCGTTGCTGCTGATCGACGCGGGCAACACGCGCATCAAGTGGGCGTGGATCGCCAGCGGCGTCGATGCGCTGCCCGAAGAGCCAGGCGGCACGCCATGGCAGCACGCCGGCGCGCGTGCGCACGATCAACTGGCCGAACTGGTGGAGGATTGGCGCGACTGCCACACCCCCGGAGTCGCCCCGCCCGAGGTATGGATCAGCGCCGTGGCCGGCCCGGCGCTGCGTGATGCGCTCACGGCGCGCATCGCCCGCGTCTTCGATGGCGCGCGCGTACGCATTGCCGCATCGGAGGATGCCGCCGCCGGTTTGCGCAACGGCTATCGCGAGCCCACGCAGCTCGGCACCGATCGTTGGGTGGGAGCGGTCGGGGCGCGCCACCTGTGGCCCGACACAGCCTTGCTGCTGGTCACGGCCGGCACCGCCACCACGCTCGACGTCGTCACGCCCGACGGGCTGTTTGCGGGCGGCCTGATCTTGCCCGGCCTCACCCTGATGATGCGCGCGCTCTCGCGCAATACCGCGCAGTTGCCGGAAGTCGATGTCGGCTATCTGAGCGCCAGCGACGTGGTCGCGCCGCCCTGGGCCGACAACACGCAGGACGCCATCGCGCTGGGCTGCGTGACGGCGCAGGCGGGCGCGATCGCGCAGACGTGGCAGGCGCTGCAGGTCCAGTACCCCGGCCCGGCACGCTGCGTGCTGAGCGGCGGCGCCCGTGCCGCACTGGCGCCGCATCTGCGCATGCCGTTTCAGATGCACGATAATCTCGTGCTGCTTGGCCTGCAGGTGCTGGCGCGCGCGAACCGGGAGGGCGCGGCAACGCTGGCATGAACGGCCGCCCTGTCCCCGTTGTCTTGCCGTTGTTGCCGTCGCCGTGTTCCTGCATTCCGAACCACCGCCTGAATCCCCGTCCGTACGCACCATGACGCTTCGCCTCGCCCTGCTGCTCCTGCTGCTCGTCAACGGCGTTCTGCTGGCAGCCAACACCGGCGTGTTCGGGCCGGACGTCTCGCAGGCCTGGTTCGAGAGCGAGCGCGAACCCGAGCGCATGCGCCGCCAGATCCGCACCGAAGACATCCGCATTCTCGAGCCGGCACCGGCATCGTCGTCAGGCGTACCCAAATCGGCGCCCGCGGCATCGGCACCTGCCGCATCGGGTGCACAAGCCAGCATCGAACGTACGGCCGTGGCCGCTGCGGACACCGCCGGCAGTTGCACCGAACTCATCGGCCTGACCGACGCACAGGCCACGCGCGGCCTCGATCAGCTCAGGCCAATGGCGGGCGTGCAGGTGGAGCGCATCACGCGCCAGGAAGACAACCGCTGGTGGGTTCACATGCCGGCGCGCGACACGCGCGAAGACGCCGAGCGCAAGATCGCCGAGCTCAAGCGCCGCAACGTGACGGACTCCGCCATCGTGCAGGAAGGCAATACGTTTGTGGTGTCGCTGGGGCTGTTCCGCGACAGGGAGCGGGCGCAGCAACTGCTGGACGAACTGCGCGCCAAGGACGTGCGCACCGCGGTGGTGACGCAAACCCGGCGGCTTGGCGCAGCGGCCTCGCTGCGCGTGACGGCCACCGCCGATGCCGCATCCAGTGTGGCGGCCGAGCTGGCGAACCTGAAGAAGACGCTGGGCGCCGAAGACCTGCGCGCCTGCGCGTCGGTGACGGCGTCGCGCTGAGGGCTCAGGACGTTGCGCGCACGCGCTTGAGCAGCGCCGTCGTGGAGCGATCATGCTCGAACGGGATCGCCAGCGCCGTCCCGCCCCAGCCGCGTACCACGCGCGTTTCTTCCAGCGCATCGATGTCGTAGTCGCCGCCCTTGACGTAGATGTCCGGGCGTACGCGGCGGATGAGCTCGACCGGCGTGCGCTCGGCAAACAGCACCACCAGGCTCACCGATTCGAGTGCGGCCAGCACGGCCAGGCGGTCGTCCTGCGTGTTGAGCGGGCGGTCGTCGCCCTTGCCGAGCATGCGCACGGACGCATCGGTATTGACGCCTACCACCAGCGACGCTCCCAGGGCGCGCGCCTGCGCCAGATATGTCGCGTGCCCGCGATGCAGGATGTCGAACACGCCATTGGTGAACACGAGCGGGCGCGGCAGCCCCGCCACGCGAGCTTCCACATCGGCGGGGTCGCAGATCTTCTGTTCAAAGGCGGGCGCGGGCTGGCGAGCGGTCATGGCGAGAGCGAAATCGGAGAGGAAAACAAAACGGCCCATCGCATCGATGGGCCGCTGGCTGCCAATGGCAAGGATCAGGCCGCTTGTTCGGTCGAGCCGAGCAGGCGCGCGTTCAGTTCCTTGCGGTAGCGGTTCAGGTCCTGCACGGTCTCGAAGGTGCGCTCGAACAGCAGGCCCATGTTGTGCAGGATGCGCTCGATGACCTTCTTTTCCCAGCCGGCGTCGAACTTGATCTGCTCGTCGAGCCAGTGCTCCAGCCAGTCGGGGTTCGGCAGACGCGACTGCACGGTGTCCTGCGGGAACAGCGCCTTGTTCACGTGCAGGTTGGTCGGGTGCAGCGGCTTTTCCGTGCGGCGGGCCGAGGCCATCAGCACGCCGATCTTGGCGAATGCGCTGCGCGCGTTGTCGCCAAATTGCGTGAGGTACTTCTTCATGTAGCGCAGGTACGCGCCGCCGTGGCGAGCCTCATCCTGCGAGAGCGTCCTGTAGATGGCCTTGATGACCGGCTCGGTGTGCCATTCGGACGCGCGGCGGTACCAGTGGTTCAGGCGGATCTCGCCGCAGAAGTGCAACATCAGCGTTTCCAGCGGCGGGGCCGGGTCGAATTCGAAGCGCACGTTGTGCAGCTCTTCCTCGGTCGGCACGAGTTCGGGGCGGAAGCGGCGCAGGTACTCCATCAGCACCAGCGAGTGCTTCTGCTCCTCAAAGAACCACACGCTCATGAACGCCGAGAAATCGGAGTCGTGGCGGTTGTCGCGCAGGAACATCTCGGTGGCGGGCAGTGCAGACCACTCCGTGATGGCGTTCATCTTGATGGTCTGCGCTTGCGCGTCGGTCAGCAGCGACGCGTCGAACTGGTCCCACGGAATATCCTTTTCCATATTCCAGCGGACCGCTTCCAACGACTTGAACAATTCGGGATAGAGCATGGTAAGCCTTTGAATTTGCAGGCGGATTCTAGCAGACATGCTTGACCTGCCCCGGTTTTTCGTGCTTGCCGGAGCAAAGTTCTGCGTCTGCCCGTTTCCTTGTCACAACAGGCCTGCCCGTCCACGCATGCGGCGTGGCTTGGCGACCCCCTTAGCGCGCCGTGCGCTTCGCGCGACTGTCCCGCGGCGTGCCGCGATGTGATCGACGATGCGCTGCCGTCGTCCTGTGTGGGGCGGGCCGGTCGGTGCCGGCGAGGTCTTCAGTATAGGAAGCCCGGCCGCCGCCGCGGCCCCGGGGCGTTATACCCTAGACTGAAGACAATCGACGCACTGCCGCTTTCGGAGGCCTGAGATGTTGTATTCCGCCATCGTTCCAGCACGCCGACGTCACCTGCAGCGGCATATGGCCGGCGTGCTGAGCCGGCACCAGCTGCTGATGATCGCCATCATCATTGCGATCGGCGTCATTGCGCTGCTGCTGCCGCGCACGGGCCACGCCGCCCCGGCTGCGGCCACGGCGCAAGACCCGGCACCGGCCTGCCCGGCCAGCCTGAACTTTCGCGTCAACCGGCTGCAGGACGACGCCCGCCAAGACCTCTGCCAGTACGCCGGACGCGTGGTGCTGGTCGTCAACACCGCAAGCTACTGCGGCTACACGCACCAGTACGAAGGGCTGGAAGCGCTGTATGCGAGGTACCGCGACAAAGGGCTGACCGTGCTCGGCTTTCCGTCCAACGACTTCCAGCAGGAACCCGGCAACAGCAAGCAGATCGCCGATTTTTGCTACAACACGTACGGCGTGAAATTCCCGATGTTTTCCAAGACCGCCGTCGTGGGCGCAGGGGCGTCGCCGCTATACACATGGCTGGCGGCGCAGACGGGTCAGCCGCCCAAATGGAATTTCCACAAATATCTGCTGGACCGCAACGGCCGCGTGGCCGCCGTGTTCCCGAGCAGCGTTGAGCCGACCGACCCGACCCTCGTCAAACGCATCGAGGCGCTGCTCGCCGAACCGGCACGCGCATCGCGCTGATCACGCCGCTCGCATGGTGTCGGGCATCGCGCCGTAGAGAAACGCGGCAAGCTCGTCGCGGCGCGCCTGCACGTCGCGCTCGCCGAGGGCGATCAGCTCCTGCGTGAACTCGGGCTCGAACAGCAGGTAGCTGGCGAACGCCGCGCCGCGGGCCTCCGTGCCGCCCAGCGGCTTGAGCAGCGCGCGCACCGTGCCCGGCAGGCGCTGCACGTGGCGCAAGGCAATCAACTCGATGCGCTCGGACGGCGCCATCACCAGCACCTCGATCTTGCGCCAGCCGTCGCGCGCGTCGGCAATCTCGGGGTTGCGGCTGACCATCGCGTTG
This sequence comes from Ralstonia mannitolilytica, assembly GCF_000954135.1. NCBI lineage: Bacteria > Pseudomonadati > Pseudomonadota > Betaproteobacteria > Burkholderiales > Burkholderiaceae > Ralstonia > Ralstonia mannitolilytica. The sequence goes on along the minus strand of NZ_CP010799.1, from coordinate 953,396 downwards.
ATGTGCTGCAGCCGTTCGATGTCGGCCGACAGTCCATCGAGGAAGATGCTCGCCAGCGCCTGCCCCGCGATCTGCGCAAGCGACGGATAGCCAGACGCCGGGACCGTGTCGTACCACCCCGGCTGCGAACGCGATGCGGCCCCCACTACCAGGATGCGACTCGCCCCAAGATGGATCGCCGGACTCAGCGGCGACATCTGCCGCATCGTGCCGTCACCGAACCATTCATCGTTGCCCTCGATCTGCACCGGCTCGGCCGGAAACACGAACGGGATGCTCGAAGACGCCAGCATGTGTGCCACGCCGATCTGGTCCGCGACCGCAATGCGCTGCGAGCGCCGCCACGGCAATACCACGTGCGGAGACTGATAGAACGTGACGTGGCGCCCCGTCGTGTACGACAGCGCCGTGATGGCCAGCGCCCGCAGCGCTCCGGCCTCGAACGCAGCCTGCACCTGCCGGCCGTCGTGCTGCGCGTCGAGCAGCTCGCGCAGCGGCGTGTTGTCGAACAGCGCGCGCGGCGTGCGGCCCGTCATCCAGCCGAAGGCCAGCGCGGTGAGCCAGCGTGCGCCGCTCGAGCCCACGCGGCCGACGTCGGTGCGATACACGCGGTCGGCATGCAGGTTGCCCCACAGTTGCGTGAGCGCTTCCGCGGCCTGCGTGAAATCCTGCGCGCCACGGGCCAGGCCGAGGCTGTTGATGGCGCCTGCCGAAGTCCCGCAGATGATGTCGAACGGCGTGCGGGCCACGCCGGGCGCGTACTCGCGCGCCAGTGCGGCGATCCCGCGCAGCACGCCCACCTGATAGGCCGCGCGCGCGCCGCCGCCCATCATCAGGAGCGCGGTGCAGTCTTGCGACATCGGCATCGATCAGGAATTGCCGTTGGCCGGCTTGCGCGGTGCGGCCTTCGCCGGAGCCTTCTTGGCGGCGGTTTTGCCAGCCGGCTTTGCCGCCTTGCCCGCGGGCGCCTTGGCCTCCGACCTCGGCGCCGGCTTGCTGCCCGCCTGCTTCGATTTGGCCGGTGCCGACGGCGCTTCGATGTCTTCCGGCGCCGTATCGAGCCCTTCCGCGCCGGGTGCGCCGCCGAACCCCGGGAAGCCGCCCGGGAAGCCCGGCATCAAGTGTTGCGGCATCGGCATGGCCGCAGCTGCGGAGCTGGCGATCTGGTTGAACTGCTGCTGCAGCATGTTCCACCAGGGCGACGGATCCAGAGCCGCGGCGGCGGCACGTGCCGCGGCCTGGGCATGCTCGGCCGAGCGGGCGCTCTGCGCGCGGGCTTCGGCCTGATCGTCGTCGGTGTCTTCGGCTTGGGCTTCCGCCTCGGCTTCGGCCTTGTCTTCAGGCGCGGGGGCCTCAGGCTGCGCGGGCTTGGCGGTGGCGGCGGTGTGCGGCCAGGCCGGCTTGGGCTCGCCGTCCGGCGGCGATGCAGCCGGGGTCAAGCCATCGAACGCGCTCTTCATGGCTTCCGGTGACAGCGCGGCGCCGAAGGTCTGCAGCGCAACCAGCGTGGCCCGCTGCACCTCCAGGCCCTGGATCGCGGTGCGCAGCAGGCTCGCATTCAGCTGCAGCCAGCTTTCCACCGCGCGCAGATCGTGAATGCGCTTGTCGAGCTCCTCCAGATCCATCGGCGGCGCCGCGAAGCTCGCCATGTTGGGCATCCCGGCACCGGGCATGCCGGCAAAGCCGCCCCCCCAGAGCTTGCGCAGGAATTCGAAACCGCCTTCAGCAAAGTTGGGCATCTGGGTGAACATGGTGTCTCCTACGAAATCGGTGTCAGGTCGCATCAAACGTGGGTGGACGCTTCTGGCGCAGGCTCGCAATGCCTTCGCGCACATCGGGGCCTGCAAACCCCATGAATTCCAGCGCCAGCGACGTATCAAAACTCGGGCCGGCCAGGCGCAGCCAGTTGTTCAGCGCGTACTTGGTCCAGCGGATGGCCGTCTGCGAACCGGCGGCCAGGCGCTCCGCGATCTCGAAGGCGCGGTTGACGAGGTCCGCCTGGTCCACCGCCAGCGACACCAGGCCGATGCGCTCGGCCTCCTCCCCACTGAGGGATTCGCACAGCAGCAGGTAGTACTTGGCCTTCGCCATGCCGCACAGCAGCGGCCACACGATCGCCGCATGGTCGCCCGCCGCCACGCCCAGGCGGGTGTGGCCGTCCACGATGCGTGCGTCCCTGGCGGCGACGGAAATATCGGCCAGCAAGCCGGCCACGAGGCCCGCACCCACCGCCGGTCCGTGCATGGCGCTGACAATGGGCTTGTCGCAGTTGATGACGTTGTAGACGAGGTCGCGCGCTTCGTGCCAGACGCGCGTGCGCACGTCGAAGTCTTCGGCCATCTGCTCGACGAGGTGAAGGTCGCCGCCGGCGGAGAAGCCCAGCCCTTCACCGCGGATGAGCGCCACGCGCACGGAGGGCTCGGCCGACACGTCGCGCCAGATCTCGGCCAGTTCACGGTGCAGGCCGGCGTCAGCGGTCGACAGCTTGCGGTTGGCCGACTGTGCCGCGCCCATCACGATCTCGAGGATGGGGCCGTGCTGGACGAGCGTGAGCGCCTGGTAGCGCGCAAAGCGGGGAGCGAGAGAGGTCATGAGATCGGCGTGTGTGGATCAAGCATAGCGGATGCGCTCGCGCGCGCAACGCGGCAAGCGCGGCATCGTCAGTTCGGACGATCGGCCCGGTGCCATTGGCCGCGGCGGATCTGCGCCATCACGCGGGCACGCTGGTCGAGGCCCACGTGGTCTTGCGGGCTCATGTTGACGACGCCGGTGCTGGTCGGCAGGTCGCGCACCTGTTCCAGCGCGTCGCGCAGGGCCTCGCGGAAAGCCGGCGTGCCCGGCTTGGCGCGCTTGAGCGCCACGGGCACGGCGCGCTGCAGCAGCAGGCCGATGTCACCCGTGTACGCGGCAAAGATCGACACGCTGCCCTTGCCGAACGCGGCTTCGTAACGGCGTGCGAAATCCAGCGCCTGCTTCCTGGCCGGGTCGGCATCCGGCAGTTCGGCGGCGACCATCACGGGCCCGGTCGGCACGTACGCGCCTTCGCAGTCCTTGCCGCACAGCTTGACGAAATCGTTGTTCGAGACGCCGTGGTTGAAGTAGATCTTACCGGTGTAGCCGCGCTCGGCCAGCGCGCGGGCCGGCAAAGCGGCGGGTGTGCCGGAAGCGCCGATCACCACCGCATCGGGCTTGCCGGCCAGCAGGTGCAGCACCTGCGCCGTCACGCTGTTGTCGGTGGGCGAGAAGCGCTCGGTATCGGTCACGCGGATGTGCTTGAGGTCGGCAAAGCGCTGCACCTCGGCCAGAAACGCCTCGCCCAGCGCGTTGGCAAAACCGATGTACGCGATGGTCTTCACGCCGTGCGCGGCGGCGTGCTCGGCAATGAGCGACGCCATGTGCGAATCGGAATGCGGCGTCTTGAAGACCCAGCGGCGCCGCGCATCCATCGGCTCGACCAGCCGGGCGGACGAGGCCAACGAGATGACCGGTGTCCTGCCCTCGGCCGCCGCATCGATCATCGCCAGCGTATTGGGCGTGGTGGACGAGCCGACGATCACGTCGACGTTGGATTCGCTCATCAGCTTGCGCGTGTTGGTGACGGCGCGCGTGGTGTCGGACGCGTCATCCAGCACGATCACGTCGACCTTCTCGCCGCCGATCTCGCGTGGCCACAGTGTGGTGGCGTTCTTTTCGGGCTGGCCCAGCGAAGCTTGGGGGCCCGTCGCCGAAACCGTCACGCCGATGCGGATATCCGCCAGCGCGGTGCAAGACAGCAAAGCCAGACCAACCAGTACGCCAACCTGTCGCTGCATGGGTGTCTCCCGTGGTTTGGCGAAGAGCGTAGCGGTTTTGCAGCGGTTTGGCGATGCGGGCCAGCCCGGGCAGCTGGCGTTCAGGCGGCCAGCGCCGCGATGCCGGCGCGCGGCAATGCGTCCTCCATCAACGCGCGCATCGATTCGAGCACGGCTGTCTGCGGCATCAGCCCGAAGTTGTGCAGCGCCATCACGTGATCGACGCCCATGTCGGACAAGCGCGCGAGCTTGTCGGCCACCGCATCGGGCGTGCCGAACAGCGACAGGCCGCTGGCGAGCACGTCGTCATAGGTCTGCCGGCGTGCATAGAGCCGCGTGGCGACGTAGAGGTCGAACGCATCGGCCGCGGTGGCGCGCACGGCAGCTTCCGTAGGCCCGACGTGCGTGTGCAGGGCGACCGCCGCCATGCCGCGCGCATCGGCGATGCCGGCCTCGGCCAGGCCGCGGCGGTAGTCGTCCATCAACGTGCGGATGTCTTCGAAGCGCTCCACCGACGCGTATGGCACGAACAGCATGCGCCGCCCCTGCCGGCCGATGTGATACGCCACCTCGCGCCGCAGGATCGCCACGTGGATCGGCACGCGGGCCTGCACCGGCAGCACATTGAGGCGCACGTCGCGCAGCGTGTGGAACTGGCCTTCGTGATGCACGCGCTCGCCGCAGAGCAGCCGCTCCACCAGCATCAGGGCCTCGTCAAACCGCTCGCGCTTGATGGCGGGGTCGACGTCGTAGCCCTCGAACTCGTGCTTCAGGTATCCCGAGCCCACGCCGAGCGACAGCCGCCCGCCCGACAGCACGTCGACCATCGCATAGTTCTCGGCCACCGTGGCCGGATGATGAAACGTCAGGATCGAAATGGCGGTGCCCAGACGCAGCCGCTGCGTCTGCGCGGCCAGGTGCGAGAGAAAGACCGCCGGGTTCGGTACCGCGCCGTACTCGTGAAAGTGGTGCTCGGCCACCCAGAAGGTGTCGTAGCCGAGCGACTCTGCGTGGCGGGCCTGGCCGATGACGTCTGCGTAGAGTTGCGGCAGACTGCGATGCCGGTCCGGATAGTGGTCCTGCACGGAAAAGATCGACAGCTTCATGGCGTCTCCTGGTCCTTTCAGCGCGCAGGCCGCCGCGCCGATTTGTATCTTTTTGCGTAACGCGTATCTTATAAAGCGACATCCGAGACTTCAAGATGGCCATCGAAGACAGCCTGCCGCCCGACGAACCGCCCGTGGAAGACGCCGCGCCCGAACGCGCCAGCGCCGGCATCCAGTCCGCCGAAATTGCGCTGACGGTGCTCTCGGCGATGGCGCGCACCGGCGGCGCGCATGCCGTATCTGAACTCGGCCGGCAGCTCGGCATGCCGCGCGCGAAGGTGCACCGCTACCTGGTCTCGCTCGAGCGCATGGGTTTCGTGGAGCAGGATTCCGCCTCCGCCCGCTACCGGCTCGGCACGCAGGCGCTGCAGGTGGGGCTGTCGGCGCTGTCCGACGTGGATTTCGTGCGTGAAGGCAGCAACCTGCTGCCCAAGCTGGCCGAGCGGCTGAACGAAAGCGTGTTCCTGTCGGTGTGGACGAACCGCGGCCCCGTGATCGTGCGCTGGGAAGACGGCGGCCGCCCCGTGACCGTGAACGTGCGGGTGGGCTCGGTCATGCCGCTGCTGAATTCCGCCACGGGCCAGGCCTGCGCCGCGTGGGTGCCGGAAATCCAGATCGTCCCGCTCATCGACCGCGAACTGCGCGGCCCGGGCGCCGGCAAGGCGGGGCTGACCGACTGGCTGAACTGCCGCGCACGCTGGCAGACGGTGCGGCACGAGGGCGTGGCGCGGATCGCCGGGACGCTCGTGCACGGCATCGATTCGGTGGCGGTGCCGGTGCTCGATTCACAGGGCAAGCTGGCCGGCGCCATTACGGCGCTGGGGCTGTCCAGCGTGTTCGATTCCAGCCTGGAAGGCGCCCCCTCGCGGCTGCTGCGCGAGGCAGGGCGGGCCTTGTCGTTGCGCCTCGGTTACCACGGCCAGGCCTTGACGACCGGCTCCGCGCCGGCCAAGCGCGGGCGCCGCGCGAAAGCCGCCCCCGAATCGGCTTAAGGCTTACGCCTGCGTGCCTGGCGCGATGACCTCCTGGTCGATCGCCCCGAAGATCGACACGCCGTTCGCGTCGAACATCTCGATCTTGACCGTATCGCCGTAGCGCATGAATTCGGTCGTGGGTGCGCCCGCTTCGATCGTCTCCAGCATGCGCTTCTCGGCGATGCAGCAGTACCCCTTGCTGCGGTCCACGTTCGAGATCGTGCCCGAGCCGACGATGCTGCCCGCGCGCACGTTGCGCGTCTTGCAGATGTGCGCGATCAACTGGCCAAAGTCGAACACCATGTCGGTGCCGCAATCGGGCTGGCCGACCTTCCTGTTGTTCCAGTGCACCGTCATCGGCAGGTGGACCTTGCGCTCGCGCCAGGCGTCGCCGAGTTCGTCGGGCGTCACCGCCACGGGCGAAAACGCCGTCGCGGGCTTGCTCTGGAAGAAGCCGAACCCCTTGGCGAGCTCCGCCGGGATCAGGTTGCGCAGCGACACATCGTTGGCCAGCACGATCAGGCGGATGGCCTCGCCGGCGGCGGCCGGGTCGGCGCCCATCGGCACGTCGCCGGTGATGACGGCCACCTCGGCCTCGAAGTCGATACCGAACGCCTCGCTGCGGCAGACGATGGGGTCGTGCGGGCCGGCCAGGTCATCGGAGCCGCCCTGGTACATCAGCGGGTCGGTCCAGAACTCAGGTGGCATCTCGGCGCCGCGCGCCTTGCGCACGAGTTCGACATGGTTCACGTAGGCCGAGCCGTCAGCCCACTGGTACGCGCGCGGCAGCGGCGCCATGCAGTTGGCGGGGTCGAATGCAAACGGGTGGCGCGCGCGGCCCGCGTTGAGCTGCGCGTAGAGTTCCTGGAGTTGCGGCGCGTAAAAGGCCCAGTCGTCCAGCACGCGCTGCAGCGTGCCGGCGATGTGCGTGGCGAAGTGAGCGGTCTTCAGGTCGCGCGAGACCACGGCGAGCTGGCCGTCGCGCGAGCCATCCTTGAGGGTGGCGAGTTTCATGGGCGTCTGTGCAGAGAAAAGCTGCGCGGATGCTACACCAGCATCGGCTAAACTGGGCTGAACCGACCCATCACGCCCGACCATGCCGACGCTGCCCGCCGACACCGACCTCGACCTGGAGCCTGATGCCGATGGCGAACCGGATGCGCCCGCGCGCTCGGGCATCCAGTCCATCGAAGTCGGCTTCCGGCTGCTGGAGGTGCTCACGCACACCAACGGCCCGATGATGCTGCGCGACCTGGCGCGCGCCGCCCCCATGAACCCCGCCAAGGCGCACCGCTACCTGGTGAGCTTTGCGCGCCTGGGCCTGGTCACGCAAACGCCCGAAGGCCGTTATGACCTCGGCCCCTTCGCGCTCGAAATGGGCCTGGTGAGCCTGAACCGGCAAGACCCGATGCGTCGCGCACGCCCCGCCGCCGCCGCACTGCGCGACGAGATCGACCACACCGTCGGCCTTGCCGTGTGGGGCAACCTGGGGCCGGCCATCGTTCATTGGGAAGAAGCCAGCCACCCGGTCACCGTCAGCCTGCGCCTGGGCGACGTCATGCCGATGCTCAATTCGGCCACCGGCCGCGTGTTCGGCGCTTACCTGCCCCGCGCGCAGACGCTGCCGTTCATCCAGCGCGAGCTGGAACGGGCCGCCGCGCGCGAGGCCGATCCGGAGCTGCCGCGCACGCTCGAGGCGTACGACGCCATCTGCGCAGAAGTGCGCGCACATGGCGCCGCGCGCATTCATGGCGGCGTGCTGCCGGGCATCAACGCGATGTCGCTGCCGGTGTTCGATGCGAATGCCCAGCTGTGCCTCGTCCTGATTGCCCTGGGCGCGCAAAGCACGTTCGACACCAGTTGGAGCGGGCCGCTGGAGCGGCGCTTGCGGCTGGCCGCACAACAGCTTTCCGCCGATCTTGGATACGTTGCCGCCCCCGCCTGAAGCGTTGAATACCGACCGTACGCAGACCCGCCGACGCCGCTCTCGCCGGCTCGCGCTCGTGCTGCTCGCCGTGCTTGTGCTGCACGGCATCGCGGTCCTCTGGATCGCGCGCAGCCATGAGGTGACGTGGCCGCCCGCACAGGAGCAGATCATCCCGGCCCTGTTGCTGCAGCCCGAGCCGGTGAAGCCACCTTCCCCCGCGCCTGCCGCAGCGCAACGGCCCGCACCGCGCCGGCCGCCGCCGGCCGCGACCCCGCCCGCGCGCGAGCCGATAGCCGCGCCCAGGCCCGCCCCGACCGGGTCGGACCTCTCCGACACAGACTCGTCGGACTTCCTCGGGGCCCAGGCCCAGGCGTCGGGCAATACCGGGATGGTGAAGGACCTCGGCGCAGAGGATCCCGGCGCGGGGGCTGCGCCAGGCGGCGCCGGCTTCTCCCTGCCGCCATCGACGACGCTGCGCTACGCCACGTACGTCAACGGCGTACGCAACGAAGACGGGCTGATCCGGTGGACGACCGATGGCAAAACTTACACGCTCTCCGTCGAAATTCCGTTGCCGCTGTTCTTTGGCGCGCTCGCCTTCCGAAGCACCGGCGCAGCCGGCCCGTACGGTCTGGCCCCCATGCGCTATGAAGAGGTGCGCGGCCGCCGACAGCCCGACGTGACAACGTTCCATTACCCCGATCCCAACGCAGCCACCTCGGGCACGCAGAGCGCACCCACCGTCACTTTTACGCGCACGCCGGCCGTGCTGCCCCTCCCGGAGGGCACGCAGGATCGCTTCAGTGTCTTCCTGCAGCTGACAGGCCTGGCGCGCGGCAATCCGGAACGGATGTCGAGCCCCGGGCTCACGCTCGACATCCCCATCGCGGATACAGACAGCGTGGAGTTCGCCCGCGTGCAGCATGTGGGCGAAGACACTGTCGACACGCCAAACGGCACGATTCGTGCACAGCACTTCATACGACTGCCGCGCCGGGCCGACGACAAGCGGCGCGTCGAAATCTGGCTCGCGGCCGAGCGTGGCTGGCTGCCGGTGCGCCTGCGCCAGACCGAGCCCAACGGCATGCAGTTCGACCTGGTCTACCAATCGCAGGAAGGAGGATGACCGTGTCACCAACCGCCCGCTCCGACTGGGGTGCCGTGCGCGCCAACGGCATCGACATCCATTACCGCATCGACGGCACGGACGGCTCCTGGGTCGTGCTGGCGCACGCGCTCGGCGTGGACCACCGATTGTGGGACGACATCGCTGCGCGCCTGTCCGATCGCCATCGGGTGCTGCGCTACGACGCGCGCGGCCACGGCAAGACCAGCGCCCCGCACGGCGCCTACACCCTCTTCCAGATGGCCGACGACGTGGCCGGGCTGCTCGACGCGCTGTCGATTGCGCAGGTGCATTTCGTCGGCCTGTCGATGGGCGGCATGGTCGGCCAGATCCTCGGCGTGCGGCACCCGCAGCGGCTGCTCTCGCTCACGCTGTGCGACACCGTCTGCTACACGCCGGTCTCTGCGCACGCCATGTGGGACGAGCGCATCGGCCAGGTGGAAGCCCATGGCATGAGCGGCATTGTCGAGCCCACCATCCAGCGCTGGCTCACCACACCGTTTCGCGAGGCCCATCCGGACGCGGTCGAACGCATCCGGGCGCTGTTGCGCGCCACACCGCCGCACGGCTACGTGGGCGCCTGCCTGGCCATCAAGGCGCTCGACACGCGCGGCTCGCTAGAGCGCATTGCCTGCCCCACCCTCGTCATGACCGGCGACCAGGACACCGGCGCACCGGTCGAAGTCGCGCGCGAGATCGCCACGCACATCCCGAACGCGCGCTTGAAAGTGATGTCCCACGCGGCCCATCTTGCCCCCGTCGAACAGGAGGAGGCCTTCCTCACCGCTCTGGATGAGTTCCTCGGGCACGCGGGATGCGGGAGTCAATGCGACACGCCGTAAGTCCCGTTTGCCGTGTCGATCACTGCGGGCGCCCCCCACACCGGGCGCCGGCCACCCGCCATATGGACGACGGTGGCCTGCAGCGTTCGATGCAGGCGCGGAAAGATCTGGTTACGCGATCACGACGCACGTCACACATTTCGCCTCGCATTTGCGAACTTTGTGGCCGATCATGAAGCCCAAGGGACAGATGGGCGGCACGATCATGGGTGGGAGTGGATCGGCTCTTGAAGTCATGGCCACGGGCCCCATCTACCCGGTGCAGCAGTAGAGCAGTCCCCACAACAGCAAGACGATTGACGCCTCGGAGGTGCACCATGCAAATGATCTACAACAGTGACAACTACTGTGTTGTCGAATTCGGTGCCGATGGCCAGCACGCCATGCTTTCCGCAGGCGGCTACGAGATCGTGGACAAAAACCTCAAGCGTGAAATCTTCCTCGGCGGCGAGCTGGCCGAGCATTTCCGCGAGGACGTGAAAAAGCTCATCGCGAGCGAGCCGACGGTCGAGGAGGTCGACGACTTCCTGGGCAAGTTCGACACCGTGATGACGCAGCCGGTCACGATGCACTGAACCGCCGGTGCGGGCCGCCCGCCCGCGTGACGCCTTCCAGAAAAACGCCCGGAGCTTGGCGCTGCCGGGCGTTTTTTCATGCGTGCATCGACTATCGCAGCGATAGTTTCTCTCTAGCACTGCTCCCACGGCAGCCCGGCATGGCGCCAGCCATTGAGCGTGTTGCGATGGCGCGTGGCATCGAGGTCGCCTTCAAAGCCGTGGCGCACGACGTAGACGTCGCTGAACCCCGCCTCTTCCAGCGCACGCGCGGCGGCCGCTGAACGGTTGCCGCTGCGGCAGATCAGCACGATCGGCCGGTCAAAGCCGTGGCCGGAAAGCTTGCGCACGGTGGGCACGAACTCGGGGTTCACCTCCCAGTGCGGCCCATCGTTCCACGACACATGGTGCGCGCCGGCCGGATGGCCCACGAACAGGTGCTCCATTTCACTGCGGCAGTCGATGAACAGCGCGGCGGGCGTGCGCTGCAGGAAGGCATGGGCGTCGGTGGGGTCAAGCAGTTGCATGGTGGCGATCAGGACGGGAAGACGGCGTGATGTCGATTATAGGAGCGCGATTGCCCACACCGCCGGCAAGTCATTGATGCGACTGGTAAAATCGGCCTTTGGCCGCAACTTTTCAACCATTGCCGGCCGACGCACCCCGGAGTCCCCCCATGTCCGCGTCCACCATTGCGCCCCTGCCCTATACCCGTGCCGCCACCCTGCCCGCGCTGCTGCGCGAGCGCATCCTGATCCTGGACGGCGCGATGGGGACCATGATCCAGCGCTACAAGCTGACCGAGGCGCAATACCGCGGCGAGCGCTTTGCCGACCACCCCATCGACGTGAAGGGCAACAACGAGCTGCTGCTGCTCACCCGCCCCGAGGTCATCCGCGAGATTCACGAGCAATACCTGGCCGCCGGCGCAGACCTGATCGAGACCAACACCTTCGGCGCCACCAGCATCGCGCAGGAAGACTACAAGATGGCGGATCTGGCCTACGAAATGAACGTCGTGGCCGCCCGCCTGGCGCGCGAGGCCTGCGACAAGTACAGCACGCCCGAGAAGCCGCGCTTTGTGGCCGGCGCGTTCGGCCCGACGCCCAAGACGGCCAGCATCTCGCCCGACGTGAACGACCCCGGCGCGCGCAACGTCAACTTCGACCAGCTGCGCGATGCGTATTACGAACAGGGCAAGGCGCTGCTCGAGGGCGGCGCCGACGTGTTCCTGGTCGAAACGATCTTCGACACGCTCAACGCCAAGGCGGCGCTGTTTGCCATCGATCAGCTGTTCGAGGACACCGGCGAGCGCGTGCCCGTGATGATCTCCGGCACGGTGACCGACGCCTCGGGCCGGATCCTCTCGGGCCAGACGGTGGAAGCGTTCTGGAACAGCCTGCGCCACGCCAAGCCGATCACCTTCGGCCTGAACTGCGCGCTGGGCGCGGCGCTGATGCGCCCGTACATCGCCGAGCTGGCGAAGATCTGCGACACGGCCGTCTCGTGCTACCCCAACGCGGGCCTGCCCAACCCGATGAGCGACACGGGCTTCGATGAAACACCCGACGTCACATCGAGCCTGGTCGACGAGTTTGCCGCGGCCGGCCTGGTGAACCTGGTGGGCGGCTGCTGCGGCACCACGCCCGAACACATCAAGGCGATTGCCGAACGCGTCGCGAGCCGCAAGCCGCGCGCATGGCCGGGCCAGTACAAGGAAGCCGCCTGAGACCGCCATGACCGCGCGCATCGACAGCACCATCCCCGTGCTGGCCTCGCTGGACCTGCAGGAGTCTGCCCGCTTCTACACGGAGCGGCTCGGCTTTGCGCGAAGGCTGCTGGCGCCGGACTACCTGATCGTGCAGCGCGACGGCGCCGAACTCCATTTCTGGCTGTGCGACGACCGCCGCATCGCCGAGAACACCTCCTGCTACCTGCGCGTGCCGAACACGCAGGCGCTGTTTGAAGAATTCACCGCGCGCGGGCTTTCGCTCGCGCCGCCGGCGGTGCGGCCGTGGGGCATGAAAGAGCTCTACGTGATCGACCCGCACGGCAACCTGTTGAAGCTGGGCGAACACGCCCCCGCCTGACCGAACCCCGCACCATCATGACCGACCATCCCATGCGCCTCTCCGGCCTCGAACCGTTCAACATTGGCGAGGGTACGCTGTTCGTCAACGTCGGCGAGCGCACCAACGTCACCGGGTCCAAGGCGTTCGCGCGCATGATCCTCAACAGCCAGTTCGACGAGGCGCTGGCCGTGGCCCGCCAGCAGGTCGAAAACGGCGCACAGATCATCGACGTCAACATGGACGAGGCGATGCTCGACTCCAAGGCGGCGATGGTGCGTTTCCTGAACCTGATCGCCTCGGAGCCCGACATCGCGCGCGTGCCGATCATGATCGACTCGTCCAAGTGGGAGGTGATCGAGGCGGGCCTGAAGTGCGTGCAGGGCAAGGCGATCGTCAACTCGATCTCGCTCAAGGAAGGCGAAGACGCCTTTGCGCACCACGCCAAGCTCATCAAGCGTTACGGCGCCGCCGCGGTCGTCATGGCCTTCGATGAGCAGGGCCAGGCCGACACGTTCCAGCGCAAGACCGAGATCTGCAAGCGCAGCTACGACTTCCTCGTGAACGTGGTCGGCTTCCCGCCGGAAGACATCATCTTCGACCCGAACATCTTTGCGGTCGCCACCGGCATCGAAGAGCACAACAACTACGCGGTGGACTTCATCGAGGCCACACGCTGGATCAAGCAGAACCTGCCGTACGCGAAGGTCAGCGGCGGCGTATCGAACGTGTCGTTCTCATTCCGCGGCAACGACGTGGTGCGCGAGGCCATCCACACCGTGTTCCTGTACCACGCGATTCAGGCGGGCATGGACATGGGCATCGTCAACGCGGGCCAGCTCGGCGTGTACGAGAATCTCGACCCCGAGCTGCGCGAGCGCGTGGAAGACGTGGTGCTCAACTGCCGGCCTGACGCGACCGACCGCCTGCTCGAGATTGCCGACCGCTACAAGGGCGGCGGCACGAAGCGCGAAGAGAACCTCGCATGGCGCCTGGAGCCGGTCGAGAAGCGCCTTGCCCACGCGCTCGTGCACGGCATCACCGACTACGTGGTCGAAGACACCGAGGAAGTGCGCCAGAAGATTGCCGCCGAGGGCGGCCGCCCGATCCAGGTGATCGAGGGCCCGCTGATGGACGGCATGAATATCGTGGGCGACCTCTTCGGCGCCGGCAAGATGTTCCTGCCGCAGGTGGTGAAATCCGCCCGCGTGATGAAGCAGGCCGTGGCCCACCTCATCCCGTTCATCGAGGAAGAGAAGCGCCAGATCGCCGCCGCCGGCGGCGACGTGCGCTCGCGCGGCAAGATCGTCATCGCCACGGTCAAGGGCGACGTGCATGACATCGGCAAGAACATCGTCACCGTCGTGCTCCAGTGCAACAACTTCGAGGTCGTGAACATGGGCGTGATGGTCCCGTGCAATGAGATCCTCGCGAAGGCGAAGGTGGAAGGCGCGGACATCATCGGCCTGTCGGGCCTGATCACGCCGTCGCTGGAAGAGATGGCCTACGTGGCCTCGGAAATGCAGCGCGACGAGTATTTCCGCGTGAGGAAGATTCCGCTGCTGATCGGCGGTGCAACGACGAGCCGCGTGCACACCGCCGTGAAGATCGCTCCGAACTACGAAGGCCCGGTGGTTTATGTGCCGGACGCCTCGCGCTCGGTGAGCGTGGCGTCGAGCCTGTTGTCGGATGACGGCGCCGCGCGCTATCTCGAAGAACTGCGGGCCGATTACGACCGCATCCGCACGCAGCACGCCAACAAGAAGGCCACGCCGATGGTGTCGCTGGCCGCCGCGCGCGCCAACAAGACGAAGATCGACTGGAGCCACTACACGCCGCCCAAGCCCAAGTTCATCGGCCGCCGCGTGTTCCGCAACTACGACCTCAACGAGCTCGCCCAGTACATCGACTGGGGCCCGTTCTTCCAGACGTGGGACCTGGCCGGCAAGTTCCCCGACATCCTCAACGACGAGATCGTCGGCGAATCGGCCCGCAAGGTGTTTTCCGATGGCAAGAGCATGCTCGCGCGCCTGATCGCCGGGCGCTGGCTCACGGCCAACGGCGTGATCGCGCTGCTGCCCGCGAACACCGTCAACGACGACGACATCGAGATCTACACCGACGAATCGCGCTCGGAAGTCGCGCTGACCTGGCGCAACATCCGCCAGCAGAGCGAGCGCCCGATCATCGACGGCGTGATGCGCCCGAACCGCTGCCTGGCCGATTTCATCGCACCCAAGGACACCGGCATCGCCGACTATATCGGCCTGTTTGCCGTCACGGGCGGCATCGGGGTGCAAAAGCGTGAAGCCGCTTTTGAAGCCGACAACGACGACTACAGCGCGATCATGCTCAAGGCCCTGGCCGACCGCTTTGCCGAAGCCTTTGCCGAATGCCTGCACGCGCGCGTGCGCCGCGACCTGTGGGGCTACGCGCCGGACGAAGCGCTCGACAACGACGCGCTCATCCGCGAGGAATACAAGGGCATCCGCCCGGCGCCGGGCTATCCGGCCTGCCCCGAGCACACCGTCAAGCGCGACATGTTCCGTGTGCTCGACGCGCAGGAGATCGGCATGGGCCTGACCGACGCACTGGCCATGACGCCGGCCGCATCGGTGTCGGGCTTCTACCTGTCGCACCCGGAGAGCACGTACTTCACGATCGGGAAGATCGGGCAGGACCAAGTGGACGATATGGCGGCGCGCAGCGGCGAAGACCGCGCCTTTGTCGAACGCGCCCTGGCCCCGAATCTCTGAATCTGTGACAAGACGTTTAAGACATGGTGTGCGCCGCACCGTGTCTTACGCCTGCAAACCCTTGCCGGCGTTGGCGTTGATGGTGCTTCAAGAGGGGTGATGCTTTCATTACAAAGGCTTACACCCCCTAACAGTCGTAACCGGAAGGGCTCCTTACACTGAACCCATTCACTCGACGCACAGAGTGATGCCGCGACGAATCCCTCGCGTGGCCGTTCAGAATCAAAGGAGCCTCTCCATGAACAAGCTGCTGATCTCCCTGTCCGCCATCGCCATCGCTGCTGCCTCCGCTTACGCCAACGCGCAAACCCCGTCGGGGGGCGCAGGTGCGCAAGCCAACGGCACGGCCGCCGTCGCTCCGGCCCAGGCCAACGTCGGCACGGGCCTGAAGGCCGACGCAGGCGCCAAGCTGGACACCGAATCGGCCAAGACCCAGCTGAACAGCAAGGCCGAGCACGGCGCCAAGGCCGCCCACGAACACAAGGCCAAGTCGGAAGCTGCGCTGGACAAGACGACCGACAAGGTCGGCAAGTCGGTGAACAAGACCGAGAAGTCGGCAGCCAAGACGGCCAAGGACGCGAAGGCTGATCTCGCCGGCAACACCAACGTCGACGCCAGCGTGAACGGCGGTGCCGCCGCGCAAACCAAGTAACAGCGGTCGGCGGGGCGTCGGGTGCCCCACGGCGCACCCAGAGCCAAAACGGGGCGGATTTCTCCGCCCCGTTTTCTTTGGCTCTGCGGCCGCGGGCACGTTGATTGCTCCCCTATGGGGCACATCGCATGTTGCGATTCATGCACATCCAGAGGCCTTTTATGGAAACGCAGACCACACCCCTCCAGCCCGTCGGCATGGGGGAGTCCGGTTTCACGCCACAGTCCGATACAATTGCTGTCGTATCGAACCAACAAGTGCGGCGTGAGCACGCGGGCAGTCCGCCGGCCGCGCCGTCCATAAGGAGCAGCATGATTCGCGTCCTGATTGCGGACGATCACGAAATCGTCCGTGCCGGCCTTCGGCAGTTCCTGTCCGAAGAGCGGGACATCGAAGTCGCGGGGGAAGCGGCCAGCGGGGAAGAGGTGATGGAGCAACTCCGCACCGGCGCCTTCGACGTCGTGGTGCTGGATATCTCCATGCCCGACCGCAACGGCATCGATACGCTCAAGCTGGTGCGCCAGCGCCATCCGGATCTTCCGGTGCTGATCCTCTCGACTTTTCCGGAAGATCAGTACGCGATCAACCTGATCCGCGCTGGTGCATCGGGCTACCTGACCAAGGAAAGCGCGCCGGACGAGCTCGTCAAGGCCATCCGCACGGTCTCGCAGGGGCGGCGCTATGTCAGCCCGACGGTGGCCGAACTGCTCATCGGCGGCCTGGAAAAACCGACCGACCAGCCGTTGCACCAGACGCTGTCCAAGCGCGAATTCCAGATCTTCTGCAAGCTCGCGCGCGGGCAGTCGGTGTCCGTCATCGCCGAAGAGCTGTTCCTCAGCGTCAAGACGGTCAGCACCTACCGCACGCGGATTCTCGAAAAGATGGGCATGAAATCAAATGCCGATCTGACCTACTACGCGATCAAGAACGGCCTGGTCGAGTGACACCGGGCGCGGCGTCCGAACCGCCCGCCACCCCGCAAAGCTTGCTGGCATGTAGGACAACGCCTGATACCACCCGGTGCGCCCGCTGGCTACCATCAACGCATGCTGGATCAAGCCGTCACCCTCTCCACCCGTGGCCTGCGCGTCCTTCTGATCGAGGATTCCCCCGTGCTTCGCGGCATGGTGCTCGAATACCTCAAGGCCTCCGCCTTCGTAGCGACGGTCGAGTGGGCAGACACGGAAGATTTGGCGCTGCGCCTGCTCGCGCAGGGTCACTACGATGTCGTCATCGTCGACCTGCAGCTGCGGCAGGGCAACGGATTCAAAGTCCTGCAGACGCTGCGCGACCAGGCCTCGCCGAGCGTGCGCATCGTCTACACCAACCACGCCCAGGTCCCGACCTACCGGCAGCGCTGCCTCGAAGCGGGCGCCAATTACTTCTTCGACAAATCGCTCGAGCTCGACAAGGTGTTCGAGGTCATCGAAGAACGCGCGGGTGTGGCGCGGCCACGCCACCAGCCTGCACAGCACTCCCCTCACGCGTAGGGGGTGCGCCTGCGGACCTGTTGGCGCGCATCGCCCAGTCGCCCAGGCCCATGCCGCTTTCCACGGTTTCTCACCCCAAGGAGCGTTCGATGAAGACCCTGTGTGCCGCACTTGCGCTGACGTGCGTTTTCCTGGCTGGCTGCAACACCATGGCGGGCGCCGGCAAGGACATCCAGACTGGCGGTCAGAAGCTGGAGAATGCCGCCGACAACACCAAGCAGAAGATGTAGCCGCCTGCGCCGCGCAACACGACAAAAGCCCCACGACGGGGCTTTTTCATTCGGCGGCCGGGCCGCATCATGCCGGCGCCGCGCCGCCGGGCAAGGCCTGTAGACCGCTGGCGTCCGGGTGGACAAGAACGGCATCGTTGGAGGGCAGCTCAACGATGATCGTGACGCCGCCACCGGGCATCGAATCGATCGTGAGCGTACCGCCCAGCGCGATGGCGCGCTGCTCCATCCCGAGCAGGCCGTGATGGCCGACCATGCGCCTGCGCTCGATGTCGGCAGGAAAACCGCGGCCGTTGTCGCGCACGCGCAGGCGCACGCCATCCTCGCTGGCATCGAGCGCCACCGACACGGTGGTCGCATGCGCATACTTGGACGCGTTCGTGAGCGATTCCTGCACGATGCGATACAGCGCGATGGCTGCGTCGTCGGTCAGCTGCGGCATCTCGTCGGGGAGGCTAACCTCGGTATGCCAGCCGTTGCGCGTGCCGACGTCCTGGGTGAGCTGGGTCAACGCTTCGGCCAGGCCCAGGTTCAGCAGGATGGTCGGGCGCAGATCTTCGATCAGGCGGCGCTTGATCTGAATGCCCTGATCCACATGCGCCATCACGCGCGTAATTTTTTCGCTCACTGCCGGCTCGCTGGCGTGGATGCGTGAACGCAGCCAGTGGAGGTCCATCTTGGTCGCGGTGAGGATCGCCCCCAGTTCGTCGTGCAGCTCGCGCGCCAGGCGCGTCTTCTCGTCTTCGGTCACGCGCTGCAGGTGAGCGGCCAGATCGGACAACTGGCGCGTGCGCTCGCGCACCATGCGGTCGAGCTTCTGACTTTCTTCCTCGGCCTTGTCGCGCTCCTGCTCGGTGGCGGCGAGGCGCTTGGCGTGCTGCATGCCAAGCACGACCAGCAGGATGATGTTGACCGCGGTGATGAGCGCAATGCCATAGCGCGAAAGCGCCAGGTCGCGCTCGGCATGTTCGAGGCTGCGGGCCACCGTGGCGATCTCGCGCTGGCGCAGGCGGTCCAGCCCCTGGCGCACGGCTTCCATCGACGCCTTGCCGAAGTCGGTGCGCACGAGGTCGAGCGCCACCTCCAGATCGCGCTTGCCGTAGATCAGCGTGAGCTCCATTTCAGTGAGCTTGCGGCTGACCTGCAGCGCCGTCTCTGAAAACAGCTTGAGCGCGTCGGGGTCGTTGGCGTAGTGGTCGCGGATCTCGGCCATCAGCGCATGGATGTGCGGGATGGCCTTGTTGTACGGGTCGAGGTATTCGTCCTTGCCCGTAAGGAGGAAGCCGCGCTGCCCGGCTTCGGCGTTGACCAGCTCGGCCAGCAGTTCGTTGATGGCGGTTTCCGCCTGCTGCGACTGAATCACCTGCCGGTAGCCCTGGCTGAGGCGGACGTTGCCCGTCTCCGAGGCAATGAGCACCCCGAGCGTGAGCAGAATGCCGCCGGCAAGCAGCAGGGTGGAGCGCAAGGATGACCGCATGTCTGCAGACCCGTGTGGAACGCGTCAGGCCGCCCGACGCGGCGCGCGTTGCATATGTGTTTTTGGTAGGGGGCATGATACTCCGTGGGCACCCCGCACGGCACTTGGGGCACACCCGGCCCAGGCACGCGGCGTGCGTGGGACTACACCGCAGCACAGGCTCGCTGCACCACCTCGCGCAGCGGCCTGTATTTCAACCTGATCCGGAGGCAACGACATGCTGAAATGGGCTCTGATCTTCGCCATCATTTCCGTGGTGGCCGGCGTGCTGGGCTTTACCGGCATCGCCGCAGGCGCGGCGAGTATCGCCAAGGTCCTGTTCTTCATTTTCGTGGTGCTGTTCGTGCTGTTCCTCATCCTGGGCCTGACCGTCTTCAAGGCCGTGGATTAGCGTGGCGTCGGGTCCATGTCTTGCTAGCCAGTGTGGCAGACGCCCTGTCTTTCTTCACGAAAGCGAACGCCCATGACCCCCGCGCCGCGGTGCCTGCCTCCCGCGGCGCCATGACCGAGGAATCCCGCCATGTCTCTTTTTGCCAGCCAACGCGTACGCAGCCGAGTCGATGACGTCAACGAACGTGCACACCGGGCCCTGAGCAGCGCCGGCGACGCCATCGACGACGCCCGCCATGCCGCCAACCCCGCCGTGCAGGACGTGCAAAAACTGCTGCGCTCCCTTGAAGACGCCATCCAGACACTGACCGACGAAGGCGGCACGGAGGCCAGGAGGGCGCGCAACGCCATCCAGGCGCGCGCCGAGCAGTTGCGCCGCGCGGCCAACGATCGCGCCCATCAGGCGCGCGAAACCATGGACTGGGCCCTGGACCGCACTGAAGACACCATCGCCTCGGCGCCGTTCCGGTCGGTGGGGGTCGCCGTGGCGGTCGGCGCAGTGATCGGCCTGGCCCTGGCGCTCGCCAGCGGCGGCCGGCGCGGTGCCGACGAATAAGCCGGCAAACCGGACGCAAGACGCCCTTTTTCGAGACCCTGCAGGAGTATCCGCATGACCCAAACCAACGCTGCAGACAGCCCGTTTCTCATCGATATCAAGGCGCTGCGCGAACGTGCCCGCAAGCACATCCAGGACGGCGCCGTGACCGGCGACTACAAGGCCGACCGTGAGACGGTGCTCCGGCTGCTCAATGAAGCGCTGGCGACGGAGCTGATCTGCGTGCTGCGCTACCGGCGCCACCACTTCATGGCCAAGGGCATCAACGCCGAGCCCATCGCCGAAGAATTCATGGTGCACGCCACCGAAGAGCAGCAACACGCCGACAAGATCGCCGCACGCATCGTGCAGCTGGGCGGCGAGCCGAACTTCAACCCGGAAGGCCTGTCCACGCGCAGCCATTCGGAATACGTGGAAGCCGATGGCCTGGTCGACATGATCAAGGAGAATCTGGTGGCCGAGCGGATCGCCATCGACAGCTACCTCGAGATGATCCGCTACATCGGCGACCGCGACCCGACCACGCGGCGCGTGCTGGAAGAGATCCTGGCCGTGGAGGAAGAGCATGCCGACGAACTCGCCGACATGCTGCCCCAGGCCGGCACGCAGACGCAGTAAGACGAGATACCGGCGCAACGCGTCAGCCCCCTCCCCGCTCCCGGCCCGCGTGGCCGGATGCCCGGACCACCTTCGGCGGTGGCCGGGCATTTTTTTGAGCGTCTGACGACCGCTCGCTGCGCAACGTCAGCCGCCCGGTCTGCGCTCAGACGCCCCAGAGCACGTTCGCACCTTCCTTCTGCGATTCCTCCAGCATGTGCAGCAGCGGATAGGCGCGCTGGCCGAGGTGCGGCGGCTCTTCCTCGCCGTCGCCCTCTTCATTGCCGGCCAGCTCGGCCACCTGGATGTGCGCGTGGTGCGTGTCGTCCTTGATGGCGCGCTTGAGGCGTTCGATGGCGTGCGGCATCTCTTCGGGCGTGATGACGCCGCGCTCACCCAGCGTCTTGCCGATGACGCCCAGCAGCACCATGGCGAGATCCTTCTGCATGGAAAACTTTTGCGAAGCGTGCGAGGTAAAGGTGATCATGATTTCGTGGTTCCCTTGGTTGGGTCATGGGTGCCGCAGATTGCCACGGCGGGAGGCAGGTGCCCCTCGGATACCTCTGAGACCGCGGCTCACCTGATAAAATTTCGTACTTTTCCCCGAACAACGCAACTGGCCGCGCCAGAACCGGATTTCAACCCGTTTCAGCACTGCCGGCGTCATGGTTTCTCTATGCTGCCCTCCCATAAACAGACGATCGCCCAACTGCTGTCCGACGCCGTCGGCTCCCTGCTGCCCGAAGGCCAAGCCCGACCGGAGATCGTCCTGGAGCGCCCCAAGCAGGCGGCGCATGGCGACATCGCCTGCAACGTCGCGCTGCAACTGGCCAAGCCGCTGGGCAAGAACCCGCGCGAACTGGCCAGCGGCATTGCCGACGCCATCCGCGCCGATGCGCGCGGCCAGCGTCTCGTTTCGGCCGTGGAAATCGCCGGCCCCGGCTTCATCAACCTGCGCCTGTCACCCGCCGCGCGTGCCGACGTGATTGCCGCCGTCTTTGCCGAAGGCGACCGCTACGGCGCCGCCAACACGCATGACGGCGCGCCGGTGCTGGTGGAGTTCGTCTCTGCCAATCCGACCGGTCCGCTGCACGTGGGCCACGGGCGCCAGGCCGCGCTGGGCGATGCGCTCGCCAGCCTGCTCGACTGGCAGGGCCACAAGGTCCACCGCGAGTTCTACTACAACGACGCGGGCGTGCAGATCCACAACCTGGCCGTCTCGGTGCAGGCCCGCGCGCGCGGCTTCAAGCCGGGCGACGCCAACTGGCCCGAAGCCGCTTACAACGGCGATTACATCGCCGACATCGCCGCCGATTACCTCGCTGGCAAGACCGTGCGCGCCTCCGACGGCGAACCGGTGACCGGCGCCGGCGACGTCGAAGACCTCGAAGCCATCCGCCGCTTTGCCGTCACGTACCTGCGCAACGAGCAGGACATCGACCTGCAGGCCTTCGGCGTGAAGTTCGACCGGTACTACCTGGAGTCGTCGCTCTATACCGAGGGCAAGGTGCAGCAGACCGTCGACGCGCTGATCGCCGCCGGCAAGACGTACGAGCAGGAAGGCGCGCTGTGGCTGCGCACCACCGACGACGGCGACGACAAGGACCGCGTCATGCGCAAGTCCGACGGCGCCTACACCTACTTCGTGCCGGACGTGGCGTACCACACCACCAAGTGGGCGCGCGGCTTCAAGCAGGTCATCAACGTGCAGGGCAGCGACCACCACGGCACCATCGCCCGCGTGCGCGCCGGCCTGCAGGGCCTGAACATCGGCATCCCGAAGGGCTACCCCGACTACGTCCTGCACAAGATGGTCACGGTGATGAAGGACGGCGCCGAGGTGAAGATCTCCAAGCGCGCCGGCTCGTACGTGACCGTGCGCGACCTGATCGAATGGTCCAACGGCGATGCGGAATCCGAAGCCGGCGTGGATACCATCCGCGCCTGCGTGGAAGCCGGCGATCCGAACTGGCCGGCCCGCTTCACGCGCGGGCGCGACGCCGTGCGCTTCTTCCTGCTGTCGCGCAAGGCCGATACCGAATTCGTCTTCGATGTCGACCTCGCGCTCAAGCAGAGCGACGAGAACCCGGTGTACTACGTCCAGTACGCCCACGCGCGCATCTGCTCGGTGTTCGAGCGTGCCGGCATGGACCCCGCTTCGCTCAACGGCGCCGACCTGACCCCGGTGACCGGCCCCGACGCCAGCCCGCAGGCCATCGCCCTGGTGCAGCGCCTGGCAGCCTTCCCCGACATGCTGGCCGACGCCGCCCGCGAACTGGCCCCGCACGCCGTGGCCTTCTACCTGCGGGATCTGGCGGGCGACTTCCACGCGTTCTACAACGCCGACCGCGTGCTGGTGGACGACGAGGCCATCAAGCTCGCCCGCCTGGCGCTGCTCGCCGCCACGCGCCAGGTGCTGCGCAACGGCCTGGCGGTCATCGGCGTCTCGGCTCCACAGAAGATGTAAGCGAACGCATCGCGCCGCGCACTTGTCCAGGCGCACGGCAGCGCGCAACACGGCGCTCTTATAATCGGGTCCATTCAGAAGGATCGACATGGCACGCAATACGCAATCTTCCCGTGGCCGCTCGCAGTGGGGCGGCACGTTTCTGGGTCTGGTGCTGGGACTGATCGTCGGTTTGGCGATCGCCGTGGTGGTGGCGGTCTACATCACCAAGGCGCCGGTCCCGTTCGTGGCGCGCAATGGGGCGCAGCCCAAGCCGAGCGAACCGGGCAATGTGGTGGCCCCGCTGCCGGCGCCGGCCCAAACCGCTCCGCAAGCCAGCGGTACGCAGCCGGCCGATCCGAACGCACCGCTGTGGAGCCGCGTGCCGGCCAAACCTGTCGACCAGGCCCCGGAGGCGAACAACCCGCCGCCGGGCATCACCATCCGCCCGGCCCAGCCACAGCCCGGTACGGCCACGCAACCGGCCAGCACGCCGGCGGCCAAGCCGCCCAAGACGGCCACACCGCCTGAAAAGCCGGTGGCCGACCCGATTGCCGAAATCGCCCGCCAGGATGCCGCCAAGACCGGCTACTTCCTGCAGGTCGGCGCTTACAAGTCGGCCGAGGATGCCGAGCGCCAGAAGGGCAACCTGGCCATGCAGGGCTTTGAAGCCAAGGTGACCCAGCGTGAAGTGAACGGCACCACCATGTATCGCGTGCGCCTGGGCCCGTTCAACTCGCTGGACGAGATGACCGCCGTGCGCGGCCGTCTGCAGTCCTCGGGCGTGGAATCGTCGGTCATCCGCTTCGCCCGCCAGTGACAGGAAATCGCGCAGCCTCCTGAACCCGCAGGGCTGCCGCAAGTCAGAAGCCTGAGGTTCCGGTTTCCGGTCGTCCTACGCTCTACTTCCATCCACCATGAATAAAATCGCTGCTTTCCTGATTGCGCTGGCCACCGGCGCCGGCCTGTTGATGACTGCCCCGGCGCAAGCCGAGCCCGTGGCCGGCAAGGACTATCAAGTGCTCCAGCCTGCACAGCCGGTGCCTGCAGGCAAGATCGAGGTGACCGAGTTCTTTGGCTACTGGTGCCCGCACTGCAACCACTTTGAAAACACGTGGGAAGCCTGGAGCGCCAAGCAAGGCAAGGACGTGGTCATCAAGCACGTACCCGTCGCATTCAACAACGACGCGCGCCTCGTCCCGTACTCGCGCATCTATTACGCGCTCGAGGCGATGGGCAAGCTGCAGGCCAAGAGCAGCAAGGGCATGTCAATGCACGCGCGCGTGTTTGACGCCATCCACGGCGCGGACCGCCTCAACATCCGCGGCACCAAGGACGAGCAGGACAAGACCGTCGGCGACTTTGCGGCCAAGGAAGGCCTCGACCGCAAGGCCTTCATGGATGCCTACAACTCCTTCAGCGTGAGCTCCAATGTGTCGCGCGCCAACCAGCTGACCGAGCAATACCGCATCCAGGGCGTGCCGACCGTCGTGGTGCAGGGCAAGTACGTGGTGTCGCCCGACGAAGCCGGCGGCTACGTGAAGACCGTGCAAACGCTCGACTATCTCGTCCAGCAGATCCGGGCCGGCAAGATGTAATGGCGCACCGCGCCCGGCATGCCGCGGCGCTACCGCTTGGCCGACGCCCGCCGCTGTGCGGGCGTTTTTTGTACGCCAGCCGCTTTTCCACCAGGACATCGACATGAGCCAGACCGTTTTCATCACCGGCGCGTCCAGCGGCATCGGGCAGGCGCTGGCACGCCAGTACGCCGCCCAGGGCGCCACGCTTGGCCTCGTGGCCCGGCGCATCGACGCGCTCCAGGATTTCGTGCACACGCTGCCGGCGAACATTCAAAGCCACTGCCATTGCTATGCCGCCGACGTGCGCAGCGCCGAATCGATGCGTGACGCGGCGCAAGCCTTCATCGCAACGGCCGGCGTGCCTGATGTGGTGATCGCCAACGCCGGCATCTCGGTCGGCACCGACCTGCGCGAGGCCGGCGACCTGAACGCCTTTGCGGCCGTCATGGACACCAACTGGATGGGCGTGCTGAACACGTTCCAGCCATTCGTCCAACCCATGCTTGCGCGCGCAAGGCCCGGGCGGTCCGGTGGCACGCTGGTGGGCGTTGCCAGCGTAGCCGGCGTACGCGGCCTGCCGGGCGCGGCCGCGTACAGCGCTTCCAAGTCGGCCGTCATCAAACTGATGGAGAGCCTGCGCGTGGAGTTCGGCCGGCGCGGCCTCCGGGTCGTGACGATCGCCCCCGGCTACATCCGTACGCCGATGACGGAACACAATCCGTATCCGATGCCCTTCCTGATGCCCGCAGACCGCTTTGCGCAGAAGGCGGTGCATGCGATCCATCGCGGCGTGCGTTTCACCGTGCTGCCATGGCAGATGGGCATCGTCGCCCGGCTGCTGCACGTCCTCCCGAACTGGCTCTACGACGTGGCCTTTGCGCGCGCCCCGCGCAAGCCTCGCAAACCCGAGATTTCCTGATGATGTTTACCGACGCGCTAGGGGTTGCGCATGTACCGGTCGACACCACGCCGCGCATCGCGAGCCTGGTGCCCTCGATCACCGACCTGCTGTTCTCGCTCGGCCTCGGCGACCAACTCGTCGCCCGCACCGGCTTCTGCATCCACCCGCGCGAAGCCGTGCGCAACGTGCCCAAGGTGGGCGGCACCAAGACCGTCAAGCTGGACCGCCTCCGCGAGCTGGCACCCACGCACGTCATCGTCAACATCGACGAAAACACGCGCCCGACCGTCGACAAGCTGCGCGAGTTCATCCCGGACATCATCGTCACGCATCCGTGTGCGCCGGAGGACAACCTCGCGCTGTACCAGCTGCTGGGTGGCATCTTCCACCGCGAGGCGCAGGCGCAGAAGCTCTCCGACGCGCTCGTGCAGGAGCTCGACGCCCTGCGCGGCCGTCATTTCCTGCCGCGCCGCGTGCTGTACGCCATCTGGCAGGACCCATGGATGACGGTGTCGCGCGACACCTACATCTCGCGCATGCTCAAGCTGGTCAATTTCCACACGTGGCCGGAAGATGTCGCGCCCGTGCAATGCGGCATCGAGAAGAGCGGCGATTGCGCCCGCCCGAACCGGCCCGACACGCGCTATCCGACCTTCCGCTGGAGCAGCGACGTCGTGCGCAACATCGACTGCGTGCTGCTCTCCACCGAGCCTTACAGCTTTACCGAAGAGCATGTCGACGCGCTGGAAAAGCAGATCGGCAAGCCGGTCTATCTCGTCGATGGCGAGATGGTGTCGTGGTACGGCAGCAAGGCCATCGAAGGCGCGCGATACCTGGGCGAGTTCGCGAAGGCGCTGCGCTGAAAAAAACCCGCCGGTTGGCGGGTTTCTTGTCGGCCGACGCGACGCCCTATCGCACGAACCCGTAGTCGTACTCCACCTTGGCAATGCGCAGGTGATACGACGCGTACCATTGCTCGCGCCCTAGCTTCTGCGCGGCCAGGTGGTCGCTCTGGTTCTTCCACTCGCGAATCGCCTCGAGCGACGACCAGTACGACACCGTGATGCCGGGCCGCCCCTGCGCGGTCGCCGCTTCGTCGCGTACGGACTCGATGCCGAGGAAGCCGGGCATGTTGCGCGCCAGCTCCACCATGCGGTCGGCCATCGCGCCGTAGCCGTTGTCGCCGTCGGTGCGCGTGGAAGCGAAGATCACCGCGTAGTACGGCGCCGTGGGGGTCTGCGCGGGAAACGGCAATACGACGGCGCTGTCGTCGAGAACGTCGTGCTGCTCAGCCATGGGGGCTCCGGATGTTGGGTCAGCTTGCTGCGTGGAACCGAACGATACCGTCGGCGCCGGTTTCGCGCACCAGTTCGCCTTGATGCCACAGCGCATGCAGGTGGGCAAGCGCCTCGCCCATCGCGAAGGTCATCTGATGCACGTCGAACTGGCGCTTGAAGATGACGTTGACGATGTCGCGCGCGGATTGCGGCGCGCGGCGGCAGGCCGCCAGCGTGTCGGCCAGGCGATCGGCATGGTGATCGCGCAGTTGGCGGATGCGCGTGTGCAGCCCGCGGAACGGCCGCCCGTGCGACGGCAGGATCAGCACATCGGCGGGCAGCGGCTCGTATTTGCCGAGCGAATCGAGATACAGCGTCAGCGGATCGGCCTCGGGCTCGAGGTCGAACACGCTCACGTTGGTGGAGATGCGCGGCAGGACCATGTCGCCGGAGATGAGCACGTTGGCGTCTTGGCTATAGAGCGCGACGTGCTCGGGCGCATGGCCGAAGCCGGTGATGACGCGCCAGCCGTGCGCGCCGATGGTGACGACGTCGCCGTCCATCAGGCGGCGGTACTGGCCTGGCACGCCGGGCACCAGGGTGCTGTAGTAATCCTTGCGATTGCGGATGCGTTCGATCGCGTCGGCGTCGGTCAGGCCGTGGCGCTCGAAGTGGCGCGCGGCAAATTCGCCGCCGGCATTCGACGCGCCGGTGCCGCCGACGAGCATGCGCGCGAAGGCGTAATCGCCCAGGCTCATCCACAGGCGCACGTTCCAGCGTTTGTGGTCGCCGCCCTCGCATAGCCAGGTCGACAGGCCGACGTGATCCGGATGGCAGTGGGTGACCAGCACGCGCAACACCGGCAGGCCATCGAGGTGGTTCGCGAAGATCGTTTCCCAGTACCCGCGAATCGCTTCGTGGTTGATGCCGCAATCGACGATCGTCCAGCCATCCTGCCCGTCCTGCCGATCGCGCAGCAGCCAGAGGTTGATGTGATCGAGCGCGAAGGGCAGCGGCATGCGCAGCCAGTAGATGCCAGGCGCGACCTCAAAGCGCGTGCCGCCTTCGGGCAGCGTGTCGCCAAACGGGTAGTCGAGTTGGTGTTCGAGCGCGTTCATGGGTGGGTGGCCTCGGTCGCCGCCTTGGGTCGGGCGGTCTGTCGTGATTGCGGTTTGGCGCCATTGACGCTAACGTTAACGTCAATTCGCCGTCGGTCCTCCATCTTAAGCGAAAACTTAAGCGGCTTGCCCGGCGCACGCCCCATCACACCGCCCTCTGCTGTATGTCCGCCTCCACTCCGTCTGCCGCCGCCGAGCTTGGCGCCGATCTCGAATCGGTCGATGCCAGCGACGCTGCCGACACCCGCTACACCATCACGGACCTCGCCCGCGAATTCGACATCACGCCACGCGCCATCCGCTTCTACGAGGACCAGGGCCTGCTGGCGCCGGACCGCCAGGGCCCGGGCGGACGCCGCCGGGTGTATTCGGCGCGCGAGCGCACGCGCCTGAAGCTGACCTTGCGCGGCAAGCGGCTCGGCCTGTCGCTGGGCGAGATCAAGGAAATCCTCGACCTGTACGAATCGCCGCGCGATACGGTGCCGCAGCTGGAGCGCTTTCTGGCGTCGCTCGCGCAGCATCGCGCCGTGCTCACGCAGCAGCTGGAAGACCTCAACGCCCAGTTGGCCGAGATCGACCAGCACGAGCGCCAATGCCGCCGCTTGCTGGAGAGCGCCCAGGCCGGCCATGCCAGGCCGCCCAGGCGACGCAAGGCCGCGTGATTCGGCAACCTTACGTAGTTGACGTTTACGTAAACGTCAATACAATACGCAGCATCCTGCAACACCCCCCGGCATGGGTGCGCCCGTCACAAGCGGCGCGGACCTCACAACGCCAGATCACCACCCAGAGACACGCGCGGCCTGATTCCATGCACGCGCCCAAGGAGACGACCATGATTGAACTGCCCGGCCTGAAATTCGACTTGGGCGAAGACATCGAGATGCTGCGTTCGGCCGTGCGCGACTGGGCGCAGGCCGAGCTGGCGCCGCGTGCGGAGGAAATCGACCGCACCGACCAGTTTCCGATGGACGCGTGGCGCAAGATGGGTGAGCTGGGTGTCCTCGGCATCACGGTGGCCGAGGAATACGGCGGCGCGAACATGGGCTATCTCGCGCACATGATCGCCATGGAAGAAATCAGCCGGGCGTCGGCATCGGTGGGCCTGTCGTATGGCGCGCACTCGAACCTGTGCGTGAACCAGATTCACCGCAACGGCACCCCGGCGCAGAAGGCCAGGTACTTGCCCAAGCTGGTTTCAGGCGAGTGGATCGGCGCCCTGGCGATGAGCGAGCCGAATGCCGGCTCCGACGTCGTGAGCATGAAGCTGCGCGCGGAGCGCAAAGGCGACCGCTACGTGCTCAACGGCACCAAGATGTGGATCACCAACGGCCCCGACTGCGACGTGCTCGTCGTCTACGCCAAGACGGAACCCGAACTGGGTGCGCGCGGCATGACGGCGTTCATCGTCGAGAAGGGCATGAAGGGCTTCTCGGTGGCGCAGAAGCTCGACAAGCTCGGCATGCGCGGCTCGCACACGGGCGAACTCGTCTTCGACAACGTCGAAGTGCCGGCCGAAAACATCCTCGGCCAGGAAAACGGCGGCACCAAGGTGCTGATGAGCGGCTTGGATTATGAGCGCGCGGTGCTCTCCGGCGGCCCGATCGGGATCATGCAGGCCTGCATGGACGTGGTCACGCCGTACATCCACGACCGCAAGCAGTTCGGCCAGAGCATCGGCGAATTCCAGCTCATCCAGGGCAAGATGGCCGACATGTACACCACGCTGCAGGCGTGCCGTGCGTACCTGTACACGGTCGGCAAGAACCTCGATTCGCTGGGCCGCGACCACGTGCGACAGGTGCGCAAGGACTGCGCCGGCGTGATCCTCTACACCGCCGAGAAGGCCACCTGGATGGCCGGCGAAGCGATCCAGATCCTGGGCGGCAACGGCTACATCAACGAGTTCCCGACCGGCCGCCTGTGGCGCGACGCGAAACTTTACGAGATCGGCGCCGGCACGTCGGAAATCCGCCGCATGCTGATCGGCCGCGAGCTGTACGCAGAGACGATGTGAGCGGCGAGCCCGAGCTGGGATGACGGGAGGGCACAAGAGGCCCTATGCAAAACGGATAAGGAGCGAATGCAGGACAGCGAAGCCCATACAATCTAGGTTGTTGCAGCTCGCGACACCTTGCTTCGGCTCCCCCCACCCGCTCGCGCACGCCATGTCCCATTTCCCCAAGCTCCTCTCGTCGCAGATCGCCTTTGACGTCGCGCGCACGATGCTCGACGGCTTCGACAAGCACTACCGCTTGTTCCGGGAGGTGTGCGTGCAGGCCAAGGCGGCCTTCGAACGCGGGGACTGGGCACAGATGCAGCAGCTCCAGCGCGACCGCATCGCGTATTACGACGAGCGCGTGCGTGAAGCGTCCGTCATCCTGGAAGACGAATACGACGCCGAGAACATCGACGACGAAATCTGGCGCCAGATCAAGCTGCACTACATCGGCCTGCTGACCAACCATCACCAGCCGGAACTGGCCGAGACCTTCTTCAACTCGGTGTGCACGCGCATCCTGCACCGTTCGTACTTCAACAACGATTTCATCTTCGTGCGGCCGGCCATCTCGACCGAGTACATCGAAAACGAGGAATCGCCCACCAAGCCGACCTATCGCGCCTACTACCCCGGCTCGCGCGAGGGCCTGGGGGACTGCTTCGAGCGCATCGTGCACAACTTCCAGCTCGAGGCGCCTTTCGAAGACCTGCGCCGCGACATCGGCTACCTGATCCGCGCGGTGGAAGAGCATTTCGGCGACTACCGCATCGCGCCGAATTTCCAGATCCATGTGCTGTCGTCGCTGTTCTTCCGCAACACGGCGGCGTACATCATCGGACGCGTGATCAACGGCGACAAGACGTATCCGCTGGCGGTGCCCATCATGCGCAATGCCGACGGCTCGCTGCGCCTGGACACCGTGCTGCTGCGGCCCGAGCAACTGATGATCCTGTTCTCGTTCACGCACTCGTATTTCATGGTGGACATGGAAATCCCGTCCGCCTACGTGACCTTCCTGCGTGACCTGATGCCGCGCAAGCCGCGCGCAGAGATCTATACCTCCCTCGGCCTGCAGAAGCAGGGCAAGAACCTGTTCTATCGCGACTTCCTGCACCACCTGCAGCACTCGTCGGACAAGTTCATCATCGCGCCCGGCATCAAGGGCCTCGTGATGCTGGTGTTCACGCTGCCGTCGTACCCGTACGTCTTCAAGGTCATCAAGGACTACTTCCCGCCGCCCAAGGAGACCACGCGCGAGCTGATCAAGAGCAAGTACCAGCTCGTCAAGCGGCACGACCGCGTGGGGCGCATGGCCGATACGCTGGAGTATTCGGACGTGGCGTTCCCGCTCTCGCGCTTTGACGATGCGCTGATCAGGGAGCTGGAAAAGCACGCGCCGTCGATGGTGGAGTACCAGCGCGCCGCCGATGGCAGCGAAGAGATCGTCATCCGCCACGTCTACATCGAGCGCCGCATGACGCCGCTGAACATCTGGCTGCAGGAAGGCACGGATGCGCAGGTCGAGCACGGCATCATCGAATACGGCAACGCCATCAAGGAGCTGATCGCCGCGAACATCTTCCCCGGCGACATGCTGTACAAGAACTTTGGTGTGACGCGCCACGGCCGCGTGGTCTTCTACGACTACGACGAGATCGAATACCTGACGGACTGCAACATCCGCCGCGTGCCGCAGCCGCGCAACGAAGAGGAAGAGATGTCGGGCGAGGTCTGGTACAGCGTCGGCCCGCACGACATCTTTCCGGAGACGTACCGCACGTTCCTGCTCGGCGACCCGCGCGTGCGCGAGGCGTTCCTCAAGCACCACGCAGATTTCTTCGACCCCGCCATGTGGCAGGCATACAAGGACCGCCTGCTGTCCGGCCAGACACACGACTTCTATGCGTATGACGCGAGCGAACGCTTCGTCAACCGCTACGGCGCCAAGGCACCGGACGGCGACGCGCAGGACAGCAGCACGCTGCAACGCGCCGCCTGACTCTCTCAACAAGACAACAAACCATGCCACATCGCATCAAGGAACTGTTCGAAAACAACCGCAAGTGGGTCGAGCGGGTCAACGCCGAAGACCCGGCGTTCTTCTCCAACCTGGCCAACCAGCAGAACCCCGAATACCTGTGGATCGGCTGCTCGGATTCGCGCGTACCGGCCAACCAGATCATCGGCCTGCCGCCGGGGGAGGTGTTCGTCCACCGCAACATCGCCAACGTGGTGGTGCACTCGGACCTGAACTGCCTGTCGGTGCTGCAGTTTGCGGTGGAGGTGCTGAAGATCCGGCACATCACCGTGGTGGGCCACTACGGGTGCTCGGGCGTGAAGGCAGCGCTGACGAAGCAACGCTTCGGGCTGGCGGACAACTGGATTCGTCACGTGCGGGATGTGGCCGAACAGCATGAAACGTATCTGGGCACGGTGGTCCGCGACCAGGATCAGCACGACCGGCTGTGCGAGCTGAACGTGATCCATCAGGTCAACAACGTGTGCCTCACGACGATCGTGCAGGACGCGTGGGAACGCGGGCAGCCGCTGGCTGTGCATGGGTGGATTTACGGCGTGAAGGATGGGCTGCTGCGCAATCTGGGGATGGCGGCGAGTTCGAATGAGGAACTGCATGCGCAGCTTGCTGATGCTTGGTTGAACTATGGGAAGGAAGGGAGTGTGCCTAGTCCGGTGGGGTTCTGAGTTTTTGTGTGGTTGGGGTGGGTCGTTTTTTGGTGGTGCATCCCTCGTTTCATCCCCTGCCGGGGCCGACTCACTTTCTTTGTCTTGCCAAAGAAAGTAAGCAAAGAAAGGCGCGCCCGAGATGGCGAAAGATTCCTTGAATTTATGTCGCAGGGAGGGGAAGGGAAAAACTCGCTTCGCTCAGACAGTTTCCCTTCCTTTTTCCTCCCTGCAACAGAAATTCAAGGCGCCATCTAGGGCAACAAAGTCAACGGCCAAACCATCGGCCACGACTGCAGCAGGAACCAGCAGCACAACGCGAAGCAAAGCGAGCAACACAGCAACAAACAAGAGCCACCTAGGACAGCACACAGATTGTGTGGCCGTACCCTGCCCTAGATGGCGCCTTGAATTTGTGTAAGCGGGCGGAAAAAAGAACGGGAACTGTCTGAGCGAAGCGAGTTTTCCCGTTCTCCGCCCGGTTACACAAATTCAAGGAGGGTGTCGCCATCTCGGGCGCGCCTTTCTTTGCTTACTTTCTTTGGCAAGACAAAGAAAGTGAGTCGGCCCCGGCAGGGGACGAAACGGAGATGGACCAACAAGGCCCACCCAACACGCAAGAGACACACAACCCCTGCACCAAAAGTGCAGAACATGTCCCAAGCACAGTTCCAGGAGATTGCAGCAATGTCCGACCGCATCGTCATCGCCTCAGCAGCCCGTACCCCCATGGGCGCCTTCCAGGGCGAACTCGCCAGCCTCACTGCCCCGCAACTCGGCGCCGCTGCCATTCGCGCGGCGGTCGAACGTGCGGGCCTGAAACCGGAACAGATCGAAGAAGTCATCATGGGCTGCGTGCTGCCTGCGGGCCAGGGGCAGGCACCGGCACGCCAGGCCGCACTGGGCGCGGGCCTGCCGCTGTCGGTCGGCTGCACCACGGTCAACAAGATGTGCGGGTCGGGCATGCGCGCGGCCATGAACGCGTATGACGCGCTGCTCGCGGGCTCGGTCGATGTGGTGGTCGCGGGCGGCATGGAAAGCATGACGAATGCGCCGTACCTGATCCCGAAAGGCCGTGGCGGTTATCGCATCGGCCACGGCATGATCTACGACCACATGATGCTCGACGGCCTGGAAGACGCCTATGAAAAGGGCCGCGCCATGGGCACCTTCGGTGAGGACTGCGCCGAGAAATACGGCTTCACGCGCGAAGCCCAGGACCACTTCGCGATGACGTCCGTGCGCCGCGCGCAGGAGGCCACCGAATCCGGCGCGTTCCGCTGGGAGATCACGCCCGTCACCGTTTCGGGCAAAGCCGGCGACACCGTCATCGACACCGATGAAGGCCCGCGCCGCATCAAGGTCGACAAGATCCCCTCGCTCAAGCCCGCGTTCAAGAAGGACGGCACGGTGACGGCCGCATCGTCTTCGTCGATCAACGATGGCGCAGCGGCGCTGGTGATGATGCGCGAGTCGACTGCCAAGCAGCTCGGCATCACACCGCTGGCGGTGATGCTCGGCCACACCACGCACGCGCAAGAACCCGGCTGGTTCACCACGGCGCCGGTCACGGCCATCGACAAGCTGTTCAAGAAGCTCGACTGGAACTCGGGCAACGTCGACCTGTTCGAGATCAACGAGGCGTTTGCCGTGGTGCCGATGGCCGCGATGCACGACCTGCGCATCCCGCACGAGAAGGTGAACGTGAACGGCGGCGCGTGCGCGCTGGGCCATCCGATCGGTGCCTCGGGCGCACGTGTGATCGCGACGCTGCTGGGCGCCCTGCGACACCGCGGCGGCAAGCGCGGCGTGGCCAGCCTGTGCATTGGCGGCGGCGAGGCCACGGCTGTCGGCATCGAACTCTACTAAGGCGCGCGCATGACGAACGCAACATCGCGCCGCACGCGCACCGCGCTCATCCTGGGCGCGTCGCGCGGCATCGGCCTGGAAACGGTCAAGCAGTACCGCGCAGACGGCTGGCGCGTGATCGCCACCGTGCGCACGCAGGAAGCCGCGCAGGCGCTGCAGGCATTGGGCGCGGAAACGCACGTGCTCGACCTCACCGACCCCAACGCCGTCGCCGGCCTTGCATGGAAGCTTGACGGCGAAGCGCTGGACGTGGCGATCTACGTGGCGGGCATCTACGGCCCGCGCACGCAGGGCGCCACGCCCGTCAGCCAGGCGGATTTCGATGCCGTGATGCACACCAACGTGTGGGGCCCGATGAGCGTGCTGCCGGCCGTGCTGCCCATGGTCGAAGCCGGACGCAATGGTGCGGATGAGGCCGGCGGCGTGCTTGCCGTCATCTCCAGCCGCATGGGCAGCATCGGCGAGATGGAGAGCAACGGCGGCTGGCTGTATCGCGCGAGCAAGGCCGCGGTGAATGCCGTGCTGCGCGCCGTGTCGCTCGACGCCAGGAACGCCACGTGCCTGACCTTCCACCCGGGCTGGGTGCAGACCGATATGGGCGGTGCAGGCGCGGCCATCACGCCGCAGGAAAGCGTGGCCGGCATCCGCCGCGTGATTGCCGGCGCCACGCGCGCCGACAACGGCGGCTTCCGCAACTACGACGGCAGCGTCATTGCATGGTGAGGCCGAAACAATGCTGCTGACCCAAGAGCAAGAGATGATTCGCGACGCCATGCGCACCTTCGTGCGCGAGGCGATCACCCCGCACGCTGCCGCATGGGACCGCGAAGCGACGTTCCCGAAAGACGTGCACCGCCAGCTCGGCGAGCTGGGCGCCTATGGCGTGGCCGTGCCGGAAGAACTCGGCGGTGCGGGGCTCGACTACCTGTCGCTGGCGCTGATCCTGGAAGAGATTGCCGCGGGCGACGGCGGCACCTCCACCGTCATCAGCGTGAACAACTGCCCCGTGTGCAGCATGCTGATGGCGTTTGCGAACGATGCGCAGAAGCAGCAGTGGCTCGTGCCGCTGGCGCGCGGCGAGATGCTCGGCGCGTTCTGCCTGACCGAGCCGCACGTCGGCTCCGACGCGTCGGCGCTGCGCACCACGGCCGTACGCGATGGCGACCACTGGGTGCTCAACGGCGTGAAGCAGTTCATCACCAGCGGCAAGCATGCCGACGTGGCGATCGTCATGGCCGTGACCGACAAGGCGGCAGGCAAGCGCGGCATCAGCGCGTTCCTGGTGCCGACCAACACGCCGGGCTACATCGTCGCGCGGCTCGAAGACAAGCTCGGCCAGCACTCGTCCGACACGGCGCAGATCGTGTTCGAAGATTGCCGCATCCCCGCCGATTGCCTGCTGGGTGAAGAAGGCGCCGGCTACAAGATGGCGCTGTCCGGGCTGGAAGGCGGGCGCATCGGCATTGCCGCGCAGAGCGTGGGCATGGCGCGTGCGGCCTTTGAAGCCGCGCTGGCGTACGCCAAGGAGCGCGAGAGCTTCGGCCAGCCGCTGTTTGCGCACCAGGCCGTGCAGTTCCGCCTGGCCGAGATGGCCACCCGCATCGACGTGGCACGCCAGATGGTCTGGCACGCCGCCAGCCTGAAAGATGCCGGCCGGCCTTGCCTGAAGGAAGCCGCCATGGCCAAGCTCAACGCCAGCGAGATGGCGGAGCGCGTCTGTTCCGACGCCATCCAGGTCTTCGGCGGTTACGGCTACGTCAGCGACTTTCCGGTGGAGCGCATCTACCGCGACGTGCGCGTGTGCCAGATCTACGAAGGCACAAGCGACATCCAGAAAATCCTGATCGCCCGCGCGCTGGCGTAGGCGGTCTGAACCTCTCAACCCACTCGGCATGACTGCAGTCTCCCAACCCACCTCGGCTCACCCGCGCTTTGACGCGATCCTCTTCGATTGCGACGGCGTGCTGGTCGACAGCGAACCCATCGTCAACCGCCTGATCTGGGAAATGCTGACCGAACTCGGCATCAACATCAGCCTGGAAGATTCCATCAAGCGCTTCCTGGGCAAAGCCATCCGCGAAGAACTCGATGCGATTGCCGAGATGCGCGGCGCGCCGCTGCCGCCGAACTGGCTGTCCACATTCCATGCCCGCCGCAACGCGTTGCTCGAAGCCGAGGTGGAGGCCGTGCCGCACATTGCCGATGCGATCGAGGCGCTGTCCGGTCTTGGCCTGCCGATGGCCGTGGCCTCCGGCGCCGACCGCATGAAGGTTGAACTGCAGCTCAATCGCACGGGCCTGATCCACCGCTTTCAGCCGACGGACGCGCGCATCTTTTCGGCCACCGAAGTCGCACGCAGCAAGCCCGCACCCGACGTGTACCTGCTCGCGGCGAGCAAGCTGGGCGTTGCGCCCGCGCGCTGCGTGGTCATTGAAGACAGCCCGACGGGCGTGACCGCTGGGCACGCTGCGGGCATGACGGTGCTGGCCTACGCCGGCCGCAACGCACCTGGGCCGCTGGTGGCAGCCGGTGCTTCGCGCACGTTCACCGACATGCGCCAACTTCCGGAGCTGCTGGCGTGAGCCCTGCCAAGCCGATCGCCCGCCTCGGCACGAGCGACGCCTGCCCGTGCGGCAACGGTACCTACGCGCGCTGCTGCGGCCCGTTCCACGCGGGCGAAGCGCTGCCGGCCACCGCCGAACAGCTCATGCGCTCGCGCTACAGCGCTTATGTGCTGGGCGATACGGCGTACCTGCGGCGCACGTGGCATCCGTCCACCTGCCCCGCCGATCTCGAGGCGACGGAGGCCGACGCCGCCTCCACGCGCTGGCTGGGCCTGGACGTGAAGCGCCACACGCCGCTGGACGCCACGCACGCGACGGTCGAGTTCGTCGCGCGCTACAAGGTGGGCGGCCGCGCGCATCGCCTGCATGAAACCAGCCGCTTCGTCCGCCTGGACGCCAGCGGCGCCGAATCCACCGAGGGCCGTTGGTTGTACGTCGACGGCACCTTCTCTGACTGAACCTCGCACTTCTGCCATGCCGACGCTCGAAACCAAGCTGAACCCCCGCGCCGAAGACTTCAAGACCAACGCCGATGCCATGCGCGCGCTCGTCGCCGACCTGCGCGACAAGGTGGCCCGCATCGCCCAGGGCGGCGGCGAAGAGGCCCGCGCCAAGCACCTCGCCCGCGGCAAGCTGCTGCCGCGCGACCGCGTGCAGCAACTGCTCGACCCCGGCACGCCGTTCCTGGAGTTGTCGCAACTGGCGGCGTACGGCATGTACGACGATGCGGCACCGGGCGCCGGCATCATCACCGGCATCGGCCGCATCTCGGGGCAGGAATGCGTCATCGTCTGCAACGACGCCACGGTCAAGGGGGGCACGTATTACCCGATGACGGTGAAGAAGCACCTGCGCGCGCAGGAGATCGCCGAGCAGAACCACCTGCCCTGCATCTATCTGGTCGATTCGGGCGGCGCCAACCTGCCGAACCAGGACGACGTGTTTCCCGACCGCGACCACTTCGGCCGCATCTTCTACAACCAGGCCAATCTGTCGGCCAAGGGCATTCCGCAGATCGCGGTGGTGATGGGCTCGTGCACGGCGGGCGGCGCCTATGTGCCGGCCATGAGCGACGAGTCGATCATCGTCAAGGAACAGGGCACGATCTTCCTGGCGGGCCCGCCGCTGGTGAAGGCCGCCACCGGCGAAGTGGTGAGCGCCGAGGACCTGGGCGGCGCTGATGTGCACACGCGCCTGTCCGGCGTGGCGGATTACTTCGCCAACAACGACTCGCACGCGCTGGCGCAGGCCCGCAGCATCGTCGCGCACCTGAACCGCCGCAAGCCCGAGCAGGTGCAGGTGCATACGCCCATCGAGCCGCGCTATCCCGCCGAAGAGCTGTACGGCGTGATCCCGACCGACACGCGCAAGCCGTTCGACGTGCGCGAAGTCATTGCCCGCATCGTCGACGATTCCGCCTTTGACGAATTCAAGGCGCGCTACGGCACGACGCTGGTCTGCGGCTTTGCGCGCATCTGGGGTTACCCGGTGGGCATCATCGCCAACAACGGCATCCTGTTTTCCGAGGCGGCGCTCAAGGGCGCGCACTTCATCGAGCTGTGCTGCCAGCGCAAGATCCCGCTGGTGTTCCTGCAGAACATCACCGGCTTCATGGTCGGCCGCAAGTATGAGAACGAAGGCATCGCCAAGAACGGCGCGAAAATGGTGACGGCGGTGGCGACGGCGCAGGTGCCGAAGTTCACGGTCATCATCGGCGGCTCGTTTGGCGCGGGCAACTACGGCATGTGCGGTCGCGCCTATTCGCCGCGCTTCCTGTGGATGTGGCCGAACGCGCGCATCTCGGTGATGGGCGGGGAGCAGGCGGCCAGCGTGCTCGCCACCGTGCGTCGCGACGGCATCGAGGCCAAGGGCGGCCAGTGGAGCGCCGAGGAAGAAGCCGCCTTCAAGGCGCCGATCCGCGAGCAATACGAGCGCCAGGGCCATCCGTACTACGCCAGCGCGCGCCTGTGGGACGACGGCGTCATCGACCCGGCCGACACGCGCAATGTGCTGGGCCTGGGCCTGTCGGCAAGCCTGAATGCACCGATCGGCGACATGAACTTCGGCGTGTTCCGCATGTAAGCGGACCGCCCATCGAACAGGGATCTGCAGTGAATAGCAACACCGCGCGAACGTGGCGCAGCGCCTGGGCAGCTGTTGGCTGCGCGCTATTGCTCACAGCCGCGCACGCCAGTGAACCCCTCCCGCCCGGCATGACCGAAACGGTGGTGGATGTGCCCAAGTCTGCGGGCATCTTCACCATCAAGCTGGAAACCACGATCTACAAGCCCGCCGGCGACGGGCCCTTCCCGCTCATCGTGCTCAATCACGGCAAGGCGCGCGGCAAGGCGGCATTCCAATCGCGTGCCCGTTACAGCGAGCAGGCGGCGGCGCTGGTCGCGCGCGGCTACGTGGTGGCCATCCCGATGCGGCAAGGGTTTTCCAAATCCGGCGGCGCGTATATCGGCAGCGGCTGCAACGTGGAAGCCAACGGCATCATCCAGGCAGAAGACGTGGTGGCCGCGCTCGACTACATGACCGCGCAGCCGTACGTGGACCGCAACCGCATCGTCGTCATGGGCCAGTCGCACGGCGGTTTGACCACGCTGGCCTTCGGCACCATCGCCTACCCCGGCGTGCGCGGGCTGGTTAACTTTGCCGGTGGCCTGCGCAACGACACCTGCGTCGATTGGGAAAGCAATCTCGTGCGCGCCTTTGAAACGTACGGCCGCCAGTCACGCTACCCGTCGCTCTGGTTCTACGGCGACAACGACAGCTACTGGCCCAAGCCGATGCCCGAGAAGATGTTCGCGGCCTACACGAGTGCGGGCGGCAAAGGCCGGCTGGTGGATTTCGGCACCTTCAGGGGCGACTCGCACGGCATGTTTGCCAGCCACGCGGGGTTGAGCATCTGGCTACCGCAGGTCGACGCCTTCCTGCGCGAACTGGGCTTGCCCGCAGGCCCTGTCGGTCCGGTCGGCCCAGCCAGCCCCACAGCCGCAGAGGCCTCCGGCGCAGACGACCCCAAGTCCGACACCAACAAGGACCCGGAATGAACACTTTCGAGACCCTCGCCTTCGCACAGAACGGCGCCGTCGCCACACTCACGCTGAATCGGCCTGACGTGCGCAACGCCTTCAACGAGACCGTCATCGCCGAGCTGACCGGTGCGTTCCGCGCGCTGGCCGATGAGCCCAGCGTGCGCGCCATCGTCCTGTCCGGCAACGGGCCCGCCTTCTGCGCGGGCGCCGACCTCAACTGGATGAAGAAGATGGCCGGCTACTCCGATGACGAGAACCGCGCCGACGCCCTGCGCCTGGCCGAAATGCTGCGCGCCATCTACACCTGCCCCAAGCCCGTGATCGCGCGCGTGCAGGGCGACACGTATGCCGGCGGCGTCGGCCTG
This sequence comes from Ralstonia mannitolilytica, assembly GCF_000954135.1. Classification (NCBI taxonomy): domain Bacteria; kingdom Pseudomonadati; phylum Pseudomonadota; class Betaproteobacteria; order Burkholderiales; family Burkholderiaceae; genus Ralstonia; species Ralstonia mannitolilytica. The sequence goes on along the minus strand of NZ_CP010799.1, from coordinate 913,014 downwards.
GTCGCCGCGTGCGACATCGTCGTCGCGGTGGATACCGCCAACTTCTGCCTGTCGGAAGCGAAGCTTGGCTTGATCCCGGCCACCATCAGCCCATACGTGATCCGCGCGCTGGGTGAGCAGGCATCGCGCCGCTACTTCATCACCGCCGAGCGTTTCTCCGCCGCGCAGGCGCATCGCCTGGGCCTCGTGCATGAACTCGTGAACGCAGACGCGCTCGACGCCAAGGTGGGCGACATTACAGCCGCGCTCGTCGCCAACAGCCCGAATGCCGTTCGCGAGAGCAAGCGCCTGGTGCGTGAGGTGGCTGGCGCCGCCGTCAACGACGCCTTGCTGGCGGATACCGCCGAGCGCATCGCCGCCATCCGCGCCTCGGAAGAAGGCCGCGAAGGCGTGCAGAGTTTCCTGGGCAAGCGCAAGCCGAACTGGCTGCTGCCGGCCTGACCCGCATAACAACGAAACCACGCATCACTTGAAGGAAGTCCTCATGCAATCCACTCCACTGAACTTCGTGCCGAACGCCGCCAAGGTGCCGCCCACGCCCGGGCAGAATCCCAACGCCCGCTGGAGCCGCGAAGCCATCGAAGCGCTGTTCGCCCTGCCGTTCAACGACCTGCTGTTCCAGGCGCAGCAGGTGCACCGCGCCAACTTTGATGCGAACGCGGTTCAGCTGTCGACGCTGCTGTCCATCAAGACCGGCGGCTGCCCCGAAGACTGTTCGTACTGCCCGCAATCGGCGCGCTACGACACCGGGGTCGAGGCTGAAAAGCTGATGCCGGTCGACGCGGTGCTCGAAGCCGCCGCACGGGCCAAGCAGAACGGCGCCAGCCGCTTCTGCATGGGCGCCGCGTGGCGCAACCCGAAACCGCATCAGCTCGACGCCGTGGCTGAGATGGTGCGCGGCGTGAAGGCGATGGGGTTGGAGACTTGCGTGACGCTCGGCATGCTGAAGCAGGAACAGGCCGTGCAGTTGAAGGAAGCGGGCCTGGACTACTACAACCACAACCTCGATACCGCGCCCGAGTTCTATGGCGAGATCATCACCACGCGCACGTATCAGGATCGGCTCGACACGCTCGAGCACGTTCGTGACGCCGGCATCAACGTGTGCTGCGGCGGCATCGTCGGGCTGGGGGAATCGGTGCACGAGCGCGCGGGCCTGATTGCCGAACTGGCGAACATGGAGCCGTATCCAGACTCGGTGCCCATCAACAACCTGGTGAAGGTGGAAGGCACGCCGCTGGCGGGCAACGAAGAACTGGATCCGTTTGATTTCGTGCGCACGATTGCGGTGGCGCGCATCACGATGCCCAAGGCGATGGTGCGACTCTCCGCTGGCCGCGAGGCGATGGACGATGCGCTGCAGGCGCTGTGCTTCATGGCGGGCGCCAACTCGATCTTCTATGGCGAGAAGCTGCTGACGACGGATAACCCGGAGGCCGATGCGGATCGGAAGCTGTTGGCGCGGCTGGGGATGCGGGTGGAGGTGCAGGATCATCTGCATCAAAGCGCTGATGCTTCGCACTCGCATTCGTCGCATTGCCATATCGACATTACGCCGGCGGACTGACGTTTTGTTGTGGGGGGTGGGTCTTGGTTTTTTGTTGGTGGTCTGCCTCCCTTTCGGCCCCGGCAGGGGATGAAACAAGGAATGCACCACAAGTGCAAAACCAAAACCAGGAGACGTAACAACACCATGATCACCAAGCTCCTCATCGCCAACCGAGGCGAAATCGCCTGCCGGGTCGCCGCCACCTGCCGCAAGCTCGGCATCCGCACGGTCGCGGTCTACTCCGATGCCGACGCCAACGCCCGCCACGTCGCGGCCTGCGACGAAGCCATCCACATCGGTGAGCCCGCCGCCCGCGACAGCTACCTCCGCGCCGACCGCATCCTCGAAGCCGCACGCGCCACGGGCGCGCAAGCCGTCCATCCCGGCTACGGCTTCCTGTCGGAAAACGAAGCCTTCGCCAAAGCCTGCGCAGACGCCGGCATCATCTTCGTCGGCCCGCCGGCCTCGGCCATCGAAGCGATGGGCAGCAAGAGCGCGGCCAAGGCGCTGATGGAAATGGCAGGCGTGCCGCTCGTCCCCGGCTACCACGGTGACAACCAGGACGCCGCGTTCCTGCGCACGCAGGCCGATCGCATCGGCTATCCCGTGCTCATCAAGGCAAGCGCCGGCGGCGGCGGCAAGGGCATGCGCGTGGTGGAATCGGGCGACGCGTTCGAAGCGTCGCTGGCCTCAGTCAAGCGTGAGGCGTCGTCCAGCTTTGGCGATGACCGTGTGCTGATCGAGAAGTACCTCACGCGCCCGCGCCACATCGAAATCCAGGTCTTCGCCGACAGCCTCGGCAATGCCGTCTACCTGTTCGAGCGCGATTGCTCGGTGCAGCGCCGCCACCAGAAGGTGCTGGAAGAAGCCCCGGCCCCGGGCATGACGCTGGAGCGTCGCCGCGCGATGGGCGAAGCCGCCGTGGCCGCCGCGCGCGCCGTGGGCTACGTGGGCGCCGGCACGGTCGAGTTCATCGTCGACGAAGACGGCACGTTCTACTTCATGGAGATGAACACGCGCCTGCAGGTCGAGCACCCGGTCACCGAAATGATCACGGGCGAAGACCTGGTCGAATGGCAATTGCGCGTGGCCTCTGGCGAGCCGCTGCCGCGCACGCAGGACGAACTGCACATTCACGGCCACGCGCTCGAAGCGCGCATCTACGCAGAAAATCCCGACCGGGATTTCCTGCCCTCCATCGGCACGCTGAAGGTGCTGCGCACGCCAGCAGCGGTGGAGTTCACCGTGGGCGCGCAAGCCAACGGCGAACCCGCCGCCGTGCGCATCGACGCTGGCGTGCGCGAAGGCGACGCCATCAGCCCGTACTACGACCCAATGATCGCCAAGCTGATCGTCTGGGGCCGCGACCGTGACGAAGCGCTCGCGCGCATGCTGCAGGCGCTGGGCAGCTTCCACCTGGTGGGGCTGTCGTCCAACGTGGCGTTCCTGCGCCGGCTTGTTGCATCGAAGCCGTTTGCGACCGCCGATCTGGATACCGGCCTGATCGCGCGCAATCACGACACGCTGTTCCCCGCCGCAGCGGACGTGCCGCAAGACGCCATCGCGCTGGCGGTGGCAGCGTTGCTCGCCCGCGAGGCGCGCAGCCTGCGCACCGACACGCGCGACCCGCATTCGCCGTGGGCGCGCGGCAGCGGCTGGCGTCTGAATGGCGAGGCGGAGCGAACGCTGCGTTTCACGCACGGCGATCAGTCCATCGACGCGACCCTCATCTACGGCCGCGACGGCTCGCGCCTGAAAACGAAGGGGCATGAGGCGCCCTTCACCACGCAGCGCCATGCCGAGACCTTCACCGTCACGCTCGGCACGCACAAGGCGACCGGCCAGGTGCACGCCGATGGCGATGCCTTCCACGTCTTCACCGGCGGCACGCACTGGACGCTCGAGCGTCACGACCCGCTCGCCCATGCCGGCGAAGCCGATGACGAAGGCGGCAAGCTCACGGCGCCGATGCCCGGCAAGGTCATCGCCGTGCTGGCCGCGCCCGGGCAGACCGTCACCAAGGGCGCGCCGCTGGTCGTCATGGAAGCCATGAAGATGGAGCACACGCTCACCGCACCCGCCGACGGCGTCGTCGAATCGGTGCTGTATGGCGTGGGCGATCAGGTGACGGAGGGCGTGCAGTTGCTGGCCTTCAAACCCGCCGAGTGACGCCACTGCGGGCCGCCGCGCGGCATGGCGGCCCCTGCTACAGTGCTTGACGTATACGTCAACTCAGACCCGAAGTTGCCTCACATGCACATCCAGATCTACACGCCCGACGGCAAGCCCCAACCCTGGCTCGACGGTTTTGCGCAGGCGCTGCCCGAAGCGCGGCTGTCGGTGTGGGAGCCGGGCGCGACGCCAGACGCCGACTACGCCGTCGTCTGGCAGCCGCCCGCCGAGATGCTGCGCGGGCGCCGGGATCTGCGTGCGGTGTTCAACCTGGGCGCGGGTGTCGATGCCATTCTGGGCTTGCGTGCGCAGTCGCCGGATGCCATTCCCGAGGGGCTGCCGATCGTGCGCCTGGACGACGCCGGCATGGCCGCGCAGATGAGCGAGTACGTCACGCACGCCGTGCTGCGCTTCTTCCGCCGGCTCGACGAATACGAGCGTCAGCAGCAAGCGAAGATGTGGCGATTCCTCAAGCCGTTCAACCGCGACGAATTCGTCGTCGGCGTGCTCGGCCTGGGCGTGCTGGGCACGCACATCGCCAAGACGCTGGCAGGCTTCGGCTTTCCGGTGCGCGGCTGGAGCCGCTCCGCCAAGCACGTCGATGGCGTCGATTGCCGCGCGGGCAGCGATGCACTGCCGGGCTTTCTCGCCGGCACGCGCGTGCTGGTGAACGTGCTGCCGCTGACGGCCGACACCGAAAACGTGATCGACGCGAAGCTGCTGGCTCAACTCACGCCGGGCGCGTTCCTCGTCAACGTGGCGCGCGGCAAGCATGTGGTGGAAGACGACCTGCTGGCCGCCGTGCGCAGCGGCCACATTGCCGGGGCCGCGCTCGACGTGTTCCGCACCGAGCCGCTGCCGGCCGACCACCCGTTCTGGACCGAACCGCGCATCCACATCACGCCGCACATTTCCGCGCTGACGCTGCGCGAGATCAGCATTGCGCAGATCGCGGGCAAGATCCGCGCGCTGGAAGCCGGCGAACCGATTGCCGGCATCGTCGATCTGCAACGAGGTTATTGAGATGACACTCCCGAATTTTGTGAAGGTGGTGGAAGTTGGCCCGCGCGACGGTCTGCAGAACGAGAAGTCGCCGGTCTCGGCCGACACCAAGGTCGAACTGGTGAACCGGCTGTCCGACGCCGGCTTCGTCAACGTGGAAGCGGCGTCGTTCGTGTCGCCCAAGTGGGTGCCGCAGATGGCCGACGGCGCCGATGTGATGGCGCGCATCCAGCGCCGGCCGGGCACGCTGTATTCGGCGCTCACGCCCAACATGAAGGGCTTCGAGGCCGCTGCCGCCGCCGGTGCGGATGAAGTCGTGATCTTCAGCGCGGCCAGCGAGGCCTTCTCGCAGAAGAACATCAACTGCTCGATTGCCGAATCGATCGAGCGTTTCGTGCCGGTGGCCAAGGCCGCGAAGGATGCGGGCATTCGCGTGCGCGGATCGATCTCGTGCTCGCTCGGGTGCCCCTATCAGGGCGAGGTGCCGGTGTCGGCGGTGGTGGATGTGATCCAGCGCATGGCCGACCTCGGCTGCGACGAGATCGACATTGCCGACACCATCGGCGTGGGCACGGCCGGGCAGGTGAAAACCGTGATGGAAGCCGCCGCGGCGACGTTCCCGATCGACCGCCTCTCGGGCCATTTCCACGACACGTACGGCCAGGCGCTGGCCAACATCCTCGCCAGCCTGGAAGTCGGCATCCAGATCTTCCATGCCTCGGTGGCCGGGCTGGGCGGCTGCCCGTACGCCAAGGGCGCGACCGGCAACGTCGCCACCGAAGACGTGCTGTACCTGCTGCACGGCCTGGGCATCCGCACCGGCATCGACCTCGACAAGGTGGTGCTGGCGGGTGACTTCATCTCGCAGGCCATCGGCCGCCCGACGGCTTCACGCGCCGGACGCGCGCTGCTGCTCAAGCTGCAGGACCAGGTCGCGCAGGCCTGCATCTGACGACGGACGAAGAACAACGACGATGACTGCTACCGATACGAACGCCCCCCTGCCCGAATCCGCCCAGCGCGTGGCTGACCACCTGCGTGCGCTCGGCTATGAGAAAGACATCGTGATGCTGCCTGCCACCGGCAAGACGTCTGCCGAAGCCGCGGCCGGCCTCGGCTGCTCGGTGGCGGAGATCGCCAAGTCGATCATCTTCCGCCGCGCCGAAGACGATGCGCCCGTGCTGGTGATCGCCAGCGGCACCAATCGCGTCGACGAAGCCAAGGTTTCGGCGCACGTCGGCGCGCTGGCCAAGGCCGATGCCAAGTTCGTGCGCGAGAAGACCGGCTACGCCATCGGCGGCGTGTGCCCCGTCGGCCATGCGGTCAAGCCCATCATGCTGCTCGATCGCGACCTGTTCCAGTACGACAGCGTGTGGGCCGCCGCCGGCCACCCGCATGCGGTGTTCAACCTCACGCCCGCCGAGCTGCAAGCCATGACCGGCGCGCCCGTCGCCGACATCGCCCTGCGCGATTGACCCACGCCATGGATGCCTGCACGCGCGCGCAACTCAAGCTTGCCCTGGGCAAGCTGCGCAACAGCCGTGTGCAGGCCGAGCGCACGCAGCCGGTGGCGTCGCCGTGCATCAGCGTGTGCAAGATGGACGAAGCACGCGGCCTGTGCGTCGGCTGCATGCGCACCCTCGACGAGATCGCCGCGTGGTCGACCATGACCGACGCGGCACGCCTGGCCGTGTGGCAGACCCTGCCCGAGCGCGCCTGCGCGTGGCTCAACGACACGTCTGGCGGCTGACATGGCCGAGCACGACGTCGTCGCCTTGCCAGCCTCGATGCGCGTGTTCGAGCGCGGCTGGCTGTCGTCCAACAACATTCTCTTTTTCGATGACGATGCACACGGCGGCTGCGCGCTGATCGACTCCGGCTACGTCACCCACGCGCCGCAGACCACCGCGCTGGTCCAGCACGCGCTGCAAGGCAAGCCGCTGCGCCGCCTGCTGAATACGCACCTGCATTCCGACCACTGCGGCGGCAACGCGGCGCTGCAGGCGCTGTACGGCTGCCACACCCGCGTGCCTGCCGCGCAAGTCGACGACGTGCGCCGCTGGGACACCACCGCCCTCAGCTACGCGCCCACCGGCCAGCAGTGCGCGCGCTTTGCGCTGCCCGAAGCGGGGGCCGGCCTCGCAGACGGCATGACGTTGCGCCTCGGGGGCTTCGACTGGCAGGTCATCGGCGCGCCAGGACACGATCCGAATGCCGTCATCGTCTACAGCCCCGAGACGCGCGTGCTCGTCTCCGCCGATGCGCTGTGGGAGCGCGGCTTTGGCGTGATCTTTCCCGAGCTGGAGGGCGAGAGCGGCTTTGCCGAGCAGCAGGCCATTCTGGAGCGCATCGCCCGGCTCGACGCGCGCGTGGTGGTGCCGGGGCACGGTCGCCCGTTCACCGGCGTCAGCGCCGCCATCGATGCTGCGTTCAGCCGGCTCGCGTATCTGCGCGCCGACCCTGAGCGCAACGCCCTGCACGCCATCCGGGTGCTGGTGAAGTTCAAGCTGCTGGAGCAGCAGGCCCTCACGCACGAGGCACTGGCCGCGTGGTTTGCGCAGACCACGCTGATGCCGCGCCTTCAGGCACGCTTCTTTCCCACGACGTCGCTCGCCGAGATGCTCGACGCGGCCGTCGCCGGGCTCGTCAAGGCCGGGGCCGCCACGATCGAATACGGTCGCCTTCACAACCGCGACTGAGACGGCACGTCGCCGCCACGCGGCCGGCCCATGCCGGTAAGCGCCTGACCCCATTCGATATTTTTTGTCAACGTAAGGCAATCGCCAGTTTTTGCGTTGACTCCTTCACATGTAAACAATAACAATTCTCATTTGCATTCATCAGATCATTGGATCTCTCAAGGGAGCGGCATCACGCCATGCAAGCAGCACAGACGGAACGCAAGCGCACCGAACACTCGGTGGTCGGCTACCTCACGGGGGCGATGAGCTTTGCCGTGGCCTCCGCGCCGGCCATGGCGGACACCGACAAGCCTCACGTCACGGCCACGCTGCCCGAGCAGACCGTCACCGGCAGCAGCGGCTTCAAGACCGACGAAGCGTCGACCGGCAAGTTCACCGCTCCGCTGCTCGACACGCCCAAGTCGGTCACCGTCATTCCGGCCGAGGTGCTGCAGGACAGCGGATCCGTCACCCTCACCGAGGCGCTGCGCACGGTGCCGGGCATTGCGTTTGGCGCGGGCGAAGGCGGCAACCCGGTGGGCGACCGCCCGTTCATCCGCGGCTATGACGCCCAGGCGAGCACCTTCCTCGACGGGCTGCGCGACATCGGTGCGCAGTCGCGCGAGCTGTTCAACGTGGAATCGGTGGAAGTCATCAAGGGGCCGTCGGGCGCGTATGAAGGGCGCGGCTCGGCGGGCGGCGCGATCAACATCGTCTCGAAGGCGCCCAAGCTGGAGACGTTCACCGAGGGTACGGTGTCAGTCGGCAACGCGACGTACAAGCGCGCCACGGCGGACGGCAACTACCAGATCGGCGATCACGCCGCCTTGCGCATCAATGGCATGTACCACGATGCCGGCGTGGCCGGCCGCGATGTCACGAGCTTCAGCCGATGGGGCATCGCACCGTCCATCGCCTTCGGGCTGGGCACGCCCACGCGCGCGACGCTGTCGTACTACCACCTGCAGTCGAACGACACGCCCGACACCGGCATCCCCTACAACAACGGCAACTTCTACCGCCGCACCGATGGCCGCCCGCAGCTGTTCGGCCCCGGCGATGGCGCGCCGGTGAACGTCGATCGCAACGTCTACTACGGCCTGGGCCGCGACTTCCGCCGCGACCGCGTCGACATGGGCACCTTCACGCTGGAGCATGATGTGTCCAGCGCGCTGAAGCTGCGCAACACCACGCGCATCGCCCGCACCAGCCAGGACTATATCTGGACGCAGCCCGACGACAGCCAGGGCAACATCTACTACGGCATGGTCTGGCGCCGCACCAACTCGCGCTACGCCGTCGCCAATACCGCCGCCAACCAGACCGAGGCGACGGGCAGGTTCCAGACCGGCAGCCTCAAGCACAGCTATGCGGCCGGCCTGGAGTTCTCGCGCGAGCGCAGCCGCAATGACACCTACACCGTTGCCACCGGCAGCAACCGGTGCCCGAGCGGCACGGGTGCGGCAGGCGGCTACAACTGCACGAGCCTGTTCACCCCCAATCCCAACGACCCGTGGGCGGGCAGCATCACGCTCAGCAACAACCCGGCCGAGACGACCGTGCGCACGCAATCGGCGTACGTGTTCGACACCATCGAGCTGTCGCCGCGCTGGCAGGTCAACGGCGGCGTGCGTTTTGACCGCTATTCGGCATCGGCGACCACGTCGGCCAATGCGCAGGGCGTGCGCTCCAGCTTCTCGCGCGACGACAACCTGCTGAACTATCAGCTCGGCCTCGTCTTCAAGCCGGCGCAGAACGGCAGCATCTATCTCGCATACGGCACGTCTTCCACGCCGTCGGGCTCGGTGGCGGGCCAGGGCGCCGATACCAGCGCACTCACGCCGGACCGCTCGGGCAATCGCGGCGACGTGCTGGCCCCCGAGAAGAATCGCGCCTACGAGCTCGGCACCAAGTGGAACGTGCTCGACAACAAGCTCGCGCTGACGGCCGCGGTGTTCCGGATCGAGACCACCAACGCCCGCATCGTGCAGCAGGACGGCACCGCCGCCATGGCCGGCAACAAGCGCGTCGATGGCTTCGAGCTCGGCTGGTCGGGCGCGCTGACCAGCCAGTGGCAGGTTTTCGGGGGCTACACGTTCCTCAAGAGCGAACTGCGCAACAACGGCGGCGCAGGCGCGGCGTTTGGCGCGACGAACGGCACCGCGTTCCCCAACACGCCAAAGAACAGCTTCAGCCTGTGGACGACGTATCAGCCGATGCCGAAACTCACGCTGGGCGGCGGCGCGTACTACGTCTCGAAGGTATGGGGCAGCGCCAACCCCGCCAGCCCGAAGTGGGTGCCGGCCTACTGGCGCTTTGACGCCATGGCCGCGTACCGCATCGACAAGCACACCACCCTGCAACTGAACGTGCAGAACGTGTTCGACAAGGTGTACTTCAACCAGGCATATGCGTCGCACTATGCATCGCTGGCGCCGGGGCGCACGGCCATCCTGACGCTCGGTATCCGCTACTGATGGCGGTACATGCCGCAAGCACCGCAGCCGATGCGGCGGTCGATGCCATCCACGCGCTGCTGAGCGGCCCCGCCGGCCGCGCCGCGCGCTGGCTTGCCGGTGCCGCACGGCGCGGCCATACGGAGGCGCAGACCCTCTACGGCCAGTGGCTGCTCGATGGGCGCGGCGTCAAGCGCAACGCCACCGAAGCGCTGTACTGGTTCAAGACCGCCGCGCTGGCCGGCCACGCCATGGGGGCCAACATGCTCGGCCGCTGCTACGAGCACGGCTGGGGCACCCCCGCCTGCGACAAGACCGCCACGCATTGGTACGCCCGCGCGGCAGAGGCCGGCCTCGACTGGGGCCAGTACAACTACGCCACGAGCCTGCAGCTTGGACGTGGCGTGCCGGCAGACCGCGCGCACGCATTCGCGCTCTTCCGGGCCGCTGCGGCGCAAGGGCATGCCAAGTCGATCAACGTGCTCGGCGGCTTCTATGAAGACGGCTGGGAAGTCGAGGCGGACCTGGCCATGGCCCTGCGCTGTTACCTGCGCGCGGCCGAAGGCGGCGACTTCCGCGGCCAGTTCAACGCCGCCCGCCTGCTGGCCATGGCCGGCCGCCTCGACGAAGCGCACGACTGGATGCAGGCCGTTCCGCACACCGCCACCCCGGCCTTCCTGGCGAAGGCGCATGACTTTCTTGCCGGCCATCCCGATGCGCGTCTGCGTGCGCTGGCCGGTGCGCTGGAAACCACATCACCATGCTGCTGAAGATTCCGGCCGTCCTCACCAAGCACCAGGTCGCGCAGTGCCGCGCCGTCATCGACGCCGCCCAATGGGTGGACGGCAAGGTCACCGCGGGAGCGCAGTCGGGCCAGGTCAAGCACAACCTACAGTTGCCGGAGGGCTCCCCCGCAGCGCGCGAGGCGGGTACGCTGATCCAGGATGCACTGGCCGCCAACACGCTGTTCTTCTCGGCCGCGCTGCCGCTGAAGGTGTTCCCGCCGCTGTTCAACCGCTACGCGGGCGGCCAGAGGTTCGGCAACCATGTCGACAACGCCCTGCGCCACCTGCGCGGCACCGATTTCCGCGTCCGCAGCGACCTGTCGTGCACGCTGTTCCTGACCGAGCCCGAGGACTACGACGGCGGTGAACTCGTCATCGACGACACCTTCGGCGAACACCGCGTCAAGCTCGCGGCCGGCGACATGGTGCTCTACCCGAGCAGCAGCCTGCACCGCGTGACGCCCGTCACGCGCGGCGCGCGGGTGTGCTCGTTCTTCTGGCTGCAGAGCATGGTGCGCAGCGATGCCCATCGCACGCTGCTGTTCCAGATGGATACGGCGCTGCAACGGCTGATGGCGCTGCTGGGGCAGGAAGAGCCGTCCGTCATTGCGTTGACGGGGACCTATCACAACCTCTTGCGGGAGTGGGCGGAGGCGTAGTCCGTCCCGTCGCGCTCATGCAAAAAATGCCCGCATCTCCTTGAGCAGGGCCTCGGGTGCCTCCTCCGGCACGTAATGCCCGCACGGCACCGTGCCGCCGCTCACGTCGTCCGCCACGGCGCTCCACAGCCCGAGCGGCTGGAAGCACCGCTGGATCACGCCGTGCTCGCCCCACAGCACACGCAGCGGCACACGCACGCGCTTGCCGGCATCGCGGTCGGCGCGATCGTGTTCGAGGTCGATGGTGGCCGCGGCGCGGTAGTCCTCGCACATGGCGTGCACGCAGTCGGGCTCGCGCATGGCGGCGGCGTAGGTGGCCATCGCTTCGGGGGCGAACGGCTGGAGCCCGGCGTGGCGCAGCCCCATCAGTTTGCTGATGTAGAAATCGGGCGTCGCGTTGATGAGGGTCTCGGGAAACGGCGTCGGCTGGATCAGGAAGAACCAGTGCCAGTAGGCGGAGGCAAACGCCATGTCGGTGTTCTCGTACATCGCCAGCGTCGGGGCGATGTCGAGCAGCATGGCGCGCTCGACGTGCGCGGGGTGGTCGACACACAGGCGATGCGCCACGCGCGCACCGCGATCATGCGCGCATAGCCGGAAGCGTCCGAAGCCCAGGGCGCGCATCACCTCGACCTGATCCTGCGCCATGGTGCGCTTGCTGTACTCCACGTGCCGGGCGCTGCCGGCCGGCTTGGACGAGGCGCCGTAGCCGCGCAGGTCGGTGGCGACGACGGTGTAGTCGCGTGCCAGATCCTGCGCGACCTTGTGCCAGATCACATGGCTTTGCGGGTGACCGTGCAGCAACAGCAGGGGCGGACCGCTGCCGCCGATCACCCCCGCGATCTCCACGCCATTGACCGCCTGGCGGAACGGGCGAAAGCCGGGAAACAGCGCGGCGTCGATGGAAAGCGGTGCGGTCATGCGGGTCTCCGGTCAGGTGCGATGCGTGTGCGCTGTTGGAAGTGCGATGTGCGCTCCGCATGCTAGCGCAGACCGGGCACGGCGGTTGCGGCCTCGTCCACTCCGTCTTCCCGACCAGGAGTTCGACATGACCCCGCTACATGACTTGCGCATCGCCATCCTCGTCCATGACCTGTTCGAGCAGGCCGAGCTCGCCAGCCCCAGGCAGGCGCTGGAGGGGGCCGGCGCCATCGTCAGCATCGTCTCGCCCAAGCCGGTCAGCGTGACGGGCCTGCACCATGCGGACAAGGGCGACACCTTCAAGGTGGACATCACGCTCGACGTCGCCAAACCGGAAGATTTCCACGCGCTGGTGCTGCCCGGCGGCGTGGTCAACGCCGATGCGCTGCGCATCGTGCCCGAGGCCCAGGCCTTTGTAAAAGCGTTCGACCGCGAGCAAAAGCCGATCGCCGTGATCTGCCACGGGCCGTGGCTGCTGGTCTCGGCCGGGCTGGTGCGCGGGCGCACGCTGACGAGCTGGCCCACGCTGCAAGACGACATCCGCAACGCCGGCGGCACGTGGGTCGACCAGGAAGTGGTCACCGACCGCAACTGGGTCAGCAGCCGCAAGCCCGACGACCTGCCGGCCTTCAACCGCACCTTCATCGAACTGCTGGCGCAGCAGGTCCACGCTTGAGCGCATGCGGCCTCGCGCAAGGCAGGGTGCGGGATCGTTCCTATAATCGAACGACGTTCCCCCGCCAGGAGGCGCCATGCCCGCCGCCAAGCATCTGCCGCTCGCGCTGCAGCACCTCACGCTGCCGGTGATCGGCTCGCCGATGTTCATCGTCAGCTACCCCGAGCTGGTGCTGGCGCAGTGCAAGGCCGGCATCGTGGGCGCGTTTCCGGCGCTCAACGCGCGGCCGGCCGAGGTGCTCGACGACTGGCTCACGCAGATCAACGAGGCGCTCGCCGCCTATGGCGCCGCGCACCCGGACCGGGTGGTGGGCCCGGTTGCGGTCAATCAGATCGTGCACCACTCGAACGCACGGCTGGAGCAGGACGTGGCCACCTGCGTCAAGCACAAGGTGCCGATCTTCATCACGTCGCTGCGTGCGCCCGTCAAGGAGATCCTCGATGCCGTGCATGGCTACGGCGGCATCGTGCTGCATGACGTGATCAACCTGCGCCACGCCGAAAAGGCGCTCGAAGCCGGCGTGGATGGCCTGATCCTGGTGGCTGCGGGCGCGGGCGGGCATGCCGGCACGCTGTCGCCGTTCGCGCTGGTGGGCGAAGTGCGGCGCATCTTTGACGGGCCGATCGCGCTGTCGGGCGCCATTGCCACCGGCGACGCCATCCTCGCCGCGCAGGCCATGGGCGCCGACCTCGCCTACATCGGCACGCGCTTCATCGCGAGCCAGGAGGCGCATGCGGCCGAAAGCTACAAGAGCGCCATCGTGCGGGCCGCGGCCTCGGACATCATCTACACGAACCTCTTCACCGGCGTGCACGGCAACTACATCCGCGAGAGCATCGAGCTCGCCGGCCTCGACCCCAACGCCCTGCCGCAGGCCGACAAGTCCGCCATGAACTTCGGCGACGGCACCTCGCGGGCGAAGGCATGGAAAGACATCTGGGGAGCGGGCCAGGGCGTCGGCCAGATCGCCGACCTGCCGCCGGCGGCGGAGATCGTCGCCCGCCTGAAAGCCGAGTACGACGCCGCCCGGCTGCGCCTTGCGCTGCACCTGCGCCTCTAGGCTGAGCGACGCATGAATGCCGTGCAGCACTTGAATTGACTTGCGCGGGCAGCGCTCCTACAGTCCGAGGATTCACGGTTTAATATGCGGCGCCGCAAAACCGACGACCGCGCGCTCGTATGCGCAAGCATCCCGGGGGGGATGTCCGACAGGCGTCTGGTTTCCTGTTGCGCGCGCCGACGACAAAGGAGAACACGATGACGCACTGCCCCGCGCGCGAGCGCCGGCTCACCAAGCTGGCGTCCGTGGCGCTGAGCGTGGCCGCCTTTGCCATGGCAGCCTGCTCCACCCAGAACGCGCCCACCACGGCACCGATCGAACAGCGCCTGCCGCAGCCGAACGAAGCGCTCGTGCGCTCCGCCTATGTCTACGCGTTTCCGCTGATGATGACGGATGCGCTGCTGCAGACCACGTCGGCACTCGCCCCCACCGGCACCTTCATGCATCAGCGCACGCTGGAAGACGAAGCGCTGCCCACCGGCGTGCGCCCGCGCGTGGATGTGCTCGCCAGCAGCGCCTTCGTCGACCTGCGCACCGGGCCGGTCATCCTGAGCCTGCCCGACGCGGGCCGCCGCCACCTCTGGGTCTCGCTGCATGACGCGTGGACGGATGTCTTCGAATCGCTGGGCAACCGCACCTCCGGCGCACGCGCCGCGCACTACGCGATCACGCCGCCAGGCTGGGAAGGCACGCTGCCGCCAGGGGTCAAGCAGATTGCCGCGCCGACCAGCCTGGTGTGGATCGTCGCCCGCACGCAGGTGCTTGGCCAGCGCGACATGGCCTCGGCCCGCCGCGTGCAGGACCGCTACCGCGTCATGCCGCTGGAGACGTTTGGCAAGCCGGCGGCCCGCGAGGCGGCCGGCAAGGTCCGTGCGGACAAGGCCACCGACATCGACGCGAGCCTCGATGCCGCCCGCCGCCGCGTGACCGCGCTCGATGCCAACAGCTATTTCACCCGCTTTGCCGAGTTGCTCAGGACGAATCCGCCGCATACAGCCGACTCGACGATGGTGCAGTCGCTGCGCGAACTCGGGATCGTGCCCGGCGCCCCGTTTGACGCCAAGGCCGTGAACACGGCCACCCTGAAGGTCATGGACGCAGGCGTGGCCGCCGCGCGGGACACCCTGGCGCTTGCCGCCAGGCAGCCGCCGGTCACGCAGAACGGCTGGTTCATCCCTCGCATGGTCGGCGCCTACGGGCTGGACTATGCGCAGCGCGCCATCGTCGCCTGGGATGGCGGCGGCACCGACCTGCCCGAAGACATGCTCATCGCCACCGCCAGGACGGATGCGAACGGCATGCCCCTGGACAGCACGCACCGCTACGTCATGCATTTCGACCGGGGCCAGCTGCCGCCCGAAAACGCCGGCTGGGCGCTGGCCGCCGTGCAGCAGCCGCCTCGCACCGCAGACCGCTCGAGCCTGCACAACGTGCTGAGCGAGGCGGACCGCCCGCGGCTGAACCGCGACGGCTCGCTCGACATCCTGATCCAGCGCACCCCGCCCAGCGGCATGCGCAGCAACTGGCTGCCGCCGCCCACCGGGCCGTTCCTGCTGCGCATGCAGCTGACGTGGCCCAAGGAAGAAGCACTCGACGCAACATGGGTGCCGCCGGCCGTCCAGCGGCGCGATCCGGCGCCGCAATAGCGGTACCGCCCCATCGGGCGATCACACCTCGGCCACGCGCACCACAAGCTTGCCGAAGTTGCGCCCTTCGAGCAGGCCGAGGAAGGCGGCCGGGGCGTTCTCCAGGCCCTCGACGCGGTCTTCGCGCACCTTCACCTTGCCGGCCGCCACCCACGCGGCCATGTCGCGCTGGAACGCGTCGTAGCGACTGGCGTAGTGGTCGAGGATGATGAAGCCCTGCATGCGTACGCGCTTCTGCAGCACGGTCGCGGTGACCTTGGGCAGCCGGTCTGGCCCGGCGGCGGCCTCGTCGTTGTAGTGCGCAATGAAACCGCACACCGGCACGCGTGCACCGATGTTCAGCAGCGGCAACACCGCGTCGAACACCTCGCCACCCACGTTTTCGAAGTACACGTCGATGCCGTCTGGGCAGGCCTGGGCCAGGCGCTTCGCGAGGTCGGGTTGCCGGCGGTCCAGGCAAGCGTCAAAGCCGAGCGTGTCGACGGCGTAGCGGCATTTGTCCGCGCCGCCGGCAATGCCGACCACGCGCGCGCCCTTGAGCTTGGCAATCTGTCCCACCACCGCGCCGACCGCGCCCGTGGCCGCGGCCACCACCACGGTTTCGCCGGGCTTGGGCTCGCCAATGTCGAGCAGACCGACGTACGCCGTAAAGGCGGGCATGCCAAGCCCGCCCAGCGCCAGCGATGGCTCCGGCATATCGCCCAGCGCGGTCAACTCGTCGCCGGCGGCAACGGCATAGTCCTGCCAGCCAGCCGCGCCGAGCACCACATCGCCCTCGCGAAATCGCGCGTCCCGCGATGCCACCACGCGGCTGACGGTACCGCCCACCATGGGCGCGCCCACCTCCACCGGCGGCGCGTAGCCGGGGCCGACTTCATCCATCAGATTGCGCATGTAGGGGTCGAGCGACAGGTACAGCGTGCGCAGCAGCACCTGGCCGTCCTGCGGCGTGGGCACGGCAGTCTCTTCGATGCGGAAGTTGTCGAGCGAAGGCGTACCGCTGGGGCGGCTGGCGAGAACGATGCGGCGATTGACGGCTTCACGTTGCGGCATGGCAATCTCCTGTAGACCAATCGTCTAGAAAACGGCGAAAAAATTTGCGTGGCTGGGCAATCTAGCAGCAATCGCAAGATTCAGCCGACGGTTGCGCAAGGCACTACCCTCAGCAAGGCCAATCATTCGTCGCTTCATATTCCAGTTTACTAGATGAAGAATTCCATTAAACTGGAATGCATGGACATCCATCAACGTATCGCCCGGCGCCTGCGCGAATTGCGCGACGCCCAGGGGCTCTCGCTCGACGCGCTGGCCGAACGCAGCCAGGTCAGCCGATCGGCCATTTCCCTGATCGAGCGCGGTCAGAGCAGCCCGACCGCTGCGGTGCTCGATCGGCTCAGCTCCGCGCTGGGCGTGACGCTGGCCTCGCTGTTCGAAGACGGTGCGGCGCCGGCCGCGGAGCCCTCGCCCGTATCGCGCGCGGCGCAGCAGCCGGAGTGGACGGACCCCGCCTCGGGCTACGTGCGCCGCAACCTGTCGCCGGCAGCGCGTTCGCCGCTGCAGCTCGTGGAGGTGCACTTTCCGCCCGGCGAGCGCGTCGCCTATGACACCGGCGCGCGCGATGCGGAAATCCACCAGCAGGTGTGGATCATCGAAGGCACGATGGAAATGACCGTGGGCGACGCGCACTGGCGCCTCAATGCAGGCGATTGCCTGACCATGCGGCTGGACTGTCCGATCGTCTATCACAACCCCACGCGGCGGCCGGCCCGCTACCTCGTCGCACTCACAACCGTATCTGCTGCCCACTGGAGGCCCTGATGACCGACACCCTGACCATCCGCCGCGTGGGCGCCAACGAGGCAAGTGCGTGCGTCGATGCCTTGGCCGATGTGCTCATCGATTGCGTGGAGGGCGGCGCGTCGGTCAGCTTCATGGCGCCGCTGTCGCAAGACAAGGCGCGGGCATTCTGGCGCGGTGTGGCTGACGGCGTGGCCAGGGGCGAGCGCGCCCTGCTGATTGCCGAAGATGCGGCGGGCGCCATCCACGGCACCGTGCAACTGGTGCTCGCGCAGCCCGAAAACCAGCCGCACCGCGCCGACGTCGCCAAGATGCTCGTGCACCGCCGCGCGCGCCGTCAGGGCTTGGCGCAGCGGTTGATGGCGGCCATCGAAGACGAGGCGCGCGCCGAGGGCAAGACGGTGCTCGTGCTCGACACCGTGACGGGCGGCGACGCCGAGCGGCTGTACGCACGCGCCGGCTGGCAGCGCGTGGGCGTGGTGCCCAACTACGCGCTGATGCCCGACGGCGCGTTCTGCGGAACGACGTTCTTCTGCAAGCAGCTGGGCGCCGCCGATTAAATCGTCAACGTGCCGCGGCCGATTTCGATCACGCGGCCACCGACGTGGATCGTGCCGTCGGCATCCACCCGCAGCGTGAGGTGGCAGGGTCGTCCCACCGCAGCGCCCTGCTCGATGCGGTAACTGGCCGGCAACGCATGGCCCGTCGCGCGCAGCCAGCCGCCGAGGTTGGCACACGCCGAGCCGGTGCCCGGATCTTCGAGCATGCCGGTGCCGTATTCGAAGAAGAAGCGCGACACCACCGGATCATTGCTGCCGGGCTTCGGCATGGTGAAGACGTACGCATTGCGCCCGTCGTTGCGGCTGCGCGGCCACGCGTCGAATACCGACAGATCGGGGCGGGCGCGATCGACATCAGCGCGTGTCTTGACGGGCACCATCAACTGTTCGATACCGGCATCCACCCACAGCGGCGGGCCTGCCAGCGCATCGGCATCCAAGCCCAGCATGGCGGCGATGGCCGGGTCCGCCTCGCGCGTGCTCAGGGCCCCGGAGCGCGGCGGCACCAGCGACCACCCGTCGTCCTGCGCCGTCAGCGACACGATGCCCGACTGGCAACGCAACGTCAGCTCATTGCCGGGGCCATACAGTTCGCGCACCACCTGCGCGGTCCCCAGCGACGGGTGGCCCGCAAACGGCATCTCGTAATCGGGCGTGAAGATGCGGAAGCGCGCCGTGGCGCCATCGGCCTCGTCGGGAAAGATGAAGGTGATCTCGGACAGGTTGAACTGGCGTCCGATGGCCTGCATGGTGGCGTCGTCCAGGCCGCGCCCGTCTTCAAACACGGCGAGCTGGTTGCCGCCAAAGGTGGATTCGGCAAAGACGTTGAGCAGGCGGAAGGCGTAGCGCGACATGGTGGCGTCCGAAGTGTTGGGGAAGAAAAAAAAACGGTGTGGCGATGCGTCATCTTCAACGCACCGCCACACCGTCTCCATGCACACTTGCAGACAGTTTGCGCGAATCCGGCCTGACAGTTGGCGGACAGCCGTTACAGCAGCCGGTAGTCGTCCGTACGGGGCGTGCGTTCCATCACGGCGAACAGCGCCGGCGGTGGCGCGGCAACTTTGCGCTCGGCCAGGTCGAACCACGCGCACATGCTGGTGATTTCCGCACACAGGTCGCCCGCTTCATTGCGGATGCGGTTGACCATGATGAAACGCGAACCGCGCTCGTTGCGGCCGGCGGTCTCCACGCTCACGGTAAAGGCATCCATGAGGCGCAGTTCCTTGCGGTAGCTGACACGGTCTTCAAATACCACCGGCCCGAGCTTGTGCTGCGCGAAGGCCTTCGGGCCAAAGCCCTGCTCGGTCAGAAAACGAAACCGGCTGTGCGACGCGTAGTCGATGTAGCGCGTGTTTTTGAGGTGCTGGTTGCCGTCCAGGTCAGCCCACAGCACCTGATACGTATAGATCGACATGGACGGCTCCGATGCGGTGTGGGATTGGCTCACTTGCGATAGTCGTACACGCCGCGGCCGGTCTTGCGGCCCAGGTAGCCGGCGGCCACCATTTCGCGCATCAGCATGGCCGGGCGGTATTTCGGATCACCGAATTCGGTGTACAGCACTTCCATCACGGCCAGCATGGTGTCCAGGCCGATCATGTCGGCCAGCGCCAGCGGCCCGATCGGGTGATTGCAGCCGAGCTTCATGCCTTCGTCGATCTCCTCCGGCGAAGCCAGACCCTCGCCCAGCACGCAGAACGCCTCGTTGATCATCGGACACAGGATCCGGTTGACGACAAAGCCCGGGCTGTTCTTGACCGTGATGGGCGTCTTGCCGAGCTGCTTGGCCAGCGCTTCCACCGCCGCATGCGTGGCATCGCTCGTCTGCAGACCGCGAATGACTTCCACCAGCGCCATCATCGGCACCGGGTTGAAGAAATGCATGCCGATGAAGCGGCTGGCATCCTGCAGCACGGCGGCCAGCTTGGTGATCGAGATGGACGACGTGTTCGACGCCACGATCGCGTGCGGCGCAGCGACCGCCTCGAGCTGCTTGAGGATCTTCACCTTCAGGTCGAAGTTCTCGGTGGCGGCCTCGATGACGAGGTCGGCGCGCTTGAGGTCGTCATAGCTGGTCGAGCCATGGATGCGTGCCAGCGCGGCGGCCTTGTCGGCTTCGGTCAGCTTTTCCTTCTTGATGAGGCGGTCCAGGCTGCCGGCCACGGTGGCAATGCCTTTCTGCACGGCGGCATCGCTGATATCCACCATCACCACATCCAGCCCGACCACGGCGCACGCTTGCGCAATGCCGTTGCCCATTGTTCCGGCACCCACGATGCCGACGACTTGAATTGCCATGAACTGCTCCTCGCTTGGTATTGCTTGGTATTGGAATGGAAGACGGGATGAAACAGATTGCAGAGGATAAACGACGCGACGACGGGCAGAAAAGCCTCGCTGACGCTCCCGTCACATTTCACCGGTTCGCCGTATGATGGCCGGCGTCGCGCCCCCCTTTCACCCCAGGCGCCAGGACGCTGCAAATGGACCGCTTTCTCAGTATCGAAGCCTTCGTGCGCGTGGCAGAAACGCGCAGCTTTGCCGAAGCCGCCCGCCAGTTGGGCGTGACCAACTCGGTGGTCACCAACCGCGTGCAGCAGTTGGAGCGCTTTATCGAAGCGCCGCTGTTTCACCGCAGCACGCGGCACGTGCGCTTGTCCGAAGTGGGCGAGACCTACTACAAGCAATGCGCCGAAGCCGTCTGCATGCTGACGGATCTCACCGACCAGATGCGCGGCCTGCGCGCCACGCCGGCCGGCAAGCTGCGCATCCGCATGCTGCCCGGATACGCGCTCAGCCACTTTGCCGAACCGCTGGCCCGGTTCGGTGCGCAGTACCCCGATATCCAGCTCGACGTGGTGGTGGACGACAGCGTGGTCGACCCCATTGCCGACGGGTTCGACGTGGTGTTCCAGATCTTCCCGCCCATCAACGATTCGCTGATCGAGCGGCGCCTGTTCGCGCTGCGGCGCATGTTCTGCGCCACGCCGGCGTACGTGGAAGAGTACGGCCTGCCGCAGCAGCCGGCCGACCTGCTGCAGCATTCACTGGCGCTGTATTCCGGTTATCCGACACGCAAGCGCTGGGAGTTCTCGCGCAACGGCGAAACGCTCCCCGCGATGGACCTGCCCGAGCGGGTGCGCTCCAACTCCGTGCATCTGCTGCGCGACTACGCCCTGACCAGCGCCGGCATCGCCTGCCTGCCAACGCTCGTCATCAGCGACGACCTGGTCGCCGGCCGCCTCGTGCCCGTGCTGGCCGATTACGACCTGACACCGCTGCATTTCTCGGCCGTGTATCCGGCGACGCAGCGGCAGGCGGTCAAGGTGTGTGCGCTCATCGATTGCCTTGCCAGCCACCATGCCGGCGAGCTGGCTTGGGACAGACCGCTGCTCGAGCGCGGCTGGATCCGCTGACGTTGCTGAGGGCCACGCGGCCCGAATTCCACGACCGGCGCCCTCGGCCCGCGCGCGGATCCAGGGTACCGGCGGAGTGTTTCCGGACGTCGCGACGATTGTTCGGCAATCCCAAAAACTGCACTCGCCAATTCAGCCGTTCCACCCCGAACGCAACTTCCTATCATGGTTGGGCCGTTGATCGCGCCGCGTCGATGCGACGACAGGTCTGCAGCATCCCCTCTCGTAGTTCCCCATCGGAAACTGGATACGGCCATGAATCCCAAGCTGGAAGTCCTTACCCCGCAGAACTGTCAATTGATCTTCATCGACCACCAGCCGCAAATGGCCTTCGGCGTGCAATCGATCGATCGTCAGGTCCTGAAGAACAACACCGTTGGCCTTGCCAAGGCCGCCAAAATCTTCAACATCCCCACCACCATTACGACCGTCGAGTCGCAGAGCTTTTCGGGCTACACCTATCCGGAGCTGCTCGATGTGTTTCCGGATCAGCCACTGCTCGAACGCACCTCGATGAACTCCTGGGACGACCAGAAGGTGCGCGATGCCCTGGCAAAGAACAACCGCAAGAAGGTGGTCGTCTCGGGTCTGTGGACGGAGGTGTGCAACTGCACCTTCGCGCTGTCGGCCATGCACGATGCCGACTACGAGATCTACATGGTCGCCGACGCTTCGGGCGGCACATCGAAAGACGCGCACGACTACGCCATGCAGCGCATGGTCCAGGCCGGCGTGGTGCCCGTGACGTGGCAACAGGTGCTGCTCGAATGGCAGCGTGACTGGGCCCACCGCGACACGTACGACGCCGTCATGAAGCTGGTGAAGGAGCACTCCGGCGCCTACGGCATGGGCGTGGACTACGCCTACACGATGGTGCACAAGGCCCCGCAACGCACCGCGACGCCGCACGAGGCGCTGGCTGCCGTGGCTGCCAACTGACCGCGCCGCCGACCATAAAAGAAGACGCTGTTCCGGCCGGGCGACGCATGTGCAACCGCATGCGTCGCCCAGTCGCCCCTTCAACGCCCCCCTCTCTCATTCCCATGCAAACGATTACCACCCAAGACGGTACGCGCATCTTTTACGAGGACTGGGGCAGCGGCAAGCCCGTCGTCTTCTCGCAGGGCTGGCCGCACAACGCCGACGCGTGGGACGCGCAGATGCTGGTCTTCGTGCAGAAGGGCGTTCTGGAGCCCTCCTCGTGAAGCCCTATCTCATCTCCATTGCCGTCGGCATGCTGGTTGGCGTCATCTATGCACTGCTGCACGTCCGCTCACCGGCGCCACCGGCCATCGCGCTGGTCGGGCTGCTCGGCATGCTGATCGGCGAACAGATCGTGCCGGCCGCGCAGCGCCTGCTGGCCGGCGAGCCGATCACCATGGCGTGGTTCCGGCACGAATGCGTGCCGAAGATCACCGGCGCGCCGCCTCAAGTGCCGAGCCAAGCGCCACCCCAGGCGTCCCCCACGGACCTGGCCGCCACCGGCGAATCCGGCAGCGCCACGCCGCGCAATCCGAGCTGATGCCATGACACGCCTGTCGCTCGAACCCTCGCACGCTGCCGCGCCCGCCGGCACCGCGGCGAATGTTGCCCTGCATGCCGGCCTGCTGTTCCTGCGCGTCACCGGCAGCGCCCTGCTGATCGCCGTGCATGGGCTGCCCAAGGTGCTGCACTACAGCCAGGAACTGACGCGCATTGAAGACCCATTCCACATGGGCGCCGCACCCACGCTGCTGCTCGCCATCCTGTCGGAAACACTGTGTCCGCTGCTGATTGCGCTTGGCGTGCTGACGCGCCTGGCGTGTCTGCCCATCATCGCCACGTTGCTGGTGGCCATGCTGGTGGTGCATCCGGACTGGTCGCTTGCCGATGGACAGTTCGGGTGGATGCTGCTGATCATCTTCACCACCGTCCTGATTGCCGGACCCGGACGCTTTTCGATCTATCCCAAATACTGACGCAATGACCGCCGACCTCATCCTGCACAACGGCCGCATCCACACGGTCGACCGCGAACGCCCCACCGCCAGCGCCGTTGCCGTGCGTGACGGCCGCATCGTTGCCGTGGGCGACGATACCACCGTGATGGCACAGCGTGGTGCCACGACTCAGGTCATCGACCTGCGCGGGCGCACCGTCATTCCCGGCCTGAACGATTCACACCTGCACCTGATCCGGGGCGGGCTGAACTACAACCTCGAGCTGCGCTGGGAAGGCGTGCCCTCCCTGGCCGACGCGATGCGCATGCTCAAGGAGCAGGCCGCGCGCACGCCGTCGCCGCAATGGGTGCGCGTGGTGGGCGGCTGGTCGGAATTCCAGTTTGCCGAGCGGCGCATGCCCACGCTCGAAGAGCTGAACCAGGCCGCGCCCGATACGCCCGTGTTCGTGCTGCACCTGTACGACCGCGCGCTGCTCAACCGCGCGGCGCTGCGCCAGGTCGGCTACACCAAGGACACGCCGAACCCGCCCGGCGGCGAGATCCAGCGGGACGCATCCGGCGAGCCCACCGGCATGCTGATCGCCAGGCCCAACGCGATGATCCTGTACGCGACGCTCGCCAAGGGGCCGAAGCTGCCGCCCGAATACCAGGTCAACTCCACGCGCCAGTTCATGCGCGAGCTGAACCGCCTGGGTGTGACGAGCGCCATCGACGCGGGCGGCGGCTTCCAGAACTACCCGGAAGACTACGAGGTCATCCGCGAGCTGTCGGCGCAGAACCAGCTCACCATCCGCATCGCCTACAACCTCTTCACGCAGAAGCCGAAAGAAGAGCTGGCCGACTTCAAGAACTGGACCGGCAGCCTGCAATACCGCCAGGGCGATGACTTCTTCCGCCACAACGGCGCGGGCGAGATGCTGGTCTTCTCCGCCGCTGATTTCGAAGACTTCCTGCAACCGCGCCCCGACCTGCCCGAGACGATGGAGCAGGAGCTGGAAACCGTGGTGCGCCACCTCGTCGCGCAGCGCTGGCCGTTCCGGCTGCACGCCACTTACGACGAATCGATCTCGCGCATGCTCGATGTGTTCGAGCGCGTGAACCGCGACATTCCCTTCAACGGCCTGCCGTGGTTCTTCGACCATGCCGAGACGATTTCGCCGAAGAACATCGAGCGCGTGCGCGCACTCGGCGGCGGCATCGCCATCCAGGACCGCATGGCCTTCCAGGGCGAATACTTTGTCGACCGCTACGGCGCAGCCGCTGCCGAACAGACGCCGCCCATCAAGCGCATGCTGGCCGAAGGCGTGCCCGTGGGCGCCGGCACCGACGCCACGCGCGTGTCGAGCTACAACCCGTGGACGTCGCTGTACTGGCTGGCGAGCGGGCGCACCGTGGGCGGCATGGCGCTGTATCCGGAAGGGCTGCCGCGCGAAGTGGCGCTCGAGCTGTACACGCACGGCAGCGCGTGGTTCTCCGCAGACCAGGGCAACAAGGGGCAGATCAAGGTGGGGCAACTCGCTGATCTGGCGGCGTTGTCGGCGGATTTCTTCAGCGTGCCCGAGGCCGATATCAAGACCATCGAATCGGTGCTGACGGTGGTGGGCGGCCGCATCGTCTACGGCGCCGCCGAGTTTGCCGAATTCGGCCCGCCGCCGATTCCGGTGCTGCCGGAGTGGTCGCCCGTGGCGCGCGTGCCGGGGCACTGGCGGCCGGCTGCGCCCATGCAGCAGCAGGTGCATCAGTGCGTCGGTTCGTGTTCGGTGCACGGCCACGCCCACCAGAAAGCGCGCACGGCTAATGTGCCGACCACCGACTTCCGCGGCTTCTGGGGCGCCTTCGGGTGTTCGTGCTTTGCCTTCTGAAGCGGCGACGGCGGCAACGGCCACACCAGCGTCAGCGCGTTTCCTGATCGCACAGGGAACGCTGCTGGCGTTCGTCGCGGGTTATGTGGATGTGGTCGGCTTCGCGGCGTTGTTCGGACTGTTCACCGCGCATGTCACCGGCAACTTCGTGATGATCGGCCTGGAACTGGCGGGCTCCGGCCAAGGCGTGCTTGCCAAGCTGCTGGCGCTGCCCATGTTCGTGATGGCCGTGGCGGCGACCAAACTCGCCGTGACGGCGCTCGCGCGGCGCGGTGTGGCGCCGCTGCGGCCGCTGCTGCTTGTGCAGGCTGTTCTGCTGCTGGCCTTCATGGCGGCGGGCCTGCTGGCGCTGCCGATTCAGTCGCCCGATGCACCGGCCACCATCGTTGTCGGGCTGATCGGCGTCGCGGCGATGGGCGTGCAGAACGCCAAGGCGCGCATCGTGCTGTCGGAACACGCCCCCACGACGATCATGACGGGCAACACCACGCAGATCGTGATCGACGTGGTGGAGCTGCTGTCGCCGGGCGCTACGCAGAAGGACGTTGCGCGCACGCGGTTGCGCAAGATGGTGCCGCCGCTTGCCGGCTTTGCCATCGGGGCGGTGCTGGGGGCGCTGGCGTTTGCGACGCTATCGTTCTGGTGCGTGTTGCCGCCCGTGGGGATTCTGGTGGGCCTGGCGATCCTGCAACGCTAGGCCACCGCCCGGTCAGAGCTTGACGCGGCGGAAGAGCGTCGAGAAATCGATCGACTCCACCTGCCGGGGCTCCAGCTCCAGCGCAGCGATGTATTCACCCAGGTGTTCGCCCATCAGCCGCGCGGCACGCTCGCCCTCGCGGCGCTCCACCGCATCGAGAATGGCCAGGTGTTCGTCGTGGCCGCAGCTCGGCCGTGCGGGAGACTCATAAAGCCCGATCAGCAGCGAGGTGCGCGCCACCAGCGTGCGCAGCATCGCCGTGATGATGGGGTTGCCGTTGGCCTCGGCAAGCTGGATGTGGAAATCGCCCGACAGGCGGATCCACTCACGCCAGTTGCCCGATTCCCGGCTGGCATGTTCTGCCGCGGCCAGCGCGCGCAATTCGGCGAGTTGAGCCGCGGTGGCGTGCTGGGCCAGCTCCCGCACCGAGCCGGTTTCCAGAATCAGCCGCGCCCCAAAGACCTGTCGCGCTTCCGCCGCGTCGTGCACGGCGATGATCGCGCCGCGATTGGGCTGCAGCTCCACCACGCCCTCATGCGCCAGCTTCACCAGCACCCGGCGCAATGTCCCCCGCGTAATCCCAAAAGCCTTGCATAGCTGTGCCTCGACCAGGCGCGTGCCCGGCGGCAGCTTCTGCTCAAGGATCGCCTCGTACACCGCATCGGAAATGCGGGCGTCGATTTCGGCGTTGTTGCGGCGGGGCCGGGAGATCGGAGGGGTCGTAGGCGCTGGCATCTCGCCATTCTAATCGAGCAAACCGCGCTTGGATTGTGCACAACCCTGATGCCAATCCGGACGACCTTGGTGCGACATCCTCAAGAAATCTCCCCGCCTCCCACACGGTTTTGCACCAGAAGCAGGCGAAAACCTGGGATTTTGCATGGCACGGTTACTGCATAGAGGACCTCCGTGATTGTGCACAATCCAAACGAAGCTTGTACTCAACATAGAACGCAATGCCGGGGGCGGCCACGCGGTCGCGCCAATTCATTTAGGGGGATCACCTGTCATGAGCACCACCACCAAGCTGGGCGCTGCCGCCCTGGCATTCGGACTGTCTGGCGTCGCTGCGGCGCAGTCGAGCGTGACGCTGTCGGGCGTCATCGATACCGGCGTGAGCTGGACCAACCATGCCGGCAACGGCTCGCAAAGCCTGACCGGCGTGTCGGACAGCATCCTCGGTGTGTCCAACTTCGGCCTGAGCGGCAAGGAAGACCTCGGTGGCGGCCTGAAGGCGCTGTCCAACCTGCAGGCGGGTTTCAACCCGAGCAACGGGCGCATGTCGTCCAACGGGACGCTGTTCTCGCGCAATTCGTATGTCGGGCTGAGTTCGTCGTCGGGCACGCTCACGGCCGGCAAGCAATGGAACTTCAACGACGACTGGCTGGTGGGCAGCGTCTTCAAGGGCGGCTACAACTCGGGCTCGATCTTCAAGTTCAGCGAGTTCGACGCCGTCAGCGAGATCTACAACAACACGGTCAAGTACGTGTCGCCCGACCTGGGCGGGGCGCAGTTCGGCGCGATGTACGGCTTTGGCGAAGCTGCGGGCTCGATCTCGCAGGGTTCGCTGTTCAACCTGGCGGGGCGCTATAGCGCCGGCCCGCTGTACCTGGCCGCCAGCTACGACCAGGAGCGCGATGGCAGCGGCACCGGCTCGCTCTACAAGCTGATCACCGTGGGCGGCAGCTACACAATTGGCGCGACCAAGCTGCGGCTGGGCGCGGCGCGCGCCGATGTGGGCGGCACGGGCGCGTTCCAGTCGATTCCCAGCATGTCGGCGCGCAAGGCCTACGCCGTGGAAGGCGGCGTCGACTACGCCTTCACCACGGCCTTTACCGGCTCGGCCGATGTGCTGTACCGCCGTAACACGACGCTGTCGAACAGCTCGATGGTCTACCGGCTGCTGGGGCTGTACAGCCTGTCGAAGCGCACCACGCTGGTGGCCAACGTGGCGTATCTGAAAAACTCGTCGAGCGCGACGGAAGCGCTGGTCAACACCACGTCGGGCGCCATCGGCGGCGGTGTGCCGGGCACAAGCCAGACCTCGGTGGCGCTGGGCGTGCGTCACACCTTCTGACCCGCGCGAAGCCGGTCGCGCCACCTGCCCCGGTATGTGGCGCGGCTGCCCGCAGATGCGGCCATACGCACCAGAACGACGCATGCCCGGCCCGCGCGCCGTGAAATTGCCGCGCGCAGACAGGCATACCTATTGCACCAACCCGACATGACCCGCGCCCCCACCGCTCCCGCTGCCGTCGCTGCTCCCGCTGCCGACTCCCTCGAACTCGTTGCGCTGACCAAGCGTTACGCGCAAGACGCCGTGGCGGTCGATGCCATCAACCTGCGCGTGCCCGCCGGCAGCTACTGCTGCCTACTGGGCCCGTCGGGCTGCGGCAAATCGTCAACGCTGCGCATGATTGCCGGCCACGAGCATGTGAGTGACGGCGACATCCTGCTGGGCCACCGCAACATCACCAACCTGCCCGCGGCGTCGCGCGGCACGGCCATGATGTTCCAGAGCTACGCGCTGTTTCCGCATTTGAGCGCGCTCGACAACGTGGCCTTCAGCCTGAAGATGCGCGGCATCAACACACGCGAGCGCCGCCAACGCGCGCAGGCGTTGCTCGAGCGCGTGGCGATGGGCCACCTGGCGCAGCGTCGGCCGGGCGAGTTGTCGGGCGGCCAGCAGCAACGCGTGGCGCTGGCACGTGCGCTGATCATGGAGCCGCGCGTGCTGCTGCTGGACGAACCCCTCTCTGCGCTCGACCCGTTCCTGCGCACGCAGATGCGCGCCGAGCTGCGGCGCTGGCAGCAGGAGCTGGGCTTGACCTTCGTGCATGTCACGCACTCGCAGGAAGAAGCGATGGCGCTGGCCGACCAGATGGTGGTGATGAACCACGGCCGCATCGAACAGGCCGGCAGCCCGCGCGAGATCTACAACCAGCCGGCCAGCGCGTTTGTTGCCACCTTCATCGGCGGACACAACCTGCTGGAAGACGCGCATGGGCCCGTGGCGGTGCGCATCGACCGCATGGCCCTGCACGCCGATGAGGCCACCGCCGGCGACCGCCCGCGCGTGCAAGGCCGCATCTGCGACATCGAATACCAGGGCACGCACGTGCTGGTGAGCGTGGAAGGCGTGGCGCTCTCGCCCTCGCAACGCGTAACGGTGAGCCTGCCCGAGACCGACGCCGCCATCCCACGCCTGGCCCTGCATCAACCCATCTGGGCTTCGTGGGATGCCGCGCAGGCGCACCGTCTGCCGGCCGGCTCCGCCGCCTGACACCCGAGACCCGACATTCCAATCCGCAGCCTGACGGCTTCAGGCGCTGCCTTCACCTTCACATCAGGGGTTGCAACATGTCTGACGATTCCAACGACTTCAAGGCCGGCCGCCGCACCGCACTCAAGGGCATGGCCGCCATCCTGGCCACCGGCGTCGTACCCGCGATCCACGCGCAAGAAAAGCTGACGCTGCGCTACCTCGGCACGGCGGTCAACCAGGACAAGCTGATCGCCGAAAAATTCGAAGCCGACACCGGCATCCGCGTGCAGTACGTGGCCGTCACCACCGATGAGATCACCAAGCGCGCCGTGACCGCGCCGAGCAGCTTCGACCTGATCGACACGGAGTACTTCTCGCTCAAGAAGATCGTGCCGACCGGCAACCTGCTGGGCATCGACGCGCGGCGCATCAAGAACGCCGACAAGATCACGTCGCTGTTCACCAAGGGCGAGGTGGCCGGCAAGAAGGTGGGCGACCAGGGCACCGCGCCCAAGAAGGTCATGTACCTGCCGGGCCCCAATGCGACCACGTTCGCGACCTCGCCCACGCAGTTCATGACGCTGATCCCGACCGTGTACAACGCGGACACGCTGGGCATTCGCCCCGATCTCATCAAGCGCCCCATCAACTCGTGGGCCGAGCTGCTGAACCCGGAATTCAAGGGGCGTGCGTCGATCCTGAACATTCCGTCGATCGGCATCATGGACGCGGCGATGGTGGTGGAAGCCAAGGGCCTGCACAAGTACGCCGACAAGGGCAACATGACCCGCGCCGAAATCGACCTGACCATCAAGACGCTGATCGAAGCCAAGAAGGCCGGCCAGTTCCGCGCGCTGTGGAAGGACTTCAACGAAAGCGTGAACCTGATGTCTTCGGGCGAGGTGGTGATCCAGTCGATGTGGAGCCCGGCGGTGACGGCCGTGCGCAGCAAGGGCATCGACTGCACGTTCCAGCCGCTGAAGGAAGGCTATCGCGCGTGGGCTGCCGGCTTTGGCATTCCGAAGACGGTGTCGGGCAAGAAGCTCGACGCGGCGTATGAATTCATCAACTGGTTCCTCGACGGCTGGGCCGGTGCGTACCTGAACCGCCAGGGCTACTACAGCGCCGTGCTCGAAACAGCCAAGGCCAAGATGGAGCCGTACGAGTGGGCCTACTGGATGGAAGGCAAGCCCGCCGCCAAAGACATCAAGAGCCCGCACGGCGATGTGCTCGCCAAGGCCGGCAGCGTGCGCGACGGCGGCAGCTACGAACAGCGCATGGGCGGCATCGCCTGCTGGAACGCGGTCATGGACGAGAACGAGTACATGGTCCGCAAGTGGAACGAGTTCGTCGCCGCCTGATCATGACGACCACAGCACCGTCCACATCGTCCGAACCGTCGGCAGCGTCGGCGCCGGCCAACGACGCACCCGCTGCCGCCCGGCGCCCGGTCGGTCCGGGCTTGCAGGCGCTGCCGTTTGCGGCGGTGTTCGTGGTGTTCTTCCTCATCCCGCTGGGGCTGGTCGCGATGGTCAGCTTCTGGGATTTCAACGAGTACGCGCTGCTGCCGACCTTCACCTTGCGCAACTACGCCAAGCTGTGGGAAGGCTGCGGCCACCTCAATGAATACGGCGATCTGTGCGTGACCGCGTCGACGTATCTGTCGACGCTGCGCTTTGCGCTGGGCACCTGGGTGCTCACGCTGGTGCTGGGTTTTGCGCTGGCGTACTTCCTCGCGTTCCACGTGCGCTCGGCTGCCGTGTAGACGCTGCTGTTCGTGATCTGCACCGTGCCGTTCTGGACGTCCAACGTGATCCGCATGATTTCGTGGATTCCGCTTCTGGGCCGCAACGGCCTCGTCAACCAGACGCTGCAGGCCATGCACCTGATCGATCAGCCGCAGGACTGGCTGCTGTATTCGAACTTCTCGGTGCTGCTCGCGTACGTGCACCTCTACACCATGTTCATGATCGTGCCGATCTTCAATTCGATGATGCGCATCGACCGCGCGTTGCTCGAAGCCGCGCGCGATGCGGGCGCCACCGCGTGGCAGACGCTCTGGCATGTGATCGTGCCGCTGTCGCGCAGCGGCATCCTGATCGGCTCCATCTTCATCCTGACCATCGTGATGGGCGATTTCGTCACCGTGGGTGTGATGGGCGGCCAGCAGATTGCCTCGGTCGGCAAGATGATCCAGGTGCAGACGTCGTACCTGCAATTTCCGCTGGCGGCCGCCAACGCCGTGGTGCTGCTGCTGACGGTGCTGATGATCATCTGGGGTCTGACCCGCGTGGTCGACATCCGCAAGGAGCTTTGACATGCAAGCGCGCTTTCGTGAACCACGCGCCCCCGGCTTCTGGCCGCTGGCATGCCTCTTCGCGCTGTTTGTGCTGTTCCTGTACGGGCCGATGCTGACGATCTTCGCACTCAGCTTCCAGGGCCCGGACGGCGGGCTGACGTTCCCGATGAACGGGCTGTCGCTGCACTGGTATCGCCAGCTGGCCGAGGGGCTGGGCGTGGTGGATATCGGCGCGGCGTTCCGGCGCTCGCTCGCACTCGGCGCGGTGGTGATGGCGCTGACCATGGGGCTCTCGCTGCTGGCCGCGCTGGCGTTTCGCAAGCGGCTGCGCGGCGGCGGTGTGCTGTTCTATGTGACGGTGGCCAGCCTGATCATGCCGTCCATCGTGGTGTCGCTCGGCATCGGCCTGCAGTTCCGGCTGATCGACTCGGGCCTCAAGGCGCTGCTCACCGCGTTGGGCATGAGCGATCAGGCCGACAGCTTTGGATCGTCGCTCGGCCTGTGGACCTCCGCCCTCGGTGCGCACCTCACGTGGACGCTGCCGTTCGGCCTGCTCATCATGTTCGCCGTCTTCAACCGCTTCAACCCGGCCTACGAAGAAGCCGCGCGCGACCTGGGCGCCACGCCGTGGCAGACCTTCCGCCACGTCGTACTGCCGCTGATTGCGCCGTCGCTCATCGGCGTGGGCATGTTCGGTTTCACGCTGAGCTGGGACGAGATCGCGCGCACCTCGCAGGCGATTGGCGATGTCAACACGCTGCCGCTCGAGCTGCAAGGGTTGACCACCACCGTCACGACGCCGTCCATCTACGCGCTGGGCACGCTCACCACCGTGGTGTCGTTCGTGGTGATGGGGCTCACGATGCTGGTCATTGTTCGACTGCGCCGCCGCCAGAGTGCCGGGCGTGTCGACTGAACGCGTGCCAATGACCAACGCTACCGAATCCTCCCGCCCGCGCCGGCTGCTGTTGATCAACCCGAACACCACAAGCGCGCTCACACAGACCATCACACGCTTCGTGCAGGCCGCATTGCCCAGCGATGTTGTTGTGGAATCCGTCACCGCGCGGTTTGGCGCACCGTACATCGCCACCGAAGTCGGCTACGCGGTGGCCGCGCACGCCGCGCTCGACGCATGGACGCGGGCGGAGCAGCCTGCCATCGACGCCGCCATCATCGGCTGCTTTGGCGACCCGGGGCTCTTCGCGCTGCGCGAGGTGGCGCCGTGCCCCGTCACCGGTCTGGCGGAAGCGGCGTTGATGGAAGCGGCAACGTACGGCAGTTGCGCGGTCATCACGGGCGGCCACGCGTGGGGTCCGATCCTGGAGCGCTTGCTGCCCACGCTGGAGGGCGGCCACACCGTGCGCGACATCCATACCGTCGAACTCGACGGGGCCGCGCTATACGCCGCGCCGGATGCGGCAGAACAGATCTTGATCGGCGCCTGCACGACCGTCCTGCGGCGCCAGCCCGTGGACGCGATCGTGCTGGGCGGCGCCGGGCTGGCGGGCCTCGCGCAGAAGCTGCAAGCCCACGTTCCCGTACCGCTGATCGATAGCGTGACAGCAGCCGCGCGCCAGGTATGGCATGCCCAGCGCGGCGGGCATGGCGCGCTGCCGGCGTGGATTGCGCCCGCCACGCACGCTTGAACGGGGTGCGGGCTACATGTTGCGCCGGTACTGCCCGCCCACCTCGAACAGCGCATGCGTGATCTGCCCGAGCGAGCAGACGCGCACCGCATCTATCAGCACGGCAAACACGTTCTGATCGTCAATCACCGCGCGCTGCAGGCGCTGCAGCATGGCGGGCGCTTCCCGGGCATGCCGCGCATGAAACGCTTCCAGGCGCGCGAGTTGACTCTGCTTCTCTTCCTCGCTGGACCGTGCCAGTTCGATGTGCGGCGGCACCACGCTCTCGGCGTCGGGGTTGCGGAACGTATTCACACCGATGATCGGCAGCGAGCCATCGTGCTTGCGCTGCTCATACAGCATCGACTCTTCCTGGATCTTGCCGCGCTGGTAGCCGGTTTCCATCGCCCCCAGCACACCGCCGCGCTCGGCAATGCGTTCGAACTCCTGCAGCACGGCCTCTTCCACGAGGTCCGTCAGCTCGTCGATGATGAAGCTGCCCTGGTTCGGGTTCTCGCACTTGGCCAAGCCCCACTCGCGGTTGATGATGAGCTGGATGGCCAGCGCGCGCCGCACCGATTCGGCCGTCGGCGTGGTGATCGCCTCGTCGTAGGCATTCGTGTGCAGGCTGTTGCAGTTGTCGTAGATGGCGATCAGCGCCTGCAGCGTCGTGCGGATATCGTTGAAGGCAATCTCCTGCGCGTGCAATGACCGGCCCGACGTCTGCACGTGGTACTTCAGCTTCTGGCTGCGCTCGTTCGCGCCGTACTTGTCTCGCAGGGTGACCGCCCAGATGCGGCGCGCGACGCGGCCGAGCACGCTGTATTCCGGGTCCATGCCGTTGGAGAAGAAGAACGACAGGTTCGGCGCAAAGTCATCGATGTGCATGCCGCGCGCGAGGTACGCCTCCACATACGTGAAACCGTTGGCCAGCGTGAAGGCGAGTTGCGAGATCGGGTTCGCGCCCGCCTCGGCAATGTGGTAGCCCGAGATCGACACCGAGTAGAAATTGCGCACCTGGTGGTGCACGAAATATTCCTGGATATCGCCCATCACCTTGAGCGAAAACTCCGTCGAGAAGATGCAGGTGTTCTGCCCTTGGTCTTCCTTCAGGATGTCGGCCTGCACCGTGCCGCGCACGTTCTGCAGCACCCACGCGCGAATCTTTGCCTCTTCGTCCTGCGTCGGCTCTCGCCCATTGTCGGCGCGGAATTTGTCGAGGTTCTGGTCGATGGCGGTATTCATGAACATCGCCAGGATCGTCGGTGCCGGGCCGTTGATCGTCATGGACACCGACGTGTTCGGGCTCGTGAGGTCAAAGCCGTCGTACAGCACCTTCATGTCGTCAAGCGTGGCGATCGACACCCCCGAGTTCCCGATCTTGCCGTAGATGTCCGGGCGCACGGCCGGGTCTTCGCCGTAGAGCGTGACGGAGTCGAACGCGGTGGAGAGCCGCTTGGCCTCCATGCCTTCCGAGACGAGCTTGAAGCGACGGTTGGTGCGGAAGGCATCGCCCTCGCCCGCGAACATGCGCGTCGGGTCTTCGTTTTCGCGCTTGAAGGCGAACACGCCGGCGGTGTACGGAAAGCTGCCCGGCACGTTCTCGCGCATCAGCCAGCGCAGCACTTCGCCGTCATCTTCGTACGGCGGCAGCACGACCTTGCGGATGGTGGTGCCCGAGAGCGTGGTGTGCGTGAGCTGCGTGCGGATTTCCTTGTCGCGAATCTTGACGACGTATTCGTCGCCGGAATACGCGCGGCGCAGGTCGGGCCACATGGCGAGCAGCTTGCGCTCGGCGGCACCGAGCTGCGCGTCGCGCTCGGCCGCCTGCTTGTCGAGCGCCGACAGCGTCTGCACGGTGGCGCCCGCTTGCTCCAGCATGCGATGGCTGGCACGCAACTGCTGGCGCTCGCGCGCGAGGCGGCTTTGCGCGTCGACGCGGCGGTGGTAGCCGCGCACGGTGTCGGCCACTTCGGCCAGGTAGCGGGCGCGCGCTGGCGGCACGATGGCGTCGTGGCTCGTGGAGCATTTGCCGGCTGGGCGCGGAAGCGTGCGGCTCGACAGCGCCATGCCGCGCTCGGCCAGCCGATCGGCCAGCGCGTGGTACAGCGCCGTCACGCCGTCGTCGTTGAAGTGCGAGGCCTGCGTGCCGAACACCGGCATGTCTTCGGGGCGGGCGTGCCATTGCTCACGGTTGCGCTGCACCTGCTTGGCGACGTCGCGCCAGGCGTCCTGCGCGCCCTTTCGGTCGAACTTGTTGATCGCCACCAGATCGGCAAAGTCGAGCATGTCGATCTTCTCCAGCTGGCTGGCGGCGCCAAACTCGGGCGTCATCACATACAGCGACAGATCGACATGCGGCACGATGGCCGCGTCGCCCTGCCCGATGCCGGAGGTCTCGACGATGACGAGATCGAACCCGCCCGCGCGGCAGGCGGCAATCACATCGGGCAGCGCGTCGGAAATCTCGCAACTCGCCTCGCGCGTGGCCAGCGAGCGCACAAAGATGTTCGGATGGTTGATCGCGTTCATGCGAATGCGGTCGCCCAGCAGGGCACCGCCCGACTTGCGCCGCGACGGATCGATCGAGATGACGGCGATGCGCAGCGTGTCCTTCTGGTCGAGCCGGAAGCGGCGGATCAGCTCGTCGGTGAGCGACGACTTCCCTGCGCCGCCCGTGCCCGTGATGCCGACCACCGGCGTCGGCGTGGCTGCTGCAGCCGCGCGTACGGCGTCGCGCAATGCCGGATCGATGCGGCCCGATTCCAGTGCCGTGATCAGCTGCGCGAGGGCGCGGCGGTCGCCGTTGGCGACGGGCTCCAGCGTGGCAGGCGCATAGACGGAAAGATCGATGTCGCAGCGCTGCACCATGTCGGCAATCATGCCGGCCAGGCCCATGCGCTGGCCGTCTTCGGGGCTGTAGATGCGCGCGACGCCGTAGTCCTGCAGTTCTCGGATCTCCGCCGGCACGATCACCCCGCCGCCGCCACCGAACACCTGGATGTGCTCGCCGCCGCGGGCGCGCAGTGCGTCGATCATGTACTTGAAGTATTCGACGTGGCCGCCCTGGTAGCTGGACACCGCAATGCCCTGTACGTCTTCCTGCAGCGCCGCGTTGACCACCTCGTCCACCGAGCGGTTGTGCCCGAGGTGGATGACCTCGCAGCCCATCGACTGCAGGATGCGCCGCATGATGTTGATCGACGCGTCATGCCCGTCGAACAACGATGCGGCCGTCACGAAACGCACCTTGTTGCGCACCGGCGCGGCTGCGCTGGCAGGCGTGGGATCGGCCGCGCGGGCAGCGGAAAGATCGGTCATGTCTCCACCTTCGATAAGTGGGGCGCCGGCGCTGGATGTGTTGTACGGCGCACAAGGCGACGCGTGCCGGTCGGCGGGTCGAACAGACAGTATTTTCGGGGTTGGCGCGGTCGTCAACGGGCCGCACGGGCGATGGCCTGTTGAGCCCTCCGCGCAAATAGGCACGTCGCCACCCGGGCCGGTTTGCGCAAATCGCGGACGACCGGAGCGGTCCGATCTCGGTGCAACACCCAGCTTGCACACAATCGATACAACTCGTTAGAGTCGGCTTTTGGTCGGAAACGGGTCCGGCCACAGGGGGAACGTCCAATGCCAAGCCGCGCAACGACGATGCGCTGGTGTCTGATTGCCTTGCTGGCGTGGTCCGGCCACGCCCTGGCGTGGGACTACACGCCCGGCGCCATCCCGGGGCTGATCAGCGTGCTTGGCTTCCTGACAGTGCAATCGCAGGCGCTCGACCGCGCCATCCAGCGCTTTCCCGGCCAGCGTGAAGAGCTGATCCGCGCCCGTACCCAGTTCGACAACACCTTCCCGCAGGCGCTGGTCCGCACACGCCGCCTGATCGCCGGCATTCCGCTCTCCGACGACGAGCGCCAACTGCTGATCGAGCGTGCACTCGACGTCCACCAGCCGAGCGTGGGCATTTCCACGCAGACGCCGCAGACCGCCCACTCGCTGGCCGAACGCGTGGTGGCGCGCGCGCAAGGCAGCCAGGACCGCGCCACGCTGCAAACGCTGCTGGCGGTGGTCTACGACGACCGGCCCGCCGAAGAGCTGAGCAGCCGCTTTACGCAGGCCGTGACGTTGTCTGACTGGCCGAACGCGCGCGGCGCGAGCGTCAACCTGCGGCTGCCGTTCTCGTGGGAACGCGTGCCGCCCACGCCGCCGCGTAAACCCGACCCGGCGCGCGTGGCGATCGGCGCGTGGGCCAACCAGGGCGGCTCGGGGCTCTCGCGCATGGAACTGATCGTGCGCCCCACCGAAGGCGACCTTGAAGCGGTGCCCGACAACCGCGAACCGCGCTGGATGCGCGATGCCGTCAAGCAAGCAGTGGCGGCGCCCTGCCGGCTGCTGGGCTGGGGCACGCAATCGTTCGGCGGGCGCAGCGGCGTGTGGGCCAGCTACATCGGCGAATCGCCCGGGCCGCATCCCCCGCGCGCGACCGGCAACACGCTGGTCGGCCGCGTCTTCATGGTGCCGACCGACGGCGCGCTGCTGATGCTGCACATGCAGTCTCCCGCCACGTCGCCCGAGCAGGCCAGCGCCGTGCGGCTGCGGTACGAGCCGCTGTGGAACGGCGTGGCGACATCGTTCAGCGTGTCAGGCGCCAAGCCGTAACACCCCCCACGCCGTACGCACCACGACGGCGCATCCCCCCTCCTGCCGCACCAATTCAAAGCAGAGACGCACCGATTTCGAGCCACCTGCAGCGAGCAGTGCGAAGGCGATGTCCTTCGCACGGCCCTGGTGCGCCATGCCACCTTTTTGCACACCGTTGGAACAACTTTTGCATCTGTCGGCGCTTTTTGCGTCATTTATGGGCACACGCTGCACCCGGATGACGCTGACCCTCAACCCGCACGACAACCGCAATGAACTCCATCAAAACCGGGGGCGACGCGCTCTTCATCCTGCTGGGCGCGATCATGGTGCTGGCCATGCATGCCGGCTTCGCGTTCCTTGAGCTGGGCACCGTCCGCAAGAAGAACCAGGTCAATGCACTGGTCAAGATCCTGGTCGACTTTGCCGTGTCGACCATCGCGTACTTCTTCATCGGCTATTCGATCGCGTACGGGGTCAATTTCTTTACCGGCGCCGACGTGCTCGCCCAGCAGAACGGCTACGAGCTGGTGAAGTTCTTCTTCCTGCTGACCTTCGCGGCCGCCATCCCGGCCATCATCTCCGGCGGCATTGCAGAGCGTTCGCGCTTCGAGCCGCAACTGGCGGCGACCTTCGTGCTGGTGGGCTTCGTCTACCCGTTCTTCGAGGGCATCGCCTGGAACCAGCGCTTCGGCATCCAGCACTGGCTGCAGAGCGTGACAGGCGCAGAGTTCCACGACTTTGCCGGCTCGGTGGTCGTGCACGCGGTGGGCGGCTGGATTGCGCTGCCGGCGGTGCTGCTGCTGGGCGCGCGCCACGGCCGCTACAAGGACGACGGCCGCATCGCCGCGCATCCGCCGTCGAACATCCCGTTCCTGGCGGCCGGCGCCTGGGTGCTGGCGGTCGGCTGGTTCGGCTTCAACGTGATGAGCGCGCAGACGCTCGACAAGATGAGCGGCCTGGTCGCCATCAACTCGCTGATGGCGATGGTGGGCGGCACGCTCACCGCGTGGTGGATGGGCAAGAACGACCCGGGCTTTTCGTACAACGGGCCGCTGGCCGGCCTGGTGGCCGTGTGCGCCGGTTCCGACGTGATGCACCCGCTCGGCGCACTGGCCGTCGGCGGCATTGCAGGCGTGCTGTTCGTCTGGATGTTTACGCGCGTGCAGAACGTCTGGCGCATCGACGACGTGCTCGGTGTGTGGCCGCTGCACGGCCTGTGCGGCGCCTGGGGCGGCATCGCGGCCGGCATCTTCGGTTTGAAGGCGCTCGGCGGCCTGGGCGGCGTGTCGTTCTGGGCGCAGGTGGCGGGCACGGCCGGCGGCATCGCCATTGCGCTGATCGGCGGCACGGTGGTGTACGGCACGCTGCGCAAGCTCGTCGGGCTGCGGCTGGACCGCGAGGCCGAATTCATGGGCGCCGACCTGGCCATCCACCGCGTCTCGTCCACGCCGGAATCGGAAACGCACTGGTAAGCAGGCGCCGGCAGTCAGGAGAAGGCGCGCGCGGCGCTTGCTACAGTGAAAGCGTCTTCCCTCGCCCAACTGCAGGAGTGCCGCATGCCCGATATCGATCCGAATCACCCCATCACCGTCGAGTCGAACCCGCGCCGCGTCACGGTGACGCTCAACGGCTTCACCATCGCCAGCACGCACCTGGCGCGCACGCTGCGCGAGGCGTCGTACCCGCCGGTGCAGTACATCCCGCGCGACGATGTGCAGATGAACCTGCTGGAGCGCACGCAGCATCACACCCATTGCCCATACAAGGGCGATGCGTCGTACTACACGATCGTGGCCGGCGATGTGCGCGCCGACAACGCCGTCTGGACGTACGAACAGCCCAAGCCCGTCGCACGAGAAGTGGCGGGCTATCTGGCGTTCTATCCGAACAAGGTGACGATCCAGGAGGAGTGAGGGCGCAGACGCAGCTGACATGCCGCCGTCATGCCGCTGTCATGCAAGCGGTGCACGATGCGCGTGTTCCTCTTCTCACGGAGCCTCTTTCCGTGAAAGTTCCGAGACCCGGCGCAGACGATCTGTGGCCGGGTATTTTTTTGGGCGAGTGCCGGTGCTATTCTCGGCGGCACCATGCTGGACTTCCGCACTTACGGCCTCGCCGCGCCCCCGCACTCGCACGACTTCATGCAGGTCGTGATGCCCGCACGCGGCATCCTCGAGATGGATGTCGACGGCCGCAGCGGCCGTGTCGACATGCACCACGCCGCGCTCATTCCGGCGGGCGCCACGCACGCGTTTGAAGCCACCGGCGCCAACCGCTTCATCGTCTTCGACATCCCCGGGCAAACCGCAGATGCGCCCAGCCTGGGCGGCCTCGCCGACCGCGTGTTCTTTCCGCTCACGCCGGGCCTGCGGGCACTGACGACATGGCTCCAGGACGCGCCCGTCGTCGACGCCGCGCTGGCCACTGCGTGGTCGTCACTCGCGCTGGCAACGCTGGCCGCGCATCCGGCCAATCAATCCACGCAGATCCGCGCACGCCCCGATGCGCGTGCGGAGCGCGCCTGGCACGCCATCGAGCACCGCTACGCGGAGCCGCTTACCGTCGATGCGCTGGCCGCAGAAGCGGGCGTCAGTGCGCGTCGCCTCGCCACGCTGTTCCGTGCCGCCTACGGCACCACGCTGCATGCGCATCTGGCTGCGGTACGGCTGCGGCATGCATTGACGCTGCTGGAAAGCACCGCCCTGCCGATCGCCGAGGTTGCCGCACGCACCGGCTACTACGACCAAAGCGCCCTCACGCGCCACCTCAAGGCCACGCACGGCATCACGCCCGCCGCGGTGCGCCGCTAGCCCGGGCCCTTTCCGTTTTTGCCAAAGCGCAGCCGTCTTCGCCAAGACGTGCGGCACGCGCACGCGCAGAGTGCCGGTTCGATTGATCTTTTCGGACAGGCGCTCCATGGCTGTTGGCGACACCTCCTCTGCAACGCAGCTGCATCACGGTCAGCACGACGCGCGGCGCGACCACCTCACGGGCATCGGCTACGGCGTCGCGGCCGGCGCGCTGTGGGGCGTCATCTTCGTCGCGCCGAAAATGCTGCCGCAGTTTTCACCGCTGGCGCTGTCGGCCGCGCGGTACGTGCTGTACGGCGTGCTCTCGCTCGCGCTGGCGCTGCCGGTGTGGCGCACGCTGTGGCGCAAAACGACCGGGCGCGACTGGGCGGCGCTGCTGCTGTTATCGCTGCCCGGCAACATCCTGTACTACCTGTGCGTGGCGGGCGGCGTGCAGCGCGCGGGCGTGGCGCCGGTCTCGCTCATCGTCGGGCTGTTGCCCGTGACGGTCACACTGGCCGGCGCGGCCGAACGCGGCAGCCTGCCGTTGCGGCAACTTGCCGTGCCGCTGCTGATGGCCGTGGCCGGCGTGGTGTGCATTTACCTCGATGCGCCCGACGTGCATTCGAGTGCCAGCGGCAGAACCTATTTCATCGGGCTGTTGATGGCAGCGGGCGCGCTGGCCTGCTGGACCGTGTATGCGGTGTGCAATGCGCGGTACCTGCGCGCGCGGCCGCAGTTCACGAGCCGCGAATGGTCGCTGTTGACGGGCGTCGCGACCGGGGTGCTGTCACTGGCGCTGGCCGTGCCGGCGTTCTTGCTGCCCGGCATGGCGACGGCGTCTGCGCAGCCCGCATCGGCGTGGGCGATGTTCTGGCTGGTGAATATGGGCGTGGCGCTCGGGGCGTCTGTGCTCGGGAACAGCCTGTGGAATGCAGCCAGCCGCAAGTTGCCGTTAACGCTGTCGGGGCAGTTGATCGTGTTTGAGACGGTGTTTGCGTTGGTGTATGGGTTTGTTTATGAGGGTCGGTTGCCGCATGGGTTGGAGGTGGCGGCGGGGGTTTTGTTGGTGAGTGGGGTGGGGTTGGCGGCGAGGCGACATGGGTAGGTTTTTTGGCTCTTCGTCATTTCGTGTGGAACCCAACAGTCACAATGACTCCTGGTCGTCGAGCCCGGTGGGCATGTGTGCAGGCCGCTGGCCGGCCTGTGCACATGTCCACGAGGCGTGTTTGATCAGGAGGATGAGTCCATGGGCATTGCCGTAGAAGCTCTGTTCACCAGCGCGCTGGGCTTGCAGCCGCCGTGGGTCGTCGATGACGTCAGGCTCGACACGGCCAAGCGGCGTATCGACTTCGAGATCGGCTGCCACACCAGCAGGCTCGCCTGCCCGGCATGCGGTGCGGCCACGCAACCGGTGCACGACCGGCTGCGCCGATCCTGGCGGCACCTGGACTTCTTCCAGTTCGAGGCCTGGCTGCACTGCGACGTGCCGCGCGTGGCCTGCGGTGCCTGCGGCAAGACCACGCAGGTGGCCGTGCCCTGGGCGCGTCCGGGCTCGGGCTTCACCGCGGCGTTCGAAGCGCTGGCGCTGACCTTGTGCCTGGACCTGCCGGTGCGCCAGGCCGCCGAGTTGCTGCGCTGCAAGGACAAGCGGCTGTGGCGGCGCATCGAGTTCTACGTCGCGCAGGCGCGTGCGCTGGAAGACTTCGCCGGCGTGCGCACGGTGGGCATCGACGAGACCAGCCTGCGGCGCGGGCAGCACTACATCACCGTCGTGCACGACCTGGATCGCAAGCGGCTGCTGTTCGCCACCGAGGGGCGCGAGCACCGCACGGTGGTGGAGTTCGCCGAGGATCTGAGGGCCCATGGCGGCGATCCCGCCCAGGTGCGGCACGTGTGCATGGACATGAGCGCGGCCTACGCCAAGGGCGTGGCGCTGGCGTTGCCCGAGGCGCAGATCAGCTACGACCGCTTTCACGTCGTCTCGATGGCCATCGAGGCGATGGACCAGGTGCGCCGCGCGGAGATGGCCACCGACGCGCAGGCGGTGCGAGCCGCGCTGGGCGCTGGCGGCCGCAAGACGCTCAGGCAGCTGCTGTGGGGCATGCGGCGCAACCCCAGCAGCTGGAGCGCCCGCCAGCTCCAGGCGATGCACTGGCTGCAGCGCTCGACGCTCAAGAGCGCGCGGGCGTGGCGGCTGAAGATGGCGCTGCGCGCGGTGTACGCACGGGCCACAGCGCACAACAGCATCGAACAGGCCGCATCCGACCTCAGGGCCTGGCTGAGCTGGGCGCGGCGCTGTCGGCTCGAGCCGTTCAAGAAGCTGGCCGCCACGCTCAAGGAGCGGTTCGACG
This sequence comes from Ralstonia mannitolilytica, assembly GCF_000954135.1. NCBI lineage: Bacteria > Pseudomonadati > Pseudomonadota > Betaproteobacteria > Burkholderiales > Burkholderiaceae > Ralstonia > Ralstonia mannitolilytica. The sequence continues at coordinate 870,154 of NZ_CP010799.1, read as the reverse complement.
CGGTGGTGCGCGGCATGGTCGATCACCGCAGCAACGCCTTCGTCGAGGCGATGAACGGACTGCTGCAGCAGGCCAAGCGCGCCGCGCGCGGCTTCAGGACGAGCCAGAACTTCATCGCCATCGCCTACCTGCGCATGTCCAAGCTCAAGCACCTGCCGGCCAGCCCGTTCGCGCCGGCGATGCCCCAGTGACAGTGTTGCTTTCCACACGAAACGACATGGAGCCGGTTTTTTTGGGGTTGTTTTTTGCCTTGGTGGTCCATCCCTTGTTTCATCCCCTGCCGGGGCTGACTCACTTTCTTTGGTCTTGCCCAAAGAAAGTAAGCAAAGAAATGCGCGCCCGAGATGGCGACCCATCCCTTGAATTTGCGTAACCGGGCGGAGGTGGGGAAAACTCGCTTCGCTCAGACAGTTCCCCACCTTTTTTCCGCCCGCTTACGCAAATTCAAGGCGCCATCAAGGGCAGGAAAGTCAAAGGCCAAACCATCTCAACGCAAGCCCAAACGACAAGGCCAACCGCGCGATGGGTTGGCCTTTCTCTTTTGACGTTGAGCCCTTGATGGCGCCTTGGATTTTTGTTGCGGGGAGGAAAAAGAGGGGAGGCTGTCTGAGCGCAGCGAGTTTGCCTCCCCTCCCTCCCCGCGACACAAATCCAAGGGGAAGTCGCCATCTCGGGCGCGCCTTTCTTTTGCTTACTTTTCTTTGGCAAGACAAAGAAAAGTGAGTCGTGCCCGGCAGGGTACGGAAGGAAGGCGGACCACCAACCCAAAAACCAAAAACAAAAAACAAAAAACACCCACCCCATTTGACGCCCCATTTTTTTCATGGATAACTGTCTCCCCTCACCCCAACAACACAGCGAGCCACCCCATGACCCTCCAAACCTGGCTGGCCTTCATCGGCGCCAGCATCATCATCCTGCTCATCCCCGGCCCGACCATCCTTTTGGTGATTGGTGATTCGCTGGCCAACCGTGGCCGCTCGGCGTGGAGCACCGTTGCCGGCGTGGCCGCTGGAGACACCACAGCCATGGCCGTGTCCCTTGCCGGTGCGGGCGCCCTGCTGGCCGCATCGGCAGCGGCCTTCACGGCGCTCAAGCTCATCGGCGGTTCGTACCTCGTCTATCTGGGCATCAAGTCGATCCTCAGCGCCCGCCGCCTGCGCGACGATGCGCCCGAAGCCAGCATCCCGGTGCAGCAGAAGTCCGCCGGCCGCCGCTTCCTGTCCGCCTGGACGGTCACGGCGCTCAACCCCAAGAGCATCGTCTTTTTCGTCGCCTTCGTGCCGCAGTTCATGTCGGCCGAGCAGACCTTCCTGTCGCAGAGCGTGATCCTGCTGCCGACCTTCGTCATCCTGGCCGCCGCCAACGCGTCGATGTACGCGCTGGCCGCCAAGCTGCTCGCCAAGCGTCTGACCAGCGTGGCCGCGCAGCGCCGCTTCGGCTACACGGGCGGTGCGGTGATGGTGGGCGCAGGCACGCTCACGCTCGGCATGCAGTCGGCCTGATCGCCGTTCACAAGGCCGCACCGAGGACACCCGATGCCCCGCAGTTACCTCCGCCCCTCCCCCGAAGGGGCCCACGGCCACCACCGCGTCACCAACATCGAGCTGTTCTTCGATCTGGTGTTCGTGTTTGCGGTGACGCAGCTCTCGCACCTGCTGATCGGCAACTTCACGCTGCAAGGCGGCGCGCAGGCGCTGCTGCTGATGCTGGCGGTGTGGTGGGTGTGGATCTTCACGTCGTGGGTGACGAACTGGCTCGACCCGGACAAGCTCGCCATCCGCATGCTGATGCTCGTGCTGATGACGGGCGGGCTGCTGCTCTCGGCATCGCTGCCGCAGGCCTTCGGCTCGCGCGGGCTGGCGTTTGCGCTCGCCTATGTGTTCATGCAGTTCGGGCGCACGGTGTTCTTCCTGTGGGCCGTGCGCGGCGAGGCGCTGCCCATGCGGCGCAACTTCCAGCGCATCGCCACGTGGCTCGGCATCTCTGCGGTGCTGTGGCTGGCGGGCGGGCTGTCGGACGGTTCCGTGCGCTGGGCCTGCTGGATCGTCGCGCTGGCCATCGAATGGGTCGGGCCGTCGATGGGCTTCTACACGCCGGGCCTGGGCCGCTCCACCACCAATGACTGGAACGTGGAAGGCGGCCACATGGCCGAGCGCTGCTCGCTGTTCATCATCATCGCGCTGGGCGAATCGGTGCTGGTCACGGGCTCCACGTTTGCCGGGCTCGACTGGACCGCAGAAAACATCGCGGCGATGGCGCTGTCGTTCATCGGCAGCCTGGCGATGTGGTGGCTGTACTTCGACACGATTGCCGAGCGCGGCGCGCACACCATGTCGCATTCGGCCGATCCTGGCCGGCTTGCACGATTGGCCTACACCTACATCCACGTGGTGCTGGTGGCCGGCATCATCGTCGGGGCGGTGGCCGATGAGTTCGTGCTGGCGCATCCGGTGGGCCACCCCCATGCGGGGACGGCGCTGGCGGTGCTGGGCAGCGCGGCACTGTATCTGCTGGGCAACCTGCTGTTCAAGTGGGCGATCTTCGGCCGGTTGCGCCCAGCGCATGTGGTTGGTCTGGTGGCGCTGGGCGGCGCCTGGATGGTGGCGGGCGAATGGCCGGCGCTGGCGGTATCTGCGCTGGCGACGGGCGTGCTGTGCGGCACGGCGGCGTGGGAAGGGTACGCCCGCTCCTGCGAGACAGCCGAACCGGCACAGCCGCACGGGCACTGAGTGGTCACCTGAAAATTCCAGTTTTTGGACATTACAAAAGGCCACTCGCGCGCCTACTCTGTCCACCAACATGACAGAACACGAGGGCCCCGCCATGATCGACCTCTACTACTGCGCCACGCCCAACGGCCTGAAGATGGCGCTGTTCTTTGCCGAAACCGGCTTGCCGCACCGCGTCATCCCCGTCGATATCAGCCGGGGTGACCAGTTCAAGCCCGAGTTCCTGGCCATCTCGCCCAACAACAAGATCCCGGCCATGGTCGATCACGACCCGGCCGAGGGGACCGAGCCGGTGGTGCTGTTCGAATCGGGCGCCATGCTGCTTTACCTGGCCGAGAAGACAGGCCATCTGATGCCCACCGACCTGCACGGCCGCATGGAAGTGCTCAAGTGGCTGTTCTGGCAGGTGGGCGGCCTGGGCCCGATGGCCGGGCAGATCGGCCACTTCAACGTGTACGCCCCCGAGCGCGTGCCCTACGCCATCGACCGCTACACCAAAGAGACCAACCGCCTGTACGGCGTGCTCGACCGCCGCCTGGCCGACCGCCCGTACATTGCCGGCAACGACTACACCATCGCCGACATCGCGGCCTATCCGTGGATCGTCCCGCACGCCGGGCATGGTCAGGACCTAAACGACTTCCCGCACCTGCAGCGCTGGTTCGAAGCCGTTGGCGCACGGCCGGCCACGCAGCGCGCTTATGCCGGGGTGGAACGCGCCTACTCGCGCCGCCGCGAAGACATCTCCGACGACGAGCGCAGCGTGCTGTTCGGTCAGACCGCCAGCACCGCCGCGCGCTGATTCCCGCGGAGCCTCCGCGCTCCGCCCTCTCTCCGTTTTCTTCTTCGTTTTCCTCTTCTGACAGGAGCCGACCATGCCGGCATCGCTGTGGTGGTTGTGCCTGGGTGCGTTCGCCATCGGCACTGAAGGTTTCATGATCGCCGGCCTGCTGCCGGTGCTGGCCGCAGACCTGGGTGTGAGCGTGCCGGCGGCGGGGCAGCTCGTTACCGTGTTTGCCGTCACGTATGCCGTGGGCTCGCCGGCGATGGCGACGCTGCTCGGCAATGTCGACCGCCGACGCGTGCTGATCGGCGCGCTGGCCATCTTTGCGGCGGGCAACCTGCTGGCGGCCACCGCGCACGGCTTTGGGCAGTTGATGGCGGCGCGCGTGCTGCTGGCGCTGGCGGCCGGCGTGTTCCTGCCGACGGCCAATGCGGTGGCGACCTCGCTGGTGCCGGCTTCGCGCAGCGGCTCGGCGCTCGCCATCATCACCGGCGGCGGCACGGTGGCAGTGGCGCTCGGCGTGCCGCTGGGCGCGTGGATTGCGGCGCAGGGCGACTGGCGCTCGACGTTCATCGCATGCGGTGTGCTGTCGGCGCTGGCCACGGCGGGCCTGGCCTTCGGCCTGCCGCGTGCGCTGCCGCACAGCTTGACCACGCTGGCGCAGCGCCTCTCCGTGGCGCGCCGGCCCGGCATGCTGGGCGCGCTGGCGGTGTCCACGCTGTGGGCCGCAGGCGGCTTTACGTTCTACACCTACGTTGCGCCCTTCTTTGTTCAGGGGCTGGGTTTCGCGCCGCAGCACGTGGGCATCGTGCTGTTCCTGGTCGGCAGCTTTGCGGCGCTCGGCACGGGCCTGGGCGGCCACATGACCGACCGCGCAGGCGTGGCACGCGTGCTGGCGGTCAGCAGCGCGGGCATCGTGCTGGCGTTCTCGGTGCTGTCGCTGTCAGCGCAGGTGCTGCACGGCACCGTGGCCGGCGCGGTCGCCATCGGCGCGGTCGTGCTGTGGGGCATGGCCGGCTGGGGCTTCGGCCCGGCGCAGGCGGCGCGCTTGATCCGCCTGGCGCCCGATGTGTCACCGATCACGCTGTCGCTGCATGCGTCGGCCGTGTACGTGGGGATCGCGCTGGGGTCGAGCGTTGGCGCCCTGGCCCTGGCGCATGGCGGGCCGGGCATGCTGGGGTGGGCAGCGGCCGCGTGCCACGTGGTGGCGGTGGTGTTGTGGCGCAGGGGCGGCCGACATGAGGCGGCGCTGGCCGATGAACCTGCAGCCACGTCGGTCGCACACTGAACGCCGGAGCGCGGAACGCGACGCGCGGGGTCCGGAGCCCGACGCGCGGACGTCAACCCCCCGCGTTCCGAGCTTCGACTGTGGCGATCGAGCCTCAAACCCTCGCGCTCCGAGCTTGGACCCCGGCGCTCGACCCTCAAACACGCACGCTCCGGGCTTTAAGGTCCACGCTTGGGCCTCAGAGGCTCGGCGTCGGGCCTCCGACCCCTCGCGCTCGGGCCTCTGAGCCCGATTTTTTCGACCTCGAACGGTCATGTTCCGGGTGTTGAGCCTGGTGGACGAGCCTCGGACACTCACGCTCGACTGTCTGAGCCCCGCAATCGGGCCTCAGAGCCTCGCGTGCCGCGCTCAGACTGCCGCGGTGGGCGTGTCCCGCTCGCCGGTCGAGCGCCGCGCGCCACGCCGATCCAGGTACGGCAGCGCGAACATATAGAGCCCCGTGAACAGCAGCAGCGCCAGCGGCAGCAGCGGCGCGTAGGTGATCCACGCCGGCGGCTGCGCACCCTTGCCCAGCCCCAGGGCGACGAAGTTGGCGATGACCGTGAGCGTGAACGCCATCGACACCCAGCGGTGAAACTGGCGGATTGCGTGGCGGGCGCTCACTGGGCACCTCCGGCGGCCTGGATCATCTTCCAGCCGTTGCCGGCCGGGTCACGAAAGCCGGCGTCGACGCTGCCGAAGCGGTCGATCGGCTCCTGCGTGAACTCCACGCCGCGCTCGCGCAGTTGCGCATAGGCGGCGCGGCAATCGGCGACGGTCAGCACCAGCGGCGGCATCGCGCCCTTGGCGACCATGGCGCGCAGCGTCTGCGCCGTGGCTTCGTCGTGAATGGGCGGGCCCGGCTGGAACAGGCCGAGCTGAAACGACGGCTGCTCCGGATGCTGCACCGTCAGCCACCGATACGGGCCGTTGCGCACGTCGGTATGCACGCGAAATCCGAGCTTGTCGACATAGAACGCCAGCGCCGCGTCCTGATCGTCCACATACAGCCCGACGACATTGATCCCTTGGCTCATCACCGCTCCTTGTTGTTGATGGGTGACGGATTTGTACCCTCTGCCAGCTGGCGGCGCTTCTCCGAAACTGCTGTGACGAGGTCGGGCCGCTGCGCCGCCTTCAGCACACAGGCGGGCACGCGGTCGAGTTGCTGCAGCGGTGCGGTGGCCTGTGCGTGACGGCGAAGCGCGCTCGGGCTCAGCCCGGTGATGTCACGGAAGATGCGGCCGAAGGTGCCGAGGCTTTCCCAGCCCGTGGCGTAGGCGATTTCGATGATGGGCAGGTCGGTGTCGCGCAGCAGGGTGGTGGCCTGCTCGATGCGGCGCGTCAGCAGGTAGCGGTGCGGCGGAATGCCGAAGGCCTGCTTGAACGAACGCGCAAAATGCGCCGCCGACACGCCGCTCACCTCGGCCAGCCGCTTGACGGGCCATGCCTCGTGCGAGGCGGCGTCCATGCGGTCTTTGGCGCGCAGCAGGCGGCGCAACAGCGCGGGGTCTTGCTGCGCGTCGGTGTGTGCCTGTGCCACCGCAGCCTGCCCTGGCGAGGTCAGCCCAGCTTGAACTCGCCGATGGCATGCGCGAGCTTGCGCACACCCTCTTCCACCTGCGCCAGCGACGAGGTGGCGTACGACAGACGCAGCGTCGAGCGATCCGGGTCGACCGGGTAGAACGCCGCGCCCGGCACGAACGCCACACCGCGCTCGATGGCCACCTTGGCCACATCGCCGGCATTGCGGCCCGGCAAGGTGCACCACAGGAACATGCCGCCGCGCGGGCGGTTGAAGGTCAGTTCGGTGTCGGGCAACAGCGCACGCAGGCCGTTGGCCATGGCGTGGGCGCGTTCGGCATAGGCGGCACGCGTGCGCGGCAGCACCGTGTCCAGGCGATTGCTGCGCAGGTACGCGGCGGCCGTGGCCTGTGCAAACGTGGAGGTGTGCGCATCGGCAAACTGCTTGACCATCACCGCGTTGCCCAGCACCGGCTGCGAGGCGATCATCCAGCCCACGCGCAGCCCCGGCGCCACTACCTTCGACAGGCTGCCGAGGTAGATCACACGCCCCTGCGCGCCGTCGGTCTGCTGCGACAGCGCGTACAGCGACGGCGGCGGGGGCGCGTCGAAATACAGGTCGCCGTACGGGTCGTCTTCCACGATCAGCAGGTTGTGGCGCACGGCCACGTCCAGCAGGCGCTTGCGACGCTCCAGGCTCATCAGCGCGCCGCTCGGGTTGCCGAAGTTGGGAATCGCGTAGAGGAATTTGGGGCGCGCGGTCGAAAGCACCTTTTCCAGCGCGTCGACATCCAGGCCGTCGCCATCGGTCGGCACGCCGGCCACCTTGGCGCCGTACAGCTTGAATGCCTGAATGGCGGCGAGGAAGGTGGGCGCCTCGGTCAGCACCGTGTCGCCCTCGCCGATCAGCACCTTGCCCAGCAGATCCAGCCCTTGCTGCGAACCGGTGGTGACGAGGATGTCGGTGTTCGCAACGTTGGCGCCCCGCGACTTCATCAGCGTGACGATGGCCTCACGTAGCGGCTCGAAGCCCTCGGTGGCGCCGTATTGCAGCGCGCGGGCGGCGTCGGTGGTGAGTGCGCTGTCGGCGGCGGCCTTCAGGCCTTCCACGTCAAACAAGGCGGCGTCCGGAAAACCGCCGGCAAACGAGATCAGGCCCGGCTTGCCGAGCACCTTGAACAACTCGCGGATGGCGGAGGTTTCAACGTTTTGCAGGCGGGGTGCCAGCGGCGATTGCAGGAATTCCATGGCGTGCGTGTCTCGATCATTTTGTGTGCCCGCCACTTTACGTGATGTGCGTGGCGCCCGCATGCGCCGGCTCCGTCACAGGCCCAGGGCGCTGACTACAATGCGCTCACCCGTTCACTGCACGAGGAGCCCGCATGGCCGTCAAGCGCATCGTCCCCAACCTGCATGCAGCCGACCCGGCACTGGCGCGTGCGTTCTATGCCGAATTCCTGGGGCTCGACCCTGTCATGGATCACGGCTGGATCGTCACCTATGCCCACACCGGTGCGGCCGCGCCGCCGCAGCTCAGCATCGCCACGGAAGGCGGTGGCGGCACGCCCGTGCCGGCGCTGTCGGTGGAAGTGGATGACGTGGATGCCGCCCACGCGCGCGCACAGGCGCTCGGCCTGCAGGTCGTGTATGCGCTCACGGATGAGCCGTGGGGCGTGCGGCGCTTCTTCGTCCGCGATCCGTTCGGCAACGTGATCAACATCCTGGCGCACCGTTGAGGGTGCGCCGCAGCAAAACGCCCGCATGCTTGCGGCGATGCGGGCGGCTGGCCAACAGGGCAGGTCAGCGGTGGCCGCCGTTGTGGCCGCGCTGGTCGTCGCGCGCGGTGCCGTTGCTGTCCTTGCCCTTGTCTTTGTCGACCACGCGCGTGATGCCGCCCGTGGCGGGCGGGTCGCTGGCCGGGAAGGTGTCTTCCACAGCCTTTTCGACGAGGTCCTCGCGCTTGTGTGCAGTCGGGTTCTTTTCCTTCTTACCCTCTTCCATAACGCTCTCCTTTTTCAAGCGGTCCTGACGACACGCACGCGAATCCCGTGCCTGCGCGTCAATATTCCTCCCAGTACGGGCGGGAGCCGTAGTACTCATGCACCGACTGCGCCCATGTCGCGTCGGCCATGGTCGGCCAATGATCCTTGTCGAAGCCGGGCGCCGTGTCGAGGCGGTCCTTGTCGGCATCGAGGACGAAGCACTTGCGGTCCACATCGAGCGACATGGCGCTCCATGGCACGGCGAACAGCTTGTCGCCAATGCCCAGGAAACCGCCCACCGACATCACCGCATACGCAATGCGGCCGCGCTGTACGTCGAGCATGATGTCGGTGATCTTGCCGAGGTCTTCCCCATTCAGGTTGACGACGCGATCGCCTTCCAGCGTCCCGGCGGCCATCAGCTCGGGCCCCGGGCCTGGCGACGTCGGATCGGCGCGCCCGATGATGCGCATGCGCACGCCGGCCGTGGTGCTGGCCCCTGCGCCCAGGCCACCGGCAGTAGTCGTGTAATCCATAGCAAATCCCTCCATCAGTTCGGGTTGAGGTTCAACGGTGCGCGACGGCCGTGCGCCGTGCATGTGCGCGCGACCGCCGTGAGCATCCATTGGCGTCAGCATGAAACCTGCCTGCGCTGCGGGCCCTCCCGCCCCGACCCGCGGCATGGCGCTTGCTCGACGGTACGGCGACCCCACCCCAAGGCAACCAGGAGAGATCCCCATGAACAAATCCGAAATTCCTGTGGCGCAGCGCGCCGTGCTGTCGATGCTGCTGGACGATCACCGCGAGGTGAAGAAACTCTTCAAGACGTTCCAGCAGGAAAAGGACAAGCCCAGCGGTGAGCAGATCGTGCGCGAAGCGTGTGAAAAGTTGACCGTCCACACCAAGCTGGAGGAAGAACTGTTCTACCCGTTCGTGCGCGACAACGGCGGCGAGGCCTTCAAGGACATCCTCGATGAAGCGCTGGTCGAGCACGCAACCGCCAAGGACCTGATCAAGCAGCTCGCGGGCATGCAGGCGGGCGACGACTTGTTCGAGGCGAAGTTCACCGTGCTGGCGGAGTACGTCGCGCACCACGTGGAGGAAGAAGAAACCGAGCTCTTCCCCAAGCTGATCCGCCAGCATGTCGACCTCTCGTCGCTGCAGGAGCCGATGACGGCGCGCAAGGAAGCGCTGCTCTCCGAAGGCGCAACGGCCTGACAAGGACGCACCATGGCACCCACTGTCTGCGATTTCCTTGTCGAACGCCTGTACCAGTGGGGCGTGCGGCGCATCTTCGGCTACCCCGGCGATGGCATCAACGGCATGTTCGGTGCATTGCAGCGTGCCGGCGGCAAGATCGAGTTCGTGCAGGCGCGGCATGAGGAGATGGCCGCCTTCATGGCGTCGGCGCATGCCAAGTTCACCGGGGAGCTTGGCGTCTGCATGGCGACGTCGGGCCCCGGCGCCGCGCACCTGGTCACCGGCCTCTACGATGCGCGGCTCGACCACATGCCGGTGCTGGCGATTGCAGGCCAGCAGGCGCGCACGGCCGTCGGCGGGCATTACCAGCAGGAGGTGGATCTGGTGGCGATGTTCCGCGACGTGGCCGGGGCGTTCGTGCACCAGGCCAGCGTGCCCGCGCAGGTGCGGCACCTGCTCGACCGTGCGGTGCGCATCGCCATTGGCCAGCGCCGTGTGACGGCACTGGTGCTGCCGAACGATCTGCAGGAAATGCCATACAGCTCGCCGCCGCATGCGCACGGCACGCTGCACTCGGGCGTGGGTTACAGCGCGCCCAGCGTGGTGCCGCATGCCGTCGACCTGGAACGCGCGGCGGACGTGCTCAACCGCGGCCGGCGCGTGGCGATGCTGGTGGGCGCAGGTGCACTCGGGGCCAGCGCCGAGGTGGCCGCGGTGGCGCAGACGCTCGGTGCCGGCGTGGCCAAGGCGCTGCTCGGCAAGGCGGTGCTGCCCGACGATCTGCCCTATGTGACGGGCGCCATCGGCCTGCTCGGCACCGAGCCGAGCTGGGAGCTCATGAACCACTGCGACACGCTGCTGATGGTCGGCTCGGGCTTCCCGTACGCCGAGTTCCTGCCCAAGGAGGGCCAGGCGCGCGGCGTGCAGATCGACATCGACCCCGGCATGCTCGGGCTGCGCTACCCGATGGAAGTCAACCTCGTCGGCGATTGCGCGCAGACGCTGCGGGCGTTGTTGCCGCTGCTCCAGCGCAAGACCGACACGTACTGGCCCGAGCGCATCGCGCGCTGGAATGCCGACTGGTGGAAGACGCTGGAAGCACGCGCACTGCAGCCGGCGTTTCCCGTCAATCCGCAGCGCGTGTTCTGGGAACTGTCACCCCGGCTGCCCGACAACGTGATCGTCACCAGCGACTCCGGCACGTGCGCCAACTGGTACGCGCGCGACCTGAAGTTCAAGCCCGGCATGATGGGTTCGCTGTCGGGCGGACTGGCGTCGATGGGCGCGGCGGTGCCGTATGCGATTGCGGCCAAGTTCGCGCATCCCGAGCGGCCCGTCATCGCACTGGTGGGCGACGGCGCCATGCAGATGAACAACATGGCCGAGCTCATCACGGTGGCCAAGTACTGGAAGCAGTGGACATCGCCGAAGTGGATCTGCATGGTCCTCAACAACCAGGACCTGAACGAAGTCACGTGGGAACAGCGCGTGATGGAGGGCAATCCGAAGTTTCCGGCGTCGCAGGACATTCCCGACGTGCCGTACCACCGCTTTGCGGAACTGATCGGCCTGCAGGGGCTTTACGTGGACAACCCCGACCAGCTGGCCGGCGCGTGGGACGAATCCCTCGCCGCAGACCGCCCCGTGGTGCTGGAAGTGAAGACCGACCCCGATGTGCCGCCGCTGCCGCCGCACGTCACCCTGCAACAGGCGCGGAACTTTGCGACCGCGCTGGCCTATGGCGATCCCGATGCCAGTGGCGTGCTGCGCGGGACGGCGCGGCAGGTGCTGTCGGCGCTGTTTCCGGTGCATCGGGATAAGGAGTGAGGCAGATCAGCGGGCGCGCCGCACCGCGTCCGCCATTGGCTTCCAATGCAGGAATCCGAACAGCAGCGTCAGCAGCACGCTGTCGAGCAGCGGGCCCTTGTGCAGCGCAACCTTGCGAAAGCAGAACACCACCTCCAGCAGATGGGCGGCCAGCAGCACGGCCGCCACGATCCGCACCCCATGGATGACGTCGGCCGACAGCGCCAGCGGCGCCGCATAGCTGCCCAGCGCGACGCCGTAGATGGCGAGCAAGAGCACTTTGTTCAGGAAGTAGAACACGCAGGTCTCCGGAAACGTTGGTGAGGCGGCGCACCGCAGCATACAAGCTGGCCGGCCAGCGTGCGCGCTTTAAACGCTCGCCGCCACGGGCACGCAGGGGTGCGACTGATGCATCGCTTCGCGGTGTTGCACCTTCCCGGCCGCCCGCGAATCCGCTCCCGCTGCGCGCTGAGCTGCCTACACTACAGAAACACCCGACACGGCCGCCCCCCGTGCGACGCCCCCCATGGCGTATCTCTTTTTTGCTGCCTCGATCCAGCGGCACATTCCGACGCCCGAGCGCGAGGTCGATGCGCGCACGCTGGGCGAAGCGCTCGACGCGGTGTTTGCCGAGCAACCCCGGCTGCGCGGCTACATCCTCGACGATCAAGGCGCGCTGCGCAAACACCTCGCCGTGTTCATCGATGGACAACCGGTGCGCGATCGGGAGCGTCTGACCGACCCGCTGGGCAAAGCGAGCCGCGTGTACGTCATACAGGCGCTGACCGGCGGTTAGCGCGCCGCGCATCAACGAATCCGCCCGTCCCTCGCCAGGAGAGCCGACATGGACGATCGATTGCTTGTCGCCACCCGCAAGGGGCTGTTCGCGCTGCGCCCCGGGGCCGAGGGCCGATGGACACTCGGCCAGCCCGACTTCATTGGCGAACCGGTAAGCATGGTGCTGCCCGACCCGCGCGACGGATCGGTGTATGCCGCGCTCAATCTCGGACACTTCGGCGTGAAGCTGCACCGGCGGCGCGCGGGCATGGCCGCGTGGGAGGAATGCGGCGTCCCGACCTACCCACAGCAGCCCGCCGACGAAGCAGATTCCGGTGACCGCGCGGATGCGGATGCGGCAACACCCGGCCCGCCCTCGCCCGCATGGACGCTGCAGCAAATCTGGTCGCTCGAGGCAGGCGGCGCCGAGGAGCCCGGCGTGCTGTGGGCCGGCACGATTCCCGGCGGGCTTTTCCGCTCGGTCGATGGCGGCGACTCGTGGGCGCTGAACCGGGCGCTGTGGGACCGCCCCGAGTGCCGCGAATGGTTTGGCGGCGGCTATGACGCGCCGGGCATCCACTCTGTGATGGTCGACCCGCGCGACAGTCGGCACGTCACGATCGGCGTGTCGTGCGGCGGGGTCTGGCAGAGCACCGATGGCGGCGCGAGCTGGCGCGTGACGGCCGAGGGCATGGAAGCCGACTACATGCCGCCGGAGCGGCGCGGCGATGCGAACGTGCAAGACCCGCACCGCGTCGTGCAATGCGCCGCCAACCCCGACGTGCTGTGGGTGCAGCATCACTGCGCGATCTTTCGATCGACCAATGGGGGCATGCACTGGCAGCGCCTGGAAGCGCAGCCATCGAGCTTTGGTTTTGCGGTGGCCGTGCATCCGCACGAGCCCGACACCGCGTGGTTCGTGCCCGCCGTGAAAGACGCATGCCGCCTCCCGGTGGACGGCCGCCTCGTCGTCACCCGCACCCGCGATGGCGGGCGCACGTTCGAAGCCCTGTCCAATGGATTGCCGCCGGCGCCGGCCTCTGACCTCGTGTATCGGCATGGCCTGGCCGTTGACCAGACCGGCACGCGCCTGGCAATGGGGTCGACCACCGGCGCGCTATGGACGTCTGCAGATGGCGGCGATAGCTGGCAGCTGGTCTCTGCGCACCTTCCTCCGATCTATTGCGTCCGGTTTGGATGACCGCGCCGTGGGGCGAGCACAAAAAAAGCCGCTGCAAACGCAGCGGCTTCTTATCGTCCAAGTAGCGGTTTGAAATAATTCGTGCGCCGCGCCCCTTAAGTTGTTGCGCCGCCGACCGCAGACCCAGTCCTGGCGCGCCTTATTTCTCGAGCGCATCTGCAAGAAATGGCTGGTTGGCTCCGGGATTCTGTCGGTGAGGACCCTTGCACGCCGTTTCGCATTAATTGTTGCGACGGCCCAAACCTCCCCCTGCTCTCCGTACAGTCCGGGGCAAAACGCCCACGCCGCAGGTGCATCTGTATCAGGGCCACGCGAGGCGTCTGCTTTCCCCCGAATCCAATTTGAGCGCCAAGCTTAGCGGCACAGAGGATGCTGCTTGAACAGCGTTACAGCGCTGGCGCACTATGGCCCACTCTCCACAGAGGCACCTTCAGGTTGACGTGGTTTCATGCGCTAATGCGTGCATGCGCGTCGCATACGGTCCCTCCACGCCAGTACACATCCGCGAAGCGGTTCTGCAGTGCGTAGACACGTGCATGCTTTTGAGCGTCTTGCTTGGTCGGCAGGAGCACCTCCCAAATGGCTTGATTCGGCAATGCGCAGAGCTGTGTGACAAATGCGTGAGCGTAAGCGAAGGACTGCTGTTCCCGTCCCTGAAAGAATGTGTCGTGCTGTGCCGACATTGCGCACTGAACCTTCGGTTGGCGGCGAGGGGTGTGTGACGCGCCGGTAGAGACAGCGTATTGACGGACACATAGACCGTTGCGGCGCAACGTGTGTATGACTGTTAACGCGCGAGCAGAATTGACCCACCTGGCGGGGTGATTTGCATCGAAATTTGACCCACGTGATTGAATGTTCTGCTCATTTTTTGAGCAGGGGATACGGAGGTGATCACGGTGGGCATGTTGGCCAAGATCAGGCGGATGTATTTCCGCGAGAAGGTGCCGTTGCGGGAAATTGCACGGCGAACGGGGTTGTCCCGGAACACGGTGCGGTCGTGGCTGCGAGAGCCAGAAGCGACGGAGCCGAAGTACCCGAAGCGGGTCAGTCCGAGCGTGGTGGACGAATGGGCGGGGCAGCTTGAGGAATGGCTGCGCACCGACAGCCATCGTCCGAAGCGTGAGCGCCGCACGGCGCGCTTCATGTTTGAAGCGATCCGGGCACAGGGCTACAGCGGAAGCTACACGCGGGTGAGCGAGTTCGCTCGGCGCTGGCGAGAGCAACAAGCCCAGGCTCCCCGACGCAAAGCGTTCGTGCCGCTGGCCTTCGAGCCAGGTGAAGCGTTCCAGTTCGACTGGAGCTGCGAGTATGTCTTCGTCGGCGGGCTGCGCCGACGTCTTGAAGTCGCCCATGTGAAGCTGAACGCCAGCCGCGCGTTCTGGCTGGTCGCCTATCCCACGCAAAGCCACGAGATGTTGTTCGACGCGCACGCCAAGGCGTTTGCCGCGTTTGGCGGTGTGCCACGCCGAGGCATCTACGACAACATGAAGACGGCGGTGGACAAGGTTGGCCGTGGCAAGGAGCGCACGGTCAACGCCCGCTTCGAGGCGATGTGCGGCCACTACCTGTTCGAGCCGGAGTTCTGCAACCGGGCCTCGGGCTGGGAGAAAGGCATCGTCGAGAAGAACGTGCAGGACCGGCGCAGGCAGATCTGGCACGAAGCGGCCCAACGGCGCTGGGCTTCCCTGGCGGCGTTGAACGACTGGGTGGCCGACCAGTGTCGGCAGGCATGGCGGGCACCACATCCGCAGTGGCCCGAGTTGATGGTCGAGGATGTGCTGCAGGACGAACGCCCCCGGCTGATGCCGAACCCGCGCCCGTTCGACGGCTACGTCGAGCAGTTCCTGCGGGTGTCCTCGACGGGACTGATCCACTTCCAGCGCAACCGCTACAGCGTGCCGACCGAGTTCGTGAACCAGCTCGTGAGCGTGCGGTGCTATCCGGCGCTGCTGAGCGTCGTTGCCGACGGTCGCGAGATAGCTCGTCACGAACGCAGCTTCGAGCGGTACCTGACGTTCTACGACTGGCAGCACTACATCACGCTGGTCGAGCGCAAGCCAGGCGCGCTTCGCAACGGTGCGCCGTTTGCCACGATGCCGCAGCCTCTCCAGGAGCTTCAGGGGCATCTACTCAAGCACGCCGGTGGCGACCGTGTGATGACGCAGGTGCTGTCCGCCGTTCGCGAACACGGCCTGGATGCCGTGCTGGTGGCGGTGCAAGCCGCGCTCGACTCAGGGCGGCCCAGCAGTGATCACGTGCTCAACGTGCTGAGCCGGCTGAAAGCGCCGGCGCAGCACCGGATCGTGGCCGCCACCACGCTCAGCCTGACCGAAGAACCTGTCGCGGATGTGAACCGCTATGAACGTCTGCGCGCACCGGAGAACCAGCATGTCCAATGAGATCGTTGCCCGCCTCAAGGCACTCAAGCTGCACGGCATGGCCAGCGGCTGGACTGAACTGTACGCGCAGTCCCGACATACCGAGTTCGATCCCGAGCGCTTCATGGAGCAATTGCTGATGGCCGAAGGTGCTGAACGCGAGGTTCGCTCGATTGCCTACCAGATGGCCGTCGCCCGGTTCCCGGCGCACCGCGACCTGAAGGGCTTCGACTTCGCGCAGGCCCGTGTCGACGAAGGGCTGATCCGGGATCTGTACCAGATGAAGTTCCTCGACAGCGCACACAACGTCGTGCTCATCGGCGGGCCGGGCACCGGCAAGACGCATCTGGCAACCGCCATCGGCATCGAGGCCATCCAGCGTCACGGCAGGCGCGTGCGCTACTTCTCGACGGTCGAACTGGCCAACACACTGGAGTTGGAAAAAGCTGCCGGCAAGCACGGACAGCTCGCGCACCGGCTTATGCATGTCGATCTGGTGATCCTCGACGAACTGGGCTACCTTCCGTTCAGCCAGACCGCCGGCGCGCTACTGTTCCACCTGCTCTCGAAGCTGTACGAACGCACCAGCGTGGTGATCACGACCAACCTGAGCTTCGGGGAGTGGGCCAGCGTGTTCGGCGATGCCAAGATGACCACGGCGCTGCTCGACCGCCTCACGCATCACTGCCACATCGTTGAAACCGGCAACGAGTCGTGGCGCTTCAAGACCAGCTCGGCGAAGGCTAGGCCAGCCCGTCGAAAGGGCTCAAGGGAGGCAGAAAACGAAGAGTTATCCACACCGCAGTAACGCTTTACGCCGTCTCGGGGTGGGTCAAATTTAGATGAAAACCGTGGGTCAAATTTAGCTGCGCGCCAACACCATGCCCAACTCCTCAGCATTTCCGTCGGTGTAGCGGGTGTTCTCTGCCGTGCCTCACGGCGGTCCCCCGCGAAGACGATGGGCCTTTCCGGGTCAAACAGAACATTGCGGTCTAGCCGTAGGAAACCGAAGGCCACTGCGGTTGCAAAGAGATACTCGCCGGCGTCAGGCACTAACCCGAGCGTGCGCGCGGCACGCCGGCGGACTGCGTTTGCTGAGCCTCTTCGGCTGCCTTTCAGAAGCGCATGCGAGAACGTTCCGGCCAGGTCGTAGAGCGACCATATGTCCGTATCACGCACCGTGTGATAAAAAAGTCGGCAGTTGGTGTAGTGCTCGTCGGTGACTTCATCGCCCTTGACGAGTTCCCATGACCAGCCGAGCCGGTCGAGATAGGCGCGCTCCCGTTCCTCGCGTCTCGCGTCTTCGACCGTTGGCACATGGGAAGGACTCTTGACCGAGATAGCGTGATAGCGCGGCACCGAGCAAGTCGGCGTCACGTACGTGACGACCACATCCAGCGTCGTCATCTCAGTACGGCGTACCCGCCGACCCTGTTGTTGTGCCCGCAGAAGCGTTTCGTCATCACAGAATGGGTATTGCTCGCGAATATCGATGACATACGGATGGAACATCAGCGCGTATAGCACGCGTGTCTCATTCGTCGACAGCGCCTCCAGGCGCCGGTCGAACTTGAGGTCGGCGAGCGTCGTACGTGTACTGTTCCTTGGTGGCCGCGCCTTGTGAAACGCAGCGTAGAGCGGCCCCTGGTGCATGCCGTAGGGGTCCAAAGGCGTGAGTGCGATGTCCCTTGGTGTAACGAAGGGAGCATTCAATTCAAAGATTTTCATGACTTAGATGCCGGCAGCAGGTGCCGCTGATTCGGCGAGATATGGCAGCACACGCATGCGTGCCAGATGTTCGGTTTTGGTCTCCGCGCAGCGCTTCAGCGCTTGAGCGGCTTTCGGCAGCAAATGGCGGATGCGGAACCACGCCGGCCCCATCGGATGTCCGTCCAGCAGTTGCTTGGAACTGATTCGCCCAGGGTGGCCGGCGGCTACCAGGGTTTCGGAGCGCGCATAGATGTGCTCCACAATTGAGGAATCGAGCTGGGCAACATCGCCGAGTACCTCCACGTCGGCCGCATCAAGCTCATCCCGGGTGAGCAGCTCGCGGGCGCCTTCAGGCAATTGCAGGAGCAGCGTCGCCCTGTGAGCACCAGGTCGCTCATGGCGAAGCTGCTTATAAGCTGCCAATAGAGCCGGTGCGTCATTCCTCGTTCGCACTTGACGGGACTTCTTGCGACGATGGTCGCCCTGCGGGTCACTTCCCGCCACGAACGCCCCATACCGCCGCATGGCCGGGCTCGCCGGCCAGCGAGCTCCGCGTGCCGCGCGCTCGACAGCGTCCCAGGTTCCCCAGAGGCCGAGCAGCAAAGCGATGGTTCGAAGTGGGTGGCGCAGGACAGCGCGTCCCCTCAGCACATTTCCGACGCGAGCGAACGGAATGGTGTGAAAGCTCATGCGTTCGAACGATTCGCGCAGCCGCGCCTCCTGTATGAAAGCGAGCCAGGCCTTCTGCCGTCCTTCCTCTCGCCGCGGGATTCCGATTCGGGCTGCACCGAGCCGAACCAACGAGCCAATGGAGCGTGCGTCGAGTTGCGGGAGGTAGCTGCAATCAAGCAGCTTGCTTGCCGCGTGAGCCACCTCAATCTCAAAGGCAATTGAACCGAGGCTCAAAGCCCCCTTACCGACCAAAGGAATCAGGGGGCAGTCGCATCGGTGGCCTGGGAGCGGAATGAGGGAGGCCCAATTGTTCGGAGTACACGCCCGACAAGGTGCAAGGAGCGGCTTTGCGTGCTTTGCGCAGAACAGCACTCCAGGGATTTGATGCTCGGTACGCCAAAACGGGACTCCGGTGGGAGCAATGTCATGCCGTACGCAATCATCACAATATGCGGGCTGGAACGTCGCCCACCCGCTGTGCGGTCCGCCGGCGCCAATCATCGCCGGCAAGCCATGCACTGGCTCCCCCAGCAGGTGCGAGCGAACCTTGGCTGCATCCTCCGGAGGCAGCATGCGGCTATACAAGGGGTAGAGCGTATGGCGGTCGACAACATAGTCAGCCGGTCCAATGACGCTCTTGAATGGCAGAGCGCGTTGAGCAATGCGGCTTGGGAAACACCACGATTTGAAGTCCGGGCACGTCGTTGCGGTGACTTCGTGCCGAGCACAGTGTCCCGTCCACCACTCACCGGGCGCCAATCCGCTCATCTGCAAATAGTGCAGGCGTGTCATCGTGCTTGCTCCTCACGGTCGACTGCGTGTAGCGCGCGACAGAGGGTGGACTCGCGGAGACTCACTCGCCGCGCCAGCACGGAAAGGGCTGCGGCATGCGGGTCAAGCTCGAGAGCATCCTGCAGAGACGCAACGCGTGCCTGCACCAACTCCACGCGGGAAATACATTGCTGAGACACGCCAGCGTCAACGGCAGACAGACGGCCATAGGCGTAGTCCGTCACGCCGAGCCGCACCCGAACCTGGTATGCCGTGCCGAGATGGAGCAAGCCGCGGCGGTCCTGCCGTGGGACCGCTGGGACACGGACACACGGCGCGAGCAACGCTTCCAGCTTCGAACTGCGTCTCCCGCCTCGCCTGGTTGCGTTAGACGGTTGATGACAGAGCAACCAAGCGCGGTCATTGCGATAGAGCCATGCCCAAACCGCGTAGAGTCCACCTCTGAGCGCCGTCCTTCCCGCATCGGGATGCGCTGCCTTGTGGGCGAGCCACTGCTGACGATGAATCTTGACGTCGGCGCGTGATGGTCGATATGGCGTACCGGCTTGACGAGACGGTACCGTCCGCACAGCAGGCTTGGCTGGCGCAATACAGCAGGACCCTCCTTGGCGCGCGATGAACCAATTCAACAGCGCCAACCAAGCGGGGTGCATGGGGCGCTCTTTGCGCTCTGCGGCTCGTAGCAACCAAGCAGCGAAACCCTCGAATCTTGTGACCGTAGTGAGCCGACAATCTTCGAATCCCTCTCGGGCAACCAGGGTCCAATCGCTCGTAAGATGCGAGATGTTCCAGCGGCCGCCCACGCGCCGGTAGCCACAAGCGGTCAGCTTCGCCAAGGTGTTGGCCCGGAGGTCCTCAGGATTTCGCACCGACAACAGCGCAGAGGCGCACGCCGCGTACAACGCACTGTTGCGACGAGCCCCTGGCCGGCCAAGCATGAACATCCCGGCTTCATAGGTACTGGACTCATCCTCCAGATGGAGCAGTTCGCCGTGGTCTCCACACCTGGAGATGAAGGGTAGGCAATGGCATACGAAAGAGGGCTGCCTCCCGATGACTGGCATCGCCTCTGCCTTGCAGACTGGGCAACGCAACCCATATCGGTTTCCTGGTTCCAGAAGTACCGGGAGCCGGGGAAACACCGTCCGGCTCCGTGTTCCGAATTGAAGTTGAGCAACACCACGTGCCGCGCACTCTGGTGCCATCCCCGCAGCAAAAGCGGGAAAACATGAGTGCTCCGTCAAGATGTCCCACGGCGACCCGTATAGGTCTCCCAGTACCTGTTGCCATGTCTGAAGCCGGCAAGGCACGCTATAGAGGAACGCACCACCCCGTCGAAAACTGAGATGGGCAAGCCGTTTTGTCGCAGGCTCGACCGATACAGCAGCATCGGATACTAGGATGCTTGTGGCCGACTCCCCGGCCAGTGTGTTCAGAGGAAGATGATTCATTTCGTGTCCTCCTTTTGGAACTGCAGGCCCGCTCGTGACGTCACCAGCATGCGTTCGGGCATGGGAACGAGCAACGGTGCGTGGCCGGTTGGCAACCAGTCACTGAACCGACGCAAGCCATCCACTGTGAAGCCTCGACCGTCACCAAGGGTTGTGAGCGACTGCAACGCAGGCCCTTCGATGTAGAGGGCCTCGTCAATCAGCGTGTCGAGGTTGTGGGGTGCCCTGGACATGTCGGCTTTACCGACAGAGCGCCCCAATTGAAAACAGACCTTCTGGGCCAGTGCGAGTCGGCAATGCGTCTTCTTTGCCAGGGTCTCGACAAGCCAGCTCGGTGCGGGACCCTGGCCCTTCATCGTCTTCTGGAATGCCAAGGTGCAGAGGTCAGCATAAGCCTGCGAGGTCGCCGATGGCGGGTCCATGCATAGCACGCCTCCGGCTGTCAGCTCGCTGGCCGCGCTGGTTTTGCGCATCAGATGCGAAGCGGCAGCAGTGCTTGCCATCATCAGAATGGGAATCCCGGTGGTCCGAGTGAACTGCCCGAGCAGATTCCACAGCGAATTTGCCGCCCTGGCCCCTGCATCGCGACCATTGATGCGCTCAACCACAATGAGGCCAACGTTGGCAGCGATGCTGAAACCGCTGAGGATTGAGAGCGCTTCTTCATGGAGCCGGAAGCGCGACGGTCGAATAGCCGTGGAGTAATGCGAGCCGAGTGCTCTGTCGAACGCGCCTAAGAAGTTCGTCACGAACTGTGCCGGAGCGCCGCCGTCAGGCCACATTACCCGCAACACCGGAATCTGGATGTAGTGCACGCTTCCTGTCGGCGTGGGCACGTGCAGAGGAATAGGTTCTTCGCCGAGGAAGCTCGCGATGCGCTCGGCAATGACGCGACGCCCCATTCGTGCTGGTGTGACAAAGAGGAGGCCGCGCGGTCGGGCGCCCGGGACGTTCAGTTCCGGCCTCAGCCAGAGGTGGCCGTGCCTGTCACTTCCCTGAGCTGCGGAAGACAAGGCCGAATGTGCCGTGGCGTGGAATGCGGGGGACAGGGGATTCCGGTGAGCGTAGCCTCTTCGTACCAAGGCGGTCACCTGCCCAAGCAGGCGGGTGTGCTCGGGAAACGGAATCAACGGTTGCTCCTCGTCTTGCCCAATCCGACTGCGGCGCACAGCTCGATTCGCTGGCACAGGAGCGTCGGGATGCCAGCCGCGGAGAAATATCGTTGCTGCCGCGTTCCCCTTCGGTACCGCCGGGAGGTTGTTGACACAGGGGTTGTCCTCGCCGGCCGGCAGGACGTCGACAACGGTCGTGTTTTCGTTTTTATGGTTCATTGCTGAAAACCGGATGGGTTGCGCCGTTTCCGGGCGAGTTGGGGCCTCGCAAACGGCGCGATACGTTGATGGTTTCCGAGCCTTCTGAAGACGTGCGGGCACAGCGCTGCCAGCGTGCCTGTAAAAGCACGCGCGCAACCAAGCATCCGCCGGGTCAATCGGCGGTGCGGCTAGGTGGCGAAGCTACGCGTTACCGTCTCGGTAGGCTCGGTCCGATGGCGCGGTCAGGAAGCAGAGCTTCCTGGCACAACCGCGCACAGCGGTGGCCGCAAACGAGGACGCGAACAGGCCGGCAATAGGTTGCCTGGCGGTCGGAATGAAGGGAGCAGAGCAATCGCTCTGCGAATAGATGGGGATGTAGGCGTAGCCACAGGTTTCTCCATGTCGGTTAGCCGCCCTTCGTACGGGCGAGCGAAAACACTTGACGGAAACGCCCCCTTGTGGCAGGATACGCGCGAGAGTCCAAGCTCGCGGTTCCTGCCACAGGAGTCGCTCAAAGGCAAGTCCTGGTTCAATCCGGGACTTGCCTTTGTCTTTTGTGGGGTACCGCTCCCAAAACACAAACGCAAATCCCGGACATGTTGTCGACTGCGTGCAATGTGCAGTTACCACACTTTTGCAGCCGGCGAGAATCTTAACTATCTCGGCCATCGAAAACAAGAGGTAAACTCGCACATAAGTCACTGAAGTCAGGATTGACTATTCAAGCTATATTATTTAATTAAGTTCGGCGAGAAAGCAGGCCAATTTCAGCGCTTATCAGTAAATTCGCAATCAGCAAGTCATTAAACGCCAATCGCCCGGAAACCAGCCTGCGGCGCGGCCTCCTAAAGTTAACGTTCCAAGCAAACTGAATTGCGAAATCAGCGATTATCAGATACACGTTTCCCATTAAATTGGTAATCACGCAAACGCCAAAAGAACGTGAGTGCGGACGCCGGTCCTTCGTCATTTCGTGTGGAACACAACACTCACAATGACTCCTGGTCGTCGAGCCCGGTGGGCATGTGTGCAGGCCGCTGGTCGGCCTGTGCACATGTCCACCGGGCGGGTTTGAGCAGGAGGATGAGTCCATGGGCATTGCCGTAGAAGCTCTGTTCACCAGCGCGCTGGGCTTGCAGCCGCCGTGGGTCGTCGATGACGTCAGGCTCGACACCGCCAAGCGGCGTATCGACTTCGAGATCGGCTGCCACACCAGCAGGATCGCCTGCCCGGCATGCGGTGCGGCCACGCAACCGGTGCACGACCGGCTGCGCCGATCCTGGCGGCACCTGGACTTCTTCCAGTTCGAGGCCTGGCTGCACTGCGACGTGCCGCGCGTGGCCTGCGGTGCCTGCGGCAAGACCACGCAGGTGGCCGTGCCCTGGGCGCGTCCGGGCTCGGGCTTCACCGCGGCGTTCGAAGCGCTGGCGCTGACCTTGTGCCTGGACCTGCCGGTGCGCCAGGCCGCCGAGTTGCTGCGCTGCAAGGACAAGCGGCTGTGGCGGCGCATCGAGTTCTACGTCGAGCAGGCGCGTGCGCTGGAAGACTTCTCCGGCGTGCGCACGGTGGGCATCGACGAGACCAGCCTGCGGCGCGGGCAGCACTACATCACCGTCGTGCACGACCTGGATCGCAAGCGGCTGCTGTTCGCCACCGAGGGGCGCGAGCACCGCACGGTGGTGGAGTTCGCCGAGGATCTGAAGGCCCATGGCGGCGATCCCGCCCAGGTGCGGCACGTGTGCATGGACATGAGCGCGGCCTACGCCAAGGGCGTGGCGCTGGCGCTGCCCGAGGCGCAGATCAGCTACGACCGCTTTCACGTCGTCTCGATGGCCATCGAGGCGATGGACCAGGTGCGCCGCGCGGAGATGGCCACCGACGCGCAGGCGGTGCGAGCCGCGCTGGGCACTGGCCAGCGTAAGACGCTCAGGCAGCTGCTGTGGGGCATGCGGCGCAACCCCAGCAGCTGGAGCGCCCGCCAGATCCAGGCGATGCACTGGCTGCAGCGCTCGACGCTCAAAAGCGCGCGGGCGTGGCGGCTGAAGATGGCGCTGCGCGAGGTGTACGCGCGGGCCACAGCGCACAACAGCATCGAACAGGCCGCATCCGACCTCAGGGCCTGGCTGAGCTGGGCGCGGCGCTGTCGGCTCGAGCCGTTCAAGAAGCTGGCCGCCACGCTCAAGGAGCGGTTCGACGCGGTGGTGCGCGGCATGGTCGATCACCGCAGCAACGCCTTCGTCGAGGCGATGAACGGGCTGCTGCAGCAGGCCAAGCGCGCCGCGCGCGGCTTCAGGACGAGCCAGAACTTCATCGCCATCGCCTACCTGCGCATGTCCAAGCTCAAGCACCTGCCGGCCAGCCCGTTCGCGCCGGCGATGCCCCAGTGACAGTGTTGCTTTCCACACGAAACGACATGGAGCCCGGACGCCTCACCCGGTCTTAAGTAGCCAAAATACAAGCCGGAGCGCACAATAATGCTCATTTCAAAGCTATACTGGATAGACCCGTCAGCGTTCGGCTTGCTATAGCGCCAATTTCACGGCGCTGACGCGGCATACTCAGGGAACTGAACAGTGAGCCATGTGGAGACTCCTTGGACGCGCCTTGCGTCGCGCACGCTTCGCGGCCTGCTTATCCGTAAGGGGGCAACGTATTCGAGTGCGGCCGAACGCCTTCGGCGTTGCGGGATAGACGAGACGACTCGAAGCGTTGAAGGCAAAGCCACACGAGGGACCTACTCGCTGGCGTTCTTTTTGCAGGTACTCGCCGCTGTTGACTCGGAAAACCCTTCCCACTGGACGAGAGTCTTGGACCGGTGCAATGACTGGGAAGAATGTGCGACACATATCTTCCTCCTAGAGCTGAAGAGGCAACGCGTAGACCTGACAAGGTTTGCAAAACACCTTGCAAAGGTCAGCGCAGACATCATGCCAGAAGCGCTGATGGCGCTGATTGAAACCGGTAGCTTCCCCTTCACCTTATTGCTGCAACTCTCAAGCCTCTCAAATATCACGGGCTTGGAGCGTTTTGTCGACCACAGCGACATCGCAGCAGCCGCAGCGGAAAGTAAGCAGCACCTCTCCACGTAGCTTTGCGGACCACACCGAGCATGACACCTATATTCTTGGTGTGGAATATTCCACACCAAGAATATAGAGCCATTCGAAAGAAACGCAAGAAAAATATCGGCTGCAGGCTTGCTGCTCGCGAGGTTCACGTCTATTAAATGAGGCGTTGGCAAAAGCATGCTCGTGGTCTAAAACGGAGATGGTCACGCCTCGATAAAGCTCCAGTGAGACGAGCCGCCCTTTTCACAAACCTGGGACGCTTCTTTTGCGAAGACGGCTGTGGGCTCCGAGACTGAAAGCGCAGCGCATCCAATCTGGTCGACATCGGCAGTCGAGCTTATCCATCGGTTCGACGTCCCAATGGCGGCTCGAGGTCCTGCCACATACCAGCGTGATTTCGTCCAACGGTACGCACCGAATCAATCGCAGCTGATGCCGCGCGAAGTGGCGGAAGAACTCTATCGTGCCGGGAGTCGGAGCCAGGCTCGTTCCGCTGGCGACTGGTCAGACCGTACCCTCGTAGAGCCGCTCGTCGACCTGTCTTGGAACTCGTCCCGCTTGGAAGGCAACCGCTACAGCTACCACGCGGCGGCAGAATTGCTCAACGGCGGAGCGCTTCGCTGTGATGTCGACACGGTGATGCTGCTCAATCACAAAGCCGCACTTGAATTCCTTGTTCACGATGTTTCTCAGGAGGGCCTTTCAGCCGTAGTCCTGCGGAACGTGCACGCGATTCTCATGCAGGACCTGGTTGCGGATAGCAGCTCGCTTGGCGCCATTCGTCAGGGCCCGTTAGGCATTGCCGGCACGCTCTACTCACCAACGCAGGAGCCTGATGTCATCGAGGCGATGCTGGAATCCATCGTGGACAAAGCGGACCGCATCGAGAATCCAGTCGAGGCTGCCTTGTTTCTATGGATACAGCTTGCTTACCTGCAACCGTTTGAGCACGGGAACGCGGCGACCAGCCGGCTCGCGGCAAACATCCCGCTGCTGCTTCGCAACTGCGCTCCCCTCACGTTTCAGGATGTCACCAGAGAACACTATGCGCGTGCGATGCTTGCCGTATATGAGCTCCGGGATGCAACGCTTGCGGCCGACCTGCTCTCATGGAGCTATCAGCGTTCCATGGCGAAATGTGCGGCGGCCCGAGATGCTTGAGGCCGAGAATGGCGCAACGCCTGCAAGACATCCTTAGCAAGCTGTACAGGCCTCCGGCCGATGGCAGACGGCAGGTGTTCGCACTATCCCGGGCGGACGCTGAGAGGCTGCCCGAACTCGAATCGATTGCAGTCATCTCCGTCACGGCGCCAGAGCGCCCGCCAGCCAATATCGCTGCCTTTGCTCACGTGCTGCGGCTGAAGTTTGCCGACGTCGACTTCCTTAACCCGGATTTGTCTGCTCGAGCAAAGGAGAAGCTTCCTCACGCGTTCACGGCTGAGCACGGCTCTGCAATTCGCGCTTTTATCGAAGCTCTACCCGCGGAAATCGCTTCGGTTGTCGTGCACTGCGAAGGTGGATACTCGCGCTCATGCGCGATTGCAGTTGCGCTGCATCGACTGTACGGATACCACGCCGAATTGTCCCACCTGTGCCAGGCCAACCCTTCAATCGTTCGCGTAATGACCGGCGATGTTCGTGGGCATGATGAGCGGAAGCGTGCGCGCCGCTGATGCGTATCCAGGCATGCTGTCTCCTCAAAACGGCGTCGACACACGAAGGAGCACGACGATGACTTCCGAGAACCCAATCGACCTAGACGTTGCGTTGCGCAAATTGCATGAACTCGCGTTAGCAGACGGTGACCTCGGTTCCGAATATTGGCACCAGATTGCTCAGTTGCTCAGGCGGGCAGCCAGTATGGAGGCCGAAATTGAGACACTCACGCAAGAGCTCGAAAAGTGCCGTGCGAGGCGGGGCACATAACATCGGCAAAGAGATGGAAAGATTGCGCGGCTGGTTGGGTTTTTGCGCCCCATTTGTAGGGGCATTTGTTGTGCTGAACAGATGCGCTGATGGCGGCGTAGACCGCCACTTTATCCATGATGCTCACCATCAGCGTTGGCGGTTTGGCGCTTGTCCAAACCATGCCGGTGGCAAGACGGTCGAACTGAGCCAGAGTGAGGTCCACCGGAATAGGCCGGTACATCACATGGAAAATGCTATGAACACTGCAAACCAACCTCAATACCCTGCCAACCTGCCGAGCAAAACGGGGAATCCATCTGGCGGCGGTCGCAGCAACAATACCCCGAAGGGCAAGTAGGAACAGCCTGATGCGCCGCGCGCTAACCGGCGCCCTTGTCGAGTGCGAGCGCCCTGACTTGGTCGGCCTGCTTCCGATGATAGGCAAGCCACTTCGGATAGCGGTCGGCCACCCAGCACTGGAAGCTTTCGTGTCCAAAGGGATAGACGTATCGCGCCGCATGACTTCTGGTAAGGGCGGCCCCCAGCGCGGGTTGGCACTGGTCTACGGCGCTCTCGGCATAATGACCCAGCATGTTCAAGTGTTTGGCACACCAGAGCTGTGGATATAGCCGCTCCTCCTCACTATGCATGCCATACGCTTCCAGAAGCGCGCGAAGCTTAGCCACTTCGGGGGAATGTGAACCCGCGCTCCACCGTTCGAGCGTGCGCCTGTCCAACGTCGTCTGGCTGCCCTCTTTACTGGATAGCACCGCCCCCATACTCGCCTTGCCCAAACGGCGCTGCAGTTCATCGTAGAACAGGCTGGTGGGGTTACGGCCAGGGCACACGCTGGATGGCATGAGACAACCGAACAGAGGGCCCGTCTCGTTCCCGCGAGCAACGTCCCATGCCGCGAGGAAGCCGAGATGGACTTCCCCCGCCATGCTGAACCTTAGCTCGGCCATGTTGTTGAGAGAGGAAGCGGTCCGCAATCGCTCGTAGGCAGATGGCCACAGCACTTGCTGCAACAGCGGATGCTGAGCAGCGAAGTCCGCGGCAGAGGGCCAATCGCCTCGCCGACACAGCTCCAGAACCGTATTGCTGGCACGTTCGGCGGCAACCAGGTAGAAGTGATGCCCCTCCCAGGTTTCCGGACCAGCGCCTAGGCCGTGAAAGAGCGCCTCGTACATGCCCAGCCCATCCACCCAGCGCTGAGCCTCCACGTCGCCGGCCAGGGCGCGTTGGAACGGCTCGAATTTGACCGATGCCCCCAACTTCGCGGACATTCCGTCCAGAATTCCCGCCACGGTAGCTCGGTCCGATGGCCGTTCAGGGCCACCCCGACGCAAGAACCGAGTCAGACGCTTGAGCACAGCGGCGAGGCCGAGTGAGGCCACCTCGCGCTGAATACCAATTCCGTGGATTTTGTTGTGCACAGCCGGGGCCAGCAAGCACAAACCAACTATAGGCAGCGGGCTTGGCCGACCGTCAAAGGGCTTGTGGAATGTCACGGATGACTTGTTGTTGCGGGGCATGTGCGAGGAGGCCTAACAGCAGCGCTCTCAGCGTCGGGCTACAGCAGCCACTGCCGGGCGTTTTTTCTATGGAATAGCGCAGAACTCAGGTAGATGCTCCGCCCGTTCGCACGCGTCTTGCTGGGTCCAGTTCTGGGAAGAGAAGCTTGAAGGCTTGGTCGAAATCCCTCTTCACCACCATCGGGGTATTCTCCTTCCGCTCAGAGAACTCGCGAAAATTGGTAGAGGCGATAGATTCCGGCCGGTCGTACCCTATGTCGCTGAACTTGCCATAGATTCTTGCAGCATAGCGAAACACGCCGTAGTATCCGAAGGCCGCACGAAACACCCTGTCTTCCAACTGCTTCCAGTTCAAGCTGGGGACGCCGACAATCCGACCTAGCCGCAACGAGATAAGGCCGCTCAAGATGGTACGAAGGTCATCCCGACCCTCGAGAGACCGGGGGGCTGTTGCGCAGACGGGGTGGAGATACGGCGCCAGCACGCCGTACGTGTAGTTCTGGACCCGAAGCATGCCAAAGTGGTCGGGCTCATTCGATGCTATAAGCCACGCGCGCTCCAGCTCGCTGGGCATGATGTCGTAGCGCGGCTGCAGTGCAACCCGCTCCCCCAGTTCCCTGCCGTCATCTTGCGTGGAGGTTGAACGAGCTGTGTGAAGCTCCTTTTGCCTGAACGGAGGAAGCGCTGCGCGAGCCGCGAGCTCCGCCTTGAGCTTGCCATGTGCCGCATCGAAATCGAAGAAGTAGGCTCGTTGCTTATCGAAGTCGAGCGTCAACTGCGACATGCCTACCAGCTTCTTGTGCCATTTGAACTGAATACTGCTCTGCTGCAGAACAGGTTCCTGCCAACGACACCATAGCTTGAGCTCATTCTCCCGCTTCGATGCAGCGACGCTCTCAGCATCCACGGAAAACAAGTTGCAGTTGTTGTTATAGAAGACGTCTCTCTCGCTGAACCTCAGCACATCCTCCGCAAGCATTACGTCTCGAAATATCCAGAACAGCAACGCTCCTTCCTGAAGGTAGAACTGTCGGCGAGCTGCAATGACGGATATGAACGTCGTGGAAAGTTGGGCCTCGAACACAAGCGTCTTGCCGCGCCAATCTCCACGGACATCCGGCTTGCGCCAGACGGAGCGGTCGAGCCAGCTTTGCATCCGAGCATCTTCGATGATTGTGTTCGGCTCGACATCACGGTCCGCACGCAGACTCTCCACCAGCCAAGCCTTCATCTGCTTGTGAGCCTGTGATTCTTTCGCGCCGTTGTACTTGAGAGCATCCCATTGGTCCTTGGTTAAAACGTATCCGGACCGATAGGGGCATTCCGCCCCGGGGTTCTTGGGATGAGCGAAATGGTAGACCCGCTCAAGCGACCCGCGGATGCTCAGCGATTCCAAGCAATATAGACACGTGTAGCGACGCTGGCCGTTCTCAAGCCGCATGATTTCATCGTCCAGCCGCTGCCGATGCTTGTCAGCTGTCCCGCCCTCAAGGACGGTGTCGGCTGCCACCTGGGCATGCGTCAGGTTGTCGTAGACGATGTCAATTGTTCGAGTTGCCAATCGCAGCCTCTTATCGTTGCCCGCATCTCCCCGGAGTCCCTCAACGTCTCCAAGCCATATGATAGCTACGCCCCCGCCTCCGTGCGGTAAAGGCTGGTCTGAACAACATTCAATTGTCATCCGCTTCGAGCTGCCCCAAAGTGTCGGCCGCCGTTCCGCACGACCGCGACGGTTTTGGTGCTAAGGAGATGGAGGTCGATATTGCATGCTTGCGCAGTTCTGGGCGATAGGACGACGACAGGAGGCACAATAATCACAGCCGGCGCCGGCTCGTTCATGACTATCGATGGCAAGGCCGCCGCGCTCTGGGGCGACATTGCTACGTGCCCTGGATGCAAATCGACCGGGAAAATCACCGGCGAAACCTTCCCCATCCAGACCGTCAACGGTGTTCCGGTAGCCCGGCACAATGACCTGGTGCTGTGTGGCTGCCCAAAGAAGCCGCGCATTGTTGCTACAGCCATTCATCATGGCGTGGCAGACCATGCAAGCGGTACGGGAACGGTAGGCGAGCTGCAGCCACCGCATAATGAGCGGGAAATGTTCGACCGTCATTTCCAGCTGGTCGATGAGGTCAGCCAGCAGCCTCTGGCTGGCCGCCGTTATCGCCTTACCTGGCCAGGCGGCTCGGCGGAAGGGGTTACAAACGCGTCCGGGCATACGCAGCGCGTCCAGGGACTTGACCCCCACACCGTACATCTCGAAGTGTTGCCCGAGGGCGATTGATATGGCCGAGGTCGTATATTCCGGCTCCCACGAGCTGACCCCTGTTACGGACCGTGAGGCAGTTAGGGTTGTGTTGCTGCGCCCCCGTGGAACGCTGTATTGGGGAGGCGCTGGCCTGGATGGGCCGTACCTGCAGCCACAACTGGCAGCGTTCCGCGACGCCGGCCTCAAATACTGCTTTGCTGGCCTGACCAACTCGGCGACACGCGACTATCCAGGCTTCGTGGGAACCGTTCTGGATGCCATGCGGTCCGGCCTTGACGTCCGGTTTCGTGACGATGGCGAATGGACCATATCAAGCGGTATGGCCGCAGACGCCCCGCAATTTAACCTTGTCGGGTACAGCTATGGCTCGCTACTCGCTGCGCAAACAGCGTGGTCTTACGCACGGAATGGCCACCGGGTGGACCATCTTGTCCTGATTGGCTCCCCCATCGATGGCAGCTTTCTGCGTGATTTGAAGGGGCACAGGCTGATTGGCAAGGTGACCGTAATCAACCTGAACCAGCACGGCGACCCAATTTGTGCTGGTATGACGCAGACAGAGCTGATGGAAGCCGCGCCCTTGCTTGGTAAGCAGTTCATGGGCGGCAAGGGCGAGGGGCACTTCTACTATGCCCACGTGGTTAAGGACAGTCCCCAACGTTGGGCCGCGCTCGCCAAGCTGGTGGCGGCGGAAGGACTGCAATGACTAGAACGCGGGTTGTTCGCTGGGTGGAGGCGCTTACAGGCGTCCTGGTGGCCATGAGCGCGGCCTTTGCCGTGTACGTGCTGCTGTTCGCGCACATTGATTTGGCGGCTGTGCGTACCGGACCGCTGGTGGCAATCGGCGGGCTGGTAATGGTTCTGGGCCTACTGATTGCGCTGGCAGAGCTGCCCCTGGTGGTGTTCGTGCTGTTTCGCCGGCCGGGTTACCGCCTGCGGGTGGCTGCGACGATGGCCATTGGCGTGGTGCTCTTCGTGGCCAGCATCGTGGTTACCGAAAAGTACACGGAAAGTAAGCTGCCACCCAGGCAGACGACCGCAGCGCTGCCCTGAACCCCGCGGGAAGGCGTTTTTCCCGCCGCTCTATGCCAAGGCACGCGCAAAGCTAAGCCAAACGGGGCGCGACGGGTACTTCGATGACGGAGAGGCAATGCCAGACCAGACCTTCACACCAGTGAAATGAGAAACAAGCTGTTGGCCCTGATTGCCGCCGCGCCGGCGCTCCCGTCCATCGTGTACGTGCTGTATCGCGCCGCCTTCGTGCGCGTGAACCATATTGGGCTCACATCGCATTTCCTGGACATCTTCTCCGTCGTGTCCGTGCTCTTGGCACTCACATTCAGGCTCGAACGTAGGTGGCTTTGGACAGTCGTCCTAGTGGCTGCGGCAAACGTACTGCTCGTGGTTTGGGCAATCGAAACGAACGTCCTTGTTGAATATGAGGAGTGGATTCGGCGTGGAATGCCAGAACGGTAGGCCCGCGTGGTGTCACTATCATTCGGCGGTCAGGGGCAAGTGTGCCAGCAAATTGGAGGAGTGAATGGCGTCGACTATTACGGATTTCCCGACAACATCAGAAGAGTCGAAGACGGTGGACCTGGGTGAGGGCGTGACCGGTACCCTGACGTTAGCAGGTCATGCTGGAGAAATACCCATCTACAGCTTATCAATCGACGGCGAAGTAGTGTTTTCGGGAACCGAAGAACAGGTGCAATCCCAGGTAGTGCATTACCGGGCCAATAGGACGATTGGACCTGGTCCACGCTACATACAGAAGGAGCGTCGAAGCTCGAAGCCGTCTGGCACCAAGAGGACCTTCGAATGGGTTCTTGTGGACGAGTAGCGCAGCCTTCTCGAGACTGCCCCTATTCCACCAGATGGACTCCCAAAGCGGCAGCCAGTGGCAATGACCTAGCGAGCGTGAAGCTATCCCATCCGCCTCGGCTGGCTCAACCCACGCTCCCGGCACCGTCGCAGGTACTTAAGCGGTTACGGGTGGGATGCATGGACGGCAAAGCTCAGACTGCGAATTAGGCGGGCGGTGAGCGAGTGCGAGCGACGCGAAGCAATCCGCCCGTCCTGGCTGCCCAATCCATTGCTCCATTGAGAGTAGGTCCTGCGCTCGGCGCTCATAGGTGCGGGCCTCAGCGGCCGCGAGCGCAGCGAGCTGCTCCATGCCCGAGAGGCACTATATAAATGAACTAAATATGTATTGCCGCCGGTTTTTTCTCAAAAAGGCGGGTTAATTTAAGGCGGTTCTCCACTCACGCTTAGCCACAAGTCCCCAAAAAATAGCCACAAGTCCCCAGCAACCCGCGAACGCCCCTCCGTTCGCGCGCTGCTATAAGTTCGGAGAACGTCGAGGGCAGCCGCGGCGCTCGATACACAGCTGCGCGGCTCGCGGGCTCTGTGACGTTGGAAAAGGGCCTCGGAAGTCCCGTAGGCGGGGCACTAAGCGAATGCGGGCCGGCGCAGTGCCAGTCCTGGCTGCCCAATCCGTTGCTCCATGGAGAGTAGGTCTTGCGCTCCGCGCTCATAGCGTGGGAGCTTCAACGACGGCGAGCGCAGCGAGCTAATCCACACCCGCGTGGCACTATATAAATGAACTAAATATGTATTGCAGCCGAGCTTTTTGCGAAATGTTCCTTTAGAAGGTGCCTGATTTCCCTTGACGCGTAGCCACAAGTCCCCAAAAAATAGCCACAAGTCCCCAGCGAACACCCTCTCCCGGACCGGAATCCACGTGCCAGCCGTGGGCGCTGACCTTTCGTATGCCTGGCCCCAGTAACCCAACAGCAGCGCAAATGGCTATTGCCAAGGCAGAGAGCGAACCTACGTGGCCTCAGTTGCCACTTCCCTACGGGCCCGGGGACAACCTCATCGTCGCCCACACCTTCGTGCGCAGTGGCATCTTCAGCACCCAGCTCTACCGGCGGCATGCTGAACGCCCGGTCTACCTGCGCAAGACGGCGCTAGCTACAACGGAAACAAGCGACATCCGAGTTTTCCAGACCCGAGGCCCCCGCCTGGACCAAGGAGATGCAGACGTGTTCTACGAGTTGCTCCGGCGAGTATTCGACCGCGGGCGGGAATCCGACCGTGAGGAGTGGATTCGACTGAACCGAAGCGAGCTGCTCGATGCATTGGGTCGTGGTCGCGGCGGGAAGACGCGGAGGCTGCTGGACGAGTCGCTCGACCGCCTGTGCCGCGCCGAATTCGATTTTGTTGTTCCGGGGCTTCTTGCTGGGAGGCTCCGGCTGATTCGAAAAATGCGTCGACCAGACGGCGATGACGCCACGGATTGCGACTACGAAGTGCTGTTGGACAGCGACATTGCGCGGCTTTTCGAATGCGGGCAGTGGACGTTACTCCGGCAGGCCGAGCGCTGCCAGTTGGCTGGCAGCCCATTGGCCAGAGGGCTACACGCATTGTACGCATCGCTCAGCGAGCCCTACCCTATGAAGGCCTCCACATTGAAGAACCTGATGGGTCGGGAGTCGATGCAGGAAAGCAAATGGCGCCTAGCGCTCCAGACCGCACTCGATGCAGTGAAGCGAGCTACAGGGTGGACTACCTGCGAGTTGCAGGCAACCAGCACGGGCGGCTGGAAGGTTGTCGTGGTGAAGGGGACGGCAGCGAGGATGCGAAAGCGAAGTTCCGATGCCAAGCGGACCAAGCCCCATGCGGCCGATAACGACGAGCCCGTCGATGACATCTAAC
Organism: Ralstonia mannitolilytica; assembly: GCF_000954135.1. Taxonomy (NCBI): domain Bacteria; kingdom Pseudomonadati; phylum Pseudomonadota; class Betaproteobacteria; order Burkholderiales; family Burkholderiaceae; genus Ralstonia; species Ralstonia mannitolilytica. The sequence continues at coordinate 836,059 of NZ_CP010799.1, read as the reverse complement.
CCCGGTCGATGGACGCGATGGGCTCACAGCGACACACGTGGTGGCCGCTATTGTTGCTGTATCGCAGACGCTCCCGCAGACCCCACGGGGCGCGAAGGTTTCCCCTCGAACCGATAAGGTTTGTTTGCCACAACAGGTACCGCTTTACCGGTTTGAGACGGAATGTAAGGGTCGCATTTGATGCTGGTGGCGGCCTTCAAGGCAGCGGCATCGACTGTGGGGTTTCCTGACGATTGCGATACCTGGGCGTTCTCTACCGTCCCGGAAGTGCCGAACGTGACTCGCACGACGACATATCCGTCGGCGCCCGGATAGTCGACGGGAGGCTCTGTGCACGTGATGGAACCGAAACTGTAGGTCGTCGAGCTTGAGAGCTGTTTCAGCCGCTCCAGATGTTGGATGGCACCGTCAGGAGCTCCGTGCACGGAGCTCGCGAGAACTGTAGCTGCTAGGGCGAGCCCGAAGTTCAATCTGGATTCCATTGTGGGTATCCGCGCCGGTCACTATTCGATTGGTCGGTCTGCAATCGTTGGAGTTCAGAGTGCTAAGTGCGAACTGCGCGACCGTAGCGGGCCACTAATCCATCATGGACTTGATGGCCCGCCATGTCGCCGAGACCCGTATTACGGAGCGGAGGTCACCAACGTTCGCATCGATGTGCCCGTGCCATTTGCAAAATAGAGCGCGCCATTCAGCACGGCCATTCCAGGAACTCGATTTGACGTCATGATGAAGGGCTCGAAGTTCCAGGTTTTCAGGTCTGCAGTGGACACCACACTGAAGTCTTGGGTGGCATAGAGCCGGCCGTTAGCGACTCCGCATTGCGGACCGACGACGCCCGCAAAGAACGGGCTGTTGGCCGGCGCAACCTGCTGGCGCTGCCACGATATGCCGTCGGGAGACGTCCACACGTCAACATACGCGTTATTCGGACCGTAACCGCCCGCCACGACCAGTTTGCCTTGGAACGCAACGGCGCAAACGTCGGCCCGCCCGCTGAAGGGCGTGCCGAGATTCGTCCACGTTGCCCCGTCATCCGTGGATTGCCAGACATCACCCAAATAAGTGCCCGTCGATGAAATGCCGCCGATGGCGTACAGCGCACCGTTGAGCTTGACCAATGCATGGTGCTTACGAGCCGGAAAGCCGCTAGCCGTGCGCTGCGTCCACGTTATCCCGTCAAACTTCCAAACGCCGCCAGGGAATGCTCCCGCAGTGGTCACCCCTGCAGAGTAATAGAGCGCCGACCCATCTGACGTGGTCGAGAAGCCGCGTGTAAATGGCTGTGGTCCGGCGACGCTCTGGATGCCCCAGGTTTTTCCGGCGTCAGCGGAAACATACGTGTCCATCGTGTGCGAATAGAAGCCCGCAGTCAGAGACACAAGCTGGCTTCCGACTGCATCAAGCCGGAAGTCATCTGTCATGGGCAGATTCGAGTTTGCGGTTTTCCATGCGGCAACGGAAAACAGGCTCGGGTCGGCGACATCTACGGCGATGCCGTTCGAAACGGAGCCTGCGAAGCCATCCAGCGTGAGCCTAATCTGATACGAATAAATGCCTGTCTGTGTTGGCGCGCAGCTAAATTTGACCCACGGTTTTCATCTAAATTTGACCCACCCCGAGACGGCGTAAAGCGTTACTGCGGTGTGGATAACTCTTCGTTTTCTGCCTCCCTTGAGCCCTTTCGACGGGCTGGCCTAGCCTTCGCCGAGCTGGTCTTGAAGCGCCACGACTCGTTGCCGGTTTCAACGATGTGGCAGTGATGCGTGAGGCGGTCGAGCAGCGCCGTGGTCATCTTGGCATCGCCGAACACGCTGGCCCACTCCCCGAAGCTCAGGTTGGTCGTGATCACCACGCTGGTGCGTTCGTACAGCTTCGAGAGCAGGTGGAACAGTAGCGCGCCGGCGGTCTGGCTGAACGGAAGGTAGCCCAGTTCGTCGAGGATCACCAGATCGACATGCATAAGCCGGTGCGCGAGCTGTCCGTGCTTGCCGGCAGCTTTTTCCAACTCCAGTGTGTTGGCCAGTTCGACCGTCGAGAAGTAGCGCACGCGCCTGCCGTGACGCTGGATGGCCTCGATGCCGATGGCGGTTGCCAGATGCGTCTTGCCGGTGCCCGGCCCGCCGATGAGCACGACGTTGTGTGCGCTGTCGAGGAACTTCATCTGGTACAGATCCCGGATCAGCCCTTCGTCGACACGGGCCTGCGCGAAGTCGAAGCCCTTCAGGTCGCGGTGCGCCGGGAACCGGGCGACGGCCATCTGGTAGGCAATCGAGCGAACCTCGCGTTCAGCACCTTCGGCCATCAGCAATTGCTCCATGAAGCGCTCGGGATCGAACTCGGTATGTCGGGACTGCGCGTACAGTTCAGTCCAGCCGCTGGCCATGCCGTGCAGCTTGAGTGCCTTGAGGCGGGCAACGATCTCATTGGACATGCTGGTTCTCCGGTGCGCGCAGACGTTCATAGCGGTTCACATCCGCGACAGGTTCTTCGGTCAGGCTGAGCGTGGTGGCGGCCACGATCCGGTGCTGCGCCGGCGCTTTCAGCCGGCTCAGCACGTTGAGCACGTGATCACTGCTGGGCCGCCCTGAGTCGAGCGCGGCTTGCACCGCCACCAGCACGGCATCCAGGCCGTGTTCGCGAACGGCGGACAGCACCTGCGTCATCACACGGTCGCCACCGGCGTGCTTGAGTAGATGCCCCTGAAGCTCCTGGAGAGGCTGCGGCATCGTGGCAAACGGCGCACCGTTGCGAAGCGCGCCTGGCTTGCGCTCGACCAGCGTGATGTAGTGCTGCCAGTCGTAGAACGTCAGGTACCGCTCGAAGCTGCGTTCGTGACGAGCTATCTCGCGACCGTCGGCAACGACGCTCAGCAGCGCCGGATAGCACCGCACGCTCACGAGCTGGTTCACGAACTCGGTCGGCACGCTGTAGCGGTTGCGCTGGAAGTGGATCAGTCCCGTCGAGGACACCCGCAGGAACTGCTCGACGTAGCCGTCGAACGGGCGCGGGTTCGGCATCAGCCGGGGGCGTTCGTCCTGCAGCACATCCTCGACCATCAACTCGGGCCACTGCGGATGTGGTGCCCGCCATGCCTGCCGACACTGGTCGGCCACCCAGTCGTTCAACGCCGCCAGGGAAGCCCAGCGCCGTTGGGCCGCTTCGTGCCAGATCTGCCTGCGCCGGTCCTGCACGTTCTTCTCGACGATGCCTTTCTCCCAGCCCGAGGCCCGGTTGCAGAACTCCGGCTCGAACAGGTAGTGGCCGCACATCGCCTCGAAGCGGGCGTTGACCGTGCGCTCCTTGCCACGGCCAACCTTGTCCACCGCCGTCTTCATGTTGTCGTAGATGCCTCGGCGTGGCACACCGCCAAACGCGGCAAACGCCTTGGCGTGCGCGTCGAACAACATCTCGTGGCTTTGCGTGGGATAGGCGACCAGCCAGAACGCGCGGCTGGCGTTCAGCTTCACATGGGCGACTTCAAGACGTCGGCGCAGCCCGCCGACGAAGACATACTCGCAGCTCCAGTCGAACTGGAACGCTTCACCTGGCTCGAAGGCCAGCGGCACGAACGCTTTGCGTCGGGGAGCCTGGGCTTGTTGCTCTCGCCAGCGCCGAGCGAACTCGCTCACCCGCGTGTAGCTTCCGCTGTAGCCCTGTGCCCGGATCGCTTCAAACATGAAGCGCGCCGTGCGGCGCTCACGCTTCGGACGATGGCTGTCGGTGCGCAGCCATTCCTCAAGCTGCCCCGCCCATTCGTCCACCACGCTCGGACTGACCCGCTTCGGGTACTTCGGCTCCGTCGCTTCTGGCTCTCGCAGCCACGACCGCACCGTGTTCCGGGACAACCCCGTTCGCCGTGCAATTTCCCGCAACGGCACCTTCTCGCGGAAATACATCCGCCTGATCTTGGCCAACATGCCCACCGTGATCACCTCCGTATCCCCTGCTCAAAAAATGAGCAGAACATTCAATCACGTGGGTCAAATTTCGATGCAAATCACCCCGCCAGGTGGGTCAATTCTGCTCGCGCGTTAACAGGCCAGGCCACCCCCGCCATCCAGAGGTGACACTTCGACTGCCTGTCGAATGCGCTCCCCAATGGAGTACGCCAACTGGGCAGGCACGTCAGGTAGGAGCACCATGAACTCTTCGCCCCCGACGCGAGCGATGCCATCGTACGGCCGGATGGCTTCAAGGCATTTGCGGGTGAAATGCTGCAGCACTTTGTCTCCCGCTTGGTGCCCGTGCGTGTCGTTGACGACCTTGAAATGGTCGATGTCCAATGCCAACACCGAGAATGAGACGCCATATCGCTTTGACCGTGCAATCTCGGCTTCAATTCGGTTGAGCAGTTCACGGCGATTGGCGATGCCGGTCAGGGGGTCTGTGGCTGCAAGCTGCTCCAGCTTGGTATGCGCTGCTTGCAACTGGTGTAGCGCTTCCTCTGTGCGCACCTTCGCTTCAGCGAGGCGGGCCATCAATTCTTCCTGGCTATAGATGGTCGAGAAAGAGTGGGTTGTCTGAAAAGCCCGGACGACGCCGTAGCTCAGCAGGAAGAAGCCGGTTGCGAAGATGGCATGGGCCAGCCACCACAAGTGGTTCCATGGCTTCGCAATGAGGAATGCCAGCGAGGACAACGCAAAGGATGTCACCGAGATGCCATAGATGGTCATGAGCGGGGAGCGAATACGGCGCACCACCAGTGCAATGACATTGAGCGTGGAAAAGGCGAGCGCACCACCCTCCATGGACGCACGCAGCCAGACGCTGCTGGCGAATGGTGTGTGGGCTACGATGCCAACGGCCAAATCGACAGCGAGGAACAACGTGACCCACGCGGCCCACATGCGTGCGTTGTTTCGGAAATCAGGAGACTCAGCGCTGCTGTCGTACGACAACTGCGCAATGAACAGGAAGATGGCCATGGCCAGCCGGGAAGCGGGCCCATACAGAAGAAACAACCAAATATTGTGATGCGCCATGCTGGTGAAGGCGCCGTGCCAGGCGTAAATCGCCGAGAAGCCGAGGAAACCCAGCGTCAGCCATCTCAGCAGCGGCTCCCCAGACGCCTTGTAGCAGCGCCAGCACACATAGGTGACGAACCCGCCTTCCAATGTCGCAACGGCGATAGCGACTTCATGGAAGGGGTGGTTTTCGAACAGGAGCTTAGGGTCCTGGAAGTAATAGAGATAGGTGATGAGGACCGCAGGAATCAGAGCGAACCCCGCCAGCAGGCAGCGGGAGTAAAGCGACGTCACTTGCTCAATTCCAAGGACCGGCTGTCGGACAACGGCTTCAGCGCTCATTGTTAACGGCGAACCCGCTGCTCCCACCGTTCAATTGCTCAGCGGATTAAGGCATCGCAGTGCTTAGATGCAACATGGCGCAAGAGAAGAAGATGTCCCTTTAGCCGAGTTGTTCAGCGAGTCCGACGATGATGCCTTCAGGTCCACGAATATAGGCGAGTCGGTAAGATTTCTCATACTCCATCCGGCCAATGAGCTCGGCGCCATGTGCCTGCATTCGCGCAACCACTTCATCGATGTCATCGACGGCGAACATGATGCGACGAAAACCCATGGCGTTCACTGGTGCGTTCACGGGCCCAAATCTGACCGGACTTGGCGTATGAAATTTGTCCAGTTCAATGCCCTGTCCATCTGGAGTCCGCAGCATCGCGAGGGTGGCACGAACGTCCTGAAGCCCTATGAGGCTTCCGATAGAAGGCCCTTCAACAGTGGTCTCGCCCTCAAACTCGAGACCCAACTCGATAAAGAACGCCTTCACCGCTTCCAAGTCATCCACAACTACCAGGACGTTATCCATTCGCTTGACTGCCATATCAGTCGCTCCCTCAACGCTGTCAGGTAAGTGGGCTACGGCACCCGGAATGATTCTACCCAGGCAGCGCGCAAGCCAGATGGAAGCGTTGAAATGGATTCGCAAAAAAATCACCCTGCTAGCTCGACGGACCGGCTAGAGGGTGATGAGTGGTGTTGGGGGACGAGAAAGCCCCCGCGCTCAGTATCAGCCGGGGCGTCCTGTTTATTCCACTAGCCATATGAACGACGGCTTGCGCCTTGACCTTAAAACCTTTGTGCGAGAGCGCCACATCGCTGCCCAACCCAGCCGCCTGCAAATCCATGACCCCCACGCCTGACATGGCAAGCACCGAGCCGGGTGAAAAAATGCGAAAGACATGCGGCATGGGCGTTCAAAACGCCTATCAATTGGAGAGGCACATGCAGGGCGGGTCTTCGGCGGAAGTGCGCGCAACAGCGTCCTAGACATTGTCATGTTGGCCTCCTAGGCTCAGCGGGTGAACCCGGAGCGCACCAGAGCACACGTTCACGACTACCCGTCCTTAGCGCCGATGTCATGAAGAACATGAACTTCACCGTGAAAGTCCGGAGCGGAACCATTGAGGTCCGGATAATGGCTCGCCGAGACAACAGATGGGATGCAGAGTATCGCTTCATTCGCCCTCTCGGCGAACCGACAGACTGGCGTCGCGCGGCACCCCCTGAAGGCTTTGTTGGGCCCGGCATCGCACTAAGCGCCGCCATAATGGCCGGGCGATTATTCGCCGACAAACTTGCCGTGGACGAGAGTCCCACCGTCTAGCCTGGTTAGCAGGGTCGCCGACGGCCACTACGGGAAACCTAAAGATGCTGGGTCAGCATGGGGCTTGGCGCTGGGCCTTTGCATGATGGTCACCGGCGGCGCGCTCTGGTATTGGATGAGCTCCGACCAACTTGATGAACTCCTCGCCGCTGCCACACTGTTACTTGGTGTGGGCCTAGTCATATACGCAAGCCTGGCAATTCATCGCGAGAGACACCGACAAGGATAAAGCGACCACCGGTGTTGGCTCCGGTTCTGGGCACTTGCTATTCCGACGAGTCCTCGCCGGGTGCCAATATCGGCTACGCGCGAGGCGTCAATAGCTGGTCGTCAAGGTATCACGCTGCGACCACGCGATTGCGACTTTCATGCTTCGCCTGATACAGGCGGGCGGAGACAACGGTCGAGACTGCGGTCATCGTCGTGTTCAGGGCCCGCAATACCGTTCAAGAAGGGCCGCCTCAGTCTCGTGTACCTCCACGGGCAGGCTGGTGGCGCCCGCGAACGCAAGGTAGCGAGCACGGTGCTGCCCGTTGCGGAAAGTGACAACATGCCTCACCTCAGCCTGGAATGTATGCCTTACGCAGCGCTTCATTGATTTGCTGTGCCGGGATGACCCCTTGCCCAAGGAGCGACAACTGCTCGCGGGTAACCTTCAAGGAGAGGTCATCCAGTTCGAGCGAAAGCAGAGTGAGGGCTTCCAGCTTTTCCTCTGTGTCAAACACGATTCGCGAACCGTCGGGCACAAACAGCTTCTTGGCTTCAGCATGATTACGGGCCAAGTAGTCCAGGAAGCGCGTCGCCTCAGCCAAAATGGCCAGCTCGTTGGCAACCCCGACAGTCAGCGCGCGCTGGTCGGCATGCCACAGCATCGACGCAATGTCGAAGCTGGACAGACCAATCTTCGTCCCTTCCTCAGCCGCGTCTGCTTTGACGTTCTTGCACAGTCGGATGGCTTTCTTCAAACCGCCAAGACATTCGCGGTCCCGCATGGTGATACGGTGAATATGCCGAAACGGCATGTTGCTCACCCGGACCAAAGAATGCTTATCGAGAATCTGCACCCCACGGTCGACCTCCAATCCAGTCGCCTGGTAGTCTGCCGTATCGAACCAATTCGATGGGACAACGTCCACGTCACGACGCAGAGAGCCGCCCGACAGATTGATTGCCTTCGCGCCCGTGGTGTCAACCGTCGCCGCGTAGTATGCATCGGTCAGAATTTGCTCACAGTGCGTTCGAAGGCCGTGGAGCGCGTCCAAGGTATTGTAGGAAACGGGGTTCCGATACTCACCGCGCTTCGCCTTCGGCCCATCAACTTCGTAGCGAATGTAGCGTCCTTCCAGCACCAGCAGGTCGACATCACTGGCTCCACGAATGTGAATGTCACATGGAACAGAGCCCTGAAGACGGAATTCGACATCGATACCGAGCTTCGCAAGGCCCGACTCAAGCTGCTTCCCGACCCTCGTCGCCTCCTCAATGCCAATTCGCGTGTATTCAGGGTCGACTGCCTGCATTGAGCCAAGGGCGTACTTCGTGAACTCCTTGTTCGCGCCGCGGACCTGATACGACTCCTGGGCCAAGCTCTTGGCCAGAACCTGGTCGGCCGCGTCAAACGTCATCCCACGACGGTCTGTGCCTCGCCGACGAGCTTCAAGGGATTTGAGGCGCTGCTGAATGTCACGTGCCATATTCAGTTCTTCCGTGTTAGCTTCATGTTGCCGAACGTGAATCTGCCATGGCCATTAAAATATTCGCCGTCAGCAGATTGCAAGTCGGGAGCAAATGTAAACTCGGCCGACCCTCGATGGGCCGTCAGTTCCGCTTCGCCGATTTTGGGTTCGTTCTTGTAGTTGTAAAGAAGCCTGAATCCGTCGGCCTGGTCATAAACCAGCGCAGCTGCAATGCTGTTAGAGGCGGATTGCGCTGTTTTGAGCCGCACGCGAAGCTTGTCCCAGCTTTGGACAATCGTAACCTCACCCTCCCACTTGTAGCCCAGAGTCTTGTCGGGGTTGATGGTTTGCCCATCACAGTGCCATTTCCCCGCCAGATTCGGCACTTTCAAGAGGGTGGCGATGACGCCAAGCTTCCAAACGTGCTTGTCGAACAACCAATAGAGCCCGGCATAAATGGGTCCTTCGTCATTTCGTGTGGAACACAACACTCACAATGACTCCTGGTCGTCGAGCCCGGTGGGCATGTGTGCAGGCCGCTGGTCGGCCTGTGCACATGTCCACCGGGCGGGTTTGAGCAGGAGGATGAGTCCATGGGCATTGCCGTAGAAGCTCTGTTCACCAGCGCGCTGGGCTTGCAGCCGCCGTGGGTCGTCGATGACGTCAGGCTCGACACCGCCAAGCGGCGTATCGACTTCGAGATCGGCTGCCACACCAGCAGGATCGCCTGCCCGGCATGCGGTGCGGCCACGCAACCGGTGCACGACCGGCTGCGCCGATCCTGGCGGCACCTGGACTTCTTCCAGTTCGAGGCCTGGCTGCACTGCGACGTGCCGCGCGTGGCCTGCGGTGCCTGCGGCAAGACCACGCAGGTGGCCGTGCCCTGGGCGCGTCCGGGCTCGGGCTTCACCGCGGCGTTCGAAGCGCTGGCGCTGACCTTGTGCCTGGACCTGCCGGTGCGCCAGGCCGCCGAGTTGCTGCGCTGCAAGGACAAGCGGCTGTGGCGGCGCATCGAGTTCTACGTCGAGCAGGCGCGTGCGCTGGAAGACTTCTCCGGCGTGCGCACGGTGGGCATCGACGAGACCAGCCTGCGGCGCGGGCAGCACTACATCACCGTCGTGCACGACCTGGATCGCAAGCGGCTGCTGTTCGCCACCGAGGGGCGCGAGCACCGCACGGTGGTGGAGTTCGCCGAGGATCTGAAGGCCCATGGCGGCGATCCCGCCCAGGTGCGGCACGTGTGCATGGACATGAGCGCGGCCTACGCCAAGGGCGTGGCGCTGGCGCTGCCCGAGGCGCAGATCAGCTACGACCGCTTTCACGTCGTCTCGATGGCCATCGAGGCGATGGACCAGGTGCGCCGCGCGGAGATGGCCACCGACGCGCAGGCGGTGCGAGCCGCGCTGGGCACTGGCCAGCGTAAGACGCTCAGGCAGCTGCTGTGGGGCATGCGGCGCAACCCCAGCAGCTGGAGCGCCCGCCAGATCCAGGCGATGCACTGGCTGCAGCGCTCGACGCTCAAAAGCGCGCGGGCGTGGCGGCTGAAGATGGCGCTGCGCGAGGTGTACGCGCGGGCCACAGCGCACAACAGCATCGAACAGGCCGCATCCGACCTCAGGGCCTGGCTGAGCTGGGCGCGGCGCTGTCGGCTCGAGCCGTTCAAGAAGCTGGCCGCCACGCTCAAGGAGCGGTTCGACGCGGTGGTGCGCGGCATGGTCGATCACCGCAGCAACGCCTTCGTCGAGGCGATGAACGGGCTGCTGCAGCAGGCCAAGCGCGCCGCGCGCGGCTTCAGGACGAGCCAGAACTTCATCGCCATCGCCTACCTGCGCATGTCCAAGCTCAAGCACCTGCCGGCCAGCCCGTTCGCGCCGGCGATGCCCCAGTGACAGTGTTGCTTTCCACACGAAACGACATGGAGCCCATAAATGAGGCTTGCCGTGACAGGCCACAAGACCAGACCAGGTACATGGCCAGCAAAACCAAGACGCTTAGCGACGTCGACCACCCACAGAACGAAGACGCCAATACCCGAAGCTGCCACCGCGGAAACCATACTCAAATAGCGCCCGATGACGGCACGGTTCAGGCCGCCAAGGACGGAATACTCATGTTCCAAAACGAAATGCCCCCCAAGTGATTCTTTTTTTGAGCAGCTATCGCCGGCCAAAACAGTGGCCGCAAATAGCAAAACGATGATGATATAGCGCCTGGATTATGTGGCTCACTATATTTGGCCACCTCCCCACGTTAGGGGTAATCGCGATTAGAAAGGCGAAAATGATTCGAATCTGCCGGCCGAAATCGACATGGAGGATTCGCTTTCCGGTGTTCACAGACACACTGGCCGCCGCTTCCCATGGAGAGGCCATGGCCGGCCTGGCCCAGCGAAGCCAATGGATACACCCCAAGGGTTCTTGCCGAGAATGGGCGCTTCCGGTGCAGAAGGGGCTGCCGTACCCCGCAGGAGGTGCGGGGGCAGTTACGGGGCCAGAAAGACAAAATCCGCCACAAGGGCGGATTCTGCATTGACAAGGTGTTGCATCAGTAGGGCTTGAAACTGCGCCGTCGCGGTGGCCGTTACTGTCCGGGACCCACCACCATCATGTTTCCAGTATAGCTACTTTGAGGGCAATGAGCAACACGGTAGCTCGTCGTTTACGACGAGGATAGAGATTAGGTTGCCAACCAAATCGACCATCACTTCGCTGCCAGCCGGCGCGCCGGAGAGCAGCTTCCAGTCAACGACACTCCAATCGACGCGCACGCTGACGTTTTTCGATATAAAAAGCGTAACCTTGTTGAGATTAAACACTGCGCGCGATTTGGCATCCATCCATAGCCGCGCATTAATATTAAACAGAATTTCCTTATAATTCCTCATGCGCCATTCCTTGCGATAGCGCGAGTAAGTCAACCTGCAGCAATGAATTCGCCGGTTCCCGAACTTCTCGCTTATGAAGCCCGCCCCACCACCTTCACTCGAAGGCAGCCTACTTGTCAGCTTGGTGAGTGGGCAGCCAGATGGGTCGCGCCAGGTTAGCCAAGCATGCGATACATCACTTGCAGGGCCTCTAGTTTGAGTATGTGCGCACAGCCTTCGTGGCAATCGCCATCGGCGCACGGGCTACTGCCGGTCACAGCGCTCCATCGTGAGTCCTTCATGCACGCCCAGGCGGTCCTGGCCGACGACTGTCCGCCCCCACCGCCGAGTGTTGCGGGCGCGTGGAAGGCACGTTGCAGACGTTGTCGGAGCACGTCTTGCAACAAAGTAGCTCCATGGCGGCGCTCCTTGCTCCGTGTTTGACGTGGGTCAGCCTCGTCAGCTCCGGGTCGACGTACCGTCGACCCCATAAAAGACGACCATTCAATTGGAAAAAAGGGGAGCGTCATGCTTGAGCAACAACCCGATGAGGTGATTTTTGCTGCGCTTTGGGAGTTGGAGGCGTCAGTGGCTACGGCTCTCCCGAGAGGCGCGCTAGTCAGCGCGGCCGGTGCCATCTGCGGCGGTTATGACGTAGCTGCAAAGTGGAGCATGTCGACAAAGCGTGGCAATCGACAAGAGTGCACGCTGGCCGTGCATTTCAGTCTGACCGAGACCAAAGCGTATTGCAGATTGCACCATCCCAAGCGGGAAGAGATTTGTAGGCAGGTGAGCGAATGGGTGTGCGCACAGTTGGAATTGCACGCTGGGGAGCTACACGCAGACACAGGCTACGACTTGAGGCTTACGGCGCCGACCCCTATCTTTTTCGATGCGAATGACAGTATCCACGTGAATCGGGACGACCGAGCCCACGATTTTTCGCTCTATCGTGGGGCACCGCGACCACCATTGGTCTAAGCGAAAGTTCGTCCTAACATCGTGCCACTCCAGGCAGTGTGAGACTTCAGGCGTCGACGGAAATCGTATTCGGCGATATATACATCACCATGCGCCAGAGTGAAGTGTGCGGCGGAGGTTGGGAGGCGCGTCGGGATGCGCTGGGAGCGCGCTTGAGCGCCTGAGATGGGTGCTGCAGCGAAGAAGAACAGACGCAAACCCGGACGTGTGCAACGGCAACGCGGCGTTTCAAATAGTTGTTGCGCCGCCCGCAAGCCCAGTCCTCACAGGGGATGCCAGGCAACGGCGCAACAACTTCGGAAATGCGGCGCAGCAACTGTTTCAAATCGCTACAAGACGGCACAGCACGCGATACGGCCTATTCCACCGTAACGGATTTCGCCAGATTGCGCGGCTTGTCCACATCGGTGCCGCGCGCCAGCGCGGTGTGATACGCCAGCAGCTGCAGCGGCACCACGTGCAGGATGGGCGAGAGCTGGCCGTAGTGCTCCGGCATGCGGATCACCTGGATACCGTCGCTCGACTGGATATGCGTATCGGCATCGGCAAACACGTACAGCTTGCCGCCGCGCGCGCGCACTTCCTGGATGTTCGACTTGAGCTTTTCCAGCAGCGCGTCGTTCGGGGCGACGGTCACGACAGGCATCTGCTCGGTCACCAGGGCCAGCGGGCCGTGTTTGAGTTCGCCGGCCGGGTAGGCCTCTGCGTGGATGTACGAAATTTCCTTGAGCTTGAGCGCACCTTCCAGGGCGATCGGGTAATGCAGACCGCGGCCGAGGAACAGTGCGTTTTCGCGGCGGGCAAACTCTTCCGACCAGGCGATGATCTGCGGCTCGAGCGCCAGCACCGCGTTCAGCGCCGACGGCAGGTGGCGCAGGTGGCGCAGCGCATCTTCTTCCTGCTCGGTATTCAGATGACCGCGCAGCTTGGCGAACGTCAGCGCCAGCATGTACAGCGCGGCCAGCTGCGTGGTGAACGCCTTGGTGGACGCCACGCCGATCTCGGTGCCGGCGCGCGTGAGGAACGTGAGCTGCGTCTCTCGCACCATGGCGCTGGTCGCCACGTTGCAGATGGCGAGCGTGTGCATGTGGCCCAGTTCGCGTGCGTGGCGCAGTGCGGCCAGCGTGTCGGCGGTTTCGCCCGATTGCGAGATCACGACGACGAGCGCGTTCGGGTTGGGCACGGTCTCGCGGTAACGGTATTCGCTGGCCACCTCGACCTGTGTCGGGATCTTGGCGATCGATTCGAGCCAGTACTTGGCCGTGCAGCCGGAGTAGTAGCTCGTGCCACAGGCCAGGATCAGCACGCTGTCGACCTTGGGCAGCACCTGGGCCGCCTCGGGGCCGAACAGGTCGGGGCCGAAGCCTTGCACGCCTTCGAGCGTGTCGCCCAGGGCGCGCGGCTGCTCGAAGATTTCCTTCTGCATGAAGTGGCGGAACGGGCCGAGCTCCACGGCGGCGGCGTACGTGCCGACTTCCTTCACTTCGCGCTCGACGATGTTGTCCTGCGCATCGGCCACGGTGAAGCCGTCGCGGGTGATCTCCACCACGTCGCCTTCTTCGAGGTACGCCATGCGGCTGGCGGAGCCGGCCACGGCCAGCGCATCCGAGGCGAGGAACGCTTCGTTCTCGCCGATGGCCACCACCAGCGGCGAGCCGGCGCGCGCGCCCACCACCACGTCGGGGTTGTCGCGCGCGAACACGGCAATCGCATAGGCACCGTGCAGGCGCTTGACCGTGGCGCGCACCGAGGCGAACAGGTCGCCGCGCGTGGCGCTGCTCGGGTACGTGTAGGCCTGGTGGATCAGGTGGGCGACGACCTCGGTATCCGTCTGCGATTCAAACCCGTAGCCGGCGGCCTTGAGCTCGTCGCGCAGCACTTCATAGTTCTCGATGATGCCGTTGTGCACCAGGGCGATGGTGTCGCCCGAGAAGTGCGGGTGCGCGTTGACGGTATCCGGCCGGCCATGCGTGGCCCAGCGCGTGTGCGCAATGCCGATGGTGCCATCGAGGTGGCTCGACTGCGCCTGCGCGTCGAGATCTGCCACGCGCGAGACGGTGCGCGCACGCTCGAGCTGGCCGTCACGCTGCACGGCGACGCCGCAGGAGTCGTAGCCGCGGTATTCCAGGCGGCGCAGGCCTTCGATCAGGACGGGAACGATATTGCGCGTGGAAACCGCGCCAACGATACCGCACATGTTGATTTCTCCGGTTGGGGTGCGGCGCCGCTGTCAATGTGCGCCGCACTCGGTATTTCAGTATCGATGCTCGTGTGCCGCAGCGGCATCCGCTGTTCGGCGCAGGAGAAAACCTGTCAAAGCTTGCCGTGTCAGGCCTGCTTCTTCTGCTTGACGGGGCGCTGCCAGTTCTCGATGGTGGTCTGGCGCGCACGCGAGACCGTCAGCTTGCCCTCAGGCGCGTCCTTGGTCAGTGTGGTGCCGGCGCCCAGGGTGGCGCCCTTGCCAACGCGCACCGGCGCCACGAGCTGCGTGTCGGAACCGATGAAGGCGTCGTCCTCGATGATGGTGCGGAACTTGTTGGCGCCGTCGTAGTTGCAGGTGATGGTGCCGGCGCCGATGTTCACGCGCGAGCCGACCGTCGCATCGCCCACATAGGCGAGGTGGTTGGCCTTGCTGTGCGCCGCCACCTGGCTGTTCTTCACCTCGACGAAGTTGCCGATATGCACGTCTTCGGCCAGCTCGGTGCCGGGGCGCAGGCGCGCGTACGGCCCGATGCGCGAATCGGCACCGACCTTGGCCTGTTCGATATGGCAGAACGGCAGGATCTCTGCGCCGGCCTCGATGACGGCATCGCGGATCACCGCATTGGCGCCGATGTGCACGCCATCGCCCAGCGTGACGTTGCCTTCAAAGATGCAGTTGACGTCGATCACCACGTCGCGGCCGCACGTGAGCTTGCCGCGCACGTCGATGCGCGCCGGGTCGACCAGCGTCACGCCATCTTCGAGCAGCTGCTGCGCGAGGTTGCGCTGGTGAATGCGCTCCAGCTCCGCCAGCTGCACCTTGCTGTTCACGCCGAGCGTTTCCCACTCGGCCAGCGGATGGGCGGACGTGATGGGCACGCCTTCGCTGGCGGCGCGCTCGATCACGTCGGTCAGGTAGTACTCGCCCTGCGCGTTGTCATTGGACAGCGTGGACAGCCACGCCTTCAGCTTGGCCGTCGGGCACACCAGGATGCCGGTGTTGACCTCGTGGATGGCGAGTTGCGTTTCGTTGGCGTCCTTCTGCTCGACGATGCGCGTGATGCGGCCGGCGGCGTCGCGCACGATGCGGCCGTAGCCGGTCGGGTCGTGCAGGTGCACGGTCAGCACGCCCAGGTGGTTGTGACCGGCCGCGTCGACGAGAGCGTGCAGCGTTTCGGCACGGGTCAGCGGCACGTCGCCGTAGAGCACGAGGGTGGGCACGCTTTCGTCAAGCTGGTCCAGCGACTGCATGACGGCGTGGCCGGTGCCCAGTTGCTTGTCTTGCGTGGCGAAGGCGATGTCGGGCGCGCCCACCATCTCGCGCACGCGGTCGCCGCCGTGGCCGACCACCACCACCAGCCGCGTCGGCGACATGGTGCGTGCGGTATCGATGACGTGCGCCAGCAGCGGTTTGCCGGCCAGGGGGTGCAGCACTTTGGGCAGGGCGGAGCGCATGCGCTTGCCCATGCCTGCAGCCAGGATGACGATATTCACAAGGAGATTCCTAGAGTGACTCGAAGCGATAGCCGCGACGGGAATCGGCATGCAACCCAGCACCGGAAACCCATCGCCCGCCACCTCCCCTCACGATGGCCGGGCCGCCTGCAAACCCTTCTGCGGGGCGCTTTTGCGGCGTATAAGACACAGATGGAAAAATTCTAGCATGGGGGCCACCCTCCCCCAGAACCGGTCAAACGGTGGAATTGTTGCAGTTACGCCATTGCCGGGCTGGTTAGCCCGGCGGCTGGTCGTGCGGACGGGCGACACCTTCCGGCGGCACCGGGTGGCGGCTGCGGCCCGTCAGCCGGCGGCGGCTTCGCTCTTGACGGTGGCGTCGCCAGGCTTGCGCTCGAAGCGCACGAACTCGATGCGGTCGTCATGCGAGCCCGCAAACACCAGCGGCGCCTGGTCGTAGGCGGTCTGGCCGAAGAGCGCGTCTTCGCCGATCTTCGCCAGGCCCGTGGTCAGGCCGTTGAAGTCAAACAGTTTGGTATCGGCCAGGTGCGACGGCACCACGTTCTGCAGCGCAGAAAAGATGTTGTCGATGCGGCCCGGCGTCTGACGCTCCCACTCCAGCAGCATTTCCTTGACCTTCTTGCGCTGCAGGTTTTCCTGCGAGCCGCACAGGTTGCACGGGATGATGGGGAATTCCATCGCGCGGGCATAGGAAGCGATGTCCTTTTCCGCGCAATAGGCGAGCGGCCGGATGACGATGTGGTCGCCGTTGTCGGTGGCCAGCTTGGGCGGCATCGACTTCATCTTGCCGCCGAAGAACATGTTCAGGAAGAACGTGTTCACGATGTCGTCGCGGTGATGGCCCAGCGCGATCTTGTTGGCGCCCAGCTCCTTGGCCGTGCGGTAGATCACGCCGCGGCGCAGGCGCGAGCACAGCGAGCACGTGGTCTTGCCCTCGGGAACCTTCTCCTTGACGATCGAATACGTGTCCGCCTCGACGATCACATATTCCACGCCCAGCTTCTTCAGGTACGTGGGCAGCACGTCTTCCGGAAAGCCGGGCTGCTTCTGGTCGAGATTCATGGCGATGAGCTTGAAGTCGATCGGCGCGCGCTTCTGCAACGCCATCAGGATCGACAGCATCGTGTACGAATCCTTGCCGCCGGACAGGCACACGAGGATGGTGTCGCCGTCTTCGATCATCTTGAAGTCGCCGATGGCGCGGCCGACCTGCGACTGCAAGCGGGTTTCGAGGCGGTGGAAATTGTTGGAGAACGTCATGGCATATCGACCCCGCCAGCGCTGAACAATGGCCGGACGGGCGTCAAATCGTGAGGAAAATCAGTATTTTAGCGCGCGCGGAGCGCCCCCTGCAGGGTCGCGTGAACAGGCCTAGAATCGTTTGCCTACCCTTAGCCTGACGGAGACAACGATGCGGATTCTGGTTCTTGGCGCCGGCGGTACCGGCGGCTATTTCGGCGGGCGGCTCGCCCAGGCCGGTGCGGATGTGACGTTTCTCGTGCGCCCCGCGCGCGCGGAGCGGTTGCGCCAGCACGGGCTGGTGATCCGCAGCCCGCAGGGCGACGCGCAGTTGCCCGTGCAGCTCATCACGGCGGACCAGGCGCCCGCCTGGGGCCATGCCGATCTCGTGCTGCTGAGCTGCAAGGCCTATGACCTGGACGACGCCATCACGGCCATTCGCCCGGTGGTGGGCGAGCGCACGGTGGTGCTGCCGGTGCTCAACGGGCTGGCGCATCTGGAACGCCTGGATGCCGCGTTCGGCGAATCGCGCGTGCTGGGCGGGCTGTGCCATATCAGCGCGACGACCGCGCCGGACGGTGCCGTGCTGCATCTGAGCATCGGGCAAGGCCCGGCCGTGCACTCGCTCACCTTTGGCGAGCGCACGCCGCATGCGCCGCGCGAGCGCACCGAGGCCATCCGCGATGTGTTCGCCACGGCCAACTTTGATTCCGTGCTGGCCGAAAACGTCATGCAGGACATGTGGGAGAAGTTTGTCTTCCTCACGTCGCTGGCGTCGATGACGTGCCTGATGCGGGCGACCGTCGGCGAGATCGTCGCGACCGACGAAGGGCGTACGCTGAATGAAGCGATGTTTGCGGCGTGCGAGCAGGTTGCGGCGGCATCGGGTTATCCGATCCGGCAGGCGGCCCGCGAACGTGGGCTGCAGGTGCTGACGCAGGCGGGGTCGCCGTTGACGGCGTCGATGCTGCGCGATCTGGAGAGGGGGACCCGCGTGGAGGCGGATCACATCGTGGGGGATATGTTGCGGCGAGGGCGGACGCTGGGGACGGATGTTTCACTGCTGCGGGTGGCGTTTGCGCATTTGCAGGCTTATCAGCAGCGGGTGTTACGGGCGGCGGGCTGACTGTTTGCTTTTTTTCGCTTTCGGTTCGCCCTTGTTTCACCCCCTTCCGGGGGCGACTCACTTTCTTTGTCTTGCCAAAGAAAGCAAGCAAAGAAAGGCGCGCCAGAGATGGCGACTTCGCCTTGAATTTGTGTCGCGGGGAGGGGAAGGAGCCAAACTCGCTGCGCTCAGACAAGGGCCGTTCCTTTTTCCTCCCCGCAACAGAAATTCAAGGCGCCATCTAGGGCAGGAACATCAACGGCCAAACCGGCAGGGTTCGAGCGTGGGCGCCACGATCTTCTTTACTGCCAGCCGCCGCCGAGGGCTTGCATCAGGGCGGCGGAATCGAGCAGGCGGTCGGCGCGGCTTTGTAGCTGTTGCAGAGCAAGCTGATCGCGCTGACGTTGCGCATCGAGCAGCGCGAGCGTGCTGATGCCGCCCGCGGCATGGCGGGCCTCGGCGGTGCGCAGCGTCTGTTCGGCTTGCTCGGTGGCGGATGCGCGGGCCTGCAAGGTTTGCGCGTCGTTGTGGACGGCGTGCAGCGCGTCGGCGACTTCCTGCAGGCCTTGCAGAACGGTCTGCTTGTAGGCGGCGCCGGCGGCGTCGTAGGCGGCTTCGGCTTCGCGCTGTCTTGCGCGCAGGGTGCCGCCGTGGAAGATCGGCTGGGTCAGCCCCGCGCCGAGATTCCAGATGCTCGATCCGGCGCCGAGCAGGCTGCGAAAGCGCGTGGTTTCCGAGCCAAGACCTGCGGACAGCGTGATGCGCGGGAAGAGATTCGCGGTGGCCACGCCCACGTTGGCGCTGGCTTCGTGCCACATCGCCTCGGCCGCGCGGATGTCGGGGCGGCGCTGGGCGAGCGTGGATGGCAGCGACACCGGCAGCGGGTCAGGCAGATGCAGCGCGTCGAGCGTCGGCAGGTCGGGCAAGCCCGCGCCGGGCTCGCGACCCAGCAGGACCGACAGGCGGTGCCGCTGCTGCGCCGCCTGCTGCATGAGCGGCGGCAGCGTGGCTTCCGTCTGCGCAACCAGCGTGCGCTGCGACAACACATCGACCCGCGCGACACCGCCCAGGCCCAGACGCCGCTCGGTGATGTCGAGCTGCTTGCGCTGCTCGGCGAGCAGTGTCTGCGTGGTGGCGATCTGCGCGTCGAGCGCCGCGATGCGCACCGCCGCCGTCAGGACATTGCCGGCCAGCGACAGGCGCGCCGCTTCCATCTGATAGCGCTGCGTGTCCACCTGCGCGCGCGACGCCTCCAGCGCCCGGCGCACGCCGCCGAACATATCCAGCGCATACGACACCGACAGCGACGCCGAATACAACGTGAACGGCCCCGGCTTGGGCGTGTTGAACCCGAACGCCTCGGGATTCACCTGCTGCCGCATCGCAGACACGGAGCCATCGACCGACGGCCACGCATAACCGAACTGCGCCTGCGCCTCGGCCTGCGCCTGGCGCAAGCGCGCCTCCGCCTGCGCGACGGATGGGCTCGCGCGCAACGCCTCGTCCACCAGCGCATCCAGCGCCGGCGATCGGAACAGGTGCCACCAATCCGCTGGCACATTGGCATCGACCAGATGCTGCGCTTCGCCGCCAACAACGGGCGCGGATGCGGTTTCGCGCGAAACAGGTTGCGCGGAATAGCCGGTAGCCGCAGGCCCAGCGGACGCTTTGAAATCGGGACCGACGGCACAGCCGCTCACAGCCAGCGCGGCAATCAACACCGCCCCAGCCGCCCGCTCGCACCCGTTCAACGCTCGCCGCAACGCCAACAGGTGCCCACCGACGGTTTGGCCGTACCGAGACAAAGAAAGCAAGTCGGCACCGGCTGCGGACGAAACAAGCAATGCACCACCAGCGTCAGCACGTCGAATCCACAGCGTCCACATAGCCACCTCAATCCAACGTCTTCCGATAAAACCGCACCGCCACCCCCAACACCACCACGGTGAAGAGCATCAGCGGCCAGATGCTCGGCCACAACTCCACCCACCCATTCCCCTTGAGCAGGATGCCGCGCGTCAACCGATGGAAATACGTCATCGGCAGCAAGTTCCCGATCACCTGCGCCCATTTCGGCATCCCCACGAACGGAAACATGAACCCCGACAGCAGGATGCTCGGCAGGAAGTAGAAGAACGTGAGCTGCGTCGCCTGCAACTGGTTCTGCGCGAGCGACGACAGCGTGATCCCCACCGTGAGGCTCGCCACGATGAACAGCAGCGCCGCCACATAGACCATCCAAACGCTGCCCACGAACGGCACGTGGAAGATGTAGTACGCGGCCAGCAGGATGATCGTCACCTGCACGAGCCCGATGAAGATGTACGGCACGATCTTGCCGGTCATCACCTCGAGCGGGCGCACTGGCGTGGCCAGCAGGTTTTCCATCGTGCCGCGCTCGCGTTCGCGCGTCATGGCCAGGCCCGTCATCATCACCATCGTCATCGTGAGGATGGTGCCCATCAGGCCGGGGATGATGTTGTACTGCGTGATGCCCTCGGGGTTGTAGAGCCTGTGCAGGCGCACGTCGAACGGCGGCGCGCCGGCACGGGCACTTTCGCCCCCGCCTGCACCGCCTGCCAGCGGCGACAGCGCGCCCTTCATGTCCTTGCTGACCACGCCCTGCACGAGCTGCGGCAGCGAGGCCAGCGCGAGGCCCGTGGCGGCCGGGTCGGTCGCATCGGCCTCGACCAGCAGCGACGGCCGTTCGCCGCGCACCAGCTTGCGCGTGAAGTCCGGCGGGATCGACACCACAAATTGCAGTTGCCCCTTTGCCAGGGCCTCGCGCCCGGCAGTCTCGTCGGGAAGGTTCTGCCGCAGCTCGAAGTAATCGGAGTGCCGCATGCTGGCCAGAAAGCTGCGCGTGAACTCGCTCTGGTCTGCCGCGATCACGCCGGTCAGCAGGTGCTTCGGGTCGGTGTTGATGGCAAAGCCGAACAGGAACAGCTGCATGATCGGGATGCCGATCATCATGGCGAACGTCACGCGGTCACGCCGCAGCTGCAGAAATTCCTTGAGCACCACGCTCCACCAGCGCTGGAACGAGAACCGGTCTGTGCCGAAGCTCATGGCTGCGCTCCGTAGTTGTCGGACGAGCGCTTCATCATGTGGATGAACACGTCTTCGAGCCCCGTGCCGATGGGCTCGGCGCGCACGCCCGATGTCTCGGCGAGACGGCGCAGCGTGGCTTCCAGCGCCTGCGCATCCGCGCCAGTCACGTGCAGCACGGAACCGAACGCGACGGTCTGGTCCACGCCCGGCTGCCCTTCGAGCTTGCGGCCGAGCTCCACCAGATTGCCGCCCGAAACAGACCACGTCGACAGGCGCTGGCTGGCGATCACCTCGTCCGCCGTGCCTTGCGCCAGCAGTTCGCCGTACGCGATGTAGGCGAGCTTGTGGCAGCGTTCGGCTTCGTCCATGTAGTGCGTGCTGACGAGCACCGAGATGCCTTCCGCTGCGAGCCGGTGCAGCTCTTCCCAGAAGTCGCGCCGTGCTTTCGGGTCGACGCCGGCGGTCGGTTCATCGAGCAGCAGCAACTCAGGCTTGTGGAGCATGCACGCGGCCAGCGCCAGGCGTTGCTTCCAGCCGCCCGACAGCGAGCCCGCCAGTTGCCTGGCACGCGAAGCCAGCCCAAGATGCTCCAGGGCGTGGTCCACCACCTCGCGCCGATTGGGCATCTCGTACAGGCGCGCCACGAAATCCAGGTTCTCGCGGATGGAAAGATCATCCCAATACGAGAACCGCTGCGTCATGTAGCCCACGCGGCGCTTGATCTGGGGCGACTCCTTGAGGATGTCGTAACCGAGGCACGTGCCGCTGCCGCTGTCGGGCGTGAGCAGCCCGCACATCATCCGGATCGACGTGGTCTTGCCGCTGCCGTTGGGCCCGAGAAAGCCGAAGATCTCGCCGCGCGCGACCCGCATGGAGAGGTCCTTGACGACGTGCTTGTCGCCAAAGTGCTTGTTCAGGCCGTGCACGTCGATGGCGTAGTCGCCATTGCCGCCGTTGTGCCGATGCGAGGCGTTCATGGCAGCGTCACCTCCACCGGCTGGCCCGGGCGCAGCCTCGGGCCGTCGGCGGCGGCAGGGCGCGCTTCGACCATGAAGACGAGCTTGTCGCGCGTGGTGTTGCTGTAGATGACGGGCGGTGTGTACTCGGCCTCGTTGGCGACGTAGGTGACGGTGGCGTTGATGTCGGCCGCGCAACCGTCGCAGTGGATGCGTGCGGCCTGCCCCGGCTTGAGCGCGCCCATCACGCCTTGTGGCACGAAGAAGCGTACCTTCACGTTGGCCGGCGGCAGCATGCGCACGACCGGGCTGCCCGCGCCGACCCATTCGCCCTCGCGATACAGCGTGTCGAACACCAGGCCGCCCTGCATGGCCTTCTGCGCCTTCTGATCGAGCCGCCATTGCGCTTGCGCCACCGCCGCGCGCGCGGCTTCCACCTGCGCCGACTGCGCGCGGATCTGGTCCTGGCGCGCCGGCAACTGGGCAATGCGCAACTGGTTGGTCAACTCGCGCACACGCTGCGCATTCGCCTGCGCGGTGGATCGGCTGCTGTCGAGCTGCGCCTGCGCGATGCCGCCCGCACGAAACTGCGCCTCATCGCGCGCGAGCTGCGTGGACGAGAGCTTGTCTGCCGCCACGGCCTGCGCCAGCTGCGCGCGCACGGCGTCCACTTCCGGCACGCGCTTGCCGACATTCAGGTCGGCGAGTTGCGCTTGCGCGGCCTGCAGTTGCGCCTGCGCTTGCTGGCGGGCCGCGGCTTCGTCGACGGATTCCAGCACGAAAAGCGGCGCTCCGGCGTTGACGGTCTGCCCACGCTGCACGCCCAGATGCTCGAGTCGGCCGCCCACCGGCGACGCGACGTAGACGAACTCGCCTTCCACGTAGCCCTGATACGTGTGGTCGTCCTGCTTGGCGCAACCGGTCAATGCCACCGCTGCCGCCGCCAACCACCCTGCCCTGCCGATGTACGACCCCTGCCGCATGCCGCCCTCCGCCGGATTCGTTCGATGCGTTTGAACTGCCTGAGCTGCCGTACCGCCTAGCTGCGCGGCCTTGTCTTGCGTTTGGTCCTCTTGCCCACGTCGTCCGGCGCGCCGCCGACCGCCCCGATGCCGTGCAGCAGCAGCGCTGCCACGTGTTGGCCGATGTCCTCGTCGGTCACGCGATCGGCCAGCGGCAGGCGGCTCCACAGCGTGCGCGTCGCGAAGGGCAGCATCGCCAGGCCAATGAGCGACACCATCACCAGCGGCGGCTGCAGCGCCGGGTTCACCGCACCGGCCGCCTGCGCGCGGGCAATGCGATCAACCAGCAAGGTCGCGCGCTCCAGTGCGATGCGTGCGAACACCCGTTCGCGCAGCTGGCCGCCTTCGCTCGCGATCTCGCGGATCCACAGCGTCGGAAACCACGGCGTGGCCGCCGCCACCGCAACCATGCGCCGCGCAACGCCGGCCACGGTCTGCGCGAGATCCGCCTGGCCGGTGTCGCTGGCCAGGATCGCCAAGGCCGGGCCCGTCACCTCGTCGATGAGCGGACGGATGCGGGCCTCGACCACCGCGTCGAGCAACTGGTCGCGCGTCTTGAAGTGGTAATGCACCATGGGCGCCGTCACCCCGGCTTCACGCGCGATTGCGGCAAGCGTGGTGGGGCCCACGCCATCCTGCGCAAACAGCGCGACGGCGATATCGAGCAAGCGGTCACGCAGGTCATCCTGGGACGGCCCCCTGGGCCGGCCTGGGCCGCGCGGAGAAGGTGTGCGCGTCGTCATGGCGTGAATATTAATCCGTCAATTAATTTATGCAAGGCGCGGCAGCGTCGCTTGCGGATCGCCCGGTCGCGGCGCATGCTGAACGGGATGCCGTGCTCGCTCGACTCTCCTGCCCCTGCCATGCCGACCTCCGCCCGCGCCTTGTTGCAACGCCTGCATCTCGATAGCCTCATCGACAGCACCGGGCCGCTGCAGGCGCGTTCGCCCATCGACGGTGCGGTGCTCGCGGGCGTGCCGGCCATGACGGCGGACGACGCCGATCGCATCGTCGCGCAGGCGCACTCCGCATTTCAGGCGTGGCGCACCGTGCCCGCACCGCGCCGCGGCGAACTCGTGCGCCTGCTGGGGGAGGAACTGCGCACGCACAAGGAAGACCTCGGCGCGCTCGTCACGCTGGAGGCCGGCAAGATCACACAGGAAGGCCTGGGTGAGGTGCAGGAGATGATCGACATCTGCGATTTTGCCGTGGGGCTGTCGCGCCAGCTGTACGGGCTCACCATCGCCAGTGAGCGGCCCGCGCATCGCATGATGGAGACGTGGCACCCGCTGGGCCCGTGCCTCGTCATCACGGCATTCAACTTCCCGGTGGCGGTGTGGTCGTGGAATGCGGCGCTGGCCCTGGTGTGCGGCGACCCGGTCATCTGGAAACCATCAGAGAAGACGCCGCTGACGGCGCTGGCCGTTGAGCGCCTGTTCCTGCGCGCCTGCCAGCGCTTTGGCGAAGCGCCGCCGCACCTCGCGCAAGTCGCGATCGGTGAACGCGGCCTGGGCGAAGCGCTCGCGCATCACGCCGGCATTCCGCTCATCTCGGCCACAGGCAGCACGGGGATGGGGCGGGCGGTGGCGCAAGCCGCGGCACCGCGCTTTGCGCGCACGATTCTCGAGCTCGGCGGCAACAACGCGGCCATCGTCTGCGCCAGCGCCGACCTGCCGCTGGCCGAACGCGCCATCGCCTTCGCAGCGATGGGCACGGCGGGGCAGCGTTGTACGTCGCTGCGGCGGCTGTTCGTGCATCGGTCGGTGTACGACACGCTCGTGCCGCGGCTCGTGACGCTGTACGAACGCGTGCGCGTGGGCGATCCGCGCGACGCCGATACGCTGGTCGGCCCGCTCATCGACGCGCAGGCGCATGCGCGCATGCAGGCCGCCTTGGCACGCGCCCGCGCCGAAGGCGGCACCGTGCATGGCGGAGACCGCGTGGATTGTGCGTTCGGCAGCGAGGCGTACTACGTGCGCCCCGCCCTCGTCGAAATGCCGGCGCAGCGTGGCGTGGTGTGCGAGGAGACCTTCGCACCCATCCTCTACGCCATGCCGTTCGACACGCTGGACGAGGCCATCGCACTGAACAACGCCGTGCCGCACGGCCTGTCGTCGAGCATCTTCACGCTCGACATGCGCGAGGCCGAGCGTTTCATCTCGGCCACCGGCAGCGACTGCGGCATCGCCAACGTCAACATCGGCCCGAGCGGCGCGGAAATCGGCGGCGCGTTCGGCGGCGAGAAGGACACCGGCGGCGGCCGCGAAGCCGGATCCGACGCGTGGAAAGCCTACATGCGCCGCGCCACCAACACCGTCAACTACGGCACGGCGCTGCCGCTCGCGCAGGGCATCCGGTTCGACGTCGATTAGGAACAGGCCCCACGCCGCACGCCCTACGCCGGGGTGGCCCCCGCATCCAGCTGCGCCAGCCGCACCAGCAGCCGATCCTGCGCCTCGCTCGGGAAGCTGGACGTCCGGCGCACGGCGAACACAGTGTTGAGGCAGCGCCGCGCGACGATGGGCCGCACCACACGCAAGCGCCCGCGCTCGACCGCATCGCGAATGCCGTGCAGCGGCAGCACCGACCACCCCACGCCGGCCTCCACCAGCGTGCTCACCTCTTCCAGGTCCGACACGTGATGCGCGCTGACGGTGGTCTCGGGCAGGCGCCGGAACAGCGCCTTGAACCACAGGCCGTACACGGCATCGGACTCGTCGTACGTCACGAACGGCAGCGCCGCGCAGTCGGCCAGGGTGCGCGGAGCGCCGTGCTCGCGTAACGCGCGGGCGCTGCACGCGAGCACGAATTCCTCGGTGTACACGGCGTGGTGCTGGAACAGCCGCGAGGTGCGCGGCGTGTAGACGAAGCCGAGATCGGCGCGGCCGGATTCCACGTGAGCGAACACCTCGTCGTCGCTGCCGAAGGTGAGCTCGAGGCGCACGTCGTCGAGCAACGGCGCGTCGGATTCGGGCGACGGCGTGACCAGTGCGGGCATCAGCACGTAGCGGCCGAAGCTGGAGCCGCTCGCCAGCTTGAGCGAAACGCGCTCGACCTCGCCGCTGTGCAACGCAGCGCGCAGCTCGTCCAGGCCCGCAAAGGCATCGCGGCACCAGGCGCGCACCGAGGTGCCCGCACGCGTGAGCACCAGCTTGCGCCCCGAGCGCTCGAACAGCGGCACGCCCAGCCACTGCTCCAACTGCCGCATCTGGTACGACAGCGCAGGCTGCGACACGGCCAGGCGATCGGCTGCGCGCACGAAGCTGCCCTCGTTGGCAACCGTCAGGAAGCTATGCAGATAGCGCAAGGGCGAATGCGACATGAGCGGAGGAATCCTCGTCGATCCATCAAATTTTTGGATCGAAAAACGAAAAACATTCGATTTGATTTCAAGTCTGTCAGATCGCACAATCCGCCGCAACAACGCGATGGAGGCCATCATGACGACCGCAATGCAACATCCGAGCTACGCATTGGAAGACCGTTATGGCGCACGCAACTACGCGCCCTTGCCCGTCATGCTGGAGCGCGGGGAAGGCGTGTGGCTGTTCGACACCGATGGCCGGCGGTACCTGGACATGATGTCGGCGTACTCGGCGGTCAGCTTTGGGCATTCGCACCCCAAGCTCGTGGCCGCGCTGGTGGAGCAGGCCGGCCGCCTGACGCTGACCTCGCGCGCGTTCCACAACACCGAGCTCGGCCCCTTCCTGGCTGACGTCTGCCGCGTCACGCGCATGGACCGCGCGCTGCCGATGAACACGGGCGCCGAGGCCGTCGAAACCGCCATCAAGGCCGCCCGCAAATGGGCGCGCGACGTGAAGGGCCTCGCGCCCGATGCGGCCGAGATCATCGTCTTCGACAACAACTTCCACGGCCGCACCACGACGATCGTCGGGTTCTCCTCGCATGACCAGTACCGCTACGGGTTCGGGCCGTTTGCCGCGGGCTTCCGGCGCATTCCGTTCGGCGATGCCGATGCACTGCGCGCCGCCGTCGGTCCGAACACGGGCGCCATCCTCATTGAACCGGTTCAGGGCGAAGGCGGCATCGTCGTACCGCCGCCGGGCTACCTGAAGCTTGCGCGCGAACTCGCCACGCAACACAACGTGCTGCTCGTCTGCGATGAAGTGCAAACCGGCCTGGGCCGCACCGGCGATGTGCTCGCAAGCTGGCACGAAGGCGTCGAGGCGGACCTGGTGGTGCTTGGCA
The DNA here is from genome assembly GCF_000954135.1 of Ralstonia mannitolilytica. Taxonomy (NCBI): domain Bacteria; kingdom Pseudomonadati; phylum Pseudomonadota; class Betaproteobacteria; order Burkholderiales; family Burkholderiaceae; genus Ralstonia; species Ralstonia mannitolilytica. Next base: position 808,652 of record NZ_CP010799.1, on the reverse strand, counting down.
AGGCACTCGGCGGCGGCATGGTGCCGGTATCGGCCATTGCCGGCCGGGAGGCGGTCATCGGCGTGTTCCAGCCAGGCGACCATGGCTCCACGTTTGGCGGCAACCCGCTGGCGGCGCACATCGGCCGTGCGGCACTCGCTTTGCTGATGGAAGAGCAACTGCCGCAGCGTGCGGCGCGCGTGGGCGACGCGTTCATCCGCGAATTGAAGGCGCTCATCGGCCACGGCGTGCGGCAGGTGCGCGGACGCGGCCTGATGATCGGCCTGCAGCTTGACGCCGACATCGACGCGCACGACTTCGCGTTTGCGCTGGCCGAACGCGGCGTGCTGACCAAGGACACCTACGGCAACGTGGTGCGCCTGACGCCGCCGCTGGTGATCGGCGAGGCGGAACTCGCGCTGGCGCTGGAGGCGATCCGCGCCACGCTGGCCGGCTGGCCGCGACGCAAGGCAGCTTGACCACGAAATACCAAGGGGAGTGACATGACCATCATCGACCTGATCGGCGCGGCCATCGGCTGCGGCGCGCAAGACGACGGCTGCAAGCACGGCCCGCGCGCGCTGATCCATGCGGGCGCCCTGGCGCGGCTGCAGGCGCCTGGCACGCATGCCGACCTGGCCCACGACATCGAGCTGGCCACGTCGGCAGGGCACAACCGTGCAGCGCGGCTCGCGACGCTGCCCGGCGTGGCGGGCTTCTCGCGCGCGCTGGCCGATGCCACCGCGCACAGCGTGCACGCCGGCCATGTGCCCGTCGTCGTCGGGGGAGACCATTCGTGCGCGATCGGCACGTGGTCGGGCGTGGCAAACGCGCTGCGTCCGCAAGGCGCGCTCGGCCTCATCTGGATCGATGCGCACCTCGACAGCCACACGCCGCAGACCAGCGAATCCGGCGCCATCCACGGCATGCCGCTGGCCGCCCTGCTCGGCCACGGCGCACCGGCCCTCACGCAGATCCGCGACGCCGAGCCCAAGCTGCTGCCGCAGCACGTCGTGGTCGTCGGCGCACGCAGCTACGAGCCGGCCGAGCGCGCGCTGCTGGGCCAGCTGGGCGTACGCGTCATCGACGCCGCAGAGGTGGCGCGCACCGGCCTGCGCGCTGTCATGGCCGAAGCGACCCGCGTGGTCACCTCGGGCACCGTCGCCTTCGGCGTCACGCTGGACCTGGACGCCTTCGATCCTGCCGTTGCACCGGGCGTCGGCACCCCCGAAATGGACGGCCTCACCGCGCACGGCATGACCCAGGCGCTAGCCGCCTGCGCCCGCGACCCCCGCTTTGCCGCATTCGAACTCGTGGAGTACAACCCGCGCCACGACAAGGGCGGGATCACCGCGCAGCTTGCGCTGGACCTGCTAGGCAGCGTAGCGGGCGCATTGCACGCCCAGCGCCGCGAATACGCGACGGCGGCTTGAACCGCTATCAAAAAAGCGCACCGCCAACGCGCGCACACAGACGGTGTGGCCGTACCCTGCCCTATGCGGCGCCTTGAATTTCTGTTGCAAGGAGGAAAAAGGAAGGGAAACTGTCTGAGCGCGGCGAGTTTTTCCCTTCCCCTCCTTGCGACATAAATTCAAGGAGTCTTTCGCCGCATCGGGCGCGCCTTTCTTTGGTTACTTTCTCTGGCAAGACAAAGAAAGTGACTCAGCCCCGGCAGGGGATGAAACAGAGAACGCACCAACAACAACAAAAACAGCCGCTCAGGCCTGGTCCTTGATGCGGAACACCTCCACCCCCACCGACTCACAATCCGGATACACATCCGGCTTCTCCGTCGACACCCGCGCCGCGAGCACATGCGGATGCTTCAGCATCGCATCGAGCACGTCATCGCACAGCGTCTCCTGCAAGTGGATATGCCCCTGCGCCATGCGCCGCGCCACCGTCTCGCGCATGAAGTCGTAATCCACCACCTCGTGCAGCTTGTCCTGCGTGGGCGACGAATACTCCAGCGGCACGTACAGCTCGATGTTGATCAGGACGCGCTGCTCGCCCTTCTTCTCGAATTCATGCACGCCGATGTTGATCTGCACTTCGTAGTTGCGCAGAAACATGCGACGGCAATGCGACAGGCGCGGGTGGGATAGCAGGGAAAGCATGGAAGCGTCCGGGGGAAAGATCATTCGGTGAGGAACATCACGTCGCGGGCGAGCGGCATCAGGTGCTGGCCCCCGTCGACGAACAGGGTGGTGCCGGTGACGGCGCGCGCGGTGGCCAGGTAGCAAACCGCCTCGGCGATGTCTTCCGGCGTGGACGACTGCCCCAGCGGCGTCATCTGGTGTGCGCGCGCAAACCCGCCCTGCGACTGATCGCCCGACACCATCGTGATGCCCGGCGCCACGCCCACCACGCGCAGCGTCGGGGCGAGTGCCTGCGCCAGCTGCATCGTGGCCGTGGACAGCGCCGCCTTCGAGAGCGTGTACGAGAGGAAATCGGGGTTCAGGTTGTCGAGCTTCTGATCCAGCAGGTTGATGACCACGCCGCGCAGGGCATGGCTGTCCGGCTGCGCAGCCACCAGCGCTCGATGCAGCTCGCGCGAGAGCAGCAGCGGCGCCGCCACGTTCGTGCGCATGTGGGTGTCGAGCGACGCGTAGCTGAAGCTCGTCGCCACGTCGTACTGGAACAGCGAGGCGTTGTTCACCAGGCACGTGGGCGTACCGAGCGCAGCGATGCAGTCGGTGATGAGGCGGCCGGCGGCGGCTTCGTCCGACAGGTCGGCCTGGAGCACGGCGGCCCGCCGGCCCATGGCGACGATCTCGGCGGCCACGGCGTCGGCCTCGGCGCGCGAGCGGTGGCAGTGCACGGCCACATCCCAGCCGTTGCGGGCCAGGGCCAGGGCGATCACGCGGCCCACGCGGCGCGCAGCGCCCGTGACCAGGGCGATGCGACGCTGTGTGGTGGATTCGGCGTTCGGTTGAGTCGGCGTCTGCGCCATTGTTTACAATCCGGCGATGAGCAAAACCGTGAGTTTACCGCTTCCCAACGAGGCGGCGCAGGCGCAGTCCGCGCGCCTGTTCGCCCGGATCGCCGATGCCATCGCGGCCGCCGGCGGCTGGCTTCCGTTCGACCGCTACATGGAACTGGCGCTCTACGCGCCGGGCCTGGGCTACTACAGCGGCGGAGCCGCCAAGTTCGGGCGGCGCGTGGAAGACGGCGGCGACTTCATCACCGCGCCGGAACTGACGCCATTCTTCGGCCGCACCATGGCGCGCCAGGTCGCGCAGGTGCTGCGCGTGCTGCCGGAGGGCCAGCGCCACGTGCTGGAATTTGGCGCCGGCACCGGCAAGCTGGCCGCCGACATCCTCACCGAACTCGATGCGTTGGGCGTGCGGCCCGACAGTTACGGCATCGTCGAATTGTCCGGCGAACTGCGACAGCGCCAGCAGCAACGCCTGGCCGCGCTGGGCGCGGAATTCAGCGCGCTCGCCCACTGGCATGACACGCTGCCCGCGCCGTTCACCGGCGTGATGGTCGGCAACGAAGTGCTCGACGCGATGCCCGTGTCGCTGTGGGCACGCCGCGGGGGCGTATGGCACCGGCGCGGCGTGGTCCTCGATGCGCAGCATGGCCTGCAGTGGGAAGACCGCCCCGCCGATCCGTCCGAGGTGCCGGCCAAACTCGCTGCGCTGCCCGGCGCGCACGACATCGTCACCGAATCGCACGAAGCCGCCGAGGGCTTCATCCGCAGCACCGGCGCGGCGCTTGCTCGCGGCCTGCTGCTGCTGATCGACTACGGATTCCCCGCTGCCGAGTACTACCACGCGCACCGCGCCGACGGCACGCTGATGTGCCACTACCGCCAGCACGCGCACGATGATCCGTTCTGGCTGCCCGGCCTGCAGGACATCACCGCGCACGTCGATTTTTCGGGGATTGCCCAGGCGGGGCAGGAGGCGGGGCTGGAGCTGCTCGGCTACACGAGCCAGGCGCGCTTCCTGTTGAGCGCGGGCGTCGGCGAGCTGCTGATGACGCTCGACCCGTCCGACCCGATGCAGTTCCTGCCGGCGGCCAACGCGGTGCAGAAGCTGCTCTCAGAGGCCGAGATGGGTGAGCTGTTCAAGGCGATTGCCCTGGGCAAGGGCATCGATGCGGCGCTGCCCCTGGTCGGCTTCGGCAACGCCGACCGCTCTGACCGCCTAGGCTGACGCCGCCTTGCTGGATTGCGACGACTGGGCGGTCATGGCGCGCTCGGTCTGCTCGGCTTCATAGCGGCCGATCGTGCCGCGCATCCACCACAGCAGCGCCAGGCCCGGGAAGGCAAACGCCACCGTCATCAGATAGAACGCGGGCCAGCCGTAGGCCTCCACGAGGTAGCCGGAGGTCGGCCCCACATACACGCGACCGATCGAGGCCAGCGCCGACAGCAGCGCGTACTGCGTCGCCGAGAACGACCGGTTGCATAGCGCCATCAGCAGCGCCACGAAGGCCGCCGTGCCCATGCCGCCGCAGACGTTCTCGACGCCGATGGCCACCGCCATCGTCCAGAGGTGCTGCGGCGTGACGGCCAGCACCCAGTACCCGAGGTTCGACACCGCCTGCAGCACGCCGAAGAGCAGCAGCGCGCGCACCAGCCCCAGCCGGACCATCAGCGTGCCGCCGTACAGCGCACCGACGATGGTCGCCGCCAGCCCCAGCGTCTTGTTGACGATGCCGACCTCGCCGGCGGAAAAGCCGACGCCGCGGATCAGGAACGTGGTCGACAGGCTGCCTGCAAACGCATCGCCGAGCTTGTACAGCACGATCAGCGCGAGCAGCGCCCAGGCCCCGCGGCGCGAGAAGAAATCCTTCAGCGGGCCGACGACCGCTTCCTGCAGGCTGCGCGGCGGCCGCGCCGACACGTCGGGCTCGGGCGACCACAGCGTCGTGACGATGCCCAGCGCCATCAGGCCGGCCATCAGCAGGTACATGTTGCTCCAGCCCATCACGCGATCGGCCAGCCACAGCGCAAGGCCGCCCGACACGAGCATCGCCAGCCGGTAGCCGAGCACCTTCACGGCCGCGCCGACGCCGCGCTCGCTCGTGTGCAGCACATCGGTGCTGTACGCATCGAAGACGATGTCCTGCGACGCCGACAGAAACGCCACCAGCACCGCCAGCCCCGCCAGCGCCCACAGCGCGGCGTGCGGCGGCGTGAACGCCATGGCGGCAATCGATGCCACGAGCCCCGCCTGCGTGAGCACGAGCCAGCCGCGGCGCCGGCCCATGAGCGGCGGCGTGAAGCGGTCCATCAGCGGCGCCCACAGAAACTTGAAGATGTACGCCTGCCCCACGAGCGAGAACAGCCCGATCGTGCGGATATCCAGCCCCTCCACCGTCATCCAGGCCTGCAACGTGCCGGAGGTCAGCGCCAGCGGCAGCCCGGAGGCAAAGCCCAGCAGCAGCATCGCCCCGATGCGGCGGTTGCGGAAAACGTCGAGGTAGTCGTGATAGGTCATGCGGCGGGCTGAATGCGGTCGGCAGTCGGCGGTCTGCGGGCGGGGTGCGGGTTGCCACGTAGCGTGGCGCGGCGCGTTGGCCGATATTATGTCGCAGTCGATTCGGCCTCCTGCCTTTATGTCGCGCTGCCCTCGTTCCGTGTTGCTGCTGGCCGGCCTGGTGCTTGCCACCTGGGCCACCGCCATGGACGGCCCGCTGCCGGTGCCGGCCGACGGCGTGAGGCTCGAAGCGCCGACCACCACCTCGCCCAACATCCGCCTCGTCATCCCGGCCGAAGAAATCGACCGGCGCGCCCAGGCCGAATACAGGCAGATCGTCGAGAACGCCGCGAAGGAAGGCGCGCTCGCGCCAGACACCGTGCCGGACCTCATCCGCATCCGCGCCATCGTCAAGCGGCTGATTCCGCAGGCGCCGCGCTGGAACCCCGACGCCGCGCACTGGCAGTGGCAGATCAACCTGATCGGCGCCAACCAGGTCAACGCGTTCTGCATGCCCGGGGGCAAGATCGCCGTGTTCTCCGGGCTGGTCGAGCAGTTCAGGCTGACGGACGACGAACTCGCCATGGCGCTCGGTCACGAGATCGCCCATGCGCTGCGCGAGCACGCCCGCGCGCGCGCCGGTCAGCGCGAGATCACCAACCTGGGCGCCAACGTCATCTCGCAGCTCTTCGGCTTCGGCAACCGGGGCGATACGGACCTGGGCGAAGGCGCCAGGATGCACCTGCTGGCGTTCTCCCGCGCGGAGGAAACCGAGGCGGATCTCGTCGGCATGGACATCGCCTCGCGCGCCGGCTACGACCCGCGCGCGGCGCTCACGCTGTGGCAGAAGATGGGCTCCATCGGCGGGGCGGAGCAGAAGCAGTTCCTGTCGACGCATCCGTCCGGACGCACGCGCATGGCGGTGCTGTCGCGTCATCTGCCCGAAACGCTGCCGCTGTTTGCCGAGGCCCTGCATATGCCGATGGGGAGGCTGCCGGAATATCGGTCGAATATGCAGTATCTGGGGGCGGCACCTGTTGATAATGGGGATGAGGCGCCGATGCGGCCAATGGTGCGGCGATAGATGACCAAATGATCATAATCAGCCGATGAAAAGACGAATGCCTACGCATTCCGTATTCCGCTGCAAAAGCGGGGGCCCGCGAACGCCCATCCTTTCGAGGGGAAACCGGTTTTCGTAAGGAAATCCTAAGGAGACAATTTGGCCCTGCTTGTACCCTGCGCGCGCAGCATTTCTGCTGCCAATACATCCTCACAAAATCAGGGATACGGAAATAATGAACGCATGGGGCAAGGGGTTTACGAGTATCGCGTTGGCTTGCGTATTGAGCGCCTGCGGCGGCGGAGACGGTGGCAATGGCGGTGTAGCCGATCCGAACAGCTTTACGCTTAGCGCCACGGTTGGCGGCACCAAGGTGCAATCGTTTAACCTCGGCAGCGGCCAGACGACCGAACTGACGGTCAAGTCGGGGCAAGACCTGCGTCTGGACAGCAGCAGCGACGTCAACTGGAAATCCGGCGACGCAACGCCCAATACCGAAGTCGCGGTCAAGGGCGCCAGCACGCAGAGCTGGACGGCCGGCCTGAAGAGCCCGCCGGGCGGCACGTTCACGCTGATCGTGACGTCGGCCAAGGACGCGAGCAAGACGGCCAAGGTGACGGTCACGGTGACGCCGCATGAGTACACGGCAGGCACGGCGCAAGTGGGTCGCGTCATCACGTGGAAGGAAACGAGCAACTACGTGGACGGCTCGACCGCGCAGAAGACGCGCGTGAACACCACGGCAGCCGTCGACGCCAACACGGGCATCACGACCGTGACGTCCACCCTGAACAACGTGACGGATGACACGTTCACGCAGGACGCCGACGGCAACCGCCTCAAGCGCACGTTCCCGAACGGCGCCTCGTGCACGTACAACCCCAAGCGCAATCTGCTGAACTTCCCGTTGTCGGTGGGCAAGACGTGGACGTCGGGTTGGCTGTACACCTGTACGGCCGGCTATACGGAAACGGTCAGCATGACCTCGACCGTGGAAGCGTATGAACCGGTCACCACCGATGCCGGCACGTTCAACACGCTGCGCATTCACCATATCGAGACCATCACGAAATCCAACGACGGTCAGCTTCAGAATGGCCCCGCCGGCAACGCAGCCTACGCCATCGACATGCGCTGCTGGTGGGACGTCGCCGGCCAACGCACCGTGAAGTGCGACAACGCCAACACGTATCAGGGCCCGGCCCCGGCGAATTACGTGAAGACGTTCTCGCAGTCGATGATGTCGGTCCAGTAATACCGCGCAGCTTCACCGCTCAACCAGCCCCGCAGCCTTTGCCGGCCTCGCGGGGCTTGTTGTTTGTACGGCCGCCTTCGTCCGCCGCGACAACGCCATCCCCGCTACCGTCGCGCCCAGGATCAGCACCGCGCCGCCCGTCTGCATCGGGCTGAACCATTCGCCCAGGACGAGCGCGCCGAGCACCGTCGCCGTCAGCGGGCTGAGCAGCGACAGGAACGTCACGTCTGCGCCGAGCACGCCGATACCGCGCACCCACAGCCAGTAGCCCAACGCCGTGCCGATGACGATGAGGTACGCAAAGCCCACCGCGTTACGCGCCGTGAGCGCGGGCGGCAAGCCTTCCACGAACAGCGCCACCGGCAGCAGCACCAGCCCGCCCAATGCGAGCTGCCATGCCGCCACCGCCAGCGGCGTGCCGATGCGGCCCCAGCGCTCGATGAGCACCGTGCCCATCGCCATCGACAGCGCGGCGGCCAACGAAGCCCCTACGCCCACCGCATCCAGCCGTGCCGCAGGCCCGAGAATCAGCAGCCCCACGCCGACTGAGCCAGCCAGCGCCGCAGCCAGTTGCGCCGGGCGCGGCTTGCGTGCGAGCAGCGGCCAGGCCAGCAGCGCCACCACAAGCGGTTGCGCCGACATGATCGTCGCGGCCACGCCGCCCGGCAGACGCTGCGCCGCCACGAACAAGAGCGCAAAGAACAGCCCGATGTTGGCCAGCCCCAGCACCAGCAACCGCAGCAGCTTGTCGCGCGGCGGCAGGCCCGCGCCGAGCAGCATCAGCAGCACGCCAGCGGGCAGCGCACGCAGCGCGCCCACCAGAAGCGGGTGTCCGACCGGGAGCGTCTGGGTGAAGACGAGATACGTCGTTCCCCACAGCACGGGCGCCAGGGCGGTGATGAGCATCACGGTGAGGCGTTTGAATGGCACGATGAAGCTCCACGTAACGTTATTTGATATCGAAATAAAAGGCGCTACAAAATTCAGTCCGGAAACCGTCCGCTGAATGCCAGTTCGCTGAGCGGTCGCCGCGGCGTCGGCCGCTCCTGCGGCTGAAGTGCGGCCGGCAACGACGCGACCTCGCCGCGGCGGCCGATGGCGACGCCGATTTCGATGCGGAAGCGCTCCGGCACGCGCAGCGCGGCACGGGCCCGGTCGAAGTCGACGCCCGCCATGCCGCGCGCGTGATAGCCGAGGCTGGCCGCCTGCAGCGCCAGTTGTGCCCACGCGGCGCCGGCATCGAAGCTGTGGCTGCGCGAGGGCACCGCCTGCGCCGGGTCATCGCGGTGGATGAGCGTGTCGGACAGCACAAAGACCAGCGCCGCCGCATGGCGCGCCCAGTCTTCATTCAACGGCACGAGCAGGCTCAGGAACGTTGCCCAGTCCGGATCGCCGCGCCGCGCGTAGAGAAACCGCCACGGCTGATAGTTGTAGGCCGATGGCGCCCAGCGCGCCGCCTCGAGCATGCGCAGCAGATCGGCCTCCGGCATGGGCTGCGCGTCGTAGGCGCGGGGTGACCAGCGCGCCAGAAACAGCGGATCGATCGGATGATCGGCAAGTCGTTCGGTCATGAGGGTCTCGCAATAGGGGCGGGGGATGACGATTGCATCGCACCGGCAAAGCCGATACGATTTCAAGCATCTCGACGTAAAGTAATTTGATGTCGAAATACTAGGATGAGGTCTTCAATGGGTCAAGGTGATCCCACATCCCCACAAGGGGGACCGATGGAGGGCATCCTCGCGCAATGGCGGCGCGAGCGCCCCGACATCGATGCGAGCCCGATGGCCGTTTGCGGCGAAGTCTGGCGCGCCGGTGAGCGGCTGCGCCAGGGCGTGGTCGCGAACGTGGCCGGCGCCGACCTGGACCTGGCCGGCTTTGACGTGCTGCTCACCCTGCGCCGCAACGGCCGCGACCGGGCGCTGTCGCCCTCGGCGTTGGCCAAGGACATGATGCTGTCCACCTCCGCCATGACGAACCGGCTCGACCGGCTGGAAAAGCGCGGCCTCATTGCCCGCAAGACCGACCCGGAAGATCGGCGCGGGCTGCAGATCGTGCTGACTGACGAGGGCTTCGCGCTCGTCGATGGCCTGGTCGCCTCGCACGTGGCAACGGAAGAGCGGATGCTGGCCGCGCTCACCCCGGCCGAGCGCGCGATGTTGCGCGAGTTGCTGGCCAAGATCGGCGGCCCGGCCGGCTGATCGGCACGGCAAGCGCGCCGCCCCCCCTTAAGAAGACGGGTCGCACGCCCGCCCATTCCTCTTTACGATGACGCTCCATGCACGCGCGTGGCGTGCCGATGCGGAGGAACTTGTGAGCCTGGCTGTCCTGTGTGTGCTGGTGATCGTGGCAGCGGTGTGTGCGGCGCGTGGGCGCCGCCGGGCTGCGCGTGGCTTGGCGGCGGTATCGGCGGTGCTGGTCGTGGCGGTCGGCTGCGGCGCGGTGCCTGCGTGGCTGCTGGACTCGCTCGACAAGCCGTTCGAGAACGAAGCGCGCATTCAATGGGGCGCCCGCAACGCCATCGTGCTGCTCGGCGCGGGCACGTTCCGCGTGGGCGGGCGGGTCGAGCCGAGCCTGTTCTCGTACCCGCGCGTGGTGGAAGCGGCGCAGTTGTACCAGGCCTGCCGCAAGTCAAACGGCGACTGCAAGATCCTCGTCAGCGGCGGAGATGCGCGCCACCACGGCGAACCCGAGGCCACCGTCTACGGCCGGGAGCTGGTCGCGCTCGGCGTTGACCGCGCCGACGTGCTCATGGAGCCGAAGAGCATGAACACGTGGCAGAACGCGCAGTTCTCGCGCGCCGTTCTTGGCGAATACGCGCCGGACCGCACGGTGCTCGTGTCGTCTGCCATCCATCTGCGGCGCAGCCTGCTGTATTTCGCGCACTTCGGCATGACGCCCATCCCGGTGCGCGCCGATGACCTGCAGGCCACCGCGTCGCCCCTGCCGCTCGCGTACAACTTCACGCTGACGGACTACGCGCTGCACGAGTGGATCGGCATTGCGCGGTATCACGTCTACAACGCCCTCGGCTGGAACCCGGCGCGTATCCACCCCGGCGACGCCTGAGCCGCCGATCGCACCTTGCCGCCACGGCGCCCGGCCGCTATAAGAGAAGGCTCGCCGCTCTTCCCCCGACATCAGCATGCGCGATATCAGAACGCTCGACCTGAACCTGCTCAAGGCCCTCGATGCCTTGCTGGATGAGCGAAACGTCACGCGCGCGGCGGCGCGGCTGGCGATCACGCAGCCGGCCATGAGCGGCATGCTGACGCGCCTGCGCGAGAGCTTTGGCGACCCGCTGTTCGTGCGCACGCAGCGCGGCGTCGTCCCCACCCAGCGCGCGCTGGAACTGACCGGGCGCGTCAAGCAAGTCCTCAGCGAAATCGATGCGCTGCTTCAGCCGTCCGCGTTCGATCCGCAGACCGCGGAGCTCACCGTCTCCATCGCCGCCACCGACTACGGGCTGCGCGCGGTGGTCGTCCCCTTCCTGCGCGCGCTCAGCCAGCACGCGCCGCGCATCCGCGTGGCGGCGCGGCCGGCCGAGTACGCACTGACGAAGGCCCAGCTCGAGCGCGGCGAAGTCGACCTCGCCCTGCTCACGCCCGAGCGCACGCCGCCAGACCTGTACGCGCGCCACCTGTTCGATGAGCGCTACGTCTGCGCGCTGCGTCGCGACCATCCCGACGCGCACGGCAGCACGCTGCCTCTCGACCGCTTCTGCGCACTCGACCACGCGCTCGTCTCCTACGCCGGCGGCGATTTCACGGGCGCCACCGACGACGCACTGGCCAGGCTTGGGCGTGCGCGCCGCGTGTCGCTCTCGGTGGCGAGCTTCCTGATCCTGCCCGAAGTCCTGCGCGCGACCGACCTGGTGGCCGTGGTGCCCCGCCGGCTGGTGACGGAGGCAGACGGGCTGGCGCTGCTCGATCCGCCGATCGAGATCCCGGGTTTCACCAAGGTCATCGCCTGGCATGCGCGCACGCACCTGCACCCGGGCCATCGGTGGCTGCGCACGCTGCTGTTCGAGACCTGCGGCACATCCGATGCCGCGCCCTCGCGGCCCGATGTGCGCGTCCGCGAGCGCGCCTGAAGCGCGCACAACACGTCAATTACGCGGTGAACAAGCGCACGACGCTGGTCATGTTGGCCTGGCCCAGCCCGCGCGACATGGCTTCTCGGAAAACGCCCCGCGCGGCTGCCAGCACGGGCGCCGCCTCGGCTGAACCCGCGGCGTCCACGGCATAGCCGAAATCCTTCTCGATCAGCGAGACGGGAAACTGCGGCGCGAAATTGCCCGCCAGCATGGAATCCGTCAGGCGCGTGGCCACGGGGCTCCACACAGGCGTGGCGGCAACGGCCTGCAACGCCTGCGCGGCATCGGCGCCGCAGCGCTTCAGCATCCCGATCAGCTCGGCCAACACGGCCAATTGGGCGCCGAGCAGCGCATTGGTCGAGAGCTTGACCAGCGCGCCGGCCCCGAGCGGGCCGACCCGGTGCACGGCCGCTCCCATCGCCTTCAATACCGGCTCCGCCAGCTCCGCCGTGGCGGGCTCGCCGCCCACGAGGTAGATCAGCTGCGCGGCGTCGGCCTGCGGCAGCGAACCGGCCACGGGCGCTTCGAGCAGCTTGACGCCCTTGTCCATCGCAGCCGCGCCCAGCGCCTTGACCCAATCGGGCGACAACGTGGAGCTTTCAATCGCAACGGTGCCCGCCGCCATGCCGGCCAGCGCGCCGGTTTCGGGCGCCAGCCAGACTTGGCGCGATGCCGCGTCATCACGCAGCATCGTCACCACGAAGGCGGCGCCGGCAGCGGCCTCACGCGGCGTCTGCGCGACCTTGGCGCCGGCGGCGGCCAGCGCGGACGCAGCCTCGGGCGAACGGTTCCACACCGTGAGGTGGTGGCCAGCGCGAACGAGGTTCAGCGCCATGCGGGAGCCCATCGCTCCCAGGCCCAGGAATGCAATCTCTGCCATGGGGTTCTCTCCTGTGTGCAAACGCGTCGGGACCGCGCTGGCCCCGTGTCGCCCGGCATGATGCGCGTGCCGCAATGATTGATCCAATCGTCATTGCAGATGGCAGTCATTGCCTCCTCTGATATCAGCGCGGCAGGCAAGCCCCAAAGAAAAACGCGCCCGAAGGCGCGTTCCTGTTGATTCGGTCGCGTGCCGATCAGCTCGCAAAGCCGGGCGCAGCCTCGCGCACGGCATGGGCGGCGCCTTCCTCGGGAATCGGCGCTTCCACATGCAGGCTCGTCGCCTCGTCCACGCCCAGGTGCACGTTCATGCATTGCACTGCTGCGCCGGCCGCGCCCTTGCCCAGGTTGTCCAGACGCGCGGTGACGACCATGCGCTCGTCCGAACCGAACACGAACAGGTCGGCGCGGTTGGTGTCGTTGGCGCCCTGCACATCGAAGAAGCCGTTGTCGAGCGTCGCAACGTTGTCGGCCGGCGCCACGCGGATGAACTGCTCGCCCTGGTAGTAATCGGCCAGCACACGGGCGATGTCGGTCGGGCTCACCTTGCGCGCCAGGTGCTGCGGGTGCAGGCCGATCGTCACGGCCAGGCCCTTGAAGAAGTTGCCGACGACCGGCGTGAAGATCGGCGCGAGGCTCAGGCGGCTCTGCACGCGCATCTCCGGCAGGTGCTTGTGCGCCAGGGCCAGCGCGTACGGGCGCGGGCTGTCGAGCTTCGGGTTATCGGCGGCGAGGTAGTCGGCGATCATCTTCTTGCCGCCGCCGCTGTAGCCCGTGAGCGAGAACGCCGTGACCGGGTAGTCGGCAGGGACGATGCCCGCATCCACCAGCGGACGCATCAGCAGCACGAACGCGCTGGCGTGGCAGCCCGGCACGGCGATGCGCTTGGTGTTGCGCAGGCGCTCGCGCTGGCCCTGGGCCAGTTCCGGCAGGCCGTAGACCCAGTCGTCCGACGTGCGGAACGCGGTGCTGGCGTCGATGATGCAGGTGTTCGGGTTGTTGACCAGCGAGACGGCCTCGCGCGAGGCGACGTCCGGCAGGCAGAGGAATGCAACATCGGCGGCATTCAGGAATTTGGCGCGCTCGGCTGAATCCTTGCGCTTGTCTTCGGCGATGCGCAGCAGCTCGATATCGTCGCGCTGCGACAGATAGTCGAGCAGGCGAAGGCCGGTGGTGCCTTCCTGACCGTCGACGAAAACCTTGAATGCCATGGTGATCTCGCTAAAAAACTGGGGGCCAAAGACAACGCCGGCAAGCGGTGCCGGCGCGTGAGGTTTGCATTGTAGCGGCTGACGAAGACATTTCCGCGGCAGCGCTATGAAGTGACTTTGATGCCGCTTACCAGTGCGGCTTCGTGTCGTAATCGATCGTCAGCGGCGCGTGGTCGCTGAACTTGATGTCCTTGAAGATCGACGTGCGGCGCGCGGTGGCGGCAATGCCCGGCGTGGCGATCTGGTAATCGATACGCCACCCGACGTTCTTTGCATACGCCTGGCCGCGATTGCTCCACCAGGTGTACTGCTCGGGGCGCTGGTCGAGCGTGCGGAACACATCCACATAGCCGACCTCATCGAAGAGCTTGGTCAGCCACGCACGCTCTTCGGGCAGGCAGCCGGAGTTCTTCTGGTTGCCCTTCCAGTTCTTGATGTCGATTTCCTTGTGGACGATGTTGACGTCGCCGCACAGCACGACCTCGCGGCCCTTTTCGTGGCGCAGGTCCTTGAGGTGCTCCATGAACAGGTCCATGAAGCGGAACTTGGCCTGCTGGCGCTCTTCGCCGCTGGAACCCGACGGCACGTAGACCGAGATGATCGACAGCTTGCCGTAGCGGGCCTCGACGTAGCGGCCTTCCGCATCGAACTCGCCGTTATCGAAGCCGATGATGACCTCGTCGGGCTTGTGGCGCGTGTAGATGCCCGCGCCGCTGTAGCCCTTCTTCACCGCGTGCTGGAACACGCCGTGGTAACCGTGCGGCGCCAGGAATTCAGGCGTCATGTCGTCTTGCGCGCATTTCAGTTCCTGCACGCAGACGAAATCGGCGTCCTGCTTGCCCATCCACTCGAAAAAGCCCTTGCTGGCAGCGGAGCGAACGCCGTTGAGGTTGGCGGAAATGATGCGTAACATGGCGGGACTTTTTTGCGGACCAGAGAAAAAAGATGAGCCAAAACAGCGAGTTGCGCCAATCCTTCATCCGCTTTGCGGTGGAAGCCGGCGTGCTGTCGTTCGGGGAATTCGTGACCAAGGCGGGGCGGACGTCGCCCTATTTCTTCAACGCCGGCAAGTTTGCTGACGGCGCACTGCTGGGCCAGGTCGCGCAATTCTATGCGAAAACCCTGCTCGACTCGGGCGTGGAGTTCGACATGCTGTTCGGGCCGGCATACAAGGGCATCACCCTGGCAAGCGCCACGGCCGTGGCATTGGCCGGGCTCGGACGCAACGTCGGCTTTGCGTACAACCGCAAGGAAGCCAAGGACCACGGCGAGGGCGGCAGCCTCGTCGGCGCCAAGCTGCAAGGGCGCGTGGTGATCGTCGATGACGTGATCTCTGCCGGCACCTCGGTGCGCGAATCGGTCGAGCTGATCCGCGCGGCGGGCGCCACGCCTGCGGCCGTGCTGATCCTCATGGACCGGATGGAGCGCAGCGGCAATGCGCAGGATATCGGCGAGCGCTCTGCTGTGCAGGATGTGCAGGCTCAATACGGTATGCCGGTTGTGTCGATTGCCAATCTGGATGACTTGCTGGGGTATCTGGATAGCGCCGGCGACCCGGCGCTGGCGGGGTATCGGGATAAGGCTGCGGCTTACCGGGACAAATACGGCGTTAGCGCTATCTGATTCTTCTTCGCGTTCGAGAAAACCCCGGTGGTGTTGTTCGCCGGGGTTTTGTTTTTTTTTTGGTACATCCCTTGTTTCACCCCCTGCCGGGGGCGACTCACTTTCTTTGTCTTGCCAAAGAAAGTAAGCAAAGAAAGGCGCGCCCGATGCGGCGACCCCCTCCTTGAATTTCTGTGACCGTGCGGGGAAGGAGGCAAACTCGCTTCGCTCAGACAAGCCTCCTTCCTTTTTCCGCCCGCTCACAGAAATTCAAGGCGCCGCATAGGGCAGGGAAAGGCCAAACCATCGACCACGAGTGCAGCAGGCACCAACAACACAACGCGAAGCAAAGCGAGCAACAACAGCAGCAAACCAGTGCAGCCCAGGCCAGCACACCGTCGGTGTGGCCTTTGACGTTCCTGCCCTAGATGGCGCCTTGGATTTTTGTAAGCGGGCGGAAAAAAGACGGGAAACTGTCTGAGCGAAGCGAGTTTTTCCCGTCTCCGCACGGTTACAAAAATCCAAGGAGGGGGTCGCCATCTCGGGCGCGCCTTTCTTTGGTTACTTTCTTTGGCAAGACAAAGAAAGTGAGTCGCCCCCGGCAGGGGGTGAAACAAGGGATGCACCACCAACAACAAAATCAAACAACAAAACCAACCACCAAACCCCTACTCAATCCTAAGCGCCTCAAACGCCGGATTCCCCTCCGGATACTGAGGCTTCATCCCCTCGAACACCTCCAACAGGATCTCCGCGACCATCAGATTCCGGTGCGTCTTGGAATCCGCGGGGATCACATACCACGGCGCGTGCGGCGTGGCGGTGGCGTTGATCGCCGCCCCGTAGGCCTCCATGTACCCGTCCCACAGCTTGCGCTCTTCCATATCCGCCGGGTCGAACTTCCAGTGCTTGTGCGGATCGTCGATGCGTTCCTGCAGGCGCTTGCGCTGTTCGTCCTTCGAGATGTGCAGGAAGCATTTGACGATGGTCGTGCCGGTATCGACGAGCATCTGTTCAAACGCGTTGATGTGGCCGTAACGGCGCTTGCATTCGGCGGCGTCGATGTCGCCGTGCACCCGCGTGATCAGCACGTCTTCGTAATGGCTGCGGTTGAAGATGACGATCTCGCCGCGGGCGGGCGTCTGGGCGTGCACGCGCCACAGGTAATCGTGCGCGAGCTCTTGCGGCGTCGGCGCCTTGAAGCCGACCACGCGCAGGCCCAGCGGGTCCATGGCGCGGAACACGCCTCGCACGGTGCCATCCTTGCCTGACGTATCCATGCCCTGCAGGATGACAAGCACCTTGCGCCGATGCTCGGCATAGAGAGTGTCCTGCAGCGCATCGAGCCTGGCCGCCACCTCGGCCAGCCGCGCGTTGTCGTCGGACTTGCTGCCAGTGGAGAAAGGCTTGGCGGAGGCATCCAGCTTCGCGATCTTGAACTTGCTGCTGCCGTCGAAGCGATAGTCGTCAAGCCGGTTCGTGCCGTTCGAGCCCACGGTGCCTCCTGTTGTTCTGACGATGCGGCAGCCGGCCGCGCGGTACGGCTTATGCCTGGCGGCCTGCGGGAAGCTTCAGCGCGTCCAGGTCCAGCGTGCCCTCGAACACCGTGGTGGCGGGGCCGGTCATCATCACGGGCTGGCCGACACCGGCCCACGCGATGGTGAGATCGCCGCCGTGCGTAGCCACCTTGACGGGCGAATCGAGCAGCCCGCGCCGGATGCCAGCCACCACGGCCGCACAGGCACCCGTGCCACAAGCAAGCGTCTCGCCTGCGCCGCGCTCGTACACGCGCAGGCGGATGGAATGGCGGTCGACGATCTGCATGAACCCCGCGTTCACGCGACGCGGAAACACCGTGTGCGATTCGATCAGCGGGCCGTCTTCGAGCACGGGAAAGGCCTCGGCGTCGTCGACCACCTGCACGGCGTGCGGGTTGCCCATCGACACGGTGGACAGCCACGCCGTGCGGCCATTGATCTGCAGCGCGTGAAGCGTATCTTCGCCTTCCACGCGCGTGGGCAGGCCGTCCGGCACGAACGGCAAGCGCTCGGCCTCGAACACGGGCGCGCCCATGTCGACGGTCACCTGGCCATCGTCCTGCATCGTGAGCGTGGCGATGCCGTTCATGACTTCCACGCGCACGGTGCGCTTGTCGGTCAGGCCGCGGTCGGTGACGAACTTGACGAAGCAGCGGGCGCCGTTGCCGCAGTGCTCCACCTCGCCGCCGTCGTGGTTGAAGATGCGGTAGCGGAAATCGACGTCGGGCCGTGTCGAGCGCTCGACCAGCAGCAGCTGGTCTGCCCCCACGCCAAAGTGGCGGTCGGCAATGGCGCGCCACTGCTCGGGCGTGAAGTCGATGGGCGTCTGGATGCCGTCGAGCACGACGAAGTCGTTGCCCGCGCCGTGCATCTTGGTGAAGTGCAGTTTCATGGCAGGCCGCGCAGACGCGGCAATGAGCGATCGGAAAGCGCCCATTCTAAAGCGAGCCGGGCGGCCGCGGCCGAAGCCGGGAACCGCGGCTCAGTAGATGCCGGGCATGCCCTCGGGCCGGTGCTTGAAGCGCTTGTGCACCCAGTAGTACTCGCTGATGCGCGGACGGATGGCGTCTTCAAAGAAGGCGTTGATGCGGCGCGTGTCGGCGGTCAGGTCGCCGGTGGGGTAGTTTTCCCACGCGGGCAGGATGCGCAGCGCATAGCCCTGGTAATTCGGCAGGATCTCGGTGTACATCGGCACGACCTTGGCGCCCGTCAGCGCCGCCATGCGCGGGATGGCGTTGAGCGTCAACGCCGGCACGCCGAAGAACGGCACGAACTCGGCGTCGCGCTCGCCGAAATCCATGTCGGAGATGAGCTGCAGCGCCTCGCCGCGCTTGAGGGTGCGCATGATCTGGCGGATGTTCTCGCTGCGCTCGAGCATGGTCGCGCCAAAGCGGCTGCGCAGCGTCTTCACGGCGGCGTCCAGCGCCGGATTGGCCATGTGCGTGTACAGCGAACAGCCCGCGTTGCCGACGTTCTTGCGCAAATAGTCGGTGAGCGCCAGCGCGCCGATCTCCACACCCGACAGGTGCAGCGTCACGAGGATATGCGGCTGGCCGTGCAGCGCCGGCAGGTTGGCCCGGTCGTCGATCCTCACCACGCGGTTCAGGCGCTTCTCCGATGCGTACCAGGCAAACGAGCGCTCCGCAAAGCTGCGGAACACCTTGCGGAAGACCTCGTGCGCCAGCGCCTCGCGCTCGGCATCGGACTTCTCGGGAAAGCACGCCTTCAGGTTGGCCAGCACCACGCGGCGCCGGCTGTTCGGAATGCGGTACAGCAGCCCGCCCAGCCCCTCGCCAAAGCGGGCGACAAACCCGTACGGAAAGAAAGACAGCAGCCACAGGAAACCCAGGCCGAGTTTGGCAAAGAAACGTTCCATAAAGTCAGCAGCGTCAGACAGCGGGCGGGGCGTCCACACCCTTTGGCTGCTTGTAGCGGTTATAGCCCCAGAGATATTGCGTCGGCGCCAGGGCAATCAATTGTTCGATTTCGGCATTGATCCGGCCGGCGGCCTGCGCCACGTCTTCGGGCAGCGTTTCTAGCACGCGCATGTGGGCCCGATAGCCTTTGCCGCGCGGCAGGCGCTCGCCGAACATCAGTACGATCGGCGCGCCGGACAGCCGGTGCAGCCGGTGCACCAGCGTCATCGTATACGCAGGCTTGCCGAAGAACGGCGCCCACACGCCTTCGCCGGCAGTGGGCGTCTGGTCGGGCAGGATGCCGACGGCCTCCCCGCGCTTGAGCGCGCGCACCACCATGCGCACGCCGCGCGGGTCGGCCGGCGCCATGTGCATGTTGGGCCGGGTGCGCATGGTCTCGATCCAGGCGCGCAGGCGCTCCTGGTGCGGCGGCTTGAACATCGCCGTGATCGGGCGGCGCTGCGCATACGCCTGCGGCAGCACTTCGAAGCAGCCAAGGTGCGGGGTCAGGAAGATGATGCCGCGGCCGTCCTCGAGCAGGCGTTCGTAGGTCGGCCAGCAATCGTCGAGCAGGCCGGGCGCGACCTTCAGTGAATCCTTGCGCACCCAGAAGTACGGCATCTCGAACACCATGCGGCCCGCGGACCGGCCGGCCTCCTTCAGCATGGCGGGGGTGACGTCGGGATAGGCGTGGCGGAAGTTGGCGATGAGCCGGTCGTGATAGCGCCCCGGCACCTTCGCGGCCAGGGCCCCCAGCCAGCCGCCCAGCGCCTGCAGCCACGACAGCGGCCAGCGTGAAAACAGCCAGAACAGGAAGGTCATGCGTGCGTGCGCGAAAGCAGTGTTGGTCGCAGTCGACAGGGCAGCAGGGTCTTGACAGGCCGTGCTGCGGCCCCAAAAAGTGCCGCGTATAATAGCGCGATTCGCCGAGTTAACTGACAACTTGCGGGGCGAATCCTCGGGCCGGGCCACAAACCTGGGCGAGGCAGCAAAATACCGCTAAAGCGTCGCCGGCCGTGGCACAAACGGATTGGCAACGTGATAGCCAATCTGGAGCTAACAGCCGTGTCAAACGACTTCCTCTTCACCTCGGAGTCGGTCTCCGAGGGCCATCCCGACAAGGTCGCCGACCAGATTTCCGACGCCATCCTCGATGCCATCCTGGCCGAGGACAAATATGCGCGCGTCGCTGCAGAAACGCTGTGCAACACGGGCCTCGTGGTGCTCGCCGGTGAAATCACCACGTCGGCCAACGTCGATTACATCCAGGTCGCGCGTGAAACCATCAAGCGCATCGGCTACGACAACACCGACTACGGCATCGACTACAAAGGCTGTGCCGTACTCGTCGCTTACGACAAGCAATCGCCCGACATCGCCCAGGGCGTGGACCGCGCCTCGGACGACTATCTGAACCAGGGCGCCGGCGACCAGGGCCTGATGTTCGGCTACGCGTGCGACGAGACGCCCGAGCTGATGCCCTTCCCGATCTATTACGCGCACCGCCTGGTCGAGCGCCAGTCGCAACTGCGCCGCGACGGCCGCCTGCCCTGGCTGCGCCCGGACGCCAAGTCGCAGGTGACGGTGCGTTATGTCGACGGCAAGCCGCACAGCGTGGATACCGTGGTGCTGTCGACCCAGCACGCGCCGGAGATGTCGCAGGAGGCCATCCGCGAAGCCGTGATCGAAGAGATCATCAAGCCGGTGCTGCCGTCGCACATGCTGGCCGACACAAAGTACCTGGTGAACCCGACCGGCCGCTTCGTCATCGGCGGCCCGCAAGGCGACTGCGGCCTGACCGGCCGCAAGATCATCGTCGACACGTACGGCGGTGCGGCACCGCACGGCGGCGGCGCGTTCTCGGGCAAGGATCCGTCGAAGGTCGACCGCTCGGCCGCGTACGCCGCGCGCTATGTCGCCAAGAACGTGGTGGCGGCCGGTCTGGCGCGCCAGTGCCAGGTGCAGGTCAGCTACGCGATCGGCGTGGCCCGCCCGATCAACATCACGGTGTACACCGAAGGCACGGGCGTGATCCCGGACGAGCAGATCGCCAAGCTCGTGCACGAGCACTTCGACCTGCGTCCGAAGGGCATCGTGCAGATGCTCGACCTGCTGCGCCCGATCTACGGCAAGACCGCCGCCTACGGTCACTTCGGCCGCGAAGAACCGGAGTTCAGCTGGGAAGCGACCGACAAGGCGCTGCTGCTGCGTGAAGCGGCCGGGCTGGCCGGCGAGCCGGTGAAGGCGCTGGCCTGAGCCTGCGTTCGCCTCAACAAGAAACCGCCCTTCGGGGCGGTTTTTTGTGTCCTGCCCGTTGTCATGAAAAAGGCCACCCGAAGGTGGCCTCTTCATGGAGTGCCGAACCGCAACCTACTGCTGGGCAACCGCCGCGCGAAACGCCGCATCGTCCAGCAAGGCACCGACCAGCTTCCGGTACAGCGCCTCGTACTGGCCGGCTGCCTGCGGGATCGCAGAGACACCCATGAACGGCGAGTCCCACGACGCCTGCGTACGCAGCGCGCGATCGTAGCGGACGGCGCCCGCCCGCGTGACGACGAACCGCGCGGCCAGCGCCGCCTTGCCGGTGCCGACCGGCGCCTCGACCGTGCTGTCGAGCAGCGTGCCGGTGATCACCGCATCCGACCTGGCATCAAGCAGCCCCGCCGATTGCAGCTCCACGCGCAACGTCTCGCGCAGGTATTGCGCGAAGGAGCCCGCCACCGGCGAGCGCACCATGTTGCTGCGGATGCTGACACCCTTGTCGATGCTCGCCGACTGCGCCGCATCCAGCGTGAACGTGCCTACTTCGACCGGGCCGATGGCGGGGGTGCCGCCGCGCAGCTTCGCCGCATTCTCGATGGTGGGTTTCGGCGGGCTCATCGGCATCTCGGCGCAGCCGGCCAGCAGCGCGGCGGCCAGCAGCCCGAGGCCGAGCGCGCGCACCGCGCCGGCGTCAGTTGAAGGCCGTGTCATAAGACAGGTCCTTCAGCGCGTTGCTCACCACATCGCGCGTCATCTGCTGGACAGCATCGAGCATCGACGCCGATTTCTGCACGCCCGCGGGCGGATTCGCGTTGCCGATCGTGGTGTGGATAGCGTGGCGCGCCGTCTTGACGATCGGCGTGGTCTGCCCTGCCGGCAGGTAGCTGACCGTGCAGATGTAGCCGTCCGTCACCGCGCTGCCCGCCAGACCGAACGTAAGCCCGGTCACGAAGCCCTTGGCGGCCGGGTTGTCGGTCAGCGGCACATTGTTCAGCGTCACATTGAGCATGCCGACGTTCGGAGTCGGCTCAGTCGAGACCTTGGCGAACAAGCCCGTGTCGGTCACTTCCTTGGCGACGGTATCCTTGAGCAGCGTCGTGGCACGCGGGTTCGGTGCGCCCTTCGTCTGGAACTCGAACACCAGCTGGACCGGTTTCGGGTCTGCAACCTTCTTCATCTCGGACGGCGGCACCAGCTTGGTCGCCGTGTCGACGTAAGTACTTGCGCACCCGGTCAGCAACGCCGCGCCAGCCAGCGCCGCAGCCATGATTACGCGGCGCACCAGCGTCCCGCCCCCAAATCTGCTGTTGTTGTTTTGCATACCCTGATTCTTCTGTGTGGTGGTTTGAACGTCAGTACGGGCAGCTGCGCTTCGTCCGCGCCCGCCGGACGGCGCCCCGGAAGGGCTCAGGGATGCTATCAGAGCGATGTGCCCGGCGCGCCCCTTTCGAAGAAGGGTATGCGAGCCAACCGAGCAACTTCGGTCAGGCGCCCCGGGCCCCTTCCGGCTACCGTATCGCCACCCAGGAGCCCCTTCCAATTGACGACCACCGCCACCGACCGCTACCTCGTCCGCATGCGCGCCGTGCTCGCGCACATCGATGCGCACCTCGAAGACGCGCTGAATGTGGAGCAGCTGGCCGGCGTGGCGGCGTTTTCGAAGTACCACTTCCACCGCCAGTTCACGCTGCTGTTCGGCATGAACGTCGGGCGCTACGTACAGTTGCTGCGCCTGAAGCGCGCCGCGCACCAGCTCGCCTATCGGGACGACGCGTGCATTACCGACATCGCGCTGGCGTGCGGGTACGAGGGGACGGAAGCCTTTGCGCGTGCGTTCCGCAGGCAGGCGGGGCAATCGCCGTCGGACTTTCGCGCCGCGCCGGAGTGGGCGCCCTGGGCCGCCGACCTGCACGCGCTGCGTGCGCTCAGGAGCCAACACATGCCCGCACAACTGCAAACCCAGTCCGTGGAGATTGTCGAACGCGACGCCATACCCGTGGCTGCCATCGAGCACCGCGCAGACCCGGCCGGGCTGGGCGACACCCTCCGCGCCTTCATCGCCTGGCGCCGCGAGCACCGGCTGCACCCGAGCATTTCGGCCACGTACAACATCGTCTACAACGACCCCGACGATGTGCCGCCCGAAGACTTCCGTATCGACATCTGCGCGGCAACGCCAGAGCCCATCGCGCCGAATGCGGCGGGCGTCATGGCCAAGACACTGGCCGGCGGCCGCTACGCCGTACTGCGCCATACCGGCTCCGGCGACACGCTCGGCCAGAGCGTCGCCTCTCTGTATGCCGAATGGCTGCCCGCCAGCGGCGAGGAACTGCGCGATGCGCCGCTGCTGTTCCAGCGCGTGCGCTTCTACCCAGATGTGCCCGAGCACGAAGCCGTGACGGACATCCTGCTGCCGCTCAGATAAGCGCTCAGGCGTCGAGCCGGATCTGGATGCCGGTGGCCGTGTAGACGGCCGTGGCCTTGAAGCCGTCCACCACCACGGAAGCGAACTGCCGGTTCGGGCCCGCGCCGTCGATCACCGCAATGGTGTCGCCCACCTTCGGTGTGTAGCCGTTCACGAACTTCACGTGCAGCGTGCCGCCGGCGATCGTGGTGAGCCCGGCCACGCTGAGCCTGCCCTGGCCGTTCGGGCCGATGGCCAGGTCCAGCGTGGTGCCCTGCAACTGCGTGAACTTGCCGGCAATCGCCACGGCCGCCGGCGCGTTGACGGCCAGCGTGCCGGCACCGAGATAGACATCGCCCGTGCCCAGTGCATTGGCCGACTCGGCCTCCAGCACGCCGCCCGCGATCTGCGTGCCGCCGCTGTAGGTATTGGTGCCCGCCAGGCGCAGCGTGCCGGTGCCCTGCAGCGTCAGCTTGCCCGCGCCCGAGATGGCGTTGCGCCACGTGTCGGCCGCGTTGAAACCGCCCAGGGTCGCGTCCATCGACACGACCACGTTGCCGTTGAAGGCGCCGTAGCCATCGGCGGCAGCAAACAGGTTCAGGCGGCCCCAGCCTTCGGCATCATCGAGCACGGGGTAGCCGGAGGGCAGCTCGGTGGTCTTGAGCACCACGCGGCGCTGCTCTGCGCTCAGGTATGGGAAGCGCGTTTCCAGCAGCACCTCGGCGCCCTTGGGCACCACCGGCGCAAGCGCCGTGCTGCCGATCGGCGTGAAGCCGAAGGTCATGCGGCGCGTGAAGTTGGCCTGGTTGGTGGCGTAGTCGGCAAAGCGATCGGTGGCGGGCGTGCCGGACTGCGCAAGCGCCGGGAAGCTCGTGGCGTCGGTGCCCGTCTGCGCCATCAGGCCGGCGTGGGCCTGCCGGAATGCATCTGCCTTCAGCGTGGCGTTGGCCGGGTCCGCCAGGTTGGCCGCCGCCGCCGCAATGCCGAGCATGCGCCCAGACATCACGTCCAGCGGCGAGTGCATGCCGGCCAGGATGCGGTTCTCACCGAGCTCCATGCCGCGCGCGAGCATCTGCTGGAAGCGCTCGGGCACCAGGTAGGCCATCGCCACGGCATCGCGCATGGCTTCCGCCGAATGGCCGCTGATGAAGCCACCATCGGTGGCGGGCGTGGGGCTTTCGGCCGGCACCAGCGTCGGCACGACGACCACGCTGCTGCTCCATCGATACGGCCGCGCATATTTGTAGAAGCGCTTGGCCGGCTCGGTCGAGGCGTTGTTGCCGAGCGTGTTGATCAGGTCGACGACCTTGCCGAACGCCGTGTTGCCGCCCGCGGTGCCCACGCCCGTGTTGTTGCCGCTATCGTTGTAGAGCACGGTGCTCGCGTCCGCCGGGATGGTGGTGATGGACGTGGTCTGCTGCGCCAGCGTGCGCCAGGCCGTTGTGAGCGGCCCCATGCCGTCGGTCACGCTGTAGCCCTTGCCGCGGCGGTCGTCAAAGTAGGCCGCATCGGCCTGGGCCTGCGTGCGGTTGGTCGTCGCGTTCACCACGTATTGCACGTTTGCGTTCAGGACCGGCAGATTGAGCGGTGTGCCGCCCGGCGTGCCGTCGTTGGGCAAGCCCGTCCAGCTGGAGGCCACCACCGCCGGAAACGCCCCGTTGGCCGGCGCGTTCACGCCCGCGTCGACGATCTCCGTGAGCGGCTGCCACAAATCGAGGAACCGCGTGAACAGCCGCACCCCGGCATTGGTGCCGAGCGTGGCGTACCGCGCGTCGCCGCGCTGGTTCGTGGCGATGTTGTCCACAAAGGGCGGCACCCCGCTGGGCGCGGCGGCCGTGTCGACGAAGCCCGGGTCTGCCGGGGGTGCCGGAATGGCCTGTGTGGCTACCGGCGTGCTGGCAGGTGTGTCGTCGCCGCCACCGCAGGCAGCGAGCGCGAGCACCGCGGACAGCGCCACCAGGCTGGCATACACGCGCGGGCGGACAACAACGGAGCGGGCGAGAGAAGACATGGTGCAGGCGGGCCGTCGGCCAAAGAGACGCTGGAAGCCCGGCAGTCTCGGCCCAGCGTGTGAAACGCGCGTGACGGCTGCGTGACAAACGTGCGCGCCGCTGCACCACCTCAAGGCACGGCGCGTAAGGGCAGAGGCAGCGGCCGGTTATGTCACAGCGTGATAGAATCGCCGGCTGCATTTTTGTGACTTCTGGTGAAGCCTCGCGCGTGTTCACGGGCCATCGCCGTCCCGTCGACCATGTCCGCCCCGTTCCTGCCCCCCGCCCTGCGCCGCTGGCTCCATAGCTTTGTCCCCGCCCCCGTCACGGTGCGCTGGAGCGAGCGCGTGCGCTCCGCCGTCGGCGCGCTCGTCGGCATTCTCTTTACGGGCACGATGATGAAGCTGGTGCCGGGCGCACCGACGCTGATCCCGCTGCTGGTGGCACCCATGGGCGCCTCGGCCGTGCTGCTGTTCGCGGTGCCGGCCAGCCCCCTGGCGCAGCCGTGGTCGATCATCGGCGGCAACCTGGTGGCGGCCACCGTGGGCGTGACGTTCGCGCTGCTGGTCGATGATCCTGTGATTGCCTCGGCGCTGGCCATCTCGGCGGCCATTGGCGGCATGTTCGCGCTGCGCTGCGTGCACCCGCCCTCGGGCGCGGTGGCACTCACGGCGGTGATCGGCGGGCCGGCCGTGCATGCGCTGGGCTATCGCTTCGTGGCCGAGCCGATCCTGATCCAGTCGGCGCTGCTGCTGGTGGGCGCGCTGGTGTATCACGCCGCCACGGGCCACCGGTATCCGCACGCGCAGCGCCTGCCCGCCGCAGAGCGCCCGCCCACCGCCGCCGGCTTCACCCGCGCCGACATCGTCGCCGCGCTGCGCCGCCAGAGCGAGCTGCTCGACATCGACCCGGAAGACATCGAAGCCGTGCTGCGTGAGATGCAGCTCCAGGCCTACACGCGCACGTTCCAGGCGCTCACCTGCGCCGACATCATGACCCGCCCGGTGGTGACGGTGACGGCCAACACGTCGATCCCGCGCGCGCTGCAATTGCTGCGCCAGCACGGCTTCAAGGCGTTGCCGGTGGTGGACGACAGGCAGCACGTGGTCGGCATCGTCACCCGCACCGACCTGCTGGGCCTCGCCCCCGCCGACCTGCGCCAGACCCTGCGCCGGTGGTTCAGCATCGGCGCGCTCACCCCGCCGCGCGTGGCCGACCACATGAAGACGCGCGTGCAGACGATCCCGGCCAGCGCGTCGATGTCGGATCTCGTGCCGATGTTTGCCAGCGCCGGCCACCACCACATTCCCGTGCTCGATGCCGACGGGCGGCTGGCCGGCATCGTCACCGAGTCCGATCTCGTGGGCGGGCTGTACCGCCAGGCCAACATCGAGCCGCACCCCACGCAGACGGCGCAGCGCGCCTGAGGCGCCCGGCCGGGCATCGTCAGGTCGTCAGACCGCGTCGATGGGCGTGTCGCGAAACACGCTCAACTGCTCGGCGGCCGCCGAATACGCCACCAGGCGCGGGTAGTCCGCCGCCGGCACGCGGTCGGCCACCATCAGCTGGATGAAGGCCCACGACACGGCCACCGTCACACCGGCCTGCGTGAGTTCGCCGGCCTCCACCGGCAGCGGTACGTCCTTCCACTCGGCCTCCAGCGCATCCACTGCGGCCAGCAACTGGCTGTGCACGCGCTCCACCCACGGCCCGTGCACCTTCTCGGTCGGGCGCAGGTTGTGTTCGTAGACGATCTGCACGGCCTTCTCGCAGGCGGCCAGCGCCAGGCCGACGACCCGCAGCGCGTGCTGGCGCCGGGCAATCTCGGCGGGCATCAGGCTGCGGCCGGCCACACATTCCGCGTAGTCGATGATGAGCGTCGAATCCATCAGCACCGTGCCGTCGTCGCACACGAGCGTGGGCGCCTTCACCACCGGGTTGATCTCGCGAAAGCGGTCGACATGCCGGAAGACCGACACCGACGCATGCTCGAACGGCACGCCGAGCAGCTTGAGCGAAATGGCCGTGCGGCGCACGTAGGGGGAGTCGAGCATGCCGATCAACTTCATGGGTTCTCCTGGTGTGTGTGAAAGGGACGTCCATGATAGTCAGCCATGGCCGAGCGCGCTGGCTGCCTTGGGCACGTTTCCTGCGTCCGCGGCATCCACCGGTGCCGCCCCGTGCACCCTGCGAGCGGTATGCAGCTGGGTGCGTGCGTTTCTAAAATGCCTTCACGTTCATTGCAGTGACTCGGCCACACAGGAGACCCTATGCCGTTTCTCGCGCATCACCATGACTGCCCCGGCTGGAACGGTGAGATGGCGCAACGTGTGCTCGCATTCGATTGGTCGGCGACGGAGCTTGGCCCCATCGACGCCTGGCCGCACAGCCTGCGTGCGGCCGTGCAGATGGTGCTGGCCAGCCCGGTGCCCCTCGTCATGCTCTGGGGCAAGCATGGCTACATGATCTACAACGACGCGTATGCCGGCTTTGCCGGCGGCCGGCACCCGTATCTGCTCGGCTGCCCGGTCGAACTCGGCTGGCCCGAGGTGGCGGATTTCAACCGCCACGTCATGGAGGTCTGCCTGGCCGGCGGCACGCTGTCGTACCGCGACAAGGAACTCGTACTGCTGCGCAACGGCCGGCCCGAAGACGTCTGGATGGACCTCTACTACAGCCCGCTGCCCGATGACGACGGCAATCCGGCGGGCGTGCTCGCCATCGTGGTGGAGACCACCGAGCGCGTGCTGACCGAGCGCGAGCGCCAAGCCGCGGAGCAATCGCTGCGCCAGCTGACGGAAACGCTGGAACAACGCGTGGCCGACGCGCTGGCTGCCCGCGCCGAGGTGGAAGCGCAGTTGCGCCAGGCGCAGAAGATGGAAGCCATCGGCAGCCTGACCGGCGGCGTGGCGCACGACTTCAACAACGT
This sequence comes from Ralstonia mannitolilytica, assembly GCF_000954135.1. Taxonomy (NCBI): domain Bacteria; kingdom Pseudomonadati; phylum Pseudomonadota; class Betaproteobacteria; order Burkholderiales; family Burkholderiaceae; genus Ralstonia; species Ralstonia mannitolilytica. The sequence goes on along the minus strand of NZ_CP010799.1, from coordinate 780,095 downwards.
GCTGCAGGTGATTGCCGGCAACCTGCAGATGCTGGCCGTGGAAGCCCCGGAGAGCCCCCGCATCCAGCATCGCATTGCCGCCGCCAACCGTGCCGTGCAGCGCGGGGCGACGCTCGCCGCGCAATTGCTGGCGTTTGCGCGGCGGCAGCCCTTGTCGCCGGCGGTCATCGAGCCTGCACACCTCATCCAGGGCATGAGCGAAATGCTGCACCGTGCGCTGGGCGAAACCGTCAAGGTCGAAACCCGGCTCGCCGACGATCTCTGGAACGTGCTGGCCGACCGCAACCAGCTCGAAAACGCGCTGCTCAACCTGGCGATCAACGCGCGCGATGCCATGCGCGGCGGCGGCGTGCTCACCATTGCGGCCAGCAACGTCACGCTCGACCGTACGCAGGTGCAGAGCCATGAGCTCGATGCGCTGGCGCCGGGCGACTACCTCGTGTTCTCCGTCACCGACACCGGCGTCGGCATGCCGCCAGAAGTGATCGAGCACGTCTTCGAGCCGTTCTTCACGACCAAGCCCGACGGCCACGGCACGGGCCTCGGCTTGAGCATGGTGTTCGGCTTCGTCAAGCAGAGCGGCGGGCATGTCGTCATCCGCAGCCAGGTCGGAAAGGGGACGACGGTGCAGCTGTACTTCCCCCGCTGCACCGAGGCCGCCCCGGCCGACACCCCCGGTGCACACGAAGCCACCGCCGCGCCCGTCCCCCAGGGCGGACGCGAAACCATTCTCGTGGTGGAAGACGACACCGACGTGCGCTGCACGGCCGTCGACATGCTGACCCAGCTCGGCTACCGCGTGCTGACCGCCCCCAACGGCGACGCCGCGCTCGAGCTGATGAACAGCGACACGCACATCGACCTGCTGTTTACCGATGTGATCATGCCGGGCGCCATCAAGGGCGGCGAGCTGTCGATCCGGGCCGCGCAGCGCGTGCCGCCGCTGCCGGTGCTGCTGGCCTCGGGCTACACGCGCGACGAGGTCGTGCGTGACGGCCGGCTGCCCGCCGGCGTCACACTGCTGGGCAAGCCGTACCGCCGCGACGACCTGGCCCGCCTCGTGCGCAGCGTGCTCGACAGCCACCGCGGCGCCCAGAAGACGACACCGGCCCCCGTGCCCGCCGCCCTGGCCGCCGCCAGTACAGCACCGCACGCCGACATCAGCGTCGCACGCCCCGCCGCCAGCCCGACGCTGCTGCTGGTGGAAGACGACGCCGCCTCGCGCGAGGCCATGCACGAATTGCTCACGGGGTTCGGCCTGCACTGCATGGCCGCCGCCAACGCCGAAGACGCCCTGGCCCTGGCCAGCACGCGCCCGTTCCACGTGCTGCTGGCGGACCTGACCCTGCCTGGGCAATCCGGCGCCGACCTTGCCCGCGCTCTGGTGCGCCGTCAGCCGACGATGCAGGTGATCCTGATGTCCGGCTACGGCACGCACGCCGAGATCGGCGAGCCGATTGCGGGGGCCCGGCTGCTGGGCAAACCCGTCGATCTGTCGGCCCTGCAGCAGGCCCTGGCGCCCTGGCTGAGCGCCGGCCCGCCGCGCAGCGCGACGCACGCGGCATAGTCGCCGCGGTGCGCCCCAGCCGATTGCAGTACTGCAGTGCCTGCGTGCCAACGTAGGCGCCGCACCTACACCGGCAGGAAACGCACCATCCGGACTTCGTCGGCATAGCCCTGCGCAGACTTGAGCGCGCGCGGCTGCAGGCCGTACGCAGTGAAGCCGCATTGCGCATACAAGGCCAGCGCCGCCGCGTTGGTGCGCACGACGGACAGGGTGAGCTGTTCCACCCGGCCCGTGGCCGCCGCCACGATGCCGTCCATCAGCGCCCGGCCCACACCGCGGCCCCGCGCCCGTAGCGCCACGTAGCCCCCCCACAAACCCCTTCTGCGCGTGCCTGGCGCCGGTCTGCGCCTTGAAGCCGACCATGCCGGCGATGCCTGCGCCGTCATACGCGCCCAGCACCACCGACGTCGCCAGCCGCTTGGCAAACGCTTGCCAGGCCAGGGGGCCTCAGCGGCGTACGTCGAACCAAAGGCCTCCGGTGCACCCTGCAGCGCTGCAAGGCGGATGGCGCGGCAGTCGGCCACATCGGCGGTGGTGCGAGGACGGATGGCAATGCTGCAGGGCGAGGTGGACATGGCAAGACGTGAACGCGCGCAAACCCTGACGAGTGCCAGTATCGCGCCGAATGCGCCGCTCTACCACGCGCGCTGGCGTGCACCTACAGCCGCGCCTCCGTCCATGAGGCCGAGGACCTTGTCGGCGGATTGGCCTATGTCGGCACCCCATTGCGCGTTTCTATGCTTGCCGTAAGCGCGGGTCTACGCAACACGTGACACCGACAACGAGGGGGAATCATGGCCAAGCTTTTCACAGCCCAAGCGGCACGCATCTGCAGCGCAACCGGGCAGCCCTCGCCGGCCCCGATTCCTCCGGCGCAGCGACGCACACACGGCCTGCAAGGCGCGGCGCTGGTGATGGCCGCAGCGCTGTCGGTCGGGCTCACGGCCTGCGGTGGCGGCGACGACGGCGGTACCACGCCGCCCACCGGCAACAACGCACCGGCGCCAACCCCCACGCCAACGCCAACACCTGCGCCAACACCTGCGCCAACACCTGCGCCTGCACCGAGCCCGGCACCGGCCCCCACGCCCACACCCGTACCTGCCACCTATTCCGTTGGCGGCACGGTCAGCGGCCTGGCCGCCGGCAAGAGCGTCACGCTGCTCAACAACGGCGGCGATGCGGTGACGGTCGGCGCCAACGGCAGCTTCCAGTTTCCGACCAGGCTTGCGCAGGGCAAGCCGTATGCGGCCACGGTCGGCACGCGGCCCTCGGGCGAGAACTGCACCGTCGCCAACGGCACCGGCACGGTCGGCACCGCCAACGTGACCAACATTGCCGTCACATGCACGCTGCGGCCGCTGTTCGGGTATGCGGTGAACTCGCTCGACGGCACCGTCTCGGCCTACACGTTGGACGCCACCACCGGCCTGCCCACGCAGATCGGCTCGACCGCCGTATCCGTGGGGAACGAGCCGCTGTCGCTCACGATCGATCCGGCGGGCAAGTTCGTCTACGTGGCCAACGCCAACGACAACACCGTGACGACGCTGTCCATCAACCAGACCACCGGCGCGCTCACCGTGGTGGGCTCGCCCACGCCCACCGGCAGCCAGCCCTACAGCATTACGCGCACGCCCAGCGGCAAGTTCGTGTACACCGCCAATTTTGGAGACAACACGCTCTCGGCGTTCTCGGTCAACACGACGACGGGCGCGCTCTCATCGCCGGCGACGGTGATCCCGGCCGGGGTCAACCCGTACACCATCGCCACCAACAGCGCTGGCACGTTCGCGTATGTCGTCAATGCCGACACCGCCAACACAACGGGCACGGCCATGGCGTTTGCCATCAACAGCACCACGGGCCTGCTCACGCAGGTGGGAAGCACCGTCACGGCGGGCAGCGTGCCGCAGTACATCACCCTCACGCCCGACGGCAAGTTCGCCTACGTTGCCAACTCCGGAGACAACACGCTCGGCGTGTACAGCATCGATGGCACCGGGGCGCTGACCGCATCGGGCTCGCCCGTGACGGCAGGTACCAACCCCTATACGATGGCCGTGTCGCCGGCGGGCAACTTCCTGTACGTGGTCAACATCCTCAGCAACAACGTGAGCGTGTTCTCCATCAACGCCGCCAACGGGGCGCTCACGCTGGTCGACACCACCGCCACGGGCGCCAACCCCGTCACCATCGTCATCAACCCGGCCGGCACGTTTGCCTACGTGGTGACGGCCAATGACAACACCGTCACCGCATACAGCATCAACGCCACCACCGGCAAACTGACGGCCGTGCCCAGCGGCACCGCGGCCACGGGCCTGCTGCCGCGCGGAATGGCGCTGGTGGCCGTGCCCTGAGCCGCACTTCAGCGGCCTGCAGAAGCGCCAAGCCCCTTGCTCGCACAAGGGGCTTTGTGCGCCGGGCGCGCAGACAGCGCGGCCAGCCATCGCAAGTCACCCGAGGCGCTTTCCGGCGCTACTGCACCGCCCCAATGAACGCCGCCAGCTCCGCCGTCTTCGGGTTGGCGAACACCTCCTTGGCGGGGCCGCTTTCATGGATCAGCCCCTGGTGCATGAACACGAGCTGATCGCCCACATCGCGCGCGAAGCGCATCTCGTGCGTGACCATGATCAGCGTCATGCCTTCGGCGGCCAGTTGCTTCACCACGGCCAGCACCTCGTTGACGAGCTCCGGGTCGAGCGCCGACGTGATCTCGTCGCACAGCAGCACCTTCGGCTGCATGGCCAGCGCGCGCGCAATGGCCACACGCTGCTGCTGGCCGCCGCTGAGCTGGTCGGGGTACGCATCAAACTTATCGGCCAGGCCCACCTTGGTCAGCATCTGGCGCGCGAGGTCATTGGCGTCGGCCTTCCTCATGCCCTTGACCACCACGGGCGACAGCGCCACGTTCTCGCCCGCCGTCAGGTGCGGAAACAGGTTGAACTGCTGGAACACCATGCCCACGTTCAGGCGCAGCGCGCGCAGTTGCGCGGGCGTGGCCTGCGAGCCCTTGAGCACCGCGTTGTCGACCACGATCTGCCCGTCGTCGATTGCCTCCAGCCCGTTGATGGATCGCAGCAGCGTGCTCTTGCCCGAGCCGCTGCGCCCGATGATGGCGACCACCTGGCCGCTTTCCACGCGCAAGTCCACGCCCTTGAGCACATGGTTGTTGCCGTAATGCTTGTGTACGGCGCACAGATCAACGAGCGGCATAGAGCTTCTTTTCCAGATGAGAGGCACAGAGCGACAGCGGCCAGCACAGCGCGAAATACCCCAGCGCCACCAGCCCATAGATGAGGAACGGCTGGAACGTGGCATTGGCCAGCACCGAGCCCAGCTTGGACAGATCTTCAAACCCGATGATGGACGCCACCGCCGTCCCCTTGACGATCTGCACCGAGAACCCGACCGTGGGCGCAATCGACAGGCGCACCGCCTGCGGCAGCACCACGTGCCGCATCTGCTGGAAGTAGCCCATCGCCAGGCTGGAAGACGCTTCCCACTGCCCGCGCGGGATGGCCTCGACGCAGCCGCGCCACACCTCGGCCAGGTAGGCGCTGGTGTACAGCGTCAGGCCGATGGCGGCGGCCGTCCACGGCGACATCTCGAACCCCGCCATGGACGCCCCGAAGAACACCAGGAACATCTGCATGAGCAGCGGCGTGTTCTGGAAGACCTGGATGTACGCCTTGCTCACGCGCTGCAGGCTGGCGTTGCGGCCCACGCGTGCAAACAGCACCACCAGGCCAGCGGTGCCGCCCAGCACAAAGGCCATGAGCGACAGCACCAGCGTGGCAAGCAGGCCCTCGCCAAGCTTGAGCAGGATGGGCAACAGAGGGATATCGGCGATCATGCGGCGGTCTCCGCAGGCGTGGTCGCAACGGTGCGCACGGCAGCGGGTGCCGCGGGCGCCCGGCGCACCACCACAAAGCGCTGCCCCACCCACGCCAGCAGCTGGCGCAGCAGCAAGGCCAGCGCGAAGTACAGCGCGGTGACGATCAGGTACGTCTCAAACGCGCGGAAGTTGCGCGACTGGATGAAGTTGGCGGCAAACGTCAGGTCCTGCGCGGCGATCTGCGAGACGACCGACGTGCCCAGCATCACGATCACAATCTGGCTGCTCAGCGCGGGCCACACCTTCTGCAGCGCGGGCCGCAGCACCACGTGCCGGAAGATCGCCCAGCGGCCCATGGCGAGCGCGCTGGCCGCTTCCAGCTGGCCGCGCGGCGTCTCCTGTATGCCCGCGCGCACGATCTCGGTGATGTACGCGCCGAGGTTGACCACCGTGGTGAGCAATGCGGCCTGCCACTCGTTGATCTGCACGCCGAGCGACGGCAAGCCGAAGAACACGAACATCAACTGCACGAGAAACGGCGTATTGCGGATGGCCTCCACGTACGCCTTGAAGAGTGCGTTGAACGGCCGGAGGCGCCACGCGCGGCACACGCCCCCGGCGATGCCGATGGCGCCGCCCGCCAGCGCGCCCGCCGCCGTGAGCGCGAGCGTAAAGCCCACACCCTGCGCCAGCTGGCCGCTGTAACCGAAGACCGCGCCAAAGTCGAATTGATAAGCCATAGAAAGATCCCGGATGCCGGGCCGCCGCACGTGGCCGCTGGTGTGCGGCCCATGCGGATGCGGCGTGCTTACAGTTGGGTGGGCAGCGGCATCTTGATCCAGCGCTGCGACAGCTCGTTCAGGCGCCCGTCCGTCTTGAACTTGGTGATGGCGGCGTTCACCTTGTCGAGCAGCGCGGTTTCACCTTTGCCAACGCCCACATAGCACGGCGTGTCTTCCACGGGGAACTTCAAGTCGAGCTGGCGCAGGCGCGTGCGCTCGTTGACCGCGTTGGCCACGATGTTGCCCAGCGTGACGAGCTGCACCTGGCCGATCAGGTAGCTCTGCGCAGTGGCGTTGTTGTCTTCATAGCGCTTGATGGTGGCGGAGGCCGGCGCCAGCGCCGTGAGGGCGAGGTCTTCCGTCGAGCCGCGCGTCACGCCGATCGTCTTGCCGGCCAGGTCTGCAGGCTTCTTGATCGACATATCCTTCGGGCCGTACACGCTCTTGGGGAACGGCGCATACGCCTGCGTGAAGTCGATCACCTTCGCGCGCTCGGGGTTCTTGCCGAGGCTCGAGATGACGATGTCCACCTTGCCCGTGGTCAGGAACGGAATGCGGTTGGTGCTCGTCACGGGCACCAGTTCGGCCTTCACGCCGAGCTCTTTGGCGACGAGGTTGGCCATGTCGATGTCATAGCCCTGCAGCTTGAGATCCGGACCGAGCGAGCCGAACGGCGGGAAGTCGTTCGGGATCGCCACGCGGATCACGCCGGCCTTCTGGATGTTGGCGAGCGCATCGGCATGTGCCGGGCGGCCGGGCAGCAGCGCAGCGACCGCGCTGACCGCCATGGCGGCGTAGAGGAACGTGCGGCGCGACGTGGAGCGCAGGGTGTGGCGGACGGCAACGCGAGTCATTCAAATACTCCTTCAGATTCAGAAATGGAGACGAGGCGAAAAGAAATCGGCGCGTAGCGCAAAGGCTCGGGCAAAGGCTCCGGCGCTGGATGCTGCGAAGGCTGCGGCGCGCTCAGGTCGATGCCGCTGCGGCGTGCGGCGGATAGAAGGTGGGCGCGCATGGCCTCTGCGCTGGCGGCGGCATCGCCTGCGGCAATGGCCTGCACGATGGCGTCGTGCTCGTGCGCGGGGTGGTCGTCTGCGCCATTGCGCGCAAACGGCAGGCGCAGGCTGTGGCCGATGGCGTGCTCCAGCTGGCCCGCCATCGCCATCAGCCCCGGGTTGCCCGACAACTGCGCGAGCAGCAGGTGGAAGTGCAAATCCGCCTCGGCCGCGCTCAGCAGGTCATTGCGCGCCAGCGCATGGGCCAACTGCTGTTGCAGCCATTGCAGGTGGCGCAGGCCGGCGGCATGCATGCGGGCGGCGGCCAGCGCTGTCCAGCCGGGCTCGAGCACCAGGCGCAGGTCGATCAACTGACGCGGCGACAGCGTGCCCAGCGCCGGCGTGGCAAACGAGCGGTGCATGCGCTCGGCACTCGCCCCTTCTGCGCCAAACTTCTGGCCGCGCACCACCACGCCGCGGCTGGGCAGGATGTCGACCAGGCCCAGCGTCTCGAGCACCGTCAGCGCCTCGCGCAACGACGCGCGGCTCACGCCCAGGCTTTCTGCCAGCTCCCGCTGCGGCGGCAGGCGGCTGCCGCTCGGGTAATCGCCGCTGAGGATGCGCCGCTGAAGTGCCTGCGCGACGGAGGAGGGAATGCTGTCCATGGGCCGGATTGAAGAAAGACACGGTCGTGGTCTGACCGGTCGCCCACCCCTTATGCGAGTTTTGTGCCATGCAGCAATGTGCGGTGTGCGGGGCCGACGTGCGAGCGGTTGATTGCCTGGGCTGCGCTCTCGAGCGAGGGCTGCGCTGCGGGACGGGGCAGCGAAAGCTTGCAGTTGGTGCGCAATGGCACCGGTTTGGACCGACCGCCGTTTGGGGCAAGCGAAGCCCGGCCACGCATTGCGGAGGCAGCGCAGCCGCGCCGCTATCGTGCCGTCACCAGAAGCGGGACCACAGCGGCCGCGATAGACAAGTTGGGGCCATGCCGCCTACCGCGCCCACGCGCGGCAATGCTCGAGATACTGCCGTTCGTGCAGGCCGATCAGATCGACAATCGACGTCCAGAGCCAGAACGGTGCGTCGATCGATTTGCCATGGCGTGACTTCAGATCGCGGCGCCATGCGAGTGCGACATCGCGCGGCATCTGCTGCCCATGCGCCAGGCCGACCACGTGGCCGAGGTACGTCGCCAGCGATACGGCGTCGCGGCTGCCCAGCGTTTCGACGTCGAGCTTGAGGTCTTGCGGCAGCAGCTCGCGCACGAAGAAGCTTGTGCCAAGCATGCGCACCCACGCCATGCGGTTGCCCAACTCGGGGCAGACGTGGCGCGCCCCGGTAACCACGCGTTCGCCGTTGTGCCGCGGCATGTCTGCACCCGGTGCGCGAGGTGCGGCGGGCGCCACGGCCTCCTTGAAATCGAGCAGGCGATACGGGCGTTCGGCACACCCCTTGGCCGAGACCAGCACCGCATAGCGCCCCTTGCCGAGCGAGCTGCAGCCCTTGACCCAATAAGCCGCGTCGACGATTTCCGCATCGTCCCGATGGCTGCCGTAAAGATGGCCGACCAGCTCCAGCAGCCCGGGCTCATGCGTCAGCCGCTTCAGTTCGCGCTGCTCTTCACGCGCCAGCGGCCAGAAGCGCTTGCCCAGCGGGATCGTGGGCGACGCGTCTTCCAGCCGGTCGCGGGCGAGCTGCTTCCACGTGCGCGCCGTGGCGGCCTTCATGGCGGTATGCACAGCGGCCGGCCGCTCGGGCCGCGACATGCCGCCGTCGGGATCGATGCCGTCCAGATAGCCCGTCATCAGGCCTTCGACCATGCGCGCGGTGACGATGCCGGGCAAGTCTGAACCGCGCGCCGCCGTAGCGAGGGACACGCCCAGCCGGATGAGGTCGTGCGCAGGATTGCCGATGACCGTCTGATCGAGATCCCGAATCTGGATGCTCGTGCTGCCCCGCATGTCGCCAATGGGCCCGAGATTGCCGACATGGCAGTCACCGCAGATCCAGATGCTGGGCCCTTCGGGCAGCAGGTGTGGCTGCACCGTGGCCAGCCATTCGTAGAACTTCTCGGTATTGCCGCGCACGTAGCTGTGCACCGACCTGGCCATCTTTGCCTGCCGCAGACGCATGAGGACCGGGCCACGGTCTTGGGGCTTGACGGCTTTGGTGGGGCGCTTTTGCTCGGGCATGCCTGCCTCCTGTTGTGTCATGGGACATGCAGGTGCATGTTTCTATGCCGTAGCAGTAAAGGGGCCTGCATGGTGTGGGCGGCTCGGCCATGGCGGAGCCGCCTGCGGTGGGCGAGCGGGAATACGTTCAGCGTTACGGAAGCGGCAAGCACAAGGCGTTGATCGAGCCGGAGCCGGTGCGCGCTACGGTGACTTGGTTGCCTGGGTATCGGAGAGAGGGGCGTCACGGGCGTTAATCGGACCTGGCATTCCCGCCCGTCACGGGAATGCGTCAATCTGTTGTTATTGGCTGTAGCCACGCCGCTCTATGGCGGCTAGCACGTCCCACGATTGCGGATCGACATCGCGGCCCCCGAGCGACATCGATACGTACGCATCAATCGCATCCATAAAGCCTTTGATGAAGGCCGGCGGGAACGCGTGTGCGGAGAGGTGTTGAAGCTCCTCACGCAGCATGCCCGGGCGGCATTGGCCGTGGCTGCGCATGGCGGCGCGTGTGCGCCTGAGATACGCCTGCGCTGCGATTGCGCCGTTCAGATAGGTGCGGTTTTTGGTGAGCGTGCCTGCGTCAGACGACGTGGGCGCGTGCGTGGCTGGTTCAGGCGGAGATACATAAGACGCGGGGCGGTGCCCGCTGGGATTTGCAGTCATGACAGCCTCTCTGGGTTGATGGAGGCTCGCCATCTCGTCGCCAGACGGGGGTGGCGGGCCTGACGGCGGGGCTGGCGAACCGACCCCCAGAGAAAGCCGGCAGACCCGAAGGTCTCCCCACCCGGCCCGCCATAAGGGCATGCACGAGTGCATACGGACGAGACCGCTGCGGCGGGTGTCCGTCTTCTCTGGTATTGCCATGTCAGGTCGCCAAACCCGGCTGCCGTTGGTGCGGCAGCGCTGGGGATTATACGAAAGCGAAGCGCAAGAGCAGCCCCTAATTTCCGGCGGGAAATGTGCACACGGATTGAAGACGCAGGGCTTGCGCAACGGAGGGCACCGCTCAGCGCGGACTAGCGTGACATAAAATGGGCACAAAAATTTACAGCCAATCCGGGGGGATTGCATGCTGCCCAGTAACGACCAGGAGACCGTTCAGCCCAAGGCTGCAACGGCGACCGAGATTCCCGAGTTCGTCATCGGGAAGGCCTACAACCGCAAAAAAGAGATCACGGGAAAGTTCGGAGGCAGCGGCCAAAGCGGCATCGCGCCCTCCCGACAATCCCCGGCCATCTTTCTGTTCACGGGGACTGGCGGGCAGCACGGCTACACAGACGAGTTCGACGCATTTGGTTACCTGCACTACGTTGGTGAGGGACAGCTGGGCGATATGAAGATGACGAAGGGCAACCTCGCCATTGCCTCTCACGCGAAGGACGGCCGCGCACTGCATGTCTTTCGGATGACCGGCAAGGGGAAGCCTTGCGTCTACTTGGGCGAGTTCGCTTGTGACTCGCACTTCATCAAACGGGACGTGGACCGCAACGGAACCGAACGAGATGTGATTGTGTTTCGGCTCATGCCGGTATCGAACACGCTGCGTCGCGAACTTGACGATCTGCCCGATCCAGACGACGGCGGCACGACGAAGGCCGAGAGCCCACCAGCGGACCTGTCGGCGTTGAGGCAAGCGGCGATTGCTGCATGTCAGCCCGGTGGCCCCATCGCAGACCCGAAAGAGACTGTGCGGATCGCATACCAGCGCAGTGCCCGCGTTAAGCGATATGTCTTGGCGCGGGCGCAGGGCCACTGCGAACTTTGCGAGGCGCCGGCACCGTTCAATCGCAAAAGCGACGGCACACCGTATCTCGAACCGCACCACATCAACAGGCTTTCCGATGGTGGACTGGACCACCCGAAGTACGTCGGTGCCATCTGCCCTACGTGTCACCGCCTGATTCACTTTGGCGAGAACGGCCAACACCGAAACGACGAGCTACGCGCTCGCATCGCGGCAAAGGAAGCGCCGTTCGGCGGCGGCAACGCTCACTAGCTTTCTGTCAGTCCCGCACCATCGACGGCCTGAGACTAGCGCTCCACCGTCAGACCGTGGAGCGCCACTCTCAAAGAGTCGCGCTTCAGCCTAAAACGGTGAAGCTCGAGCCTCCGACGGTCGCACTTCACCCTCAAACACTGAAGTCTCACTGTCTGAGGGTGGAGGTAGTCACCCTCGAACACTGAAGCGGGAGTGTTTGAGCCTCGCACTCCACCGTTTGGCACTGAAACGTCACGCTTTGAGAGTCAGGCTCGACTCTCAAACACTCGAACTCGACTGTCCATGAGTCGAGCGTCACTCTCCAACACTGAAGCGAAACAGGCGATGACCAAGCGGTTTGCTTCGGAGCACGCCGGTCCAATTGTCAAATGTCGCCGCTTGCATTGCTACCAAGGCCGCGGCACGCCAATCTCGCCCGATTGTGCCAACCGGCATAACGTTGCCAACCAAAAAGGATTGCAATGTCACAAAACCTGATTTCGTTTCAGCCAAGCCCTGCGGACCTGACCGCCGTTGACGCGGCACTGAAGACACTGGAAGAGAAGCTCGCTGGTCTATCGGTCGAGCAACGCAGCACGCTCATGAAGATGGGCGACAAGTCGGAAGCGTTTTGCCGTAAGGCTGTGGAAGTGTTGGGTAACAACCCGGGCGTGTTGCCGGCTAACTTCAGCCTTGCTGAGCTGCGCCGCGACCTTGCTGGCTTTGACACGCTCCGCCTCGCTTGGTCCGCATTGAAAAGCTCTACGAAAAGATGCGCGACTCGCAGCTGGCGCTAGGCAGCGATTTGATGACGGGTTCGCTGGAGGGGTATGCCTTCTTGAAGGTGGCTGGTAAGGGAGAAGGGCTGGATGCGGCTCGACAGGCGTTGTCGGCTCGGTTTAGCCGGGGGCCTAGGAAGAAGGTGGAGGCGCCTGCGGAGTGAGGTGATGGGTTGTTGATGGTTTGAAGCGAGCCGCCCATTGGGCGGCTTCTCATTTTGGTGCCCAGAAACTGCCATACCCTCTTCCAGTTGGGCAGAAAATCCATGAAAAATCTCGGAAAATATGACCCTGTTTCCCCTAGGATAATTCTATGGATTACTTCTCATCAATACTTCCTAGCTCGCTGTCTGCGAAGCTCCTAGGCACGCTTCTATCGCTCGGTTCTCTGTTACTGGGATTGCTCATCTACTGGCGGCGTACCGATTCGCTACACGCAGTGTGGGAGCGAGTGTGGCGCGTCGTGGCAGGGAGCACTGAAGTCCAAGACCCGCGCCTACGCTCGTTCATGCAAGAGATGCGGGATCTCGAGAAATTCAGGCTTATCTATGGCTTGAAAATCACCAATATGGCAGATATGCAGCGACTCATTAGATGGGTTCGCCGCCACAGACTTGATATGTCGGCGCTGCAGAAGGCCAGACGGTGGGTAGACATTGCAAATCCGGACATCATTTCACCGCCGACAAACGGCTATTTTTTTTGGAACGGATTGGGCTATCTTCTCGCAGCCCTATTGACCGGGAGCGCTGCCTTCGTCGCCGCATCCCCAGCGATACTGAAAATGAATCCATCGGGAATATGGTTCAACTCTGACGGAACGACTGTCGGGCATGTCTTCCGAGGAGAGACATTCAAACTTGACCAATGTTCTTCGGTGAGATCGAACATGCAAGAGTCGTTCGGTTTTTCTGAGTCGGAGGTCAAGGCGATTTGTGAGGGGTATGTAAATGGTGCGCTCATGCAGTCAGTGTCTAAGGCGCAAACCACGCAGAAATGGCTTGGCGCGGTGGCAACTAGCTTGGCAGCGATCTGGCTAACGGTTACCGCTCTACACATTCGTAGCGGAAAAGCCGCCCAGCGCATTAAGGACCGTATCTGCCGGGCACCGGCCCAGACGCCTTAGAATTCCGGGCTACCGATGCAGACCCCACCGGCTACGCTCACTCACAGGCAACAACAATGAACCATCAAGCACTTTCCTCGTTCATCTGGTCGGTCGCAGACCTACTTCGCGGGGACTACAAGCAATCCGAATACGGGCGCGTCATTCTTCCGTTCACGGTACTGCGGCGCTTGGACTGTGTGCTGGAATCGACTAAGGCCAAGGTATTGGCTGAGTTTGAAGCTAAGACGAAGGCTGGCGTGAACCCGGAGCCGTTTCTCTTGCGCAAAGCTGGCCAGAGCTTCTACAACACCTCACCGCTAGACTTGGCCAAGCTGCTTGGCGATCAAGATCACATCCGCCAGAACCTCTACGCCTACTTGCAAGCCTTTTCACCGGCGGCGCGCGACATCTTCGAGCGCTTTGACTTCCATACGCACATCGAGCGCCTAGCGAAGGCCAACCTGCTCTACCTCGTAACGGAAAAGTTCGCCAACATCGACCTGCACCCCGAGGAGGTCGACAACGCGAGTATGGGCCTAGTTTTTGAGGAGTTGATTCGCAAGTTCGCGGAAATCTCGAATGAAACCGCAGGGGAGCACTTCACGCCGCGCGAAGTTATTCGACTGATGGTGAATCTGTTGTTTGTCGAAGATAGCGAAGAACTCACCCCCGGCAATGCGGTTGTCCGCACAATCTACGACCCCACAGCAGGCACGGGCGGCATGTTGTCCGTCGCCAGCGAATACTTGCACGAACACAACCCGCAGGCGAGGCTGACGGTGTACGGCCAAGAGCTCAACGATGAGTCCTATGCGATCTGCAAGGCAGACATGCTCATCAAGGGACAAGACGTTGCCAACATCGTTGCTGGTAACACGCTGAGCGACGACGGCCACGCCGGCCGCAAGTTCGACTATATGCTCGCCAACCCGCCGTTTGGCGTGGAATGGAAGAAGGTCGAAAAAGTGGTGCGCGATGAGCATGAGAAGAGAGGCTTTGATGGCCGATTTGGCCCTGGGCTTCCGCGCGTGTCCGATGGATCGATGCTGTTCTTGATGCACCTCCTGTCTAAGATGCGCCCGGCGCAGGAGGGGGGCAGCCGCTTTGGCATCGTCCTCAACGGCTCACCTCTTTTCACTGGCGGCGCGGGTAGCGGGGAGAGTGAAATCCGGCGCTATGTGCTGGAGAACGATTTGGTGGAAGCCATCGTCGGCTTGCCAACCGACATGTTCTACAACACGGGCATTGCCACCTATGTGTGGATCTTGTCGAACCGCAAACCGGATGACCGCAAAGGCTATGTCCAGTTGATTGATGCCAGCAGCTTCTGGCAGAAGATGCGCAAGAGCTTGGGCAGCAAGCGCAAAGAAATGAGCGAGGAACACATCGCCACTGTGACGCGCTTGTTTGGCGATTTCACTGAAGCGGAATTGGTGACCCCCCTAGATGCCGACGGCAAGCCCGTTGGCGAACAGCGGTTGATAACGAATACCGACACGCTGCCCACCGCGCCGAAAGGCGGCAGGCTCAAGCGCGTGCCTATCGCCCGCATCTTCAAGAACGAAGACTTCGGGTACACCTCCATCACAGTCGAGCGACCGCTCCGAGATGAGAGCGGCAAAATCGTCCTTGGCACCAAAGGTAAGCACAAGGGCAAGCCCCAGCCTGATAGCTCGCTACGCGACACGGAGAACGTTCCCCTTGGAGAAGATATCTCGACGTACTTCAAACGCGAGGTGCTACCGCATGCGCCAGATGCGTGGATTGACGAGGAGAAGACCAAAGTCGGCTACGAGATTCCGTTCAATCGGCATTTCTACGTGTTCGAGCCGCCGCGTAGTTTGCACGCGATTGATGAAGACTTGAAAACCGTGTCGGCCAACATCATGAAGATGCTCGAGGAGTTGGCGGAATGAGTTTGCCTAGGTATGCGGCATACAAGGACAGCGGCAGCGAATGGCTCGGGGAAATTCCCGATCATTGGCGTATCGCACCACTGTGGACACTATTTCGCCGTATCAAGCGCAAAGGCCATGAGGATGAACAACTGCTGTCCGTCTACAGGGACTTTGGAGTCATCCCGAAGGCCAGCAGAGATGACAATTACAATAAGCCCTCTGACGATTTATCCGCCTACCAACTCGTCACGCCGGGGGACCTAGCGATCAACAAGATGAAGGCTTGGCAAGGATCTGTGGCCATCTCTGAGCATCGCGGAATCGTTAGTCCGGCCTATTTTGTCTACGCTGCCATACATCAAGAGAGCCCAAGGTATCTCCACTACCTACTTCGCTCACCGCGATATATCGCGGGATACCTTGCCATCTCGAAGGGCATTCGGGTCAACCAGTGGGACCTCGAACCGCAATATCACTCCCGCGTTCCTGTGGCCCTCCCGCCTAAAGGCGAGCAGGCGACCATCGCTGGCTTTCTAGACCGCGAAACCGCCAAGATCGACGCGCTGATCGCCGAACAGGAAAAGCTCATCGCCCTGCTGGCCGAGAAGCGCCAGGCCACCATCTCGCACGCCGTCACGCGCGGGCTCAATCCGGATGTGCCGATGAAGGATTCTGGCGTGGCGTGGTTGGGGATAGTTCCCGCTCACTGGATTATGGGCGGCCTAACGAAATTTATCGGCCCTGTTGTCGACTATCGCGGTCGTACACCAACCAAAGGCGAAGACGGAATGTTCTTGGTGACCGCAAAAAACATCCGCAATGGCGCAATCGACTACGAAGCATCGGAAGAATATGTTGACGCTGAAGAGGCTGCCGCGCTACTCGCACGAGGAGCGCCAGAAAGAGGCGATGTGTTATTCACAACCGAGGCGCCGCTTGGTCAAGTTGCCCAAATTGACCGTACCGACATAGCGCTCGCACAGCGAGTCGTGAAATTTCGCGGCTTGCACGGTGTGCTGGACAACCGCTTCCTGATGTTCTGGCTGATGGGCGCGAGCTGCCAGGCGCGATTAGAAATGCTAGCAACGGGCTCGACAGCGCTTGGCATCAAAGCTAGCAAACTCGGCATGATTGAGTGCCTAGTGCCGCCAATAGAGGAACAGAAGGCGATTACCGCTTATATCGACGTCGAAGTCGTGAAGATCGACCTTCTTGCCGCCGAAGCGCAACGCGGCATCGGGCTTCTGAAGGAGCGCCGCAGCGCTCTCATTACCGCAGCCGTTACCGGCCAAATTGACGTACGCGGCGTGATGAAGCAACAGGCCCACACCGAGGAAGTTGCCACTGCATGACTGACATCCAGCTATTTCGCCTTAGCAACGGGTGCGCCACTGAACTGTCCGGTCATGCCGCACCGTTGGAGAAGACACTGCAAACGCTCTTCGAGCGCCAAATGGAAACGCTGTTGGGCGTGCGCCTCCTCGCGAGCGAATACGCCACCGGCAAAACACATCGGGGCCGCATCGATTCCCTAGGGCTGGATGAAAACGGCTGCCCCGTCATCATCGAGTACAAGCGCCACAGCAACGAGAACGTCATCAACCAAGGGTTGTTCTATCTCGATTGGCTGCTCGACCATCAAGCTGAGTTCCGCTGGCTGGTAATGGAAACGCTCGGCAAGGAGGTGGCCGAACGTATCGAGTGGAGCGGCACACGGCTCCTGTGCATCGCATCGGATTTCACCCGCTACGACCAACATGCGGTACAGCAAATACCGCGCAACATCGAGTTGCTGCGCTACAAGCAGTTTGGCGACGATCTGCTGTTGCTAGAGTTGGTAAATGCGCAAAGCGTGCCGGATGCCGCCGCTGTCAAGCCAGCGAGCGATGCTGATTCATCGGAACTGCCCGCAACTCCGAAGCCTGCTGGCAAGGACAGATCGCTTGCAGAGCAATTAGAGTTGGCAACCCCAGAAATCCGTGTGCTCTACACGCAAACCTCCGACTACCTCATTGCGTTAGGCGAAGACGTGCAGGAGAAAAGGCTCAAACTCTATACCGCGTTCCGACGGCTGAAAAACTTTGCTTGTCTGAAGGCATCGTCCACCCACCTAAAAATCACTCTTAAGCTCGACCCGACCACAGTGCAACTCGAAGAAGACTTCTGTCGCGACGTAAGTCAAATCGGCCATTGGGGCACAGGCGATGTCGAGGTGACATTGCGCGACGCAACAGATCTAGAACGCGCCAAGCCATTGCTTGACCGCAGCTACGCAGAAAACTGAGCGAAACCGAACGCCGGATAGAACAACACAAGGAACACGCCGGAAACGCCATGAGCCAAACCAATCTGCACCAGGAACACCACTTCGAAACGGAAATCTGCGAGCACTTGGCCGCCAATGGGTGGTTGTACTCGGCAGGCGATGCAGGCCTATTTGACCGCACCTCCGGATTGTTTCTGCCGGATTTGCTGGCGTGGATAGAGACGACACAGCCCGACAACTACCAACGCCTCACGAAAACCCACGGCGTGGCATTGCAGCAAGTGTTGGCCGAGCGCGTGCGCAAGAACCTGAACGAGCGCGGCACGCTAGATGTGCTGCGACGTGGTGTGGAAATGCTGGGCTTGAGAGAACCGCTAGAGCTGGCGCAGTTCAAGCCCGCGCTGGCAATCAACCCGGCCATTCAGGCGAAGTACGCTGCAAACCGACTTCGCGTCGTACGACAGGTGTGTCACTCGCCAAACCACCCCAAAGACGAATTGGATTTGGTGTTGTTCCTCAACGGCATTCCGGTCGCAACGGCGGAGTTGAAGTCGGACTTTACGCAAAGCGTGTATGACGCGGTGGATCAATACCGCTTTGACCGGAATCCGCAACCGAAAGGCGGCGTCGCCGAGCCGTTGTTGAGCTTTCCGGGTGGTGCGTTGGTACATTTTGCGGTGAGCCAATCGGAAGTGATGATGACCACGCGATTGGCTGGCCCGGCAACGCACTTCTTGCCGTTCAACCGAGGCAACCATGGCGGTGCGGGCAACGCGGCCAGCCCGAACGGCTTTGCCACTGCATATTTGTGGGAAGAGGTGTGGGCGCGAGAAAGCTGGCTGGACATCCTGCACCGCTATCTGATTGGCAAGCGAGACGACAAGAAACAGCTCAAGAGCGTGATCTTCCCGCGCTATCACCAGCTTGATGCAACCCGCAAGCTGGTGGCGGACGTGCTCGAGCGAGGCGCAGGGCAACGCTACCTCATCCAGCATTCGGCAGGCTCCGGCAAGACGAACTCTATTGCCTGGACAGCACACTTTCTTGCTGACCTGCACGATGCCGAGCACAAGAAGATGTTCGATAGCGTGCTGGTGGTGTCCGATCGCACGGTACTGGACGCGCAGTTGCAAGAGGCCATCTTTGACTTTGAGCGCACAACCGGCGTGGTCGCCTCCATCACGAACGAACACGGCAGCAAGAGCGGACAGTTGGGGCAAGCGCTCAAAGACGGCAAAAAGATCATCGTTTGCACCATTCAGACTTTCCCGCACGCACTGAGCGAGGTGCAGAAACTTGCTGCGACAGAGGGCAAGCGATTTGCCGTTATTGCGGACGAGGCGCATAGCTCGCAAACGGGGGAATCTGCCGCCAAGCTCAAACAGTTGCTCTCAGCAGAGGAATGGGCAGACCTGCAAGACGGCGGTGAAATCGATACGGAAGCACTCCTCGCGGCGCAGATGGATGCGCGCACCGGGGCGAAGGGGCTGACGTATGTAGCCTTTACGGCTACGCCAAAGCAAAAGACGTTGGAATTGTTTGGGCGTCCAGGAGCGGATGGGTTGCCGGAGCCGTTTCATGTGTATTCCATGCGCCAGGCAATCGAAGAAGGTTTCATCCTCGACGTGCTGAAAAACTACACGACCTACAAGCTAGCGTTCAAGCTGGCCCACAACGGGCAAGAGCTGGATGAGAAGCAGGTCGAACGCAGTGCTGCCATGAAAGGCATCATGCAGTGGGTTCGGCTGCACCCCTACAACATTGCGCAGAAGGTACAGGTCGTGGTCGAGCACTATCGCGAGAATGTCCAGCCGCTGCTGAATGGAAAGGCGAAAGCGATGGTGGTGGTGGCCAGCCGCAAAGAGGCTGTGCGGTGGCAGAAGGCGATTCGTGCCTACATCGCAAAACAGAACTATCCGCTGGGGGTGCTGGTGGCGTTCTCTGGTGAAGTGGATGACCCGGAGAGCTTCCCTACCCCAGTAACGGAGACGAACAAGGACTTGAATCCGGGCCTGAAAGGGCGCGATATCCGAGACGCCTTTGCGGAGCCCGAGTATCACCTTCTGCTAGTCGCCAACAAGTTCCAAACGGGCTTTGACCAGCCGTTGTTGTGCGGCATGTACGTCGACAAAATGCTCGGCGGTATTCAGGCGGTGCAAACACTTTCTCGCCTGAACCGCGCCCACCCAGGCAAGGACACGACCTATATCTTGGATTTCGCCAACGATGCCGGCGAAATTCTCAAGGCGTTCAAGACCTACTACGAAACCGCCGCGCTGGAATCCACCACCGACCCGCATCAGGTCTACGACTTGCGCGCGAAGCTTGATGCGGCTGGCTACTACGACGACTTCGAGGTTGAGCGCGTAGCGAAGGTTGATGCCGACCCGAAGTCGACGCAAGCGCAGCTGAGTTCAGCGATTGCCCCTGTAGCGGACCGTTTGCTGCGTCGATACAAGGCTGCACAAGCGGACATGAAGAGCGCAGAGGAAGCGAAAGACGCTGCCGCCTCCCAAACGGCAAAGGATGCACTTGAAGCACTGGTTCTATTCAAGAACGATATGGGCGCCTTTTGCCGGCTCTATGCGTTCTTGTCGCAAATCTTCGACTACGGCAACACGGACATCGAAAAGCGTTTCGTGTTTTACAAGCTGTTGATTCCGCTTCTCGAGTTCGGGCGCGAGCGAGACACGGTTGATCTAACCAAGGTTGTGCTCACGCATCACAACCTGCGGAATCTCGGCCGGCAGCCGCTAGACCTGAAGCATGGAGAGAACCCCAAGCTTCCGCCGATGGACTCGGTGGGTAGTGGCGCTGTTCAAGACAAGCAACGAGCTTTCCTTGACGAGATCATCAGCAAGGTCAACGGCTTGTTCGAAGGTGAGCTGACTGATGACGATCAGCTCGTGTATGTGAACGGTGTGCTCAAGGGCAAGTTGCTGGAGAACGAGACGCTGGTGCAACGTAAGCACCCGGTGAACCCGTCTTGAAGGGGACCCGCGTAGCAAGGAGCATCGTGTCCATCTAGTTCTAGGTGGACACGTGGACACTATCGAAGAGAGCGCGCCAATACGGCGCCGACGTCGGCATAGCGCCGAGTTCAAGGCCAAGGCAGTGCAGGAGTGCATGCAGCCGGGTGTTTCGATCGCGGCGATAGCCCTGCACCATCGCCTCAATGCGAATCTGCTGCGGCGCTGGGTCGCCGAGCAGGAAGCAAAGAATGGCGCGCCTGAGGACCGCGAGTTGATGAGGGTGCCGCAAGGCGAGTTCATCCCGTTGCGGATCGGCGAGCCGACCACTGCCGTGCCGGACATCCAGATCGAAGTCCGCCGTGGCGCGACGACGATCAGTCTTCGCTGGCCGGGATCGGCCGCAGCGCAGTGCGCCCAGTGGCTGCAAGGGTGGTTGCGTTGATTCGGGTGGACGCGATCTGGTTGGCCGTGGAGCCGCTGGACATGCGCGCCGGTACCGAAACGATCCTCGCGCGGGTCGTCAAGGTGTTCGGCGCGGCACGCCCCCACCACGCCTACCTGTTTGCCAATAAGAGTTCGACGCGCATGAAGGTGCTGGTCTACGACGGCTTCGGCATCTGGCTGGCCGCGCGGCGCCTCAACAAGGGGCGCTTCATCTGGACGAACGGCGACCAGGCGATCGCCACGGCGCTCAATCCCGAGCAATTGCGTGCGCTGGTGACGGGGCTGCCTTGGCAGACGCTCACCCACGACCACGCGATCACGGTCGTGTAATACCCCCAAAGCCGTAAACTGGCTTCCTTCCAGAGGACTTGGGGTTCTGGCAGACTCGCCGCATGAACCTACCCACCAACCTCGATGCCCTGAGCCCGGACGAACTGCGCACACTGGCTGCGCAGTTGATGGCCCAGGTCGGCGAGAAGGACCGGGAGTTGCGGTACCGGCAAGCCAAGATCGACCAGCTCACACACGAGCTGGCCATCCACAAGCGCTGGAAGTTCGGCAAGCGCAGCGAGCAACTGACATCTGAACAGGCGAGTCTGCTGGACGAAGCCATTGACGCAGACCTCGAGGCGATTGAGACCGAACTGGAAGCGCTCCTGCCGTCGTCCAAATCTGAAGCCAAGAGCAAGCCCAAGCGCCAGGCATTGCCGCCGCAGTTGCCGCGCACCGACATCCACCACGAGCCGGACGCAGAGACCTGCACCTGTGGGTGTGCGCTCAAGCGCATTGGCGAAGACATCAGCGAGAAGCTGGACTACACGCCGGGCACGTTCACCGTGGAGCGTCACATCCGCGGCAAATGGGTGTGCGATCAGTGTGAGACGCTGGTGCAGACGCCGGTGCCACCCCACGTCATCGACAAAGGCATCCCGACGGCCGGACTGCTGGCACATACGCTGGTGTCCAAGTTCGGCGACCACCTTCCCCTGTATCGGCAGGAGCGCATCTATGCGCGCGCCGGTCTGGCCATCCCGCAATCGACACTGGGCGCGTGGGTGGGCATCTGTGGCGTGCGTCTGCAACCGCTGGTGGACGCCCTGCAAGAAGAGGTTCTGAGCCACGGTGTTCTGCACGCCGACGAAACGCCAGTGCAGATGCTCGCGCCCGGCAATGGCAAGACGCACCGCGCCTACCTGTGGGCCTATGCGCCGAGCGAGTTCGAGAAGATGCGCGCGGTGATTTACCAGTTTGCGCCCAGCCGCAGCGGCGAGCACGCTCGCGCGTTCCTGGGGCAGTGGCAAGGCAAGCTGGTATGTGATGACTTCGCCGGCTACAAGGCCAGCTTCGACGGTGGCGTCACTGAGATCGGTTGCATGGCCCATTCGCGGCGCAAGTTCTTTGAACTGCACGACAAGCACAAGAGCGAATTGGCGGGCCAGGCACTGCGCTACATGGTGAGCTTGTACGAGATCGAGGCGCAAGTGCGGGATGCTGAGCCAGACCAGCGCCTGGCAGCGCGGCAACAAAGGGCTGGCCCGATTCTAGAGCGGCTGCACGCCTGGCTCGAGGAACAGCGACGCCGCGTCCCAGACGGCTCGGCGATCGCGCGGGCCATTGACTACAGCCTCAAGCGGTGGCCGGCTCTCGTGCGTTACCTCGACGACCCGACGGTGCCCATCGACAACAACCACGTCGAGCGACAGATCCGGCCGGTTGCCCTGGGTCGCTCCAATTGGTTGTTTGCAGGCTCACTGCGCGCCGGTCAACGCGCGGCTGCCGTCATGAGCCTGATCCAATCGGCCAAGCTCAACGGGCACGATCCCTACGCCTATCTGAAAGACGTCCTCACGCGACTGCCGACCCACAAGGCGGCCGACATCGCCGAACTGCTCCCGCATCGCTGGACGCCCAGCGCCACCTAGCTGGCAAGACGGGTTCACCGGGTGCTTACGGTGCAACAAGCGATGAGCAACAGTAAGGAGCAGTTTGCTAACTCGCCTGATCTGAAAGATGCACTTATGCACGCAATCATGGATGCGCTGGAGGCGCATACGACTATGAGTACGCAGGCGCTGGGGTCGGAGCGGGTTAGGGAGGGGTTGAAAGATATTCTGCTCGGGCCCGCCCAGTTATATGAATCGCTACGGTCAAAGAGCGCTCCCTCGGTTGACCCCAGGCAAGATTGACCAGCTTCAGCAGCCGATACGCCCGTCAGGAGCTGCGTCTAACGAGGTGGTCGTGTTGTGGCGGGATGCCCCCGGGTCGCAAAAAGGTGTTCAAGGCGTAAAGGGCTTTAGCGAGGTACTGTACTTGTGCGCAATCCCCGAGGAGAAGAAGCCACCGCAATCACTCTTTCGCCCACACGATACGCACTCTTCAGCATATTCGTTCTTCCAGTCCGAGATGGATTTCACGTAATGCGGCTCAACATCCTGATTGACCAAGCATAACGGGTGGTTGTAAACGGAGGTGTTAATGCCGTAAGTCGATAGGATGCGCACGGCGCCGCTTAATTGGTCTTTGTAGTCGATCGGATCAATCCACAGCGCGTCCAAGTTGGCACGTGTAAAGCCCGTGATCTCTAGGCCCATCAGCGCGACATGGTCTACAAAGAGCAAGTTGCGTGCGATGTACTCGGCTAGTAACGGCAGGCCCTCGACAGTCTGCTTGTGTAAGACAACCCGAATTTCTACTTTCTGGTTGAGCCTCTTGAGGTTGAGGATGCCGCGGATCGTCTCGTCAAACGCCCCCTTGGCTTGGACAACGTAGTCATGACGTCCTGGGTCGGCTGAATAGACCGGAATACCGACCATTAGGTCAGGATGCTCGACGGCGGCATAGGAGCGAGCAAAATTGATGTCTGCAAACGTGCGGCCATTGGAGAGAACGTGCACGGCAGTGTGAGGCAGCCAACTCTTCATGTGCCTCAGCAACTTAATGAAGCCATCTCCGAAGAGTGTAGGTTCGCCGCCCGTAATACCTAGGGACTGTGTATCTCTTGGGAGGAGGCGCACAGCTTCCATCGCTTCATGCAACAGCCAGCTATCGTCGACGCGCTTTGGCGGCTGTGAGCACATCAGACAGTAGTTATTGCACTGCTCGGTAAGCAGCAGACTGTTGTGATGGGAGTTAGCGCGAAACAGCACCCGTACGCGGCCGTCGATAGACAGTGCCAGCACATCTCCATTGTCAAGATAGCGGAACGAGTCCTCCAGTAGCGTGCAGGGTGCATCCGCATCTAGTCCCTGGGGGTCCTGCCCGAACACAAGATAGTGTTTAAAGCCTCGAGGCAACGGGCTATCCCCCTTTGCCAGAAAAGCCTTGTTCTTACGCAGGGGACCCGGCAGGTTCGCGTCCGTGCTTAGGCTGAGGAGCTGACGCGTTGTCGGATGCTTTTGAATGTGGATTACGCGGCCACCGAGAGTCAGCATGGATTCACCCAACGCATGAAGATGGCCTTTGCCTGTTCATCGTCTCGCATGAGCTGCAGCAGGTGTTTAACCGCTCCCATGGTGCGGCGGCAAAACTCGGATTCGGGCTTCCTGCCCAGGACGTCACCGTACATGGCGTGATGGAACACCGGGTCGGCACCGCACCATGGCTCGAACGCGCAATCTGAACACATCGGCGCCGTCAGCGTGAAGGAATCTTCCAAAGCGTCGAGCAAAGCGTCAGAAGTAAAAATGTCTTCGTAGGTGTTCTGATGCACGTTACCAAGTCGGAATGAGGTATCCCCCATCTCACGCAGCATCCGTGCTTCATCCGAGGCATAGACGTCCCCGTCGTAGTTGAATACGACCGCCGCTATCCCAATGCCCGCAGGGTTCATCAAATCAACGAACCCAGGGTCGCCAGAGGTCAGCATCTTTGTGAGCAGCAGCGTCGAGTAGTACTCGGGAAAATGCAGGCCGGACTTATTGAGCTCGAGAATGTAGGCCAAACCCTCCTTGTAGAACTGAAGCCAGCGTTCCGAGTTGTATGCCTGATAGCTCTTTGTCTTTAGAGCGAACCCGTATGGCGACAGATGCCGAAGAAAGATCCCAGACAGACCGAGCCGCACATACTCATCAACGATGTCTTTCACGCGCGACAGGCTGGCTGGCGAGGTGGTCATGAGCGCGGAGACTGCGTCGTAGCCGACAATGTCCCGCGCACGTTGCAGACCCTCGACAAAGCGGGCATGGCTGTCACGCCCAGGGCGTGGCCGGTTTTTGTTATGCAGATCTTCGGGGCCATCAAGCGACGAAGACAGGTAAATGCGGTGATCTCTGCAGTACTCCAGAATTTCCTCTGTGGCCAGAGAGAGGGTGGTTGTAATCACGCACTGCAAGTCTCTGCCTTCCGATCTTGCGCGTGTTTCGGCCTTTTCAACGATGTAGCGGACAAGTTCAAAGTTGAGTAAAGGTTCGCCGCCTTGAAACTCAATCTTGATGGCAGGATTCGGCGAGCGGAAGGTCAGTTCTAGCGCACGGTCCGCCGTCTCCTGTGTCATGTCAAACGCAGCTTTATCTTCTGACTGGCGCGAGACCTGGCAATACTGGCAGCTGTGGTCACAACGTAGTGACACTACGAAGATGTGCAGATTCGTGAAGTTCGCCAGACGACTAAGGCGGGTGCGGGTTTTCAAAGCTAGGAGCTCGAGTGCAGCCTCATCCCCCTCTTCCCGAATGAAGTGCTTGGCGCGCAGCACCGCGTAATCTGGGTCCTCCGGCCCTAGGCGGCGGGCCACAAGGTCCTGGAGCTTGCTGCGTGAGAGGAAGGTGAACTCCCCAACCGCATTGGTCAGTACGACCTCATCGTCAGATATCGACTCGAAGCGCAGAGGTAGCAACTTGTACTGCCCCTTGGCGCTGAGGTAGCTCTCCAGTGGTTCGAACTTGCTCATCCCTGCAGACCCGTCCGAGAGAACGCGTAAGCCAAAATGAGGTCGCGCGTTGGTGCCGTCTCCTCCTTGATTTGGAGGCGCAGCTCTTGATCGAGCAGCTCGCGCTTGAAGTCTGCAAGCAGCGCCCCGGAAGGATCTCCGTCACCTTTGACAAGGGTCATTTCACAAACTAGCTTGTCGCCGTCTTGCGAAATAAGGACCGTCATTCTGTCAATGAAGCGATAGGCCGCCTTCTGGACAGCTTCGAGACGATAAACCGTCTTGTCGAGTTCCAAACGAGTCGACATGCAGCACCCAATAGAAACGGCCCCCTCGTGAGGGGGCCTATTTTCGGAACGATCGGAATCAATAACCCGAATAATGAGACCGGTGGGAAGCGTGCGACGCGTGCGAAGCATGGGACGAATGCCACGCCATCAGCTTGTTGTCCTTCGTGGAGCGCCTAAGCACAAACTTGAAGGCATCGCCTTGGCTGGTGTGGACGGCAATCTGTTCTGAAGGCTGCGTCGCCTGCGGCACCGCGGCAGTCGTTGCGGGCTCGACATTCGCTTGTGGCACTTGGGCAGCAGTAGCAGCGTGCGCAGCAAAACCCGATGCCACGGCGGCGAACGATTTCATGAATCGCTTCATTATCCTCTCCCCATGTTTGTTTTCTGCAGGCTACGGCATGCACCAAAACGGGTAAACCCCCCTGAAGGATTAACCTCACCCATTCCCCAAATTATCTAGACACCGGAATCATGGTGGCCAAAGATCCTACGTGGAGAGATTGGCCAGGATGGCACCCACGATTTTCCCGCGAAGGAATGTCTTACGAGGCCGCGGATACAGCGACCCCTAGATAGGGATGTCGAAATAAAAAGGCCCATAAGTCTCACAACTTATGGGCCAGCTCTCTGAGGTGATGAGGCTAATTACAAACCGCTTTAGACGTCAATATTCCGCGCCACCAACGCATTCGTCTCAATGAAGTTCCGGCGCGGCTCCACGTCGTCGCCCATCAGCGTCGTAAAGATCTGGTCCGCCGCAATGGCGTCTTCAATCTGCACGCGCAGCAGGCGGCGCTGGGTGACGTCCATGGTGGTTTCCCACAGCTGCTCGGGGTTCATTTCGCCCAGGCCCTTGTAGCGCTGGCGGCTCACGCCGCGCTCGGCTTCGCTCAGCAGCCACGTCATGGCGGCGTGGAAGTCAGACACGGGCTGCTCGCGCAGCTTGTCGCCGGTGCCGCGGCGTACCTTGGCGCCTTCGCCAATCAGGCCTTGGAAGGTCTGGGCGGTCTGGGCCAGGGCGGCGTAGTCGGCGCCGGCCACGAAGTCGGCGTCGATGTGGCTGAGGCGCTGGTTGCCGTGCTGGCGGCGCACGACCATCACGCGGTACTTCTCCGTCTTCTCGTCGTACTGCATGAAGGCGTCGGCCGTGGCGCCGCCGTTGGCGTTGCTGGCGTTGCCTTGCATTTCCAGCAGGCGGGCCTTGAGCGCGCGGGCGCTGGCCTCGGCTGCGGCTTCGTTGCTGAGGTCCAGGGCCACGCCTTCGGCAATGGCGCGCAGGGCGTCGGCGTCAATCACGCGAGACAGGCGCTCGATCACGCCGCGGCTGAGCTGGTACTGGCGCGCGAGTTCGGCCAGGGCGTCGCCCGAGATCTCGGTGCCATCGGCACGCACGAGGGCGGCGGTGTCCAGCGCCTGGCGCACGAGGTAGGCGGCCATCTCGTTGTCGTCTTTGATGTAGCGCTCTTCCTTGCCGTGCTTGATCTTGTAGAGCGGCGGCTGGGCGATGTACACGTGGCCGCGCTCGATGATCTCGGGCATCTGGCGGTAGAAGAACGTGAGCAGCAGCGTGCGGATGTGCGAGCCGTCCACGTCAGCATCGGTCATGATGATGATGCGGTGGTAGCGCAGCTTGTCGAGGTTGTAGTCGTCCTTGCCGATGCCGGTGCCCATGGCGGTGATGAGCGTGAGCACTTCCTGGCTGGAGAGCATCTTGTCAAAGCGCGCGCGCTCGACGTTCAGGATCTTGCCCTTGAGCGGCAGGATCGCCTGGAACTTGCGGTCGCGGCCCTGCTTGGCCGATCCACCTGCGGAGTCACCCTCGACGATGAAGAGTTCGCTCAACGCGGGGTCTTTCTCCTGGCAGTCGGCCAGCTTGCCGGGCAGGCCCATGCCGTCGAGCACGCCCTTGCGGCGCGTCATCTCGCGGGCCTTGCGGGCGGCTTCACGCGCGCGGGCGGCTTCAACGATCTTGCCGCAGATGATCTTGGCGTCGTTGGGCGTTTCATCCAGGAACTCGGCCAGCGCCTTGCTGACGATGTCTTCCACCGGCAGGCGCACTTCCGACGAGACGAGCTTGTCCTTGGTCTGCGAGCTGAACTTGGGCTCCGGCACCTTGACGGACAGCACGCAGGTCAGGCCTTCGCGCATGTCGTCGCCCGAGGTCTCGACCTTGGCCTTCTTGGCGATCTCGTTGTCGGTGATGTACTTGTTGATGACGCGCGTCATGGCGGCGCGCAGGCCCGTGAGGTGGGTGCCGCCGTCGCGCTGCGGGATGTTGTTGGTGAAGCAGAGCACCTGCTCGTTGAAGCCGTCGTTCCATTGCATCGACACTTCAACGCCCACGCCGTCTTTCTCGCCTTGGGCGTGGAAGATGGTCGGGTGCAGCACGCTCTTGTTCTTGTTGATGTACTCAACAAAGCCCTTCACGCCGCCCGAGAAGGCGAAGTCTTCTTCCTTGCCAGTGCGCTGGTCGGTCAGCTTGATGTGAACGCCGTTGTTCAGGAACGAGAGCTCGCGGATGCGCTTGGAGAGGATCTCGTAGTGGTATTCGACGTTGGTGAAGATCTCTTCGTCGGCCAGGAAGTGGACTTCGGTGCCGCGCTTGTCGGTGGTGCCCGACACACGCAGCGGCGAGACTTCGACCATCTTGCCGTCCGGCGCTTCCATGGTTTCCAGCAGGCGGTTCTGCGGAATGCCGCGCGCGAAGTCCATCTGGTGGACCTTGCCGTCGCGGCGGATCGTCAGCTTGAGCCACTTCGACAGGCCGTTGACGCAAGACACGCCCACGCCGTGCAGGCCGCCCGAGACCTTGTAGCTGTTCTGGTCGAACTTGCCGCCGGCGTGCAGCTCGGTCATGACGATTTCGGCCGCGCTGCGCTTGGGCTCGTGCTTGTCGTCAAACTTGATGCCGGTCGGGATGCCGCGGCCGTTGTCCACCACCGAGATGGAGTTGTCGGTGTGGATGGTGACGTGGATCTCGGTGCAATGGCCGGCCAGCGCTTCGTCGATGGAGTTGTCCAGCACCTCGAAGACGAGGTGGTGCAGGCCAGTGCCGTCGGACGTGTCGCCGATGTACATGCCCGGCCGCTTGCGTACCGCCTCCAGGCCTTCCAGGATCTGGATCGAGGCGGCGCCGTAGCTGCTGCCGTCGGCGGGGGTGGATTGCGGTTTCTGCTCTTCGGTCATGTCGTTCTGCTCGCTGCCATGGGCGCGGAAATGGTTGTCTCAGCGCACACAGCGGGGTTGCTTAAAAACGGCGAAGGGGCGGATCTTTCCGATCCAGCCCCTCGTCTTGCTTTCGATGGTGCGTCTTCGTCAGATGCGCATCGGCATGACGACGTACTTGAAGGTGTCGTCGTCGGGCAGGGTGATGAGCGCGCTCGAATTGGAGTCGCCCAGGCTCACCTGCACCTTTTCGGCCTTGAGGTTGGCCAGTACGTCCAGCAGGTAGGTGACGTTGAAACCGATGTCGAGCGCGTCGCCCTGGTAGTCGATTTCGAGTTCTTCCTGCGCTTCTTCCTGGTCAGCGTTGGTGGAGCTGATCTTGAGGACGTTGGTGTCGAGCATGCAGCGCACGCCCTTGAACTTGTCGGTCGTCAGAATGGCCGTGCGTTGCAGGGCGCTCTGCAGAAACGCGCGGTCGATCGTGAAGCTGTTGCGGTAACCCTTCGGGATCACGCGCTGGAAATCCGGGAACTTGCCTTCGACCAGCTTGGAGATCAGCTCGATGTTGCCGAAGGTGAACTTGACCTGGTTCGACGCCAGTTGCACCGAGACGGGATCGTCCACGTCTTCGAGCAAACGTTGGAGTTCGAGAATCGTCTTGCGCGGGATGATGACTTCGTGCCGGCCGCCGGCGCCTGCCGGTTGCTCGCCGGTCTCGACGCCGCAGTAGGCCAGCCGGTGGCCATCGGTGGCGACGGCCATGACCTGCTTGCCGTCAACCACCAGCAGCATGCCGTTGAGGTAGTAGCGGATGTCCTGCTGGGCCATCGCGAAGTGCACCATCGCCAGCAGGTGCTTGAGCGTCTTCTGCGGCAGCGTGATGCGTGCGCCGAAATCGGTGGCTTCGGCCACGGTCGGGAATTCTTCGGCCGCCAGCGTCTGCAGCGCAAAGCGGCTCTTGCCCGATTGCACCGTCATGCGCTTGTCGTTGAGCGTGAGCGCCACTTCGCCGTCGGGCATTGCACGCAGGATGTCGACGAGCTTGCGGGCGGCCACGGTGGTGGCGATGTCGCCGGCGCCGGCGCCGCAATCGGCGTGCGTGGTGATCTGGATTTCGATGTCGGTGGACAGGAAGGAAACCCGTTCACCCTTCTTGGTGATGAGCAGATTGGCCAGGATGGGCAGCGTGTGACGGCGTTCCACGATGCCGCTCACGATTTGCAGCGGACGCAGCAGGTTGTCTCGCGAGGTTTTGACCAATTGCATGAAGGCGATCCTTGCAGTTTGAGGTGGCACCGCGCGCGCCCCTCATGGCGTGTGCCTGCAGGAGCATTTGCGATTGACCCCCAAAGTCTTTGTAAATCAAGGGGTTAATCACAAATTATACCGCAAAGAAGGGAGCGCTGGATAGCGTCGCGCGCGCGGCAAATACGGCTATTGTGCATGAAAAGACGCCCGCATTCGAGCGGGCGTCTGCATGCGGCCAATTCTGTGCAGATGGCGCTGCCATGCGCTTTGGTGGCATGCGGCAGCGCGATGCGCCGTCAACCCTTGAGCGTTTGCTCCAGCACGTGCAGCTCGTGGTTGAGCTGGGCGTCCTTGGTGCGCTCGTCGGCGATCTTGCGCACGGCGTGCAGCACCGTGGTGTGGTCGCGCCCGCCGAACAGTTCGCCAATCTCGGGCAGGCTCTTCTGCGTGAGCTCCTTGGCCAGATACATGGCGATCTGGCGCGGGCGCGCGATGTTGGCCGGCCGCTTCTTGGAGTACATGTCCGCGACCTTGATGTTGTAGAAATCCGCGCAGGTCTTCTGGATGTTCTCTACCGAAATCTGGCGGTTCTGCACGGTCAGCAGGTCCTTGAGCGCCTCGCGCGTGACCTCGATCGTGATTTCTTTGCCGTGGAAGTTCGAGTACGCCAGGATCTTGCGCAGCGCGCCTTCGAGCTCGCGCACGTTCGAGCGCAGATGCTTGGCGACGAAGAAGGCCACCTCTTCCGGCACGGTCACGTTCTCGGCCTGTGCCTTCTTCATCAGAATCGCCACGCGCATTTCCAGCTCGGGCGGCTCGATGGCGACCGTGAGGCCGGAGTCGAAGCGCGAGATCAGGCGGTCATCGATGCCGGTGATCTCCTTCGGATACGTATCGCTGGTGATGATGACCTGCGCGCGGTTGGCGATCAGCGCCTCGAACGCGTAGAAGAATTCTTCCTGCGTGCGGTTCTTGCCCGAGAAGAACTGGATGTCATCGATCAGCAGCAGGTCCAGCGAGTGGTAGTAGCGCTTGAAATCATCAAACGCCTTGCGCTGGTAAGCCTTCACTACGTCGGAAACGTACTGTTCTGCGTGGATGTAGCGGATGCGCGCACGCGGATTCTCCATCAGCATGAAGTTGCCGATGGCATGGATCAAGTGCGTCTTGCCCAGGCCCACGCCGCCGTACAGGTACAGCGGGTTGTACGACTTGCCGGGGTTGTTGGCGACCTGGATGGCCGCTGCGCGCGCCAGCTGGTTGGCCTTGCCGGTGACGAAGTTGTCGAACGTGAGGATCGGGTTCAGGCGCGAGCGCTCGTGCACGGTGTCGTCCACGGGCGCCTGCGGCGGCGTGGCCAGGCCCAGGTTGGGCGCCACCGCCGGGGCAGCCGGCGGCATGCGGTATGACTGGGCGCTGGCCTCGGCGGCATCCATGACCGGCACGTCGATGTCGGCTACGGCGTGGCTGGCCGTGGCGAGCGCGGTTTCGCGGTACATGGCGGGCGCGGGGCGCATGGCCGCCGCGTCGTGCGTGATGCCGGCGGCAGGCATCGCCTGCGCCGGTTGAATCGATTGCGCCGCCTGCGGCTGCATGGGCACCGGTGCCAGCGCCGGCTGCAGGGCCGCCTGGCGCTGGCCGGCCGTCGGGTCGAGCACGAACTGCACGTCGACGGGCATCTCCCAGTAGTCGCACGCGAGCGACTGGATGCGGCCCGAGAACTGGCTCTTGACCCAGTCGAGCTTGAAACGGTTGGGCGCGGCAATCCGCAGCATGCACGCCTGCTCGTCGAATGACAGCGGCGTCAGCGGCTTGATCCACGTCTTGAATTGTTGCGGCGTCAACTCACTCTCGAGCTGGGCAGACGCCGCGTGCCAGAAATCCTGCATCGTTATCGTTAGGTGTTTGACCGGCGCCACACGCATCGCCCCAGGCGATGCCCCCGTGAGGGCCGACCGCCGGGCCTTGGCGCAGGCCAGAAACCGGGCGGCTTTCGTTATTGGAACGGGATTGTACCCCCGCCCGAAAGTTATCCACAAAGGATAAGTCTGTGGATAACCTGTGGACCCGCTGTGAGTAGCGGTGGACAACCGATTTTGTGCGTTGGCTGCAAACCCAATGCCGGCAAGGCTTTCCGCAAAGCACACCAAGCCGCACAAGGCGCTGGGGACAACTCGCCCCAAGGTGGATTGTTGGCGTTTGCCGCACGTTATCCCCAATCGGCGAGGGTTGACAGGCGCGGTAAATATCGTTTAAATGGCGGGTTCTGCGATGCGCGGCAGGGGAGCGCACGCTTGTTCGCGTCAGACGCGGCGGCGGGGTCCAACCCGTTGCGCATGATCCGGCGGGGCCCGCAGCTTTGGCCCGCCATGCCGGTGACGCCCAGACCTGAACAACACAGCGCACGGCGGTCTGCGTGGGCGATTTCTCCTACTGAATCGACACCAGGCTGGACGGGGCGACCCTAAGCCCGGCGCGTGCGGCAGCGTCCGCACCACCCATTAACAAGAGAGTGCATCATGAAGCGTACCTATCAACCTTCCGTTACCCGTCGCAAGCGCACCCACGGTTTCCGTGTCCGCATGAAGACCCGTGGTGGCCGTGCCGTGCTGAACGCACGCCGCGCCAAGGGTCGCAAGCGCCTGGCCATCTGACAGTGCCGCGCCCGGGCAGCGGCGTCCGGCTGTTTGCCCATGGCTTCTGCGGCACGCCGGCGATGGGCCCGCACGCCTACCCCAAGGCCGCAAGGCTGACGAAAACGGATGAGTTCTCATCCGTTTTTGCTTTGCGGCCGGTCCGGCGTAGTCGTCACTTCGTGCTGTACGTCCGCGCGAACGGACATCCGCAGGCACGCCTCGGCGTGGTGATCGGGAAGAAGTTTGCGCGCCGCGCCGTCGAGCGCAATCTCATCAAGCGCCAGTGCCGCGAACTCTTCCGCCTGCGGCAGCCCTTGCTGGGCGGGCGTGACGTGCTGATCCGCCTGCAGGCCAAATTCCCCCGCGAAGACACGCCCACCGTGGCGGCCTTCAAGCGCATCTGCCGCGAAGAGCTGTCTCACCTGTTCGATGTTGCGGCACGCCCGCTGCCGGCCCCACCCGCGCCCAGGCCCGGGGGCGACGCATGACGCGCGTGCTGCTGTTCCTGTTGCGCGTGTACAAGGTGGCGTTCAGCCCCTTCGTGGGTGCGCAATGCCGTTTCCTGCCGACCTGCTCGGACTATGCACGCGACGCCGTGCTACTTCATGGGCCCGGCTACGGCAGTTATCTTGCGGCAAAACGTCTATGCCGCTGTCATCCGTTCGCTCAAGGCGGGTATGATCCTGTGCCGCCCGCTGCTGGCGACGCTGTGCCCCGCTCCGATTCCGCATCGACCGACGCGACCGCAGCTGACGCTCACGCTGCGCGGCCGTCGATTCACCTTCCCAGACCGTAATCCGACATGGATATCAAACGCACCATTCTCTGGGTGATCTTCTCGCTGGCGGTTGTCCTGCTGTTCGACAACTGGCAACGCGCGAATGGCCACCAGTCGATGTTCTTCCCGACGCCGCAGACGGCCACGGCGCCTGCCGCCGCGCCGGGCGGCACGCCTGCCGGCGACGTGCCGAAGAGCGCCGCCACCGCGGCGGCAGGTACGCAGGCCGCCCCGGCCACGGGCGCGGCCTCGCAGGCACCGGCTTCGGAAAAGATCGTCATCACGACCGACGTGCTGCGCGCCACCATCGACACGGCGGGCGCGATCGTCAGCAAGCTTGAACTGCTCACGCAGAAGGACCACGACGGCAACCCGGTGGTGCTGTTCGACCGCAGCGTCGAGCGCACGTACCTGGCGCGCTCGGGCCTGATCGGCGGGGATTTCCCGAACCATACGACGGTGTTCGCCGCATCGGCCGGCCCGCGTGACCTGGGCACCGGCAACGATATCTCGATCACACTGACGGCCGACAAGGGCGGTGCGAAGCTCGCCAAGACGTACGTCTTCAAGCGCGGCAGCTACGTGATCGACACGCGCTTCGACGTGACGAACGACGGCACGGCGCCGATCAACCCGACGCTGTACATGGAGCTGGCCCGCGACGGCGGCGCCGTGGAGCAATCGCGCTTCTACAGCACGTTCACCGGCCCGGCCGTCTACACCGACGGCGACAAGTACCACAAGATCAACTTCTCCGACATCGACAAGGGCAAGGCGCACGTGCCGGCCCCGACCGACAGCGGCTGGGTCGCGATGGTGCAGCACTACTTTGCCTCGGCGTGGATTCCGGCGGCGAACGCCAAGCGCGAGTTTTACGTCGACCGCATCGACACGAACTTCTACCGCGTCGGCATGCAGGAGCCGCTGGGCACGGTGGCGCCGGGCGCGAGCGTGTCGGCCACGGCACGCCTGTTTGCCGGTCCGCAGGAAGAGCGCATGCTCGAGGGCATCACGCCGGGCCTGGAACTCGTGAAGGACTACGGCTGGCTGACGATCATCGCCAAGCCGCTGTTCTGGCTGCTCGAGAAGATCCACAAGCTGCTCGGCAACTGGGGCTGGTCGATCGTCGCGCTGACGGTGCTGGTCAAGCTGGTGTTCTTCCCGCTGTCGGCGACGAGCTACCGTTCGATGGCCAAGATGAAGGATCTGCAGCCGCGCATGACGGCCATCCGCGAGCGCCACAAGGGCGACCCGCAGAAGATGAACCAGGAGATGATGACGCTGTACCGCACCGAGAAGGTCAATCCGCTCGGCGGCTGTCTGCCGATCGTGATCCAGATCCCGGTGTTCATCGCGCTGTACTGGGTGCTGCTGTCTTCCGTGGAAATGCGCGGCGCGCCGTGGCTGGGCTGGGTGCATGACCTGGCTGCACCGGACCCGTTCTACATCCTGCCGATCCTGATGGCCGTGTCGATGTTCGTGCAGACCAAGCTGAACCCGACGCCGCCGGACCCCGTGCAGGCCAAGGTGATGATGTTCATGCCGATCGCGTTCTCGGTGATGTTCTTCTTCTTCCCGGCCGGCCTGGTGCTGTACTGGGTGGTGAACAACTGCCTGTCGATCGCGCAGCAGTGGTCGATCAACCGCATGCTGGGCACCAACAAGAAGGCCGCAGCTGCCAAGTAAGGCAGACGCACTGGGCAAAAAGGGCACCTTCGGGTGCCCTTTTTCGTGCGGCTCGGATAGGGTCTATGCGGGTGCGTGGCAGACGGCCTCGATGTTGTGGCCGTCGGGGTCGCGCACGAAGGCGCCGTAGTAGTTCGGGTGGTAGTGCGCCCGTATGCCGGGCGCGCGGTTGCCGGTGCCGCCTGCTGCCAGCGGCGCACGGTGGAGCGCCTCGACCTCGGTGCGCGTGTCCACGCGAAACGCCACGTGCAGCGGCGGCCGGTTCGGCGTCTGGCCCGCCATCGCAGCAGAAATCCAGCACTCCGCCTTGCCCGGTGGGCCGAACCCGGCCACGTCGGTGTGGCCCGTCACGGCGGCAGGAAACTCCAGCACCTTGACGAGGCCGATGGCGCCGAGCGCCGGCCCATAGAACCGTTTGCCGGTCTGGAAGTCCCTGAGGACGACGCCGGTGTGATCGATCATCCGAATCCCCCTGGCTGGAAACTGGCGCGCAACTGCGCGGCTGCCGCACAATACCGCCCATGACTGCCGCTGACCACTCCCCGAACTTGCCGAACGCTTCCGAGCCGCCACGCGCCCCCATCCGCACCATCCCGATCGCGGCGATTGCCACGGCGCCGGGGCGTGGCGGCATCGGCGTGGTGCGCGTATCGGGGCCCGATGTACGCGCTGTCATGCAAGCCGTGTGCGGCCGGCTGCTGACGCCGCGCCAGGCGACCTACCTGCCCTTCCTCGATGCGGACGGCAGCGCCATCGATCGCGGCATCGCGCTGTGGTTTCCCGCGCCGCATTCCTACACGGGCGAAGACGTGCTCGAACTGCAGGGCCACGGCGGCCCGGTGGTGATGCAGCTTTTGCTGCAGCGCTGCCTCGCCGCCGGCCGCGAAATCGGCCTGCGCGTGGCCGAACCCGGCGAATTCACCCGCCGCGCGTTTCTCAACGACAAGATGGACCTCGCGCAGGCCGAGGCCGTGGCCGACCTGATCGAAGCCAGCACCGAAGCCGCCGCGCGCTCGGCAGCGCGCTCGCTTGACGGCGCGTTCTCGCAGGCCGTGCATGCGCTGGTGGAGCGCGTCATTCATCTGCGCATGCTGGTGGAGGCGACGCTGGATTTTCCCGAGGAAGAGATCGACTTTCTGGAAGCCGCCGATGCGCGTGGTCAGCTTGCGGGCATCCGTGCCGCGCTGGACGGCGTGCTGGCGCAGGCGCGGCAGGGTGCGCTGCTGCGCGAGGGGCTGCACGTGGTGCTGGCCGGGCAGCCGAACGTGGGGAAATCGTCGCTGCTCAACGCGCTGGCCGGCGCGGAGCTGGCCATCGTGACGCCCATCGCCGGCACCACGCGCGACAAGGTGCAGCAGACGATCCAGATCGAGGGCATCCCGCTGAACATCGTGGACACAGCCGGACTGCGCGACACCGAGGACGAGGTCGAGCGCATCGGCATCGAGCGCACCTGGGCCGCCATCGCCCGCGCGGACGTCGTGCTGCATCTGCTGGACGCGGCGGACTACCGCGCGAACGGCCTCTCTGCGGAAGACGCCGCCATCGACGCGCGTATCGCCGAACACGTGCCGGCCGGTGTGCCGACGCTGCGCGTCATCAACAAGATCGACCTTTCGGGCGTGGCCGTACCCGGTCGCGTGGATGCGCAGCCGCCGGAAGTGTGGCTATCGGCGCGCAACGGTGTCGGCATCGAATTGCTGCGCGCCGCGCTGCTGGAGATTGCCGGCTGGCAGGGCGGCGGCGAGGGCCTGTACCTGGCGCGCGAACGCCATCTGGCGGCGCTGCGTACGGCCAAGGAACATCTGGCCACCGCGGCCGAGCATGCCGATCAGCAGGCGCAATCGCTGGATTTGTTTGCCGAAGAACTGCGCCTGGCGCAGGAGGCGCTGAACAGCATCACGGGGGCGTTCTCCAGTGATGATTTGCTGGGTGTGATCTTTAGCCGGTTCTGCATCGGCAAGTGAGCGCTATGCCTACCTACCCCGTCTCCATCAAGGGCGTCCTGCGCGCGCCAGGCGGTGAGATCGTGCTGCTGCTGAACGAACGCGAAGAGTGGGAGTTGCCGGGTGGCCGCATTGAACACGGCGAATCATCCGCCGAATGCTTGCAACGCGAGATTGCCGAAGAGTTGGGCCTGCGCGTGCAGGTTGGGCCGCTGCTCGACACGTACCTGTTCGAAGTCGTGCCCGGCAAGCATGTGTTCATCGCCACCTACGTGTGCTCGCTGATCGGCGCGTTTGAACCGACGCTCAGCCACGAACACAAACGCCTTGGGCTCTTTGCTGCGGATGCCTTGCCGCGCAATCTGCCCGAGGGATATCGAACGTCGATCGAGACGGCACTCAGGGCATCGGCCTAGTGGGACGTGCATATGCTCGCCGCTGCCGGGCCGTTCAATCGCGCCCCCAGCGCCAGCGCGGCGGCTCGCCCTTCCACCAGCACACCAGCACGAGCAGCGCGCTCACGGCGAACATGTACAGCACAAAGCCCGTCGGCGTACGGTCGGGCGGCAGCCCCACGATGCCCGCAGCGACCAGCCCGGCGTAGACGGCAAACGCGACCCAGCCTTGCCAGCGAGCGGGCCAACCCCATCCCCAGCCATAGCGCTTGGCAGGGAACCAGTAGTCTTCGGATTTCGTAGGCATGCTTGCGCCCCCACGCGTACACAGGATAGGTACGACTGTACACGTGCGCAGGTTCCAGGCAACAAACGCCAACAGCCAGCCGGTCGATCACCGCTGGCAGAGGTCGTTTGCAACAGAGAGAGCACGCCAAGGCGCGCCGAAGCTGCGGAGAACGGCACACAGGCCATCAACCGCGTCTTGCTGGCTGCTGTATCGGGGAGTGGAGCGTTGGCTGGATCCGGAAGGGGCTCCCGGGGCGCACAAGGCGCGACACAGGCCAAGCTCGGCGGACCGGAGGTCGGATGACTTCACGCCGCCAGCGGCAGCACCCGATTGGTGCTACCGAAACAACCGCGCGATCTTAGTAGAGCTTCTTCGGCAGCATTTGCGAGCGCAGGCGCTTACGCGTACGCGACACGGCAGCAGCCTTCTTGCGCTTGCGTTCGGTCGTCGGCTTTTCGTAGGCGGTGCGGGCGCGCAGTTCCTTGATCAGGCCGGTGCGCTCGATTTCACGGCGGAAGCGGCGCAGCGCGACTTCGACCGGCTCGTTTTCTTTCAGGCGGATGGTGGTCATCGGGTCCCTTGCTCAGTATTCGGGTGGACGGCGAAACAGCGGATTATATACCGCCCAGAGGGCGTGCAGTGTAGTTGAATCTGTTTACCGACGCAAGCCACTCCCTGATGTGAAGAGAAGCCCATTTTCTGCTGCATTTTTATGCAGCGGCGTGGTCTGGATACTACGTCAGCGCGCGTCATCTCGCATGGAGGAACGCCGCTTGCTGGGCGCGGGCATACCCCCGGACATCCATCGTGGAACGCGCCCCCGACCTCGCGCCGGCACCTGCCGCCTGCACACCCCT
This sequence comes from Ralstonia mannitolilytica, assembly GCF_000954135.1. NCBI lineage: Bacteria > Pseudomonadati > Pseudomonadota > Betaproteobacteria > Burkholderiales > Burkholderiaceae > Ralstonia > Ralstonia mannitolilytica. Next base: position 741,131 of record NZ_CP010799.1, on the reverse strand, counting down.
TTTCGCTGAAACGCTGCCGGCGCCCCTGCGCTATGTCGACGACACGCGGCCCGGCTACACGCGGCGGCGCGAGCGCGGCCGCTTCGTCTACTTTGATACGCGCGGCGAGCGCATCCGCGACCCCGCCGTCATCGCGCGCATCAACAAGCTGGCGATCCCGCCGGCCTATACCGACGTGTGGATCTGCCCTCACGCGAACGGCCATCTGCAGGCGACCGGTCGCGACGCCCGGGGCCGCAAGCAGTACCGCTATCACCCCGACTGGCGAGCCTTTCGCGATGCGGACAAGTACGGCCGGCTGCTGGCGTTCGGAGCGGCGTTGCCGCGGGTGCGCCAGGTGGTGACCGCGCAACTGCCGGCACCGGGCCTGTCGCGCGAGAAGATGCTCGCCACCGTGGTCTACCTGCTGGACGTGACGCTGGTGCGCGTGGGCAATGCGGCCTACGCGCGCGAGAACCGGTCGTACGGGCTCACCACGCTGCGCAACCGGCACGTCGAGGTGCGTGGCAACACGGTGCGGTTTCACTTTCGCGGCAAGAGCGGCGTCGAGCACGACGTATCGGTGTCTGACCCCCGCCTGGCGCGCATCATCCGGCGCTGCGTCGATCTGCCGGGCCAGGAACTCTTCCAGTACATCGACGAGGCGGGCGAGCGCCGCGCAGTCGATTCCGCCGATGTGAATACGTACCTGCAAACCCTCACGGGCGCGGATTTCACGGCGAAGGACTACCGCACCTGGGCCGGCAGTGCGCTGGCGCTGGAGCTGCTGCGTGGGCGGGCACCGGCCAGCCCCGCCGATGCGCGACGGCAGGTCGTGGAGGCGATTGCCGCCGTGGCGCAGCGCCTGGGCAACACGCCGGCGGTCTGTCGCAAGTGTTATGTGCATCCCGCCATCGTCGATGCGTTTGCGGCGGGTGAACTCGCCACGCTGGCACCGGCACGCGCGCGCAAGGGCCTGCGCCGCGAGGAAGTCACGCTGATGCGCTTTCTCGAGACTGCCGCCGACCGCGACGCGGCGGACAAGAAAAAGCCCGCCTGAACGGCGGGCTCGGGGGGCCTGGCAGAACGCGCGCTTACTTGCTCTGCGGCGTCATGTCGGGCGTGGCCGGCGACACACCTGGCGCAGCCGTCGGCTGGGCCTGCTGGGCCGCTGTCACCGTGCTGTGCTCCTGCAGGCCGCCGCCCAGCGCCGTGTACAGATCGATGGCGTTGGTCAGGCGAGCCAGGCGCGTCTGCACCAGGGTCTGGTCGGCGCTGAACAGGTCGCGCTGCGCATCAAGCACGTCGAGGAAGCTCGACACGCCGTTGCGGTAGCGCTGGTCCGACAGCGTCAGGCGCTCGGCGGTGGCATCGCGGAAGCGCTTCTGCGCGGCCACCTGCTCTTCAAGCGTGCCGCGCGCCACCAAGGCGTCAGACACTTCACGGAAGGCCGTCTGGATCGTCTTCTCGTAGTTCGCCACCGCAATCTTCTGGTTGGCCTTCGTGAGGTCCAGGTTGAAGACGTTGGTGCCCCAGTTGAAGATCGGCAGCGTCAGGTTCGGGACGAACGACCACAGGCCCGTGCCGCTCTTGAACAGGTCGTGCAGCGCCGTGCTGGCCGTGCCGATGTTCGAGGTCAGCCCGATGCTCGGGAAGAACGCCGCGCGCGCCACGCCGATGTTGGCGTTGGCCGCGATCAGCTGCTGCTCGGCCTGGCGGATGTCGGGGCGCTGCTCGAGCAGCTCCGACGGCAGACCGGGCGGAATATCCGCCACGATCTTCTCCGAGGACACCGTGGTCGGGGCCGGCAGGTCGGCCGGCAGCGGCGCACCGACCAGCAGCACCAGGGCGTTGGTCGCCTGGGCGTACTGGCGCGTGAGTTGCGCCACCGACACGCGGGCCGATTCGACCAGTGTCTCGGTCTGGCGCAGGTCCAGTGCCGACGACGCGCCAACGTCAAAGCGCTGCTTGGCGAGCCTGTAGTAGTCTTCGCGGCCCTTCAGCGTCTGCTGGGCCAGCTCGAGCTGCTCCGCATAGGCGCGCTCGTTCAGGTACGCCTTGGCCACCTGCGAGATCAGGCTGATCTGCGCGGCGCGGCGGCCTTCGTCGGTCGCCAGGTAGCTGGCGCGCGCTGACCGCGTGACGTCGCCCACGCTGAACAGGTTGACCTGGTAGTTGCTGATGCCCACGCCGAGCTGATACTGCTTGGTGTAGACGTCGCCACCGGTTTGCGAGATCGACGGCGGCGTATGGCTGCGCGTGTACACCGCGGACGCATTGACCGGCGGCAGCAGGTCGGCGATCTGCAGGCGGTACTGCGCACGCGCGGCCTCGACGTTGAGCATGGCGACGCGCAGGTCGCGGTTGTTCTCCAGCGCCAGGCCAATCAGCTTCTGCAGCCGTGCGTCGGGGAAGAACTCGCGCCAGCCCAGGTCGACCGCGCGCGGGGCGTTCTCGCCCGGCTTGGCGCTGTCCGCCGGCACGGCGTAGCCGGCCGGCGCCTGCGGGTACGTGCCGGTGACCGGGGCATCCGGGCGCTCGTAAGTCGGCGCCAGCGAGCAGCCGGACAGGATGCCGGCGGCCAGCAGGAGCGCCGGCAGCAGCGCGGGGGTTCGGAAAGTCATGTTGTTCTGCATGTTCAGATTTCCTCGTCCAGCGGACGGTGCGCGGCATCCAGGCGGCGTTGACGCTCGCTGCCCTTGAAGATGCGGCGGACCACCACGAAGAACACAGGCACCAGCACCACGGCCAGCACCGTCGCGGTGATCATCCCGCCCATCACGCCGGTACCGATGGCACGCTGGCTGGCGGAGCTCGCACCCGTGGCAATCGCCAGCGGCAGCACGCCCAGGATGAAGGCGAACGACGTCATGATGATCGGCCGGAACCGCAGGTGCACGGCTTCCAGCGTCGCCTCGATGAGGCCCTTGCCTTGCGCCTGCAGGTCCTTCGCAAACTCGATGATCAGAATCGCGTTCTTGGCGGACAGGCCCACCACCGCAATCAGGCCGACCTTGAAGTACACGTCGTCAGGCATGGCGCGCAGCGTCACGCCCAGCAGTGCACCGAGCACACCCAGCGGCACCACCAGAATCACCGCCGCCGGGATCGACCAGCTCTCGTACAGCGCCGCCAGCACCAGGAACACCGCCAGCAGCGACAGCGCATACAGCGCCGGCGCCTGCGAGCCGGATTCCTTTTCCTGCAGCGACTGCCCCGTCCACTCGTAGCCGATGCCCGCCGGCAGCTTGGCCGCCAGACGTTCCATCTCGGCCATGGCGTCACCCGAGCTGGCACCCGGCGCAGCGGCACCCGAGAGGCGAACCGCCGGATAGCCGTTGTAGCGCACGAGCTGCACTGGGCCGACGATCCAGTGGCCCTTCGCGAACGTCGACATCGGCACCATGTTGCCCTGCGAATTGCGCACGTACAGGTTCATGATGTCTTCGGGCTGCATGCGGTTGATCTTGTCCGCCTGCACGATCACACGCTGCTGACGACCGTAGTTCGGGAAGTCGTTGGCGTATGCCGAACCCAGCGCCGTCGACAGCACGGAGTTGATATCGGTGAACGAGACGCCCAGCGCATTGGCCTTCTCGCGGTCGATATCGACCTGGTACTGCGGCGAATCTTCCAGGCCTTCCGGACGCATGCCGGTGATGATCTTGCTCTGCGCCGCCATCCCCATCAGTTGATTGCGGGCGGCGATCAGCGCGTCGTGGCCCAGGCCCGCGCGGTCCTGCAGACGGAACGTGAAGCCCGTTGCGTTGCCCAGTTCCGGAATCGGCGGCGGGTTCAGCGGGAAGACGATCGCGTCGCGGATGCCGCCGAACAGCGCACCGAAGGCTCGGCCGACTACGGCATCAGCGGTCTGATCCTTGCCCTTGCGCTCGCTCCAGTCCTTGAACGGGGTGAACACGATACCGGCGTTCGGGCCGTTGCCCGAGAAGCTGAAGCCCTGCACGGCCACGATGTTCTCGACCGCCTTTTCCTGCTTGTAGTAGTTCTCGACCTGCTTGATCACCTCCAGCGTGCGGTTGGCCGATGCCCCCGGCGGCAACTGGATGTTGGTCACGATGTAGCCCTGGTCTTCGGTCGGCAGGAACGAAGACGGCAGACGCAGGAACAGGAACACCACCGCAACGATCAGCGCCGCGTAGATGACCATGTAGCGGAAGGTCTTCTTCAGGATGCGTTCCACGAAGCTCTGGTAGCGGCTCGTGGTGGTGCTGAACATGCGGTTGAACCAGCCGAAGAAGCCTTTCTTTTCGTGGTGCGAACCCTTCTCGATCGGCTTGAGCAGCGTCGAGCACAGTGCCGGCGTGAGCGTCAGCGCCATGAGTGCCGAGAAGAAGATCGACGACACCATCGACAGCGAGAACTGTCGATAGATCGCGCCCACCGAGCCCGAGAAGAACGCCATCGGGATGAACACGGCCATCAGCACCAGCGTAATGCCGATGATGGCGCCCGTGATCTGGCCCATGGCCTTGCGGGTCGCTTCGCGGGGGGGCAGGCCTTCTTCGGCCATGATCCGCTCGACGTTTTCCACCACCACGATGGCATCGTCAACGAGAATACCGATCGCCAGCACGAGGCCGAACATCGTCAGCACGTTGATCGAGAAGCCCATCGCGTTCATGACGGCAAACGCGCCGAGCAGCGAGATCGGCACCACGATCGACGGCACCAGCGTGTAGCGGATGTTCTGCAGGAACAGCAGCATCACCAGGAACACCAGCACCATGGCCTCGAACAGCGTCTTGACCACTTCCTCGATCGAGATCTGCACGAACTTCGAAGTGTCGTACGGCACCTTGTACTCCACGCCCGGCGGGAAGTACTTCGACAGCTCTTCGAGCTTGGCCTTCACCGCCTTGGCGGTGCCCAGCGCATTGCCGGTCGGCGAAAGCTGCACGCCAATGGCCGAGATCGGTTGGCCGTTGATCCGCGCAGACGTTGAATAGGTCTGGCCGCCGAGTTCCAGGCGCGCCACGTCCTTCACGCGCACGAGTGAGCCGTCCGGCTTGGCCACCAGCACGATGTTGCCGAACTGCTCGGTGGTCGTGAGCTGGCCTTCCACCACGACCGTCGCCGCGAGCGGCTGGTCGGCCACGGACGGCAGATCGCCGATCGTACCGGCGGAGACCAGCGCGTTCTGCGCACGGATGGCGTTGTAGACGTCCGTCGGGGTCAGCTTGTAGCCGACCAGCTTGGCCGGATCGATCCAGACGCGCATCGCGCGCTCCGTACCGAACAGCACCGCCTGACCCACGCCCGGCACGCGCTTGATTTCGTTCAGCACGTTGCGCGAGATGTAGTCGCCCAGTGCCACCGGATCCATCTTGCCGTCGGTGGATGCCAGCGTGGCGAACAGCAGGAAGTTCGAGCGGGCCTTGTCGACCTGCACACCCTGCTGGGTCACCTGCGAAGGCAGACGCGCTTCCACGCGCTTCAGGCGGTTCTGCACGTCCACCTGCGCCAGTGCCGGATCGGTACCGGCCTTGAACGTCACGGTGATCTGCGCCTGGCCGTTACCGCCCTGGCTGACCGACTCCATATAGAGCAGGCCGTCCGCACCGTTCATTTCCTGCTCGATGATGCTGGTGACGGATTCGTCCAGCGTCTTCGCATTGGCGCCCGGATACGTTGCCGTGATGATGACGGACGGCGGCGCAATGGTCGGGTACTGCGAGATCGGCAGCTGGGTGATCGAAATCGCCCCGGCAAGGATGATGAACAGCGCGAGCACCCAGGCAAAGACCGGGCGATCGATGAAAAACTTTGCCATGCGATGGCTCCTTAGTTACTGCTTGGCTGCCGGTGCGCTGGCAGCGGGTGCGCTGGCTGCGGCGCCGCTGGCCGGAGCCGTGCCGCCGCCCTGGCCTTGCTGAGGCTTGCCCGGGCCCTGTTGGCCCGGTGCTGCGCCCGGCTGCCACGGCACGGCCTTGACCGGTGCGCCGGGACGGACCTTCTGCAGACCGTCGACGATGACCTTGTCGCCGGCCTTCAGACCGCTCGAGACGATCCACTCGGTGCCGATCGAACGGTCCGCCTTGACCTGGCGTACGGCGACCTGCCCCTTCTCATCGACGACCATGACGGAGGCGCCGTCCGGGCTGCGCGTGACAGCCTGCTGTGGCACCGTGATGGCCTGCTCGTCGACGGCCTGCTCGATGCGGGCGCGGACGTACATGCCGGGCAACAGCGTGCGCTCGGGGTTGGGAACGATCGCGCGCAGCGTGATCGTGCCCGTAGCCGGGTCCACCGTGAGGTCGGAGAAGTACAGCTTGCCCGGCTGCGCATAGGCGCGGCCGTCTTCGGTCACGAGGGTGACCTTAGCCGCATCGCCGCCCGCCTTGGCCAGCCTGCCGGCCTTGAGGGCTTCCTGCAGGCGCATCACCTCGGTGCTCGATTGCGTGAAGGTCAGATAGATGGGGTCGATCTGCTGCACGGTCGCCAGCAGCGTGGCCTCGCCCTGGCCGACCAGCGCACCTTCGGTGACCTGCGCCAGGCCGGCGCGCCCGGAGATCGGCGACGTCACGCTGGCATAGCCGAGGTTCAGCTTGGCGGTTTCCACGGCGGCACGCGCGGCCGCCACGTCGGCGGTGGCCTGCTTGGCCGCGGCGACGGCGTCGTCGTAATCCTGCTTGCTGATGGCGTTGGTGGCGACCAGCGGCTTGTAGCGCTCGGCCTTGATCTGCGCCTGCGATTGCGTGGCCTCCGAGCGTGCCAGTTGCGCCTTGGCGCTGTCGAGCGACGCACGGTACGGCGCCGGATCGATCTGGAACAGCTGCTGGCCGGCCTTCACGTCGCTGCCTTCGGCATACATGCGCTTGAGCACGATGCCAGCGACCCGCGCACGCACCTGCGCCACGCGCGTGGCTTCCAGGCGGCCCGGCAATTCGCTGGTCAGGCCAACGGCATGCGGCTGCACGGTCACAACGCCGACTTCGGTCGGAGGCATGCCGGCGCCGCCCGGCCCTTGTGCCTGCTTGTTGCCGCAGGCTGCAAGCGCCACCACCACGAATGCGGCGGCGGCGAGTTGGTGATAACGGCGGGTGTTCGTCATAGATGACCCCATGTGGCGATAAGCGGAATGCCGGCGGATCGCATACCGGACAGCGCGCAAACGAGTGCGACGCCGGCAAACCGTCAGCGAAACAAAAAAACAGAAAACGAAAACGTCCGATGCTAGCCGTATCTGGCTGCATGCGATATGGCCTGTGCGACGAGCTCGCAACAACCGGGGCCAGAATGCGAGAAGCGGGAGCGATCGGCAGTCGGTCTCCGCGCCCGGCGCCGGCGAACAGAGCCAGCGCCGGACCGCGAGCCACACCACGAAGTGGCGCAAACGACCATGGGCAAGCGACGGAGTGCGCGCTATTATAGATACGTTCGCGTATGTATGTAAGTCGGCCTGCGATCAGTACGGACTCCGTTGACACGTTTCCGGAGTGCGTAGCAAGCAGGGCGGCGTGCCGAACGTGCGGCGCATGCCGCGCTGCGACAAGCATTGTCGGCGAGCGGAGCGTCTGCCGCGTTGTGCAAAGCGCAATGCTGCGTTGCCCGGATTTGTGCGACGCACAAAAGCCAATCGAAAGAACGACGGCACGCTGGGCCGGCGTTCCTCTGGAACATCATGGTCAGACGAACCAAGGAAGAAGCCCTGGAAACACGCAACCGCATCCTCGACGCGGCGGAAGACGTGTTCTACGCGCGCGGTGTGGCGCGCACATCGTTATCGGATATCGCGCAGGCGGCGGGGGTGACGCGCGGCGCCATCTATTGGCACTTCCGCAACAAGACCGACGTGTTCTCCGCCATGTGCGAGCGCGTGAAGCTTCCGATGGAAACGATGTGCTCGCCGCCCGGTGTGGAAGCCGACGACCCGCTCGGTGAGTTGCGCAACGTCGGCAATTTCCTGCTGCGCCAACTCGTCGAAGACGCGCATTGGCGCAAGGTGTTCGAGATCATGTTCAACAAGTGCGAGTTCGTCGAAGACACGAGCCCGATCCTCAAGCGTCAGCAGGAATCCTATGAAGAAGGCATGGCGCGCCTGAGCAGCATCATCGAGCAGGCCACGCGGCGCGGCCAGTTGCCGGCCGACCTCGACATCCCGCTGGCCGTCGCGCATTTCCATGCGGCATTCAACGGCATCATGGGCGACTATCTCTTCTATCCCGATGCGTCCAGCCTCGCCAGCAAGCGCGAGCGCCTGCTCGATGCGTGCATCGACACCCTGAAATACTCGCCCGCGCTTCGCCGGTCGCAACCGGCTGCCAGTCGGGCCGAGGCCTCGGCATGAGCGCGCCCGCGTTCGACCAGATGGTGTTTGCCGGCGGCGGCAACCGCTGCTGGTGGCAGGCCGGCTGGTGGGATGTCGTGCAACCGGAGCTCGGCCTGGCGCCGCGTGTGATTGCCGGCATCTCGGCGGGCGCATCGACGGCGTGCATGCTGCATGCGTGGAATTCCGCCGAGCTGATGGACTACTACGGCGAGGCGCTGCGCCACAACACCCGCAACGCCCACTGGGGCAACCTGCTGCGCGGCGAACGGGTGTTCCCGCATTACGGCATGTACCGCGCGGCCCTGCTGACGGTGTTCGGTGAGGGCCGCTTGGGGCGGCTTGCGCAGGCACCCGAAATCCGCATCGGCGTCGCGCACATTCCGCGCTGGATGGGTGCGCGCACGGCGGTGGCGGCTGGGCTGATCGCGTACAACATCGAAAAGCACGTCCGCAAGACGCTGCACCCGACGCTCGGCAAGCGCCTCGGCTTCACGGCGGAGATCGTGCGCGCACAGGATTGCGCCACGCCCGAAGAGCTGGCCGACCTGCTGCTGCAGTCCGCCTCCACGCCGCCGTTCACGCCAGTGCTGCGACGCGCGGGGCGGCCGGTGCTGGACGGCGGCATGGTCGACAACGTGCCGGTGCACGCGCTCGACCCCTCGCCCGGCGATGCGCTGGTGCTGGTCACGCGCCTGTACCCGCGGCCCACGTATTTCCGCATGGATGTGCCCGTGGCCGGCGGCGTGCAGCGCCGCTTCTACGTGCAGCCCTCGCGCAAGGTGCCGATCTCCAGTTGGGACTACACCCGCCCCGAGGCCATGCGCGACGCCTACGCGCTCGGCCGTCATGACGGCGAAACGTTCCTGCGCGAACTTCCTCGCGGGTTCGCCACAGCCGTCGCGGCATAGCCGCTGCGCAGCGCCGGCGCGCCCGCCGGCGTGCCATCCGGGCCGCCCGGCCGTTGCCTCCTGGACGGACCTGCCATGCCCGCCAACCCCGCACATGCGTTTGACCTGATCGTGATCGGCGCCGGCCCGGCGGGGCTGGCTGCGGCGCATCGATCTGCACAACTCGGTGCGCGCACGTTGCTCATCGACCGCGCGCACGCGGGCGGCACCTCCGGCAATCGGGGCTGCATTCCCAAGATGCTGCTCCGATATGGCGCGGCGATGGCACGGTGCTCCGGCGCGAACCCCGCCGCCCACGCCTGGGCAGACACCATCGCACGGGCCCGCGGCGAAGTCGCACGACAGCGCGATGCCCACCTCGCCGAGCTCGCCGATGCCGGCGTCCAATGGATGCGCGGCATGGCGTCATTGCGCGGCCGAGGCATCGTGCGCGTGCAGACCGACGCAGGCAAGACCACGCTGCGCGCGCGGCAGATCGTGCTGGCCGCCGGCGCCCATCCCATGCCGCTGTCCGCGCCCGGCGCCGAGCTGGCGTGCACCTCCGACGACGTACTCGGGTGGGACGCGCTGCCCGCGTCACTGATCGTGGTCGGCGGCAGCGCCATTGCCGTGGAGCTCGCGTCCACGCTGGCGGGCTTTGGCGTGCGCGTGACATTGCTGGCGCGCGATGCGCGCGTGCTGCCCGAATTCGACGACGCATTGTCTGACGCCGCAGCCCGCGCGCTCGCTGCGAGCGGCGTCGAGCTGATCGCGGGCGCCGACATCGCCCGCATCGAACGCGACGCCGTCAACGGCGAGGGCGTGGTCGTCCACGTGAACCCGGCAGGCAACGGGGTCTCGCGCCTACTGCGCGCCCAGCACGTGCTCAGTGCCGTCGGCCGCACCCCGAATACGGCCGGCCTGGGCGTGGAAGCCGCAGGCGTCACGCTGGATGCGCGTGCGCGCATTGCGGTGGACCGCCACTTCCGCACGCGCGCACGCGGCGTGCATGCGGTGGGCGACCTCTGCAGCGGCAGCCCGCTGCAGCTGGCGCCGGTGGCGGCGGCGCAAGGCCGCTACGTGGCCGAGCGGCTCTTTGGCAAGGGCGTCAAGTTGCCCGACATGAGCATGGTGCCGATGGCCGTGTTCTGTGATCCGGCCATCGCCAGCGTGGGCCTGACCGAAGCCGAAGCCCGCGCGCGCTGGCCCGAGACCGACAAGCGCACCACAGCCGACCGCATCGACGTGGTGGTGCGCCGCTTTGTGCCGCTGGAGCAGCGCTTTGCCGGCACGGGCCGGGAATCGCTGATCAAACTCGTCTGCAACGCGCGCAGCGGACGCGTGCTCGGTGCGCACATCGTCGACAACGCGGCGCCCGACCTCATCCAGACCCTGGCCGTGGCGGTGCGTATGGGCGTGCGGCTCAAGCACCTGCGCACGACCGTCGGATTGCACCCGAGCGTCGCCGAGGCGCTGGTGGCGGGGTGATGGAGCCCCGAGGGTCGCACACTCGTTCAATTTTCCTGATGGCTCTCTGCAAAACCGTGCATGCTGCGGGCTCGACACGGGCGCAGAATGGCAAGCCTATCTTTCAGGAAATTTGACATGCTTCCCGTGCTCTACCTTTCTCATGGGTCGCCCATGCTGGCGGTCGATCCGGGCCCGGTCGGCAAGGCGCTGGCGACACTCGGGCAGGACATGGCGGCGCTCGCGCCCCGTGCCATCGCGGTGATTTCGCCGCACTGGATGACGCGCCGTCCGGCGGTCACGGCCCGCGCGCAGCAGGAGGCGTGGCACGACTTTGGCGGCTTCCCGCCGCAGCTGTATGCCCTCGAATATGCGCCCGCCGGCGCGCCCGACGTGGCCGAGCGCATCCGTGCGCTGATCGACGGCAATATCGTCCCCGGGCTCGAAGAACAGGCCTCCACGGTGCTCGACCCGCGCCAGCCGCTCGACCACGGCGCATGGATTCCGCTGATGCTGATGCTGCCCGAGGCGCAGATCCCGGTGGTGCAGGTGTCGCTGATGCCGGGCCTGTCGCCGGCCTGCCAGATGGCGATGGGGCGCACCCTTGCGCCGTTGCGCGACGAGGGTGTGCTGATCGTCGGGTCGGGCAGTTTCACGCACAACCTGCGTGCGCTGATGCGCGGTCCCGGCACGGCCCAGCACGGCATGGCCGTCGAGCCATGGGTCGTGGCGTTCCGCGAATGGATGCTCGAAGCGATGACCGAAGGGCTGCGCACGGGCGACTTCGCTACCCTGTGCGACTACCGCGCGCAGGCTCCGCACGCGGCGCACGCCCACCCGACCGACGAGCACCTGATGCCGTTCTACGTGGCACTGGGCGCCGCCATGGGCCAGCCGGGGCAGGCCACGCCCGGCGGCGTGCAGGCACGGCATGTCGTCGATACGGTGACGTACGGCTCGCTGGCGATGGACAGCTTCCGCTTTGAGGGCGCGGGCGCCATCCAGCCGCCGCTGCGCGCCGCGGCCTGACCGGCCGAGGCTGGCGTTACGCGCGAATCAGCGCAGGCGCCAGCGCCGTTGGGTTGACCACGCTGTCGACATTGCCCTGCAGCACATCGAGGATGTTCTGGAAGGCGACGCGGAAGTACATCTCGTAGCTGTCGCGCTCCACGTAGCCGATGTGCGGCGTGCAGATGCAGTTCTCCATGCGCAGCAGCGTGTGGCCCTGGAGGATGGGCTCCGTCTCGAAGACGTCGATGGCTGCCATGCCGGGGCGGCCTCGGTTCAGCGACGTCACCAGGCCGTTTTCCTCCACCAGCTCGGCGCGGCTCGTGTTGACGAAGAGGGCGGTCGGCTTCATCCGCGTGAGGTCGGCCACCGTGACGATGCCGCGCGTCTCGTCGTTCAGGCGCAGGTGCACGGACAGCACGTCGGACCGCTCGAACAGCGCTTCCTTCGATTCGGCCACGTCAAAGCCATCGGCACGCGCGCGCTCCTGCGAGCCCTCGCGGCCCCACACCAGCACCTTCATTCCGAATGCGCGGCCATAGCCGGCCACGAGCTGGCCGATCTTGCCGTAGCCGAAAATGCCGAGCGTCTGGCCCTTGAGCACGCGGCCGATGCCGAAGTTGGGCGGCATCGTCGTGGATTTCAGCCCCGACTGCTGCCACGCGCCATGCTTCAGGCTCGCCACGTACTGCGGAATGCGGCGCTGCGCGGCCATGACCAGCGCCCACGTCAGCTCGGCCGGCGCCACCGGCGAGCCCTTGCCCTCCAGCACGACGACGCCCTTGTCGGTGCAGGCGTCCAGATCGATATGGCCGCCCGCATCGCGCGACACGCGGCCGGTCTGGCTGATGATCTTGAGCTTGGGCAGGCGATCGAGCAGCTGGCGCGTGACGCGCGTGCGCTCCCGGATCAGCACGATGGCTTCGACATCCGCCACGCGTGCGGCCAGCTGGCCCACACCCTTGACGGTGTTGTTGAACACTTTGACTTCGTGGTCTTGCAGCAGGCTGAAGCAATCCAGCTTGCGAACGGCGTCTTGGTAGTCGTCCAGTACGGCAATCTTCATCGACATCTCACTTCGGACAATGGTGCGCAGCAAAAAACAGCGATCCCTCGCGGTGGTATTCTTCCCATCCCCCGTCGCACGGCAATCCGTGGCGACGTTCGGAAATGCCCGCCGCGGGCACGCAACTTGCGCAGCCACGCTGGTGACGAGTCCTTATTCTTAATGTCCCGCCACTTTAGCGCACGCGGCCCCCGCTGCCCGGAAAAACCCGTATTCCGGCCGCGCACCGCTTTGTAACTGAATGTGAAATCAGCACGGACATCCTCCCTCCGCCTGCGTCGCCGCTCCCCCTGGAAACCGCTGATCCGGCCTGTTCACGATGCGCCGTCGATCGCTTTCCCCCCCGCCGCTGGGCGCGGCCTCCGTGCTGACCTGCCGCCGATTTCTTTTTCACTTCCATTGGAGTTTTGGTCATGAATCAACCCGTGATGCAGGGCGTTCCCGCACTGAACGTGCCCGATTACGTCAAGCACCCGCGCCTGATCGCGTGGGTGGGCGAAATTGCCGCGCTCACCCAGCCCGAGCGCATCGTGTGGTGCGACGGTTCGCAGGAGGAATACGACCGCCTGTGCGCGGAGATGGTCGCCGCGGGCACGATGAAGCGGCTCAACCCGGCCAAGCGCAAGAACTCGTACCTGGCCCTGTCGGATCCGTCGGATGTGGCGCGCGTGGAAGACCGCACCTTCATCTGCTCGGAGAAGAAGGAAGACGCCGGCCCCACCAACAACTGGATCGCCCCGGCCGAGATGCGCCAGACGCTCAACGGCCTGTTTGACGGCTGCATGCGCGGCCGCACGCTGTATGTGGTGCCGTTCTCGATGGGCCCGCTTGGCTCGCCGATCGCGCACATTGGCGTGGAACTGTCGGACAGCCCGTACGTGGCGGTCAACATGCGCATCATGACGCGCATGGGCCGCGCCGTGTACGACGTGCTGGGCACCGACGGCGAGTTCGTGCCGTGCGTGCACACCGTCGGCAAGCCGCTCGCGGCCGGCGAGAAGGATGTGCCGTGGCCGTGCAACCCGACCAAGTACATCGTGCACTTCCCTGAATCGCGCGAAATCTGGTCGTTCGGCTCGGGCTACGGCGGCAACGCGCTGCTCGGCAAGAAGTGCTTCGCGCTGCGCATTGCTTCCACGATGGGCCGCGACCAGGGCTGGCTGGCCGAGCACATGCTGATCCTGGGCGTGACCTCGCCCGAGGGCAGGACGTACCACGTCGCCGCCGCCTTCCCGTCGGCCTGCGGCAAGACCAACTTTGCGATGCTGATTCCGCCGGCCGGCTTCAACGGCTGGAAGGTCACGACCATCGGCGACGACATCGCCTGGATCAAGCCCCGCAAGGACGCGGACGGCCAGACGCGCCTGTACGCCATCAACCCGGAAGCCGGCTACTTTGGCGTGGCCCCCGGCACGAGCGAGAAGACCAACTTCAACGCGATGGCCACGCTCAAGGAAAACGTCATCTTCACCAACGTCGCGCTGACGGACGACGGCGACGTCTGGTGGGAAGGCATGACCGACACGCCGCCCGCGCACCTGATCGACTGGCAGGGCCAGGACTGGACGCCCGAGATCGCCAAGGAGACCGGCCGCAAAGCCGCGCACCCGAACGCGCGCTTCACGGCACCGGCCGCGCAGTGCCCGTCGATCGATCCGGAATGGGACAACCCGGCCGGCGTACCTATTGATGCGTTCATCTTCGGCGGCCGCCGTTCGACCACCGTGCCGCTCGTGACCGAAGCGCGCGACTGGACCGAAGGCGTGTACATGGCCGCGACGATGGGATCGGAAACCACCGCGGCGGCTGCCGGCCAGCAGGGCGTGGTGCGCCGCGACCCGTTCGCCATGCTGCCGTTCTGCGGCTACAACATGGCCGACTACTTTGCGCACTGGCTCAAGCTCGGCGAACAGCTCGCCCAGAGCGGCGCCACGCTGCCGAAGATCTTCTGCGTGAACTGGTTCCGCAAGGACGAAAACGGCAAGTTCGTGTGGCCGGGCTTCGGCGAGAACATGCGCGTGCTGAAGTGGATGATCGACCGCATCGAGGGTCAGGTGCAGGGCGAGGAGCACGTTTTCGGCGTGTCGCCGCGTTACGAAGAGCTGCGCTGGGACGGTTTGGACTTCACGGCCGAGCAGTTCGCGAAGGTGATCTCGCTGGACGCCGCTGCATGGAAGGAGGAGCTGGCGCTGCACGAGGAGCTGTTTGCGCAACTGGCGCACGGACTGCCCCAGGCCCTGCCCGCCGCCAAGAGCCGCCTGGAGGACCGCCTCGAAGGCTGATCCAGCCTCATCGGCATGAAGAAGCCCGCCTCGCGCGGGCTTTTTATTTTTGGGCTCGGGCGACCATCATTGCCCAAACAACGGGCAGTAATCCAAAAGATTTAAATCGCCTGAATTACCCCTCACCGCAAAACGGGCCAATTGATTTTTCTGAAAACAGAAGCGGATTGTAAAAAATACCGCCCGGCACATGAGACCGAGCATTATGCCAGGCTCAGCATAATAGGCGCGTGTTTATGCGGGAACCGGATCACGCACCGCCAAGATCGTTGCCTGGCATAGCTTTGTGAAGAACCGATGTCAACCATTCCGCTGCGCGGCGGCGTGCCGGAACGAATTTCCGAATTTTAAAATTCCCGCGTGACGAATGCGGCTCCATGTCGTTTCGTGTGGAAAGCAACACTGTCACTGGGGCATCGCCGGCGCGAACGGGCTGGCCGGCAGGTGCTTGAGCTTGGACATGCGCAGGTAGGCGATGGCGATGAAGTTCTGGCTCGTCCTGAAGCCGCGCGCGGCGCGCTTGGCCTGCTGCAGCAGCCCGTTCATCGCCTCGACGAAGGCGTTGCTGCGGTGATCGACCATGCCGCGCACCACCGCGTCGAACCGCTCCTTGAGCGTGGCGGCCAGCTTCTTGAACGGCTCGAGCCGACAGCGCCGCGCCCAGCTCAGCCAGGCCCTGAGGTCGGATGCGGCCTGTTCGATGCTGTTGTGCGCTGTGGCCCGCGCGTACACCTCGCGCAGCGCCATCTTCAGCCGCCACGCCCGCGCGCTTTTGAGCGTCGAGCGCTGCAGCCAGTGCATCGCCTGGATCTGGCGGGCGCTCCAGCTGCTGGGGTTGCGCCGCATGCCCCACAGCAGCTGCCTGAGCGTCTTACGCTGGCCAGTGCCCAGCGCGGCTCGCACCGCCTGCGCGTCGGTGGCCATCTCCGCGCGGCGCACCTGGTCCATCGCCTCGATGGCCATCGAGACGACGTGAAAGCGGTCGTAGCTGATCTGCGCCTCGGGCAGCGCCAGCGCCACGCCCTTGGCGTAGGCCGCGCTCATGTCCATGCACACGTGCCGCACCTGGGCGGGATCGCCGCCATGGGCCTTCAGATCCTCGGCGAACTCCACCACCGTGCGGTGCTCGCGCCCCTCGGTGGCGAACAGCAGCCGCTTGCGATCCAGGTCGTGCACGACGGTGATGTAGTGCTGCCCGCGCCGCAGGCTGGTCTCGTCGATGCCCACCGTGCGCACGCCGGAGAAGTCTTCCAGCGCACGCGCCTGCTCGACGTAGAACTCGATGCGCCGCCACAGCCGCTTGTCCTTGCAGCGCAGCAACTCGGCGGCCTGGCGCACCGGCAGGTCCAGGCACAAGGTCAGCGCCAGCGCTTCGAACGCCGCGGTGAAGCCCGAGCCCGGACGCGCCCAGGGCACGGCCACCTGCGTGGTCTTGCCGCAGGCACCGCAGGCCACGCGCGGCACGTCGCAGTGCAGCCAGGCCTCGAACTGGAAGAAGTCCAGGTGCCGCCAGGATCGGCGCAGCCGGTCGTGCACCGGTTGCGTGGCCGCACCGCATGCCGGGCAGGCGATCCTGCTGGTGTGGCAGCCGATCTCGAAGTCGATACGCCGCTTGGCGGTGTCGAGCCTGACGTCATCGACGACCCACGGCGGCTGCAAGCCCAGCGCGCTGGTGAACAGAGCTTCTACGGCAATGCCCATGGACTCATCCTCCTGCTCAAACCCGCCCGGTGGACATGTGCACAGGCCGACCAGCGGCCTGCACACATGCCCACCGGGCTCGACGACCAGGAGTCATTGTGAGTGTTGTGTTCCACACGAAATGACGAAGGACCACGAAGCCGACGGGATTCTTATAATCCGGCAAAACAGAATCGCTTCTCGCTGAGCCCGATAGGCGATTCATGACAACGAGGAAACGGGAAAGGCGGACAAGCCTAATTGCCAAACGAGGGTGGGGTTCCCATCCTCCCGGCGCTCGGGGGGGCGCCGGTCCAGGTTGCACGCAAACGGCCACAGACAGTGCAAACGATTGCACGTCTGACGGGCGAAGGCGGGCCGCCGAAGGTTTGCACACCTTGCCCATGACCACCCTGGAACCACCCAGGAGGCTCCGCTGGCGATCGTCGACGGGAACGCAGCACGACGATTCGGCAACAGCGTCCGCAAGAACGACATGCGAGCACAGGCGCAAGGCCCGCATGGCACTCATAACAACGCGCACCGCAGACAGCAGAGCGCGGCCGCAAGGCCGCTCGCCGGAATGTGTCGGCTGGTTAGACGGGAGGTAATACACGTGGGTATTCAGATCATGCTGGTCGAACAGGACCAGGCAGAGGGGGACCGTTTGTCGTTTTCCCTGCGCGACGGTGGACACGAGGTTGTGCGGGTCAGCCACCCCGCACAGGCTCAGGGGGCCATCCAGCAGACGGCGCCGGAGTTGCTGCTGATGGAGTGGACGTGGCCGGAGCGCGAATCGATCGACATGCTGCTGGCGTTGCGCGCGAACACGCAGACGCGCGGGCTGCCGGTCATCGTGCTGTCACGCCATGGCGATGCGCGCGCCAAGATCGCCGCGCTCGATGCCGGCGCCGACGACTACGTCGTCAAGCCGTGCGATACCGGTGAGTTGCATGCCCGCATCCGCGCGGTCGTACGCCGCCGCGCACCGCAACAACACGGCGACGACGTCCTGCAGGTCAACGGCCTGCGTCTGGATCCGCTCACGCTCGGCGTGACCGCGCAGACCGACACCGGCCCGCGCGCCATCCCGCTCAGCCCGCTGGAATTCCGCCTGCTGCACTTCCTGGTAGCGCATCCGCAGCGCGTGCATTCGCGCACGCAACTGCTGGATCGCGTATGGGGCAACCACGTGTTCGTGGGCGAGCGCACGGTTGACGTGCACGTCCGCAAGCTGCGCGTCGCGCTGGCGGGCACGGCCTGCGACGGCCTGATCCAGACGGTGCGCGGCGGTGGCTATCGCCTCGTGGTGGGTGCCGGCGGCGCGAGCGCTGCACACGCAGCCGACACGATCGGCATGCAGCTCGAGGCCGCGACGCGCAAGGCCGGCCCGGTGGTCGAAAGCCCGTTCGCGCGGGCCCCGATCCGCCCTGCAGCGGTGCGAATGTCGGCCTGACGACGAAGCCCCAACGAAAAAACGGCCGGACTGCCCACGCAGTGCCGGCCGTTTCGCTTCAGCGCAACGCACATCAGCGCTGGCTCTCGCGCCAACGCTTGAGCCACCCGAGCCCCTCGGTGGTGCCAGCGCGCGGACGGTATTCACAGCCGACCCAGCCGTCATAGCCCAGCGCATCCATCAATGCAAACAGGTGCGGATAGTTGAGTTCGCCCTCGTCCGGCTCATGGCGATCGGGCACGCCTGCAATCTGCACGTGGCCGACAGCGCCTGCGCCCACGTACTGCTTGAGCTTGACCGACAGATCGCCCTCCATGATCTGCGCGTGGTACAGGTCGAACTGCACCTTCACATTCGGTGCGCCGACCTCCTTGCAGACGGCGTGCGCCTGCGCCTGGTGCGTGAGGAAGAAGCCCGGCATGTCGCGCGTGTTGATGGGTTCCAGCACGATGGTGATACCCGCCCCCGCCGCCTCGCGCGCGGCATGGGCGACGTTGCTGACGTAGGTCGCGTGATGACGTGCGCGGTCGGCATCGGCAGGCAGCAGGCCGGCCATCACATGCACGCGCGTGTTGCCGAGCACCTGCGCATATTCCAGCGCCGTCGCAATGCCGCGCCGGAATTCCTCTTCGCGTCCGGGCAGTGACGCGATGCCGCGCTCGCCGGCCGCCCAGTCGCCCGGCGGGGCGTTGAACAGCGCCTGCCTGAGGCCCGCGTCATCAAGGCGGGCGCGGATCTCGGCCTTGTCGAAGTCGTAGGGGAAGAGAAACTCCACGCCCTCGAAGCCGTCCTTTGCCGCGGCGGCAAAGCGGTCGAGGAACGCGTGCTCCTGATACATCATGGAGAGGTTGGCGGCAAAGCGGGGCATGGGAAATCCTGGAAGCGAGTTACTTGTTGACCAACCTGGCCGGCGTGCACAGCACGGCGATGCAGCCGAGCACCAGCACACCCGCCAGCGCGTACATGCCCGCTGCGGTGCTGCCGGTCATGTCCTTGAGCGCGCCAATCATATAGGGGCTCACGAAGCCGGCAAGGTTGCCCACCGAATTGATGGCCGCGATGCCGGCGGCGGCGGCCGTGCCCTGCAGGAAGGCGGTCGGCAGCGACCAGAACAGCGGCGCGCACGTCAGCACGCCCGCCGCAGCCAGCGACAGGAAGACGATCGACAGCGCCACGTTGTTGCCCGCCGTGGCCACCACCGCAAAGCCGACCACGCCCATCATCGCCGGCACGACGAGGTGCCAGCGGCGCTCGCGGCGTGCATCCGCGCTGCGGCCGATGAGCACCATGGCAATCGCGGCGCACACGTACGGGATGGCGGACAGCACGCCGACCATGAAGGTGTCCTTCACGCCGGCGTTCTTCACCAGCGACGGCATCCAGAACGTGAGCCCGTACTGGCCCATCACGAAGGCGAAGTAGATCAGGCTCATGCCCCACACGCGCGGGTCGGAGAACACCTTGCCGATGCCGGGGTGCACCACCTTGCCATGGTTGTCGGCAGCGATGTTGGCTTCGAGGATCTGCTTGTCTTCCTCGCTCAGCCACCTGGCCTTGCGGATGCTGTCGTCAAACTTCCACAGCACGAGCAGGCCGACCAGCACAGCTGGAATGGCCTCGATCACGAACATCCACTGCCAGCCCTGCCAGCCGCCGCCCACGCCTGTCCCGTGGAACGCGCTCATGATCCAGCCCGAGAGCGGGTTGCCGAAGATGCCCGAGATCGGGATCGCCGCCATGAACATCGCCACGATGCGTGCGCGCCGGTGCGACGGGTACCAGTACGTGAGGTACAGGATGATGCCGGGGTAGAAGCCCGCCTCGGCCAGGCCCAGCAGGAAGCGCATCACGTAGAACTGCGTGGGCGTCTGCACGAACGCGAATGCACCCGAGATGAGGCCCCACGTGATCATGATGCGCGCAATCCACACGCGCGCGCCGATCCTGTGCAGCAGCAGGTTGCTCGGCACCTCGAAGAGAAAGTAGCCGATGAAGAAGATGCCGGCACCCAGCCCATATACCGTCTCTGAAAAATTCAGCGCCTGCGACATCTGCAGCTTGGCGAAGCCGACGTTCACGCGGTCGAGATAGGCGACCACGTAGCACAGCATGATGAGCGGGACGATGCGGCGCGACACGCGTGCGTACACGCTGTCTTCCTTTGAAACGGCGTGCGACGCGGGGTGCGCAGACCCGGCCGCCGTGGCGGTGGTGTTCATGTGGTCTCCAATCTAGGTTTTATATGGGGCCGTGGTGGGGTTACCAGCGGGCCCCGAACGTCTGGCGCAGTTCGTCGATCTGCGCATCGGACAGCGGCGCGGGCTTGGGCTCCGTCATCAGCCAAAGCCTGGCGGTTTCTTCCAGTTCTTCCAGCGCGTAGGCGGCGTTCGATGCCGAGCTGTGCCATACCACGGGGCCGAGCCGATCGAGCAGCACCGCGCGCACGTCGTTGGCCAGCGCCGCAATCTGCGCGGCCACATCCGGGTGCCCGGGACGTTGGTATGGGATGAGCGGCACATGGCCGACCTTCATCACGTAGTACGGCGTGATGGGCGGCAGCACGTCGCTCGGGCGCCAGACGCCGGCCAGCGTGAGCGCCACCAGATGCGTCGAATGCGTATGCACGACGGCATGCGCGTCGGCATTGCGGTCATAGATGCCGCGATGCAGCGCGAGCGTCTTCGATGGCTTGTCACCGCTCATCCATTCGCCGGCCGTGCTGACCTTGGCGATGCGCGCGGGATCGAGCGTGCCGAGGCACGCATCGGTCGGCGTGATCAGCCAGCCGTCGGGCAGGCGTGCACTGATGTTGCCCGCGGTGCCGACCGTGTAACCGCGCGCGTACAGGCTCTGGCCCACGCGCGCGATCTCTTCGCGCAAGGCGTTCTCCGCGGCGCTCACGCTGCGACCTCCTCGGTGGCCCGTGCGAACTGCACGAGCGCCTTCTCGAAGAAATCGACCGAACCGAAGTTGCCCGACTTGAGCGCCAGCGCGACCGGGTCATCGCCGATGGTCGCCGTCCAGGGCACGCCCGGATCGATCTGCGGGCCGATGCGCAGCGCCCGCACGTCGAGCGCCTGCACGACCGCGCCCGAAGTCTCGCCGCCGGCGATCACGAAACGGCGAACGCCGTCGGCATGGACGGTGCGCGCGATGCGTCCAAGCGCCTCTTCGACGAGCTTGCCGGCGCGCTCCACGCCAAGCGCCTTCTGCACCTGCGCCACCTGCTCCGGCGCGCTCGTGGCGTAGATCAGGACCGGCTGGCCGGCATGGCGTTGCACGAAATCGAGCGCATCCACCACCACCGGCTGCCCTTCGGCCAGCGCCAGCGGATCAATCTGGAACGCCGGGCGCGACACACGCCAGTGCGCCACCTGCGCGTTCGTCGCGCGCGAGCAGCTGCCCGAGAGCACGATGGCCGATTCCGCCACGGCGGGCAATTGCGCAGCGTTGCCATGCTCGGTGATGAGCCCCGCGCGGCGATATTGCGCCGGCAGGCCCAGCGCCAGACCCGAGCCCCCCGTGAGCAGCGGCAGATCGGCAAAGGCCTCGCCGAGCACGATCAGGTCGTCGTTGGAGATCGCATCCGCAATCGCCAGCTTCACGCCGTCGGCGCGCAGCCGCTGAGCCTGGTCGCGCGCGGCCTGCGCGCCGCGCATGACCGCGTCGTAGCGCAGCAGGCCGACCTTGCCCTGGCTCTGGCGCGCGAGCACCGGCACGAGGTTCGGATCGCGCATCGGCGTGAGCGGGTGGTGCTCCATGCCCGACGCATTGAGCAGCACGTCGCCCACGAACAGGTGGCCACGGAAGATCGTGCGGCCGTTTTCGGGGAATGCCGGACAGGCCAGCGTGAAGTCGGTGCCAAGCGCCGTCATCAGGGCCTCGGCCACGGGGCCGATGTTGCCGTCGTCGGTCGAGTCGAACGTCGAGCAGTACTTGAAGAAGAAGCGCGAGCAGCCTTGCGCCTGCAGCCAGCGCAGCGCTGCCAGCGACTGCTGCACGGCATCGGCCGCCGGAATCGTGCGCGACTTCAGCGCCACGACGATGGCATCGGCATCCGCAGCGATGTCCGCATCGCCGGCGTGCCCTTCTTGCGGAATCCCGATGGTCTGCACGGTGCGCATGCCCGCACGCACGAGCATGTTGGCGAGGTCGGTGGCGCCGGTGAAGTCATCGGCGATGCAGCCCAGCACGGGGCGGGAAGCGGGGCGGGACGTCGTGGTGCTCATTTCGACTTCGCCTCCGGCAGCGTGATGCCAGGGAAGATCTTGATGACGGCCGAATCGTCTTCCTTCGCATAACCGGCCGTCGATGCCTGCATGAACATCTGGTGCGCGGTGGCCGCCAGCGGCAGCGGAAACTTGGTCGCACGCGCGGTGTCGAGCACGAGGCCCAGGTCTTTCACGAAGATGTCGACGGCGGACAGCGGCGTGTAGTCTCCGGCCAGCACGTGGGCCATGCGGTTTTCGAACATCCAGCTGTTGCCGGCGCTGTTGGTGATGACTTCGTACAGCGCGTCGGCCGCCACGCCTTCGCGCAGGCCGAGGGCCATGGCTTCTGCCGCAGCGGCGATGTGCACGCCGGCCAGCAACTGGTTGATGATCTTGACCTTGCTGCCGGCGCCGGCCTTGTCACCCAGGCGATAGACCTTCCCGGCCATCGCGTCGAGCACGCCGCCCGCAGCGGCATACGCCTGCGGCGTGGCGGACGTCATCATCGTCATCTGGCCCGACGCCGCCTTGGCCGCGCCGCCCGAGATGGGGCCGTCCACGTACAGGATGCCCTGCTGCGCCAGGCGTGCCTCCAGCGCGATCGACCAGTTCGGGTCCACGGTCGAGCACATCACGAAGGTGCTGCCCGGCTTCATGGCTGCGGCCGCGCCGTTCTCGCCAAACAGGACCGACTCTGTCTGCGCGGCGTTGACGACCACCGAGACGATCACGTCGGCGTGGCCAGCCACCTCGGCCGGTGTCGCGCACGCAATGCCGCCCTCCCTGGCGAACTCGGCGGCAGCGCCGGGGCGCACGTCGCACGCGGCGACGGTGTAACCGTTGTGGCGCAGGGTCTTGGCAATGCCAAGGCCCATGGCGCCCAGGCCAATGACGCCGACCTTCCGGTCAGCCGTGGTTTGCGTCATGAAACACTCCTGGATCAGTCTTGCGCAGCGTCCCCGCCCTCGGCCAGGCGACGTGCGGCATTGAACATGTGGGTCTGCGCGGCATTGCGCGCGGCGAGCGCGTCGCGGTGTCGGACCGCCTCGACCACCGCGCGGTGCTCGTCGCGCACCTGGCGGGCGAAGTCTTCGCGGCGCGCTTCGTTGCTGCGCGTCACGCCAATCGCCTCTTCCAGGTACTGGCTGAAGAAGCCCAGTGCCTGCACGAGGAACGGGTTGCCGCTGGCGGCCGCAATGGCGCGGTGAAAGCGCAGATCCTCGGCCACGCCGTCACCGCCCGCAGCGACGGCTGCGTCGATGCCATCGAGTGCGGCGTCGATCTCGACCATCTGCGCGTCGGTGCGGCGCTGGGCGGCCAGGGCAGCACCTTCGGCCTCCAGCGCGCGGCGCAGTTCGATGATGTGCAGCACGGCGTCCATCGACCCGGCCTGCGCGGCATCGATGCGCAACGGCTTCAAGCCCGCCTGCTGCGTGACGTACACGCCGCTGCCCTGGCGCGCCTCGACCACGCCCTCGTGGCGCAGGCGCGAGATGGCCTCGCGGATGACGGTGCGGCTCACGCCGAATTCCTGGCCCAGCACGGTTTCAGACGGCATGCGTTCGCCGCGGCGCAGCTCGCCGGCGTCGATCTTGTCCATCAAGGCTTGGGCCACGCGGTCGGACAGGGAAGGCGCGGCATCGAGGCGTTCAAACATGGTGGCGGCTTGGCAAGCGTAAATTCGTCGTGTCATCATACAAGTTGAGTGGCAGAGCATCATCCACGTTTACCCCTAGGCTTTCATCAGATCCCGTCAGGCGGCCCGCGCGGCCGACACCGGCGGCAAGGAGACACCATGAACATCGTCATCACCGGCGGCGCCGGCTTTCTGGGCCAGCGCATGCTGGCCGCACTGCTCCAGCAACCCGGCCTGCCCGGCCCGGACGGCACCGCTGAGCCGGTCGAGGCGTTCATCGTGCTGGATCAGGTGCCCGGCCAGATTGCCGACCCGCGCGTGCGCTATGTGACGGGGGATGCCTCGGACCCGACACTGATCGCCCGGACGATCGACGAACACGTCGGCGGCGTGTTCCACCTCGCCGCCGTGGTGAGCGGCACGGCGGAAGCGGATTTCGATCTCGGCATGCGCGTGAACCTCGACGGCACGCGCGCACTGCTGGACGCACTGCGCGCGCAGCAGGCCAGGACGGGCCGCGCATCGCGCGTGCTGTTTGCGAGCTCGGTGGCGGTGTTCGGCGGCCCATTGCCGGCGGTCGTGACCGACGACACGGCGCCCACGCCGCAGGCGTCGTACGGCGTGCAGAAGCTGATGGGCGAGCTCCTGGTGGGCGAGTATTCGCGCAAGGGCTACATCGACGGCCGCGCGGTGCGCATCCCGACCGTGTCGGTGCGCCCCGGCAAGCCGAATGGCGCCGCGTCGAGCTTTGCCAGCGGCATCATCCGCGAGCCGCTGGCGGGCGAGGAGGCCAACTGCCCGGTGGAAGCCGAAACCGAGCTGTGGCTGGCCTCGCCGCGCCAGGTGGTGGCGTCGCTGCTGCATGCGTACAGCCTGCCGGCGTCGGCGTGGGGCAACCGCCGTGCGCTGAACCTGCCGGGCATCACGGTGCGCGTGGGGGACATGGTGCAAGCGCTGCGCAAGGTGGCGGGCGAGGCGCCGGTCAGCCGCATCCGCTGGGAGCCGGACGCGCGCATCAAGGCCATCGTGCAAAGCTGGCCGGCGCGCTTCGATACCGCCCGCGCCGATGCGATGGGCTTTGGCCGCGACACCTCGTTCGAGGCGATGGTGCGCGACTACGTGGAAAGCCTGGACGCGCGCTGAAGGCCGGCGCCTAGCGGCCTTTGGCCAGCTCCACCGCAAACTTCACGAGTTCCGCCTGCCCCTCGATGCCCAGCTTGCGCTTTAGGTTCAGGCGATGCGACTCCACCGTCCGCACGGACAAGCCGAGTTCATCGGCGATGCGCTTGTTGGCATAGCCCTTGGCGATGCCGTCGAGAATGTCGCGCTCGCGCGGCGTGAGCGCCTCGACCGGCGTGGGCGTGACGGCCTGCTGGGCCATGCGCATCGCCAGCTGCGCGCTGTAGAACGGCCGGCCGGCCAGCACGGCGTCGATGGCCTCGACGAGTTCGCTGGCGGGCGCGTCCTTCAACACATAGCCTCGCGCGCCGGCGCGGATGACCTGCCGCACATATTCGAGGTTGTCGTGCATGGACAGCACCAGCACCGCGATCTCCGGAAACTCCTCGGCAAACTTTTCGGTGAGCGCGATGCCGTTCATGCCGCGCATGCCGATGTCCATCAGCGCGAGGTCCGGGGCGAGCGTGCGCGCGGCCTGCAGCGCCGCTTCGGCGTCGCCGGCTTCGCCCACGACTTCAAAATGCGGCACGGCCTCGAGCCGTACGCGCACGCCGTCGCGCACAAGCGGGTGATCATCGACGAGGAGCAGTTTGACGGGCGCGGGTGTGCTCATATTCAGACTCATACGGATGCGGAGCGTGCCGCAGAAGCGAGTTGCGCGATGACGGCGTGCGGCAGGACGGCGCACACCTCGGTGCCGTGCGCATCCGAGGCGATGGTACAGCTGCCGCCCAGCGCTGCCATGCGTTCGCGCATGTTGCGCAGGCCGATGCCGTGCTGCGGGTCGACCTGGACGGACTCGACGTCGAACCCGGGGCCGTTGTCGCGGATGGACAGCCGCACGGCGTCGACGTCGTTCTCGAGCAGCACGCCGATGCGCGTGGCCTGCGTGGCATGGCGCTCGATGTTGGAGATGGCCTCCTGCGCGATGCGGAACAGCGCGGTGTTGCACGCGTCCGGCAAGTGCACGGTCGGGCCGACAAGCTCCAGCGCAATGGCCAGCTCGGGCTGCCGGCCTTCGTGGGCCTCGCGCGTTTCGCGCACCAGCAGTTCGAGCGCGGGCGCCAGGCCGAGATCATCGAGCAGCGCCGGGCGCAGGTTGTGCGACACACGCCGCACTTCGCCCAGCGCGCCGTTGAGCCGATCCAGCGCACGCCGCAGCATGCCGGCCGCCCGCTCGATCGACGCGGGCGCCACGGCCGCCGTTTCGAGATGCCCGTGCGCCGTCTCCAGCAGCAGCTTGGTCGACACCAGCACCTGGCTGATGCCGTCGTGCAGCTCGCGCGACACGCGTGCACGCTCGTCTTCCTGCGATGTCACGACCTGCTGCGCGAGCTGCCGCAGCTTGGCGTCGGCCTCGCGGTGATCGCTCACGTTCAGCGCCAGGCCGCTGCCGGCCACCAGCAGGATGCTGATCGCCGCAATGCCGACCACCCAGGCCAGCGTCTGGTCAATATTGGCCTGGGCGCGCCGGTCGATCTCGCGCAGCGTCTGCTCCACGTCATCGAGGTACAGGCCGGTCCCGAGCATCCAGCCCCACTGCGGGATCGGCTCGACGTAACCGAGCTTGGGCACGCTCTGGTGCGTCGACGGCTTGTCCCACATGTAGCGCACGAACCCCCCACCGGCCTGCGCGGCGGCCACGAGTTTCTGGATGGTGGGCTCGCCGCCGGCGTCGGTCAGGTCCCACAGGTCGCGGCCGACGAGCTCTGGCTGGCGCGGGTGCATGAGGTTGCGTCCGCGCAGGTCGTAGAGGAAGAAATAGCCGTCGGTGCCGAAATCGAGGCGGGCGAGGGTGCGCATGGCCTCGTCGCGCGTGGCCTCATCGTTGCGGCCGGACGCGAGCAAGGGGGCGATGGCGCTCTGCGCAAGCTTCACGTAAGAGCGCAGCTCGGTCTCCTTGGCCTGCAGGTACGCCGATTCGACAAGCTGCCGTTCATGCCGCGCCAGCGCGATCGACTGGTGACGCACGGTCAGCATGATCGCCAGCATGGCGATGGTCAGCGGCGCGACGGCAAGCAGCAGGATTTTCTGGCGGAGCTTCATGGCGGAACGCGGCGTCTTGCGCTGCAGCATCGCAAGGTGGCGCGCAGTCTCGATGGAAAGTCGACGCCGATTGCGTAGAACTACGGAAGCGTGCTGCGTAGTCCTCCGCTTGTGGGGGCGTCCAGGCTGGCAAATACTACACGCCCTTGCCGTCCGGCCACCCGGGCGGCATGCAAACCCTGCACGGGGCAGGGCCAACCGCAGGGATGAACCCACATCCCGCATCGCAATCCAGCAACTTCGACCAAGGTTCGAGGAGACCGACATGAGCTTCGTCAGGCAACACCTGATCTGGCTGGTCGTCGCCATTCTTGGCGCGTTTGCCTTTGCCACCGTTGCGCTTGCGCGCGGCGAGGCAGTCAGCGCGCTCTGGGTGGTGGTGGCCGCCGTATGCATCTACCTGATCGCATACCGTTACTACAGCCGCTTCATCGCCGACCGCGTGCTCGGCCTGGACGGCACCCGCAAGACGCCCGCCTGGCGTTACAACGACGGCCTCGACTACGTCCCGACCAACAAGCACGTGCTGTTCGGTCATCACTTCGCGGCCATTGCCGGTGCCGGCCCGCTGGTCGGCCCCGTGCTCGCCGCGCAGATGGGCTACCTGCCCGGCATGCTGTGGATCCTGGCCGGCGTGGTCTTTGCCGGTGCGGTGCAGGATTTCATCGTGCTGTTCATCTCCACCCGCCGCGACGGCCGCTCGCTGGGCGATCTGGTCAAGAGCGAGATGGGCACGGTGCCCGGCGTGATCGCGCTGTTCGGCGCGTTCCTCATCATGATCATCATCCTGGCCGTGCTGGCGCTGATCGTGGTGAAGGCGCTGGTCGGTTCGCCGTGGGGCACGTTCACGGTGGCCGCGACGATTCCCATCGCGCTGTTCATGGGCGTGTATGTGCGCTACATCCGCCCGGGCCGCATCGGCGAGATCTCCATCATCGGCTTCGTGCTGCTGATGCTCGCCATCATCGGGGGCCAGGCCGTGCACGAGAACGCCGCGCTGGCGCCGCTCTTCACGTTCGACGGCAAGGCGCTCACGTGGATGCTCATCGGCTACGGCTTTGTCGCGTCGGTGCTGCCGGTGTGGCTGCTGCTGGCCCCGCGCGATTACCTGTCGACGTTCCTGAAGATCGGCACGATCGTGGCGCTCGCCATCGGCATCCTGATCGTGGCACCGCAGATGCAGATGCCCTCGCTCACACAGTTTGCCCAGGGCAACGGCCCGGTGTGGTCGGGCAACCTGTTCCCGTTCCTGTTCATCACGATCGCGTGCGGCGCCGTGTCGGGCTTCCACTCGCTCATCTCGTCGGGCACCACGCCGAAGCTGCTCGAGAACGAAACGCAGGCGCGCTTCATCGGCTACGGCGCTATGCTGATGGAATCGTTCGTCGCCATCATGGCGCTGGTGGCCGCATCGGTCATCAACCCCGGCGTGTACTTCGCGATGAACAGCCCCGCTGCGCTGGTGGGCAGCACGCCGGAAGCCGTGGCGCAGACGCTGTCCACGTGGGGTTTCGTCATCACGCCGGATGTGCTGCTGCAGACCGCCAAGGACGTCGGTGAGAACACCATCCTCGCGCGCGCGGGCGGCGCACCGACGCTGGCCGTCGGCATGGCCCACATCCTGCACCAGGTCGTGGGCGGCCAGGCCATGATGGCGTTCTGGTACCACTTCGCGATCCTGTTCGAGGCGCTGTTCATCCTGACCGCCGTGGACGCGGGCACGCGCGCAGGCCGCTTCATGCTGCAGGATCTGCTGGGTACGTTTGTGCCGGCGCTCAAGCGCACCGATTCGCTCGTCGCCAACCTCATTGCCACGGCCGCGACGGTCGCGCTGTGGGGCTACTTCCTGTACCAGGGCGTGGTCGATCCGCTGGGCGGCATCAATACGCTGTGGCCGCTGTTCGGCATCTCCAACCAGATGCTGGCCGCGATTGCGCTGACACTGGGCACCTGCGTGCTCGTCAAGATGAAGCGCGACCGTTACGTGTGGGTGACGCTGCTGCCGACCGCCTGGCTGCTGATCTGCACGCTCACGGCCGGCTGGCAGAAGCTGTTTGATCCGGACCCGAAGATCGGCTTCCTGGCCCACGCCAACAAGTACGCGGGCGCAATCGCCGAGGGCAAGCTGCTGGCGCCGGCCAAGTCGGTCGCGCAGATGCAGCAGATCGTGCTGAACGACCGCATCGATGCGTTCCTGTGCGGCCTGTTCGTGCTGGTGGTGGTGAGCATTGCCTGGTATGGCGTGAAGACGGTGCTCAAGGCGCGCGCCTCCAGCCGCCCGACCGCCAACGAGACGCCGTACGAAGCCCTGGGCGCCTGAGTACGGCCATGCGCGAAGAACTCGAGAACTTCGGCCGCTACCTGGGCCAGACGCTGCGCCTGATGGTCGGCGTGCCGGACTACGACACCTACGTGCGCCACATGCAGGAGACCCATCCAGGGCAGCCCGTCATGACGTACGAAGCGTTCTTCCGCGAGCGCCAGGATGCACGCTACAAGGGCCGCGTCGGGCGCTGCTGCTAAAACGGCGCCCGCGCACTGCCCAAAAACAAACCGCCGGTGCATGCAGCCATGCCCGGCGGTTTTTTCATCAGCGCGCTACATCGATGGACGCGCCGGCGCAGGCGGGTCGCCATGCTTGGCGCGGTACGTTTTCTCCACCAGCTCGCGCAGCTTGGCCAGCGCGCCCACGTCGCCCTGGGCGGCCGCCTTGCCGTACCAGTTCTTCGCCTGTTCGATGTCCTGCGGCACCACGCCCGGTTCGCCGCGCTCGTAGTAGCTGCCCACGATGTACTGCGACGGCCCGTCGCCGGCCTCAGCCGCTTTCCTGTACCAGGTGAACGCGCGCTTGTAATCGCGCGGCACGCCCCGGCCGGTGAAGTAGTTGGTGGCCAGGGCGCGCTGCGCCTCGATGTGCCCTCCGGTGGCGGCGCGTTCATACCACTTGTTGGCTTCTTCCAGCGAGCGCGGGACCAGCTCGCCGCGTTCGAACAATTCACCGTACGCGAACTGCGCGTGCGTCATCTGGTTGTCGGCGGCGCGGCGCAACCATTTGACGGCCTCGTCGGGCCGCGCGACGGTGCCTTCGCCGCGCATCAGCATCATCGCGTAGTTGAACTGCGCGAGGCGGTTGCCGCGCTGCGCCGCTTCGGCAAACTCGTCGAAGGCGTGGCCGAAGTCGTTCTGCTCGTAGTGCGCGATGGCAATCTGGGTGAGGGCGGCGGCATCGGCCTGCGCATCCTTTGGCGATGGCGTGCCCGATGCCAAGGCCATCGCCGTGCCCATCGCCAGCCCCAGCACCGCATGCAGCAGGCGCGGACTTCTGCGCCGGATCTGTCTGCTCATCGCGCGCTCCTCACCGGAAGAAGGGCCCAGTGTAGCGCGCCCGCTCAGGGCATGCGGCGGCCTCGGCGAGCGGCCGCATCGCAGCCGCCTGGATGCCGCGGCAATCAGCCCGCGCGCACCCGGTACACCGCCACGCTCCCGCGCCAGTTGGCGCCCCAGCGCACGACGTTCCCTTCGTGCAGCACCACGCGATCCAGGATCACCAGCCCCACCTTGGGTGCCAGCGCTTCGAAGTCGCGGATGGTCAGCACGCGCACGTTGGGCGTGTCGTACCACTCGTAGGGGAGCGATTCCGACACCGGCATGCGCCCGCGGAAGATCGACAGCCGGTGCGGCCAGTAGCCGAAGTTCGGGAACGACACGATGCACTCGCGTCCCACGCGCAGCATCTCGCGCAGCACCTGTGCCGTGTTGTGGATGGTCTGCAGGGTCTGCGAGAGGATGACCGTGTCGAAGCTCTTGTCCTCGAACAGCGCCAGGCCGCCCTCCAGGTTCTGCTGGATCACATGCACGCCCTTCTGCGTGGCGGCGAGCACACCGGCGTCGTCGATCTCGATGCCATAGGCCAGCACGTCGAGTTCCTGCTGCAGCACGCTCAGCAGGCTGCCATCGGCACAGCCGAGGTCGAGCACCGTCGAGCGCGGCTCGATCCAGCGCGCGATGGCGCGAAAGTCGGCGCGGTCGGCCAGGATGTTGGGCACCGGCGCGTGCGTCGTGTTCAGCGTTTGCGTGCTCATACGCCGATCTCCTGGGCGATGCGTTCGTAATAGGCGCGCACCAGCGCGTGGTAGCGCGCGTCTTCGAGCAGGAAGGCGTCGTGGCCGTGCGGCGCGTCGATTTCGCCGTACGTTACGGGGCGCTTGTTGTCGAGCAGCGCCTTGACCAGCTCGCGGCTGCGCGCGGGGGCAAAGCGCCAGTCGGTCATGAAGCTGATGACGAGGTAGCTGGCCTTGGTATGGGCGACGGCCTTGGTCAGATCGCCGCCGTACGCCAATGCCGGGTCGAAGTAATCGAGCGCGCGCGTGATCAGCAGGTACGTGTTGGCGTCGAAGTACTCGGCAAACTTGTCGCCCTGGTAGCGCAGGTAGCTCTCGACCTGGAATTCGACATCGAACGAGAAGCGGATGTCTTCGGCCTTGAGCTCGCGGCCGAACTTGGCCGCCATGTCTTCGTCCGACAGATACGTGATGTGGCCGATCATGCGCGCCACGCGCAGGCCGCGCTTGGGCTTGACGTTGTGGGCGTAGTAGTCGCCGCCGTGGAAATCCGGGTCGGAGAGGATCGCGCTGCGCGCCACCTCATTGAACGCGATGTTCTGCGCGGACAGCTTCGGCGTCGATGCCACCACCACGCAGTGCCGCAGGCGGTCCGGATACATCAGGCTCCACGCCAGCGCCTGCATGCCGCCGAGGCTGCCGCCCATGACGGCCGCGAACTGCTGGATGCCGAAGCGGTCGGCGACGCGCGCCTGGGCATTGACCCAATCCTCCACCGTCACCACGGGAAAGCGCGCGCCATACGGCTGGCCGGTTTCCGGGTGCGGGCTCATCGGGCCCGTGGAGCCGAAGCACGAGCCGAGGTTGTTCACCCCGATGACGAAAAAGCGGTTGGTATCGACCGGCTTGCCTGGGCCGACCATGTTGTCCCACCAGCCGACCTCGCCTTCGGCATGCACACCCGCCACGTGGTGCGACGCATTGAGCGCGTGGCAGATGAGCACGGCGTTGGACCGCTCCGCGTTGAGCGTGCCGTAGGTCTCGACCATGAGGTCGTAGCCGCTGATCTGCGAGCCGTTGCGCAACTGCAGCGGCTCGGCAAAGTGCATGCGCTCGGGCACGACCAGGCCCAGCGCATTGGCTGCCTTGCCTGTCTGGGCCGTGGAAGCCGGCCGGATATCGGTACTGACCGCAGCCACGGTGTCGGCGGCAGCGGTGGGATCAGCCTGGGTGTCTGTCATGGCGCCAAAGAAAAAACCCGACCGGCAACGCTGTTCACGCAACCAATCGGGTTCTCTCGTGGCGCACGCCGGGCGGACGCCCAGCGTTCTGACCGAACCTCTTTAGCCGCATTTGTAATGAGAGCCCACGACCACATTCGTGTGGCGAAGACTCCCGCGCGCCCGCAAGCCAGTCGTCAAATCGGCGCGCCAGAGGTTGGGGATTATAGATCAGACCGCGGACGATGTGACGCGCGGCTGGGCGCGCGCGCCGGCGGCCTCCGGTGCGGCCATCCGCGCACGGCGGTTCAGCCACGCGGCCGCCACGATCAGCAACGCCAGCAACGCCGTCGCCCCTACTTCCATGCGGTGGCCCGGCAGCATCAGCATGGCGATCAGCACCCCGCAGATGAACAGGATGACAGCCCATGTCAGCCACGGAAACAGCCACATGCGCAGCGGGAGATCCACACGCGACGCGCCCAGCGCGGCCCGCATGCGCAGCTGCGAGACCGCGATGACGAGGTAGACCAGCAGTGCAATCGCGCCGGATGTCGCCAGCAGGAAGGCAAACACCTGCTCGGGCATCACGTAATTGGCGATGACGGTGGCAAACCCGAACGCGGTCGACGCCAGTACGGCGGCGCGCGGCGTGCCGTTGGCGTCGGTGCGGCGCAGGGCGGCCGGCGCGTCGCCGCGCACCGACAGCGAGAACACCATGCGCGATGCCGTGTACAGCGCCGAGTTCAGGCAGCTCGCCACCGACACCAGCACGATCACGTCGACGATCGCCTTGGCATGCGGCACGCCGATCAACTCCAGCGCCCTCTGGTACGAACCGTGTGCGGCGAGCAGCGGATCGTTCCACGCAACGAGCGAGGTCACCACGAAGATGGAGCCGAGATAGAACAGGCAGATGCGCCAGATGACCGAACGCGTGGCCCGCACGATCTGCCGGGCCGGATCCGCCGATTCCGCCGCCGCAATGGTGACGATCTCGGTGCCGAGAAACGTGAACATGGTCGTCAGCAACGCGGCCAGCACGGCGCCGAACCCGTTCGGCATGAAGCCCCCGGCATCGAACAACCGGGCCGCGCCCGACACCCCCGAGCCCGGCAGCCAGCCCAGCACGGCCGCGCCGCCCACCGCCAGAAAGACGACGATGGCCACCACCTTGATGAGCGCAAACCAGAATTCGAACTCGCCGTAGTTCTTGACAGAGAACAGATTGGTGAGCGTGAGCACGAAGGTCACGCCCAACGCCCACACCCAGGTGGCGACGCCCGGAAACCATGTGTTGAGGATCAACGCCGCCGCAGTCGCCTCGATCGGGATGACGAGCACCCAGAACCACCAGTACAGCCAGCCGATGGTGAAGCCCGCCCAATGCCCGATGGCGCGGTCGGCATAGGTGGAAAACGAACCGGTGTCCGGATGCGCGACGGCCATCTCGCCAAGCATGCGCATCACCAGCACGACGAGCAAGCCGGCGATGCCGTACGCGATGATGGCGGCCGGCCCCGCCTTGGCGATCGCATGCCCCGAGCCGACGAACAACCCCGCACCGATCACGCCCGCAATCGAGAGCATGGTCACGTGGCGCGGCTTGAGGCCCGAGCTCAGGCCTGTCTTGGATCCTGTCATGTCTCTTCCTTGTTGCTTTCCATCCCCCGGATGGCGAAAACGACGACGGCCGGATTCTGGTGTCCGGCCTGTCGTCAGGTGCGCAGCGTACGGTGGTTCAACCGAGCCCGGCCATGTTGATGTACTTGATCTCGAGGTATTCGTCGATGCCGTACTTGGAGCCTTCGCGCCCCAGGCCCGATTGCTTGACGCCGCCGAACGGCGCCTCGGCCGTCGAGATCAGCCCGGTGTTGACGCCCACCATCCCCGACTCCAGCGCTTCCGACACGCGCCAGGCGCGGCCCAGGTCGCGCGTGTAGAAGTACGCGGCCAGGCCGAATTCGGTGTCGTTGGCCGCGGCCACGGCTTCGTCTTCCGTATCGAACGGGATCAGCGCCGCCAGCGGGCCGAAGGTTTCCTCATGCGCGAGCAGCATGCCGGGTTTCGCATCGACCACGACGGTCGGCTCGAAGAACGCACCGCCCTGGGCAGACAATGCGTGCGGCTTGCCGCCCACCAGCACGCGCGCGCCCTGCGATAGGGCGTCGTCGAGATGCTGCTGCACCTTCTCCATCGCGCGCTTGTGGATCAGCGGGCCTTGCTGCACGCCAGGCTCGGTGCCGTTGCCGACGCGCAGCGCACGCACGGCATCGGCCAGCTTGGTGGCAAACGTATCGTAAATGCCGCGCTGTACATAGAAGCGGTTCGCGCACACGCACGTCTGGCCGGCGTTGCGGTACTTGGCGACCATCGCGCCTTCCACGGCGGCGTCGACGTCCGCATCGTCGAACACGATGAACGGCGCGTTGCCGCCGAGCTCCAGCGACAGCTTCTTGATGTCGTCGGCGCATTGGCGCATCAGCAGGCGGCCAACGGCGGTGGAGCCCGTGAAGCTCAGCTTGCGCACGATCGGATTGGAGGTCAGCTCACCGCCAATCCCCTGCGAGTCGCCGGTGACAACCGACAGCAAGCCGCTCGGCACGCCGGCGCGCGCGGCCAGCTCCGCAAACGCGAGCGCGGAGTAGGGCGTCTCCAACGCGGGCTTGACCACCATCGAGCAGCCGGCGGCGAGCGCCGGGCCGACCTTGCGCGTCAGCATGGCAATGGGAAAGTTCCACGGCGTGATGGCCGCGCTCACGCCGATCGGCTCCTTCTGCACGACGATGCGGCGATCGCCCTGCGGCGACGGGATCGTGTCGCCATAGATCCGGCGCGCCTCTTCGGCAAACCATTCGATGAACGAGGCGGCGTAGGCGATCTCGCCTGCCGCCTCGGGCAGCGGCTTGCCCTGTTCGGCCGTGAGGATGGCGGCCAGGTCCTGCTGGTGCTCCATCATCAGGTCGGCCAGCTTGCGCAGGATGCGGGCGCGGTCGCGCGCGCTGACCTTGCGCCATGCGCGCTGCGCGACTTGCGCGGCCGCGATGGCGCGGCGCGTTTCTGCGGCGCCCATCGCAGGCACGGTGCCGATGGTGCGGCCGGTGGCCGGGTCGGTGACATCGCGCGTGCCGCCGTCATCCGCATCGGCCCACGCGCCGGCGAGAAACGCCTGCGTGCGCCACAGGCCCGGGTCTTTCAATGCAATCGGTGCGCCCGGCAGATCGGTGCGGGTCATGGTTTCAGCCCTCCAGTGCGCGTTGCAGGATGGCAAGGCCCTCTTCGAATACCGCGTCTTCAATCGTGAGCGGGAACAGGAAGCGGATCACGTTGCCGTACACGCCGCACGACAGCAGGAGCAGGCCGGCTTCGAGCGCCCGTTGCTGCACGAGCTTGGTGAAGTCGGCGTCGGGCTTGCCGTCCGGCGTATTGAACTCGACAGCAACCATCGCACCCACGCCGCGCACTTCGGCGATGCGCGGCTGCTTGGATTTCGCAGCGTTGAGCGCATCGACCAAGCGGGCTCCCAGCGCGGCGGAGCGCTCGCAGAGCTTCTCGTCGGCAATGATGTCGAGCACGGCATGTGCGGCCGCCACCGCCAGCGGGTTGCCGGCATACGTGCCGCCGAGGCCGCCGGGGGCGGGGGCGTCCATGATCTCGGCGCGGCCGGTGACGGCGGACAGCGGCAGGCCGCCGGCCAGGCCCTTGGCCATTGTCATCAGGTCCGGCAGCACGCCCGTGTGCTCCATGGCGAACAGCTTGCCGGTGCGCGCAAAGCCGGTCTGCACTTCGTCGGCGATCATCACGATGCCATGCTCGTCGCACAGCGCGCGGATGGCGCGCACGAAATCGGCCGGCATCTGGTAGAAGCCGCCTTCGCCCTGCACCGGCTCGAAGATGATGGCCGCCACCTGGTGCGGGTCGATATCGGCCTTGAACAGGCGCTGGATCGCGTCGAGCGCATCCTGCGTGGTCACCCCGTGCAGCGCGACCGGTGCCGGTACGTGATAAATGCTGCCGGGGAACGGCCCGAAGCCCGTCTTGTAGGGCACCACCTTGCCGGTGAGCGACATGCCCATGAACGTGCGGCCGTGGAACGCGCCCGTGAGCGCGATCACGCCCGGACGGCCCGTGTGGGCGCGGGCGATCTTGATGGCGTTTTCGACGGCCTCGGCGCCGGTGGTGAAGAACGCGGTCTTCTTGGCATGCGAGCCCGGCGTGATCGTGTTCAGGCGTTCGGCCAGTTCGACGTAGGAGCCGTACGGCACGATCTGGTAGGCGGTGTGCGTGAAGTGGTCGAGCTGCTCACGCACGGCCTGCACCAGGCGCGGATGACGGTGCCCCGTGTTGACCACGGCAATGCCGGCCGCAAAGTCGATGTAGCGTCGGCCTTCCACGTCCCAGAACACGGCATTCTCGGCGCGTTCGGCGTAGCGGTCGGTCATCACACCAACGCCGCGCGGCGTGGCGGCCAGGCGGCGGGCATTCCATTGGGCGTTCTGTTGCGGGTCTCGGGCGTTCATGGCAGTCGGATGCTTGGGTCAAGAAAGATGCAGTGCGAGCCAGTGTGGCGTCATTGGCTCTGTACAATAAGACCCAATCATGTTTTTCTGATGGAGCCATTTTCAGCATCCGGCTCCCCATTCCGCATGGCCGACCATTCCCCTGCCCACCGCGCCAGCATGCTGGTCGACTATCTCCAGCGCCGCTTCGATCGCGCCGACCCCGGCGGCGAGCCTGACCACCGTCGCCTGTACCGCGTGCTGCAGGAAGGCATCCTGCGCGACGAGCTGCAGCCCGGCACGCGCCTGCCGTCGTCGCGGCAGCTGGCGGCGGAACTGGGCATCGCGCGCAACACCGTGATCCACGTGTACGAACAGCTCGGCGTGGAGGGCTACGTCTCGGCAGGCGTGGGCAGCGGCACGTTCGTCGCCGACACCGCGCCGGACCGGCTCGACACGCCGCCCGCACCCGCCGCGGTGGCCTCCCCCATCACCGAAGCCGCCACGCCGTCGGCGCCGATGCTCTCTGCACGCGGCCGCGCCCTGGTGCGCGATGCCGGCGCCAGTTCGCGCCAATGGGGGGCCTTCATGCCCGGGGTGCCGGAGGTGCGGATGTTTCCGGCACGCATCTGGTCGCGGCTGCACAACCGCCTGCTGCGCAAGCCGTCGCCGGCGCTGCTGACGTATCCGGTCGGCGCCGGCTATCTGCCGCTGCGCACGGCGCTGGCCGACTACCTGCGCACCGCGCGCGGCGTGCGCTGCGAGCCCGAGCAGATCATCATCACCGCGGGCATCCAT
The DNA here is from genome assembly GCF_000954135.1 of Ralstonia mannitolilytica. Lineage (NCBI taxonomy): Bacteria > Pseudomonadati > Pseudomonadota > Betaproteobacteria > Burkholderiales > Burkholderiaceae > Ralstonia > Ralstonia mannitolilytica. The sequence goes on along the minus strand of NZ_CP010799.1, from coordinate 703,366 downwards.
CCATCACTCCAGCTCATCGCGCAATTGCTGTGCGACGCCGGTGACAGTGCGTGGATCGAAGAGCCGGGCTACTGGGGCGTGCGCAGCGTGCTCACCGCTGCGGGCGTGCGCACGGTGCCGCTGCCGGTGGACGACGAAGGCATGCGCTTCGACATCCCCACGCGCGGACGCCAGCGCAGCAAGCCGCCCAAGCTCATGGTGGTTTCGCCCTCGCACCAATATCCACTTGGCTCGGTGATGAGCCTGGCGCGACGCCGCGCGCTGCTCGCCACCGCACACGCCACCGACGCATGGATCGTCGAAGACGACTACGACAGCGAATTCCGCTACGGCAGCCGGCCGCTGCCGTCATTGCAAGGGCTGGACGAAGGCGGGCGCGTCCTTTACATGGGCACGTTCTCGAAAGTGCTGTTCCCCAGCTTGCGGATCGGCTATCTGGTCGTGCCGCCGACGCTGGCAGATGCGTTTGCGACGGGCTTGTCCGAGATGTTCCGGGGCGGCCAGATCCTCACGCAGGCGGTGCTGGCGGACTTCATTGCCGAAGGGCACTTCGTCTCGCACATCCGGCGCATGCGCGGCGTGTATGCGGAGCGGCGCGAGACGCTGCTAGGCGCCATCGCGCAGGAATTCGGGGACACGCTGCCCGTGCATGACGGCGCGTCGGGGCTGCATCTCGTCCTCGGCTTGCCGGCCGGCACCGACGACGTGGCCGTGGCCGAATGCGCGCTCGCCAACGATGTCGTCACGCGGCCGCTCTCTCGCTATTACCAGGACGATGCGCGCCGGCAGCCCGGCCTGCTGCTCGGGTACGGCCACGTGGAGACCGAGGCCATCGCGGCGCGGTTCCATACGCTGGCGCAGGCCATCCGCACCGCCGGCTGAACGCGGGCGCCCATGAAAAAAGCCCCGAGGTTCGGGGCCTTGGCGGGTGCGTGCGTTGGCCGGTCAGCTCAACAGGACCCGCAGCTGCGCATCGGCGCCGTCCACCGGCGACTTGCGGAACCCGCTCTTGGCATACCGGTGCCAGCGCCCGAGCACCGCACAAACGATCAGGTTCGCACGCGAAGCGATATCGGTATCGGCCGGCCAGGCGCCTTGCGTGACAGCCATGCGCAGGCTCTGCTTGAGCGAGGCCTCGATGCGGTCCAGGCACTGCGCCATGCGCTCGGGCAGGCGCTCGTCTTCCCCGACCAGCGCGTCGCCGACCAGCACGCGTGTCATGCCGGGGTTCTTGTCGGCAAACGAGAGCAGCATGTGCGCAATCGCATGGGCCTGGCGCAGGCCGTGTTCCTCGCGCAGCGTGATCTGGTTGATGAGACCGAAGACGGTCTGCTCGATGAACTCGATCAGCCCTTCGTACATCTGCGCCTTGCTTGCGAAATGGCGATACAGCGCCGCTTCCGACACATCGAGCTTGGCGGCAAGCCCCGCCGTGGTGATCTTTTCGCCACGCGGATGCTCGAGCATGCCGGCCAGCGTCTGCAGAATCTGCACGCGGCGCTCGCCCGGCCGGGGGCGCTTGCGTGCGCGTGGTGCTTCCATCGCGGCTTCCGCGACCGGCTCGGCGGTCGGAAACTCCGTGTGCGCGTTGCTCATGACTTCCTGGCCCCTCTCCCGTTCTGACGACGGAGACACCGTCACTGCCTAACCGCGTCGAACAAGCCTTCGTTGTAGTTGAAGCACCGATTTTACTTTCACGCCCACGTAGCCGGGCCGGTTGGCGAACAAAATCGGTGCGGCCGCCGGTGGATGTGGTGAATTTGCACGCGCGCCCATGGCGGCAGCTTGCATTGGATGCAATGCATCGGCGGCGGGAGCCTGCTGGTCGCCAGCAGCAGCCGCGGGCGTGACTTTCCGCAGATAGCCCGTGACCCACACCGTCCTGATCCCGAGGCGCCGGTAGCGCTTGAGGTGGGACAGGGTGTCTTCCACGAGGATGGCGCGCGATGGCGCGATCCGCTCGCGCGCCAGCAGCCGGCGCAGCATCAGCGGATCGGGCTTCGGGCGCAGCCGCCGGTGCACCCACATGTGTTCGACGGCGATCTCGCGCATGAACGCGCGCTTGAGGCCAATATGCCGCACCACCTCGCGCGCGTAGGCGGCCGGCGCATTCGTCAGCAGGATCTTGCGCCCGGGCAGCGCGCGCAGCAGCTGGGCGAGACCGCGCTCGGCGCGCACCATGGCACGCAGGTCGTCAAAGGTATGCGCGTGCGCGAGGAAGTCGGCCGGGTCCACGCCATGATGGCGCACCAGGCCCAGCAACGTGGCGCCGTAGCGCCGCCAGTAGTCGACACGCACCTGGCTGGCGGTGGCCTCGTCGGTGCCGAGGACGCGCGCCATGTAGGCCGTCATCAGCCGATTGATCTGCGGGAAGATCGCGTGCGAGGCGTGGTGGAGGGTGTTGTCGAGGTCGAACAGCCAGACCGGCTGCTGCCTGGGCGCCCCGTGCAGTGGGGAGGGCGCCACCTCGCGTGGCCAGGCGTGCGCGCGGCGCGCCCGGGCCACCCGGGTGGTGTGCATCAGTGCGAGCGGATCATCGTGCCGAACGCCTGTTCGGTCAGGATTTCCAGCAGCAGCGAATGCTCGATGCGGCCATCGACGATGTGCACCGAATTCACGCCGCTCTTGGCCGCATCCAGCGCGGACGAAATCTTCGGCAGCATGCCGCCCGAGATCGTCCCGTCGGCAAACAGCTCGTCGATCTCGCGCGCCGACAGGTCGGTCAGCAGGTTGCCCTGCTTGTCCATCACGCCCGGGATGTTCGTCATCATGACGAGCTTCTCCGCCTTCAGGATCTCGGCCATCTTGCCGGCCACCACGTCCGCGTTGATGTTGTAGGCCTGGCCGTCGTCGGAGAAGCCGATCGGCGAGATGACCGGGATGAACGCGTCGTCCTGCAGCGCCTTGACCACGGCGGGGTTGATCGCCTCGATGTCGCCCACGAAGCCGATGTCGATGAACTGGCCGGGGTTCTCGCGGTCCGGCATCTTCAGCTTGCGGGCGCGGATCAGGCCGCCGTCCTTGCCGGTCAGGCCGACTGCCTGGCCGCCGTACTGGTTGATCAGCATGACGATGTCCTGCTGGACTTCGCCACCGAGCACCCATTCGACCACTTCCATGGTCTGTTCGTCGGTCACGCGCATGCCCTGGATGAAGGTGCCCGTCTTGCCGACCTTCTTCAGCGCTTCGTCGATCTGCGGGCCGCCGCCGTGCACCACCACCGGATTCATGCCGACCAGCTTGAGCAGGATCACATCGCGCGCGAAGCCGTGCTTGAGCTTTTCTTCGGTCATGGCGTTGCCACCGTACTTGATGACGATGGTCTTGCCGTGGAACTTGCGAATGTAAGGCAGCGCCTGCGCGAGAATCTCAGCCTTCAGCGCCGGCGCGATGTGCGCGAGTTCGGGGGCGAGGCCAGCAGGGTCGGGGGCAGCAGCAGAAGCGGTCATGACGGTGACATCCGGTTTGGGCGGGTATGATGGAACGCCGAATGTCGCCTGCAACACATAAAAACGAAGCAGCCCATTTTCGGCAGGCGCGATTTTACAAGAAAAGGCGCTACGGTCTGGCGGCGCACCTTGCGTGCCTGCCGCACCGTTGCAGGCAAAGAACACATGGCCATCACACCCGACCAGCTCGAGGCGCTACGCCCGCACCTGCAGCGCTTTGCACAGCTCCAGTTGCGGGATACGGCACTCGCCGAGGACGTGGTGGCCGACACCCTCCTCGCCGTCCTCGAACACCCCGAGCGCTTTGCCGGCAACGCGTCGCTCAAGACGTACGTGATCGGCATCCTCAAGCACAAGATCGTCGATGCGATCCGCTCCGGCCGGCGCGAAGTGCGCGTCTCGCTGCTTGCCGGAAGCGAGTCGGACGAAGCCGGCATGCGCTCCGACGAAGCCGTCTTCGACACCCTGTTCGCCGCCGACGGCCATTACGTGAGCCCGCCGTCGGACTGGGGCGACCCCGACGCGGCGTTGTCGCGCCGCGAATTCTTCGACGTGCTGCAGATGTGCGTCGATCGCCTGCCCCCGCGGGTGGGCCGCGTCTTCATGATGCGCGAATGGCTGGAGCTCGAAACGGACGAGATCTGTCAGGAATTGCAGATCACGGCGACCAATGCCTGGGCACTGCTCTATCGTGCCCGCATGCGCCTGCGCGAGTGCCTGGACCTGCACTGGTTCGGCCATCAACCGAGCCAGGCCTGACCAAGGACCACCATGCCGAACCGTTGGGGAATGCTGACCTGCAAAGAGGCGCACCGTGTGCTGGTGAGCCGGATGGACCGCGAGCTATCCACCGGCGAGCGGCTGCGGCTGCGCGTGCACCTGATGGCGTGCGACGCATGCACGCGGTTCTCGCAGCAGATGGGGCTGCTGCGCGAGGCCATGCATCGCCTCGGCCAGGACGATGACGGAGCCGCGCGCTGATGACGCCCAACACGGCCTGCGCGATCTGCGGTGCGGAGCTGCGCTGCGGCGCCATCGGCGATGGCACGCGGCCCGACGCGACGTGCTGGTGCATGCACGAGGAAAAGCTGCCCGCCGCCGCGCAGCGGCTCGGTCAGGGCTGCCGATGCCAGCGCTGCCTGCGCGAAGCCATCGCCCAGACGCGCGCAGCGGCCGATTTGCGCTGATTCACGCGTCCTTGCTGTCTTCGTCCAGCGTGCGCAGTGCGCGGCGGACATCGGCCCGGCCACGCTGACGTTCGGCGTGGCCGCTGGCGGTGTGGGCGCCGGCCTTGCGGCCGCGTGCGAGCGGCACCAGGACATTGCGCGGGCGCGCCGTGCCGGCCCGCGTGGAAGGTTCGATGCGAAAGGTCAGTTTCTGGCGAGTGCCAAGCGTCTTGTTGGCCATGGACTCCATTCCCTGCGATCTGCAAGGCCCGCAGCGCCGATCCGCCGGCGGCCCTCAATGTTGATGTTCGCCGCCGTGATCGTGGTGCTTGGCGGGCATGTTGCCTGCGGTGAGGTCGCGCACCTTGGCATCCACCTTCTGCTCGACGATGCGCTTGTCTGCGAGTTCGATCCTGAGCGTGAGCGGCACGGTGGTGTCCTTGACCAGCGGTTGCTTCACGTCCATGAGCATCACGTGATACCCCCCCGGCTTGAGCTGCACGGCCTGGCCCTTGGGCAAGTCCAGCGAGGGCAGCGCGCGCATGCGCATCACGTTGCCTTCCATCTTCATTTCGTGGATTTCAGCCGTGGCGGCCACGGGCGTCGAGACGCCGACCACCTTGGCCCCCTCCGCCGACTGCAGCGTCATGAAAGCGCCGCTGGACGTCTGGCCCGGCACCGTGCCGCGCACCCACGGGTCCTGCACGGTCACCTGCGCAAGCGCTGCCGTACCGGCAAGCAGGCCGGCGGCCAGCACCGCCACACGGGCAGAACAACGGATCGATCGGGACGTCATCATGAAAGCTCCTGTCGAGACTAACGTGCTGCGCATTAAAGCACAGCGCCTCTGCCGTGATAGGTTGCATGCACAATTGTGCGGCCGATTGACGCATCGTCGTCCTGAGAACCGCCGGGTGCGCACGTTTACACTTATTCGCCATGCTTTCCACCCTCTCGCTCGCCGCCCCGCTGATCGACGCGTCCAGTCTACGCCGCCTGTTCTGGCTGCGATGGAGCCTGCTGGGCACGCAACTGATCCTGATGCTGCTCGCGCCGATGGTCTTCGGCGTGCAGCTGCCGGTGGTGCCGCTGCTGAGCGTGATGGGCCTGCACGCGCTGTTCAACGTGCTGACCGGCTGGCGCGTGCGGCGCAACCCGCCCGTGCAGCACATCGAGATCACCGTGCAGCTGCTGGTGGACCTGAGCGCGCTGTCTGCGCTGCTGTACTTCACGGGTGGGGCGACCAACCCGTTCGTCTCGTTCTATCTGCCGGCGCTGGCCATTGCCGCGGCCATGCTGCCGATTGCCCACGTGGTCGGCCTGACGCTCTATGCACTGGCGGCCTACAGCATGATGCTTGGCAACTACATCCCGCTGAAGCTCGCCAACCAGGCCGATGGGGTGGCGTATCACCTCGCTGGGATGTGGATCGATTTCGTGGCGAGCTGCGCCATGATCGCGGGCTTCACGGCCCGCCTGTCCGCGGCGCTGCGCGAGCGCGACGCGCAGTTGACCGAGGCGCGCGAGCGGCTGCTGCGGGAGCAGCGCATCGAAGCACTGATGGCGCAAGGCGCCAGCGTGGCGCACGAGATGGGCACGCCGCTGTCCACGGTAGCCGTCATCACGGGCGAGCTGCAGCACGATGCGAAGCAGCCGAACTCGCCGCTGGCACCCTACCGCGAAGACCTGCGCGCCATCGAGCAGCAGCTCGAACTGTGCCGCGCCGCCCTCGCCCGGCTGCAGCGCAAGGCCAACGACGGCGCGCCGGAACCGCTTGGCCAGTGGCTGCCCGAGTTCACCCAGACGTGGCAACTGCGCCATCCCGATATCCGTCTTCACACTGAGACCTCGCCGGCGGCGCAGGCGGTGGAACTCGACCCGGTGAACGTGGGCCAGATCCTCACCATCCTGCTCGACAATGCGGCGCGCAGCCAGCAGCAGGCCGGCCGCGACCAGGTGCCGCTGCTGCTCACCGCCAGGATCGACGCCACGCCCGATGTCTTGCGCGATGCGCCGCGGCAGATCGTGCTGTCGATCGTCGATACGGGGCTGGGACTGCCCGAAGACCTGCGCACATCGCTGGGCCGTACGCCGGTGCCGAGCCGGCACGGCGGTCATGGCATCGGCCTGTACCTGGCCTCCACCACGGCGCGACGGCTGGGCGGCACCGTGGTGCTGCGCCCGAACCCGCCGCAGGGCGCGATCGCCGAACTGCGGCTGCCGATCGGTGGTCCGAAAGAACACGCAACGGCGCACATCATCGGTGCGCCGACCCTCTTCACATAACGCGACCGTTCCACGCGGCCCGGAGAACGCCATGCAGCAACCCGCCCCCTTCCTCATCCTCGACGATGACGACGTCTTCGCGCAGACACTCGCGCGCGCCCTCACGCGCCGCGGCTTTGCACCGCAGATCGCCCACACGGGCGGCGAAGCGCTGGCGCTGGCGCGCCAGACGCGCTTCGCCTATGTCACCGTCGACCTGCATCTGGCCGCCAGCGACAAGGGCCTGATGCCGCATGGCGGCACCGATTCCGGCCTGCACTGGATCGCCCCGCTGCGCCAGGCGCTGCCCGACGCGCGCATGCTGATCCTGACCGGCTACGCGAGCATCGCGACCGCCGTGCAGGCCGTGAAACTGGGTGCCGATGACTATCTCGCCAAGCCGGCGAACGTGGATTCGATCCTGCTGGCCTTGCAGGTAGGGGTGTCCGAAGCGGTCGCGGAGCAAACGATGGAAAACCCCACACCGCTGTCGGTTGCACGGCTGGAGTGGGAGCACATCCAGCGCGTGCTGGCCGAGCACAACGGCAACATCTCGGCCACCGCGCGCGCACTCAACATGCACCGCCGCACACTGCAGCGCAAGCTGGGCAAGCGCCCGGTGGCCAAGTAGCCGCCGTCGCCGACCGCTCACCAGGTCGTGTCGCGCTCCCACGCCTTGAGTTCGTCTTCGGCGCGCTCCTTGGTGTAGCCGTAGCGCTCCTGGATCTTGCCGGCAAGCTGGTCGCGCTTGCCGCGGATCACGGTCAGGTCATCGTCGGTCAGCTGGCCCCATTTCTCCTTGACCTTGCCCTTGACCTGATCCCATTTACCTTCGACTTGGTCCCAGTTCATCACGTCCTCCGTTTCGGTTGAGACAAGACAGGGGCGGCCTGCGGGCCGCCCGATTGAAAACCGTCGTGCGGCCCAGGCTTACTTCTTGTACTTGGCCGCCACGTCGTTCTGGCACTTCGACTTGGCATCGCCGGACATCGCATCGCAGCGTTCCTTGGCGGCCTTGTAGTTGGCGTCGTTGGTGTCCTTGACGGCATCGCGGCGCGCTTCGCTCACGTCCTTGGCGTTGCCCGTGGCCTTGGCGTGGCTCACCTCTTCGCCGCTCTTGGCGCGCGTGTAGGCTGCCTTGGCGTCCTTCACGCAGGTGTCCTTGTCGTTGCCCTTGAGCGCATCGCACTTCGTCTTGGCGACGTCGTAGTCGGCCTCGGCCTTTTCCTTGGCAGCGTGGTCGCGAGCCGCTTCGGTGCCGTCGCGTTCAGCCTTGGCGTTGGCTTTGGCGACGTTGTAATCGCCCTTGGCCTGCGCGCGGCAGACATCGCGGTCGTTGCCCTTCATCGCGTCGCATTTGTCCTTGGCGGCCTTATAGTTGGCGTCGGCCTGCTTGACGGCGTTGTCGTAGGCCGTGCGTTTGGCATCGTTCGGCGCGGATGCCGTCGCGGGCCCGGTAGGCGCCGGCGTGACCTGAGCATGGGCAATGCCCAACGGAGCGCAGGCAAGCACGCAGCACAGGGCCAGGCGTTGGATCGGTTTCATACGCTTTTCTCCTTGTCGTGGTGTTGGGATCGCGCACGCAAAGTGCGCGGCGCGCATTGTCCTAGCGGCAACATCCATTCAGCAGATAACGGGCCCGAGCGCACCTGGTCTGGCGCAAAGTGTTGTCAGTGCTGGCTTGGCGGCACAAAAGCAAGCGGGCCGCATCGTCTCCGATGCGGCCCGCGAGGGGGCGAGGTTTGTCGCGCTTACAGCACGTAGCGTGAAAGGTCTTCGTTGCCCGACAGTTCACTCAGGCGTTCATCGACGTACGCAGCGTCGATCGTGACGGTCTCGCCCGCGGACTTGTGCGCGTGGAACGACAGGTCTTCGAGCAACCGCTCCATCACCGTGTACAGGCGGCGAGCACCGATGTTCTCGACCTTCTCGTTGACCGAGCATGCAATCTCGGCCAGGCGGTGGATGCCGTCCTCCGCAAAAACGAGGTCCACGCCTTCGGTCTTCATCAGCGCCTGGTATTGCTTGGTGAGGCTCGCATCGGTCTGCGTGAGGATGGCGCGGAAGTCTTCCACCGAGAGCGAATCGAGCTCCACGCGAATCGGGAAACGGCCCTGCAGCTCGGGGATCAGGTCGCTCGGCTTGGACAGATGGAACGCGCCCGACGCGATGAACAGGATGTGATCGGTCTTGATCATTCCGTACTTGGTGTTGACCGTCGTGCCCTCTACCAGCGGCAGCAAATCGCGCTGCACGCCCTGCCGCGACACCTCGCCGCCGCCGTATTCGCTGCGGCTGGCGATCTTGTCGATCTCGTCCAGGAAGACGATGCCGTTCTGCTCGACGTTGGCCACCGCCTTCTGCTTGAGTTCGTCTTCGTTCACGAGCTTGGCGGCCTCTTCGTCGATGAGCAGCCTGAAGGCTTCCTTCACCTTCATCTTGCGGCGGTTCTTCTTGCCCTGGCCAAGGCCCGCGAACATCGAGCGGATCTGCTCGGTCATGTCTTCCATGCCAGGCGGGCCCATGATGTCCATGCTCGGCAGCGCCGCCGACACTTCGAGTTCGATTTCCTTGTCGTCGAGCTGGCCTTCGCGCAGCTTCTTGCGAAAAGCCTGGCGGGCAGCGGAATCCTTCTCTTCCGGCTGCGCAAACCCGATGTCGCGCGGCGGTGGGATGAGCACGTCGAGGATCCGGTCCTCGGCAGCGTCTTCAGCCTTGGCGCGCACCTTCTTCATCTCGGACTCGCGCGTCTGCTTGACGGCCATCTCGGCCAGGTCGCGCACGATGGTGTCGACATCGCGGCCGACGTAACCGACCTCGGTGAACTTGGTCGCCTCGATCTTGATGAACGGCGCGTCGGCCAGCTTGGCCAGGCGGCGGGCGATTTCGGTCTTGCCGACACCGGTCGGCCCGATCATCAGGATGTTCTTGGGCGTGATTTCCTGGCGCAGCGGCTCACCGACCTGCTGGCGGCGCCAGCGGTTGCGCAGCGCCACGGCCACGGCCTTCTTGGCCTTCTGCTGGCCGATGATGTGCTTGTCGAGTTCGGAGACGATCTCCGACGGCGTCATGGTTTCAGACATGGGAATCCTGTGGATGAAGGCGCTCGCTTATTCGAGCGTCTCGATCACGAAATTGGTGTTGGTGTAGATGCACAGCTCGCCGGCGATCTTGAGCGACTTCTGCACCACGTCCCGCGGCGAGAGATCGGTGTTCTCCATCAGCGCCTTGGCGGCCGATTGCGCATAGGCGCCGCCCGAGCCGATTGCGGCGATGCCGCCTTCCGGGTCCAGGACGTCGCCGTTGCCGGTGATGACGAGGGTGGATTCGCGGTCGGCGACGATCAGCATCGCTTCAAGGTGGCGCAAGGCGCGGTCGGTGCGCCAGTCCTTGGCGAGGTCGACCGCCGAGCGCAGCAGGTTGCCCTGGTGCTTCTGCAGCTTCGCTTCGAAGCGGTCGAGCAGGGAGAAGGCGTCGGCGGTGGCACCGGCAAAGCCGACCAGCACCTTGCCGTCGTAGATGGCGCGCACCTTGCGGGCCGAGCCCTTCATCACGATGTTGCCCAGCGTGACTTGGCCGTCGCCGCCGAGTGCGACCTGATTGCCGCGCCGCACGCTGACGATGGTGGTGCCGTGATACTGTTCCATGCGCTTGTTCCTAGGGGTCCGGCTTGGCGCGGCCCCCAGCGGGCCGGCCAAAGAGCTTCATACTTGACGCCAGCCCCCAGGATTTCAAGCCCGATTTCCGTCACGGCGTGCGCTTTTTGTGCGCCGGAAATCGCTTCCCGCTCAATGCCTCACGTCAAAGGCGTACGTGCGCTCATCCAGACGCGGCGTCACCGTGTAACCTTTGCGCGCCGCCCACACGTTGATGTTGAAGTAGAGCGGAATGACGCCGGCGTCGCGCATGCCGATCTCGGTGGCCTCCTGCAGCAGTTTCTCGCGCTTGGCGTCGTCGATGGTCTGCAGCGCCTCGGCCAGCTTGGCGTCGAGCGCCGGATTGGAATAGCGCCCGCGGTTGGAGGCGCCCCAGCCGCGCGCCGGATCATACGTGGCCAGCAGCGCCTTCAGGCTCGAACTGGCCTCGCCCGTATCGGCGCCCCAGCCGGCCTGCAGGAACGAGAAATCGAGCTTGTTGGCCCGCGTGAAGAACGTCGCCGACGGCATCGTCTCCACCTTGGTCGCGATCCCGATGCGCGACAGCATCGCGGCCACCACCTGTGCAACGCGGTCGTCGTTGACGTAGCGGTTGTTGGTGGCATGCAGCGTGATGGCGAAGCCGTCGGGGTAACCGGCCTGGGCCAGCAGCTTCTTGGCCGTGGCCGGATCCGCCGCCGGTGCCTTCAGGCCCGGCACATGCCCGAACAGCGCGCTGTTGACGAGCTGGCCGGTCGGCTCGGCGGCGCCTTCCATCACGCGGTCGACGATGGCCTGGCGCGAGATGGCCAGCGAGATCGCCTGCCGCACACGCGCATCCTTGAGCGGGTTCTTCGGCAGCGGCTTGCCGGCCTTGTCCGTCACGAACGGCGACACGTCGCGGTCCGAATCCATGTGCAGATACATCATCCGGAACACCGGCATCTTGAACAGCGAGACGCTCGGATCGGCGGAGAGCTTCTTGATGTCGGACGTCGGCACGTTTTCGATGACCTGCACATCACCGGCCAGCAGGGCCGCCACGCGCGGCGCGTCGGCGGTCAGGATGCGCAGTGTCACGCGCTGCCACTGCGGCTTCTTGCCCCAGTAGCCGTCGAAGCGCGCCAGCTCCACGCGGTCACCCCGGCTGAACGAGACGAACTTGTACGGCCCCGTGCCGATCATCGCGCGGCCGCTGTTGAAGTCGTCGGAGCTGGCTTTCTCGGCCGCCTTCTTCGACACGATATAGATCGTCGACAGGTCGTTCGGCACCAGCGGGTACGGGCCGTTGGTGGTGATGCGCACGGTCAGCTTGTCGACCGCCGTCACGTCCTTGAAGCCGCGCGTGTAGATCGTGTACGGCGATGGGCTGTTCTTGATGGTGGCGGGGCGCGCCAGCGAATAGACGACATCGGCCGAGGTGAACTCGCTGCCGTCATGGAAATGCACGCCGGGGCGCAGCTTGACCTCCCATACCGTATCGTCCACGGCCTTCCACGAGGTGGCGAGGCCCGGCTTCAGACGCATCTTCTCGTCCTTGGCGATCAGCGTCTCGAACATGTGCTCGGCGACGTTCGCGTTCGGCGTGACGTTATGGAAATGCGGATCGAGCGACGTGATATCGCCCGACAGCCCGACCACCAGCGTGGAAGCGGGCTGGGCATGCCCCGCAACCGGCGCAAGCGCCGTGGCCAAGGACAGCGCAGCAACCACACCCGCAGCGCGCAGCAGACGCAGAACCGGCATGACGAATCTCCCATTGTTTCGTGACGGAAACAGCCCGTGGGGGATTGTCGGGATCGGACGACGCCGGTGTCAACGTCGGCGAAGCGGGGTACTCGCGTGCTCAGTCGTGGTGCCCGCACTCGCAGTCGTCACCATGGTGGTGATCGTGGTCGTCGCTGCCGTCTTCGTCGTCGTGGTCGTCGAAGGCCCACGCCGGGAACGGATCGGGCAGCGCGGCCCACGCATCCGGGCCGGCCGCCATTTCGGCGTCGGTCAGCAGGCAGGCATCGAGTTGCGCGACGAGCGCGGCTTCGTCCAGGTCCGTGCCGATGAAGACGAGCTCCTGGCGGCGGTCACCCCACGGCGCGGGCGCACCGTTGTCGTGCAGCTTGTCCATGATGTCAGCGCGGGCTTCTTCCTCGTCGGGCCATTCGACCTCGTCGACGGCGGCCCACCACGCGCCCGCGCCGCCGTGGCGCATCACGCCGCCGGCCTGGCCCCAGCTTCCGGCGATGTCCATGCGCGACGCCAGCCAGAAATAGCCCTTCGAGCGCAGCACGCGGCCATGCTCGCGCAGCCATTCGGTGTGCATCAGGTCCCACAGACGCTGCGGGTGGAACGGCACGCGGCGGCGATACACGAAGCTGCGGATGCCCAGCGCTTCGGTCTCGGGCACATGCTCGCCGCGCAGTTCGGCCAGCCACGCGGGCGCAGCGGCCGCGGCATCGAAGTCGAACCGGTGCGTGTTGAGGATGGCATCGAGCGGCACCTTGCCGAACGATGCTGGCACGATGCGCGCCCGCGGGTTCAGCGAATGCAGGATGGCCGCCAGGCGATCGCGCTGGGCATCACTCACCAGGTCGATCTTGTTGAGGACGATCACGTCGCAGAATTCGACCTGCTCGATGAGCAGGTCGACCACGGTGCGGTCGTCGTCTTCATCGCGGGCCTGACCGCGATCGGCCAGGAAGTCGGCCGCATCGTAGTCGGCCAGAAAATGCTGGGCATCGACCACCGTGACCATCGTGTCCAGGCGCGCGAGGTCGGACAGCACGTCGCCTTGCGCGTCCTCGAAGGTGAAGGTCTCGGCGATCGGGAGCGGCTCGGCCACACCGGTGGATTCGATGAGCAGGTAGTCGAACCGGTCTTCGCGCGCGAGGCGGGCCACCTCGTCGAGCAGGTCTTCGCGCAGCGTGCAGCAGATGCAGCCGTTGGACAGCTCGACCATGCGCTCATCGGTGCGCGAGAGCTGCGCGCTGGTCGCGGTGCCGTCACCGACGAGCTGGGCGTCGATGTTGACGTCGGACAGGTCGTTGACGATCACGGCCACACGCTTGCCCTCGCGGTTGGCGAGCACGTGGTTGAGCAGCGTGGTCTTGCCGGCGCCGAGGAAGCCGGACAGCACGGTAACGGGAAGCGGACGGGGCATGATCGAAGGCCTGCAAAAGCAAACAGCCCGGCTGGCTACCGGGCTGCGAACTGGAAAACCACTGCGGCGGGCGGCGTCAGTCGCCCTGCAGCTTCTGACGCTTTTCGCGGCGCTCCTGCGCCTCCAGCGTCAGGGTGGCGGTCGGACGGGCAAGCAGGCGCGGAATGCCGATCGGCTCGCCGGTTTCGTCGCACCAGCCGTACTCGCCGGCATCGATCCGCGCGATCGACTGCTCGACCTTCTTGAGCAGCTTGCGCTCGCGGTCGCGCGTGCGCAGTTCCAGCGCATGCTCTTCCTCGATGGTGGCGCGGTCCGCCGGGTCCGGCACGATCACGGTCTCGCGCAGGTGCTCCGTCGTCTGGTTGGCGTTCGCGAGAATCTCGTCGCGCATCTTTTCAAGCCGGTCCCTGAAAAAGGCGAGCTGCGCCTCGTTCATGTAATCCTTTTCGCCCATCTTCAGGATTTCGGCTTCGGTGAGTAGTTTCTTGCTGCTCATGGTTGCTGCAGATGATCCTGGTAAATCGCGCGCCGTGTCGGCTGTCGCGTCGTCCTTGCGCGGGGATGCGCCGGACTCATTCTGGCTGGCGGCGGACTTGCCGCCCCGCGCGCCTCCTTTTGCCTCTCCCGCAGCGGCGCCCCCTGCCGCTTTTTTTCGGGTGGCTGGCGCAGCCTGGGCTGCCGCCGACTCCGTTCCGGACTGCCCGGCTCCAACGTTGGCGCCGCGCCCTTCCTTGGTCTTAGTCACCATCGCCTGCTCTCCTATCGGACGTGCTTGGGACGACGTGCTTCTAAATCGACCTATTGTAGCTGAACGATCTTACCCGAACTATCGGAGAAACACGGACACAAAATCCGGCCCGGATTCTGCCTGAAAGCGCGGCGGGACCACCCAAAAGGAGGGTAAAGCGGCCGGATCAGGCCAGGCAGTTCTCCAATCCTTTCAGAATCGTTTCGCGCGGCAGGTCGACGCCGATGAACACCATCCGGTTGGAAGGGGTCTCGCCGTCCCATTTGCCGCCCACATCGCTGCCCATGAGCTGGTGCACGCCCTGGAACACGACCTTGCGGTCGACGCCCTCCATGTACAGCACGCCCTTGTAGCGCAGCAGCTTCTCGCCGTAGATGTTCAGCACGCCGGAGAGGAACTCCTCCAGCTTGGTGTAGTTGAACGGCCGTTCGCTGCGGAAGACGAACGAGGCGATGCGGTCGGTATGGTGCGCGTGCCCGTGATGATGGTGGTGGCCGTGGTGCTCATGATCGTGGTCGTGATCGCAATCGGCCGAGCAGGCGTGGTCATGATCGTGATCGTGGTTGTGATCATGACCGTCTTCGCGCAGGAAGTCGGGGTCGATCTCCAGCTTGGCATTCAGATTGAAGCCGCGCAGATCGAAAATGGTGTCGATCGGCGCGTCGCCAAAATTGGCGGTGCGGATCGGGGCGCGCGGGTTCATGTGCAGGAGGCGGTGGCGCAGTGCGTTGACGTCGTCGGCGGACACGAGGTCGCTCTTCGTGATGAAGATGGCGTCGGCAAAGCCCACCTGGCGCTGCGCCTCTTCCTGCTTGTCGAGCTGCATGTTGCCGTGCTTGGCGTCGACCAGCGTGATGACGGCATCCAGCAGGTAACGGCTGGCGATCTCGTCGTCCATGAAGAAGGTCTGCGCAACGGGGCCGGGGTTCGCAACGCCGGTGGTCTCGATGACGACGCGGTCGAACTGGATCTCGCCCTTGTCGCGGCGCGTGAGCAGGTCGGACAACCCCTTCACCAGGTCGCCCCGGATGGTGCAGCAGATGCAGCCGTTGCTCATCTGCACGATCTGCTCGGTGCCGTCCTGCACGAGGATGTCGTTGTCGATGTTCTCTTCGCCGAACTCGTTCTCGATCACGGCGATCTTCATGCCGTGGTGTTCGTTCAGGATGCGCTTGAGCAGCGTGGTCTTACCGCTGCCGAGAAAGCCCGTCAGGATGGTGACCGGGATCATTTTGGACATGATGCGTTTCCTGTCTTGTGATGAGACGCCAGATGCGCGCAATCCGCGCAAGCGCCCTTGATGGTGAGTTCGGCATGGTCGGCTGCGAAGCCGGCGGGCAGGGCGGCCTTCGGCATGGCCGGCGGCTCGGCCCCCTCCAAGCAGAAGTCGCGCCCGCATTGCGTGCAGTGGAAGTGACTGTGCGAGCGGTGCGCCGCTTCGCGCGCGGCATCGTGCTCGGCCAGGCTGAAGCGGAAGACACGATCGGCCCCGGCCGTCTTGTGGACGATGCCGCCTGCCACGAGCCAGTCGAGCACGCGGTAGACGGTCACGCGGTCGATGCCGGAGTCGGGCGGTAGCGCGTCGCATACCGCCTGGTGCGAGAGTGGGTCGGCGCCCTGCATCAGCACGGCGAGCACGCGCACGCGCGGTTCCGTCACGCGGCTGCCCAGGCCACGCAGGCGCGTGCGGGCCATCGATTCAGGGGAATCGTGCCGGGAAGTGGCAGAAACGTCGCGTGAAGCCGGGGAAGTCATGCGCGGGATTGTCCCACGCTCGAACGGTTGCTGCAATTGAGTTGCAACTGAGCGGCCTTGCACCGCCCAGGGGTTTCCGCCGTGCTCACTACCCCGCCCACACCAGACACACCGGCGTCGGCACCTTCGCCACCACCGCCGGCTGGTCCAGCTTGCCGGTCTGGCCGTCGATGCGCAGCCGCAGGATGGTGTCGCCCTTCTGGTTCAGCACGTAGAGGTGGCTGCCGTCGGGCGCCATCGTCATCGCCCGCGGAAAGTGCACGCCCTCGCTCCAGTACTGAAGCGGCGCGAGCTTGCCTGAGGCATCGATGCTGAATGCGGCCACGCTGTCGGCCAGCGGATGATCGGACTTCAGCTTCCGGTTGCTGGCGTAGAGGAACCGCCCGGACAGGTGCATCAGCAGCTCGGCGCCGCTCTTCTGGCCGGTGTAGTCGGCAGGGGTGGTGGAAATGCGCTGACGCTCTTCCTGCACGTGGCCGGTGGCGGGGTCGTAACCGTGGCAGGCGACCGAGCCTTCCAGTTCGTTGATGACGTAGAGCAGCTTGCCTTGCGGATGGAGCGCCAGGTGGCGCGGACCACTGCCGGGCTTGAGCTGCGCGCGGTCACGCGGGGCAAGCTTGCCACCCTCAATGGCAAACACGTTGATGCGATCGGTGCCCAGGTCGGTGCCGATCACGTGCTGGCCGGTGGTGTCGAACAGCATCATGTGCGCGTGCGGCGCCTCCTGTTCGGGGCGGGGGCCGGAGCCGGTGTCCTTGAAGATGCCGGAGACGGTGCCGAGCTTGCCGTCCTCGCCGATCGGCAGGAGGTTGTACGCGCCGCCGCTGTAGATCGACACGCACAGGTGCTTGCCGTCCGGCGACACGACCACGTGTGCGGGGTTCGTGCCCGACAGCGACAGCGGCTGGCGGTTCAGCAGCGTCAGCTTGCCGTCGCGCGCGTCGATCGCATAGGCCTCGGCGCTGCCGTTCGGCCGACCTTCATACACCTCAAGTTCGTTGATGGCGTACAGGAACCGCTGATTCGGGTGCACGGCCAGGAACGACGGATTGGCGCTTTCGACGACCTGCACCTGCGTCCATGCATCGCCGCGCGGTTCGAGCACATAGATGCCGCGCGCGGCCGGGCCGCCCGCGGTGCCGCCCGGCGCATTGAACGTGTAGGTGCCGACATAGGCGAAGCGGGGAGCGCGCGCATTGCCCGCGGGCGGCGCGCCCGACGCGGCAGGTTGTTCGACCGCCTGGGCCATGACGGTTTTGGGAAAAGCGCCCAGCAAAGGCAAGCTACCGGTCCACTGCATGAAGGTTCGACGAAGACGATTGGTCATTGGATGGCTCCATCAAACACGCACGGACATGGCGTGGTGGAAGATGTTGTTCGGATCATACCGGCGCTTCACATCCTGCAGAAATGCGTACAGATCGCCGCTGCCGTAGTAGAGCTGCGGCCAGAACGGGTAGGCGAGCATGTCGACGTCGGGGTAGTTGATGTAGCAGCCCTCGTACCGGTCGCCCGGGTAAGGTGTGCCGCTGTGCGGCGCGGGCACATCGGGCGCGCCGTAGACGTCGCGATAGAAATCGCTGATCCAGCGCAAGTGGCCGGCGTCATCGGCCGCGGACGTCCAATACGTCTGGTACTGCAGCTTCATGATCGAGGCCCGCTGCGGCACGGCGGTGTCGCCAATGCGCTCGGCCTTGTTGACAGCGCCGCCGTACGAATCGACTTGCAGCAACGACTGGCTCAGATCGACGCCCGGCATCGTCCGCGTGAGGTGGGCGTAGATGCGCTGCGCCTCGCGCGCCGTGAAGCCGCGCTTCATGTAGGCCGATTTGTACTTGCCGCGCTGATTGGCCCCTGAGCCGTTCAGGTACTGCGTGGCCGTCAGCCAGTCGTATTGCACGATGGTGTGCGGCTTGGAGCAGAGCAGTTGCCCCACGCCCTGCTTGTGCGCAGGGCCGTAGCCGGGCGGGCGCCCCTTGACCGGCGTGGGCGCGCAAGCCTGGAAGCGGCTCAGAAAATCGTTGAGGACGGAGAGATCGCGGCACGTGCCATCCGGGTTGCAGAACTGCGTGAGCAGCACGATCTGCCCCGACGATTTGTGCGTGAGTTTGAGCAGCGAGAACATGCCCCACGTGTCCGGATCCTTGCCGCGCGTCTCCCAGTATTCGCCGTAGATGCGCAGCAGTTCGGCAAAGCGTTGCGGTGTCATGGTCGCCCAGTCGAACGCCACGGTGGCGAGCGCCACTTCCTGCGGCGCCTCGGGCAGCTTGGCGAAGGTGTAGCCCGTGATGACGCCGAAGTTGCCGCCGCCCGCGCCGCGACATGCACGGAACAGATCCGGATCGTGCGCCGCATCCACCGTGCGCGCAGCGGCCTTGCCGGTCTTGTCGACCGTGACGATGTCCACGGCCGAGAGCCAATCCACCGTCAGGCCCTGCAGCCGCGACAGCAGCCCGTACCCGCCGCCGCAGATATGCCCGCCCGCGCCGACCGAATAGCAAGAGCCGCCGGGCAGCGTCACGTTGTGGCGCTTGTACAGCTCCAGGTAGCCGTTCCAGTTCTGCGTGCCGGCCGGAATGCGCACCGAGCCGTCGGCGCGCACTTCGGGCGTGGCGAGCAGGCTCAGGTCGACGATCGTGCCGTCGGGGTTGTTGGAGACGAAATCCTCGTAGCAATGTCCGCCGCTGCGCACGGTCGGGCGCTGGCCCGCGTTGATGATGCGCTGCACGGCGGGCGCCACATCGTCGGGCTTTTCAATGAGGGCGATGCGGCTCGCGGCCTGCGCGTCCGTCGAGGGCCAGCGCAGGTTGAAGCCATGTTTGAGCGTGTTGTAGCGAGGGTCTTGGCGCGTCACATCCAGTGTCATCGACGACTCCCGGTGAGGGCGTTTGCGCAACGCTTGCGCAAACGGAGTTGGATTCGGACGCGGGGCGTCCGGCGGTTCCAACTTAGTCGTTCGCAGGCCCGGCTTCCATCAGACAATGCCGATACGGCGGGCTCATCGCGCCACGTGTGCGAACCATCCGACCACGCGCGCTGCCGTTGCCGCCCACAGCGGCCGCACCAGCCAGCACGCCGCGGCCCACGCGAGGATCACCACGACCAGATCGCAGCGACCGCTCTTCCACAGGTTCAGGGAATGGCGCCCCCAGATCCAGGGCACGCCCAGCGGATTGGGCCAGTCCGCCAACAGGTGCATCAGTCCACCGCAAGCGAAGCCGAACAGCAGCGGTGCCCACACGTGCGCATGGCCCAGCGCCTGGTATGACAGAACAAGCGCCGCCACCCAGCCGATGCCCCAATGGGTGGCGGTGCGGTGCGTGATCCACAGGCGGCGCGCGCGGGTCCACCAGGCCACCTCCATCCAGTCGGGCGCGGTGCTGCCGGCCACCGCCGCGCAAAACGCCAGGAGGCTGCCGAGATGTTCGAGAGACGTGTGCGAAGCCTGTGCGACGAGGGTGGCGGCAATCAGGCCTGCCGCCCAACCCGTCGCGTGATGGGCAGCGTTGGAAGCCATCGACGTGATGCGGAAAACGAAGGACCGCATCTTCGCAATGGCGGCTTGCCGGGACAAGCCAAAAATTGCGACAAATTGCTAGCCGACTTGCAGCAGCAGGCCCTTGAGGTATTCGCCTTCCGGGAAGCTCGTCAGCAGCGGGTGGTCGACGCCGCCCGCCAGCCGGCGCTGGATGCGCGCCGTCACCTTGGCATCGGCCGCCGCACCCGCGACGATCTTCTGGAACAGGTCTGCGTCGATCGCGCCCGAGCACGAATACGTAAACAGCAGGCCGCCCGGGCGCAGCAACTGCATGCCAACCAAGTTGATCTCTTTGTATGCGCGCGCCGCGCGATCGACCTGCTGCGCCGAGGCCGCAAACTTGGGCGGATCCAGCACGATCAGGTCGAACTGGCGGCCTTCCGCGCGGAAGTTGCGCAGCGACTTGAAGACGTCCGCGTCCAGCCACTCGGCGCGCGCTGGATCGAAGCCGTTGAGCGTGACGTTGCGCTCTGCCACCGCCAGCGCCTCGCCCGACGAATCGATCGACACCACCGAGCGCGCCCCGCCCTTGAGCGCGGCCAGCGAAAAGCCGCCGGTATAGCAGAAGCAGTTCAGCACATCGCGATCGCGCGCCAAGGCGCCGACGAGCGCGCGGTTGTCGCGCTGGTCGATGTAGAAGCCCGTCTTGTGGCCTTCGCGCACGTCCACGTAATAACGCACGCCGTGCTCGGTGGCGGACAGATCGGCGGGCGGCTCGGCGCCGGCCAGCACACCGGTCATCTGCTCCAGGCCTTCACGCTCGCGCACGCTCACATCCGACCGTTCGTAGACGTTCGGGCAACCCGTCTCTTTGATGAGCGCGGCGACGATCGCCTGCTTCCAGTGCTCCACGCCCGCGGCGCTGAACTGGCAGACGAGCTGGCCCGCATCCCCTGTGCCGTACTGGTCGACGATCAGCCCGGGCAGGCCGTCGGCTTCGCCCATGACGAGGCGCACGGCGTCGGTGTCGTGCACCCACGCGCGGCGGTACGCCACGGCCGCGGCAATGCGGCGCTTGAAGAACGCGTGGTCGACGGGCTCCGATTCATCAAAGCTCCACACGCGCGCGCGAATCTGCGAGACAGGGCTGAACGCGGCGCGCGCCAGAAACTGGCCGTTGTGCGCGCGCACGATGACGGTCGCGCCGGAGGCCGGCTTGCCCTCCACGCGATCGATGGCGTTGGCGAAAATCCACGGGTGCCGGCGCAGCAGCGAGCGCTCCTTGCCGGGCTTCAGAATCAGGGTTTGCATACGACTGGGGATGGGGCGCCCGAAGGTTCGGACAATGCGCTACTTCTTTTTTGCGCGGGGATGCGCCTGATCGTAGATCTTGGCCAGGTGCTGAAAATCGAGCGAAGTATAAACCTGCGTGCTGGCAATGCTGGCGTGGCCGAGCAGTTCCTGCACCGCGCGCAGATCACCGGAGGACTGCAGCATGTGCGTGGCAAACGAATGCCGCAGCACGTGCGGATGCACATCCGCCGGCACACCCGCCGCGATGGCGTTGCGCTTCATGCGCAATTGGATCTGCCGCTGCGCCAGCCGCTTGCCGCGCGGCGAGAGAAACAGCGCGTGCGCGTCTTCGGGTGCCGCGTCGGGCTTGGCAAGCTGCTCGCGCACCGCCAGCCATGCAGCCAGCGCCTCCGCCGCCTTGGCGCCCACCGGCACGGTGCGCCGCTTGCTGCCCTTGCCGAGCACCTGCACCTCGCGCGCCTCCAGATCGAGCCAGCTCGCCGATTCATACGCGCCGGCCTTCACGTGGCGCAGGTCGAGGCTGACCAGCTCAGAGAGCCGCAGCCCGCACGAATAGAACAGCTCGTTGACAGCACGGTCGCGCACCGTTTCGGCATCGTCGCCGGGCAACTGCTCCATCAGCGCGACAGCTTGCTCCACGGACAGCGCTTTCGGCAGCCGCTTCGGGCTCTTCGGCGCGCGTACACCATCGACGGGATTGGCGGTGACGGCGGCATCGCGCAGCGCCATCCATTTGAACCAGCCGCGCCACGCCGACAGCGCCCGCGCAATGCTGCGGCCGGACAGACCGTCGCCGTGCAGCTGCGCCATCATGCGGCGGATATGGTGAGACTGCAGTTGCGTGAGATCGACATTGGCGGCGTGCTGCGCACCGAGGCGCTGGAGCACGGCCAGCTCGCGGGTGTAGCTCTCCAGCGTGTGCGGCGAGAGCTGCCGCTCGAACTTCAGCGCGTCAAGGTACGCCGCAATCTGCGGATGCGGCGCCTGCGCGCCAGATGCATCGGCTGAAGCAGATTGCGGCATGCGGTGGGCGGCGCTCAGTCGCGCAGGCGGTTGAGCGCGGCAGCGGCCAGTTCGCCGATCTGCGCGAGGTAGGTCGTGCCCATGCCGTCATGGAAGCGGCGGGCGTCCGGCGAGCCGAGCACCAGCAGGCCGAATGCCGGCGCGGCGCTGGCATCGGCATCGCCACGCACCGGCACGCGCAACGTGACAATGGCGAGCGATTCGATGGGCGCGCCGCCGGTATCCGATGTATCGAGCCAGCCGGCCGCTTCAAAGCCGGCATTGGCGCCGCAATACGGCGCACGCAGGCCGGCCGCAAACAGGCGCACTTCCTCGCTCACGCCCTGCGCGACTTCCAGGTGTGCAAATTCCTCGCCGACCTGCCACACGCGCAGCGCCACCGCGGGCACGTCAAAGATTTCACGCAGACCATCCTGCACGGCGTACGGCAGCGCATGCGTGTCGGCCTCGCCCAGCAGGCGCGTCGTCCAGGCGTGCACACGCTGCTGCGTACGGTCGTTCTCGTTGCCGTGGCGCATCAGGTCCGACAGCTTGAGTTCGAGGTGCTTGTTCTTGTCGCGCAGGATTTCCATCTGGCGCTCCTGCAGCGACACCGCGCGATGGCTGTGCGGGCTCGTCAATTGAATGGCGGCCAGCAGCTCGGCGTGCTCTTCAAAGAAGGCCGGATGCGCCTGCAGGTAGTTGGCGACGTCTTGTGCGTTCATCGTGGAGGTGCTCATCAGGCTGCGCCGAGTTTCTTCTTCAGCAGTTCGTTGACTTGTGCGGGGTTGGCCTTGCCGCGCGTGGCCTTCATGGCCTGGCCCACCAGCGCGTTGAATGCCTTCTCCTTGCCGGCGCGGAATTCCTCGACCGACTTGGCATTGGCGGCCAGCACGTCGTCGATGATCTTCTCCAGCTCGCCGGAATCGGACATCTGCTTCAGGCCCTTCTCGGCGATGATCGCGTCGGCATCGCCGCCGTGTTCGCCGGCCCACATGGCGGGGAAGACGTCCTTCTTGGCCGTGTTGTTGCTGATCGTGCCGTCGGCAATGCGCGCGAGCAGCTTGGCGAGTTGCGCGGGCGACACCGGCGCGGCATCGATCTCCAGATCGGCGCGGTTCAGGTTCGAGGCCACCTCGCCCATGATCCAGTTGGCCGCGGCCTTGGCATTGGCAGCGCCCGCATCCGCCACGACGGCTTCAAAGTACGCCGCCGTCGCCTTGGTGGCGGTGAGGATGCTGGCGTCGTACTTCGGCAGGCCGTAGGCCGATTCAAAGCGCGCGGCCATGGCGGCCGGCAGTTCGGGCAGCGTGGCGCGCACGCGCTCGATCCAATCGTCGCCAATGACGAGCGGCAGCAGGTCTGGGTCGGGAAAGTAGCGGTAATCCTGCGCGTCTTCCTTGCTGCGCATCGAGCGCGTTTCCTTGCGGTCCGGATCGTACAGGCGGGTTTCCTGCACCACGGTGCCGCCGTCTTCGATCAGTTCGATCTGGCGACGCACTTCGTAGTTGATCGCCTCTTCCAGGAAGCGGAACGAGTTCAGGTTCTTGATTTCGCAGCGCGTGCCGAACGGCGCATCCGGGCCCGGGCGCACCGACACGTTCGCGTCGCAACGGAAGCTGCCTTCCTGCATGTTGCCGTCGCAGATGCCAAGCCACACCACCAGCGCGTGCAGCGCCTTGGCGTAAGCAACGGCCTCGGCTGCGCTACGCATGTCGGGCTCGGTCACGATTTCCAGCAGCGGCGTGCCGGCGCGGTTCAGGTCGATGCCCGTCATGCCGGCAAAGTCTTCGTGCAGCGATTTGCCGGCGTCTTCTTCCAGGTGCGCACGCGTCAGTTGCACGGTCTTCTCGTACCCGGGCTGGCCGTTCTTGCCTTCCACCTGGAAGGTCAGCGAGCCGCCCTGCACCACCGGAATCTCGTACTGGCTGATCTGGTAGCCCTTGGGCAGATCGGGGTAGAAGTAATTCTTGCGCGCGAAGATGCTCTTGGGCGCGATCTTGGCGCCGATCGCCAGGCCGAACGTGATGGCGCGCTCAACGGCGCCCTTGTTCAGCACCGGCAGTACGCCCGGCAGCGCCAGATCCACCGGCGCGGCCTGCGTGTTGGGCTCGGCACCGAAGGCGGTGGAGGCGCCGGAGAAAATCTTCGAGACCGTCGAGAGCTGCGTGTGCGTCTCGAGGCCGATCACCACTTCCCATTGCATGTTGCGTGTGTCCTGTCGATTGTTGTGGTGTGAATGTCTAGGTACTCAGGTATTCGTGTGTTCGTGTACTGCCGTGCGGTCAGGGGCGGGGCGCATCGAGCCATGCCGCGAGCTTCGCGAATGCCGCTTCGCGCGCGGCCGGATCGCCGCCGACCGTGACGGTGCCGTGCCGGCGCCCACTCGGGATGCCGCTGCGCTCCTTGACCGGCGCCGTACCATCAAAACCGTGGTACGCGCCGCCAAACACGTCCAGCTCGAAACGCGCCTGCGGCTGCCGCGCCAGCACGGCCGCCTGCAAGGCCTGGCAGTGATCGGCCGGCGTCCAGTCGTCGTTGCCGCCGGCCAGCAGCAGCAACGGCGCGTTCAGGCGATAGTCGGACCGCTTCTGCGCCGCGACGCAGCCCGGATAGAACGCCACGGCGCGATCCACGGGCGGCGTGTCCGCAGGCCAGGCCCGGCTGCCATCGACGGCTTCGAGCACCGCCTGCGCGCCATTGGACCAGCCCAGCAGCACGATGCGGCGCGCATCCACGCCGGGCTGGCCGGCCACCCAGCGCATCGCCGCCAGAATGTCGGCGCGCCGCACGGCGCCGTCGATGTCGCGGGCGGCAAGGCGCTCGGTGCAGATGCCATGCGGCTTGCCGCGCGGCCCGAAGCTGTCGGGAAACACGACCGCATAGCCGCGCGCACGCAGCCATTGCGCATAACCGCGATACCGCGAACCGAGCGCCCTGGCGTCCGTGCCCGACGGCGTGTAGAGCCCGCTGCATCCGTGCAGCGCAATGACCACCGGCGCACCGGCGGCAGGCACCTTTGCGGCCGGGGCGATCCAGTAGGCGGTCAACGTTTGCGGCGCGTCCTCGGCATCCTTCATGAATGCGCGAGGAATCTCGACCGTCTGCACACCCAGCTCCGCCGACGACGGTGCGCGGGCCGCCGGCATATCCGGCAGGCCGCCTTCAGCATCCGGGGTCGGCTGAGCGAATGCCTGCAGCGACAGCGCGGCACAGGCCACGGCGGCCAGCGCGCGGAGCGATGCGGGCATCACCGGGCATTCCGGGCGCATTGGCCCGTCTGCGGGTCGAACATCACCGGCCAGGCTTCTTCATAGATGCCGGGCGTGCAATGCGCTTCGCAGTTGGCATGTGCCAGCGTGACGCGGCGCGGGTCCTGCCAGACCATCAGCGTGCAGTTGCCGTAGCGCTCGCGCAGCTCGATGCTGGGGCGGCGCTTGGTCTGCTGGAACGTCGACAGATCGAACTGGCACGAGCCGCGCCGGCCGACCCACAACTGCCATTGCATGGCCGTGACGTTGTTGTCGGCCACCGTCAGCGTCGCCTGCTCGCGGAAACCGTCTTCTTCGGTCTGGCTGCAGTAGCCGTTGATGTCGATGCGGCGGTCGGAAATCGGCGGCGGCTTGGACGGCCGGCTGATGCCAGGAATCGACGGCAGCGGAATCGGCACGCATGCCGCCAGCAGGCCGGCGGCCAGCGCCAGCCCGAGTACGTTGCGGATGCGATGGTTCATGCCTGCCTCCTGCTGCGCAGCGGGTACGTCGGTACGGCAGGGCTCACGCCGCCGGCTGGCGAATGTGCCAGTCGGTCGCCTGCTGGAACGCATGCGCGATCTGCAGCATGCGTGCCTCTTCAAAATAGTTGCCGATGATCTGCAAGCCAACCGGCAGACCATTGGCGCCGAAACCGGCCGGCACGCTCATGCCCGGCAGGCCCGCCAGGCTGGTCGACAGCGTGAAGATGTCTTCGAGGTACATCTGGACCGGATCGTCGCTCTTCTCGCCGATCTTCCAGGCCACGGTCGGGGCGACGGGGCCCATGATCACGTCGCACTGCGCGAATGCGTTCTGGAAATCCTGCGCGATGATCCGGCGGATCTTCTGCGCCTGGAGGTAATAGGCGTCGTAGTAGCCGTGGGACAGCACATATGTACCCACCAGGATGCGGCGCTTGACCTCCCAGCCGAACCCTTCGGCGCGGGACTTGCGGTACATGTCGGCCAGATCCCGGTATTCCGCGGCGCGGTGGCCGTAGCGCACGCCGTCAAAGCGCGACAGGTTCGACGACGCCTCGGCCGGGGCGATCACGTAATACGTCGGGATCGACAGCTCGGTCTTGGGCAGGCTGATGTCGACGAGCGTGGCGCCGAGCTTTTCCATTTCGGCCAGTGAAGCCCGCACGGCGGCGCGCACGTCATCGGCCAGGCCTTCGCCAAAATACTCCTTGGGCAGGCCGATGCGCAGGCCGGCCAAGGGGCGGGCAGCATCGGCGCCTTGCAGCGGCTGGCCGAGCAGACGGCTGAAATCTTCCACGTCGCCGCCGCGGCCCGGTTCCAGGCTGGTGGAATCACGCGGGTCAAAGCCGGCCATGGCAGACAGCAGCAGCGCGCAATCCTCGGCCGTGCGGGCCATCGGGCCGCCCTGGTCCAGCGACGAGGCGAACGCGATCATGCCGTAGCGCGACACGCGGCCGTACGTCGGCTTGATCCCGGTGATGCCCGAGAACGATGCCGGCTGGCGGATCGAGCCGCCCGTGTCCGTCCCGGTTGCCGCGGGCGCCAGATCGGCTGCCACCGCCGCCGCCGAGCCGCCGGACGACCCGCCCGGCACGTGTTCGACGTTCCACGGGTTCCGGACCACGCCGAAGGCCGAGTTTTCGTTGGACGAGCCCATCGCGAACTCGTCCATGTTCGTCTTGCCCAGCGTCACCATGCCGGCGGCAGCCAGGCGCTCGACCACGGTCGCGTCGAACGGGCTCACGTAGTTGGCGAGCATCTTCGAGCCCGCCGTGGCGCGCCAGCCGCGCGTGACAAACACGTCCTTGTGCGCGATCGGCACGCCGGTCAGCGGCGGCGCGCTGCCGGCCGCGATGCGCGCGTCGGCGGCCTGGGCCTGCGCGAGCGTGGCCTCGGCATCGACCTGGGTAAAGGCGTTGAGATGCGCCCCGACCTCGATGCGCGCCAGGTAGTGGCGCGCCAGTTCCACCGCCGAAACCTCCTTGGCGGCGAGTTGGGCAGACAGGGCTTTGATCGTGGATGCGGTCATCGAATGCGTTCGGATGGGCTGCCGGCAGCGGCCGGCGACGTCAATTTGGGGAAAGTGCATTAAAGGCGCACAGGCGCCCGCCGTTTAAACGGCCTACTCGATCACCTTGGGCACGAGGTAGAGGCCGGCTTCGGTGGCCGGTGCGCATTGCTGGTATTCGGCGCGGCGGTCGGGCTCGGTCACGGCGTCCTCGCGCAGGCGCTGGGCCTGGGGCTGGACCTGCTCGATCGGGTGGGCCATCGGCTCGATGCCGGTGGTGTCGACGGCCTGCATCTGCTCGACCAGGGCGAAGAACTGGTTGAGCTGCGTGAGTGTCTGCGCGGCCTCGCCGTCGGAGACTTCGATGCGGGCCAGGTGGGCGATGCGTTTGACGTCGGAGAGTTCGAGTGCCATCGGAGTGGATCAGTGAGTGCGGCGGCGGGCAGGACGAGCTGGTTCTGGCATGCGACGGCTACTGCGCGCAGGGCGCGCCCCGGGTCGAGCCCCGGCAGTGCCGATTTGCCGCAAATTTGGCGCCAAATGCCCGCGAAACGTACGAATTATAAGGTATGATTGCCGACTAAATTTCTAAGTCAGCAGGCGACTTCGTGCAGCCACGGACCCTCTGATTAAGTCCCGCCGGGAACCTCCCGGCCGTCGCGCCGTCAGCAGTTGGCGACACTTAATCAAAGGTTCCTTGGGGCCGCCCTCTCCGGGCGGCTCACTCCGGCAGGATGGCCAGTGCCACGGCACCCCACCGCCGACCGCCACGGAGCCCGCGACACATTCCCGGGAGCGCAGCAGCAGGATCGGACCGCATGGGCATGCCACGCGAGGTCCGCGCGTCGGTGCAGCCGTAGCACCGCGATCCTGCCGCCGTGCCGCCCATGACTCGAAACACAGGATTCATTCGATGTTCGGCTTTTTGCGCAGCTATTTCTCCAACGATCTCGCGATCGACCTCGGCACTGCCAACACCCTGATCTACGTGCGCGACAAGGGCATCGTGCTTGACGAGCCGTCGGTGGTGGCCATTCGTCAGGAAGGCGGCCCGAGCGCCAAGAAAACCATCCAGGCTGTGGGCAAGGAAGCCAAGCAGATGCTGGGCAAGGTGCCGGGCAACATCGAGGCCATCCGCCCGATGAAGGACGGCGTGATCGCCGACTTCACCGTCACCGAGCAGATGCTCAAGCAGTTCATCAAGATGGTGCACGACAGCAAGCTGCTGCGTCCGTCGCCGCGCATCATCATCTGCGTGCCGTGCGGCTCGACCCAGGTCGAGCGCCGCGCCATCCGCGAATCGGCGCTGGGCGCCGGTGCATCGCAGGTCTACCTGATCGAAGAGCCGATGGCGGCTGCCATTGGCGCCGGTCTGCCGGTGTCGGAGCCGTCGGGCTCGATGGTGGTGGACATTGGCGGCGGCACCACCGAGGTGGGCATCATCTCGCTGGGGGGCATGGTCTATAAGGGCAGCGTGCGCGTGGGCGGCGACAAGTTCGACGAGGCCATCGTCAACTACATCCGCCGCAACTACGGCATGCTGATCGGCGAGCAGACCGCCGAAGCCATCAAGAAGGAAATCGGCTCGGCCTTCCCGGGTTCGGAAGTGCGCGAGATGGAAGTGAAGGGCCGCAACCTGTCGGAAGGCATTCCGCGCGCCTTCACGGTGTCGTCCAACGAAATCCTGGAAGCGCTGACCGATCCGCTGAACCAGATCGTGTCGTCGGTGAAGATCGCACTGGAACAGACCCCGCCGGAACTCGGCGCAGACATTGCCGAGCGCGGCATGATGCTCACGGGCGGCGGCGCACTGCTGCGCGACCTCGACCGCCTGCTGGCCGAAGAAACCGGCCTGCCGGTGCTGGTGGCAGAAGACCCGCTGACCTGCGTGGTGCGCGGCTCGGGCATGGCGCTCGAACGCATGGACAAGCTCGGCAGCATCTTCTCGTACGAATAACGGGACCATGCGCCACGCTCATCCGCGTTCCGTATGGATGGCTGCCCCAGCAGCCTTTGCGGTTCGCTGAGATGCGTCCCGCGCCGGTGCGCCGTGCTCCGCCCGCCCCGGGCCACTGCACCGCACCGGCGCCACCCCCAAACTGTTGCCGGCAGGCCGCCGACCTTGGTCGCGACGCGTCTGCCGCGCCTATCTGAAGCGTCCGGGTCATGGATTACTCCCCGCCGCCCCTCTTCAAGCAGGGCCCGTCCGCCACCGCGCGGCTGGTCGCCCTGCTTGCGCTTGCGCTGATGCTGCTCGTGGTCGATGCCCGCATGTCGGTACTGGGCGTGGTCCGGCAGGTCGTGTCGGTGGTGCTGTACCCCATAGAGCGCGTGGTGCTGATTCCGCGCGATACGGTGCGTGCGGCGCTCGACTACACGCAGTCGTCCACCAAGCTGGCCACCGACAACCGCAGCCTGCGCGAATCGGCCGTCGCCCAGGCGCAGCAGTCGCTGCGCGCCACGCAGCTCGAAGCCGAGAACCGCAACCTTCGGACGCTGCTGAACCTCAAGCAGCATGCCGCGGTGCCGACCGTGGCGGCGGAAGTCCTGTACGAAGCGCGCGATCCGTACACGCAGCGCATCGTGATCGATCGCGGCTCCAAGGACGGCGTCCGCGCCGGCTATCCGGTGATCGACGACCGGGGCGTGGTCGGGCAGGTCACGCGCGTGTCGCTGTTCGAATCGCAGGTGACGCTGCTGACGGACAAGGACCAGGCGATCCCCGTGGAGGTGGTGCGCAATGGGCTGCGCAGCGTGGCCTTTGGCGGTGCCCGGCCCGGCGCGCTGGACTTGCGCTTCATGGCAGCCTCGGCCGATCTACAGCAAGGCGATCTGCTGGTGACGTCCGGCCTGGACGGCGTCTATCCAGCCGGCCTGCCGGTCGCCCGCATCACGCAGATCGAGCGCAAGGCCGACACGGCGTTCTCGCGCGTGATCTGCGAGCCCGTGGCGGGCATCCGCAGCAACCGCCACCTGCTGATCGTGAAGTACGAGTCGGGCTTCCCCCCGCCGATGGACCTGTCGCCGGCGCCCGCCGCCAAGGGCAAGAACGCCGCGCGCGACGCCCGCGAAGAAAAGGACCGCGCCGCACGCGCAGCGGCCGAGGCGAACGTGCCGGCGCCCGCTGCGGCAGCCGCGGCCGACGACAACACCACGCCGCCGCGCCCTACCGACGCCGACGGCAATCCGCTGGATACCGATTCAGCGCCAAAGCGCTAAGCGAGGCCACCGACCATGAACTCGCCCCAATACCTGCTGCGCCCGGTCAACCCCGGCTTCATCGCCTTCAGCTTCATCGTGGCGTTCCTTTTCAACCTCATGCCGTGGGGCCACACGCAGTGGATTCCCGATCTGGTGGCGCTGGTGCTGGTGTTCTGGAACATCCACCAGCCGCGCCGCGTGGGCATGGTGGTGGCCTTTCTGCTGGGCCTGCTGATGGACGTGCACGAGGCGCGCCTGCTCGGCGAACACGCGATGGCCTACACGCTGCTGTCGTACTTTGCGATCACCATCCACCGACGGGTGCTGTGGTTCTCGGTGCTGTCGCAGGCGCTGCACGTGCTGCCGCTGCTGGTGCTGGCGCATGCCGTGCCGATCGTCATCCGGCTGCTGATGGGCGCGCATCTGCCGGACTGGCAGGTCATCCTGCCGCCGCTGATCGAGGCCGCACTGTGGCCGTTCGCCAACGCAATCCTGCTGGCACCGCAACGCCGGCCGGAGAGCGTCGACGAGACCCGGCCCATCTGAGGCGCCCGATCTGATGCGCGTCACAGGTAGTCAGGCATGACCGAAATCCGCAACGTCGAACAGGAGCTGTCGCGCTTCCGCCTGCGGCTGGCGGCGGCCGCGCTGTTCGTGCTGGTCTGCTTCGGGCTGCTGCTCACACGCTTCTTCTGGCTGCAGCAGGTCAAGCACGAGCAGTACTCGGCCAAGGCCGAAGACAACCGCATCTCCGTCGCACCCATCGAGCCCAACCGCGGCATCATCATGGACCGCAACGGCGTGGTGCTGGCGCGCAACTATTCCGCCTACACGCTCGAGATCACGCCGTCCAAGCTGCAGGACACGCTGGACAACACGATCGACCAGCTGGCACAGGTGGTCGACATCCAGCCGCGCGACCGCCGCCGCTTCAAGCGGCTGATGGAAGATGCGCGCAGCTTTGAAAGCCTGCCGATCCGCAGCCAGCTCACCGACCAGGAGGTCGCGCGGTTCTCGGCGCAGCGCTTCCGCTTTCCGGGCGTGGACGTGCACGCGCGGCTGTTCCGCCAATACCCGCTGGGCGAGACCGCCTCGCACGTGATCGGCTACATCGGCCGGATCTCCGAGCGCGACCTGGAGCGCATCGACAACATGAGCGATGCCAACAGCCAGCCCGGCGTGACGTACGACCCGCGCAAGGACGCGAACAACTACAGCGGCACCGAATACATCGGCAAGGTCGGCATCGAGCAGAGCTACGAGACGGAGCTGCACGGCCTGACCGGCTACGAAGAAGTGGAGGTGAGCGCCGGCGGGCGACCGATCCGCACGCTCTCGACCTCGCAGGCAACGCCGGGCAACAACCTGATCCTGTCGCTTGACATCAACCTGCAGCGGCTGGCCGAGCAGCTCTTCGGCAACCGCCGCGGCGCGCTGGTGGCGATCGAGCCGGAGACAGGCGACATCCTGGCCTTTGTCTCGAAGCCGACGTTCGACCCGAACCTCTTTATCGAGGGCATCGACACGGCCACCTGGAACGAACTCAACAACTCGCCCGACAAGCCGCTGCTGAACCGCCCGCTGCGCGGCACCTATCCGCCGGGCTCCACCTACAAGCCCTTCATGGCGCTTGCCGCGCTGGAGCTCGGCAAGCGCACGCCGCAATGGGGCATGGCCGACCCGGGCTCGTTCACGCTCGGCAACCACACATTCCGCGACGATGCGCCGGGCGGCCACGGCTGGGTCGACATGTTCCGCTCCATCGTGGTGTCGTGCGATACGTACTACTACAAGCTCGCCAACGACATGGGCGTCAACGCGATCCACGATTTCATGAAGCCGCTGGGCTTCGGGCAGATCACCGGGATCGACATCGAAGGCGAGCGCACCGGCATCCTGCCGTCCACCGAGTGGAAGCGCAAAGCGTACAAGCGCCCCGAGCAGCAGAAGTGGTACGACGGTGAAACGATCTCGCTCGGCATCGGCCAGGGCTACAACAGCTTCACGATCCTGCAGCTGGCGCACGCGGTGTCGACGCTGGCCAACAACGGCGTGGTGATGAAGCCCCACCTGGTGAAGGCGGTCGAGGATTCGCTGTCCAAGGCGCGCACGCTGACGGTGCCGACCGAGAGCTACCGCATTCCGCTCAAGCAGGCCAACATCGACGTGATCAAGCGCGCCATGGTGGGCGTGAACCAGTCGGGCACGGCCGCCAAGGCGTTCATCGGCGCGCAGTATGTGTCGGCGGGCAAGACCGGCACGGCGCAGACGTTCTCGCTGGGCAAGAACGAGAAGTACAACCACCACGCGATTCCGGAGTACAAGCGCGACCATGCGCTGTACGAGGCGTTTGCGCCGGCAGACCATCCGAAGATCGCCGTGGCGCTGATCGTCGAGAACGCCGGCTTCGGCGCCGCCACGGCCGCCCCGATTGCGCGCGCCGTCATGGATTACTACCTGACCGGCAAATGGCCGGCGGAGCTGGCGGCCACCGCGCCGAAGCCGCAGCCGCAACCGCCGGTGGATACACCGAGCGTGTTCTCGACCGGCAAGACGGCCACCATCGCCAGCGCGACGGCCACGGCGCAGGCGGCGGCCGATGCCGCGGCGCAGGGTGCGTCGGCGGTCGCGGCAGCGTCGGCGGTCGCGGCTTCGACGCCTGCTGCGTCGCCGGCCCCGGCCAGCGGCGCGCGGGCGGCGGCGTCCATGTCGCCGGATCTCGTCGCGCCGGCGCTGCGCGAGGCCGGCACGAGCGCAGAGGCCGTCGCGCCGGCCACGCTCGACGCCCAGGTGCTGCAGGCGCTGTCGCACGCGCAACCGCCGCCTGAACTGGCGCCGCGCGGGCGCGGCAATGCGGCCGCACCGGCTTCGGCGCCGGCCGCCGCCGCACCGGCACCCAAGGGCAGCAAAGGTGCCAAGCCGGCCGCCAAACCCGCGAGCGCAGCGCGCTGATCGCGCTTGAGGAGCACACCATGGAAAAACTGGACAAGCGCCGCGTCTTCAACATCATCAAGTCGCTGTTTACGGGCTTCGACAAGCCGCTGGCGCTGATCGTCTTCCTGCTGCTCGGCACGGGGCTGATCGCGCTGTACTCCGCGGCCATCGACATGCCGGGCCGCCTCGAAGACCAGATCCGCAACATCATGCTGTCGTTCGTGCTGATGTGGATCATCGCCAACCTGCCGCAGCAGACGCTGATGCGCTTTGCGGTGCCGCTGTACACGGTGGGCGTGGCGCTGCTGATCGGCGTGGCGATGTTCGGGCTCATCCGCAAGGGCGCGCGGCGCTGGCTGAACATCGGCGTGGTGGTGCAGCCCTCCGAGATCATGAAGATCGCCATGCCGCTCATGCTGGCGTGGTACTTCCAGAAGCGCGAAGGGGTGATCCACTGGTACGACTATATGGCCGCTGCGGTGCTGCTGCTCATTCCGGTTGGCCTGATCGCCAAGCAGCCGGACCTCGGCACCGCGCTGCTGGTGCTAGCCGCGGGCATCTACGTGATCTACTTTGCCGGCCTGTCGTGGCGGCTGATCGTGCCGGTGCTGGTGATTGCGGTGACGGCGATCACGCTGGTGGTGTCGTTCGAGTCGCGCATCTGCGCGCCGGGGGTGAACTGGCCGATCCTGCACGACTACCAGCAACACCGTGTCTGTACGCTGCTCGACCCGACCACCGACCCGCTCGGCAAGGGCTTCCACACCATCCAGTCGATCATCGCCATCGGTTCAGGCGGCGTGACGGGCAAGGGGTGGCTCAAGGGTACGCAGACCCACCTGGAATTCATCCCGGAAAAACACACCGACTTCATCTTCGCGGTGTACTCCGAGGAATTCGGATTGGTGGGCAACGGCGTGCTGCTGTTCCTGTATCTGCTGCTGATCCTGCGCGGGCTCTTCATTGCGGCCAACGCCGGCACGCTGTTCGGGCGCCTGCTGGCCGGGTCGATCACGCTGATCTTCTTCACCTATGCCTTCGTCAACATGGGCATGGTGAGCGGCATCCTGCCCGTGGTCGGTGTGCCGCTGCCGCTCATCAGTTATGGCGGGACGGCGCTCGTCACGCTCGGCATGGGCATCGGCATCCTGATGAGCATTGCCCGACAGAAGCGCTTCGTGCAGACATGAAAAAACGGCCGCCCAACGCAGGCGGCCGTTTCTGTTTCAGGCGGCAATGGCCTCTTCGCGCAACAGGCGCCGCAGGACCTTGCCGGTTGCCGTGGCGGGCAACGCGTCGTGGAACTTCACCCGCCGCGGCACCTTGTACGGCGCCATGTTCTCGCGCGACCACGCGATCAGCTCGGCTTCCGAGAGCTTGACGCCATTCATGGGCACCACGTGCGCGCACACGACCTCGCCCTTGTCGGGGTCGGGCAGGGGCGTGACAGCCACCTGCCGGATGCCCGGATGGCGCGAGAGCAGCGCTTCGACTTCCTCGGGAAACACGCTGTAGCCCGACACCTTGATCATCTCCTTGATGCGGCCCTGCCACTGCAGGTAGCCGTCGGCGGACACCTGTCCGATGTCGCCGGTATGCAGGAAGCCGTTGCGCAGGACGGCCCGCGTGGCCTCGTCGCGCTGCCAGTACCCGCGAAACACGCCGGGGCTGCGGATGGTGATCTCGCCAGGCTGTCCGGGCGGCAGCTCCACGCCGGTGTGCGGGTCGACGATGCGGACTTCGGTCTGCGGGACGATCTTGCCGTGCCAGCCCCAGCGCGGGGCGTGCGCCGGCGTGATGGCATCGCAGGTATGCGTTTCGGACAGCCCGTATGCGGCCTCATAGGTGCGGCACTGCGGGCCGGCAAACGCGCGCCACTGCTCGGCAATCGCCTCGGTCAGCGGCACGCCGAAGCTCGTGCACGGGTTGGTCGTGAGCGATTCCATGCGGTACTGCGCCGCATCGGGGTGCGCCATCACCGCCAGGTTCATCGGCGTCATGCTGTACCACCACGTGACGCGGTAGCGGTCGATGGCCTGCAGCACGGCAAGCGGGTCAAAGCGGTAGAGCAGGATGGTGGCTGCGCCGGAGTACAGCATCGTGTTCATGCCCATCAGCATGCCCGCAATGTGCGAGAGCGGCGCCACGGCCAGCATCACGTCGGAGGCCTGGATGCCGCCCACCTGCACCGTGACCGCCGTCTTGTACAGCGCATTGCGGTGCGTGAGCATCGCGCCCTTCGGGCGACCGGTGGTGCCAGAGGTGTAGACCATCAGCGCCACGTCATCGAGCCCCACCGGGATGGCGGCCACGGCGTCGCGCTCGGCTACGTCCACCGGCTCGGCCATCAGTTGCATCAGGTCGAGTTGGGCGGCGCCGGGCGTGTTCCTGGGCGGCGGCGCGGATGATGCATCGGCGGCGATCAGCTCCGGCGGAACAGCGAGTGCCTTGCGGCAGGCGGGCTGTGCCGGCTGCAGATCGGCATAGCGCGTGGTGATGACGGTGACGACCGACGTGCCGGGCCGCGCAGCCTCGACGATGGGCATCAGGTCTGCCGCCGCCACCAGGATCTTCGCGCCGCAATCGGCGAGCTGGTCACGCAGCTCATGCTGGCGCGACAGCGGGCCGCACGGCACCACAATGCCGCCCAGCTTGGCCGTGGCGAGGTGCGCGATGATCGCCTGCGGACAGTTCTGCAGAAACAGCGCGACACGGTCGCCGCGCACCACCCCGAGGCGTTGAAGCTGCACCGCCAGCCGGGTCGAAAGCTGATCCAGCTCGCGCCAGCACATCGTGCGGCCGTACCAGAGGAGGGCGATGCGCTCGGGGGTCTGCTGCGCGTGGAGGGCGCAATACCGGTGCAGCGGCATCTCGCCCGCGGCGTAATGGACCGGTTCGCGGTTCTGAATGGTCATATGGTGTCTCCTCGGCCTTCGGTGTCGCGCGGCGACGCCTTGGCCGTGATGGCGGCCCTCGTGCCGGGGCGCTCATGCGGGTTCGGTTTCGGGGCATCCATGGTGCGAGTATGGCTAAACCGCATGGCGGCCGCTGCACCGATTTGCGCAAAACCGCGTTCCACCCGAAGGCGGCCTGTCGTACGGTCGTTCCAAGCCGATCCCACAAAAATCTACCGCTCGGTATAGAGTTTCAGCGCAAATTCGACGGGGCGTCAATCG
Source organism: Ralstonia mannitolilytica (assembly GCF_000954135.1). Taxonomy (NCBI): domain Bacteria; kingdom Pseudomonadati; phylum Pseudomonadota; class Betaproteobacteria; order Burkholderiales; family Burkholderiaceae; genus Ralstonia; species Ralstonia mannitolilytica. The sequence goes on along the minus strand of NZ_CP010799.1, from coordinate 666,846 downwards.
GTGAGAAGTCGGATATTCCGCCCCGGCAATGAAATGTCACAAACATAAGGACTGCGCTCATTCTCACATGAGCGTGCACTCACATTCAATGACCGCCGCCAAGGCAATGAATTGCGCAGACCAACATTAAAAATTTGCTGTCACGACAGATTTGTTCTATTTTTGACAACAAATTATGTGAGAGGTTGGAATGGATCGTTTGCAGTCGATGCGGGTGTTTTCCAAGGTCGTGGAGCTCGGCAGCTTCGCGCGCGCAGCCCAGCATCTGTCGATGAGCAATGCCGTGGTCACGCGCTACGTGGCCGACCTGGAGGCGCACCTCGGCACGCGTCTGCTCAACCGGACCACCCGCAGCCTGTCGCTGACGGACGTGGGCGAAACCTATCTGCAGCGCTGCCAGCAGATTCTGCTCGACATCGACGAGGCCGAATCGCTCGCCACGTCGCGCAGCCAGGCGCTGGTGGGTGGCCTGCGCATCGTCGCGCCGGTGATGTTCGGGCTGCACGTCCTGCCGATGCTCCTCGCGCGCTTCCAGCAGCTGTACCCCGAGGTCACGTTTGACGTGGCGCTGTCGGATCGCCCGATCGACATCGTCGAAGACGGACGCGACGTCGGCATCATGGTGTCGGAACTCGGGCTCGGCTCGCACCTGGTGGCGCGCCGCATGATCTCTGCGGAGATGATCATGGCCGCCACGCCGGCCTACCTGCGCCAGCATTCCACCCCGCAGCGCGCAGAAGACATCGCCGATCACCGCGTGATCGCCATGTGGCACCCGCAGCTGCGCCACGAGTGGGAGATGACCACGCCCGACGGGCAGTCGATCGCCGTGCCGGTGCAGCCGTCGCTCGTCACCAGCAATGCGGAACTGATGCATCGCGCCGTGCTGGCCGACATGGGCATCGCGGTGCTGTCGTCGTACATGGCGCGGCCCGACCTGGAGTCAGGCCGGCTCGTACGCGTGCTGCCGCAGTACAAGCTGCCGCAGCGCTCGCTCTCGCTGGTGTACCCGAGCCGCAAGTTCCTGCCGACCAAGGTGCGCACGTTCATCGACTACATGCTCGCGCAGGCGATGGAAGTGAAGCACAGCGAAGCGCGCGCCGGACGCGCATTGAGCGAAGCCGCATAAGCCACGGCAGGCCGCGCAAACAAAACGGGAGGACACTGTCCTCCCGTTTGCATTAGTGCCGAGTGGCGCGCTCAGGTGTCGCTCGTGCTCGCCTCATCAGCCTCGGCTTCGGCGGCCTTCTTGCGCGCTGGCGTCTTCTTGGCGGCGGTCTTGGCGGGTGCCTTCTTGGCCGCGGCCGTGGTCTTCTTCGCGGCCGTCTTGGCGGCGGGCTTGCCCTTGCCTTCACCGCGCGGCTCGAACTCGAAGCCGATCTTGCCGTCCGGCTGCTTGACGAGGAACGCCTTGAAGGCGCGGCCCGTGCGCGCCGACTTGAACCCGGTCAGCAGGTCCGTCTTGCCCTCGGTGAGCAGCTTGTGCAGCTGCTCGCGGCTGATCTCTTGCTGCAGGATGATCTTGCCGGTGGTGAAGTCGCACGTCTTGGGCTGCGCCACGGCGTTTTCACACACGTACTTCAGGCCGTGCTCGTAGACGTTGCCGTTGCACTTCGGGCAATGGCCTACGCTTTCCTGGCCGGTGAAGTCGACGGGTTCGCCGTCCTCTTCCTCGTTCTGGCCGAAGTCGAACTCCATCTTCCAGTGGCCGTCTTCCTGAACCAGCTTCAGGATGGCGGCAAACGGCCGGCCCATCTTGCTGCGGAAGCCCTGCAGCGGGCCGATGGTCTTGTTGGTCAGCAGCTCTTCCACCTCGTCCAGCTCGAACTGGCGACCACCCGGGATCTTGCTGATCGAGAAGTCGCAGTGACTGCACGCGAAGCGGCGGTAGTTTTCCTTGACCACGTGACCGCATTGCGGGCACGGCGTGGAAAGCGTCGCGTAATCGCCGGGGATGGTGTCGCTGTCGTACTCCTTGGCGCGCTTGACGATCTGCTGCGTCATCTGCGCGATCTCGCGCATGAACTCGTCGCGTGCGAGACGGCCACGCTCGATCTGTGCGAGCTTGTGCTCCCATTCGCCGGTTAGTTCGGCCTGCGTGAGTTCTTCCACGCCCAGGCCGCGCAGCAGCGTCATCAGCTGGAACGCCTTGGCCGTGGGGATCAATTCGCGGCCTTCGCGCACGAGGTACTTTTCGGTTAGCAGCCCTTCGATGATGGCCGCGCGCGTGGCCGGCGTGCCCAGGCCCTTGCCGGCCATGGCCTCGCGCAAGGCGTCGTCGTCGACGAGCTTGCCGGCGCCTTCCATGGCCGACAGCAGCGTCGCTTCGTTGTAGCGTGCGGGGGGCTTGGTGGTCAGGCCCACCGGCTCGACCTTGTCGGTCTTGACCTTTTCGCCCTTGGCGACGGGCACGAGGTTGGCGTCGTCGCCCTGCGACTCACGGCCGTAGATCACCAACCAGCCGGGGTTGACCAGCACCTTGCCTTCGGTCTTGAAGTGGTGGCCGGCCACCTCCGTCACGCGCGTGGTGACGAGGTATTCGGCCGCCGGGAAGAACACCGCCAGGAAGCGGCGCACCACCAGGTCATACAGCTTCTGCTCCGGCTCCGACAGGTTCTTCGGTGCCTGCAGCGTCGGGATGATGGCGAAGTGATCGCTGATCTTGCTGTTGTCGAAGATCCGCTTGTTGGGCCTGACCCACTGGTTGTCGAGAATCTTCTTCGCGTGCGGCAGGTAGTTGTGCGAACTCTCGGCCAGCATGTCGAGCGTCTTCTTGACCGTGCCCATGTAGTCTTCGGGCAGCGCGCGGGAATCCGTCCGCGGATACGTCAGTACCTTGTGCTTTTCATACAGCGCCTGCGCCAGCCCCAGCGTGTTCTTGGCCGAGAAGCCGAAGCGGCTGTTGGCCTCGCGCTGCAGGCTCGTCAGGTCGAACAGCGCCGGCGACATCTGCGTGGACGGCTTCGATTCTTCCGTCACGGTGCCCGGCTTGTCGCGGCACGCAGCGACGATGCTCTTGGCCTCGGCCTCGCTCCACAGGCGCGAGTCGCGCTGCTCGGGGTCGAACTCGTTCTTCTTGAATTTCGGATCAAACCAGCGGCCTTCGTACAGGCCCGCCGCGGCGATGAACTCGGCGCGCACTTCCCAGTAGTCGCGCGGGACGAACCGTTTGATCTTCTCTTCGCGCTCCACCACGATCGACAGCGTGGGCGTCTGCACGCGGCCCACGGTGGTGAGGAAAAAGCCGCCGCCTTTGCTGTTGAAGGCCGTCATGGCGCGCGTGCCGTTGATGCCGACCAGCCAGTCGGCTTCGGAGCGGCACCGCGCGGCGTCGGCCAGCGGCATCATTTCTTCGTCGCTGCGCAGCTTGGCAAACCCGTCGCGGATCGACTGCGGCGTCATCGACTGCAGCCACAGTCGCTTGACCGGCAGCTTGGTGTTCGCGTGCTGCGCAATGAGGCGGAAGATCAGCTCGCCCTCGCGCCCCGCGTCACAGGCGTTGATGAGGCTCGTCACGTCCTTGCGCTTGATAAGGCGTGTCAGCACCTTGAGGCGCGACTCCGACTTGGCGATGGGGCGCAGATCGAAGTGCGGCGGGATCACCGGCAGGTGCGCAAAACTCCATTTGCCGCGTTTGACCTCGTACTCCTCCGGGGCGGCGATTTCGACCAGGTGGCCCACGGCCGACGAAAGGACGTAGTCGTCGCTTTCGTAATACTCGTCGTGCTTGGTGAAGCCACCCAGCGCGCGCGCGATATCAGCGGCGACCGACGGTTTTTCGGCAATGATGAGGGCCTTGGACATGTGAGCGGATCCTGGCGATCGCAAGCAATCGATAAAAAGAAGTCGCTGATCTATAGCGACCGTTCGCGTGGGTTTTGTAGAGTCTTATGGCTTCGCGGGCCGACTTTCAAGTGCTGCGGGCGCCTGTTGGGGCACGCACCGGGGTCCTGTCAAAACGGTTCAGCCCCGAATTTGGCCGCCAATCATAAGCGCGGTTCCTTAGGGGGTGCAATAGAGTGGCGCATGCAGCGCATCGCGTTGTCAAGCGCCGTCCTCACGCCAGTTCCAGCAGCCAGGCGCGCAGGTCCGGCGCTGCCCGGACGGCCGGAGCAGCGGCCAAGTCCCGCGAAAGCAGCCCCTCCACCACGCCCGCATGTGGCAGGACCGGGCCGAAAAACAACACATCGCCGGCGTCGTCCATGCGCTGCACCAGCAGGGTGGGGAAGTTTTCGACGTCGAAATCGCCCAGCGCATCGGCGTGGTCTTCCACGTCCACCCAGACGAAGCAGCATTCCGGATGCCGCACCGCCAGATCAGCGAACGTCGCTCGATAGCTGCGGCACGTGCCGCACCACTCGGCGCACAGGCACGCAACCAGCCACCGTCCGTGGTGGATGTGCTCGCGCAGCGCGGCGATGTCGGTGTCGGGAGAAAGGAGCGGCATGTCGGTCGAACAGTCGCGCCTATTGTAGGCACGCTTTCACGGAAGCCGCAGGAAGCGGCCGCCGGGCTGGCGCTCGACGCGGCCGTCCAGTTCGAGGGCCAGCAGTTGCGCCGACAGCGCGGCAGCGGGCTGGCCGGTGCGCTCACACAAGGTGTCCAGGTCGACAGGGTCAAAGCCGAGGGCATCAAGCAGCGCGGTTTCGGCCGCGTTTGGCGGGGTGCGCGCGGCAGGCGCATGCGCAGCGGACGCCGGTTGAGCCGACGGCGGAGCCGATGCTGCGGGCCTGGTACGGCGCTCCGGTGCGGCGGCGCTCGCCCAGCCAAGTTCGTCGAGGATGTCGGCGGCTGTCTCCACGAGCTTGGCACCCTGCTTGATCAACAGGTGGCAGCCCTTGGCCAGCGGCGAGTGGATCGACCCCGGGATCGCGAACACGTCGCGTCCCTGCTCCCCAGCCAGCCGCGCCGTGATGAGCGAGCCCGACTGGGCGGCGGCTTCCACGACCAGCAGCCCGCGCGCGAGCCCGGCAATGAGGCGATTGCGGCGCGGGAAGTTCTCGGCCCGGGCGCCCATGCCCAGCGGATACTCGGAGATGATGAGCCCCGCCTCCGCAATGCGGTGCGCCAGCGCCCGGTTGCGCGCGGGATAGACGATATCGAGCCCGGTGCCGACCACGGCGATCGTGCTGCCCGGGCCGGCCAGCGCGCCTTCGTGCGCCGCCGCGTCGATCCCGAGCGCCAGTCCCGACACCACCGTCACGCTGGCCGCCGACAACGCCTGCGCAAACGCCCGGGCGTTTTCGATGCCGGCGGCCGTGGCGCTGCGCGCACCGACCACGCCGACCGCCGCCGCCCTGAGCAGCGAAACATCGCCCTTCGTATACAGCAGGGTCGGCGGATCGGGCAATTCCAGCAGGCGGGGCGGATACCCGCGATCAGCGAGCGTGAAGACGGCGTTGCCGGGCGTATTCGCCCACACCACGGTGCGCTCGATCAGTGAAGCCAGCGCTGCATCGGGCTCGGCGAGCAACGCCCGCGCGTGCCGCTCCGGGACCACCTTCACCAGCGCCGAATACGGTTGTGCGAAGATGTCCTGTGGCAAGCCGAACGCCGCCAGCAGTTGCCGGGCGGCTACGGGCCCAACGCCAGGGGTTTCGGTCAGACGCAGCCACGCGGCCAGTTCAGCGGGGTCGCGGGTGCAGGAGAGGGTGTCGGTGGAATCGGCCGCGGCGGACGCCGCGGCGTGCGATACATCGGTCAAATCAGGGACTGCGGTAACGCGTGGTCAGGGTTGTTGCGACATCGGATTGGTGGCCGTATCGCCCACCTCCACGGTGTTCGAGGCGTCAGTCACCAGCGCATAGGCGACGTGCGGGAAGACGCGGAACACGAATGCCAGGCCGTAGCGCTCCTCCGGCAACACCACGCGCTCGTTGCCGGCGGTCGGATCCTTCACCACGCCGCCCGCACGGGCCAGTGCCAGCACATGACCGGGTTCCAGCCCCTGCTGGCTGCCGATATTCAGCACGACAACCTGGTCGGTGCCGCCAAAGCGCACGCCGCCGGTCACCTTGGCGACCACGCCGTGCACGTCGCCCTCCGGTGCATGCGGCACATAGCGCACAGGCACGCGCGGCGGCAGCGGCATCAGCTGCGTGCCCACGCCCATTTCTTCCTTGGACGACAGCACTTCCATCTTGGTGGCCGATTGCGGACCCGCGGCAGCGCGCACCACGCGCAGCGTGCCGAGGAAATCCGCCTCGTAGCCGAGCACCTTGCCGCTGACGGGATCCTTCAACGGCTTGACCGGGCGATATGCCTGCCATTCGCTGCCCGGCTGGCCGCCTTCACCTGCGGGCAGACCGCGCGCGTAGGCGCTCTCGCCCTTGCCCAGATAGACGCGGCCTTCGGGCAGCGCAAAGATGCGCGCCGGCGTGGCCAGCGTTTCCTCGTCCACGACGATCGGCTGGGTGAGGAACGGCTCGATCACAGCGGGGGGAATGCTGGGGATGGCATCGCCGTCCTGGCCCGACACGCGGGTATGCGGCGACAGGCGCACCGTGCTGCCCTCGGCCGAGGCTGGCGAAGTCGACAGCCACGCCCGGCCGTTCGCGTGATGCAGATACAGCACCTGGCCCGGATAGATCAGGTGCGGATTGCGGATCTGTTCGCGGTTCATGCCCCACAGTTCCGGCCACCGGTACGGGCGCTGGAGGTATTTGCCCGAAATCGCCCACAGGGTGTCGCCCCGGCGCACGGTGTATTGCGCGGGTGCGTTGGCGGCCAGCTCGGATTCGGGAATGCCGGCCTGGGCAGCCGCTGTGGCCTGGGCCTGTTGCGCCGGCGTCACGACGCGCTCCGCCGCGTGCGCGCCACCTAGGCAGAAAAGCGTTGCCGCGGCAACCGCCGAGAAGGCGCAAACGTAAGGCTGGCGCGGTTTCGTGGCGGGATGAGAGAGCATCGGTGTGTTACGATGGCGCATTATTCTTTGAAGAATCGGCGAGTGGTCCGCGTGGTATTCGACGCTTGGCCGCCGCCACTGCACGCGTACTGTCGGCGCAGCAATCCGGGGGGTATGGCATCGAACGTTCGTCAGGCTTTTTCCTAAGCCATGTGGCGGATAGCGCCCCCGATTCTGCATGACATTCCAAGCGATCGCAATTGAAGGCAACCCCTCGTTAGCGTGGCCTTCCGCAACCGTTGTTGCCAAGCATCATGGCCCTACTCAATATCCTGCAATACCCTGACCCGCGGCTGCACAAGGTGGCCAAACCGGTTGCCGTGGTCGACGACCGCATCCGCAAGCTCGTGGCCGACATGGCCGAAACCATGTACGAAGCCCCCGGCGTCGGCCTGGCCGCGACGCAGGTCGACGTGCATGAGCGCGTGATCACCATCGACGTCTCGGAGACGCGCGACGAACTGCGCGTGTTCATCAACCCCGAGATCGTGTGGGCCAGCGCCGAGCGCAAGGTCTGGGATGAAGGGTGCCTGTCGGTCCCCGACATCTACGACAAGGTCGAACGCCCCGATCGCGTGCGAGTGCGCGCACTCAACGAAAAGGGCGAAACCTTTGAACTGGAGGCCGACGGCCTGCTGGCCGTGTGCATCCAGCACGAAATGGATCACCTGATGGGCAAAGTCTTCGTTGAATACCTCTCGCCGCTCAAGCAGACCCGCATCCGCTCCAAGCTGAAGAAGCACCAGCGCGAAGTGGCGCACCAGCGGTGAACGCCGTTTCATGCCAGCCGATGCCGACGCGCCCCGTCGCCCCGTTCCGCTGATGCAGCCCTCCCCCGTCGGCACGGGCGCCCGCACGCTACCGGCCTTGCTGTTGCGACACTGGCGTGCCGTCGTCGTGCTGATGCTGTGTGCATACTTCGTTGCCGGCACGTTCTGGCGCATGCCGTGGAAAGCCGACGAGCCTTACTCGTTCGGCGTGGTGCTCAACATCATCCAGCAGGGCGACTGGGTAGTCCCGAATGTCGCCTTCGAGCCGTTCGTCGAAAAACCGCCGCTGATGTACTGGACGGGCGCGCTGGCCGCGCTCGCGCTGCCCAATGTGCCGGCGCACGAGGCCGTACGCGTGGCAGTGCTGTTCTGGATGGCACTCACGTGCTGGGCCGTCTGGCGTACCGCGCGGCTGCTGCGCGGCGAGGCGCGCGACTGGCGCCAGCGCGTCGGCACAGCGCTGGCACGCGGCCGCCCGGGGCCGACACTTGCAGCGCGTCGCCAGGCCGGCCTGGACGCCGGTGGTGCTGCGCTGCGCGACTACGCACTGGGCGCGCTGCTGCTGTTTGCGGGCTGCATCGGGCTGGTCGAGCACGTGCACAAGTTCATTGCGGACGTACCGCAATTGGCGGGCACGGCGATCGCGCTCTATGGTCTCGTGCGCTTCGTCAAGGAAAGCGAAACGGACCGCACCGCAGGCGTCGACGCGCTGCGGCCGGCGCTGTGGTTCGGCACGGGCATCGGCGTAGCGTTCCTGGGCAAGGGCGTGCTCGTGCCCGGGCTGTTTGCGCTGACGGTGCTCGCGGCGATCGCCCTGCTGCCCGACTTCCGCCGCCGCCATGCCTGGCGGTTCTATGGCCTGTCGCTCCTGGCCGCGCTGCCGTGGCTCGTGATCTGGCCGGCAATCTTCTGGCATGAATCCACAGACCTGTTCATCGAATGGTTCTGGGTCAACAACGTCGGGCGATTCTTCGGGTTCTCGCATCTCGGCGGCGAGAAAGGATCGCTGGCAACGACGCTGCGCTCCATACTGCTGACCGGCACGCCCGCCGTGTGGCCGGCCCTGGCCGTGGTGGCGTTGTCGGTGTACAAGCTGGTGCGGCTGCGGGGGCGCGGCGTACGCGCGGCCTGGCTGCTGCCGTACCAGGGGCACCTGGTGGTTGCGCTGTTCCTGTTGTTGAGCATCGCCGTGGTGCTGCGCTCGGCCGTGCTGCGCGATGTGTACCTGATGCCGCTGCAACCGGCGATGGCGCTGCTGGGCGCACCGATGCTGCTGCTCGTGCCGCCGGTTTGGCGCGCCCGTGCCTGGGGCGCAGCGGTGGCGCTCTTTGGCGCGCTTGGCGTCGTGGTGTGGGCCGTGTGGGCCGCACTCGTCGTCGACGGCGGGATGCTGCTGCCGGCCTGGCTCTCGAAGGCGCTGGGCCGCGTGCTGCCCTTGCCCTATGACATGCTGGTCCACCCGATTGCCGTGGCAGCGGCGGCGGCCGTCACCGCCGTGTGGGCCGTCTGCGTGTGGCTGCGGCCAGCGCGCTCCGGCGTGGTCGCATGGACCGCCGGGTTGGGCCTCGTATGGGGCCTGCTGGGCACCCTGCTGATTCCATGGGTGGACGACGCCCGCAGCTACCGCCCGCTGTTCCAGGCCATCAAGCCGGTGCTGCAATCTGCCCAGGTCTGCGTGGCCACGCGCGGCATGGGCGAGAGCGAGCGCGCGCTGATGCACTACGAAACCGGTGTCCGCCCGGTCAAATGGCTGCTGGGCCATAGCGGCCACGGCGACGCCCACCGGCCCAACCCCGAGGCCCGCACCTGCGACCTGATGCTCGTGCTCGACAAGGCACGCGAGAACCGCAGCCGCCAGCCCAAGGGCGCCGATTGGGAGCTGGTCTGGCGCGGCAGCCGGCCAGGCGACACCAATGAAACCTTCTCGCTGTTCCAGCGGCGCGGCAATGGCGGCACCGAAGCCTTGCCTTCGCCCGAGCCCATCGTCCCGCTGACGGACACACCGCATCGCGGACACCGTTGAACCCAATGCGCTACGCCACCGTGTAGCGCGTTTTTTGTTGCTCCTGTTTTGCACGCATGACAACCACCCTTCGCGTAGCGTTTGCCGGCACACCCGAATTTGCGCAGACGGCGCTGGCGGCGATCCACCAGGCCGGCTTTCCCGTTGTGGCCGTGTTGAGCCAGCCTGATCGGCCCGCAGGCCGGGGCATGCAGCTGCAGGCCAGCCCGGTCAAGCAATATGCGGTGTCGCATGGGTTGGGGCCGATCCTGCAGCCGCCCTCATTGCGCCGCACGGGCAAGTATCCGCAGCAAGCCGCAGAGGCCATCGAGGCACTCGCCGCACAGCGCCCCGACGTGATGGTCGTGGCGGCCTATGGCCTGATCCTGCCGCAGGAAGTGCTCGACCTGCCGCGCTTTGGCTGCATCAACATCCACGCATCGCTGCTGCCGCGCTGGCGAGGCGCCGCGCCCATCCACCGGGCCATCGAAGCCGGCGATGCGCAATCCGGCATCACGCTCATGCAGATGGATGCCGGCCTCGACACCGGGGACATGATCGCCATGGAACGCGTGCCCATCGGCCCGGCGGACACCACGGGCACGCTGCACGACACGCTGGCCGCACTGGGCGGCCGCATGGTGGTGGAGGCACTGTCGCGGCTCGCGCGGGACGGCCAGCTGCCCGCGACGCCGCAACCTGCCGAAGGTGTCACGTATGCCGAGAAGATCGCCAAGGACGAGGCGGCGCTCGATTGGGCGCGCCCATCTGCGGCGCTGCTGCGGCAGGTGCATGCGTTCAATCCGTTTCCGGGCGCATCGGCCGCGCTTGACGGCGTGACGATCAAGTTCTGGCAAGGCGAAGCCCTCGCCGATCGCCCCACCGACGCAGAACCGGGCACGGTGCTCGCCGCCAATGCCGACGGCGTGACCATCGCCTGCGGCACCGGCGCACTGCGCGTGACGCAACTGCAGAAGCCCGGCGGCAAGCGCCTGCCCGCGCGCGAGTTCCTGCAGAGCCTCGCCATCCAGCCAGGCCAGCGGTTCGCGTCCCGCAGCTGACGCGCATCCATATATAGAGAGAAGAGACAAGAGGACTCCGCCATGACGACGCTGGGCATCGTGAACCTGCCGCTCTTCATGCTGGCCGTGTTCCTGCTGAATGTGACGCCGGGGCCGGATACGGCCTATATCGTGGGGCGCAGCGTTTCGCAAGGGCGGACGGCGGGGCTGCTCTCGTCGCTCGGGGTATCGGCCGGCTGCTGCGTGCACGTGCTGGCGGTCGCCTTCGGGCTGACGGCCGTGCTCGCGGCATCCACGGTGGCCTTCACCGTGATCAAGGTGGTGGGCGCGGCGTACCTGATCTACCTCGGCGGCCGCATGCTGCTGGCACCGCCCGCGCGCGACGACACCCTCGCCGAAGCCGAAACCGCCGAACCGGCCAGGCGCCCGCGCCCCCTCAAGTCGCTGTTCATGCAGGGCTTCCTGACGAACGTGCTGAACCCGAAGGTGGTGCTGTTCTTCCTGTCGTTCTTCCCGCAGTTCGTGGATCCCCATGCCGGCCACAAGGCGCTGGCGTTCCTGGCGCTGGGCGCGGTGTTCGTCGTCATGTCGACGGCGTGGAATAGCGTGGTGGCGTGGGTGGCGGCCAGCGTCACGCGCCGCGTGGCGGGCAAACCCGGCATCAAGCGCTGGCTCGATCGCGTGGTCGGCACGGCATTCATCGGACTGGGTGCGCGGCTGGCCTTCACCACGCATTGACCAAGCAGGCTCCAACTGCGGCAAAGTACCGCGCAAACATCGCACAAACCCTTGAATTTTCAGCGAATATCTTGATCTAAGATACTCGCGAAACCCTCGACCCACAGGAGCCACGCCCTCATGTTCAACTGGATCAAGACCTTCATGCTGATGGCAGCGATTACCGCGCTGTTCATCGTCATCGGCGGCATGATCGGCGGACGCAGCGGGATGATGCTGGCGCTGCTGTTTGCGCTGGGCATGAATTTCTTCTCGTACTGGTTCTCCGACAAGATGGTCCTGCGCATGTACAACGCGCAGGAAGTCAACGAGACCACCGCGCCGCAGTTCTACCGCATGGTCCAGGAGCTTGCCGGCCGCGCGGGGCTGCCCATGCCGCGCGTGTATCTGATCGACGAAGCACAGCCCAACGCCTTCGCCACGGGCCGCAACCCCGAGCACGCCGCCGTGGCCGCCACGACCGGCATCCTCAACATCCTGAGTGAGCGCGAACTGCGCGGCGTGATGGCGCACGAGCTGGCCCACGTGCAGCACCGCGACATCCTGATCTCGACCATCTCGGCCACCATGGCCGGTGCGATCTCGGCGCTGGCCAACTTTGCGGTGTTCTTCGGCGGGCGCGACAGCGAAGGCCGCCCCGCCAACCCGGTCGCCGGGATTGCCGTCGCGATTCTTGCACCGCTGGCCGCGTCGCTGATCCAGATGGCGATCTCCCGCGCGCGCGAGTTCGAAGCCGACCGCGGCGGCGCGCAGATCAGCGGCGATCCGCAGGCGCTGGCCTCGGCGCTCGACAAGATCCACCGCTATGCGGCCGGCATCCCGTTTGCCGCCGCCGAGGCCCACCCGGCCACCGCACAGATGATGATCATGAACCCGCTGCACGGCGGCGGCCTGGCCAACCTGTTCAGCACGCACCCCTCGACGGAAGAGCGCATCGCGCGGCTGATGCAGATGGCGCAGACCGGGCAATACCCGGTCTGAGGCAGGCGCAGGAGGCCGCTTCCTTTATACTTTCGCAGTCCGCACGAGCCCGCCCATCGCGGGCTCGTTGCATTTTGTCCGCCTGATTTTTCCGCTGCCCCGATGCGTCTGCCGCCAGACTCCCTTGCCCACGCCTTGTCGCTTGCCGCTACCGCACTCGGCAAGCTGCGGCAGGGGACGGCATTGCCGCAGGCCATCGAGGCCGTCTGCCAGGGTCAGCCTGCCCCGGCACGAGGCGCGGTGCAGGACCTCGCCTACCGTGCCACACGCTGGCTCGGCAGCACCGACTGGCTGATCCGCACGCTGATCCCGCGCCCGCCCGCCGAAGGCGCTGCCAACCTGCTGCGCGTAGCGCTCGCACAATTGCTGGACACTGCGCAGCCGTATGCGCCGTTCACGGTGGTCGACCAGACCGTGCGGGCCGCCTCGGCCGATCCGAAGCTCGCGCACGGCAAGGGCATGGTCAACGGCGTGCTGCGACGATTCCTGCGCGAGCAAGACGAGCTCGTCGCCGCGATGCAGGCCGACCCGGTGGCCACCACGAACTATCCGGCATGGTGGATCGACGCCGTGCGCAGCGCGTACCCCGGCACGTGGCAGGCCATCCTCGCGGCCGGCAACCGCCGCCCGCCGATGGTACTGCGCGTGAACCCGCGCCGCATCGCCGTGGATGTGTATCTCGCCCGGCTGGCCGAAAGCGGCATCGACGCCGAACGGATCGGCGAACAGGCCGTGCGGCTGGCCCGTGCCGTGCCCGTGGCTGAACTGCCTGGGTTTGTCGACGGCAACGTCTCGGTGCAAGACGCCGGGGCGCAACTGGCGGCACCGCTGCTCGACGTGGCGCCCGGCCAGCGTGTGCTCGACGCCTGTGCCGCGCCCGGCGGCAAGACCGGCCACCTGCTCGAACTGGCGGACGGCCTGGACGTGACGGCACTGGAATCCGACGCCTCCCGCGCCGTCCGCATCGACGAAAATCTGGCGCGTCTGGGCCAGGCGGCCACCGTCCGCGTGGCCGATGCTGCCCAGCCCGACACATGGTGGGACGGCCGCCCGTTCGATCGCATCCTCGCCGACGTGCCATGCTCAGCGGCCGGTATCGTCCGCCGCCATCCGGATATCCGCTGGCTGCGCCGTCCGGCCGATCTGAAGGCACTCGCCGCCCTGCAGCGCGACATCGTGCGGGCGCTGTGGGCATGCCTCGCGCCCGGTGGCAAGTTGCTTTATGTGACCTGTTCGATTTTCCCGACGGAAGGCGAAGACCAGGCCCGATGGTTTGAAAGCCATCTGCAAGATGCGATACGATTGCACGCGCCCGGCCAGTTGCTGCCGGCCTTGCCCGAGTCGGCGCCCGCTGGTGGCTTCGGCGCCGGCACCTCGCCCCTGCCGCTCGATCACGACGGCTTCTTTTACGCGGTTTTCCAGAAACGGCCCTGATCAACGACCGTTGTGACTGTCATCCTTCGCCCATCGATCCGGCTGCTGCCACCCCGGTTCCGGCAGATTCTGCAACGGCTGGTCGTTCTGGGCATGCTGTTCCTATGGTGGCCGGTCATGGCGCCTGCGCAGACCATCGAAGTCAACCGCGCCCAGCTGGAATATGCCGATGGCGGCTGGAATCTCTCCGCCGATTTCGACTTCGATCTGCCCGGCAACCTCGAAGACGCCGTCAACAAGGGCATCGCGCTCTACTTCCTCGTCGAGTTTGAGCTGATCCGCCCGCGCTGGTATTGGTTCGACGACCATGCGGTGAGTGCCACGCGCGTCGTCCGGCTGTCGTTCCACCCGCTCACGCGCCAGTACCGCGTCTCGACCGGCGGCCTGCAGGTGCCGTTCTCGCGCCTGAAAGATGCGGTCGACTTCCTGCAGCACGTGCGTGGCTGGCGCGTGTTCGAGCAGCGTGCGGTCAAGCCCGGCGAAACCGTCCAGGCTGAAGTCCGCATGCGCCTGGACGTGACGCAACTGCCCAAGCCATTCCAGATCAACGCCGTCAACACGCGCGACTGGAACCTGAGTTCGGACTGGAAACGCTTCAGCGTGCTGGTGCCCAACGAGCTCCCCTCAGCACCGGCGCCGGCACCGGCAACGCCGCCGGCCAGTGCGCCGGCATCCTCGCCGCCCGCCTCTGCCGCCTCGGGCCTGTCGCCCAACCCGGGCTGGGGCATGACGGCCACGCCGTCCAACGCCACCTCGCTGCTGGCGCCCGCCAAATGATCTTCGACCGCAGCTACAAACGGCTGCTGTATCAGGTCGTCGCCGGCACCATTGTCTTCCTGGCGATCGTGCTGGTCGGGCTGCTGGCCGCCGCGTCGGCCAACACCGAATTCTTCGACCGCTATTTCACGCTGCTCTACAAGGTCAACCTCGTCATCGGGGTGCTGCTGGTGGTGATCATTGGCGGGCTGATGCTGGCGCTCGCGCTGCGCGCGCGGCGCGGCAAGTTCGGCACGCGGCTGATGACCAAGCTCGCGGTGTTCTTCGGGGTGGTTGGCGTGCTGCCGGGCGTGCTGATCTATCTCGTCTCGCTGCAGTTCGTTTCGCGCAGCATCGAATCGTGGTTCGACGTGAAGGTGGAGTCGGCGCTGGAGGCCGGCCTGAACCTCGGCCGCTCCACCATGGACGCCGCGCTGGCGGATCTGCAGAACAAGGGGCGCCTGATCGCCGAGCAGCTCGGAGACGGCTCGGCCTCTGCCACCACGCTCACGCTCAACCGGCTGCGCGAGCAGTTCGGCGTGCAGGAGGCGACCATCTTCACCACCAGTGGCCGCGTGGTGGCCACGGCATCGAGTACGTATGACACGCTCGTGCCGAGCCTGCCCGACCAGGCCGTGCTCGAGCAGGCGCGCTCGCCCGGCGGCTATGCCAGCCTCGAAGGCGGCAGCGACTACGACGGCGACAACGGCCCGGCATCGGCCCCGCGCGCCGGCAATCGCCGCAACGATCTCTACCAGTTGCGCGTGGTCGTCGCACTGGGGACGGCCGCGCGCGAGGAGTCGGGGCTGCGGCTCGGCACAGCGGGGCGCAAGTGGGCCGGCACGGGCCTGCTCGCCGACCGCACGCCGGAAGACGCCGGCAGCCCCTCGCGCGGCTTCGGCCTGGTCGGCGAAGCGAGCCGCGAAGAGCGCTTCCTGCAGCTCGTGCAGCCGGTTCCCCAGGCGCTGGCGCGCAACGCCGATGCCGTCCAGCACGCATACCAGGAGTACCAGGAGAAGGCGCTCGGCCGCACGGGCTTGCGCAAGATGTACATCGGCACGCTCACGCTGACGCTGTTCCTGGCCGTCTTCATTGCGGTGATGCTGGCGCTGCTGCTCGGCGCACAGCTGGCACGGCCGCTGCTGATGCTGCTCCAGGGCACGCGTGAAGTGGCCGAGGGCGACCTCTCGCCCAAGCGCGAGCTGCATACGCGCGACGAACTCGGCCTGCTCACGCAGCAGTTCAACCAGATGACGCGCCAGTTGGCCGACGCGCGCCGGGCAGTGGAGCAGAATCGCGCGGCACTCGAGCAGTCGAAAGCCTATCTTGAGAGCGTGCTGACCAACCTGACCGCAGGCGTCTTCGTGTTCGACCACCGCTTCGTGCTGCTGACCGCCAACCCGGGTGCCGAGCGCATCTTCAAACAGCCCTTCGGCGCATGGGTCGGACAGGCCCTGGGCGGCATCGCGCCGCTGGCGGCCTTCGCCTCGATCGTCGAGCAGGCCTTTGCCGAGCACGATGTGAGCGCTGCGGCGGGCGCCGCGGCCGCACACTGGCAGAAGCAGGTCGAAATTCCCGTGGAAGATGAAGACGAGCCGCTCACGCTGCTGGTGCGCGGCACGCGGCTGCCCGGCCCGTCTGTCGGCGCGCACGGCACGGAGCGCGGCTACGTGGTGGTGTTCGACGACATTTCCGACGTGATCTCCGCGCAGCGCTCGGTGGCCTGGGGCGAAGTCGCGCGGCGCCTGGCGCACGAGATCAAGAATCCGCTCACGCCGATCCAGCTCTCCGCGGAGCGGCTGGAGATGAAGCTCTCGCCCAAGCTGTCGGAAGCCGACGCCGAGGTCTTGCGCCGCGGCGCCAGCACGATCGTCAACCAGGTCGCGGCCATGAAGCGCATGGTGGATGACTTCCGCGACTACGCGCGCACGCCACCAGCCATGCTGCAGGAGCTCGACCTGAACGCGCTCGCGGCCGAAGTGCTGCACCTGTACGGCATCGATCACCCTGACCGCCACGAGCACCCCGTCATCGAGGCGAGGCTCGGCGCGGGCCTGCCGCTCATCAAGGGCGACCCGACGCAGTTGCGCCAGGTCATCCACAACCTGCTGCAGAACGCGCAGGACGCGGTGGCCGAGAACGAAGCCGCCGGGCGACCTGCACCGCATGTCATGTTGCAAACTGACACGGTAGAATACGACGACGCCTCGGGCGCGCGGCGGCAGGCCGTGCGGCTTGCGATCGCGGACAACGGCGGCGGGTTCTCTTCCCGCATCCTCAACCGCGCCTTCGAGCCGTACGTCACGACCAAAGCCAAGGGCACAGGATTGGGCCTGGCCATGGTGAAGAAAATCATGGACGAGCACGGCGCGCGCATCGAATTGCGCAACCGCCCGTCCCAATCCGGGGGCACCGAGATCATCGGCGCCCAGGTTTCCATCCTGTTCGTAAAACTCGCGTAGCGCGGACGGCGATCCCGCCGCACATAGAGGAAAAGCATGGCCACCATCCTCGTTGTCGACGACGAAATGGGTATCCGGGAGTTGCTCTCCGAAATCCTCGGAGACGAAGGGCACGTTGTCGAAGTCGCCGAGAACGCGCAGCGTGCGCGCGAGTACCGCGCGAATGCAACGCCCGACCTCGTCCTGCTCGATATCTGGATGCCGGACACCGACGGCGTGACGTTGCTCAAGGAGTGGGCGTCGCAAGGTCTGCTGACCATGCCAGTGATCATGATGTCGGGCCATGCCACCATCGACACCGCTGTGGAGGCGACCAAGATCGGCGCGCTGAACTTTCTCGAGAAGCCGATCGCGCTGCAGAAGCTGCTGGCAGCCGTGGAGCAGGGCCTGTCGCGCGGCAAGGAAAAGCCACGTGCACCGGTGGCCGCAACCGCACCGGCCGCCTCGCTGGCGGGCGCAGCACCGGGCACGGCCGCCGCAGGCGCAGCCGCCACCGCAGAGCGCGCTGACATGAACGGCGCCCCCGCTCGCGCAGCCGAAGGCGGCGGCATGCAGTTCTCGTTCGACATGCCGCTGCGCGAAGCACGCGACCTGTTCGAACGTGCCTACTTCGAGTATCACCTGCAGCGCGAGGGCGGCAGCATGACGCGCGTGGCCGAAAAGACCGGCCTCGAGCGCACGCACCTGTATCGCAAGCTCAAGCAACTGGGCGTCGAACTCTCGCGCAACAAGAGCGAGCCGGCCGCCTGATTCCCGAATCCTTCACCGATTGCTTGACGGCGGGGACCAAATCCTGCCATACTTGCGCTTCTTTGCTTGGCCCGGTAGCTCAGTTGGTAGAGCAGCGGATTGAAAATCCGCGTGTCGGTGGTTCGATTCCGCCCCAGGCCACCAAAATTCTTCGTTCTGCAAGGCCCATCGATTTTGCAGAGCAACAAAAAAGACCTCCTCGCGAGGTCTTTTTTCTTTTCCGCGCGGGCTTTCGACACCGCGCCGTCTCCCCGTTCGCCGCGCCGATCAACGATCTGCGGCGCAGTGTCGCAGCAACAAAAAATATACCCGAGCCCTCTTGACGCAGCGCAGCTTAGGGTATACCTAGCGTCCCAAACTGCGCCAAATTGTCACAGGTCTCGGTATAGTGACTCAACGCTATCAGCGGCAAGCACAAGGAGGCACTCCATGGCATTCGTTGGCACCGGTCACCACTTCCATTTCCACGCTTTCGACGGCATCAGCCGCAAGACGCGGTTG
Organism: Ralstonia mannitolilytica; assembly: GCF_000954135.1. Lineage (NCBI taxonomy): Bacteria > Pseudomonadati > Pseudomonadota > Betaproteobacteria > Burkholderiales > Burkholderiaceae > Ralstonia > Ralstonia mannitolilytica. The sequence goes on along the minus strand of NZ_CP010799.1, from coordinate 648,526 downwards.
ACGTGGTTGCGCAATGCTGCGGCGCTCACTTGCCTGATGGCGCTGATCGCGACGATGTGGGTAGGCGGCAATCTGTCGGCCCTGATGCACACGCCGCTGATGAGCGGGGTGTCGTCGCTCGGCGCGGTGATGATCCTGGCGTGCAGCTGCATGGCGGTGAGCCTGCTGGGCCTCGTTGCCGCGGGCTTCTTCCAGTTCCGCATGGAACAGCTCGACGCGCCGGCCGCCTGAGCCCACGCGTCACCGCACGAACGGAGGCCTCGGCCTCCGTTTTTGTTTGTCCGAGACGGCCGCACTTCGCGGCCGTCCTGCTTTGCGCAGCCCACGGGAGACCTCGGTGTTGACGCAATTGTTTCATTAACGTAGTTTACGAAACAATTGAATCAACACAGTCACTCCATGACGTTCGAAGAACTCATGCAGACGCTGCGCGACCGCGCGGGCAATCTGTCTCCGCAGCTGCAGCGTGCCGCCATGCTGCTGGAAACGCACCAGCACGATATCGCGCTGCTTTCGATGCGCGATTTAGCCCGCCGCTGCGACCTGGCGCCGGCCACGTTCTCGCGCCTGGCGCGCGCATTGGGCTTCGAGGACTTTGCCGCGCTGCGCGAGATCTGCGTGAACCACCTGCGCCAGCAGGCGGACGGCTTTGCCGGTCGCGCCAGCACACTGCAGGGCAGCGATGCAACGGGCGCGTCCGACGCCGAGCGCATCGGAATGGCGATCGGCGCACATGTGCAATCGGCGTTTTCGGCGGCCAACATGGTGTCGCTGGAAACCGTCGCGGCCGCGCTATGCGCGGCGCGCCGCGTGTACCTGCTGGGCGCGCGCAGCTGCCTCGCGCTCACGCACGCGTTCGGCTACGCGGCGCAACTGTTTGACGACAAGGTCACGCTGTGCGCCGGCAGCGGCAACACGCTGGCCGATCCGCTGCGCTTCTGCGGCGAGGGCGACATCGTGATCGCCGTCACGTTCGACCCGTACACGCGCGAAGTCGTCGAGGCCATGCAGTACGCGCATGCGCGCGGGGCGCGGCTCGTCTACGTGACCGACAGCGCCATCGCGCCCGGTGCGGAACTCGCCTGGCAGCAACTCGTTGCGCCGGTGGCCATCCCCTCGTTTTTCCACTCACTGGCGGCGCCCCTGGCGCTGCTCGATGCCCTGCTGATGACCTGGTTCCGCCGCGCCGGCCCCACGGCGCTCGCGCGCCTGGCCGACAGCGACGCCCAGCTCAAGCAACAGCACGCCTACGTGCGCAACGCCCGCCGCAGTGAAGCGGCTGTCGCCGTGCCGCCCGCCCAACGTTGACTGCCCGACCGACCATGACACCGTCCACCACCTCTGTCTTCCACCGCGACCCGCGCAAGACGCTGCCCACTGCAATCGGCGGCGAGGGCATGACCCTCATCGACGCCGAGGGCAAGCGCTACCTCGACGCCTGCGGCGGCGCTGCCGTTTCGTGCCTCGGCCATGGCCATCCGCGCGTGGTCGAGGCCATCTGCAAGCAGGTGCGCGCATTGGCGTATGCGCACACGTCGTTCTTTACGACGGATGTCGCCGAGGAGCTGGCCGCGCGCCTCACCGCCGCTGCACCGGGCGACCTGGACCACGTGTACTTCGTCTCCGGCGGCTCGGAAGCGATCGAGGCCGCGCTGAAGCTGGCACGCCAATACTTCGTCGAGATCGGCCAGCCGCAGCGCCAGTACTTCATCGCGCGCAGGCAGAGCTATCACGGCAACACGCTCGGCGCGCTGGCGATTGGCGGCAACGCGTGGCGTCGTGAGCCGTTCCTGCCGCTGCTGGTGCCGGCGCATCATGTGTCGCCGTGTTTTGCCTACCGCGAGCGCCGCGATGGCGAGACCGACGCGCAGTACGTCCAGCGCCTGGCCGATGAACTCGAGGCCAAGATCACGGAGCTGGGCGCTGAAAATGTGGCCGCCTTCGTCGCCGAAACGGTGGTGGGCGCCACGGCCGGCGCGGTGCCGCCGGTGGCCGACTACTTCCGCAGGATCCGTACGGTGTGCGACCGCCACGGCGTGCTGCTGTTGCTCGACGAGGTGATGTCCGGCATGGGCCGCACGGGCTACCTGTTTGCGTGCGAAGAAGACGGTGTGGTGCCGGATCTCGTTGCCATCGCCAAGGGGCTGGGCGGCGGCTATCAGGCGATCGGCGCGACGCTGGTCAGCCGGCGCATTTACGACGCCATCACGAACGGCAGCGGCTTCTTCCAGCATGGCCACACCTACATCGGCCATGCGACGGCGTGCGCGGCCGCCCTCGAAGTGCAGAAGGTGATCGCTGAAGAACACCTGCTCGCCAACGTGCAGGCGCGCGGCGAACAACTGCGCGCGGCGCTGCGGACGCGTTTTGCCGATCACCCGCACGTGGGCGACGTGCGCGGCCGCGGGCTGTTCGTCGGCGTGGAGCTGGTGGCGGATCGCGCGACCAAGGCGCCGCTGCCGCCTGCCCGCAAGACGCACGCACGCGTGAAGGCCGAAGCCATGCAGCGCGGCCTGATGGTCTATCCGATGGGCGGCACGATCGACGGTCAGCGCGGCGACCACATCCTGCTCGCGCCGCCGTTCATCGCGACCGCACAGGACATCGACGCCATCGTCGAGCGCCTCGGCGATGCCGTGGACGCAGCCACCGCCAGCGCATTGGAGGCCGCGTGGTGACCCAGCCCATCGCCATCGCCGTCGCGCCCAACGGCGCCCGCAAGACGCACGCCGACCATCCTGCGCTGCCGATCACGCCCGGCGAGCTCGCCGCGTGTGCGCAGCGGTGCGTGGATGCCGGCGCCGCGATGCTGCATCTGCATGTGCGCCACCCGGACGGCACGCACAGCCTGGAGCCCGACGATTACCGTCCCGCCATCGCCGCCGTGCGGCAGGCCGTGGGCGACGCGCTCGTGATCCAGATCACCACCGAGGCGGTCGGCATCTACACGCCTGCGCAGCAGATGGCATCGGTGCGCGCGCTGCAGCCCGAGGCGATTTCCGCGGCACTGCGCGAGCTTGTCCCCGATGCGGGGCAAGAAGGCGAGGCGGCGCGCTTCTTCGGCGAACTCGCGGCGGCGCGCACGGCCATCCAGTACATCCTCTATTCCGCTGACGACGTGGTGCGCTACCGTGATCTGCGCGTGCGCGGCGTGCTGCCCGACACGCCGCACTGGGTGCTGTTCGTGCTGGGCCGCTACAGCGCAGGCCAGCGCTCCGACCCGGCGGACCTGCTGCCGTTCCTGCAGGCGTGGGCTGACGGCGGGGACATCACCGCCAACGTACCGTGGGCGATGTGCGCATTCGGGCCGCGCGAGGCGGAATGCGCGCTCACGGCGGCGCTGCTTGGCGGCCACGCGCGCCTCGGCTTCGAGAACAACATGGCGCTGCCCGACGGCAGCATCGCACCTGACAACGCCGCGCTCATCACCAACCTGCGCCGGCACATCGACGCGCTGCATCGGCCGCTGGCAAGCGCCGCCGAGCTGCGCGGATGGTTCGGGCGGTAGCGCCGCTTTCGTTTCGCCTGTCGACCTTTCACCTCGAAGAACTTCCCCAAGACGGCGTGGCACGGATCACGCCGCACCCCACAACCATTGGAGGACACCATGCGTCTTACCGCTCGTTGCATCCCGCTGGCGCTGGCCGGCATGTTCGCCACCGCGGCCCACGCCGAGGCACTCGACGGCACGCTCAAGAAGATCCAGGACAGCAACACGATCCTGATCGGCGTGCGCGAATCGTCGATTCCGTTTTCTTACCGCGACAGCAAGAACGAGATCGTCGGTTTCTCGGCCGATCTCTGCTCCCGCGTGATCGACGCCGTCAGGAAGAAGACGGGCAAGCCCAACCTGGAGGTCAAGCAGATTCCCGTGACCTCCCAGAACCGGACGTCTCTGGTGCAGAACGGCTCGGTCGATCTGGAGTGCGGCGTGACCACGCACCTGAAGTCGCGCGAGCAGCAGACTGCTTTTTCGACGACCTTTTTCATCGCCGGCACGCGCCTGCTGACCAACGTGAAATCCGGCGTGAAGGATTTCCCCGACCTGGCGGGCAAGTCGGTCATTACCAACGCGGGCACCACGTCGGAACGCATCCTGCGCAAGATGAACGACGAGAAGAAGATGAACATGAACGTGATCAGCGGGAAGGATTACGGTGAATCGTTCCTCACGCTGCAGAGCGGCCGCGTGGCGGCGTTCATGATGGATGACGTGCTGCTGGCCGGTGCACGCACGCTGGCGCAGAAGCCCGACGACTGGGTCGTGACCGGCACGCCGCAGTCGTTCGAAGCCTACGGCTTCATGCTGCGCAAGGACGATCCCCAGTTCAAGAAGCTGGTGGACGACACCATGACCGGCGTGATGAAGAGCGGCGAGATCAAGACGCTTTACGCGAAGTGGTTCGAAAAGCCGGTGCCGCCCAAGAACCTGAACTTCAACTTCCCGATGAACGATCAGTTGAAGGCGCTGTACGCGAACCCGAACGACACGCCGTTCGAGTAAGCGCAGCACGCAGCATTACGCCACCGCCCGGGCCAACGCGGCGCGCTCTGCCTGCGGGATGCGCGCCGCCAACAGGTGGCTGGCGGCCCACTGCCCGGACTCGGCGGCGCCGTCCGTCCACGGGCTGCCAAGATAATCCCCCGCCAGCACGATCCGGCGATCACGCCCGAGCGTGGCGCGGTACGCCGCAATGGCACGCGCACGGCCGACGGGCGATCGCGGCTCGGCCGCTGCCCAACGCTGCACGTGTGCCGACACCACTGCGCGCTCCAGACCCGGCAAATGCGCTGCCATTGCCTCGGTGGCGAAGCGGATCAGCATGGCATCGTTCTGCGGCATGGCGCGCGTCGCGGCCTGCTCGCCAAACATCGCACAAACGATGGGGCCATCGCCTCGCCCTGCACCGTGTTGAAACGTCAGCGCCGCCAAAGGGCCGCCCTCCACGGGCGAAAACAGCGCGCCATACGCCTGCGCGAATACCTTCGGTGCCGACCATGAAGGGGAGAGGCCCAGCGCCACGTGGATGCTCGGCGCGTAGGTCGCGTCGAGGACTGCGGCCTCGCCCAGCGTCGGACGGGGCAACCACGCCCGCGTTGCATGTGCAGGCGTGGCGAGCACCACGCCGTCGGCGTTGATCCACTCCCCGTTGACGCACAGCCGCACGCCATCGGGGGTTTCGGCAACCTGTTCGACGTTGGCGCCGTAACGCACATCGAGCGACGCGGCCATCGCGCGCGGCAGCGCCTGCCAGCCGCCTTCGACGATCAGCGTGTCTGCGCCGCGAAATGCGCCGAGCGCGGCCAGCAACGCTCGCGAGGTCCCTTTCAGCCGGTGAAAGTACAGACCGTGCACCATGGGTTCGAAGACGTACCGCGTGGCACCGCCGCCAAACACGCGTGTGGCCCAGTCCTGTGCGTCGGCGTCGTCGAATGCGGCCAGGCTGGCGTAGTGATTGGGGTCAATGCCGCGCGCCTCCCGCGCTGGGGCAAAGCCGCCTCGCAGCATCTGCCATGTTTCGCCCCAGGTGAGTTGGCCGGTGGTGGCAAGCGTCCATGGGCGTTTGGAATCCACGGCACGGAAGTCCTGCCCTCGCTGCAGCGCCGCCACGGCCGAAGTCTTGTGCAGCCGTGAGGACAACCCCGCCTCGTGCAGCAGCGGCAGCACGTGGCGATATCGCGACGACACGAATTGCGCGCCACATTCGATGGTGTGTCCGTGAAACGGCACGCTGAGGATGCGGCCGCCGGGCGCGCGCGCCGCCTCGAATACTGTGACGGCGCAACCCGCGCGCTGCAGATGCCGCGCGGCGTTCAGTCCCGCAATGCCCGCGCCGACTACGATGAAATGTCGCATGGCCAGAAGGTGAATGGTGACGCGACTTACAATACCGGCCGGCCGCGCACCATACACAGCCTGTCAGTTTCTGCACGAGGACACCGCCATGCCCAGAACCACCCGCACGCGCTGGATCGAAGCCGGTTTCGAACTGCTCGACATGTATGGCGCGGACGGAGTCTCGGCCGAGCGCCTGGCGCGCCGTCTGAACGTGACGCGCGGCGCGTTCTATCACCACTTCAGCAGCCGCAACGACTACGTGCGCAGCCTCCTGGCCGAATGGGAACGCGCTTATACCGGCAGCATCCTTTCGCTCGTCAAACCCGACGACACCGCCGAGACACTGCTCATGCGCTACCTCGACGTGGCCGCATCGATGCATCCGGGGCGCGAAGTTGCCATCCGCGCGTGGGCCATGCGCGAGCCGCTGGTGGCGGAATATCTCGAACGCGTCGATTCACAGCGGCTGGCCTTCGCCACACAACTGTGCGGCCTGCGCGGAGGCGTGCCCGACGACGCCGCCTTCTGGGGCCGCATCGCCCACCTGTGCTTCATCGGCACGCAGCAGACCACGGCACGGCCCGACCCTGAGGCGTTCCGGGCGTTCTTTCTGAAGTTGTTTGCGATGTCGCAGCGGCTGGCCGTGCCAGCCTAGCCGTCGAACCTAGACGCCGGCCTGCGCAACGGCCTCGATGCGCGCCTGATGCACGGCCTGCTTGATGCGAGAGGGGTTGTCGGCATGGCGCTTGGCAACCGCACCGGCGTCGATGGATGCGGCGGCCTGCAACGCGCGCAGCAGACGTTCGGGTTGCGGATAGGCGCGGTCTTCAAACCCGAGCCGGCCGCGTGCATCGGCTTCGCACGCCTGCAGGGCCTGCCGGAAACGGTCCGGCTTGCGCAGCGCATCGCAACGCTCGAGCAGGCGCACCAGCGCGGCGGCATCGAAGCCGTCGCTGCGGTGGATGTTGCCGTGCTCGCGCGCGACGACGACGGCCAGGTCGCGGCATTCGGTCGGCACGCGCAGGCGCTGGCAAACGGCTTCGATCATCGGCACGCTGCGCGCTTCATGGCCGATGTGGCGCGGCAGCACGTCCTCGGGCGTGGTGCCTTTGCCGAGGTCGTGCACCAGCGCGGCAAAGCGCACCGGCAGTGATGTGCCCATCGCGGCGGCCGTTTCGATGACCATCATGGTGTGCACGCCGGTGTCGACTTCGGGGTGGTAGTCGGCACGCTGCGGCACACCCCACAGTCGGTCCAGCTCCGGCAGCAGACGCGCCAGCGCACCGCAGTCGCGCAGCACGGCGAACATGCGCTGCGGATGGGCTTCCATCAGGCCGCGCGCAATCTCCTGCCACACGCGCTCGGGCACCAGCGCATCGACTTCGCCGTCCTGCACCATGCGTTGCATCAGCGCATTGGTTTCGGGCGCGACATGAAAGTCGGCAAAGCGCGCAGCAAACCGCGCCAGGCGAAGGATGCGCACCGGGTCTTCCATGAACGCATCCGACACATGCCGGAACGTGCGCGACGCCAAGTCGGCCTGTCCCCCGTACGGATCGACCACCGGGCCGACAAGCGCGCCGTCTTCCGCCACGCGCTGCGCCATCGCATTGATGGTCAGGTCGCGGCGGATGAGGTCGTCTTCGAGCGTGACGTCCGGCGCGTAGTAGACCGAGAAGCCCTTGTAGCCGGCGGCCGTCTTGCGCTCGGTGCGGGCAAGCGCGTATTCGGCATGCGTCGCGGGATGCAGGAAGACCGGGAAATCCTTGCCGACCGCCCGAAAGCCACGTGCCTCCATGGCTTCCGGCGTGGCGCCGACCACAACGTAATCCCGGTCCTGCACCGGCAGCCCGAGCAGCGCGTCCCGAATGGCGCCGCCCACGGCATACACCTCCAGCCCATGCGTGGCCGGATCGACAACGGCTTCGTCGTGCGCTGCGCGTTCCGTCATTGATTGGCTGCGACCAGCGTGTCCTCGTCCGGCGCCGTGCGGTAGGGCTCGTCGTCGGGGAGGAAGTCGTGCTCGGCGCGGGCGCCGTCGATCCATTCCTGCATAGCGGGCAGATTGAGGATGTGGTCGGCATAGGCCTTCGCCACATCGGGCAGGCGCACGCCGTACGTCGCGAAGCGGCTGACCACCGGCGCATAGAACGCATCCGCGACCGTGAAGTGGCCGAACAGGAACGGGCCTTCGGCCGCGTACTTCTGACGCAGCTCGGTCCACATGGCCGCAATGCGGTCGATGTCGCGCTGCACGGCCACGTTCCAGCCCATGCCGGGCAGCACGGCCGTCACGTTCATCGGCATGTTGTTGCGCAGGTTGGTGAAGCCGCTGTGCATCTCGGCGCAGATCGAGCGGGCGTGCGCGCGGGCCTTCGGGTCAGCCGGCCACAGCTGGGCACGCGGAAAGCGCTCGGCGAGCGTCTCGCAGATGGCGAGCGAATCCCACACGTTCATATCGCCGTCCACCAGCACGGGCACGCGGCCGGCAGGCGAATGACGTGCCACGTCGGCGGCAAAGGTCTCGCTCAGCAGGCGCACGCGGATCTCTTCGAACGGAATGCCGGCCTGCTTGGCCAGCAGCCAGGGGCGTAGCGACCACGACGAATAGTTCTTGTTGCCGATGACCAGTTTCATGATTCCCGTCCTTGGAGAGTGCACAGCGAGGGTTGCAAGGGTTCGCCAGCTTGAGGTGCGCCGCGCCCGTGTTGTTGTGCGAGATTGGGGGCGGCGGCGCAAGGCGAACGGTCCATTCTAGCCCTGCGCTGCAGCGCCACAAAATGAAACCCATTCGCCACCATTGTTAAGGTGGCTCACAAGCAAAGCCCGTTCCGCTACCGATGCGAGCCCATGCCGGGGCGCAGCGCCCGATCCGGCCGGAAGCCGGCCAGCGCAGGCAGCATCACCGCTTCCATGCCGAGCGGGTGGATGCCGAGTTCCGGCGCGACCGGCTCGGCGCTGATGCTGTCGACGCGCATGGAGTCGAGGTTGTCGCGCGAGATGGGCGCTCCGGGCAGATGTTCGAACAGCGCGGCCTGCATGCGGCCCAGGCCTTCGGGCAGCGGCACGATCCAGCGTGGATGGCCGCTGGCGCGCCCGGCAAACCGCATCAGCTCGGCGAGCGTGTACACGCGCGGGCCGACCAGCGGATACGCGTGCCGGACGGTGGCCGGATTGTCGAGCGCATTGACGAAGGCGGCGGCCACATCGTCCACGTATACCGGCTGGAAGCGGGCGTCGGCGCGGGCCAGCGGAACGAACGGCGCCATGCGCTGCAAGCGGGCGAACAGGTTGAGAAAGTGATCGTTCGGGCCGAACACCACCGATGGACGGAACACCGTCCAGTGCAGGCCGCTGTCCATGACCACGCGCTCGCCGTCGCCCTTGCTGCGCTGATACATCGATGGGCCGGCAGGATCGGCGCCCAGCGCGCTCATATGCAGCAGCCGCTTCACGCCATGCCGGCGGCATGCGGCCACGATGCGGCGCGGCAGATCGACATGCACGCGCTGGAAATTCGGCCCATACGGCATCTCGCGCGCATCCTGCAGCGTACCGACCAGGTTGATGACGGCGCAGTGCTCGCCGCCGCGTTCGGTCAGCGCCAGGAAGAGGGCGTCGAGCACGTCGTCGGCATAGATGTCGGCGTCCATCACGTCAACGCGAGGCAGCAGCGTGAGGTTGTGTGCCCGGGCAGATTCGGCGTCACGCGTGGGCACGATCACACGGCCGTCGGGCAGGCCGGGCGCGGCAAACGTCTGCGTCACGAGCCGGGAAAGCAATTGCGTGCCGATGAAGCCGGTGCCGCCAAAGACGAGCAGATTGGAGGTATGCATGGCCGCATCTCCAAAAGGTGGGGGGCAACACCACAATACAACCCGAACGCGCCCGACCCCAAGGGCGTGCGATGCGCCGTGCAGCGTGCGCCACCACTGTGATCGCGAATGCGCATGCGAATGAAACAACGCCCGCATCACAGCGGGCGTTGTTTCCGAGCGGGAAAGCGACTCAGGGCAGGTCGTCCGGGGTGACGGCTTCCGGCGCCACCTTGCCCAGCCGATCCTTCAGCGATTGCGAGCGACCGGTGAGCAGCGCGCTGTAGTACGTCGCATTCGACAGCACGTTCTTCACATACGTGCGCGTCTCGTTGAACGGAATCGTCTCGGCGAAGATCGCGCCTTCCACCGGACGCGTGAGCGTCGAGCGCCAGCGCTTGGGGCGGCCCGGGCCCGCGTTGTAGCCAGCGGTGGCCAGCGTCATCGAATTCTCCAGGTTGTTCAGGATCATCGACAGGTACGCGGTCCCGAGCAGCACGTTGGTATCGATATCGCTCATCTGCGAAACGCGGAAGCCCGGCAGGCCGATCTTCTTGGCAATGTGCTTGGCGGTTTCCGGCATCACCTGCATCAGGCCAGACGCGCCCACCGACGAGCGCGCATCCATGATGAAACGCGACTCCTGCCGGATGAGGCCGTACGTCCAGGCAACGTCCAGGCCCACGGCATCGGCATTGCGCTGGACCACGTTCAGGTACGGCGTCGGGAAGCGCAGCGAGAAGTCATGCTCGGCCTTGGTCTTGTCGGCCGAGTTGACAGTGCGATCGAGCAGGCCGAGCTTGCGGCCGTATTCCGCCGCGGCGAGCAGCTCGCGGTCGCTCATGTTGCGCAGTTCCCAGTTCCACTCGCGGTTGCCCTCGAAGCGCAGGTTCATGTCGTACAGGCGCTTGGCGCGGCCGAAGCCCGGATGGTTGCGGCCCATCACGTCGACCTCGGCGTCAGTCACGGTCGTACGCGGCGGCACGGTGATGCGCTGGCCCAGCTCTTCCAGCGCCAGCTGCCCGTAGAAGTTGAACTGGCCGGCAATCGACTGGAACTGCTTGGCTGCCTCGTCGCCGCGGCCATCGGCCTTGAGCGCGCGGCCATACCAGTACGTCCACGCCGGATCGCGGCTGCGCAAGGTGGGGCGCATGGTTTCTATTGCCTGGCGCACCATCTTCCAGTCGCCGGCACGCAGGGCGGTGCGCACGCGCCACTCCTGCGATTCGTCCGACAGCCACGCATCGCCGCCGAGCTTCATCTGGCGGCGGTAGGCATCGAGCGCATCGGGCGTCTGCTTCTTGGCAGCGTACTGGCCGATCACGCCCCAGCCGGCGCCTTGCTCCTCGCGCGAGAGGCCGCCGCTCTGCGAAAGCAGGTAGGCCGTTGCCTGCGACGGATCGGTGCGCGCCATGCGCGTCACGTTGGCGAGCGTGTCGTTGTCCACGCGGTCGCCCGCATCGGTACCGGGCAGCACGGCCGCAATGCGCGCGGCCTGCGTGACGAGGTTCTGCTCCAGCGACAGCCGCGCCGCAAAGGCCACGTCTGCACGGCTGAACTGGTTCGATTGCGCGAGATAGCCGATCAGGTCGACACAGCCTTCGCCGTAGCCCTTCGGATCGAGCAGCGTGTTGCGCGCGTCGGCGGCCACGTTCTGGCCCTTCATCGCACGCGAGAGCAGCGCGTAGCACTCGACCTGGGCGTCGTCCTTGAGCACGAACTTCGGATACTCGGCATCGAAGGTCGCCCAGTCGCGCTTCTTGCCGAGCACCAGCAGCCAGTCGTTGCGCAGACGGTCGGCAATCGCTTCACCCTGGTAGCGCTGCAGGAACGCGCGAACTTCGTCTTCCGGCGCATCGATGCGGGCGTAGCCGCTGGCATCGAAGAGCTGCGGCTTGATGCGGAAATACTGCACGTACGACGGGATCGGGTAGTCCGACAGGCTGTCGGCCAGCTCCCAGCTGCGGGTGACGTCGTTGCGGCGCGCGGCGTTGCGCAGCTCGACAAACGCGTCGTCCGGATTGGCCGGAATGCCTTGCGGCGCCTGCCGCTTGGCGGCCACCGCGAGGGGCGCGGGCCCGATCACGCTCATGCCCATCAGACCCGCAAAAGCCAGCGCTACCGCGCGATATACTGCCTTGGCCTTCAATGCCATCTCCTACCCCATCCCATCACTGTTAGGTCCGTCGATTATCCCATGCCGCCCCTGAGCGACCCGCACGATCCGGCCAATCCGACCACCCCGATCGAGTCTCGCCGCGCCCTGCGCGCCATGCTGCTCGACGCGCGTGCATCGCTGCCCGATCGTGTTGCGCATGACGCTGAGCTTGCGCGGCACCTGGCAGACCTGCTGGCGGCGCTGCCCGTCAAACGGCTGGCGGCCTACTGGCCAACGCAAGGCGAGTTCGATGCGTTGACCGTGCTGGCCCATTGGCTGGGGGCCGACGCCACGCGCCATGCGCTGCTGCCCGTGGTGACAGACAAGTTTTCGCCCTTGCAGTTTCGGCGATGGACGCCCGAATGTGAAATGACACCGGGCGCCTACAACATCCCCATCCCCCGCTCGGGCGAGGTCGAAACACCCGATGCACTGCTGATCCCCTGCGTGGGCTTCGATGCGCAGCGCTATCGCATCGGCTACGGCGGCGGCTTCTATGACCGCACGCTGGCCGCGCTGCACGCCGCCGGCCACCGGCCGCGCACCATCGGCATCGCATTCGAGGCGAACCGGCTCGAATCCATCGCGCCGCAGTCGCACGACATCGCGCTCGACTGCATCGTCACCGAGCGCGGCGTGTTTTGAATCGAAAATCGATCGAAGGAACCTGCATGCCGCACACGCTGACCACCGTTGCCGAACTCGAAGCCGTCTACGGCGCCCCGAACCCGCGTTCGCTGCTCAAGGAGATCGACCACCTGAACGCGGACTACCGCGCCTTCGTCGAAGCTTCCCCATTCATCGTGCTGTCGTCGGTGGGCGCTGGCGGCACGGACGCCTCGCCCAAGGGCGACGCGCCAGGCTTCGTGCGCATCGTCGATGACCGCACGCTGGCGATTCCCGACCGCCCCGGCAACAACCGCATCGACAACCTGCGCAACATCGTGGAAGACGGGCGCGTGTCGGTGCTCTTCATCGTGCCCGGCGTGGGCGAAACCCTGCGCGTGAACGGCGCCGCCACGATTTCGGTCGACCCGGCACTGCTTGCATCATTTGCCGTACGCGACAAGCTGCCGCGCAGCGTGATTCTCGTGAAGGTGCGGTCGGTGTACTTCCACTGCTCAAAGGCGCTGGTGCGCTCGAAGCTGTGGGAACGTGCGCAGGAGGCGGCGCCCGCGCTGCCCACCGCCGGCCGGATCCTGCAGCACATCAGCGGCGGCACATTCGATGGTGACGCTTATGACCGTGAATTGCCCGAACGGCTGAAGACGACGCTGTATTGAGCGCTCAGCGCTTGCGGGGAGTGCGCTTTGCGGCGACCTTCCTGGCCGCCGTTGTCGTGTTGCGCGCGCGCTTCGGCTTGGCGGCCTTGGCGTTTGCATCGCGCAACGCAGCTTCGATCGCCAGCCGCGCCCAGTCGCGCAGCGGCGGGCCGCCATCGAGCGCCTCGGCGGGCGCACTCAGGTAGCCTGTCATGGTGATGGTGCGGCCGCCGCGCTCGTAGCTGAACGGCGTGCAGTTTTCTGCGAGAAAGCGTTCGCGGGTGAGGCCGTCCACGCGCAGGTAGCACGTGCCGCGGATCACCAGCGCAAAGACGATGTCGTCGTAATACAGCGCGGCGCCACTGAACATGCGCCGCGCCCGGATCGCGCCGATCTGCGCGGCCAGCGGCTGGAGCTCATCCAGCAGCCACGCGATCAGCGGATCCGGCGCGGCCGCCATTCACAGCCCCAGGCGCTGCCAGATCGCCCGCGTGGCCGTCGCCGTGTTCAGCGTGTAGAAGTGCAGGCCCGGCGCGCCGCCTTGCAGCAGCCGGTCGCACATCGCCGTCACGACATCCAGGCCGAACGCGCGGATGGATTCGCGGTCGTCGCCAAAGCTTTCCAGCCGCTTGGCGATCCAGCGCGGCACCTCGGCGCCGCACATCTCGGAAAAGCGCATCAGTTGCGACGAGTTCGTGATGGGCATGATGCCCGGCACGATCGGCACATCCACGCCCACCTTGCGGGCGTCTTCCACGAACTGGAAGTACGCATCGGCGTTGAAGAAGTACTGCGTGATGGCGGAGTTCGCACCGGCCTTCACCTTGCGGGCGAAGTTGTCCAGATCGTGCCGGGGCGAGCGCGACTGCGGGTGGTATTCCGGGTACGCCGCCACCTCGATGTGGAACGTGTCGCCGGTTTCCTGGCGGATGAACTCGACCAATTCGTTGGCGAAGCGGAATTCACCGATCTCGCCCATGCCCGAGGGCATGTCGCCGCGCAGCGCGACGATGCGGCGGATGCCGTGTTCGCGGTACGTGTTCAGGATGCTGCGGATGTTCTCGCGCGACGAGCCCACGCACGACAGGTGCGGCGCGGCCTCGATGCCTTCGCGCTGGATTTCCACCACCGCGTCGAGCGTGCCCTGCTGCGTGGTACCGCCCGCGCCGAACGTCACGGAGATGAAGCGCGGCTTGAGCGGCGAGAGCTGCGCGCGCGTGTTGCGCAGCTTCTCGGCGCCTTCCGCCGTCTTGGGCGGGAAGAACTCAAAACTGAATTGACGATCTTGCATAACGGCTCTAAGCCTCGCGAAGCAGCAGGCTGGACAGCAGCCACGAGATCACGCTGTACAGGATGGAGCCCAGCAGCGCCGCGCCAAAACTGGCCACCTGGAAGCCCGCCAGCAGGTTGCCGACGAACAGGAACAGCAGCGCATTGATCACGAAGATGAAGAGCCCCAGCGTGAGCAGCGTCACGGGCAGCGTGAGGATCACGAGGATCGGGCGGATGAGCGTATTGACCAGACCCAGCACCAGCGCCGCAATCAGCGCGGAGCCGAAGCCGTTCACGTGGATGCCGGTGAGCAGATAGGCGACAAGGAGCAACGCCAGCGCGTTGATGATCCAGACAGCGAGCAGTCTCATGGAGCAGTCCTCGGTTGGAGAGCCGGCGGCCGGAATGCCGCCGGCGGGTACGGCTTAGTAACGATAGTGGTCAGCCTTGTACGGGCCTTCCTTCTTCACGCCGATGTACGCGGCCTGTTCGTCCGTCAGCTCGGTCAGTTGCGCATTCAGCTTCTTCAGTTGCAGGCGCGCGACCTTCTCGTCCAGGTGCTTGGGCAGCGTGTACACGCCCACCGGATACTTGTTCGAGCCCTTCTGCGCTTCCGTCCACAGCTCGATCTGCGCGATGGTCTGGTTGGCGAACGAGCTGCTCATCACGTACGACGGGTGGCCCGTGGCGCAACCCAGGTTCACCAGGCGGCCCTTGGCGAGGATGATGATCTTCTTGCCGTCCGGGAAGATCACGTGATCGACCTGCGGCTTGATCTCTTCCCACTGGTACTTCTCGATCGAGGCGATGTCGATCTCGTTGTCGAAGTGGCCGATGTTGCAGACGATGGCCTGGTCCTTCATCCGGGCCATGTGGTCGTGCGTGATGACGTGGTAGTTGCCTGTGCAGGTCACGAAGATGTCGCCGTGTTCGGCGGCGTAGTCCATGGTCACCACGCGGTAGCCTTCCATGGCGGCCTGCAGTGCGCAGATCGGGTCGATCTCGGTCACCCACACTTGCGCCGACAGCGCGCGCAGTGCCTGCGCCGAACCCTTGCCCACGTCGCCGTAGCCGGCCACGACGGCGATCTTGCCGGCGATCATCACGTCGGTCGCGCGCTTGATGCCGTCGACCAGCGATTCCCGGCAGCCGTACAGGTTGTCGAACTTGCTCTTGGTGACCGAATCGTTCACGTTGATGGCCGGGAAGCGCAGCTCGCCGCGCTGGGCCATCTGGTACAGGCGGTGCACGCCCGTGGTGGTTTCTTCGGTCACACCCTTGATGGCGTCGAGGTTGCGGCTGTAGAAGGTCGGGTCCTTGGCCAGCTTTTCCTTGATGGCGGCAAACAGGAAGGTCTCTTCTTCGCTGGTCGGCTTGGCGATCACGGAGGCATCCTTCTCGGCCTTGGCACCCAGGTGCAGCAGCAGCGTCGCGTCGCCGCCGTCGTCCAGGATCATGTTCGGCGTGCCGCCGTCATGCCATTCAAAGATGCGGTGCGTGAAGTCCCAGTATTCCTTGAGCGACTCGCCCTTGAACGCGAACACCGGCGTGCCCGAGGCGGCAATCGCGGCGGCCGCGTGGTCCTGCGTCGAGAAGATGTTGCACGAGGCCCAGCGCACGTCGGCGCCGAGTGCCTTGAGCGTCTCGATCAGCACGGCGGTCTGGATCGTCATGTGCAGCGAGCCGGCGATGCGCGCGCCCTTGAGCGGCTGGCTGGCGGCAAATTCCTCGCGAATCGCCATCAGGCCGGGCATTTCGGTCTCGGCAATGGCGATTTCCTTGCGGCCCCAGTCGGCCAGCTTGATGTCGGCGACGAGGTAGTCGTGTTTCAGATCGGTGACAGCGTTCATTGGATCACTCCGGAAAAGATGGGTGACCGCACGCTGGGGAGACGGGGGAGCAGCAAACCTGCCCTGATGGATGCGTTCTCGCCATCGTGTAGCCACGATACTGCGAGCGCCGTTTGAACTTCCGAGCCTGGCGGTTGGGGCAGTGCCCACCCGTTGCAACGCTCCTCGGAATGGGCTGGATTGTAGCGGATTTGGGTAGCGGCCACCACGGCAGCTCAAGGCTCCAGCAGCATGTCGAGCATCCGTTGCGGATTCGCCAAAAAGTCACGCGTGACTTGGAAGTGCACGGTCTCTTCATAGGCGATGCGCCGGATGCCGTCACCGTCACATTGATAGATCCACGCGTCGGGATAGGCCATTAGGATCGGGGAGTGCGTGGCGATCACGAACTGGCTTTCTGCCTGCACCAGATCATGCAGGCGGGTGAGCACCGCCAGTTGCCGCTGCGGCGACAGCGCCGCCTCGGGTTCGTCGAGCAGGTACAGGCCGTTCGGGCCGAAGCGGTTCATCAGCAGCGCCAGGAATGACTCGCCATGCGATTGCGCGTGCAGCGACCGGCCGCCGTACGCGTCGATCACGCGACCGCCGAGGCCGGGTTCTTCGTCCATGCGCTGGATGTGGGTCGCCACGTTGAAGAAGCTCTCGGCGCGCAGGAAGAACTCGGTACGCGGCTTGCGAAAGCCGCGGGCGATGCGCAGATGCGCGTGCAGCTCGGAGTGCGAGGCATGCGTGCTGAAGTTGAAGTTGCGCGAGCCGCCCTCGGCGTTCAGGCCCATTGCCACGGCAATCGCTTCCATGAGCGTCGATTTGCCGGAGCCGTTCTCTCCCACGAGAAACGTCACCTTCGGATGCAGCTCCAGCGATTCGAGCGACCGCACGGCAGGCAGGCTAAAGGGATAGGTGTCGAACGACGCGACGGTGTCGCGCCGCAGCGTCACGTGGCTGACGAACTGGCGGGTGAGCATGGCGTGGGCGGGCAAATGGCAGACGCCGCATCGTATCGCGCTTAGCGCGGCGCATGCAGCACTGTCAATACGCTGTCACACGCCAACCTTGCGATCCGATTAAGGAGCGGCGCCCCCGCATCATGCCGCTGCCACACGGCGGCACCACAGTGCGCGGCATCGTTCAGGGAGCCAACGATGCACAACCAGAAATTCACGAAGTACGCCGCCGCCGCGGCAGCCGCACTTGCCGTCGCCGCGCTCGCGGCATGCGGCAGCGACGGCACGTCCACCACCGGCAGCGCCTCGCCGGACACCGGCACGCCAACCACGCCGGCCGGCCCGACCAAGAACGTCGTGTTCTTCCTCGGCGACGGCATGGGCCTGACCACCATGACCGCCGCCCGCATCTACAAGGTGGGCGAAGACGGCGAACTGACCATGGACACGCTGCCGGAAACCGGCTTCGTGCGCACGTATTCGAACAACGCGCAGGTGACCGATTCCGCGCCGTCGATGTCGGCCTACATGACCGGCGTGAAGATGAACAACGAGGTCATCTCGATGTCGCCGGACACGATGGCCTATGACGCGGGCGGCAAGGATTACATCTCGGGCGCCGACAGCACCTGCCCCAGCGGCAACGGCAAGCCCGTCACGACGCTGCTCGAACTGATGAAGGCGGCAGGCTACGGCACGGGCGTGGTCACCACCACGCGCATCACGCACGCCACGCCGGCCGCCACGTATTCGCACATCTGCCACCGCGACGGCGAGAACACCATCGCCGCGCAGCTCACGCCGGCCGGCAAGGGCTTCAACACTGCGCTGGGCGACGGCGTGGACGTCATCTTCGGCGGAGGCCGCAAGCATTTCCAGCCGACCACCGCAGGGGGCGCCCGCACCGACGGCCGCGACCTGATCGCCGAACTCAAGGCTGGCGGCTACCGCTATGCCAGCAACAAGGCCGAATTCGACACGCTGCAAGCCACCGACGGCAAGGTCGTGGGCCTGTTCACCAGCAGCCACATGTCGTACGACCTGGATCGTGACCCGAGCAAGGAACCGAGCCTGGGCGAGATGACCAACAAGGCCATCGACGTGCTCGCCGCCAAGAAGAAGGGCTTCTTCCTGATGGTGGAAGGCGGCCGCATCGACCACGCGCTGCACGAGACCACCGCACGCAAGGCGTTGCAGGACACGGTGGCGTTCGATTCCGCCATCCGCGGTGCGATCGACAAGCTCAACACGATCGACCCGGGCCTGAAGAACACGCTGATCGTCGTGACGGCTGACCACGACCACACGCTGGTGCTCAACGGCTACGCCAAGCGCACGGGCCCGACCAGCGACAGCAACCCCGGCGTGCTGGGTCTGCTCAAGAGCTACGTGAGCGGCAACAACGCGACCGACACGTCGGGCAACCCGTTCACGATCATCGGCTTCGGCACGGGCGAGAACCGCCCAGCCACGCGCGGCGCACTGACGGATGCCGCCGTGTACGACAAGAGCTACCACCAGGAAGCCGTGATCCCGGTGGCGCCGGGCGGCGAGACGCACGGCGGCACCGATGTCTTCATCGGCGCACGCGGCCTGGGCGCCGAGCGCTTCACGGGCGTGATGGACAACACCGAGGTCTTCGGCCTCATCAAGCAGGCCGTGGGTCTGTAAGCAGGAGAGGGCACATCATGAACACGCAATCGAACCGTATCGTGCGCGCCGCGCTGCTGGCGCTGGCAGCCGGTGCCTGCGCCCAGGCGCACGCCGCCGGCGAAGCCAAGAACGTGATCTTCTTCCTGGGCGACGGCATGGGCCCGACCACCGTCACTGCCACGCGCATCTACAAGGTGGGCGAGGCCGGCCGCCTGACGATGGAAACGCTCAAGCGCACGGCGCGCATCAAGACGTACTCCAACGATGCGCAGACCACCGACAGCGCACCGTCGATGTCGGCCTACATGACCGGCGTGAAGATGAACAACGAAGTCATCTCCATGTCGCAGGACACGAAGGCCAGCGATGCCACCGGCAAGGGCTACGTGAGCGGCGCCGACTCGACCTGCCCCGCAGGCAACGGCACGCCGGCCGTGACGCTGCTGGAGCTCGCCAAGGCGGCGGGCAAGTCCGTGGGCGCCGTCACCACCACCCGCCTGACGCACGCCACGCCAGCGGCCACGTACTCGCACATCTGCCACCGCGACGGCGAGAACCAGATCGCCGCGCAAGGCACGCCGGGCAACGCGCTGTACAACACCGCGCTCAAGGATGGCGTGGACGTGCTGCTGGGCGGCGGCCGCCGCCACTACGTGCCACAGACGACCGCCGGCAGCAAGCGCACCGACACGACCGACCTGATCGCGCAGTTCCAGACCGCGGGCTACAGCTACGTGTCCACCGGCACGCAGCTCGCCGCCGTTGACCCGGCCAGCACCAACAAGCTGCTCGGCCTGTTCAACATGGACCACATGAACTACGAGCTGGACCGCGTGAAGAAGGCCATCGACGAGCCCAGCCTGGCCGACATGACCGAGAAGGCCATCCGTGTGCTGCAGAAGAACGGCAAGGGCTACTTCCTGATGGTGGAAGGCGGCCGCATCGACCACGCGCTGCACGGCACCAACGCCAAGCGCGCGCTGGAAGACGCCGGCGCATTTGACGAAGCGATCAAGCGCGCGCTGTCGATTGCCGATCTGCAGAACACGCTGATCGTCGTGACCGCCGACCACGACCACACGATGACGATCAACGGCTACCCGCGCAAGGGCAACCCGATCCTGGGCGTCTCGAACGACATCAAGACCGGCCAGCCGCAACTGGCCGCCGACGGCCTGCCCTACACCACGCTCGTGTTCGGCAACGGCGGCACGCCGCGCAAGGCCACGCGCGACAACGTCGCCGCCATCGACACCACGGCGGACGACTACCTGCAGGAAGTGGGCGTGCAGCTCGGCACGCCCGGCTCGGAAACGCACGGCGGCGGGGATGTGATGCTGTTCTCCTCTGGTCCGGGCAGCGCACCGCTGAAGGGCACGCTGGACAACACGAAAGTGTTCGGCGTGGTCAAGACGGCCATGGGCCTCTGATTCCGGCGTTTCCATTGACGCGCATGCCGAGGCAATCGGCATGCGCTTTTTTCGTTTCCGTTTCCGCTCTCTTTCCCGTTTTCCCGTCCCCGAATCGCATGACCCGATCCGCCCGCCTCCTCCTTTCGCTCGCGCTTGCCGCGCTTGCTGGCACGGCGCACGCCGCCGGCCCGGCCACGCTGACCGCCCTGCGCGTCGAACATCAGATGTCGTCACTCGGCACCGACGGCATCCAGCGCGACGTCCGCTTTGCCGAGCGCGTCTATCGCCAGGGCAATCGCGTCTGGATCGCCCGCGAGCTGCCGCCCGCATCCGCCCACGCCGAGCATGACCACGCCAACGCCCACGCCGGCCACAAGCACGCCGACACCGACACCGCTGCGCGCTGGATCGAGCGCGACGCCAAGGGCGCGCTGACCGTGCGCGTGGTGAGCGAAGCCCAGCAGAAGAACTACGCCGTGGAACCATCGGAGTATTCAAACATCGGCTTCGACGGCTCCTGGGCCACGGCCTATCACCTGCTGGACCCGGCCGCGCTCAAGGGCATGCGTGCCGAAGGCCCCGTGCGCAACGGCGTGCAGACCTACCGCGCCACGCAGGGCGAGCGCACCGTCACGGTCGATTGGGACGTGGCCGGCCAGTACCCGCGTCGCGTGGAATCGCGCAATGCCACGGGCACGCAACGCAAGCTCACGCGCGTGACGCCGTTACCGGCGCCCGCCGCCCCGCCGTGGGAGCGCGCCCAGCGGTACGCCGCCGCCGACTACACGGACCTGATGGACTGACCCATCGGTCGGGGCGTGATAGCGCTATAGTGCGAACACCGCCAACGTTCGCGCCTGCCATGACGATCACCGACCCGACCCTCGCTGCGTTTGCCGCCCCTGCCTCGCACGTGCCGCGCGTGCTCACCATCGCCGGTTCGGACAGCGGCGGCGGTGCGGGCATCCAGGCTGACCTGAAGACGTTTGCCGCGCTCGGCTGCTACGGCATGTCGGCCATCACGGCCATCACCGCGCAGAACACGCTGGGCGTGACGGCGGTGGAATCGCTCACCCCGGACATCGTCGCCGCGCAGATCGACGCCGTGGCAAGCGACATTGGCGTCGATGCGGCCAAGACCGGCATGCTCGGCACGCCGCAGGTGGTGGAAGCCATTCTCTCCGCGCTGGACCGCCACCCGATCGCCAACCTCGTCGTCGATCCGGTCATGGTCAGCACCAGCGGCGCGCAGCTCGGCAGCGACGCCACGGTGCAGGCGATGGCGAAGTGGCTCTTCCCGCGCGCGTTGGTCGTCACGCCAAACCTGCCGGAAGCCAGCGCGCTGCTCGGCCGCGAGGTGCGCACTGCCGACGACATGCTGCCCGCCGCGCGCGACCTGCTGGCGCTTGGGCCGCGCGCCGTGCTGCTCAAGGGCGGGCACCTGAGCGCCGCGTCCAATGCAGGCGAAGACGGCGTGCTGCAAGACGTGCTCGTCACCGCCGACGGCACCGAGCGCGTCTACGCGCATACCTACATCGACACGCCGCACACGCACGGCACGGGCTGCACGCTGTCCGCCGCCATTGCCGCCCACCTGGCGCGCGGCGATGCGCTGGAAGTGGCCATCGAAGCCTCGCTCGATTACCTGTTGCATGCCATCGGTGCCGGCCGCCATCTGGCGCTCGGGAAAGGCGCCGGCCCGCTGAACCACGGCTTTGCACCGCGTCCGCTGGCGGCACCGCGTGCGCTGGCCGTGGATGTCGACGAAGACTGATGCCCAGGACCGCCGACATGGAACGCTTGCTCCCCTCGCGCATTCGCCCGCTGCTTGCCGCTGCCGCGCTGTGCGGGCTGCTGGCCGCCTGCAACGTCGGCTATGTCGGCGTCGGGTCCATCGGCAGTGACTTCTCGGTGGGCGGCACGGTGAGCGGGCTGCCAGTCGGCCAGTCGGTCGTGCTGCTCAACAACGGCCGCGATTCGCTGACGATCGCCAGCAACGGCACCTTCGTGTTTGGCGGGCTGCTCCCGTACAACAGCAGCTATCTGGTGACGATCAGCACGCAGCCCGCATCGGCCAACTGCGTGGTGACGAATGGCAGCGGCACGGTCAATGGCGATGTGAACAATGTGCAGGTGACGTGTCAGGCGCGCTGAACCTGTCTCGTACCGGGCTCATTGAACGTTGGCTTGATTGCCGTCGGTCCGCTCCCCAAACCACGCCCAGTACGCCCGGTTCTCGCCTCGTGCGCGCGGCCAGTACGTCACCGGCGGCTTGGGTTGCCAGCCCGGCGGCGGCCCGATCAGCACTGCCCAGCTGTCGGTGGAATCGGCCACGCTGGTGACGACAGCACTCTTGCCGCTCTGGTCGGCATACGCCGCCGCAAACGCGGCATTGACGGCAAAGCTGGCTGCCCGCGCCGGTCCCTCCATGTGCTCCGCCACGCTATAAACGTTGGCGATCTGGTCGAGGTCCGGCCACTGCTGGTGAATGGCGGCGCGCAACGGCCGCATCAAGGAAGTGACATTGTCGGCATGCTTTGGCACGTCGTAGTAGACGCGCTCGACCGGATGCTGTTCTGAGGCCTGCGCTTGCACGGCTTGCATGAGACCGGTCCACGCGCCGCCGGGATTGGCGGCCTTGTTGCCGATGGCACCTTGGTGTTGATGCGGGGTGTAGATCGAGGCCAGTGCTGTGTAGCCCCAATCGGCGCTCGGGTGGCCGAGGATCAGCAGGGCCGTGTTTTCGTTGGTCTGCTCGCCCATGGGGTAGTTGGGCGCGTCTACGTTCCATACCCACGCTAGCTTGTCGGGGTGTTGTGCCAGGAACTTGAGGGCGTCTTGCAGGTTGTAGAAGCCGACGTTGGTGTCGCCTGCCGACACCGTGACGTTAGGCAACTTGCCTTCGGGGTTGAGCAGCATGCTTTTGGCTTGGGCATCGCTCGCGATCTCGTGAAACACCAGCCGCCGCACTGCCTGCAGTGACAGGGTGCGCTCGCCAATAATCATTTCTGGAAAGACGCGCGTACCGCGCACGGTCCTACCCCTGTCGTCTTTGTGCAGCGTGACCCAGTAGTCGCGCATGCGTTCTTCGGCATGGGCGGCGTCGTAGGCGAGGATGCTGGGCGCGGGCATGCCCATGGCCTTTTGCTCTTCAAGAAGGTCTTTCTGGCCCGTACTGGGGTGAGTGTCGTCAAGGTAGGTTGGCGTGTTCAACCACTCGCGCGGCAAGCCAAAGAACACGTTCGGGTCGAAGTAGTTAGGGCGGCTGGTACCCCGCTTGAGGGAATAGAAGTAGTTCGGGTTTTCCAAATAGTCGTTGAAGGTGAGCAGCGGGGCGGTAATCAATTTGCTCAATGCCGACTCAAATCTGTCGCGCTTTACATGTGGAAAATCCTCCAATCGTTCATGGCGCGACAAGCCGAGCGTCAGCTGCCCCACTGCATCGCCCAGCTTGAAGCGCTTCGCCTGCAGGTCGTCGTCATTGGGCTGTGCGAGCCCTTGTGCCCACAGCAGATTCCATTGGGTCGGGTAGTCCCGCCACATCAGCGGGTTAAGCCATTGCACCCCCAGCAGGACTGCGGCGGGGGCCTGGCCCTGATCACCTTGTTGTGCTGGCGCCTGCATGCGCGGCCAGGCGATGGGTTGGCGGTAGTAGGTTTTGTTATTGGGCATCTGGACTCCGGATTGACAGGCAGAAAGCAACAAGCAGGCGGCTGCGAGCACGTGGGTGACGGCACGCCGATAAGCGAGGAGATGAAATGAATCGCGCATGTGTATTCCTCAGGCGTAGCGTGGTCCGTCTGACGACGTGTGGTACGCATCCAAGCGCCCGGGATTTCGCGCGTCATCAATACCGATAGCCCTGACAGCGCCCTTGATAGCCGCTAGGTTTTTGTGTTGCTCCAACGGGCCGTTGTCGTAGAGCGCTGCCTTCGTGCCGTAGTACGTGAACTCGCTGTCGTTCTTGGGATCGCGCCCCGGCGGGTATTCGTCCTTGTCTACTGGCTCACACCACCTCCAATCCGCCATCCGCCGCAACTGGTTCATCAACAACTCATCGAAGTGGCACAGGCCCACGTCCACGTCATACGCGAGCACATGTTCGGCATGCATGGCGTTGGTGAGGATGGTCGAGTGGTTGGTGGCTTGCGCGTCTTCGCCGTCCTTCATCAGCGCGGTGCGCTCTTGCTGTTCGAAAGCGCCAAAGGTGGTGCCGCGCAAGGTGTGGTGTTGTGCGGCGTTCATCTTCTTGACGTCGTCTTCTGCAAAGGACACGCCCTTTCTGAGGGAGCCGTCGTCGTTGTAGAGTTCGCGTCGCGCGCGCTGGCGCACCCCGGCGTTCTGGTCGTAGCGCATGGCGGCTTCGCTGGTGGCATTGCCGTGGCCGGTCTTGCGTTGCTCGGCGTAGGGGTCGAACTGGCCTTCAGGAATGCTCCGCTTGCGATGCAATGCATCGCTGGCCGATTCCTTGTGCTGGTTGAAGGGGCCAACGGTGCGCACGCCATCCGGATGTGAGGCTTCGCCGGGTCGGGGCTTGCCGTGCGGCAGGTAAACGGCCTGGGGCACGATGCCGCCGCTGGGCACCTTGGGGGCATTGACCGGCACGGTCCAGTCATCCGCTGGGTCGGCATTGACGTGGGTGGCGCCCTTGAGGGCTTGGCCAGCCCACATGATGGCTTGGATTGGAACGCCGGCAGCGCTGGCGACAAGCTTGCCCCAAATGCTCTTGCGCGAATCGCCCCAGATCCTGGCGAAGGAAACACTCGCGGTGTCAGGGGACGGCGTCCAGAAAGTGGGCTTGGTGTTCCGCGGTTTGAAGGTGCCGGTGGTGTCATCCCAACCGCTGCCCACATCGGCCGGCGTGGCGCCGATGGTGTCGTGCCAATAGCGGTAACGGTAGCCGGGTTCTGCCCCAACCTTGTACGGGGTGCCCGGCTTGGTTTGCGCCCAGACGCGTTGGAACAGAATGTCCCGGGCCCCGGTGGCTTGCACATCCTTGTCGTTCAAGCCAAGCCAGCCCATGCCTTGGACTGGTGAAACGGAGATGACGCGGTCGTGCGGGCAGCAATAGAGGAAGACGCGCCCCCGGGTCTGGTGGTCAGCGCTGTCCTGGGCGGCAGTGCGCGGGGTGTCGCCATTCTGAGGGCACGCGTTGAATCCGAGCTGATCCACGGCGTGGTGGCTGTAGTGTTGGGCCCGGGCCTGGAAGTGGCGCACGATGTCGAAGAAGCCCTTGAGGCCTGCAACGCGCGCGTCGTAGGTGACGCGGCCTGCGCCGTCAAATTGGCTGAAGTTATCCAGGCGGCTACCGCGCAGGCTGTAAGGCGGGTTGGCGAGGACGTAGGTATCGGCTACGCCCAATGATTGGAACTCGGGATGGTTAGCTCCGAAGTAGGCGGAAGCCAGGCCCACCATGTTGCCCTGGCTATGGCAGACGACGGTGACGGGGCAATCGCGTTCGAAGATGTCGCGGTGCAGCTCGCGGATGCGAGCGACCAGCTTAGCTAACCGCCGCGCGGCAAAGGCCTGGTAGTGGCGCGTGGGCGCGCTATAGATCTGGCGGTCACTGGTTTGCAGGTGCTGAAGTTCAAACAGACCGCCCAGGACTTCGCTGTCGGTACCCTTGCCGAACAGATCCGGCAGAGCGGAGGCGCCATTGACGAACGGACCGCCGCCCCAGGCGTTTTTCTCGTCGAGCAGAATATTGCCGCCCACACTGGCAAGCTCGTTGCGGACGGTGCCATCTTCCTGGACGACGTCTTCGCTGCTGGCTTTGTAGCCCCAGCGGAAACGGATGACGGGGCTGGTGCCGCTGCCCGGTTCAATGAAGGTGTTGGCTTTGAGGTCGCGGCGTATATAGCCGTCTTCCGTCAGCTCGGCTGTATAGCGCATGGGACGCAGCTTGCCGCTCTCCTTGGGGTAGGCCATTTGTTCGTCATTGCGTTGCAGGCGGGCATTGAGCCCCTTGCAAAGGCCTTCCTCTGCGGCATCGAACCATTCGCCGGTGGAGTTGACGCCATGCACGAAGATGATGACGCCGGGCAGGGGTGCGGGATAGACGACCTTGCGGCATGGGCCGCCGGGTAGGGTGATATCCGTCACCTTGATGCCGTAGAACGAGCGGCGGCGGGCGGTGACGGTAGTTTCGGGCAGAGCCTGTTCAGGGATAGTCATCGTGCAGGACCTCAGGGTGGAAGATGCGAATGCACACAGATCCACCAGTGTCGGAGCGGCGCGCACGAAATCGGCGAGACTCAACACTCTTTGACTTCATCGCCCCTGAGGCCGGCACGTAATGAACAACGACGGGATATGTTCGACGCGGCAGTTGGTCGAGAACGCAGGAACAAAAAAAGCGCGGCTCTCGTCCGCGCTTTTTTTCTTTGCACCGCCGATGTCAGGCCGACGCCGCCGCCTGATCCTTGGTCCATTTCTCCATACGCCTGGCCATCTCGTCGGGCGCCACGTCTTCGACATGCGTGGACACGGTCCACACGTGGCCGAACGGGTCTTTGAGCGTGCCGGAGCGGTCGCCGTAGAACTGGTCCACCACGGGGCGGACTTCCGTGCCGCCGGCCTTCAGCGCGTTGGCAAACACGGTGTCGACGTTGGGTACGTAGATCATCAGCCCGACGGACGTGCTCTGCAGCGTGTCGGGGCTGGCGCAGATCGTGTCCGGCGCTTCGTCTGACAGCATGATGGGCGAATTGCCGATGCGGATTTCTGCGTGCGCGATGGTGCCGTTGGGGCCGTTCATGCGCATGATCTCGGTGGCGCCGAAGGCCTGCTTGTAGAAGTCGATGGCGCGCGCGGCGCCTTTGATGCTCAGGTACGGGGTGACGCTGTGGTAACCCTCGGGGATGGGCTGGACCGCCATGTCTTGTCTCCTGCAGCGTGTGTCGGAAAGCCGCTGCGGCAACAACCGCAGCGGCGCACGAACAGGATAGGTCAGCAAAAACGCGGGTGCGCGGCGCAAACGCGCAGACGTGCGGCGGACGATGCTTACGCGCGCACGTGCGCCGCGAACGTCGCTTGCAGTGCGTCCACCGCAGCCGGCACATCGGCGGCCTGGGTGATGGCGCGCACCACCGCCACGCTGCCCACGCCAGATTCCAGCACGCGCGGCATCGCTGCCAGGTCGATGCCACCGATGGCGACCAAAGTCGGCGCCGGCACGCGCGTGCGCATGGCGGCCGCGTAGGCGAACAGGCGGCCGAGGCCCTGCGGCACGGTCGGCATGGTCTTGGTGGGCGTGGCGAACACCGCGCCCAGTGCGAGGTAGCTCGGGTTCAACGGTGCGACGCGCAGCATTTCGGCAAAGCCGTGCGTGCTGATGCCAAGGCGCAAACCGGCCGAGCGGATCGCCACGAGGTCGGCATCGTCGATGTCTTCCTGGCCGAGGTGAATGCCGTAGATGCCGCGGCCAGGCATCTGCGCATGCACGTCGAGCGCGACTTGCCAGTGGTCATTGATGAACAGGCGCGTGGCGCTGCCGCGTGCGGCGGCTTCTGCGCGGCGCACCTGGTCGACCACGGCCTGCGCGTCGTCCGACTTGAAGCGCAACTGCACCGTCGGCACCTTGAGCGCGACGAGGCGCGCCACCCAGTCCGCATCCGGCACGACCGCGTAGATACCGAGCTGCGTCGGGCACGGCGCAAAGGCAAGGTCGGCTGCGGTCGGGCACGGCAACGCCGGTTCGAGCACGCGAGGCAGGGCATCGAATTGCGTGGGCCAAGCGAGGGCATCGGCATTGCCTTCGGCAATCCACGCGCGCGCCACGCACAGCGCATCGCGCGGTTCGAATGCCAGCGCGAGTGCCGCACCGAAGATGGCGACGAAGCGCGCATCGAATGCATCGCCTTGCGCCGCAGACGTGAAGCGATACATACCGAGGCGGTCGTACACGGTGTCGATGCGTTGATCGCCTTCCACTGCAGTCAACACAACAGCGGCGCCAGCAGAGCGAGCGCGTTCGGCTTGCGCCGTATCGGTCGTCAGCAGGACCGTGGCGGGGCTGGTGGCTTCATCAGCGCGGTCGGTCACGCTCCAGGCGTGCGGCGCTCGGCCGAAGGCTTCCACATGGCGATCGACGATCTGCGCAGCAAGGGCTGCAGCTTCCGGCCACGCGGCGGAAAAACGCAAGGCGGATGCACTCATGCCTGCTTCTCTTCCGCATGCCAGAACGGCAAACCTACAACCGGCGTGCTGGCCTGCGCGACATCACGCTCAGGCATCGGGCCCGACAGCCGCGCAAGGCGACCGGCCTGCGTGGCCATCGCAAACGCCTGCGCCATCGCCACCGGATCGCCGGCTTGGGCGACGGCGGTGTTGAGCAGCACGGCGTCGTAGCCCCATTCCATCACCTGCGTCGCGTGCGACGGCACACCCAGGCCCGCATCGACGATGAGCGGTACGTTGGGCAGGCGCTCGCGCAGCAGGCGCAGGCCGTACGGGTTGGTGGGCCCGCGGCCGGTGCCGATGGGTGCGGCCCACGGCATCAGCGCCTGGCAGCCGACGTCGAGCAGGCGGCGGCACAGCACGAGGTCTTCAGTGCAATACGGCAGCACCTTGAAGCCGTCGCGGATGAGGCGTTCGGCCGCAGCCGGCAGCGCGAGCGTGTCGGGCTGCAGCGTGTAGTCGTCGCCGATGACTTCGAGCTTGATCCAGTCGGTCTCGAACACCTCACGCGACATCTGCGCGAGCGTGTAGGCCTCGTCGGCGGAATAGCAGCCAGCGGTGTTCGGCAGCACGGGCACGCCGAGTTCGCGCAGCATCTTCCAGAAGCCCGCGCCGCCTTCGGGCGAGCCCGCGCTCTGGCGGCGCAGCGCCACCGTCAGCATGGCCGGGTTGGACACACGCACGGCGTCTTCCAGCGATTGCGGCGACGGGTAGCGCGCGGTGCCCAGCAGCAGGCGTGAGGCGAAGGTTTCGTCGTAGAGGCGCAGCGGGTCAGCCACGGCGGACAGATTCGTAGTGGTCATCGAAGACTCCTAGCCGCCCACGACGGGCTGCACGAGTGCAATGCGGTCGCCTGTCTTGAGCGCGTGCTGCGCATGGCGCGCCTTGGGCACGAAATCGCCATTCACGGATGCGGCAAACGGCGGCGCGATCTGCAGTTGCGGCGCGGCCGCACCAATGGCGTCGGCCAGCGTGCTGCCCGCAGGCAGCGCGAGCGACAGGTCGTTGAGAGTGACGTTCAGCGTCATGACAAAACAGGTTCGGGGGATGCGGCTTCAGCGAACAGCCCGGGCCATTCGCAGTCGTGCGCATCGATGGTGCGGCCGTCCAGCAACGCGCGTGCCGTCGCCACAGCGGCTTGGGTGACGGCGGGCGCAATCATGTAACCGTGCCGGTACAGGCCGTTGACCGACAGCGTGCCCGCGCCATCCCAGCGCAGCGCGGGGCGATGGTCGGGCAGCGTCGGCCGGCACTGCGTATTCAGCTCCAGCACGCGGGCCTCGCCAAACGCGGGGTGCACGGCGTAGGCCGCAGACAGCAATTCCAGCGTGGAGCGCACGCTTGCCGGCGACATGTCGTCGGATTCCAGCTCAGTCGCGCCGATCACGTACACGTTGCCCGGCTTGGGCGCGATGTACAGCGGGTAGCGCGGATGCAGCATGCGCACCGGCCGCGTGAGCGACACGTCCGGCGCATGGATGCGCGCCACTTCGCCGCGCAGGCCACGCAGGCGCGGCCACTGCGGCTTGGCACCGAGGCCACGGCAATCGAGCACGAGGCGCGCGCCCAGCCCGGCAGCGGCGAGCGCGTCGGGGCTTGGATCGGCAACCTCCGTGTTCCAGCGCAACTGCACGCCCAGCGCTTCCAGCTCGGTCGCCAGCGCATCCAGCACGCCGCGCGGGTCAAGCTGGCCTTCGCCCGCCAGATACAGGCCCTGCGTGAAGCGTTGCGCGAGCAGCGGCTCCAACTGCGCAATGCCCGCTGCATCCACGGCGCGCAGATCGGCGGCCACGCGTTCGGGCGGCGCGGCATTGCGCACGTGGTTGGCAAACAGCGATGCCTCTCCACGATCCGCCGCATGCCACACGACGAGCGTGCCGGCCTCCTGGAAGAAAACCGGCGTGCGCAGCTTCGGCAACCAGCTGCGCCACAGCGCGAGGCTGGCCAACCCCAAATCCACGACGAAACGATCGGCCACGGCGGCTTCAGCCAGCGGCGCCAGCATGGCCGCGGCCACATACGCCGCGGCACCGCTGCCGTCGCGCGGGCCGCGCTCCACCACGGCAATGCGCGCAGGCGGCACCCCCGTTTGCGCGAGTTGCCACGCACACAGGCGGCCAGCGAGGCCGCCGCCGAGGATCGTTACGTCAAATGAGGTCGAGGTTGGCATTGCACCGCTTGGCTTAGCTGTAGATCTTGCTGCCGCTCTTGCGGAACTCGATCGACTTTTCTTCCATGCCGCTCACGGCAGCAGTAGCGTTGGTGTCGAGCGTGGCCGCGTAGTCGCGCACTTCCTGCGTGATCTTCATCGAGCAGAACTTCGGACCGCACATCGAACAGAAGTGCGCGATCTTGGCGCCCTCGGCCGGCAGCGTTTCATCGTGGAAGGCGCGCGCCTTCTCCGGATCGAGGCCGAGGTTGAACTGGTCTTCCCAGCGGAACTCGAAGCGCGCCTTCGACAGCGCGTTGTCGCGCAGCTGCGCGCCGGGCCAGCCCTTGGCAAGGTCGGCCGCATGCGCGGCGATCTTGTAGGTGATGATGCCTTCGCGCACGTCTTCCTTGTCGGGCAGGCCCAGGTGTTCCTTGGGCGTGACGTAGCACAGCATGGCGGTGCCGTACCAGCCGATGTTGGCTGCGCCGATGCCGCTGGTGATGTGGTCGTAGCCCGGGGCGATGTCGGTCACCAGGGGCCCAAGCGTGTAGAACGGCGCTTCGAAGCAGTGCTTCAGCTCTTCGTCCATGTTGGCCTGCACGCGCTGCAGCGGCACGTGGCCCGGGCCTTCGATCATGACCTGCACGTCGTGCTCCCACGCCTTCTTGGTCAGTTCGCCCAGCGTGTGCAGTTCGCCGAACTGCGCGGCGTCGTTCGAGTCGGCAATGCAACCCGGGCGCAAGCCATCGCCCAGGCTGAACGACACGTCGTACGCCTTCATGATTTCGCAGATCTCGTCGAAGTGCGTGTACAGGAAGTTCTCCTTGTGATGCGCCAGGCACCACTTGGCCATGATCGAGCCACCGCGCGACACGATGCCCGTCACGCGGTCGGCCGTGAGCGGCACGTAGCGCAGCAGCACGCCGGCGTGGATGGTGAAGTAGTCCACGCCCTGCTCGGCCTGTTCGATCAGCGTGTCGCGGAACATCTCCCACGTCAGGTCTTCCGCCACGCCGCCGGTCTTGTCCAGCGCCTGGTAGATCGGAACCGTGCCGATGGGCACCGGCGAGTTGCGCAGGATCCATTCACGCGTTTCGTGAATGTGCTTGCCGGTGGACAGGTCCATGATCGTGTCGGCGCCCCAGCGGATCGCCCACACCATCTTTTCCACCTCCTCGGCCAGCGACGACGTCACCGCCGAGTTGCCGAGGTTGCCGTTGATCTTCACGCGGAAGTTGCGGCCGATGGCCATCGGCTCCAGCTCGGTGTGATTGATGTTGGCGGGGATGATTGCGCGGCCAGCGGCCACTTCCGCCCGCACGAATTCCGGCGTGATGTCTTCCGGGCGCTGCGGCAGGTTTGCGCCGTACGCGAAGCCCGGATGCTGCTTGAGCAGCTTGCGGTATTCGGGCTTGTCCATCAGCGCCTGCAGGTTCAGCGACTCGCGCAGCGCGACGTACTCCATCTCGGGCGTGATGATGCCGCGGCGCGCGTAGTGCATCTGCGTGACGTTGGCGCCAGCCTTGGCACGGCGCGGCTTGGAGATGTGCGAGAAGCGCAGGTGCGCGGTGGCCGGGTCGTTGGCGCGTGTCTGGCCGTATTCCGACGACAGGCCCGGGAGGATTTCCGTATCGCCGCGCTCGTCGATCCACTTGGCGCGCACCGGGGCAAGCCCCGCCTTCAGGTCGATGTGCACGTCGGGGTCGGAGTACGGGCCCGAGGTGTCGTACACGGGAATCGGCGGGTTCAGCATCTCGCCCTGGTCGGTGCGCGTGGCGGTCTGCTTGATCGTGCGCATCGGCACGCGAATGTCCGGGCGGCTGCCGATGATGTAGGTCTTGCTGGAAGCGGGGTACGCGAACTTCTGGTCGAGCTCGGTCTGCAGCGAGTCGAATGAGGCGGCGGGGGCGGTTTTGGCTTGGGGCATGGTCTCGTCCTTGGATGCTGTGGCCTGGTGGATCAGGCGGTGGACGAAACCGGGAGAGGTGGCGTGACCCGGAAGGGTGGGCTGCCGAGACTACGCGGTGTTCTGAAACTTCCCACGCCGGTACGAACCGGATCGGGTGCGAAGGGACTCTCTCAGCCGCACGGCCCATCCGTACGGCACCCCTGTTTCATCCAACGAGGCTGAATTTAAGCACAGGGCTGCCGGCGTTGCCAGCAAGAATTCCCGGCAGGTGACGGCTGCCGGGTCATTTCAGTCCAAACCCGCGCGCAAAGTGCATCGGGGCGCACGGGCACAGTCGGCTTGATCTGGCGCAATCCGGCCGCGTTTCACCTGTGCGACGCTCGAACCCATTTTTCATGCCTGTTGCGTTGCGGCAAAGCCGCTGGGGGGAGTTGTCATGCTGGAGCGTCGGTTCACACTCGCGGGGCGCAGCCTCGTGCCTATCGTGCAGGGCGGCATGGGCGTCGGCATCTCGGCGCACCGGCTGGCCGGCGCCGTTGCGCGCGAAGGCGGCATGGGCACCATCGCCAGCATCGACCTGCGGCATCACCATGCGGACCTCGTGGCCGCGACCGAGAAATCGCGCGACAAGGACGCCATCAACGCCGCCAATCTCGTCGCGCTCGACCGGGAAATCCGCGCCGCGCGCGCCGCATCGGAAGGCCGCGGCCTGATCGCCGTGAATGTGATGAAGGCCGTGGAATCGCACCCTGCGCTGGTGCGGCAGGCCTGCGAGAGCGGCGCCGATGCGATCGTCATGGGCGCAGGGCTGCCGCTCGATCTGCCGGAGATGACGGCGGAGCATCCGAAGGTGGCGCTCATCCCCATCCTTTCCGACTCGCGCGGCGTGGGCGTCGTGCTCAAACGTTGGATGAAAAAGGCGCGGCTGCCGGACGCGGTGGTGATCGAGCACCCCACGCATGCGGGCGGCCACCTGGGCGCGGCGCGCATCGAAGATTTGCGCGACGAGCGGTTCTCGTTTGCGCGCGTGCTGGATGAATGCCGGGAGTTGTTCATCAAGCTGGGGCTGGCGGCGGAGCAGATTCCGATCATCCTCGCGGGCGGCATCGATTCGCATGCCAAGGTGAAACACTGGCTCGACAAGGGCGCCGCTGCGGTGCAGCTCGGTACGGCGTTTGCGGTGACGGAAGAGGGCGATGCGCACGTGCGCTTCAAGCGGGTGCTGACGGGTGCGGAGCAAGGCGATATCAGCGAGTTTGTCAGCGTGGCCGGGCTGCCCGCGCGGGCCGTGATGACGCCTTGGCTGTCGCGTTATCTGTCTCGCGAAAGCGCGCTGCAGGCCAAGGCCAAGGTGCGGGACTGCCTGCAGGGGTTCGATTGCCTGCAGACGTGCGGCCTGCGGGATGGCATCGGCAAGGTGGGGCAGTTCTGCATTGACCTGAAGCTGGCGCAGGCGCTGCGGGGGGACGTGGAACGCGGGCTGTTTTTCCGCGGGGCGGGGAAGCTGCCGTTCGGGGAGGCGATCCGGCCGGTGCGGGAGTTGATGCATTACTTGTTGACGGGGGAGAAGCCGGCGGAATCCTCGACGGCAACCTGATGCGCTGGACATCTCGTCGGAAAGAAAAGCCAGCCCGAAGGCTGGCTTTTTGTTGGGCGCTGACCGCTTGTTGCCTCAGAACGGTGCAGCAAACGTCAACCGGATGCCCTGCTGCAAACCGCCCATCCCGGCCATCACGCTGTAGTCCAGCCCAAACGTGAGCGGCCCGGTGCGGAACTTCGTTCCCAACCCGATCTGCATGCGATCGCGCCCAAACGGCGTGCCCGGCACGTAATAGGCAGGGCCCGCCGATGCCAGATCGGCATACGCCAACCCTGCGTTGCTCTGACCGTTGAAGTCGTGCTGGTACTCCACGCGCGCAAACGGCAAGAAGGTGCCCCACTTGGTCTTCTGCGTGTATTCCGCGCGCAGGCCGAGCGTGCCGGATACCGTCGTCACCGTCTGGTCGAAGTACGTCAGCGCGTTGAGGCCGGCGCCCGATTCAGTGAACTGATCCAGCGTCGATTGCGAGACCGACAAACGGCCGTAAGGCGAGACCAGCCAGGTGCGATCGCGATGCTCGTAGCCGGCCGACACGGAGGCGAACACCTGCTTGCCGTTGCGTTTGCCGGTGGCGAAGTCGTTGGAGTCCGTCACCCAACGGCGCGAGTCGAAGCTGAGCGTGCCGAAGCCGGCCACACCATCGACGAACAACGAAGGCAGCGGGCGATAGCTGCCGTAGAGCGCGAGGCTATAGCTGTCGCCCGTGCTCTTGGTGCCCGCGTTGCCGATGTCGGTGGAATCGCGCCCGTAGCCGAAACCAGCACCGATCGAGAGCTGATCGGACACGCGGTAATCCGCGCCGGCTGTCACGCCGCCCGTGGTGAAGCGGAAACCGGAGCGTTGCGAGCCAGCGTTGGCGAAACCGAAGTCCAGCGTACCGGCACTCCAGAAGGCGAGGTTCGGGTCGGTGTTGTCCGGGCCCGCGCCCGCCGCGTCGGCACCGGGCAGGTCAGGGCCGGCATCTGCGTTCGACTTGTCGGCGTTGCCGTTGGCCGCATCGGTGGTGCGCTTGGCCCGTGCGAACGGGCGCACGCCCTGGCCCTCACCGCGCATGCACGCATCGTGCGCAGAAATGCCGACCACATCCTGGCAACGCGCCTGCATGTCAACGCGCTGGCCCGGCATGGCCACCGTCAGACCGTTGCTTGACGGTGCCCGGCCGCTGCCATGCAGCGCTTCCAGGCGACGGTTGTAGTTGTCGATCTGCGTGGTGGCAAAGCGGCGCGCGGCCTGGACTTGCGCGTTGATCAGGCCTGCCACGTCGGGGTCGGCCGAGGGGTCCTTGCGCGGAGCAACGTTCACCTGCACGGTTGCCGGCGCCGAAGTGGCAAACGCGTTGGACAGCGTGTAGGTGATGGCAGCTTGACCGCTGTAGGTGCCCGACGGAGTGAAGTTCAGCACGTAGGTCGATGCCGCCGCAGCCGGGCTCCTCACGCCTGCCGGCGTCTGCACGGCCTTCTGCACGATCGTGGCCGTACCGGCGTTGGCTGGCACCACCGACACCAGCGTCGCCCCCGTGAAGGGGCCACCCGTGGCGCCTTCGGTCAAGTCCACGCTCACCCCCTGACCCGACGACGTGATGGCTTGCTTCTGCACCACGGCAATCGGCACCGCGTTCACGTTGACCGTCACCGGAATCGGCGCCGATGTGCCCGCCGTGTTGATCAGCGCATAGGTGAAGTTGACGGCGCCAGAGGTGGTCGGGGTCGGCGTGTAGACGATGTCCAGCCCGTTGACGACGGCGGTGCCGCTGGCAGGCGGACTGACAATCGCGATGGACGAGAACGGACCGCCCGTTGCATTGGCCGTTGCATGCAGCGTGATCGGCACCGTTGACATGGTGGTGGCCGTGATTGCCGGCGCGGTGCCGATCGCCTGACCGACTGTGATCGTGTAGCTGCGTGTCCCGCTGTACGGGGCACCCACTCCGGTGCTGCTGTCGGTGGCCTTCACAGTGAACGTGCTGCTGCCCAGCGTGGTGGGCGTGCCGGACAGAACGCCTGTGCTGGCATTCAGGCTGAGGCCCGCGGGCAACGACCCTGTGGATACGGCGTAGGTGTAAGGGGCGGTGCCGCCGGTGGCGCTGAAGGTCTGGCTGTAGGCCGTGGTGACCTGGGCCGACGTTGCGACCGCCGGATTGACCGTGATCGTGGGCGCGCCGATGGTGACGCTGTAGGCACGGCTGGCGGTAAAGCTGTTGGCGTCGGTAGCCGTGATCGTGAAGTTGAACGTGCCTCCTGCGGAGGGCGTGCCCGACAGCACGCCGGAGGTGTTCAGGCTCAAGCCAGCCGGCAATGCGCCCGCCGTCACGGCATAGGTGTACGGCGCGGTGCCGTTGGCCGCCGTTATGGTCTGGCTGTACGCGGTTGCAACGCCCGGGTTGGGCAGCGTGACGGGCGATACCGTCACGCTGGGCGCAGCGATGGTGAGCGTATAGACACCGCTGACCGCAAACGGAGCGCCCGCCCCTGTCGAACTGTCGGTAGCGGTGACGGTAAAGCTGACCGTGCCGGCCGTGGTTGGGGTACCGGCCAGCGTGCCGGTAGCGCCGTTCCACGTCAGGCCCGTGGGCACGGTGCCGCTGTTGACCACAAAGCCATAGGTGTACGGATTCGTACCACCGCTTGCGGTGAAGTTGCGGCTGTAAGCCATGCCGGCCACACCGCTGAGAGAACCCGAGGCCGGCGTGATGACCAAGGTGGGCGACCCAATCGTCAGCGAGTAGGCGCGGCTACCCGTGTAGGGGCCGGTTCCGGTACTGCTGTCAGTCGCGGTGACGGTGAAGTTGAACGTGCCGCCGGCCGTGGGCGTACCCGACAGCGTGCCGTTGCTGGACAGCGTCAGCCCGGTCGGCAGCGAGCCTGCCGCGACGGCGTACGTGTAAGGACCTGTGCCGCCGCTTGCCAAGAGGGTCTGGCTGTATGCCGTGGCGATGGTGCCGCCCGGCAGCGTGTTCGGGCTAACCGAGACGGTGGCTGCGTTGACCGTCAAGGTGTACGCGCGCGAGCCGGTATAGCTGTTGGCATCGGTGGCTGTGACCGTGAAGTTGGAGCTGCCGCCGGCCGTGGGCGTACCGGTGATTGCGCCGGTGCTGCCGTTCAAGGTCAGGCCAGCCGGCAGCGCGCCGGCCGTCAGCGCGTAGCTATAAGGCGCGGCACCCCCGCCGGCCGTGGCAGTCTGGCTGTAGGCGACGCCCACCGTCGCCGCAGTCAGCGTGGCGGGCGACACGGTAATGGTGGGCGCCGTGGTGGTCAGCGTATAGGTGCCAGACGTGCTGTACGGCCCCGTGCCCGTTGCGTGATCGGTCGCGGTGACCGTGAAGTTGACCGAGCCCGTGGTAATGGGCGTACCGGACAACACGCCGGTACCGGTATTGAACGAGAGGCCGGTCGGCATCGTGCCGCTGTTGACGACAAGGCTGTAGGTGTACGGGGCCACGCCGCCACTCACCGTGAAGGCCTGGCTGTACGCCACGCCGGCTGAGGCGCTGAGACCGCCCGATGCCGGTGTGACTGCCAACGTGGGCGCGTTGACGACGAGCGTATAGGCACGGCTGCCTGTATAGGGGCCGCTGCCGGTACTGCTGTCGGTGGTGGTCACGGTGAAGTTGAACGTGCCGCCTGCCGTGGGCGTCCCCGACAGCACCCCGCCCGAACTGAACGTGAGGCCCGCCGGCAACGCTCCGGAAGCGATGGCGTAGGTGTAGGCCGCCGTACCGCCGCTGGCCGTTATCGTCTGGCTGTATGCCGTTGCAGCGGTGGCATTGGTCAGCGCGGAAGGCGAGAGCGTGATCGTCGGGGCGGCAACTGTCAGCGTGAGCGTGCCGCTGGTCGCTGTGAATGGGCCGGCACCCGTGCTGCTGTCGGTGGCCGTCACGGTGAAGTTGAACGTACCGCCCGCCGTGGGCGTACCCGAGAGCGTACCGTTGCTGGCCAGCGAAATGCCGGCCGGCAGCGCCCCCGAGGCAATCGTATAGGTGTAAGGCCCCGTGCCGCCGCTGGCCGAAGCCAGCGCCTGGCTATAAGCCGTACCCACCGTGCCCGCCGCAGGTGACGACGGCGCATACGTGACAGTCGGATTCGACACGGTGACCGTCACGGTGGCCGGCGCCGACGTGCCGCCCACGTTGGTCGCCGTGTACGTGAACGAGTCCGTGCCCGAGTACGACGCGTTGGGTGTGTAGGTGATCGACGTGCCCGACGCTGTGGCCGTGCCGTGCGCTGCCTGCGTTGCGACGGCCACGCTGGTGGGCGCGCCGCCAGTGATGTTCAGCGTGACGGGGTTGCTTGTGCTGCCGTGCGCAACGGTGGTGCTGACCGCATTCGCAACGGGAGGCGCCACAAAGGTGTAACGATCAAACGCGCTGGTGGGGCTGGTTCCGCTGGCGTTGGTCACGGTGACGTCTACCGTACCGGCCGCCCCTGCGGGCGCGGTGGCTGTGATCGACGTGGCGCTGTTGACGGTGAAGCTGCTTGCGTTGGTCGCGCCAAACTTGACCGCCGTGGTGCCGGCGAAATTCGTGCCGGTGATGGTGACGGAGGTGCCGCCGGCGGTCGGGCCTGAGCTCGGCGAAACGCTCGTCACCGTGGGCGCAGTGGAGATGACAGTGATGCTGACGATACCGTTGGGCAGCCAGGTGACGCCGTCATTGCTGGTGTAGAACGTGGCGGTATCGGTGCCACTGAAGCCGTTCGGCGGGGTGTATACGAAACCATTGGTATTCGGATCCCCCGACGGCGGTACCGAACCGTTGTAGATGGCGACTGTGCCGCCTTGGGCGGTCGCCGTATTAAAGACAAAGACCGGGCCGGAAGAACTGTTTGCATCGCCGACAGAATCGTAAGCAATGCCAGCCAGGAAGGGGTCGCAGTTGCTCGTGTCCGCGCCCGTAAAGACATAAGACTTCTGCACATTCATGTTGGTCGCGAATGTGACGGTGCAGGGCGCAGCGAGTGCTGCTTGCGACAACACCGTCATCCAAATCGCCAGCACGGCCAGCAGGCCTCGGCGCAGCCATTCCCGCCCCTGCGCCTCCAGACAACGGAACATCGACCATCCGGCGACCCCACGCCGGCCATACGGGCTGCTTTGTGTCAGCACGCGCATTTCTCCCTCGCCCCGCCCGCTGTGTAGCGGGCTTTTTGCTTTGTGGTGTTTTCGGAATACTCAGTGCCGGATCCCCATCCGGCACGTCCCGATGATGAGGGGAAACAGCATGCGGATTTGCACAAGCAATCCATTGCAACGGGCGTAGCCGCGCAAGGGGACAGTGTTAATCCTTGGAAATACTCCCCGATAGATCAATGCGGCTTTCTTATCTTTTATGGGAATAGACGCAGAGATCCAGCGCGATGCTAAAAAAACGCTACCACCGCGTCAATACCACCTTTCGGACGCCTCCGCTTGATGTCGCACTTTTGGCACGTTCCACGTTGATACGGCGTTTTTATGAAGGCACGTAAACATTTCGCCCATTATTTTTTTGATACACCGTGACCAGAACGCCAATCAAATTGAGACGCAGAAACCATTAATAGAAGAATTGCTGCGTTGAAGCATTCAATATCGTGGCGATGCGACATTACAAGGAGCGTTGCGCCGCAATACCTTGCGGAAATTCGCTTGATGAGCAGCCGGATGGCACTGCCGTACAAACAGACGCTGTATGGAAATCCCTCTCCACCCAGCCCGCCCCCCGGTGGTCTACCATGGCCCACACACCCAAAAGCGCCACGCCAGGAGACTCCCAATGCCCACAGAGGCCACCCACCGCGTCTTCAACCAGGTCCCGGACCTGACCGGCTTCAACCCCTTCACGTCCGACACCACGCTGCAAGGCGCGCTCGAACGCCTGGGCGGCGGCTGGAACGCCGGCGCGCTGCAAGCCTTCGGTGACCAGCTCGGCGCGCCGGAGACGCTGCAGTGGGCTGCGGAGGCCAACACCTATCACCCCGAACTCCACACCCACAGCCGCACGGGCGAGCGCATCGACGCCATCCGCTTCGACCCCGCCTGGCACGCGCTGCTCGGCCTGATGCGCAGCCAGGGGCTGCAGGCCCTGCCGTTTGCCGACCCACGCCCGGGCGCCTGGGCCGCGCGCACCGCCGGTTATTTCATGCAGGCACAGATCGAATCCGGCACGCTGTGCCCGGCGACGATGACGTTCGCCAGCATTCCCGTGCTGCAGAAAGAAACCGCGTTGTTTGCCGACCTGGGGCCGCGTCTCTACGCCCGAGAACACGACGCACGCGATCTGCCGTGGCGCCAGAAAACCGCCATCCTCGTCGGCATGGGCATGACCGAAAAGCAGGGCGGCTCCGATGTGCGCAGCAACACCACGGTGGCAATGCCCTTGCGCGGCGAGGGCCGTGGCGCAACGTACGCCATCACCGGCCACAAGTGGTTCTTCTCTGCGCCGATGTGCGATGCGCACCTGGTGGTCGCGCGCATGGGTGCAGAAGACGGCCCGCTGTCGTGCTTCTTCGTGCCGCGCTTTCGCGATGACGGCAGCAAGAACCCGATCCAGATCCAGCGCCTGAAAGACAAGCTCGGCAACCGCTCGAACGCGAGCAGCGAAGTCGAGTTTCGCGGTGCGGAGGGCATCCTCATCGGCGAGGAAGGGCGCGGCATTCCGACCATCATCGAGATGGCGACGCACACGCGGCTCGATTGCGTGATCGGCAGCGCGGCCATCCTGCGCCACGCGCTGATGCAGGCGCTGCACCACGCACGCCACCGCATGGCATTCGGCCGCCTGCTGGCCGACCAACCGCTGATGCGCAACGTGCTGGCCGATCTGGCCCTGGAATCGCAAGCCGCGACCTTGCTGATGATGGAACTCGGCAATGCGTTCGAGCGGGCCGATGTCGATCCGCTGGCCGCAGCGTGGAAACGCATTGTCACGCCTGCCGCCAAGTTCTGGGTCTGCAAGCGCACCATCGAAGCGACCGGCGAGGCGATGGAAGTCTGGGGCGGCAACGGCTATGTGGAAGAAGGCCCGATGGCCCGCCTGTACCGCGAGGCGCCGGTCAATTCCATCTGGGAAGGCTCGGGCAACGTGATGTGCCTGGACGTGCTGCGCGCCATCGGCCGCACGCCGGACGATGCGCTGCGCCTGGTGCACGACATTGGAGAGCGCGCCCAGGGCCACCGTGCCGTGCGGGCGGAGTTGGCCGCGCTGCAGGCGATGCTGCATCAGCCCGGTGACATCCAGGAAACCTCCGCGCGCCGCATCGCGCAGGGGCTGGCGCTCACGGCGCAGGCGGCGCTGATGCTGGCCCACGCCCACCCGGACGACGCCGAGCGCTTTATCGCCAGCCGTTTCCATCACCAGCATGGCCGTGTGTTCGGCACGCTCGATGGGCATGCGCAAGAACTCGGCGCCGTGCTGCAGCGCGCGTGGCCCGTGTAACACCACCCCGGGGAATGCGGCCAAACGTGAGCGCACGCTTTCGCCGAACGCTCTTCACCACGGGCCGACGTCTGGCCGCTTATCCAGGCACCGCAGAGGTGCTTGAGGGTATACCCGCAATCAGCGCATAATGCGCGCCCATGGCGGCGCGTGACATTGCCTCACGTTTTGGCATTCCCCGGGGGGAGTGACGGCGCGCACGCCAGAGCTGCGCCGACAGGGCAACAGCGCAGCCAGTCGTGCCACTAGAGCCCTAACCCTCTCCCAGGACCGTTGACGATGTCGTTCCCCGCGCGCACGTGGCTGCTGGCCGCGCTTGCCGTTCCCGCCGCTGTTTCCGCCACATTCTTCTCACCCGACGCTGCTGCCGCCACCCCGACGCTGGATCGCATCCGCGACTCCGGCACGGTGCATGTGGCGTATCGGGAAGACTCCATCCCCTTCTCGTATCTCGATGGCACCAAGCCGGTCGGCTACGCCATCGACATCTGCTCGCGGCTGATCGACTCGCTGCGCACGTCGCTCAAGCGCCCCGACCTGAAGGTGCAGTACGTGCCCGTCACGGCCGCCAACCGCCTGGACGTGATCGCCACGGGCAAGGCCGACCTGGAATGCGGCTCGACGAACAACTCGCCGGAGCGCCGGCAGAAGGTGGCCTTCACGATCCCGCACTACATCACCAAGGGCCGCATGCTGGTGAAGGCCAGCTCGCCGATCCAGCAATGGGAAGACCTGAACGGCAAGACGGTGGTGGCCGCGCGCGGCTCGACCAATGCCGACCTCGCACGCAAGCTCAACGAAACGGGCATGACGATCCAGGTGGTGGAGGCCAATGACCTGCGCAGCGCGTTTGCGATGCTGGCCGATGGCCGCGCCAACGCGTTTGCCGGCGACGACATCCTGCTCTCGGGCATGCGCGCCACGGCAAAGAACCCGGCTGACTACCGCCTGGCGGGCAAGACGCAGCTTGTGTCGTCGTACGCGATCATGCTGAGCAAGCAGGATCCGGAGTTCAAGAAGCTGATCGACCAGGCGATGACGCGGCTGATTGTCGACGGCGAGGTGCCGAAGCTCTACAAGAAGTGGTTCCAGCAGCCGATTCCGCCGAATGGGGTGAATCTGGAGGTGCCGATGAGTTATTTGTTGCGGGATTCGTTTAATACGCCTACGGATAGTGCTGGGAACTGATCTCTGATTTGCTTCGGGGTGCTCGTTGATGGTGTTGGGGCATCCCTGAAAGGCGCGCCCGAGATGGCGACTTCCCCTTGAATTTATGTGACCGTGCGGGGAAGGAGGCAAACTCGCTGCGCTCAGACAGGCCTCCTTCCTTTTTCCGCCCGCTCACAGAAATTCAAGGCGCCATCTAGGGCTCCAACGGCCACACCGTTGGTATGCGGAGGGCGGCGCTGCGGTTCGCCGCCCTCGCTGTTTTCAGTGCACCTCCGCCGGCGCTGCCTGCACCGCGATGCTGCTCACCACATTCAGTGTCGGGCGTCCGCCTTGACGCATGAGGTCTGCGGCGCGCTCGGCAATCATGATGATTGGGGCGTTGGTGTTGCCGCCGATGAGCGTCGGCATGACGGAGCCGTCGATCACGCGCAGGCCTGTCAGGCCGCGCACGCGCAGTTCGGGGTCGACCACGGCCATGCCATCGTCGGCGCTGCCCATCTTGCAGGTGCCGACGGGGTGGTAGATGGTGTCGGCGTGCTGGCGGATGAGGGCGCGCACGGCTTCGTCGTCGGAGCCGTCGCCGCGGATGTTGGCTGAATACAGCTCGCGCCCGCCCAGGTCGGCCAGCGGGCGCTGCGCGAAGATGCTCTTCACTGCGCGGAAGCCGGCGAGCATGCCGGCCATGTCGTCGGGGTCGGAAAGGAACTTGGGATCGATCAGCGGGGCGTCGCGCGTGTCGGCGGAGGCCAGGCGCACTTCGCCGCGG
Organism: Ralstonia mannitolilytica; assembly: GCF_000954135.1. Taxonomy (NCBI): domain Bacteria; kingdom Pseudomonadati; phylum Pseudomonadota; class Betaproteobacteria; order Burkholderiales; family Burkholderiaceae; genus Ralstonia; species Ralstonia mannitolilytica. Next base: position 605,135 of record NZ_CP010799.1, on the reverse strand, counting down.
CTCTTCGGGCGCAGCACGCAGACGTGGCACGAATAGCCGTGGCCGTAGTTGAACGTGCGGTTGTGGTTGTCGGCCATGGCGACCACGAAGTGCAGTTGCAGATCGGGATCGGCCAGGTCTGGCCGGCTCTTGATGAAGCCGCCGGCTTCGGCAAAGTTGGTCGCCAGCATGCCGCGACGCTCGCGCCGGTAGCGCAGGATCTCGCTCAGCATGTTCACGCTGCCGCGCAGCGAATAGCCGATCAGGTCGAGGTTGAACGTCTTCTTGTGCAGGATGATGTCGAGGTGGTCCTGCAGGTTCTGGCCGACGCCAGGCAGGTCGTGCACGACCGGAATGCCGAGCGCGCGCAGATGCTCGGCCGGGCCCACGCCCGAGGCCATCAGCAATTGCGGCGAGCCGAATGCGCCCGACGACACGATCACCTCGCGCCGCGCACGCAACGTTTCGGTGCGGCCGCCGCGCTCCACCATCACACCCGTGGCGCGCTTGCCGTCGAAGACGATGCGCAGCGCCTGCGTGTCGGGCAGCACCGTGAGCTGACGGCGGTTGCGGCAGAACGTGGCATCGGCCTTGTCGCCGCCATGCAGGTAGGCGCGCGCGGCGTTCCAGCGCTCGCCGTTGTACTGCGTGACCTGATACGGGCCGACACCCTCCTGCCGCGGGCCGTTGAAATCGTCGTTGCGCGGGTAGCCCGCGGCCACGGCGGCCTCGACAAAGCGACGGGCAATCGGGTTGCCGGTGCGCAGGTCACTCACGTGCAGCGGGCCGGTGCCGCCGTGCAGCGGATCATCGTCGCGACCCGCGCAGCGCTCGTTTCCTTCGGCGCGCCTGAAGTAGGGCAGGACGTCGCTCCAGCCCCAGCCGGTGCAGCCGAGGGCGGCCCAGTGGTTGTAATCGCTGGGCGTGCCGCGGATGTAGATCATTGCGTTCAGCGATGAGCTGCCGCCGAGACCGCGCCCGCGCGGCTGGTAGCCCTGGCGCCCACCGAGGCCCGGCTGCGGCACGGTCAGGAAGCCATAGTTGCGCTTGTTCTTGAACGGCAGCGACGCCGCGCAGCCGGCCGGCACCCACACCGAGAGGTGATGATCGTGCGGCCCGGCTTCCAGCAGGGCGACAGTGACGTCCGGGTCTTCGGTCAGCCGGCTGGCAAGCGCGCAACCGGCCGAGCCGGCGCCGACGATGACGTAGTCGAAAGTCAGCGCGGAGGTGAGCGAATCCGTGGCCATGGGTGTCTCCGGATGGTGTTTTTTATCTGGGCGAGCGACGCCGCCAGCTGTCTGCCGGTCTTGAATTCACATCCTAGGCGCGCTGGGTTGTTTCAAACGGCCGGGCTTACCCGCATTAGAGGCATCGTTCGATGTCACGCAGCAAACCGGCGCGCCGCCGCCCATCAACCCTTGCTCGAGTAGCGATGACGGGATGCCGCAACGCAACAATTCCGCGCTGGCACACGGTTGCGCGGGCCCAGGCAAGCCTGGCATGCGGCACACGGCAGGCGCGTATCAGCCCGTCGCACGCGCGCGTGGCGACCATACTGCTTTGCAATTGCACCGATCCGCCGACCTTGCCAGGAGCCTCCCATGCAACCTGCCGACCTGCCCGCCCCGCATATGCTGCGCATGCAGCAGACCTTCGAGGCCATGCGCGCCTCCCACCAGGCCGACATGCTGCCCACCTGGCCCGTGCGCCGGGATCGGCTGATGCGCCTCAAGCGCCTTGTCATGGACAACCGCGAGGCCATCGCCCAGGCGGTCAGCGCAGATTTCGGCAATCGCTCGCGGCAGGAAACCGAGTTGCTGGAGATCTTCCCGAGCGTGGACGGCATCAAGCACGCGCTGTCGCATGGCAAGCGCTGGATGCGCGTGCAGCGACGCGGCGTGAGTCTGTGGTTCCGGCCGGCCAGCACGCGGCTGATTCCGCAGCCGCTGGGCGTGGCGGGCATCGTCGTGCCGTGGAACTACCCGATCTATCTGACCATCGGGCCGCTGGTCTCCGCACTGGCCGCGGGCAACCGGGCGATGGTCAAGCTCTCGGAATACACGCCGCGCTTTTCCGCCCTGTTTGCCGACCTGGTCGAGCGCAGCTTTGCCGCCGATGAAGTGCGCGTCATCAATGGCGATGCGGCCGTTGCCGAGGCCTTCTCGCGGCTGCCGTTCGACCACCTGCTGTTCACCGGCTCCACCAACGTCGGCCATCACGTCATGCGCGCCGCCGCCGACAACCTCACGCCCGTGACGCTCGAGCTGGGCGGCAAATCGCCCACGCTGATCGGGCCGGATGCGGACTTTGACCGCGCGGTGGAGCGCACGCTGGTGGGCAAGCTGCTCAACGCCGGCCAGACCTGCGTGGCGCCCGACTACGTGCTACTGCCCGCGGGCACCGAACAGCGCTTCATCGATGCCGCACGCAAGCTGGTCGGCAAGATGTACCCCGACATGGCGCGCAACCGCGATTACACGACGCTCATCAGCCCGCGCCACTTCCAGCGCATGGCCAGCCTGGCCGACGAGGCCCGCGAGCAGGGCGCGCAAGTGCTGCCGCTCACCAATGTTGCGCCCAACGACGCTACGCGCCTGTTCCCGCCCGCGCTCATCACCGGCGGCACCGACGACATGCGCGTCATGCAGGAAGAGATCTTCGGCCCGCTGCTGCCCCTGGTGCCCTATCGCACGCTGGACGAGGCCATCGACTACATCAACGCGCGCCCGCGCCCGCTCGCGCTGTACGTGTTCGAGCGCAGCAACAGCACCATCGACCGCGTAATGAGCAGCACCATCGCCGGCGGCGTCTGCATCAACGAAACCCTGCTGCACGTGGCGCAGGACGACCTGCCCTTTGGCGGCGTGGGCGCCAGCGGCATGGGCGCGTACCACGGCATCCACGGGTTCGAGCGGTTCTCGAAGATGAAGCCGGTGTTCAAGCAGGCCCGGCTGAACGGGCTGGGCCTGTTCCGCGCGCCGTACGGGAAGACGTTCGAGACGATGATGAAGCTGCTTGTACGCTGACAATTCATTAGCAACGATGAGGTTTTAGCAGCCAAGCATTAGCTTCTAGAATGCAGCGATGGCCAAGAACCTCGACATCACCCTCGTCCGCACCTTCATTGCCGTGGCGGAAAACGCCAGCATGACGGTGGCGGCCAACGCGCTGCACCTCACGCAGGGTGCCATCAGCCAGCAGATCAAGCGGCTCGAAGACGCCTTCGAATGCCGCCTGTTCGAGCGCGACGGCCGGCGGCTCGAACTCACCCACGCGGGTGAACGGTTCCTCGGCCGCGCCAAACGCCTGCTCGCCCTCAACGATGAAATCTGGGCCGACATGGCGGCGCGCCCGCTGCAGGGGCCGGTGCGCCTGGGCGTGCCTTACGACCTGGTCGGCACCGTTTTCCCGCCGATCTTCAAGGCGTTTACCGAAGCGTGGCCGTCGGTGGAATTGACCATCGTCTGCGGCACCTCGCCCGAACTGGCGGAGAGCATTGCGCGCGGCGAGCTGGACGTCGCCGTGGTCGAAGCGCCGGTGGACGAAGCCACGGGTGAATGCCTGTGCGTGGAGCGGCTGGTGTGGGTCGGCCCGCGGGGCGGCAACGTGCATGCGAAGCGCCCGCTGCCGCTGTCGATGGTGGACGAAAGCTGCGCCTTCCGCGCCCGCGTGCTCAAGGCGCTGGGCGAGCACGGCATCGAATGGCGCACGGTGTTCGAGAGCGGCAACATTGAAGCGACCACCGCCACGGTGCGCACCGGGCTGGCCGTCACGGCATGGCTGACGCCGACGGTGCCTGCGGACTTGGACATCCTCGGGCCCGAAGCCGGCCTGCCGGAACTGCCGATGTTTGCGATCAGCCTGCTGTTGCCGGCGCAAGGTGCGAGCCAGGCAACACAAGCGCTGGCGCACTGTATTCGAGACGGATTTTCTATGCGGCAGAGCGCGCTGGAGCGCAAGCGCGCAGCTTGATCTGCGGTCGGCTGCCTATCTGGCATCCCCGGCCCGCCCCGGGGATACGTCCATCCGTTGTTATGCGGCGGTGATCTGCCGTCGCTCGATGGCGGCCAACACCTCCCACGTGCGCGGATCCACGTCGCTCCCCCCGAGCGACATCGACAGATACGCGTCGATGGCATCGATAAAGCCCTTCACGAAGGCCTGCGGATACGCGTGTTCCGAGAAGTACGTGAGCTGCTCGCGCAGCATGCCCAGCCGCCGCTGGCCATGGGTCTGCATGTCAGCGCGCGTGCGGCACAGAAACGCGCGCGCCGAGATCGCACCGCTCAGGTACAGACGGTTGCTGGTCAAAGACATGCGGCACCTCCCGATTGCGTGGGAAGCCTGCAGCGCAAAGGCGGTGGGGAAGGGTAAGACGCGGGGCGATGCCCGCTGAGTGCGGTAGCCATGTGGCCTCCTGTGGTGATTGCAGGAGACCCGCCATTCGCTGCGAAACGAGGGTGGCGGGCCTGACGACAGGGTTCGCAGACCGGCCACCACAGGAAACCGGCAGACCCGAAGGTCTCCCTGCCCGGCCCGCCGCAAAAAAGCATAGGCGTGCGCAAGCACCGGACATAAAAACGCCGCGCGAAAAGGCGGCTGTCCGTCTGTGGTGAGCGTGGACGGGCTGCGAAACCCGGTCACCGTTGGTGCGGTGACGGTGGGGATTATAGGTGCCGAAGTCCAACTGTGGAGCCCCAAAGCGTCCAGTCGAGGCCGATTCCTATAGTGACCGTCTACAGGAGCGGCTAAGTTCATGTCCGATTTCTGCTCGGCTGGCCTATGGAGATTGGAATGACTAAAACGCGATTCAAGAGCGACGCATCTGAGGCTATTTACAGCACAGCATCCGATTTGCATCGCGCCGGTCTCATCAATACAAAAACCCTGCGTGAATACCACGAGCTGTGTGTCGTGCCCGTACAGCAGCCAATTTACAAACTGGATGATTCGTCGCCACTGGACTATGAAGCCCCCACTGAGGGCGATTGATTTTGCAAACCCAGCCTCGGAGAATGTGTGCGGTTTTCGCCAGCATTTCAATCGTTCAAACCTCTTCCACTCGATCGCATACGCATGAAGCGACCTATTTCCCTAACTGTCGTTAGCTGGCTTCTGCTCTTCAGCGCAGTGGCCTCCCTAATCTCTACGGTGAATTCACTGCGTAGCTGGCAAATGCTGGAATCGCTGGGTGTCCATGCGGAAGCGAACTGGACGTTGATCGGTCTCGGGGTGCTGACAAATCTGCTCGCAATCGCGTCGGGCGTCGGCATCCTGAAAGGACAAGGATGGGGTTGCAAGGTATGCCTTGGTTTTCTGCTGCTGAGTGTGTTGGTGTCGCTGGTGTCGTTCTTCTATATCCAAGCGATTGGCGTGCTGGTCGCGCGACTGGCTGTCTTTGCAGCCCTCGCATTCATCCTGCAACGGGCATCAGCCCGCGCTTATTTTCGGCAGGGCAGCAATACCACCGCCACCGCGTAAGCGTTCTCACTCGGCACCCCCAACGACCTTGCATACACATACCTTCACTCACCCAATCCTCCCGGAGCGCAAGGTCAGAACCGGCTTCCATTGGTCGGCGCTGGTGTTTGGCACGCTCTGGGCTTTCTCGGAAGGCTTGATCGCGCAAGGGGGGCGACTAGCCGGCGTCGACGCTATTGCCGCACTCCTGGTGACGCTGGACCGAAATGCAACACCGGAAGTGACCGTAGCTGCCACAGGCCTGTTCTTCGTCAAGAACGTCTACTGCGGTATTCGCGCCAGTGATTGGCTTGAGGACGCATTGCGCCAAGCCGGATACCGGCGCATCACCTAAAGTTCATCCCACCGACGCGGCACGATGTTGAAGACCATTTGGACAATGTTGCCCCTCAAGCGGGTTACGACAACGGCCGAAGCACCGGAGAACAACCATGTTCGGCACGTGGCGGCGGCCTTCCATAACCGTGAGGAATTCCAGCGACGGGCTGCGGCGGCCGCCTTGGTACTCGGCAGCAATACGATCGACACGCTCGTTGGTCTACTGCGCAGTGAACATACGCCACCTGACGCACTGGCACCTCAATTCGCTGGACTTGGTGCTTGGCTAACCGCACGTCAGTTCGCCATCTTCGAGGTTTTCTACCACTTCGGCGCACCTGCCGTTCCTACCCTGCTGAGTGTTATCCGCGGCGAGTACGACTGGACGCAGGGCAACGCCATCGAAATACTGTGCAGGCTCTATGCAAAGGGCGCAGCACCGGCATCAGCGTTTGAATTGCTGAAGGAAACGATTCCGTCGATGCGCAAGGAGGCGTTGATTTATGCCGCTGGCACGCTGCACATGCTCAGGCAGCAGGACACAACGCTCAGCGACGTTCTGGAAGAGCTTTTGGAGATACCCCAGTTTTCCGACGCGTACCAATACAGGGTGACGGGCATGTGGCCATCGGCCGAGTAGCACCACAAAACAAAAACCCCGCCAACGGGCGGGGTCCCCCAAATCCTTTTGAGCCTGCAAGCAATCAAGCCTGCGGCGCTGCCCCATCTTCCGGAGCGGCCTCGCCTTCGGCCTTGGCTTCGTCCTTCTTTTCGAGCATCTCTTCCAGCGCGCCCGCGCCCTTGAAACCGGCGACGGCGGCGACGGCCTTGGTCAGCAGGCCGGCATCCGGATCGACTTTCTCGGCGGCTTCAACGGCGGCGACGGCGCCGGCGATTTTGCCCACTTCATCCAACAGTCCCATGGTCACCTCCGCGTGATTGAACGGGAGAGCCATCTTGCTCCCGGCGAGGGGCGCAAGTGCAAGCAAAGTTAAAAATTTTCTGCGGGCATTCGTTTGCGTACGCCGCGCATCACTCCGCTTCGGCGCCGGCAGGGGCGCCGGTGAGCGCAGCCAGGCGCTGACGGGCGCTGTCGGTAATCGGACTCGACTGGCGCGTCGCCACGTCGATCTGCACGATCACCGATTGCGATGTCGCGGCGCATTGCCCGTTCTGGAAGATGGCCTGCTCGAGCTTGACGGAGCTGCGCCCGATGCTCGCCACGCGTGTGCCGATCTGCACGGTGCCGGGCCAGAGGATCTCGTTGCGGAAGTCCAGCACAAGCTGCGCGATGACGAACTCGCAGCCGGGCGCGGCCAGTGGGTTGTCGGGCGTGAAGAGCATTTCCACCCGGCCGGTCTCCAGGTACGTGGCGAAGACGGCGTTGTTGATGTGGCCCTGGCGGTCGGTGTCGCCGTAGCGGAGCTTGTCGGTGGACTGCAGCGGAAAGTCGTTGAGCGATGGGAGCGTCATCGTGATGAGCGGTGGGGCGGCGGTGCGTGCATTGTGCCGGGCTTTGCGCGCCGGCGCAGAACCCCAGTCAGCCCAGCGCGCGCAATGACGTGCTGATGGCGCGCGCGCACTGCAGCAGGGCGGGGCCGAGCTTGGCCTCCATCTCGTCGGGCGTCCATCGCCCGGTCGGGGCAACGAGATGGATGGCCCCGAGCGCGCGGCCGTTGCCGCCGATCACCGGCGCGGCGATCGTCATGTCGCCGAGGAACAGTTCTTCGCAGTTGGTGGCGTAGCCGCGCTGGCGCGCCTGGCGCAGCGTTTCCATGATGTCCGCCACGTCAGTGCGCGTGTGCATGGTGTGCGCCACGCGCTGCGATGCCTCGACGATGGCCTGCGCTTCGGGCATCGGCAACGCGCTCAGGTAGGCGCGGCCCGACGCGGTGCAGTACATCGGGATGCGGCTGCCGATGGGCATGTGCACCGGCACGAAATGCGCGCTCACAAAGCGGGCGACGTACACCATCTCGTCCTGGTCGGGCTCGGTCAGGCAGGACGTTTCGGTGGTCAGCTTGGTCAGCTCGGCCAGGAACGGATTGGCCACGTCGATCAACGTGTCGGCGGCCAGGTAGTTGAAGCCGATTTTCATCACTGCGGGGGTGAGCTGGTAGCGCCGCGTCTGCGGATGCTTGCGCAGGTAGCCGAGCTGCTCGAGCGTGTAGACCATGCGCTGCGCCGAGCTTTTGTTGATGCCCGCCGCCGCGGCCACTTCGGCAATCGTCATGGTGCGGCGCTGCGCGTTGAAGGCGCCCAGCACGGCAAGCCCTTTCTCCAGCGACTGGTTGAACAGCAGGTCGGGCGCGTCGGCAGCGTCGGTCATGGCATGTGGCTTTCGGTTGGCAAATCAGCGCTCATAGAATCGCATATCGATTCGCATGCATCGATTAATGGTTTTCCATAGTTATGTATCGATGCAGCACGTTCGAATATTGGCATAAGCATTGCATGAAGGTGAACCGGTCCCCGTGGATGTGCGTTTGGGGTGCGTCTTTTTTCGTTGCCTGGAGGGTTGTCATGTCTGTCGTCTCTTTTTCACGCCGCTTCACGCTCGGTGCCGCACTGGTCGGGTGCATGCTCGGCACCGCTTCGTTCGCGTGGGCACAAGGTGCAGGCGCACCGGCCACCTACAACGTCGGCGCCACGGCCACCGGCGTGCCGTTCACCTTCCTCGACGTGAAGACGAACTCCATCCAGGGGATGATGGTTGACACCGTCAACGCGGTGGCCAAGGCGGGCGGCTTCAACGTGAACGTGCAGCAGACCGTGTTCTCGGCGCTGATTCCATCGCTCACGTCGAACAAGATCGACATCATCTCGGCGGCGATGCTCAAGACGCCGGCGCGCGCGCAGGTGGTGGATTTTTCCGACCCGGTCTACTCGTACGGCGAAGGCCTGATCGTCAAGGCGGACGACGCCAAGAACTACGCCACGCTTGATGATCTGAAAGGCGAAGTCGTGGGCGCGCAGGTCGGCACGGTGTTCCTCGACATGCTTAACAAGAAGGGCATCTTCAAGGAAGTGCGCAGCTACGACTCCGTGGCTGACATGACGCGCGACCTGGCGCTGGGCCGCATCAAGGCCGGTCTGGGCGACCAGCCGATCATTGCGTACCAGATCCGCCAGAACGCCTTCCAGGGCGTGAAGCTGGCTGCCGGCTACAAACCCGCCAACGTGGGCGATGTATGCCTGGTGGTGCGCAAGGGCGATACCGAAACGCTCAACCGCCTCAACAAGGCCATCGCCAAGATCAAGGCCGACGGCACGCTGGATGCCATCGTGAAGAAGTGGGGCATCTGATTCCCGACGGGTGATGCGCCATGAGTGTTGCAACGTTTCTTGAGCACGCGCAGGACTTCCTGCCAATCCTGCTGAAGGGGGCGGTGGTCACGGTGGAGGTGACCGTGCTGTCGTTCCTGCTTAGCAGCGTGATCGGGCTGGGGCTCGCGCTGATGCGCCTGTCGCCCGTCAAGGCCGTGTCTGCGGCCGGGGCGACGATCGTCAACATCATCCGCGGGCTGCCGATCATCGTGCAGCTCTTCTACATCTACTTCGTGTTGCCGGACATCGGCATTCAGCTCTCCGCTTTTCAGGCAGGCGTGATTGGGCTGGGCATTGCGTATTCGGCGTATCAGGCCGAGAACTTCCGCGCCGGCATCGAAGCGGTCGACCCCGGCCAGCGTGAAGCTGCGCAGGCCATGGGCATGCGCGGCACGCTCATCATGCGGCGCGTGATCCTGCCGCAGGCGTTTCGCATTGCGCTGCCGCCGTACGGCAACACGCTGGTGATGATGCTCAAGGATTCGTCGCTGGTGTCCACCATCACGGTGGCGGAAATGACGCGCGCGGGGCAGCTCATCGCCTCGTCCACGTTCCAGAACATGACGGTCTACACGCTGGTCGCGCTGCTGTATCTGGTGATGAGCCTGCCGCTGGTGTTCGGCCTGCGCAAGCTCGAACACCGCATGGGCGCGGGGAGGGCCAAACGATGAGCATGATCGAAATCCGCGATCTGCAGAAGCACTTTGGCGACCATCACGTGCTGCGCGGCGTGAGCCTGCACGTGAACAAGGGCGAGGTCGTCTGTCTGATCGGCCCGTCGGGCTCGGGCAAGTCGACCGTCCTGCGCTGCATCAACGGGCTGGAGTCGTACGACGGCGGCGAGATCCGCGCCTTTGGCGAACGCGTCGATCAACACAGCAAAACCATCCACACACTGCGCAGCCGCATGGGCATGGTGTTCCAGCGCTTCAACCTGTTCCCGCATCGCAGCGTGCTCGAAAACGTGATGGAAGGCCCCGTCTACGTGAAGGGCGAACGTCCCGAAACTGCGCGCGCCAAGGCGATGGCGCTGCTGGAAAAAGTGGGCCTGGCCGCCAAGGCAGAGGCGTATCCGGCGCAGCTTTCCGGCGGCCAGCAGCAGCGCGTGGCGATTGCCCGCGCGCTGGCGATGGAGCCCGAGGCGATGCTGTTTGACGAGCCCACCTCTGCGCTCGACCCCGAACTCGTCGGCGATGTGCTGGAGGTGATGCGCGCACTCGCCCGCGAAGGCATGACGATGATCGTCGTCACGCATGAGATGGGCTTTGCGCGAGAGGTGGCGGACCGCGTGTGCTTTTTGCACAGCGGCACCATCGTCGAAGAAGGCCCAGCCGCGCAGGTGCTTGGCGCTCCGCGCCAGCCGCGCACGCAGGACTTTCTGCGCCGCGTGCTGCACAAACCCGCCGATGTTCCCGCCGGAGACCTCGCGCCATGACGCAGCCGCAACTCGACATGGCTGCGGGCGGCGAGCCGCTGCCGCCCTCGCTATGGGCAGCGACCGCGCCTGCTGCACCGCCTACACCGCCGTTGACGGAATCGATCACCACCGATGTGCTCGTCATCGGTGGCGGTTACACGGGGCTGTCCACCGCGCTGCATCTGGCCGAACGCGGCACGCAGGTCACCGTGCTCGAAGCCAACGATCCGGGCTGGGGCGCTTCCGGGCGCAACGGCGGACAGGTCAACCCGACGCTCAAGCACGACCCCGATGAACTGGTGAGCCTGCTGGGCGCCGCCCGTGCCGAACCGTTGATCGACACCATCTCGCGCTCCGCCGACCTGGTGTTCGATCTGATCGAGCGGCATCGCATCGACTGCCAGCCCGTGCGTGCCGGGTGGCTGCAGCTTTCCTATTCGGACAAGGCCGTACCCGCGCTGCACGCCCGCGCACGGCAATGGGAAAAGCGCGGCGTGCCGGTGGAAATGCTGGACCGCGCCGCCGTCGCGCAACGTGTGGGCACCGAGGCATTTGCCGGCGCGTGGCTCGACGGCCGCGCAGGCGCCATCCAGCCGATGGCGTATGCACGCGGCCTGGTGCGTGCCGCGCAGAATGCCGGTGCCGCCGTGCATGGGCGCACCGCCGTCACGGCACTCGAGCGACAGGGCACGCAGTGGATCGCCACGACCAGCACGGGCGCAACGGTGCGGGCACAGCGCGCGGTGATCGCCACGAACGGCTACACCGGCCCGCTCTGGCCGGGCCTGGCGCAGACGGTGCTCTCTGCCAACAGCTTCATCGTCGCCACCAGGCCGCTCAAGACGGCTGAAGCCGAGCGCATTCTGGCGCGCGGGGAAACGGCTTCCACATCGCAACGGCTGCTGCTGTATTTCCGCAAAGACGCAGCCGGGCGCCTGCTGATGGGTGGACGCGGCTTCTTTTCCGAGCCGCGCGACGCGCAGGATTTTGCACACCTCGAACGCTCACTGGAGCTGCTCTTTCCACAACTCGGCCCGCTGGAATACGAATACCGCTGGGCGGGCCGCATCGCCATCACGCGCGATTTCATGCCGCACATTCATGAGCCGGCGCCGGGCATCACGATGGCGCTGGGCTGCAACGGGCGCGGCATCGCGTTGTGTACGAGCCTCGGCCAGCACATTGCCGCACGGCTGGCGGGCAGTGGCGAGGCGTTTCCGTACCCCGTATCGCCCATCACGCCGATCCCGCTGCATGGCCTGCAGCGCTTCTACATTGCGGCGGGCGTGGCCTGGTACAGCCTGCTCGACAAGCTGGGCGGCTGAGTACAGCAACACCCCAGGCCGGGGCGGCATGGTCTAGGATGAAGGCTCCTTTTCGTCACATCCTGGGGGACCCATGTCGCATCGCCGCCGTCTTGCGCTCGCTTGTGCGGGCGCCGCGCTGTTTGCTGGCGCCACGCCGTCGTTCGCCTATTTCCGCAACGTGTTAGCCAGCACCATCATCGGCTCGATGAGCCCGACGGAGTTGAAGTCGTTCACCAAGGCCATCGGCGATGTGCTGAAGAGCAGCGCCGACAACGCGCCTACGCAATGGACTTCGCCCGCCACAGGCAAGCAACCTGCCGTCGACGCGACCATCACACCGCTGGAATCCAGGACCGACGCCGGCCAGCCGTGCCGCCGTCTGCAGAGCGAACTGACGCGCGGCAGCAGCAAGGAGCAGTGGACGGCGTGGCTCTGCAAGCAGCCCAGCGGCGAATGGAAGTTGCGGCGGCTGGCGCAGTAAGGCATCGGCCACCGGGCAGTCTGTAGCGCGGGCGAGCCGCCCGATCCGGCGGCTCGCCCACCGGCTGCACTCAGCGGGCCGCCCGAAACGCCACCGCCAACCCCAGCAGAATCATCGCCATCCCCGCCATCGCGAGGAGCGCCAGGCGATGGCCGAGCACAAGGTCATCCAGCAGCGCCGTCACCACGGGCACGAGATAGAACAGGCTCGTCACGTTGACGAGATTGCCGCGCTGCATGAGCCGGTAGAACAGCAACTGCGCTCCCACCGACATCACCACGCCCATCCACAGCAAGGCGGCGATACCAGGCACGCTCGGCGTGAAGGCCAGCGATTGCGCAGGCAGCGCGAAAGCAAACGCCGCACACAGCACGAGGCTCACCGCGTTCTGCAACGGCAGCGTATCGATGGGCGACTGGTTCAGCCGCTTCTGCCCGATGGCGCCGACCGTCATGCACAACAGCGCGGCCAGCGCATAGCCGAGACCGGCCATCGGCACCTGGTGCGCATCGGCGCCACCCACCACCAGCGAAAGGCCGCCCAGCGCGAGGAGGAGGCCGGCCATCCGCGGTGCGGACCGGGTACGTTCAGTCACGAGCAGCGTCAGCAGCGGCTGCACGCCGAGCACCGTGGCCAACAGCCCGGGCGTGAGGCCGCGGTCCAGCGCGAGCAGATAGCAGATCGAATAGCCGCCGGTCAGCAAGGCACCGATGGCGGCCACCTTCAGCCGCGAACCCGGCGCCGGCCACCACCGCCCGCGCCGCAGGCCGAGGCCCGCCAACACCAAAGACGCGAGCGTAAAGCGCCCGACCAGAAACGCGAACGCCGGGACATGCTGCACCCCGATCTCCGCAAAGATTGCACCGCTGCTCCACAGCAGCACGAATAGAACCGTCGCGCCGGACCCTGCCAGCGCGGCTTGCATGGAACGCATTCCACTCACCTGTCGAAAAGAGATGTCTGGTTCCGGCGCGCAGGCAAGCGCCTGCCTCGGGCGTGTGCCCGAGCCTGGTTCAGGTCAACCGGAAACGAAGCGGCTGGGAATCAGCCGAGAGCGGGCGGAGGCGGCGGCTGTGCAGCGACCGCGTCGTAGCCCCAGGAGACGTCAGGAGGCGGGAAGGGCCCGGGCTGCACGCACACGTCATCCACGCGGGCGCGATGGCCGGCGGCGAGGAGGGTGGCGTGAAGTCGGGACATGAAGACGAAGATTCAGAGAATCAGAGAGGCGATAAATCGGAATTGGCCGATGGCGTCTGAGCAGACTATCGGGATCGCGCGCTGGGCGCAAGGGCGGCGCGTTACGGTTACTTCAGGTACGACTTGATCACCTGCATCACCGCATCGAGGTCTTCCTGGCGTTGCGCCTCGGCAGGCTCCTTCACGACGTGATCGGTCAGGTGGCCCTCGATGACCGCTGCCATCAGTCCGTTGACCGCCCCGCGAATCGCCGCAATCTGCTGCAGGACGGCGGTGCAATCGCCCTCGTCGGCGAGTTGTTTTTCCAGCGCAGCGGCCTGCCCCTGGATGCGCCGCACGCGCGCCAGCAGCTTGGCTTTGTCGCGGATGGTATGAGCCATGGGTCGGGTATCGAGGTGAGGTGAACGACGCGGGAGGGTAGCATCACTATACTGGGGGGGAGTATATTTCGCCTACCCGATTTCACTGCCCTCCCCATGACCGCGTTCACCACCCTGCTGCAGCAAGGCAACGCCTGGCTGTTCGTTCCCAGTGCGATCCTGCTCGGTGCGCTGCATGGCCTGGAGCCTGGGCATTCCAAGACGATGATGGCGGCGTTCATCGTCGCGATCCGCGGCACGCTCACGCAGGCGGTGTTGCTGGGGTTGTCGGCCACGGTGTCGCATACGGCGGTGGTGTGGGCGGTGGCCATGGCGGGCCTGTACTTCGGCCGCAACTGGAACGCAGAAACCACCGAGCCATATTTTCAGATGGTGTCGGCCGTGCTGATCGTGGCCGTGGCAGCGTGGATGATGTGGCGCACCTGGCGCAGCACGCACGCGGCGCACGACCACGATTATCATCACCACGATCACAGCCATGACGACATCCAACGCATCGACACCGGCCATGGCGTCGTGCAACTCGCCATCTTCGAAGATGGCGTGCCGCCGCGCTTCCGGCTGACACGCGAGGGCACGCGCGGCACCGCATGGTCAGCCGAGGAGGTGCGGGTCGTCACCGAGCGGCCCGACGGCAGTCGGCAAACCTTCGGCTTCGTCCAGCGCGACGGTTTTCTCGAATCGGAGCACGTCGTTCCCGAGCCGCATGCTTTCGTAGCGCGCCTGTCGCTCGGGCACGAACACCATCGGCATGACTACGACGTCACGTTCTCCGAGCATGATCACGACCATGATCACAGCCATGGCGGCCTCGATGTTTCATCTGCCGAATACCAGGACGCCCACGAACGCGCGCACGCCAACGACATCCGCCGCCGCTTCACCAACCGTGAAGTCACCACCGGCCAGATCATCGTGTTCGGGCTCACGGGCGGGCTGATTCCTTGCCCGGCGTCGATCACCGTGCTGCTGTTGTGCCTGCAGCTCAAGAAGATCACCTTGGGCGCGGCGCTGGTGCTGTGCTTCAGCATCGGGCTGGCGCTCACGCTGGTGGCCTCGGGCGCGCTGGCGGCGCTGAGCGTGAAGCACGTCTCCCGGCGCTGGGGCGGCTTTGGTGAATTTGCACGCAAGGCGCCGTACCTGTCAGGCGTGCTGATTGCGCTCGTGGGGTTGTACGTGGGCTGGCAGGGCGTGCATGGGGTGCTGCAACTGCCGTAGCAACGTCTGCGTTTGGTGTGACAAGGCTGCATCCATTGCCGCATGGCCTGCGTATCTGCAGGTACAGGCTGAGGCTGGTGCAGCATGTTCTTCGTCGATGCAGTGTCAGGTTTGCATGCGCACCGCGACCAACCTGTGGGATCCGGGCGGCCACGCGCCGCTAGCGATCCAATGGATGCCGCCTCCGGCGGCACGTTCACCGCACGAGGAGTTCATCATGCACACCCGCCGCCTTACCCTGGCCTTGCTTGCCACGCTTTCCGCTTCCACCGCGCTGTTCATCGCCCAACCGGCTTCAGCCGCGCAGGCCAAGTACGACCCGTACACGCAAGGCGCCGTCGACAAAACGGACCCGTTCACGCAAGGTGCTGACCGCCAGGCCGACACCTATGGCTATCTGTCGTGGAAGTACGATCGCTTCGATCCGTATGCGCAAGGCGCGGATCGTCAGACCAGCGCACACGACGTGCTCGCATGGCGCGGCGATACGAGCTACCCGGGCAGCACGGACGGCGCTCGCGCGTGACGGGCCGGCATGGCGTGAGAGGGACCGTGTAAGCGCGGCCCTCCACGCGAGCCTCACTTCACCGAGGTTGCCCCGTCGACGATCCGGTCATACAGGGCACGCGCTGCAGGCGACAACTGCGCTGCCTTGCGCGTGACGAGCACCAGGGTGCGCGACACTTCGGGCTCGACCAGCTCCACCGTACGAATCATCGGATACGCGTTCTTCTGCATCGCCAACCGCGGCACCACCGCTGCGCCCAGGCCTTCGGCCACCAGCCCGAGCGCCGTTGAACTGCGCTGCACTTCATAGAACGAATGCAGCGTCACGCCGCTCGCCTTGAGTGCGCCGTCGAGCAGGCTGCGGTTGCCGCTGACCTCGCCGGCAAAGATGAGCGGGTGCGGCTGCAAGGCCTGCCATCGGATGCGGCGCCGCTTGGCGAGCGGATGATCGTCGCGGCAGACGAGGACGTACGGATCGCTCGTCAGCGGCACGCTCACGAGTTCCGGATGCTGGTCGCCTGCAATGCTGATACCGAACTCGGCCTCACGACGCAGCACCGCCTGCAGCACGGACGCCGAGGCATGGTCGAGAATCTTCACGCGATCGTGCGGGCGGTGCTCGGAGAACGCGCGCAGGATACGCGGGAGGTAGTGCACGCCCACCGTCGGCACGCAGGCGATGGTGATGTCGCCGCGCTGGCTCAGGCCGGTCTCGCGAATCTCCGTGAGCGCATCGGACAACTCATTGAGCAGCCGGCGCGCCTGCGGCAAAAAGCGCTGACCGATTTCCGTCAGCTCGGTCCGGCGCGTGGTGCGCTCCACCAGCGCCACGCCAAGAAACGCCTCCAGCTTGCGCAGGCGCTGCGTGATGGCGGTCTGCGTCACGTGGAGCGTATCGGCGGCTTGCGTAAAGCTGCCGCTCTCCGCAATCGCCACGAATGCCTGCACGCCCAGCGTATCGATTTTCATTAGATAAATGAATGAATTCCAGCAATGAATTCATTTTACTGATCTTCCGCCGCGCCACAGAATGCCCGTGTTCGATCGCAACCCCGGCAAGGAGAACCACCATGACCACGCAGCACGATTGGAGCGCAGATCAGTACGTCCGGTTTGAAGAAGAACGCACGCGGCCTGCCCGGGACTTGCTGGCCGCCGTGCCGCAAACGGCCATCCGCAGCGCCGTCGACATCGGCTGCGGGCCAGGCAATTCCACCGAGGCACTGATGGCGCGCGCGCCCGGCGCGGCCGTCCGCGGGTTCGATACTTCGGCCGACATGATCGAGGCCGCGCGCAAGCGCCTGCCGCACGTGGATTTTGAGATCGCCGACGTTGCGACGTGGAACCCGCCCGAACCGTTCGATCTGATCCTGGCGAACGCCGTGCTGCAATGGTTGCCCGATCACGGCACGCTGTTCCCGAAATTGATCGGCAAACTGACGCAGGGCGGCCACCTTGCGGTGCAGATGCCCGACAACCTGGATGAGCCGACGCACCGCCTGATGCGCGAGGTGGCTGCCGACGGCCCGTGGGCCGGCAAGCTCAAGGGCGTCGAACGCACGGAACGGTTTGACCCACGCCGCTACTACGCCATGCTGTCACCGCTGTGCAGTCGGGTGGACGTATGGCGCACCACGTATTACCACCCTCTGCGGGGTGGCGCGGATGCGGTGGTGGAATGGCTGAAGGGAACCGGCCTGCGACCCTTCCTCGCGGCGTTGAACGAAGCCGAACGGCCCGTCTTCCTCGCACGCTATCGCGACGCGATTGCCCAGGCCTATCCGGCACTCGACGATGGCACGGTGCTGCTGCCGTTTCCGCGTCTCTTCATCGTGGCGACGCGCAAGTAGGCGCAATCGCAGAAGCAGAAGCGCCGCCATGAAAAAAAGCCCGACGGCAAATACCGGCGGGCTTTTTTATCCGACCTCTGCGTCGCTTAACGCGACGGGTTCAGGGTCAGGTTCATGTGACGGTTCACATCCTTGTACAGCAGGTAACGGAAGCGGCCAGGGCCACCCGAATAGCAGGCCTGCGGACAGAACGCGCGCAGCCACATGAAGTCGCCGGCTTCCACTTCGACCCAGTCCTGATTGAGGCGATAGACGGCCTTGCCTTCGAGCACGTACAGGCCGTGTTCCATCACGTGGGTTTCGGCAAACGGAATCACGCCGCCCGGCTCGAACGTGACGATGTTGACGTGCATGTCGTGGCGCATGTCGCTCATGTCGACAAAGCGCGTCGTCACCCACGCGCCGTTGGTGCCCGGCATCGGGATCGGCTCGACGTCCTGCTCGTTCGTCACGAAGGCTTCCGGCAGGGGAATGCCATCGACGACCTGGTAGTGCTTGCGGATCCAGTGGAAGCGCACCGCGGCATCGCTCACGTTGTGCAGCGTCCAGTCGGCACCCGGCGGGATGAACGCGTAGCCGCCCGGCGTGAGCGTGTGCTTTTTGCCCTGCAGCGTCAGCTCGGCTTCGCCTTCAACGACGAACAGTACGGCTTCGGCGTTCTTGTCCTGCTCGGGCTTGTCGCTGCCGCCGCCCGGGTTCACTTCAACGATGTACTGCGAGAAGGTCTCGGCAAAACCCGACAGCGGGCGGGCGATCACCCACAGGCGCGTCTGGGTCCAGAACGGCAGCCAGCTCGTGACGATGTCGCGCATCACCCCCTTGGGGATCACCGCGTACGCCTCGGTGAACATCGCGCGATCGGTCAGCAGATCCGTCTGGGGCGGATGGCCGCCATGCGGCGCGTAATACGTGGTCTTAGACATGTTGCATTCAGGCAATGGGTTGGTCCGGCCCCGGGCGCAAACAGCAACAGGCGGTTCGTACGCGGGCGGCGTTGACGATAGCGAAGTCGCCCACAATCGACCAATTAAATGTTCCGATAACTTCCATTCGATTTGCCACTACCGCCCCAGCATCAGATCGAGGTTCTGAACCGCTGCGCCGGATGCACCCTTGCCGAGGTTGTCGAACACCGCCGTGAGCAGGACCTGGCCGTGGTCGTTGGCGAACACGCCCAGCCGCATGTCGTTGGTGCCGTTGAGCGCCTGCGGGTCGAGATGCGGCAAGGCGGACGGCGCCTGCAGCGGCATCACGTCCACATGCTGCGCGCCGGCGTAGTGGTCAGCCAGACATGCGTGCAGCGCGGTCGCATCAACGTCGGCGTTGAGCAGACGCAGCTCCAGCGGCACCGTCAGCACAATGCCCTGGCGATACGCGCCGTAGGCCGGGACGAACATCGGCCGCTGCGTGAGTCCGGCGTGCAGTTGGATCTCGGGCGTGTGCTTGTGCGCCAGACCCAGCCCGTACACCTGGAACGGCAGGGCGTTTGCTGCCTCGGGCCCCTCGTACGTTTCCACCGCGGTGCGGCCACCCCCCGAATAGCCGGACACGGCATGAATGCTGATCGGGTAATCCGCCGGCAGAAGGCCCGCCTGCACGAGCGGGCGCAGCAGCCCGATCGCGCCGGTCGGGTAGCAGCCCGGGTTGGTCACGCGCGAGGCGCCCGCAACACATTGAGCTTGCCCTTCGCTCATCTCCGGAAAGCCGTAGACCCAGCCCGGCGTGGTGCGATGCGCAGAGCTGGCGTCGATCACGCGCACGCGCGGGTTGACGATGGCCGCGACCGCCTCGCGCGCGGCCGCATCGGGCAAGCACAGGATGGCGATATCGCAGGCGTTGATGGCCTCGGCACGGCGTTGCGCGTCTTTGCGGGCGTCGGCGGGAAGCGTCAGCAGTTTCAGGTCTTGCCGCTCGACCCGGCCGCGCAGACGCTCGTGGATTTGCAGGCCGGTGGTGCCTTGGTCGCCGTCGATGAAGACGAGGGGCGTGGACATGGCGGGCGCTCCCAGGGAAAGAAGATGGTGATGAATGCGAGCCTCCATCTTCGAGCGCGACCTAGAATATGAAAAGTTGAATTTCACAACCGTCACATTCAGCTTTTCTGAATCATGCGAGAGATCAGCCTGGACCGCCTGCGCACGCTCGTCGAAGTTGCCCAGCGCGGTTCGTTTGCCGACGCGGCGCGGGCGCTGCATCTGGCGGCGCCCACCGTCAGCCTGCACATTGCCGAACTGGAAGATCGCGTGGGCGCGCAGTTGCTCTCTCGCAAGCGCGGGCAGGTGCAGCCCACCGCCATCGGCGAGGTGATGGTGGAGCGCGCCCGCAAGCTGCTGGCCGATGCCGAGCAGGCGCTGGACGACATCCAACGCCAGGTGCAGGGACTGAGCGGGCGCGTACGGCTGGGCGCGTCCACCGGCGCCATCGCCCACTTGCTGCCGCAGGCGCTGGAGGTGCTGCGGCAAGACCACCCCGGCATCGACGTGCAGGTGGCGGTGCTCACGTCGCAGGAAACGCTGGCGAGGCTCGCCGATGGCGCGCTCGACATTGGCCTCGTGGCACTGCCGCAATCGCAGGTCGCGGGGCTCGCCATCAAGCCATGGCGGCGCGATCCGGTGATGGCGTTCCTGCCGGCGCACTGGACGAGCCCCGCGCGCATCACGCCGGCTTGGCTGAGCGCGCAGCCGTTGATCCTCAACGACGCCACCACGCGTCTGTCACGCCAGACGACCGAGTGGTTCGCCACGGACGGTTATCACCCCGTGCCGCGCATCCAGCTCAACTACAACGACGCCATCAAGAGCCTGGTCGCCGCCGGTTATGGCGCCACACTGCTCCCGCACGAGGCGTCCGCCGCACCGTCGGATGTGCGCATCACCATGCGGCCGCTGCGGCCTGCGTTGTGGCGCGAACTTGGCATCGCGCACCGGGCCGGCCACGTCGAGCGATCGACCCAGCATGTGCTCGACGTGCTTTGGATGCTGCGCGCGAAATAGCGCATTGCGCGCCTTGGCACCGTGACGAGGCGGAGAATCCGATGAATAAAGTTTGACTTCTTGTGTCGTGACAACTATCGTACGATATGTTTTTCGACACAGCCCGGCGCGCCTGGCTGCCCATTCCGAGCCGCGCGCGCCGCCTCCTCCCTTTCTTTCTTCGCCCTCATGCCTCTACTTGATGCCTCCCGCGAGCGCCGGCTGCTCTGGCTGCTCGCGCTCACGCAGTTCACCGTCATCATGGATTTCATGGTGATGATGCCGCTTGGTCCGCAGATCATGCATACGTTTGGCATCGGCCCGGCGGCGTTCGCCACGGCCGTGTCGGTGTATTCGCTGTGCTCGGGCGCTTCCGGCCTGCTGGCCGCCACGTACATCGACCGCTTCGACCGGCGACGCCTGCTGCTGACGGTCTATGGCCTGTTCACGCTCGCCAACCTGGCGTGCGCGCTGTCCGGCAACTACGCCATGCTGCTGTTTGCACGCGCGTTTGCGGGCGTCACGGGCGGCGTGCTCGGGTCGATCATCCTGGCCGTGCTCTCCGACGTGATTCCGCCCGCGCGGCGCGGCGCGGCCACGGGCGTGGTGATGTCGTCGTTTGCGCTGGCAGCCATGGCGGGCGTGCCCGTGGGCATTGCGATTGGCGCGCACTTCGGCTGGTCGGCGCCGTTCTTCCTGCTGACGGCGCTCACGGTGCTGATCTGGCTCGGCGCGCGTCAGACCGTTCCGCCGCTGGCCGGACACCTCGCCGACAAGCGCAGCCAGACGTTCGGCGATGTCCTCGTCAACCTGTGGCGCCTGCTGACCAATCCGGGCCATCTGCGCGCGTTCGTGCTGACCTTCGTGATGATGGGCTCGCACATGCTGGTGATCCCGTTCATCTCGCCGGTGCTGGTGGCCAACCATGGCGTGGCGCCGCAGGATCTGTCGTGGCTGTACGTGGCGGGTGGTGCGGCGTCGTTCTTCACGTCGCGCGCGGTCGGCAAGCTGGCCGACCGCTACGGCCGGCGCCGCGTGTTCGTGGCGGCCACGCTGCTTGCCTGCATTCCCGTGCTGGTGATGACACATCTGCCCGACTGGCCCTTCGTTGGCATGCTGCTGTTCTTCCCATGCTTCATGGTTGTGCTGTCCAGCCGCATGGTGCCGATGCAGGCGCTGATGACGACGGTGCCGAACCCGCAGGTGCGCGGTGCGTTCCTGTCGGCCAACAGCGCCGTGATGTCGGTGGGCACGGGCGTGGGTGCGTGGCTGGGCGGCCTGCTGCTCAGCAATGGCGCGGCGGGCCACATCGAGGGTTACGGATTGAACGGCTGGCTGGCGGTGGCGGCCGGCCTGTTCTGCGTGTTCTGGATCAGCCAGGTGAAGGGCTCCGACGAGCGCGGCGATCCGTCGCTGGCGGCGCCGGCCGGCCCGTCTGCGCCGCAGCCGGTGCCGCAAGCCCCGCAGGCGGAGAAGGCCTGAGCGCTACTCGGCTTCGAGCACCGTCTTGAGCTTCACCAGGTCGCGCTGCACCCATTCGGCATCGGCTTCGAACTGCGCGTCGTCCATGTTGGGCTGCTGAAACAGCGTGAGCGAGACCGTGGTGCCGGGGCCATTACGCACCACGCGCAGCGGCACATAGACGACATTGCCGTCGGGCATCCGCACCCAGTGGTCGGCGATGCCGAAGTCGTTGGGCGGGCTGAAGCGGATGAACACGTTGCCATCGGTGCCGGCAGGCGCCTTGGCAATCCATTCGTCAGGCGCCGCGCCAGAACCCTGCGTGCCGGGTGCGAGCCCTTCGGACAAGCCGGTCGCCCAGATCGGGAAATTCAGCGGCTCGGCGAGGAACGCGGCCACGTCGTCAAAGTGGCGTTCGACGTTGATGCTCAGGGTGCGGACGTTGTGCAGCATGAGGCCTCCGTGTGCGGCGCGCGCCGGTGCCGGGCAGTATAGGCGGCGCTCAGGCCGGCAGTTTACGGAAACTGACCGCCAGGCGGTTCCACGTGTTGATGGTGCAGACCAGCAGCGTCAGGTCGACCAGCTCGGCGTCGGAAAACTGCGCGCGCGCGGCCTGCCACACGTCGTCGGGCACGCGCGTTTCGCCGACGCGCGTGACGGCCTCGGTCCACGCCAGCGCGGCGCGTTCGCGGTCGGTGAAGAACGGCGTCTCCTGCCAGACGCACACCGCGGCCAGGCGCCGCTCGTCTTCGCCGGCCTTGCGCGCATCGGCGCTGTGCATGTCAACGCAATAGGCGCAGCCGTTGATCTGCGAGGCGCGCAGGCGCACGAGTTCGGTCAGCGGTTTTTCGAGCGAGCTTTTGCCCAGGGCTTTTTCGAGGCCCATGACGGCCTGGATGGCGGCGGGGTTGCTCTGGTAGAAATCGAGGCGGGGTTCCATGGCGGGCTCCTGGGGTTTCGTGCTGGAGGATCGAAGGCAGTCTAGGGTCCACCGTGGCGCCGTGGAATCGCCAATCGGCGTGAATATCAGGTAGCCACCTTGCCGAGCGCTTCTGCCAGCTTGCCGAGCGCCGTGTCGATCTCCGCCACGTTCACATGCCCGTAGCCGAGCAGCAGGCCGGGCTGCGGCGGCTGCGCCACGAACATCCGCGCCGTGCCGTACAGGCCCACGCCAACGCTGTGCGCGATCTGGAGCAGCTCCGCTTCCGGCAGCCGCGCCTGCACGCGCGCCGCCATGTGAATGCCCGCGGCAGACGGCAACGGTGCCAGCCACGGCGCCAGCGGGCCTCGCAGATGCCGCAGCAGCGCCGTGCGCCGGGCCGCATATTCCTTGTGCATGCGGCGCAGGTGCTTGGCGAAATCGCCATCGAGCATGAACTTGGCCAGCGCCGCCTGCATGAGCGATTCGCTGTGCCAGTCGGCCACCTGCTTGGCGTGCCGCAGCGGCGCCACCAGGGAGGCCGGTGGCACCATGTAGCCGATGCGCAGCTCCGGGAAGATCGTCTTGGAGAACGTCCCCACGTAGGCCACGCAGCCGGCGGCATCGAGGCTCTTGAGCGATTCCATCGGGCGGCCGTCGAAGCGGAATTCGCTGTCGTAATCGTCTTCGACGATCAGCGCGTCATGACGTTGCGCCCAGTCGAGCAGTTGCGCGCGGCGCGCGAGGCTCATCGGCATGCCAAGCGGAAATTGGTGCGATGGCGTCACGTAGACGAGCCTGGCCTGCGGCGGCAGCGCCTCGACGACCAAGCCCTGCGCATCCACCGGCACCGGCACGACGTTCGCGCCGAGCGCCTGCAGAGCGATGCGCACGGGCGGATAGCCGGGGTCCTCCACCGCCACCGTATCGCCGGGGCGCACCAGCACCCGCGCGATGAGGTCGATGGCCTGCTGCGCGCCATGCGTGACGATGATGTCCGCCCACGCACACACCACCGCACGGCTGAAGGCGAGATAGCGCGAAACCGCCAGCCGCAGCGCCTGGTCCCCGCCCGGATCGTGATAGCCGCCGCGCCCGCGTGCCTGCTGGCGCAGGGCGTGCGCCACGCAGCGGCGCCATGCGTCGAAGGGGAAGAGACGCTTCTCGGTCACGCCGCCGGCAAAGTCGTACACCACGTTGGCGCGCGGCATCGGCAGCACGGCCGGCACCTCGTTCCACGGCGTGTCAAACCGGCGCACCGGCGGCGTGGGCGAGCCGAGCTGGGCGGCGGCCGATGCCGGCGGCGTGCGCGCACGCAAACCTTCGGCGGCCTCGGCGACAAACGTGCCCGAGCCGGGGCGCGATTGCAGGTAGCCCTCCGCCACCAGACGCTCGAACACGTCCAGCGTCGTCTTGCGGGATACGCCGATCTGCAGCGCAAGGTCGCGCGTGGAGGGTAGCCGCTCGCCCGGCACGAGCCGGCCATCGAGGATGGCGGTGCGGAGCTGCCGATAGAGCTGGCCGGCAAGGTCATGCCGGCCGTGGATCGTCAGATGGACATCCATCGTGGGCGCAGTGGGCGAGTGGGCTGCGCCATTCTACGGCGACGTTCAGCCCTCGCGGCCGTCCACGCGCGCGGTCATCAGCCACGGGGTGTAGCGCCACAGGTAGGCCGCAAACCCGGCGACCCACAACGCGCTGGCCGCGCCGATCCACACGCCGCGCGGCAGCAGCGCCGGCCCGGCAACGCGCACGATGGCAGCCAGCGCGATGGCGGCGTAGGCGAAGTTCTCGGCGCCGCCCGTGCGCAGCAGCCGGCCGGTGTGGCCCAGTGCCGTGCGCGTGATCATGCCGACGATGGCGCAGCCGATCGCGCCTGCGGTCAGGGCATGCAGCGCGGTGGAGCGGCTGCCCCAGCCAAGCGCCGCGGCCGCCAGCATCGCAAAGCCGATCGGCAAGAACCCATAGGCCACATGCAGGATGGCGACCATGGGCGTGCGCAACGTGCGGCGCGTATCCCAGCCGCTCCAGCGGGCGCCGTGAAGCACCGCCGCCGCGGCGAACACAATGGCCGGCACGATGCCTTCCACAGGCGCCGCCAGCACCACCACGGCCAGGGCCGTTGCAGGCACGATCGCGCGCTCCGCCCAGACCACGGTGCGGACGCGCAGGTCCGGGATGGCGTTGGCCGTCAACATCGGGAACACGCGCCCGCCGATCACGGTGACGAACACGCAGACGAGGCCCGCCGCCGCGTCAAGGCAACGCAGCGCGACGAGGGGCTCGCCGCAGAGGAGCGCCGCATGGAAGCCGGCGTTGATGGTGCCCAGCACCAGCAGCGCAATCGCCAGGCCGTAGTTGCGCACGCTTTTCGCGCGCCGCAGGATGCGCAGGAATGTCACGCCGCACAGCGGCAGAAAGGCCACGTCCACCGCCACAGCCAAGGGCGCAGGGCCCGTCCACATCAGTACGCGCGCGGCGAGCCACAACGCGGCAAGCGCGGCGAGATGCATGCCTCGCGGCGTCTGCAGCCCCGTCCAGTTCTTGCCGGCGGTGAAAAGGAAGCCGACCACCACGGCAGCAGCAAAGCCGAACACCATTTCGTGCGCGTGCCAGAACAGCGGCGCCATCGTCGACGGGCCCAGCGCCGCGGGCAGCCACCCCAGCAGCGACCCCGCCCACAGCGCCATCCCGAGCGCGGCAAACGCTGCCGCCAGCAGATAGAACGGCCGGAAGCCGAGCGCCAGGATGGGCGGCCCCGCGTAACGTGGGCGGCCGTCCACGGCGGGCTGGCCGGCAAGGATCCGTTGCACCGGGGCTGGGCGGGACATGGTGTTGGGCGGCGGGCGCACTTAAAGGATGTCGTCAAGCAGGTCGGGCCCGAACACCTCGCGGTGGATGCGCTCGGCCGGCACGCCATTGGCGAGCAGCGCCGCGCGTTGCGCCTGCATGAAGGGCAGCGGGCCGCAGAGGTAGAAATCCGCATCGGTCGTGTCATCGCGCAGGAAGGCGTCGACCGCCATGCGGCCCGGCTGCGCCGGACGCGCGGCAAACTCGACGGCCTCGCCCGATTCGAGGAACACATGCGCCTCGAACGCCGGCAACGCCTGCGCGGCACGCTCCAGATCGTCGGCGTGGGCGACGTGCGATGCGGCGCGGTCGGCATGGCCGAACACGACCCTGCGCGCGCTGTTCTGCTGCGCGAGCGTGTTCAGCGTCGCGATCATCGGCGTGATGCCGACGCCGGCCGACATCAGCACGATGGGATTGCCGGTGGCGAGCTGCGGCACGAAATCGCCATAGGGCCGGCTGACGAGCAGCACCTGGCCCTCGCGCGCGTTGGCATGCAGCCAGCTCGACACGGTCCCGGCAGGGCGGTCTGCATCGCCGGCATCCCGCTTGACCGAGATGCGCCACGTGCGGCCGTTCGGCGCATCCGACAGGCTGTACTGGCGCTGCTGCAGTACGCCCGGCGCAAGCTCCACCTGCACCGAGATGTACTGGCCCGGCAGGAAATCGCCCAGCGGGGCATCGCCCACGGCTTCGAGCGTGAGCGAGACCACGTCGATCGCCTGCTCGCGACGTTCGACAATGCGCACGGGCTGGCGGTGGTCCGGGCCGCTGCCGCTGTGCTGGTACAGGCGTGCTTCGGCGGCGATCAGCTCGGCGGCCAGCAGCCAGTACGCCTCGTCCCAGGCGGCGATCAGCTCGGGCGTGGCGGCGTCGCCCAGCACCTCGGCAATCGCGCCAAGCAGGTGGCGCGCAACGATCGGGTAGTGGCTCGGCTTGATGCCCACGGCAGCATGCTTGTGCACGATGCGGTTGACCACCGGCGCAAGCGCCGCGTTGTTGCCGTAGTTGGCGGCGTACGCAAACACGGCAGACGCCAGCGATTGCTGCTGCAGCCCGTTCGCCTGGTTGCCCATGTTGAACACGTTCGTCAGCTCCGGATGGCTGGCGAACAGGTTGCGGTAGAACGTCTGCGTGATCGTCAGCCCGTGCTGGCGCAGGACGGGAACACTGGCGTCAATGAAAGGCCGGGACTTTTCGGACAGCATGCTGGCTCCAAATATGCGTAGTAGATGCATCAAATAAAACGCGGAAGCGCCAGCCTGCGTGCCGACGTGCCCGCGAACCAGGCAACCGCTTGCGTTGGATTCTATTAAAGATGCATTTGCAATACAACAAAATGAACTGCGGCAAAGCGGCGCATCGCCCGGGCGGCTTCCCCGATAAGATTCGGCTCTTCTGAATGTTTTCCGCAGCCCGCCATGCGACTGACCGACTACACCGACTACGCCCTGCGCACGCTCATCTACGTGGCCGTGCATCCGGACGAGCTCGTCACGATCCAGCGCATCGCGGACACCTTCGGCATTCCGAAAAACCACCTCATCAAGATCGTCCAGCAGTTGGGGCAGGACGGCTTTCTGCGCACCGTGCGCGGCCGCGCGGGCGGCATCACGCTCGGCCGGCCGGCTGCCGAGATCAACCTTGGCGACGTGGTGCGCGCCACGGAACCGGACTTCCGCATGGTCGAGTGCTTCCATGCCGACGAGAACCACTGCGTCATCACGCGCGTGTGCGGCCTGCGCGGCGTGCTGCACGCGGCGTTGCAGGCGTACTTTGATGTGCTCGATCGCTATTCGCTGCAGGATCTCGTCGACAAGCCCCGCGCTGTGAGCCGTGTGCTGGGAGCTGCCACACCGCTGCCCATGCCAGTTGCGCCCGGCAAGGCGGTGCCGCGCGCGTAGCGTCGTCTCACTCCGCTGCGGCGTCTGCCTCCTGACCTGCGGGCAGGCATGTTCGGTGCTGCACAACCGCTGTCGGCCGCGCCATTCCGGTGTCGGCCCGTTCAACAGATCAGCGGAGGTGTCATGAAATCGACTCGCGACAAGAGCGACAGGAGCAAGCACGCATCGCATGCCAAATCGACGTCCCACGGCAAGCACAGCAGCGCATCGAAGGACGCGTCGAAGGAGCGCAGCAGCCACGCCAGCCACGGCAAATCGAGCGAACGCGCGGGCGCCAAGTCCAACGAGCGCGGCGCACATGGCGGCAGCGGCACCCGCGAGCATGCCAAGCATTCGCCCATCGGCATCCAGAAGGCGCTGAAGGGGGCTTCGTACCCGGCGCGCAAGCAAGACCTGCTGGAAACGGCGCAGGCCAACGGTGCAGACGACAGCACCCTGCAGACCCTGCGCGACATGCCGGACGACGAGTACGACACGCCGGCAGCCGTTTCCAAGGCCATCGGCCACGAAATGTGACAGCCACGCACAGGAGGACGATTCCATGCAGAACAGCACATCAACGCACCGCTTCGGCGCCCGACGCATCGCGGCGCTATGCCTGGCCGGCAGCCTCGGGTTCTTTGGCGCGCTGGGCGCGGCCGGGGCGGCCACCGACAAGGCCGACACCACGTACGTCACCAAGGCGGCAGCGGCCGGCATGCTCGAAGTGCAGGCCAGCCAGACCGCCATCACGCGGGCAAGCAACCCAGACGTACGCGCCTTCGCGCAGCGCATGGTGAAGGATCACACCGCCGTCGGCGACGAATTGAAGAGCCTGGCAGGCAAGAAGGGCATCACCGTGCCCGATTCGCTGCCCCCGGACGAGCGCGCCAAGGTCGACAAGCTGAGCGCGATGGACGGCGCGAAGTTCGACAAGGCCTATGCCGAAGAGATCGGCGTGAAGGCCCACAAGGAGGCCGTGGCCCTGTTCGACCAGGCCGCCAAGAACGCGAAGGATCCGGATATCAAGGCGTTCTTCGCGCACAACCTGCCGGCGCTGCGCGAGCACCTGCAGATGGCGCAGCAATTGAAGCCCGCCAAGTAGTCACCCCACCGAGATGAGGCCATCATGAACAGCCGACACCAGAAGGGCGCTGGGCACCCGCCCGGCGACGACACGTATCTGACCGACGTGTCCGAAACCGATGAAGAAGGCACCACCGTGCGCGAAGCCGAAGTGCGCGAGCGCGACATGAGCGAGGTGGGCGGCCGCAAATCGCACCACCAACCGCTCGGCGAGGAAGAACGCGATACGTCTTCCAAGGACGCGCCCTGACTTGGGCGTGCATGCATCAGCCGGACAGCGGCCCCCTTTTGCGGGGCCGTTTGTTTTGGCTGCGGCACGGTGGCGCGGCTCTGTCCGGATCTGCCATTGGTGCCGGTGCAGTCACGCAGCGGTGCGGATCATGCGACCGGCGGCACGTCGGCGCGACGTAGCCACACCGTCACGGCAAGGCCTTGGCCGCCCGGGCCGGGTGCGAGCGCAATCTGCCCGCCCATGCGGTCGACGATCTGTCTCACGATCGCCAAGCCGAGGCCGCTACCTTGCGTGTGGACCGCGAGGCGCGTGAACCGCTCGAACACGCGCGCATAGGCCTCGGGCGGAATGCCAGGGCCGTTGTCGATCACGGTCAGCATGGCCCAACCGTAGTCCGCCGACACCTGCACCGTCACGTGGCCGCCTTCCTGCGTGTAGCGCACGGCGTTGTCGACCAGGTTGAACAGCAGGGCAGCGATCAGCGTGCGGTTGCCCGACGTCCACACAGGCTGCTCGGCGGGCTCGATGCCCAGATCGATCCGGCGGCCATCGGCCAGCAGCGCGAGGTCTTCCAGCACGGTGCGCGCCACCTGTGAGAGGTCCACCACCTCGCTCGTCGCGGCCGAGGCTTCGGCCTGAGACAAGAGCAGCAAGTCGTTGATGAGATCCGCCAGATTGCGCGTGCTGGTGCGCGCGGCCTTCAGGACTTCGTGCAGCGCGGCATCGGCGTTGGCTTGCGCCGCCACCTGCATCTGCGTATCGAGAATCGCCAGCGGCGTGCGCATCTGGTGCGCAGCATCGGCAATGAAGCGCTTCTGCGTGAGCGCGTTGTCGGCAATACGCTGCAGGTACTGGTTGAACGCGCCGGCAATCGGCTGCAGTTCGTGCTGCAGGCCGTCGGGGTCGAGCGGCGCAAGGTCGGTGGGCGCGCGTGCCGACACATTGCCGGCCAGCCGCAAGATCGGTCGCAGCTCCAGCGTCAGGCCGATGAGGATCATCGCCAGCGCCAGGCCCACGAGCGCAAGCTGGCGTACCGTGGCCGGCCACCACAACTGGCGGATCATCGCGTCGCGCCCGTTCGTGGTTTGCGCGACGCGCGTGACGACGCGCTCGGTGCGGCCCGCGTCGTACATGGTGCGCACCACGGCGGCCACGTGCACAGGCCGGCCCTCTACGGTATCGGTGTAGGTGCCGGCGTCCGCCAGGCCCGCCGCATCAAACGCGGGGCGCGTGCCGAAGTCGAGCCGTCCGGCCAGCAGCCGGCCATGCTCGGTGCTGACCTGGTACGTGACCTGGTCGCGCACGGGGCTTTCGGGCGCGGCAAACACCGCCAGCGCGGCCGGCGGCACCGAGACGCGCAAGCGGCCTTCGTCCCATTCGACCTGGCCGCTGATCATCTGCGCGGCCGTGTCCAGCGCGTGAAAGTGCACGAGATCGGCGTTGTGGCGTGCGGCGGCCAAATCGAGCCAGCCGTCCGCCGCCACATAGACGACCAGCGGCAATGCCAGCCACAACACCAGCCGCGCACGCAGGCTGTGCGCCCGCGCGGGGGCGGGGCCGGACTGCGCTGGCGCTGGATCAGGACTGCGCAGCGGAGGCATCGCGCAGCAGGTAACCAAGGCCGCGCAGCGTGACGATGGTGGCAGCGGAATGCTCCAGCTTCTTGCGCAGGCGGTGGATGTAGATTTCGATGGCCTCGGGGCTGGCTTCGTCGTCCATCCCGAACACGCCGTTCACCAGCGCCGGTTTGGAGACCGTGCGCCCGAGCTTGAGCATGAGGATTTCCAGCACGGTGTGCTCGCGCGCAGGCAGCACCAGAGGCTGGCCGGCCAGATTGAAGGTGCGGCTGCCGGTGTGGTACGTCAGGTCGCCGCATTGCAGCTCGACGGATTGGTCGGGCGCGCTGCGCCGCACCAGCACCTGGATCCGCGCAATCAACTCGCGAATCTCGAACGGCTTGACGAGGTAGTCATCCGCGCCGGCACCCAGGCATGCGACCTTGTCGTCGATCCCGCCGCTGGCCGTGAGGATCAGCACCGGCACGGCGTTGCGCCGTCCGCGCAAACGTTGCAATACGCCTTGCCCCGACAACGTGGGCAATTGCAGATCGAGCAGGACCACGTCGTAGTGTTGCGTGAGCAACAACGTGTCGGCGGATTCGCCATCGGTGGCGTGATCCACGGTGAAATGGGCGCGGCGCAGGGCTTCAGACAGCCAGTGCGCCAGCGGGGCGTTGTCTTCGATCAGGAGCAGCTTCATGCGAAAACAGCGCGTCCGAAAATGAAAGCGATTTGTGGGTTGCCGCTTCCTAGAATGGTGGCGGCTGCCTACGCGCGCCGGAGGCATCACTCACCAGATCCGGACCGCGCGATACCGATATCTACAAAAGAGCCGGAGACAACTCAATGGGTGTTTTTACCTGCAGGAGCGCTCGCGCACGCGGCCTCCGGGGCTGGATCACGCCGTGGCTCGCTGCCCTGCTGGCAGTGGCAGCGTCACACGCCCTCGCCCAAGACCCGACGCGACTGACGCTCATGGTCAGCGGCACCGCCAAGATGATCTACCTGCCCGCGACGCTGGCGCAGCGCCTGGGCTATTTCCGCGACGAGGGGCTCGAAGTGGAACTGCTCTCGCAACCCGCCGGCGTCGATGCCGAGAGCGAACTGCTAACGGGCTTTGCGCAAGGCGTAGTCGGCTTTTATGACCACACCATCGACCTGCAGGCCAAGGGCAAGGAAGTGCGTGCCATCGTCGTATTCAGCCAGGTGCCGGGCGAAGCGGAAGTCGTCTCGACACGGTTGCCGGCAGCCGTGCAGTCGATGCGCGACCTGCGCGGCCGCACGCTGGGCGTGACGGGGCTGGGCGCATCGACGAGCTTTCTCACGCGCTACCTGATGGCGCAGCAGGGGCTGGCGGCCGGCGATTACACCATGCTGCCGGTCGGCGCCGAGCGCAGCTTCGTCAACGCACTGCGCAACGGCCGCATTGACGCCGGCATGACGACCGACCCGACGGTCTCGCGCCTCATGCACAGCGGCGAAGCCCGCGTGCTGCTCGACTTGCGCACGCTGGAAAGTACGCGCGCCGCGCTGGGCGGCCCGTATCCGGCCGCGTGCCTGTATCTGCAGACCGAATGGCTGGAAGCGCATCCGGACATCGCCGCCAAACTGGCCCGCGCCTTCGTGCGCACCCTGCGTTACATGCACACGCATGGCGCGGAAGACATTGCCGCCCGCATGCCGGCTGAATTCCGGCGCGAGCATCCCGAGCTGTACGCAAAAGCGCTTGCCGCCGCGTTGCCCACCTTCAGCATCGACGGACGCATGCCGGACGACGGCCCACCCACCGTCCTGCGCGTCCTCGCCGCCAGCAATGCCAACGCGCGCGACAAGCACATCGACCTCTCGCGCACCTATACCAACAAGTTTGTCGATCAGGTGCGCGAGCGCCGCTAGCTCCAGCCAAACCCTCGCTTAGAAGCGCGTGCGCATACCGACGCCGAACTCCGTCTGGCTGTTGTGGCCGTTGGTGCCGCCCACGATGTACTGATCCTTCAGCTTCATGTAGTCGGCCGCAACGTAGAACTCCGTACGCTTGGACACGTGGTAGAACACCGAGCCGTACAGCGTGCTCTTGCGACCGCTGCCCGCTGCCGTCGCGCCGACCACGCTGGCATACGCGTTGAGCGTGTTGCCGTCGGAGCTGAAGGCGGCGTTGTTGGCCTTCATGATCTGATAGCCGATTTCGTAGTCGAACGCGCCTGGGGGCGCCACCTTCAGCGACACGGTGTACGCGTTGTCGCTGCGGTTGCCGATCGCGGCCGGCTGCTCGCCGGTGTAGTGGAAGTAGCCGGCATTGACGCGGAACATGCCGAAGATCACGTTGCCGCCCACCGAATACGAACGGTCCATGAAGCCACCCACCTTGGCCTGTTGCGCAAAGCCGGCCAGGTTGAAGTTGCCGCCGTTGTAGCCCAGGGCCAGCGACTCGGTGGTCCCTTGCGTGAACTGACCCGGCACTTCGCCAAACTGATAGGCCAGGCCAGTGAAGAAGCGGCCGTCCCACAGCTTCTTCCACACCACGCCGTTGTTCAGACGCGTGCCCGTGGCGCTACCTGCGTAGAAGATCAGTTGCTTGAAGTTGTTGACGTTGGTGTAGCCGCCTTCATCCAGCGTGACGGTGGCGCTGGTGTACGGGTCGCCGTAGATGCCCGACACATCGCGCGCAATCGCGTTCTGGCGGCCAAAGGTCAGCTTACCGAGCGATTCGCTCGACAAACCCACCCACGCATCACGGTTGAACAGCACCCCCGGGGTGTCCATGTTGCCGGTGGGCGTTTCGAATTCCGATTCCAGCTTGAAGATGGCCGACAGACCGTTGCCCAGGTCTTCCTTGCCGGTCAGGCCCCAGCGGCTGCCGGAGAACCAGGGCACCTGGAAGCCGGTCAGGCGCGCGCCCGAGGCATTGGCGTTGTTGACGGTGCTGATGGTGGTGTCGATCAGCCCGTAGAGCGTCACGTTCGACGACTGGGCGTGGGCGCCGGTGGCCAGCGTGGCCGCCGCAGCTGCTGTTGCCGCAAGGGCAAACTTGATGCGGGACATTGAAGTCTCCTTCCTTTGTGGGTGATGGTGTCCGGTCGTGGTGCCGGCTTCGGAAAACGCGCGACGGCGGTGGGTCAGGCCGCCGATGCGATCGCTGGGCGAGCGTAGAAGGGGCCACCTTTCTGGAGCCTTTCGCGTCGGCGTGCGCACAACGCTAGGGTCTACCCGCATTGGGGCATGGGCAGACGCGCGTTGTTGCGTCGTCCAATGCAACGCATTGCAGCCCCGGCAATCGGGCTCGCGGTAGAGTGTCGAGTCACCTCACCCCAACTCCACCAGACCTTCCCCATGCACCCGTCCCAAATGACCGGCCTGCAATTGCTGCAGGCCATGGCGCACGGCGAACTGCCGCGCGCGTCCATCAGCGAAACCATCCCGATGACGATGGATTCGATCGAAGCGGGCACCGTGCACTTCACCGCCCAGGCCGACAAACGCCACCTCAATCCGCTCGGCGGTGTGCACGGCGGCTTTGCGGCGACGGTGCTCGATTCCGTGACGGGCTGCGCCGTGCATTCCATGCTCGAAGCCGGCGTCGGCTACGGCACGGTCGACCTGAACGTGAAGATGGTGAAGCCCGTGCCGGTGGATACACCGCTGGTGGCCGTTGGGCGCGTGCTGCATGTCTCGCGCACGATCGGCGTGTCGGAGGGCACGCTCAAGACGCAGGACGGCACGTTGCTCGCGCACGCCACGGCAACCTGTGTCATCCGCCGTCCGTAAATCGAATTGACCTGGAGCACCGATGTCTGAACCGCTGCAAACCCTGCCTGCCTTGTCTGCGAAGACCACCGCGCTGGTGCTGATCGACCTGCAACGCGGCATCCTGCCGTTCGCGCAAGGGCCGCATACGGCCGACCAGGTATTGGGCGCGTCCGCCAAGTTGGCCAAGCGCTTTCGCGAGCTGGGTGCGCCCGTGGTGCTCGTGCGCGTGGGTTGGGCGGCCGACTACGCTGATGCGCCGCGCCAGCCCGTCGACCGCCCCACACCCACGCAGCCGGGCGGCCTGCCGCCGCAATGGTGGGAACAGCCCGCCGAGCTGGAAGTCGCAGCCACCGACATCCAGATCACCAAGCGCCAGTGGGGCGCGTTCTACGGCACCGAGCTCGACCTGCAATTGCGCCGCCGCGGCGTCACCACCATCGTGCTGGGCGGTATCTCGACGCATGTGGGCGTGGAATCGACCGCGCGGGCCGCATGGGAACACGGCTACGCGCTGGTGCTGGCCGAAGATGCGATGAGCTCGAACGATGCCGCGCTGCACCGTTCGTCGGTCGAGCACGTCTTTCCGCGCCTGGGCCGGGTGCGCAGCACCGAAACCATCCTCGCGGCGTTGACGGATTAAGCGCCGCCGTCTTCCCTCGGTACATACATCACGAGGCGCAGCCGCGGGTCTTCCATCACCGGCAGGCCGATGTAGTCGTAGCGGACGACCTTGCCGCCCGGCGTGCGGATCAGCTTGTGCTCGGCGCGGGCGGCGCGGACTTCATGCTGGCGCCACCAGGTGTCGAACTCGCGGCTCTCGGTGCGCAGCCGGTCGACCAGCGCCACGAGGACGAGGTCGTCGGCATGCGGGTCGTACACCGCGCGAAACTTCGCCAGCATGCGGCGCGCCTCGCTCTCCCACTCGACAAAGCGCTCGCGCGCGTTGGCATACAGGAACATGTAGACCAGCGCGTTGCGGTCTTCCGGCGGCATCGTGCCGAAATCCATGAACAGCTGCGACGCGGCATCGTTCCAGCACAGCAGGTCGGTACGGTAACTGCGCACGTGCGCGGGCAGGGCCATGCCGGCGACGGCGCGGCGCAGCACGTCGGGCACATCCTCCATCAATGAGCGCACCGGGGTGCCCGGGAAGACCGATTCGGCCCGCGCCAGCCCGCGCATGTGGGCGCGCTCGTCCGACGACAGCTTCAGGGCGCGGCCGATCGCCTCGATCGTGGCCACCGAAGGCCGCACGTCGCGGCCCTGTTCGATGCGCACATACCAGTCGATGCTGATGTTGGCGAGCTGCGCCACTTCTTCGCGGCGCAGGCCGGCGGTGCGGCGGCGGCCGCCCCCCTCGGGCAATCCCACATCCTGCGGGCGCAACTGGCCGCGGCGGCTGCGCAGGAACTCGCCGAGCTCGTTGCGCGGCGAGGCGGGGAAGGGAGCCAGGTCTGCAGTGAAATCGTCCATGACGGTATTACACACAAGCGCGCGCGAAGGTGGGAGGGACAGCCCAATCCTAGGTTAATCCTAGCTCTGCATCGAATCGGCACGGGCGCCTACGCTGCGATCACCTCTCTTTTCCGGAGCCGATCGTGACCCACGTTTCTTCCTCCTCTTCCGCATCGGAACCGCGCCGCTGGCTTGCCTTTGGTGTGATGGTGACGGCGCAATTCATGTTCATCGTCGATGCGTTCATCGCCAATGTGGCGATCCCCAGCATCCGCACGAGCCTGCACGCCACGCCCGCGCAACTGGAGGCGGTGCTGGCCGTCTACCAGCTCGGCTACGCGATCCTGCTTATCACCGGCGGCCGGCTGGGCGACCTGTTCGGGCGGCGGCGCGTGTTCCTGCTCGGGCTCATCGCCTTTACCGCCACCTCGGCCGGTTGCGGGCTGGGGGCCAGCGCGGCCGCGCTCATCGCGTGGCGCTTTGCGCAAGGTCTGTCCGCCGCGATGATGGTGCCGCAGGTGCTGGCGAGCGTGCAGGCGCTCTTTGCCGGCACGGAGCGCGACCGCGCGCTGTCGATCTTCGGGCTGGTGATGGGCACCGGCGGCGCGGCCGGGCTGCTGGTGGGCGGCGCGCTCACCAGCGCAGATATCGCAGGGCTGGGCTGGCGCTCAGCCTTCCTGATCAACGTGCCGGTGGGGCTGGCCGCGGCGCTGCTCGGCTGGCGCTGGATCCCGCGACCGGCGGCAACCACGCCGGTGCGCCTGGACACCGCCGGCGTCGCCTGGATGGCCGCGAGCGTGGCCGCCGTGCTGGTACCGCTGCTGTTCGGCCGTGAGCTGCACTGGCCGGGGTGGACGCTGGCGATGCTCGCCGCGGGCGTACTCGGCGTGGCAACGTTCCAGCGGCTCGAAGCGCGCGTCGACCGCGCCGGCGGCACGCCGCTGCTGCCGCCGGCGTTGCTGCAGCATCGCGCCTTCATGACGGGGCTGACGGCGTCGGGCCTGCACTACATCGGCATGATGGCGTTCTTCCTGGTGCTGACGCTGTATCTGCAGAACGGGCGGCGGCTGTCTGCGCTGCAGATGGGCGTGGCGATCCTGCCGCTGGCGATCGCGTTCCTGGGCACGTCGCGGGTGGCCAACGCGCTGGTACGGCGCCACGGCGTGCGCGCCATGCTGGGCGGGCTCGCGTTGATGGCGCTGGGCCTGCTGGTGCTGGTGTCCGGCTTTGGCGCTGACTGGTCGCATCCCGCTGCGCCGGGCATGACGCTGATCGGCATTGCCGTGGCGCTGTACGGGGCGGGGCAAGGCCTTGTCGTGGTCCCGCTGATCGGCCTGGTGCTGACGGGCGTGGCGCGGGCGCAGGCGGGGGCCGCGGCGGGGTTGCTCATCACCACGCAGCAGGTGGCAGGCGCGCTGGGCGTCGCGTGTATCGGCGGGTTGTACTTCACGTTCGCCGCAGACGGCGGCGCGGGCATCGCGCGCGGCACCATCGCCGGCTGCGTCGCCATGCTGGCCGCCCTGGCGGCGGCGGCGATCGGCTTTGCACGGTTGGGCGCGCACCAGCGCCGCCTGTCTGCCGCCGGCGCGGCAAACCCGGCCTGAGCCGGGGCATTCGATACTCCGGCGCGCGGCACAAACGCGCCGGCGTGCATTGATCGGCATGGGCGAAGGTTCCACACTCCCGCGCGATGCATTTGGCATCGTCCGCCTTCCCCCGCTCATGGCTACCGTTTCCCCGCTTCGCGCCGCTGCGTCGGCGAGTTCTCCGGCGCCGTCCGCCGTTTCGCTGGCGCGCCGCGTCGTTGCTGAGGCGCTGGGCACGGCGCTGCTGATCGCGGTGGTGATCGGCACAGGCATCCACGCAAACCGCATCTCCAGCGGCGATGCCACGTGGACGCTGCCGGCGCAATCGCTGGCCGGCGGCGCGGGCCTGCTGGCACTGCTGACGGTGTTTGCGCCGGTGTCGGGCGCGCACCTGAACCCGGCGGTGACGTTGTCGGCGGCACTGCAGGGCGGCTTGCGCGCGCGTGAAGCGTTGGCGTACGTCGCGGCGCAGACGGTGGGCGCGGCGCTCGGGGTGGCCGCGATGCATGCCATGTATGGCATGGCCGTGTGGTCGGCAGGCACGCATGCGGCCACGGGCGGCGCGCTGTGGTGGAGTGAGGCGTTGGCAACCTTCGGCCTCATCGGGGCGGGCATTGCGTGCGGGCGTCATGCGCCCCGGCACCTGCCGGCGGTGGTGGCCGCCTATATCGCGGCGGGGTATTGGTTCACGTCGTCTTCGTCGCTGGCCAACCCGGCATTGGCGTTCGCGTGCGCGCTGACCGACGGCCCCTCGGGCATCCGCCCTGAAGACGTGCCCGGCTACATGCTGGCGCAACTGGCCGGCGCGCTGTTGGCGACACCGCTGTTCCGCTGGTTGGCGGGGGCAGAACCGGCGCGGGCTCCCCGCCCCGTCGCGGCCCGCACCGACGCGCTGCCGATGCGCCGCCAGGCTACCGGGCGCAGCGCTTAGCGGACCAGCGAGATGGCCTGGGTCCGCATGTACTGAAACAGCTCGGTGTCGCGCGCCAGGCCGAGCTTGCGCAGCGCCATGGTCTTCTGCGAGCTGACGGTCTTGATGCTCGAGCCGAGCTGCTTTGCAATCTCCGACAGGGCCATACCGCGCGCGTACAGTTGAATGACTTCACGCTCACGCACGCTCAGTCGTCCGTAGGCCTCCTGCACGCTGGAGCCCAGGCGGACGTCTTGGGCGATCCCCGGGCTGTAGTAACGCACGCCGCGCGCCGTTGCCATGACGGCGTGGCCGACGTGGATCAGGTCGTCGTTCTTGCTGACGAGGCCCATCACGCCGGCATCCTGCATCGCACGCAGCAGGGCGGGATTGTCGACCATCGTGCAGACCACGACGGCACGCCTGGGCTGCAGCTTACGCAGGCGGGTCAGCAGTCGCATGGCATCGCAGGCCGGGTCGCCGCCCATGTTGTAGTCGGTGACGACGACCTGGCAGTCGATATGGCGGAGCACCTGCAGGAGTTCGCGCCCGTCATGGGCCTGCGCCACGACACGCAGTTGCGGAAACCGCGCCAGGGCGGCGGTCAGCCCCATGAGGATCACCGGATGATCATCGGCCGCCACGATCGACAGGAACGCAGACATGGCGGGCCCTCAACCGTGCCCGCACGACAGCGGGCACCGCCGTGCACGGCGGCGGCAAGCGCAATCGGCCTGGGCAGGCGCTACGGCCTGCGCTCGTGCATGGCGCTGGGCCAGCAGAGGGAAGGGGCGGACTGGGGCCGTCATGGAATCAGGTGAAGCGGCAAAGGAGTGCCGGTACCTTACTGAGCCCGCGCACCGCTCGGGATCAGACCAGTCCTACTTTGGCCCCGTCGTAACGTTTCGGGGCAGAAGCTGTTTCAATCAGGGCTGCACAAAACTAAACGCGATGCCGCCATCGGCTAGCCGGCCGCCTGCACATGCGCAAGAAATGCCGTCACCGACAGCGGCGCGGCCCACAGATACCCCTGGCCCGTTGCGCAGCCCAGCGCCCGCAAGGTCTGGCGCTGCGCTTCGGTCTCCACGCCTTCGGCAATGCACTCGAGCTGCAGCGCGCGCGCCAGCTCGATCATCGTGCGGCAGATCACGCCGCGCTGGCTGCTCTGGTCCACCGCTGCCGTGAACGAGCGGTCGATCTTGAGGATGTTGAAGGGCAGGTCGGCCAGCAGCTTGAGCGTGGCGATCCCGACGCCAAAATCATCGATTGCAAGCGGATGTCCCATCAGGCGCAGCCGGTTCAGCGCGATGGTGAGCTGCGTCGCGTCGGGCACCAGGGAATCCTCGGTCAGTTCAATGGCGATGGCGCCGGGCGCTATGCGCGCTCCGCGCACGGTCGCCTCGATGCGGTCCACGGTGCCCGCGCGGCCCAGCGTCGCGGCGGACGCATTCACGCCAATGGACACCCCATGCGCCTGCGCGGCGAGCGCCTGTTGCACGCGCACGCACCGCTCGAGCATGTGAAAGAAGAGGCCGTCGGCCAGGCCCAGCGCCTCCAGTCGCGGCACGAAGGCGGCGGGCGATACGCGCCCGTGTGTCGGATGGATCCAGCGGCACAGCGCCTCCGCCCCGACGATCTGGTTGCTCGCGAGATCATGCTGGGGCTGCAGCACCAGCTCGATCTGCTCGGGCGTCTCACCGATCAGCGCGGCGAGTTCGTCGTCGGAAAAACGTGGCACGGCCGCGGGCGCCGGCGGCGCAGGATCGCGCTCGCGCGCGGCGGCGGCCTCCAGCAGGGGCAGCACATGCGCGGGCCGCAGCGGCTTGTGGATGCCATGCGTCTGGGCCAGGCCCACGGCATCCGCGAGGCTCACGTGCGATTCGACGATCGGCGCGTCCATGGCGCTCACCCACGCCCACACGGGCGCCTGGCGCGGAAACACGCGACCCTGGCGCAGGCGCATCTGCTCCATGAGTTCGGGGCCGTTCATGCCGGGCATGTCGATGTCGCACAGCACGAGGTCGACGTGACAGAGTTCCAGCAGGTAGAGCGCCTCGCGGCCATCGCATGCGGTCAGGATCTGCTGCACGCCAAGCGTATGGAGCAATTGCCGGGCGGCGGCCCGTTGTACCGGATGGTCGTCGACCACCAGCACGGCGAGTTGCGCGAAACCTTCCATCGGCCGTCCTCGTTCTTGTCGATATGGCGGGGCCCATCCCGTTTGCGCCGTGCAGCGTCCGCCGTGATCCGCCATTGAAGCACTGTGCGACGCCCTTGTCAGGCGCAAGGGTCAGAAAAAACAAAGCCCGCGCAGCTTTTCAACTGCGCGGGCCTTGAGCGATTTCCCCCAACCTTTTGAGCTCCGGCGCCGGTGTCGACGGCGCCAAGATGCAGGAAATCGTGCCCGAAAAAAATGAAGCCCGCAACAGGGGCGGGCTCAAAAGGGGGGGAGTGCTCTCTAAAGAGAGAGCAAGATGAAGTGTAGTGGAGGGGAAGGCGTCGGACTGTCCGGATGCGGCCGAATCGCTTGTAGGACAAAAACCGACGCAGTTCCGCGATGTTAGGCGCATGAACGCCGTGGATAAACACCGATTCACAACATTTGAGTGACGCACGAACCGCTTTCCGGCAGCTGCCCGCGCCGTCAGCGCCGACATTGGAAGCGCGGCTCAAAGCACCCGCTTGAACGGTCGTGCGCGTTGCGATCCGGCAACGGTGCGGGCATGGAGTGATGAGAGACAGCGTAGCCGGAACCGGCGAGAAGACAAGGCAGCGGCATCCGCCGCCGCAAAGAAAAAAGCCCGAGCACTAGGTGCTCGGGCCACAATCCACCAAGGAGGGTGGAGGAGACAGTTCCTACTATAGCGAATCGTTTGCTGCGTTGCAATAACGTAGAACTACGTAATGGAGCAAAGCGTTGTCAAGGCGCCACGGAGGGCGGAAACGATCGCAACAGTCACACCATGGCGCAACGCAACAAACAGCGCGGCGGGCCCTGGGAATGCGTTGCCCACCGGCTCGCCACAGCTGAAACAAATCGGGTACGAAGTACTCGCTTACTTTTTCAGCGCCGATCAGAACGCAGGCAGGATCGCGCCCTTGAATTGCGTGTCGATGAACTTGCGCACCTCCTCCGACTGGTACGCATGCACCAGCGTCTTCACCCACGGCTGGTTCTTGTCTTTCTCGCGCACGGCGATCAGGTTGGCGTACGGGCCCTGGCGGTCTTCGAGCGCAATCGCGTCCTTCGCGGGGGTCAGACCGTTCTTGACGGCGTAGTCGGTGTTGATGGAAGCGGCATCGAGGTCATCGAGCGAGCGCGGCAGCTGCGCCGAGTCCAGCTCCACCAGCTTGATCTTCTTCGGGTTCTCGACCACATCGCGCGGCGTGGCGTTGTTGCCGTTGGTGCCGACGCCGGCCTTGAGCTTGATCACGCCGGCCTTCTGCAGCAGGAGCAGCGCCCGATTGCCGTTGGATGGGTCGTTCTGGATGCCGACCTTGGCGCCTTCCCTGAGCTGCGCCAGCGACTTCACCTTCTTCGAGTAGAAGCCCATCGGCGCCACGTAGGTCAGGCCGACGTTGACGATCTTGTAGCCGCGCGCCTTGATCTGGCTGTCGAGGAAGGGCTGGTGCTGGAAGCCGTTGGCGTCAAGGTCGCCGGCGTCGAGGGCAGGGTTGGGCTGGGCGTAGTCGTTGAATTCGATGATCTTGACGTCCAGGCCGTCCTTCTTGGCGACCTTCTGCACGACTTCCCAGATCTGCGCGTCGGGGCCGCTCATGGTGCCGAGCTTGATCTGCTTGGTGTCGGCATGGGCGGCGGCGGCCACGGCGAATGCGACGGCGGGTACGGCCGCGCGGGCGAGACGGGTGAACAGGGACATGGAGAAACCTCGTGGATTTTTCGTGGATGCGGGAATGAAATCCGCCCGCGGGTAGCGGGCGTGTGACGTGATCCTGTCACAGGCGAGGCCGCAATCGAACGATATTTTCGGCATGTGCATATGCCCCGCGATGGTGCAGCGAGCCACCTCGCTGCGGGAGGTGCCGCCACAGGCAGGTCGGCGCGTCGGCGCGCAGACGCGTGGGGCGCCAGCACGGCAACTGGGGACAGGGCATTGTCCGCGCCGGGCACCGGCATTGAGTGCGGGGCGCCGCTCTCTGCCACTCCACGCTTCGCGGGTTACCGCGCGGCCCCGGATCAGCGATGCAGCAGCGGATACAGCGCCAGGCCAAGCAACGCCGCCCCCGCCACGATCACCGGTTCGGGCAGCTTCTTGAACTTCACGAGCAGCAGCACCGTCGCCACGGCCAGCAGCGCCGTCGGGACATCGACGATGGAGCGCTTGGCCAGCACGATGACCGCGCCGGTAATGGCGCCCACGGCGGCCGCCGTCACGCCGTCCACAAACGCGAGGATGGAGGGCAGCTTGCCGTATTTCTTGAAGTACGGCGCCGGGAGGATGGTGAAGAGGTAGCACGGCAGGAACGTGCCGAGCGCGGCCACGCACGCACCGGGCAGGCCCGCCACCAGGTAGCCGATAAAGCCGACGGTGATGACCACCGGGCCGGGCGTGATCATTGCCACGGCCACCGCGTCGACGAACTGCTTTTCATTGAGCCAGTGGTGCTCCGTGACCACGCCGCCGTAGAGGAACGGCACGATGGCCAGCCCCGAGCCGAAGACGAATGCGCCGGCCTTGGCGAAGAACGCGCCCAGCTGCGAGAGCAGCGGCCAGTCCACCGTGCCCAGCAGGCTGCTGGCGGCCGCGACCGGGGCAGCCGCGATGGCGTTCGTGCGGCCCTGGCGCAACCACCGGGGCGGTGTGCGCCAGAACCACACCAGCACACCGGCGGCCAGAAAGAGCCACGCCACTTCGGATTCCGTCACGACCGTCACCGCCGCAAGCAAGAGGTAGATGGCCCACAGCAGCTTGTCTTTGCCGACGCTCTTGGTGGTGAGCTTGTGCGCACTGATGGCGATGATGCCGATCACCGCTGCGCCCACGCCGTAGAACACCGACTGCATCCACGTCAGGCCGCCAAAGCGCGTATAGGCCCACCCCAACGCCACCACCATCAGGAACGACGGCAGCACGAATGCAATGCCGACCAGCGTGGCGCCGACGATGCGGTAGTGCACATAGCCAAGGTAGATGGCCAGTTGCGCGGCCAGCGGCCCCGGTGCGAGCTGGGCCAGCGCGAGGCCTTCCTTGTAGTCCGCTTCGGTAATCCACTGACGGGCATCGACCAGATCGCGGCGCATGTAGCCGGCCAGCGCTACGGGGCCGCCAAAGCCCAATGCGCCAAGCCGGAGGAAATACAGCAGCAGTTGCCGCAGCGTGTAGGTGGGGCGTTCAAGGGCAGTGTTCATGGGTGACCTAAAGGGGTGGCTGCAAGGGGTGACAGCCGTCACGGCTTGCGGCTGCCGGAAAAATGCACATACAACGAATCGAGCACGGTGCCGATCTCTGCAAGCAGGGCATCGTCGTCCGCCACGCGCTTGCGAGCGCCTGCCAGGATGGCTTCGAACCCGCCGGCTTCCGGCGTGGCCGCGCCGCCCACATCGAGCGCATGCACCATGGCGCCCAGGCGCGCGAGGCCGGCATCGTCGTCGAGCCCAAAGCTGGCGACGAGCACCTCGAACGAAACGCGTTCGCCAACATGCGTGAAGGCGGCACCGTCAAAGTCGAAGCCGAGCGCATCGGCGGGGCAATCGGCCGGGCTGTCGAGCCACAGGAAGCGGGCGTGCGGATCGATGAAGCGCTGGATGAGCCAGGCGCTGGCAACGCGGTC
Organism: Ralstonia mannitolilytica; assembly: GCF_000954135.1. Taxonomy (NCBI): domain Bacteria; kingdom Pseudomonadati; phylum Pseudomonadota; class Betaproteobacteria; order Burkholderiales; family Burkholderiaceae; genus Ralstonia; species Ralstonia mannitolilytica. The sequence continues at coordinate 561,220 of NZ_CP010799.1, read as the reverse complement.
CACCCACAGGTGCCGGCGGGTGGCCCACAGGCGGCCCTGATATTGGGTGCGATCGCGGCGGGGGATGCTGCCCGCGGCGGCGCGCGGTTCGCCCGGCGAGTGTGTGGCTTCGACCGCCGCGGCAAAGTCGCGCCATTGCGCATCGGCACGCACGGTCGCTTCATTGGAGAAGAAGTCGATCTTGCGGATGGCCTCGTAGGCGCGGGCATGGCGGCGCAGCAGCCGGTTGCGCTCGGCGGCGGGCAGGTCGGGGAGCGTCTTGCGCGCTTCGGACAGCTCGGCCAGCCACTCGGCGTAGTCGGGTGACCGGTCGAACAGGGCGCGGTAGGCCGCGTCTTCCGCCGCGTCGCCGGCCTGCAGGCGCAGCACCCAGGCCTGGCCGTCTTCCTGCAGCGTCTCGTCTGCCAGGTCGTTGAGCTGGGCGGCATGCTCGGCGCGCGCAGGCAGCAGGTAGACGCCATCGCGCAGCGCCGCACAGCCGATCGCCTTGATGGCGCGCCAGATGCGCATGCGCGCGGTGGCGCGGGCGGTCGGCAGGCTGACGATCAGCAGCAGCCAGGAATCGGGCGAGGCGGTCATGACGGCAGCATAGGCGTACGTCATAACCGCTGCAATCTTGTAGAGGTTCCTACATCAGCGCGGCGGGAGGTTCATGGCGTTGGTCAGGAACGCTCTGACGTCCGCCTCGGCGCGCTCAGCTTGCTGCAGGTTGGCGCCCGTGGAAACGCCCCGCACGGTGCAGCGCTTGTAGTCGGCCTCCATGGCCTGCAGGTTGGGGTATTTCTCGCCGCTCTGCAGCCGGTAGTACGCATCGTGCTGCACGTCGATCAGGGTCTGCGGACAATCGCGCGCCGTGGTGGCACCCGGAAAGTACTTGAAGTACGCACGCGTGCTGTCGAAGTCGTGATACGCGCCGGGGTAGACATGCACATCGACGGTCTGGCCGTCACGCTGCATGACCTCCGCCGCGTTGCGGCAGAGCTGCGCGGGCGTGTAGTCGTCTTTCTCGCCCAGCGCGAGCATCAGCGGGGCGCCGGACAGCGATGGCGGCGGGACCTCCCACCAGAGCGCCGAACACCCGGGGTAGAAGCCGATGAGCGCCGCAAACCGCGTGTCGTCATCGATGACGCCTTTGCGGAACGCGTCGAGTGTCATGTCCAGTGCCACACCGCCGCCGCGCGAAAAACCGATCTGCCCGATGCGCTTCGGGTCGATGCGCGGGTCGGTGCTCAGCAGCTTGAGCGCGAACAGCGCATCGGCGTCATTGGCGGCGGGGTTGAGCTGCGATTGGTTGTCCATCGTGTTGGCAATGCCGCGCGGGCCATACGAATCCACCACGAACGCGGCCATGCCCATCTGGTTGAAGAGCCGCACCCACCGGTCGACATCTTTCTGCTGCGGCCCGGCGGAGCCATGCGAAATCACCATCGCTGGCACCCGGCCCTGGAGGTTCTCGGGCAGATACAGCGTGCCCCAGATGGGCGTGGGCGTCTTGTCGAACTTGCGATGCACCAGCTCCCATTTGCTCTTGGGCGTGGCGCTGTTGAAGTGAATGCGGCCGGTGGGTTGTGCCGAGAGATCGTTGACGATTTGCTGCGCCGATGCGGGCAGTGCCAACGCCACGGCGGCAACGGCGGTAACAACAATGAACAGGTGACGCAACAAGCCGACGGTCGAACGCCTTCTCATGAGAATTCCTGGCGATGAAGTTGAAGCGCTGATTGTGCCGCGGGGAGACGGCAGGCGCAGCCATCTTTGTCGATCTAGAAATTCCACACCACACCGGCGCGCACGGTGCGTGGCTCGGCGGGATGAATGTGGCGGTCATTGATGCCCGTTGCCACGCCATTGGCATCCAGCGGTGACGCCTCGCCCTTGAGCAGGGATGCGTAGTAGTAGTCGATGTCGTTCACTTGCTTGTTGAGCACATTGAGCACCTCGACGAACACGCGCACGTTCTTCTGCAGCCGGTAACCCAGCTTGAGGTTGACCAGGAACGACGATGCCGATCGCACGCTGTTGTCTTCAACGAGCGGGCGCGGGCCGAAGTAGCGCAGCCGTGCGCCAAGCATCCAGCGGTCGTGCACCCACGACACGCCGGCCGAAGCGGTGGTCTGGATGGCCTCGGGGATGGTGTCGCCTGCCGGGTTGCTGTCGCGAAAGCGCGCGCGCGAGAAGGCCGCATCCGCATCCAGAATCAGTTCGGGCAGCGGTGTGTAGTAGGCCGCGAGTTCCACGCCCGTGCGGCGGCTCGGGCGGCTGGGCTCGGTGGTGCCGGTGTCGCCCGAGAAAACAAGTTCAGAGCCGATGTCCAACCGCCACAACGACGCGGAAAGCTGCAGGTTGGGGGCAAGCGCCCGCGTGCGCAGGCCGACCTCGTAGCCGGTGGCGGGGACGAGCACCGACACCTTCTGCACCGGGTCTGCGCTCACCGGATCGACGGTGGTGGTCGCGCCGCGCACGTCATTGCTGTGATAGCCCCGGCCCCAGTTCATGAACACATCGGTACGCGCCGTGGGCGACAGCACGACGCTCAGCTTGGGGCTCACGATGGGGTCCGTTCCATTGCCCGAATTGAGCGGGTTGCTGCTGGCGACGCTGTACCAAAACTGATCGGCCCGCACACCGGCGATGGTGCGCAGCCACGGCAGCCACTGCGTGCTGTTGCGCACGTAGAGCGCGGTGCTGGTTTCGTTCACGGTGTCGCTGCGTACCAGCGCGTACGGTTGCCGCGCCTGCGTGTTGGTCAGGCGGATCGGGTCCAGCCGGTCAAAGCGCGTCTGCGAGCCGACTTCCGTTTCGCTCTCACGCCCGGCAACGCTGCCCAGCCACGTGCGCGATGCATTCACGCCGGTGGTGACGCGGTTCTCGAACTGCTCGAACTGGTCGCCTTGCTCGGGGTTGTTGAGCGCATACGTAAAGTTGGAGAACAGCTGCAGCCGGCTCTTGATGACGTAGGCGTTGGCCTTGAACACCCCATCGGCAAGCGGCCGCAGCCAGTCGGCCGAGAGGCTGTAGCGGGACGCCGCGCCGCCATCGCTCGGGTCGATTGCGCCAAAGCGCGGGATCAGCCCTTCGTTGATGGCGCGCAACGGCACCTGGTCGGTGGATTGCCACGCGTTCTTGTAGGCCATGCCCGTCACGCTGATGCGCTCGCCCCCGCCCAGCGGCACGGTGTAGCGCAGCACGCCATTGAGCTTGTGCACGCCTTCGGGCACGGTCCACGGGCCGTTCTCGCCTAGCCATTCGAAGCCATAGAGCAGCGTGCCGGTGCCGACCGTGCTCGAGTTGGCCAGCAGGCCGCGCCGGTAGTTGTGCTCTCCCAGCTCCAGCTGCGCGATGCCCTGCGGCAGACGGCTCACGTAGTCCATCCGGACTGCACCGGCGGCGGAGAAGTCGCCTTCTTCCGCAAAGCTGGTGCCTTTCTTGTAGGCAATGCCGTCTACCAGTTCAGGGATGACGAAGTTCAGATCGGTGTAGCCCTGGCCGTGCGCGTGCGTACGCATGTTGACCGGCATGCCGGCCACCGTGGTGGCGAGATCCGTTCCGTGATCGAGGTTGAAGCCGCGCAGGAAGTATTGGTTGGCCTTGCCGTCGCCGCTGTGCTGCGTGACGATCAGGCCGGGCACGCTCTCCAGCAATTCCCCCGGCCGCAGCAGGGGGCGATTCTCCAACTGGGCGCGCGGCACATAGCCTTGGTTGGCGGCCTCGCCCGTGGCGGACGCGGCGCCTGCAGAACCACTGACCGTGACGGCCTCAAGCTGAAATTCCGGCTGCTGAAGACCGCCCGCATGAGCGATGCCTGAATGGCCCCATGTCCAGCACAGGCCCCACAGTGCCCCCATCGACCACGCGTAACGCGCCTGCATACCACGGCCCCCTTTTGCCCCGGATGTTGTTTGCGAAGTGTTATGCAAGCCTCATACCACATGTCGGTGGGCGCGGGGCTTAGGGGGCGAGGGCATGGCCGGTAGGGGACAAACGCTGTGCGGTGGCATCGACCTGCGCCTGGTTTCGCCTGCGGATGTCGCTCGGCATGCGCAGCAGCACCATGGCGAAATCCGTTCCGGCCCACGACCGCTCGTAGTGGCCTGATAGCCGGGGAAATCTTGCCCATCAGCGCGTCGGCATCGGCCCAGGTTCGCAGCTGGCTCCGGACGCAGGTCCAATCGCCCTTGTCGGCTGAGGCGTTGAGGTGCGCGATGAAATTGCGCATCGGTTTCACGTCGCGCGCATAGCGGGCCGCGTCGTCATAAAAGCCGGGTGGGTCGATCGTCTGGACAGGTGCGGACTGCATGCACCAGGCCGAAGCCTGCGCCGACGGCCAGCGAAACAGCCAACAACGTTCGAATGTACGCACGACGCATTTCGACCTCCGGGACGGGGCGGCAAAGGACGGCTGGCGAGGGAGGCTGGAGCGATCGGGCTTGCGAGAATGGCCGCCCGCACACGCAAAACGGCGGGGTTCGCGGCAGCGTTGACGGGCGTTGCAAACGGTAGCGACTATGAAAAAGGGCCGCATCGAGCGGCTCTTCTGACGTCAGTGGCAACGTGCTCTTACTGCACGTTATCCCCACCTTCCTGCGCCTCACGCTCTTCGCGTTCCTCGCGCTCTTCACGGGGCAGGGTCAGCATGCCGGTGTTGTAGACGTACTCATACACCTCGCCGTAACGGCCCCATTCGATGCCGATCTTGAGCACGCGCTCGGCTTCTTCGGGCTTGAGGTACGCCTCGAGCTCGCGCAGCACGTGCTCTTCGCGGATCTCGCCGTCTTCGTTGGCTTCCAGTTCGGCGCGGATGTGCGCGGCCAGGGCCACGCGCTCCAGCAGCTTCTGGCCGAACAGCACCTTGCGCTCGGGCGGTTCGGTTTCCATGTAGGTCTTGCCGAACGGCGTGACGATGATGTCGCCGCGCTCGATGGTGGCCAGTTGCAGCAGGGACAGCGCTTCGCACGCGGGCAGCAGGTCGTCGTCGGTCACGCCGGCTTCTTCTGCCAGGTGCGGCAGGTCGGCGCGGCCGTTGAACGGCGCTTCGACCAGCAAGTCCAGAATGGCCTCCATCTGGCCGATCTCGGCGTCGGGCAGGCGGTAGGCAAGCTGCTCGGCGGCGGGCTCGACGCCCAGATGCACGCCCACGCGCTGCGGCGAGGTCATCAGGCCATAGACCTCGTCGATGAGGTTGCGCACGGCGGCGGAATCGCGGTTGCGCGGGCGCGGGAACGGCACGCGCACCTCGGCGCGGATGCGCCCCGGATCGCTCGACAGGATCACGATGCGATCCGCCATCATTACCGCCTCTTCGATGTTGTGCGAAACGATGAGGATGCTCTTGATGTTGGTGCGGCGGTCTTCCCACAGGTCGAGCATTTCGTCGCGCAGGTTCTCGCCGGTCAGCACGTCGAGCGCGGAGAACGCTTCGTCCATGAGCAGGAGGTCAGGCTCGGTGACGAGCGCGCGCGCAATGCCCACCCGCTGGCGCATGCCGCCCGAGAGTTCGCGGGGCAGGGCGCTGTTGAAGCCGGACAGGCCGATCAGGTCGATGGCCTGTTCGGCGCGCTCTTCGCGCTCGGCCTTGGGCACGCCTTGCGCTTCGAGGCCCAGCTCCACGTTCTGCTGCACCGTCAGCCACGGAAACAGCGCGAAGGACTGGAACACCATCGCAATGCCCTGCACGGGGCCGGTGTACTCGCGCCCGCGAAACAGTACCTGGCCGCGATCGGCGCGCACGAGGCCCGCCATGATGCGAAGCAACGTCGATTTGCCCGAGCCCGATTTGCCCAGCATGGCGACGATCTCGCCCTGGCGCAGGTTGAGGTCCACGCCTTCGAGCACGGCGCGGTCGGTGTGGTCTGCGGTGCGGAAAATCTTCGAGACGCCGCGCAGCTCGATGACGCTTTCGCTGTTCGTGCCGGTGGTTGCCATGTTGGTGCTCTCTGCTATCTGTGCTTGGTAAGGTCGCCTGGGAACGTGCTCAAGATCCGTAGCGAGCGCCACGATCCTGAGCGTGTTCTTAGAGGCGGGTGCGCTCTTGAGCGATGTCGTACAGGCGGTTCCACAGCAGCCGGTTGAAACCGACCACGAAGAGGCTCATCACCCCAATGCCCAATGCAATGCGGGGGAAGTCGCCCTTGGCCGTCATCTCGGCGATGTAGCTGCCCAGGCCCGTGGCCGTGAGGGTGCGGTCGCCCCACGAAACGTATTCGGAGACGATGCTGGCGTTCCACGAGCCGCCCGCGGCCGTCACCAGGCCGGTGAGCAGGTTCGGGAACACCGCCGGGATCAGGAACCGCTTCCACATCAGCCAGCCGCGCAGGCCGAAGTTGCGGGCGGCGAGCTTGAGCTCGGTCGGGATGCTCGACGCGCCGGCGATCACGTTGAACAGGATGTACCACTGCGTGCCGAAGATCATCAGCGGGGACAGCCAGATCTCGGGATTCAGCGCAAAGCGCGCGATCAGCATCACCGCCAGCGGGAACATCAGGTTGGCCGGGAAGGCCGCCAGGAACTGCGCGACGGGCTGCGCGATGCGCGCGACGTTCGGGTTCAGGCCGATGCGGATGCCGATCGGCACCCACACCAGCGCCGCCAGGGCGATCAGCACGATCACCCGCACCATCGTCAGGAAGCCCAGCCAGAAGACGTGGCCCACTTCGGCCCAGCCGACTTCGGAGCGCACGAACTGCAGCACGTGCGCCACCGCCGCCAGCGCGGCAATGACGATGATGACGTCGGCCAGCCGGTGCGACCACGGAAAGCGCACGAAGCTGCTGCCGGCGCTGGCGGTCGGGCGCGTGCGGTCGGCGCCCCAGGCGAGCGTACGCTCGGCCAGCGCGGCGCCGCGTTCGAGCATCGCCTTGACCCACTCGGAGCGGCGCAGCAGATCCAGCAGCCACGATTGCGGCTCGCGCTCGGAAGACATCGCATCGAAGCGGAAGCGGTCTGCCCAGGCAATCAGCGGGCGGAACAGCAGCTGGTCATACAGGATGATGCCGATCAGCATGGCGACGATCGCCCAGCCGATGGCCGGCAGGTTCTGCTGCTGGATCGCCAGCGAGATGTACGAGCCGATGCCCGGCAGCTTGATGTCGTGGCCCGACACCGAAATCGCTTCCGACGCCACCACGAAGAACCAGCCGCCCGACATCGACATCATCATGTTCCACAGCAGCCCCGGCATGGCGAACGGTACCTCCAGGCGCCAGAAGCGCTGCCACTTGGACAGGCGGAACACCGTGGCCGCCTCTTCGAGATCGGTGGGGATGGTACGGAACGACTGGTACAGCGAGAACGCCATGTTCCACGCCTGCGACGTGAAGATGGCGAAGATGGCCGCGCATTCCACGCCCACCAGGTTGCCCGGGAACAGCGCAATGAAGCCCGTGACGGTAATCGACAGGAAGCCGAGCACCGGGATCGACTGCAGGATGTCGAGCGCCGGCACCATGACCTTCTCGGCCGTGCGGTTCTTCGACGCGATGGCCGCAAACGCAAACGAGAACGCCAGCGACGCACCCAGCGCCAGCAGCATCCGGATGCTGGTGCGCAGCAGGTAGTAGGGCAGTTGCGCCACGTCCAGGCTCACGTCGAGCGGCTCGCCGGGCGTGTACGGCACGTTCATCTGCCGGGCCGCATAGGCCACGAGCACGATGGCGGCCAGGATGATCGGCAGCAATGCCAGGTCGAACCGGTTGGGCGGCGCGGTCAGCAGGCTGCCGAAATTGACGCCCAGGTTGGTACCGAAGCGGCCCCGGATGGTGGTTTCGTTGTCGTTTTGCTGCATCGTGGATGACCGGGACGAGGATCGCGGGCCAAAAACCCAATAGCGGCGCGCGGGCCGGAAGTTGGCGCAGTACGTGGTGAGCGCGGTAGACCGCAGCGCTTTCACAAGCGTTGCTTGGCACCCGGCGGCAAGCCGCCTAGTTTACCTTGCGTAACGTCGGACCCCGGCGCGCGGTTGTCAGTCTGACGACGTCACATTCCAGAAATGTGACAGAGATGCGACAACCCGGCCTTGTCATGCTCCGCCCAACACATCGCCTGCGTTTTTGCCCCGGAGAGCCTCCATGTCCGCCATTGCGCAAGTGATCGTTACCGTACAGGGCCGCGTCCAGGGCGTCGGCTATCGCGCGGCCTGCGCCGAGCGGGCCCGCGCGCTCGGCCTGCGCGGCTGGGTGCGCAACCGCCGAGACGGGACGGTCGAGGCATTCCTGGCGGGCCCCGCGCCGAACGTGCTCCGCATGCGCGAATGGATGTGGGAAGGGCCCGACGCCGCGCAGGTCACGCAAGTCGAGGTGGCCAGCGCCCATGGCGAAACCCTGCCGCCCGGCTTCGAGGTGCGTCCGACCCTATGAGCGGCGCCGGCCGCGGGGCAGGCCGGCGGCGGGTCAGTAGACGTTCGGAACGATCATCTCTTCCGGCACGGGGTGGCGGATGTATTCCGCGTGATACACCCGCTCGGGCAGCACCACCGCCGGATGCGGCACGGGGTGATACGGCACCTGGCCCAGCAGATGGTGGATGCAGTTCAGGCGCGCGCGCTTCTTGTCGTCGGCCAGCACCACCCACCACGGCGATTCCGGAATGTGCGAGCGCTCGAGCATCGCCTCCTTGGCCTGTGTATAGGCTTCCCAGCGGCGGCGGCTCTCCAGGTCCATCGGGCTCAGCTTCCACTGCTTGAGCGGATCGTCGATGCGGCTCTGGAACCGCACTTCCTGCTCTTCATCCGTAACGGAGAACCAGTACTTGACGATCTGGATGCCGGAGCGCACGAGCATCTTTTCGAACTCCGGCACCGAGCGGAAGAACTCTTCGTATTCCTCGTCGGTGCAGAAGCCCATCACGCGTTCGACGCCGGCGCGGTTGTACCAGCTGCGATCGAACAGGACGATCTCGCCGGCGGCGGGCAGATGCGCTACGTAGCGCTGGAAATACCACTGCGTGCGTTCGCGGTTGGTGGGCGCCGGCAGCGCGGCCACGCGGCACACGCGCGGGTTCAGCCGCTGCGTGATGCGCTTGATGGCGCCGCCCTTGCCGGCGGCGTCGCGGCCCTCGAAGATCACGACGAGCCGGTGGCCGGTCTCGATCACCCAGTCCTGCAGCTTGACGAGTTCGCCCTGCAGGCGGAACAGCTCGCGGAAGTACATGCGCCGCGTTTCGCGCGCTTCCTCGCTGATGCCCTCGCCGCCGCCGAGCAGGTGGTCGTCGATTTCCATCTCCAGCTCCTCGTCCAGCGTGTCGAGGAGGTCTTCCTGCAGGCGCGCCTGCCGCGCTGCGTCGCGTTCGCTCATGGTGTGTTGCTCCTGCCGATCTTGCCGAGAGTGCCGAGAGGGGCGCTGCGCACGGACCGCGCAGTACAAGTCTAAGCCCGACTAGGTAGCACGGGCATGTGGCAGGGGAGTGACATGTGGGCTCTCAGCCAGCTGGAGGTGGCAGCCAGTTCGCATCCCGCAGCCGCTGCTTTACGGCTTCACTTGTGGCTCGATGCGCAGGAATCGTGCGGTCGTACAGTTCGCGCGTCGTAACGATGTATGTGCCCAGCGAATCAATCGCATGAACCTCAACAGGCGCCGGCAACGAGGGCACGCTCTCCTTTGGCTTGTTGCCATAGACGAACCAATATACCGGCGGCACCGAAAAATCGGTGTCGTTAATGTCGGTGTGGTCGATCCAGGCCCAATCCGGCTTCCAGCACTTCACGGAGGCGACGAACAGTCGTTCAAGCGTGGAGGCGTTGAGGATTGTTTCGGCGATTGGGCCTTTGTTGGGGAAATCGACTTCCGCATTGTTAGAAGCATCTTCGCCGGCACGTCCCAGCCCGGCATGAATTGCTGCACAATTATTTTTCGAACTGAATAAAAGTGCGCTGAAACCAACCTCCGGATAAGTTCTATCCAGTGGAACGCCTTTTCTATCTCCATTTACCGTAGAAATTACTTTTTTATTAATCTCAGATATGTCATCTGGAAATTCAAAGAACCTCGATCGATAGTCGTCGTAATACCAGGTAAATTCCGGAAGAATTTCCCGCACAATCCCAACAAAATCTTTTATCTGAGCGGCACACTCTCCAGCGCTTTGCAGGCGCGCCCCCCAGATACAGCTCACTCTGTAATTTTTTGAATTTCATTTCATCGTTCATCGCTCGTTAGAATGATCCATTTGAACCACTGTTCTTATTTAATGCATCTTCCACGTCTTTGTCGGGTGCTACCGGATCCAACGTTAGGTCTTATGCAGCCGGCTTTCCGTCAAACGTTGTCAATTCACGCGGAAATGCGCGCGTCACAGCGCGCCGCCACCGGCAGATGCAAACGCGGCCACACGTGGCGATAGGGCGTTTGGGTTCTCCCGTTCGCCAATGGTGAGGTCGTTCTCTCCACGCGGGTCTTCTCCAGCGAGTTTGCGCGACGTGTCAGTTGAGAGATTCGCGAGGTGGCAGCCAGACGCAGCAGGCGGCAAAACGGAAGGGCGCTGGATGGTGCGGTTGCGTGGGGAGATTCACGCGACGCAAACCACGCGGACGGTGCGCTCCAGTGGTGTGCGGGGTCACGCAGGCGGCCCCGCGCATCGCCCTGGGTGGCGGTGGATTTGGAGAACTGCGCTGGCGTCGTACCAGCGCAGACGGCGCTTGACGATGGCTAGGGACGCGGGGCGTCACACCGCCCAAAGGCTTAACTGGATTCGCCTTCCAGCATGAACTTGGCGCCGTCGTCCTGGCCGAGCAGGCGCACCAGCGTGGGCAGGGCTTCCTGCAGTTGCGCCTTGAGCGTCCACGGCGGGTTGACGATGAACATGCCGCTGCCGTGCAGGCCCAGGCCGCCTTCGACGGGGCGCCTGACGGTGAGCGTGACGTGCAGCCAGTCCGTGAGTCGCAACTGCTTCAGGCGCGCCGGAAACTGCGCCGCTTCACGCCGCTGCACCTGCGGATACCAGATCGCATACATGCCGGTGGCAAAGCGCTGCAGGCTGTCCTGCACGGCCTGCACGGTGCGGGCGTAGTCGTGCTTGTCTTCGAAGGACGGGTCGATCAGCACCAGCGCGCGGCGCGGCGGCGGCGGCAGGATCGCCTTGATGCCGGCAAAGCCGTCGCCGTCGTACAGCATGACCTTGCGGCCTGCACCGCGGAAGTTGTTGGACAGCACCTTGATTTCGGAGCTGTGCAGCTCGAACAGGCGCAGGCGATCGGCGTCGCGCAGCATCTGCCACGCCAGCCACGGCGATCCGGGGTAGTGCCGGAGTTCGCCGTTCGGGTTCAGTTCGCGCACCTGATCGAGGTACGCATCGAGCAACGGCGGCAGCGTTTCACCGCCTTCGGCCGCGCGCCACAAGGGGCCGATGCCGGTATCGAATTCGGCCTTCTTCTGCGCCCATTCGTGATCCAGCGCGTAGAGGCCGGCACCAGCATGCGTGTCGATGTACCAGAACGGCTTGTCCTTCTGCGTGAGGTAATCGAGCATCTGCACAAGCACAGCGTGCTTGAGGACATCGGCGTGATTGCCGGCGTGGAAGGCGTGGCGGTAACTGAGCATCGGCGGGCCATGTGCGCCCGGAGTATCAGGCGCGGGCAGGGAAAACGGTAGGCGCGAATCCTACCACCGCGCCGGGTGCGTCCCCAGCGGGACGCTGGGCAGCGCCCAGTGCGGCGGCGTGTCGGAAAGCTGCCCCGCGTGGCGCAACGCCGTGAGGGCGCCGAAGCCGGACGGCGTCGTCTCGAGGTACGCGCCGATGTCTTCGTAGCGCGGGTCGGCCGCGTCAAAGCCGTTGGAGACGCGGCCGAAGCCGCGCAGCCAGTGCGCCGTCTGCGCGAGCGACACGCGCACGTGCCAGCTCCCCCCTTCGGTCATGCGGCGCGCGAGCGCTGCCATCGCGCCGGCGGCCATCAGATAGCCGGCGCCGTGGTCCAGTGCCTGCGCGGGCAATGCACGCGGCCTGGCGTCGCCCGCCGCCTGGGCTTCCGCCCAGTTGAAACCGCTGGCGGTCTGCACGAGCGAGTCGAAGCCTCGGCGATTGGCCCACGGGCCGTCATAGCCGTATGCACACAGGCTGACGTAGACGATGCCGGGGCGCAGTGCGGCAACCTGCTCGGGACCAAACTGCAGCGCCGCCAGGCCGCCCGGTCGATAGCCCTGCACGAAGATATCGGCGTCGCGCAGCAGCGTGCGGAGTTGCTGGGCAGCGGCTGCATCGCGCAAATCGAGTTGCGCGGAGCGCTTGCCGCGCCCGGTGTCGATCACCAGCGGAGGGATGGCGGGCAGATGCGGCCCCGTGACGAGCAGCACATCGGCCCCATGCGCGGCGAGCGTCCGCCCGCAGACGGGCCCGGCAATCACGCGCGTGAGATCGAGCACGCGCACGCCCGAGAGCGGTCGGCCCTGGGCATGTGCGGGCAATGGCTGCGGTGGCGCATCGCCGATGCGCTCGATTGTCATCAGCGGCTGGCTGGCGACGGCGATGCCTTGCGGGTGCGCGTCCCACTCTTCAAACGTACGCGCCGCGGTGACGACCATGCCCGCCTGCGCCGCCGCGTCTTCAAACGCTTCGGCCTTCCATTGGCTCAATGCAGCGGCCACGGCGTCGCGGTCATACGCGCAGCCGAGCAGCTTGAGCACGCCGTCACGGTGATGTGGGAAGTTGGTATGCAGGCGCACCCAGCGCCCGTCGCCGCAGCGGTAGAGTCCGGCGATCTTGTCCCATGGCTCGGGCGGCAATTGGCCGTCGACGCGGAAGTAGCGCTCGGAGCGGAACTCCAGCGCGGCGTGGTGCATGTCGACCGACACCGTCTGCTCGCGCCCGGTGCGCAGCGTATCGACGTGCGCGGCGGCCAGGGCGGCGGCCGCGATGGTGCTCTGCGCGAGCGTGCCGACCGCAAAGGATGAGGGGAGCGCGGGCTCGGCGCCCGTCAGGCTGACCCGCGACAACGCCTGCGCCGGCTGACCGAGCGCCGCCCACAGCTGGGCAAGCGCATCGGCGGCTGTCACGGGTTGCACGGTGTCCTGAAGATCAGGCCTGCGGAATCTCGATCTTCACCTCGAGCACTTCCAGGTTGTCCTGGCGCTCGAGGTTGACCTTGATGTCGTCGTTGCCGATCTTCACGTACTTCGAGATCACGGCCACCAGCTCGCGTTGCAAGGCGGGCAGGTAGTCGGCGGGCGCACCGCTGGCGGTGCGTTCGTGGGCGAGGATGATCTGCAGGCGTTCCTTGGCGACGGTTGCAGTCTTCTTCTTCTCGCCCAGCAGGAAAGACAGAATCGACATGGATGTGCGTCTCCTTATTTTCCGCCGCCGAACAGGCGCTGCAGGAAGCCCGGCTTGTTGTATTCGACGTAGCGCAGCTCCTTCTCCTTGCCGAGGAAGCGGTCGATCACATCGTGATAGGCGTTGGCGACGTCCGTGCCTTCGAGGTGGATGGCAGGCAGGCCCTGGTTGGACGCCTGCAGCACGGCCTCCGATTCCGGAATCACGCCGATCAGCTTGATGCGCAGGATTTCCTGGATGTCGGTGAGCGACAGCATCTCGCCTTCGGACACGCGCTTCGGGTTGTAGCGCGTGAGCAGCAGGTGTTCCTTGATCGGCTCCTTGCCTTCCACCGCGCGGCGCGACTTGGACGACAGGATGCCCAGGATGCGGTCGGAGTCGCGCACCGAAGAGACTTCCGGGTTCGTCACCACGATGGCCTCGTCGGCAAAGTACATCGCCATCAGCGCGCCCGACTCGATACCGGCCGGCGAATCGCAGACGATGTATTCGAAGCCCATTTCCTTCAGGCCTTCGATCACCTTCTCGACGCCTTCACGCGTGAGCGCATCCTTGTCGCGCGTCTGCGAGGCGGGAAGGATGAAGAGGTTTTCGCACTTCTTGTCCTTGATGAGGGCCTGGTTCAGGTTGGCCTCACCGTGGATCACGTTGATCAGGTCATACACCACGCGGCGCTCGCAGCCCATGATGAGGTCGAGGTTGCGCAGGCCGACGTCGAAGTCGATGACGGCGGTCTTGTGGCCGCGCAGCGCAAGGCCGGCAGAAAATGCCGCACTGGTGGTCGTCTTGCCGACGCCGCCCTTGCCGGAGGTGACTACGATGATCTTGGTCATGGCTCGTATATCTGTAAGTTAAATCGCTCGGTTACTTCATCCGCAACGGTTCGAAAACCAGCGTGTTGTCCGCGAGCCGGACCTGCGCAGGCTTGCTGGCATAGGCGTCGGGCCACGGGGTTTCGCCGGTGCGGTAGATGCCGGCGATGGAAATCAGTTGGGGCTCCAGGCACGTGCAGAAGATGCGCGCGTCCAGATTGCCCTTCACGCCCGCCAGCGCACGGCCGCGCAGCGTGGCATACACGTAGATGTTGCCCTCGGCGATCACCTCGGCGCCGTCGCTCACCAGATCCAGCACGACGAGGTCGCCGCGCGCATAGATGCGCTGGCCGGAGCGCAGCGGGCGGTCGACGATCATGGTGCCGGGCTGCATGGCCACGGCTTCGGCGGGTGGTGCAGAAGGGGCGGGCGCGGCGGTATCGGACGCCTGGGCGTGCTCGGGGTCCTTGGCGTCTTTCTCGCCGCGCGGGCGACGGCCGTGGCTGTCGAGCAGCGGCAGGCCAAAACCCTGTGCCCACTCGGCCTGCTCGGGACTGGCCACCACGCCGATCGCGCGGGCGTGCAACCCTGCCAGGGTCTCGACCAGACGGTCGATGGGCAGGCGCTCGTCTTCGGCAAGGCGGCGCACGTCGATGGCGATCACGTCGTTGGAGAAGAACTCCGGCGTGTCGGCAAAGCGTCGCGTGAGTTCGGCGGCCAGGGCGTCCATGTCGGCGGTGCGCGGCGACAGCAGCAGGGCATCGACGGTGCCGCTGCGGATCTCGAACAGCGGCGCTTTCTTTTGAGACATAGAACGGCTACGCGGAAAAATGGGCTCATTCTAACGTTGTTGACGAAACGTCCAGGATTTTTTGCCCCCGCCGATCCCCCGTCTGGCCGAGAGCGCCGGCCGGTGCCCTTTTCGGCCAGGCCGCCCCGCGCGCAAATGTCATCCGATGGTCACGGCACCGTCATGCGCGCTTCCGATACTCCCCGCTTCTGAGCCCCGGCCCAGCCCGCAGTTCTTTCGTGCTGCGCAAACGATCGCGCACACGCTCGGCAGTTCGTAGTCCGCAGTTTGCCGTTCGCAGACCACAAGAAGATCTTCAGGGAGAAGTTCATGCGAGTCCGACCGTTGTGTTCGGCGGCGTTGCCGCTTGCCGCGTTTTTGTCGCTGTCACTGGCTGCCTGCGGCGGCAGTGACGATAGCCCGTCCAGCGGGGCTAGCACGCCGGCCGCGACGGCCGCACCCGCCGGCACCAAGGCCACGCTGGCCGTGCTGGAGACCACCGACTTGCACACCAACGTGCTGTCGTACGACTACTTCAAGCTGGCCGCCGACAATTCGTTCGGCTTCGAACGTGTTTCCACCCTCATCAACCAGGCGCGTGCTCAATTCCCCAACACGCTGCTGCTGGACAACGGCGACACCATCCAGGGCACCGCGCTGTCGGACTACCAGGCCATGGTCAGCCCCGTCACGTGCGACCAGACGCTGGCGATCTACAAGGTGATGAACGCGGCCAAGTACGACGGCGGCGGCATCGGCAACCACGAGTTCAACTACGGCCTGCCGTATCTGTCGCAGGTCACGGGCAACACGTTCAACGTGGACGGCCTGCCCGATCCGGCATTGCAGAAGAAATGCGCGGGCCCGGCCTTCCCGCAGGTGCTGGCCAACGTGATGAGCGCGAAGACCAACGCGCCGCTGTTCCAGCCGTACACGATCATCACCAAGACAGTCACGGCCACGGCGCCGGACGGCAGCACGGTCAGCGCGCCGGTCAAGGTCGGCATCATCAGCTTTACGCCGCCCACCATCACGAGCTGGGACAAGCGCTGGCTCGACGGCAAGGTCTACACCGTCGGCATCAAGGAAACGGCGGCCAAGTACATCCCGGAAATGCGTGCGAAGGGCGCTGACCTCGTGGTGGCGATTTCGCACGGCGGGCTCGACAACTCGACGTATTCGCCGACGATGGAAAACGGCAGCTGGTGGCTCTCCACCGTGCCGGGCATCGATGCCATGCTGATCGGCCACTCGCACCAGCTCTTCCCCGATGCCAACAGCACGGTGAGCCAGTTCAACCTGCCCGGCGTGGACAAGGTCAAGGGCACGGTCAACGGCGTGCCGACCGTGATGGCGAACTACTGGGGCAAGCACCTGGGCGTCATCAAGCTCGGCCTGACGTTTGACGGCAAGACCTGGAACGTGGACAAGACGCAGACCACGGTCGAAGCGCGCTCGATCCAGAACGCCGACAAGACGTATGTGGCCGCCGACCCCACGGTCTCCGCCGCCATCGCCGCCGAGCACCAGGCGACGATCAACTACGTGAAGACGCCGGTGGGCAGCACGGACTTCCACATGAGCACGTTCTTTGCCGACGTGGGCGACCCGGGCGCGATCGAGATCGTCAACCAGGCGCAGGCCGATTACGTGTCGAACTACATCCAGGCGAACCTGCCGCAGTATGCGTCGCTGCCGGTGCTGTCGGTGAGCGCGCCGTTCAAGAGCGGCTTTGGTGGCGCGACCGATTTCACCGATGTGGCGGCCGGCCCGCTGGCGATCAACAACGCGGCCGACCTGTACCTGTATCCGAACACGGTCTACGCCGTGAAGGTGAGCGGTGCCGACATCAAGAACTGGCTCGAAACCGCCGCAAAACGCTTCAACACCATCGACCCCAACAGCGCGACGGTGCAGAAGCTGGTGAGCACGTTCCCGGGTTACAACTTCGACATGTTCACCACGCCGGACCTGACGTATGAAATCGACGTGACGCAGCCCGTGGGCAGCCGCATCAAGAACCTGCAGTACAAGGGCGCGGCCATCGACCCGGCCGGCCAGTTCATCGTCGCCACCAACAACTACCGCGCCAGCGGCGGCGGCAACTTCCCGGGCCTGGACGGCAGCAAGACAATCTATGCGTCGCCGGATGCCAACCGCGATGTGCTGATCAGCTACATCAAGAAGATCGGCAGCGTGAAGCGCGCCACCAATGGCTCGCAGCGCAGCTGGCGCTTCACGAAGCTGGCGAGCTCGGTGGCGCAGGTGCAGTTCACGTCGGCACCCAACCGGATTGCCGATGCCACGGCTGCGGGCATCACGAACGTCACGCAGGTGGCGGCCGATGACGGCTCGGGCAAGGGCCTGGCGGTGTACCAGATCGACCTGACGCAGTAAGCAGGAGCCCCGGCCATGCCTTCTCTTCGTTCTGCGTGGGCCGGTGCGCCGGCCATCGGGTCGCCGAGGCAATCGGTGCCGATGCTGACGGTGGCTGCCGCGCTGGCGGTGATCGTGGCCGCGGGCGGCTGGCTGTCGCACACGCGCCGCCCGCCCGACGTCGATGCTGCGCAGCTCGAAGCGTGGCGCGCGATGGTCGTGCAGGCAATGGCGCCCGAGGCGCTGCAGCGGTTGCGTCAACAGGCACGCAGCGGCTCGGTGCCGGCGCAATCGGCGTTGGGCGAAGCACTCCTCAACGCGCACGACGGCACCCTGCGCAACGAAGGCATGCGCTGGCTCGAGGCTGCCGCGCCGAGCGACATGCGCGCGCAACTGTCGCTCGGCAAGGCGCTGTTGCTCGGCACGGGCGGCGTGGCGCGCGACTATCCGCGTGCGCTGCAGTTACTGCGCCAGTCCGCGGACAAAGGCGATGCGGCGGCCGCGTATTACCTGGGCCTGATGCACCGCAGTGGTTACGGCACGCCCGTCGACCCCGCACAGGCCGCGCGCTGGTTCGATCGCGCGGCGCACCAGGGCGTTCCATCGGCCATGTTCATGCTGGCCAATGCGTATCGCGAAGGCGAGGGCGTGCCGCGTGACGAAGCGCGCGCCCTGGCGCTGTACCAGGAGGCGGCCGAACACGAATTGCCCGAAGCGGTGCAGGCGCTGGCAATGGCCTACCAGAACGGCGAGCTCGGCCTCAAACGGGACGACGCTGCTTACCACCAGCAGTGGATCGAAACGGCGCATGCGCTGAAGCATCCGGCGCTCGCGCCGTAAGCGCTACCGTCCTCCGCCTTCCTGTTCCTCCCGGCTCGACACGATCCTCGCTGGCATGGCGATGGATCGTGTTCGTCCTATTACGACGTGTTTGCACGACGCTGGACAGCCGGTGGTAACGCAGCGCCACGTCTGCATCTCAGGAGGCTGCAGAATGAGACGATTCCTAATCACAGAGTTTGACGCATGTGTTTTTATGTTGCCCCGATGATAACCAGGGAGCAAAAACATGCGCGTATGGTGCGCAAGACTCGCAGCGGGTCTGCTGTGCATTGGGGCAAAGAGTGCCTTTGCCTACAGCTGCGAAACGGTGACCAGCGACACACTGCTTCAACCCAAGGCCATGGCAGTCCAGCGCGATTTGCCTGTGGGTTCCGTCATTGCTGAAGTTGTGTCGGACGTCAAAAGCACCTTCAGATGCACGAATAGCGAGCCCCGATTGAGCTTTCAGGAGACCGGCGTCAAAGCCTTTGGCACCTACGTGGGCGACTTCGATGGTAAGCGCGTCTACAGCACCAATATTGAAGGCATTGGCTACGCCGTTGCCGGAACGCCAACCAGTCAGTGTGTCGGTAAGACTTACTGGGTCGACGGAATTGAAACAACCAACGTCGACCACAACGTCTATTGCAAAGTGAACGGCATGTTCGGCGTTCAGCCGATGACAGCCAAAGCGACCATCCGCTTTTACAAGACGGCCGCGACAACGGGTACGGGCACCATTACAGCCAGGCAGGTGGGTTCTTTCATTTTGAAGAACAATCTAAGTACGTGGTTCCAACCTGAAGCGAAGATTAGCATCAGCGCGTTTGACGTCAGCTCGGTGTCTTGCACGCTGGGCAGCACCGCGATCAACGTGAAGATGGGCGACGTGCCGGTTGGCGCATTCAAGGGTGTGGGTACCTGGCCCGACAGCGCCCGGACGAAGGCGTTCGACATTCCGCTCACGTGTTCCCAGGGTGCCAGCATCAACCTGAAGCTCGATGGCACGGTGTATGACGCGACGAAGGGCATGTTGAAACTGGACGAAGCTACGAACCCAGCAAAGGGCGTCGCCATTCAATTGCTGTATGACGACCAGCCCGTCGAGCTGGCGAAAAGCTTCAAATGGCAGACCGCCAGTGAAGACGGCACGTACGCCATTCCGCTCAAGGCCCGCTACGTACAGACGGACAGCAGCATCACGCCCGGCGCTGCCAACGGCAGTGCGACTTTTACGCTCACGTATCAGTAAAGCCGCTTCGCCGCGTACGTGAAAGCGCGCGGTATCAGATTAGTCCTAGCAAAAACCGACAGTGGGTGTGTTCAGATGACGCTTTTCAAAAAAACTGGAGGTATCTGGACATGCGTGCGATGTACGTCGGGTTTGCGACGGGGCTCATGTTGATCGCGACACAGGAGGCATTTGCTTACATCTGCTATACAGAGAATAACGGCATCACGGTTCAACCGAACGACTTGACCATTCCGCGTGATCTGCCCGTGGGCTCGGTCATTGCCGAGGTGGCAACGGGGGTGGTGTCGACCTTCAGGTGCAAGAACACGGAGCCCCGGATCCTTACGCAGCAGGTCGGCATCAGGGCGGTTGGGACACACGTTGCAGACTTCGATGGCAAGCGCATCTACAAGACGAACGTTGAGGGAATCGGTTATGCGGTTGGCATAAAGTCAGCACCGGATAGCGGATGGGGACCATGCGCCAACATAACGCACTGGATTGACGGATCCAACCCGGAGACCCCGAACCAGTACATTTACTGCACAGCGAACGGAGGACCGTTCAGCGCGCTTCCAAGACAAGGCCAAGCGCTGATCCGCTTCTACAAGACAGCCGAAAGCACCGGCGCTGGGTCGGTGCCGATAATGCAGGCGGGTGGTTTCATCCTGCGAAACCAAGACTTCTGGCCATATGAGTTCCCCATCTATATCGGCACATTCAAGGTCGGTGCCATGTCATGCACGGTGAAGAACACGTTGATTCCGGTGAAACTCGGCGATGTGCCCGTCAGTGAGTTCAAAGGGCCGGGGACTTCGCCGCCCTCGAGGACGCAGGCCTTCAGCATTCCGCTGAACTGCGCAAAAGGTACAAGCATCAACGTGCAACTGGACGGGGCGGCACATGACGCCACGCAGGGCATGCTGAAGGTCAACGAGGGTTCAACGGCAGCCACCGGCGTGGCCATCCAGTTGCTCTACGACGACAAGCCGGTCCAGCTCGCCAAGCGGTTCCTGTGGCAGGTCACCGATGCAGAGGGCAACTACTCGATTCCCCTGAAGGCGCGCTACGTGCAGATCGCTGGCAGCGTTAGGGCGGGCGTCGCCAACGGCAGTGCGACGTTCACGCTGACATACCGGTAGTTCGCACTTGCGGTCTCGATAAAGCCTGCCACCCCCTGCTCGCGCCGCCGTTCCAGGCGGCGGCGCGTCCCTTCGCAACGCTCTCCCGCTCACAGCCGGTCACCCCGATGTACCGGAGGTGACACTTCACGTGAAGCGGAGTGCTCCGCTTCCTTTGCGTCGGCCAGAATGAGACGATTCCTAATCACGGCGTTTGACGCATGTGTTTTTATGTTGCCCGACGATAACAACGGAGCACGACATGCGCGTATGGACTGCGAGCCTCGCGGCAGGCCTGACGTTGATAGCCGCAAAAGGGGCGTGCGCTTACACCTGCCAGACGGTGACGAGCGACATCATCATTCAACCCAAGGCCCTGGCTGTCCAGCGCGACTTGCCGGTGGGGTCGCTGATTAGCGAGGTGGTGTCTGATGTGGTGACCACCTTCCATTGTTCCAATGAGGCGCCAGCTTTGAAGTTTCAGCAAGCAGGCATCAAGGGATACGGTGAGTACGCAGGCAACTTCAATGGGAAACGCGTGTGGAAGACCAACATCGAAGGCATTGGCTATGCCGTTGGAATCACGCCGATGAACGGGTGCGCTACAGGTGCAACGTTCTATGTAACGGGGGGTAATCCAGACAACATCGACCAGAACCTGTACTGCTCAAACAACGGCATTCTCCCATCGCAGCCTATGAAGGCCAAAGCCGTGATCAAGTTCTTCAAGACAGCACGCAACACCGGTGTGGGCTCGGTTGATGCGAAGCAGGTGGGTTCCTTCATCCTGGAAAACAACCGCAGTACGTGGGTCTCCCCGGAACCCAAGATCAGTATTGCTTCGTTTAGCGTGAGCACGCTGTCTTGCACGCTGGGTAGCACCGCGATCAATGTGAAGATGGGCGACGTGCCGGTTGGCGCATTCAAGGGTGTGGGTACCTGGCCCGACAGCGCCCGGACGAAGGCGTTCGACATTCCGCTCACCTGTTCCAAGGGTGCCAGCATCAACCTGAAGCTCGACGGCACAGCGTATGACGCGAAGAACGGCATGTTGAAGCTGGAAGAAGGTAGCGACACAGCGAAGGGCGTCGCCATTCAATTGCTGTATGACGACCAGCCCGTCGAGCTGGCGAAAAGCTTCAAGTGGCAGACGGCCAGCGAAGACGGCACGTACGCCATTCCGCTCAAGGCCCGCTACGTACAGACGGACAGCAGCATCACGCCCGGCGCTGCGAATGGCAGTGCGACCTTTACGCTCACGTATCAGTAAAGCCCCTTCGCGTGGTGCATTGGAACGCGCGCTATCAGATTCGTCCTAGCTAAAAGCTACAGTCGGTGTGTTCAGATGCCTCTTTTCAGAAAAGAGGAGGTATCTGGACATGCGTGCGACGTACGTCGGGTTTGCGACGGGGCTCATGTTGATCCCGGCACAGGGAGCATTTGCTTACACCTGCGAGACCGTGACGAGCAGCACCACGGTTCAACCGAAAGACTTGACCATTCAGCGTGATCTGCCCGTGGGCTCGGTCATTGCCGAGGTGGCATCGGATCTGGTGAGCACCTTCAAGTGCTCCAATACGGAGCCCAGGCTGCCTTGGCAGGAGGTCGGCATCAAGGCGTACGGGACATACGTTGCAGACTTCGATGGCAAGCGCATCTACAAGACGAACGTTGAAGGCATCGGTTATGCGGTTGGCATAACGGCAGGGTCGGATGACAAATGGGAGAAATGCGCTAACTTGACGCGCTGGGTTAACGGATCCGAGACAGATAATCCGAACCACTACATGTACTGCTCAGTGAACGGAATGTTCAGCGCGCTCCCACGACAAGGCAAAGCGCTGATCCGCTTCTACAAGACGGCCCAAAGCATCAGCGCTGGGTGGGTTTCGGGAAGACAGGTGGGTTCTTTCATCCTGCGAAACAACAAGACCTTGTGGCACACACCTGAGTCCACCATCAATATCGGCTCATTCAAGGTCGATGTCATGTCATGCACGGTGAGCAACACGTTGATTCCGGTGAAACTCGGCGACGTGCCCATCAGTGCGTTCAAAGGCCCGGGCACTTCGCCGCCTTCGAGGACGAAGGCCTTCAGCATTCCGCTGAACTGCGCAAAAGGCACAAGCATCAACCTGCAACTGGACGGGGCGGCACATGACGCCGCGCAGGGCATGCTGAAACTGGACGCTGGCTCGACCAGTGCCACGGGGGTGGCCATCCAGCTGCTCTACGACGACAAACCGATCGAACTGGCCAAACGCTTCAAATGGCAGGTGGCTGATGCGGATGGGGATTATGCGATTCCGCTGAAGGCGCGCTACGTGCAAACCGCCAACAGCGTTACGACGGGCATCGCCAACGGCAGCGCGACCTTCACGCTCACGTATCAGTAACGCGGCCTGGCCGCTCAATAGAGCCCACGGGTCTGGGCATGCAGTCGCACCAGGCCCAGCAACGCATCAATCTGCGGCGTCGGCACGCCGACGTGCTGACCGATCTCCCGCACCGATGCCACCAGTGCATCGATCTCCAGCGGGCCGCGCCCGGCTTCCGCATCCTGCAGCATCGACGTCTTGAACGCGCCAAGCTGCCGCGTGACGGCGCTGCGTTCTTCACCGCTCTGTTCGATCGGGCAGCCGATGCGCGCGCCGATCGCTTTCGCTTCTTCCATGATGGCGAGGCAAAACGCGCTGACCTGCGGGTCGTCGAGAATGCGGTCACACGTCGCGCCGGTCAGCACCGACACCGGGTTCATCGTCATGTTGCCCCACAGCTTGAACCAGATGTCGCGCTGGATGGCTTCGCTGCGTTCGATCTGCAAACCGGCGCGTTCAAGCAGCGCCCCGATTGCATCGAGGCGCGGTGAGGTGCCGCCCGCAGGTTCGCCGATGATCAATCGCTTGCCGAACCCGTGGCGCACGTGGCCAGGCGCAGCGGTCGAGCAGGTCAGATGCACCACGCAGCCGAGCACGCTCTTCGTTGGAATGGCCTGCGCGATGCGGCCGTGCGGATCCACCGATTGCAGGCGCAGACCTTCCAGCGGGCCAGGTCGATCAAAGAACCACCACGGCACGCCGTTCATCGCCACCACCACGGAAGTCTCCGGGCCGATGAGCGGGCCGATGGTTTGCGCCACGCTTTCCATGGCCGGCGCCTTCACGGCCACGACCACGACATCCTGCACACCGAGCGCATGCGCATCGTCACTCGCGTGCACCGGCACAGATCGCGTGTTGCCGTCTTCGGTCAGTCGCAGCCCTTCGGCCTGCAGTGCTTGAAGCGTCGCGCCCCGTGCCAACACGTTGACGGGTTGATCAGCCAGCGCGAGCTTCGCGCCAAGATAGCCGCCGACCGCGCCGGCGCCCACGATGCAAATGCGTGTCATGTGATCAGGTTCGGTAGGAAGGGTCGATGCGGTCGATGGTGCGGGTGAGCGCGGCAAACACATCTTCGCCAGCGCCAAAATTCGGGTTGAACTGCAACGAATCGCGCGTGCAGTTGCGCGCAATCGCTTCGGGAATCTCCAGCACTGGGCCCATCGACGTGGAAGCCAGCTGGATCTCGCACGCGCGGTTGAGCAGCCACAACACCGCAAAGGCCCGCGCAATCGAATCGCCCCAGGCCAGCAACCCGTGGTTGCGCAGAATGACGGCAGGCTTGTCGCCGATGTTCTTGACCAGGCGCGGCCCTTCATCGGCATGCACGGTAATGCCTTCAAAGTCGTGATACGCGACCTTGCCGTGCAGCTGCGCCGCATAGAAATTGCTGATCGACAGACCATCGCGCGCGCAGGCCACGGCCATGCCGGCGGTCGTGTGGGTGTGCATCACGCAATGCGCGCCCGGAATACCGGCGTGAATGGCGGCATGCACGGTAAAACCGGCGGGGTTGACGGGCCAGTCCGGCTGACCCGGCGCGCGCTGCGCATTGCCCTGCAGGTCGATCTTCACGAGGTTCGACGCGCAAACCTCAGCATAGGTCAGGCCGAACGGGTTGATGAGGAAATGCGGGCCGCCATCGTCGGCGCGGCCATCTTCGGGTGACAGGCGCAGCGTGATGTGGTTGTAGATCAGCTCGGTCCAGCCGAGCTGCGCAAAGATGCGGTAGCACGCCGCCAGCTTCACGCGCGCGGCCCATTCATGTGGGCTGCACCAGTCCGGACGATGGGCCTGGATGCTCGATCCGGCGTCGGGTGAAAGCGAAAGCACCGTCATGACCTGTCTCCTGATCGCAGGGGCCATGCGCCGGTCGGGTTGCCGGCGCTTAAGTGATTCACATGTTAATGAATTTGCGCCGGGCGTCAAACAACGTTACATCTGCCGTCTGCTAGGGCAACTGGTTGCGCAGGATCACCAACCACTGCATGACCGAATTCGTGTACGGATCGAGCTGGTTGGCGTCATTCAACTCGGTGATGCTCATCGACGCGGATTGCTGCACGTTGCCGCCAATCGATTTCACTTCATGGCGCACCGGGTCCACCTCAACGACGAGGTCGCAGTGCATGGGCGTTCTGCCGGCCTGGATCTCGGCCGGGTCCGTCATGAAGCGATCGGCGCCGCGTGCGGTGCAGATGAGGTCGCCCGGGCGCGGCACGGCCGGCGTGCGTTCGAGCACGAAGGCGGGATGCTTGAGCAGGTGGTCGCGCGCATCGGTCACGTATTCCGCATGCGTGGCGCCCGTCAGGAATTGGTCGTTCTGCAGGCCGGCCTTGCGCATGATCCACGAGATGAACACCGCAGACCACGCCCAGCCGCCTGTCGTGAGCTGCTGGCACGTCGGCGTCTTGCCGACGATGGCCCAGTAGCGCTTGGCCAGCACGCAGCCGCGCGCGGTGGCTTCACCGCCCGTGCCGTCGGGATAGCGCAGGCAAGGGGCAGGAGCAGGAGCAGCGGGCGTCGCAACCGCTTTGGGCAGCGGCATGTCGGCACCACCTTCTTCGTCCACCGGGGCAGGGGTGGGGTCGTCAGCCGTCAGCCAGCGGCCCTGGGGCTGATCGGGAAAGCCGCCGCCGGTCACGCAATACGTATCGTCACGACCCACCCGCACGACCTGACGGCCCCACCGGTCCCATTCGGTGAGGGCGATCTCGATCATCTTCTCGCGCGGCGTGGCGCCCGGCCGCGTCTGCACGACTTCGTTGTCGGGCAGCGGTTCGGCCTGCGGACGCGCGGGCGGCGTGGTGCAGCCGGCGAACCAAAGGACCGGTGCGATCAGGACGATCGGCAGGGCAATACGCAAAACGAGCGAATTGCGCAGAAGAGGGCGGGGCATGAAAGAGGAGGGAAGGGATGGCCTGACGGGGAGGCAGGCCTTCCGACGTGGTACGCCAATGCTGCGGTCGATTCACGCATGCAATGGCATGCCACGTCGTGGGCGCAGCAGACAGGGCTGGCTACGCCAGGATCGTCATTGCGTCAGGCGTTGACGGCGTCCTTGAACTTCTGGCCAGCCTTGAACTTGACGGTCTTGGCAGCTTCGACCTTGATTTCTTCGCCGGTGCGCGGATTGCGGGCCATGCGCTCGGCACGTTCACCTTGGCTGAAGGTACCAAAGCCGATGAGGCTGACCGCATCGCCCTTGCCAACGGATTCCATGATGGCCTGCAGGGTCACGTTCAGTGCCTGCTCGGCCTTGGCCTTGGTCAGACCGTCTACGCCGCTGGCGATGGCGTCGATCAGTTCGGTTTTCGTCATTGCTTGACTCCCTTCAAGAGTAGATAACACACACATCAGAGCCTCCGGGGGGCGGCTCCAAGGGCGACATGATACCGGCATGCGATTGGCGCCGGCACGTGAGCTTTGTAACGACGTATCGCGAGCGGGTTCCGTAAACCCGCATCGGGCTTGCATTGCGAGGCGGTCCCATCACATCGGCAGGCTGTTGAAGGCATCGGCTTGTGCCTGATGTGTTCGCTCGTCGATAGGATCGACGCAAGTCGATCGATGGGTTTACCTTTTTCTTTATGTATACAGATAGTAGTAGTAAATAAAGCCGCGCCCTTTCTGTGGATAACTCGGAAAATCGCTTCCGGTTCAAGCACTTGTTGAAAGCAAAACCGCTGGTACAGCGTGTGCCCCGGCGTGGATGGATCGCTGGTTTGCATCCACGCTCCATCGGCAGCTGCGTCACTTGTGCCCACACCATCGACAGGGCAGCCACAGACAGCCAACAGGCTTTGCCGGTAGTTATCCACAGCCGCAGGCCCGGTTATCCACATCGAGCGGCGACACAGGGCGGCGGCACGTGTCGGGTTGCCATGCTTTTGGTGTAGGCTCTCGGCTTCGTTGATCGACGTTTCCGTTCTTCCCCGCACCTCCATGACACGCACGTCTGCTGATGCCATGCCGGCTCCGGCTGAGTCTCCGTCCGCGCCGCAAGCCCCGGCCAAACTGCGCCGCCGCGACCGCATCGAGGTGCGCCAATCGGGCGTGCACGGGCGCGGCGTCTATGCCGTGGCGCCCATCGCCAAGGGCAAGAAGATCATCGAATACAAGGGCGAGCACATCTCGTGGAAAGAGGCGCTGCGCCGCCATCCGCATGACCCGTCCGACCCGAACCACACGTTCTACTTCAGCCTCGAAGACGGCAGCGTGATCGACGCCAAGTACGGCGGCAACCGCGCACGCTGGATCAACCACGCGTGCAAGCCGAACTGCGAGGCGCGCGAGAAGGACGGCCGCGTGTTCATTCATGCGCTGCGCGACATCGAACCCGGCGAGGAGCTGTTCTACGACTACGGCCTCGTCATCGAAGGCCGCCAGACCAAGGCGCTGAAGGAACAGTTCGCCTGCCGCTGCGGCGCCAAGAACTGCCGCGGCACGATGCTGGCGCCGCCCGAGAAGAAGAAAAAGAAGAAGTGAGCCGCGCCTAGCCCGGTTCGCCGGCCAGCGGCACGCGCAGCACGATGCGCATCACGCGGGAGCCGTCGCGGGCTGCGGCGTCTTCAATGGCAACATGGCCGCCGTGCAGGCGCACGATGTCGTGCACGATGGCCAGGCCCAGGCCGCTGCCGTGTGGCTGCCCGGGGCGGTGATCCGCGTCGCCACGGAAGAAGCGCTGGAACACCTCGCCGCGCCGCTCCGGCGGAATGCCCGGCCCGTTGTCTTCCACGCTGACCACACCCCACCAGCGCGAGGACGCATCCGCTTCCATGCCCGCGCGCAAGGTGATGCGCCCGCCGGTCGGCACGTACTTGATAGCGTTGTCGATGAGGTTGTTGATCGCTTCGCGCAGCAGCACCGCGTTGGCCAGCACGGGGGCCTGCAATGAACCTGGCGACGTGGCTTCCTCTGGCCAGGCCTCGAAGCCCAGGTCGAGCCCGCGCGCAAGCGCGCGCGGCACCCACTCGGCACCGGCATCGAACGCAAGCGATACGAGATCCACGCGCACCGGCGGCCCCAGTTGCTCGAGCGTCATGCCGGGCTCGGCCCGTGCCAGCGTCAGCAGCTGGTTCGACAGCCGGATGGCCCGGTTGGCACCCGATTGCAGTTCGAGCAGGGCAGGGCGCGCGTCTTCCAGCGTCGTGGCCTGCACGGCGTGATCGGCGTGCAGCTTCAACGCGGTGAGCGGCGTGCGCAACTGATGGGCCGCATCGGCGATGAAGGTGCGCTGCGCTTCGAGTGCATCGCGCAGGCGCGCCAGCAAGGCATTCATGGCGTTGATGAGCGGCTGCAGCTCGGCCGGCACGCGCTCCGCCGATTCGGCGGGAAGGGGCCTGACGGACTGCGCGCTTTGCCGGTTGAGCGTATCGGCCAGCGTCTGCAGCGGCTGCAGTTCTTCCTTGAGCACGAGCGAGAGGATCAGCCCGCCCACGGCCAGCAGCACGATCAGCGGAATCGATACCGATAGCAGCACTTCCTTGGCCGCCGCATCACGGTGGTCCAGCAGTTCGGCCACTTCCACGACGATGCTGTTGTCGGGCTGCATCGCATCGGGCGGCTTGGACGGATTGAACGCGGGCGCCGTCTGGGCCTGCGTGGGCGCCAGCGCGGGCCGCGTGACGTCGTCTTCCGGATCGGGCGGCGCCGGCTGGCGCGGCGAAACCGGCTTTGGCACATCGGCGGTCACACCCGGCACGGGCAGGCGCACGGCGCGCACTTGCTTGCCGTCGATCCAGCTGTAGAACACGCGCGCCTCGCCAATGCGCACCTGTCCCGAGCCGTAGCCGAGCGCCGTGTCGCGCCCGATCAGCGTGCCGGCGGGGCCGGCAATGCGCCAGAAGATGCGGTCTTCTCCGCTGTTCTGCACCAGCGTCTGCGCGGTAAGGGCGATGTCGTACAGCCTGGCCGGCGGCACGTGCGGCCCGGCCAGGCGCATTTGCTCGGCCAGCGTATTGGCCACGCCCACCAGCGCCCGATCGAATACCTGCGCGGTGTAATGCGCCGCCAGCCAGTACGAGAGCGCACCCGTGCCGACCACGAGGCCGAACAGCGGCGTCGCCAGCGCCCGCAGCAGATGCAGCCGGAGGCTGAGTGCGCCGTGGGCGGGCGCAGGCGCGGCAGGCCGGTGGCGTTTGAACATGATGCGGCGCTACGCCGGAGCGCGTGCCTGCAGCAGATAGCCAAAACCGCGCACGGTGACGATCTCGGCTTCGGAGTGTTCGATCTTGCGGCGCACGCGATGCACATAGACTTCGATGGCCGTATCGCCCACTACATCGTGGCTCGCCTCGCCGATGGCGTGACCAAAGCTGGCCAGATGCTCCTGCAGCTGCACCTTGCTGACCACGCGGCCCTGACGCAGCATCAGCAGTTCCAGCACGGCAAACTCTCGCGGCGACAGCTCCAGCGGCGCCGCATCGACAAAGATGCGCCGCTCCACGCCGCTCAGGCGCAGTCGCCCGACCAGGATGTCCGGCCGCGCCGCGGGCTCGGAAGGATCGCCGCGGCGGCGCAGCAGCGCACCGACACGCGCCACGAGCTCGGGCATTTCGAAGGGCTTGAGGAGGTAATCGTCGGCGCCGGCATTCAGGCCGTTGACCTTATCGGAAAGGCCGTCGCGGGCGGTGAGGATCAGCACCGGCGTGGCGCGGTCGCGCGCGCGGAACTGCGACAACAGCGTCATGCCGTCGATGCCCGGCAAGCCGAGATCCAGGATCACCAGGTCGTGCGTCTGCCGGGCCAGCTGCTCGGCGGCGAAGACACCGTCATGCACGGCATGCACGCGGTGTCCGGCCTGCGTCAGTCCGGCATGGATGCCGCTGGCAATGGCGCGGTCGTCTTCAATCAGCAGGATGCGCATGGGGCGGTCCGCAAAGCGCGGCGGAAAAGGAATCGGTGCGGTTTGGCAGCGCTACAATGCGCGGATGACCGAAGCCCTGCTCACCATCACCGACCTGGAGGCCGCCATCAATTACTGGCGTGCCCGTTCGCCCGCCCAGGGCGAGGAACTGCGGCTGTGTGCCGAGGCGTCGGCGTTGGCCAAGCCGTATGCGCTGATGATTGTACAAGGCGCCACCCGCATCGCCCCGGAGCAATTGGGCGACAAGGCGCGGGCGGCGTATGAAGCGTGGCGCGCGGCCACGCAGGGCTGAGCGCCAGCAGCAGCGGCGTTACTTCGCGCCGGTTGTCCTGGCGGCCTGCTCGATGAAGCGGGCGAGATCGGCGTCACGGTGCGTGAGGCCGTTTGCGTCGTGCGTCGACAGGGTGATGTCGACTCGATTCCACACGTTGAACCACTCCGGGTGGTGATTCATCTGCTCGGCCTTGATCGCCACGCGCGTCATGAAGCCGAACGCGGCGTTGAAGTCGGCAAAGGTGAAGGTTTTCTGGATGGCGTCGCGGTCCTTCTGCAGCTGCCATCCGGGCAGCTCGGCAAACAGGGCCTTGCGTTGGTCGTCGTTGAGCGTGGGCATCATGATGGGTCACGGAAATCGGTCGAGAATGCGCGCAGTATAGTCAGCGCCCAGAACGTGTTGTGCCCGGAAGCATGCATGCGAAGTCCAGCTTCCGGGCACCACGCGCTCTAAATGTCTGCCGTATCGGCCCAGCCTTCACGGTTGCCTACGTTCAGCACGAGATCGCCGTCGACCACATCGCCGGCGCCGAAAGTCGGCAGCGCGGCGAGTTCTTCATACAGCGGCGTGAAATCGGGGCGCGTGGCGTCAAACAGCTGCTCGAAACTGTCGATCACGAAGTACGTTTTCTGGAACGTGTCGATGCGATAGCGCGTGCGCATGATGCGGCGCACGTCGAAGCCGATGCGGTTCGGGCTGGCTGAATCGAGCGCATACACCGATTCGCTCTTGCTCGACACGATGCCCGCACCGTAGATGCGCAGGCCGGCCGGCGTGCGGATCAGCCCGAATTCCACCGTGTACCAGTACAGGCGCGCCAGCATGTCGAGCTGGCCGAGGCGCGCCGCCTTCAGGCCGCCCTTGCCGTAGGCCTCCATGTAGTCGGCGAAGATCGGGTTGATCAGCAGCGGCACGTGGCCAAAGATGTCGTGGAAGCAGTCGGGCTCTTGCAGGTAATCGAGCTGGTCGGGCCGGCGCATCCACCAGCTGGCCGGGAAGCGCCGGTTGGCGAGGTGATCGAAAAAGACTTCGTCCGGCACCAGGCCCGGCACCGCGACGATCCGCCAGCCGGTCGCGCGCAGGAGCGTTTCGTTGAGTTCGTCGAACGACGGCACGCGGTCGCGGCTCATGCCCAGCGTCGACAGGCCCTGCAGGAATTCATCGCACACGCGGCCCGGCAGCAGCGCCTCCTGGCGGTCGTACAGCGTGCGCCATGTCGCATGGTCGGCGGCGGTGTAGCGGTGTACCGGCTGATCGATCGTGAAGTCGGCGCGCAGCGTCTGGCCGTCGAGGCCTTGCGCAAACTGTTCGCGCAGCTTGTCGGTCAGGGTGCCGTTGAAGCCGGCGGGGGCCGCGGTCTGGGTCGAGTCGGGGGCGGTGGTGGCGGGGGCCATTCGGGTGTCTCGCTCTCGTGTTATTCAAGTCCGGCCAGTGTAGGGGTGCGGCCCTGCGGATTGTCCGCAAAACTCGCGCCTCTGAGCCGCGGCATGCGGAAATCGTGCAGAATGGCGTGCATCTACGCAGGAGATATGCATGATTTCGCTCGATACCTTCGATCTAGCCCTGCTGGCGGCGCTGCAGCGCGATGGCCGTGCGACGCATCAGCAGCTTTCGGAGCAGGTGCACCTCTCGGCCAGCCAGGTGGGGCGGCGTCTGGCGCGGCTGGAGTCCGAAGGCGTGATCGAAGGCTACCGGGTGGTGCTGTCGCCGACCGGCCTGGGGCTCGGCGTGACGGTATTCGCCAGCATCAAGCTCGCGCATCATGGCGACGCGATCGTCGAGCGTTTCCGCGAAGAGATCATGCTGCTCGACGCGGTGCAGGAGTGCTATTCCGTGGCCGGCGATGCCGACTACATGCTGCGCGTGGTGGTGCCCGACCTGCCGGCGCTATCGGAGTTCGTCATGCGCAAGCTGATGCGGGTGCCGGGCGTGGACAATGTGCGTTCCAATATCGTACTGACAGCTTTGAAGCGGGACGGCGCGCTGCCGCTATCCCACCTCGGTGGGTAACCGTGCGCCTTGCGCCAGGGTGCGCGGCGTGTCACGCTGCAAGCCGATCACACCCAGTTTCAATGAATCGCCTTTCCCGGGCGGGAGACCATGATGGTTGAAGGACACACCACGCATCCGGCGCATCTGCCGGCACGTCGTGCGGGCGGCTACGGCATGCCGGCACGCGTTCGTGCGTGGTGGGTGGCGGCCGCCGTGGCGGGGGTCACCTATGGCGGCATGTTGACCATGGTGGCCGTCGACGTGCCGCCGGGTACGCCGCTGGTCGGCCGCATCGTCGCGCAGCCGCTGTGGAAGATGCTCATGGCGATGCTGCTGGCGCGTGCGGCGTCGCTGCATGAGATTCCGCGCGAGCGCCGCTGGCTCGTCGGCGCGATGCTGTTTTCGGCGCTGGGCGACCTGTGCCTGGCATTGCCGGACTGGAAGCCGTCGTTCATTGCCGGCCTCGGCTGCTTCCTCGTCGCCCATCTGTGCTATCTGCGCGTGCTGTGGCAGTTGCGAGGCGCGTCGTCGCCGGTGCGCCTGCTGGCGGTGGGCGCGATGATCGGCGTGGCCATCGGCATGCTGCTGTGGTACTGGCCGGGCCTGGGCGGTTTGAAAGGCCCCGTCATCGTTTACATGGTCGTGCTCTCGTCAATGGTGTGTGCCGCGCTGCTGGCGCGCCTGCCCGGGCCGCTGACCGCCTGGGGCGCCATCGCCTTTGCCGCCTCCGACGCCATGATCGGGATCAGCGTGTTCGTGTTTCCCTTTACGGACCATGAGCTGGCGATCTGGTGGAGCTATGCCGCCGCGCAGCTGCTGATCAGCGGCGGCCTGCTCACGCGCCGCACACCGCCCGCGCGCCGGGCATAAGCTCGATCGCCGTGTCCTTCGCTGTGGGAGCCCCGATGCTGCAGACCCTCGACGCCAGCGCGACGGCAGCGTGCCTGCCGTACGCCGCGCTTGCCGACGCCATCGCCCAGGTATTGCGCGACGCGCGCGCCGGCCGGGCCCAGGCGCCCGCCCGACTGGTGATGCCCTTGCCCGGGCCCGGCAGCTTGCTGCTGATGCCCGCGTCCAATGCCGACATGGCCATCACCAAGATGATCACGGTGCACCCGCATAACCCGTCGCGCGGTTTGCCGGCCATCCACGGCGAGGTCGTCGTCATGGACGCGCAGACCGGCGTGCGGCGCCTGCTGCTCGATGGGCCGACCGTCACGGCGCACCGCACGGCAGCGGTCTCGCTGCTGGCCGCGCGCCTGCTGGCCCCGGAGCCAGCGGGCGACCTGCTGCTGGTAGGCGCCGGGGCCCAGGCGCGTGCACATCTGCAAGCCTTCCACCTGGGCCTTGGCACGCGGCGCGTGACCATCATTGCCCGCAATGCCGCCAGCGCCGAGGGCTTGGCCGCGCATGCACGTGCCCTCGGGATGGACGCCACCGCGCTGGCCGGCGGGGATGCGGCCGGGGTGGCGCAGGCCGCGCGCGCCGTGTTGCCGCATGTGTCGCTCGTGGTCACGGCCACGCCGTCGTCGCAACCCGTGCTGCCGGACTGGGCGGAGCCCGGCGACGGGCACGGCCGGACGTGGCGGCCGCAACACTTCATCGCGGCAGTCGGTGCGTTCCGGCCCGACATGGCCGAACTGCCGCCGCGGCTGTGCGTGCATGCCGCCGCGGTCGACCGGCTGTACGCCGACACGCTTGTCGACCTGGAAGTCGAGGCGGGCGACCTGCTGCAGGCAGGTGTGCCGTGGTCGCGTGTACGTCCGTTACAACAGTGCGTCGACGTGACACCCGACACGCTCGCGCAGGCCGCGCCGGTGTCGCCCGTGGTGTTTAAGAGCGTCGGCAGCGCCTTGTGGGATCTAGCGGCGTGCGTGCTCGCGCTGTCGCAGTCCAGGCCTGTTTAAAAAGCGCGTTCGGGCCGAGGAGGCCCGCCATCAGCAGGTCTCGACCCGCGCTTGTAACAGGAAACCTCTAGAAAAAGCATTCTAGCCACGGCAATCAAACGAGATAATGACCATCCCTTCCGCCTGGGAGGAGACTGAGAACGCACCGGCACACGCCGCTGTACGGCACGTTTGCCCGGATGCGTCTGACACTGGAGCACATACAGATGGCCTATAAAAAAGCACTGGCGGCCGCCGCCGGATGATCCTCGCCACCGCCGCGCACGCACAGGCTGCCGGCAGCAACATCGTCAGCCTGGGCTGGTTCCGCGTGATGCCGAACAGCTCGAGCGACCCGCTGTTCGTCAACAGCGTGGGCGGCGTTCCCGTCAACCAATCGCAGCCCAACACCGGCGCCAAGATCAAGGACGCCGATACCGTTGGCCTCGCGTTCACGCACTTCTTTACCGACAACTTCGCCATGGAACTGGTGGGCGGCATCCCGCCGCGCCACAAGATCGAAGGCACGGGTTCCTTCTCGCGCTACGGCGAAATCGGTTCGGCCAAGCAATGGAGCCCGGCCGTGCTGGCCAAGTGGTACTTCTTCGGCGCCGACAGCAAGTTCCGCCCGTACGTCGGTGCCGGCCTGAACTACACGTGGTTCTCCGACGAGAAGATCACCAACAGCGCCTTCCAGAACCAGGTGCTGGGCCGCGGCACGCCGGGCAGCACGAGCAGCGTGTCGACCGACAGCTCGCTGAACCCGGTGCTGAACGTGGGCGCCACGTACGCCATCACCAAGGACTGGTTCGTGGGCCTGTCGGTGTCGTACCTGCCGCTGAAGACGACGGCCAAGATCGATACGAAGCTGATCAACGGCACGCATATCCAGAGCGAAGCCAAGATCAAGATCAACCCGGTCGTGACCTTCCTGAACGTGGGCTACCGCTTCTGAGCGGCGGCCGCGTTCAACAAAGAAGGCGTGCCATGGCGGCACGCCTTTTTTTGTGCGCTGCGCTGCTCAGGCAACGGCTTTGACCGGGTAGCCGGCCTGCTCGATGGCGGCCTTGAGCGCGTCGACGCTCGCGCCGCTCGTGACGGCCACGCTCTGGCGGGACAGATCGACCTGCACATTGGCGCCGGCATCCACCTGCTGTACCGCACGCGTGACGGCCGATACGCAATGGCCGCAGCTCATACCTTCAACGGAAAACGTCGTCATGGTTCGCTCCTGGAAAGGAAGGAAGAAATCCTGCAGCGGAGTATGAACCTTCCTACCGTGGGAACCGCAAGCGTAGAATGACCGCTTGACCTTGCCAAGATGGGAAGGTCTAGGCTGATGCCATCTTCCTTCGACAGCACGTTTCCATGACCACCAGCCTTGCCCATCCGGCTTCACTCGATCTCGAAATCGGCGGGATGACCTGCGCCGCCTGTGCCGGCCGTGTCGAACGCGCCTTGCGCGCCGTGCCCGGCGTGACGGAGGCCAGCGTCAACCTCGCAACCGAACGCGCGCGCGTGCACGGCGCCGCGGCGAGCGATGCACTTGTGGCGGCCGTTTCGGCTGCTGGCTATGAAGCGCGCGTCGCATCCGACGAAGCGGCAGCGCGTGCCGCCGCCGAGCCGGATTTCTGGGACGGTGCCGGCCCCGTGTGGATTGCCGCTGCGTTGTCGCTGCCGCTGGTGCTGCCGATGATCGCCGGCTGGTTCGGCAGCGAGTGGATGCTGCCCCCCTGGGGGCAGTGGCTGCTGGCGACGCCGGTGCAGTTCGTGATCGGCGCGCGCTTTTACAAGGCCGGCTGGAAGGCCGTGCGCGCGGGTGCGGGCAACATGGATGTGCTCGTCGCGCTCGGGACGTCGGCTGCATACGGCCTGTCGCTGTGGCTGTGGTGGCGTGCGGGCGAAGACCACCTGCCGCATCTGTACTTTGAAAGCGGGGCCGTCGTCATCACGCTGGTGCGCCTGGGCAAGTGGCTCGAGGTGCGGGCCAAGCGGCAGACGGCGCAGGCGATTCGCGCGCTGCAGGCGCTGCGCCCCGATACCGCTCGCGTGCGCACTGCCGACGGCACGCTGCGCGACACGCCCGTCGCCCAGGTGCGAGTGGGCGATGTGGTGTCCGTGCGTGCCGGCGAGCGCATCCCCGTGGATGCGGTGGTGCTGGAAGGCGACAGCCACGTCGATGAATCCATGCTGACCGGCGAAAGCCTGCCCGTGCCCAAGCGCGAAGGCGACCGCGTGACCGCCGGTGCCATCGCCACCGACGGCGTGCTGCTCGTGCGCACCACGGCCATCGGCGCAGACACGATGCTCTCGCGCATCATCCGCCTCGTAGAAGATGCGCAGGCCGCCAAGCCGCCGATCCAGCAACTGGTCGACCGCGTGAGCGCCATCTTTGTGCCGGCGGTGCTGGTGGCGGCGTTGCTGACGCTGGCGGGTTGGTTCATCGCTGGGGCGGGGTGGGAGACGGCCATCGTCAACGCCGTGGCGGTTCTGGTGATCGCTTGCCCGTGCGCGCTCGGCCTTGCTACG
The DNA here is from genome assembly GCF_000954135.1 of Ralstonia mannitolilytica. Classification (NCBI taxonomy): domain Bacteria; kingdom Pseudomonadati; phylum Pseudomonadota; class Betaproteobacteria; order Burkholderiales; family Burkholderiaceae; genus Ralstonia; species Ralstonia mannitolilytica. The sequence goes on along the minus strand of NZ_CP010799.1, from coordinate 524,884 downwards.
CCGTCCGCCATCATGGCCGGCACGGGTGCGGGCGCGCGGCGCGGCATTCTCATTGCGGACGCGCAGGCGCTGGAGCGCGCGCAACAAGTCGATTTCGTCGTCTTCGACAAGACGGGCACGCTTACCGTGGGCCGGCCGCGCGTCACGGCGGTGGAAGCCGCGCCGGGCGTCGATGCCGCGACGCTGCTGGACGAGCTCGCCGCGCTGCAGGCCGAAAACACGCATCCGCTGGCCCACGCCACGCGCGAATACGCCGAGCAACAAGGCCGCGCCATCACGCCGGCGCAATCGCCCGAAGTGCTGGCCGGACGCGGCACGCGCGGCATCGTGAATGGCGCGTCGCTGCAACTCGGCAACGCGCGGTGGATGGATGAACTGGGGCTCGATCGCCGCGCATTGCAAGCGCGCGCCGATGCGCTGGAGGCGCAAGGCAACACCGTCTCGTGGCTTGCGCAGCGTGATGAAGGCGGCCTGCAGTTGCGCGGCCTGATTGGTTTTGGCGATGCGCTCAAGCCCGGCGCGAAGGAGGCTGTGTCCGCGCTGCAGGCGCGTGGCGTGCGCACCGCGCTCGTGACCGGCGACAACGCCGGCGCGGCACGCAGCGTGGCACACGCGCTCGGCATCGACGAAGTGGCCGCGCAGGTGTTGCCGCAAGACAAGGCCGCGCGTGTCACGGCATGGCAGAAGGCCGGCCACGTGGTCGCGATGGTCGGCGACGGCATCAACGATGCGCCCGCGCTGGCCGCGGCCGATGTCGGCATCGCCATGGCCACCGGCACCGATGTGGCGATGCAGGCCGCCGGCATCACGCTCATGCGCGGCGAGCCGCGTCTGGTGAGCGACGCGCTGGACCTCTCGCGCCGCACGGTCGCCAAGATCCGCCAGAACCTGTTCTGGGCGTTCGTCTACAACGTGGTCGGCATTCCGCTGGCCGCGTTCGGCCTGCTCAGCCCAACATTTGCCGGGGCGGCCATGGCGTTCTCGAGCGTGAGCGTCGTCACCAATGCGCTGATGCTGCGCCGCTGGCCATCCACCGGAGACCGTGCATGACCCGCACCGATCTCAATGCAACCCAGGGCCCCGTCAACATCGGCGAGGCCGCCAAGGCCAGCGGCGTATCGGCCAAGATGATCCGCTATTACGAGAGCATCGGCCTGCTGCCGCCAAGCCCGCGCACGGAGGGCAACTACCGGATGTATGACGCGCGCGCCCTGCATGTGCTGCGGTTCATCCATCGTTCGCGCTCGCTGGGGTTCTCGCTCGAAGAGATTCGCACGCTGCTCTCGCTCTGGAATGACCGCGAGCGCGCCAGCGCCGACGTCAAGGCCATCACGCTGCGCCATGTGGCCGACCTGGACGCGCGCATCCGCGAGCTGCAAGGCATGCGCGATACGCTCATGACGCTGGCGAATGCGTGCCACGGCGACGACCGGCCCGATTGCCCCATCCTGCAGGGCGTGGCCGGCGAGAGCGCAGACACCGGCGGCCAGGGCGGCTGCTGCCACTGACGGTTCGGCCCGTTGCAGCGCGCGGCGTCTATGCCACAATCTGGCAACCAAAGGAGGAGACGCCGATGACGCAAGCCCCCGCTCAGGCCGCACCCGATCAGGCGCAGGAGGCCCGCCAGCGCATGAAGGACGGCACTGAACTGCTGGTCCGCACGTGGTCGCCCGACACCCAGGCGGGCGAACCGCGCGGCACCGTCATCCTCGTGCACGGCATGGCCGAACACAGTGGGCGCTACGTCCATGTGGCCAAGGTGCTGACCGACCTGGGCCTGCGCGTGCGAGCTTTCGACCTGCGCGGCCACGGCCGCAGCGGCGGCCCGCGCATGGCGCTCGACGCGCCGGACAACTACCTGACCGACCTGGCGGAAATCGTCGACGCCGCCGTCGCCGAATGGCACGAGATGCCGTTCGTGCTTGGGCACAGCATGGGCGGGCTGATCGTCGCGCGCTTCACCACTGCGCGCGTCCGGCCCGTGCGCGGCGTGCTGCTGTCATCGCCCGCGCTGCGCGTGAAATTGCCGCCAGGAACGGGCATCGTGCGGGGGATCCTCTCCGCCATCGCGCCGCGGCTGCCGGTGCCCAATCCCGTTGATCCGGCCAAGCTTTCCCATGATCCGAGCGTGGCAGCCGCCTATCGCGCTGACCCGCTCGTGCAGGGCACGATCAGTGCTTCCGTGCTGGAGTTCATGCTCAATGCCATCACCCAGACGCAACAGGACGCCCCGCGCCTCGAAGCGCCGATGCTGCTGATGGCAGGCGGCGCCGATTCGATTGTCGATCCGTCCGGCAGTCGCGATTTCTATGCGAATGCGCCGGAAGACTTGCGGACCTTGGCGTGGTTCGACAACGGGTATCACGAGATCTTCAACGAAGCCGAGCCGCTGCGCAGTGAGGTGTTTGGAAAGATGACGGAGTGGCTGGCTTCGCGGATTTGATTTGTAGTGAATTGGTCGCACCACAAGAATAAAAACCAATAACACCAAGGAAAAGAAGCACGGAGACATGGAAACGTACGACTACATCATCATCGGCGCAGGCTCCGCAGGCTGCGTCCTGGCCAACCGCCTCACACGCGATCCCGACGTCTCCGTGCTCCTGCTGGAGGCAGGCGGCAAGGACGACTACCACTGGATCCACATCCCCGTCGGCTATCTGTATTGCATCGGCAACCCGCGCACGGACTGGCTCTACCGCACTCGCGAAGAGCCCGGCCTGAACGGCCGCTCGCTCGGCTACCCGCGCGGCCGGGTGCTCGGCGGCTGCTCGTCGATCAACGGCATGATCTACATGCGCGGCCAGCGCGAAGACTACGACGGCTGGGCCGACATCACGGGCGATGCCTCCTGGAAGTGGGATGCGGTGCTGCCGCTGTTCAAGGCGAGCGAGAACCACCACGGCGGGGCCAACGCGTGGCACGGCGCCGACGGCGAATGGCGGGTCGAGCCGCAGCGCCTGCACTGGCAGATTCTTGAAACCTTCATCGAAGCCGCCGTGCAGGCCGGCATTCCGCGCACCAGCGACTTCAACCGCGGCGACAACTTCGGCGTCGGATACTTCGAGGTCAACCAGAAGCGGGGCATCCGCTGGAACACGGCCAAGGGCTTCCTGCGCCCCGCATCGCAGAGGCCGAACCTGACCATCATGACGGGCGCGCAGGTGCGTGCGCTGACCTTCAGCGGCAAGCGCTGCACGGGCGTGACGTATCGCGGGGCCGGGGTCGATTACTCGGTCGCGGCGCGCGAGGAGGTGATCCTCTCGGCGGGGGCGATCAACTCGCCGCAACTGCTCGAGCTGGCGGGGATCGGCCAGCCGGAGCGGCTGCAGGCGCTGGGCATTCCGGTGCGGCAGGCGCTGCCGGGCGTGGGCGAGAACCTGCAGGACCATCTGCAGTTGCGCAGCGTGGTCAAGGTGCACGGCGTGCCGACGCTGAACACGCGGGCCTCGAACTGGTGGGGCAAGGCGATGATCGGCATGCAGTACGCCTTCAACCAGAGCGGGCCGATGAGCATGGCGCCGTCGCAGTTGGGCGTGTTCGCGCGCTCGAATCCGCAGGTGTCGCGGCCCGATGTGGAGTACCACGTGCAGCCGCTCTCGCTCGACAAGTTCGGCGACCCGCTGCACGCGTTCAACGCGTTTACCGCCAGCGTGTGCAACCTGCGCCCGACCTCGCGCGGCACGGTGCACATCACCTCGGCCGACCCGTTTGCCGCGCCGACGATCGCGCCGAACTACCTGTCGACCGACGAAGACCGCAAGGTCGCGGCCGATTCCTTGCGGCTCACGCGCCGCATCGTCGCCCAGCCCGCCCTGGCGCAATACCGGCCCGAAGAGTACCTGCCCGGCGCCGCCTTCCAGACCGACGAACAACTCGCCCGCGCCGCCGGCGAGATCGGCACGACCATCTTCCACCCGGTCGGCACGTGCCGCATGGGGCGCGCCGACGACGTGAACGCGGTGGTCGATGCCCAGCTGCGCGTGCGCGGTATCGAAGGGCTGCGCGTGGTGGATGCGTCCATCATGCCGACCATCACCTCCGGCAACACCAACTCGCCGACGATCATGATCGCGGAGAAGGCCAGCGAGATGATCCGGGCGGCGCGCAAGGCGCGTGCGCGCGGCGAGGCGGTCGCGGTTTGAGGGGCGGCCGACATGGGCGTGACACACCGCCAATGTCCCATGAATAGGGCAATCGGTATTGCTCCGATACGTAACTCTACGTAAGCCCCATCAGCGAGCTGCAAACCCAATGCCGGTGCGGGTTTTGGGCTGTAAGCGATGTGCAATCCGCCTCGGTACAAACCCCGATGTTTTGCAACGCAACAGCCGTTGACAATCATCCGCACCAAAAAAAGAGGCGGGAGACTAGAGGGAATCATGGCGCAGGACATCATTCTCGAAACGCGCGGGCTGACCAAGGCCTTCAAGGGCTTTACCGCCGTGTCCGACGTCAACCTGCGCGTGCAGCGCGGGTCGATCCACGCCCTCATCGGCCCCAACGGGGCAGGCAAGACGACGTGCTTCAACCTGCTGACCAAGTTTCTGGTGCCCACGCGGGGCACGATCCTGTTCAACGGCGTCGACATCACCTCGGAGAAGCCGGCGCAGATTGCACGCCGGGGCGTGATCCGCTCGTTCCAGATTTCCGCCGTGTTTCCGCATCTGAGCGTGCTGGAAAACGTTCGCGTCGGCCTGCAGCGCCAGCTGGGCACGGCGTACGCGTTCTGGCGCAGTGAGCAGTCGCTCAATGTCCTGAATGAACGCGCGATGGAGCTGCTCGATCAGGTGGGCCTGACGCAGTTCGCGCACACCGTGACGGTGGAGCTGCCCTACGGCCGCAAGCGCGCGCTGGAGATTGCCACCACGCTGGCGATGGAGCCCGAGCTGATGCTGCTCGACGAGCCCACGCAGGGCATGGGCCACGAAGACGTGGACCGCGTGACGGAGCTGATCAAGCGCGTGGCCGCGGGCCGCACGATCCTGATGGTCGAACACAACATGAACGTGGTGTCGTCCATCGCCGACAAGATCACGGTGCTGCAGCGCGGCCAGATCCTGGCCGAGGGCCCGTATGAAGACGTCTCGAAGAACCCGCAGGTGATGGAGGCCTACATGGGCACCGCCGATGCGGCGCTGGAAGGCCACTGAGCCCGTCAAGGCCATGGAAGCAGTCGGCCGGCGCAGGCCGGTCACCGATGCAGCGGCTGGCTGCATCACCGAACGCTAGACCCGAACACACGAGAACACTGCATGAGCACGCCCGCGCTCCAGATCAAGGACCTGCACGCCTGGTACGGCGAATCGCACATCCTGCATGGTGTCGACCTGACCGTGAACCGCGGCGAGGTGGTCACGCTGCTCGGCCGCAACGGCGCGGGCCGCACCACCACGCTGCGCGCCATCATGGGCCTGGTGGGCACGCGCAAGGGCTCCATCGTCGTGCACGACGCAAGCGGCCAGGGCGTGGAAACGATCGACCTGCCGACGCACAAGATCGCCCACTGCGGCATCGGCTACTGCCCCGAGGAACGGGGCATCTTCTCCAGCCTCTCGTGCGAAGAGAACCTGATGCTGCCGCCGGTGCTGAAGGGGCAGGTGGCCAGGTCCGGCAATGCCGGCATGAGCATCGACGAGATCTACGAGATGTTTCCCAACCTGAAGGAGCGCCGCCAGAGCCAGGGCACGCGCCTGTCGGGCGGCGAGCAGCAGATGCTGGCGGTCGGGCGCATCCTGCGCACGGGCGCGAACCTGCTGCTGCTCGACGAGATTTCCGAGGGCCTTGCGCCGGTGATCGTGCAGGCGCTGGCCCGCATGATCCTGATGCTCAAGAAGCGCGGCTACACGGTGGTGATGGTGGAGCAGAACTTCCGCTTTGCCGCGCCGCTGGCAGATCGCTTTTATGTGATGGAACACGGCCGCATCGTCGAGCGTTTCGAGGCGGCGCAACTGCAGGACAAGATGCCGGTGCTGCACGAACTGCTCGGCGTGTAAGACGTTTTCCCGATCGACTTGCAAGACCATGCGCCAGCGTGATCCGCGGCGCGCACGACACAGGAGACAAGACCATGACACTCAAGAAGCTGGCTGGTGCATTGATGGCGGTAGGGCTGGGCGCGGCTGCATTCGGCGCGCATGCGCAGGTGAGCGGCGACAAGGTGAAGATCGGCTACATCACCGATCTCTCGGGCCTGTATGCCGACATCGACGGGCAGGGCGGTGTCGAGGCGGTCAAGATGGCGATCGAGGATGCGGGCGGCAAGGTGCTCGGCAAGCCGATCGAACTGGTGACGGCCGATCACCAGAACAAGGCTGACATCGCGGCGTCCAAGGCGCGCGAGTGGATGGACCAGCAGGGTATCGACATGCTGCTGGGTGGCACCAACTCCGCCACGTCGCTGGCGATGAGCAAGGTGGCGGCCGAGAAGAAGAAGGTGTTCATCGGCATCGGCGCCGGCACGGCCCGCCTGACCAACGAGGAATGCACGCCGTACACGATTCACTATGCGTATGACACGGTGGCCCTGGCCAAGGGCACCGGCAGCGCGGTGGTCAAGCAGGGTGGTAAGTCGTGGTTCTTCCTGACCGCCGATTACGCCTTCGGCCACTCGCTGGAGAACGACACCGCTGCCGTGGTCAAGGCCAACGGCGGCACGGTGGTGGGCTCAGTCAAACACCCGCTGTCGGCGTCGGACTTCTCGTCGTACCTGCTGCAGGCGCAGTCGTCCAAGGCGCAGATCCTGGGCCTGGCCAACGCCGGCGGCGACACGATCAACTCGATCAAGGCGGCCAAGGAATTCGGCATCACCAAGTCGATGAAGATCGCCGGCCTGCTGATGTTCATCAACGACGTGCATAGCCTCGGTCTGCAGACGGCCGAAGGCCTGTTGATGACCGACAGCTGGTACTGGGACACCAACGACGCCACGCGCAAGTTCGCCAACCGCTACTTCATGAAGATGAAGAAGATGCCGAGCAGCCTGCAGGCGGCGGATTACTCGGCGGTGTCGAACTACATCAAGGCGGTGGCCGCGGCCGGCACGGACGATCCGGACAAGGTCATCGCGCAGCTGAAGAAGACGAAGCTGGACGACTTCTACGCCAAGGGCATGATCCGCGCCGACGGCCGCTATGTGCACGACATGTACCTGATGCAGGTGAAGACGCCGGCCGAATCGAAGAAGCCATGGGATTACCTGAAGGTGGTGGCGACCATCCCGGGCGACCAGGCCTTCACCACGCCGGCCGAGTCGAAGTGCTCGCTGATGAAGAAGTAAGCGCGTAAGCAATCGGGTGCCGCCGTCCGCGCGGATGGCGGTGCCCTCAACGTTGTGTTGGTGTTCTTTCCCTGACCGCGATGGAAATCTTTGGCGTTCCGCTACCGGCCATGCTCAGCCAGCTGCTGCTGGGTCTGGTCAACGGTTCCTTCTATGCGATGTTGAGCCTGGGCCTTGCGGTCATCTTCGGGCTGCTCAACGTCATCAATTTTGCGCACGGGGCGCTCTTCATGCTGGGTGCGGTGCTCACGTGGATGGGCTTCTCGTACCTGGGCGTGCCGTACTGGGCGATGCTCGTGCTGTCGCCGCTGGTGATCGGGCTGCTGGGCGTGGTGATCGAGCGCACGCTCCTGCGCCACATCTACAAGCTGGACCACCTGTACGGCCTGCTGCTCACGCTGGGCGTGACGCTCGTTATCGAAGGCGTGTTCCGCGCCATCTACGGCGTCTCGGGCCTCCCGTACAGCACGCCCGACCTGCTGCAGGGCGCCACGGACCTCGGCTTCATGGTGCTGCCGAACTACCGGGCCTGGGTGGTGCTGGCCTCGCTGGTGGTGTGCTTCGCCACGTGGTTCATGATCGAGAAGACGAAGCTCGGCGCGTATCTGCGTGCCGGCACCGAGAACCCGAAGCTCGTCGAAGCGTTTGGCGTGAACGTGCCGCTGATGGTCACGCTCACCTACGGCTTCGGCGTGGCGCTGGCGGCGTTTGCGGGCGTGCTGGCGGCACCCGTCATCCAGATCTCGCCGCTGATGGGCCAGAGCATGATCATCACCGTGTTTGCGGTGGTGGTGATCGGCGGCATGGGGTCGATCATGGGCTCGATCGTCACCGGCCTCGGGCTGGGCGTGATCGAGGGGCTGACCAAGGTGTTCTATCCGCAGGCGTCGTCCACGGTGGTGTTCGTGATCATGGTGCTGGTGCTGCTGGTGCGGCCGGCGGGCCTGTTCGGTAAAGAGAAATAAGCGGCGCTATGCAAAACACCTCTTCCCTCAAATATGTGTTGTACGGCCTGCTGCTGGTCGCGCTGATTGCCGCGCCGCTGGTGGGGGCGTATCCGGTCTTCGTCGCCAAGCTGCTGTGCTTTGCGCTGTTTGCCTCCGCCTTCAATCTGCTGCTCGGCTACACGGGGCTGCTGTCGTTCGGGCATGCGGCGTTCTTTGGCGGCGCGGGCTACGTGGCCGGCTACCTGATGCGCGATCTGCATGTCACGCCGGAGCTCGGCCTGCTGGCCGGCACGGCGGCGGGTGCGCTCATCGGCCTGGTAGTGGGTCTGCTCGCCATCCGGCGCCAGGGCATCTACTTCGCGATGATCACGCTGGCGCTGGCGCAGATGCTGTACTTCTTCTGCCTGCAGGCGCCGTTCACCGGCGGCGAAGACGGCCTGCAAGGCGTGCCGCGCGGCAAGCTGTTCGGCGCGCTCGACCTGTCGTCGGACATGACGCTGTACTACGTGGTGCTGGTGATCGTGGCAGCGGCGTTCCTGCTGATCGTGCGCACGATCCACTCGCCGTTCGGACAGATTCTGAAGGCCATCAAGGAGAACGAGCCGCGCGCCACGTCCCTCGGCTACGACACCGATCGCTTCAAGCTGCTCGCCTTCGTGCTGTCGGCGGCGCTCACGGGCCTCGCGGGCTCGCTCAAGACGCTGGTGCTGGGCTTCGAGACGCTGACCGACGTGCACTGGTCGATGTCCGGCTCGGTGATCCTGATGACGCTGGTGGGCGGCCTCGGTATTCTGTCGGGCCCGCTGCTTGGCGCGGCGCTGGTGATCGCGCTGGAAAACAAGCTCGGCGACATCGGCAGCTTCCTGGCCGGCGCCACGGGCATCGACGGCTTCAACGTGCTCGGTGAATCCGTGACGACGGTGACGGGCGCGATCTTCGTGATCTGCGTGCTGACCTTCCGCCGGGGCATCATGGGGGAGATCGCCGCCCGGGTGCCGTGGCTGCGGCGTTGACGCCACAATAGGCGAAGATGCCGGTAAATTTCACCCGAACGGCTGATCTTGGTGCCTGATGCACCGTAAGGGTTTGCTCTAGTTGCTGCATTGCGGTGCATCTTTTACAGTCGCGTTACGGTTTTCGCACGAGATAAATGAGGCGGGAGCGAGGAGACGACAGCACACACCGCACGAAACGGTGGAGATGCTAAATAAAACAGAGGCCCTGCCGGGTGATCCCCGGCAGGGCCTTTTAGTTTGTGCGCTCGCCTTTCGCGAGGGCGCCGGCCAGCAGCGCACGGCCCCGGGCGCTGACCGTCACCAACTGCAGCCCCGGCGCGGAGTCGGGTACGCAGTCCACCAGCCCGTCGATGCAGGCATCCTCCCAGATCGACAAACGCGGGCACGACGTCCGCCACGTTTCCAGCACTTCAGCATAGGGCCGCGGCCGCTCGGCCAGCGACTGCAGCAATTGCAGGGTGAGGGCGTGTGTCGGATCGGCCATGGCGGGCTCCGTGGGGTGACGCATCCATTCTGGTTCGCGCCAATTCGCAAGAGAAATGCATTCGGTGTCGACGCCTATGCGCGCGCTGCATGACAATGGCGCCTTCGCCTGAGCCGCCCATGACGTTCTCCACTCGCCTTGCCACGCCCGAAGACCGGCCGCGCCTGCTGGCCGCCGTCGCGTCGACCGCCTCGCCGCTGCAGGCCGCGCATGCCGTCGATACGCTGCTCGCCCATCCGAGCGTGCATCCGTGCTTCCTCGTTGAAATGGGTGAAGAGCTGGCCGGGGTGGCACCCATCACGCTCGTGCCGCATCTGGCGCTCGGCGGTTTGGTGGCGTGGTTGCCCGTCGGCGTGATGGTGCTTTCCGGTGACACGGCCACGCGCGATGCGGCCCTGGCGGCCGTCAATGAGTACGCCAGGGCACATGGCATACTCCACGTCCTGTTGCCGCCCGCGGCGCTTTCGGCTGAAGACGCCGCAGCGCTCGGCTTTGCGCCCGACGCATCGGGCTGCTGGCGGCGCAGCGCACGCCCCTCGCCCAAGTCGCTGGGCTAATCCTTCCCGTTTCATTTCTCCTGATGGAATTCGCTTTGCTCGCCGTGGCCGGCTTTCTGGCTGGCCTGATCGATGCCGTGGCCGGTGGCGGCGGCCTGGTGCAGATCCCCGCGCTGTTCTCGGCGTATCCGAACGTCGCGCCCGCCACGCTCATCGGCACCAACAAGGTCGCCTCGATGTCGGGCACGGCGACGGCGGCGGTGCGCTACGGCCGCACAGTGCGCATTTACTGGGGCGCGACGGCGCCGGCGGTGGTCACGGCGTTTGTGTTCTCGCTGCTCGGCGCGTGGGCGCTCACGCATATTCCGGCCGAGCCGCTGCGCCGTGCGCTGCCATTCGTGCTGGCGGTGCTGCTCGTCTACACGGTGGCCAAGAAGAACCTGGGCGCCGATCACGCCCCGAGCCTCAAGGGCTGGCGCGAGCGCGCGGCGGCATTGCTGGCCGGCGCGGCCATCGGTTTCTACGACGGCGTGTTTGGCCCGGGCACCGGCAGCTTTCTGATGATCGTGTTCGTGCGTGTGTTCGGCTACGACTTCCTGCACGCATCGGCGTCCACCAAGATCGTCAACCTGGCGACCAACGTGGCGGCCTTGCTGCTGCTGGCCGCCAAGGGCCATGTGTGGTGGCAGCTCGGCATCGTGATGGCGGTGGCCAACGTGGCCGGCAACCAGGTGGGCAGTCACCTCGCGCTGCGGCACGGCAGCCGCTTCGTGCGCAAGGTGTTCATCGTGGTGGTGCTGGCGTTGATTATGAAGACGGCTTACGACGCCTTCATCCGTTGAGTTGCTTCTCGAGCGCCACGCTGCGCTCGGTAACGACATCGCCCGTGTGCTGCGTGGTTACGGTTTCGATCAGCATGATTCCGCATTCTTCGTCGGCCACCGGAAAGTGACGCACGCCGCGCGGCACGACGCAGAATTCGCCGGGGCCGAGGTGCACATCGGCGCGGTCTTCGAAAGCGATTTTCAAGTGGCCGTAGACCACGAAGAACAGCTCGTCTTCATTCGGGTGGTCATGCCAGACGAACTCACCTTTGAGCTTGGCGACCTTGATGTATTGGTCGTTGACCTGGCCGACGACGCGCGGGGACCAATAGTGCGTGACCTGTTCCAGCGCCTGCGTGACCTGTACGGCGTGTCCTGCGAGCATGATGCGCTCCGATGTGTGGGAAGGCACTGAAGATAAGGGCGGGCGCCGTGCATTCCCAACCAAACTTTCTAATCGCGCCGATCACGCGGGCTAATGCGCGGTGCGTTGTCACCGTGTTGCCGCACGGGCGCGCTACGCTGCAGGGTTCCGCTTTTACCCACGCAGCATCATGGCCCTGAGTCTCGACGCCATCCGCACGCTGTTCGACCGCCACGGCAACATTGCCTACAGCGGCGAGCCCGTCACGCAACGCGAACATGCCCTGCAGACGGCGGCGTTGGCGGAGGCGGCCGGCGCGTCGGATGCGCTGATCACGGCGGCGCTGCTGCACGACCTCGGCCATTTGCTGAACCCGCAGGGCGAGACGCCGACCGCCCGCGGCATCGACGATCAGCACCAGTACTTTGCGCTGCCGTTTCTGCGTGCGACGTTTCCCGATGCCGTGCTGGAGCCGATCCGCCTGCATGTGGATGCCAAGCGCTGCCTGTGCGCGATGGATGCGCATTACTACGCGCGCCTCTCAGCCGATTCCGTACGGAGCCTGGCATTGCAGGGTGGTGTGTTTTCGGCGCAGGAAGCCGAGGCCTTCATGCAGCGTCCGTACGCTGCCGATGCGCTGCAGCTGCGCCAGTGGGACGACCTCGCCAAGGTGGCCGGGCAGCGCACGCCTGATCTTGCGCACTTCCTGGCGACGGCGGCGCGGGTTTCAGCGGCAGCCTAGGCTGCGCAGCGTCGCGCCAACGGCTTCGTCCCACGGCGTATGCGGTTCGGCGCCCAGCGTCTGCACGAGCTTGGCGTTGTCCATGCGCACCGGGTGCTGCCACAGGTAACGCATTTCGCGCATCTCACGCAGCATCTCGGAAAACGGCGACAGCACCGGCAGGGCCCACCACGGGAACGCGCGCGTCTTGACCGGCCGGCCCACGACGCGCCCGATGGACGCGGCCATCTGCGTGCCGTCGGCATCCCAGTGGCCGCGCATGTGATAGACCGCGAAGTCGGGCAGACGGTCGCCTAGCTCGACCAGGCGCAGCATCGTCTCGGCCACGTCGGGCAGATAGGCCCACTGGTGGCCGATGCCGGCCGCGCCCGGATAGGTGATGGTGCGGACGGACTTGCCCGGCTTGACCAGCGCGCCGGCAAACCACGTGTTGCCCGTGTGTGACCCGAAGAAATCGCCCGCGCGCACGATCAGGCTGCGCACGCCCTCCGCGCTTGCGGCCTGCATGCGGCGCTCCAGCTCTGCGCGGATCTTGCCCTTGCGGGTGAGCGGTGCCTGCGCAGTCGTTTCGCGCAGCAGGGGAAACGTGTCCGGCGCAAAGTTGTACACCGTGCCCGGCAGCACGATGCGCGCCCCTGAAGCGCGGGCGGCGGCGATGGTGTTGTCGATCATCGGCAGCACCAGCCCGGCCCAGTTCTGGTAGCCCGGCGGGTTGACGGCGTGGATGATCAGTTCCGCGCCTTGCGCCGCGCCAACCACGTCTTCGCGCACCATCGCGTCGCCGCGAATCCACTCGAACGCGGCGTTGCGGTTGGTCAGCGCCTCCGGATTGCGCTGCAGCGCCCGCACATGCCAGCCGCGTGCCACCAGCCGACGGGCCACTTCACCGCCGATGCCGCCGGTGGCGCCCAGTACCAATGCGATGCGTTTTGCCTGTTGGTTTGCCTGTTCCATGACCGTGCTCCTGAAGTGTGGGAGAGCGTTGCGATGGACGCATTCTGGGCGCGACTGTGCTTCAATGGAATTGTTGATGATGAGCGTGCAGCTATACGAATTTGTATGAGCAGAACTGAGCCCGGCTGGGAGTTGTATCGGACTTTTCTTGCCGTCGTGCGAGAAGGATCGCTGTCCGGCGCCGCCCGCGCGCTGGGGCTGACGCAGCCCACGGCGGGGCGGCATGTCGATGCGCTCGAACGGGCGCTGGGCATGTCGCTCTTCATCCGAACGCAGCAGGGGCTGAGCCCCACAGAAGCGGCGCTATCGCTGCGGCCGTTTGCGGAATCGCTCGAAGCCACGAGCGCCGCCTTGCTGCGCGCCGCGTCCAGCCAGGGCGAGGGCGTGCGCGGCACCGTGCGCATCACCGCCAGCGAGGTCGTGGCGGTGGAGGTGCTGCCGCCCATCCTCGCCGATCTGCACGCCGCCTATCCGGAGCTGACGCTCGAGCTGGTGCCCTCGAACCGGTTGGAAGACCTGCTGCGCCGCGAGGCGGACATCGCCGTGCGCATGCAGCCACCGAGCCAAGGCGTGCTCGTCGCGCGGCACTTGGGGGAGATTGAATTGGGGCTGTTTGCGCACCGGCGCTATCTGGCACAGCGCGGCACGCCAACCACGGTGGAAGAACTCGCTGGCCACACGTTGATCGGCTACGACAAGGAGAACGCATTCCTGCGCAGCGTGCGAGCGCAGTTCCCGTGGATCCAACGCAACCGCTTCGCACTGCGCACCGACAGTGACCTGGCGGCGATTGCTGCGCTGCGCGCCGGCTTTGGCATCGGCTTCTGCCAAGTGGGCCTGGTGGGGCACAACGCAGATCTGGTTCGGCTGTTCGGCAATCAGGTTTCCATCACGCTCGACACCTGGCTCGCCATGCACGAAGACCTGCGTGACAGCCCGCGCTGCCGCGTCGTGTTTGACGCGTTGGCGACGGGGCTGCTGCGTTACATCAACGGCGATTGATCGAGCGCGTTGTCAGCGGCCCTGGCGCAGTGGGTCGAGCAGACCCTTCAGGCCGTTGTGATCCAGCTCCTGCATCAACGCGAGCAAGCGGCCGATCTGCCCCGGCGGAAAGCCCTCGCGCGCAAACCAGTTGAGGTAATGGCCCGGCAGGTCGGCAATCAGGCGGCCCTTGTACTTGCCGAAGGGCATTTGCGTGGTGACGAGGCGTTGGAGGTCTTCGGGGTTCATGGGCGCTATTGTGCCCCCGACGCGGGGACGAACTTAGGCACCTGCTCCAGCAAATGCCCCACAAAACCGGAGAGCTTCGGCAGCGGCCGCCGATCCTGCCGATACACGACATGAATCGGCCGCGGCTCGGGCGCATACGCTTGCAGCACGCGCACGAGTCGGCCGCTGGCCAGGTCTTCGGCGACGAGCACTTCGGGCTGCAGCAGCAGGCCCGCACCGGCAACCGCGGCCGCGCGCAAGCCATGGCCGTCGTTGCAGGTGAAGGCCGGGTCGTCGCGCCAGGGCGTGGCGCCGCTCCAGCCGGCAAGCTGCCACGCATTGCGGTTGTTCCACACCATGTGCGACAGGCAGCGATGCTGCGGCAGGTCGGCCGGCGTTTCCGGTCGGCCGTACCGCGCCAGATACTCCGGCGACGCGCAGATGACCATGCGATACACGCACAGCGGCTTGGCAACCAGATCGGCATCGCCCAGCGGGCCGATGCGGATGGCGAGATCGAACCCTTCGTCGACGAGATCGACCATGCCGTTGCTGAGGTTCAACTCCACGCGCACCTGCGGATGCGCCTGCTGGAAGGTCGCGGCCAGTGGCGCGATCACGCACGCGCCGAACGTGGTCGGCGCGCTCACGCGCAGCGTGCCCGAAGGCGACGCGCGCAGCCGTTCGACGGACGTTTCCGCCCAGCGCACCTGTTCCAGCACACGCTTGGCATCTTCGTAGAACACGCGGCCGGCGTCGGTCAGGCTTTGGCGGCGCGTGCTGCGCTGGAGCAGGCGGGCGCCCAGTTGCGTCTCCAGAGCGCTCACATATTTGCCGACCATCACCGCGGACATTTCAAGCCGCGCCGCGGCCTCGGTGAAGTTGCCGCTTTCCACCACCGCGACGAAGGTCTCCATGGTGCGCAGCTTGTCCATATTCCGAACTTGTAATTAGGAATGGCTGAAGTTATCACGGCTTTATCGCTTGTGCGGTTCGGCAAAGAATAGGCGCCATTCCAACCCGGATTTGCGAAGGAGCAGAACATGAAGATCGTCGTGATTGGCGCCAGCGGCACACTGGGCCGCGCCGTGGTGGCGGAGCTGGAGCAGGGCGGTACGCATGAGGTCATCCGCGTCGGCCGCACGCAGGGCGAGCATCAAGTCGACATCACGAATGCCGACAGCGTGGCTGCGCTGTTCGACAGGCTCGGCCGTGTCGATGCCATCGTCTCCACCGCGGGCAACCTGTTCTTCGGGCCGCTGACCAAGATGACGGCCGCGGATTTCAACGTTGGCCTGCAGGACAAGCTGCTCGGCCAGGTGCGCCTGGCGCTGGTCGGTCAGCATTATCTGAACGACGGCGGCTCGATCACGCTGACGACCGGCATCGTGGGGCAGGAGCCGATCGCACAAGGCGCCAACGCCACTGCGGTGAACGCGGGCGTGGAGGGCTTTGTGCGCGCCGCCGCGTGCGAGCTGCCGCGCGGCATCCGCATCAACGCGGTGAGCCCGACGGTGCTGACCGAATCCATGGAGGCATATGGCCCGTTCTTCCCGGGTTTCGAGCCGGTCTCGGCAGCGCGCGCGGCGTTGGCGTATCGGCGCAGCGTGGAGGGCGTGCAGAGCGGCCGGGTGTACCGCGTGGGCTGAGTCCGCCCAGGTCGTGAACACGTTAAGTTTCGGGGTATCTCCCCCTTGCCCGCGTGGCGTGACTCCTTCTAGACTCGTTCATCCCCGACCCATCGGTCGGTCAATCGCAGATTCAGGGCGGGCGCAGACCCGCTCGACCTATCTCAGGAGACGGCATGAAGGTATCGCGCGCATCCCGCATTGCACTCGCCGCGACGGCGCTGTTGGCCGGTACGGCATTCGCCCAGGTGAAGGTCGGCATCACGGTGTCGGCCACCGGGCCGGCGGCGTCGCTGGGGATTCCCGAGAAGAACACCGTGGCGCTGCTGCCCAAGGAAATCGCCGGCAAGAAGGTCGAGTACATCGTGCTCGACGATGCGTCTGACACGACCACCGCCGTCAAGAACACACGCAAGCTCATCACCGAAGACAAGGTCGACCTGGTGATCGGTTCGACTGTCACGCCCAACTCGCTGGCGATGGTCGACGTGGTGGCCGAGAACGAAACGCCGATGATCACGCTGGCAGCCTCGGCGCGCATCGTCGAGCCGGTGGACGCCAAGCGCGCGTGGGTCTTCAAGACGCCGCAGAACGATTCGCACATGGCAACGGCCATTGCCGAGCACATGGCAAACCATGGCGTAAAGACCGTCGCGCTGATCGGCTTTGCCGATGCCTATGGCGATTCGTGGGCGCAGGAGTTCGACAAGGTGGCGGGGCTGCGCAAGCTGAAGGTTGTCGCCAACGAGCGGTTTGCGCGCACCGATACGTCGGTGACGGGCCAGGTGCTGAAGATCATGGCGGCCAATCCGGATGCAGTGCTGATCGCAGGCTCAGGTACGCCGGCCGCGTTGCCGGAGCGTGCGCTGAAGGAGCGCGGCTACAAGGGCAAGCTGTACCAGACGCACGGTGTGGCGAATGCCGATTTCCTGCGCGTGTGCGGCAAGGATTGCGAAGGCACGTTCCTGCCGGCCGGGCCTATCCTCGTGGCCGAGCAATTGCCCGACAGCAACCCGGTGAAGAAGCCGGCGCTGGCGTACAAGACCGCGTATGAGAAGGCCTACGACGGCCAGGTCTCCACCTTCGGCGGGCACATGTGGGATGCCGGTCTGCTGCTCGCCCATGCGCTGCCCGAGGCGCTGAAGAAGGGTCAGCCGGGCACGCCGGCGTTCCGCAAGGGCCTGCGCGACGCGATGGAGACGACCACCAACCTCGCCATCTCGCACGGCGTGATGAACATGAACCCGAAGGACCACCTTGGCCTGGACCAGCGCTCGCGCGTGATGGTCGAGATCAAGGACGGCAAGTGGAAGCTGCAGAACTGACGGCGCTTCGCCTTCATCGCCGCACGCAAAACGCACGGTCCGCGCCGTGCGTTTTTGCTGTGAGGGCTCAGGCTTCGACCACGCTTTGCGGGACTGGCGCCGCGCTGCCTTCGGGCAGGGCGGCCTGAATCTCGGCGAGATCCGCGTCGCTCAGCTTCAGGTCTGCCGCGCCGAGCAGGCCATCGAGCTGATCCGGCCGCCGCACGCCGACGATCGCACCCGTGACCACCGGCTTGCGCAGCGTCCAGGCGATGGCGACTTCCGCCGGTGTCCTGCCGTACCGTGCGCCCACGCCACGCAGCACTTCCACGAGGGCCAGGTTGCGTGTCAGATTGGGCTCTTGGAACTCGGGGCTGCGTTGCGCGCGCCAATCATTGGCGGGCAGCGCGGCGATGCGCTCGCGCGTCATGCGCCCGGACAGCAGCCCCGATTGCAGCGGCGAATACACGATGTTGCCGATGCCATGGGCCGCCGTGTACGGCAGGATCGAGGCCTCGATGCCGCGCATCAGCAGCGAGTAGGGCGGCTGCAGGGACGCAATGGGCGCCACCGCGCGGGCGCGTTCCAACTGCGCCGCATCGAAGTTCGACACCCCGATGTGGCGGATCTTGCCCGCCTTGCGCGCCGCGTCCAGCGCCGCAATGGCTGCTTCGATCGACTGCTCGGGTGCCCCGGGCGGGAAGGCCGGCCAGTGGATCTGGTACAGGTCGATCGCGTTCACGTTCAGGCGGCGCAGGCTCTCGTCGATTTCACGTGAAAGCGATGCGGGGTCGAGCGAATGCGAAATCCGCCCCTGCGCATCCCACACCAGCGAGCCCTTGGTGAACACGTACGGGCGCAGTTCTGCGGGCAGCTCCCGCAGCGCGCGGCCGACCACCGTTTCGGCGTGGCCCAGCCCATAGGCGGCTGCCGTGTCGATCCAGTTGATGCCGGCATGCGCGGCCGCTGCGATGGCGCGGATGGTGTCTCCGTCATCCTGCGCGCCCCAGCCGTATTCCCAGTTGCCGCCGCCCGAGGCCCATGTGCCGAAGCCCAAGGGCGAGATGTGCAGGTCCGATTGGCCGAGTTGTCGTGTTTGCATGGCGATGTCCTTCAGAGGTGGGAAGAGGAGTCGCCAGTCTAGGCAGCGCCGGCGTGTGAATTAAGTGGATAGAATCGGATGCACTATGAAGAGGACATTCACAATCGACCCGGACCTGCTGCCTGCGCTTGACGCGCTGCGCCGCGTGGCGGAGGCCGGCAGCTTCACGCACGCGGCGGCGGCGCTGGACGTGTCCACGTCGGCGTTGTCGCAGACGATCCGACGGCTGGAATCGGCGCTCGGGGCGCAGTTGCTCGCGCGCACCACGCGACAGGTGAGCGTGACCGAAGCAGGGGAGGCGCTGCTCGCGGTGGTGCGGCCGAGTCTCGATGCGCTGTACGGCGCCATGGCGGAGGTAGGCGAGCGTGCGACCGAGCCGCGCGGCACGTTGCGCGTGACGGCCTCGCGGGTCGCGTATCAAGCCGTGCTGCAGCCGGCGCTGGCAGACTTCCTGTCGCGGTATCCGCGTATTGAATTGGAGGTATCGGTGGACGATGGGCTCTCCGCCATCGTCGCAGACCGCTTCGATGTCGGCATCCGCTTTGGAGAGCGCGTG
The DNA here is from genome assembly GCF_000954135.1 of Ralstonia mannitolilytica. Classification (NCBI taxonomy): domain Bacteria; kingdom Pseudomonadati; phylum Pseudomonadota; class Betaproteobacteria; order Burkholderiales; family Burkholderiaceae; genus Ralstonia; species Ralstonia mannitolilytica. Next base: position 505,978 of record NZ_CP010799.1, on the reverse strand, counting down.
GAGCACGACATGGTGAGCGTGCCGATCGGGCCGGCCCGGCGGATTGCGGTCGTGGGCAGCCCCGCCTATCTGCACGCGCACGGCGCGCCCGACACCCCGGATGCGCTGCGCGAGCACCGTTGCATCCGCTACCGCTTTCCGAGCAGCGGCGCGTTGTACGCGTGGGAGTTTGGCGAGCCCGGACCGGGCGGCGCAATCCAGACGGTGGATGTGGCGGGCGGCCTGGTGACCAACGACGTGCTGGCGATGGTCGATGCGGCGCGACGGGGGATCGGGCTCGCGCATGTGCTGGAAGACCTCGTCGCCGAGGACTTGGCGGCTGGGAGGCTGGTCCGCGTGCTCGAAGCGTGGTGCCCGGCCTTGTACCGTTTCCATCTCTATTTTCCACGCATGCCGCAGATGCCGGGCAAGCTGCGCACCTTCATCGATTTCCTCCGCGCCGGTGCCGGAGCCACGCCAGCGCGTTGAAGTGTTTCACGTGAAACACAGTCGCTTCCAGGGAAGCGGTGCATGTTTCACGTGAAACACAAAACGCGCACGAATTTCACGCCGATTGCCGCATCGTCGAACAGCGGGGTAGGTGGACGACTTATAATTCCGCTTCTTCAAATTCCGATGCCTCCATGCGAGGAGGAAGCCATGCTGTATCCAATTGAGTTCGATGTGATCGTGGTGGGCGGCGGACACGCCGGCACCGAGGCCGCGCTGGCGGCCGCGCGCATGGGTTGCCAGACCCTGCTGCTGACGCACAACATCGAGACGCTGGGGCAGATGAGCTGCAACCCGTCCATCGGCGGCATTGGCAAGGGTCATCTCGTCAAGGAAGTCGACGCGCTCGGCGGCGCCATGGCCATCGCCACGGACGAGGGCGGGATCCAGTTCCGCATCCTCAATTCCAGCAAGGGGCCGGCTGTCCGTGCGACACGCGCCCAGGCGGACCGTGTGCTGTACAAGGCGGCCATCCGTCGCCGGCTGGAAAACCAGCCGAACCTGATGCTGTTCCAGCAGGCCGTGGAAGATCTGCTGGTGGAAGGCGATCGCGTCGTCGGCGCGGTGACGCAGGTTGGCGTGCAGTTCCGTGCGCGCGCTGTTGTGCTGACCGCGGGGACGTTCCTGGACGGCAAGATCCACGTCGGCTTGAACAACTACACCGGCGGCCGCGCGGGCGACCCGGCGGCGGTGTCGTTGTCGGCGCGCCTGAAGGAGTTGAAGCTGCCGCAAGGGCGCCTGAAGACGGGCACGCCGCCGCGCATCGATGGCCGGACCATCGATTTCTCGGTCCTGGAAGAGCAGCCCGGCGACCTCGATCCGGTGCCGGTGTTCTCGTTCATGGGCCGCGCAGACATGCACCCACGACAGGTGCCGTGCTGGGTCACGCACACCAACGAGCGCACGCACGACATCATCCGCGCCGGCCTGGACCGCTCGCCTATGTATACCGGTGTGATCGAAGGAGTGGGGCCGCGCTACTGCCCGAGCATCGAAGACAAGATTCACCGCTTCGCCAGCAAGGACAGCCACCAGATCTTCCTGGAGCCGGAAGGCCTCACGACGAACGAGTTCTACCCGAATGGCGTATCGACGAGCCTGCCGTTCGACGTGCAGTTGGACCTGATCCATTCGATGCGTGGGCTGGAAAACGCCCACATCCTGCGCCCCGGCTACGCCATCGAATACGACTACTTCGACCCGCGTGCACTGAAGGCGTCGCTGGAATCGAAGGCGATCTCTGGTCTGTTCTTCGCCGGCCAGATCAACGGCACCACAGGTTACGAAGAGGCGGCGGCCCAGGGGCTGCTCGCCGGTATCAATGCGGGTCTGCAGGTGCAGGGCAAGGAGGCCTGGACGCCGCGTCGCGACCAAGCCTATCTGGGCGTGCTGGTTGACGATCTCATCACGCGTGGTGTGACGGAGCCGTACCGCATGTTCACCAGCCGTGCCGAATTCCGCCTGAGCCTGCGCGAAGACAACGCGGACATGCGCCTGACTGAGATCGGCCGCCAACTCGGTGTGGTCGACGATGCCCGTTGGGATGCCTTCAACCGCAAGCGCGACGCTGTTTCACGTGAAACAGAGCGCCTGAAGTCGACATGGGTGAACCCGGCCACGCTGCCCCGGGAACATGCCGAGCCCGTCCTGGGGAAGGGGATCGAGCGCGAATATGCGCTGGCCGACCTGCTGCGTCGCCCGAACGTCACGTATGAATCGCTGATGGGCATGCAGGGTGGCAAGTACGCGCCCGAAGTGCCGCTGGCGGAGGACCCGTTGCTCGCGGAGCAGATTCGCGAGCAGATCGAGATCGGCATCAAGTACCACGGTTACATCGCGCGCCAAGCGGATGAAGTCGAGCGCCTCGGGGCGAACGAGAACACCCGCCTGCCGGCCGATTTTGATTACTCGCAGGTGCGCGGCCTGTCGATCGAAGTGCAGCAGAAACTCGCCAAGCACAAGCCCGAGACCATCGGCCAGGCATCGCGTATCTCCGGCATCACGCCGGCTGCGGTGTCGCTGCTGCTGGTGCACTTGAAGAAGGGCGTGCTGCGCGGCCAGGTCGGCCGGCGGCCGGCCGCGGAAGGTGAGGCGGCCTGATGCCCAATGCATTGACGGACGCCCGGGTGGAGCTCGAAGCCGGCACGCACGCCCTTGGCCTGTCGCTGGATGCCGCGCAACTGGATCGGTTGCTGGCGTACCAGGGGCTGCTGGCCAAGTGGAACCGCGTCTACAACCTGACTGCCATCCGCGATGCGGGCGACATGCTGACGCATCATCTGCTGGATTCGCTGTCGGCCGTGTCGCGCATCGCAGCGCTGGTGCGCCGCGCGCAGCCTGACGCGCCGCGCGTCCTCGATGTCGGCTCGGGCGGCGGGCTGCCCGGCATTCCGCTGGCCATCGCGTGCCCGGACGTGAGCGTCACGATGGTCGACATCGTGCAAAAGAAAACGGCGTTTCTCACGCAATGCCGCGCCGAGCTTGGTCTCGCCAACGCCCAGTCGCATTGGGGCCACGTGGAAAAACTGGCAGACGCCACCGGCTACGGCGTCATCACCTCGCGGGCGTTTGCCGAGCTGGTCGACTTCGTGAACCTGGCTGGGCATCTGCTGGCACCGGGCGGCCGCATGGTCGCCATGAAGGGTGTCCGCCCGGATGCCGAGATCGAGCGCCTGCCCGCCGGTTGGGCGGTCGAAGCGATCGAACGTCTGGCCGTGCCGGGGCTGCCGGCCGAGCGTCATCTGGTCATCCTCGCGCCGTCGGCGTGAGTCGAACGCTGTTAGCGAGTCATTCACCGCAGAGGAGTCATGTCGAATATTTTCGTGATCGCCAACCAGAAGGGCGGGGTCGGCAAGACCACCACCACGGTGAACCTCGCGGCCGGCCTGGCTGCGCAAGGGCAGCGCGTGCTGCTGGTCGACCTCGATCCGCAGGGCAACGCTTCGATGGGCTCCGGCATCGACAAGCACACGCTGGAGTTCAGCGTCTACCAGGTGCTGGTTGGCCTGGCGACGATCCCGCAGGCGCGCCAGCGCTCGGAAGCCGGCCGCTATGACGTGCTTCCCGCCAACCGCGACCTGGCTGGCGCGGAAGTCGAGCTGGTCGACCTCGAGCATCGCGAAAACCGCCTCAAGCTTGCACTGGCCGAGGTGGATGCTCAGTACGACTTCGTCCTCATCGATTGCCCGCCGTCGCTGTCGCTGCTCACGCTCAACGGCCTGTGCGCCGCGCACGGCGTGGTCGTGCCGATGCAGTGCGAGTATTTCGCGCTCGAGGGGCTGTCCGACCTGGTCAACACCATCAAGCAGGTGCATGCGAACCTGAACCGCGATCTCAAGGTGATCGGCCTGCTGCGCGTGATGTTCGACCCGCGCGTGACGCTGCAGCAGCAGGTGTCGGCGCAGCTGGAGTCGCACTTTGGCGACAAGGTTTTCAAGACCGTGATCCCGCGCAACGTGCGCCTGGCCGAGGCGCCGTCGTACGGCATGCCCGGCGTTGCGTTCGACCCAGCGTCAAAGGGCGCCAAGGCTTACCTGGATTTCGGCGCCGAGATGATCGCCCGAGTGCGCCACCTGGCCGAACTGCCGGCCTGAGGCACAAGACGCGCAAGAGGAACCACATGAGCACGATGAAGAAAAAGGGATTGGGCCGCGGCCTCGAAGCGCTGCTGGGCAGTCCCGCCGAGATTGTCGAGACGGCCAAGCAGGAAGGTGCGCCCACGGTGCTCAGGCTCGACCAGCTGCAGCCGGGCAAATACCAGCCGCGCACGCGCATGGACGAAGGCGCGCTGCAGGAGCTGGCCGCGAGCATTCGGGCGCAAGGCCTGATGCAGCCGATCCTGGTGCGCAAGGTCGAATCCGACGGGCCGCAGCAGAAGTACGAGATCATCGCCGGCGAGCGCCGCTTCCGAGCCTCGCGCCTGGCCGGGCTGACCGAAGTGCCGGTGCTCGTGAAGGAGGTGCCGGACGAATCCGCCGCCGCCATGGCGCTGATCGAGAACATCCAGCGTGAAGACCTCAACCCGCTGGAAGAGGCCCAGGGCATTGCGCGCCTCGTGCGCGAGTTCCAGTTCACGCACGAACAGGCCGCCGAGTCCGTCGGGCGTTCGCGCAGCGCGGTGTCGAACCTGCTGCGCCTGCTAAACCTGGCGCAGCCCGTGCAGACCATGCTGATGGCTGGCGACCTCGACATGGGCCACGCCCGTGCACTGCTCGCCGTCGATGGCGCCTCGCAAATCACCCTGGCCAACCAGATCGTCAACAAGCGCCTGTCGGTGCGCGAGACGGAAAAGCTGGTCGCGTCGACCCTCAAGCCGTTCGAACTCAAATCGCTCAAGCAGAAGGGCGGTCATCAGAACAGCCGCGACGTTGCGCGGCTGGAAGAAGAACTGGCCGATCTGCTCGGCCTGAGCGTGCAGATCAAGTTGGCCGCCAAGGGCCGCGGTCAGTTGACTGTGCAGTTCGGCAGTCTGGAGGAGTTCGATGGCCTGCTCGAGCGCCTGCGTCCCGGCGGCGGCGACGAAGCGACGGCCTGACCGGCAACCACCGCGCAACTGCGACAGTTTGACGCAGGGTCGGTGGACCGCGCCGCCGCGCCGTTTGCGGGCAGCGGCGCGCACCGTAGCGGTGCAATTACCTCCGGGATCATCGACGCTGCGTCGCGTCGACACCATCATGGAATCGCCGGGATCGCGGTGTGCTCAGGTGGATTCGGGTCCCGGCCGCAGCACGGCATTGCGCGCAGCGCGCGGAACAGACCGGCGCAGGGTGCTGTCGAAGGCGCCCGCACGAGCGCACGCTTGCGCGTTGACTGGCGAATGCCATGTCCCGTAGAATCGTGCGGTTTTAAATCCGCCTGACCCAAAGCGGTGCGGCATGATGAGAGACCATTCTTCCATGCAGCCAAGCGAGCGGCAACGGCCCCATTCTTACGCTTCGTTGGAAGCCGCCCGACCATCGTCGGCGCAGGATCCGAAGCGCGACGACTGGGACGATGCAGGTGAGGCGGAGCCGCCAGTGCATGTGCTGTCGCATGACGAAGCGGTCGCCCTGTTCGGCGAGCGCGCCCTGCAGGCTTCGCGCATCACGCCTTTTTCCATCGTGCTCGGCCAGGTGGCCATCACACTGCTGTGTGCGCTCGGTTGGTATATCGGCAGCTGGTTTGCAGGCACGGGGTCTGCGTCAGCCGGCGAAGCCGCGCTGTCGGCCCTGCTGGGTGGCGGCGTGTGCGTCGTGCCTTCGGCGTGGTTCGCGATGCGGCTGTCGACGGCCAGGGGTTTTGAATCCATTGCCCGCCTCGTCGTGGGCGAAGCGATCAAGGTGCTCGGCACCATCGCGCTGCTGGTGGTCGTGGTGGTGGTGTTCAAGGGACTGCACTGGGTGCCCCTGCTGATCACCCTGATCCTGGCGCTGAAGATGTACTGGGTCGGTCTGGCACTGCGCTGACCGCGACGACGGACCCAAGCCTGCGGCCATGCGGCGGGCACACGGAACATGTCAGAACACGGCAGGAACCTGTGGCAGGAGAAGCCCGGGTTCATTGCCCTGACACTCCGAACGAATAAGGTGGCGCGTTTCAGCCGCGTGCAGTCCGCGATCTCCGGGGCAACCCGTCGAGCATCGGGCGCGAACTGGAACGGATCACGAAGAATGTTTCGCAATATTGGACTGAGTCATCATGGCAACTGAAGTCGCAGAAGCCGCCGGCCACGCCGCCGAGCACGCTCTTACGCCTTCCGCGTATATCGCGGAGCATTTGCAGAATTTCAACAGCATCGGCGGCAAGCAGGCGTCGGTGGTCGACTTCTCCGTCATCAACTGGGACACGATGTTCTGGTCCGTGTTGATGGGCGCGATCGGCCTGATCTTCCTGGGCATCGCCGCACGCCGTGTCACTTCGGGCGTTCCCGGCCGCTTCCAGGCGTTTGTCGAACTCGTCGTCGAGATGGTCGACGACCAGGCCAAGGGCATCATCCACGGCGATCGTTCCTGGATTGCTCCGCTGGCGCTGATGGTCTTCGTGTGGGTCACGCTGATGAACGCGGTTGACCTCGTCCCGGTGGATTGGGTCACGGGCGTCAACCATCTGCTCGGCAGCTTCGGCCTGCACGTGCCGCACCATCGCGCAGTGGCCACGGCCGACCTGAACGGCACCTTCGGCATGTCGTTCGCCGTGCTGATCCTGATGATCTACTACAGCTTCAAGATCAAGGGCGCGGGCGGCTTCGCGCACGAGCTGTTCTCCGCTCCGTTCGGCGCCAAGTGGTACCTTGCGCCGTTCAACCTGATCCTTAACATCATCGAATTCCTCGCCAAGGCTGTGTCGCTGGGCATGCGGTTGTTCGGCAACATGTACGCGGGCGAACTGGTGTTCCTGCTGATCGCGCTGCTCGGCTCGATCTGGACGTTCGGTGCCGACTTCTCGGCGCTGGGTTTCGTGGGTCACGTGGTGGCCGGTGCAGTCTGGGCGATCTTCCACATCCTGATCGTTCTGCTGCAGGCGTTCATTTTCATGATGCTGACGCTGGTGTACATCGGCCAGGCACATGACCATCACTAAGTAGCGGTTCAGGTTCTCCGGTTCCGTTTGGTTTTTTCAAGTTCCTCAGTTCTTAGTCTTTCACGTAAAAGGGAGTCATCATGCAAGCATTTCTCGCCAACATCCAAGGTCTGACCGCCATCGGTATCGGCATCATCATCGGCCTGGGTGCCATCGGCGCCTGCCTCGGCATCGCACTGATGGGTGGCAAGTACATCGAAGCCTGCGCACGTCAGCCTGAGCTGATGAACCCGCTGCAAACCAAGATGTTCCTGCTGGCTGGCCTGATCGACGCGGCATTCCTGATCGGCGTTGGCGTGGCCATGCTGTTCGCGTTCGCCAACCCGCTGCTGTCGGTCATCAAGTAATTCTTTTCGGTCTGCATGATGCCGGAGGCGGCCTGGGATGGCGCAACGCGCAGCCCTCGCCGCTTCGTGCATTGATCCGTAGTCACAATACCGAAAGGAACACACCATGAACCTGAACGCCACACTCGTCGCGCAGATGGTCGTGTTCTTCATCCTGTGGTGGGTTGTCGCCAAATTCATTTGGCCGCCCCTGGTGAAGGCGCTCGACGAACGCGCGAAGAAAATTGCCGATGGCCTGGCCGCTGCCGATAAGGGCAAGGCCGAGCTGGAGCTGGCCAACAAGCGGGTCGAGCAGGCACTGGCCGAAGCGCGCAATGAAGGCGCGCAGCGCATCGCGGACGCCGAAAAGCGTGCGCAGATGGCCGCTGAAGAGATCAAGCAGAACGCTCAAGCCGAAGCCGCGCGCATCATCGCGCAAGCCAAGGCGGAAGCCGAGCAGCAGACCGTGCGCGCGCGTGAATCGCTGCGTGACCAGGTCGCTGTGCTGGCCGTCAAGGGCGCCGAGCAGATCCTCAAGCGTGAAGTCAATGCGCAGGTCCACGCCGATCTGCTCAATCAACTCAAGGCTGAGCTGTAATCATGGCAGAACTCGCAACCGTTGCCCGTCCGTACGCAGAGGCGCTGTTCCGCGTGGCGAAGGCCGGCAATCTGGGTGCATGGTCTGAGCTCGTGTCGGAAATGGGGCAAGTCGCTTCCGTGCCCGACATGAAGGCAGTCGCCGATGATCCGAAGCTCTCCAAAGCCGATGTGGCGGGGATCTTCCTGTCGGCGCTGAAATCTCCGGTATCGCATGAGGCGAAGGAACTCGTTGGTCTGCTGGTCGCCAACAAGCGTCTGTCGCTGCTGCCGGAAATTGCCGCGCAATTCCATGTGCTGCGGAATGCCAGCGAAGGCGCCGCCGACGTCGAGATCACCAGTGCGTTCCCGCTCGAGGGTGCGCCCCTGACCGAACTGGTCGCCACGCTCGAACGCAAGTTCGGCAAGAAGCTGCAGGCACACGTGAAGGTCGATCCATCGTTGATCGGCGGCGTGCGCGTGCAGGTGGGCGACGAAGTGCTCGACACCTCGGTGCGCGCGCGCCTGGCGCAGATGCAGTCTGCGCTGACCGCCGCGTAATGCTGATCCGCGTGGCGCCGATGAGATCGCCCGCGGACAGATTGAAGAATTAGGAGCATTCGATGCAACTGAACCCCTCCGAGATCAGCGACATCATCAAGACCCGTATCGAGGGCTTGAAGGCTGGCGCTGACGCAAAGAACACCGGCACGGTCATCTCCGTGACGGACGGTATCTGCCGCATTCATGGCCTGTCGGGCGTGATGCAAGGCGAAATGCTGGAATTCCCGGGCAACACGTTCGGCCTCGCGCTGAACCTCGAGCGCGACTCCGTCGGCGCCGTGATCCTGGGTGAGTACGAGCACATTTCCGAAGGCGACGAAGTCAAGTGCACGGGCCGCATTCTGGAAGTGCCGGTCGGCCGTGAACTGCTCGGCCGCGTGGTGAACGCGCTGGGTCAGCCGATCGACGGCAAGGGCCCGATCAACGCCAAGCAGACCGACGTGATCGAGAAGGTCGCGCCGGGCGTGATCGCACGTCAGTCGGTGAGCCAGCCGGTGCAGACCGGCCTGAAGTCGATCGACTCGATGGTGCCGATCGGCCGTGGCCAGCGTGAGCTGATCATTGGCGACCGCCAGACCGGCAAGACGGCTGTTGCAGTCGACGCCATCATCAACCAGAAGGGCAAGGGCATCTTCTGCGTGTACGTGGCAATCGGCCAGAAGGCTTCGACGATCGCCAACGTGGTGCGCAAGCTTGAAGAGCACGGCGCGCTGGAATACACGATCGTGGTCGCGGCTGCGGCTTCGGACTCCGCTGCGATGCAGTACCTGTCGGCCTACGCCGGCTGCACGATGGGCGAGTACTTCCGCGACCGCGGTGAAGACGCCCTGATCGTCTACGACGATCTGACCAAGCAGGCTTGGGCGTATCGCCAGATTTCGCTGCTGCTGCGCCGCCCGCCCGGCCGTGAAGCCTACCCGGGTGACGTGTTTTACCTGCACTCGCGTCTGCTTGAGCGTGCCGCCCGTGTGAACGCCGAGCACATCGAAAAGATCACCAACGGTGAAGTCAAGGGCAAGACCGGTTCGCTGACCGCGCTGCCCGTGATCGAAACGCAGGCCGGCGACGTGTCCGCGTTCGTTCCGACCAACGTGATCTCGATTACCGACGGCCAGATCTTCCTGGAAACCGATCTGTTCAACGCCGGCATCCGCCCCGCAATCAACGCCGGTATCTCGGTGTCGCGTGTGGGTGGCGCCGCCCAGACGAAGGTCATCAAGAAGCTGTCCGGCGGTATCCGTACCGACCTGGCCCAGTACCGTGAACTGGCTGCGTTCGCGCAGTTCGCTTCCGACCTGGACGATGCGACCCGCAAGCAGCTTGAGCGTGGCCGCCGCGTGACCGAACTGCTCAAGCAGCCGCAATACCAGCCGCTGCAGGTGTGGCAGCTGGCCGCGTCGCTGTACGCCGCCAACAACGGCTTCCTCGACAACGTGGACGTGAAGGACATCCTGGCTTTCGAAAAGGGCCTGCACGACCATCTGAAGACGAAGTACGCCGACCTCATCAACCGTATCGAAGACACGAAGGATCTGTCGAAGGACGATGAGGCCGCGCTGCGTGCCGCGATCGAGGATTTCAAGAAGTCCGCCGCGTTCTAACCGCGTCCCGGAACTGGCTGCGCGTAGCCTGCGCAGCCAGCTTTGAACGGAGAGGAAGCAATGGCCGGAACAAAAGAGATCCGCACCAAGATCAAGAGCGTGCAAAACACGCGCAAGATCACCAAGGCGATGGAGATGGTCGCCGCATCCAAGATGCGCAAGGCGCAGGAGCGGATGCGTGCTGCCCGCCCGTACGCCGAGAAGATTCGCAACGTGGCCGCGCACATGGCACAGGCCAATCCGGAGTACCAGCACCCGTTCATGGTCACGCGCGACGTCAAGCGCGCCGGCCTGATCGTGGTGACGACGGACAAGGGCCTGTGCGGTGGCTTGAACACCAACGTGCTGCGTGCCGTCACCAACCAGCTGCGTGATCTGCAGAACAAGGGCGTTGAGACGCAGGCGACCGCCATCGGCACCAAGGGCATGCAATTCCTGGGCCGTGTCGGCGCGAAGGTCGTGTCGAACGTCGTGCACCTGGGCGATACGCCGCATCTGGAAAAGCTGATCGGTGCGATCAAGGTCCAGCTCGATGCATTCGCCGCCGGCGAGATCGACGCCGTGTACCTCGCGTACACCCGCTTCATCAACACGATGAAGCAGGAGCCGGTGGTCGAGCAGCTGCTGCCCCTGACGGCCGACAAGCTGTCGCAGAGCGACGCCGAGAAGCAGGCCTACTCGTGGGATTACATCTACGAGCCGGATGCCCAGACGGTCGTCGACGAGCTGCTCATCCGCTACGTCGAGGCGCTGGTGTACCAGGCGGTGGCCGAGAACATGGCGTCCGAGCAATCGGCCCGGATGGTGGCGATGAAGGCGGCGTCGGACAACGCCAAGAACGTCATCGGCGAGCTGCAGCTGGTCTACAACAAGACCCGTCAGGCCGCGATCACGAAGGAACTGTCCGAGATCGTCGGCGGCGCGGCGGCGGTCTAATGCCCACGGCAAAAAATTGAGTTATTGGAGATACACATGAGTATCGAAAGCGGAAGTATCGTGCAGTGCATCGGGCCCGTGGTGGACATTCAGTTCCCGCGCGACAAGATGCCGAAGATCTACGACGCGCTCGTGCTGGAAGACAGCGACGAGAAGTCGTTTGCCGAGAAGGGCCTGACCTTCGAAGTGGAACAACAGCTGGGCGACGGCGTGGTGCGTACCATCGCCATGGGTTCGTCCGACGGCCTGCGCCGCGGCATGCGCGTGGTCAACACCGGCGCACCGATCTCGGTGCCGGTCGGTCACGGCACGCTGGGCCGCATCATGGACGTGCTGGGTCGCCCGATCGACGAAGCCGGCCCGATCGCATCGGACGAGCGCCGCTCGATCCACCAGAAGGCCCCGAAGTTCGACGAACTGTCGCCGTCGGTGGACCTGCTGGAAACCGGCATCAAGGTGATCGACCTGGTCTGCCCGTTCGCCAAGGGCGGTAAGGTGGGTCTGTTCGGTGGCGCCGGCGTCGGCAAGACCGTGAACATGATGGAGCTGATCAACAACATCGCCAAGCAGCACTCGGGCTTGTCGGTGTTTGCTGGCGTGGGCGAGCGTACCCGTGAGGGCAACGACTTCTACCACGAGATGAAGGACTCCAACGTGCTCGACAAGGTCGCCATGGTGTTCGGCCAGATGAACGAGCCGCCGGGCAACCGTCTGCGCGTGGCGCTGACCGGCCTGACGATGGCCGAGCGCTTCCGCGACGAAGGCCGTGACATCCTGTTCTTCGTCGACAACATCTACCGCTACACGCTGGCCGGTACGGAAGTGTCGGCACTGCTGGGCCGTATGCCTTCCGCCGTGGGCTACCAGCCGACGCTGGCTGAAGAAATGGGCAAGCTGCAGGAACGTATCACGTCGACCAAGACCGGCTCGATCACGTCGATCCAGGCCGTGTATGTGCCTGCCGATGACTTGACCGACCCGTCGCCGGCAACGACCTTCCTGCACCTGGACTCGACCGTCGTGCTGTCGCGTGACATCGCCGCGCTGGGTATCTACCCCGCAGTCGATCCGCTCGACTCGACCTCGCGCCAGCTCGACCCGCAAGTGGTCGGCCAGGAGCACTATGACGTCGCACGCCGCGTGCAGCAGACGCTGCAGCGCTACAAGGAACTGCGCGACATCATCGCGATTCTGGGCATGGACGAACTGTCGCCGGAAGACAAGCTCGCCGTGAACCGCGCGCGTAAGATCCAGCGTTTCCTGTCGCAGCCGTTCCACGTGGCTGAAGTGTTCACGGGTTCGCCGGGCAAGTACGTGCCGCTGAAGGAAACCATCCGCGGCTTCAAGATGCTGGTGGACGGCGAGTGCGATCACCTGCCGGAACAGGCGTTCTACATGGTCGGCTCGATCGACGAAGCCTTCGAAAAGGCCAAGAAGCTCCAGTAAGCGCGAGGTCTGGCCTTGTGCACGCGCCAAGGCCAGTACTGGCTTCCTGACATCTGTTTAGGAAGCGGCTTTTCTGAGCAAAGGAATCGAGATGGCAACCATTCATGTAGACGTCGTCAGCGCCGAGCAGGAGATCTTCTCGGGCAATGCCAAGTTCGTGGCACTGCCCGGGGAAGCCGGCGAGCTGGGCATTCTGCCGGGCCACACGCCGCTGATCACGCGCATCAAGCCGGGCGCCGTGCGCATCGAGAAGGACGACGGCGGCGAAGAGTTCGTGTTCGTTGCCGGTGGCATTCTCGAAGTGCAGCCGAAGAAGGTGACCGTGCTGGCCGACACCGCAATCCGCGGCCACGACCTGGACGAAGCCAAGGCGAACGAAGCGAAGCGCGCGGCCGAAGAGGCGTTGCAGAATCAGAGCAGCGATCTGGACCTCGCGCGTGCACAAAGCGAACTTGCCGTGGCCGCTGCGCAGCTGGCAGCGATCGCGCGCCTGCGCCGCAAGCGCTAAGGCAGTGTCGAGCCGGCCGTCTTCGGCCGGTCCGGATGAAGAAAGCAGCCCGGTTGGGCTGCTTTTTTTTTGCGCGCCGCGGGCTCAGCGGTGTTCGGTCTCGCGGTGCCCCTCGCCGTGGTTGCCTTGCGGATGCGGCTGGGCGTTGTGATGCGCCTCCTGCGGCGGTTGCGGCGGGCGAAACTCGGGCGTGCGCGGCTGCGGCTGCGGTGCGCGGATTTCGGCTGCTTGCGGGGGCGGCGCGCGATGGGGCGCTTCGGCGTGGACTTCCGGTGCGCGCTGCTGGTCCGGCGCGTGGAACGTGCGGCTCTGTGGCGGCGCAACGTGGGGGCGTTCGTGCATCTGCGCGGTTGCGTTGCCGTTCAAGCGCTCCGGCGGCGGGTTTCCGAGCCGCGCGTGCGGTGTCGGGGCCGTGACGTGCGCGGCCGGCGGGCGTGATTCGGACGTGTGATGCGCGTCTTCCGGAACGGTGGGCCCCTCATGCCGTGGCGGACGTGTCGTCTTGCCCGCCGGGGCGGCCATCTGCGGCGCGGCGGTGCCGGGCGCCGGACCCGGCCGGCCGGTCGGGCTTGCGGACATGAAGCCCTGCGGACCCGGCTCGGCGCGCGCATCGCGCGGACCGTTCTGTGGATGCGGCGCATTGGCGTTCGGCGCATCGAGCAGACCCATGCGCGCGGGCGCATGTTCCTGCGGCGCACGGCCTGGTTCGCCGTCGGGGCGGGCCGGTGCGGCGGGCGCGGCATGCGTGAGGCGCAGGCCCGCTGCCTGCGCGACAAGGGGGGCGGGCGGCATCTTCGCGTTGGGCTGGCCATGCAGGCGCGTGGCGCGCACGTCGGTATTGCCGCCCGTCCACGCGGGGCCGGCACCGGGCAACGTACCGCCTTGCGAGCGGAAGCGCTCGGCCAGCGCGTCATGCCCACCCGCGGGCGTATTGGGCGCGCGCACGGCGATCGCCTGCTTCGCGAACACCTGTGCCGGCGGTTGCGCCCGGGGGCCCGCATTGGCCGCTGCTCCCACCAGGCTCGCGCGTACGGGCGCCAGCGCGGGGGCCGAGACGAACTGGGCATGTGCCAGCTGTGCACGCATCTGCTCGGGGCGCAGGTTCGCCATCGCGCCGTTGACGGGCTGCCCGTTGACGAACGTCTTGGCGGGCACGGCGGTCAGCGCAGCGGGGTTGTTGGCGTTGACGTAACTGACGCGGTTCACGTTGGTGATGCGCGTCACGTTGTTGTGGATGATCGTCTTGTTGACGGTGATGTTGTTGACCACCACCGTGCGGTTGATATTCGTCACATAGGTCGGGCTGGCCGCGTAGACCGGGCGATAGGCCTCGCCCGGGGCGAGCGGGAACCACGCCACACCCGGGGATCCGAGCGAGATGTGGATGCCCCAGCTCACGCCACCACCGCCCCCGCCGCCGACAAAGCCGACGAGCGCCGGCGCATACACCGGCCGCGGCACCACAGGCCCCGGCACCCAGCACCATGTGGTACCGACGTAGGCCCAGCGGCCATAGTGGAACGGGGCAAAACCCCAGGGCGCATCGTCGACCCATGTCCAGCCCCACGGCGCGATCCATGCCCAGTGTCCGGTGCGGTACGGCGCCCAGCCGGCCGGCACCGCGCGCGGCACCCATACGGCACCGTAGCCGGCTTCTTCACGCCACGTGCCATAGTCGTCGAGGGCTTCGTAGCCGGTCATTTCGCGGCCAACGTAGCGCGCCGAGACCGACGCGTCCTCGCGGGCATCGCGCGATTCGGCCCATCGGTCGAAGGCATCGCGGCCAGGGTTGTCGGTGCCGCCGGCCTGCGCGAGGTCGGTGCCGTCAAACCGGATCTGCTGACCGGCCGACAGTGGCAGCGAACGGTCGTCGCCATAGGCTGTGCCCTGTCCTCGCCAGACGGTGACGGTGGTGCTGGAGCCATCGGGCGCGACATCGAGGCGGTACTCGCCCGGCGCTTGCGGCGTAAAGGCGAGGTTGGGCGTATCGATCTCGACGGTCTGGTCGGGCGGCAACGCGCGTACGCGCACCGACAGCGCGCCCTGCGTCAGCTTGACCTGGGTGTTGTGGTCGTCCAGGTCGACGAGCGTGGCGCCGGTGTTCTGTCCGAGCCGCAGCGCCGTGGAACCCACGTGGAGCTCGCTGCGGCTGCCTTGGTCGGACCACAGCCGGTCGCCGCTGGTAAACGGACGGTTGAGCGTCGCCCCGGCCCAGTCGTCGGAGCCGGCCGGTGCGAAGCTCACCGCGCCGGAGAAGTCCGACAGCCGCGCGACGCGCGCAGCCGGATCCGCCGCCATGGCGGCCTGCGCGCCGCACACCAGCAGCACTGCGGCCACGCCAACGGCGCGCAGCACCTGCGGCAGCCGCGTGCCGGCGTATGAGGAACGACGCAAAACCTTGGACATGATGAGCCCTCGCTTCCAGTGGGCGGCCGCGGCCGCGTGTACGTCTTCATTTAACGCGGCGGGCGGGCAAGGGCCGACTTGCCTTTGTAAGCGCGTGTATCGCCCACGTGCACGGCATGAAGGTCGGCGAGGGAAGGGGGCAGGCCCGCGAATTGCACAGGCAAAAAAAAAGCGCGCGGGCCGGGGAGCACCGCGCGGACGGGAAATCCTTTCGAGGGGTCAATTCGAAAGGGAGGGGTAACCTTGCACCGTGGTGTGCGTCGTGCACTTGTGTGCGCCACGGTGCGCCGGCGGGGCACAACCGTTGGACACAAACCGCCGGGGTGCGAACGCATTGTGTGCGACGAACCCGCCAGGGGACGTAACAAAGTGTGTCGGATTGCAATCGAATGCAAGCGCTGCAAAAGTGGCGGGATGTGACGTATGGTGCGCTCGAGCACAACGCTGACGGAACGCCGACAGCACCTGCCCAGTCCCACCGTTTTGCCGTATCGCGCGCCGGGCTTGAAGAACCGCCGGCCCGCAGCACGCGAGCGGTCGGTCGTGCCGGCTCATCGGAGGGGAAGCATGCAAGAAGAAAGTGCGCGCCAACGGGCGCGCAAGCGCGAGGCAGCGGGCGTTTTTGTTACCTTGATGGCGGCACTCGGCGCCACCGGCGCGGCACATGCCGGCGCGGATAAGGTGCCGACGCCGCCTGGGGCGACGCCCAGTGCGCCCTCCGCCGCCCCATCCGTTGCTTCTGCGCCAATCGCCCCTCTTGCAAAATCGACAGAGCAGCGCGAGCGCTACGTCGGCACGTTCTGGCAGGGCATGGTCGAGAAGGGCGCCGACAGCTCCGCGTGGAACATCTGGCTCAGCGTCTACGACCGGTCAGGCGGCGGACAGGACAAAGACAAGGAGGCCGCCGCCGACACGCTCACCGGCGAAGCGTACGACGACCGTCCGGACGGCCGCGCGCTGTGGACGATCGAGGGCCGCAATGCACCCGAGCGCCGCTTCGTGTGGCGCGAGCGCGCCGAGGGGCTGGACGCGTCCGGCCAGTCCGTCGTGCGCGAGGGCGGCATGCTGTCGGGCGCGCTGTCGGCCGACGGCACCACCGCCACGGGCAACTGGAGCGACGGCGGCCGCAGTCGGCCCTTTGCACTCAAGCGCGTCGCGCAGTATCTCGAAGCGACGACGACGTCCGGTCAGGCGAAGCTCACGGAGCGCTACCCGGTCACCGGCGACGCGGCGGTCGATGCGCTCGTACAATCGCTGCGCCTGCGCCGCTGCGACCAGTACGACACCGAGTGCGTTGTCCGCATCAGCGTCGTCGGCGTGGGTGACACCGTGAGCCTGCTGCGCATGGTGTGGGCCTACAGCGGCGGGGCGCACGGCAACTACGGCTTCTCGGCCGGCAACTGGCGGCGTGGTCCGGAAGGCTTCCAGCCCGTTGTGCTGGCCGACGTGCTGAACCCGACGCCCGCCTGCCTGCAAGCCTTCAACACGCAGATTGTCGAGTCCCTCAAGCGCGAAGGCGCACCCGAGGCGCCACGCGGCGCGCTCAAGGAGAAGGACCTGCGCAACGCCACGTTTCCGTTTACGCTGCAAGGCGAGCGCATCGTCGTGCATTACGGGCCATACGAAGTGGGGCCGTACGCGCGGGGTGCGTTCCGCGCCGTCGTGCGGCTTCCCGACCTTGGGGCCGCATGCAGGCGGCCGACCACCTGACTGCATTGCCGACCATGTCCACCCAACCTTCCTACGCAGACGAACAGGCCACCATGCGCCGGCTGCTGTCCGGCAAGACCATCGCGGTGGTCGGACTGTCCCCGCGCCCCACGCGGCCGAGCTACGACGTGGCGCGCTATCTGCAGCAGGCCGGCTATCGCATCGTGCCGGTCAATCCGCAGCATGCGGGCGAGGATGTCCTCGGTGAGCCGTGCCATGCCACGCTGACGGAAGCCGCGACCACGCTGGCCGCGGCGGGACAACGCATCGACCTGGTCGACATCTTCCGTCGCGCGGAACAAGTCTTGCCGGTGGTGCAGGAGGCGGTGGCACTGGGCGTGGGCGGCATCTGGGTGCAGCTGGGCATCGTCAACGACGAGGCCATCGCCGTGGCGCGCGCCGCGGGCATTCCGGCCGTGCAGGACCGCTGTACCAAGATCGAGCACTGGCGGCTCGGCATCGGGCAGCGCGGCTGACGGCGCGCCGCCTTCCACGAAGTGGTCAGTCTTTCCATCGGCAGATCCAGGCGCAGGGCGCGCGCGTGCCGACGCTGGGCGCGTCATTCCGCTTGCCGGCGTATCGCGGCAGGGGAGGCGGTCGCGCTACACTTCGGCGGTTATTGAAACCGACTCATGCCATGGCCGTCGATCCGCAGATCCTGCAGTTCTACCAACGCGTTGCCGAACGATTCGGCGCCTTGCCGGCACCGGAAGATGCCGCCGCGCGCCGCGCGCAATTCGAAGCGATTGCGCAGCTGTCGGATCGGCCCCTGCCCGACGGTGTGGAGGTGTCCGACCTGAGCCTGCCGCTTGCGGGCCGCACGCTCGATGCCGTCGTGTTCCGCCCCAGGCGCGTGGCGCGGCCGCGCCTGCTGGTGTGGTTCCACGGTGGCGGCTGGGTGGTCGGGTCGGCGCGTACGACGCATCGCATGCTGGCAGCGCTGCTTGCGCAGGACACCGGCTGTGCAGTCGTCAGCGTCGATTACCGCCTGGCGCCGGAGCACCCGTTTCCCGCCCCCGCAGACGACGCGCGCGATGCGTTGGCGTATCTGGCCGAACAGCGCTTGCGGCTTGGCTTCGATCCGGGCTTCCTGGCCGTGGGTGGCGACAGCGCGGGCGGGCATCTTGCCGCGCAGGCTGCGGAGGCCGTGCATGTCATGGTCCGCCCGGGCCTCGTGAACGCGCAGTTTCTCGTCTACCCGGTCACCACGCCCGCTTTCGGCAGCGAGAGCTACAACGCGTTCGCACAAGGCCCCGGCCTCACGCGCGACGAAATGCGCTGGTACTGGACGCAGTTCATCGGTGCACAGCAGCTGGCCAAGCCACTCGCCGAGCAGGATGCGCGCATCTTCCCCATGGCGCAGCCGCCGCAGCACACGCCACCCGACACGGTCGTCATCGTGGCCGCGCACGATGTGCTGCGTGATGACGGCCTGCAGTACGCCGACCACCTCGTGCAGCACGGCGCGCAAGTCATCACCATTGAAGCCTCCGGCATGACGCACGGCTTTGCGCGCATCCAGCCCGAGGCCGAACGGGCGCGCGAATGGATGCGCCGCGCGGCGCATGCCTTTGTCGGGATGATCAGCGAGGAATGAGCGCGCGCTAGCCCGGCGTGCGGCGCGGCCGGAACGCCGCCATCACGCGGCGCGTGACGAACAACGAGAGGTAGTCGTGCACCCGCGCATCGGCGGCCAATGTGCGCAATGTCTCCATGTACTGCACGCGGACAAGGTCGGCCGGCGCGCCGGTGTCCTGCGCGATCTTGTCGATCTGCTCATCCTGGTCTGCAATGGCGGTACCCATGTCTGCTTCCCGTGCTGGCTGGCCTGTGCGGCGAATGACCACTATAGGAAACGCGCCGGAACAATCCAGCCCTGTTGCAAAGCTTTCAGTGCGCCGCCTGACTCGCGTCAAGATGGTGCGGCGGCGTCACGCCGACACTGCCTCGGCAGCCTATTTGCTCCAGTTTGCCGGCATGCTCTGCAGGCCGATGGGAGTGCCCGATGCGTCCGTCACCCGCGACAGCTCACGATAGGCGCTCGCCTGCACCCGCTCGGGCAACGGTACGAACTTCGCGCGCGCGGCCAGCTCGTCCCCGTGGAAGTAACCCCACGTCAGAAACTTCAAGGCCGCCAGCGTGCGTGTGCCTGAGCGGCTCACCGCCGGCACGATGATGAACGTGCCCATGGTGATCGGCCACGTTTCCGCGCCGGGCAGATTGACCAGCGGCGCGGTGAAATCGCCCTTGCGGTTCCACGCGCTTTGCAGCACGGCCTCACGGAAGCCGCTGACCTGCGCGCTCACGAAGCGTCCCGCCGCATTGCGCAGCTGCACGCCGTTCAGGTCGTTGTCGACGACGTAGTTGTAGTCGACATACCCGATCGCTCCCGGCGTCGCCTGCACGGCCTTGACCACGTCCGTGCTGCCCTTGGCGGCGGTGAAGCCTGCCGGCCAGCTCACCGTCGACCTGGCGCCGTACGTGGCCTTCCACTCGGGGCTGACCGCGCTCAGGTAATCGGTGAAGTGGTATGTGGTGCCGGAGCCATCGGCGCGCACGACGGGGTGGATTTTCAGCTTGGGCAGCGTCATGCCTGGATTCAGCGCACGCAGCTCCGGGGCATCCCATGTCTCGACCTTGCCGAGGAAGATCTGGGCGAGCAGCTCGCCCGTCAGCTTCAACTGGCCGCGCGGCACACCGGGCACGTTCACAAAGGGAACCGCGCCCGTGACCACCGACGGCACGCAGACCAGGCCGGCCTTGGATGCCTCCGCCGCGGAAAGCGGCACGTCTGACGCGCCGAAGTCGACGTCGCCGGCGCGAATGCGCTTCAAGCCTTCGCCGGAACCCACCGCGTCATAGCTGAGCGTGACGCCGGACGCCGCCGCATACCCCGTCGACCACACGCGATAGACCGGTGCGGCGGCCGTCGACCCTGCACCGCGCACCTGCGCGCCCGCGACCACCGGCAAGCCCGCGGCTGCAACAGCCAGGGCGAAAACAATGTGCTTGAACATGGAAAGCGCCGCAACCGGCGGAGGAGAGCAAAGCTCGCGATTGTAGCGACGCATTGATGACAGGACGGCATGCGAAGCCGTTCGCGTCTGGCCTCGCCGCGCTGTGTGTTGTAAGGCATTCCGCAAACGTTCGGCACGGGAAGTCGGGTCCGGAAGCGATTGTCTGCCCGGAATGTTTCCAATATATTGGAAATATGGAAGAAACCCTCGTCATCCGTTCCTTAGCCGCGCTCGCGCACACCGTGCGGCTGCGTGTGTTTCGCATGCTCGTGGCGGCCGGACCCGCGGGCCTCACGCCGGGCGCCCTCGCAGAACAGCTGGACGTGCCCGGCGCGACGCTGTCGTTCCACCTCAAGGAGCTCATGAGTGCGCAACTCGTGACCCAGGAGCGGAACGGCCGCCACCTGATCTATCGGGCCGCATTCGCGCACATGAACGGGCTGCTCGGCTTTCTCACTGAAAACTGCTGCCAGGGCGCGCCGTGCCTCGATGTCAGCGCCGTTTCCTGCCAATGTTGATGCGCTTGCCTGACGTATGCCGACGAATGTCCTGATCCTGTGTACGCACAACTCCGCGCGCAGCGTGCTGGCCGAAGGCATGCTGAACCACTGGGCACGCAGGCTCTCCAGGGATGTGCGTGCCTACAGCGCAGGCAGTGCGCCAAGCGGCCGCCTGAACCCGTTTGCCGTGGAAGCGCTCGCCAATGCCGGCGTCGACGTGGCCGGCTACCACAGCAAGAGCTGGGATGCCTTCGCGGCAGACGGTGCACCGCACATGCGCATCGTCATCACCGTGTGTGACAGCGCGGCGGCCGAGGCGTGTCCGTATTGGCCGGGCAGCCCCGTCAAGGTCCATTGGGGCTATGCCGACCCGTCCAACGCCCCGGGCGGCGACGCGGACAAGCGCCAGGCCTTCGAGCTGACACGCCAAGCGATCGGCTACCGCATGCTGCAGTTGCTGGCGTTGCCGCTTGACACGCTGAGCAACGCCGAGCTTCAGACCGCGCTCGAGCGCATCGCGCAGACCTGAACGCCATGGCGGACCTGCGTACCCGGCTGCTGGCCGAATCGATGGGAACGGCGTTGCTGCTGGCCATCGTCATTGGCTCGGGCATCATGGCCGAGCGGCTTGCCGGCGGCAACGCGGCAGTGGCGCTGCTCGCCAATACGGCGGCCACGGTCTGCGGTCTGTACGTGCTGATCGAACTGTTCGGGCCGATCAGCGGCGCGCATTTCAATCCGGTGGTGAGCGCGGCGCTGGCCTTGCGTGGCGAGATGCCGCGTGCGGCGCTGGCGCCCTACATGGCCGCGCAGTTTGTCGGCGCCGTGCTGGGAGCGTGGCTCGCGCAGGCCATGTTCGACATGACGCTGCTGCAGTTTTCCACCCGGTTGCGCAGCGGGTCAGGGCAGTGGATGGCCGAGGCGGTGGCGACCGCCGGCCTGCTGCTCGTGGTCCTGCGCGCGCCGTCGGGCAGGGCATCGTCCCTCGTGGCCGCGTACATTGGCGCGGCGTACTGGTTCACGGCCTCGACGTCGTTTGCCAACCCGGCGGCGGCATTCGGGCGCATGTTCAGCAACAGCTTTGCGGGCATCGCGCCGGCAAGTGTTCCGGGCTTTGTCATGGCCGAGTGCGCCGGCGCGGCGATCGGGCTGGGGCTGCACCTGCTGCTGCAGCCGCGTACGGTGCAGCCTGCCCCGCCCAACCTCGTCGAGCGCTCAGGCGACTGAGCTGCGCCGCCTCACTTCACCAGCCCTTCGGCCTTCATCGCTTCGTGCACGGCGGGCCGCGCGCTCACGCGGGCCATGTAGGCCTGCACGTTCGGATAGGCCGTCATCGGCAGCGCGAGGAAGTTACTCCAGTTCAGCACCGTGAAGGCGTAGGCGTCGGCCACGCTGTAGGTCTCGGCCAGATACGGCTGCTTGGCCAGGCGGGCGTCGAGCTCGGCAAAGTGCTTGGCGAGCTTGTCCTTGGTGCTCTGGCGCGTTGCCTCGGGCGTCTCCTTGTGCCACAGCGGGCCGAAACCCTTGTGCAGCTCGGAGCTGATAAAGGTCAGCCATTCGATCACCGCCAGGCGATGGGCGCTGCCGGCCTTGCCGATCAAAGCATGCGCGGGATCGAGGTCGGCCACGTATTGGAGCAGGGCGGCGGCTTCGGTGTGGCGCGAGCCGTCGGAGAACTCCAGCAGCGGCACGTAGCCGCGCGGCGAGATCGTATAGAAATCCGTCCCGTCGGCGGTGAGGTGCTTGGCGAGGTCCACTGCGGTCAGGTCGAACTTTGCGCCCACTTCACGCAGGGCGATGTGTACGGCCAGTGAGCACGTGCCGGCGGCGTAGTAGAGCTTCATGAGAGATCCGTCTTGATTGCGTGTTGAGAACCCGTGACCACCGGGCGGCGGCAACGGCGCTGGCAACACTGTAGGATTGCGCAGATGCCAATGAAATAGGCGGGACAGAAAACCATGCTTGCACAAACGCAATACCGCCTGAGCGCCGCGGATCTCGAGATCGTCCTGGCGCTGGCGCGCGCCGGCACCCTGGCGGCCGCGGGCGAGCGGCTCGGGGTGGACGCGTCGACGGTGTTCCGGTCGTTGCAGCGCATCGAGCGCGGACTGGGCCAGGCGCTGTTTGCCCGCTCGCGCACCGGTTACCTGGCGGGCGAACTGGCGCTGCTGCTGGCCGAGCAGGCGGAGCAGGTGGAATCGGCCCTCGAGGCGGCCCGCGCCGTCGTCCATGCCGCGCCAGAAGAGGTCTCGGGCACGGTGCGCATCACCACCACCGACACCATCCTCGTGGGGCTCGTCGCGCCGGCGCTCAAGGCGCTGCAGGCGCAGCATCCGAACCTCGGCTACGACCTGCACGCGGGCAACGAGCTGGCGAGCCTCACCCGCCGCGATGCGGATATCGCCGTGCGCGCCACGCGGCGCCCGCCGCAGCACCTGGTCGGCAAGCACCTCGGCACCCTTCGCGTGGCGCTGTACGCGGGTCGGACGAGCGGCCTGACCTATGCCGACGTCGAGGCCGGCCGCACGCCGTGGATCGCCATTGACGAGGCGATCCCCGAACACCCTTCGGTGGGCTGGCGCAAGCGGCATTTTCCGAAGGTGGTGCCCACGTATTCCGTCAACAGCCTGCAGGTCGTGGCCGAGATGGTGGCCGCGGGCATGGGCGTCGGCATCCTGCCCGTGCTCACGGCGCGGGTGCGCAGCGACCTGGTCCTGCTGCGCGACCTGCCCGACGCCAACCCGTCCGAGCTGTGGCTGCTGACGCATCCGGAGTCGCGCCATCTGCGGCGCATCGCGACGGTGTACGGGCACCTTGCGCAAACGCTGCGCCTGGCCTGATCCGCAGGTGACGCACCGGGCCGGGCCCGAAGCCGGTCGGCAGCCCCCTCGCATGGGCGGACGGCCGCGCCTCAAGTTCGCGGCGGGGCTGCCGTAGCTTGCTCAGTGGCCCCCGACAGCCGGCAGTGATCCTGAAGGGCGCTACGGTCGCACCGTACGCAGACAGATTCATGCAGGACGTTCCATCCGGAAGCATCATGATCTCCTCCCTTCGCACCCGCATTCTCATCATCTCGTCGGCTACCGTGATCGGCGCATTGGCCCTGTCCGGCGCCGCCACGTATTCCATCGTGCGCAGCAACACGATGGAGAGCATCGACCAGAACCTCGCCGCCATCGCCAGCGGCAACACGCTGGCCATCGACAAATGGGTCGCGGCCAAGGCGCAGGCCGTCAAGGCCACCGCCGAGGTCATCGAGCACGGCGACCCGCAGGGCTTCGGCAAGCAGATGGGCAACGCCAACGGTTTCCCGATCATCACGATCGGCTGGACCGACAAGTCGTTCATCTCCACCAGCAGCACCACGCCCAAGGACTACGACCCCACCGGCCGCCCCTGGTACAAGCAGGCCATTGCAGCCGGCAAGCTGCTCGTCACCAAGCCGTATGGCGACGTGTCGACCGGCGTGCCGTACGTGTCGTTTGCGGCGCCCCTCGTGAAGAACGGCGAGACGGCCGGCGCGCTCTCGGGCGCCGTGCCCCTCGACGGCGTGCGCGAAGTCGTGGCCGCGGTGCATCCGACGCCATCGAGCCTGGCGTTTGTGGTGGCCAAGGACGGCCAGGTCATCGCACACCCCGACGCCAAGCTGATGCTCAAGCCGGCCACCGACGTGGCGGCATCGCTCACGGCGGAGACGCTGGCGAACCTGGCCAAGGCCACGTCGCCGCTGGAAGTGGAGCTGGCCGGCGCGGCCAAGCTGCTCAAGGCGCAGGCCGTGCAGGGCACCGACTGGTATCTGGTGATCGCGCTGGACAAGGCCGAGGCCACCGCCGGCCTGCGCAATGTCGTCAAGGCGCTGGCCGTGGCCATGGTGCTGCTGACGCTGGCGGCCGTGGGCATCGCCGCGTTCTTCACGTCGCAGTCGTTCCGCCGGCTGTCGCAGGTGCGCGATGCAATGGACACCATCGGCGCGGGCGGCGGCGACCTCACGCACCGCCTGCCTGTGGTCGGCAACGATGAAGTCGCGCAGATCAGCGCGTCGTTCAACACTTTCATCGACAAGATCGGCGCGGTGCTGCTGGAAGTGCGCGCCAGCGTCGAGAACATGAAGTCGGCCACCGGCGAGATCGAGATGGGCAACCGCGACCTGTCCAGCCGCACGGAAGCGTCGGCCAGCAACCTGCAGCAAACCTCGGCGGCGCTGACCGAGCTGACGACGAGCGTGAAGAGCTCGGCCGACGCCGCGATGCAGGCCACGCGCCTGGCGAGCGACGCCAGCCAGGCCGCCACGCGCGGCGGCGAGGTGGTCTCCAGCGCGGTCAGCACGATGGACGAGATCGCCAAGTCGTCGGCGCGCATCACCGAGATCATCGGCGTGATCGACAGCATCGCGTTCCAGACCAACATCCTCGCGCTCAATGCCGCCGTCGAGGCGGCCCGCGCTGGCGACAACGGCCGGGGCTTTGCCGTGGTGGCCGGCGAGGTGCGCACGCTTGCCCAGCGCAGCGCCACCGCCGCGCGCGAGATCAAGGACCTGATCCAGGCATCGGAAGCCAGTGTGAAGACCGGCGCCGAGCGCGTGCAGGCCGCGGGCGCGACGATGCAGGAGATCGTGCAGGGCATCGAGCGCGTCGCCCACATCATCGGCGAGATCGACGGCGCGATGCACGAGCAGAGCGCCGGCATCAGCCAGATCGACCGCAGCGTTGCCGAGATGGATCAGGCCACGCAGCAGAACGCGGCGCTGGTGGAACAGTCGACGGCCGCCTCCTCAATGCTCAACGAACAGGCGCACAGCCTGGCGCGCACGGTGGGCCTGTTCAAGCTGCGCGCCGGTTAAGCGCGCGGGGGCTACATCGAACGGCCGTCGAAGTGCTTGACGGGCACGCTGTCCAGGTCGATGTCTTCCAGGCAGCGGATGTTGACCGCGATCGTCGGTGTGCCATCGGGCATCTTGCCCTCGGCATACGGGTGGATGCCGCACGTCGGGCAGAAGCGGTGATTGATCACGTGCTTGTTGAAGACGTAGGTGCTGGCGTTGGCTTCCGGTGTGAGCAGGCGCACCTTGTCGCGAGGCACGAACCACAGCAGTGAGCCCTTGCGCCGGCAGATCGAGCAGTTGCAGGCCATGGCGCTTTCCGGGTGGCCTTCGACTTCGAAGGCGACGTGTCCGCAGTGGCAGCTTCCCTTGTGTGTCATGCAGGGCTCCTCGGGGGGTGGGATGGAATGGGCGGGCTCCACTATAGGCGACACCGGCGGATGGCCCAAAAACACCATCCCTTACAATGGCCCCCTTCGTAAAACCGCATCCGCCATGTCCGCACCGCTCGCCAACGACACCTTCCTGCGCGCCCTGCGCCGCCAGCCGACCGACTACACGCCGCTGTGGCTGATGCGCCAGGCGGGCCGCTATCTGCCCGAGTACAACGCCACGCGCGCGCGAGCCGGCAGCTTCCTCGGCCTGGCCAAGTCGCCGGCGTATGCGACCGAGGTGACGTTGCAGCCGCTGGATCGCTACCCGTTGGACGCGGCAATCCTGTTTTCCGACATCCTGACCGTGCCCGACGCCATGGGCCTGGGGCTGTCGTTCGCGCAAGGCGAGGGGCCGCGCTTTGCCAAGCCGGTGCGCACGGAAGCCGATGTGGCGGCGCTGTCGGTGCCGGACATGTCGTCGCTGCAATACGTGTTTGACGCCGTGGCGGAAATCCGCCGTGCGCTCGTCCAGGACGGCCGGCAGCGCGTGCCGCTCATCGGCTTCTCGGGCAGCCCGTGGACGCTCGCCTGCTACATGGTGGAAGGCGGCGGTTCGGACGACTTCCGCACCGTCAAGTCGATGCTCTACGCGCGCCCGGACCTGATGCACCGCATCCTGGAGATCAACGCGCAGGCCGTGATCGACTATCTGAATGCGCAGATCGATGCCGGTGCCCAGGCCGTGCAGATCTTCGATACGTGGGGCGGGGCGCTGGCCGACGGCATCTACCATGAGTTCTCGCTGGCCTACATGGCGCGCGTGGTGCAAGGCATTCGCGCTGGCGCCGACGGCCAGCGTGTGCCGGTCATCCTCTTCACCAAGGGCGGCGGCCTGTGGCTCGAAGCCATGGCCGAGACCGGTGCCGACGCGCTGGGTGTGGACTGGACCGTCAGCCTGCAGCGCGCCCGCCAGCGAACGGCGGGCCGCATTGCCCTGCAAGGCAACCTGGACCCCACCGTGCTGTTTGCCGAGCCGGAGGCGATCCGCGCGCAAGCGCGCCGCGTGCTGGAAGACTATGCAGCCGGCGGTGGCAGCGATGGCCACATCTTCAACCTCGGCCACGGCATCTCGCAGTTCACCCCTCCCGAGGCGGTGTCGGTGCTGGTGGACGAGGTGCACAGCTTCAGCCGGACGCTGCGCGCAAAGGCGGCTTAACGGGGCCATGCTGCGGCGCGATGGCGTTTGAATTGAGCCGTCGCGGTGCGTGAAGCCGGCGGCACGAGTGGAATCGTCGCCGCTTTGGTGCGCCGAGGGTGAGTGACTACTCGCCCGCCGGTGGCCCCATCTGGCCCTGGCCTGCTGTCAAGCGATTTATTTCGCGCGTTTTGGTGCGCAAGCGGGCTGTCAAGACTTGACTTATGCACAAAGCTGTCGCGGCGGGGTTTTTTCGCGGCGCAACAGGAGGTGCTTGCCACATCCATCGCATAAGTGTTTGATTTTTTTGGAAGAATGCGGCGTGCGCGGAAATCGTGCAAGCTAGAAAAGCGCTGGATTTATCGGCCTTCGCGGGCGCCGCGAGCGACTTTTCAACAAAGTTATCCACAGCTTGTGTGGATAGCCTGGAAAACCGGTCACCGATCAGGGCGTCAAGGCACAAATCTCAAGTAGTACTTGAACATCGCGCCGGCTGGGGCGGTCGTTGCGGCGGCAAGGTGAGATGGCGGGTGCGCTTTTCTGACGTGCGGCTGCGCCGATGCGCTGCAACAATCTCTTGGCCTTTCAACCGCTTGTGCTTCGCATGACCACCACCCACGTCGACGTTGCGATTACCGATGGCCCCGTGGCGGCCGCCATCGCGCGTGTCGTGATCGACACGCCGCTCGACGCCGTGTTTGACTACCGTTGCGCGCAGCCCGTGCTGCCGGGGCAACTCGTGGTCGTGCCATTCGG
Source organism: Ralstonia mannitolilytica (assembly GCF_000954135.1). Classification (NCBI taxonomy): domain Bacteria; kingdom Pseudomonadati; phylum Pseudomonadota; class Betaproteobacteria; order Burkholderiales; family Burkholderiaceae; genus Ralstonia; species Ralstonia mannitolilytica. Next base: position 478,197 of record NZ_CP010799.1, on the reverse strand, counting down.
CAACCGCCGCGTGGTGGCGCTCGTGGTGGAGACCGCCGCCACCACCGACGTGCCGCAAGACAAATTGCGCGACGTCGAGCGCGTGCTGGACTGGGTGCCGCCGTTGGACGCCGAATGGCGTGCGCTGGCCGAATTTGCCGCGGGCTATTACCACCGCGCGCTCGGTGAAGTGACGCTGCCCGCGTTGCCGCCGCTGTGGCGGACCCCGGGCAGTTGGGACAACCTCGCCCGGCAGGCCACCGAAACGGTCTACGTGATGGTGGAGCCGGCCCGTGCGGCATTGCTGGACAGCGTTCCCAGGCGCGCCCCCGGCGCCATGCGGCTGGCCGAAGCGCTGACCGGCGACGGCGAGCTTTCCACCAGCGCCGCCGTCGCGCTGCACGGGCAGGCCATTGCCAAGCTGCGCGACTGGGCGGCGCTCGGCTGGCTGCGCGCCGAGTTGCGCCCGAAGCTGCTGCTGCCGCAGCCGCCGTCGCTGCCCGAGCCATCCGGCGCGCCGGCCTTGAATGCCGAACAGGCGGCGGCCGTGAGCGCCATTGCCGAGGCCGGAGCGCAGGGCACGTTCAGCCCCTTCCTGCTGTACGGCGTGACGGGCAGCGGCAAGACGGAGGTCTACCTTCACGCGATCGCCGACACCCTGGCGCGCGACCCGGCTGCCCAGGTCCTGATGCTGGTGCCCGAGATCAACCTGACGCCGCAGCTCCAGGCGCGCATCGCCGCGCGTTTTCCCGGCGTGCCGATGGCCGCCCTGCACAGCGGCCTGGCGGAGCAGCCGCGCGCGCTGAACTGGCTGGCTGCACACCGCGGCGAGGCGCGCATCGTGCTCGGCACACGGCTGGCGATGCTGGCGTCGCTGCCGAACCTCGCGCTCATCCTCGTCGACGAAGAGCACGACACGTCGTACAAGCAGCAGGAAGGCTTGCGTTATTCGGCGCGGGACCTGGCGCTGTGGCGGGCCAAGCAGCGCCAGATTCCCGTCGTGCTCGGTTCGGCCACGCCGTCGCTGGAAACCTGGTGGCGCGCCGAACAGAACGCCACCACGCGCCTGACGCTATCGCACCGCGCGCAAGCCGAGGCGGTGTTGCCGCGCGTGTCGCTCATCGACCTCAATCTGGAGCGCCGCGCCGGGCGGGAGATCCGCGACGGGCTGTCCAAACCGCTCGTCGACGCGATGGCGGAGCGCCTCGCGCGCGGCGAACAGAGCCTGCTGTTCCTCAACCGCCGCGGTTACGCGCCGGTGCTGTCATGCGATGCGTGCGGCTGGCTGTCGGGCTGCCCGCGCTGCTCCGCGTACCTGGTGCTGCACAAGCCCGAGCGCCGCCTGCGCTGCCACCACTGCGGCCATGAATCGCGCATCCCGCATCACTGTCCCGACTGCGGCAACGTCGATATCGCCCCGCTCGGGCGCGGCACGCAACGCATCGAAGAGACGCTCGGCGAGCTGTTCCCGCAGGCCCGCGTCGCCCGCATCGACGCCGATTCCACCCGCCACAAGGGCAGCGCCGAAGCGCTATTCGACACCGTGCACGAAGGCAGCGTCGATATCCTGATCGGCACGCAGATGGTCGCCAAGGGGCACGACTTCCAGCGCGTGACGCTGGTGGGCGTGGTCGCGCCCGATTCCTCGCTGTTCTCGCACGACTTCCGCGCGGGGGAGCATCTCTTTGCCTCGCTGATGCAGGTGGCGGGCCGCGCGGGCCGGGCGGGCTTGGCCGGCGAGGTGCTGATTCAGACGCGGTATCCCGACGCACCGGCGCTGCAGGCGCTGGTTCGGCACGACTATGACGGTTTTGCGCGCCAGCTGCTGCGGGAGCGCAAACAGGCCGGGCTGCCGCCGTTTGCCTATCAGGCGTTGTTGACCGCAGAGCACAAGGAAGTCGCACGCGCGCTGGAGTTCTTGGGCGCCGCGCGTTCGGCTGGTGAAGCCTTGGCCGCTGAATTGGGCGCGCCGGTGTTTTTGCATGATCCGGTGCCCATGACGATGGTGCGCCTGGCCAACCGCGAGCGGGCGCAGTTGCTGGTGGAATCGGGTTCTCGCGCGGCGTTGCAGAAGCTTTTGACGGCCTGGACTGAGGGGTTTGCGGGGATTGGCAAGACTGTGAAGGGGGTGCGGTGGCAGTTGGAGATTGATCCTTTGAGGATTTGAGGGCTGGTGGTCCACCCTCCTTTCGTTCCCTGCCGGGACCGACTTACTTTTCTTTGGGCAAGACCAAAGAAAGTGAGTCAGCCCCGGCAGGGGATGAAACAAGGGATGCACCAAAAGCCAAAAAACCCACCCACCAAAACAATAAAGTCGCCCCAAAAGCCCCCAACCCCCTCTCCGGTTGCACCCCAATCTACCCATTTCGAACCAAGGGGTTTCACTAGGTTGCACCATCGGCTTCGCCAGGCGTATGATCCGCCCAATTTGCCGGCCACAAGCCTTGGCAATGGCAGCTTTGGATAGGAACCCACATGGCTACAACCACCCTCGGGGTCAAGCTGGACGATGCTTCGCGTGAACGCCTCAAGCGCGTTGCGCAGTCCATTGACCGCACGCCGCATTGGCTGATCAAGCAGGCGATCTTCACGTATCTGGATCAAGTGGAGCGGGGGCAGCTGCCAACTGATGCAAACGGCCCGGCGGCGGATGGCCTCCCGTCCGCCGCCGCAGCCGTCTCGGACGTGCACGAGGGTGACGAGCCCACGGTGCAACCGTTCCTCGAATTTGCGCAGAGCGTGCAACCGCAATCGGTCCTGCGCGCTGCCATCACGGCGGCCTACCGCCGGCCGGAAACCGAAGCCATTCCGATGCTGCTGGAGCAGGCCCGCCTGCCGGGCGCGCTCGCCTCGGACGCGAAGCAGCTCGCCCGCAACCTCGCCGGCAAGCTGCGCACGCAAAAGGTCGGCACCGGCCGCGAAGGTCTGGTGCAGGGCCTGATCCAGGAATTCTCGCTGTCGAGCCAGGAAGGCGTGGCGCTGATGTGCCTGGCCGAGGCGCTGCTGCGCATTCCCGACAAGGCCACGCGCGACGCGCTCATCCGCGACAAGATCAGCAACGGCAACTGGCATTCGCACCTCGGCCAGAGCCCGTCGCTGTTCGTGAACGCGGCCACCTGGGGTCTGCTGCTGACGGGCAAGCTGGTCGCCACGCACAATGAAGCGGGCTTGTCGCGCGCGCTCACGCGCATCATCGGCAAGAGCGGCGAGCCGCTGATCCGCAAGGGCGTGGACATGGCGATGCGCCTGATGGGCGAGCAGTTCGTCACCGGCGAAACCATTTCCGAAGCGCTGGCCAACGCGCGCAAGTTCGAAGCCGAGGGCTTCCGCTACTCCTACGACATGCTCGGCGAGGCCGCGATGACGGAGGAAGACGCCCAGCGCTACCTCGCGTCGTACGAGCAGGCCATCCGCGCGATCGGGCAGGCTTCGGGCGGGCGCGGCATCTACGAAGGGCCGGGCATCTCGATCAAGCTGTCGGCGCTGCACCCGCGCTACAGCCGCGCGCAATACGAGCGCACGATCAACGAGCTGTATCCGCGCGTGAAGGGTCTGGCGATGCTGGCCCGCGAATACGACATCGGCATCAACATCGATGCGGAAGAAGCCGACCGCCTGGAGCTGTCGCTCGACCTGCTGGAGCGCCTGTGCTTTGCACCGGAGCTGGCCGGCTGGAACGGCATCGGCTTCGTGGTGCAGGGCTACCAGAAGCGCTGCCCGTTCGTGCTCGACTACATCATCGACCTGGCCCGCCGCAGCAAGCATCGCCTGATGATCCGCCTGGTGAAGGGCGCGTACTGGGACAGCGAGATCAAGCGTGCGCAGGTCGACGGGCTGGAGGGCTATCCGGTCTACACGCGCAAGGTCTACACCGACGTGTCGTACCTGGCGTGCGCACGCAAGCTGCTGGCCGCGCCGGACGCGATCTTCCCGCAGTTCGCCACGCACAACGCGCACACGCTGGCGGCCATCTACCACATGGCCGGCCAGAACTATTACCCCGGCCAGTACGAATTCCAGTGCCTGCACGGCATGGGCGAGCCGCTGTACGAACAGGTCGTCGGCAACAAGCCGGGCAAGCTGAACCGCCCGTGCCGCATCTATGCGCCGGTCGGCACGCATGAAACGCTGCTCGCCTACCTGGTGCGCCGTCTGCTGGAAAACGGTGCCAACACCTCGTTCGTGAACCGCATTGCGGACGAGTCGATCCCGCTGGACGACCTCGTCGCCGACCCGGTGGAGGTGGTGGAGAAGATGCACGCCGAGGAAGGGACGCTCGGCCTGCCGCATCCGAAGATTCCGCTGCCGCGCAATCTGTATGGCAACGTCCGCGTGAACTCGGCCGGTATCGACCTGGCCAACGAGCAGCGCCTGGCGTCGCTGTCGTCGGCGCTGCTGGCGGGCACGAGCACGGTCTGGACGGCCGAGCCGACCATCGGCGATGCGCCGTACACCGGCGGCACACCGCAGCCCGTGCGCAATCCGGCAGACCTGCGCGACATCGTCGGCCACGTGACCGAAGCCAATGAGGCGGACGTCGACGCCGCACTCGCGGCCGCCACGGCTGCCGCCCCAATCTGGCAAGCGACGCCGCCGGAAGCGCGCGCCGCGCTGCTCGATCGCGCCGCCGACCTGATGGAAGGCGAGATGCAGCACCTGATGGGCCTGATCATCCGCGAGGCGGGCAAGACGCTGTCCAACGCCATCGCCGAAGTGCGCGAGGCCGTCGACTTCCTGCGCTACTACGCGGCGCAGGTGCGCGGCGGGTTCTCGAATGACACGCATCGCCCGCTAGGCCCGGTGGTCTGCATCAGCCCGTGGAACTTCCCGCTGGCGATCTTCACCGGCCAGGTCAGTGCCGCGCTGGCTGCGGGCAACCCGGTGCTGGCCAAGCCCGCTGAACAGACTCCGCTGATCGCGGCGCAAGCCGTACGCATCCTGCGCGAAGCCGGCGTGCCGGCCGGTGCCGTGCAACTGCTGCCGGGCCGCGGTGAGACTGTCGGCGCGGCGCTGGTGAAGGACGGGCGCACCAAGGGTGTGATGTTCACCGGTTCGACCGAAGTTGCGCGCATCCTGCAGCGCACGCTGGCCGGCCGCTTGGATGCCAACGGTGCGCCGATCCCGCTGATCGCCGAGACCGGCGGCCAGAACGCGATGATCGTCGATTCGTCCGCGCTGGCCGAGCAGGTGGTGGCCGATGTGCTGTCGTCTGCGTTCGATTCGGCGGGGCAGCGCTGCTCGGCGCTGCGCGTGCTGTGCCTGCAGGATGACGTGGCCGACCGCGTGCTGGCGATGCTCAAGGGCGGCATGGCCGAACTGGCGATGGGCAATCCCGACCGGCTGTCCACCGATGTGGGCCCGGTGATCGACGCCGAAGCGCGCGACAACATCGTCGGCCACATCGAGGCGATGCGCGCCAAGGGCCGCCGCGTGCACCAGACGCCGGTGCCCGATGCCTGCGCGCACGGCACCTTCGTGCCGCCGACGGTCATCGAGCTCGACAGCTTGTCGGATCTGACGCGCGAGATTTTCGGCCCCGTGCTGCACGTGATCCGCTGGAAGCGCACCGCCGACAACACGGGCCTGACCAAGCTCATCGAACAGATCAACGGCACGGGCTACGGTCTGACGCTGGGCATCCACACGCGCATCGACGAGACCATCGCGCACGTCGTGGATCGCGCGCACGTCGGCAACCTGTATGTGAACCGCAATATCGTCGGCGCCGTGGTCGGCGTGCAGCCGTTCGGCGGCGAGGGCCTGTCGGGCACCGGCCCGAAGGCGGGCGGCCCGCTGTACCTGCTGCGCCTGCTGTCGACGTGCCCGCAGGACGCCATGCGCACCGCATTGCAGCTGACCGCAGGCGCCGGCACCGAAGTCGACACCGACGCGCGTCGCGCGCTGCTGGCCCCGTTCGATGCCCTGACGGACTGGGCCCGCAAGCAATCGCCGGCGCTGGCAGCGCTGTGCGAACGCCTGGCGGCCGCCACGGCGACGGGCGCCACGGCCACGCTGCCGGGCCCCACCGGCGAGCGCAATACCTACACGCTGTTGCCGCGCGATGCGGTGCTGTGCGTGGCGGCGGATCCGGCCGACTGGCTGCGCCAGCTGGCGGCCGTGCTGGCCGTCGGCAGCGTCGCTGTGGTGCAGGAAAACCCTGCCATTGAAGCGGTACTGCGTACCCTGCCGGCGGCAGTACAATCGCGCGTCCGCGTGGTGGGGACGCTGGAAGAAGCGGCCTTCGACGCGGTGCTGCACCACGGCGATTCGGACCATCTGCGCGCCATCTGCGAAGGCCTGGCGCGGCGTGCCGGCCCGATCGTCGGCGTGCAAGGTCTGCCGCATGGCGGGGAAGGGCTGGCGCTGGAGCGCCTGCTGATCGAGCGTTCGCTGTCGGTCAATACGGCCGCGGCGGGTGGTAACGCCAGCCTGATGACCATCGGCTGACGGGGAGCAAGAGCAGGATTCGCGGTTCGATTCGTACGACGGGTGCGGATGGGATGCGAAGCGGGAGGAGGGCGGCGGTGATCCCGTCGCGCTATGGATCCAAATTGCGTTTGAACTAGGAGACGCACAAATGAAATTGAAGCAACTGTGGGTGGCGGCGGCGCTGTGTGCGCTGGGTGGTGCAGCATCGGCGCAGGAAGTCATCAAGCTCGGCTACGCCGGCCCGATGACCGGTCCCCAGGCCCAGTACGGCAAGGACATGCAGAACGGCCTGACGCTGGCCGTGGAGGAGTTCAACGCCACCAAGCCGAAGATCGCCGGCAAGGAAGTCAAGTTCCAGCTGATCTCGGAAGACGACCAGGCTGACCCGAAGACCGGCACGACCGTCGCGCAGAAGCTCGTGGACAGCGGCATCAAGGGCATGCTCGGCCACTTCAACTCGGGTACGACCATTCCGGCTTCGCGCATCTACAACAATGCCGGCATTGCGGAAATCGCGATGGCCACGGCGCCGGAATACACCAAGCAGGGCTACAAGACGACGTTCCGCATGATGACTTCCGACACCCAGCAGGGTTCGGTGGTCGGCACGTACGCCGTCAAGAAGCTTGGCTACAAGAACATCGCCATCATCGATGACCGCACCGCATATGGCCAAGGCCTGGCGGACGAATTCGAGAAGGCCGCCAAGGCTGCCGGCGCCACCATCGTGCGTCGCGAGTTCACCAACGACAAGGCGACCGACTTCAAGGCCATCCTCACGCAGATCAAGGCCAAGAAGCCGGACGCCGTGTTCTACGGCGGCGCGGAAGGCCAGTCGGCACCGCTGGTCAAGCAGATGCGCGAGCTGGGCATCAAGTCGACGCTGATCTCGGGCGAAATGTCCAAGACCGACGAGTTCATCAAGCTGGCGGGCGCGCAGGCTGCCGAAGGCGTGGTGTGCTCGCTGGCCGGCCTGCCCCTGGAACAGATGCCGGGCGGCGCCGCTTACAAGCAGCGCTATGAGAAGCGCTTCGGCACGCCGGTGCAGACGTACTCGCCGTACGCCTATGACGGCGCGATGGCGCTGATGCAGGCCATGGTCAAGGCCGGCTCGTCGGACCCGGCGAAGTACCTGCCGATCCTGGCTGCCACCAACATGCAGGGCGTGACCGCCAAGCACTATGCCTACGACGACAAGGGCGACCTGAAGGACGGCGGCATCACCGTCTACAAGGTCACCGGCGGCAAGTGGGTCCCGCTGGAGAGCGTGGGCGGGAAGTAATCCGTCCGGCTTCCGCCGTCCGCAGTATGAGAACCGCCCCCCGGGGCGGTTTTTCTTTGCCTGCGGTAATGCGCTCAAAACGCAGACTTGCCGGTATCTGCATCGAAAATCATCGATCTATTGTTAAATATCGTGTAACGAGGCGGTATCGCGTGTCAGTGCTTGGCTGACTTTTACATTTGGGTGCTTCGGGTACCATGTCGGCCATGACAGGACTTCACGATCTCTTCCCCTCGTGGCCGCCGGAACCGGGCGGCCTGTTCTGGATCGGGCTGGCGCTGGTGGGCGCGGCCCTGTGCGGCGAGTTTGCGCGCGTGGCGCTGCGGCTGCCGCGCATCGTGGGCTATGCGGCGGCCGGATTGGTGGCGGGTGTGCTGGGCCGCCCGCTCATCGACGCCGACATGCTCGACCAGACCCACATCCTCATCGAGATGGCGCTGGCGCTCGCGCTGTTCGAGCTCGGGCACCGGCTCTCGTTCGAGTGGCTGCGCGCCAATCGTTGGCTGTTGCTGACCAGTGGCTTCGAGAGCCTGCTGACCTGGGGCCTCGTCACGTGGGTGCTGCAGCTGTTCGGTGTGGCGGTGCCGGTGGCGGTGGCCGCAGGCGCCATCGCCGTGGCCACGTCGCCGACGGTGCTGCTGCAATTGAAGAACGAACTGCGCGCCGAAGGCCAGGTGACGGAGCGGCTGCTTTCGCTCGGCGCGCTCAACAGCATCTACGCGAGCGTGCTGGTGCCGCTGACCGCGGGCTGGCTGCACAGCGAATACGGGCATTGGGGTGCGGCGCTGCTGCATCCGCTGTACCTGCTGGCAGGTTCCGTGCTGCTGGCCTGGGTGGCGGGCAAGGTCGGCCATGCGCTGTATCACCGCATGGCGGGTGACGATCACTACGCGTTTCTGGTGCTTGTCGGCCTGGTGCTGTTTGCCCTGGCGATGGCCAAGCTGCTCAAGCTCTCGGTGCCGCTCACGCTGCTGCTGGCGGGCGTCGTGTTCAAGCACCAGGACGATCACCCGCGCGTGTGGCCGTCGCACTTCGGCAGCGCGGGCAGCATCCTGATCGTGGTGATGATCGTCTCGCTCGGTCTGCCGCTCAAGGCATCGGACTGGGTGATCGGCGGTGTGGCCGCAGTGGCGCTGGTGCTGTCGCGCTTCATTGCCAAGCTGGCGGCGACGACCGCGCTGGGTTCGTTCTCGGGCCTGTCGATGCGCCAGAGCGTGGCGCTGGGCCTGGCACTCGGACCGATGTCGGGACTGTCTTGGCTGCTCATGCACGACACCGCGGTACTGTATCCGCAAACCGGCGGGCCGCTGGCCGCCATCATCCTGTGCACGCTGGCGATCCAGCAGATTGCCGCACCGATCCTCACGGCACGTTCGTTGCGTTGGGCGGGTGAGGTACGGCAGGAAGAAGGGAGGCACTGAGCCCCATGTCGCTTGAACCGTTCTCGAAATCCGAAGCACTGACGTTTGGCGTCGAGCTGGAACTGCAGCTCGTCAATCGTCACGACTATGACCTGGCCTCGGCCTCGCCGGACTTGCTGCGCATGCTCAAGGGCAAGGAGTATCCCGGCGACATCAAGCCGGAGATCACCGACTCGATGATCGAGATCTCCACCGGCATCTGCCACAGCCACGACGAGGCCCTGTGGCAGCTGCGCGAGATGCGCGACCGCATGGCCGAAGCGGCGACGGCGCTGAACATCGGCATCTGCGGCGGCGGCACGCACCCGTTCCAGCAGTGGAGCCAGCGCCAGATTTCGCAGTCGCCGCGATATCAGTACATCTCGGAGCTGTACGGCTATCTGGCCAAGCAGTTCACGGTGTTTGGCCAGCACGTGCACCTGGGCTGCCCGAGCCCCGACGATGCGCTGTACCTGCTGCACGCCATGTCGCGCTACGTGCCGCACTTCATCGCGCTGGCGGCGTCCTCGCCGTTCGTGCAGGGTGTGGATACGGGGTTTGCCTCGGCGCGCATGAACTCGGTGAGCGCGTTTCCGCTCTCGGGCCGCGCGCCGTTCGTGCTGACATGGGATGCCTTCATTGCGTACTTCGACAAGATGCACGCCACCGGCGTGATCGAAAGCATGAAGGATTTCTACTGGGACATCCGCCCCAAGCCCGAGTACGGCACGATCGAAGTCCGCGTGATGGACACGCCGTTGACGGTCGAGCGCGCCGCCGCCGTCGCGGCCTACATCCAGGCGCTGGGCCGCTGGCTGCTGCTCGATCGCCCGTTCATGCCGGTGGAGGACGACTACCTCGTCTACACCTTCAACCGCTTCCAGGCGTGCCGCTTCGGGCTGGCAGGCGAATACGTCGACCCGGCCACCGGCAACCGTGGCGCGCTGGCCGATCACATCCTGGAAACCAGCAAGCTGCTGTCGGAGCATGCCGAGGCGCTGTCGTCCGAAGGCGCGCTCGACATGGTGCGGGAGGTGGTGGAAGCGCGCGATGCCGATGCGGAATGGATCCGCGCGGCCCAGCGCGAAACCCGCAACCTGCACGAGACCGTGCGGCGCGGTTGCGGCCGATGGGCGCAGGCCGCCACGCAGCCTGCGTGAAGCACCGGCGGACGGTCAGCCGTTGCCGGCCGGGCCCGGCGCCTGCAGAGCGCGCTGCATGAAGACGAGGTCGAGCCACTGGCCACGCTTGATGGCGGCCTCGGGCATGCGACCCACCTCCTTGAAGCCGAGCTTTTCGTGCAGGCGGATCGACGCCGCATTGGCCCCGTCGATGGCGCCCACCATCACATGTTTGCCCAGCGCTGCGGCGCGCTCGCACAGCGCCTCCACGAGCACGCGGCCGAAGCCCTTGCCGCGCCAGTCGCGGTGGATGTGCACCGAGTGTTCGACCGTCGTGCGGAAGCCCGGATACGGCCGGAAGTCGCCGAACGACGCAAAGCCTGCGACCTGCCCGTCGTCGTCGGCCACCAGGACCGGATAGCCCTGCGTAGCGCGCAGCGCCAGCCACGCGCGGCGGTCTTCCAGGGTGGACAGCGTCTCCGTGTACACCGCGTTGGAGTTGGCGATCACGTCGTTGTAGATGGCGAGGATCGCGGGCAGGTCGGCTTCGGTGGCGTCGCGCAGCAGCATGGTGAATCGTCGGGCGTCAGTCAGTGAGTCGGGCGCACGGCCAGCACGCGGCGCGCGAACGCCCAGCATACCAACGCGAAGACGATCAGCCCAAGCCATTGCGCCGTGCCTTCGAACGACGCGCCCACGACCGCCAGCGGCGCATCCTTGCCCGTGGCGCCGATGATGGCCGCCATCAGCACGCCGACCAGGCTTTCGCCCACGATCAGGCCCGAGGCGAGCAGCACGCCGTGGCGGTTCGGCACTTCGGCATAGCGCTCGTACGGCACGCCCGCGGCCTGCGCGCGCCTGGCCAGGATCTTCTCGATGATCCACGCCAGCACCGCGCCCGTCACCAGCACCGTGCTCACGGTCGGCGGCAGGTAGATGCCGATGCCCACTGCCAGCACCGGCAGCCGAGCGGCACCGCCACGCTGCTTGAGCGCCCAGTCGATGGCGATCAGGATCACGCCGACGGCGATGCCCGCGATCACCATGTTCCATTCCAGCTGGTGCGTGAAGATGCCGGTGGCGATGGCGGTCATGAGCGTCGCCTGCGGCGCGGACAGCGCCTGCGACGCGTCCATGCCGGCACGCGGCAGTGCGCCGGGGAAGCCGTACGCGTTGTACAGCAGCTCCAGCACGGGCGAGATGACCGCCGCGCCCGCCACGCAGCCGATCAGCAGCGCCACCTGTTGCCGCCATGGCGTGGCGCCGACCAGCCAGCCGGTCTTCAGATCCTGCAGGTTGTCGTTCGAGATGGTCGCCACGGCCACCACCGCCGAGGTCGTGAAGATCGCCAGCGCGATGCCGAGCCGGCTCGCTTCCGGCGAGCCCAGCAGGCCGTTGTCCGCGCCCACGGCCAACAGCAGCAGCGACACCAGCGTGATGGCGATGATGCCGATGCCCGAGATCGGGCTCGACGACGAACCGATCAGCCCGGCCATGTAGCCGCACGCCGCGGCCACCAGGAAGCCGAACACCACGGCGAAGACGACCGCGCATGCAATGAGCGTCCAGCGCGAGCCGGCCGACAGCATGGTGGGCGCCAGGAAGGCCGCAAAGGTGATCACCAGCACGGCCACCATGGCCAGCGTGACCAGGAGGATCCAGCGCGGCGCCATGTCCTGCTCGGTGCGCTGCGTGGCGTCCGCTTGCGGGCGCAGGCTGCCGAATGAGCGCTTCATGCCGTGCAGCACCGGGCCGATGAGCGTGCCGAGCGTCCACACGGCGGCCACGGCGATCACGCCCGCGCCGATGAAGCGCACCTGCGTGCGCCACACGTCGGTGCCGAACGCGGCGAGCGTCTTGCCCGCCGGCATCGGCGTGATGGACGTCAGGTACGGCACCGCGATGCCCCACGCGATGACCAGGCCCACCAGCATGGCGATCCCGGCCACCACGCCGATCAGGTAACCGGCACCCAGCAGCGCGGTCGAAAACCCGAGCGGCAGCCGCACGACCGATGCGCCGGCGGCAAGCCACCAGCTCGCGCCTTCGCCCAGCACACGCAGGCCACTGGTCGCAAACGCGACCACAGCCGCCACGATGCCGCCGGTGGCGATATCGCGCATGCCGGTGGCAGCGGGCACCGCGTCGTCGGCCGTGGCATCGGAGCCGTCGGCGAGCTGGCCGCTGCCCACCCGCAGGATTTCCGCCGCGGCCACGCCTTCGGGGTAGGGCAGGTCACTCTGCACGACCATCGCGTGACGCAGCGGAATTGTGAACACCACGCCGAGCATGCCGCCGGCCATGCACACGCCGAACGTCTGCCAGAACGGGAAGCCTTGCCAGTGGCCGATCATCACGAGGCCCGGCAGGATGAAGATGATGGAAGACAGCGTCCCGGCCGCGGACGCCTGCGTCTGCACCATGTTGTTCTCGAGGATGTTCGTGCCGCCCAGCATGCGCAGCACCGCCATCGAGATGACGGCGGCCGGGATCGCGGAAGAGAACGTCAGGCCCACTTTCAGGCCAAGGTACACATTGGATGCGGTAAAGATCACGGTGATGATGGCACCGAGGATCATGCCGCGCAGCGTCAGCTCCGGCAGGGTTGCGGCCGGAATGTGCTTGGAAGGATGGGGGGATTGCATCCTGCGGGTCTCCGATGAGGGTTTTGTGGCCCGGATTATAGGAGGGGCAGGAGGCGGGTGAGGGCGTCGGGGGTTGCAGCGAACCTCTAATCCGCTGCTCTGCGGCGGATTGCGCAAATGCAAAGGGCCGGCAAGGCCGGCCGCACGCAGCGATGCAACGATGCGGCGATCACGCGCCCAGCAGTTCCGCCACCGCGCAGCCCACCACGACCGTCGCGCCGCGCAGGTCGTGCAGCCGCAGGTTCTCGTCGGTGTTATGGCCGCGCGCTTCCATCAGCGTACGCGGCCCGGCACCGTAGAGAACGGTCGGGACGCCGCGCGCGGTGTAGTGCCGGGCATCGGTGTACAGCGGCACGCCGTGGACCGGCACGTCGCCGCCGAACACCGCCTGCGCATGGCGACGCAACGCCCCGATGAGCGTCTGCACGCCCGGCAATTCCGCCAGCGGTTCGGCCAGGATGATGCGCTCGACCGACACCTCGATGCCCGGGCGATCCGCCGCGGCGCGCTCGATCACGGCACGCAGCTCTTCCTGGGCATCGCGCCCGGCCTCTTCCGGAATCATCCGGCGGTCGATGCGGAACGTCACCAGATCGGGCACGACGTTCGTGTTGATGCCGCCCTGGATCAGGCCGACGTTCAGCGTGGCGTGGTCGATGCCCGGCACGGCGGACTTGCGCGTCGCCAGTTCCCCGCGATACGCATACACGGCCTGCAGGATGTGCGTGGCCGCCTCGATGGCGTCGATGCCGGTGTGCGGCATGGCGGCATGCGCCTGCCTGCCGCGCACGGTCACCTCCACGTGCAGGCAGCCGTTGTGCGCCGACGTGATGCCGTATGCAAAGCCGGCCGAGATGGCGTAATCGGGCTGGCTCAGGCCCTGGTCCAGCAGCCATTTCGGGCCGACATCGCCGCCGGTCTCCTCGTCGTAGGTGAAATGCAGCTCGACCGTACCGTTGAGCTTCGCCCCGCGCTGCTCGGCGTCGATGAGCGCCAGCAGCGCCCACGTGTACGTCGCGAAATCCGATTTGGACACCGCCACGCCGCGGCCGAACATGGTCGGGCCGTGGTCGGTCTGGACGATCTCGCCGCCGTACGGATCATGCGTCCAGCCCAGGCCGGGCGGGACGACATCGCCGTGTGCGTTCATGGCGACGGTCGGGCCGCCGCTGCCGAACGTGTGGCGCACGATGAGGTTGGTGGCGCTGGCCATGCCGGCTGCGCGCACCTGCGCTTCGGGCACCGCATGCGCCTCGACGGTCAGGCCAAGGCCTTCCAGCAGTGCCTTGGCGCGCGCGGCGTGCGGGGCGCAGTCGCCGGGCGGGTTGTCCGACGGCACCTTCACCAGCTCGCGCAGGAAGTCGATCTGCTGCGCGTGCCCCGCCTCGACAAACGCGCGGATGTCCGCGTCGATGCCGGTGGCGGTGAGTTGAGCCTGGGTCATGTCGATGTCTCCGTATCGGTATTGGCGAAGGACGTTCAAAGTGACTGAGCCCCCGTTGTACGGGGGCTCAGGATGGTGCGGACGGCGAGGCGGCTACTGCGCGGCGCGCAAGGCCTCTTCGGTCAGCCATACCGATTCGGGCAGATCCTGCTCGTCGCAGTTGTGGCCTTCGCCGCCGCGGTCGACGACGATGAAGTCGCTGACCTGCTCCAGCGCCAGCAGCGGGTGATGCCACACGCCGCGCGCGTAGTTCACGCCCTGCCAGCCGCGCGACACGAAGGCGCGCAGCTTGGACGGATCAAGCCCGCCCGCAGGCGCCACGACCACCAGGTACGGCTTGTCGTTCAGCGGGATGAAGGCCTGGCTGCCGCGCGGATGGCGCTCCAGCATCTTCACTTCGAACGGCAGCGTGCGCGGCTGGCCGCGGAACAGGTTGATGAGCGCCCGGCCGCCTTCCCCCACGTCCACGTTGGCGAGGTCGTGAAAGCGCGTGGTGGTGCCCTGGTTGATCGGGAACTGCTTGGCGCCCTCGAGTTCGATCACATCGCCGAACGGGGCGAAGGCTTCACGCGTGAGCGGCTCGATGGTCAGCGCAATGCGCGCGATGGCGTCCTGGCTCATTCCAGCACCCCCCACAGGCGCAGGCGCGACACACCGCCGTCCGGGAACATGTTGAAGCGCACGTGCGTGACGACGCCCATGTCGGCGATCTCCGCTTCGTAGTAGTGCTGCAGGTCCATCTGCAGCTTCTGCTCGGGCAACAGCGTCTGCCAGAACATCGCTTGCGTCTTGAGCGAGCTGTCGGTGCCGCCCACCACGCGCGCGGCCTGGATGGACACGCGGTCGGCAAAGTTGCCCTTGAAGTGCGCCGTATCGACTTCGATCTTGCGGATGCGGCCCGGGTGCGCCAGCGCGATGATGCACCAGTCGTTGCCGGGCTCGCGGCGGCGGCGCGTCTCCCAGCCGTCGCCCATGTTCACGCCGCGGCCCGGCATGAGCATGCGCGAGGCCGGCCCGAAGTGTTCGTTGTTCGCTTCGACCACGTAGGCGCCGTTTTCCATCGCGGCGAGATCGAACAGCTGGGTCCGGTCCGCGCCCTTCCAGTCGACTTGCGGCTGGCCATACACGCGCAGGCGCGCGATGCCGCCGTCCGGGAAGATGTTCAGGCGCAGGTGCGTGTACGCGCCCGGGTCGGTCACGGCCACGTAGGCGTGGCTGTTGCCCTGCAGCGTGGTCGAGGGAACGATCTCGGTCCATTGCGTGGCATCGGTCGGCTCGCCGTCGGCCACGTAGGCGGCCTCGATGGACGCCGCCGGCGGGAAATTGCCGGTGAAGTGGCTCGTGTCGATGTCCACGCCCTTCACGACGCCCGGGCGGGCCAGCCGGACGATGCAGTAGTCGTAACCGCCGTTGCGGCGACGGCGCGTTTCCCAGCCGTCCATCCACTTGCCGTGGTCGTCGTATTTGCCGGGGATGAACACTGCCGGTTCGGGATTGAGCATGCGGCTCTTCGGTGCAAAGAACTCGTCGGTGGCGAACGTCGCTTCAGCGCCCAGGCGAGGGTCCGCCAGGTTCGGATAGCGGCGCGTGAAGTCGGGAGCGTTCGGATCGAGCGTAGGCATCGCCATGGGGGTCTCCTTGGGATCGGTCTCTGGATGGTATACGGCGGCCCCGATCGGCGAACTGCCGGACAACTGCAATACGAGAGGTCGGGCCGACGGTGCAGCATGTGGGCCAGGTGCGCAGGGCATTGCCGACTGCATGCGGGTCATCCTAGCATGTGAATTCAAAAATTGCATACAAAAATTGGATCGCCTATGATGCCGTGAACGCTCCAACAATCCAGCGCGACAACTTTGTGCGATGCAGCGAGCGCGACAGGGCTTTCCCGACAATCGCGATAGACGAAACGGGCGCCCAAGACACCTGAAATCCAAAGGAGGATTCACCATGCAACGCTTTACGCGCCCGCTGTTCGGGCAGGTTTTGATCGCCCTCGCGGTGGGCATCGCGCTGGGCATCTGGGCGCCCGACTTCGCGCAGCATCTCAAGCCGCTGGGTGACGGCTTCCTGAAGCTGATCAAGATGCTGATCGCGCCGATCGTCTTCTCCGTCGTGGTGGTGGGGATCTGCGGCGCGGGCGAGCTCAAGAAGGTCGGGCGCGTGGGCGGCAAGGCCGTCATCTACTTTGAGATCGTCACGACGATTGCGCTGGCGCTCGGCATCGGCCTGGCCTACGTGTTCGGCCCCGGCCACGGCATGAACGTCGACCCGAAGACGCTCGATCCGGCCGCCATGGCGTCGTACATGGACACCGCCAAGCAGGTGGAATCGACCGGCGTGGCCGCCTTCCTCCTCAAGCTGATCCCGGATACGTTCGTGAGCGGCTTTGTGAAGGGCGACATCCTGCAGGTGCTGCTGGTGTCGATCCTGTTCGGCTGCGCGCTGTCGCTGCTGGGTGAGCGGACCAAGCCGCTGGTCAACCTGATCGATCAGCTCTCGCACGTGCTGTTCCGCATGATGGCCGTGATCATCCGCCTGGCGCCGCTGGGCGTGCTCGGCGCGGTGGCGTTCACCGTCGGCAAGTACGGCGCCGGCTCGCTCAAGCAGCTGGGCTTCCTGGTGCTGCTGTTCTATGCGGCCGTGGCGCTGTTCGTGTTTGTGGTGCTCGGCACCATCCTGCGCGTGGCGGGCTTCAACATCTTCAAGCTGATCCGCTTTCTGCGCGCCGAACTGCTGGTGGTGCTGGGCACGGCATCGTCCGACGCGGTGCTGCCGTCCATCATGAACAAGCTGGAGAAGATGGGCATCAAGCGCTCGGTGGTGGGGCTGGTCATCCCGACGGGCTACTCGTTCAACCTCGATGCGTTCTCGATCTACCTGACGCTGGCCGCCGTGTTCATCGCGCAGGCGACCAACACGCCGCTGTCGATGCATGACCTGCTGCTGATCCTGGCCGTGGCGCTGATCACGTCCAAGGGTGCGCACGGCATTCCGGGCTCGGCCATCGTGATCCTGGCGGCCACGCTGTCGGTCATTCCCGCCATTCCGGCGATCGGGCTGGTGCTCGTGCTCTCCGTCGACTGGTTCATCGGCATTGCCCGCGCCCTGGGCAACCTGATCGGCAACTGCGTCGCCACGGTGGTGATCGCCGCGTGGGAAAAGGACATCGACCGCGTGCGCGCGAACGACGTGCTCGACGGCAAGATCGACATCACCGAAGAGGGCGAGGCGATCCCCCACGGCCATGGCATCGCGGCGCCGGGTGCGCCCACGCTGCCGCATGCCTGACGCGGCACGCCTGTCGGACGGCGGTAAAATCGGCGCCATGACCGAAACCACCGCCGCCGACATCTCCTCCGAAGGCATTGCCGACGACATCGCACAGGCGATCGTCGCGCATCGGCTGCCGCCCGGCACCAAGCTGCGCGAAGAGGCGCTGGCGCGGGTCTACCACGTCAGCCGCACAAAGATTCGTGCCGCGCTGCTGATGCTGGCCAAAGACAAGCTGATCCGCATGGAGCCGGATCGCGGCGCGTTCGTCGCCAAGCCCGATGAGACCGAGGCCCGCGAAGTCTTTGCCGTACGGCGCGTGCTGGAAGTGGCACTGGCGCGCGAGTTCATCGCCAAGGCCACGGCGGCCGACTATGCGCGGCTCGAAAAGCACTTGGCCGAAGAGCACAGGGTGGCGGCCAGCGCCAACCTGGCGGACGTCCCGCGCCGCAACCGCCTGATGGCCGACTTCCACCTGCTGCTGGCCGACGTGGTCGGCAACAGCGTGCTCAAGGAAATGCTGCGCGAGCTCTCCGCCCGCAGCTCGGTCATCACGATGCTGTATCAATCCACCTACGATGCGGTGCGCTCGTCCGAAGAGCACACCGCCTTTCTGGAAGCCGCCAAGCGCGGCGACGTGGAAGGTGCCATCGCCCTGATGGAAGAGCACATGGCGCACACCGAGGCGTCGCTGAAGTTCGAATCGCCGGGTGGCCGCGCGACGGACCTCGTTGCCGCGCTGCTGGCCTGAGCGCGCGTGCCGACGTACACGCTGCGCGCGCCGGTGTCGGCCGAGCTGGACATCAGGAAAAGCCGCTTCATCGCATGGGCTGTGCCGGTCGAAGACCGCGCCGCTGCCATGGACGTCGTCGCGCGTCTGCGGGCCGAGCACCCGACTGCCACGCATGTCTGCTGGGCGCTGCTGGCCGGCGGCCAGTCGGGGATGTCCGATGATGGCGAGCCCTCCGGCACCGCAGGCCGCCCCATCCTCGAAGTGCTGCGCCACCACGACCTGGACGGCACGCTCGGTGCCGTGGTGCGCTACTTCGGCGGCGTGAAGCTCGGCGCGGGCGGCCTGGTGCGCGCCTACACCGATGCCATCGCCACCGCGCTCATGCAGGCCGAGCGCGTGGAGCGCATCGCCAGCACCACGCTCACGCTCGTCACCGATTACGCCGATGAGGCGCGCATCCGGCGGTGGGTCGACGAAGGCGGCTATGCGCTGGTCGAGGCGGCTTACGATGCCGGCGTTGCGCTCACCGTGCGCTTGCCCGTGACCGATGAGGCGGCTGCGCGTGCGACGCTGCGGGACCTGACGCAGGGACGCGTCGTCATCGCCGAGTGACGCTGAGCGCGCCTCACCCCGCCCGCGACCAATACCCCGGCTGCGCAAACACCGCCTTCAGGTGTTCGATGAAGAACCGGATCTTCGCAGGCACCGGCCGCTGCTGCGGGTACACGGCGAGGATGTCGTAGTCGGGCAGCGCGTAGTCATCCAGCACGGTCATCAGCGCGCCGGATTCGAGTTCCGGCTGGATCTCCCACGTTGAACGCCACCCCAGGCCCAGGCCTTCGCCCATCCAGCGGTGCAGCAGTTCGCCGTCGTTGCAGTCGAGGTTGCCGCTGACCTTCACGGTGACGGCCTTGCCGTTCTGCTGGAAATACCAGCCGCGCTGCTGGCCGCCCTGCAGGTTGAAGGCGAGGCAATTGTGCTTGGCCAGGTCGTCGAGTGTGCGCGGCACGCCGTGCTTGGCGAAATACGCCGGCGTGCCGCACACCACGCGCTTGTTCGAAGCCAGCCGGATCGCCACGAAGTTCGGATCGATGGCCCCGCCGATGCGGATGCCGAGGTCGTAGCCCTCGCGCACGAGGTCGACCACGCGGTCGGTCAGGTTGAACGAGATGCGCACGTCGGGGTTGGCACGCAGAAAATCCGGCGCGTGCGGCGCGACGTGCTTGCGCCCAAACGCGGCCGGCGCCGACACGATCAGGTGCCCCGTCGCCTTGTGGCGGCCCTCGGCGACGAGCAGTTCTGCGCGGTCCAGTTCGCCCAGCGCCTTCTTGCACTGCTCCATGAAGACCGCGCCCTGTTCGGTCACGGCAATGCGCCGCGTGGACCGGTGCAGCAGCTTCACGCCCAGCCTGGCTTCGAGCGCGTTGATGCGGCGCCCGATCATGACGGGCGTCACGTCCTGCGTGAGCGCGGCGGCGGCCATGCTGCCGTGCTCCACCACGGCGATGAACGCCTCGATCTGCTTGAGCTTGTCCATTCCATCATTCCAGTTCGCAATGTCACGCCATTCTAGTGAGCATTCCGTACGCGGATTGCGCCTATTCAGCGCATATCACCTGTGACGAATGGAAAAAATCGGTGTGTGCGGAGTGATGCGAGGCGTGGTCCTGCATCGCTCTTTTTGCGCCGCAGCAAATCAACTGAAAGCGGCATGAATCCTGGCGTCCTCGGCGGTGACACGGCTTCGGCATTGCTGCGCCACGCGAGAGCATTCGATATACAAAGTTAGCAATCAACTGACGAAACCTGCGTTTATCGGTATCGGCATGCGGGAATAGGATCAGCCCCAACGTATTCCCACCTTCCCCTTCCTGGAGACACACCACCATGCCGAAGATGAGAGCAATCGACGCCGCCGTTGCGGTGCTGGAGAAAGAAGGCATCACCACCGCCTTCGGCGTGCCGGGTGCCGCCATCAACCCGCTGTACTCGGCCCTGCGCAAGAACGGCAACATCGCCCACGTGCTAGCCCGCCACGTGGAAGGCGCCTCGCACATGGCCGAGGGCTACACCCGTGCCGAGGCCGGCAACATCGGCGTGTGCATCGGCACGTCGGGCCCTGCCGGCACCGACATGATCACCGGCCTGTACTCGGCCTGGGCAGATTCGATTCCCATCCTCTGCATCACCGGCCAGGCGCCGCGCGCACGCCTGTACAAGGAAGACTTCCAGGCTGTCGACATCGAATCGATCGCCAAGCCGGTCACGAAGTGGGCCGTCACCGTGCGTGAGCCGGCGCTGGTGCCGCGCGTGTTCCAGCAGGCGTTCCACCTGATGCGCTCGGGCCGCCCGGGCCCGGTGCTGATCGACCTGCCGTTCGACGTGCAAGTCGCCGAGATCGAATTCGATCCCGACACGTACAGCCCGCTGCCGGTCTACAAGCCCGCGGCAACGCGTGCGCAGGCCGAGCGCGCCATCGAGATGCTGTGCCAGGCCGAGCGCCCGCTGCTGGTGTGCGGCGGCGGCGTGATCAACGCCGATGCGGCCCAGCTGATGGTCGAGTTTGCCGAGCTGGTGAACGTGCCTGTCGTCCCGACCCTGATGGGCTGGGGCGTGCTGGCTGATGACCACCCGCTCAACGCCGGCATGGTCGGCCTGCAAACGTCGCACCGCTACGGCAACGCCACGCTGCTGGCGTCGGACTTCGTGTTCGGCATCGGCAACCGCTGGGCCAACCGCCACACCGGCAGCGTCGACGTCTACACCAAGGGCCGCAAGTTCGTGCACGTCGATATCGAACCGACCCAGATCGGCCGCGTGTTCGGTCCGGACCTGGGCATCGTCTCGGACGCCAAGGCAGCGCTGGAGAAGTTCATTGAAGTCGCCCGCGAGCTGAAGGCCGCCGGCAAGCTGCCGTGCCGCAAGAGCTGGAACGCCGACGTGCAGAAGCGCAAGCGCACGATGCTGCGTCGCTCCGACTTCGACAACGTGCCCATCAAGCCGCAGCGCGTGTACCGCGAGATGAACCAGTACTTCCCGCGCGACGTGCGTTACGTGAGCACGATCGGCCTGTCGCAGATCGCCGCTGCGCAGTTCCTGTCGGTCAACCAGCCGCGCCACTGGATCAACTGCGGCCAGGCAGGCCCGCTGGGCTGGACGATTCCCGCCGCCATCGGCGTGAAGGTGGCCTCGCCCAACAGCGACGTGGTGGCCATCTCGGGTGACTACGACTTCCAGTTCATGATCGAAGAGATGGCGGTGGCCGCGCAGTTCAAGGTGCCGTACATCCACGTGGTGGTGAACAACTCGTACCTGGGCCTGATCCGCCAGGCGCAGCGCAACTTCGACATGGACTACTGCGTCCAGCTCGCCTTCGACAACGTCAACGCACCCGAGCTGAACGGCTACGGCGTCGACCACGTGAAGGTGGTGGAAGGCCTGGGTTGCAAGGCGATCCGCGTGTTCAAGCCCGAAGACATCGAACCCGCCTTTGCGCAGGCCCGCAAGCTGATGGCGGAGTTCTCGGTGCCGGTGATGGTGGAAGTGATTCTCGAGCGCGTGACCAACATCGCGATGGGTACGGAGATCGACAACGTGGTCGAGTTTGAAGAAGTGCTCGACCTGGAAGACACCCTCACGGAAGCCGAAGGCGTCACCGCATAAAGACGGCGCGCCATTCCCTCACCGTCCGATACAAGGAGAAACCATGACCAAGCTGGCAGCCAACCTGACCATGCTGTTCAACGAACAGGCCTTCCTCGACCGCTTCGAAGCCGCCGCGCGTGCGGGCTTTCGCGGGGTGGAGTTCCTGTTTCCCTACGCGTTTCATGCCGACCAGATTGCCGATCGCCTGAACCGCTTCCAGCTCGACCTGGTCCTGCACAACCTGCCGGCCGGCAACTGGGACGGCGGCGAGCGCGGCATCGCCATCCTGCCGGACCGCGTGAGCGAGTTTCAGGACGGCGTGGGCGAAGCCATCAAGTACGCCAAGGTGCTCGGCGTGAAACAGCTCAACTGCCTGGTGGGCATCCGTCCCGAAGGTGTGAGCGAAGACGCGGCGCGCAAGACGCTGGTGGAGAACCTGAAGTTTGCGGCGAAGGCACTGAAGGCCGAGAAGATTGATCTGCTGATCGAGCCGATCAACACGTTCGATATTCCGGGCTTTTACCTGAACCGCACGCAGCAGGCGCTGGACCTGATCAACGACGTGGACGCGTCCAACCTGTACGTGCAGTACGACATCTATCACATGCAGCGGATGGAAGGCGAAGTGGCTGGCACGCTGAAGCGCCATCTGGACAAGATCAAGCATGTGCAGCTGGCGGACAACCCTGGGCGCAATGAGCCGGGGACTGGGGAGATCAACTATCAGTTCCTGTTCCGTTGGTTGGATGAGATTGGGTACACGGGGTGGGTTGGGTGTGAGTACAAGCCTAAGGCTGGGACGGTTGAGGGTCTCGGCTGGCGGGCTGCTCACAACGTTGGCTGAGATTTTTGTTCGGTTTGGTTTTGCTCCGGTGGTGCATCCCTTGTTTCATCCCCTGCCGGGGCTGACTCACTTTCTTTGTCTTGCCAAAGAAAGTAAGCAAAGAAAGGCGCGCCCGAGATGGCGAAGGATTCCTTGAATTTATGTCGCAGGGAGGGGAAGGGAAAAACTCGCTTCGCTCGAGCCTGTCAGGAATTTTGTGTTTGAGGCATAGCATGTTGGAAAGGAGCATCTATGCCAAGCAAGAAGAAACCGGCGGCAGCCGGCACGGCGGCGCTGCCGTCTATTCCCCACGAACTCATTGAACAACTGACCGGCGGCACCACGCCGATGACGGCCGAACAGATCAACGCCACCACCATGGCGCTGAAGAAAGCGCTGATCGAGCGGGCGCTGGGCGCAGAACTGTCGTACCACCTGGGCTACCCGCCCGGCAGCGCCCGCCCCGAGGATGCAGCCAACCAGCGCAACGGCAAGTCCGCCAAGACGGTGCTGACTCAGGACGGGCCGCTGCGCATCGAAGTGCCGCGCGACCGCGCAGGCTCCTTCGAGCCCATCCTGATCCCC
Organism: Ralstonia mannitolilytica; assembly: GCF_000954135.1. NCBI lineage: Bacteria > Pseudomonadati > Pseudomonadota > Betaproteobacteria > Burkholderiales > Burkholderiaceae > Ralstonia > Ralstonia mannitolilytica. The sequence goes on along the minus strand of NZ_CP010799.1, from coordinate 454,838 downwards.
AAGCACGAGCGGCGTTTCACCGGCTTTGACGACAAGATCGTAGCCATGTACGCGCGGGGCATGACGGTGCGTGAGATCCAGGGCTTTCTGGCCGAGCAGTACGGCACCGAGGTCAGTCCTGAATTCATCAGTTGCGTCACGGATGAGGTAATGGCCGAGGTCACCGCCTGGCAGGCACGCCCGCTGGAGCCGATGTACCCGGTCGTATTCTTCGACTGTCTGCGGGTCAAGATCCGCGAGGATGCCGTGGTGCGCAACAAGGCCATCTATCTGGCGCTGGGCGTGCTGCCCGACGGCACCCGCGACATCCTGGGCCTGTGGATCGAGAACACCGAGGGGGCCAAGTTCTGGATGAAGGTGTTCAACGATCTGAAGACCCGTGGTGTAGCCGACATCCTGATTGCCGTCACCGACGGCCTCAAGGGCATAGCCGAGGCGCTTGGGGCGGTGTTTCCGACCACGACGCTGCAGACCTGTATCGTGCACTTGATCCGCAACAGCCTGGACTATGCCAGCTGGAAGGACCGCAAGGCGCTGGCAGCGGCGCTCAAGCCCATCTACACGGCGCCCAGCGCAGAAGCCGCAGCGGCCCAACTCGATGCCCTGGAAGCTGGTCCCTGGGGGCAGAAGTTTCCCACGGTGGTGGCGGCCTGGCGCCGGGCCTGGGAGCGCGTCATTCCGTTTTTTGCGTTCAGCCCGGCGGTGCGCAAGGTGATTTACACGACCAATGCCATCGAGAGCCTGCACAGTCAGCTGCGCAAAATCATCAAGACGCGGGGGCACTTTCCCAGCGATGATGCCGCCACCAAGCTGCTGTGGCTGGCCTTGCGCAACATCACGGCTGACTGGGGCCGAGCAGCCAGGCAGTGGAAAGACGCCATGAACCAGTTCGCCATCGCCTATGGGGAGCGCTTTACACGACCGGCCGCGTAATATGTCCACCGGGCTCGTCTGAAACGGCAGCCCGAATAAAAAGCCTTGAACACAAAAATTCAGACAGCCCCCTTCGCTCAGACAGTTTCCCTTCCTTTTTCCTCCCTGCAACAGAAATTCAAGGCGCCATCTAGGGCAACAAAGTCAACGGCCAAACCATCGACCACGACTGCAGCAGGAACCAGCAGCACAACGCGAAGCAAAGCGAGCAACACAGCAACAAACAAGAGCCACCTAGGACAGCACACAGATTGTGTGGCCGTACCCTGCCCTAGATGGCGCCTTGAATTTGTGTAAGCGGGCGGAAAAAGGAAGGAGGCTGTTTGAGCGCAGCGAGTTTGCCTCCTTCCCCGCCCGGTTACACAAATTCAAGGAGGGTGTCGCCATCTCGGGCGCGCCTTTCTTTGCTTACTTTCTTTGGCAAGACAAAGAAAGTGAGTCGCCCCCGGCAGGGGGTGAAAGGGAGATGAACCACCAAGGGTCAAACAAGCAAACCACCAACACATCCAAACCAAGGAGATCCCTCACCATGGCAAACAATCTCAACCTCGGTTTCATCGGCCTCGGCATCATGGGCGCCCCCATGGCAGGTCATCTGCGCGCCGCCGGCCACACGCTCTTCGTGCACGACGTCAACCCGGCACCCGCCGCGCTGGTGGAAGCCGGCGTGACGGTCTGCACGAGCGCAGAGGAAGTCGCCAAGCGTGCCGACATCATCTTCATCATGGTGCCGGACACCCCGCACGTTGAAGCCGTGCTGTTCAGCGAGAAGGGTGTCGCCAAGGCGCTGAAGGATGCCGGCAAGGACGCTGCTGCCAGCAAGATCGTCGTCGACATGAGTTCGATCTCGCCGATCGCGACGAAGGACTTCGCAGCCCGCATCAACAAGCTCGGCGCGCAATACCTGGATGCTCCGGTGTCGGGCGGCGAAGTGGGCGCGAAGGCCGCATCGCTGACGATCATGGTGGGCGGTGAGCAGGCTGCGTTCGATCGCGTGGCACCGCTCTTCCAGCTGATGGGCAAGAACATCACGCTGGTGGGCGGCAACGGCGACGGCCAGACCACCAAGGTGGCCAACCAGATCATCGTGGCGCTGAACATCCAGGCCGTGTCCGAAGCGCTGCTCTTCGCATCGAAGGCCGGCGCCGACCCGGCGAAGGTGCGTCAGGCGCTGATGGGGGGCTTCGCGGCCTCGCGCATCCTGGAAGTGCACGGCGAGCGCATGGTCAAGCGTACGTTCGATCCGGGCTTCCGCATCGAGCTGCACCAGAAGGATCTGAACCTGGCGCTGCAAGGGGCGAAGACGCTGGGCGTGGCGCTGCCGAACACGGCCACCGCGCAGGAACTGTTCAACACCTGCGCCGCCAACGGCCTGGGCAAGCAGGACCATTCGGCGCTGTGCCGCGCGATCGAGATCATGTCGAACCACGACATCGCCTGAATGCGCGCCTAAGTTGTGTGCACTGTCGCAGCCTTCGGGCGGCGGCAGTCTTTTTGCTGTTTCCCCGCTTTCTGCCATGCACCACGACCAGTCTGCCCAGGCCGCCCTGCGCGCCGCCTTGCCCAATCCGTCGCCGCGCGCGCTGTTGCACGGCCTGTTTGATACCGCGGTGGCTGCGGTCAGCGCTGCGCAATGCCTGCCGGCATTCCTGCCCGAACCGCCGCGTGGCCGCACCATCGTCATCGGCGCTGGCAAGGGCGCTGCAGCGATGGCCGAGGCGGTGGAGCAGCACTGGAAGGGCGAGCTGTCCGGCCTGGTCGTCACGCGTTACGAGCACGGCCGTGCGCCCGGCACGCAGGGCCGCATTGAGGTGGTTGAAGCCTCGCACCCCGTGCCCGATGCAGCCGGCCAACGCGCCGCGCAACGCATGGTCGGCCTGCTCGAAGGTTTGACGGAAGACGACCTCGTGCTGTGCCTGATCTCCGGCGGCGGCTCGGCCCTGCTGGCTGCACCCGCCGAAGGCCTGACGCTGGCCGACAAGCAGTCCGTCAACCGTGCGCTGCTCAAGAGCGGCGCGAGCATCGGCGAGATGAACTGCGTGCGCAAGCACCTCTCGTCGATCAAGGGCGGGCGCCTGGCACTGGCGTGCGCACCGGCACGCGTCGAGACGCTGCTGATCTCGGATATTCCCGGCGACGACCCGACGCTCATCGCCAGCGGCCCGACGCTGCCCGACGCCACCACCTGCGCAGATGCGCTGGCCGTGATCGATAAATACGGCATCGACGTGCCCGAAGCGGTGCGCCGTCATCTGGAAAGCGGCGCGGGCGAGACGCCCAAGCCCGGCGATGCACGTTTCAAAGGCCATCGCAGCCACGTCATCGCGACGGCCCAGCACGCGCTGGAAGCGGCCGCCGCGCAGGCACGCGCGCTCGGTTACGAGGCGCACATCCTGTCGGACAGCATTGAAGGCGAGGCGCGCGATGTGGCCGAAGTGCATGCCGGCATCGTGCGTCAGATCGTGGCGCGCAATCAGCCGTTCACCAAACCGTGCGTGATTCTGTCGGGTGGTGAAACCACGGTGACCGTGCGCGGTAATGGGCGCGGAGGGCGCAATGCCGAGTTCCTGCTGGCGCTGGGCGTGGCGTTGGATGGTCTGCCGGGGGTGTATGCGATTGCCTGCGATACCGATGGCATCGATGGCTCGGAAGACAACGCTGGCGCGATGTTGACGCCGGATAGTCTGGCGCGTGCTGAAGCGCTTGGGTTGCGGGCTAAGCAATTGCTCGACAACAACGATGGGTATGGGTTTTTTGATGCGCTGGGGGATTTGATTGTGACTGGGCCGACCCGGACTAATGTGAATGATTTTCGGGCGATTTTGATTACCGGCTAATTTTTTGGGCGAGGGGGATGGGGTTTTGGTTTTGTGGTGCATCCCTTGTTTCATCCCCTGCCGGGGCTGACTCACTTTCTTTGTCTTGCCAAAGAAAGTAAGCAAAGAAAGGCGCGCCCGAGATGGCGACTTCCCCTTGAATTTATGTCGCAGGGAGGGGAAGGGAAAAACTCGCTTCGCTCAGACAGTTTCCCTTCCTTTTTCCTCCCTGCAACAGAAATTCAAGGCGCCATCTAGGGCAACAAAGTCAACGGCCAAACCATCGACCACGACTGCAGCAGGAACCAGCAGCACAACGCGAAGCAAAGCGAGCAACACAGCAACAAACAAGAGCCACCTAGGTCAGCACACAGATTGTGTGGCCGTACCTTGCCCTAGATGGCGCCTTGAATTTGTGTAAGCGGGCGGAAAAAGGGAGGAGGCTGTTTGAGCGCAGCGAGTTTGCCTCCTCCCCGCCCGGTTACACAAATTCAAGGAAGGGGTCGCCATCTCGGGCGCGCCTTTCTTTGCTTACTTTCTTTGGCAAGACAAAGAAAGTGAGTCGCCCCCGGCAGGGGGTGAAAGGGAGTGGACCACCAAGGCCCAAATAAACAACCCCCACCGGAAACACCAAAATGCGCCGCTTCCGCAACACCAAAATCCTCGCCACCCTAGGCCCCGCCAGCAGCGACAAAGACACCATCCGCGCCCTCTTCGACGCCGGCGCGGACGTCTTCCGCCTGAACTTCAGCCACGGCTCGCACGAAGACCACCGCAAGCGCTACGACACCGTGCGCGCGGTGGAGGCCGAGACCGGTCGCCCGATCGGCATCCTCGCTGACATGCAAGGTCCGAAGCTGCGCATCGGCACGTTCGCCGACGGCCGCGTCGTGCTCAAGAACGGGGATCGCTTTGTGCTCGACCGCGACCCGACGCCGGGCGATGTCACGCGCGTGCATCTGCCGCATCCGGAGCTGTACGCTGCTACCGCGCCGGGCCAGTCGCTGTTGCTGGACGACGGCAAGATCCGCCTGGCCGTGGAAGCCGCCGACCCGACGGCCATCGTCACGCGCGTGGTCGATGGCGGCCCGCTGTCGGACCGCAAGGGCGTGAACGTGCCGGACGCTGTGATCCCCATCCCCGCGCTCACCGAGAAAGACCTGCGCGATCTCGACTTCGCGCTGTCATTGGGTGTGGACTGGATTGCGCTGTCGTTCGTGCAGCGCGCCGAAGACGTGATCGCCGCACGCGAGATCATCGGCGACCGGGCTGGGCTGCTCTCGAAGATCGAAAAGCCCGCCGCGCTGCTGCACCTCGAAGACATCGTGCAGGCCTCCGACGCGCTGATGGTGGCGCGCGGCGATCTGGGTGTGGAGCTGCCGCCCGAGCGCGTGCCCGGCGTGCAGAAGCGCATCCTGCGCATGGCGCGCCAGCATGGCAAGCCGGTGGTCGTGGCCACGCAGATGCTGGAATCGATGATCGAAGCGCCGGTGCCGACGCGCGCCGAGGCCTCCGACGTGGCCAGCGCCGTGTACGACGGCACCGATGCCGTGATGCTGTCGGCCGAGTCGGCCAGCGGCAAGCATCCGGTTGCGGCGGTCAGCATCATGAACCGCATCATTGCCGAGACCGAACGCGACCCGCTCTACCGCAACCTGATCGACGCGCAGCATCAACCGCCGCTGCCGACGCGCCAGGACGCCATCTGCGCGGCCTTGCGCGACGTGACGCACATCCTCGGCGCAGTGGCCACCGTCACGTACACGTCCAGCGGCAAGACGAGCCTGCGCGCCGCACGCGAGCGGCCACTGGCGCCCATCGTCAGCATCACGCCGCGCCTGGACACGGCGCGCCGGCTGGCCATCGCGTGGGGCGTGCACAGCACGGTCAGCCCCGATGTGAGCAATGTCGACGAGATGGTGGACGCGGCGTGCCGGGCCGCCGCACGTGAAGGCTTTGCCGTGTCGGGCGACCAGATCGCCATCACGGCGGGCATGCCGTTCGGCCAGGCCGGTTCGACCAACCTGCTGCGCCTGGCGGAAATCTGGCCGCAGACCGTGGCAGCCGCGACGGAAACGCGCGCCGAGCAGTTCGAAGCCGCGACGGCCTGACGCTGCGTCAGACCACCTTGGAGTAGCGCGGAACGAAGCCGACGGGCTTGCCCCCGGCTTCCACCGCACGCTCCGTGCCCGCCTGGCGCAGGTGCGAATCGAAGACCATCGCGATGCGGCGCACGAGCAGCCGCCCTTGCGGCGTGATGACGATGCGTTCGTCCCCCACCCGCACCAGCCCGGCTTCCTCCAGCGGCGCCAGCTCCCGCAGCTCATCTGCGAAGGTGCGCTTGAAGTCCAGCCCGTGGCGCGCGCCGAAGGTGCGCATGTTCAGTTCAAATCCGCACATCAGCTCGCCGATCAGCGCACGGCGCACGTGGTCGTCCGGCGTGAGCGACATGCCGCGCAGCACGGCCAGTTCGCCGGCATCGATGCGCGCGTAGTACGCGTCGAGATCCTTTTCGTTCTGCGCATACACATCGCCCACGCGGCTGATGGCGGACACGCCAAACGCCAGCATGTCGCAATCGGCGTGCGTGGAATAGCCCTGGAAATTGCGCTGCAGCCGCCCTTCACGCTGCGCGATGGCAAGCGCATCGTCAGGCCGAGCGAAGTGGTCCATGCCGATGTAGACATAACCCTCGGCGACGAGGCGCTCCACCGTCATCGCCAGCAAATCGAGTTTTTCGTCGGCGGTCGGCAGCGCGAGCAGATCGATGCGGCGCTGCGGCTTGAACAGGTGCGGCAGATGCGCGTAGCTGTAGACGGACAGCCGGTCGGGCGCCATCTCCAGCACGCGATCGAGCGTGGCGTTGAAGGTCTCGGTGCGTTGATGCGGCAAGCCGTAGATCAGGTCGAAGCTGATCGACTCGAAGCCGAGCCGGCGCGCGGTGTCGACCACGCGGCGCGTCTCTTCCACGCTCTGCGTGCGGTGCACGGCGCGCTGCACCTCGGGGTCGAAGTCTTGAATGCCCAGGCTTGCGCGATTGAAGCCGATCTCGGCCAGGACTTCGAGCGTGGCGTCGTCGGCGTGGCGCGGGTCGAGTTCGACGGAGATTTCGGCGTCGCCCATCAGCGCAAAATGCTCGCGCGTCGCGGCCATCACGGCGCGCATCTCGTCGTGCGCGAGGAACGTGGGCGTGCCGCCGCCCCAGTGCAATTGCGTCACGCGGCGCAGTGGGCCGATCTGGTTGGCCACCATGGCCATCTCACGCGCGAGCGTTTCAACATAGCGTGCACTGCGCGAGCGGTCCTTCGTGATGACCTTGTTGCAGCCGCAGTAGTAGCAGAGGTTCGCGCAAAACGGCAGGTGCATGTACAGCGACAGCGGCGCGTGCAGCGCAGGCGCGATCGCGGCGCGGCGGTGCAAGGCGTCGAGGTAATCGGCGTTACCAAACTGGTTGTGAAAGCGGTCAGCCGTCGGATACGAGGTATAGCGCGGGCCGTGCGTATCAAAACGCTGCGCGAGCGCGCGCACCTGGGGAGCCGACCAGCGGAAAGCGCTGTCGTTGGCGGCGGACGGAGGATCGGCCGGCTTGGCGAACGGAAACATGGGGCGGTTCTAGTGGGGCGATAGGTCATCCTAAAACCGCGATGTGAGTGTCGGGTTGATGTGTGTCAACGTCGGTCAATGCGGGTTCCAAAGCGTTGTGTACTGCACGCGTGGCGTCACGGCGGCACAACGGGGCTGGGCGTTGATGGGTGTTTTTTTTGAGTTCTGGATTGTTGGTGCATCCCTTGTTTCATCCCCTGCCGGGGCTGACTCACTTTCTTTGGTCTTGCCCAAAGAAAGTAAGCAAAGAAATGCGCGCCCGAGATGGCGACCCATTCCTTGAATTTCTGTCGCAGGGAGGGGAAGGGAAAAACTCGCTTCGCTCAGACAGTTTCCCTTCCTTTTTCCTCCCTGCAACAGAAATTCAAGGCGCCATCTAGGGCAGGGAAAGTCAAAGGACAAAAGCCACACCGCCTGGGCGCCAGTCCGAACGAAAAGGCCAACCGCACGATGGGTTGGCCTTTTTCTTTTGACGTTGAGCCCTTGATGGCGCCTTGAATTTTCGTAAGCGGGCGGGAAAAAGGTGGGGAACTGTCTGAGCGCAGCGAGTTTTCCCCCACCTCCGCCCGGTTACGCAAATTCAAGGGATGGGTCGCCATCTCGGGCGCGCCTTTCTTTTGCTTACTTTTCTTTGGCAAGACAAAGAAAAGTGAGTCGTGCCCGGCAGGGTACGAAACACAGATGGACCACCAAGGCAAAACCCAAAACCCAAAACCCAATCACGAAACCACAGTCTTCTTAGCCGCCAACAACCCCTTCAACGCCCCCAACCGATCCTTCGGCGACATCGCTGGCATCGTGTCCTCCGGCGTCGGCCCGGCATCCTCCCCAAGCTTCATCTCCGCGATATAGCGCGACGGCTCGCACACCACCGTCTCCCGCGCCCGCTTGCGCTTCTTGCACCAGCTGATATGCAGGCTGCGCTGCGCCCGCGTGATCCCCACATACATCAACCGCCGCTCTTCTTCGATCTTCTCGTCCGTCAGATCGTCGTCTTCGCGACAATGCGGCAGGATGCCTTCCTCCACACCCACCAGAAACACGTGCGGATATTCGAGCCCCTTGCTGGCGTGCAGCGTGGACAGGCGCACCGCATCCGGGTCTTCTTCCTTGCCTTCGAGCATGCTGATCAGCGCGATGGTCTGCGTGAGTTCCAGCAGGTTTTTACCGGCGTCCATCAGGCCATCGGCGTTGTCGAAACCGGTGGCTTCTTCGTCGTCATCCTTCTCCGGCTTGGTGCCCTTGCGCTTGAGCCAGTCGAGAAACTCCAGCACGTTGGTCCACTTGTTCTGCGCCTGGCGCTCGTCGTAGGTGTCGTACAGGTAGGCCTCGTAGTGGATGCCTTCCATCATCTCGTCGAGCAGCGTGGCGGCGGGCTCCCTGGCGGCGCGGTCCGAGAGCCGCACGATGAACTCGCAGAACACCCGCAGCGGCTCCAGCTGGCGCGGCGCGAGTTGCGCTTCGATGCCGCCCATCATTGCCGCCTCGAACAGCGACACCTTGGCCTGCCCCGCGAATGCGCCCAGCACTTCCAGCGTCGCATTGCCCACGCCCCGCTTGGGCGTGGTGATGGCGCGGATGAACGCGGGGTCGTCATCCGCATTGGCAATCAGCCGCAGATAGGCGCACAGATCCTTGATCTCGGCCTTGTCGAAAAAGCTCTGCCCGCCCGAGAGCACATACGGAATGCGTTCGCGCCGCAGGATCTGCTCGAACAGGCGCGCCTGGAAGTTGCCGCGATACAGGATCGCGTAATCGCGAAACTGCGCACGACGCTCGAACTTGTGGGCGGACAGCTTGAAGACGACGCTCTCGGCTTCGTGCTCCTCGTCATTGGCGCTGGTCACGGTGATGGGGTCGCCCATGCCGTGCTCGCTCCACAGCGTCTTCTCGAACAGCTTCGGGTTCTGCGCGATGACCGCGTTGGCGGCGTTCAGGATGCGCACCGTGGAGCGGTAGTTCTGCTCCAGCTTGATCACCTTCAGGTTCGGAAAATCGGTCTGCAGCAGCTTGAGGTTGTCGAGCGTGGCGCCGCGCCAGCCGTAGATGGCCTGGTCGTCGTCGCCCACCGCCGTGAAGGCCGGCGCACGCAGGTGCGAGCCGCCCGCCAGCAGCTTCAGCAGCTGATACTGGCAGGCGTTGGTGTCCTGATATTCATCAACGAGGAAGTAGCGCAGGCGGTTCTGCCACTTCAGGCGTACCTCTTCATTGCGCGCGAACAGCTCGGCGGGAATGCGGATCAGGTCGTCAAAATCCACCGCCTGATATGCATGCAGCGTCGCCACGTAGTTGCGGTAGACGAGCGCGGCCTGGTGGTCGTCGACGTTGTTGTTGGCGAGCGCCTCGGCAATCGCCGTGTCCGGATCGACGAGACCGTTCTTCCACAGCGAGATCGTGCTCTGCACGCGGCGGATCAACTGCTTGTCGGTGGTCGCGAGCTGCTCCTGGATCATGCCGAAGCAATCGTCGGAATCCATGATCGAGAAACGTGGCTTGAGGCCGACATGCTCGGCTTCCGCCCGCAGGATCTGTACGCCCAGCGAGTGGAACGTACAGACGGTCAGCTGCTTGATGGGGATGCGCTTGCCGTCTGCGCGCGTCTGGCCCTCCATCAGCTTGGCCACGCGCTCCTGCATTTCCTTGGCTGCCTTGTTGGTAAACGTGACGGCGGCGATGTGCTTGGGCTCGAAGCCCTTGTCGAGGATCAGGTGCGCGATCTTCTGCGTGATCACACGCGTCTTGCCCGAACCCGCTCCCGCCAGCACGAGGCAGGGGCCGTCGAGGTAGTGCACAGCTTCGGATTGGGCTGCGTTGAGCCCGTGGGCAAGACCGGAAGACATGGGGACAGGCGGAAGAAAAAGCAGGCGGGAACGACAGCGGAGGGCGATGGTAGCACGGCGCTTTTGCATCGATTGAGCCGACGAGGGGGCTGTTGCAGGGCACCTGCGGAGGTGCCCAATACCGCACCGCACGCGTTTGCGCCCCTCGCTTTTCGCAAGGGCGTTACACCGCTTACGCACCGTTACACGAACGGGGTAAGCGAGCCTGCGCGGCACGCCGTTATGGACAGGACAGCGGCTGAATCGGTCGGCCGCCCACCGGAGGAAAAACCATGAACCGCATCGTCAAAGCCCTGGCCATCAGCGCCGTCGCCCTGTCTGCCACCACCGGCGCCTTCGCCCAGACGCAATGGCAAAAGGACCACCCGCGCCGCGCCGAGGTCAACCACCGCCTCGCCAACCAGAACAAGCGCATCCACAACGAAGTGAAGGAAGGCGAAATCACCAAGAGCCAGGCGCGCCAGCTGCACAAGGAAGACCGCCAGATTCGCCAGGAAGAGCGCGACATGGCCGCCCAAAACGGTGGGCACATCACCAAACAGGAACAGCGCACGCTGAACCAGCAGGAAAACCAGGTCAGCCGCCAAATCGGCAAGTAAGTCAAAGCAAGACCAGCCACACCCGCACTCCGGCCACACCACAAGGCGCTCCCGCCCGCGCCCCGACGGTGTGGCCGTTGTCTTTCGTCTTTGACGTTCCTGCCCTAGATGGCGCCTTCAATTTTCGTAAGCGGGCGGAAAAAAGGCGGGGAACTGTCTGAGCGCAGCGAGTTTTCCCCGTCTCCGCCCGGTTACGGAAATTGAAGGAGTCTTTCGCCATCTCGGGCGCGCATTTCTTTGCTTACTTTCTTTGGGCAAGACCAACGAAAGTGAGTCAGCCCCGGCAGGGATGAAACAAGGGATGCACCACAAGCACAAAAAATCCAGCCCTCCCCACCACCCGAGACCGCCAAGTCCACCCCAATTGACAATCCCATCCCCCTTCCGTAAATTCCGCCCATCCATCCGGGAGAGCGTGCCCGCCGTACACGGCAAGGCGCCGCCGAAGGGGTAGCACCCGAAAACTCTCAGGCATCCAGGACCGGGCGGATCGGCGGACATGCGTCCGACCGCACTCTGGAGAGCTGGCGCCGCACGACCACTGCGGGCGCCCACCGAAGGGGCTCACGAACGGCGCGCACCGCTATGCGCACCGCTTCGCAATCTCTCAGGTACCAAGGACAGAGGGGCCATCTGCGCAGCTTGTTGATCTTCATGGCGTCACCATGGGGCATCAGGCTGCGCGGGTGGCCTTTTTGCTTTTCTGGTTCCGATCCATGCGCCGCGCCCTCAGCCACACCGGCGGCGCCTCAAGCCGAGAGACTCCATGACGCTCCAACACACGCCGCTCAATGCCATCCACCGCTCGCTGGGCGCCCGCATGGTCGACTTCGGCGGCTGGGACATGCCCGTCAACTACGGCTCCCAGATCGAAGAACACCACGCCGTGCGGCAGGACGCCGGCGTCTTCGACGTTTCGCACATGTGCGTGGTCGACCTCACGGGGCCGCGCGTGCGCGACTTCCTGCGTGGGCTGCTGGCCAACAACGTCGACAAGCTCCAGACGCCCGGCAAGGCGCTCTACAGCTGCATGCTGAACGCCAAGGGCGGCGTGATCGACGACCTGATCGTCTATTTCTTCCGTGAAGACTGGTTCCGCCTGGTGGTCAACGCCGGCACCGCGCCGACCGACCTCGAGTGGATCGTCGCGCAGAACAATGCCGCCGGTACCGGTGTGACGATCACGCCGCGCCGCTCCGACAACAACGCGGGCCCCGAGCCGCTGGGCATCCTGGCGGTGCAGGGCCCGAACGCCCGCGCCCGGACATACGCGGCACTGCCCGGCACGCAGGCGGTGGGCGACGCGCTCAAGCCTTTCAACGCAGGGTTCGTCACCGTGGAACACGTGGGCGAGATCATGGTCGCGCGCACCGGCTATACCGGCGAAGACGGCTTCGAACTGGTCGTGCCCGCCGCGCAGATCGCCGGCGTGTGGGAGCGCCTGCTGCAGGCCGGCGTGCGCCCGGCAGGCCTGGGCGCACGCGACACGCTGCGCCTGGAAGCCGGCATGAACCTCTACGGCCAGGACATGGACGAGCACGTCTCGCCGCTGGACGCCGGCCTGGCCTGGACGGTCGACCTGCAAAGCGAACGCGACTTCACTGGCAAGGCCGCACTGCTGGCCGGCGGTCAGCGCGAACAGTTCGTCGGCCTGATCCTGCGCGACAAGGGCGGCGTGCTGCGCGCCCACCAGAAGGTCATCACGCCCGTCGGTGACGGCGAAATCACCAGCGGCACGTTCAGTCCGAGCCTGTCGCAATCGATCGCACTGGCGCGCCTGCCGAAGAGCGTGGCCCTGGGCACCGACGTGCAGGTCGAAATCCGCGACCGCAAGCTGACCGCGACAGTGGTTAAACTGCCGTTCGTGCGCAATGGCAAGGCGCTGGTCAGCTGAACCCGAATTCCCACCATTCCCATCTTCCGGAGAACCTTTTCATGAGCAACGTCCCCGCCGATCTGAAGTACACCGAACACGACGAGTGGATCCGCGTTGAAGCCGACGGCACGCTGACCATCGGCATCACCGACTACGCGCAGGACGCACTGGGCGACATCGTCTTCCTGGATCTGCCGGAAGCCGGCCGCAGCGTCAACAAGGACGAGGCGATTGCGGTGGTCGAGTCGGTCAAGGCCGCTTCGGACATCTACGCACCGGTTGCCGGCGAGATCGTTGCCCGCAACGAAGATGCGATCGGCTCGCCCGAATCCGTCAACGGCGACGCGTACGCCGCGTGGCTCTTCAAGATCAAGCCGGCCAACGCCGATGACGTGAACGCGCTGTGGACGGCAGAGAAGTACGCCGCCGAACGCGCCTAAGCCGCACCCCGAGCCGATGCGCCTGACCCGCGCATCGGCTTTTGCCTGAATTTCGAGCCCTTGCCATGAACGCTCCGCACCCCGCTTCCTCGGCGCTTGCCGCTGAACGTCCTACCCTCGCCGAACTGGAGGCGCGCGACGCCTTCTCGCATCGCCACATCGGCCCGTCTGCCGAAGAGCAGGCGCAGATGCTGGCCACGCTCGGCTACGCCAGCCGCGCCGAGCTGATCGACGCCGTGATCCCGGCCGCCATCCGCCGCAAAGACGGGATGCCGCTGGGCGAATTCACGCAACCGCTGACCGAAGAAGCGGCGCTGGCCAAGCTGCGCGGCATCGCGGGGCAGAACCGCGTGTTCAAGAGCCTGATCGGCCAGGGCTACTACGGCACGCACACGCCGGGCGTCATCCTGCGCAACATCCTCGAAAACCCCGCCTGGTACACGGCGTACACGCCGTATCAGCCGGAAATCTCCCAGGGGCGCCTGGAAGCGATGCTGAATTTCCAGCAGATGGTGATCGACCTTACGGCGATGGACATCGCCAATGCGTCGATGCTGGACGAAGCGACCGCCGCGGCTGAAGCCATGACGCTGCTGCAGCGGATTGGCAAGTCGAAGTCGACCGTGTTCTTCGTGGCCGACGACGTGCTGCCGCAAACGCTGGAAGTCGTGCGCACGCGCGCCAAGCCGATCGGCGTGCAGGTGGTGACCGGCCCTGCCGCCGACGCTGCCAAGCACGACGCGTTCGGTGTGCTGCTGCAATACCCGGGCGCCAACGGTGCGCTGCTGGGCGATCTGGCGACGTACCAGGCGCTCACCGATGCCGTGCACGCCGCCGGCGGCCTGGTCGTGGCCGCCGCCGACCTGCTGGCGCTCACGCTGCTGGCCGCGCCGGGCGAATGGGGCGCTGACGTCGTGATCGGCAACACGCAGCGCTTTGGCGTGCCGTTCGGTTTCGGCGGCCCGCACGCCGGCTACATGGCCGTGCGCGATGCGTTCAAGCGCTCGATGCCCGGCCGACTGGTCGGCGTGACGATCGATGCGCAAGGCAACCCGGCCTACCGCCTCGCGCTGCAAACGCGCGAGCAGCACATCCGCCGCGAGAAGGCCACCTCGAACATCTGTACCGCGCAGGTGCTGCTGGGCGTGATGGCGTCGATGTACGCCGTCTACCACGGCCCGCAAGGCCTGAAGCGCATCGCCCAGCGCGTGCACCGCCTGACCGCCACGCTGGCCGCCGGCCTGCGCGCGATCGGCTACACGCTGGAAGCCGACGCCTTCTTCGACACGCTGACCGTCGCCACCGGCCCGCGCACCGCGAACCTGCACATCGCTGCGCAGGCGCACGGCATCAACCTGCGCCAGATCGACGACGCGCGACTGGGCATCTCGCTGGACGAGACGGTCACGCGCGCCGATGTCGTGGCGCTGTGGGACATCTTCGCGCATGCCGCGCACGCCGCCGCACCGGACTTCGACCAGACCGAAGCGGGCGTCGCCGATGCGTATCCGGCCTCGCTCATCCGCCAGAGCGCATACCTGACGCATCCGGTGTTCAACGCGCACCACTCCGAGCACGAAATGCTGCGCTACCTGCGCAGCCTGGCTGACAAGGATCTCGCGCTCGACCGCACGATGATCCCGCTGGGCTCGTGCACGATGAAGCTCAACGCCACCGCAGAAATGCTGCCGGTGACGTGGCCCGAGTTTTCGAACATCCATCCGTTCGCACCGGCCGACCAGACCGTCGGCTACCGCGAGATGATCGACCAGCTCGAGCAGATGCTCTGCGCCGCCACCGGCTACGCCGCCGTGAGCCTGCAGCCGAATGCCGGCTCGCAGGGCGAATACGCCGGTCTGCTGATCATCCACGCCTACCACGCCAGCCGTGGCGAAGCGCACCGCAACGTGTGCCTGATCCCGTCGTCGGCGCACGGTACGAACCCCGCATCGGCGCAGATGGCCGGCATGCAGGTGGTCGTGGTGGCCTGCGATGAGCGCGGCAACGTCGATCTGGCCGATCTGGAAAAGAAGGCCGCCGAGCACAGCAAGAACCTCGCGGCCATCATGATCACCTACCCGTCCACGCACGGCGTGTTCGAGGAAGGCGTGAAGCGCGTCTGCGAAATCGTGCACAGCCATGGCGGCCAGGTCTACGTGGACGGCGCCAACATGAACGCCATGGTCGGCACCGCCGCGCCGGGCCACTTCGGCGGCGACGTCTCGCACCTGAACCTGCACAAGACGTTCTGCATTCCGCACGGCGGCGGCGGCCCGGGCGTCGGCCCGGTGGCCGTGGGTGCGCACCTCGCGCCGTTCCTCCCGGGGCGCGCGGCGTCGGGTGAAGATGCCAGCCAGAACATCGGCAATGTGTCGGCGTCGGCGTTCGGCTCGGCGTCGATCCTGCCGATCTCGTGGATGTACATCGCGATGATGGGCGCCGCGGGCCTGACCGCCGCCACCGAGACGGCCATCCTGTCGGCCAACTACGTGGCCAAGCGTCTCGCGCCGTACTACCCGGTGCTGTACACGGGCGCGCACGGCCTGGTGGCCCACGAGTGCATTCTCGACATCCGTCCGCTGCAGAAGGAATCGGGCATCAGCAACGAAGACATCGCCAAGCGCCTGATGGACTTCGGCTTCCACGCACCGACGATGAGCTTCCCGGTGCCGGGCACGCTGATGATCGAGCCGACCGAAAGCGAGCCGAAGGTGGAACTCGACCGTTTCATCGACGCGATGATTGCCATCCGCGGCGAGATCGACAAGGTCATCTCGGGCGAATTCGACCGTGAAGACAACCCGCTCAAGCACGCGCCGCACACCGCAGCCGTGGTGATGGCCGATGACTGGTCGCACAAGTACACGCGCGAGCAGGCCGCTTACCCGGTGGCATCGCTGCGCGCACGCAAGTACTGGCCGCCGGTTGGCCGCGCCGACAACGTCTACGGCGACCGCAACCTGTTCTGCGCCTGCGTGCCGATGAGCGAGTACGCGCAGGACTAAAGCCGGCGACCCAGCGCGATTGCCATCGCGCCGCGCCTCAGGCGGCCGCCTCGCACCACGGGGCGGCCGTTTGCATCTGAACAACCCGAGCGCGGGCGGCCACAAGCCGACTCGCCCCTTTTGCAAAACGCCCCCCGGAGCCTGACCCCATGGCTGTTTCTGTTTTCGACCTCTTCAAGATCGGCATCGGCCCGTCCAGCTCGCACACCGTCGGGCCGATGCGCGCCGCGCTGATGTTCGCCTCCGGCCTCGAAGCCGACGGCCTGATGCCGCAAGTCGCCAGCGTGCGCGTCGAGCTGTATGGCTCGCTCGGCGCCACCGGCAAGGGCCACGGCACCGATCGCGGCGTCATCCTCGGCCTGATGGGCGAGGCGCCGGACACCATCGACCCCGACACCATCGAAGACAAGCTGGCGGCGCTGCGCGCGTCGCAGTCGCTGTCGCTGCTGGGCCGTCACGCGGTGCGCTTTACCGAGAAGGAGCACATCGCCTTCTATCGCCGCGAGGCGATGGCCGAGCACCCGAACGGCATGAAGTTCCATGCCTTCGATGCGGCCGGCGAGCGGCTGCGCGAGGCGCGCTACCTGTCGGTGGGCGGCGGCTTTGTCGTCACGGCCGGTGCGCCGAATACGCAAGTGCTGGCCGCGCACGACCAGTTGCCGCATCCGTTCCGCAGCGGCAAGGAATTGCTGGCGATGTGCGAATCGACGGGCAAGTCCATCGCCCGCCTGATGCTCGAAAACGAACTGACGTGGCGCACCGAAGCCGAAGTGCGCGCCGGCTTGCTCAACATCTGGCACGTGATGCAGGCGTGCGTGGCGCGCGGCTGCCGCACCGAGGGCGAACTGCCGGGCCCGTTCCACGTGCGTCGCCGCGCCGCCGAACTGTATTCACGCCTCACGGTGCAGGCCGAGCGCACGCTGTCCGATCCGCTGTCGGTCATCGACTGGGTGAACCTGTATGCGATTGCCGTGAACGAAGAAAACGCCGCGGGCGGGCGCGTCGTCACGGCGCCGACCAACGGCGCCGCCGGCATCATCCCCGCCGTGCTGCATTACTACGACCGCTTCGTGCCCGGCGCGAACGACAACGGCGTGGTCGATTTTCTGCTCACCGCCGGCGCGATCGGCATGCTGTACAAGATGAACGCGTCGATCTCGGGAGCGGAGGTCGGCTGCCAGGGGGAGGTCGGCGTGGCGTGTTCGATGGCGGCGGGTGCGCTGGCAGCGGTGCTGGGCGGCACGCCTGCGCAGGTCGAAAACGCAGCGGAGATCGGCATGGAGCACAACCTGGGGCTGACATGCGACCCAGTCGGCGGGCTGGTGCAGATTCCGTGCATCGAGCGCAATGCGATGGCCTCGGTGAAGGCCGTGAACGCGGCGCGCATGGCGTTGCGCGGAGACGGCACGCACTATGTCTCGCTCGATTCGGTCATCAAGACCATGCGTGAAACGGGCGCGGACATGAAGACCAAGTACAAGGAGACGGCCCGCGGCGGCCTGGCGGTCAACATCGTGGAGTGCTGAGGCTGCGCGCAGAACGGCGGCGAATGCCCCCACCACCAAACGCGAAATCCGGCCGGGCGGTGGGGCGTTAACATGCAAGGCGTTTCACCTTCCATTCCGCCATTTCGATCATGCAGATCTACCACAACCCGCGTTGCTCCAAATCCCGCGCTGCGCTTGAGCGGGCCCAGGCCTTTGCCCAGAAGACGGGCGAACCGCTCGACGTCGTCGATTACCTCGTCACGCCGCCCACGCTGGATGCGCTCAAGACACTGGCGGCGCAACTCGATGCGCCCGTGCGCAGCCTCGTGCGCGAGAACGAAGACGAATACGCGCAACTGAACCTGGCGGATGCCTCCGACGAGGCGCTGCTCGAGGCCATCGCGGCGCATCCGCGGCTGCTGCAGCGTCCGGTGCTCGTACGCAACGGGAAGGCCACCATTGGCCGGACGCCGGAAGCGCTCGACGCGTTCCTGAAGTAAGTCCACATCGGGGGCCCCACAGTTGAACGGCCTGCCGATTTCCATCGGGCAGGCCGTTCAGGGGTGGCCGTATCGCCTTGCGCGAGGGCCGGGGCTGCGTCCGTCAAGACGCGCTGGGGCACCGGATCATTCCAGGCCCATCCATCGGGCCATTTCTGACCCGAAACCAATGGCCAGCAGCGCTGCGAGCACCACTGCCAGCGCCACCGCGGTCGATACCGCAGTGACTTTCATGACCTCCGCATCGTCGTGCTCGCTGCTGTGCGCGCGATGCAGATGCACGCGCATGCTCAGCGGCATGGCCTTCGCGGACGGCTTGCGATGCCAGTGCAAGCGCTCCGCCATCGCTCGCAAGTGTTGCGTGTCAAACGCGTCACGGGAAAATCGCATCGCGGTACCTCCCGTCGTGTGTGTGGAGCCGACGCCGGCACGCACCGGCGTCGGGGGTACGTGCGGCCCGATGACGATACGACAGGCAAATGGCGTATGCGAGTGGCTTTGCTTGTCGGCGCCGGGTGGCGCAGTCGTCTGGTCGCCTCGCACAAGCCCAGCGTAGACGCGGGTTTGCGGCCCCGCAAGTTGCGCCGCGGCATGGTGCGCGCGTCACGCGCGCGAAACGCAAACGGTATGCGGCTTTTGCCGCGATGCGTGACGGTTTCTGCGCCCGACTGCACCGCGCCTGGGCGCTCAATCCTGAGCAGATTGGTGGGACACTTGCTCGGCGGCGCGCTCGGCCTCGCGCTTGCGCAACTCGGCCAGCATGTTGCAGAAGAGGGCGCCTTGCTCCTTCGCGTCGTCCAGCGCGATGTGCGTGTGCGGCAGCGGATCGTGCCAGTGCTCGGGAAACGCCGCCTTCACGTTGCGCCGGTACGGCATGCCCGTCAGCGCAAAGGCCAGCGTCTTGATGTCGAGCGCGGCCCACCCGAACGGCGAGCGCCCCGCGAACCGCATCATGTACCAGAACATGTACGTGAAATCGAAGCCCGCCGGAAACGCCACGAACACCGGCTTGCCCGGCAGGCTCTCGACCCACTCCACATAGCGCGGCAAGGCCACCTCAGGCGCCTCGAGATTGCTGCGGCACGCGGCCCACGCCTCGGGCTGCGTCTGCCACCACTGCATCTGGACCGGATGGCCTTCCGCGCCGGGCAGCGTTTCGAGGTTGGCTTCGAACGTGCCGACGAGCGTCTTGTCGGCCAGGTAGGCCGCGCTGGCAAAACTGAGCATCGAGTGCGGCCCGGGGATGGGCCCATCGGCCTCGACGTCGGTGCTGACGTAGATCTCGGGCCGCGTGTCGGGCGGCTGGCTGCCGCGCTTGCGGCGGGGCTTGTCCTGGGCCGCGGCGGGCGCGGTGTCGGCGAAGGTGTCGTCGCTCTCGTTGGTGTCGTCGCTCATGTTGTGCCTTCGTTGGCAAACAGCCGATCGGCGACGTACGGATTGGTCGCGCGCTCATCGCCAAAGGTGGAGACCGGGCCGTGGCCCGGCACGAAGGTGACGTCGTCGCCGAGCGGCCACAGCTTTGTGCGGATCGAGCGGATCAGATCCGCATGGTTGCCGCGCGGAAAATCGGTGCGGCCGATCGAGCCCGCGAACAGCACGTCGCCGACGATGGCGACGCGGTCTTCCGCACTGAAGAACACCACGTGGCCGGGCGTGTGGCCGGGGCAGTGGAACACCTGCAGCGTGCGGCCGGCGGCCTGCACGGTGTCGCCGTCGTCCAGCCAGCGATCGGGCACGAAGGCCTCGGCCGGCGGAAAGCCGAAGCGCTGGCTCTGCACCGGCAGCTGGTCGATCCAGAACGCCTCGTCCTTCTGCGGACCTTCGATGGGCACGCCGAGCTGCCTGCGCAGGGCGTCGGCGGCGGCGCAGTGGTCGACGTGGCCGTGCGTGAGCAGGATCTTTTCGATGCGCGCGCCGTGCTGCTGGGCGGCCGCCAGGATGCGCTCGACGTCGCCGCCGGGGTCGGTGACGGCGGCCGCGCCATCGTCGCCAATCAGCAGCGTGCAGTTCTGTTCAAACGGCGTAACGGGGACGACGACGACTTTCATGTGATTTTTTGTGCGCATTTGCGCGAGGCAGGGATAACCCGATTGTATCGGCCCGAGCCCGCGCCAGCACTGGGCTCGCGGGCCGGCCTGTTACATCAGAAAGAAAATTTTACAAAATTGATGCGAGATGACTGCATGATGTGATCGTTTTAATAGGAAATGTAAATAGTCGACCAAAGCATGCGTGTTAGACTCGCGCCCATGCTCAAGCTTTCCCACCCGATCTCCAGCCTTTTGGCCGGCCGCACGCTGCGTGCCTGGCTGACGCACGGCACCACGCTGCTGGTGCTGGCGGGCTGTGCCGCTGTCCCGGGCGAACCGCCTGCGGGCACACAGACCGGCGTGCAGGCCAGCAAGCCCGCCGCACCCGCGACTGCCCTCAAGCCGGCCGACCCGCGCGACAACCCCGACGCCTGGGGTTCGCTGTCGTTTCGCGGCGTGCCCGATTCGAACGGCCTCAAGCTCGACGAGAACACCGACACCACGCCCGGCCTGCGCGCAGACCTGGGCACCTTCGAAGAGCGCGGCATCGCCTCGTGGTACGGCCGCGGCTTCCACGGCCGGCGCACCGCCAGCGGCGAGCGCTTCGACATGAATGCCTTCACGGTGGCGCACCCGTCGCTGCCCCTGCAGAGCTGGGTGCTCGTGCGCAACCTCGCCAACGACCGCGTGGTCGTCGCCAAGGTGACGGATCGCGGCCCGTACTACGGCAAGCGCATCCTCGACATGTCGTACGCCGCCGCCAAGCGGCTCGATTTCGTCAAGCGCGGTTCGACCCGCGTGGAGATCTGCCGCCTGTCACGCGCAGAAGTCGAAGCGCTGCGCCCCGAGCTCACGCAAACCGACGTGGCCAGCAACGATGGCGATGCCGATGTGGGCGCCGACGACCCCACGCCGGCCAAGCGTGTGAAGCATCGCGCCAGGAAGGCGCGGCACCGTTAATCCTTCCCGTCGTTCTTGAGCGCCAGCGCGCTCTGGTACAGCGCATCGACCGGCGCACCGGTGATCGCGCCCGCCAGCTTTGCCGCGCGTTTGGCCGGCAGCTCGGCCAACAGCAGACGCAAGACCTGGTCCGCTGCCAGGGCCGTGGGCGCCGCGTCCTGCGCGCCCGCACCTTCCACCACCAGCACGAATTCGCCCTTGCCATGCGAGGCATCGGCGGCCAGCCATGCGGGCGCCTCCGCCGCCGGCAGCACGACGATCTGCTCGAACAGCTTGGTCAGTTCGCGCCCGATGAGCACGCGCCGCGCCGGCAGATGCTCGGCCAGCGCCGCCAGTGTCGCGTCGATGCGATGCGGCGCCTCGTACAGGACCCACGCCGGCCCGTGCGCCGCCCATTGGCGGATGGCCGCATCGCGCTGCCCCGCCTTGGGCGGCAGGAAGCCGACGAAGGTGAATTGCCCGGCGGACGTGTCGAGCAGCTCGCCAGCGGCCGAGAGCGCAGTCACCACGGCACTGGCGCCGGGCAGAGGAATCACGCGATGGCCCGCCGCGCGCACGGCCTGCACAATGCGCGAGCCGGGGTCGGACACGCCCGGCGTGCCGGCATCCGACACATAGGCGATGCGCTCGCCCTGCGCCAGACGCGCCACGATGCGCTCGGCTGCTTCGCGCTCGTTGTGCTCGTGTGCGGCCAGCATCGGGCGCGACAGTCCCAGCCGATTGAGCAGTTGCCCCGTGTTGCGGGTGTCCTCGCAGGCCACCGCATCGACCAGGCCGAGCACGTGCCGCGCCCGCAGCGATACGTCGGCGGCGTTCCCGATGGGGGTGGCCACCACATATAATGCGCCGGCGGGGTAATGCTGGTCGTGCGCCAGCAGGGTCCAGTCAGGATCACTCACGAGAACTTCTCTCCGTCACTTGGTTCAAACCGCCAATGCACGCGCCGCAGCCCGTCTCTTCGCAGTCCACGATGCCACTCACAGCCGCGACCGGCGATGCCGGCGAAGACCGCGCACTCCGCTATCTGCAAGCGCGGGGCCTGTCGGTGGTCACGCGCAATTATCGCTGCAAGGCCGGTGAGATCGACCTGGTGATGCGCGATGCGGCCGGCGCGCTGGTCTTCGTGGAAGTCCGTGCCCGCGTGGCACGCTCCACGCAGCGCTTTGGCGGTGCGGCCGCCAGCGTGACGCCGGCCAAGCAGCGCCGCCTGATCGCGGCGGCCGAAGATTTTCTCGCGCAGCAGGCGCAGGATGTCCCCGCCTGCCGCTTTGACGTCATCGCCATCGACGGCACGCGCATCGAGTGGATGCGCGATGCCTTTGGTGTCGAAGCGTGAATCTCGCTCTTGTCGCTCTTCTCTCTTCCGGACTTCATTCAAGGACAGCATGAAACCCTCGTCGCCTACGTCTGCCCGCTTGCGTCACTCGGTCAAGCGCACCGTTGTGCTGGCCGCCCTGGCCGGCATCACCGCCACGCAGCTGACCGCCTGCTTCCCGCTGTTTGCCGGCGCCGTGGCCGGTGGCGTCGCCCTGGCCACCGACCGACGCCCGACCGCCACGCAGACCATCGACCGCGGCCTGCAGATGGAGGCCGAGAACACGCTGATCTCGCGCTACAACGGCCGCGCGCACGTCAACGTCACCGTCTACAACCGCAAGGTGCTGCTGACGGGCGAAGCCGGCACCGAGCAGACCAAGCAGGAGATCGGCCAATACGCGCAAAAGCTCGAGAATGCGCGCGAGGTGGTCAACGAGCTGGTCGTGACGCCTGAATCGAGCACGATGAGCTCGCGTGCCAACGACACCTACATCACCACCAAGGTGAAGGGCGTGCTGGCCGGCGCGGAAGGCGTGCCCTGGAACTCCATCAAGGTGACCACCGAAGCGCAGACCGTCTTCCTGATGGGCGTGGTGACCGAAGCCGAAGGCAACCGTGCCACCGAAGCGGTGCGCACCGTGGGCGGCGTCAACAAGGTCGTGAAGGTGTTCGACTACGTGAGCGAAGACGAGCGCAAGCGCCTGGACGCGAATGCCACGTCGACCAACCCCTCGGTGGCGCCCGACGCGTCGCAAGGCACGCCCGCCACGGTGCGCGGCACGCCGACGGCCACGCAGGCCCCCGCGCCCGTGACCTCCGCATCGCCCGGGGTGACGGTGTCGCCGACCACCTCGCCGGCGCTGCCGCCGGGCAAGCAGCTGCCGTAACGGTGCCGGCAGCCTCGGCCCCCACCGCTTTGCAAAGAACGCAGCCATCGCGCTGCGTTTTTTGTTGGCTGCGCGCATCACCCAGGCACATGGCCGGCGGTGCGTGCTAGCGTATGACGCTTGCCCGACTTCGCTGCCCCCCATGCCCGTCGTCCACCGTCTTGCCGCCGCGGCTCTGCTGGCGGCACTGCCCACGGCCCGCGCGGCCGATCGTCCGCCCTCCGACCCCCAGGCCCGCACATGGGCGGCATCGTGCGCGAGCTGCCATCACGCCGATACCGCGCCGGGCGCCGGGCGCGCCGTACAGACGCTGCCCCCGCTCGCGGGCCGCTCGCAGGCCGAGCTGATCGATACGCTGCAGGCGTTCCGCAACGGCACACGCCCGTCCACGGTGATGGGCCAGATTGCGCGTGGTTATGACGATGCGCAGATCGCCGCCATTGCCGGCTGGCTGTCGCGCCAATCGCAGGAGGCACCATGACCGCATCTCCCTGCACGAAGGACCGGCGGGCCGTGCTGCGCGCGCTGGGCGCGACGGCGCTGGCCGGGCCGCTGGCGGCATGTGCGTCGCTGTCGGGCGCGCGCAATGCGCGTGTCGTGGTGGTTGGCGGCGGCTATGGCGGGGCCACGGCGGCCAAGTACGTACGCACGTTCTCCGGAGGGCGTGTCGACGTGACGCTGGTCGAGCCGAACGCGACGTTCGTTTCGTGTCCCTTGTCGAACCTCGTGGTGTCCGGCGACCGCGACCTGGCGTCGGTGACCGTGCCGTACGACGCGCTGGTCGGGCGCCACGGGGTGCGCTGGGTGCGGGATCGCGCATCGGCCATCGACGTCGGTGCAAGGCAGGTGCGCCTGGCCGGCGGCGGCACGCTGGATTACGACCGCCTGATCCTGTCGCCCGGCATCGATTTCATTGCGGGTGCGATTCCCGGCTTGGCGAACCCCGCCACGGCGGCACAGGCGCCGCACGCGTGGAAGGCCGGCATGCAGACGCTCGCGCTGCGCCACCGGCTCGAGGCCATGCCCAACGGCGGCACGGTGGCGATCAGCATTCCGCTCGCGCCGTATCGCTGCCCGCCCGCGCCGTACGAGCGTGCCTGCCTGATCGCGCACTGGCTGCAGCGCGCCAAGCCCGACTCGCGCGTGCTCATCCTCGATGCCAATGACGATGTGACGTCCAAGGGCGCGCTGTTCAAGCGCGTGTGGGCCGAGCGCTACCCCCGGCATATCGAATATCGGCCGCAATACAACGCCGTCGACATCGATGCGACCGGCCGCGTACTGAAGTTCGACGTGCAGGACGACGTGCAGGCCGATGTGGTCAACCTGATCCCGCCGCAGCGTGCCGGAGCGATTGCCGTGCAGGCCGGGCTGGCGACGGCCAACGGACGCTGGTGCGAGGTCGACTTCCTGTCGTTCGAATCGAAGGTGGCGACCGGCGTGCACGTGATCGGCGATGCCATCCAGACCGCGCCGCTGATGCCCAAGTCCGGCCACATGGCGAACCAGCACGGCAAGGTGGCCGCCGCCGCCGTGGTGGCGATGCTCGCCGGCCACGCGCCCGATGCGTCGCCGCTGTATACGAACACCTGCTACAGCTTCACCGCGCCGGACGAGGCGATGCACGTGGCAACTGTCCACCGCTATGACCCCGCCGAGCGCACCATGGTGACGGTGTCCGGCGCCGGTGGGCTTTCCGAGGCGCCGTCCGTGGCGGAGGGCAGGCTCGCGCAAGGCTGGAGCCGCGCGATCTGGTCGGACATGCTGGGCTGAGCACGCGGCTTCCCGCGGCGGCACGAACAATGCGCAAGATTGAGCAAGTCGCGCGTGCCGCGCGCGCCTAGAGTGCGTCAGATGGCCGCGCGGGCGGCCGCAACACCATTCCGATCATCATGTCTCCCAAGGATCTGCTGCTGGCCCTGACCGTTGTGCTGGTATGGGGCGTCAACTTTGTCGTCATCAAGGTGGGCCTGCACGGTGTGCCGCCCATGCTGCTGGGTGCGCTGCGCTTTGCGCTGGTCGCGTTCCCGGCCGTGCTGTTCGTGCCGCGCCCCAAGATTGCGCTCAAGTGGCTGGTGGCTTACGGCGCCACCATCAGCTTCGGACAGTTCGCGTTCCTGTTCTCGGCCATGTATGTGGGCATGCCGGCCGGGCTGGCCTCGCTGGTGCTGCAGTCGCAGGCCTTCTTTACGCTGACGATTGCCGCCATCGTGCTGCGCGAGCCGATCCGCTGGTTCCACCTGGCCGGCATGGCGGTGGCCGCGGGCGGGCTGGCCGTCATTGGCATGGCGGGCGGCGGCTCGGTCACGGGCATGACCACCGCCGGCTTCTTGCTGACGCTGTGCGCGGCGTTTTCGTGGGCCAGCGGCAACATCGTCACCAAGCGCGTCGGGCCGGTGAATGTGGTCAGCCTGGTGGTGTGGGGCGCGCTGATCCCGCCGATTCCGTTCCTGCTGCTGTCGTTCTGGATGGAAGGCCCGGAGCAGATCGCGCACAGCCTGGCGAACATCGGCGCATCGAGCATCGGGGCGATCGTCTACCTGTCGTTCGGCGCCACCATCTTCGGCTACAGCCTGTGGAGCCGTCTGCTGGCGCGCTACGCGGCCAGCCAGGTTGCGCCGCTCACGCTGCTGGTGCCGGTGGTGGGGCTGGTGTCGGCGGCCGTGCTGCTGGGCGAGCGGCTGGTGCCCGCGCAATGGCTCGGCGGCGCGGTCGTCATGGCGGGGCTGCTTCTGAACGTTTTCGGCGGCCGGCTGGCGGCGCGGCGGGCGATGGCCTGAGGCGCATGCCACCCGCCGCCAAGCGCCCGGGCCGCGACGTTGCCGGCGTTTGGCTTTGGGGCGGCGGCAGGGCGGTTGCCCACACTTGGGGCACAATACCGGGTCCGATTCTCACCATCTGGCCCGCGCACGCATGCGGGCAGCCCCACCGTCTGGAGACCACATGAAGTTCGCCCCCACGCTTGCTGCCGGCGCCGTGCTGGCCGGCCTCGCGCTGTCCGCCGCGCCCGTGCACGCCGCCGTTGACGCGGCCCGCGCGCAATCCATCGCCAACCAGAACGCCTGCATGGGCTGCCACGCCGTCGACCGCAAGCTCGTCGGGCCGGCGTACAAGGACGTGGCCACCAAATACAAGGGCGATGCGGGCGCAGAAGCCAAGCTCATCAAGAAGGTGCGCGAGGGCGGCATGGGCAACTGGGGCCAGATCCCGATGCCGGCCAATCCGAAGATTGCCGATGCCGACCTGAAAACCGTGATCGACTGGGTGCTCGCGGGCGCCCCGGCCAAGTGAGGGCAGGGCGATGAACGAACCGATCAACGTGAGCCGCCGCGACGTGTTGCGCGCGGGCGCGATGATGGCGCTGCTGGTCTCCGCCGGCATCGCCACGCCCGCGCAGGCGGCCGAGTGGAACAAGGCCGCCTTCAGCGTCAAGGGCGTAAACGACGTGCTCAAGCAACTGGGCGGCGGCGCGGTCGACAAGGGCGGCGCCGGCATCCAGCTCACCGCACCGGACATTGCAGAAAACGGCGCCGTGGTGCCGCTGGTCGTGACGAGCACGCTGCCGGGCACCGACCTCATCGCCATCCTGGTCGAAAAGAACCCGAACACGCTGGCCGCCACGTTCGCCATTCCGGCCGGCACCGACCCGTTTGTCAGCACGCGCGTGAAGATGGGCGAGACGTCAACGGTCTACGCCGCCGTGCGCGCCAACGGCAAATGGGTGCTGGCGAGCAAGGAAGTGAAGGTCACCCTTGGTGGCTGCGGCGGTTAAACCTCAGGAGAACACACCATGGCAGACCCGATGCGCATTCGCGCAATGGAAAACGGCGGCACCACCGACGTGAAGATCCTGATGAAGCACGACATGGAAACCGGCCAGCGCAAAGACGCGTCCGGCAAGGTCGTGCCCGCCTGGCACATCACCAACGTGACGGTGCAGCACAGCGGCAAGACGGTGCTGGACGCGCAGTTCGGCCCGGCCGTGTCGAAAGATCCGTTCCTCAACTTCAAGTTCAAGGGCGGCGCCAAGGGCGACAAGGTGACGGTCACGTGGGTCGACAACCACGGCGACAAGCGCACCGACGAAACGTCCATTCAGTAAACAGCAAAGGCCCGGAGGCCCACATGCGACGCAGCTTCTTTCGTGTGACCGCCGCGCTGGCGGCCTTGAGCGTGGCCGGCAAGGCCGCTGCCCAGAACGCCCCGCGCGCTGGCGGCGCCGGTGCCCGCTACAAGGTGGTCTACCAGCTGAGCGAAGGCATCGACCAGGCCGTGCGCGCCATCGGCAACCTGCGCAACCACCTGAACGGCGCACCCGGCACGAAGATCGTGGTGGTGGCGTTGGGCCACGGCATCGACTTCCTCGTTGAAGGCGCCAAGGATGCGCAGGGCCGCCCGTTTGATGCACCGGTGGCGGCGCTGGCCAGCATGGGCGTGGAGTTTCGCGTGTGCCACAACTCGCTGATGGCCTTCAAGGTGCCGGAAGACAAGCTGCTGCTCGAAGCCAAGGTAGTGCCGGCCGGCGTGGTGGAAATCACCCGCTTGCAGCAGGAAGAAGGTTTCGCCTATATCAAACCGTAGGCGACCCACGGAGGGGACCGTGAAACACAAGACATGGACGATGGCGCTGGCTGCGGCGTTGGTTGCCGGCAGCGCCGTCATGGCATCCGCGCAGGACGCCAAGGACAGCACCGCCGCCGGCATCGCGCAGTACCGCGAGATGCTGGCCGACGGCAACCCGGCCGAACTCTGGGAAGCCGCCGGCGAAGAACTCTGGAAGAAGCCCGCCGGCCCCAGGCAGGCCTCGCTTGAAGCATGCGACCTGGGCCTTGGCCCCGGCGTGGTGAAGGGCGCCTACGCCAAGCTGCCGCGCTACTTCAAAGACACCGGCCGCGTGATGGACGCCGAACAGCGCCTCATGCATTGCCGCATGACGCTGCAGGGGCTGACCAAGGAAGAGGCATCGGCCCGCCCGTTCTCGTCGCCCGGCAAGCCGTCGGACATTGAACGCCTGATGGCGTACATCACGTCCGAATCGCGCGGCGCGGCCATCGACATTCCGCTCGCCCACCCCGAAGAAAAGCGCGTGTACGAACTCGGCCGCCGCATGTTCTTCTACCGCGGCGGCGCGTACGACTTTGCTTGCGCCACGTGCCATGCCCAGCCGGGTTTGCGCATCCGCCTGCAGGAGCTGCCTGACTTGCTGACCGCCGACGGCGCGCGCTTTGCGTATTCCACCTGGCCGGGTTATCGCGTCTCGCAGGGCGAGGTACGCACGATGCAGCACCGCCTGTATGACTGCCTGCGCCAGCAGCGCTTTCCGGAACCGCTCTACGGCAGCGAGGTGATTACCGCGCTGGAGATGTTCCTCGCCCGCAACGCCAACGGCGGCAAGATGGACGCGCCGTCCATCAAACGATGACACGATGAGGCCACGTATGACCCGACTGACCCCCATCGTTCTGACGGCACTCACATTGGCCCTGGCTGCCGGCACCGCGCACGCAGCCGACGCCCCCAAGGCCGTCACCCCGCCCAAGCCCGAAGCCAAGGCCGACGCGGCGCTCGCCAAAGTCATCCAGGAGAGCTTTGTCTCCAAGGGCCCGGCCACCGTGGAAGGCGTGACCGAGCGCGACGACGTGCAGAAGGTCTGCAGCCAGTTTGCCGACCGCAATGCCGTGCCCGCTGCGGTTGCCAAGAAGCTGGAAGACGCGCAATTCAAGACCATCCGCTACCCGGCGGACAACACCTGGCTGGGCGACTGGAAGGAAGGCGAGAAGACCGCGCAGAGCGGCCGCGGCATGCAGTTCTCCGACCCGGCCGGCGGCGCGAACGGCGCCAATTGCTATGCGTGCCACCGCTTGTCGAAAGACGAACTGTCCTACGGCACCATCGGCCCCTCGCTGTACCAGTACGGCAAGCTGCGTGGGGATTCGGAAGCGATCCTGCGCTACACGTGGGGCAAGATCTACAACTCCAACGCGTATGCGGCGTGCTCCAACATGCCGCGCTTCGGGCACAAGGGCATCCTCACCGAACAGCAGATCCGCGACGTGATGGCGCTGTTGTTCGACCCGGCCTCGCCCGTGAACCAGTAAGCCGATAACGCCATGCGTACGCTTCGACGGTTCCTGATGTGGACGGCAGCGGCGATGGTGTTTGCCGCCGCGCAGTTTGCCAATCATGCGCAGGCCGTCGAAGTGGGCGATGTGGTGGCGCTGCCCGACGTGCAGTTGCTCGACGGCACGCGCTTGCCGGGCGATGCATGGCGCGGGCACCCCGTCATCATCGCCACGTGGGCGTCGTGGTGCCCGTTCTGCGCGCTGCAGAACCCGCGCCTGCAAAAGCTCTACGACGCCACGCGCGGCACTGACCTGCGCATCCTCACCATCAGCATCGACGCCAACCCGCAGCTCGCGAAGGACTACGTCGCCAAGCGCGGCTTCACCTTTCCGGTGACGATGGAAACCGACGCGCTGTGCGCCGCCACCGGCCCGCGCAAGGGCCTGCCCGAACTGCTCGTGCTCGACGCCAAGGGCCGCGTGGTGCGCAAGGAAGTCGGCGAGATGCTGGAAGACGACGTGGCCGACTTGGCACGCTACGCACACAGCCCCAAACAATGAACCGCCGCGAATTCGTTCAAGCCCTGGCGATTGCCGCAGCCGCCGGCCTGCGCCTGACCGACGCGCACGCCGATACGTTCAGCTATGACGTGCCGCGCTTCGGCAACGTCCACCTGCTGCACTTCACCGACTGCCACGCGCAGTTGCTGCCCATCGAATACCGCGAGCCCAGCGTCAACCTGGGCGTGGCGCAATGGGCCGGGCAGCCGCCGCATCTGGTCGGGCACGCGCTGCTCAAGCGTTACGGCATTGCGCCGGGCTCGCGCGCCGCGCACGCCTTCACCGCGCTCGACTTTACCGAGGCCGCCCGCCGCTACGGCCGCATGGGCGGCTTCGCGCACCTGGCCACGCTCATCAAGCGGCTGCGCGCCACGCGCCCGAATGCGCTGCTGCTGGATGGCGGCGACACCTGGCAGGGCTCCGCCACCGCGTTGTGGACGAACGGCCAGGACATGGTCGACGCGGCCCTCGCGCTGGGCGTGGATGTCATGACCCCGCACTGGGAGATGACCTACGGCGCCGACCGCGTGCGCCACGTGGTCGATCACGATTTCAAGAACAAGGTCGCCTTTGTCGCGCAGAACATCCAGACCGCTGACTTTGGTGACCCGGTGTTCGACCCATATGTGCTGCGCGAACTGAACGGCGTGCCGGTCGCCATCATTGGGCAGGCGTTTCCGTACACGCCGATCGCGCACCCGGCGGATTTCACGCCCGACTGGACCTTCGGCATCCGGGAAGAACGCCTGCAGAAGATGATTGACGAGGCGCGCGGCAAGGGCGCCAAGGTGGTCGTGCTGCTGTCGCACAACGGCATGGATGTCGACCTGAAGCTCGCCTCGCGCGTGCGCGGGTTGGACGCCATCCTGGGCGGGCATACGCACGATGCCGTGCCCGCGCCCGTCAAGGTCAGCAACCCGGGCGGCGTGACGCTCGTCACCAACGCGGGCGCCAACGGCAAGTTTGTCGGTGTGCTCGATCTGGATGTGCGCGGCGGCACCGTGCGCGACATCCGTTACACGTTGCTGCCCGTGTTTGCCGATCTGCTGCCGGCCGACCCCGCCATGACGGCGCTGATTGACCGCGTGCGCGCGCCGTACAAAGACAAGCTGGGCGAAACGCTCGCCACCAACCGCGGCCTGCTGTACCGGCGCGGCAACTTCAACGGCACGTTCGACCAGCTCATCGTCGACGGCCTGATGCACGCGCAGGGCGCCGAGATTGCCTTCTCGCCCGGCTTCCGCTGGGGCACCACGCTGCTGCCCGGCGAAGCCCTGACCATGGAAGCGCTGATGGCCCAGACCGCCATCACCTACCCGGCCACCACGCTCACCGAGATGACGGGCGCCACCATCAAGACCGTGCTGGAAGACGTGGCCGACAACCTGTTCAACCCAGACCCGTACTACCAGCAGGGCGGCGACATGGTGCGCACCGGCGGCCTGCGCTACACCATCGACCCGACCCGGCCGATGGGCCGCCGCATCACCGACATGCGCCTGGGCGACAAACCGCTCGACGCAGACCGCCGCTACAAGGTGGCCGGCTGGGCCGCCGTGTCGCCCGAAGCGCGCAAGGCCGGCGGCCGCCCCGTGTGGGACGTCCTCGCCGACTGGCTGCGCGACCAGCGTGAAGTGACCGCCCGGCCGCTGAATACGCCGCGCATCGTGGGCGTGGACGGCAACCCCGGCATGGAGGCCGGGGCGGGTTGACCCGCCATTGAAGCCGCCCGGGAATTTGGGATAAACTTTGCGGCTACGGGCCGATAGCTCAGCTGGGAGAGCGCCGCGTTCGCAATGCGGAGGTCGGGAGTTCGATCCTCCTTCGGTCCACCATTTACTCAAAGCCCAACCCTTATCGGTTGGGCTTTTTTCTGCCCGAAACGCCATTGTTGGCGCGGTTCCGGACACCTGCCTCTTGAGCGCGCCCTTGCCGGGCCGCCGACTTTCGGCCTCGACATCGCCGGTTTTCTCTCTCCGTTCTCTGTTGGCCTCTTGACCGTCCAAGTGCCCAAGTCCACTGTTTTCGCGGGTTTGAGAGCAGGCGGTTGCGGTTTTCGTCTGCTCAGGAGACGGCGACCGAGAACGCAGAGCAACCGGCCTGGATGTTCACGCCGCCTGCAACGCCGCGATCAGCGGACACTGCACCTGCCCGCTCGTCGCGCAGCAGCGCTCGACAAGCCCCTGCAGCGCACCCTCAATCCTTTGCAGATCGGCAAGCCGGGCGCGCACGTCTGCTAGTTTGTGCTCTGCCTGCTCGCGAGCCTCGGTGCAATGCGACCCATCCTCGAGCTTGAGCAAATCCCCGATCTCGTCGAGGCTGAAGCCTAGGCGCTGAGCGGACTTGATGAAGCGCACGCGCCCCCGATCCGTCTCGCCATAGCGGCGGATGCCGCCCAGCGGGCGGTCGGGCTCCTGCATCAAACCCTTGCGCTGGTAGAAGCGGATCGTTTCGACGTTGACCCCGGCGGCCTCGGCCAGCACACCGATGGTCAGGGTTTCGGGTAGTTCGTTCATGGCGCTTGACTCCGTACTTAAGTACGGAAGTAAGCTTACGCCATGAATGCAGATTCCCCAACCGAACCTCGACCCAGCGGTGGGCGTGGTGCGCTGTTGACCGGCGGTCTAGCGGCCATCCTCGCGTCCACCTGCTGCCTCGGCCCTCTGGTACTGATCACGCTGGGTGTCTCTGGCGCGTGGATCAGCAACTTGACCCTGCTCGAGCCGTATCAACCCTACTTCATCGGTGCGGCGCTCGTGGCACTGTTTTTCGCGTACAGGCGCATCTGGCGCCCCGTTGCAGCCTGTGAGCCTGGGCAGGTCTGCGCGCTGCCGCAGGTCAACCGCAGCTACAAGGCCTTGTTCTGGATCGTGGTGGCGCTGGTTATCGCTGCACTCGCATTCCCGCTGATCGCGCCCTGGTTCTACTGAAAGGAAACCGCCATGAAAAAACTCGTTGCCCTGGCCGCGTTGGCAGCGATGACCTCGCCCCTCTGGGCTGCCACCCAGAGCGTCACGCTGTCCGTGCCGGGTATGAACTGCGCCACTTGCCCGATCACGGTCAAGAAAGCGCTGACCAAGGTCTCCGGCGTCAGCAAGATCGACGTGAACCTGGATCGACGCGAGGCCAGGGTGACATTCGATGATGCGAAGGCGAATGTCGAGGCCCTCACACGCGCCACCAAGGACGCGGGTTATCCCTCGACCGTGGTGGGAGCCGCCAAGTGACGGTGGTGATCCTGGAATCGACGCTGACCTGTCCCGAGTGCGGCCACGCCAAGGCCGAGACGATGCCCACGGACGCCTGCCAGTGGTTCTACGAGTGCGAGCAGTGTCACTCCGTGCTCAAGCCCAAGCCGGGTGACTGCTGCGTGTATTGCTCCTACGGCACAGTGCCTTGTCCGCCGATACAGGAGCGTGGCAAGGACCGTTGCTGCGGCAGCTGATCACGCTAGGCGCAGTCGTTCACGCTGCTCGTCCCACCGTTGGGGAATGGCACGACGGCTGACGCTTTCCAGTGTCACGCCCGCAGCCGCGCCGATTGCGCAGGCTTCAACGATGCTGGGTGCCAACTGCGCCAATCGGGCGATCCGGCTGGCACGACCCAGATCGAGACCTTCAGCTTCGGCGATCTCAGTGATCGATGCGAAGCGTCCTTCGTCCATCAGCCTTTGCCAGTGGTGCGCGAGGCCGAGCGCGCGCATCAAAGGCGTGTCCTGCGCGGCCGCCTTCATCAATCGCTCGCGGCGGGCCTCGTCCAGGAATTCCTGCGGCGCGTCCAAGGGCGTGATGACCTGCTTCTTCAGCCCCCGCTTCACCAGCGTCCAGGGCACGAAGGTTTCCAGTTGCACGCCGCCTGCCGGGTTCGGCAGTTGATAGGTGACCGGATCACCCTTGAACCGGCCCCGGTGCTTCTTGCTCATGCGTCCTCCTCAAAGCGCTTCACGATCTGGCGTTGCGCCTCCCAATCCACCGGCAGCGGGTTGCGCTGGAACCAGATCAGGTTCATCCGGCGGGGCTGCCGCCCGGCCATCAGCAGTTCGAGGATGTCGGGCGCGAGCAGGGTCAGGCGCATCAGCTCGTTGGGCACCGAGGGGTGCAGTCCTTCGGCCCGGGCAATGTCTGACCCACTCTTCATCACGCCGGTGTCCACGAGGTGCTGCCAGTAGAAACCGCGTGCCACCCCCTCCAGCAGCGTCACATCGTGAACGTGGCGGTCGTCGGCGGCCACCCGCCGCGCGCCCCGGCGGCGAAACGTCAGGGGCACGAAGGTTTCCAGTGTGTCGTCCATCAGGCCTCAACCTCCACCAGCTCCGCGCCGATGCCCCTCGGGGCGAACTCACCGATCAGGGCGTCCCAGCCCAGTTCCCGCCACTTCACCTTGATGCCCTGCACCTCGCCAACGTGGACGAGGTCGATGCGCTCGATCATCAGGTTGGCGATGCGGTGACGCTCGACCGGGAACAACTGATCCCACACGTCGTTGAGCCGTCCCATCGCCATCACCGTGGTGGCCTCGTCGATCTGACCGCCGTTGCGCTGGATGTGGCGTACCACCGATGCGATGGATTCCGGGCTGGTCAGCACCGTGCGGATCTGAGCCACCACTGCAGCCTCAATCTCCGGCGCAGGTAAGCGCTCGTAGCTCTTGCCGGGTGCTCCGAACCGGCTTTCCGACTTGGACACGTAGTAGTGGTACTTGCGCCCGTTCTTGCGCGAGTAGGTCGGGTACATCCGTTCGCCCGAGGGGGCGTACAGCAGGCCGCGCAGCAAAGCGTCGGTGCGCGACCGGATCTTGGTTTCCACCGAGCGTGCGTGCCCGTCGCGGGCCAGCACCGCGTGAACCTTGTCCCACAGTTCCTGGTCGATGATTGGCGGGTGAGCGCCGGGGTACCAGTTCCCCTTGTGCGACAACTCCCCCAGGTAGATGCGGTTGCGCAGCAGCTTGTGCAGGTACTTCTTGTCGATGCGCGTGCCGTTGCGGGTCTGGCCCTCCTGCGTCGTCCAGGCCTTGGTCGTGATGCCGTCGGCGGTCAGATTGACGGCGATCTGGGTCGGAGAACCGATGGTCAGCATCTCCTCGAAGATCCGGCGCACCGCAGCCGCCTCGGTTTCATTGATGACCAGCAGGCGGTTGTCGACGTCGTAACCCAGGGGCGGGACACCGCCCATCCACATCCCTTTGCGCTTGGCGGCGGCGATCTTGTCGCGGATGCGCTCGCCGGTGACCTCGCGCTCGAACTGGGCGAAGGACAGCAGGACGTTGAGCATCAGCCGCCCCATCGACGTGGTGGTGTTGAACTGCTGCGTGACCGACACAAACGACACGCCGTGGCGCTCGAACACTTCGACCATCTTCGAAAAGTCGGCCAGGCTGCGGGTCAGGCGGTCGATCTTGTAGACCACCACGATGTCGATCTGGCCGCGCTCGATGTCGGCCATCAGGCGTTTCAGCCCCGGCCGCTCCGTGTTGCCGCCTGAGTACCCGGGATCGTCGTAGTCGTCGGCCACCGGAATCCAGCCCTCTGCGCGCTGGCTCGCGACGTAGGCGTGGCCAGCCTCCTTCTGCGCGTCGATGGAGTTGAATTCCTGATCGAGACGTTCATCCGAGGACACCCGGCAATAGACGGCGCAGCGTTTGCGGGGCTTGATGCTGGCGATCTCACTCATCGCGAACCTCCCTTGCTCAGGCCAAAGAACAGCGGCCCTGACCAGTGCGCGCCGGTGATGTGGCGCGCCACTGCCGTCAGGCT
This sequence comes from Ralstonia mannitolilytica, assembly GCF_000954135.1. Lineage (NCBI taxonomy): Bacteria > Pseudomonadati > Pseudomonadota > Betaproteobacteria > Burkholderiales > Burkholderiaceae > Ralstonia > Ralstonia mannitolilytica. Next base: position 419,170 of record NZ_CP010799.1, on the reverse strand, counting down.
CTTGAAGCTGCGCCCCTGGTAATCGAACAGCCCCTCTGCGGTGACTGTCACCCGGTGTTCTCGTTCGCCCCATTCGCGCAGCAGGATCGTGCCCGGCGCGAAATCGAAATCACGCGGCTTGGCCCGCAGCTTGATCTTGGAGTGCTTTGCGCCGATGGCTTCCAGCCGCTGCTTGGTCTCGGGCGCAAGGCCACCGAAGGCTTCCTCCTGCAGCTTGTAGGCGAGGCGGGACTCGACGTGCGTACGGTTGGGGTAGTCCGGGCGGCGCGGAAAATACCGATCCCACACCATCCAGAGTTCGGACATTGGCAGGCAGGCCAGCTCGGCGATCCGTGCGGCGACGGATGCTTGTTTCTCGTTCATCACAACATCTCCTCTTGATAGGGGGTTGTATGAACGCGCTGGTCGGGCAGGAAGCCAAGGCCAACTGCTCTCTGGTTTTGCTCGTCTGCGACGAGGGTGCGGACGATGGCAGCCGCAAGGATGGTGGTGATTTCACCAGCACGGGCGCTGGCGGACATCTCCGAGGAAGATGCAAGTTCGAGGTTCTTCATGACGGCTCCGAGGAATTGCAACCGTCACAGATGATGTGCGTGATGCTCCGAAGCGGATGGCAATTCCGGGTAATCGGCGACGAAATTTTCGCGTTAACTAAACAGTTGACAGGCCGCAAGACCCGCAGTACGCTCACACAATTAACCAATCACGCAACTAGGAAACACCCATGCCTTTCGGAGCCTTCATTCGCAAAATGCGCGAAGAGAAGCAGATTCAGATGAACGAGTTCGCGCGTCAGCTCGAGATATCGCCTGCTTACTGGTCACGCATTGAGCGCGACATGGAAAAGCCGCCCAAGGACGAGCTGATCCGCAAGGCAGCCGAGATTCTGGGCATCGACCCCGACGACGCCTTCGTGGAGGCCAGCCGTCTGCCGCCCGACATGCGCGAGGACGTGGCCAGCGTGGTGCGGATGTACCGTCGTGAAGTAACGGAGAAGAAGTGAATGCCGGTTCTGACTCTCGACTACCGGCATTGCGACCGCAAGCGCCCCAAGTACGTCAAACACATCGAGATTGAAGGCATTGCTGCGCTGGCCCGCCAACAACTGGTTGGCTCCGGGCTCGACGCCATTCCCTTCGACGCGTTGCGCGAAATCAACCGCTTGAAGATCAACGGCATCGACTTCTCGGTTGAAGTCAGCACGGATTGCGAGGTGCACGACGACGATGGCAACCACGTCTTTGGGATCTGCGAGTACGACCCCGGCGTTCCAGACACCGCGATGGTGTGCGTTTCTCCTGTCGGCGAAAAACTAAGCGAACTGCTGGCTCTAAGCACGCTTGCGCACGAGTTGGGGCACGCAGTGTTCGATGCGCCGGGCTGGATCGTCGAGGGCAGCAAAGGGCCAGGGTTGTTCGACGCCTTGGAGCCAGCCGTGCAGCGTGCCTACCGCACAACCACGCCGGACAGTGAACATTTGGCGAAATCACCCGTTACACCCGCACAGGCCGTACTGGCCACGGAGGTTCATTTCGCCGAGTTGCGCGCCAACGAGTTCATGGGATCGCTACTGGTGCCGCGCCAGCACTTGAGCCTGGCAGTCGAAGAGCTTGCCCCGCTGTTCAGCATTGCGCTGCACCGTGGCCCGTCTCTCGATCCAGAGATTCCCGGTACCAGTTTGTATTTCTCGCCCGTCGGCGCAAACGATCTGGAGTTTTTCGAGAAAGCGCTCGCCGCGCGCTTTGGCGTTAATCCTCGATTTGTTCAGGTACGTCTGCAACGCTACGGCCTGATCCGAGCGGAGGCCGCCGTGCGCTGACCCTTGCCACCCCCGCCACGCCGACCCTGCGTCGGCATTTTTTGAATCTCGCAGTTAACAACTCGCGCAATCGCGCACTTTACGAAGGAGTCTGCCTATGCCTACCGGTCACACCACCACCGCCCAGCAGGAGAAAGCGGTCAACCCGAAGTCGTCACCGAAGCGGGCGCGCGAGCAACGGTCAGATGATGGCCCTGCCATCCTGCCCGGAATGGAGCATTTCGTCGATCTGCTGCGCAAGGTCAAGCGTCCGGCGCTGGTGGTGCGCCTGCTTGAACTGGCCAGCGGCGATGCGTTGCCGGAACTTCAGGCATTGGCCGATGCCTCGAAAGGAAAACTGCCGGTCGAATCCCGTCAGGCATTTTTCCACTGCGTGGCCAAACTGGATGCTGCCATCCGCCTGCGCCTCGAGGATGCCGTCGAACGAGTGATCCTGCTCAGCGATGACTACGGCGCTCAGGCTGTTCAGGCGGTGCTCGACGCCAGGCGCGAAGACGATGCCACCGTGCTCGCAATGCCCAGCGACCGCCATAGCCGCGCATTGCACCTCTATCTCCTGCAGGAGTTTCCCGAGGCTGGAGCACGCCGCGAAGCGCGCTTCGATCACGCGGAGCACGAACAGGTGATGCACCGCCAGTGGAAAAGCGAGCACTTCTCCAGCCACTACCTTGGCCCCAAGGGCGTGGAGCCGAAAAATGGCGATGACATCCAGGAAGCACTTCGCACACGGATTGCAGAGCTGTTCCCGCATGTGCCGAAAGAGCAAATCCTGATCGAGCAGTTTGTGCGGTGCGGCTTGTCCCACGCACAGCGCGATGACGATGAAGATGCCGACGACGAGCCGCTGACACAGCTGCACACGCTGTGCGCAACCTTCAATGGTTCTACGGCGCATTACCGGCAGGTGGAAGACGGCCAAGTGGTCGACCACGAGGAACCAGCTGCCATGTCGGCACGCTTTTCCTGGGAACCGGCAACCGGGGCGCTGACAGTGTTCTGCGAAGACCGGGAAAAGCGCCGGGAGCTTGCCACCATCTTCCGCGACGTGGCGCTGGCGCACGAGGGCGCGATTGACGACATGCCGATGCGTCAATTCGATCTGCTCGGGTTCTCGACCTCGGCCATGCTCAAGCGGCTGGAGCAGGATCGCATCGCGGACATCGAGCGCATCGACATTCTTCAGATCAAGGTGGCCAAGCCCTTTGAACAGTTGCTCGAGCTTGGCGGCAAGACCGTCGCTCGGCAGCTGGCGAGCAAGATGGAGATCACCCGCGATCGGCGTGACAGCCGCAACGTCTATCAGGTCGCCTACGAGGATTACAGCGCCGAAGATCTGAGCCAGTACGCACTGGTACAGGTGAAGCTGGTGATGCGCATGGCGACACAGCCCCACCGCAAGGCGCACAACGTCGCCGTCCAGATCACAGCCCCCAACGGCCTGAACGACAAGAGTAAGACCGAGGACGACCGCAAGCGCGTACTGGAGCAGTTGATTCGCCTCGGCGTCTTGAGCGAATTCTGAGGGAGCGTCGACGATGTCATTGCATCTACGCTTCTTCACCGCCATCGACAGGCTGTCGAGCCTGGATACACCAGTGCTGGCCACAACGTTCGGACGTGACCGTTCTCAGCTCCTGCAGCGGGGCTGGATCACCGACGAGGGTCATCTCACGCATGTCATGGCCCCGTTCCTCGACTCTGAATGCGAGGTCGAGATCGAGGCCGATCCCGATGCGGGCTGCTACCGCTATCGCAGTCCGCTGGATGGGCGCACTGTGGTGCAGCCCTTGAACGAGATCGCACTGTGCGGTATCCAGATCGAACGATGGCTGACCGATCTGGCACGCATGGTAGGCATCGAAGATCGGCGACGTGCCAGCCGCCCATGCCTCACGCCACAGCATCTCTGGCATCTCGGCGACCTGCGCGTCGCCGGGACGCATGATTTTGCCCCGGTGTTTGTTGGGCGCGCGTGGGCACGTGCGCAAGCCGTCAATACATCTTCTGTTCTGGCTGATCCTGCATGGTCACGCGGCGGTGTGATTTTGCAGGCCCGCCAAGTTCAGGCAGATCTGCCCCGTGATCATGTGATCCGGGCGCTCGATGAGTTCGTTCGCCTGGACGATGGGCAGGATGTTTTCGATGCAAGCGCATTCGACCGCGTGCTGCGCGGCTACGTCACGCCTAGCGGTGAGTCCGAGCCATTGCAGTACCTGCAGGGCACCCGCGTGAAATTGCCTCACTTTGCTTCATCACGATTGGTGAGTGATACGCGCGCAGCAATTCTGAAAGTGATGTGGGGCGTGGAAGGCAAGACACCTCCGGCCATGAAGTGGGCAGACGTCAAGACGCAAGTTCACTCTGCTGCCCGGTCATTTGATGAGGCCTTTGGTGACAAGGAAACAAGAGAGGACTTCCTCGTTCTCGTGAAGTCTGGCGGCTACTACCAAGTGCGCCGCCAGTAGAAGTCGTAGTTTTTTCCGGAGCCCGATCCGGATTCAGTCCGTAGTTCCATGCGGAGACTTCGATGTGCCCATTTCATCTAGGAGGCACATCGAAATGCAAACCCAAGTTCCAGCAACCCAAACAGGTCGGGATTCCTTCCGACCCAACCCCGGCAGTGCCGTGTGCATCGCCCTCGACGAAAACGAGCTCGCCATCCGCTGGGGGCTCTCCGTCAAGACCCTGCGCCGCTGGCGTCAGGAACAGCTCGGACCGATCTACTGCAAGCTCGGCCGCCGGGTCACCTACCTCCTGCACGAAATCGAAGCCTTTGAGCGGCGCGTCTCGCGTTACTCCAGCTTCACTCGTGCGTATCAGTGAGGAGGACGGCCATGAGCGATCTAACCATCTTCCCCGCCGACATCGCCGAGATGTCCGTCAGCCAACTGGCTGCACTGCCGCCCGAGCAGAAGCGCGAGATCGACAAGAACCTCGACGCGGCTATCGACTGGCTCAAGAAGGCCCGCACCAAGTTCGACGCGGCGCTGGATCAGTGCTACGGCGAGCAGGCCCGCGCCGCGCTGCGTGAATCCGGCCGCGATTTCGGCACCGCCCACATCAGCGATGGCCCGCTGCGGCTCAAGTTCGAGTTGCCCAAGAAGGTCAGCTGGAACCAGCAGCAATTGACCGAAATCGCCGAACGCATCGTGGCGTCAGGCGAGAAGGTCGAGGGCTACCTCGACATCAAGTTGTCCGTCTCCGAATCCCGCTTCACGAACTGGCCGCCTGCCTTGCAGCAGCAGTTCGCTGCCGCTCGCACCGTGGATTCCGGCAAGCCGTCTTTCACTCTTTCCCTTGATTCGGAGTAATGGCCATGAGTGCAATCATTCCCTTCCAGTTTGAAGCGCACGCTGTGCGCGTTCAGGTCGACGACGCGGGCCAGCCGTGGTTCAACGCCGCCGACGTCTGCGCAGCTTTGGAACTGTCGAATCCGCGCGATGCTCTCGCCAAACACGTCGATTCGGATGATGTCGCAAAACGCGACGTCATCGACAACCTTGGACGCACCCAGCGCGCCAACCACGTCAACGAGTCGGGCCTCTACGCCCTGATCCTCGGCAGCACCAAGGATGCCGCCAAGCGCTTCAAGCGCTGGGTCACCCACGAGGTATTGCCCGCGATCCGCAAGACCGGCAGCTATACCGCTCCCGCTGCGCTGGGGGCCTTGCCTGCACCGACCCATGACCGTGTATCCGCGATTCTGCTGATCGGCGAGGCTGTGGCGAAGGTGCCGGGCGTCAAGCCGGGCATCGCAGCGGCGGCAACGCTCACCTGCATTCAGGAGAACACGGGCATCACCACCGAGGTGCTGCGCCGCGCGCTGCCGTCGGCCAACGAACCGATCTGCGCGCTCAACGCCACCCAGCTCGGCAAGCTGCTCAACCGCTCGGCCAAAGCCACGAACCAGATGCTGGCAGCGGCTGGCCTGCAGTTCCGGAACGACCGTGACGAATGGGAACTGACCGAGGCGGGTGAAGCATGGGGCGAGGCCATGCCGTACTCGCGCAATGGCCACAGTGGCTACCAGATCCTCTGGAATCCCGCCGTCGCCGATGAGCTGAAGGAGGCCGCGTGATGAGTCTTCCCATCATCTCCGCGCAGCAGCGCATGGCCGAACGCAAGGGCGTGAAGCTGCTGATGCTCGGTAAATCCGGCATTGGCAAGACCACCCGGCTCAAGGATCTTGACCCGGCCACCACGCTGTTCCTCGACATAGAGGCTGGTGACTTGGCGGTGGCCGACTGGCCCGGCGACACCATCCGTCCGGCATCCTGGCCGGAGAGCCGCGACTTCTTCGTGTTTCTCGCGGGCCCGGACAAATCGCTGCCGCCGGAGTCGGCGTTTTCGCAGGCGCACTTCGATCACGTCGTCGAGAAGTTCGGTGACCCGGCGCAACTGGGCCGCTACCAGACCTTCTTCCTCGACTCGATCACGCAGCTGTCGCGCCAGTGCTTCGCGTGGTGCAAGACGCAACCCGGCGCGGTCAGCGACCGTACCGGCAAACCCGATCTGCGCGCCGCATATGGCCTGCTTGGCCAGGAAATGATCGGCGCACTGACTCATCTGCAGCACGCACGCGGCAAGAACGTGGTGTTCGTGGCCATCCTCGACGAGCGGCTCGATGACTACAACCGCAAGGTGTTCGTGCCGCAGATCGAAGGCAGCAAGACCGCACTGGAGCTGCCCGGCATCGTCGACGAGGTTGTGACGCTGGCCGAGATCAAGGCCCAGGAAGCAGACGGCAGTGGTAGCACATACCGCGCCTTCGTCACGCACACCGTCAATCCCTACGGCTTCCCCGCCAAAGACCGCAGCGGTCGCCTCGATCCGCTCGAGCCGCCCAACTTGCGCGCACTGATCGCCAAGTGCGCGGGTGAGTCCGCCACGCCCGTTCGCACTGCCACCACCCAATCCCACGAATCTCAGGAGTAATCGCCATGACCCAGCAATCCACCACCAGCAACAACTGGAACGACTTCAACGACGCCGAATCACAGCAATCCGGCTTTGACCTGATCCCCAAGGGCACCGTTGTCCCTGTGCGCATGACCCTCAAGCCCGGTGGTTATGACGATCCCAGCCAAGGCTGGGGCGGCGGTTACGCCACCGAGTCCTTCGACACCGGTTCGATCTATCTGGCCGCCGAGTTCGTGGTCACCGCTGGCGACCACGCCAAACGCAAGATGTGGTCGAACATCGGCCTGCATTCGCAGAAGGGGCCGACCTGGGGTCAGATGGGGCGCAGCTTCATTCGCGCCGCGCTCAACAGCGCCCGCAACGTCCACCCGCAGGACAACAGTCCCCAGGCCGCCGCCGCGCGCCGCATTCAGGGCTTCCACGAACTGGATGGCCTGGAGTTCCTCGCCCGCGTCGACATCGAGAAGGATGGCAAGGGCCAGGACCGCAACGTGGTCAAGGTCGCGGTCGAACCCGATCACCCCGACTACGCCAAGTTGATGGGCGTGCCGCCCAAGTCCACGGGTGGGGGCACTTCCGGTGCTCCGGCACAGCCAGCGGCACCCGCGTATCAGGCAGCGCCTGTCCAACGCGCACCCGTGACGGGCAAACCGTCGTGGGCGCAGTGAGGGAGGCCGATGAAATGCTGGGTCTGCAAACGACAAGCACGCGGCTACGGCCACACGGACGGTCGATTCAAGACCGGCGATGCGCGCCGCTACGTGCTCGACTGGGTGTTCTGTTCCCGTCGCTGCCAGGACGCGTTCCACGCGCTGTACGGCAACTGGCAACAGGCCAAGGATGGCTACATCGGCAAGACGGAGGTCGCCATGATCGATCCGTCTGAAGTCGAACTGGCCGCCATGCGCCAATGCCTCAAGTCCTTCGGCGAGGCGGCGGGCGAGATCGGTTTTACCAAGCCTCTGGGCGACTACTCCGAGGCCGAAGCGCTGCGGGTGATCGATGCCATCGTCACTTGCTGGTCGGAGGCGATGGTCGCGCACCACGAGGTCACCAAGTTCCCGCCCGTGCGGGGCTTGCCGCCCACGCCCGATCCGCTGGCACCCGATGCCGCCAATCCGTTCGCGGATCTGGAGGATGACCTGCCTTGGGATGAACCGAAGGGGAAGAAGCCATGATGGACTTCAATTCCTCATCAAGCATCGCGGGCCAGGTCACCGCCCTGGTCGACGCCGGGTTGCAACAGGCCCGAGCCCGTCAATCCGAGCGCCAGTACCTCGGGGCCTCGCGCCTCGGGGTGGCCTGCGAGCGCGCCCTGCAATTCGAGTACGCCAAGGCTCCCATCGACCACGGGCGGGACACCCCGGGCCGGATGCTGCGCATCTTCGAGCGTGGCCATGTCATGGAGGACTGCATGGTCGCGTGGCTGCGGGAGGCAGGCTTTGACTTGCGCACCCGCAAGCCTGACGGCGAGCAGTTCGGTTTCTCGGTGGCAGACGGTCGCCTGCAGGGCCACATTGACGGCGTCATCGTGGGTGGCCCTGAGGGCTTTGCCTATCCCGGACTGTGGGAATGCAAATGCCTGGGCAACAAGTCCTGGAGCGATCTGGAGAGAAAGGGCTTGGCGATCTCCAAGCCCATCTACGCCGCGCAAGTGGCGATCTACCAAGCCTATCTCGAACTGCACGAGCACCCGGCGATCTTCACGGCGCTCAACGCCGACACGATGGAGATCTACACCGAGCTCGTGCCCTTTGATGCAGCCCTTGCCCAGCGCATGTCGGATCGTGCGGTGAAGGTCATCTCAGCCACGGAAGCAGGCGAACTGCTGCCACGTGGCTTCCATGACCCGACCCACTTCGAATGTCGGATGTGTGCATGGCAAGACCGCTGCTGGAGGACGCAAGCATGACCGATCACTCAACACCGGCCCAAAGCGTCGAGCCGATGATCGACGCCAAGCAGGCAGCGGCCGCGCTGCGCCTGCCGTACTACTGGTTTGCCGACCACGCGATGCGCAGCAAGTACCGCATCCCGCATTACCTGATGGGTGGTCTGGTGCGCTATCGGCTGTCCGAGCTTTCTGCGTGGGCAGCTCGCAGTGCCGCAGTCCAAGGCCGTACTGAATACGAGGTGGATGCTGCCGCCGAGGAGGTCGAATGACACTCGACTTCAACGACATTGCGCCACCGCCCGAGAACAACCGCCGCACCCTCAGCGACGCCGAACGCGAAGCACTGCGCGCCGATTTGCTGGCGTGCCTCGAGTCCGTGCTGTTCACTCTGTTCCCGGCAGGCAAGAAGCGCCGGGGCAAGTTCCTGATCGGTGATGTGCTGGGTAGCCCTGGCGACAGCCTTGAGGTGGTGCTTGAGGGCGAAAAGGCAGGCCTATGGACGGATCGTGCCGACAACTCCGGCGGCGATGTGTACGCGCTGATCGGCAATCACTTCGGCATCGATGTGACCCGCGACTTTCCCCGCGTGCTTGATGCCGCTGCCGATCTGCTCGGACGCTCGCGCTCCGCACCAGTACGCAAGGCCAGCAAGAAGGACGTGCCGGTCGACGAACTCGGCCCCGCCACCGCCAAGTGGGACTACCTCGACGCCCAAGGCCATCTCATCGCCGTTGTCTACCGCTACGACCCGCCCGGGCAGAGGAAGCAGTTCCGGCCCTGGGATGCCAAGCGGCGCAAGATGGCACCGCCCGACCCGCGTCCGCTCTACAACCAGCCAGGGATGACCAGTGCCGCGCAGGTGGTACTGGTCGAAGGCGAGAAGTGCGCGCAGGCCCTGATCGACGCGGGCATCGTGGCCACCACGGCGATGCACGGCGCGAACGCTCCGGTAGAAAAGACCGACTGGTCGCCGTTGGCCGGCAAGGCCGTGCTGATCTGGCCCGACCGTGACAAGCCGGGCTGGGAGTACGCCACGCAGGCGGCACAGGCCATCCTGTCGGCGGGAGCCAAATCCTGCCACATCCTGTACCCGCCCGAGGAAGCCGCCGAGGGCTGGGACGTGGCCGACGCCATCGCCGAGGGCTTCGATGTCGCCACCTTCCTCACCCACGGCCCACGTTTGCAGATGCACGACGTCGCCGATGACGTTGATCCGGTGGTCAGCAGCGACGAATCCGTCTGGGGCACGGAGGACGCGCTGGCGCTGTCCTTCACGCGCCGCTACCACCGCGACTGGCGCTACGTGGCTGGCTGGGGAAAGTGGCTGGTGTGGGACGGGCAACGCTGGCGCACCGAGGACACGTTGGCGGCCACGGACTTGATCCGCAGCGTCTGCCGCCAGACGGCTGTACGCGCCGACAACCCCAAGGTCGCTGCCAAATTGGCCAGCGCAGGAACGGTCGGCGGTGTGGAACGCCTGGCGCGTGCTGACCGCAGGCACGCGGCCACCACCGACGAATGGGATGCAGATCCGTGGCTGCTCAACACGCCAGGCGGCGTGGTCGATCTCAAGACAGGCCGGATGCGCCCGCACGAGCGCGCCGATCGGATGACCAAGATCACCACAGCCACGCCCAGCGGCGACTGCCCGACCTGGAGGCAGTTCATCGACGAGGTCACGGGCGGTGACAAGGAACTGCATTCCTATCTGCAACGGATGGTCGGCTACGCGCTGACCGGATCGACGCAAGAGCACGCGCTGTTTTTCCTGTACGGCACAGGTGCGAACGGCAAGTCGGTGTTCGTCAACACGCTGGCCACCATCCTGGGTGATTACGCGACCAATGCGCCGATGGACACCTTCATGGAAACGCGCACCGACCGGCACCCGACCGATATGGCGGGACTGCGCGGCGCGCGCTTCGTGGCGGCCATCGAAACTGAACAGGGAAAGCGCTGGGCCGAGTCGAAGCTCAAGAACCTCACCGGTGGCGACAAGATCTCGGCGCGCTTCATGCGCCAGGACTTCTTCGAGTTCTTCCCGCAGTTCAAGTTGTTCGTGGCGGGCAACCACAAGCCCGCCATTCGCAATATCGACGAGGCGATGAAACGCAGGCTGCACCTGATCCCTTTCACGATCACCGTGCCGCCCGAGCGCCGCGACAAGAACCTGCAACAGAAGCTCCTGGCCGAACGTGACGGCATCCTCGCGTGGGCCGTGCAGGGCTGTCTCGACTGGCAGCGCCACGGACGACTCTCTCCACCGCAGCGCGTGGTGGACGCGACGGAGGAGTATTTCGAAGCCGAGGACGCCCTGGGCCGCTGGCTCGATGAGCGCTGCGTGCGCGAGCCCAACGCCAAGTCGCTGACCGCCGAGCTGTTCAACGACTGGAAGCTGTGGGCTGAAGCCTCTGGCGAGTTTGTCGGCGCACAACGCCGCTTCTCCGATCTGCTCATCACGCGCGGGTTGGACAAATGGCGCAACGGGATGGGCGTGCGCGGGTTCCAGGGCATTGGCCTCAAGCACCCGCCGACCCCTGCCTACACCCCCTACGCGGACGACTGACCCCCATGAAAACCACGCGGTCTGACGCAGCTGACGCAGTTTGTCGTAACTCCTACGCGTGCGCGTGTGCGCGCGCCTCATGGAGAGTTTCGTCACGAAGTGTCAGCTGCGTCAGATCCGCACCGGATAAGGACTGACACCATGACCACGACCATCCTCGCCCTCGATCTGGGCACCATCACCGGCTGGGCACTGCGCGGCAGTGACGGCCACATCACGAGCGGCTCCGAGAGCTTCCGACCGCAGCGCTTCGAAGGCGGCGGAATGCGCTTCCTGCGCTTCAAACGCTGGCTCACCGAACTGAAGGCCATCACCAGTGACATCGACTGCCTGCACTTCGAGGAGGTACGTCGCCACGTCTCGACCGATGCTGCCCACGCATACGGCGGTTTCCTTGCCACGCTCACGGCGTGGTGCGAGCACCACCAGATCCCGTACCAAGGCGTGCCTGTCGGCACGATCAAGAAGCACGCCACGGGCAAGGGCAACGCTGGCAAGGACGATGTGATCGCTTCCGTCACCGCACGCGGGCACGCGCCGGTCGACGACAACGAGGCCGATGCCCTGGCGCTGCTGCACTGGGCGATCCAGCATCACGACGACGGCCAGGAGGTGTGACGTGAAAGTTCCCACACCGCAGTACCGCTGCCCCCTCGGGCGGCTGCAACCTCAAGCCACGGATCTGGATGCGATCAAGGAACGTGGCTGGCATGACCAGCGCATCCTGGTCGTCTCCGCTGACGACGACCGTCTCGACTGGATGGAGCGTGAACTGGTGCGCCAGATCGGCGAGCGCCTCTACGGTGCGGGAGGACGACGCCATGGCTGACCGTCGCAACGCGTGGACAATCGAGGACGTAGCCGTCCGCTTCGAAGAGGCGGCCAGCACTGCACGCCGTTTGCCACCCGTTCGGGTGCAGGGCTACTTCAACTGCTGGCCTGCGATCAAACGCATGTCCTGGGAAAACCTCGGCGCGGAACCGACGGTCTACCGCTTTCCTCCCGACCCTGCTGCCATCGAACGGATGCTGGAAGTCATGCGCTGGGTCCAATGGCTGGAGGAGGAACACAGGCACTTGGTCTGGATGCGGGCCAAGCGCTACGGGTGGCGGGACATCACGATCCGCTTCGCCTGCGACCGCACGACGGCATGGCGGCACTGGCAGCGGGCATTGCAGACGGTCGCCGACCACCTCAATGCAGCACACGTCGATGTCACGGTGCGCACACAGTCAATACGCTCCGCGCAGCGAGACTTGACGAGGGATGTTCCAAAAACGTGAGCAATTTAGGGTAATGCTTGCCGTGTTTGTCCTCGCCTTGCCGTGCTTGTCCGTTTCGAGGCCCTGCAACCCTGCAACAAAACGGGCCGGTCGGGGGTAGTATTTCAGCTATCTTCTGGACAGAGGTGACGGCAGAGGGAGCAACCCATAAATCAACGGGTCCTTCCTGGCCAAAAACCAATGCGGGGGGCGCGAGCGCGGCGCTTTTTTAGCGTCAGGGTGCGAACCAAGGTTCGCACGGTTCGCAGTTCGCACCCCGTCAGTTCGCACCAACCCCAAAAACCCGCCCACGGTTGTCGTCGGCGGGTTTTCTATTTTCAGGACACCATCTTTGAATACGCTCAACGTCGAGTACCGCAAGGTCGAGGCGCTGATTCCCTACGCCCGCAACCCGCGCACACATTCCGAGGCGCAAGTCACCAAGATCGCCGCCAGCATCGTCGAATATGGCTGGACGAACCCGGTCCTGGTTGATGGCGACAACGGCATCATCGCGGGCCATGGTCGTTTGGCTGCTGCACGCAAGCTGGGGCTGGATCAGGTGCCAGTGATCGAACTGGCCCATCTCACCACCGCGCAAAAGCGCGCCTTGGTCATCGCCGACAACCGGCTGGCGCTTGACGCTGGCTGGGATGAGGAGATGTTGGCGCTCGAACTGGCGGAGCTTTCCGAAGCGGGTTTCGAACTGGCGCTGACCGGCTTCGAGAACATCGAGATCGATGTGCTGCTGGCAGATGCCCAGTCGACTGAAGGTGAACCGGCGGCGCAGGATGGTGTAGATGCCGATGAACCCGATACGACCGATGACGTACCTGACACGCCAGTGGTGGCGGTGTCGCGCGAGGGAGATGTCTGGGCCATCGGCTCGCACCGGTTGATCTGTGGCGACGCCACCGACCCAGCCGTGGTCGCCACGCTGATGCAGGGTGACACCGCGCAGCTTTGCTTCACCTCGCCGCCTTATGGCAACCAGCGCGACTACACCTCCGGCGGCATTGCCGATTGGGATGTCCTGATGCGCGGTGTGTTCGCACATCTGCCGATGGCGGGCGACGGACAGGTGCTGGTCAATCTTGGGCTGATCCACCGCGACAACGAAGTCATCCCCTATTGGGACGGCTGGCTGTCCTGGATGCGTCAGCTAGGGTGGCGGCGCTTCGCGTGGTACGTCTGGGATCAGGGGCCAGGCATGCCCGGCGACTGGCAGGGCCGATTGGCTCCCAGCTTCGAGTTTGTTTTCCACTTCAATCGCAGCACCCGCAAACCCAACAAGATCGTGCCTTGCAAGCACGCAGGCCAGGAATCGCACCTGCGCGCTGACGGGTCGTCCACGGCGATGCGCGGTAAGGATGGCGAGGTCGGCGGCTGGACGCACAAGGGTCAACCGACGCAGGACACCCGAATCCCCGACTCAGTGATTCGCGTGATGCGCCACAAGGGCAAGATCGGTCAGGACATTGATCACCCCGCCGTCTTCCCGGTGGCGTTGCCGGAGTTCGCCATCGAGTCCTACACCGACGCCGGAGACATCGTGTTCGAGCCGTTCGGCGGCAGTGGCACGACGATGCTGGCCGCGCAGCGCACTGGCCGCATTTGTCGCAGCGTCGAGATTGCGCCGGAGTACGTGGACGTGGCCATCAAGCGCTTTCAGCAAAACCACCCCGGCGTGCCGGTCACGCTCATCGCCACCGGCCAATCTTTCGACGAGATCGCCACTGAACGCGAAACGGAGGTGGCGGCATGAACTGGCTGGCCGACAAGATCGAGCAGTGGCCGACAGCCAAACTGCTGCCCTATGCCCGCAATGCGCGGACGCACTCGGATGATCAGGTGGCGCAGATCGCTGCATCGATTGCCGAGTTTGGCTTCACCAATCCGATCCTTGCGGGCAGTGACGGCATCATCGTCGCTGGGCATGGCCGCTTGGCCGCTGCGCAGAAACTCGGGCTGGAAATCGTGCCCGTGGTCGTACTGGATCACCTGAGCCCGACCCAGCGACGCGCCCTGGTGCTCGCGGACAACCGGCTCGCGGAACTCGCGACCTGGGACGATGCCCTGCTGCGCATCGAACTGGAGGCGCTGCAGGACGATGGCTTCGATCTCGATCTCACCGGATTCGACGCCGATGCACTGGCAGAACTGCTGGCCGATGAGGAACCACAGATCGAGGGCCGGACGGAGGACGATGCCATCCCGGAGATGCCGGAAGAGCCGGTGTCTCGGTCGGGCGACGTCTGGCGGCTCGGGCCGCACCGCCTGGTCTGCGGCGACGCGACCACCGCCGAGGCCTACGCGCGCCTGTTTCCGGACGGCGAGCGGGCGGACATGGTGTTCACCGATCCGCCCTACAACGTGAACTACGCCAACAGCGCGAAGGACAAGCTGCGCGGCAAACACCGCCCCATCCTCAACGATGCGCTGGGCGAAGGCTTCTACGATTTCCTCTACGACGCGCTGGCGCTGATCATGGCGCACACCCGCGGCGCGATCTACGTCGCCATGTCCTCCAGCGAACTGGACACGCTGCAAGCGGCCTTCCGCGCCGCCGGCGGGCACTGGTCGACCTTCATCATCTGGGCCAAGAACACCTTCACGCTGGGCCGCTCGGACTACCAGCGCCAGTACGAGCCGATCCTCTACGGCTGGCCCGAAGGCGCGACGCGCCACTGGTGCGGCGACCGCGACCAGGGCGACGTGTGGCAGATCAAGAAGCCGCAGAAGAACGACCTGCACCCGACCATGAAGCCGGTGGAGTTGGTCGAGCGGGCGATCCGCAATTCGAGTCGTCCCGGCGACGTGGTGCTCGACCCCTTCGGCGGCTCGGGCACGACCTTGATCGCCGCCGAGAAGGCCGGGCGCGTGGCGCGGCTGATCGAGCTCGACCCGAAGTATGCGGACGTGATCGTGCGGCGCTGGCAGGACTGGACGGGCCAGCAAGCCACCCGCGAGGCGGATGGCCTGGCCTGCCGTTATGTACCGAGGTGGCCTTGCTCTTGGCGATCCACGTCCTGACCGAGATCATGACTCGGACATGCGCTTTGCAACCACCTGCGCGCGAAAACCTCGGCCGGCTCCGGACGGGCGAAGTAATACCCCTGTGCTTCGTCGCAACCCAATGCCAGCAAGTGTTCCGCCTGCGCTGCCTCTTCCACACCTTCGGCCAGGGTCTTGAGGCCGAGGCTCTTCGCCATGGCAACGATGGCGGACACAATGGCGAGATCGTTGCGATCGGTCAGCATGTCCCGCACGAACGAGATGTCGATCTTCAGTTTATGAACGGGAAATCGCTTGAGGTAAGCCAGTGAGGAATACCCGGTGCCGAAATCATCGATGGACAGCGCAAACCCGGCCGAGGTCAGGGCGCGCGTGACCTCCACGGCACGTTCCGGGTCGCGCATCATGCCCGACTCGGTCAGCTCGAGCTCGATTGCAGAAGACGCTGCACCGGATTCGCGAGCGATCCTAAGACACCGGTCAACGAAATCGTCGTCCTCAAATTGTTTCGCGGCCACATTCACCGCGACCCTTCCGGGCAGCGGACACCCTCGTTCCTGCCAATGCCGCACCTGGCGGCATGCCCCGGCGAGCGCCCATTCGCCCAATGTACCGATCAATCCCCGTTCTTCCGCGATCGGGATGAATTCGGCTGGGGAAACCATGCCCCAATCCGCATCATGCCATCTCGACAGTGCCTCGGCGCCTACGATTTTGCCGCTGGGCAAATGCACCTGGGGATGATAGTGGAGTTGCAACCGTCCGGCGGCAAGCGCGGTTTCCAGGCGATGGACGATTTCCAGCTTCCTCGCCAAATCCGTACCCATCTCCGAACGGTAGAAGCGATAGCCCCCGCCGCTGGCCTTGGCCCGGTACATGGCGATGTCGGCGTGTTTGAGCAGCTCCTCGGCCGAGCGTCCATCTTCTGGATAGAAAGCAATGCCGATACTTGCCTTGAGCGCAAAAAACCGTCCATTGATTGCGAGAGGTTCGGCGAGCGCTTTTTGGATACGTTCGGCGATGAGGGCCGCGGCCGACTGGTTGGCCCCCATTGCAATCACGACGAACTCGTCGCCTGCCAGGCGCGCCAGGGTTTCCTCCTCTCGCAATGCGGCCTGAAACCGCCGGGCGATCTCGATGAGCGCCCGGTCGCCGATGGCGTGCCCCTGGGTGTCGTTGATCTCCTTGAAGCGGTCGAGATCCAAAAACAGAAGCGCCACCCGCTGTCCGTGGCGCTGGGCGCTCGCCAGCGCTTGCTTGAGCCGATCCAGGAACAACGCCCGGTTGGGCAGGCCCTGCAACGTGGTGGTGCGGGAGGACACGCCGGGGCTGAGCACCGTCGCGTTCATCGATCCGCAAACCATGGTCGCGTTGAGCGGCAACCCACAGGTGCGCGAGGTGGCCGATGACGCCGCGGCGCGGCTGGCTCGCGTGCGCGAACGCCTGGCGGCGGGATGAGGAACGCGGACCGGCGTCAGCGGCTCAGCACCCACTTCGCCAGCGTATCCAGCTCGGCCGGCGTCAGTCCCGGGTACGGCGGCATCGGCACCGTGCCCCACTTGCCGGCGCCGCCCGCGCGGATGTTGGCGGCCACCTGCTGCAGCGCATCGGCCTTGCCGGCGTATTTCGCCGCGACCTCCTTGAACGCAGGGCCCACGACCTTCTGCTCGACGGCGTGACAAGCGGTGCAATTGTTGGCCTTCAGCAGCGCTTCGGGCTGCAGCGACGCAGCGGTAGTGGGGGTTGCCGGTGCAGCGGTCTTCGGGGGCGGCGCGGCGGCCACCATGGCGGGTGCCGGTGTGGCAGCGGTGGTCTGCTCGGCGCCGTAGGTCTTGACGAGGTAGTCGACCATTGCCGGAATGTCCTCGTCGGAGAAGGGCGCACCGAACGGGTGTTTCATCTTCTTCACCGTGGCTTCCCAGTAGCTGCGCGGGGAGGTGGACGGCTGGTACTGCACATATTGCGCCGAATGACAGGTCATGCAGTTCTGCTGCACCAGCCGGTAGCCCGGCAGCTCGCTGGGCTTGTATGCGGCCGTCTCAGCGGGCAGCGTGATGTCCAGCGCGAAAGCGGCAGGCAGCGCGGCCGTCGCCGATATGATCCCCACGAGAACGCGCAGGCAGTAACGTTGTTTTGTGCTCATGCCTGTTCTCCTCATGCCGCGACGACGCGCGTGGTCTCGACGACGTTGCGCATGTAGCCGGCCGGGTTCCACAACGCGGACAGCGGCTGGCTTTGACCGATGCGGTTGACCGCGCGCACCTTCAGTTCATGAGCGCCTCGCTTGCTCGGCTTGAAGGCCACACTCCACTCGCGGAAGGAATACTTGCCCAAATCCTTGCCGAGCCGGGCTTCCGTCCAGGTGTGTCCACCATCGGCGGAGAAGGCGACTTCGGTGATGCCGAAGCCGCCGTCGAAGGCAATGCCGCGCACCACCGTCTCGCGCCCAACGCGCACCTTGTCGCCGTCGCGCAGGCTGGTGATGAACGAGCGCACGTTGAACCGGTTGATAGGCACGGTCTTGGCTGGCGCCTTGCCCGGCTCCACGCAGGCGCAGGCGTTGTCGGGAATGCGGTAGGCCGTACTCATCCAGAACCCGTCGAACGCCTTGTCCAGCACTTGAATGTCGGACAGGTGCTTGACCCAGTAGGTGCCGTAATGGCCGGGAACGATCAGCCGGACCGGATAGCCGTTGAGCATCGGCAGGTCCTCGCCATTCATCGCCCAGGCCAGCATCACCTCGCCGTCGAGCGCGTGGTCGACCGCGAGCGCCTTGACGAAGTCCGGGCTCTCGCCTTGCAGCGGCGGATGGTCCAGGCCATTGAAGCTCACCTGCACGGCACCGGCCTGCACGCCGGCCTTCTCCAACACTTTCTTCAGCGGCACCCCTGTCCAGCGTGCGTTGCCCATCGCGCCATTGGACAGCTGGCCGCCGTTGGCGCGCGGCGTGAAATGCCCGCGGCTGTTGCCGGAGCACTGGTTGACCGCCACCAGCTCCACCGGGTCGGCCAGACGCTTCAGGTCGTCCAGCGACAGCTCCAGCGGCGTGTTGACCTTGCCGCCCACGCGCAGCCGATAGCTTTGCGGATCGATCGAGGTGGGAATGCCGCTCCAGTGGTAGCGCACGAAGAACGCGTCGTTGGGCGTGATGACGCCTTCGTTGAAGACCGAAAACGGCGTCTCCAGCTGCGGCGGCCGGCTGGTCAGCAGGATCAGCGGGCGCTTCTGCGGAAAGGCCACCAACTCGCGCTCGCCATTGTCGAACGGCAACACGACGCGACCCGCAGTCGCCGCAAGCGCCTCGGCGGTCGGACCCATCAGGCCGGCACCGGCGCCGATGGCGCCCAAGGTCTTCAGCACACGGCGGCGCGCAGGCCAGGGGGGGGTGTCGTCACGCTCCATGTTTGTCTCCTTCTTCGAGTAGATGGGAAACCGCGCCCTATCGGGCGCTCACCAGAACTGCATTCGACGCCTGCGCCGCCGCATCACCTTCGACCACGAGAATCTGCGCGACGGAAGGCGTTTTCGACGACATGGTGGTCACCGCGTCTCGCAGCGGGCCGATCACCGTGCCGTTGGCCGCCCCGGCGGGGTTGGTCTTGAAACTCGCGATCGGCGAACGCTGGCTGCTCACATACACGTTGTACACCGTTTGCGGCTTGAGCTTGAAGAGGAAGACTTCCAGAGCGTCCACCAGCCCCAGGTTGCGCGCCACGACGAAGCCGCGGGCCTCTCCCTGCGTGGCTTTGAGCGTAATGTTGACTGGCTCGTCGTTGACGCGGGGCACGAGGTGGGCTGTGCCCGTGCCGCTGGGCACGGCGTTCGACACATAGACCAGCGCCTGCGGGGCCTGCCCCACGGGTGCGCGAGCGATCACCCGGTCGGTGGCGGTGTCGATCACGTCCACCGCGTCACCGTTTTCCAGCCCCACGTACATGCGCGTGCCATCGTCGGATGGCCAGATGCCGTGCGGTAGCGCGCCCACCGGGATGGTGGCCAGCAGCTTGGGCGTGGCGTCGGTGGTGTAGACCTTCACCACGTTCTCGCCGCCGATGGTCACGTAGGCCAGCGTGCCGCGTGCGGTCTTGGCGAACCCGAGGTGGTTGGTGATGAATCCGGTCTCGATCACGCCCTTGACCTGAAGCGTATCGGTGTCGATGCGGGTCACCTTGCCCACGTCCTTGTGCGTCATCCACACTTCCTTGAAGTCCGGGGTTAACTGCAGGAAGGGCGAGAACGGGCTGACCACCGGGATGCGCTTGATCACCTTGCGCGTGGGCACGTCGATCACGTCCACCTCCGGCGTGAAGCTGTGCACCACGAAGGCGATGTTCTTCTGCGGATGGAACAGCACCATGCCCGGCCCGGGCGCGGTTTCGATGCGGCCGACTTCCTTGAAGGTCGCGGCATCGATCACGGACACGTAGTTCTCGCCGCGCACGACCGCCCACACGTGCTTGCCGTCCGGCGTGAAGAACGCCTCGTGCGGCGAGCGGCCGATGTAGGCGATGCCTTTGACCTGGTTGGTGGCGGTGTCGATGAAGGCGACCGAATTGGAGCCGTTGGAAATCGCGACCAGGGTCTTGTGGTCAGGCGAGAAGCCCAGGCCGTGCACGTTGAGCTCACCCTTGTACAACGGCGACAGCACCTCCGGCCGCACGTTGCCCAGCCGGATCTGGCCCAGCAGCGTGTTGGACGAAGGATCGATCACCGACACCGTGTTGGTGTTCTGGTCGGCGGTGTAGACGCGATCGGCGGGGGCCGGCGCGGCCAGCACGATGCTGCTGAACAATGCCAGCGGCAGAGTGAGGGAGAGTCGTTTCATCACCGGGTTCCTTGTGTTGTGCTGGTGGAGTGGGATGGGTTGCCCGCTGCGTCCTGGGTGGCGGCACCGTCGGCATGTCGTGCGAGCCAGGCCTGCATCAGCCGGATTTCGTTGTGTTGCTCGGTGATGATCGACAGCGCCAGGTTGCGCAGCTCGGGGTCCTGGGTATGCAGGAGGACGGCCTTGGCCATGTCGATGGCGCCTTGATGGTGCGGAATCATCATCGTGACGAAGTCGTGGTCCGGGTTGCCGTTCATCGGCGCGGCGCGCATGTCGTGCTCCATCACCGCCATCGCGTCGTCCATCAATTGGGCGAAAGGTTTGGCCGTGCTCGCCACGAAAGCCGGCGGGGATTGCATTAGGGTTGCGGCCGGGTGGGAGTGGGCGTGTTGCGCCAGCGCCGGTGAAGCTACCAACATGGCCAAGGCAGCAAACACCAGCGGGCGGGTTGATCTCGAGAGCAACGTGATCGTGAAGGCGGGGGTCTGCATGCGTTCAGCTCGGTTGCAGTTGGGAATAGACGGCTGTTGCGATGCGCGCGAGCTCGCCCTTGTTGATACCGGCCGACAAAGCATTGCCGAATTTGCCGTCGATCCAATAGAACACGTTGACCGGCCCCTCCTGTGCGAAGCGGAAGCCGGTGTCCTGGTTGGCGGCCTGCTCGTGGGTGACATACAGGGTCAGCCGCTGCCCCGTGGCGTCGTGGTACATGAACTGCGCCACCGGGCCGCTTGATCCCGGCAGCAGGCGCCCGCCAATCAGCTCGTAGCCCAGCGCGCCCAGCTTCGGGGGGCGGATCTTTGCGCCCAGGCGCTTGGACAGCCAGGCGACCAGCTGGTCTTCCTGGTCGGCGCCGATCTCCACCGGGCGCCGCACGTCGGGGCTGTAGACCACGTGCGCGATGGCGGCTTGCCGGGACAGGCTGCCGGCCGCCGCGTTGATGATGGCCGCCGGTCCACGGGTCGATCGGGCGAGCATCTCTGGCGGTTGCAAGGCGCCTCGCCCCAGCCAGCCTGCGCCTGCACCCACAAACACCAGTGAAAAGCCCGCGGCCACGCGTTCGAGCGACCAGCGCGACAGGCGCGTTCCCGCGTGGGGTGCAGCGGAGCGCGTGCGCGGCGCACGGGCAGCCTGCAGCAATACGTCGGGAACGGGTTCATCCAGCAGCGACCCGTACAGCGCCTTGATCGCCTGCTTGTCTTGCCGGTAGGCCTGCAGGCGCTGCGCCTCCTGCGGGCGCTCTGCCAGGTAGCTTTCGATCTCGGCGCGCCGGTATTCGGGCAACAGGCCATCGACATAAGCCTGCAGATCGGCTTCGGTGATGGGCAATGCGTTCATTTCACCACCTTCAGAGTCTGGGGTTGAGAACGCCCCTCCATCACGCCACCCAGGCGAGCCCGCCCACGCGACAGGCGCGACACCACGGTGCCCAGTGGCACGCCGAGCGTACGCGCGATCTCCTCGTAGCTCATGTCTTCCAGCGCCACCAGCAGCAGCACCTCGCGCTGCTCGGTCGGAATCTGCCGCAGCGCGGTTTCGAGATCTCTCATGTCCAGGCCATCGGTCTGTGAAGCCCTCACCGGCAACGCCAGCGCTTCGTCATGCAGGGGCACGGTCGCCACGGCGGGCCGGCGGCGCTGGTCCACATGCAGGTTGTGCAGGATGCTAAACAGCCAGGCGCGCATGTCGCCGTCCGGCCGCCAACTGTCGATGCGCGCCCAGGCCCGCTCCAGGGTGTCCTGTACCAGGTCGTCGGCAGCGGCGCGGTCGCCCACGAGCGCGCAGGCGTAGCGGTGCAGGCGCGGCAGGGCGGCGACCATAAGCGCGCCCGCCTCGGTCAGTGACACCTCCTGCGCATTCATCGCGCCGGGGCCTGTGTGGCCGATCAGTAGCTGGCGACCGCCAGTTTCGGATCGATCTGCCAGGTTTCGTTGACGATCTTCGCGTCGCGGTAGATCAACACATAGCGCACTTTGATTGGCTGCTTGCCCTCGAACTGCACATTGGCGGTCACGGTCGCGCCCCTGGGGTTGGCGGCTTCCTCGACCTTGTCGACCGACACCTTCAAGGCCCCTTGGGACTTGGTGAACTTTTCCCACACGCCGCGGATCGCATCGGCGCCCGCGTAGCTGCCGTCCAGCGGCCCCCCAACCCAGGTGAGGTGGGCGTTGTCGGCATAGCCGCGCATCAGCGCGGCCAGATCGCCCGAGCCGATGGCCTGGAAGTGCGTGCGGGCGTCGTCGGCGGGTCCGGCGAACGCCGTGCCGCTGAACAGGGTCGCGAGAGCGAAAGCGGTGGCGGTGGCGGTGGCGGTGAGTCGTTTCATGATCGGTAGTCCTTAGTACGTGGGTGGAAGAAATGAGGTTGACATTGAGGTATACGGGAGCGTCGGCCGGTTTATTCCCGCCTGGGCGCAAAACTCATCGCCTCATCGCGGCATGCTTCACCCCAGCCAGTGGCTGACGGCCCGGTTCACACCATAGCCGCCGACCATCAGAAAACCGAACAGCGTGGCCGCCAGCAGCAAGGGCTTAAGGCCCGCTTGGCGGATGGCTCCCACGTGGGTACGCAGCCCGAGCGCGGCCATCGCCATGGCCAGCAGCACGGTGTCGAGCTGCACCAGGGCCGCGACCCATTGCGGCGGCAGCCACCCCAGCGAATTCACGCCGGCGGCGGCGATGAACACCAGCGCGAACCAGGGAATGGTGATGCGGGCCGCGCCACCCTGTCCGTCGGCCCGGTCGGCCCTTGACAGCGCCAGCAGGAACGGAGCAAGCATCATCACGCGCAGCATCTTGACGATGACGGCCGTGGCGGCGGCCGGCTCGCTGACGCTGCGCCCGGCGGCCACCACCTGCGCCACCTCGTGGATCGTCGAGCCCGCGTACACGCCATAGGCCTGCTCGGACAGGTGCAGGTACGGGTACAGCAGCGGGTAGGCGAACATCGCCAGCGTGCCGAACACGACCACCGTGGCCACGGCCACCGACACCTTGTGCGCCTGCGCGCGCACCACCGGCTCGGCGGCCATCACGGCGGCGGCGCCGCAGATCGCGCTGCCCGCGCCGATCAGCATCGAGGTCTGCCGGTCCAGCTTGAACACGCGCGTGCCCAGCTGCAGCGCGAGAACAAAGGTCAGCGCCACCATCAGCGCATCGATCACCACGCCGGCCCAGCCGATGGCGCCGATCTGCTGGAAGGTGATGCGAAAACCGTACAGCACGATGCCCGCGCGCAGCAGCCGGTTCTTGGAGAAATCGACCCCGGCAGCCGTGTGCGCGGCGATGGCCGGAAAGAACGTGTTGCCGGCCACGATGCCCAGCACGATGGCCAGCGTCAGCGCCGACAGGCCCCAGCGCCCCGCCCAAGGCGTCTGCGCCGCCACCATGGCGGCGGCGGCAAGTAGCCCCGCCAGCGCCAGGCCTTGCCACCAGGCACGCGTCCTCCAGCTCGGAGGCGCAGAGGTCGTGGCGGACAACGAGGTGGACATGGTCGGACTCCTTCACGGAAAACGTTGGCTGGCGCTTAGAGACCGCTATGAGCGCCGCGATGCACGTCAGCTTCCTGCATCTGGTACCATGAGTCCAATACATTCTTTTCAAGAAAACGTAACTTTAAGTTATGCGACTGAATCTTCACCTGCTGCGCGTGTTCTTCACTGTGGCTGAGCTGCGAAGCTTCTCGCGCGCGGCCGAGGCCCTGTTCATCAGCCAGCCCGCTGTCTCCAAAGCCGTGCGCGAGCTGGAATGCCAGATCGGCCTACCCTTGCTCGAACGTGGCGCGGGCGGCCCCAAGAGCGCCCGGGGCGTGCAACTGACGCCGGACGGTGCGGCGGTGTTCGAGCATGCACGGGGCATCTTTGCGCTGGAGCGGGCCGCGATCGAAGACGTGCAGGCGCGCGTGGGGCTGCAGCGCGGTCGCCTGCGGGTGGGGGCCAGCACCACCGTGGGTGCCTACTGGCTGCCCCAACTGCTGGCGGACTTTGTGCATCGCCATCCAGCCGTCGATGTGCAAGTGGTTCAGGGCAACACGCAGATGGTCTGCGAGGCCCTGCTCGACTGCCGCATCGACATCGGTCTGGTCGAGGGCGATGTGCACGACCCGCGTCTTGCAGCGCACACGTGGCGCGAGGAGCCGCTGTGCGTCGTCGCTGGCGTGCACTCGCCGCTGGCGCGCAGCCGACGCCTCACCGCCGCCACACTGAGCAGCGAGATCTGGCTGCTGCGCGAGCCGGGCTCCGGCACCCGCGACGTGGCCGACCGGCTGCTGCACGAACTCGCGATCCGGCCACAGCGATGCATAGAGATCGGCAGCAACGAAGGCATCGCCCGCGCCGTCGCGGCCGGCCTGGGGGTGGCACTGCTGCCGATGCGCGTGGTGCGCGAGCTGCTGGCGCTGCGTGAAGTGGCTGCCCTCAAGCTATCAGGCGCACCCAAGCTGGTCCGGCTCCTGTGGCGCGTGGAACTGAAGGGCCGTCCGCCGTCGCCGCTGGTGCTGGCCTGGCGTGAGGCGCTGGCGCGCCCGCTCGCGCACTGACCGGGCGCGAGCGGGCCGCTCTGCTGTCGTTGCCTTCAGGAGTAGTCGTCTGAGCTGCGCGAGTTACTGGCACCAGATCGCATTCACAAGCTGACCGAGCAGGAGTTCGTAGATGCCGTTTCCCGGGTGCACGCGATCCGAGACCAGGCCGTCAGGCAGGGATACGAGCACTTGGTCTTGCCTGACCGACCGCAGGCCGGCGACGACAAGGTGGAAAAGTTCGGCGAGTGGCTCTGACGGCAGCGATTCGCGGAACGCGATCCGCAGCGACGACTGCCGAAGTGGCTTATTGCTTCAATCGCCGATTCGATCTTAAAACCACCCTCCCGCGCCTGATCATCGCAGCGGCGCGTACGTGCGCTTGCCCGTTGCAGATGATCAGGTGGGCTGAGGGACATTGCTAATCAAGAGTACTTGTGGCGTCCCCTTGAAATCTACACACCAGGGCACCACATCGCAATTGTTTCCAAGCACCTGCAACGATTGAGCAGCGAACTAACGGTAGTGTGCGGTGGGCTGTGAAAACCGCCCAGCGAGACGTCTTCGCGCTCGACGAGTTGGCGGCCTATTTAAGGAAGGTCTGAACAACTCCGCCCCATTGCGCGACAATGCCTCACCGTGATCGGGGTGAGTGCGATGCAGCTGTCGTTCGGTGATGCCGAGGGTCTGGGGAGCCGCAAGCGCACGCGGCGCGAGGTGTTTTTGGCGGAGATGGAGCAGGTGGTGCCGTGGCAGGCGCTGCTGGGTCTGATCGAGCCGCACTACCCGAAGATGGGCCGTCCCGGTCGCCAGCCCTATCCGTTGGCGACGATGCTGCGCATCCACTTCCTGCAGCAGTGGTATGCGCTCAGCGACCCGGCGATGGAAGAAGCCTTGTACGACACGCCGGTGATGCGCCGCTTCGCGCAGTTGGGCGGGCTTGCCGACATCCCGGACGAGACGACGATCCTCAACTTCCGCCGGCTGTTGGAGACGCACGGGCTGGCCGAGAAGCTCTTCGAGCAGGTCAACGCCCATCTTCAGCGCAAGGGCCTGAGCCTGCGCAGTGGCACGATCGTGGATGCCACGATCATCAGTGCGCCGAGCTCGACCAAGAACAAGGCGGGCGAGCGCGATCCGGCGATGCACCAGACCAAGAAGGGCAACCAGTGGTTCTTCGGGATGAAGGCGCACATCGGCGTGGATGACGCGTCCGGTCTGGTGCACCACGTGGAATGCACGGCGGCGAACGTGGCCGACGTGACGCAGGTGTACAAGCTGCTGCACGGCCGGGAAGACACGGTGTGCGGCGACAGCGGCTACACGGGTGCCGAGAAGCGCGAGGAGCTGCAGGACGTGGACGCCGGATTCCTGATCGCGGAGAAGCCGTCGAAGCTGCGTGCGATGAAGAACGAGCGCGAGCGGCGCTACGCCGAGCGGTGGGAGCGCTACAAGGCCAGTCTGCGGGCGAAGGTGGAGCACCCGTTCCGGGTGATCAAGCGGCAGTTCGGCTACACGAAGGTGCGCTACCGCGGCCTGGCGAAGAACGCGGCGCAGGTGCTGACGCTGTTCGCGCTGTCGAACCTGTGGATGGCGCGCCGGCGTTTGTTGCCGACGACGGGAGCAGTGCGTCCGTAAGGCGGGGAAACCCGCCAAAAACCGCCCTGCACGGGCGAAATCCGGCTCGAAAGCGACGCCAGGCCGGCGCCACGATGCCGCAATCCGGGCGGCAGAGCGGGTTGTTCAGACCTTCCTTAGCTCTGAGCCGGAGGACGAGGACCGCGCGATCCTGGCCATCAGGGGAGAGCTAGAGAAGCTGTTGCCGAACCAGCAACTTGACTTCTACTGGTCGCCGCTCCGTGAGGCCTGGTACGACGACAGCGAGGGCGCATCTGAGGGAGCGCCGCTGGAGGTCATCCAGCACAAGAAGCAGATCGTTCTTTTCGGGCCTCCGGGCACCGGCAAGACATTCCGCGCCAAGAAGCTGGCGGAGCGCGTCATTCGATCTGCCGCCTTGAGCCAGATGGGGCCGGCTCTGTACTTCCAGTCTCAGTCCGTCATTGATGCGGCCATCCGGGAGAACGTCCACCGATTGCAGCTGCACCCGGCGTACAGCTACGAGGACTTCATCCGGGCGCTTCACATTTCCAGCAGCGGGGGCACCGAGTACCGGGCGGGCTACTTGCCCCGGCTCATCGAGGACATCGAGAAGAAGCCTCGCGCGGAGCGGCTGCCGCACGTCCTGATCCTCGACGAGATGAACCGTACCGACCTGAGCCGGATGCTTGGCGAATGCTTCTCGTTGCTTGAGGACCGCAACGAGACCATTGAACTTCCAGCCCGCGACGGTGATGGGGCTGCGATGAAGCTGCGCATCCCGGACGATCTCTACGTTATCGGCACGATGAATCTGATTGACCAGTCCATCGAGCAGATCGACTTCGCGCTCCGCCGCCGCTTCCTGTGGCTGCCGTGTCCGTTTGACGCTGAGGCTTTGGTCGGCGCCGCTGAGGCGCGGTGGAGGGATCTGAAATCGGGCCTGGACTGGGATCGCATCGAACCGGACTTCCGCAAGCTGGCTGCAGCAGCAGCGGCGTTGAACAGGGAGATCCACGACAGCCCGCTGCTCGGCGCCCAGTACGAAATCGGACACACCTATTTGCTCGACGTGGTCGTGTTCTTACGCAACTTCCTTGGCCCGCGGCCGACGCGCAAGCAGAACTACCTCTGGAACAAGAAGGGCGAGGCGCTTGAGCCGGTGGTACAGGTATGGAACCTATCCCTTCGCCCGCTGCTGGAGCAGTACCTCGCCGGGCTGGATGCGACCGCCCGCAACGCGGAGCTTGAGCGGCTGTCGAAAGTTCTCCTGAAGCCCACGGTGGCCGAGTGAGACTCGTCGCGTGCGATTGTTCGCCGCTCGCGCCGCAGCCGACTGCCGCTGAGGCTGCCTGGCTTCGCCGACTCGCGACCAACGCACGCGCGACGGATCTCGTGGTCCCGATTTCCGGCGAGCGCGACGAGGACGAGCCAGTCGTCTACTGCGCCTGGGATGGCACGTGGTGGGCTGGCCGGTACGTTGGCTCAATTTCCTTCGAGGGGCACAGCCTGACCATCGAGCCACGTTTTGGCCTGGCCACGCTTCGGAATTGGCTTTTTGAAGCAACGTCGGTCGTGCTGACCGACGCGCCCGGGAAGCTCAGGGAGGACGAATCGTTTATTGCCCAACTCCTCGCGTCCGTTTGGGCCCATGGTTTCATCGAGGCGGCACGGCATGGGCTGCCTGCGCTTCGCCGTGAAGTGGCTACGAAAGGCGCGACTGTCAGGGGACGGCTTGATGTCCCTGCATCTCTGCGCTTGATCGCCGCTGGTGGTGGGCAGGTTGTTTCCATCCGTTCAGAGCGAACGCTAGATCACGCTGCATCTGACGCCATCGTCGCTGCCTACGAAGTGCTGCGGCGGTGGCTTGGGGTGCCGGGCGAAAAATGGCTTCCGAAGCGTGCCAAGGAACTCCTGCCCCATCTGATGGCTGTCACCGGGGCGCGACCACGCGTACCGACGAAGGCTGAACTGGATCGGATTCGATATACGCCGATGACCGCAGGCTTTGCGCCTATCGCTGAGTTGTCGCGGCAGATTGCAAACCGAAGGGGGCTTGCTGCTGATATTGATGCCAGTGGCGAAACGAAAGGTGTGCTGCTCGACGTTGCCGAGCTGTGGGAAATGTATGTGCTCAGTATTTTGCGGAAAGCTGCTGCACCGTTGACCGTGACTCACGGCACCCGAGATAAGTCTGCCACCAAGAAGCTGCTCCACAGCGAAGTCTCGGGCCGAGGTTTGGGCACATTGATACCCGACGCCATCCTGCTTTCAGGCTCCACCATCAGGGGCGTTGTTGACGCCAAATACAAGTCCCTTCATCCGTCTGCCAGCTCACCAAATGGGCCGCAGCGCGACGACCTGTACCAGATGGCCGCCTATCTGGGACGCTTTCAAGCTCCTGAAGGACTGTTGACCTGGGGACTCTTGGCATATCCCTTCGACCCATCCAAACCTGACACCCCCCATGCCGAGCAGAACAGCCCATGGCACCTTGATGGCGTAAAAAAAATCAGCTTCGCCACGCTGCCCCATGATCCCGTCGATGCAGTGGCCAAGTTGCGCTCCTTAGTCGCCCATGTCGCCACGCCTACCCCTTGGGTAGAACGAGCTTGAAGTTCCGGTTGTCATGGGTTTGCTCTATGCCCACGCGCATTTGGCCAAGTCGTCGAATCGAAGGACTCAGGAGCCATGCGTTACTATCTGGTTCTGAAAGCGGACGCGGGTTCAGTTCCGTGTTCCACCTTCAAGGGACAAATGGCCGAAACGGTGGACTTTGGGCCAAAACAAGGGACATCTGTTCAGGCTACCGAACGGAATCGCACCGTTCTCCATCCTGCTCCCTCACAAGCTCATGCCAGCGCGGCACATGACCCGGGACGACCGGTTCAGGCTCTGGCTCGACGATTTGCGTCACCGGTTCCTGTACACCACCTCGAACGCTGTTCGCCAGTTCCCATTGCAGGATGGCCTCCAGCGAAAAACGCAGGTTCCTGACCAGCAGCAAATGTGGGATGCGCTTGCGCTCTCGCTCGATTCGGTCGGTGAACAGGTGCGCAGGTAGGCTCGTCGCCTCGACGATCTCCTTGGCACTGATGTACTGCAGCTCGGGCTCGGCGGCATCGGTGGCAGGAAGATTCGCACGACGCTCCCTGACGCCTCGGTGCCCTGCCCACTGGACCGGGTCAATCGGGTGTTCAAGGCCCGCCGCCCCAATGAGCTGTGGGTGTCGGACTTCACCTACGTTTCGACTTGGCAGGGGTGGTTGTATGTCGCCTTCGTCATCGACGTGTTCGCCCGGCGCATCGTGGGCTGGCGCGTCAGTCGCACCATGCAGACCGATTTCGTCCTCGACGCGCTGGAGCAGGCTTTGTACGAACGGCGGCCCGATGCCAACGGCTTGGTTCATCACTCGGACCGAGGCGCTCAGTACCTGTCCATCCGCTACTCCGAGCGGCTGGCCGAGGCCGGCGTGAAACCGTCGGTGGGCAGTCGTGGCGACAGCTACGACAACGCACTGGCCGAGACCATCAACGGCTTGTACAAGACTGAGCTGATTCACCGCCGCGCG
The DNA here is from genome assembly GCF_000954135.1 of Ralstonia mannitolilytica. NCBI lineage: Bacteria > Pseudomonadati > Pseudomonadota > Betaproteobacteria > Burkholderiales > Burkholderiaceae > Ralstonia > Ralstonia mannitolilytica. The sequence continues at coordinate 389,187 of NZ_CP010799.1, read as the reverse complement.
CCCTGGAAGAGCAGGGAATCGGTGGAGTTGGCCACCCTGCAATGGGTGCACTGGTTCAACCACACCCGACTGCTCGAGCCGATTGGTTATATTCCACCGGTCGAAGCTGAGGCAAACTACTTCCGGCAACTCGCCGAGAAGACAGAGACCGCAGTCTTAACTTAAACCAACCGGCCTCCTCGAAACCCGGGGCGATTCAGGTCACTTCTGGGTGGAAATCAACAGTTATTCTTTGCCGATCCCCAGAAGTCCTCAACTCCAGATCAGGCGCCAGGTTGCAACTCCACGCGCACTTCCCGTGGTTTACCGGCCCGCTCAACTGACAAGACCACAACATCTCCTACCTTTCGGTCGTCAAGCCGTGCGAGCAGTTTGGCGACATCGTCGACGGGAGCGCCGTCTATGCCTGTGATACGGTCTCCCGGCACGATGCCTTCGGGGCCAACGGTGATACCGCTCAGCCCCGCCTTTTGCGCCGCTGAGCCAGGGGCGACACGGAGCACAAACACGCCTTGGGTACTGGTCAGTGCCTGCAATCGGCGGTTGAGCTGCTCGTCTACCTCGATCCCAAGCGCCGGACGGATGTATTTGCCGGTCTTGATGAGTTGTGGCACCACACGCATGACCGTGTCCACCGGCACGGCGAAGCCGATCCCCGCCGATGCACCGGAAGGGCTGTAGATCGCTGTGTTGATGCCGATCAGGCGGCCGGCCGAATCGAGCAACGGTCCACCCGAGTTGCCGGGGTTGATGGCGGCATCGGTTTGAATCAGGTGTTCGATGGTCACTCCGCCAGATTCCCCGGGCAGCGATCGATCGAGCGCGGACACGATGCCGGTGGTGAGTGTCCAATCCAGGCCGAAGGGGTTGCCGATAGCGAACACCTTCTGACCCACCTTGAGGTCGGCACTGGTGCCGACCGGCACGGCCGGCGGGCGCTTGAAACCGACGCCGATCTTGAGCACAGCGATGTCGTGCGCGGGGCTCGTCCCCACCAGTGCGGCCTGGTAGTCGCGGCCGTCGGCCAGTTTGACGGTGGCTTCGGACGCGCCCTGGATGACGTGGAAGTTGGTAACGACATGACCGGCGTCATCCCAGATGAAACCCGAACCCGTCCCGCGCGGCACGGAAAAGACGTTGCGCGTCCAGACATCTTGTACCAGTTGGGACGTCGTGATGTAGACCACCGATGCCCGGGATTTCTCGAACAGTTCGATGGTGGCCTGTTCGTCAGCGGCCAGATCGCCACGCGGCGTGACGGTGCGCTCAGCGGCTTGGCGCGGGCTGAACCAGGCCTCGATGGCGGGCAGGAACTGCCAGAACAGCATGAGTGCGGCAACGCACGCAGTGATGAAGAGCCACCGCCGGACGAAATGATCCGGAGCTGGGCGTTGTGGGTAAGGATCGTGGTAAGCCATGGCGGGGGTTCCTTTCGAGTGATTTAGCGCCAAAGGCCGCTCAGGCCCCGGCGTGGCGGGCGCATCGGGGCGAACGACCTTGGCGCGAGATATTCCGTTTGGAACGGCAGGGCCTGCGATGGCTGAGGCGCCAACGCCATCAGGCGCGCGATACGATCCTCTGTCGCCGGATGCGTGCGCAACCAGGACGGTTCGGGATTCCCCCAGCCGGGCAACAACCAGGCTCGCCACGAGCGGCTCACCCGCTCGATCTTCGCCAGCGCCGAGGCGAGCCCGTGCGGATCTCCCGTCAGCTCTACTGCCATCCGGTCGGCATCGAACTCTCGCACACGTGACAGACCCAACTGTGCGAGCAGTGCCAGTTGCGGCGAAGCGGCCAACAACAGTAAGCCAATCCAGTTAATTTCTGCTGCACCGACCAGCAAGACTGGAATGCTGATCAGGAGCGCGACCTGACCCAACAACGCCAGCAGGTTCGTGAGCCGGCTGATCGAATCGGCCAAGCCCATGACACGAAGATCTTCTTGAGCGATGTGCGCGACTTCATGCGCCAGCACGGCTTGCAGTTCGCGCATACTCAGGCTGCGGAGCAGGCCATCGGTGAGGGCAATGGAGGCAAGGCGCCTGGAGCCGGTGGCAAAGGCATTGACGATGTCGCTGGGCACATAGTACGGAACCGGCGTGTTCGGCAATCCTGCGCGAGCTGCGAGCGCTCGCAGCAACGACCAGATTGCGGGGGCTTCATCAGGGCGCAAGGGACGGGCGCCATACAGACGCAAGGTCATCGCGGAGGCGGCGACAGGTTCGATCAGCAGGGTCAATGCGCATGTTGCCAGTGCCAGCCAAAGGCCAATCTCGCCGAACAGCAGACTGCCAGCGGCAGCCGCGATCCCCACCAGGGTCAAAACCAGCAGCGCGGTTTGAAAGCGATTGAGCCAGCGGTGCCTCGACCTGGCATCGTGTCGGCCGACTAGACCATAGGGGGTCATGCCTCCATTACTCGCTCTTGCGGTCATCGCGTTCACGCATGAGCCAATAGGTCAGACCCAAGGCCAGTACCGTCCCCGCCAGCGCGGCCACTTTGGCAGGATCAACGTCGGGTTCGAGGATGATGAACTTGCGGGCCAGTGCCAGGATCGCGATCAGAATGATGGTCTTGACCTGGATGATGCTTTCCTTGCGCAGAGCCACTTTGACGATCGAATGCTTGAATTCCATGGCGATCAGCAGCGTCATGGTGGCACCGAACACCAGCTGGAAAACCTTATGATCCAGTGAATTCAGCGCATCCATGACGAGCAGCGTGAAGACGAGCCGAATCAACTGGATCAGCGAGATCACAATGACCACCGCGATGACGCCCGAAAGCGTGATGGCAACGACCTGCTCGAAGCGCTCGTATAAACTCATGATGGCCCATTGGTCACGGAAGACCTGAAATGGATTGCGGCCTGTTGACTTCATGCAGATGGACTCCCTGCGACATTGCCGCTGTCGAGACGGCGGCGCATTGCGCTGATGTGTCCTTCAATCAGCTCGGTCGACATGCCAAGCGTCGACATCACCTGTTCCGCCAGCCCAAGACCTGCGGCAAAGGATTGCTGGTACACACGCACGTTGGGCATGGCGCGAAATGCATCGGCCGCGGTCGTACTTCTGCATGACACCCACAAGGTCAGCGCCGGACGGCGCTCGGCAATCGCCTGGGCGATGCGCAGCACTTGCTGGGCATGGTCGAACGTGAGCACCACCAGACGCGCTTGCGCCAACCCGGCAGCCAGCAGGGTATCGGGCCGACTCGCATCGCCATGGAACACCGGCGCGCCGGCGGCACGCGCGGCCTCTACCTTCTGCTCGTCTGCTTCCAGCAGCAGATGCGCCACGCCGGCGTGGCGAAGAATCTCACTGACGGTCAGGCCAAGCTCGCCCGCGCCGCAAACGATGACGTGGTCTCGAAATCGCGCCGTCTGCGCGGCGATCTCGACTTCTTCAGCCTGGGGTGGCTGAATGACGCCGCCGGTGCGGCTCAAGAACCGGGCAAGTACATCGTGATGGCGGATCAGCAGCGGTGCCAAGGCCATGCTGAGCACCAGCGCGACCAGCATGGGTTGTACGACGGTCGCGGGAATCAGATGCTGCTGCAAGACCATGCCCAACAACAGCAGGGCGAACTCGCCGCCATGCCCCAACGCTATGCCCGTGCGCCAGGCATCGAGGGCGGACAGGCGCGTCGCCCGCAAGGCCAGGGTGTTGAGCCCGATCTTGACCGGCACCAGCACTGCCAGCCACGCCAACACCGTCAGCGGTGCCGAAAGAATCTGTGCTCCGTCCAGTTGCAGGCCGACAGTCACGAAGAACACCCCCGACAACACATCGCGAAACGGTTTGAGGTGGTTTTCCATGTGGTGCCGGAAGTCGCTCTCGCCCAGCACCATCCCGGCGAGGAAGGCCCCTAAGGCGGCGGATACGCCGACCGCGTGCGCAGCGGCGGCGGCAGCCACCACCACGCACAAGGAGACGAGCACGAACGATTCCTCGTGGCCCCGCCGCGCCACCCAGCCCAGCAGGCCATGCAACAGACGGCGCGAGGCGAGGGCCGCTGCCGCGAACAGCAGCAGCACACCGAATACTTCGAGCAGCACGCTCTCGATCTTCGGCGACTCGCCGCGCGCCCAGATCGCCAGCAAGGCCAGCAGGGGCACGCTGGCCAGATCCTGAAAGACCAGCACGGCGATGGCGCTGCGGCCGTGGCGGGTGGTGAGCTCGCCTTGGTCGGCCAGCTGCCGGCTGACCAGCGCCGTGGACGACATGGCCGCCGCAGTGCCGAGCAACGCAGCGCTCTGAACTGGCTGTCCCAGCCACATCAACATCAAGGTCAGTGGCGTGGCGACAGCGATCATCTGCAAACTGCCAGCCACCAGTACGGTCTTGCGAGTGAGCCAAAAGTGCCCGAGGGAGAATTCCAGTCCGACCATGAACAGCAGCAGCGCCACGCCCAGCTCGGACAGAAAATCAAGCGCTTCTCCCGGCGCGATCACGCCGGTGACTGAGGGGCCCAGTAAGGCGCCGACGGCGAGGTAACCCAGCAAGGTGGGTACTCTGAACGCCGCCGTCGCCACCGCCGCGAGGCTGCATGCCGGCAGCAGGATCAGGGTGGCGCCGAGCAAGTCCTGCATCGGTCAGCGCCCCACCTGTGCAGATGCCCAGCGCACGATGTCCTGCGCGCCCAAGGCGCCGGCCTGACGCCCGATCTCCCGCCCACCCTGGAACAGGGCGAGCGTCGGAATGCTGCGGATGCCGAACTGCGCGGCCAGGTGGGGTTCTGCCTCGGTATTGACCTTGGCCAGCCTGACCCTGGGTTCGAGCTGGCGCGCCGCTTGCTGGAACTGCGGGGCCATCATCTTGCACGGCCCGCACCAAGGTGCCCAGAAATCGACCAGCAGCGGCAGGTCGCTGCGCTCCACGTGGCGCGAGAACGTCGCCGTGGTCAACTCGATGGGTTCGCCCGTGAACAAGGGCTGCTGGCAGCGGCCGCAGTTGGGATGTTCCGATAGCTTCGCAGTCGGTACGCGGTTGATGGACTGGCAATGCGGACAGACGAGGTGAAGATCATTCTTCATGGTTCGCCTCCTTGGACCACGGTGAGGCTGCCTCGCTTCGGGTCACAGACAATGCCGACCAATCAACGCCTTGGAGCCAATCGTTCCCGTTTTTGCTTACTCCGGCCTCTTCCAGATGAGCAGCGATGAACGCTTCGGCCTGCATGAGCCACCTTCGGACAGCATCTTCCTTACCAGGAATCAGCAGGATTTCAGAGACGCTACTGGCATCCAGCCCGTCCACACGGATAAGCAGAAAAATGCGCCGCCACAAACGCGGCATGTCCTTCAGCAGGTCGAATGCAAAAGCGAACTCGCTCGACCGATCAACTAGCTCCTCCTGTTCCGCGATCGTTGCGGCATCGGGATGCTGACTGTCAGCGATGATATCGGCCAGCCTGAGTGTGTCATCGGGCTGATAAAATTCGAAGACTTCCTCTTCCACCATGGCCTCGGCGACGTCCTGGGCATCCGCTTCGACCGGCGCGTCCAGAGAAACGAATTCGCCAAATTGCCGGCTGCTTGCCACTTCGTGATCCAGGACGGCGAACAGATGCTTCAGAAGACCGGTGTAAGCCGCTTTTTCTTCCGGCACGGATTGCCATTCCACCTCAGCTCGGACAATCGCTTCATCCACCACGTCGCGCAGCGTCGGATAATCGCGCGGTAAATCGCCGACGGCCCGCAGATAAGCCAGCTCACGCCTTGCGACAGCCTCAAGTTTCGACAGTAGAGGCATTCGGGTCACCTCGGCCTCATGGGCGGCTGACGCGGGTTTTGCGGCAATCCGCACCTTGAGCTCGCGCAAGCGCTCGCGTCGTGCTTTGCGCTTGATTTGATCCTGAGCACGCAGTCGGTCAAAATGCTTCTTGGCCTGACGGAACAACGACTGTGCGAGCATCTGCGCGAGGGGCGTCAGCTCGTCATGTGATGCAGTGACGCTGACAATCTTTTTGCCGGGCAGGTGCATATAGCCACTGGCCAGAAATTGCCGCTTGGTCTTGTCGCGATCAAGGACGATTTGAAGTCGCACTGAATCTTTAGTGTGTTTGTCGAGCAATGGCCTGAGGTCGCGCTCGATCACATTTCCCAAAGCTCTCTGCCAAGGTTCATGAAACTCTTTGTCGATAGCTCGATAGCTATATTGAATCTGCATGCATGACTCCTTTGTTAGGCTGCGCGAGAGAGTTTGATCGGTTCTCTGTCACTGAAACTTCGCAACGTCCGTTCTGTTCGTTCGCAAGATCAAGAGCGGCGTTCGACTTGTCTCGTGTTGCGCCCAGCAATCAGACTTGTTGATCCGCCTTCGGAGTTACCCGAACCGTCGCCGCGTGGGACCGCGTGCGTTCTTCTCGCTTCGCTCGGCGGCTTGCGGGCTTGATACGGGCTGAAAGACCGCGGGCCTGCGCCCCAGCGTTTCGGCTCCGGAGGCTCTGAAACTCACGCGAATGCGCACCCTAACAATTCGTTCAAGCCGAACTTGCTTCGTTACACCGGCGCCGTGGCAGGTTAAGCTTGCCACGGTGCCGGCTACACTTCGCAAGTCGGCTTAACTCAGGCGATGTCATTCCTATGGAGGCACGAACCGAAAATGCTCATGTCCATAGAATTTAGTTTGACCTGCTCTTATCCCTGGCGCGTTTTGCGAAGACGCCAACTCAAGAACAAAAGCGTGACACCATAGACTGCCGCATAGAAGCCCAACAGCCAGCCTGCGGCCAGGAATGACTCGACCGGACGGGAAAAAAATATCCACAAGACGATAGCGCCAAGGACAATCGAGAGCAGTCCACTGAAGGCAAGCCAGATTTCACCCTTGATTTCTTGACGCAGCCGAACGGCGGCGGATATCTCCAGCACACCGGTGAAAATCGCCCAGAAGCCCACGCTAGCCCATAAAAAAGAAGCCAAGACTATCGTGGCGACCCAAGGAGCAACCAGGACGACGACGCCCGTAAGTATGCCGACAATGCCGCTGAACAGCAGCCAGCCCCAGCGCTCTTTTTTCTGGATATGGCGCACCGCTGCAACCAAGTTGAAAGCGCCATTGACCAAGGAAAATGCGCCGAACATGATGGTCATGGCCAACAGAGCCGATTGTGGCATCCAGAACGCAAGGGCTGCGAAAATCAATGCCAAGACACCGCGCAGCGCAAAAAGCCACCAATTCTGGCTCAGCGAACACAGTGCTTTGGTGGGGTCATCCGCATTGGAATTGGCGATGGTGTCTGTGTTCATGCAATATCTCCTAAAGATCTATACGAAATGAAAAATCAAACACTCATGGGACAAGAGAGGGGGCGCTATGCGCCCCCTCTCCAGGGGTTTCAGAACAACTTGGACAGTTTTGCCTTGACTTCATCGAGCCAGCCTTTTCCGCCGCCTCCCCCAGCCGTCTTTTGCTTGACTTTCTTGAGTTCAGCATACAGGGGCTCAAAGTCCTTCTTCTTTCCATAGCCCAGCAGTTCTGCCATTTCCAACTGCTGCCGCGCTTCGTTCAATAATGTCGCCAGGCGCTCATTGGACGCTTCGCTCCGCTGACCATCTTCTACCAAGGGCTCGGCGCGCTTCAGGAGCAGCTTCGCACGCAGGACGGGCAGCGGAAGCACGCTGCGCTCCTCGACCAGCGTGCTGAGCGCTGACTGCAGCGCGGCTTTGGCTTCTTCGATCTTGCCCTGATCGATCAGCGGCACGACTGCCTTCACGGCTGCGGGATAGGACGCCAGAGGGATGTTGGTGACCACGATCACGATTTCACTGGCCAGCAAAGCCAGCACGTGACGTGCCTGTTGCACCTCGCCATGTTTGAGGGCATCCAGCGCCTCGTCGATCATCGCCTCAATGGTTTCCGTGTTGGCGAACAAGTCGTGCACGATGGTGCGCACATCAACGGGGGCCAGGGCGAGCGTGGGTTCGCGCGCGACGATCAGCTCCAGCTTTCCCGTCACTTCGGCCAGCATTGCCACTGCGCGTGCAGTGTCCTTGCCGTCAAGTGCGGCCAGCGCTGATTTGGTCAGCGCCAAGGCCGAGACGGCCTCATCGAGGACTTGTTTACGTTTGTCTGCCGCCTGCGAGTCCGTTTCCTTCTGAACCTCAGGCTGTACCTCCGTGACGACTTCAGGCTTGGCCTCTGGACTGACAGGAAGGCTGCTTACCGCGGCCTGTTCGTTTATTTCTTTGTTCGTCGCATTGGGATTCGATGTTTGCTCATTCATGGTGATATGCCTCGTATGAGTTAGTGAAAATAGGCGAATCTATTGGGGCTGACTGCGAACATCGCGAGACTGACCGACCGAACAGGGCTCCATGTCGTTTCGTGTGGAAAGCAACACTGTCACTGGGGCATCGCCGGCGCGAACGGGCTGGCCGGCAGGTGCTTGAGCTTGGACATGCGCAGGTAGGCGATGGCGATGAAGTTCTGGCTCGTCCTGAAGCCGCGCGCGGCGCGCTTGGCCTGCTGCAGCAGCCCGTTCATCGCCTCGACGAAGGCGTTGCTGCGGTGATCGACCATGCCGCGCACCACCGCGTCGAACCGCTCCTTGAGCGTGGCGGCCAGCTTCTTGAACGGCTCGAGCCGACAGCGCCGCGCCCAGCTCAGCCAGGCCCTGAGGTCGGATGCGGCCTGTTCGATGCTGTTGTGCGCTGTGGCCCGCGCGTACACCTCGCGCAGCGCCATCTTCAGCCGCCACGCCCGCGCGCTTTTGAGCGTCGAGCGCTGCAGCCAGTGCATCGCCTGGATCTGGCGGGCGCTCCAGCTGCTGGGGTTGCGCCGCATGCCCCACAGCAGCTGCCTGAGCGTCTTACGCTGGCCAGTGCCCAGCGCGGCTCGCACCGCCTGCGCGTCGGTGGCCATCTCCGCGCGGCGCACCTGGTCCATCGCCTCGATGGCCATCGAGACGACGTGAAAGCGGTCGTAGCTGATCTGCGCCTCGGGCAGCGCCAGCGCCACGCCCTTGGCGTAGGCCGCGCTCATGTCCATGCACACGTGCCGCACCTGGGCGGGATCGCCGCCATGGGCCTTCAGATCCTCGGCGAACTCCACCACCGTGCGGTGCTCGCGCCCCTCGGTGGCGAACAGCAGCCGCTTGCGATCCAGGTCGTGCACGACGGTGATGTAGTGCTGCCCGCGCCGCAGGCTGGTCTCGTCGATGCCCACCGTGCGCACGCCGGAGAAGTCTTCCAGCGCACGCGCCTGCTCGACGTAGAACTCGATGCGCCGCCACAGCCGCTTGTCCTTGCAGCGCAGCAACTCGGCGGCCTGGCGCACCGGCAGGTCCAGGCACAAGGTCAGCGCCAGCGCTTCGAACGCCGCGGTGAAGCCCGAGCCCGGACGCGCCCAGGGCACGGCCACCTGCGTGGTCTTGCCGCAGGCACCGCAGGCCACGCGCGGCACGTCGCAGTGCAGCCAGGCCTCGAACTGGAAGAAGTCCAGGTGCCGCCAGGATCGGCGCAGCCGGTCGTGCACCGGTTGCGTGGCCGCACCGCATGCCGGGCAGGCGATCCTGCTGGTGTGGCAGCCGATCTCGAAGTCGATACGCCGCTTGGCGGTGTCGAGCCTGACGTCATCGACGACCCACGGCGGCTGCAAGCCCAGCGCGCTGGTGAACAGAGCTTCTACGGCAATGCCCATGGACTCATCCTCCTGCTCAAACCCGCCCGGTGGACATGTGCACAGGCCGACCAGCGGCCTGCACACATGCCCACCGGGCTCGACGACCAGGAGTCATTGTGAGTGTTGTGTTCCACACGAAATGACGAAGGACCCCGAACAGTCGGCCCCTTCATCACCTCAAAACAGCTTTTGGAGGCGCGTCTTCAACTCGTCGAACCATCCCTTGCCGCTTTTGCCACCAGCCGACTTTTGCTCAATGGACTTCACCTGATCGAAGATGGGTTTGAAATCCGCCTTCTTGCCATAACCCAGGACCTGCGCCATCTCGATCTCCGTGCGCACGGACGACAGCAAGGTGCTGAGCTCCTCGTTCTGCTTGGCATCGCGCTTGTCGGTCTCGGCCAGCTTTTCAGCTTTTGCTATCGCGGCTTCAGCCCGTAGCATGGGCAGAGGAAAGGCGACCGAGGTCACCACCAGCGTGTTCAGTGCTCGGGCGAGTTCCGCTTTGGCGTTGTCGATCTTGCCGCTGTCGATGAGCCGTGCGGCCGACTTGATCGCAGCCGGGTACGTTGCCATCGGCAGGTTGTCGGTTTCGATCACGATTTCGCTGGCCAGATTGGCGACGATGGGCCGGGCCTTTTGCACCTCGCCATCACCCAACAACTCCCGAGACAACTTGACCGCTTTCTTCACCGATTCCACGTTGGCGTGGATATCGTGGGTGATGACGCGTACATCGACCGGCGCCAAAGCAAGTTTGGCGTCGCGTGCCAATACCAGTTCCAGCTTTCCGCTGGCCAGTTCCAGCGCAGCGAGCGCCTCCTTGGTCTTCTTTGCATCAAGGAGGGTCAAAGCCTCCTGGGTCTTGGTGAGCGCCGTGATGGCGTCCTGAGTGAGCTCAGCACGCTTTTTTTCGGCTTCCCGGGCGGCCTTGTCATCTACCTGTGGCTGCGCCGCCTTGGATGCGGCAGAGGGTGCTGCAGCACCTGGGCTAGAACCTGCCGCCGATTGGGCCTGAGCCGGTCCGCTCAGTCCGACGACGACCGCCAGGGCTAGTGCGGAGAAGGTTGATTGGGGCTGTTTGATATTCATGATCTTGGGCTCCTAATTAAAGTTAGTTGACTGAGATTTCAATCTGTTTCGGTTTGGCTTGCTCGGCCTTGACAAGCCGCACTTCCAGCACGCCGTCTTTCATGGAAGCCGTCACCTTGGTCGGATCAACGTTGTCAGGCAAGACAAAGCTGCGCACAAAGCGGCCATACGCACGTTCGATGCGGTGGAACTTCTTGCCCTGCTCCTCTTTTTCCAGTTTGCGCTCGCCGCTGATGGTGAGCACACCGTTTTCCGCGCTGACGCGCACGGCATCCTTGGGGACCTCCGGCAGATCCAGCTTGAGGAGGAATGCGTTCTCATCCTCGCTGATGTCCGCCATTGGTGCCCAGTCCGCCGTGGTCATGGCTTCGTTGCCGGTACGGGCGCCCTGTCGCTGGGGTATTCGTCCGAACATCGTCGCCAGGCGGTTTTGCAATTCATCCAGTTCCCGGAAGGGGTCCCACGGAGTCAATGCAGACATATCGGTTCTCCTTGAACAATGCCGACGAATTGGATGACGCACCGAACAGAGCCGCCGGTTTACTCTGAATGGCACCTACTACTGTTTTCAGTTCCGAACAAGTCCTTGAGTCAATTGACGGATATCGCTTTCGTCGAGCGTTTCCCGCGCCAGCAGCTCGCGCGCACAGCGCTCCAGCACCGCGCGGTTGATGTCGAGAATCCGGTAGGCGCGCTCGAACACGCCCATCACGATGTCGCGGATAGCCTGATCGATGCGCGCCTGGGTCGATTCGGCCACCCGGCAGCCGCCTTGGGCCAGTTCCGGTGTATCGAGAAAGCGTGGCCGCTGCGCCTCGAAGGCGATGTAGCCCAGTCCTTCGTCCATGCCAAAGCGGGTGATCATGTCGCGGGCGATGTCGGTGGCTCGCGCCAGATCGTCCGCCGCCCCGGTAGACAACTCGCCGAACACCAGCTTTTCGGCGGCACGCCCGCCCAGCAGTACGGCGATCTTGTGCTCGAGATCGGTACGCGTCATCAGGAAGCGGTCTTCGGTGGGGCGCTGCAAGGTGTAGCCCAGCGCGCCGATGCCGCGCGGGATGATCGAGATCTTGTGCACGGGGTCGGTGCCGGGCAGCGCCAGCGCCACCAGCGCATGCCCCATCTCGTGATAGGCCACGGTTTCCCGCTCCTTGGGATTGAGCACTCGGTTCTTCTTCTCCAGGCCCGCCACGATGCGCTCGATGGCGGCGGTGAAATCCTGCAACTCCACGGCGGATGCTTTGCGCCGGGTCGCGGCCAGCGCGGCCTCGTTGACCAGGTTCGCGAGGTCTGCACCCGAAAAGCCCGTGGTCAGCGCGGCCACCTGTTCGAGGTCTACATCCTGAGCCAGCGTCACCTTCTTGACGTGGACTTTCAGGATGTCCAGCCGTCCCTTCTTGTCGGGCCGGTCCACCAGCACCTGACGGTCGAAGCGACCGGCGCGCAGCAGCGCCTGGTCGAGGATTTCGGGGCGGTTGGTGGCGGCGAGGATGATCAACCCGACCGAGCTGTCGAAGCCGTCCATCTCCGTGAGCAGCTGGTTGAGGGTCTGCTCGCGCTCGTCATGGCCGCCGATGGGGCCGCCGACGCCGCGCGCGCGGCCCAGCGCATCGAGCTCGTCGATGAAGATGATGGCCGGCGCCTGCCCGCGCGCCTGCTCGAACAGGTCGCGCACGCGCGCTGCACCCACGCCGACGAACATCTCGACAAACTCTGATCCGGAGATGGAGAAGAAGGGCACCGCCGCCTCGCCGGCAACAGCCTTGGCCAGCAATGTCTTGCCGGTGCCCGGTGGGCCGACCAGCAACACGCCCTTGGGAATGCGCGCCCCGAAGGATGTACTGGGTCGAGGACGATCAGACCGTCATCACCTGGCTGGATCACATCAAGCGACTTCTGCTGGCCGACGCAGGCCAGGGGTTGCTGGGCAACTTGCGCAGGACTGCGCCTTGGTTGGCTCACAACCCATTGCTCAAGATGGAGCGGCAACACAGCCGTGACATGGCCGCGCTCAAGGCGCTTTACACCAGTCTGGGCCATGACACCCAGACCACGCATTGATCAAGTGAAGGAAAGGGAAGGTTCACGATGACAACATCCATCACGTCCTACGAGAAACTCGAAGAGTTCGGGCGCGTCCCCCTGTCCGAGCACTTCTTCATGCGCGATTTCCTGCACAGCGAGATTGCCGCCTGGCACGGTTTGCGCAACATTCCTGATCACCCTGACGCGGCCATCTACGCTGGCGAGCAGCTTTGCCAACAACTGCTGGAACCGCTGCAAGCCACCTTTGGGCGCATTCATGTTCGCTCGGGTTACCGCTCGCCTGCCGTCAACGAGTTTGGCAATCAGAACAAGCTCAATTGCGCCAGCAATGCGTCCAACTACTCGGCTCATATCTGGGACTATCCGGATGCGCAAGGCAAGCGCGGTGCCACGGCTTGCATCGTGGTGCCCTGGCTGGTGGATCACATCGAGCGAGGTGGCAGTTGGACCAACATGGCCTGGTGGATCCACGATCACCTTCCCTACCACTCGCTGTACTTCTTCCCGCGCCTGGCGGCTTTCAACATCCGCTGGCATGAAGCGCCTGTCCGTCGAGTGGACAGCTACGCCGCCCCAAAGGGCTGTCTCATTCAACCCGGTACGCCGGGTGCGCCAGGCATGCATCAGGAGCACTACGTTGGGTTTCCCGACGTGGACGCGCCAATGATTGGGTCCGCCCCAGCCGTCTTCCCCACTCAAACCATCGTCCAGCCAGTCCAACACACCATGCAAACACCTGTCCCGACAAAACCTACAGCGGCTCGTCAAGGGTCAATCTTCTACCGTGCGGTGCATGCCACGACCGCTTGGCGGAAGGTGAACTCACACCACAGTCTGACGTCTGCGCTGACTGGCCCCCGAGGCGCCCGCGTGCTGTTGGCAGGCAAAGGTGCCATTGATTACGACTTGCATGGTGATGCGTTGTATGTGCTCGTGTGGGAAGCCGGTAGCCAAGAGGGGCAGGCTGTGCGACGTCATCCCACTCGAGCGGGCGAGTATCAGTTAGCCAAGGTACCCGTGGCCACACTCGAGCGCTTTGAAGCCGCAGGCCATGCGAGCCAAACTGATCTGGCATCACTTTTCGCGTGAGTTGTACAGAGGGCAACAGAGGCGCGACACCCATGCTTTGCGCATCAGTTGCATGGATGAGGCCAGGGTATGTGATCGCTCACACGCAAGGCTGGGATGGGCGCATGCTCCTCCCGGTCTTCAGTTAAGGACCCGGTGATATGAAACTCATCTCCAACATCCTCTTGTTCATCGCCTTGTACATCGCGGCCAGGATGCTTGATGCCATGCAGTACCACTTTTGGGGCTGGTCGGTCTTCTCCTTTCTTGGCTTCTGGGAGCACACGAGGAGATGACCACTATAGGCTGAGAGCTGCCCCTCGTGCTGCGCGCTTGGATCGGCGGCTATCGACCGATAGCAGGCGTCTATATTTGGCATAGATAGCACAACTTATTTCCCTCACAGGCACCCGCGACCATGTCTCAAAAATGACATCAACGAGTCATCAGGGTGTCATATCACGACATTACCATCGCTGCAATTCAGATTCGTAATCAGGTCATCATTTTTGATTACGATTTCAAATCTGCCGGAGGTGTCATGATCGAACTACAGAATGTCTCAGTCAGTTATGGTGATGCGATTGCACTGTATCCCACCACTCTCAAACTCCATCAGGGACAGTTCACCGTATTGCTCGGATCTTCCGGCGCTGGAAAATCCACGCTACTTCGCTGTATTAATTCGCTGCATGCGTCGCAGCGCGGCACCACCATTGTCGCCGGCTTAGGAAATTTGGCGAACTCGCGTGCATTGCGCATGCATCGCCGACAGACTGGCATGGTGTTTCAACAGCATCAATTGATTGGCCGACTGACGGCTTTGCAAAACGTTTCGATGGGCCGAATGGGCTACCACACGGCATTACGCAGTCTATTCCCCCTCCCGGCGAAGGATCAATCCATATGCCTGCAAAGTCTGGACCGAGTCGGCTTATTGCACAAAGCCTTAAGCCGTGTCGACGCATTGAGCGGCGGCCAGCAGCAACGCATCGGTATTGCCCGGGCTCTGGCTCAGCAACCTAAACTGGTGTTGGCTGATGAACCGGTAGCCAGCCTCGATCCTGCTACTGCAGAGCGAGTGCTAAGTCTGCTGCACCGCATTTGTAAAGAGGACGGGATTTCGGCGGTCGTCAGCCTGCATCAGGTAGACCTCGCTCAACGTTATGCCGACCGTATTATTGGCCTGTCCCATGGCCGAGTCATTTTTGATGCCGCCCCGCAGACTTTGGATCAAGCCAGTTACGACACGCTGTATGAACAAGTACCCCGTTCTTCTTTGAGCGTTCCACAAGACGCTCGAGAGGAACGGCTTATCGATACTTCATTTCCCATGCAACTTGCTACCGTAAAGGATTGATTATGAAAAAACTCGCATCCGCATTATTGTCTGTCTTGCTTGCCGCCGTCTGCAGCATTGGCCATGCATCATCCAATCCCGATCCAGAAACGCTCAAAGTTGCGCTGCTGCCGGACGAAAACGCATCGACCGTAATTAAAAACAACAAGCCGCTCGAAATCTATCTGGAAAAAGAGCTGGGAAAGAAAATTGAGCTGGTGGTTACCACTGATTACTCGTCAATGATCGAAGCCATGCGTCACGGCCGTATCGACATAGCATATTTTGGCCCCTTGTCGTATGTGCTGGCTAAGCAAAAGAGCGACATCGAGCCATTCGCAGCGATGAAGCAAAAGGGTAGCACTACCTACCAGTCCGTATTGATCGCCAATACTGGCGCCGGCATCGCCAAAATCAGTGATATCGTCAACAAGAATGTCGCTTACGGTGATAAGGCATCCACCTCCAGCCATTTGATTCCGAAGTCGATATTGGCGGAAAACGGTTTGAAAGCCGGCGAAAACTATCGCGAACACTTTGTCGGTGCGCATGACGCGGTGGCCATGGCCGTGCAAAACGGTCACGCGCAGGCTGGCGGCTTGAGTAAGCCGATTTTTGAATCCCTGGTTCAGCGCGGACTGGTCGATCCCAACAAAGTAAAAGTTCTTGCCGAATCGAAGCCATATCCGCAATACCCGTGGACCATGCGCAGCAATCTGAAGCCGGAACTGAAGGAAAAGATCCGTGCAGCCTTCTTGAATCTCAAAGATCCGGAAGTCCTGAAACCTTTCAAAGCCGATGGTTTCGGCCCGATCAGCGACAAAGACTATGACGTGGTGCGCAGCCTTGGCACACTGCTCAAGCTCGATCTGTCGAAGTTCTAAGTGAGCGACAGCATGCAAGCTGATTTTGGTTTGATTCTGGCCGAGCGCCAGCGCGTATGGAACCGCACGATACTGCAGTTTGCCGTTGTGCTGGCGATTGTGATCGGTTGCTGGTATTACGTCGGCCTATTTGATGCCGAGCGATTGAAGGATGGCATGCCAAGCCTGGTAAAAATTGCCGGCGAGATGTTCCCACCGAACTTCTCGCAGGCTGGCACCTGGGTCAAACCGGTACTGGATACCTTGGCCATGAGTATCGCCGGTACGGCAATCGCGGTATTGCTATCCATTCCCTTAGGAGTGCTCGCCGCGCGGAATACTAGCCCTCATCCACTCGTGTATCAAGCCACACGCGGCCTGTTAAACGCTTTGCGATCGATACCCGAACTGATCATGGGCATCCTGTTCGTGGCAGCCGTTGGCTTCGGCGCATTGCCGGGTGTTTTAGCCCTAGGCTTACATTCGGTTGGCATGATCGCCAAATTTTTTTCGGAATCGATCGAACATGCCGATCCGGCACCGGTAGAAGCCGCGCATGCAGCGGGCTGCACGCCATTGCAGGTGATTTTTCATGGGATCTTTCCCCAAGTGCTTCCGCAAATGGCCGATACCGCGATCTATCGATGGGAATACAACTTCCGTGCTTCGACCGTGATGGGCATGGTCGGCGCCGGTGGAATCGGGTTCGAGCTGATGGGCTCTCTGCGCATCATGCAATACCAGGATGTCTCGGCTATTTTGCTGGTTATTTTAGGCATGGTTACCCTCGTCGACGCCTTCAGCTCCTTCCTGCGTCGCAAGTTCAAATAACTCCCAAAGCTTACAAAGGTTTTTATGAAGCCCAAAGTCGTCCTCACCCACTGGGTGCACCCGGAAATCATCGAATTGTTGTCCGCTAGCGCCGATGTTATCCCCAACACCACACGGGAAACCTTGCCGCGTTCTGAGGTAATTGCGCGAGCCAAAGATGCGGATGCACTCATGGCTTTCATGCCGGACAGCATCGACAGCGCGTTTCTCGAGGAATGTCCAAAGCTGCGTGTCATCGGCGCCGCGCTTAAAGGCTATGATAACTTCGATGTCAACGCCTGCACACGCCACGGTGTATGGCTTACGATTGTGCCGGATTTGCTTACGATCCCGACCGCTGAACTGACTATCGGCCTTCTTCTCGGTTTGACAAGGCATATGCTGGAAGGCGATAGGCAAATCCGTAGCGGACACTTCCAAGGCTGGCGGCCGACACTATATGGCTCTGGTTTGACAGGAAAAACGCTTGGCATCATTGGTATGGGGGCGGTCGGCCGTGCAATCGCCCAGCGCTTGGCTGGCTTTGAAATGAATCTCTTGTATTGCGATCCGATTCCGCTCAATGCCGAACAAGAGAAGGCTTGGCACGTACAGCGCGTCACGCTCGATGAACTGCTCGAAAAATGTGATTATGTCGTGCCGATGGTTCCGATGGCCGCAGAGACACTGCATCTGATCGATGCCACCGCGTTGGCCAAGATGAAAACCGGTAGCTACCTGATCAATGCATGTCGCGGCTCGGTCGTGGATGAGAATGCGGTGATAGCAGCACTGGCGTCTGGAAAACTAGCTGGATATGCAGCCGATGTCTTCGAGATGGAAGAATGGATACGCGCTGATCGCCCGCAGGCTATCCCCAAGGCGCTGCTCGACAATACGGCACAAACGTTTTTTACGCCGCATTTGGGATCGGCGGTCAAGGAAGTTCGGCTTGAAATCGAGCGGCAGGCAGCGATGAACATCATCCAGGCACTCGCTGGTGAAAAACCGATGGGCGCGATTAATCAGCCGTATCCGGGAGTAAAGGCGGCGTGATAGATCTGGAGCGTGTGGCGACGTTCATTGCCGTCGTCAAATGCGGGGGCTTTCGCGAAGCGGCGAAGCAAACTGGATTGTCCCAGCCAACAGTAACGCAGCATATCAAGCGGCTGGAGCAGTCTTTGCAGGCCCGGCTGATTGACCGCGCAACAATGCCGCAAAGCCTGACATTGGAGGGAAAGATTTTTTTCCCCTATGCGGAACAATTGCTCCGTACTAGCCATAAGGCTACGGCAGCCCTCCACAATAAAAGCCTGGTCGTTGGTGCAAGCTCCAATATCGGCATTTATCTTTTACAACCCTATATCAAGGCGCTCCAAGATAAATTAGCAAACAAGATCGATGTGAGGATCGGCAAAAATATCGAGATTGCCGCTTTGCTGGAAACGCTTGAAGTGGATGTAGCGGTAATGGAGTGGTGGGACTCACGTCCTGGGTTCGTCTCAACAGTATGGCGGCGCGAGAGGATGGTTGTCATTGTTCGCCCCGGCCATCCTTGGGCTGCCGAGTCGACCATTCCACTTAAGTGGTTAAAATCCCAGATCTTGCTTGGAGGCGAAGCGGCTACCGGAACTGGGCGCCTACTACAACAATATGCCGGTGCCGACTCGGCAGAGTTCACAGTGGGTATGCAGTTAGGTAGCACCGAGGCGGTCAAACACGCGGTCCACGCAGGGCTAGGAATCTCGCTTGTGATGGAAAGCGCGGTCAAGCATGAACAGGCAAGCGGATGGTTACATGCAATTCCGATTGAAGAAGATGTTTACAAAGATCTTTATCTCGTACATCGCTCAGAAACTTCGTTAAGCGGTCCGGTGGCAAGCCTTGCAGATTTGATTCTCCATTCTCCGGATTTAGGCTCAATAGAATATAAATAGCAAAACGAATGTCTGCTTCTGGCCGAGAGCTGACCTTCTCTGCGCGCATCTCACTGACCGCAACCGCTGCAGAGCCGCCGGTCGCCCGGCGCCTTAAGGCTGGGTGCGTGGCGACCGGTGGCTTTCGACCCGACAGCGACGTTGACTGCGTCGGTGCCAAGCTGATCAGATAGAAGCGCGCAGAACGCGCAGAGAATATAGCCCATGACCGGGCAGCACATACCCATCGCCACACTGATCGCTTCAAAGCCCAAGAATCCAGATTTGCTGCGCCGTGCTCTGATCTCCGTCATCCAGCAGTACCGACGTCCAGACCTTTTGCTGCTCGCATTTGATCGTCGATTACCAGAGCCTGGCGCATTAGATGGTGTGATCAGTAATCCGTTTATCAATGGCGTCGTTGTCCTGCGGAACGAGCGCATGCAAGGGGCTGCTGGCACCTGGAACACCGGCTTGTCTTGGCTGCAAGAACAAGGCTTTGATGGCTACGTGGCGATACTCGATGACGACGATGAATGGGACCCCGATCACTTGAGCCAATGTGAGCGAGCAGGTGCCCGCGGTGGTGCTGACGTCGTCTTGTCTGGTCTTCGGGTGATGAAGGATGGCGTTGAGATTCCGAGAGCGCCGTTGTCTTCGGTCACAGTGGATGACTTCCTCGCCGGTAACCCCGGGTGGCAGGGCAGCAATACCTTTGTCAAGCTGGAGGCCCTGATGCGTGTCGGTGGCTTCACCGATGGTCTACCCAGCACCAATGACCGAGACTTGGCCGTGCGTTTACTCGGACTGCCTGATTTGAAAGTGGCATTCACCCACCGAATGACAGCGACCTGGCACATTGACAGCCAGGCAGATGCTTTGTCCCGCCCCGGCAGCCCTGAGAAGCGCGCAGGTCTGCTTCAGTTCCTGGCGATGCACGGTCACTTGATGTCGCCTGACGTCATGACCAGGTTCAAGGCGCGTGCCCGTGATCTGTTTGGCGTTGACATGCCATGAGCGTGAACGGGCATGAGCAGCCAGGGCTGCCAGATTGGTCAGAGCCGAGGGTACCCAAGGTACGCCTGACGCACCGAAACATTCACTTCCTCATCGCACCCGGTGACGTCGCCATGCAAGCATCGGTCATCGTGGGTCTGTCTCACCGCAACCACCCGAGTGGTTTGAACGAGGCGTTGCGGAGCGCCATGGCGCAAGACATGGCAGACGATCTGGCGTTCCTGGTGCTGGACGACAGTTCGGATGAGGGTTGGATGCAATCGCTGCATGCCGACCTCTTGTCTGACCCTCGGCTGGTAGTCGCAGCAGGGCACTTCGGTTCGCCCACCCAATCCAGGAATGGCTTGCTCGACCTGGTGGACGAGTGCTTTCCAAATGCGAAGTGGGTCGCTCGATTGGACGCCGACGATCGCTTTGCAGAACCCTCTAGCCTGCGGGCGCTGGTGCAAGCCGGCGATCAGCGTGGCACCTTGTTCGTCATTGGAAGCAATCGCCTGTCGGTCGATGGCGAGTTACTGCCCGCCGTGAACTGGGCAATGGCTGAAATCCTCCTGGATCAAAGCCGTCTCAATGGCTTCATTCAAGCGTTTTGTCGCCAGCAAGTCCCCAATGAGCTGCCGTCATGCAATTTGGTGCTTCGCACATGTTCGGGCATCAGGTACCCCAATGCCAACAGCGCCGAAGACCACTGGCTAGTTGCTGGCTTGCTGATGAATCGGCCAAACGAGGGCTGTGTGGTGACAGAGCCTGCCTACGCGGTGTACTCGCTGGATGGAGTGGTGACGCAGGCCAATCAGAAGTCAGATGCATGGGCAAAGTCCAGGCTGGCGTTGGCTCAGGCCGCGGAGGTGTGGCATCGCGCTCATATGACGTCTGACGCCTCGGTGTTGGGTTGGGGGCAAGAGGGCGTGGTCTGGCGAGATCCGTCTGGCACCTTCAAGAGTTTCTACCCGTACTCGCTGACCTATGAAGCGCTCAGTGAGATCAGGAGCCTGGCGGCATCCGTTGGGGATGCGGTCATTGCATTCGACATTTGCGATGACTCTGACCCTGGGGCACTGATTCGGCTTGACTCAGAACCTTTGCAGGAGCCGGGACGACGTTGGCCATTGGAGTTGTCTCGTCACTTCTTGCAGAAGCTTTATCGCGCAGGTGTGGTGACCAGCAATGTCAAGCGAGACAACCTGCGGATCACCGCTTCAGGCACTTTGCAGTACATCGACATTGGCCGAGACATCGTGCGTCTGACGGCTTCGCGCTTCCTAGATTGCGCCGCAAGGCTGTACGCCATTGGGGAGTTGGGATGGTCCGATCATGAATTGGCACGACGTAGGACACCTGAGCGCCAAGTGGAGGCCTTGAGTGCGCTGCCTGGCTTTGATACCTACTACGGCGAGTTGATGCGGTCATTGCACCCTGCTTGCGCGCTGGATACCGATAAAGAAGTGCCGATCCCCGAGCCGTCAGCTCACCCTGATGTGACGCTCTTGATCAAGTGCTGCCCGCAGGATGCGAGCTCTGCCCACTTGCAGGTGCAGCACCTGGTCAGTGAGTTGGGGATGCGTGCGCGTTTTGCGAAGAGGGTTCTTTTGATTGACCCTTTCGAGGGGCCTTACCTTCGGCAGTTCGCTGAGGGCGATCTGTCCGCGCTGCGTGTCGCAGCCAGTCAGTTGCATCAGTCGGGTTTTATTGACGAGGTGTGGGTTGCGCCCACCGATCCGGTTGAGAGATTCCACCTCAAGGACAACTGGTTTTCATCGAGGACCGGATACGTGATGACTGGCTCTTCCGGGCTGGCCACAACACCCTGTCTATCGGCATCAACCTTGGGCTTCATCGCGCGCCTCCGTCAGCGCGGCCTCGGCCGCTTCAAGACTGCCATACTGCGCGATGAGTGCGAAGGCCTCGCTCAAGTAATACCGCTTTGGTTCGGGGGCGGCGGGCGCGGGAGATTCGACAACGGGCTGCGAGTCGCACAAGGATGGCAACGGCGCTTCGTTGGACATGCCCTGGCGGATTGCCTGCTCATAGGTGACGATCTCATCGACTGGATAGCGGACGGCCTTTGAGAGCTTGATGTACGGCGGGCCGCGTTCTTCGCTGCGCCAGCGTTGCAGGGTCTTGATGCTGACGTTCCACCGACGTGCGAGCTCCGTTTCGGTGAAGGCGGGTTCGGTTTGCATGGCATTTCCTTTCGTCGTTCGTGCCGGGCATTACGGCGACAAACGAGAGGAAAGCCAAGTTGCATCCCCCAGATTCCCTGGCAGTTGCGGCAACTGCGAGTGCCAATCGGCCTCTCCGAACTTACAATCATGGGCATGTGCGGTTGCGCGAAATCCTTCCCCGGAATCGCGCGAGGGTCTCAAGGCTTCCGACCGGGGCTGAGAGACTGCTGATATGTGGGTTTGGTTTTCTGTTACACTCCACCACCAGATCCCAGAAGCCCAGCCATTCCCGGCTGGGCTTTTTGCTGCCTGCCAGGTCAGCATTAGCGCCGTTCAGGCCACCGTCTCCTGAACGCCATTGGCCGCGCTTTGCCGCTCCAGGCCGATGTTCGGCCCCATTGCGTCATCTCGACCCGCCTCCGCCAGACCGGGGTCATTCCTCGTATTGAGAATAAATCTCATTTATGATTGCGCGCTTCCGCCGGGTGAACGCTCGGCTGCAGACAACACAGCGCATATCAAACGAGAAGCGAGTTATGAACAGCAAGGAGTGGGCGGCCGGCATGGTGGCCGCCATCATCGGCGTGGCGAACGCAGCCGACGCGGCGGCGCAGGAAGTGCAACTGCCAACCACCACGGCGACAGGCCAGCGCCAGGCGCAGGGCTTTCGTGCCAAGCAAACGTCCACGGCCACGCGCACGGATTCCGACCTGATGGAGATCCCCTTTGCCGTGAGCAGCGTCAACGCAGAATTCATCAAAACGGTGGCCGCCGGACGGGGCGACGATCTGTACGACTGGGTGGCGGGCGTGTCGCGCCAGAACAGCTTTGGCGGCCTGTGGGACAACTACGCCGTGCGCGGTTTTGCCGGCGATGGCAACACCTCTGGCACCGACTACTTGCTCAACGGCTTCTCGTGGAACCGCGGGATGAGCGTGCCGCGCGACACCGCCAGCGTGGAGCGCATGGAGGTGCTCAAGGGGCCGGCCTCTGCGCTGTACGGGCGCGGCGACCCGGGCGGCATCATCAGCTACACCACCAAGCAGCCGCAGTTCAAAAGCGCCAACACCGTAAGCGTGTCGGCCGGCAGCTACGGCGCCACACGCGAAACGCTGGATTCCACCGGGCCGCTGTCCGACACGCTCGCCTATCGGCTGAACGTCATGAACGAGGACAACGGCAGCTTTCGCGACACCGTATCCAACAAACGCTACCTGGTGGCGCCCGGCTTTACGTGGAAGGCGGGGCCCGACACCATCGTCCACTACGAAATGGAAGCCGCGCGTCAGAGCGCCCCGCTCGATCGCGGCGTGGTGGCCGTCAACGGCGAACTGGGCGCGATCCCGACCTCGCGCTTCCTCGGTGAGCCGCGCGACGGCAACTACGAAGTGCGCAACCTTGGCCACCAGTTGACCGTAGACCACCGCATCAACGCAGACTGGTCGGTCAACGCGGGCGTGGCGCAGCGCGATACCGATCTGTACGGCCGCTCGTCGGAGGCGTTCTCGCTGCAGGCCGACGGCCGCACGCTGTGGCGCCGCTATCGCAATGTCAGCTTTCACAGCAACGACCTGCAAGGCCGGCTGGAGCTGACCGGCAACCTGCAGACCGGCCCCGTATCGCACACGCTGGTCATGGGCACCGACGCCTACCGCTTCAACTACGATCAGTTCGTTCAGCGCTCCACCCCCACGGCCGCCGCGCCGTATGCCGTCGACATCTTCAACCCTGTCTACGGCCAGCCAACGCCTGCGCTCAATACCGCAACCAACGCGCTGGAGCACGACGAGGGGCAGGGCGCCTACGTGCAAGACACCCTGGCCCTGGGCGAACACTGGAAGGTCATTGCCGGGCTGCGCTGGGACAACTACCGCCAGTCGATCGAAAACCGCCGCACCGGCATCACCACCAGCCAGAACCAGACCGCCGCCAGCCCGCGCCTGGGCTTGGTCTACCAGTGGAGCCCGGCGCTTTCCCTTTACGCCAACACCGCGTATTCGTTCCGCCCCAACAACGGCATCGATGCCAGCGGCAACGCCTTCGCCCCAGAAAAGGGCCACGGCTACGAAGTCGGCGTCAAATGGGCGGGCGCCAAATGGTTGGCCACCCTGGCCGCATTTGACGTGAGCAAGCGCAACGTGCTGACCGCAGACCCGGCCAACAGCGGCTTTTCGCGCGCGGCCGGCGAGGTCCGCAGCCGTGGCCTGGAATTCGAGTGGAACGGCGAACTGGGCGGCGGCTTCCGTGGCATTGCCAACCTGGCGTACATCGATGCGGAAGTCACGCGCGATACCGTGCTCACGCCGGGTGCCCGGCTGGTCGACATCCCGCGCGTGAGCGGCAGCGCGCTGCTGATGTATGAATTTGCGCCCCCCGTCGGGCAAAAGGCCGGCGTAGGTGCGGGCGTGGTCTACGTTGGCAGCCGTGCGGGCAATACCGCCAATACGCAGGACGGCTTCCAGCTGCCCGCCTATACCACCGTGCAGCTCAACGGCTACGTGCAGATCGACAAGCACCTGCGGGCATCGGTGGTGCTCAACAATCTGTTCAACCGCGGGTATTACGTCAGCTCGTACAACAGCCTGTGGGTCACGCCCGGCGCGCCGCGCAGCATTCTGGGCACGCTGTCGTATTCGTTCTGAGGTTCTGTTGGGCGATGGTTCTGACGCTGCGACAACCTGATGGCGATTCAGAGATAAGACCGGGGTCCGATCTTTGATCGCGCCGCCAAGTTACTGGCAGGGTTTGGCAAGCGAACCCAAAAACCCGCGAAGCGTAAATGCTCGCGGGTTTTTTGTTGCCCACATTCTGCCGCGCCGATGCGGTTTTCCTGCGTGCGGTTGCATGTCGCAATCAGGGCACGGAACAGACTTGGCAGCGTTACGCGAGGGCATATGCCTAACCCATTTGATTGACGGCGGGACGCACGCCAGGAGAGCGCCTCACCGTACCGTCACATCAAATGCACAGCGCTTTCCCCTTAAAAATCAAAGACAAACAACGAAGCAGGGGAAGGGACTGGGGAAGGGCGCACGGTAGTTGCAAGGCGTTATCTATTTTTGAGCCTTAGCAAGGCATGCATGCGATACCCCAATTTGTGGCATTTCGCGCCGGATAAATTCGTTGTAGCGTAGGTGCTCGCCGGAGCAGAGCGCCACTTATATCCGGCCAGCGGATTATGTCCGGCGCGGTTCCAGCAAATAACAAACAAGCCGCCATAGAAAGGGGTGAGGGTCGTGGGAGTACAAGATCGCGATTGGTTCAGAGACCGTCGAGAGCCGCAGCTGCGCAATCCCGACTGGCAAAAGGAATACGCCCGCTGGTATGGCAAGCCACCCCAGGGCGCCAAGCAAGGCGTGCACTGGATCGTTTCCTTGATGGTGTGGGTGGCCGTTCTTCTGGTCGTCTACATCGCCGCGAAGCAATTGCGGCTCACTGGTAACGGCGCAGCGGTGCCGAGCCAGCAGGCCGCTTCAACACAGCCGGCGCTCACCACGGCGCCGCCACAGCGCCAACCCATGGCCCCGGTGCAGCAACCCACTGCACGGAACACCACGCCTCCGGCCGGCGTGAACAAATGCGTGATCAACGGGCAGACGGTCTACACGGAAGCGCCGTGCGGCCAGGCGATGCGCGCGCTCGTCGGCAATGCGCCTACCGAGGCGCTGGGCAATGCTCGTCAACGTGAGATGGAAGAGGCAGCAGCAGCGGCGAAGCGAGCGGAAGAGCAGCTTGCGCGGCAGTGGGATCAGCGGATGGCGCAGCGGGATCGGGACTTGGCGGCTGAGGCGGTTGCGGTTCAGCAGCAGGTCGGCGCCGTCAACGCGGAATGCGCCCGGCTTAAGGTGGATCGAGATGGGATTTTGCGGCTGTCTGTGACTACGCAGCAGATGTCGCCGTGGCGGGACAACTTGAATTACATCCGTAAGCGGATGAATGAGTTGCGCTGCTGAAGAGTGATCGTGCTAGCTACAGGCGGTGGATGGCCGCACGCCGGCCTGCTGATATGTGACATTGGGAGGGGACATGCGACTGGCATCGCTTACCTTAAGCAACTTCCGAGGGTACAGAGAGCGAACAACGATTTCGTTTGATCGGTTGACCACGCTCATAGGGCGCAACGATGTAGGTAAATCGACGATCCTTGAAGCGCTCGAAATCTTCTTCAACAACAACATCGTAAAGATCGATTCGTCCGACTGCCACGTCTCGGTCCCTGGTGGCACCGTCGAAATTTCCTGCTCGTTTGCTGAGCTGCCAGCTACGCTCGTTCTCGATGCGCAGGCGGAAACCAGCCTAGCGGCAGAGTACCTGCTTGATGCAGATGGAAATCTGACTATCAAGAAGACGTTTCGCTGTACCACTGCAAAGCCGAAAGAAGAAGTATTCGTCGTTGCCCTACATCCGAGTGCAGTCAACTACGGTGACTTGCTGGAGCTGAATAACACGGCCCTCAAGAAGCGTTTAACAGACTTGCAGCTTGACAATGATGGTGTTCAGTTGAACAGCAATCCGTCGATACGGCAGAAGATTTGGGGAACTTGCCCTAATCTTGAGCTTACCCTCCGGGAGGTACCTGTTGGCAAGGAGGACGGGAAAAAGATTTGGGACAAACTGAGCGAACGACTCCCACTATTTGCCCTTTTTCAAAGCGATCGATCTAGCCGCGATTCAGACGCTGAAGTTCAGGACCCAATGAAGCTGGCAATAGCGACGGCAATTGCTGAACCAGAGGTTCAGGCGAGACTGAACGAGGTTGTTAACGCGGTGCAAACGAAGGCCCTCGAACTCGCGGCCCGCACGCATGCAGCGCTTTGCAACATTGATCCCACGCTAGCCGGCGAACTCACTCCTGAATTCAAAGCGGAGCCCAAGTGGGCGAACCTGTTTTCTGTGACTTTGGCTGGAGATCAGGGAATCCCCATTAACAAACGGGGCAGTGGGGTCAGGCGTCTAATTCTTGTGAGCTTCTTCCGAGCGGAGGCCGAGCGGAGGCATGGGGCCGACGCAAGCCGTGGAATCATTTATGCGGTGGAGGAGCCGGAGACCTCGCAGCATCCTCACAATCAAAGAGTTCTACTTGAATCATTCCAAGACCTCGCGGCAGAGCTGGGCTGTCAAGTTCTATTGACTACCCATAGTCCCGGCTTTGCTTCTTTCTTACCCGTCACCGGTTTTCGTTTTGTACGGCAAAGCGCTGACGGTTACCCGGAAATTGTCTCGGGAGACGATGCGACGTGGGAAAGCATAGTTGATGCGCTCGGGGTAGTGCCGGACAACCGGGTAAGGCGGCTAGTATGCGTTGAAGGGCCAACAGATGTGACAGCGTTAAAGTGGCTCAGCATGGCTTTGAACGCAGATGATCCGACCATCATCAATTTAGCTAGTGACCCGTCCATCGCCTTTGTCGTTCTCGGCGGCGGCACGTTAGGCTATTGGGTAAATGAACACTATCTGAAACCGCTAGGAAGACCGGAAGCGCACATCTATGACAACGACGTTGCCGCTTATGGCGACTCAATTGCTCAGGTAAATGCAAGAGGCGATGGCTCTATAGGGTTTTTGACCCAGAAACGAGAAATTGAAAATTATCTGCATCCCGACGCCATAGCGGAGGGTCTTAACTTGAACGTCGCGTTTGGTGACCAAGATGATGTGCCGGCGATCATCAGTGGCCAGACAGGGTGGAATACCAATACGGTCAAGAAGAAGCTTGCTCGATACGCCTTCCCAAAGATGACCGCCGCACGTATCCGAGCACGAGATCCGGGGGGTGAGGTCGAAGGCTGGTTGAGGCGAATAGCTGTTGTTCCCTAGGGCCAAGCACCGGAAATGTAATTGTCACCGAGTCTGCGCCATAGCGTCGATTGAGGGCCAAATTACAACCTATTGACTACGACAATAGCGCTGTCGATGCGCTGAATTGGCGTGCGACACGTGCTCGGTACAGCGAAGGAATCTCGTGATTGAATTCGAAGCGGTGGGCGAACATCTGCATCTTCTCTATCTTCCGCGAGATGACGCCTTATGGGTCTACAGGAAGTTCAAGCGCGGTGAGCCCCTCGTAATCAAAAAAACCTTTCATCTAACGAGGCACGATCTCCTGTCGGACGATGTCGATGAAGTTGATCTGGATGGGGTAGGCGACTTTGACTCTGAGTCGAGACTCGTCGAGTTCATGGAGCAGAGCCCGCTGCGATTCGTGGTGGCTACGGCGGATGGAGAGTACTTTCGATTCAACGCAGATGTGTTGGGCGTTGACGTACCTGTATTGCTGGCGCGAGATGCTGAACCAACATGGAAATGGTTCACCGCTGAGCAGAGAACGTCTATCGTAGGTGTGATGTCTGAGCTGCGTCCAACGCGGATCGTTATCGGTGGTCCGGCATCGGATGCAATTCCGTTGGACGAATATGTGCGGCTAATCGAGCGATTCCCTACAGGTTACGAGTTGAAAAGATATGTGTTGGCTCGTGTGGCTGCGGTGGTGCGCGAGTACACCGACGCCAGTGTCGACGCCGAAGCCAGCCTCCGTACGTATGTTGCAAAGCGGGCTCGGCGAAAACCTAGGGACCTCACAACACGGTTCCGAGAAGAAGAAGAGCAAAAGTACTTCTATCTGCTCGAACGCCTTAAGCAAATGCTTCGCTCAGAGGATGCCTACACTGAAGCTGCTTGGCAGGCGGAGATCCTTCAGATCGTCCGCTTGCTCAATCCCAAGTACATTGCAGCGTTCGAAGGTGTATCGGTCAAAGATTCGGTGCGCGGTGGTAGGAGGGAAATTGACATTCTGCTAGTCGATGCCTCCGGCAACGTGGATGTTATCGAGATCAAACAACCTTTTGGGAAAAGCGTTGTTACTGCGAGTGGCTACCGCGACAACCATATCCCCATGCGGGAGCTTTCCGGCTCCGTTATGCAGATCGAGAAGTACATCTTCCATTTGAACCGCTGGGGCACGGTCGGCGAGGCGGCTCTTACAAAGAGATTTGCTGAAAAGCTACCAATTGGGTTCAAGATCCAGATTACGAATCCGTGTGGAATTTTGATCTTGGGGCGTGACAACGAGTTGTCGGAAGCTCAGCGGAGGGACTTCGATATCGTCCGTCGAAAGTACAAAAGCGTGGTGGACATCATTACGTACGATGATCTGGTGCGGCGGCTTGAGTGTGTTCTTAGCCAGCTTCGAGCGAGAGCATAAGCCCTGCTATGGTGCTACTCATCGAGCATCGGAGTCACTCCGGGGCAATTTGGGGCGAGCTGCAGGGGTGTAAGTAGAAGTTCGGCCCGGCTATCGCGTTCCTTGACATTGCTCGGTAGCCCTTCGGCTCCAAAAAGTCGACAAACAACGTCCCCTTAAAACAAAAGAAAAAGCCCGCGAGCCTCTCAGCACCGCGGGCTTTCCCACATCTAGGCCACCATCAGCAGCCCATCACCTCACTCCCCAGCCACCTCCTCCACCTTCTTCCGCGGCCCCCGGCTAAACCGCGCCGACAACGTCCGCCGCGCCGATTCCAGCCCTTCCCCTTTGCCCGCAACCTTCAGGTACGTGTAACCCTCGAGCGCGGCCGTCATCAGGTCACTGCCCATTGCCAGTTGGGAATCCTCCATCCTTTCCAGCAACTTCTCCATGCGAGCGAGGCGAGGGCGCAGGGTGTCAAAGCCCACCAGGTCACGTCGCATTTCCTGCAGGTTGAAATTGGCAGGAAGCACGCTGGGGTTGTTGCTCAGCAGTTCCACTGCCTGGCGGCAGAACGCTTCGGACTTGCTGCCCATCTTCATGAGCGTGCTGCGCTGCTCGACTGACAGGCCAATCAGGCCGACGAGCTTTTCTTCCAGTGTCTTCAGCGCACCGTCAATGGCGGTCAGGTCGGTGGCGCTGGGTTGAAACGAGATCAAGTTCTGAGACATTGCGTTCCTCTAAAGCGGATATCAGCGTCATGCCGATTGGCACAACCCGGTGAGGTTGGCTACCGCTGCGGCGTATCGCAATGCTGTACACAACTTTTGACGGGAAACCGGTCCCCCATGGGCCAGCAAGCCTGCTCCCGCCTTTCGAGTGTGGGAGCGTGAAACGCGAGCTTCGGTCTGTCGAACTCGACGCTCTGACACTGACGCTCGACCCTCAGACAGTGGAACGTGACCCTCAGACGGTGAAGTTCGGGTGTTTGAGGCTCAAACGCGACCCTCAAAGGGTCGAATTCGACTGTTTGACACTGACGCTCGAGTGTCTGAGGGCGAAGCTCCAGTGTTTGACACTGACGTTCCACGCTTTGAGGGTCAAGCGCCAGCGTCTGAGGGTGAAGCGTGACGTTCGGCCCGGCGCCCAGTGCGAATCAATAATCCAACTTTCGCTGCTGCCCCCGTGGCTATAATTGCCCCGCTACCGCACCAACGGTAGTCGGGTGTAGCAGCCCGTCTCTTCTCACAGGCCGGATAGCCGCTGCCAAGCGGCTTTTTTCATCCGGAGCTTGCGCACGCCTATTGTTTCCATGGCGGGCCGGGCAGGGAGACCTTCGGGTCTGCCGGTGTCCTGTGAGACCGGTCTGCTACCCCTGCTGTCGGGCCCGCCACCCTCGTGTAGCAGCGAACGGCCGGGCCTCCCTTGTCTCACAGGAGGTTATATGTCCGGAGTTGCAAGCGGGTACCGCCCCGCCTCGTACCCGTCCCCGCCCAAGCACCACCCCCGTCCCCACGAATCACGGAGACACCAATGACGCCCGTCCAACGCCGCCACTACCTCACCGGCGCCTTGGCCGCGCGCGACTACCTGCTCCGCACGCAGACCGACCTGCACATCCACCGCGAGTTCCGCCCCGACAGCCTGCGCTGGGCACTGGCTCATGCAGCCAGGCACCCGCCGGAGTATCGCGCGGGGTTTCTGGATGGCATCGGCGCCTTCGTATCGATGGTGCTGGAGGGTTGTCAGATCAACCCTGAGACGTGGGAAGTGCTTTCCGCCATAGAGCGGGCTGGCGAAAGCCAATAACAACGGATTGACGCATTCCCGTGACGGGCGGGAATGCCATGGCGGAGGCAGAGTGGCCGTTGGGCGTTCGCGGCTGGATTTGCCGCTTCCGGCCAGAAGCGGTCGTTCCGATAGGTTCGAAGCGTCCTGCCGCCCCTCAGCCTGTCAGCCCGTCAACCCCTCAGCCAAACTTGCGCGCCGCATCGCGCGCCAGGCCTGAACCGATTCCGCCGAACAGGTCGCCCTCAACGCGCCGCGCCGACGGCAACACTTGCGCCAGTTGCTCGCGAAGCAACGGCACCCCGCTGGAGCCGCCGGCAAAGAGAATGGTATCGACCGCTTCCGCTGCAACGCCTGCCGTTTTCAGCATCGCTTCCACCGTGGACACCGTCTTGCCGACCAGCTTCCCAATCGACTGGTCGAAGTCTTCGCGCGTGACGGGCTGCTTCAACTCGGGCGCGATGCGGTGCAGGTCGATCTCCGCCACCGGGGCGTCCGACAGCGCGATCTTGGCGGCTTCCACCTGGATGGCGAGCCAGTGGCCGGCGCGCTCGCGGATCAGGCGGATGAGGCGATCGAGTTTTTCGGTGTCGGCGGCATCTCGGTAGTTGTCCATCACCACCGTCCATGCCTTGCGCGTGTACACGTGGTTGATGGTGTGCCAGCTCGCCAGGTCGAAATACTGGCCGGACGGCATCGCCTTGCCGTTGCGCAGCGTGCTGTTCAGGCCCAGTAGCGGCATCACGCTGGCCAGGCTCAAGGCGCGGTCGAAGTCGGTGCCGCCGATGTGCACGCCGCCGTTGGCGAGGATGTCGTCGCGGCGGTCAAGGCGTTTCGCGCGCTCGGGCGACAGGCGCACGAGCGAGAAGTCGGACGTACCGCCGCCAATGTCGGCCACCAGCACAAGTTCTTCACCGCTGATGCCGGCCTCGTAGTCGAACGCGGCGGCGATGGGCTCGTACTGGAAGGCGATCTCGTCAAAGCCGGCGTCGCGCGCGATGTCCGCCAGCGTGTCTTCGGCAAGCTGGTCGGCCTTGGGATCTTCGTCGATGAAGAACACCGGGCGGCCCAGCACGGCGCGGCGGAATTCATGGCCGGCGGCATGCTCGGCGCGCCGCTTGAGTTCGCCGATGAAATGCGCCAGCAGCTTGCGGAACGGCATGGCCTGGCCCATGACCTCGGTGCTGTCGTCCATCATCGACGTGCCGAGCAGGCTCTTGAGCGAGCGCATGAGGCGGCCCTCGTAGCCGGCAAGATAGTCGGCCAGCGCGGCACGGCCGTAGCTGACCGTCGGGTCTTCGGCGTGAAAGAAGATGACGGAAGGCAGCGTGGCCTTGCCGTCTTCGAGCGGCAGCAGGGTGGGTGCGTCCGGTCTCAGCCAGCCGACGGTGGAGTTGGACGTGCCGAAATCGACGCCGCAGGCGTTTGACATCATAGGATCGTGGCTTCTGGAGTGCAGCGGGAGGCATGCGCCCGCACGGGAATATCAGAGCGGGCGCCACCGGCGAAAGGGGCGCTATTGTAGTGGCTTTGTGCGACGGATCCCCTCACGGCGCACGCTGTTCACGGGCAACACGCGGGCGCTAAGAGTCCGGCACACACGCGATCACCGTCAGAGGCGATGGCGACAGGTGCCCAGGGGCGGTCGATGGTCCAGCAGTGCCGAAATACCTGAAAAAAGAACGCCTGCTGCTACCACGCGACGTGGGCAGAAGAACCGTGCGGGTGCGTCATTGCGCATCGGCGTCCAGTTTTTCTGCGTCAAATAGCCAAGCACGTCGTCCACCTTGTTCCGCCCACCTTTGTATAACCCCCCCCGCCCGGTCTCCTGCGCGCATGCGCTTGCCGCGAGCGCGCCCTGGAGTTGCGCGCCGGCCTGTGGCCCTGCATACAACGGCCCCGCCTGGTGCCGAGAATTCCCCTCCCACTGGGGCAAGGGGTCAGTAGGTGATGGTCACAATGATGGTGTCGTTATACGTGCCGGCGGGCGGAGTGCTCTGTGCTGGAACGCGACCATAGACAGTCGACACCTGCGAAACTCCGCTGCCCGTCCCAGTCACGGTTGCGGTGCCCGTCGTACCGTCGCCCCAAATGTTGGTGTAGCTCGAACTGGTGAACAGGTTGTAGCCGACAGTCTGCGAGCCGCCGCTGCGCGTCAGAAGCCGATTGCTCATCGTGGCGCCGCTGCCGGTTCCGGCGGAGAGCGCCAACGTCCACGGCGATTGGTTGGTGCAGTTGACTGTGATGGCACTTGTCGCTGTCAGTGCGGAATTCAGCAGCCCCGCTGTGCCGAAGTTCATGTTCGTTGCGCTGATGAGGCAGTCGCTGATGAGGTTTGCCGACGCAGACACGGAAAACGTGCTGGGATGGGACGTGATGGTCGTACACGTATTGGTGCCTGGATTGGGAAGTGCATACACCGTGGCACTGGTACCAGAGAAGCTCTGCGAATAGGCGCC
Source organism: Ralstonia mannitolilytica (assembly GCF_000954135.1). Classification (NCBI taxonomy): domain Bacteria; kingdom Pseudomonadati; phylum Pseudomonadota; class Betaproteobacteria; order Burkholderiales; family Burkholderiaceae; genus Ralstonia; species Ralstonia mannitolilytica. The sequence goes on along the minus strand of NZ_CP010799.1, from coordinate 355,815 downwards.
CGCAGGCAAGGTCGTCTGCCCACCCTGAACCCTGCCGTAGACCGTGACGGTGGCCGACCCGGAACCGAGCACACCAAGCGGGACGTCGACAGAGATGGGCGGCGTGGAAGGGGTGGTGCGCTGTCCCCACACGATGGTCCGGGCGCTGTCCGCAAACAGGTTGTATTGGAGCTGATTGCTGCCCGCCGTCATGACACGGGGCGATATCCCGCCGCCTCCGCTGCCGACTCCAAGATTCAGGCATGCGCGCGCCACCGAACCTTGCAGCAGGAAACCACTGCAGCTGACCGTCAGCGTGGCCGTCACGTCGGTGTTCCCCGCCTGCACCGGACTGATGCTGCCGAAGCTGATGGTTGCCCCCGCGACCGAACACGACTGTGCACGCGCGCTCACCGGGAGCGCCGCCATCAGAACCAGCAGAGAGGCCCACAGCAGGCGCGTCATCACGGCATCGCTCCTGTGGGTTCCGGCTCGCAACGCAAGGGCCCGATGGTGGGAAGTGCGCCCGCATCCTGCGGGTAGGCAAAACGGGCAACGCAGGCGGGGCCTGCGTCCTCCACGCGGACAGTGTTGTCCAGTTGCAGCGCGTCGATGAACACGAGGCCATCGTAGCCAACGGGGTAGCGCAGACCGTTCTGCTCAAGTGTCGCTGTGCTGCCCGCCGGGAGCGGCTGCCCCCTGGTGTCCACCAGCCGTATCTGGGCGCCCCGGAACGTCTCGATGCGAAAGCGCGTCAAGACGCCGGAGCGGTCTGCCGGCGCAACGGTCACAGCGCTGGTGGCGAGCTTCGCATTGACGGGCAGCACAAGCGGGTCGATGGCCACATGGTTGTTCTCGTAGGACACCAGGTCTGGCACCAGCAGGTGCCCGCTGCCGTTCGTGCGGCCCATGAGCCGGTTCTCGAACGTCACCGGCACGTTGGCCACGCCCTCTGTGGACACCAGCGCAAACGCGTCATTGATGCGCCGGCCTGGCAGCACGTCGGCGTCCATGAGCACGAAGGCACCGGATATGTCGACCGCCGTGCTCGTGTGCCCGTTCACCTCCTGGGCAGCCACGAACGCATCGCCGTAGCGGCCACGATAGTTCAGTTGCGCCACCGAGCGGCGGTCGCTGCCGGACTGGTTGGCCTGCAGCTGCCAGCCGAAACCGCCCGCATAGTCGGGCGTACGCACGGCACTGACCGTGGCCGAAGCGTGGCCACGGTCCATGCCGACGCTCGCTGCCGCGCTGGTGTCGCTGCCCAGGGCCATGGTGAGCGTCATGAGCACGCCCCGCGCCCGGGTGTCAGCCAGATCCTGATAGGCGCTCGCGCTCAATGAGAAGTCCCGCCCAAGCTGGGTGCTGTACGAGAGCGACGCAATGCGCGAGTTTCCCGTGACAGGGTCGGATACCCCGATATAGCTGGCGGCGAGGCTGCCGGTCCGCCCGGCCGGCACGGAAACCGTGGCCCGCAGCAGTGAGCGGAAGAACGGCGACCCTGCGGCACTGGCCAGATCGCGATAGGTGCCAAAGGTCCGGGTACCCTGCACATCGACGTTGAATGCCGGGTTTCGATACTGATAGCCCAGCGTGGCCTGGGAGCCGGTCTGCCCGGCGCCCTGCGATACGGCAGCAGCGGCCGAGAAAACGCCGGCCTGGTTCAGCCGTACCAGCGCTGCCCCGCCCAGGTTGCCAAGGCCGCGCGTGGCCTCGGCATGTCCTTCCACCGTCAGGCCGCCCGTGAGCCCATAACGCAGTGACGCGCTGAGTGCGGGGCTGGACGCATAGTCGAATGACCGCAGGCCGTAACTGTTGCGCAGAAAGCCCGCTTCGACCGCGTAGTCGAACAGGCCCGCGGAGAGCAGGCGCGTATCGATGTAAAGCGGGACAGACGTCACGACGTCGCGGCCCAGGGCGTCCTTCACCACAATCACCGCCTGACCGGCGCCCGTAATGGCCGGGGCGTTGTTGACTACGAAGGGGCCGCTGCCGACCTGCCCCGTGAACTGGCGCACGCTGTTCACGTACAGGTCGACCGCGGTCGGCACGGCGGCACTGCCTCCGAGCAAGGGCAATGGATACGTGACGAGGTCGGGGCGCAGTGCAAAGTTGCGCCGCCACTGGATGCCGCCAAGGCGCACCGAGCGGCTCCAGCTCAGGGACGAGGTGACGGTGTCGCCAAGCGTCAATGTGTTGAGCTTGTCCGCATCGGAATGCGACCAGTTCGTATCGAGCCGTGTGTAGCGATGCTGGCTGGCGTCGAACGTAGCCACGCCGCTGTTGGAGAACACGCCGCCCGGGTGGAAGAACCGCTGCTCGCTGAACAACCCCAGGCTGCTCCCTCCGCCCCCCAGCGTGGTGGGCTGCAGATAGGCGTCGTAGTTCAACACCAGGCCCGTGCCACTGGTGGGCGCGACGCGCGGTTGGGTCTGAAAGCTCAGCACGTTCGGGACTCGCCGTGTGTCATCGACAGTCAACTGCGCTTGCTGCGCACGTACGTCGTACACGTAGCGCAGGCCCGGAATACTGTCGAGCGGAATGCGCCCGCTCGCGTCGGGCTGCAGGTCGTCTGTTCGAATGCCAATGGACTGCAGCTCGCCTGCCGTTGCGAACAGGTGCCCCTCCTGCAGCCGAAAGCGCGCAATCGTCTGTGTCGACGCCCCGTTGATGACCGCCTCCAGGTAGATGTCGCCAGCGCCCGGTGCCGGCAGCGGCCCATCGGGACGCACAGCGGCAAGCAGGGTCGGCTTGCCGCTCTCCTGCGCGGCGGCTGATGCCGCCATGACGAGGCCGCATCCCAGGGTGACAACGCAACGGCCTGTCATCTCCACCCAACGCATCAGTCTGCGCGGGTGAGTGGGAGGTCCACCGCGACGCCGTTGATATGTGCGCGAAGACGCTTCGGCGCCCGACGAGGGTGCGAATCAACGACCGGCCAGGCTCGCGTTGCACCGCCGAGCGCATAGCCGAGCAACCCCCCGGTAATTTCGCTTTGCGTGCCGTCGTTCCACTCGATGGACACCCCGGAGAGTTGCGCGTGGTGCGTCTCAGGGTTCCGGACCACGAGCAGGGTTTGGTCACCCTCGCGACGCAACACAGCGCTGAGCCTGGGCGGCGTATCCGCAGCGGCATTGACGAAGACCGGAACGGAGTACCGAAGCTGCATCGTTACGCCGGTAAGCGTCTGCGGACGGCGCTCCGGTATCTCGTCGATGATGAGGCGGTAGGCTTGTTCGGCAGCGCCTGGTGCAGGCGGTTGCGTCAGAACGAGCCGCACGAGCTGTTCGCCATCGGCAGGAATCTGCACGATGGGCGGACTGGCGACGAGCGCCGCGGAGTCATTGAGCTGGTCGCCTTGCGCATCCTGCGTCCAGCGGAACACCCGCACCTGTGCGTTGAGCGGCAGCGTGCCGCGATTGCGCAGCGTCAGGACGGCCGCCGCCTGGCCCGGGGGCAAGTCGATGCGAATGGGCGAAATCTGCAGCGAGGCGCCGCTTGCAGCACGAGACACCAGCGCACCGAGCAGAAGCAGTGCGCCTGCGTTGCTCAAGTCACGTGCATGCCGTTTGAGCGCAACCAGCCCGCAGCGTATCGCCGACACAATGGAACGGATACGGTGCAACTTAGAACGTGATGGTGGCTGTGACGGTCGATGTGTAGGTGCCGGCCGCCGGCGTGTTCTGAGGCGGGACACGTCCATAGACGGTCAGGGTCTGGGCCGTGCCCGTGCCTGTACCCGTCACGGTATCGGTGCCGACCGTGTTGCCCCAGATCTGGGTACGGGCACTGTCCCGGTAGAGCTGGAAGCCAACGGTTGCGGTGCCGGTGCCGGCGAGCAGCCGGGCGGCAATGGTCGACCCGGTGGTCGTGCCGGCATCCAGTCCGACGTTGTACGGTGCCGTGGCGCTGCAGGTGACGCTCAGGCTGGTGGTCTGGTCCACGTTCGCGGTCAGCACGCCCTGCGTGCCGAAGTTCAGTGCATTGGCACTGATGGCGCAGTCGTTCTGGAGCGTGAGCGAAACCGTGAAGGTGGTGGTTTTGGTTGCCGCGCCCAGGTATCCGGGAGCGGCAAGCAGGCTGGCCAGCACAAGGTAGTGCGGCTTGAGACGGAACGGACGCGCAGTAAGGCCTCGGCGCATGGGTTTCTCCTCCGAGCTGTCACACGGATGAGCCGGAGCCTCATGTGCCCAGGTCTTCATCCAGTCTGCCGCCCCCCGCGGCGCGTGAATCAAGCGTAGCAAAAAGAGAAGCCTACGTCCTAATTAAACTCAGAATTCGATGGTGACGACCTGAGATTGTGCTGAACCGGGCATCTGCACGGAGGCGGCGCTCGGCGCCGGGGCAGGCTCCCCGGTGTAGACCCGACTGGGCACCGGGCGATCGCACATGACGTGAGGCTGACCACTGGTGTCAGAGGCCACGGTGCATTTGTCGACGATTTGAAGGCTCGCAAACACACTCGCCGTCGCTTCGTGGGCAGGGGTGCTTCGGATTCCGAAGGATGCGAGAGCAGTCAGGACTGCAAGAAAGCGCAAGAATTTCACGGCTCAGACGGAAGACATGCAACGCCACCCGGCTAATGCGGGTGTTTCCGTCTATATCGGCAGCGAACGGAAAAGGTGTAACCCGAAAGTGCATCTCGGTCCGGGTAGGCTGGCCGAATGCCGAGAGCGACGTATCGGCCTTGACGAGCATTCCCGTCACCGACGTGGCGTGGATCAACGCAGCCCTGGCTGCGGGCCGTGTCGAGTCATTGTCGGTCCGACCCTCTGGGCGAATGGCGGACCGTTGCAGTCCGGGCACGCGCACGCGCGCCTTTCCGATGGCGGGCCGGGCGGAGCAGCGTTCCGGCTGCAAGCCTCGGGGTCAGTTTCCACCTCCGCTGCCGGGCCCGCCCACCCGATCACTTCAACCGCGCCTTCAGCTCTTCGCTGGCTTGATGCAGCGCTGCACGGGTTGCCGGCACACCGGCCAGCGCATTGAGCAGGCCGAAGTCGTGAATCATGCCGTTGTAGCGCGTGGCGGTCACATCCACACCCGCCGCGTCGAGCTTGCGTGCATACGCTTCGCCTTCATCGCGCAAGACATCCTTCTCGGCGGTAATCACCAGCGCGGGCGGCAGCCCCTTCAACTGAGCGGGCGTGGCCAGCAGCGGCGATGCGTAGATTTCCTGACGCTGCCCCGGATCGGTCGTGTAGGCATTCCAGAACCACTGCATCATCGGCTTGGTCAGGAAGTGCCCCTGCGCAAATTCGTCGTACGAAGCGTTCTCGAAGTTGGCATTCGTAACCGGCCAGAACAGGACTTGCGTGCGCAGTGCGGGCGTGCCGTGCGCCTTGGCCATCAGGGCCACCACGGCCGCCATGTTGCCGCCCACGCTGTTGCCGGCAATCGCCAGCCGCTTGCCGTCTACGCCGATCTGCGCACCGTTTTCTGCCACCCACTTTGTGGCGGCGTAGATCTGATTGATCGCCACCGGATAACGCGCCTCGGGCGAGGGCGTGTAGTTGACGAAGACGGCGACGGCGCCGGAGTCGGCCACCAGGTCGCGCACAAAGCGCTCGTGCGTGGGGAAGTCGCCCAGCACCCAGCCCCCGCCGTGAACGAAGATGAAGCCAGGCAACGTGCCTTTCGCGCCGGCCGGGCGCACGATCGTCAGGCTGATCGGCTTGCCATCCACGGTGATGGTTTTCTGGCTGACGTCAGCGGGCGGCAGCGACACCTTTGCCGCGGCTTGCGCGCCCACCAGCACGGCGCGGGCATCGACGGGTGACAGGGTTTCCAGCGGCTGTCCACCGCCGGCGGCCAGTGCGTCGAGGAATGCCTGGGTGGTGCGCTCCACGCCTGGGCTGCCCGCAGCAAGAGCAACGCTTGCTGCCACAGAGAGCAGGGTGCCGGCGGCAAATTTGGTCATGCGGTTCATGGCTGGGCCTCAAATCGTGTGTTGTGCGAAGGGTTGGAAGGGTGCGGAGTTGGGGAACGGCGTACGGGTCAGATCAGGCTCAGGCGTACGTCGATGTTTCCGCGCGTCGCGTTCGAATAGGGGCAGACGATGTGGGCGCGGTCGATGAGCGTTTGCGCTTCGGCCGGGTCCATGCCGGGCAGGCTGATCTTCAGGTCCACTTCAATGCCAAAGCCGTTCGGAATGACGCCGATGCCGACGCTGCCCTGCACGGACACATCTGCCGGCACGCGGATCTTGTCGCGCGCACCCACGAACTTGATCGCGCCGAGGAAACACGCGCTGTAGCCGGCGGCAAACAGCTGCTCGGGGTTGGTGCCTTCGCCGCCGGCACCGCCGAGTTCGGTTGGCGTGGTCAGGCGGACGTCGAGCCGGCCATCGTCGGTGATGGCGCGGCCATCGCGGCCGCCGGTGGCACGAGCATGGGCACGGTAGAGGACGTTTTCGATCGACATGGTGGTTCTCCTGTGAGAGGGGTGGTGGTGCGCGCATCGGCTGTCGAGGCCGCGCCGCATTGCTTACTATTAAATAGCGCGCTACTTAATCGGTCTAAAAAAACGGACGCGATCAGGCGCCCGTCGGCGATACGTGTGTGCTCAGGCGGCGTTCTTGAAGAGCCGTCCTCGCAATGCATTCAACTGTGTGCGCAGTTCTTCCAGCTCGCCGGGCGCACACTCCATGGCCGTAGCCATGCATGCCGGCACTTTCTCGGCCCGCTTCTCCAGCGCCTTGCCGGCCGCCGTGAGCGAGATGATCACCCGCCGTTCGTCCTCGGCCGAGCGCTGCCGCTCGATCAGCCCCGATGCCTCCAGCCGCTTCAGCAGCGGGGTGAGCGTGGCGGAGTCGAGGAACAGGCGATCGCCAATCTCCGACACCGTCTGGGCATCCTGCTCCCACAGCACCAGCATGACGAGGTACTGCGAATACGTCAGCTCCAGCGCCTTGAGCAGCGGCCGGTACGCCTTGTTGATCCCGATCATGGTCGAGTACAGCGCAAAGCAGAGCTGCTCGTCCAGGGCGAGGTCGCGGCGTGCGGAGGAAGGCTTGCGTGTGTTCATGGAGGGGAATATATATAGCGCGCTATTGAATTGCAAGCTAATTTTTCGGGTGTGGGTGCCGCACGCCGTGCGGGAGTGACGCGTCCCCTGAAGGCGTGCGCTCCCCGATGAGGATTGTTGACTTGCCTCGGTGGCGCCCTTCCACAGCCTCCACCCCTGGAAACTTGGGGGGAGGCGCGCCCTCTCCCCGGCCTTCCATGCAGTCCTACCTCGCCTCGGCCATCCGTCCCGGCCGGGGCCGCTCTTTTTTTTGTCGGGCGCCATGCCGATGCGGCGGCGGCACGTCGCAGTGCGGGATTGACCTCGATGACAGTCAGTCTTCCCGCGCAAGCCGCGACAAGACGTCAGCAAGCGCCCGAATCTTGGGCTGTGCGGCGCGTTGGGAGGGATAGACCACAAAGTACGACAAGCCGTTTTGCGCCACGTCGATAAAGGGCGTCACCAGTGTCCCGGCCCGCAGGCGGTCTCTCGCCATCCGGGGGTCGCCGATTGCAACGCCATGCCCTTCCGCGGCGGCGGTGAGCGTCAATTCAAGGGTATCGAAAACGAGTCCGCGGCCCGCATCGATGTGCGGTGCCCCAACGCTTTCCAGCCAGCATCGCCACTCCTCATGGCCGTGCCCGGGATGAAGCAATGTGACGTGAGCAAGATCGGCCGCCGCTCCGAGCGATGCGGCCATCTCGCTCGTGCACATCGGTGTGAGTCGCTCGGCGAACAACGGAACGGCATCCATGCCCGCCCACTGGCCGGTTCCCCGAACGACGACGGCATCAACGTCGGGTGTCGTGAAATCCGGCGTGTCGTCCGCCGAAGTGGAGATGCGGAGTTCTGTTCTCCGCAAGGCGTCATGGATGTCTTCCAGTCGTGGCAGCAACCAACGAATCGCAAAGGTGGATGGCACCCGCAGAGTGACGACGGCCGCCGTCTTGGCGTGGATGTCTGCGTGTTGAACCAGTTGCGTCAGCACGCTGACGGCGACGGTCAGCAGTTCGGTGCCTTCCGCCGTCAGTGTCAATCCCGACGCGTGGCGCAAGAACACTGCGCACCGGTAGTGCGCTTCCAGTTGCTGGATCTGACGGCTCACCGCTCCCTGTGTCCGACACAGATGCTCTGCGGCTTTGCTGATGCTCCCGAGATGCGCCGCGGCGACGAATGACTGGAACGCTGTCAGGGGCGGCAGTGTCCGCGTCAGGTCGGCCAAGGGGTATGCATGGGCTGCATACCCGGGTTGCGGAATTTTCGATTGTTCGGACATCGGTGCATCGATATCGTGCGTGCATCGCACGCGTCTGCACGAGCGCGCGGAGGTGTCAACGAATGACCGGAGAATGAACATGGCCTCATCGTCGGAAGCACTATACACGCGGCAGATTCGCACCTACCTTCGGGAGCTGGAGCGCGGCGATGTCGCGGCGATCTGTGCGTTGTTCGCGCCCGATGCCCAGATCTTCTCGCCGTTTCTCGGGTGGATGCGCCCTGCGCCGTTCTTTGCGAAGGTCGATGCGGCATCTGGTGAAAGCAAAATCACGCCGATCGACATCTGCGTGAGCACGACGGGAGCCCGACGCGCGACGGGCTACTTCATCTATGACTGGGGCCTCAAAGATGGAACAGCGGTGCGCTTCGAGTGCGTCGATGTTTTTGAATTTGACGACGATGGGCGCATCGAGCGGATGATCATCGTCTACGACACCCATCCGATTCGCAGTACGGTGGGGGACAAATACGCGTAGCGCAAAGGTGGTGCCTGCGGCGGACGGCAGGCCATGACGAGTCTTGCACGACACCGGGTCCGCATGACCTTGATCCTGCCGCAGGCCGCGGCGGGTCGTCACGGGCTGGACGCTGAGGGAAACGGCACCGAAGAAGGCGGCCCAATAGCAGGCAGCGGGGATGGCGACGCCGCTCGCCGGTGGCGAGGCGGGTATGATCGCCGGCAGTCGCCAGACTCCCTGGACACGACGCCAACCCGGCAAGGAGAACCGCATGATCAAAGTCAGCGTGATGTACCCGTACACCGAAGGCGCGCGCTTCGACCACTCCTACTACCGCGACCGGCACATGCCGATGGTGAAGGCGAGGCTCGGCAGTGCCTGTGCGTACTACACCGTCGAAAAAGGGCTGGCCGGCGGAGCGCCCGGCACGCCGCCCGCGTTTGTGGCGATGTGCGCGTTGATCTGTGATTCGGCCGAGGCATTCCAGTCTGCCATGAAGGAGCACGGCGCGGAGATCCTGGGCGATATCGCCAACTACACCGACATCGCCCCCGTGCTTCAGATCAGCGAAGTCGTCGTCGAGCGGTCGGATCCTTGAATGCACCGGATCGGGCCCCGCCTACAGATGACCTTTCCCATGACGACGAAGCAGAGGGTGACCGCTGCGCTGCTGGGAGCGCTCGCCTGGATCCTCATCGACCAGGCGACGAAGGCCGTATTCAAGCAGATACTGGCGCCCGGCGAAGTCGTGCCATTCCTTTCGGGCAGCTTGCTGGTTCTTCCCACCTACAACCACGGCGCGTTCCTCAGCCTCGGGGCGGGAATGTCTGATGCGACCCGCAATATCGTTTTGGTCTATGGCGTGCTGGCCATCCTGGTCGGACTGTTCGGCTGGCTGCTGCGTTCGTCCTCCCTCGGCCGCACCGAAGTCATTGCGATCGCGTGCATCCTGGGTGGAGGGCTCAGCAACCTGTTCGATTGTTGTGTCTACGATGGCCGGGTGTTTGATTTCCTCAGCGTGGGCATCGGGCAGTTGCGAACGGGGGTCTTCAACGTCGCGGACATCGGCATCATGCTCGGCGTGGCGCTCATTCTCTTGCGGGGTGCCAAGCGCGGGCCCACGCTGCCCGGGGCCTCTGCGATCTCAGGAGTGAAGGCCCAGGCGAAGCGGATGCGCTGGTGCCTCAGTACACGCGTCCGACCGGCCATTCTGGCCGACAGCAGACACCGTGGAGGACCGACGACATGACAGTCAAGCGAATGGACAACATCCTGATCGTTGTGGAGGACCTGGAGGCGGTGAAGGCCTTCTTCATCGATCTGGGTCTCACGTTTGAGGGCCAGACCACGGTGGAAGGGCACGCTGTCGGGCGCCTCATCGGGCTGGAGAACGTCCGGGCCACCCTTGCGATGCTGCGGACGCCCGACGGACAGGGCGTTGAACTCGACAAGTTCCATACGCCCGATCCGGTCCGGTTTGGTCCGGTGGACATGCCGGCGAACGCGCTGGGCCTACGTCGCATCATGTTTGCCGTCGACGACATCGATGAGATCGTTGCCCGCATGCAGACCCAGGGCGCCGAACTCATTGGCCGGATGGATTACGAGAACTCCTACCGGCTGGCGTATCTCCGGGGGCCGGAGGGCATCATGGTGGGGCTTGCTGAGCAGGTCGGTAGTTGAGCGGAGCGCAGGGCTCCCTCCGACAAGAGAGAATTGACGCATCCCCGCACGGAATGTGACGTGCAGCGCGTCAGGAAATACCGCAGCCCACGACACCGATATCGGAGTAGAGTGGGGCACGGATACCAGCGGGGCCTGTCGTCGGCCCCAGCAAGAGAAACCTGCCTCGCCTCTGATCGACGCGTCGCCGACGTCCCACCTCGCTCCAGCCTTCAACGCTGCCTTTCCGAGCCGGTTTTCCGGCGTGGTCCGCACTCCATCCGCCCCGGGGCTTCAGTCCTGCGCCAGCGCACGATGCGCAATCGCCCCGGTCTGCTCGCTTTTCCTATGGGAGATTTGCCATGGACGCCTACCCGACATCCTTCTACAAAGGGTTCGCGATTTACCCCCTGATTTACCCCTTCAACCCGCCGCGCGAGTGGCACGAGAAACGCCCCGACCGCGCGTACAGCGTCTCGGTCGTCATCTGCCTTGAGGGCGAGACGATGGACGATGAACGCTCCCGCGTCTTTCGCCTCAGAGGCGAGCCGTGGGACAACGTGGGCGCCGCCAAGCGTGCAGCTACGCAGGGTGCGGAAGACATCATCGATGGACTTGTGCCGGGCCAGTCCATGGCAGGCGACTAGAGGATTCTGCAGGAGTCCAATCGGAGGCCCGGTCCGGTGGCGTTCTCGAATGCCGCCGTCTGTGCAGTGCGCACACCCCGCACCCCGCAGGCTCGAGTCTTGCGGCGGTGTTGCATCCAACAGGCTGCCCGGGTGAAGCCATGCGAAACGCTCTCCTTGTCTGCGCCGTAGCCGCGCTCTGTTTTTACGGCTGTCATCGCGAGAGCGATACGCAGTCCAACGTCCGCGCGCCGGGGCAGGCGGAATCGCCAAAAACGAAAGTGCTGGAAGCGGGCGCAGTGGCGCTGCAGGACAAGCCGCCCATCGAGGCCATCAACGCCTACCTTGATGGCTTCCATTTCTACAACGGCCGGCAGAACGTCCAGATGGAAGCGCATCACTACTGCGCGATCGTCAACGAGGATGTCACGCAGTGCGTCATCTACGACGGCAACGTCGGGAACGCAAAGTTGATGGGCGTGGAATACATCATCAGCGCAAAGCTGTTCGCCACGCTGCCAGCCGCTGAGAAGGCGCTCTGGCACAGCCATGTCTGGGAAGTGAAATCCGGGCAGCTCGTCGCGCCCGGCATTCCCGAGCCCGCGGAGAGGGCGCTGATGAAGAAGCTGGTGGGCACATATGGCAAGACCTGGCATACGTGGCACACCGACCTCGACAAGTCGTTGCCGCTCGGGGTGCCGCAGTTGATGATGGGCTTCACGGGGGAGGGCCAAGCGAACGCCGCGATGGTTGCCGACCGGGACAAGCGCATGGGAGTCGACAGCGCGGCCAAGCGTAAGGACCGTGCGGACATTCCCGAGCCTCCTGTCGACCCCGATGCCAACGGCTGGCAGCATGGCAACACCTTTCAAATTGCCGATCCGACGGGAAGCCAGCATGCGCATGCGTCCGGTGGCGCCGGCGCCGCATCGAAGGCGCCGGACGTGAACGCCCGCGCGAACGAGAGGCAAGGCCAATAGCCGCTGGCAGGCGGGATGGCGGCGCGGCGCCGATGGCAAGACGGGCAGGATCGCCGGCATCGCCGGGCTCCCCTGGGCAGGACGCCACCCCGGCAAGGAGAACCGCATGATCAAGGTCCGTGATGTACCCGTACACCGAAGGCGCGCGCTTCGATCACGATTACGACCGCGACCACCACATGCCATGCCGCTGGTGAAGGCCCGGCTCGGCAAGGCCCGTGCGTACTACACCGTCGATGAGAGCCTGGCCGGCAGAACGCCCGCCGATCCACCCGCCTTCTTGGCGATGTGCGCGTTCCTTTGCGATTCGGCCGAAGGCTACGAGCCCGCCATCCAGCCGCACCGCGCGGAGATCGTGGCCGACATCGCCAACTACACCGACATCATGCCGCGCGGCCAGTTCAGCGAAGTCGTGGTCGAGCGGTCGGACCGTTGAGCGCGAGTTCCGACAGAGGAGTCATGCGGAATGATCGGTCACGCTGTGCTGCCGTACTTCCTGCAGCAGTGGCGCTCGTCGTCGCCATCCCCGGCCCGAACACGATCTGGGTGTCGACGACGAGGGTGAACCAGGGTTTCAAGCTTCCGCCAGCGGCTCGCGCAGCTGTCTGCGCGCCTGGGCGAGGCCGTCAAGCGTGCTGGATGCGTTTCCCAAACTGACCGCCTATGTCGCGCGCGGTGAAGCGCGGCCTGGCCATCAGCGGGCATTTGCGGGGCAGTTGGCTGCGTTCACGGGGCAGGCGCAGGCGGGCCGTCGGCACGCTGATGGCCCCGGGCCGTCTTCACGTCATCCACATATCCACCTGTGGATAAGACCGTGAAGAACGCAAGGGACAACCGTGTTTGCGGCGCGGGGGGTGGCCTGTCGAGGGCTGGCGGACAACTTCGGTGAGCTTGCACGAGGCCCGTGCGATGGCCCCCGGTTCATCCACCCCACGGCACACGCTGTCCAATCGGTTGTGCATTTCGCAAGCCCTTGAAGCCAAAGCGCTTTTTGCGGCTATCCACAGAAACGGCGGGCCGTTATCTACTACTACTATTTTTATATACAGAAGAAATAAAGAAGACAGCAAAGCCGCACGTGCAGCTGCGCCGCGGCTTTGCACGCTACATCAGCACGGCGGGCGGGGCGGATGCGCTCATCACCAGATTGCGGCCAGCCGCCTTGGCCTGGTACAGCGCGGCATCGGCGGATTCGACCAGCCCGTCGACCGAGACGCTTGCACCGGGTGCTGCCGTGGCACATCCGGCGCTGACGGTGACATAGCGCGATGGCGCCGCCGCGTCGATCCGCAGGCGCAGCACGGCTTCGCGCGCCCGCTCGGCCAGGGCCTGCGCCTCGTGCGCTGGCGTGTCGCCCACTGCCACGGGGCCGCCGATCAGCAGCCATGCCCACCGGGTGACCCGCTCCGCCGACACCGCATCGCGGGAAAGGCGCTCGCGCACGAGCACGGCAATGATCACGAACAGCGGAAAACCGCCGTGCCAGAAGACCCACATCCACACCGCGCTGGTAGGCCGGGCGCCAAACAGCCCCGTCGGGGAGAACACGCCCGGAAACATCAGCAGCTGCAGCGCCACGGCCACCGCCGTGAAGGCATAGGCGCCGCCCAGCGCGGCCAGCATCGGCTGCCGCGTGACGGTGAACTGTGCGCCAAGAAGAAAAGCGGCGATGCCGGCGGTGGTGAAGACCGTCAGCGCGCACATCGGCATGAAGGGGGCAATGGCCGGCCATTGCCAGTCGGCGCGGGGTGCGGCCACCGCCAGTGCCAGCAGGATCAGCAGTGCGATGGCACCGGCAAAGCTGGCTTGCCGGCGGGTTGCCCGCTGGATCAGGAAACTCTCCATCCCACCCCCGGTTGGTGTTGTGTGTCCGCTCGGCCGGCGCCCGCGGTCTGTTCCGGCGGGTTGGGCGGCGGGCTGCTGCCTGTGTGCCTCCATCATAGGCACGCGCCGGGGGGGGCGGAAAGCCCAGGCAGCAACACCAGAGTGGGCGAGCAGCCGCCATGCCGTGGCCGAATGGCCGGCCCGGCGTTGGTGCGTCCCGCCAATGAACGGGCCGGTTGGAAGGCATTTGAAGGGTACGTCCCGTACCGTGTTCGCCCAACCACGCTGTCGAATCACGCCCGTGCGCGGGCCGTGTTGTATGGAATCGCTCAATCACACGCTGTTTCTCTGGATCAACGCTGCGGCCGATCCGTCTCCTACCACCGTCTGGCTGGCCATGGCCTTTGCCGAATACGCGATCTGGCTGGCGCCGCTTGCCCTCGTGGCGGGCTGGCTGTGGGGTCAGCCCGCTACGCGCCGGCAGGCATTCCAGACCGGCATAGCTGCCGCGGTGGCGTTGCTGATCAACGCGGGCTTCGGCCTGCTGTGGTATCACCCCCGGCCTTTTGCCATTGGGCTGGGCACCAACCTGCTGCCCCACGTGGCGGATTCGTCCTTCCCGAGCGACCACCTGACGGCGCTGTGGACGGTGGCCTTCAGCCTGATGTGGAATGCACGCCTGCGCCGTGTGGGCGTGCTCCTGGCGTTGCTGGGTCTGCCGATGGCGTGGGCGCGCATCTACCTGGGTGTGCACTATCCGTTCGACATGCTGGGCGCTGGGGCCGTTTCCGCCTTCAGCGCGTGGCTGTGCAGCGGCCGCGTCGCACACACGCTCTCGGAGCCGCTGCACCGCCTGGGGCTGGCGGTGCACGGCGTGGTGCTCGCTCCGTGCGTACGGCGCGGGTGGGTGCGCAAGTAGGGCCGCTAGCCGTGCCGCCGCCACGCGCGCCAGAAGAAGACGAGCGCCAGCACCGTCGCCGCGACGTTGTAGAGCATCGCCAAGGCAAAGGCGTGGCCGTAGCGCGCAACATGAGCCGCGTGGGCGGCTGCGTCGGCGGTCTCGCTGCCATCATCGGCGCCCAGCAGCGAGAACAGCAGCACGCCCACCACCGTCACGCCCACCGCGTTGCCGACGGCTTGCATGGTCGTGACCGTGCCCGCGCCCATGCCGGCTTGCGCGGTTTCCACGGTGCTCAGGATCGTGTTGAGCGACAACGGAATCACCATGCCCTGTCCAAAGCCGCTGACGACGAGGGGCACGAGCAGCCACGCGTTGGCCGAACCGGTCTGCGCCATGGTGGCGAGCACCACGATGCCCACGGCAAAGAGCGCCATCCCGAGCAAGAGCGCGCGCTGCCCGATGCGTTCGGCCAGGCGGGGCGCAGTCAGCGAGCCGGCAAAGAATGCGATGGCCGCCGGCGTGAAGACCAGCCCGGCAGCCAGCGCCGTCAGGCCGCGCCCGAACTGCAGCAGGATCGTCAGGGCCAGGAAGTAGGAGCTGATCGCCGTGTAGAACAGGAAGATCGCCAGCACGCCGAGCACGAAGCTGCGGTTGCGGAAGAGCGCCATCTCGATGATGGGCACGCGGCCCGAGGCCGTCAGCGCCTCTTCCACGCGCACAAAGTGCCGGAACACCAGCAGCGACGCCAACGGCACGGCCCACGACCACCACGGCCAGCCGGACTCGCGGCCCTGCATGATCGGCACCAGCAGCATCGCCAGCCCCAGCGCGCCAACCAGCGCGCCATGCACATCGAGCCGCGCCGCCACCGGGGCGCGCGATTCGGCAACGAAGGCGCGCGCCGCCAGCAACGCCGCGATGCCGATCGGCACGTTGACGAGGAACACCGCGCGCCAGCCAGCCACATCGCCCAGCGGATGCGCGATCAGCCAGCCGCCGATGATCTGCGAGACCGACGCAGCCACGCCCTGCACGGCGCCCATGGTGCCGAACGCGCGCCGCCGCGCATCGCCGTCGAACAGCACGCGCAGCGACGCCATGACCTGCGGCATCAGGATGGCCGCCCCCAGGCCTTGGCCGACGCGCATGGCGATCAGCATCCACGGGCCCGTCGCCAGCCCGCACAGTGCCGAGGCAACCGTGAACAGCGCCATGCCCGCCATGAACATGCGCTTGCGCCCGAACAGGTCGCCCAGGCGCGCGCCGTTGAGCAGGAACACCGCATACGCGGCGCTGTAGCCGACCATCACGAGCTGGATCTCGGCAAAGCTGGCATGCAGCCCGTCGCGGATGTCCGGAATGGCCACGTTGACGATGAACAGGTCGAGAATGGTGACGAAGTTGCCGGTCAGCAGGGCGGCCAGGGCGGGCCACTGCCGCTTTGGCCGGGCGCCGGCGAGGGTGCCGGCCGAAAGGGAGTCCATTGACATGCGGGGATCTCGGTTATTAATATACGGTCGTACGTATACTAAGTTGCGGACGGCTTCCGTCAAGTGCCAATCGCTTGACCCCACGCATCGACAGGTTATTGCCATGAACGAAACCGACGGCCGCCGCGCGCGTGGCGAACGCGCGCGCGCGCAAGTGCTGGAACACGCCACCGCCATCGCCTCCACGGACGGCCTCGAGGGCCTGACCATCGGTCGTGTGGCCGCCGACGCAGGCGTCGGCAAGGGCAACATCCAGGTGCTCTTTGGCGACAAGGAAGCCCTGCAGCTCGCCACGCTCGATGCCGGGGTGGGCCCTTACCTCGCCACCGTGGTGGAGCCGGCCATGGCGCTGGAAAGCCCGCTCGCCCGGCTGCGCGCGCTCACCGACGGCTGGTTCGACTACGTGGCCAGCGGCCAATCGCCCGGCGGCTGCTTCGTCTGCGCCGCCAGCTACGAATACCGGGCGCGCCCGGGCCCGATCCAGGATCGCGTACGCCGTCACCGCGAGGCGGTGCGCGCGCGTTTTCGCGACACCATCGCTGCCGGCCAGGCCGCTGGCGAACTGCGGGCCGATCTCGACGTCGACCAGCTCATCTTCGAGATCGAATCGTTCCGCTCGAATGCCAACGTGGCGTTTCTGATGGGCGACATGGCCGTGTTCGAGCGGGCGCGGCGCAGCACCCGGGCGAGCATCGACGCGGCGGTCGCGTAGGCGGACGGGCGCGCCTCGCTTGCTGTCGTCACGCTTGGAATCAGTTCAGGCCGATTCGGTACCGGTCCCAAAGCCATTAATATGTGACTTTCCGACGGCACGGCCCCCGCACCCCGGCGATTTTGCCCGGCGGTGGCCTCCGATTTGTGCTTAAACGTTACCTGCGGCGCCATGTTCCGGCACCTTCTGCCGGCCGCCGCAGCTGTCCCAACATCAGCCGAAGAGGACCCGCCAACATGAACTGGACCGCGATCCGACCGATCCGCGTGGTCGTGCTAGACGACCATGCCGTCGTCCGTCACGGCACGGTTGCGCGTCTGACGCAGGAAGCGGACATCGAGATCACCGGCGTGTTCGAATCGGGCCGCGATCTGGTGCAGGCGCTCAAGCGCGGCGCCGCCGAGGCCGACGTCCTGCTGATGGACTACGCGCTCGGGCCGACCGAGATCGACGGCCTGAACCTGATCCGCCTGATCCGCGTGCGGTACCCGGATGTGAAGATCCTCGTCGCCTCGGCGCATCACAACAAGGCGACCGTCGGCATGGCGATGCATGCGGGCGCGCGCGGGTTTGTCGGCAAGGAAGAGGAACTGTCGGAACTGGTGGCGGCCATCCGCACCGTGGCGACGGGCGGCAAGCGGCTGAACGCCGCGCTGGCCGCCGAGATGGAAGGCGACGCGCTGGCCGACGCGCCCGCGGCGTCCGTCAAGACAGGCGACAAGCTGTCGCCGCTGGTCGACCGTCCTGAGCTGAGTCCGCGCGAGAGCGAAGTGCTGCGCTGTTGCCTCGCCGGCATGTCGGTGACGGACATTGCCGAGAAGTTCGCGCGCAGCATCAAGACGATCAGCTCGCAGAAGCAGTCGGCCTACCGCAAGCTGGGCATCCAGAACGACACCGAGCTCTTCAAGATCAAGCACGAGGTCCAAGGCCAGTGAGCGCACCGCCCGTGCGGGCCTGCGCAGCCTGGCGCAGGCGCTGACCGGCGCCGGCATCGCTGTCGCGCGCCGCGCGGTGCACGCGGGCGTCCCGATCGGCCGACCGGCCCCGCGGCGTCCCGCTCAAGCGTTGTGGAGCACCCGCAGCAGCAGGTTCTCCAGCTGCTTCACCTCGGCCTGCGAGAAGCCCCGCAGCAGGTGATTGAGCACGTCGATGATCAAGGGCTGGATTTCGGGGTACAGCGCGCGGCCCTGCTCGGTGAGCGAGACCACGACCGAACGCCGATCGGCGTCGCTCGGGGCGCGCTTGACGATGTTTTTCTTCTCGAGCCGGTCGATGAGCCGGGTCATCGCGCCTGGATCGTAGTGCAGCAGCCGTGACAGCTCGGCCGGGGTGCTGGCCAGGTCTTCGGCCAGGTAGACGACCACGGTCCACTGCGCCGCCGTCAGGTCCAGCGATGCGAGGGCACTGTCGATATGCGTGACCAGCGCATGCCGGACCCGATGCACGAGTCGGCCCACGTTGTTTTCCCGGTCCATGCTGTCAAGCTGGTAGGCGCCACCGGTGGCGCCACCTGCGGCAGCCTCAGGTGTCTGTACGTCGATGTTCATGGTGGTGCTCCCCGTTCTGCCGGTGATCCGGCTTGTAAGGCTTGCCGTCCGTGCCCTGCCTGTCTGCGCGTTCGCGCGGGCGTGCTTCATTGCACACTAATCGTCGCTTGCCCAGGCCGTCAAGCCGGGATCGACACCAACGCTCATCATCAAATCTGGTTGGATACCGCTGCAAAACGATTGCGGCTGCCCGGGGGTGGGGTGGTTCGTATCATGCTTGAAACGTCGCGGCTGCGCGTGGGTTGTCCGAAGTGGCGCGGCGTGCCTGTCCTCGTCCATCTTCCTGTTTTCAACGCCATGAACCTCCACCTTCAGAACAAGCTCGCTCTCGTATCCGGGTCCACCAAGGGCATCGGTCATGCCATCGCTGTAGCACTCGCGTCAGAGGGCGCCCGCGTGATCGTCAACGGGCGCACCGAGGCCTCCGTCGCCGATGCCATTGCACGCCTGCAGGCCGAGGTGCCCGGCGCGCAGGTCGAGGCGTTTGCCGGCGATCTGTCCAACCCGCTGCAGGCCGACGCGCTGGTGGGGCGCTTTCCGAAGGTCGACATCCTCGTCAACAACCTCGGCATCTTCGATCCGAAGCCGTTCGAAGAGATCGACGACGCCGAATGGCTGCGCTTCTTCAACGTCAACGTGATGAGCGGCGTGCGGCTGTCGCGCGCATACCTGCCCGCCATGCGTGCGCAGGATTGGGGCCGCATCGTCTTCATCAGCAGCGAAAGCGGCGTGCAGATTCCGGCCGAGATGGTCCATTACGGCGTGACCAAGACCGCGCTGCTGGGCCTCTCACGCGGACTGGCCGAGCTGTGCGCCGGCACCAACGTCACGGTGAATGCCGTGCTGCCGGGGCCCACGCGTTCCGAAGGCGTGGACGAATTCGTCGGCAAGCTCTCGGGCGGGCAGAGCTTCGAGGCGTTCGAGAAGACGTTCTTCGAGACCGCGCGGCCGACCTCGCTCATCAAGCGCTTTGCGACGACGCAGGAAGTCGCCAACCTCGTGGCCTATGTGGCAAGCCCGTTGTCCTCGGCGACCACGGGCGCTGCGCTGCGCGTCGATGGCGGCGTGGTCAAGTCGGCGTTCTAGGCACCGCGTCGGGCTGCATGCCGGGCCGCAAATGTTGCAATCGGCCGCGCGACCGCCACAATGCATCTTCGAGCAGCTTTTGAGGGTCCGGATGGAGCGCAGACACGCGGTGAAGGGTGATTGGCAGGGTTGGGAGGGTTGGCAACGGCGTTGCGTGGCGTGGCTCGCAACAGCCGCGTTGGGCATGTTGGGGGCGAGCGCATGGGCGCAGCCGGTGGCTTCAGCTTCCGAACCCGCCCCGCATATCGCGGTGTACTACGGCCGCGATGTGCCCGTGCCGGAATTGCAGGCGTTCGACTGGGTGGTGTTGGACCCGGCCAGCGCGGGTGACTTCAACCCCAAGCAGCCGTCGCCCACGCAATGGCTTGCGCGGGTCGACCTCCTGCCGCTGGCCGACGCAATGCGCGCCGCCGGCGCCCCGGACAGCGTTGTCGACACCGTCTTTGCGCCGCTGCTCGCGCAGGGCTACCACGGCTTCCTGCTGGATGGGCTCGACCGCCTCCAACGCTCCGCACCCGACGCCGGGCAAGCCGTGGCGGCGCTCGCGCAAGCGCTGCACCGGCGTGCACCGCACGCGAGGCTGCTGGCCGGGGGCACTGCGTGGCTGGATCAGATTGCGCCACAACTGGCGGGCGTGGTGACGCCAGGCCTGGTGCGTGAGCGTGCCGATGGCAGCGACGCGCTGCGCGATGTGGCGCCCGATGCGCGCGCCGCCCGCATTGCAACGCTGCGCAGCATCGCCGAGCAGTACCACCTGCCTGCGCTCGCGCTCGACTACTGCCCGAGCTATTCGCGCACCTGCCTGCGCGAGACCGCCAACGTTGCCCGCGCGGCCGGCGTGTCGAGCTATGCCACCACGCCGGGAGCAGACGCGGTCGGCATCGGCCGGCTCGAAGTGATGCCGCGTCGCGTGCTACTGGTCGAGCCGCAAGCGCCGGACACGAGCGCCAACACGCAGCCTTCGGTGCTGTATCTGGCCATGCCGCTGAACTATCTCGGCTACCGCGTCGAAGTGGCGGACGCCAACAAGCCCCTGCCGACCCTGACGCCGGACCGCTACGCGGGCGTCGTCACGTGGTTCGATACCAATGCCCCGCGCCCCGGCGCCTGGGCCGCCTGGCTCAAGCGGACCATCGGCGCCGGCATCCGGGTGGCGATGTTCAACCGCTTCGGCATGACGCTGGATGCCGCCATGGCCCAGACGCTCGGCCTGAAGACGGTGCCCGGTGCGCCGGCCGAAGCGATCTCGGTGGTGTCCCGCGACCCGATGGTCGGTTTCGAGCTGCAGCCGCACCCCGACCGGCGCCTGGCCGTGGGCGTGCAGGTCGACCCGGAGGTGCCGGGCATGCAATCGCTGCTGCGCCTGTCGGCCGGCAGCTATGTCTACGATGGGGCGGCCATCACGCCATGGGGCGGTTATGTGCTGCAGCCGTTCGGCGTCTTCCGCATGCCCGACGTGGATCAGGCGCGATGGGTGATCCAGCCGCTCGATTTCCTGCGGCGTGCGCTCGCGCTGCCCGCCATGCCCGTGCCCGACACCACCACCGAGAACGGCCGCCGCCTGATGACCGTGCATATCGACGGCGACGGGTTTGCCTCGCGCACCGAGTTTCCGCCGGGCGAGTTTTCGGGCCAGGCGCTGCTGCGCGAGATCCTGGCGCGCTACAAGGTGCCGACCACCGTGTCGGTCATCGAAGGGGAGGTGGCGGCCGACGGCATCTATCCGAAGCTCACGCCGCAGCTCGAGCCCATCGCACGCAGCCTCTTTGCGCAGCCGTATGTCGAGCTGGCCAGCCACACGTTCTCGCATCCGTTCAACTGGCTGCGCGTGGCGAATCCGCTCGAGCCGGGCGCCACCGCCACGGCCTCGGGCGCGGATGTCTTCACGCTCAACATCCCAAACTACCGGTTCGACCTGGACCGCGAGATTGCCGGCTCCATCAGCTACATCAACCGCCGTCTGGCGCCGGCGGACAAACGCGTCAAGGTGCTGCTCTGGAGCGGAAACGGGCAGGTGCCGCCCATCGCCGTGCAAAAGGCCAACGAGGCCGGCGTGCTGAACATGAACGGCGGCGACACCTACATCACGCGCTCCAACCCGAGCTGGACGGCGGTGGCGCCACTGGGTGTGGACAAGGGCAACGGCCTGTTCCAGGTGTTCGCGCCGCAGCAGAACGAGAACGTCTACACCAACCTCTGGCACGGCCCGTACTACGGCTTTGCGCGCGCCATCGAGACGTACGAGCTGACCGACAGGCCCTACCGATTCAAGCCGATCGGCATTTACTACCACATGTATTCAGGCACCAAGCTCGCCTCGCTGAATGCATTGCGCCAGGTGTACGACTGGGCGCTCGGGCAGCCGGTCATGCCGGTCTACGCGTCGGACTACATCCGCAAGGTGCTGGATTTCCGCGCGTTTTCCATCGCGCGGGACGGCGACGCCTGGGTCGTGCGCGGAGTGGGCGACCTGCGTACCGTGCGCTGGACCGGTACCGGCACGCCGCGTCTGTCCGACGCACGCGACGTGGCAGGCTATCGGCCTGGCCCGGGCGGCACGTATATCCACCTGGCCAGCGGTTCGGCGCGGTTCACGATCAGCGGCGCACCGGAGGCGCTGCCCTACGTGCGCGAGGCCAACGGCCGCCTGTCCAACTGGCAACGCGCGGCCGATGGCCGCTCGGTGGCGGTCGACGTGGCCGGTTATACGCGCCCGTTCATCCGCTTTGCCAACGCCGGGGGCTGCCGCGCGAGCGTGGACGGGCGGGACGCCGGCAGCGCGCCCGGCCCCGACTGGCGGATCGATCTCGGCCCGGGCCATGCCGCCGCGCCGAAACCCCAGCACGTGGAGCTGCACTGCGGCGGTTGACGGTGCGCAGCCGTCGCCGATGACCGCCCTCGGGTAGCAAAGCTCAACAAAGCGCAAAGAAAACGTTTGCGCTCAAGCTTTTCCTCGTTGATCCGTTGTTAACCCGACTGACGATCCCGAGGAAAAACAACATGCGAGCGTCTGCGCCCCTGTCTGCGTCTTCACAACCCGCCGCGAGCCTCGGCACCCGGCTGGCCCTCATCGGCCTGGCCGCGCTGGTGCTGGTCTTCGGCTTGTTCGCGTTTGCGATTTCGCAATCGAGCCTGCGTACGCTGGAGGCCAATGCGCAGTCGGCCATGCACGACCAGGAAGCCGCCATGCGCGACATGATCGGCCTGTTCGACGGCACCATGCGCACGGAAGCCGACCGCTTCCTGACGGCGTTCGCCGATGCCGCGCCCGGCCCGTACAGCGTCGATCCTGCCCAGACCGTGGAGATCGCCGGCAAGCCCACGCCCACGTTCAGGAGCGGCGACACGGTGCTGAACCTGAACTTCTCGGTGCCGGACAAGTTCTTCGCACGCACGGGGGGCACGATCGCCACCGTCTTTGCGCGCACGGGCGACGATTTCGTCCGCGTGACCACCTCGCTGAAAAAGGAAAACGGGGAGCGCGCCATCGGTACACTGCTCGACCGGGCACACCCGAGCTACAAGGCGCTGATGGCCGGCGAGCCGTTCCGCGGCCTGGCGTGGCTGTTTGGCGTGCCCTACATGAGCAAGTACGAGCCGGTGCGCGACGCCTCGGGCAAGGTCATCGGCGCGCTGTACGTGGGTGTGGACGTGCGCTCAGAACTGGCGCTGCTCAAGGACAAGATCCGCGCGCACGGGATCGGCAAGACGGGCGGCTACTTCGTCATCGACGGCAAGCCCGGCGCCGACCAGGGCAAGGTGCTCATCGACCGCAACCAGGCCCGCGAAGGCAAGAACCTGATCGACGTGAAGGACGCCGCCGGCCTGGCCTGGGTGCGCGAGATGATCGAGCGCAAGGAAGGCACGCTGCGCCATACGCTGCCCGATACCGAAGGCGGGCCCGCGCGCGAGCGCTTCACCGTCTTCACGCAGTATCCGGACTGGAAGCTGGTGATCGCCGGCACGGCGTATGTGGACGAGCTTGAAGCCGACCTCATCTCGGCGCGCAACCGGTTCCTGCTGCTCGGGCTGGCGCTGGGCGCGCTCCTCGCTGGCGGCCTCTACTGGATGTTGCGCCGCGCGGTAAGCGCGCCGCTGGCCGAAGTGGTGAACGTGGCCCAGCGCGTGGCCGCCGGCGACCTCACACACCGCCTGCCCACCGCGCGCCGCGACGAAATCGGCCAATTGATGCGCGCCATCAACGGCGTGGGCGATGGCCTGACGGGCATCGTCGACAAGGTGCGCGCGAGCGCCTCCACCATCGCCTCGAGCACCGGCCAGATCGCCGCCGGCAATGCGGATCTCTCCGCCCGCACCGAAGCCCAGGCCGGCAACCTCGAGCGCACGGCCTCCAGCATCGAAGAACTGGCCGCCACCGTACGCCAGAACGCCGACAGCGCCCAGCATGCCCACGACATGGTGCAAGCCGCCAGCGAAGCGGCGCGCATGGGCGGGCAGACGGTGGAGCGGCTGGTCGGCACCATGTCGGGCATTCACGCCACAGCGCAGAAGATTGCCGACATCACCGGCATCATCGACGGCATTGCCTTCCAGACCAACATCCTGGCGCTCAACGCCGCGGTCGAAGCGGCCCGCGCAGGCGAGCAGGGCCGCGGCTTCGCGGTGGTGGCTGGCGAAGTGCGCAGCCTCGCGCAGCGCAGCGCGGCCGCCGCCAAGGAGATCAAGGCGCTCATCAACCGCTCGGTCGAGGAAGTGCAATCGGGTAACGAGGCTGCCCGCGGCGCCGGCGAAGCGATGCAGGACATCGTCACGCGCGTCGAGCGCATTACCGGCCTGATGGGCGAGATCAGCCATGCCTCGCGCGAGCAGTCTCAGGGCATTGAAGAGGTCAACCGCGCCGTGACGTCGATGGACGAGGTGACGCAGCAGAACGCAGCGCTGGTGGAGGAGGCCGCCGCCGCCGCGGAAAGCCTGCGCCAGCAGGCGCAGGAGCTGCGCGGCGCGGTGGACGTGTTCCGCCTTGCCTGAAGCATAGGGTCGCGGCGTCTGTCACGTTGCGTTGCAATTAGCGAGAATCAGGCGCCCGATCGATGCAAACCTGTACGTGGCGGAACTGCAGCGCGGCAGGGGCGCTCGCAGCACGATATCCGCCGCTGTTTTTTGCAACAGAACGTGGCGGAAAGACGAACCCGCAAGCGCGCCACCGTTCATGTCCACCGCAGATTCCTCTTTCCATTCCGTCGTTGCCATCGACGATCACCCCATCGTCCTGGAATCCATTCACGCTCTGCTGGCCGGCTCGCCGCACCTGCGTCTCGTAGCCACTGCGGCGGATGGCGCCGAGGGTCTGCAGCTGATCCGGTCGGCGCGCCCCAAGCTCGCCATCGTCGACATCAACCTGCCGAGCCTCGACGGGCTTGAGCTCGTGCGGCGCGTGCGCGCCCAGCGGCACGACATCGGCCTGGTCGTCACGTCCGCTGACACGACGGGCCACGAGGCGCGGCTCGCGTTCCTCGCCGGGGCCAACGCCTATGTGCCGAAATCCGAAGCGACCTCCGTGCTGACCGCAGCGCTGCAGCTGGCCGCGCGCGGGTACCTGTCGTTCCCCCGTCCGGCCATCGGCGCGTCCGAAGGCTCGGGCCTCGATACGCTCACCAAACGCGAAATGCGCGTGAACCAGCTCCTGGCCGAGGGGTATCGGAACACGGAAATCGCCAGGCGCCTGGGCATCTCCCCGAAGACGGTGTCCACCTTCAAGCACCGGATTTCCCGCAAGATCGGACTGCCTGAGTGAGTGCTCCCAACGCTCAGCGCAGGCAAAAAAAAGAGGCCGCGGGTCGGCGGCCTCTTAAGGTCGATATGAAGCTGTGAAACTGTCATTCAAGCTTCGGCCGGAATCATAATCGAGAATTGCCGGCCCATTAGACTTTATTTTTCATCGTTTTTTTGATTACATTGCGCATATTCTGGATTACAGATCGTAAGGCATTGGATTTCACGCGTACAAGCGTGCCTTACGGTTTGGCTTCAGACAATGTAAGGTATTGATTTCAAAGAAAAAAATTTGCGTATTCATTTCGGTTTCGTATTTACCACAGCGTGATCGCTTTCAGTATCGCCCCCATTCCTTCGGCATACATAATTGCCACCCATCGCAATTCCCCGCGATAGTGTTTTTCAAGGAAAACGATATGAAGATCAAGCTGTTTGCGGCCGCTGCTGCCGCTCTGGTTTGCGCCGGCGCGTTCGCTCAATCGAGCGTGACGATGTACGGTGTGGTTGATGCCGGCGTTGAGTGGGTGAACAAGGCGCCGGGTAATGGCGGTTCTCGCGGTGCCGTGCAGTCGGGCGGCTTGTCCGGTTCGCGCTGGGGCCTGCGCGGCGCTGAAGACCTGGGCGGCGGCCTGAAGGGCATCTTCAACCTGGAAAGCGGTTTCAACCTGGACGACGGCAAGATGGGCGAGGGCGATCGCCTGTTCGGTCGTAACGCCTACGTCGGGCTGGAAGGCCAGTGGGGCCGACTGACCCTGGGGCGCCAGCAGACCCTGCTGTATGACTTCGGCCTGCAGTACGACCCGATGGCCGTTTCGCGCTATTCGCTGGCTTCGCAGGATGTCGCCATGGCGGGCCGCGCAGACAACGCGGTGAAATACGTCGGTACGTTCGCCGGCGTGACCGCGTCGGCGCTGTACTCGACGCGCAACGACGGCCAGGAGATCGCCGGCGCCAGCAAGCTGGGCCGCGAGTGGAGCCTGGGGCTGAATTACGCGATCGGCCCGTTCTCCGTGGGCGCCGTGTATGACCAGATGCGCGGGAACACGGACGTGCCGGCCGCCTACGGCATCGTCTCCGACCTCAAGGTGCAACGCGCGACGATCGGCGGTACCTACGTGTACGGCCCGGCCAAGCTGTTTGCGGGTTATCGCTGGCTCAACACGACGCACCCGCTGGCGTCCGAATCGGTGCTGCGTTCGAACCTGTACTGGCTGGGCGCCGGCTATCAGGCCACTCCGGCCCTGACGCTGACGGGTACGGCCTACTACCAGAACTTCAAGACCACCGGTGCAGGCAACCCGTGGCTGTTTGTCCTGAGCGGCGACTATGCGCTGTCCAAGCGCACCGACGCTTACCTGAATCTCGCCTACGCCAAGAACAGCAGCAATGCAGCCTTGCCGCTGGGCGTGGCCGGCCTGGGCGACGTCTTCACCAGCACGGACGGCAGCAGCAACAACCAGATGGGCGCCATGGTTGGTATCCGCCACAAGTTCTGATTGCGCTTGATCGGCTTGCAAAAAACCCGGGCACTGCCCGGCTCCATGTCGTTTCGTGTGGAAAGCAACACTGTCACTGGGGCATCGCCGGCGCGAACGGGCTGGCCGGCAGGTGCTTGAGCTTGGACATGCGCAGGTAGGCGATGGCGATGAAGTTCTGGCTCGTCCTGAAGCCGCGCGCGGCGCGCTTGGCCTGCTGCAGCAGCCCGTTCATCGCCTCGACGAAGGCGTTGCTGCGGTGATCGACCATGCCGCGCACCACCGCGTCGAACCGCTCCTTGAGCGTGGCGGCCAGCTTCTTGAACGGCTCGAGCCGACAGCGCCGCGCCCAGCTCAGCCAGGCCCTGAGGTCGGATGCGGCCTGTTCGATGCTGTTGTGCGCTGTGGCCCGCGCGTACACCTCGCGCAGCGCCATCTTCAGCCGCCACGCCCGCGCGCTTTTGAGCGTCGAGCGCTGCAGCCAGTGCATCGCCTGGATCTGGCGGGCGCTCCAGCTGCTGGGGTTGCGCCGCATGCCCCACAGCAGCTGCCTGAGCGTCTTACGCTGGCCAGTGCCCAGCGCGGCTCGCACCGCCTGCGCGTCGGTGGCCATCTCCGCGCGGCGCACCTGGTCCATCGCCTCGATGGCCATCGAGACGACGTGAAAGCGGTCGTAGCTGATCTGCGCCTCGGGCAGCGCCAGCGCCACGCCCTTGGCGTAGGCCGCGCTCATGTCCATGCACACGTGCCGCACCTGGGCGGGATCGCCGCCATGGGCCTTCAGATCCTCGGCGAACTCCACCACCGTGCGGTGCTCGCGCCCCTCGGTGGCGAACAGCAGCCGCTTGCGATCCAGGTCGTGCACGACGGTGATGTAGTGCTGCCCGCGCCGCAGGCTGGTCTCGTCGATGCCCACCGTGCGCACGCCGGAGAAGTCTTCCAGCGCACGCGCCTGCTCGACGTAGAACTCGATGCGCCGCCACAGCCGCTTGTCCTTGCAGCGCAGCAACTCGGCGGCCTGGCGCACCGGCAGGTCCAGGCACAAGGTCAGCGCCAGCGCTTCGAACGCCGCGGTGAAGCCCGAGCCCGGACGCGCCCAGGGCACGGCCACCTGCGTGGTCTTGCCGCAGGCACCGCAGGCCACGCGCGGCACGTCGCAGTGCAGCCAGGCCTCGAACTGGAAGAAGTCCAGGTGCCGCCAGGATCGGCGCAGCCGGTCGTGCACCGGTTGCGTGGCCGCACCGCATGCCGGGCAGGCGATCCTGCTGGTGTGGCAGCCGATCTCGAAGTCGATACGCCGCTTGGCGGTGTCGAGCCTGACGTCATCGACGACCCACGGCGGCTGCAAGCCCAGCGCGCTGGTGAACAGAGCTTCTACGGCAATGCCCATGGACTCATCCTCCTGCTCAAACCCGCCCGGTGGACATGTGCACAGGCCGACCAGCGGCCTGCACACATGCCCACCGGGCTCGACGACCAGGAGTCATTGTGAGTGTTGTGTTCCACACGAAATGACGAAGGACCCACTGCCCGGGTTTTTTCTTTGGCGTCCGAATTGCCGATCAGTGCAGCATGACGCGCCGCACCAGCGCGACCAGCGGCGGCCGGATCGAGCGCTCGAACCCCGGGCGCAGGCGCAGCGGCTTGAGCAGCATCTTGGCCGCCATGTCGATCGGCAGATGCGAGCGTACCAGCGCGCTCACACGCGAATTCAGGGCCCGCACATCGGCTTCGGGCACGTCTTCCTGGCCGCGTTCGATGCGCAGCACATTGCGCAGGGCGATCATCGAGTCTTCGTTCTTGATCTCACGCAGGCGCGAGGCGAGCGCCTTCAGTACGCGCGTGCGGCCGACGCCTTCGTATGCGTTGCATTCGTTGAAGAAGCGGAAGAAGTGCTTGTAATGCCGGACCTCGTCGGCGGAGATGCGGCTGGCCAGGTCGCGCAGCACGGGCTCGTCGGCATCGGCGGCGGCCTGGGCGATGGCGCGGTAGAACGTGGCGGTGCCGGTCTCGACCACGCAGCGCGCAACCATCTCCAGTGCCTGCGTGGGCTCGAAGTGGTCGACCGAGCAGGTGACCGAGTATTCCTCGAAGAAGCGCGCGTAGCCCCGCTCCCAGTCGAATTCGGGCCAGACCGTTTCGACGTAGCGGCGCAGCGCACGGCCGTGCTGGAGCTCTTCGCGCTCCCAATGGGAGATCAGCCAGTGCGCTGTTTCCGGGCGGTCGGCGTAGTACTGGGCGAGGTTGCCGGCGTAGAGATCGGAGCCGCTCTCGATGAACGAGGCACTGGCGACGAGGTAGAACAGCGTGCGGTTTTCCCGCACGCGTGCGACGTCGATGCTGTCGTAGGCGATCTCCTGGATCGTCCAGGGCAGCTGTCCACTCGCGGATTCGGTTTGTAGATGAACCTGTGACACGGCGCGTCCTCCGTTGGCGTGGCCGCAAAAAGCGGGCCGCCTCTAACGTGAGAATGAGACATCACGTACCAGGTTTCAAGACAGATTGGCTCGCGTAAAGGTTCCTGACAGCAATCTTCTGCGCGTCAAGTGGCGTCGAAGTTACGGCGATTGCGTCACGTCGCGACCGGGAAGCACCGTACGCGCGGGGCGACGCTGGGCCCGCCGCAGGCCATAGCTGAATGCCGCGAGTGCGACCAGCGCGGCTGCCACCATCGCCCACTCCACGGCGGCATAGCCTCCGGTGGCCTTCCACAGCAGCGCGCCGAGCCACGGCGCGCCGGCCTGTGCGAGCAGCACGGGCGTCATCATCAGCCCATTGAGCGTGGCGTACTGGTTGCGCGAGACCAGCTCCGGCATGGCGATCGCGCGGACCATGGTGTTGATGCCGTTGGCCGCGCCGTAGACGAGGGCGAAGCCGATCAGCAGCGGCCCGGTGGAGACGGCCAGCAGCACGAGGGCGAGGGCCATGGCGGCATACGTCCAGGGTGCGATGCGCACCGGCCGCGTGGAGTGCAGCCGCATCATGGCGAGGCGCCCGAGCACCTGCGCCGGGCCGATGAGGGCAGCGATCAGCAACTGGCGGCTGGTTGGCACGCCTTTTTCGGTCAGCAGCGGAATCAGGTGGGCCCCCAGTACGGTGGCGACCAGGCTCGTGGCCACGAACGCCAGGACCACCGCCCAGAACACCGGCATGTGCAGTGCCATGCGCCACGCCGATACATGGATCGGCGTGGTCGGATCCAGTGTCGTCGCGGCGTGGGCCGCCGGCCGCACGCGAAGCCGCGCGTGGATCGGCAGGCAGACCGCCACATGCGCCAGCGCAAACAGCTGCAGCGTGTGCCGCCAACCGATGGAGTTCACGCCCCACTGCGCAAGCGGGATGCAGATCGTGCTGGAGAACCCCGCAATCAGCGTGAGGCCGATGGTCGGGCGCTGATACGCATCGCCGAACGCCTGCCGCAGCACGACGAAGGCGGGGTCGTACAGCGTCGTGGCCATCGCGACCCCCATGGGCAGCCAGAGCAGCAGGAAGGCGGCCTCGCTGCCCACGAGCGACCACGCCAGCAGGCTTGCCGCCGCCAGCACCGTGCCGACGCCCATGACGCGCCGCGCCGGCCAGCGGTCCAGCATGCGCCCGACCCAGAACGAGCACAACGCCCACACCAGCAACCCCAGCGAGAAGCCGCCCGCCAGGAACGGCCGCGCCCAGCCGAGCGCGTCGTGCATCGGCGCCAGAAACACGGTGAACGTGAAATACAGCGTGCCCCACGAGACCGTTTGTGCGAGGCCGAGCAGCACGACAAGGCGCCGGCCTTCAGCCGAGGCCGGCGAGAGCATGGGGGGCATGGAGAAGACGCGTTGGCGCCGGACGAACGCCCGGCGTACGCGCATTCTAGCGACGCTGCTCCGATCGCGCGTGCCCCGTCGGCGGGGCATGCTCAGGCGTTGCCGCCGAACAGCCTGCGCAGTGCCGCCGTATCGACGAGCTCGACCGTCCGGTAGTGGCACCGCACCCATCCGGCACGCTGCCATGCCTGCAGGTACTTCGAGATCGTCTGCCGCGAGCGTGCCAGCATGCGCCCCAGTTCTTCGTTGCTGGCGGCTACGGTGCGGCCGTCGCCCGCCCGGGCGAGCTGCAGCAGGCGCTGGGCCAGGCGCGCATCGGCCGGCATCTCGCTGGCGCGCTCGAACTCGTCGAAGATCAGGCGGATGCGCTGGCAGAGCTGCTGCATCAGCGCCCACATGGCGGCCGGGTAGACGGATACCACCCGCGCAAATGCCGCGCTGCCGAGCAGGATCAGCGTGGTCGGCCCCTGGGCGTGCGCGCTGTGGGTGCGGCCGCCGCCGTCGATGAGGGCGATCTCGCCAAACCATTCGCCGGCGCGCAGCACGCCGTAGACGAGTTCGCTGCCGCCGCCGGTCGTGCGGCTGATGCGCACGCGGCCGCGCACGATCAGGAACATGCCCTGCGCCGGCCCGCCGTGCGGGTGGATGCATTCGCCGTCGGGGTAGGTGACGAGCCGGGTGGTGGGGGCGATCTCGGCCAGCAGTTCGGCCGGCGCATCGCGCAGCCAGCCCTGGGCCAGTTGGGCGGGCGTCGGCGCCGGAGCGGTATGGGAGACGTCTGCAGGCATGGCGGCATGGTGCAGCGATGGGCGACCGGCCCATTGTCAAGCGCTTGACAGTCTGCGTGCAAGCGCCGGGCACAGAATGGCCCTTCAGCCGCGCAAACGCCGTCCATACGACGCGGTACCCGACGCGACCATTCCGGCGACGAAGGAGACACCCCAATGACCGATCCCCAACACACCGCCCCGCGCGCGACGTTTTCCCATATGGAGCACGGCACGCGCGAAGACTGGGCCGCCATCTCGGCCGAGTTCATGCCCTATGCCCGCGCGCTGCCCGACCGGGTGCTCGCGCACCTGAAGCTGCTCGACGGCGATTGCGGCGGCTTCCCGATCGACCGTCTCGCGCATTCCCTGCAAACCGCCACGCTCGCCCACCGAGACGGCCGCGACGAGGAATACGTCGTCTGTGCGCTGTTGCACGACATTGGCGACACGCTGGGCAGCTTCAACCACCCGGACATCGCCGCGGCCATCCTCAAGCCGTTCGTGAGCCCGGAAAACCTGTGGATGATCGAGAAGCACGGCATCTTCCAGGGCTACTACTTCTTCCACCATCTCGGACTCGACCGCAACCTGCGCGAGCAGTACCGCAACCAGCCCGAGCTGTTCGAGCGCACCGCCGAGTTCTGCGCCAAATACGACGCCGCCGCCTTCATGCCCGACTACGACAACCTGCCGCTGTCGTTCTTCGAGCCGATGGTGCGGCGCGTGCTGGCCAAGCCACGCAACTCCATCTACGTGAAGGAAGGCGAGAGCGAACTGTCGCAGCCGAAAGCCGCGGCAGTGTGACGTGCCGGGCTAGGACCTCACCACATTGACGGGCGCGCCGGCCGCCCACGCCGCCACGTTGGCAAGCGTTGTGTCGGCAATGCCCGCCAGCGCCTCGCGCGTAAAGAACGCCTGATGCGCGGTGACGATGACGTTGGGAAAGCTCAGCAGGCGCGCCAGCACGTCGTCCTGCAGCACGTCGGCGGAGCGGTCTTCGAAGAACAGATCGGCCTCTTCTTCGTAGACGTCGAGCCCAAGGTGGCCGAGCTGGCCGCTCTTGAGCGCGTCGATCAGGGCGGGGCTGTCCACCAGCCCGCCGCGGCTCGTGTTGATGAGCATGGCGCCCGGCTTCATGCTGGCGAGCGCGCTGGCGTCGATGAGGTGGTGTGTGCCGGCGTTGAGCGGGCAATGCAGGCTGACGATATCGGCCTGCGCCAGCAATTCCGGCAGCGGCACGTAGCGCACGTCCAGCGCCGTCAGCGCCGCTTGCGGAAACGGATCGAATGCCAGCACGTGACAGCCGAAACCCGCCATGATGCGCGCGAACACCTGGCCGATCTGCCCCGTGCCGACGACGCCGACAGTCTTGCCGGCCAGGTCGAACCCCAGCAATCCGTCCAGCGAGAAATCGCCTTCGCGCGTGCGATTGCAGGCGCGGTGCAGCCGCCGGTTCAGCGTGAGGATCATGCCCACCGCGTGTTCGGCCACCGCGTGCGGCGAATACGCCGGCACGCGCACCACCGTCAGCCCCAGACGCTGTGCGGCCGCCAGGTCGACATGGTTGAAGCCCGCCGAGCGCAGCGCGATCAGCTGCGTGCCGCCCGCTGCCAGCGCCTCGAGCACTTCCGCATCGAGGCAATCATTCACGAACGGGCATACCACTTCAAAGCCGGCCGCGAGGGATGCCGTCTGCGCGTCGAGGTGCGCGCGCTGGAAGACGAGGTCGAAGCCGTGGCCGCCACGCGCGAGTGAGGCGCGGAAGCTGTCTTCGTCGTAACGGTGGCTGCTGAAAAAGAGAATGCGCATGGCGGTGGGGCAAGCGGACGTGATGCCTGCAGCTTACTCGCACCGCCGGGTGGCGGCGCTCAGAGCGTCAGGACGATGCGGCCATCTACCTTGCCGGCCTTCAGATCGGCGAACGCCTGGTTGATGTTGTCGAGCTTGTCGCGGTGAATGTGGGCGCGTACCAACCCCTCGGCGGCAAACTGCAGCGACTCCTGCAAGTCGCGCCGCGTGCCCACAATCGAGCCCCGCACGGTGATGCCGTTGAGCACCGTGGAGAAGATCGGCAGCGGAAAATCGCCCGGCGGCAGCCCGTTGAGCGAGATCGTCCCGCCGCGGCGCACCATGCCCAACGCTTGCGCAAAGGCGCTGCGTGACACCGCCGTCACCAGCACGCCGTGCACACCGCCGATCTCTTTCTGGATCACGGCCGCCGGGTCTTGCTGCGAGGCATCGACGGCGAGCTTGGCCCCCAGCTCGCGTGCCAGCGCCAGCTTGTCGGGCGCCACGTCGACGGCCACCACGTGCAGGCCCATCGCAATCGCGTATTGCACCGCCACGTGTCCCAGCCCGCCAATGCCGGAAATGGCGATCCACTGGCCGGGCCGCGTATCCGTCATGCGGATGCCCTTGTAGACCGTCACGCCCGCGCAGAGGATCGGTGCGATCTCTTCGAAGCTGACCTGCGCGGGCAGGTGGCCGACGTAGTTCGGGTCGGCCAGTACGTATTCGGCATAGCCGCCGTTGACGGAGTAGCCAGTGTTCTGCTGCTCGTGGCAGAGGGTTTCCCAGCCGCTCAGGCAATGCTCGCAGTGGCCGCAGGCGGTGTAGAGCCACGGCACACCCACGCGGTCGCCTTCCTTGACGGCGGTTACGCCTTCGCCCACGGCTGCCACATAACCCACGCCTTCGTGCCCGGGGATGAACGGCAGGCTGGGCTTGACGGGCCAGTCGCCCTCGGCGGCGTGCAAGTCTGTATGGCAGACGCCCGAGGCCGCGATCTTGACAAGAATCTGCCCGCGCCCAGGTGTGGGAACCTGCACTTCCTCAATGCGCAAGGGTTCACCAAACGCATGGACTACCGCGGCTTTCATCGACTGGGCCATGAGACATCTCCGGGTTGGGGGAGATACCAGTCTGGTCGACGCCTGCCCGATGCGGATTGATGTGAGTCAACCGCCAAGGAGGGCGAGCGGGATGGGCAACACTGTTAACATGCCGGCATCTTCAGTGTTTTCCAGCGAGCCGCTGCCTTGCCCGTCACTCCCACCTTTCTCTGGCACGACTACGAAACGTTCGGCGCCGTGCCGCGCCGTGATCGCCCCGCGCAGTTTGCCGGCATCCGCACCGATGCCGAGCTGAACGAGATCGGCGAGCCGGTCGAACTGTTCTGCCAGCCGTCCAACGACTGGCTGCCCGATCCGGTGTCGTGCCTCATCACCGGCATCACGCCACAGCAATGCGCCCGGCAAGGCATTCCGGAATACCGTTTCGCCCAGGCCATCGAGCGCGAACTCGGCACGCCCGGCACCATCGGCGTCGGCTACAACACCATCCGTTTCGACGATGAGGTGACGCGCCACCTGTTCTGGCGCAACCTGATCGACCCGTACGCGCGCGAGTGGCAGAACGAGTGCGGACGCTGGGATCTGCTCGATGTGGTCCGCACGACGTGGGCCCTGCGCCCGGAAGGCATTCAATGGCCGACGCACGAAGACGGCCGGCCGAGTTTCAAGCTGGAGCATCTGTCCAAGGCCAACGGCCTGGTGCACGAGGCGGCGCACGATGCGGTGTCCGACGTGCGCGCGACGATTGCGCTGGCGCGCCTGATTCGCAATGCGCAGCCGCGCCTGTTCGATTTCTGCCTGGCGCTGCGCAAGAAAGACCGCGTGGTGGCCGAGATTGGCGATGCGCCGCGGCCGTTGCTGCACATCTCCGGCATGTATGGCGTGGAGCGCGGCTGCATGGCGGTGGTGTGGCCGCTGGGTGGGCATCCGACCAACAAGAACGAACTGATCGTCTGGGATCTGGCGTTCGACCCGTCCGAGCTGTTCCACATGGATGTGGCGACGATCCGCGAGCGCATGTTCACGCGCACGGCCGATCTGGCCGAAGGCACCACGCGACTGCCGATCAAGTCGATCCATATCAACAAGTCGCCCATCGTCATCAGCAACATGAAGACGCTGCAGCCCGCGCAGGCAGAACGCTGGGGCATCGACTTCGCCACGATCGAACGCCACGCCGCCATCGCCCAAGGCGCGCCCGACATGCGCGAAACCTGGCGTCAGGTGTACGCCCGCGAACTGGAGCCGATCGAAGACGTCGACCAGAACCTCTACGGCGGATTCGTCGGCAACGACGACCGCCGCCTGCTCAACGAGTTGCGCACGCTCAGCGGCGAACAGCTCGCGCGCCTGCATGCGGAGTTTGCCGACGCGCGCCTGCCCGAACTGCTGTTCCATTACCGCGCACGCAACTTCCCTGACACGCTGAACGAAGAGGAATACGAGCAGTGGGAGCAGTTGCGCGCCGAGCGGCTGTTCGAAGGCCGTGACGGCTACATGACCTTCGAAATGTTCGGCGAGCGGCTTCAACAGTTGGGCGCGGAAGCGGCAGAGAACGGCGACACGCGTGCGCAGGGCATCCTGCAGGATCTGTACGACTACGCGCAGCAGATCGTGCCGGGCTGACGAAGCCGACGCATCAAGAAAAACGGAGGCCGAAGCCTCCGTTTTTTATTGGCGATGCCGAACGCTTGGCGCCGATCAGGCCGCCTGCTGTGCCGCCGCCGGATCGCGCCACTGGGCCAGCAGCTTGTTCCAGCGGATGCGCGCCGCAGCCAGGTTGGCCTCCTTCACATGGCCGAAGCCGCGGATGTCCTCCGGCAGACGAGCCAGTTCCACGGCTTGGGCCAGCTTTTGCGCCGTCAGGCCCTGCACCAGTTCATCGACCAGCGCGCGGTATTCGCCGATCAGCGCGCGCTCGGTGCGGCGTTCTTCGGTCTTGCCGAAGATGTCGAGCGCCGTGCCGCGCAGGCCCTTGAGCTTGGCGAGCAGCTTGAAGATGCGCATCGTGTTCGGGCCAAAGCGTTGCTTGACCAGGTGGCCCTTCTCGTCACGCTTGGCCGTCATGGGCGGCGCGAGCCAGAAGTTGAGCTGGTAGTCGCGGCCGGGTTCGCCTTCGAACTGCGCGCGCAGCTTGTCGAGGAAGGCCGGATCGGTGTACAGACGGGCGACTTCGTATTCGTCCTTGTACGCCATCAGCTTCGACAGGTTGCGCACCACCGCTTCCGTGAGCGCCAGCGGCTGGCCGGCCCCCACCACGGCGGCCTCTGCTGCACGCACGCGCTCGACCACCGCGCGGAATTCAGCGGCATACGCGGCGTTCTGGTATGCGGTCAGCAGATCGACGCGGCGGGCGATCAGCGTGTCGAGCGAGGGCAGGGCGATGACGTCGGCCTTGGCACGCGGTGCGTCGCCTGCCAGCTTGAGCACCGCCTCGCGGTCTTGCGCCAGGTGGCGGCCCCATTCGAACGCGGTCTTGTTCTTCTCGACGGCGACGCCGTTGAGCTCGATCGCGCGGATGAGCGCGTCGTGCGTCAGCGGAACCCAGCCCTTCTGCCATGCAAAGCCCAGCACCAGCGGGTTGGTGAAGATGGCATCGCCCAGCAGGCGCACGGCCAGCGTGTTGGCGTCTTCAAATGCGCAGGCATCGCCGACGGCCGCGCGGATGTCCGCCTCGGCCGAGCTGCCCGGGAAGCGCCAGTTCGGGTTCTTGATGAAGTCGGCCGTGGGCGATGCGGTGCTGTTGATGATGGCGCGCGTCCGGCCGTGCTGCACCTTCGACAGCACTTCGTCCGACGCCGACACAATCGCGTCGCAGCCGATCACGAGGTCCGCCTCGCCCATGGCGATGCGCGTGGCGTGTATCGAATCGGGGCGCTCGCCGATCTGCACATGCGAGAGCACCGCGCCGCCTTTCTGCGCCAGGCCCGCCATGTCGAGCACGGTCACGCCCTTGCCTTCGATGTGCGCGGCCATGCCGAGCAGGCCGCCGATCGTCACCACGCCTGTGCCGCCGACGCCGGTTACCAGCACGCCATACGCGCGGTGGATGGCCGGCAGCTCAGGATGCGGCAGCAGCGGCAGGCCGTCCATCGACACGCCGTGCGACTCCGGCTTGCGCACCTGCGCGCCTTCTGCCGTCACGAAGCTCGGGCAGAAGCCGTTCACGCACGAAAAGTCCTTGTTGCACGACGACTGGTTGATCTTGCGCTTCGTGCCCAGCTCCGTTTCCAGCGGCTCGACCGACAGGCAGTTCGACTTGACCGAGCAATCGCCGCAGCCTTCGCACACGGCGTCGTTGATGAACGCCCGGCGTGCCGGATCGGCCATCGTGCCGCGCTTGCGGCGACGGCGCTTCTCGGTCGCGCAGGTCTGGTCGTAGATCAGCACGCTGGTGCCCGGCACCTCGCGCAGCTCGCGCTGGATGGCATCGAGGCGATCGCGGTGATGCACCGTTACGCCTTCCGGGAGCTTGATGGCGGCGTTGTACTTCTCCGGCTCGTCCGTGACGATGACGATGCGCGACGTGCCTTCGGCGTAGACCTGCGCGGCGATCTGCGGGACGGAAAGCGGGCCGTCGACCGGCTGCCCGCCCGTCATGGCCACGGCGTCGTTGTAGAGGATCTTGTAGGTGATGTTCACCTTGGCTGCAATCGACGCGCGGATCGCCAGGAGGCCCGAGTGGTAGTACGTGCCGTCGCCGAGGTTGGCGAACACGTGCTGGTCGCCCGAGAACGGCATCTGGCCGATCCACGCCACGCCTTCGCCGCCCATCTGGCTGAAGGTGTCGGTGCGGCGGTCCATCCACACGGTCATGTAGTGGCAGCCGATGCCGGCCAGCGCGCGCGAGCCTTCCGGCACGTTGGTCGACGTGTTGTGCGGGCAGCCCGAGCAGAACCACGGCTTGCGCTCGGCGGTGATGCGCGGCTTGGCGAGCGCCTTCTCCTTGGCGTCGATGATGGCGATGCGCGCGGCAATGCGGGCGCGCACGTCCGAGGGCAGCTCGAACTTCTCCAGGCGCGTGGCGATGGCGCGCGCGATGAGTGCCGGCGACAGTTCGTAATGCGCGGGCAGCAGCCAGTTGGCCATCGGCACCGACCATTCGCCGCCCGCGTTGTCGCGCTCGTCAAACTTGCCGTACACGCGCGGACGCACGTCGTCGCGGTAGTTGTACAACTCTTCCTTGAGTTGGTATTCGAGGATCTGGCGCTTCTCTTCCACCACCAGGATTTCCTGCAGGCCTTCGGCAAAGGCGCGAGCGCCCTGGGCCTCGAGCGGCCACACGCAGCCGACCTTGTACAGGCGGATGCCGATGCGGCGGCAGGTGTCCTCATCGAGGCCGAGATCGACCAGCGCCTGGCGCACGTCCAGGTACGCCTTGCCGGCGGTCATGATGCCGAAGCGGGCCTGCGGCGAATCGAGCACCACGCGGTCGAGCTTGTTGGCGCGCACGTAGGCGAGGCCGGCATACCACTTGTAGTCGAGCAGCCGGGCTTCCTGCACCAGCGGCGGATCGGGCCAGCGGATGTTCAGGCCGCCCTGGGGCATGACGAAGTCTTCGGGCAGGAGGATCTGCGCACGGTGCGGATCCACATCCACCGAGGCGGACGATTCCACCACATCCGTCACGCACTTCATGGCCACCCACAGGCCGGAGTACCGGCTCATCGCCCAGCCGTGCAGGCCGTAGTCGAGGTACTCCTGCACGTTCGACGGATACAGCACCGGAATGCCGGCCGCCTTGAAGACGTGCTCGGACTGGTGCGCCAGCGTGGACGACTTGGCGGCGTGGTCGTCGCCTGCCAGCACCAGCACGCCGCCATGCGCGGACGAGCCGGCCGAGTTGGCATGCTTGAACACGTCGATCGTCCGGTCGACGCCCGGCCCCTTGCCGTACCACATGCCGAACACGCCGCTGAACTTGGCATTCGGATACAGATTCACCTGCTGCGAGCCCCAGACCGCCGTCGCGGCCAAGTCTTCGTTGAGCCCCGCCTGGAAGACGATGTTGTGCCCGGCGAGATGCTTCTTGGCCTTCCACAAGGCCTGGTCCAGCGCACCCAGCGGCGAGCCGCGGTAGCCGGAGATGAAGCCCGCCGTGTTCAGCCCAGCGGCGCGGTCGCGCTCCTGCTGCAGCATCGGCAGACGCACCAGTGCCTGCGTGCCGCTGATGTAAATGCGGCCACGCTCGAGCGTGTACTTGTCGTCCAGGGAAACGGTTTCGAGCGCGCGGCGTAGCGCGTCGTTCAGAGGGGCATTCATGCGTGCTCCGTGTGGGTGTGCCGGGATCACCAGCAGCAGGTCTCTTTTGATGCCGCCCCCGCCGTTTCTTGTGGAAACCGGAGGACAGCCGTGGGTCTGGGCATCGTAGCACTGCGTGACACGCGCAACACCGTGCAACGCAGCAAGAACGGGGGTGGGTTTTCCCGAGGTTGCGGCGTTTTCGGCACAGAAGTGGCGCATTGGACGGGGCAGCCACACCGATGTTGCAGCGCATGCAACGCCTGACGCGACAAGCGCCGTGCACGGCGAAGCGCGCCGACAAGCCGCGTCTGCCTGGACGAATGTGGTTGCCGCCGTTCTGTCGGATGCCCCGGCCTTCAGCGCCTCATCGCCGCATCGGATCGGGCGGCGGCGACCTGTTCAATCACGTCGCGCATGCGCAGGACCAGGCCGTCCATCGCCGCGGCAGGCACATTGCCGTAGCCGAGCACCAGGCCGTTGTACTGCGGACTGAACGTGCCGGGCAGACAGAAGCGCGACAGCGGCCGCAGCACCATGCCGCGTTCGCGCGCGGCGCGGCTGACGTCGGTGTCGGCCACGGGCGCATCGAGCCGTGCGGACAGGTGCATGCCGCCCGCACCGCCCGACACCGTCACGATGCCTTGCAGATGGCGCTCGATGGCCGCCTGCAGCGCGTCGCGGCGCTCGCCGTACAAGCGGCGCATGCGCCGCAGGTGCCGCGTGAAATGCCCGGCCTCGATGAATTCAGCCAGCGCCAGCTGGTCGGCCACGCGCCCGCGCAGCATCAGCGCACCCGCCGTCTTCTGCAGCGCGGGCACGAGGGCTGGCGGCACCACCATGTAGCCGAGCCGAAGCGCTGGGAACAGCATCTTGCTGAACGTGCCGAGGTAGATGACGGGGGCATCGGCGGTGAGGCCCTGGACGGCGGACAGCGGTGCGCCCGTGTGGCGGAATTCGCTGTCGTAATCGTCTTCGATGATCCACGCGCCGGCCGCGCGGGCATGCTGGATGAGCGCAAGGCGCCGCTCCAGGCTCATCACGGCGCCCAGCGGGTACTGGTGCGACGGCGTGATGTAGATGAGCTTCGGGGGCGTGCGGCGCCAGTCGCCCTCGTGCGGGGCAAGGCCGTCGGCGTCCACACCGATCGGCACCAGCCGCAGATCGGCGGCCTGCAGGGCGGCACGTGCCCCGTAGTAGCCGGGGTTCTCGATCCAGGCGGTGTCGCCCGCATCGGCCAGCGTGCGTCCGCACAGGTCCAGGCTGTTCTGCGTGCCGTCGGTGATGAACACCTGCGCCGCGTCGCACCGCACGCCGCGCGAAACACGCAGGTATTCCGCCACCGCCTGCCGCAGCGCCACGTTGCCTTCCACCGGGCCGTAGCCCATCTGGCCAGGCCCGATACGACGCCAGCCGCGCTCGATGCAGCGCCGCCACTGCGCGAGCGGAAATTCATCGAGCGCCGGCGTGCCAGGCAGGAATGGCAGGGGGTCGTCCATGCCGCCGCGCGGGCGCTCGAGCTCGCGCACGCGGTTCGACAGCACGGGCGACATCTCGGTCGCCTGCACGGGCGGTTGCTGCAACCCCACGCGAGCGACCACCGTGCCCTGCCGCCGGGTCAGCACAAAGCCCTCCGCGGCCAATTGCTCGTAGGCATACAGCACCGAATTGCGGGCGATACCGAGTTCTTCGGCCAGCGTGCGCGAGGGCGCCAGGCGCGTGCCTTCTTCGATCTGCCCGCTCAGGATGGCCGCGCGCAGGCACGCATACAGGCGATGCTGCTGCGACATGCGGGCACCCTCGCCGTTGCCGCGCGCGGCTGTGCGCTCGTAGTTCGACAGCAGGACGCCGTAATCCATCGTGGCTCCAGGAATGTGCGTTCAGGTGGGTCTACGCATGGTGCCACGCTTTTTCTATCGTCGGCAGACCAATGCATGACCGACAGCCCTGCCATGACGAACGAAGCCACCGCACCGACCGCACGCACGCGCGTGCGCCGTGTCGCCCACCGCGGCCACTACGACCGCACCACCCTGCATGCCATCCTGGACGCGGCGTACGTCTGCCACATCGCGTTCGCGGACGAGCATGGCGTGCATTGCATCCCCACCGCCTGCTGGCGCGAGGGCGATCATCTTTACGTCCACGGCTCCAACGGCAGCCGCATGCTCAGGCTCGCCGCCGGCGGCGCGCAGGTGTGCGTGACGGTGACGCACCTGGACGGGCTGGTGCTGGCACGGTCCGCGTTCAACCATTCGATGAACTACCGCTCGGCGGTGGTCTACGGCGCGTTCGAGGTGGTGCCTGACGAGCAGAAGCCTGCCGTGCTGAATGCCTTCATGGAGTTTCTTGCGCCGGGGCGCTCGCAGGAAGCGCGTGCCGGCAACGCCAAGGAGCTTGCGGCTACGACCGTGTTGCGTATCTCGCTGGACGAAGCGGCCTGCAAGGTGCGTACGGGCGGGCCGAAGGATGATGTGGAGGATCTGGCGTTGCCCGTGTGGGCGGGGGTGTTGCCGATGGCGTTGGTGCCGTTGGCGCCGGTGGTGGAGGCTGCGCCTGTGGGGACGCCTGTGTATGTGCGGGAGTGGGGGAGGGAGTGAGGGGCGCGTTGGTTTTGTTGTTTGTGGTGCATCCCTTGTATCGTCCCCTGCCGGGGCCGACTTACTTTTCTTTGTCTTGCCAAAGAAAAGTAAGCAAAAGAAAGGCGCGCCCGAGATGGCGACCCCCTCCTTGGATTTTTGTAACCGTGCGGAGACGGGAAAAACTCGCTTCGCTCAGACAGTTTCCCGTCTTTTTTCCGCCCGCTTACAAAAATCCAAGGCGCCATCTAGGGCAGGAACGTCAAAGGCCACACCGACGGTGTGCTGGCCTGGGCTGCACTGGTTTGCTGCTGTTGTTGCTCGCTTTGCTTCGCGTTGTGTTGTTGGTGCCTGCTGCACTCGTGGTCGATGGTTTGGCCTTTCCCTGCCCTATGCGGCGCCTTGAATTTGTGTTGCAAGGAGGAAAAAGGAAGGGAAACTGTTTGAGCGAAGCGAGTTTTTCCCTTCCCCTCCTTGCGACATAAATTCAAGGAGGGGGTCGCCGGATCGGGCGCGCCTTTCTTTGCTTACTTTCTTTGGCAAGACAAAGAAAGTGAGTCGCCCCCGGCAGGGGGAGAAACAAGGGATGCACCACAAGAACCCGCCCCCGCAGGGAAACACACCAAGAGATGCACCCCCAACAGAAAAGTCAGTGCACCAATTGATTGATCTCGATGATGGGCATCAACACCGCCAGAACAATCAGCAGCACCACCACCCCCATCGTCAGGATCAGCGCGGGTTCCAGCAGCCCGGTCAGGAACAGGGTCCGGCGTTCCAGCTCCTGCGCTTCTCCCTGAGCGGCGCGCTCGAGCATGGCAGGCAGGTTGCCCGTCGCCTCGCCGGAGCGGATCAAATGCACCAGCACCGGCGGAAACTGGTTCTGTGCCGCCAACGCCCGCGCCAGCGATGTCCCCTCGCGCACGCGCGTCGACGCATCCTCCACGTTCGTCTTGAGGGCGACGTTGTTCAGCGTCTCGCCCGCCGCCTGCAGCCCGCGGAGGATCGGCACGCCGGCGCTGGTCAGGATCGCGAGCGTGCTCGCAAACCGCGCCGTGTTGTACCCGCGGACGAGCTTGCCGAACAGCGGCGCGGTCAGCAGCCATCTGTGCCACGACAGCCGCAACGCCGGCTGCTGGAGCAGGTTGCGGACAAGCACGCCCACTGCCGCCAGCACGATCGCGGACAGCCACCCCCAGTTGCGCACGAAGTCCGACAGCCACAGCATGATGATCGTGAGCGTTGGCAGCTTCTGCTTGGTGTTGGCAAACACGCTCACCACCTGCGGCACCACGTACGACAGCAGGAAGATCACGATCGCAAACGCCACGACCGTCACGATGGCCGGATACGTAAACGCCAGCTTGATCTTGGACGTGAGCGCGTTGCGGCTCTCGATGTAGTCCGCCAGGCGCGAGAGCACGAGGCCGAGGTTGCCGGAGTGCTCCCCCGCGGAAACGAGCGCGCGGTAGATGTCCGGAAAATCCTTCGGATGCTGCGCCAGCGCCACCGACAGCGAACTGCCGCCCACCACCTCGGCGCGAATGGCGGCCAGCAATTCATGTACGTATGCACGCTCGGCTTGGTCGGCCAGTGCGGCCAGCGCTTCATCGAGCGGCAGTCCGGCGATCAGCAGGCTGGCAAGCTGGCGCGTGACGAGCGCGTTTTCCTGCGCAGACAGCCGCTTGCCGAAGCTGGACCCGCCGCGCTTGGTGGCCTGTGCGCCCAGCGCGTCCACCAGCAGCGGCGTCAGCCCGCGTGCACGCAGCAGCGTGCGCGCCTGGCGCGCGCTGTCGGCTTCGATGACGCCCTTGTCGGTCTTCCCGGTGGCGTCGGCGGCTTCGTAGCGGAAGGCTGGCATGCGCGACTCGCTCAATCGCGCGTGACGCGCAGCACTTCTTCCAGCGACGTGACGCCCGTGTCGATCCAGCGCTGCGCGTCGGCGCGCATGGTGTGCATGCCCTGCCCGATGGCGAAGGCCTTGATCTCGGATTCCGGGGCCTG
The DNA here is from genome assembly GCF_000954135.1 of Ralstonia mannitolilytica. Lineage (NCBI taxonomy): Bacteria > Pseudomonadati > Pseudomonadota > Betaproteobacteria > Burkholderiales > Burkholderiaceae > Ralstonia > Ralstonia mannitolilytica. The sequence goes on along the minus strand of NZ_CP010799.1, from coordinate 311,807 downwards.
GCGATGGATCATGGTCTGGATTTCGGGCGTGACGGTCAGCAGTTCATACACGCCGGTCCGGCCCTGGTAGCCGGAGTTGCTGCAACGCTCGCAACCGACGTGGTGCCACACCGACTTGCGCGCCGGCGTGGCCGGTGTCACGCCGTCGGCCACGGGCGTGCCGGCCACGGCTTCCACTTCTGCGGGCGTGAGTTCGAGCACTTCCTCGCGGCGGCAATGCACGCACAGGCGGCGCACCAGCCGCTGCGCCAGCACGCCCAGCAGCGACGACGACAGCAGGAACGGTTCGATCCCCATGTCGATCAGGCGCGTCACGGCCGATGCGGAATCGTTCGTGTGCAGCGTCGCCAGCACGAGGTGGCCCGTCAGCGAGGCCTGCACGGCAATCTGCGCGGTTTCCAGGTCGCGGATTTCCCCGATCATCACCACGTCCGGATCCTGGCGCAGGATGGCGCGCAGGGCCTTGGCGAAGGTCATGTCGATCTTCGGGTTGACCTGCGTCTGGCCGATGCCGTCGAGGTCGTATTCGATCGGGTCTTCCACCGTCATGATGTTGGTGGACGATGCGTCGAGCCGCGACAGCGCCGCGTACAGCGTGGTCGTCTTGCCCGAACCCGTGGGGCCGGTGACGAGCACGATGCCGTGCGGCTGGTTGATCAGGTGGTCGAAGCGCGCGAGCGTCTCGGCGCCCATGCCGAGCTTGCCCAGGTCGAGCCGGCCGGCCTCCTTGTCGAGCAGACGCAGCACCGCGCGCTCGCCGTGGCCGGTGGGCAGGGTGCTCACGCGCACGTCCACCGGGCGGCCGCCCACGCGCAGCGTGATGCGGCCGTCCTGCGGCAGGCGTTTCTCGGCGATGTCGAGCTGCGCCATGATCTTGATGCGCGAAATGAGCGCGCCGTGCAGCGCCTTCTTCGGGCGCACCACGTCGCGCAGCGTGCCGTCGACGCGAAAGCGCACCACCGAGGCGTTCTCGAACGGCTCGATGTGAATGTCCGATGCGCCTTCGCGCGCGGCCTGCGTAAGCAGCGCGTTGATCATGCGGATGATCGGCGCATCGTCTTCGGATTCGAGCAGGTCTTCCACGGCCGGAATGTCCTGCATCAGGCGCGAGAGATCCACTTCGCCTTCCACTTCGCCCACCACCTGGGCGGCGCTGCCGTCCTGCGCGTTGTAGGCGGTCTGCGTGGCCGCCGAGAGCGCCGCGGCATCAAGCGTCACCAGATGCAGCGCGCCGAACACGCGGCCGAGTTCGGCCAGCGCCGTGCGGGAGGTTTCCGGGCAGACCCACACTTCGAGCGTATCGACATCCTGTCGCGCCACGAGCAGCTTGGCGTCGCGCGCAAATGCGTACGGCACCAGCCGCACGGCCGACTGCGAGGGCGGCTCGAGGGTGCGGGCATCGGTGATGGGAGCTTGGGTCGTGGCCATATCGTTCTCAGCCGCTCTTAGCCACCATTACGCGGCGCGTTGCTGTCGTAGCCACCGGACGTGGGCGCCGCGAAGTTCTGCAGGCGTGGTTGGCTGCGTGTGGTCGACTGCGGCATCGGCAGGGGGGCGCCCGGCGGCACCTGCACGCCCGGGGCGCTTTTCGGCACGACCGACACATCGCCGTAGTTGGGGGCGGGGCGCACCGTCTCGGGGGCGGGCAGCACCGGCGTGTCCTTGTCGGATGTGGTCGGCAGCCAGTTGGGCGAGACGAAGCCCTGCTGGGTCTCGCGCATGTAGTTGTAGCGGTTGTCGGACAGTGCGCCGGTGGCTTCTGCCGTGCGCAGGATGATCGGGCGCAGGAAGACCAGCAGGTTGGTCTTCTTGCGCTGCTTGGTCTCGGAGCGGAACAGCGCCCCCAGGATGGGGATGTCGCCCAGGCCCGGCACCTTCTGCTCGCCGTCCTGGTAGTTGTCTTCGAGCAGGCCCCCGAGCACGACGATCTGGCCGTCGTTGGCCAGCACGTTGGTCTCGATCGAACGCACGTTGGTCGTCGGGCCCTGCACGGCGTTCTGCGTGCCGTTCACCACGGCGGAGGACTCCTGGAAGATCTGCATCTTCACCAGCCCGCCATCGGTGATCTGCGGCTTGACGCGCAGCGTGATGCCGACGTCCTTGCGGTCGAACGTCTGGAACGGCGTGACCGAGGCGGCGCTGCCCGTCTGTGCGTACGCACCGGTGGTGATCGGCACGTTCTGGCCGATGAGAATCTTCGCCTCTTCGTTGTCGAGCGTGATCAGGTTGGGCGTGGACAGCACGTTGACCGAGCCGTCCGAACCCAGCGCCGAGAGGATCGCGCCGAGCCCCGTGCTCTTGTTGAACACGCCAAAGTTGCCGCCGTTGAGCCCGGACACGTTGCTGCCGGTGATGGTGCCGATGGCCGTCTGCGCCGCCGTGCTGCCGATGCCGCCGCTGCCCACCGTGGCCGCAATCGCACCGAGGTTCAGGATGTTGCCCACGCCGCTGCCGAAGTTCGTGCCGCCAAAGCCGTAGGTGTTGGGCCCGCCCGCGCCGACCATCCACTGGATGCCGAGCTGCGAGGCCTTGTCCGACGTGACCTCCACGATCATCGATTCGATGTAGACCTGCGCGCGGCGTGCGTCGAGGTCGTCGATCACGGCGCGCAGGTTGCGGTAGACCGGCTCGCTGGCGGTGATGATGAGCGCGTTGGTGGCCGGGTCGGCCTGGATGATGCCGCCGGTGGCGGGCGTGTTGTTCTGCCCGAACGACGCGCGGAACGACGAGTTGCCGCTGCCCATGCCGCTGCCCGAGCCGGCGTTGCCGTAATTGCTGTTCTGCGTGTTCTGGTTGAACTGCGAGCCCGTCGTGCTGCCCGTCGGCTGCGAGGTGGCGCCCTGCGCGGCGCTCTGGCCGCCCGGGCCGGTGGCGGCGGAGGCCGACAGCGTGGCGTCCGCCGCGACGATGGCGCGCAGCGTGGTCGCCAGCTGCACGGCGTTGGCGTTCTTGAGCGGCACCACCCAGATGTTGCCGGGGCGTGCAGCGGGCATGTCGAGCTTGGCGATGAGCTGCTTGGCCTGCGCGAGGCGCGCGGCGCTGGAGGCGCGGACCATCACGCTGTTCGAGCGCGGCTCGGCCACCACCGACGTGCGCAGGCTCGGGTCGGACAAGGCCGCACCGGCGCCTGCACCGCCCGCGCCACCGGCCGACGGGTCGAGCAGCTTCTGCAGCGTGGCCGCCACGTCGATGGCCACGGCGTTCTTCAGCGGAATCAGCTCGGTCTCGCCCGCGGCCGGCGTGTCGATCGACGCGATGATGCGGCCGATGCGGCGCAGGTTGTCGGCGTAGTCGGTAATGACGAGCGTGTTGTTGGCCGGGTAAGCGGTGATGGTGTTGTTCGGCGCGATCATCGGGCGCAGCACCGGCACCAGGTTGTTGGCCGATTCGTGCTGCAGGCGGAAGACCTGCGTGACGACCTGCTCGCCGCCGCGCGCGCCCGCGTTGCCCACGGGGGAGCCCTGCAGCTTGGCGTCGGCTTCCGGCACGACTTTGGTGAACCCATTGCCCTCGACGATCGCATAGCCCTGCATGCGCAGGATCGAGCCGAGCGATTCCAGCGCCTGCGCGCGCGTCACCGGCTTCTCGGTGACGAGGTTGACGGTGCCCTTGACGCGCGGGTCGACGATGAAGTTCTTGCCGGTGGCCTGGCCCACCGCCTTGACGACCGAATCCAGATCGGCGTTGACGAAGTTGAGCGAGACCTCGTCCCCCGGATTGCCGGGGTTGCCGCTCTGCGCTGAGGTGGCGCTGGGCGGCGCGGCATAGACGGGCATCGAGCCGGCCACCATCGCTGCGCAACATGCCAGGACGATGGCGCGGACGGCGGGTCGGGAAGAGGCGTTGTGCATGGTCTCGTTCATGGTTGTCGGCGCGCTGGCTCGCACGCCGGCGTTCGGTCAAAAGCGTAGTCGATGGTGCGACCCGTCACGCGGGCCCAGCAGGCTCAACAGGCCGATCAGTTGTGGTTCCGACTCCGGCGTGGCACTGGCCACGCCGTCAAAATGTGCGCCTCGGCCAAGCGTACCCTGGCCCTGCAGGGACAGCGGCCCGGCCAGCGTGGACAGGGACAGCTGCATCGGCCCGCCCGCCACGCCGCCAAACGACACCACGGCCTGGTAGCTGCCCAGCGGCCGCACGCGGCTGAGGCTGGATGATACCTGCTCGAGCGTGACGGTCAGCGCGCCCTGGGCGGTGTCCGGCTGGCCTTTGCCGCGCCCGAACTGGCCCGACAGCGGCGTCCATTGCGCGCGCAGCCGGCCGTCCAGGTTCAGCGTGTTGAACGGCGCGCCGATGCCCTGCAGCAGCGAGGCGGGCAGCGTCATCGCGCCCGCTTCGGCCTCCCAATGGCCGGGCGACACCGTCAACGTGACGGCCTTTTCCAGCGCCCGGTCGTGCGTGAGGTGCGCGCGCAGCGTGCCGGTCAGCAGCGGCAGCATGTCGATCGACCACGACAGCCGGCCGGGCAGCACGGTCGCGTCGGCGCCGCCGTTGCCGGCCGTGAGCGCCAGCGTGGCGCTGCCGTGCCATAGCGTGCCCTGGCTGTCGGCAAGCAGCACGCGCTGCCCGGTGGCGGCAGCCACGCGCTCGGCAGCCCACGCGGCCGGATACTGCATCACGACCGTCACGGCAACGGCGAGCAGCGCCGCGACGGCCCACAGCACGCTCCAGCCGAGGCCCGCGCGCTCGTCGGCGTCGGCACGGCGGCGCAGGCGCAGCGGCGGCAGCGATTCAATGCGCATCGGCACGGTCGGCTCGTCAGTGGCCGGCGGCGGCAGGGCCTTGCAGCGTCGCCGTCACGTTGACCAGGGCGGTGGCGCCCACGTACCTGATGCTCGCGTCGATCACCTTCATGCGCTGGGCCTGCCGCACTTCCTGCAGCCATTCGGCGACGGCGCCAAACGGCACCTTGTCGAGCTGCACCTGCACACTCTCGCCCGACATTGCCATCCGCGTGGCCTTCAGGCCGTGGTTGGCGAGGCTCGTGGTGAGCGCCTGCTGCAACTCGGCGCCGTGCGGCACGGGCGCGGCGGCAATGGCGGACAGCGCGCGCGCCTCCTGGCCGAGCGTTTCCATCTCGGCGAGCTGCGTGCGCATTTGCGGCAGCGCTTTCTCGATGCGGCGCTGGCCTTCGAAGGCGGGCTCCCAGAGCAGCAGATACAGGATGACCAGCAGCAGGATCACGCCGCCGCCGGCCAGGATGCGGCGCTCGCGCGGCTCGCGCTGGTTCCAGAACGTCGTGGCCGCATCGCGCACGGAATCCGGCACGCCAATGCGCGGCAGGCGGCGGGACGTGGAGGAGGGGGAGGAAGTCGCCATGTCGGAAGCGTTATTGGGCGATGGAGACCGTCCAGCGCGAGCCCGGCACGGTGGCTTCGGCGCCGCGCGGGGCCTCGGCCGCGTCCATGTTCAGGCCGACGTTGCGGGCCGCGGTGCGCAGGGCGGCGGTGTCGGTGCCGTCCTTGAGCGTGACGGTGAGCGCGCGGCCGTGGTAGTCGAGCGCGAGCAGCGCATCGGGCGCGAGGCCCGTGGCTGCCTGGGCAAAGCGATCGGCCAGCGGCAGGAAATCCTCGGGCGCCGATTTGCCGGCGGCCAGGCGAAGCTGCTCGACCTGGCGCCGCATCTGCGCGGGCGGGTCGAGGATCACCGGCGTATTCGGGAACGCCGTCTGCAGTTGCGCGCGCATGGCGGTATCGAGTCGCTTCTGCTCGGCGCGCAGCGTGAGCCAGCGCGCGTTCATGCCGATCAGCTGCACGGCCACGATGAGCACGGCCAGCGCGATGGGCAGGCGCCACAGGCTCCAGTCCATGCCGGCCACGCCGCCGCGTGCAAAGTCGAACTGGCAGAGATCGGCTTCGCCTGAGGCGAGGGCGTCGCGGGCGCCGGCGGCCCAGGTGGACCAGTCCAGCGTGGCGGTGGCCGGGTCTGCCGAGAGGCCGGGGGCCAGCGCGCGCAACGCGGGCGAGACCATCAGCGTGGCCGGCGTGGGCGCAATGGCGAGCCAGTTGGCGACGTTTGCCGGCAGCAGGCGCAGGCCATAGCCCTCGGCAGGGCCGGTGCGTACGGTGATGTCGACCGCGACGGGCGCGTCCGGGTCCGTCGGCGGTGCCGCGTCGAGTGCGATGGTGGCCGGGGCGACGGGCGCTGCTGCCGCCACCGCAGGCACCTCGGCAGGCGCATCGAGCGACGGCTCCGCGCGCACGAGCTCGCCCGCCGCTTCCGCAGTCGGCGCGGGCACCGGGGCGGCCGTTTCAAACGGTACACAAAGCTGCGCAGGCAACAGATGGCACGTGCGGTGTTTGTGCACGGCGAAGGTATCCAGGATGAAGCGCACCCATGCCCGGTCGGCAATCATCAGCGCGCGCGACTGCGGCTCGCGCGGCGCGCGCCAGCCGCGGGCCGGTGCCGCACGCAGGCGCGGGCCCAGGGCGATATGGCATTGCTGCGCGTCCTGCACGAGGCGGTCTTCCACGAGGTTGGGCAGGGCCAGGCGCAGCTTGGGCGTTGCCAGCGGCGGCACGTTGGCCGGCACCAGCAGCACGTCGGCGGCGGGCAGCAGCAGGATCAGGCGGTCGGCCCCGGGCAGCTCGTCGGGCCGCGACGTGCCTTCGCGCTGGATGCGCTGGGCGCCTTGCGCGCCTTCCTCGCGCACCAGCGCAAACGGCACGGAGGCCAGTGCCCCCGCCGACCAGCGTTCGGGCGATTGAATGGGCCGGTGCGGCAGGCGCACGTACAGGGAGGTCGTCAAACCGCTCCTCTATTGATTTTGAGAGTTTGGGTGCGGGCTATCCACGGAGCCGAGAGAGCCGTCCGCTCGCGCAAAACCCGCGATGCTGAACGATGCGGATGACAATACGGCGAAGGTCGGGGCCTGTCTATAACTGGCGGCTACACAAAAAGAGGGGTGTTGCAGCGTCGTCATGACGGAATCTCGTCGATACGGCGGACCCACACGATACGGGTGGCGGTATTGTTCACGGGGTCGCCGCGTGAAACAAGCGCCACTTCGCCGATCTGCGCACGCTCGTGGCGCGCCATCCCGTAGACCAGGAAATAGTGCGTCTGCACGTCGAGCAGGTTGGCCGCCGCCGTGGTGTCGGCCCCTGGCGCGATGCCGCGCAACTGGTTGGTGACGTCGCCGATGTTGCGGAAGTACGCGCGGTCGCGCGCCTGCACCAGCGCGCGTGCGCGGTCCAGCCCGAGGTTGGGGATCACGGCCGCCAGCACCTCGGCGCTGGCCGTGTTGGCGTTGATGGGCGTGCGCGTGGGCAGCACGATCACGTACGGGCGCAGCTTGCGTACGATGTCGGCGGTGTAGCCGGGAATCGTCAGCAGGCTGTCGGCGCTGTCGAGCGGGCGCGGGCCGTTGCTCGCTTCGCTGCCGCCCCCGCTGTCTTCGCCGCCTGGCTGGCCGCCCTGGCTTCCTTCAACGGACTGGAAACCGCCCATCATCTGCGCCAGGTACGTCGCCGTGACGTTGGCCAGGCTCGGGTCGATGTTGAGCGACTGCAGCAGCAGCCCATACGCCTTGATGCCGTCCTTGTCGCGCGCGGTGACGACGGTGCGCGCGCCCAGCGTCTGCATCGTCAGCAGGTTCATCAGGTTGAAGCGCGCCTGGGCATCGAAGATGCGGCCCGACAGGTACGAGGCCTCGCCGGCGGTATCGGTGCGCAGCGAGCTGCCGAGAAAGTCCGACAGCTTGGTCTCCTGGATCGGCACGGCCCACACCTCGCCGAGGTGGTCGACCGCGCCGGTGCGGCGTTGATCGTCGCGCAGGATCAGGCGCGCCCAGTCGATGCCCGCGCGGGCGATCCACGTGGCCTGTGCCTTGAGGCGCTGGTTCTCGACCGCGCGGATCTCCACCTGCTGGCGCCACAGCATGCCCGAGACGATCACCACCGCGAGCGTGACGACCAGCAGCGCGGTGATGATGGCCGCGCCGCGCTGGCGTGATCCACGCTGGGGCCGTCGACGGGAGCATCGCGCCATGTCAGAGCCCCGTCATGCAGATGCGCGTGAAGCGCTGCGGCGTGCCTTGCGGCGTCATGCGCACGAGCAGGGCGAGTTCCATGGCGCGCACCGAAGCGGCCGGCACGACCACACCGGGGTTGTTGCCCGGCACGCCCGACGCCGCCGGGGTGGACGCCGACGGCAGGCCGCTCAGCGTGGTCGTATTGCTGCCGGCGGGAAACAGCGCCGCCGACAGCGTCCCGGCGTTGTCCATCCAGCCGCCGGGTTCGATCCAGGCGCGCGCGCTGATGCCTTCGACGTTGGTCGCCAGCACGTAGCGCGCCGCACCGGGGCCGCCCTGGCGCAAGCTGTCCAGCGCGCCGCGCAGGTCGCCGCGGTTGGTGATGGGCGCGCTCTGCAGACGTTCGAGCCGGCCGTCGACGATGCGGTAGACCACGACCTGCCACGCGGGCGGCTGGCCATCGTCGCGGCGGTCGCGCACCAGTAGCACGCGGTTCGCGTCCATCTCCACCGGTGCGCGCGAGAGCGTGTTGGGGTCCGCCAGTTGCGTGCAATCGGCATCGAACTGGGCGTAGGCGGTCTTGAGCGCCTCGATGCGTTCGTCGCGCTGGGCCAGCGCCTCGTGCGTGCGCGTCATGCTGTCCAGCCCGCGCCAGGCGATGACGGCCAGGATGGCCAGCAGCGTGATCGCCACCAGCAGCTCGAGCAGGGTGAAGCCGCGTGCGCGGTGCTTAGAAGACATTGCGCGCGTCGTTCGGTAGCAGCGTCACGAGCCAGGCCAGGCGCACGGACTTGGAAGCATCGGCATAGACCGACACCTCGGCGCGGCGGAACACCGGGTTGGGCGTGGTCGCGATGGTTTCTTCGCACCACAGCTGCGTATCGCCCTGCGGGCACGCGAAGCCGCGCGCCCCCGGGTCGGGAAACGCGCGCGACAGGCGCAGGTTGGCGAGGTGGTTCTCGGCACTCCAGGTGGCGATCATGCGGGTCTGCAGCGAATCGCTGGCGGTGGTCATGCTGCCCATCGCGCGCATGGTGGCGGTCAGCGCCACGGCCACGATGGTCAGCGCGACGAGCACCTCGAGGAGGGTGAAGCCCCGCAGGGCGGAGCCACGCGGGCGGGTCATTGCGTTTCCGTCAGCACGCGGGGGCCGCCGTCCGACACCACATCGACGCGCGAACCCTGCGAGGTCAGCGCCACGCGCCAGGGCAGGCCGATGGCCTCGCGCCCGAACACCAGCCGCTGCGGGGCGCCGGGTGCGGCCGCTGCACCGGCGACGATCTGAACGCCATCCATGCCTTGCCGCCAGTGGCCGGGTGCCAGCACGTCGCGCGTGAGCAGACGCCAGCCGTTGGGTGTCGATTCGTAGAAGCGCCAGCCCTGCGTGTCGCCTTCCCAGGCCACGGGGCGCGAGGTCAGTTGCGCCTCTTCCTGCGCCAGCTCGATGAGTCGCGCCAGCTTTTGCGCGTCATCGTTCAGCTGCGAGCGCGGGTTCGGGGTGGCGTTCACTGCCACCACCCCCAGCACGATGCCGATGATGACCACCACCACCAGCAGCTCCAGCAGCGTGAAGCCCTGGAAGCGCCGGGCGCGGTGTCGGTTGCCGAGCATGGACGGTGATGGCCGATGGCGCGGGCTCAGTTGTCCCAGTTGCCGATGTCGGCGTCGTTGCCCGTGCCGCCGGCCTGGCCGTCGGCGCCAAAGCTGAAGACGTCCACTTCACCGCGCACGCCGGGGTTCAGATATTGGTACGGATGGCCCCACGGGTCTTTGGGCAGGCGTTCCAGATAGCCGCCGCCCTTCCAGTTGTTGGGGATGGGCTCGGTGGTCGGCTTGGTGACCAGCGCCGCGATGCCCTGTTCGGTGGTCGGGTAGCGGCCGTTGTCCAGGCGATAGAGCTTGAGCGCCTGCGAAATGGAAGCGATGTCCTGCTTGGCGGCGATGATGCGCGCCTCGTCGGGCCGGCTCATGATTTTCGGCACCACCAGCGCGGCGAGAATGCCCAGGATCACCACCACCACCATGATCTCGATGAGGGTGAAGCCGCGCGCCGCGCGGCGGGCGTGTCCGGCGAGGGCGCGCTGGCGGAAAGAGGAGCGAAGTTGGCCTTGCATCATGGCGAGAGAGTTGGCAATGGGAGTAAGAGACACAGTATATCTGTGACATATGACCATAGATCGCGCGGCACGGTCATGCAGCGCCCGCCGTAGAGCCCCTCCTCCAGGCCGTTCACCGAGCCGGCACGAATGGCGGATAGAATCAGCGCATTCCTACGGTGCTCCGGCCATTTCATGAACGCTCGACAGTCGTCTCGCCTGCTCAGCCTTGTCCTGTTTGCTGCCTTGTGCGCGCTGTTGACGCATTGGGTGCTGACGCTGTCGTCGCTGCGCTCGCTGAGTGTGCCGCGCGAGGCCCGCGTGGCCCAGACCGACGCACTCGAGACCGGGGCGGCCATCACGCTGTTCGGTGGCGGCCCGCAGAACGGCCCGCGCGACGTGCAGGTGATCGGCGTGGTGGCGGACCTGGCCGATGGCTCGGGCGCGGCGATCGTGTCGGTGGACGGCGGCGCACCGCAGGCCGTGCGGGCCGGCAAATCGCTGTCGTCGAACCTGAAGCTGGTCGCAATCAAGGCGCGCTCGGTGGTGATCGAGCGCAACGGTGCGCGCCAGGAGATTCCGCTGCCGGCCAGCGCCGTCGCCGCGGGCGTCTCGCCGGCCAATCGCAATGCCCCGGCCATGCCGTTGCCGCCGTCGGGCGCCGCGGCGCCGCTGTCGACCCCCGCCACGCCGCCTTCACCCGGGCCCGCGCCGTCGGTGGCGAACAACCCGGCCAACACGACCATGCCGGGGGCCATGCTGCCGATCGCCCCGTCGCAGCTGAATACGGGCGAGAACGGCGTGGCCGAGGGCGGCATTGCCGGCCCGCGCCATCGTGCGGCCGCCGCCGCGCGCAAGGGCGAGGCTACGCAGCCGGGGGCTCCGCAGCCGCCGCAGGAGTAAGCCCGCAGCGGCGCCGCCGTGCGGCGGCGCGCATATTACAGCGCATGTCATTGGGGTAACAGCGTGTAAAACACGGCAACGTGCCGTCATTGTCGGGTTCTAATCGGCTACACAGTCCATGTGAAAAGGAGCTGACCATGACCAACAAACGTGCTGTCCAAACCTTTCTTGCCACCTCGGCCCTGTTCCTCGCCATGTCCGGTGTGAACGTCCGTGCGCAGGAGGCCAGCGCCCCCGCTGCCAGCGCCCAGGCACCGGCTGCCGCACCGGCGCCGCAGTCGACCGGCCGCGCCGGCAAGCCGGGCCACCACGGCGGGCTCAAGGCCATCGACACCAACGGCGACGGCCAGGTCTCGCGCGACGAAGCCAAGGGTCATGCCTGGCTCGAGAAGAACTTCGACCAGATCGACACCAACCACGACGGCCAACTCAGCAAGGACGAGCTGGCCGCCTGGCACAAGGCGCACAAGGGCGAAATGCGCGAAAAGATGGCGCAGCGCTTCGACGCCAAGTTCAAGGCCGCCGACAAGGACAACGACGGCAGCCTGACCAAGGACGAGGCGCAGGCCGGCATGCCGCGCCTGGCGAAGAACTTCGACCAGATCGACGCCAACCACGACGGCAAGATCACGCCGGACGAGATCCGCGCATACATGAAGGCCCGCCACGATGCCCGCAAGGCGCAGCAGAACACGCCTGCGGCCGCGGCCATGCCGGGCGGCCCGTCTGCCACGAAGGGCGAATAACCCGACCGTTGCGGCACACGCGGCGCCTGCGGGCGCCGTTTTTCATGCGCGCAAAACAAAACACCCCGATGGCGAGCCACCGGGGTGCGGGTCCAGCAAGCGCGACGTTGAGGGCGTCAGGCCGGCTGATCGTCGGCCTTGAGCACGCCGCGGCGCATCTGGTCGAGTTCGATCGACTCGAAGAGCGCCTTGAAGTTGCCCTCGCCGAAACCTTGGTTGCCCTTGCGCTGGATGAACTCGAAGAAGATCGGGCCGAGCTGGTTTTCCGAGAAGATCTGCAGCAGCAGGTCGCCCGGCGCACCGTCGATCAGGATCTTGCGCTTCTTGAGTTCCGCCACGTTTTCGCCATGGCCGGGGATGCGCTTGTCGACCAGCTCGTAATACGTGTCGATCGTGTCGAGCAGCTTGATGCCGTTGGCGCGCAGTGCATCCACCGTGTGGTACAGGTCGGTCGAGCCCAGGGCGATGTGCTGGATGCCCTCGCCGTGGTACATGTCCAGGTACTCCTGGATCTGGCCCGGCTTCTCCGTCCCTTCCTCGTTGATAGGGATGCGGATGTTGCCGCACGGGCTCGTCATCGCCTTGCTCTTCACGCCCGTGACCTGGCCTTCGATGTCGAAGTAGCGCACTTCACGGAAGTTGAAGAAGCGTTCGTAAAACTCCGCCCATTCCTTCATGCGGCCACGGTAGACGTTGTGCGTCAGGTGGTCGATGTAGGTCAGGCCATGCCCGGTCGGGTTCGGGTTGGCGCCGGGGATCGGTACGAAATCGACGTCGTAGATGCTGATGTTGCCGATGTCGCCCGCCTTGGCGCCGTTCTTGCCCGTCCAGCGGTCGACCAGGTAGATCAGCGAATCGCCGATACCCTTGATGGCCGGAATGTTCAGCTCCATCGGGCCGCTGTGGGTGTCGAAGCCCCAGGCGCCGAGTTCCAGCGCGCGCTTGTAGGCGAACGCGGCGTCCTGCACGCGGAACGCGATCGCGCAGATCGACGGGCCGTGCAGGCGCGCAAAGCGCTGCGCGAACGAATCCGGCTCGGCGTTGATGATGAAGTTGATCTCGCCCTGGCGATACAGCGTCACGTTCTTGTGGCGGTGCTTCGCGATGGCGGTGAAGCCCATGTTCTCGAACAGCTTGCCCATTGCAACGGGGTCCGGCGCGGCGTATTCGATGAATTCGAAGCCGGCGGTGCCCATCGGGTTTTCCCAAGGCGTGAATTGCATGGCGATGTCTCCTGCGGGGGCCGCACGTGTGGGGTGCTGGCGCTTTGACGATCCTCGCAGTGTAGGAGTGTCAGGGAAAGCAAAAATTGCGAAGTTGTGCCCACCTTGCTAAATTTGCGCAAGAAAATTGCCGAATTGATTGGTGCGGAGCAACAAAATGAATAAAGTCGAGCTCGACAAGATCGACCGCAAGATCCTTGAGGTTCTCCAGCACAACGGCCGCCTCACCAACCTGGAGGTCGCCGAGCGGGTCAATCTGTCGCCCAGCCCGTGCTTGCGACGCATTCGCCGCCTGGAGGAGAGCGGCGTGATCCGGCAGTACGCCGCGCTGCTCGACCCGGCCAAGATCGGCCTGGGCCTGTCGGCGTATATCAACGTGCGGCTGGAAAAGCAGGGCGGCGCGCCCAAGGGAAAGGGGCCGTCCGACCTGTTCCGAGCGGCCGTCGCGACGTGGCCCGAGGTGGTCACGTGCTACGCCATGACCGGCGAGATGGATTACCTGCTCAAAGTGTTCGTGGAAGACATGGAGCACTTCGCGCGCTTCATCCGCGACCAGCTGCTCGCGCACCCGGCGGTGATCGATGTGAAGAGCAGTTTTGCTTTGGAGCGGATCAAGGATACGACGGCGTTGCCGGTGGTGGTTTGAGGGATTGCCGACAGTGCGGCCATAGCCAAATACGTGAACGAGCGCAGTTCGTCGCATCCACTGTCAAGCAGCGATGCGTTATCAGATCGCGCGGATTTCGCCGGTAGATTAACGCTCGCTATAATTTGCGCGCCATCGCGGAAGCGATGGTACGGGTTTGGCGACCCACGTCAGGAGGATGGATGCGATATGCGTTCGTCCAGTACACTCGCGCGCCTTCCATGGCGGGCCGGGTGGGGAGACCTTCGGGTCTGCCGGAGTCCTGACGCCGGTTCGCCAACCTCATCGCGGGCCCGCCTCCCTCGTTTGGCGACGATAAGGCGGGCTTCCTTCAATGTCAGGAGGCTCTATGCCACATCAGCTCTGCGGGCACCGCCCCGCGTCCTACCCATCCCCGCCTTGCCCCCCAGCGCACACCGCTCACGGAGGTGCCCAATGACTCATCGCAAACGCGAGTACCTGACCGGCGCACTGGCTGCACGGCAGTTCCTGCGGCGCACGCAGTCGGATATGCGTGTGCATCGGCAATTCCGGCCGAACGTCTTGCGCTGGGAATTTGCGTTCGCTGTCGGCATGCATGCGCCCGAATATCGCGCCGGGTTTCTCGACGCAATTGGGGCGTATCTGCTGACCACGCTGGAGGGCGTGCTGGTCGATCCGTACCGGTGGGAAGTGTTGGACCTGCTTGAGCGGGAAGAAAACTAAAACAGTAGGAACGCTTCCCCGAGACGGGCGGGGATGCTGAATCAGGCGGGCTCTGGTGAGCCATCGCTGAATACGAGGGGTGCATGTTCCGTGGGCTCCCAACTTTTCAGTGCGGCGCCCAGGCGATTGATCGTCGCGGCCTCCACCGGGATCGCAAAGCGCACGATTTCGAGGTGCAAGCGGTTGCCCGGTTTTTTGTATTCGATTTCAACGGCGGTATTGCCGACGCCATCTGCTACGAACGCTCGTACAGCCAGCCAAAGATAGGCGTTTCCGTCCTTTGCGCCCTTCTCGAAAGCGATCTCTTCGTTGACGCCGGTAGGGAACGTCATCAGTCCCGCGCCCCATTTCTTCAGTTCATCTGCGTAGTCGTAGAAATCGGCGACAACAGACTGGTGCTCGCCTTCGATGGACAGCCGCAGTTCGAGCATGCCGTCATCTGGGTCACGCCAAAGTAGTTCTAGTGAAAGTCGCATGGCATCAGGTCTAGGTCGGCGGCAGGTGCTCTACCCAAACGGGCTCACCCGGATGATGCTCCGCGATCGTATCGATAGCATCTTGCAGCGCTTCGGCAGAGGCGCCGCGCAGCGGATAGACAAACCGCGAAACGTTGCGACCGGCGAGTTTGCCGTAGTCAACGTCGGATATTGCATCCGTTCCGCACCAGATTGGCAGATTCGCCTCGCTTGCCAGTTGTAGCGCGCGTTGCAAACCTTCAGGGCTGATTGCTAGGAAGACCATGTCGGTATCAGTTTGCCGAGTCTGCCATCACCAAATTCGCATCCCGCACCAACCGCCACTTCCCATCCGCCTCTTTCCGCAGAATCGTCAACGTCTGCCCCGAGCGCCGCACCTCCTTTCCATCCGGCATCGTGATGACGATGCGCAATGCGTTGCGCAAGTAAGCGACGTCACCAAACACCTGCACCTCCTGAATATCGCTCGTGCCGTCGATGTGCACGTCCTTCATGTCGCCCGACATCTTTGCGAAGGCTTCCTTGCCGAAGGGCGGCTGGCCGGGCGTGAGAAACAGCACGTCGTCGGTCATCAGGTCGAGCACGGTGGCGACGTCGCCGGTCTTGCTGGCGGTGATCCAGGTGTCCACTACATGGCGGATGGCGCGTTCGTCGTCGGTCATGGCGATGCGGGTGTCGGTGGGGCGGGGCATTCACTCTACACCGCACGCGGGGGCGCGGACGACCCTGCCCCTCGTTGGCAGTTCTGCTGTCGAGGGGCAGGGTCGCCAGCGCGGGGCGCAGGAGGGTTAAGGGGCGTTGATGTCGGCGCTTCAGCGGCTACTGGCTGGCAGTCGGATCGTCCTTCGGATCGACGTACTTGATATCCAGCGGGCCGGTGCCGTGGATCTGCACCACGGTCGTCGACTTCGTGAACGCGTAGTGATGCGCGCCACCGGGCAGGTAGTGGTAGCCGCCTGCCTTGAGGGCGTGCGCCGCGCCCATGTCCATCGTGTCGCCGGCACCGAGGTAGAGCGTGCCGGAGATCACCGTGAGGTTCTCGGTCTGCGAGTGCCAGTGCGGCGGCACCTTGTAGCCGCCGGGCGCCTTCAGGCGGACGACGTACGGCCCCTCCTTGGATGGGTCGCCCTGCAGCACTGCGAGCTTGGCGCCCTTGGGCAGACCGGGCGGCGCGTCGACCCACTTCATGGCGGACGGGTTTGTCATCGCCATGTTGCTCATGGCGGCGTCCTGGGCGTTGGCGGGCAACGCGGCCGCGTACAGCAGGGCCGCAGCAAGCAGCGGCAATCGCACGGAGGATGTGTTCATCGTCGTCTCCTTCTGGCCTTGGCATCGGCTCGCAGGCGACCGGCGCGGTCGCCTTGAAGGGCGAGAGGTGCCTTGCCCTCATCGTAGGGAAGCGACCCGTGCGGCTGACAAGCGCGCAATTGCACTAGGGCCGTCCATTTGGGACGGGGCGCGCCGGGCACAGGCGCCCGGCCGCGCGGTCTCAGGCGGCCATGGCCTCGGGATAGACGCGGATCTCCAGCGCATGGCCATCCGGATCATCGAAGTAGATGGCCGTTGCCATGCCGCGTGCGCCGTGGCTTTGTCCAACCTGGCCGTTGCGCCGGTCGAACGGCGAGCCGCCATAGACGATGCCGCGCTCGATGAGCCGTGCGTGGATGGCATCGAACGACGCGCGGTCGAGGCTGAAGGCGAGGTGTTCGACCTCCAGCGTGTCGACCTGCCGCAGATCCAGCGTCAGGTCGTCATTCACCCGCACAACATCGAATGGCCCCATGCGCCCCTCGTGCGCGAAGCCGAGCACCTGCGTGTAGAAGGCGACGGAGCGGGCGGTATCCCGCACCCGCAAGATGGTGTGATCGAGCACAATCATGGCGAATCTCCTGTTAGCCGACATAGCGAGCGATGACCATGCACACCAGCGCCACGGCCAGCAACGGCGCCGCAACGCGATGCGCCAATGCGGGCCGCTTGCGCAGCGCTCCTTGCACGCCGACCGCAACGATGGCCGCCAGGGCGCCCATCATCAGCACCGTGCGCGGCCAGCCGAGCAGCCCGGCGTGGACGAACGCGCCCAGCGCCACGCCGGTGAGCACGGCCACGGTAGCCGCGCCCATCTGCGGGCGGAACATGACAGCGGCATTGGCGCCGCCGGTGCGGGCGAGCATGAAAGTGGACCCGGCCCAGAACACCGTGGCCATGGCGTGAAGCGCAATCAGCAGAATCCATCCAAATTGCATGACGACTCCCCGTTTGAAGGTGATGGATTGACGCCAGAACAGCGCGCCGACCGGTGTGCCACTCTTTGACATCGAATAGTTCGATATCTATCATAGACGGGTATGAAGCCAATGCAAGCCCATAGCGTTCCTGTGGGATTCCTCCTCGCGCAGACGGCCAAGACCACGGCCCGCGCATTTGACGATGCGCTGCAGGCACACGGCGGCTCGCTCCCGGTCTGGCTGATCCTGAAAGCGCTGATGCAGGGCGGACACCGCACGCAGGCCGAGCTGGCCGCCACGGTCGGCGTGCAGGGGCCGACGCTGACGCACCACCTCAACGGCATGGAAAAGGGCGGCCTGCTGGTCCGCAGCCCGCTGCCGGAGAACCGCCGCGTGCATCAGGTGGCGCTCACGGACGCCGGCCGCGCCCTGTTCTTCAAGCTGCGCGATGCGGCAATCGCATACGACGCGCGCCTGCGCGCCGGCATCGACGAAGCCGATCTGGACGTGTTTCGTGCGGTGCTGCGCAAGATGGCGGCAAACGTGGGCGCGTCGCCGGAAGACGAGGCCGCTGGCTGAAGTTGGGCGCGCCAACAAAAACGCCCGGTCAGAGCCGGGCGTTTTCTTTGGCGGGATCGATCAGACGGTGTGCTTTTGCGGCACCAGCGAGCGCCAGAAGCGCTGGCCGAAGCGGCGTGCATTGCGCAGGTTGCGCTTGAGCAGGTAGTCGAGGTCGGCCACCTGTTCGTCGATGGCCTCGCTCAGTACGCTCATCGTGTCGGCGGGCGGCAGTTCCAGGTACGCATCGGCCTCGCCATAGGCGTATTGCACGCGCATGCCGGCTTTCTTGGCGATGTGCATCATGGCCGCGTTGCGCGACAGGCAGTGCATGTACAGCGTGCGCACCTTCGTGTTGCGGCCGTGGATGGCGGCACGCTGGAACAGCGCGCTACCCACGCCCTTGCCGCGCGCCGATTCCGACACCGACACGCCAAACTCGGCCACGCGCCCCTGCGGGTTGTCGCGCAGATACGCGAGGTGGCCCACGCCGACCAGCTCCAGCCGGTCGTCATACACGCCAAAGACCTTGTCGTGGTCGAAGTCGATGCTGTCGACGTACGCTTCGATCACGTGATTGCCCACCACCTGGCCAAAGCGCAGCAGGCGGTCTTCTTCGCCCAGGGCCAGCAGGTGTTTGAGCAGGCGCGACCGATGGTGCGCGGCAAGCTCACGCACCAGCACGGTGGAGCGCGGCGCCCCTTGCGCCGCTTCGGTCTTGTCGATGTCGTCCTGGGTGACGACGCCGATGGCCTTGCTCAATTCGAGCGGGTTCACGACAGGGTTTCCTATTCCGAGCGCCCCTCCACGCGGGGTCGCGAAGTGATCAGCCGAAGGCGGAACATCCGCCTTGGGGGCACGCAAGCGGCATGCGCCCGCGTGTTGTGCAACGCACCATGCGATTGTAGGCCAATCAGGGATTTCCCGTAAGCCTCGTGTCAGCTTCCTGCCGAGAAAGCCTCGTCACCCCTTGATCTAGCGCGGGTGAGTGCCGGCCCGCAAGATGTTGTGTGTAAGCAACGCTCAATGCTGCGGTGCGCAAAAGCGAAGCGGCGAGCGCTTTCCAGACGAGGTTTTCCTCTCCGTTTTGCAAGCGGCGGGACCGGTCCCGCAACGCCGCTCCACAGTAGCCGTGCGAAGATGCGCCATCAAGCCGCCGCCGTCTCCGGATTTTCCATGACTTCTTCGCGCATTCTCGTGGTCTACGCGCATCCTGCCCCGCGCCGCTCCCGCGTCAACAAGCCGTTGGCGCGCATGCTGGCCGGCCTGCCCGGCGTGGCCATGCACGACCTGTACTGGCATTACCCCGACTTCGATATCGATGTGCGCACCGAGCAGGAAGCACTGGAGGCGGCCGAGGTGCTCGTCCTGCAGTTTCCGGTGCAGTGGTATGCCACGCCGTCGCTGCTCAAGGAGTGGATCGACGTGGTGTTCGAGATGGGCTGGGCCTATGGGCCGGGCGGCACGGCGCTGCGCGGCAAGCACATGATGGTGCTCGCCACCGCCGGTGGCCGGGCGCATGCGTACAGCCAGGACGGCATCCATGGCCATGCGCTCGACATGTTCCTGCTGCCGCTGCAGCAGACCGCCGCGCTGTGTGGCATGCACTGGCAACCTCCGCATGTGCTGCACGACGCCGACGACGCGCCCGACGAGGCCATCGACGCCCACATTGCCCGCGTGCGTGCCGCGCTGCAGCCTTGGCTGCCCGAAGGGCACGCTGCCACGAGCGTCCGGGCCTGACGCTCCCTGACCTTTTCGCTCATGCAATCGCACGACCTGCTCGTCAATTTCGTCATCTACCTGGCTGCGGCCGTGGCCGCGGTGCCGCTGGCGCGCCGGCTGGGGTTGGGTTCGGTGCTCGGCTACCTGCTGGCCGGCGTCATCGTCGGGCCGTGGGGGCTGCGGCTCATCACCAATGTGCAGTCGATCCTGGATTTTTCGGAATTCGGCGTCGTGCTGATGATGTTCGTGATCGGCCTGGAGCTCGAGCCGGCGCGGCTATGGTCGCTTCGGCGCAGCATCTTCGGCTATGGCGGGCTGCAGTTGGCGGTATGCGCGCTGGCCGTCGGCCTGGCGGTGATGGCCGTCGGACAGCCGTGGCGCGCGGCCGTGGTGGCGGGGCTGGGGCTCGCGCTCTCGTCCACGGCGATTGCGCTGGCCACGCTCACCGAACGCAACCTGATGCGCACGCCGGCAGGCACGGCCAGCTTCGGCATCCTGCTGTTCCAGGACATTGCGGCCATCCCCATGATCGCCCTGCTGCCGCTCCTGGCGCCCGACACGGGCGACGCCTCGGGCGCACACAGCTGGATGGCCGCCGCCAAGGCGGTGGGCGTGGTCGCAGCGGTCATCTTTGGTGGCCGCACGCTGCTGCGGCCCGTGCTGCGTGCCATCGCGCGCACCAACATGCGCGAGATGTTCACCTCCTTCTCGCTGCTGCTGGTGGTGGGCATCGCGCTGCTGATGCACAGCGTGGGCCTCTCGATGGCGCTCGGTGCCTTCATCGCCGGCGTGCTCCTGGCCGATTCCGAATACCGCCACGCGCTGGAAACCGACATCGAGCCGTTCAAGGGTTTGCTGCTGGGGCTGTTCTTCCTGGCCGTCGGCATGTCGATCGACTTCGGCGTGCTGATGCGCCAGCCGCTGGCGGTGGCGGTGTTCGTGGCGGTGTTCCTGGTCGTGAAGATCGGTGCGCTGCGCGTGCTCGCCACGCGCTTCGGTATTGCGCGCGGGCAGGCGTGGCTGTTCGCGTTCTTGCTGTCGCAGGGCGGTGAGTTTGCGTTCGTGGTGTTTGGCCCCGGCGTCGCCGGCGATGTGCTCGGCCAGGAGATGGCCGCCACGCTGAACCTGGTCGTGGCGCTCTCGATGGCCGCCACGCCGCTGCTTCTGCTGCTCCACGACAAGGTGCTGATGCCGCGGCTGATGGACGGCAAGAAGCGCGCGCCCGACGCCATCGGCCCGCAGGATAACGAGGTCATCATCGCCGGCTTCGGCCGCTTCGGCCAGATCGTCGGCCGCATGCTCTACAGCCAGGGCTACAGTGCGACCGTGCTCGACCACGACCCCGACCAGATCGACATGCTGCGCCGCTTCGGCTTCAAGGTGTTCTACGGCGACGCCACGCGCATGGACCTGCTCGAAACCGCCGGTGCCGACAGGGCCCGCATGATGGTCGTCGCCATCGACGACATGGAAACCAGCCTGGAAGTCGTCGACCGCGTGCGCGAGCGCTTTCCGCACCTGCAGCTGTACGTGCGGGCGCGCAACGTGTCGCACGTGTATCAGCTGCGCGACCGCGGCGTGCACGTGATCGAGCGCGAGATGTTCGAGGGCTCGCTCATGCTGGCGCGTCGTGTGCTCGAGGGCCTGGGCAAGGCGCCGTACGAGGCGCACCGCATCGCACAGACCTTCCGCCGCCATACGCTCAACTCGATGGACCAGGTCTACCCCGTGTATCGCGACCAGAAGAAGCTGGTCTCGCTCGCCCAGCAGGGCCGCGATGAACTGGCCGAGATGTTCCAGCGCGACCGCGTGCAGCGCAAACGCCTGCGTGAATCCGGCATGCCGTGGGGCGAGGGCGATGTCCACAGCGAGGTGGAAAGCACACAGCCCGACGCCGACCTCGCCAACGAAGTCGACGGCGGCGAGCCCGGCACGCCGATCGACTGCCCGGCGCGCGCGGGCCTCCGCCGGGACGACTGATGCGGGGCTGCCCAGATAAAAAAAGGAGCGGCCCGGCGCTCCTTTTTTGTTTGGGCTGATCGGGCGGCGCGCTACACCGCCACGCTCACATTGCGCCGCAGCTCGCACGTGGCAAGCGAGTCCGCATCGCCGCGCAGCAGCAACTGGCCGTTGCCGATCAGTTCCCGGCAGCGCCAGAAGACGAACCAGTCGCTGGCGAGCAGTCCGTCGATGGCGCCCATGATGCTGCCGACCACGTCGCGCGCGCTGGCCCAGTCGGTGGGCACGTGCTCAAGGATCACCTCGTCCACGGTGCCGTACGACACCGGCACCAGCGTGTTGCCTTTCCAGAGGCGCACGTCGGCGTTCTCGCGCACGGTCTGCTGCCATTCGTAGGCCAGCCGCCCGATACGCAGCACCGACACCGGCGCGATGGTCGAAAACCGCCGCGCCAGCCGCGCCCCCGAATACATGCCGATGGCCGTGAGCGGCCCCTGTCCGTTGGGCGCCTCAAGTTCACGCACATCCATGCCGACTTCATTGATGCGCTGGGGCGATTGATGCAGGTGGAACGCCACGCGGCGCAGCATGAGCTGGTCCGAGGCGCTCTGGCCGTGCCAGATGGCGACTTCGGTGGCGGCTTCGCGCAGATCCGCCAGCGACGCCAGGGCGTCGCGCATCTCGGAAGCGAAGTCGATGTTGCTGCTCGGCGCCACACGCTGCCAGAAGCCCGAGCGCGCCATCGCCACGCTGTCGACGTCGGCCAGCGGCCCGACGGCAAGATCGTCGCGCAGTACGACTACGGAATCGGGGCGGCCAGCCTGTGCGAGCGCCTGCTTGAGCGTGGCGCCGGCAACATCGCCGTTGACGACATGGATGTATTGCATGGCAACAATTGTAGCGAGAGTGTTGCCGCTTCGCTTTCGTTTTGCGCAGGTCTGGCGGTATTCCCTTGCGCTGCGTCATCGTGCTTGCCGAAAGGGCGGATAACCCCACGGGCAACGCTCAGGACGGCGTGCGAGAATCGCCGTTTTGTTGCAGACCATAACTAAGAACAGGTGAGGAAACAGCCATGAACCTTCCGTCGTTCGGGCAGCGAATGCGCCCCTTGATGTTGTCCGTGCTGGTGGCCGCCGGCGCGCTGGCGGCCGGTCAGGCCGCAGCCGTGCCGCCCGCCGAGATCTACAAGCGGGCTCAGCAGGAAAAGCCCGCGCTCATCGAGACCATGAAGACGCTGGTGTCGATCGAATCCGGCAGCAAGGACATCGAAGGCTTGGACAAGATCGCCGGCGTGATTGCGGAACGTTTGCGCGCCCTGGGCGGCGAGGTCAAGCTGATCGACCCGAGCGACCACGCTTACCGCATGGCCGACACGCCCGAGAAAATCGGCAAGATGGTGCTGGCGCGCTTCAAGGGCGACGGCAAGCGCAACATCATGCTGATCGCCCACATGGACACCGTCTACCTGAAGGGCATGCTCGCGCAGCAGCCGTTCCGCATCGACGGCGACCGCGCCTACGGCCTGGGCATCGCCGATGACAAGAACGGCGTGGCGGTCATCCTGCACACCATCGCCATCCTGCAGGCCGTCAACTTCAAGCAGTACGGCACGCTCACGGTGCTGATCAACGGCGACGAAGAGATCAGCTCGCCGGGCGCGCGCGCCATGCAGGCGAAGCTGGGCGCCGAGCAGGACGCCGTGTTCTCGTGCGAAGGCACGCGCGTGACGTCGGACAAGCTGTCGCTGGCGACCAGCGGCATCGGCGCGATCCTGCTGGATGTGAAGGGCAAGGCTTCGCACGCTGGCGGCGCACCGGAGCAGGGCCGCAACGCACTGTACGAACTGTCGCACCAGGTGCTGCAGATGCGCGATCTCTCCAGGCCCGAGACCGGCCTGAAGGTGAACTGGACGGTGGCGCAGGCGGGCACCAACCGCAACGTGATCCCCGCTGTGGCCAGCGCCCAGGCCGATGTGCGCCTGCTGCGCGCGGCCGACGCCGACAAGCTGGAAGAGACCATCAACGAGCGCATCAAGAACAAGCTGATCCCCGACACCCAGGTGACGGCCCGCTTCGAACGCCGCCGCCCGCCGCTGGAAGCCACGCCCGCGTCGCGCGCGCTGGCCGAGCATGCGCAGAAGATCTACGGCGAACTGGGCAAGACGCTCGAGATTGACGACAAGGCCGAAGGCGGCGGCACCGATGCCGCGTTTGCCGCGTCGAAGACCAAGGCGCCGGTGATCGAGCGCTTCGGCCTGGCGAGCTTTGGCGCGCACTCCAACGATGCCGAATATGTCGATCTCAATTCGATCGTGCCGCGCCTGTATCTGCTCACCCGCATGATCATGGACGTGTCGCGCGACCGCACCGGCGCCGCCAGGTAACCGCACTGCAACGCGGCGCGTAAGCCTTACACGCGCCGCGGTACACGTCCCTCGCGAAGCCGCCGTCCGGTGGCTTCCACTGCCCGGGTGCCGGGTATTCCGCTTGCTTTCCCCTGACGCATGTCTTCAACTCCGGCCCCCCGCGCCGGTGGAGCACGCGACATGACAGAGCATCGGCCGGACCCTGCCCATGAATCGGATGGATCACCCACGCGGCCGAGCCGGCGTGGCTTTCTGCAAGGCGCTGCGGTAGCGGCCACGGCGCTGGCGCTGGCGCACGATGCGCCTGGCGCACAACGCTCGGCGGCGGCGCCCGCCCGCGCGCCGGCCGCCCTTGCGCCGGCGCGGCCGGTGTCGCTCAACATCAACGGCAAGCGGTATGCGCTGTCCCTGGAGCCGCGCGTGACGCTGCTCGACGCGCTGCGCGAAGTGCTCGGCCTGACCGGCACCAAGAAGGGTTGCGACCGCGGCCAGTGCGGCGCGTGCACCGTCCTCGTGAATGGCCGGCGCATCAACAGTTGCCTGACGCTGGCGATCATGCACGAAGGGGACGCGGTCACCACCATCGAAGGCCTGGCGCGTGCGCATGACGGGGCGGTCGACCGGGCTTCGCTGCATCCCATGCAGGCCGCGTTCCTCGAGCACGACGCCTTCCAGTGCGGCTATTGCACGCCGGGGCAGATCTGCTCGGCGGTGGCGGTGCTGGAGGAGGCGCGGCGCGGCATGCCAAGCACCGTCACGTCGCGAGCCGCGCTGGGCAACCAAGGCCCGGTGACGCTCACCGAGGAAGAGATCCGCGAACGGATGAGCGGTAACCTCTGCCGTTGCGGCGCGTACCCGAATATCGTGGCGGCGATTCGCGTGGTGGCTGCCAAACCGGGCAACATCGTTTGAGGAGGCGCCATGCAATCGATTGCCTATGACCGTGCGTCTTCCGTCGAGGCCGCCGTGCGCCTGGGCCGTGAGCCCGGCGCGCGCTATATCGGCGGCGGGACGAATCTGCTGGACCTGATGAAGGGCGGCGTCGAGCAGCCCCAGCGGCTGGTGGACGTGAGCCGCCTGCCGCTGGCCGACATCCGCCAGTTGCCCGACGGCAGCCTGCGCCTGGGCGCGATGGCGCGCAACGCCGACACGGCGGCGCATCCGCTGGTGCGTACGCATTACCCGCTGCTGGCCGAGGCGATCGTCTCCGGCGCCTCGGGCCAGTTGCGCAACATGGCGACCAACGGCGGCAACCTGATGCAGCGCACGCGCTGCCATTACTTCTACGACACTGCGTATCCGGCTTGCAACAAGCGGCAGCCGGGCTCCGGCTGCGCGGCGCGCGAAGGGTTCAATCGCATGCACGCCATCCTCGGCGCGAGCGAGGCGTGCGTCGCGACACATCCGTCCGACATGGCCGTCGCGTTGGCCGCCCTGGATGCCACGGTGGTCGTGCACGGTGCGCATGGTGAGCGCCGCGTTCCGATCGAGGCCTTCCATCGCCTGCCCGAAGCGCACCCCGAAGCCGACACCACGCTCGCGCCCGGCGAGTTGATCGTCGCCATCGATCTGCCGCCGCCGGTGTTCGGCACGCATGTGCACTACCTGAAGGTGCGAGACCGCGCGAGCTATGCGTTTGCGCTGGTGTCGGTGGCGGCGGCGCTGGCGTTGCAGGCGGATGGGCGGACGATCCGCGAGGCGCGCATCGCCTTGGGCGGCGTGGCGCACAAGCCGTGGCGCGCGCACGGGGCCGAGCAGATGCTGGCGGGGCAGGCCATCGACCCGCAGCTGTTTGCCCAGGCCGGTGCGCTGGCGGTGCAGGGTGCGCAGCCGCTGCGCGACAACGGCTTCAAGGTGCCGCTCGCCCAGCGCGCCGTGGCGCGCGCGCTGGCTGTCGCGGCCAACCCGACGGGAGGTGTGGCATGAGCAACGTCGGCCAACCGCTGGACCGTACCGATGGCCTGCTCAAGGTGACGGGGCAGGCGCGCTACTCCGCGGAGTTCCAGTTGCCGCGCCTGGTGCATGCGGTCCTGGTGCAGAGCACCGTACCGGCCGGCCGCATCACGCGGGTCGACACGCACGTCGCGCAGGCCATGCCCGGCGTGCTGCTGGTGATGACGCATGAGAACGCGCCGCGCCTGCCCAACGGCAGCAAGCCCGCGCTCGAGCCGCCGGCCGGCCGCGTGCTGTCGCTGCTGCAGGACGACCAGGTGCACTACAACGGCCAGCCGGTCGCGCTGGTGGTGGGCGACACGCTCGAGCACGCTCAGTCCGCGGCTCGCATGGTGCGCGTGGAGGTCGCGCAGCAGCCGGCGCGGCTCGATTTCGAGACGGCCCGCGCGGATGCGCACTCGCCGGGCAAGGTGCAGAACCAATCGGCGGACACCACGCGCGGCGACATGGCCGCCGGCATGGCGCAGGCCGCGCAGCGCATCGAGGCCGTCTACGGCACGCCCATGGAAACGCACAACCCGATGGAGCCGCACGCCACGATCGCCGTGTGGGATGGCGACGCGCTCACGCTGTACGACAGCACGCAGTACGTCTCGGGCGTGCGCCGCACCGTCGCCAAGACGCTGGGCATGTCGCCCGACAAGGTGCGGGTGGTGTGCCCGTTCGTGGGCGGCGGGTTCGGCTGCAAGGGCTCGGTGTGGTCGCATGTGGTGCTGGCGGCGATGGCGGCGCGGCAGGTCGGACGGCCGGTCAAGGTGGCGCTGGAGCGCCCGCAGATGTTCGGCCCCGTCGGCGGACGTCCGCGCACCGAGCAGCGCATCGCACTGGGCGCCGCCCGCGATGGCCGCTTCACCGCCATCTCGCACGATTCGCTGACCACCACGTCGATGATCGAAGACTGGACCGAGCCGTGCGCCATCGTCACGCGCATGCTGTACGAGACGCCCAACCAGCGGACCACGCATCGGCTGGCGCGCCTGAACATTGGTACGCCGACGTTCCAGCGCGCCCCCGGCGAGGCCACCGGCACGTTTGCACTCGAAGTCGCGCTCGACGAAATGGCCTACGCGCTGGGCATCGACCCTGTTGAGCTGCGCCTGCGCAACGACGCCCGGCAAGATCCGGAAAAGCGCCTGCCGTGGTCGAGCAAATCGCTGGCGGCGTGCTACCGCTCCGGTGCAGAACGTTTCGGCTGGGCGCGACGCGATCCGCGGCCGGGCAGCATGCGCGAGGGCAAGACGCGCATCGGCTGGGGCATGGCCACCGCCACGTACCCGGCCAACCGCAGTCCGGCCGGGGCCGCCGCGCGGTACTTGCCGGACGGCACGGCGCAGGTCGAATCGGGCTCGCAGGACCTCGGCACCGGCACCTACACGGTGATGACGCAGGTGGCGGCCGATGCCATGGGGCTGCCCGTCGACCGCGTGCACTTCGATCTGGGCGACACGCGCATGCCGGAGGCGCCGGTGTCAGGCGGCTCGCAGAGTGCGGCCAGTGTGGCGCCGGCCGTGCAGGCAGCGGGCCAGCAGGCGCGCGATGCGTTGATTGCCGTGGCGATTGCCGATGCGAGCTCGCCGCTGCATGGGCTGGGCGCCGGCGACATCACCGTGGCGGACGGCATGCTCACGGCCCGCAGCGGGGCGCGCGAGCCCGTCGCGGCCGTCGTTGCGCGCCACGGCCGTCCCATCGAGGCGACGGCCAAGGTCCAGCCGGGCGAAGAGAAGCAGAAGTTCTCGATGCACTCGTTCGGTGCGGTGTTTGCCGAAGTGCGTGTCGATGCGGACCTGGGGGTGATCCGCGTCTCGCGCATCGTGGCGAGCTATGGCGTGGGGCGGCTGCTCAACGCGAAGACCGGGCGAAGCCAGCTACTGGGCGGCATTGTGTGGGGCATGGGCATGGCCCTGTTCGAAGCGAGCCTGCTCGACCCGCGCTACGGTCGCATCGTCAACAACAACCTCGCGGAGTACCACGTCCCCGTCAACGCCGACGTGCCCGACATCGACATCCTCGTGCTCGATGAGGCCGACCCGCACATCAACCCCCTTGGCGCCAAGGGTATCGGCGAGATCGGCATCACGGGCGTGCCGGCGGCGATTGCCAACGCCGTCTATCACGCCACCGGGCGGCGTGTGCGCGAACTCCCGATCACGCTCGACAAGCTCATCTGAGCGAGCGCGCATGAAAAAGCCCCGCTGGCGCATCACCGGCGGGGCACGCGGGCCAAGAGGCGGAAAACGGAGGATGCCTGGAGACCGGCCCGTAAGTCGTACTGCCGATCAAGGCCTCAATTCGGTACTGGATACCCGTAGACCGTGCCGCCGCCCTCGCGGGAGCGGCCGGCGGGGTCGCTGCGCATGCCTTCGCTGTACGGATCGAAGCGGCCGCTGCGCGCGCCTTCTGTATAGGTGTCGAAACGGCCGGTGCGGGCGCCGTCGCTGTACACGTCGAACCGCTGGGCCAGTGCTGCCTGGCCAAACACTTCCACGCGGCTGGCCTGCGCCCAAGCGCCGCCTGCCGCCATGGCACCTGCCGCCAATAGCGCGGCCAACCCAATCTGCCTGAGTCGCATGGCGAACTCCTTCTTCAACTGATTTTCGATGCTGTTTTAGCGTGGTCTTTGTCTGCGTCCTGCCACGGACTGAAGCCTAGGTCAGCGCGCATACCGCATCCACGGTGGTGCGACGAACGGTTTGTTGTTGGCGCCGAAATGATGCAAGCCGGTGTGAATGGCGGTGAAAAACGCCTCAGTGGGTGGGCTGCCGCGGCAATTTCCTCGCCTTTTTATCTAATCAATCCGTGCTGGCGGGGCATGCTGCGGGTCTTTGTGCACCACAGCAGGGCGGCACGAGGTGGCAGGCCTTGTCAGAGGCGGTTTTGGTGCGATGCATTAAGAGCGATGCGCGCGTACCACACTTGGTAGAACGATTCCGTGAATTGTTTTGCCGCGCTTAGGGCCTTTTGTTAAATTTGCGCGGCACTTCCGACACGGAAGCAAAGGAAACGGAGGAGCCCAGCCTCATGCACACGGGGTCGGGCGGTCTGAGACAACTCTTTTAATTTCGAGCCCACATGAAAAAGTCTGCCATTCTGGTTGCAGTCGGCGCCCTGTTCGCAGGTTCGGCCTATGCCCAATCGAGCGTGACGCTGTACGGTATTGTTGACGCAACGATCCACTACACCACCAACGCCAATGCCAACGGCAACAGCCTGGTCCGTCTGGACAACGGTGCTGTGTCCAACAGCCGCTGGGGCCTGAAGGGCAATGAAGATCTGGGCGGCGGCAACAAGGCGCTGTTCGTGCTGGAAAGCGGCTTCGATCCGGATACCGGCCGCGCCAACGGCGGTGGTTTGTTCAATCGTCAAGCGTTCGTGGGCCTGTCCAACAAGGACCTGGGCACCATCACCCTGGGCCGCCAGTACAACTTCGGCTTCACGATGGGCGGTAACTTCGATCCGCTGGGCGTGGGCAACTACGACGAGAACTCGTGGATCTACTACGGCGTGACGGGCCTGCGCGTGTCCAACATGCTGAAGTACGAAGGCAAGTGGAGCGGCCTGTACGTTGGCCTCGGCTACGGCTTTGGCGAACAGGCTGGCAGCGCAGCTGACAACCGCTACATGGGCGGCGCGGTTTCGTACGAATTCGGC
Organism: Ralstonia mannitolilytica; assembly: GCF_000954135.1. Lineage (NCBI taxonomy): Bacteria > Pseudomonadati > Pseudomonadota > Betaproteobacteria > Burkholderiales > Burkholderiaceae > Ralstonia > Ralstonia mannitolilytica. The sequence goes on along the minus strand of NZ_CP010799.1, from coordinate 282,604 downwards.
CCGGCCATGGTTGGCGCGTTCTACCAGCAGCAGCAAGATGCGCCCAACGCCCTGACGGGCAACCAGGGTGGCCACAAGCAGAAGGTCTGGGGTATCGGCGGCAACTACGCCGTTGGCCCGGCCAAGCTGTACGCTGGCTATATCGACAGCAGCGATAACACGGCGTGCGTGAACAGCACGACCACTTGCGCGGGCGACCGCAGCACGTTCGGTCTGAACCTGTACGGCAATGCCGCCGGTGCTGGCCTGACTCCGGGCGCCACCAAGCGCCGTGACCGTATCGGCTTGGTTGGTGTGACGTACCAAGCGACTCCGGCGCTGGCACTGACGGGTGCGTTCTACTACGACAGCATCAAGGACGCGGCGCTGGCCGCAGGTGCCGACGGCAAGCGCTACACGGGCGTGCTGCTGGCCGAGTACTCGCTGTCCAAGCGCACCCAGCTGTACGGCACGGTCGCTTACGACAAGGTCAAGGACGCTGCTGCTCCGGAACTGCCGGGTGGCACGGCCAATGGCCAGAACGGCAAGACGAACCAAGTGGGTGTGGGCCTGGGTATCCGCCACATCTTCTAATCGACGCTGTCACTCGATTGGGAACGGAAAAGGCGCCTTCGGGCGCCTTTTCTTTTGCCTGCGGCCAAGCGAACTTGCCTGGGCATCGGCCTACAATGTCGCTTCCTTTCTCTTCCCTCTGACACTGCGCCATGACTTCCGCACGTATCGCCCGTCGTCGCCTGATTGCTTTCGCTGCGCTGCTGTGCACCGGCGTGCCGCTGCTTGCCGCATCACCCGTGCAGGCGGAGGACTATCCGGTCAAGCCGATCCGCATCATCGTCGCGTATCCGACCGGCGGTATTTCCGACAACGTGGCGCGTGCGCTGGGCGAGAAGCTGTCTGCGCAGCTGGGCCAGCCGGTGGTGGTGGAGAACCGCGCCGGCGCCGGCGGCAGCATCGGCATGGACGCCGTGGCCAAGGCCGTGCCCGATGGCTACACGCTCGGGTTTTCCTCCGTGAGCCCGCTCACGCTGAACCCGCATTTCGGCAAGCTGCCGTATGACCCGTTCAAGGACATCGCCCCCGTGGCCAACGTCATGTATGCGCCGATGATCCTGCTGGGCACGCCGTCGTTCACGGGCAAGAGCTTTGCCGACATGCTGAGCCAGTCGCGCGCCAAGCCGGGTTCGATCCGCTGGTCGACCTCGGGCCTCGGTACGGTGGGCCATCTGGCGCTGGAGCAGGTCAAGGCGCAGGCGCATGTCGATATCACGCTGATCCCGTACAAGGGCGGCGGCCAGCAGCTGACCGATGCCCTCGGCGGGCAGGTGGAGGTGATGTCGACGAACGTGGGGCCGACGTTGATGCAGCACATCACCAGCGGCAAGCTCCGCCCGCTCGCGGTGGGCGCGCCACACCGGCTCGATGCGCTGCCGAACGTGCCGACCTTTGCCGAACTCGGTTACGCCAAGGCCAACATGGCTTCGACCTTCGGCGTGTTCGCGCCGGCCAAGACGCCTGCCCCGGTCATCGCGCGGCTGAACGCTGAGATCAACAAGGCCCTGGCCGCGCCCGATCTGCGCGAGCGCCTCACGCAGGCCGCCGTGGTGCCCGCCGGCGGCACGCCCGCGCAATTCGCGGCGAGCATCCGCGCGGAGTACGACAGCAACGGCCGCATCGTGCGGGCCGCCGGCATCCAGGCACCGTAGCGCAACGCGCGCACCGCCCATGAAAAACGGACCCCGCGGGGTCCGTTTTGCGTTGGCCGTGGGCCTGGCTCAAGCCTTCTTCGCCCAGGCGCTGCACCAGCCCTTGTTGGCGACGTCCTTGCCGGCAAACAGCGGGCAGCCGCCTTGTGCGGCCGTGCCGCCCTGGTACAAAGCGCAGTTGCCGCAGTGCTGATCCGGCGTGTGCTTCGGATACTTGGCCTTGTCAGCCTTGGTGGTGTCGGCCACATAGCCGAGCGCCTTGGACTGCGGGTCGCTCTCGGCAACCAGCGGCGCAGCCTTGGCCAGGTCCGAGATCGACATGCCGACGGCGCCGGCGGCGGCCACAATGGGGATGCTCTTCAGGAATTGACGACGATTGGACATGCTGATTCCTTTTGTGGGAGTGTGTTGTGTGGCGTCCCTTGCCGGGCCCGTGCGCCGCACCGGCTCGCCCCAGGGGACAGCGGACGGCGTCGGCGCGCCGTTTTTCCGCTCGTGCATTCTGGCACAGCTCCCAGCCTGCGGCATCTGCGTAGGGTCAATGTTCCGCATACCTGTGTGCAGCAATCGCTCACTTCGGCGCAAGCGGCGGCCGTGCATGGCCGGATCAGCAAACAGGAGGGAGCCGGGATGGAACACTTGGCGCGCCCGGCTGGGATCGAACCAGCAACCCCTGCCTTCGGAGGGCAGTACTCTATCCATTGAGCTACGGGCGCACATCGGCGCAGAACGCGCCGAAAGAGAAGCCCCGCAGGATAGCGCATTTGGCGGCAAGCGTCCATCGCCCGCCCGCGAAATCGCGTGGCATGCCGCATGCTGCGGTCGCGTTTCGCGGCCTGTTTGACGCCGGCCAAAAAGCGCTGCTTAGGGCTCTCCCGCGTGTCAAACGCCGAAACAATACGGATATAATCGCCCGTTATTTGACAGAAGAAATGCGGGGACAGGTCTGTTCGGGCCAATGCGGCGGCATCGCGTGGTCTTCCTGCCTCCATCGCGACCTTACGCGGCCCCACGCACTGCCGGCGATGCCCGTGCTTCATGCCGGTGGCGCCCCCGGGGGCTCCAGAGCGGTTCCACCATCCTGAGAGTTGAGCATGTCCGACGCGCAGCACGACGAACACGAGCCTCTGATCAAGACCCCGAAGCAGCTGATCATCACGGTGATCGCCGCGTTTGCCGTTCCCATCCTCGTCATCATCCTGCTGGCCAACTATGTCGGCCTGGGCGTCAAGGAAGGCGCCGGCAGTTCCGGCATGTCGGAAGAGGCCGTGAACGACCGCATCAAGCCCGTCGCGCACCTCGAACTGAAAGACCCGAACGCGCCGCGCGTCTACAAGACCGGCGAGCAGCTCTACAAGGAAGTCTGCGCGACCTGCCACGCGGCCGGTGTGGCCGGGGCGCCCAAGTTTGGCGATGCGGCCAGCTGGGGCCCGCGCCTGTCGCAAGGGCTGGAGGGCCTGACCAAGGTGGCGCTGGCCGGCAAGGGCGGTATGCCCGCGCGTGGCGGCACGTCGCCGGATGACGTGAGCGATTACGAAATCGAACGCGCCATTGTCTACATGGCCAACTCGGCTGGCGGCAAGCTGCAGGAGCCGCCCGCACCGGCCGGCGCGGCAGCAGCGCCTGCGGGCGCCTCGGCGCCGCAGGCTTCTGCTTCGGCTCCGGCTCCGGCCGCTGCCCCCGCTGCCGCTGCAGCGCCGGCGGCTCCGGCACCTGCCGCTGCGGCGCCGGCTGCCGCCGCTGCACCGCAAGCCGCTGCCGGCGACGTCGGCAAGAAGGTGTATGAATCGACCTGCCAGATGTGTCACGCCGCCGGCGTGGCAGGCGCCCCGAAGTTCGGCGACAAGGCCGCCTGGGCGCCGCGCATCGCCGAGGGCAAGGCGAAAATGTATGACATCGCGCTGCACGGCAAGGGTGCGATGCCACCCAAGGGCACGTACGCCGGCTCCGATGATGACGTGAAGGCCGCCGTCGATTACATGGCCGCTGCCGCCAAGTAACGGCCGCACTTTCCGCCAAGAAGCCCGCCCCGCGCGGGCTTTTTTATCGGCTGTCGCGGCAGCGTTGTATGGCCGGCACTTGGTTTGCTACGTCGATTCTCGATGTGCGGAGAACGCTGCAGCCCGCGGCAGCGCCCCGCACGCGCCAACGATGATGCACTTGGAGGTTGCGATGCGAAAAGCGCAAATAACGCCGGCCTGCTGGGTCGCGGCCGTGCTGGCTGTGGCCAGTTCGACGGCCGTGGCGGCGGACAACTGGGTCAAGCTGGCTCCGCTGGCCGACAACGCCGGCACGCTGTATCTGGACAAGGACTCGATCGAACACAACAAGGACGGCACCGTGCGCGCCACCACACGCGATGCCTATGACGCGCCGCGCAAGCTCTCCGACGGCAGGGCCTATCAGTACGACACGCGCACGTCGCTCTACGACTGCAAGAACGACCGCATCCTCCCCGTGAGCGCGCTGATCCAGGACAGCCAGCACGGCACGGTGCTTACCAAGACCATCGACGGCCCGCGCTGGGAAGCCATCGTGCCGCATTCCGAAGGCGAGGCGATCCTGCGCGCCGTGTGTCAGAAGTAAAGCCGGCGCGGGAAGGGCCGGGCGCTATTGGATGGACGCTGCCGGCGCCAGGTCGACGCGTAGCGTCCCATCCGCATCCATGCGCGTGGTGCCGCGCGCGGCGGCCTCGCGGTAGTGATACAGGTCGAAGCGCAGCGGCCCGCGCGTCGACGTATCGGTGACGAGCACGCGGCTGTTGGTCACCAGCACGTTGTACATCTTCAGGTCACCGGACTGGATCCAGATGCGGCTCTCGGCATCGGTCGGAGCGGGCGCGCACAGGGCCGGCGCCGGGCCAAAGCCGAGCACGAGCCCGTCGGGCGTCACGCGCGCCGTCTTCATCTGGCCGATCAGCCGGGGCGGCGGGAAGACCGTGTACTGATCGAGCACCATGGTGTTGCCCTCCAGCTTGGCGCCGCCGCGGTCCAGTGGCGCGAGCTGCGACAGCTGCAGCCCCAGCGCCTTGAGCAGCGCCAGCGTCTGGATGCCCATCACGCGCGCCTCGGTCGGCGTGTAGACGAGATAGCGCGACTCCTTCAACTCCAGGGTGCCGCGCATGCCGAACGGCATCCACACGCCGGGAACATGGTTGCGCAGCTTGAGCCCGCCCGATACGTCGAGCACGCCATCGCCCGGCGTGAGCGACAACGCATTGAGCGAGCGCGGGGAATAGTCCAGCAGGTACGTATTGAACAGCGCGTCGAGCGACGCCTTGGGTACCGTCACATCGCCGCCGAGGATGCGGATGTCGAACTGGCCCGGATCGTCCAGGTCGACCGCCTGCCCCGGCGTGCGCGGCACGAGTTGCGCGGTGAGCTGGTGCACGTGAAAGCCGATGTCGCCAGTGATGCGGAAATCGACATTGCGCATCTGCACGACGGGCGGTGCGGTGCCGGAATTGCGGGCCACGGCCGGGCCGCTCGCGTTGGGCGCACCGGAGGACGGATCGCAGCGCTGCGTCCATTGCTGGCGCGCGGTGTCGAGCGTCTTGCGCTGGGCGCTAGCCATGGGCGCTTCGGCGGCACGGCCGAGGGCGCTCGCCACGAGGGCGGCCAAGCCGAGTGCCACCAGCGCTAGGCGCAGCGTCAACGCGGCGAAGGTGAGGGCGGAGGCGATCATGGCGCGGTCCTCCGGGCGAGGTGTACGGCAGGCCTGGCGGTTTTCGGCATCTGCCCCGCGGCGAGCGTGTCGAACGACGGCATCCGCACGCGGATGCCGCCATCGGGCGAAAACCGCAGCGAGCCGGCCACGAGCTGGTCGCGGTAACGGTACAGGTTGAAGACGAACGGCCTGGCCGGATCGGCAACCACGATGTCGATGCGCGCGTTCATCGGCATCGAGCGCATGAAGCGGATGTCGCCGCCGCGGAAGAGGATGTACGGGCGCTGCGCATCGGAGGCGTTGGCCAACGGCGGCATCTGCGGATGACCGTCGCCGATCTGCATGACGAGCCCGTCGCGCGTGACGCGGATGGCAGAGAGCTTGAGGTCCAGCGCTGGCGGCGGAAACAGCCTGGGCACCTGCATGACGATCTCGCTGCCGGCCAGCTGCACCGACGGCGTGGATACCGGCAGCAGGTCGGCCAGTTCGATGCGCGCGGCGCCCATCAGCGGGCCCGCGTCCTGGCCGCGCACCTTGACCACGTTGGGCCGGAACACGATGGTCTGCGGGTCGCGCAGCACGAGCGGGCCGCGCAGCTCGATCGGCACCCATGCGCCGCGGCGGCGCATCTCGGCGTGCATGTCCAGCGCGTCGTCCTCCAGCGAGAACCTGAAGTTGCGCAGGGGCGGGTCACTGCCCGGCCCGCGCGCAAAGACCACGGTGTTGAACAACGCGGCCATGCTGTCGGCCGTCACGCGTACCGTCCCGTTCACTGGCTGCAGCGTGTACGACGACACATCATCGAGCCACACGGGATCGCCCGCCTCACGTGGCACCATGCGTAGCGCCAGTTCATCGATCACGAAGCCCACACCGCCGTCGAAGCGGAAATCCACATGCCGCAGATACGAGATTGCATCGGGCTGCCCCGAATCGCGCAACGTCACCGGCCGCACCGCGCGCGTGGCCAGCGCTCCGGCCTGAAACGGCGCCCGCGCCTGCGCCCGGGCATCTTCCAGCTGCTTGGCCTTCTCCGCCTCGATGCCGCCGTGGTCGTCCCCCGCACTGGCACAGCTCTGCAGCAACAACGCCGTCATCAACACCCCGGCAACCCGAAACCACCCGGCCCACCCCTGCCCGCCGACGGTTTGGCCGTACCCTGCCCTATGGGGCGCCTTGAATTTTCGTAGGCGGGCGGAAAAAAGAGGGGGAACTGTCTGAGCGAAGCGAGTTTTCCACGTCCCCTCTGTGCGACACAAATTCAAGGGGAAGTCGCCATCCTGGGCACGCCTTTCTTTGCTTACCTGTCTTTGGCAAGACAAAGCAAGTAGGTCGGACCCGGCAGGGGACGAAACAAGCGATGCACCCATACCGCCCGCAGACGGCGAGCCGAGCAGCCAACGCAAATGCAACACCGATTCCCACATCGACGGTCTCCTCGTCGTGAGAGGCCGGAAACCACCCGGCGACTGGCGCGTTCATGGCGATCCGTCACCTTGCCGCGCTCGTGTAGAATTTTTTCCATGCCCGCCCGCAAACCAACCGGCGATGCCGGTCCGCCCGCTGCTCAACCTGCCCGCGAGTTCACCATCGATGAACTCGCGCGCGCGGCTGACACCACCGTCCGCAACGTCCGCTCGTACCAGGACCGCGGCCTGATCGATCCGCCCGAGCGTCGCGGGCGCGTGGGCATTTATACGCAGGCGCATCTCGGCCGGCTCAAGCTCATCAACCATCTGCTGGCGCGCGGCTACACGCTCGCCAACATCCAGGAACTGCTCAAGGCCATCGTCGAGGGCCACGACCTGCGCTCGATCCTCGGGCTCGAATCGGCCATCAGCAGCCCGTGGTCGGACGAGGCGCCCAAGCACTATTCGCTGCTGGCGCTGGCCAAGCTGTTCGGGCGCTCCATGTCACGCGAGGCGCTGGGGCGGGCCATCTCGCTTGGCCTGCTCGAGCCTGACGGCCTGGGCTATCTCGCGCGCAGCCCCAAGGCGCTGATGGCCGGCGCGCAGATGGCCAAGGCCGGCTTCCCGCTGGTCGAAGTGCTCGACATCATCGAGCGTGCCCGGCCGCATACGCAGGCGGTGGCCGATGACCTGGTCTCCATGGTCGTGCGCGAACTCGACAAGTACGGCAGCGATCTGCCGCCGGTCGAAGACGTGCCGCGTCTGGTCGACGTGATCTGGCGCATCCGCCCGCTGGCGCTGGTGGCGGTCGAAGCCGAGCTGATGCGCGCGCTGGAGATCGCCGCCAACAAGTACCTCGGCGACCGCGTGGCGCAAGTCATCGAGCACATGCACGAGCCGTCGGGCCAGTCGCCCGCGTCGGACAAGGGTTAGTGTCTCCGGCGCGCCCATGCGTGGGGTGCGCCTTATCTATTTCTAGTTTGATCCCGATACCACGGGTGCCGCAGGCGTTTTGAATGCCTGTTCAGGAACCGGCCGCGCCCGCTGTCGACAGCTTGCGGCGGATCGACGGCGACGGTGCTTCGCCATGGGCTGCGGCATAGGCTTCGATCTCCGAGATCAGCTTGGGCAGGTGTTCCAGCGCGGCGCGGTTGTCCTCGTCCCACGGGTGGAACGACGGCCGGAAGAAATCGAAGAACTCGGGGATGATCTTGCGCAGCGGCGCCGGGTGAATCCACAGAAAGTGGAACGCTTTGCCGAGGCCCAGGAATTTGTGCTTGATGGTGCGGTCGGCAAAGATCAGCCGCAGGTGCACGTAGAACACCATTGCCCAGAAGGTCAGGGTCGTCAGCACCATCGTCAGCGTGCGCGTGAGGTAGCGGCCCACGCCCGGCTTGATGGCGAGGTTCCATACGTCGTAGCTGACGGCCTTGTGCTCGGTTTCTTCCATGGCGTGCCACAGCCAGACCTGGCGGTAACCGGGCTCGGAGTTGCGGCCCAGGCCGTCTTCATTGGCGAGCACCTGGCCGGCCAGCATGGCGGTGTAGTGCTCCAGCGCCACCGTCACCGCCAGCTGGTGCGACTTCGGCGTGTACTTGCGCAGCAGGTTCAGGAACTTGCCGACAAAGCGGTCGATGCGCGTGGCGGGCAGGCCGGCGCGATCGAGCAGGTCGTTGTACAGCACGTGCTCGCGCGTGTGCATGGCTTCCTGCCCGATGAAGCCGGCCACGGCCTGCTTGAGTTCGGGATCGGTCACCAGGTGGCGGTAGTTGCGCACACTGTCCATGAAGAAGCGCTCGCCGGTCGGGAAGAAGATCGACAGCGCGTTCAGAAAGTGGGTTACGTGCGGGCCTCGCTCGTGCCAGTTGCTGATGCGATCAGCCGGCAGGTGAGGATGCACGTCGCGACGGACTGGCATCATGGGCGGTTCTCCTGGAATGTGGTGTCTGAAAGGCGCGTCGACGCGCGCCCCTGATCGAGGAATGCACAGAGGTCGGTCCCCACGCGTACGGGGTCTTCCTCCATCGGGATATGGCCGAGCGCCGGATACATGCGCAGCGTGGCGCCGGGAATGCGGCGGGCGAATTCGCCGGCATGCGCGGGCGGGATCCACCGGTCGCGCTGGCCCCAGAGGATGAGCGTGGGCACTCGGATCGAGGCCAGCCCGCTGGTATCGACATCGTCAAAGCGGAACTTCGGCACCATCTTGCCGATGGCCTGTCGTGCACCGTCGGCATAGAAGAAATCGGCGTAGCGGCGCAGCGTGGGTTCGGACACGCGCGACGGGTCGCCATACACATCACGCGTGGCGGCGCGGATGATCCCCTCGGGCAGCATCCACGGTGACGTCATCCGCACGCCAATGTGATTGAACAGATCGATGTAGATCGGCAGCTTCATCGGGAAGCCGGCGGAGTCGATCAGCACGAGCTTCTCGACGCGGCCCGGGTGCCGCACGGCAAAATCCCACGACACCATGCCGCCGAGCGAATTGCCGATCAGCGTGAGTTTCGACAGGCCCAGCGTGTCGACAAACGCGTCGATGAAGTCGCGGTACAGCGGCAGCTCCATCGTGCGCGGGCGGCCCTGTGCATCGCGCAGCGGGCCGGTAATGCCGAACGGCGGCAGGTCAAGCCGGATCACGCGGTAGCGCCGCGTGAGCTGCGGCAGCACGCCGTCCCACGTATGCAGCGACGCGCCAAAACCGTGGATCAGCAGCAATGTGCCTTCGGCGTTGGCAGCGCCTTCGTCGGTGTAATGCACGCGCGTGCCCATCAATGGCAGGTAGCGCGATTGCGGCTTGGCGTAACGTGCGATCAGCACGTCGCGGCCGATGCTGCGCAGGCCGATGCGGCCGGGGCGCAGCATCGCGCGCGCGACGTGCAGCAGGTTCGCGCGCGGGGGGCTGGCGAACGTTTCTCCGGAGACCGCATGGAGCGGCGGGGGGGACGCGACGGTCTTCATCGATCGGCTCCGGGGCTATTTGGCGCGGGCGGTGGCGGGCGCGGTGTCTTCGCGCAGCGCCTTCTTGCGGGTGCGGCGGGCTTCGCGCACGACCAGCGCCTGGTAGGCGGCCGGCAGAATGCGCGCCATGGCGTCGGCGGCGTAGGCGTCGGGCCCGATCAGCACGCGGCGCTTGTTCTTGCGCACGCCGTCGAGGATCACCTGCGCAGCCTTCTCCGGCGTGGTGATGAAGAACTTCTCGAACTCGGCCTTGCCTTGCTGCTCGTCGCGCACGAGAAAGCCGTTCATGCTCGGCGACACGCGGCTCGACTTGGCGATGTTGGTCTTGATGCCGCCCGGGTGCACGCACGTGGCCGACACGCCGCAGTTCATCAGGTCGAGCTCTTGCCGCAGCGCTTCCGTATAGCCGCGCACCGCGTACTTGCTGGCGTTGTACGCGCCCATGCCGGGCTGCGCGAAGATGCCGAAGATGCTCGACGTGTTGACGATGTGCCCGTTGCCGCTCGCCTTGAGCAGCGGCAGGAACGCCTTGGTGCCATGCACCACGCCCCAGAAATTGATGTTCATGATCCAGGCGAGGTCATCGTCTTCCATGCCTTCGATCGTGCTCGACAGCGCCACGCCGGCGTTGTTGAAGATCAGGTTGACCTTGCCGTGCGCGGCCGCCGCTTCTTCGGCCCAGCGGTACACCGCGCCGCGGTCGGCCACATCGACGGCATGCGTGGTCACGCGGATGCGGTCGCCCTCATGTGCGCGGATGAGGTTCACGGTCTGCGCGAGCGCCGCTTCGTTGCGATCGGCGAGCGCGAGGTGGCAGCCCTCGCGCGCCAGCGCCAGCGCCAGCGCGCGGCCGATGCCCGACGCGGCACCGGTGATGGCGGCAACCTGGTTGTTGAATGACTTCATGGCGTGTCTCCTGATGGCCGGTGCGCGTCAGAGGTCAGGCGCGGTCGAGCGCTTCTTCGTTGGGGGTGTTCTGGACGGCGGCGGGCACCGTGCGGGCGGGGATGCGCAGCGGCACGCCCTTGGGCACGGCCATCGGGCGCGTGCGGTAGTCCGCCAGCCGGAAATGGGCCGTGGCGCGGCGAAACTGCCACGTGAAGCCCGGCCACAGCGTGGTGTTCCTGCCGGTCTTCGGATCGAGGTACCAGCTCACACAGCCGCCGGCCGACCAGATCGCATGCGAGAGCTTCTTCTGGATGCCGTCGTTGAAGCGGCGCTGCACATCGGGGCGTACGTCGATGGCCGCCACGTTGTGTGCGCGCATCGACTTGAGCGCGTCGACGATGTATGCCACCTGCGACTCGATCATGAACACCATCGACGAATGGCCGAGCCCCGTGTTCGGGCCCACCACCATGAAGAAGTTGGGGAAGCCCGCCACCGTGGTGCCAAGGTAGGCCTCGGCGCCGTGCCTGTCCCACACGTCGACGATGTCGGCGCCCTGGCTGCCGAGCAGCACGCCTCGCGGGAACGGGTCTGTCGCATGAAAGCCCGTACCGAAGATCAGGCAGTCGACCTCGCGCCGCGTGCCGTCGGTGGTGACGATGGCGTTCGGTTCCACGCGCGCGATGCCGGTGGTGATGACGTCGACGTTCTCGCGCGTGAGCGCCGGGTAGTAGTCGTTCGAGATCAGGATGCGCTTGCAGCCGATGGTGTAGTCGGGTGTCACCTTCCGGCGCAGTTCGGGATCGGCGATGCGGCGCCTGATATGGGCACGCGCCATGCGCTCGACCGCCTTCATCAGCTTCGGGTGGATCACGAAGCCGAGCACGCGCGATTCGAGCATCCAGTAGATGCCGGTGCGCACCAGCTTTTGCGTGAACGGCAGATGGCGGAACAGCCAGTGCTCCAGGCGCGAGACCTTGCGGTCGGGCTTGGGCAGGATCCACGGCGGGGTGCGCTGGTACAGGTCGAGCCGGCCGACCTTGGGCGCGATCTGCGGCACGAACTGAATGGCCGAAGCCCCCGTCCCGATCACGGCGACGCGCTTGCCGCGCAGGTCGTAGTCGTGGTCCCAGAGCTGCGAGTGGAACGCCTTGCCCTGAAATGTCTCGATGCCGGGAATGTTCGGCCACGCGGGGCGGCTCAGTCCGCCCATGCCGGAGATGAGTGTACGCGCGCGGTAGCGGCGCCCGTCTGCCATCTCGAGATTCCACACGCCGGCGGCATCGTCGAAGGCGGCGCGCACCAGTTCGTGGTGGAAGCGCACGTGCGGCCGCACACCGAACTGGTCGGTGCAGCGCTCCAGGTACGCCCGGATTTCCGGCTGCGGCGAATACATGCGCGACCACTCCGGGTTCGGCGCGAACGAGAACGAGTACAGGTGCGACTGCACATCGCACGCGCAGCCCGGGTAATGGTTGTCGCGCCAGGTGCCGCCCACCGAGCCGGCCTTCTCGAAGACCAGGAAGTCGTCGATGCCGTTCTGCTTGAGCTGGATCGCCATGCCCAGGCCGGCAAAGCCCGTCCCGATGATGGCGACCTCGATGAGGGCAGGGGCGTCGGGGCGGTGCGGGGCCGGCGCAACGGCGTCGGCGCGCGGGAAGTCGGTCCGTGCGTTCACGTGGTGTCTCCGTGGGCACCGCTGGGGCGCCTCTTAATGTGACATTGGTCGATGTCATCGTAGGAGGCGCTTCTGGCCGAGTCAATCGACCGATTGGAACACTTCGTCTAAAAGCGGTGCATGCGCCGCTTGAAACGGTTTTCCCTTATGAATCCGTCACTTGCGTGCGGTGCAGCATCGTGCCGCATGCGGAGATGAATGCATCGAGCAGCGCGTTGATGTGGTCGAGGAGCCGCTTGACTCTCGCCCCAGCCGTCCGGACGTCGGCGTGCGTGCCGTGGTGCACGGCGTCGCGGAAGGCTGCGGCCACCGCGTCCACGCACGCGTTGTGCAGCAGCGCCAACGCACCGCCCGTGCGGTGCGACCACTCGCGCAGCTCGGCGCGATCCGTTGCATCCAGCAGCGGCTCGAGCCGCCGCGCGTCATCGGTCAGCGACGACAGGAACACGCGCGCCAAGCCCGCGGCGGCGGCGTCCGTCCCGAGTGCGGCGCGCAGGTCGTCGAGCGCCAGCGCGAACGTTTCTTCCGCCGGAGCCTGCGCACCGGCCTGCGGGCTGAGCAGCGCAGACAGTGCCTCCTGCAGCGTGGCGAGCGTGGTCGGCTTCAGCAGGCTCGCATCCATGCCCACGGCCCGGCACCGTGCGTGCTCCTCGGCGAGCGTCGTTGCGGTGATCGCGATGATGGGCAAGCGCGGGCCGCCGTCTTCTTCGCGGCGGATGTGCCGGGCCAGGTCGAAGCCGTCCATGCCGGGCATATGGCAGTCCGTGAGCAACGCGTCGAAGCGGTGTTCGCGCAGCCGCTCGAGCGCGACGGCGCCATCCTCGGCCAGCGTCACCCGGTAGCCCAGCAGGCGGAGTTGCTTGGCGATCAGCTCGCGATTGATCGGGTGGTCTTCCGCCACCAGGATGTGCGCCCCCGGCGCTTCACTGGACGTGGCCTTGGGGCAGGGGGGCGCCGTGGCGCTCGGCGTGCGCCCGCGCTCGGGTTGCGGCAACGCGCGTTCGCACGCCTGCACGAAGGCATGCCAGTTCAGCGGGTTGACGCTCAAGGCGTTGCCCGGTTCGGCATAGCCGGCTTCGAGCATGAGGCGGACGGCGCCGTCGCGCGCATGCGCCGATAGGCTCAGGACGATGTCGGCGGTGGCGTCGTCGGCCGCGGTGACGCGCAGGCCCGCGGCGACCGCGAACGCCGTCAGGCTGTGCCGCAGGGCCGCATCGTCCACGGCAATGGCAATGCTGCGCCCGCTCAGCTTGGGCAGGGCATATCGCGCCTTCAGGATGGGCACGGCCAGTTCCAGCGTGACGGCTGTGCCGTGCCCGGGCGTGCTCTCCATGACGAGCTTGCCGCCCATCAGCTCCGCGAGCTGCCGCGAGATCGCCAGGCCGAGGCCCGTGCCGCCGTAGCGCCGCGTGGTCGTACGCTCGGCCTGCACGAACGGCGCGAACAGCGTGGCCTGCACCTCCGGCGAGATGCCGATGCCCGTATCGGCCACGCAGATGGCGAGACGCGCCGTGTCGCCGCTCACGCCCGCGCACGTGGCGCACAGCCGCACGCTGCCGGTGTCGGTAAACTTGATGGCGTTGGAGAGCAGGTTGAACAGAATCTGCCGCACGCGCACGCTGTCGACCGAGACGCTGGCCGGCACGTCGGCCGCCACGTCCACTCGGACCGACAGCGATTTCTCGTGCGCGCGGCTCGCCAGCAGGCCGACCGTGCTGTCGAACATCTCGCGCAGATCCGTCGCCGCGGGCGAGATGTCGAGGCGGCCGGCTTCGATCTTCGCGTAATCGAGGATGTCGTCGAGGATGTGCAGAAGCGCACGCCCCGAGTCCTGCACCAGCGAGACCATCTGCTTCTGCTCGCCGTCGAGCCGGGTCTGGCGCAGCAGTTCGATCAGGCCGAGCACGCCGTTCATCGGCGTGCGGATCTCATGACTCATCATCGCGAGGAAGCGGTCTTTGGCATGCAGTGCCGATTCCGCCGCGTTCTTGGCGGCCTCCAGCGCATCGGCCTGCTCGCGCTCCGTGGTGACGTCGCTCAGGTAGCCGTTCCAGACCGTGCGGCCATCGGGCTCGCGATGCGGGATCGAGCGCGCGTGTAGCCAGCGCACCGCACCGTCTTCGCCCACGTGGCGGAATTGCTGATCGAAGGGCGTGAGGTGCTGCGCCGAGACGAGCACCATGTCGAGCATGCGCTGTCGGTCGTCTTCGTGAATCAGCATTTCGGGCGTGGAGAGGTAGCCCAGCAGATCCTGCGGCTGGACGCCCAGGGTTTCGTGCGCCTTGCCGGCTACGTAAGTGATGCGACCGCGGCTCTGACCCGGTGACAGCTCAAACTGATAGACGAGGGCCGGCAGCGATTCGGTCACCTCGCGCAGGCGCCGCTCGAGGCGTTCGGCGCGTGCCTGCGCGTCGCGGATCTCGCTGATGTCGACCAGCGACGCCACGGTGCCGGCCGGTTGCCCGTCGGGCAGGTGGAAGGGTTCGATCCAGTACAAAACGTTGCGCGATGGCCCGTCGGGTGTCTCGATGATGAGTTCTTCGCGCGTGCTCTCGCTGTTCTGTTCGGCGCGCCGGTTGATATCGGACAGCGGCGACGTGTTGTCGGGCGTATGGAGTCCCAGCTCCTGCGGCGTACGCCCGAGCAGCGACGCGGGTGTCCGGCCGAACATGGTGCAGAACGCCGCATTCACGGCCACGTAGCGGTGCGCCGCATCCTTGGCGACAAGCGGGAACGGCACGGCTTCCATCAGCGCGCGCTGGAAGCTCAACTGGCGCGCCAGGGTCTCTTCGGCGAGGCGGCGCTGGCGGTTTTCGCGGCGCAGCTGCGTCTGCTTGATGAACAGCGCCGCCAGCGCCAACAGCACCAGCGCGGCCGCCGGCCCGAATTTCGCCAGCATGGCGGAGGCTGACGGGCCAAGCTGGTAGCTGACCGACAGCCACTTGTTGCGGATGCTGACCTGCTCGCCCTCGGGCATGGCGAACAGCGCGCGATTGATGAGCGGCACCAGGGCCGCATAGCGCGGCGAGACCCCCACGCCAATGTTCTCGATGGTGTTGGCCGAGCCTGTGACCTTGAGCTCGCCGGGAAAGTGATGGCGGATCACCGCATCGGCCACGGGCAGGTTGGCGATCGTGAAATCCGCCTGCCCTGTCGCCACCATGGTCAGCGCGTCCTTGACGGAGTCGGCCGGCACGATGCGGATCTTCGGCACGTTCCGGTGCAGCAGGGCAGCGAGGGAATCGCTGCTCGGCAGCGCCACCGTCTTGCCCGCGAGTTCGGCAAGCGCGGCCACGGTGAGCGCCTCGTTGCGTCCGACGATCACCATCGGCGTGGCGTCGATCGGGTGGCTCAGTACGAAGCCCGGCGGGCGGGCGTCCTGGTCGGACATGCCGAGCAGGATGTCGATCTCGCCCGCGCGCGCCTTCTCGAGCGCCTCGGTCCAGTCGTGTACCGTCACGCGCTCGAAACGCAGGCCCAGCGTGCGCCCCAGATAGCTCTGGTACTCCGGCAGGATGCCGAACACATCGCCCTGGACCTCGCTGAAGGTGTACGGCATGTAGTTCGGATCGGCGGCGTAGCGCAGCGGCGGCAGGGCGGCCAGCATTGCGCGTTCTGCGGCCGACAGGGGCAGTGCCGGCCTTGCGTTGGGCTGAGCGATCCAGCGCGCGCGCAGATCGGCCATGGTGCTGTCGGGTAACTGCGCGAGACGGCGGTCGAGATAGCGGATCAACGTGGCCTCGGAGCGGGGCGCGGCAAAGTGCAGCGCATCGACGCGCTGGTTGACGAGCTCGACGATCGACAGCGTCCTGTACCGCATCTGCGACAGGAGCTCCCGCGTGGTATGCGTGATGCCCACATACGTGTCGGCCGTGCCGTGCCGCACGGCGTCGAGCGCATCGGCGGCCGTGGGCAGGCTGAGGAGGTGCACGTCGGGGTGTTCACGCGCCAGCTCGTCTTCAAGCGGCGAACCCTGTTCCACCGCGATGCGCATGCCGGCGGAGAACGCGTTGCGCGCCACCTGCGGATTGTCGCTGCGAGCCACCACGGCGGTGGCGCGCTCGAGGTACGGGGCCGAGTATTCCAGGCAGTGATCGTACTGCGAGCGCGGCGCCACGCTCATGACGACGTCAACATCGCCGCGGCACGCAGCCATGAGCAGTTCATCCCGGCGCTGGAACACACGGGGCACCACGCGCACCTGGTCTTGCGGAATCAAGTGCATGAGCAGGTCGCCCGAGAAGCCCGTGAGCCGGTCGGCCGCCACCCCTTCGAGCGGCATCATCGTCTTGCCGATCACGCCGACGGTGATCTGGGGCGGCACCTGGTTCACGCTGTGCACGGCATGTGCGGCATCCTCGGCATGTGCGTCGGTCAGGCTGCCGGCCCAGGCCAGGACGGCCGCGCACACCAGCGTGCCCACGCCCACGCCGAGGCGGATGCGCTGCCGCATCGAGGCAGACGGTGTTGCGCGCGTGCCCGCCATCGCGTCAGCCCTCTGCGCTGCCGAGCAGCCCGTGGCGCACGGCAAAGTCGAACAGCGCCGCCTCGGTATGCAGGCCCAGCTTGCGCATGGCGTGCTGCTTCTGCGTGCTGATGGTCTTGACGCTGCGATTCATCTGCACGGCGATCTCGGTCACCGTCTTGCCCGTGACGTAGATGCGCAGCACCTCGAGCTCGCGCTTGCCGAGCAGGGCGATCGGGTCGTCGGCCGGGGGTTCCGCCGCGCGCGCGCGGCGGATCAGCTTGGCATCGAGCTGCGGCGAGAGGTAGATGCGGTCGTGCAGCGCCGCCTGGATCCCTTCGAGAATGTGCTGCGGCTCGTCTGCCTTGCTGACGATGACCTTGATGCCTGCGCGCAGGATGTTGCTCATCAGCGCGCGCGTCTCGAGCATGGTCAGCACCATGACGCGCAGGTCCGGGTAGCGGCGCGCGAGGAATTCGAGCAGGAGGATGCCGTCGCCGTAGCGGCTGCCCGGCATGGCGTAGTCGGTGATGGCAAGGTCGCAGCGCACGCGGCCGAGCAGGGCGAGCAGTTCGTCGGCGTTGCCGGCCTCGCCGACCACCTCGAAACCGCCGGCCGCCGACACGAGGCTGCGCACGGCGGCCACCACGCCCGGGTGATCATCGGCAATGACGAGTTGAATGGGATGCTGCATGGGGGCGAATCTCCGAAGGCACGTAACACGCGGCAACGTGTTGGCCGCGCTGCTGAGAATCGCTGATGCTGCAGGCCGGGAACATCGGAAAAGTCCTATTCATTGGCACCGATCTGCGCGCTTCTGGTGCAGATCTGTGCAAATCTGTTGGACCCTGCTCAGCCTGCGCCGCCAGCCCGTGCCGTGCGCCGCGCAGGGCGCGTGGCACAATGCGGGCGGTTTCCGGTATCGACCTCCATGACGTCAAATCAGCCGACTGCGCCGTCCGCCACGGCACGCCAACAAGGCGCCGAACGCTCCACGCTGGTGAGCGCGGGCGTGAACTGCCTGCTCTCGGCGGGGCAGATCGCCGCGGGGCTGTGGTCGCATTCGCAGGGCCTGGTCGCTGACGGACTGCATACGCTGTCGGACTTGATTGCCGACGGCATCGTCTTCGTCGCCAACCGCAACAGCCTCAAGGGGCCGGACGAAGACCACCAGTACGGCCACGCGCGCTACGAGAACGCCGCATCGCTGGGGCTGGGCCTGCTGCTGGTGGGGGCGGGCGCCGGCATGATCTGGGCCGCGGTGCAGAGCCTGCGCTCGCCGCAGGGGCCGACGCCCGTACATGGGCTGGCATTGGTGGTGGCCCTCGTTGCGCTGGGCGCCAAGGAAGGGCTGTTCCGTTACATGCTGGCCGTGGCCAAGCGCATCGGCTCACGCATGCTGATCGCCAATGCGTGGCATGCGCGTTCCGACGCGGTGTCGTCGCTGGTGGCGGCCATTGGCGTGGCGGGCAACCTGCTCGGCTATCACTGGCTGGACCCGGTCGCCGCGTGCGTGGTGGGGCTGATGATCGGACGCGTGGGCGTGCGCTTCGGGTGGGAGGCGCTCAACGACCTGATGGACCGCGCGCTGCCGCCGGCGCAGGTCGAGGCCATCCGCGCGAGCCTGGCGGCCACGCCGGGCGTGATGAACGTACACGATCTGCGCACGCGCGTGACGGGCGACCAGGCGCTGGTCGACGCGCATATCGAGGTGGACCCGCGTGTCTCGGTGAGCGAAGGCCACGCGATTGCCGTGCGGGCGCGCACGAACGCGCTGGCCGCCCATACGGCGATGGCCGTGCTCGACGTGCAGATCCACGTCGACCCGCGCGAGCGCATCGCCACCGACCCGGGGCCGCTGCCTGACCGCGACGCCCTGCGCGCGGCCCTGGCGCAGCTGCTGCCGGCCGGCACGCCGCTGGACGCCCGCCACTGCGTGCTGCACTACGTCGATGGCGCCGTGGAGGTGGACCTCATCCTGCCGGCTGCGCTCGCCGCCGAGCGTGCCCGCATTGCCGATGCCATGTACGCCCGCTGGGGCGGCCTGGTGCGCCTGCGCGTGCTGGCCAGCGACGCGTGAATCGTCACCGGCACTGATCGGTCGCGTTGGCGGGCTGCGCCTTGTTGGGGTCGAAGTGCAGCTGCTCCAGGCCTTGCTCCGTCAGCGATAGCCAGTCCAGCGTGCCCGAGGTGCGCAGCAGGCCGATGCTGCCAACCGGGCGCCAGCGCGCGGGCTTGCCGTCGGCGTTGCTCAGCGTGCCCGACAGTGTGAGGGAATCGGGGCCCGCCTGCAGCTGCAGCAGCCGGCCATCGGCGGCGGGGGTGTAGGCGGTGCGGTCGTTCACGGCGATGCCGGCCTCGCGCACCGTTGCCGGCATGCATGGGATCGAGGCGCGCACCTTGCCCGTGCTGTCGATCAGGTCGGCAAAGCCATTGCCCTTGGCCACCCCCACCAGCAGGAAACGCTCGATGGCGGGCATCCACGTGACGCTGTACGTGTAGTACTGCACGTGCTGGTGCAGCAGCTGCTCGCCGCTGACGCGGCCGGTGGCCGGGTCCAGGATGGCGATCTTCAGGTTGGCCTCGGTGCGATCGGGCACGAACTGCTGCCAGGCCAGCAGCGCATGGGTGCTGCCACCGGCCACCATGGGCCACCATTCGCGGCGCCCGTCGGCGATGTCGACGCTGTGCAGCCGGCGCCCGCGCCCGTCGTAGACCTTCACGTAGACGCCGTTGCCGCTGCCGAGGTTGTCCACGCCGCCGCCGTTGACCCAGCCATCGGAATAGAACACCACGAAGCGGTCGCCGACCGCCGCGATGTGGCCCGAGTGCCCGCCGGATTCCACCTGCTGCGGATACGCCTTGATCGGGCGCAGCGCCGTGTCGTAGATGCCGAAGCGCTGGTTGACGTTCTCGGGCGCATTCCAGCCGTCTTCAAACGACACCATGACTTGTCCCGCGCGGTTGCGGGCGACGCTCACCGGCTCCTGCGCCTCGGGCTTCTGGATGAAGATGCGCGGCGTGTCGAGCTTGCCCGTATCGGCGTGCCATTGCGCGACATACACGTCGTGGGGCCAGCTTCCGGAGCGGTCGGCACCGCGCGGCGGCAGGCCCGATGAGCTGAAGAACACGTTGAAGGTATTGGGCGCGCCGGCCGGCACCGCGCCAATGCCATGCATGTACTGGCGCGGGTCCGGCGCGCCGGCGGCAATGGCGGGCAGGGCCAGCGCGCAGGCGCAGCCCAGCAACGCACGGCGCAGGAAGGATGATCGAGACACGTGACACTCCATTGCAGGGGGCGTCCACAGCGGTGAACAGGCCCGGGGTGCGGTTTTCAGAACCGGTTGGGCCGCATGCGCGCGCCGAAGTTGCTGCGCGAATGGGGGAGACCCGTTTGGAGGAGCCCCGGGCACTGCACGCCGTCGGCCGGCAATCAAGTTTCGGCGCCGGGTGCCGTTTTTCCCAGGCAAGAGCGGAATCCCATCCGCCAACCCGCCAGTCGATCAGCGAGAACAACATGACCCAGCGTGTCGATGCGCGATGGCGTGCCGAAGTGACGCAAGCGCTCCGCACAGTGCAGGCACAAGTCGGCGCAGCGCCCCTCGGCCTGCCACGCGAGCGGCTCATCGCCGCGCTGGCAGAGGCCATCTGGGCGCAGCGTGCCGCGTACGCTCGCGTGCGCGAGACGCTGGTCGCTCCGCCCGTACTGGCCGACGAATCGATGTGATGCGCCGGCGCCCGGTGGCCACGGCTTTCTTCTGTAGGTGATGTGATGCGGTACTGCGGTTCGCTCGATCTGGACCATCTGCTGCGCCAGCCGTTTGGCGAGCTGGGCCGTCTTGTGCGCGACCGCCAGTCCGGTCGGCCGCTGCCTCCGGTGGAGGTCGCAACGCGCGCCGTGCTGCTGCGCGCCGCCGGCTACGAAGTGATGCCGATGTGCGCCCACCACGATCATCGCGGCTTCTGCCTCGGGCACGCAGACCAGCCCATCGGGATGTAAGTGCGAGGCCTACGACGCCTACGCCACCTGCGCGCACCGTCACGCACACGCTGTTGCGATCGCGCATCACAAGGCCGGAAAATGGGTCATGCGCGTGGAGCGGGAAGCACCCGCAAAGCGTTGCACAGCGCACCTTTGCGGGAAATCCGTTGCCAAAAAGCAAACGGTAAAAATGACTTACATTCCCGTCCTTTTTCGGCCCATGGTTCTGGTGCATCCTGAACCAAGATAGGTCGCACGGACGGCCTGTCACGCAACGTCAGACCGGAAGGGAAACACCGAATCGGCGACGCATGCAGACCTGGGGTCAGGGGAAAGAACATGAAGACGCAATATCTCAGCAAACAGGAAATCTACGATGGCGCCGTCCGCCATCTGTTCGGCCAGGGCGGCGCGGCGATCCTTCCGCGCGGCGGCGCGGCGTACCGGGGCCAGGGCGGCCGCTGCTGCCCGATCGGCAACCTGATCGGCGTGCAGGACTACACCACCTCCATGGAAAGCGTGCCGGTGCGTTACATCCTCAAGCCTGCCAACGAGATTCCGCGTTACATGGACGCCGGCGTCGTGGCGCTGCGCCGCGCGCTCAAGAAGGCCCGCATCGACGTGGACGACCGCGACACCGTCGAGTTGCTCTCCAAGCTGCAGAACGCGCATGACGTGTTCGGCACGTGGGAGTGGAAGGAACGCCTGCATTCGATTGCCCGCCAGTTTGGCTTGAGCGGCGCGCTCGTCGATACATTCTGACGCCAGACCGGCACCAGATCACCGCACATAAGGTGACACCCATGCAAGGGAAGGGGACGTTCCTCGCCATCGAGGACATTTTTGAACGCGTGCGCACGCATCTGCTCACGCAGCGCTGCCGCTCCGAAGACGCCGACGGCGAGCCGCGCTATCGTGGGCTGGACAACCGCCGCTGCGGTGTCGGCATCCTCATCGACGATGCGGTCTACTGCAGCGCCATCGAGCGCCTGGGCGTGAGCCTGCTGCGCGTGCCGGGCGATGACCCGCTCGCCTGCGCGCTGCGCGCCTCCGGCATCAACGTGGACGACGACCGCGTGGTCGATCTGCTGATCGATCTGCAGGACATCCACGATCTGCACGCCGTCGAAGGCTGGCCGGCCGCGCTCGAAGACGTGCGGCAGCGGTTGCCGGCCTGAACGCACCGCGCCACAGCATCGACCCGGCCTCGTGCCGGGCTTGTCATTGGCCGGCATCGAGCTCCGGATAGTGGCGAAAGATGCCCATCGTGTTGAACGGAATGCGCCGTGGCGATGCCAGATACGCCGCGATGTTGGGCAGCGCGGCCACCCGATCGTGCAGCGCCACGAGGTGCGGCAGTTCCCGCTCGTAGCGCCGCATGTGGCGCGGGAACGCATAGCGCAGCCCCGCCACGATCTGGAACAGCGATAGATCCACGTACGTCAGCGCATCGCGCACGGCCCAGGTCGGGCCGGCGGGGTTGCGATCGAGTACGCGCTCGAAGTAGCGCAGGAACTTGGGCGCGCGATGGGCGAGGAAACCCGCCGCGCGGCGCTTGGCTTCGGCTTGCTGCTCTTCGTAATAGGCACCTGCGGCGATGGGGTGGTGCGTGTCGTGGATCTCCACCACGAAATCGGCGAGGGTGAGCTGCAGGCCGTGCGTCCAGAGGCCTCCGGCTTCGTCGTGCGGCGCCAGGCCGTAATGCTGGCCGAGATAGAGCAGGATGTTGGCCGTCTGCGGGATCACCAGGTCGCCCACGACGAGGAACGGCGGCGCGAAGGGCGGCGTGGCGATCCCGGCGTCGTCGAGAAAGGCCTCGATGGCGGTTTCGTCTTCACGGCCGACGTCCACGTACGGCACGGCGGCCTGTTCGAGCGCGAGGCGGACGAATTCTCCGCGGCCCTGGATTTCGGGCCAGTAGTAGAGCGTGGTGGTGTCCATGGTTGGGCCAGAAGCATGCAGTGGCTGGCGCGCAGCAAGACCGATGCCGCGCCCCGTGCGTCGCGCGGCACGGCAAGCACGGCGCTTGCGAACGATAATAGGCGCCTGCCCCGCGCGCCTGTTCCCACCGCCCTCACGTGACCGATTCTTCCGCTTCCGCAGCCGTGGCGCCCATCGAGCCCGCTGATCCTTCCCGCTGGCTCGTGCGCGGCCACCCCGGCTATCTGCGGGCGAACCTCGCGCTGTTTGCAGCGGGGTTCTCCACGTTTTCACTGCTGTATTGCGTGCAGCCGCTGATGCCGCTGCTGGCGCACGACTTTGCCTTGACGCCGGCGCAGACGAGCCTCGTGCTGTCGGTGTCGACGCTGCTGCTGGCGTTTGCGATCCTGTTTGCGGGCTTGCTCTCGGAGTCGATCCATCGCAAGACGCTGATGGGCGTGTCGCTGCTGCTGTCATCGGCGCTGACGCTGGCGGCGGCCGTCCTGCCGGGCTGGCATGGGCTGCTCGCCACGCGGGCCGTGCTCGGCATCGCGCTGGGCGGGGTGCCGGCCGTGGCGATGGCGTATCTGGCGGAAGAGGTGCATCCGCAGGGCCTGGGCCTGGCGATGGGGCTGTACGTGGGCGGCACGGCGTTCGGCGGCATGGCCGGACGTGTGCTCACGGGCGCCGCCGCCGACTACGCCGGCTGGCGCGCCGCCATGGGCTTCACCGGCGCGCTCGGCCTGCTGGCCGCCTTGGCGTTCCTGTGGCTGCTGCCGCCGTCGCGCCGCTTCGTGCCGCGCCACGGTGTGTCGCCCGGCGACCTGTTCGACACGCTGGCCGCGCATCTGCGTGAACCGGGCCTGCGTGCGCTGTTCGCCATGGGGTTCCTGCTGATGGGCGGATTCGTCACGGTCTACAACTATGCGAGCTTCCGGCTGCTCGGTCCGCCGTACGCCCTGAGCCACACTGCGGTGGGCGGCATCTTCATGGTGTATCTGCTGGGGATCGGCGCATCGACGTGGTTCGGACGGCTGGCCGACCGCCATGGCCGGGGCCGCATGTTGATGGCCGGCACGGCGTTGATGACGGCCGGCGTGCTGCTGACGCTGGCCGTGCCGCTGGCGCTTGTCATTGGCGGCATTGCGCTGCTGACCTTTGGCTTCTTCGGCGCGCATGCGGTGGCCAGCGGATGGGTCGGGCGCCGCGCGCAGCGGGCCAAGGGACAGGCTGCGGCACTGTATCTGCTGGCGTACTACCTCGGCTCGAGCCTGATCGGCACGGCGGGCGGCAAGCTCTACGCCCCGTGGGGCTGGGCCGGCGTGGTCGCGCTGGTGATGACGTGCATGGCGAGTGCGCTTGCCACAGCGGCGTGGCTGTGGCGGCGTGCACCGCTGCCGCCTGGCGCCAGGCGATAACGCCGACGCGCCCGGCGCGAATTCGCGTATCGTGCCGTGATTGTTGTCTGCACGATCGCGCTTTCTTTCGTCATGCCTACTCGTATCCTGTTCTGCTGCCGGCGATGGTGGATCGCGGCATGGTTTCTCGTGATGGCCGGTACGGCGCAGTCGGCACCGGTGCCGTTTGCCAGGCTTGCCGGGCTGCCGACGTCCACCTCCAGTGCCTCGGCGCCCGCCGCCGATCCTGCGCAGACGCGCCAGTCGCTCGATACCGTCATCACGCTGCTCGACAACGACCAGCAGCGCGCCGCGCTCGTCAACGAGCTCAAGCAGCTGCGCGACGGTGTGGCGGCCCAGCAGCATGCGCAGGCCGAGCAGGCGCCGGGGCTGCTCGGCGCGGTGGCTTCGCTCATCGAGAACGGCTCGCTGCAGGCCGACGTCGAGGCCGGCGCCCCGCGCTACTGGCTTCGCCGCATCGAAGCGGCCAGCGGCGACGTGGGCCTCCTCCTCGCCCCCGACAAGCGCGCACGTCTTGCGGCCGACTTTGTCGGCACCGTGTGCATCTGGGCGGCGATTGCCGGCGGCCTGCTCGGGCTGGGCTGGGTGTTGCGCCGCGTCTTCGGCATTCAGGCGGGGCTGGGGCGGCACCCGACCACGCGGGCGCTGTTCATCGACGCCTTGCGCAAGATCGGCCCGTGGGCCGTGTCGTTCGCGGTGCTGATGCGCCTGGGCGAGAGCGCCTCGCCCGGCTTCGTGCTGGCGGTGGTGCTGGCCTACGCGATCGTGTGGGGCGCGATCATCACGGCGGGCGTGGCGATGCTGTTCTCGCTGTTTGCGGGCAGCGCGCACCGGCGCGTGGCGGTGGAGTACCTGCTGCGCCGCTGCATGTGGCCGATCTTCCTGGCCGCGAGCCTGGGCGCCTGCGGCGATGCGCTGGTGGATCCGCGCGTCGCGCTGGTGCTGGGTGGTGCGCTCAGCCTGCTGCTGGCCACCGCGTGCAACGCCGTTTCGTCCCTGATGCTCGCGGTGGGCGCGCTGTGGTCCCGTCGCGCTGTCGGCCAGTTGATCGCCAACCGCCCGCTCGAGCTGCGCCAGGGCGAGCATGCCGGCAACCAGCTCCGCAGCCTGATGGCGACGCTATGGCCGGTGCCGGTGGTGCTGCTGGCCGGCGTGACGTTGCTCGCCACGCTGACCATGCCCGACAACGTCGACGCCGTTTCGCGCCGTGCGGTGATGACGTCGCTGCTGCTGGTGGCAGCGCTCTTCCTGACGGTGGTGGTGCGCCCGCGCGCCAGCTGGCGCCTGCGCCTGCGGATGGCACGCACGTCGCCGTATGTGGAGCGGCTCAAGCAGTTCTTCACCGCGCTGCTGCAGCTCGGCATCTGGATCGTGTTCGTCGAGCTGGTGCTGCGCGTGTGGGGCCACACGCTGGTGGAGGTGACGCACAGCTCCGTCAACGGCAAGCGCATCGCCGATGCGCTGGTCGGGCTCATCAGCACGGTGTTTGCCACATGGCTCGTGTGGATCCTGCTCGATACGGCGATCCTGCAGGCGCTCTCGCCGGCCACCTCGCGCGCGCAGCCGAGCACGCGGGCGCGCACGATCCTGCCGCTGCTGCGCAACGGGCTGAAGGTCACGCTCGTGGTGACGGCGGGCATTGGCGTGCTGGCCAATCTCGGCGTGAACGTGACGCCGCTGGTCGCCGGCGCGGGGGTCATCGGCCTTGCGGTGGGTTTTGGCGCGCAGTCGCTGGCGCAGGATCTGATCACCGGCATCTTCATCCTGATGGAGGACACCATCAGCGTGGGCGACGTGGTCGATGTGGGCGTGGCCTCCGGCAGCGTCGTCAACCTGACCATCCGCACGGTGCGCCTGCGCGACGGCACGGGCGCCGTGCTGTCGATCCCGTTCAGCCAGATCAAGACCGTGCGCAACCTCTCGCGCGACTACTCGTTTGCCGATTTCGAAGTGCGGGTGGCCATGGATGCCGATCCGCAGAAGGCCATCGAGCTCGTGCGCGCTGCCGCGGACCAGGTGGCCGGCGAACCGCGCTTTGCGTACACGCTGCTGGGCGGGGCCGAGATTTTCGGGCTGGACCGCTTCGAGGGCGGCGCGATGATCGTCAAGGGCCGCTTCAAGACGCTGCCGCAGAAGCAGGCCGATGTGCTGCGCGCCTTCAACGTCGTGGTGAAGGACACGTTCGACAAGGAAAAAGTCGCGCTGGCGACGCCGGCGACGGTGCTGCAGACTTCGCCGGCGTTCGAGGAGTGGATGACGCGGGTTGGGCCGGCCGGCGAGAAGCGCGAGACGGCGGCGGTGGCGTCGTCCGCACCGCCGGCCTAGCGCGCTACAGGCGCGCGATGGCCAGACCGATCGCCAGCAGACTGCCCAATCCGAAGATCGTCCAGCCGACGGTGCGGCGCTTGGTGGTCAACACCCACAGCCACAGGCCTGAGATCGACAGGAAGATCAGGCAGCCGGCCAGCGTATCCACCAGCAGAATCCACGGCACCGTCATGCCGACGCCCTTGTGCAGGTTCATCAGCGTGCCGAGGAAGCCGTTGTCGGTCTGGCGGATCGCTACCGAGCGGTTGCCAGCCCAGTATTCCGCCTGGATCTGCGTGGTGGCGCTGCCGAAGTTGAATGTCCATTGCTCGGGCTGCATCAGCGGCTTGGCGGTGGTCTCGCCGTCCTTGCCCTTGGCGGGGCGCTCGGCCCAGGCCACCGGCTTGGCCTTTTCCACGCGCACGCGGGCGGCCGGCTCCGGCAGTTTCAGCGCCTGCTGCAGCCAGGCGTTCATGGCCTCCGGCGTGGCCGGCACGGGGTCAGGCAGCGCGATCTGCGTGTTGGTGCGCTGCTGCGCCACCGGCAGCTTCATCACCGCGCGGTGGTTCAGCCAGATGCCGGACACGCCAAAGATCAGCCCCATCACCGCACCCCATAGGCCAAACCAGCCATGCGTCTTGCGCAGCCAGCGCACGACCGTGGCGCGGCGATTCGCCGGGTGATCGGCCTTGGCCTTGGCAGGGCGGGCGGCCGGTTGGGTGGAAAGCGGGGGATGTGACAGGTCGGTCATCGAGCACATTGGCGGCGCCATGGCCGCCGGACGAAGGGCAAAATCGACCGGCCAATATAGATGAGAATGATTCTCGTTGCAATGCGGCGTGTCTTACAACGTCATACGCTCCAGCGCCCGCCGCGACGCCTCGTCGGCCGGATAGAAGCACTCGATGCGCATCTCCTGCAGCCCGGCGTCGCGCGGCGTACCCAGCGTGGTGAGCGTGGTGAACAGCGAGATCGTCAGGCCATCGCGCTGTAGCGTGACGGGGAGGAACGGCGGCGGGTCGCCGGCATCGGCTGCGGGCCCGGTCGGCAGGGGCGCATCGGCCGCTTCGAACAGCGCCGGCTGCAGCGCCCGGATGTCGTCCAGCAGCCGCTGCGTGGCCGGGTCGATGGCGTGCAGCGCCAGTTCCTGCCGAACGCGCCGGGCCAGGTAGCGCCCAACGGCCTCGCGGTTGACGATGGCCGGCCACAGCGCCGTCGGGTCGAACACCAGCTTCATCATGTTGACCGCGCCGGGCGCGCCTTCGGACCGGTCGTCGCCGATGGCCCAGCGCATCAGGCGGCGGTGGGCGGTGTTGGCATCCAGCAGGTGCCAGAAGCGGTCGAGCACGATGGCCGGATACGGCGCCTGCTTGTCGAGGATGAGCTTCACCGCGTGGCGCACGGCCTGCATCATGGGGGAGGCCTCGTCGGCCGGGGCGCCCAGGCCCTGCTCGGGGTAGGCCGGTGCGAAGCCCGCGGCCAGCAGCATCTGGTTGCGATGCCGCAGCGGCACGTTCAGCTCTTCGGCAAGCTGCAGGATCATGTTGCGGCTCGGGGCCGCGCGGGCCGATTCGAGAAAGCTCACGTGCCGCTGCGACACGCCAGCCGCCAGCGCGAGGGCCAACTGGCTGTAGCCGCGCCGGTTGCGCCAGAAGCGCAGCAGTTGCGCAAAGCGGGAGCCTGCCGCCTCGGGCGGCTCGGCGGGCACCGGGGCACTGCGGGCTTCATCAAGCATGGCGGGCGTGTCTTCGGACTGGCGCGGGTTCATGGCGGTATTGAAGCAGACGGAAGTAGGTGCCGCGATTACCTGTCGCGTAATTGTGACCCCGCCGGGCGCCGCCAATACTGCAGGCACCTCGACCCGCCCAGTGGAGTGCCCATGCAGCGCGATCCCATCGACTACCCCGCCGATGCGCTTCCCACCCGCGAAGACCACGTTCGCACCGCCGACGGCTGGACGCTGCCGGTGACCGTCACAAGCCCCGGCCTGGGCGCGCGCGGCACGGTGGTGATCTGCTCGGCGCTCGGCGTGCCGCGCCAGTTTTACGATGCCTTCGCGCGGGCGCTGTGCCTGGCCGGTTGGCGCGTCGTGACGTTCGACTATCGCGGCATCGGGCCGGCGCTTGCGAGCGGCCCGGGCGTGCCGCGCTTTGCCGACTGGGGCCGATACGACATCGACGCCGTGCTGAAGTGGGTGCGCGACACGCTCGTCCCCGAAGGCTGCGGCGGCCGCAGGCTGGTGGTGCTCGGACACAGCGCGGGGGGCCAACTGGCGGCCCTGGCCCCACACATCGTGCATGCCGATGCGCTCGTGCAGGTGGCGTCTTCCCTGGCCAATGCGCGGCTGTGGCCTTGGGGCGGCGGGCTGGGCCGCGTGCAGTTTGCGTGGCTGCTGCACGTGCGGATTCCGCTGGCCGTGCGGTCCGCGCGCGGCGGCTGTCTGCCGCTGTCGAGCATCGGCATGGGGCCGATGGAGATCCCTTCCACCATCCTCGCCGACTGGGCCAGGCTGGCGCGTCGGCGCGGCTACGTGTTCGCGCCGCGCGCCGGTCTGGACACGTCCCGCTACGCGCGGCTGAACGTGCCGCTGCTTGCCTGGGGATTCGACGACGATGCCTTCGCGCCCGCGCGCGCCATCGATGCGCTCGTCGCACAGTTTCCGGCCGCCCGTGTCACGCGGCGGCAGGTGGGTGGCGCCGCGCTGGGCGCCAAGGCCGTCGGCCACATGGGTTTCTTCCGTGCGTCGTCGGGGGCGCCGTGGTGGCGCGAGACCATCGCCTGGCTCGATGCGCTCGCCTGAGCGTGCCGCCTCAGAAGGTGTAGACGATCCCCGTGCCGCCAAAGTAGCTCTGCCTGGTCTGCACGATCGGGCTCCTGGAGGCGTTGCCGAGCAGGCGCGTGGCGCCCACGGCGGTCTGCAGTGCCCAGTGGCGCGAGAAGGTATGCCGCCACGCCACCGTGACGGAGACGGCCGTGGCGCCGCCCTTGGCGTCGTACTCGGCAAAGCCGCTGTTGGCCGACTGTTGCGGCGTCACCCCGAAATAGGTCTGCATGTACTTGCGCGAGCCGAAGTGCAGGCTCGGGTTCACGCTGATCGTGTCGTTGCCCCATTCCACGACGGGTGTGTTCAGGTCGAGATGCCCGGACCAGCCGCGCTCGCGGTGGCTGATCGGCACTTCCAACGTGGCGCTGGCGGTGGCGTCGCCCCACACCTTGGTGCCGACGGTGAACACGCCCAGGAACGCGCCCTTGATGTCGCCCATCCCCTTCAGGTGGTCCGAGCCTGCGCGCCCGTAGCGGTTGCGCTCGGTGCGGCCGGCGTCGTACGACAGCGCGGCCGACGCGAACATGCCGTTCAGGAAGCGGATGGCATAGCCGGCACCGCCCTGCAGCGGGTCGATGAACCAGCCGTTGCCGAAGTCCGCCCGGAAGCCTGGCCCGGCGGTCACGGTGTACTGCTTGCTGCCTTCGTAGCGCGGCGCCGCCCCCACGTTGAGCGACAGCGAATACGACGCCTCGTCGGCATGGACCGGCGACGGCAGCCACAGGCCGGTCAGCATGGCCAGACACGGCACGGAAAACCGCAGGGAAAGACGGGAGAGACGTTTGGACACGGTCGGGACCTCTTGAAGGATCTTCGGAAGAAGGAAGAGCCCGCAGTCTGGCCAGTGGCCGCCCGCACGTCTGTCTGGAAATTGCCGGGAAGTTGTGCGCAATTGTGTGCGAGTGTCTGCAAGTTTTTCCGGGCCAACCACTCGCAAGGCAGCGCGCATACACTGCCGGCCATCAAAAGAACAAACGGGGGTATGAGCGATGACCGAGGGGCCGCTCAAGACCAAGGTGCTGCTGATCGAGGACGACGATCGCCTCGCGCAGCTTGTCAGTGAATACCTGGGCAACTACGAATTTGCGGTCGACGTGGTGCGCCGCGGTGACATCGCCGTGGCCGCCGTGCGCGAGCACCAGCCGGCGCTGGTGATCCTGGATCTGATGCTGCCGCACATGGACGGCATGGAGGTGTGCCGGCGCATCCGGGCGTTTTCGCGCGTGCCGGTGCTGATCCTGACCGCCCGCGTCGACACGTACGACCAGGTCGCGGGCCTCGAGATCGGCGCCGACGACTACGTGCTCAAGCCGATCGAGCCGCGTCTGCTGGTGGCCCGCGCGCGCGCATTGCTGCGCCGCGCGTCGCCGGCCATGTCGACGTCCGAGCCGGCGACGCCGCGCGACGACACGCTGGTCTTTGGCGAACTCGTCATCTCGCCGCCGAACCGCACCGTCACGTGGCGCGGGCAGCCGGTCGATCTGAAGACGGCGGAGTTCAACCTGCTGCTGATCCTGGCGCGCGCCGCCGGCACCGTGCTCAGCCGCGACGACATCCTCAAGCAGCTGCGCGGCATTGAATTCGACGGGCTGGACCGCACGGTCGATTCCGGCATCTCGCGCCTGCGCCGCCGCTTTGGCGACGCGTCGCCCGAGCCGCACAAGATCAAGACGATCTGGGGGCGCGGCTACCTGTTCAGCCCCTCGGCCTGGGAGGATTGAGCGTGTTCAAGTCATTGTTCAAGCTGTATGCGATGGTCGTGCTGGCGGCTGCGCTGGCGCTGGTCGCCGTCAACAAGTCGTTCGTCCTGCTGTTTCATGACACGCTCACGCACGGCGAGCGCGAACTGCGCAAAGGCTACGCCTTCGCCCTGCGGGAATACCTCGATCGCGCCGGCGACGCCCGCGAGGCTGCCATCGCGCGGCTGAACGACAACGCGTGGGAGAGATTCGATGTCGTCGATCCGGCCGCCGTGCCTGCGTTGTCCGCGCAACAGCGGCGCGACCTCGCCCAGGACAAGCTCGTGCTGCTGACGAACGGCAAGGACTACTACCTGCCGCTGCGGGACGGCGCCGTGCTGCACGCGCACGCCGACGACATCGACTACAGCCATATCAAGGCGATGGCCTACGGCCTGATTGCCATTGCCGCGCTGCTGCCGCTGATGCTGTGGGTGTGGTCGCACTGGCGCGACCTGCGCACGCTCGAAGAGGCCGCACGCGCCTTTGGTGCCGGCAGGTTGTCCACGCGCGCCAATCTGCGCAAACGCTCGAACGTGTATGCGCTGGCGCGCCAGTTCGACGACATGGCCGAGCGCATCCAGGGCTCGATCCAGCACCAGCGCGAGATGATGAACGGTATCTCGCACGAGCTGAAGACGCCGATCGCGCGGCTGGAATTCGGCATCGCGCTGCTGCAGTCACCGCTGTCCGACGATCAGCGCGCCGTCCGCGTCGATGCCCTGCGCCGCGACGTGCGGGAACTCGATGAACTGGTGACCGAGCTGCTTGCGCTGAGCCGCCTCGAGCAGGGCGCCACGCACCTCGTGCTGATGCGCGTGGCGGTGGGCGAATGGCTCGACAGCGTGGTCGGCAGCGTTGCCAATGACGTGGCCGATCGCCAGCTCGCGCTGGTGGTACACGCCGATGCCGCACCTACGCACCATGTATGCGACCCGCGTCTGGTGGCACGCGCGCTGCTCAACCTGATCCGCAACGCCGCACGCTATGCGCAGCACACCATCATCATCCGGGCCGAAGCGGGCCCGGCAGGTGCGCTGTGCCTGACGGTGGAGGACGACGGGCCCGGCATTCCGCCTGCCGACCGCGCGCGCGTGTTCGAACCGTTCCTGCGCCTCGATGCGAGCCGCGATCGGCACACCGGCGGCTTCGGCCTCGGGCTGGCGATCGTGCGCCGCATTGCGCTCGTGCACGGCGGCGAGGTGCGCCTCGACGCGGCGCCCGGTGGCGGCGCACGCTTTGCGGTGCAGTTGCCTGCGATGGCGATGCCGCTGATTTAGCCCCGCGGCTTCGCGGCGGCTCAGTTGGGCTCGTCGCTGCCGGGCCGGTGCAGGAACGCGCTCGGGCTGCTGCCGAAGGCGCGCCGAAACATCGCCGAAAACGCGCTCTGGCTGTTGTAGCCGAGCGCCTGCGCCACCTGCGCGAGCGGCATCCCCTGCGACATCATCGGGATGGCGCTGGCGAGCACGGCCTGCTGTCGCCATTGCGAGAAGCTCACACCCAGTTCATCGCGGAACCGCCGCGCCAGCGTGCGCGTGCTGGCGCCCACGTGGCGGGCAAGATCGTCAAAGGTGAGCGATGTGCCGGGGTCGGCCATCACGCGCTCGCACAGGGCGCGCAGGCGCTTGTCGGCGGGCATCGGCAGATCGAGCGGCAGCGGCGCACTACGGCGCAGCTCGTCGAGGATGAGCGTGGCGAGCGCCTGCTCGCGCGCCGCGGGCAAGGGCTGGCGCACGTCCATCGCGGCAATCAGCTCGCGCAGCAGCGGCGAGACCTCCATGACGCGGCACTGCGTGAGCGTGCCCGTCACCACCGACGGGTCGGCATACAGCGTGCGCAGGAAGGCGGCCTCCACGACCCACACCTCGTGCTCGATACCCGGCGGAATCCAGATCGCCCGCGAGGGCGGCACGACCCACGCCGTATCGCCGGCCTGCACGCGCAGCACGCTGTTGTGGCTGTACGCCACCTGCGCCCACGGATGCGTGTGGCGCGGGAAGCGCGTGTTGGCGTCCATCTGCCGCGTGTAAAGCCGCACCGGCCGTGCCGGCGTGGGCGGCGTGCGGCCTTCGATGTCGGTGGGCAGGATGCGCTGCGGCATGGCGGGTTTGCGACAGGGACGATCCGGCGAGTCTAAAACGGCTGGCAGGGCTTGTCGAAAGCCCCTGCGCGATGGCAGGCTATCGGCCGCGTCACCGTGTTGGACGCCATACAACGACAAAGTGGATCGCAGGACGGACAACCGCCGCGATCTCGACAAAACGCCGCCGCCCATGAGGCCGCGGTGAAGGGTGCGAATCATGCAAACGGGAAATCACGCGCGCTGCCGGAGCGCGCGCTGGCTGGCGGGCCTGCGCCGGCCATGGGGCGCCGTGCTTGCGGCGGGCGCCATGCTGTCGGCATCGGCCGCCCAGGCCGATATCAGCGTCATCCAGTCCTTGCCGCTCACGGGCTCACAGGCCGCGACGGGGCGGGCGCTCCACGCCGGCGCGCGGCTGTATTTCGACTGGCTCAATCTCGAAGGCGGTATCAATGGCGAGACCATCCGCCTGGTCGCCCGCGACGATGAACAAAAAGTCGAGCAGACCGTGCGCAACGTGCGCGACATGGCGCGCATCGACAACCCTGTCGCGGTGCTCACGGTGGTCGGTACCGCCAATGTCGAAGCGCTGATGCGCAACCGCGTGCTGGCCGAAGCGAACCTGCCGCTCGTCGGCCCGGCCACCGGTGCCTCGACCATGACCGGCGACCCCCTCGTGTTCCCCATCAAGGCGAGCTACCAGCAGGAGATCGACAAGATGGTGAGCGCGCTCGTCACCATCGGCATTACGCGCATCGGCGTGCTGTACCAGGACGATGCGCTGGGCAAGGAAGCCCTGGCCGGCGTGGAGGGCACGCTCAAGGCCCACAAGCTGGCGATTGCGGCCACCGCCTCGTACCCGCGCAATACCGCAGCGGTGGGTGCGGCTGTCGACAAGCTGCTCGACGCCGATGTGCAGGCGATCTTCCTTGGCGCCACTGCCGAGCCGGCCGCGCAGTTCGTCAAGCAATACCGCGCGCGCGGCGGCGGCGCGCAACTGCTGGGACTGTCGTCCATCGACCCCGGCATCCTGCTCAAGGTGGCGGGCATCGATGCGGTGCGCGGCTATTCGCTCGCGTTGGTGATGCCCAACCCCGGCAAGGCCGTGAACCCGATCATCCGAGAATTCAACCGGGCGCGTGCCGTGGTGGGCGCCAAGGATGTTGAGCCGTCGTTCCGGGCAGTGGAGGGGTTTGTTGCCGCCAAGGTACTCGCTGAAGCGATGCGGCGTGCGGGGCCCAAGCCTACGCGGGAGCAGGTGCGTCGCGAACTGGCGCACCTGCGCAACTTTGATGTGGGCGGTGGGTTTGTGGTGGATTTTTCGGACCGGTCTCGGCCTGGGTCGCACTATGTGGAGTTGGGGGTGGTGGGGCCTAATGGGTTGGTGATTCAGTAGGGGTTTTGGGGGGGTGTTGCTTGATTTTGTTGCTGGTGGCGCATCCCTTGTATCGTCCCCTGCCGGGGCCGACTTACTTTTCTTTGTCTTGCCAAAGAAAAGTCAGCAAAAGAAAGGCGCGCCCGAGATGGCGACCCCCTCCTTGGATTTTTGTAACCGTGCGGAGACGGGAAAAACTCGCTTCGCTCAGACAGTTTCCCGTCTTTTTTCCGCCCGCTTACAAAAATCCAAGGCGCCATCTAGGGCAGGAACGTCAAAGGCCACACCGTCGGTGTGCTGACGTGGGTGGCTCTGGATTGTGTTGCTGTTGCTCGCTTTGCTTCGCGTTGTGCTGTGGATTGCTACGGCACTGGTAATCGATGGTTTGGCCTTTCCCTGCCCTGTGCGGCGCCTTGAATTTGTGTGAGCGGGCGGAAAAAGGAAGGAGGCTTGTCTGAGCGCAGCGAGTTTGCCTCCTTCCCCGCACGGTCACAGAAATTCAAGGAGTCTTTCGCCGCATCGGGCGCGCCTTTC
The DNA here is from genome assembly GCF_000954135.1 of Ralstonia mannitolilytica. Classification (NCBI taxonomy): domain Bacteria; kingdom Pseudomonadati; phylum Pseudomonadota; class Betaproteobacteria; order Burkholderiales; family Burkholderiaceae; genus Ralstonia; species Ralstonia mannitolilytica. The sequence continues at coordinate 247,652 of NZ_CP010799.1, read as the reverse complement.
TTTGCTTACTTTCTTTGGCAAGACAAAGAAAGTGAGTCGCCCCCGGCAGGGGGTGAAACAACGGATGCACCACAAACAAAAAAATCCCCCAGAGCCAACACCCCAGGGGACCTCCATACACAGCAATCAGCACCAGCCAATCAGGACACAGTCGCCGCCCCATGCACATGCTTGCCGGCCGGCTTGACCACCGCCAGCGTGGCAATCAACCCACACAGCGCAGCGAACGACACCCACACGCCCGGCATCGCCTTGTTGCCGGTAGCGTGGATGAGCCACGTGGCAATCGCCGGCGTGAAGCCGCCAAAGATGGCGGTGGCGAGGCTGTATGCCAGCGAGAAGCCCGTGGTCCGCACGGCCGGCGGCATGATCTCGGTGAGGGTGACGACCATTGCCCCGTTGTAGCTGCCATACAGGAACGACAGCCAAAGCTCCACCGCCAGCAGTCGCGCGAACGACGGTGCGCCCACCAGCCACACCATGGCCGGATAGGCCGTCAGCAGCATCAGCACCGTAAAGAGGATCAGCAGCGGACGGCGGCCGACGCGGTCGGACACCGCGCCCATCACCGGCAGCCAGAACAGGTTCGATGCGCCCACGCACAGCGTGACGATCAGGCTGTCCATGTCGGACAGGTGCAGCACGCTCTTGCCGAAGGTCGGCGTGTACGCGGTGATCAGGTAGAACGACACGGTGGTCATCACGACCAGCAGCGTGCCTGCACCCACCAGGCGCCAGTTCTCGACCATCGAGCGGAAGACCTCCGCCATGTCGGGGCGGTGCTTGCGCTTCTCGAATTCTTCCGTCTCGCGCAGCGAGCGGCGGATGATGAACAGGAACGGCACGATCAGGCAGCCGACCACGAACGGGATGCGCCAGCCCCATGCGCTCACTTCAGTCGGCGGCATCGCCAGCGAGAGCAGCACGCCCAGCAGCGCGGCAAACATCACGGCCACCTGCTGGCTGCCTGACTGCCAGCTCACGAAGAAGCCCTTGCGGCCCGGCGTCGCGATTTCGGCCAGGTAGACCGACACGCCGCCCAGCTCCACGCCCGCCGAGAAGCCTTGCAGCAGGCGTCCGATCAGCACGAGCAGCGGCGCGGCCAGCCCGATGCTGGCGTAGCTGGGCACCGCCGCGATCAGCAGCGTGCCGCATGCCATCAGCGCGAGCGTGAGGATCAGCCCCGCGCGGCGGCCGTGGCGGTCGATGTACGCGCCGAGGAAGATCGCGCCCAGCGGGCGCATCAGGAAGCCCGCGCCAAACGTCACCAGCGAGAGCATCAGCGAGAGGAACTCGTTGCCGGCCGGGAAGAAGGTGTCGGCAATGGCCTTGGCGTAATAGCCGTAGACCATGAAGTCGTACATCTCCAGGAAGTTGCCGCTGACCACCCGGAAGATGGCGCGGGCCTTGGATTCATTGGGGTTGTGGGTATGCATGATGTGTCTCACTCAACAGCTTGGGTACAACGTGCGGACGAGCCGGACAGGGCTGCCCGGATCGCCTCGTAGAACGTGGTGATGTGGTACGGCGTGCTCGACGGCATGTCGGCGCGCAGGCGCTGGCCCGTGGCGTCGATCACCTCGTTCCAGCCGTGCGCGTGCAGGAAGCGCGCCGACCACGCCGGCAGCATCTGCGCGAGCATCGCACCGTGCGTCCCGGTGCACAGCGCCAGCGCGCGGCCGTACTCGGTTTGCGCCCAGATGCGCTGGCTCGCGTCGCGCGGCGTGCCGTCCAGGTTGAGCGCCAGGCAGACGCCATGGGTGTCGGCATCCACGCCCAGGCGGCAGGCGCTGTCGACGGCGCGGGCCAGCGTCTCGGCCAGCCGGCGCCCGGCGCCGGCGCGCGAGAACACCTCGGCATGCGCGCGCACGAGGTAGAACCATTCGAACTGGTGGCCGGGCTCGATGCGGTTGTCGGTGTTCGGCGCGTCGATCGGCAACTCGGTGATGCTGCCGGTGTGCGTGTCGATGAAGCGCGCGAGGATGCCTTCTGCCAGGGCGTGCACGCGGGCTTCGGCCCAGGCGGGCGCCTCGCGCAGCGCGGCGGCGGCCAGGTACGCCTCGGTCAGGTGCATCACGGGGTTCTGCGCGACGCCTGACACGGTCTGGCTGAAGGTGGCGTCCATTGCTGCCACGGGTAGCGGCGTCGTGCCCACGTGCGCGAAGCGATGTGTGATCACGTCGTGCGCGTCGCGCATGAGCGCGGCGGCACGCGGGTCGTCGCTCACGGCCAGCCAGTGGGCCGCCGCAAACAGCACGAACGCGTGCGTGTACAGATCCTTCGTGGTGTCTTGCGGCGCCAGCGCGCTGTCGATCGCGAACACCCACCCGCCGTGGAGGGTGTCGCGAAACCGTGTGTCGAGTGCGTGGCACAGAGCGGCGGCGCGTTCGGCGCTGACATCGCGGTGCCGGGCGGAAAGCTGCGTCGCGCGGGCGAACGTGTACAGCTGCCGCGCACACGCCATCGCCCGGTAGCGCGAGGCAGAGGCAGGCACCAGCGCATCGCTGCCCTGGACGAGCGCTTCATAGCAAAGGCCGGCCTGTGCATTCCAGCCGGGGCCGAGCCACATGGGCAGCAGGACGTCGTCGTAGTACCGGTCGAAGGACTCCAGGGCAGCCGCAAGCGCGGCGGACGGCTCGGCCGGATCGGGCTGGGCGGGCGAGGAGGGCGTTGGAAACATGTGCGCCGTGATGATCGTGGCGCCGGGCCTCAGCGGTGCGTGCCTCGGCCGGCGGGAGCGGGAGTCAGTTCACCATAGGCGACGCACGGGCGTTCCACGTGTGAACGGACTCGGGATTGTGCTCCAACTGGCCGTGCGATGCCACGCCGATCTGTCCGAAACGTGCCATTCCCGGCCATGCCGCAGGGTTGTGGGGCCAATGAAAGGTTCGACCGGGAGACTGGCCGGGCGCGGTGTGCGAAGATGAGTGACCCCTGGCTCCGCTGTCTTCCATGCATCGTCGCGACCTGCTCAAGCAGTTGGCCGCCGGGCTCCTGGCCCTGGCACCTGGAATGTCCCGCAGCGCCCCCGGCGCGTCGGAACCGTTTGACGAAGCCCGCCTCCTGGCGCGCGCCCGGGCCTTGGCGGCCCGGCCATACCGGCCGCGCGGCATACAGCTTCCGCCCGCCGTCGCCGAGCTCGATTGGGACGCATATCAGTCGATCGGCTATCGCCCGGATCATGCGTTGTGGGCCGCGCAGCAGTTGCCGTTCGAGGCGAGGTTCTTCCACCTGGGCCTGTTCTTCAAGTCGCCCGTGCGCCTGTATGAAGTCGTGGACGGCCGGGCGCACCGCATCGCCTACGACGCGGCGATGTTCGACTACGGCAAAAGCGGCCTCGACCACGCATCGCTGCCCGCCGATCTCGGTTTTGCGGGGTTCCGGCTGACCACCCGCGCGGACCCGACGCGCGACGTGGCGGCGTTCCTGGGGGCGAGCTACTTCCGCGCGGTGGGCGGGCAGTGGCAATACGGCATGTCGGCGCGGGGGCTGGCGATCGACACCGGCTTGCCGCGCGCCGAGGAGTTTCCGGACTTCACCGAATTCTGGCTGGTGCGCCCAGCGCCCGATGCCGACGTCGTGCGGGTCTATGCGCTGCTTGATTCGCCCAGCGTGGCCGGCGCCTACCGCTTCGACATCCGCCCCGGCGACACGCTCGTCATGGATGTCGGCGCCACGCTGTTCGTGCGCAAGCCGATCGAGCGGCTCGGCATTGCGCCGCTCACCAGCATGTTCCTCTACGGCGAAAACGACCGCACCGACCGCGCAGGCGATCGCCACAGCGCGGCGCGACGCTGGCGCGCGTCGGACTGGCGCCCGGAGATCCATGATTCCGACGGCCTGGCCATCTGGCGCGGTTCGGGCGAGTGGGTCTGGCGCCCCTTGGCCAATCCGCCCATGCTGCGCAGCCAGCGCTTTGCCGACGACAGCCCGCGCGGCTTCGGCCTGCTGCAGCGCGACCGCAATCCCGATCATTACCAGGATGACGGCGTCTTCTACGAGAAGCGCCCAAGCGTGTGGGTCGAGCCCACGCATGGCTGGGGCGAGGGCGCGGTCGAACTGGTGGAGCTGTCGGCCAACGATGAAACCTTCGACAACATCGTCGCGTTCTGGCGGCCGGCCGTGGCCCCGCATGCCGGGCAGGAACTGGCGTTCGGTTATCGGCTGACGTGGGGCGCGCAGCCCGCGGCGGCCTCGCCACTGGCGCGTGTGGTCGCGACGCGCACGGGCATTGGCGGCGTGGTGGGGCAGCCGCGCAAGTACTTCTCGTGGCGGTTTGTCGTGGACTTTGCCGGCGGTGAGCTGTCGCGGCTGGGGCGCAGCACGGCGGGATCGACTGTGGAGCCCGTCATCCGCGCCTCGCGCGGGCGGGTGGAGATTGCGTCGGCGCGGCCGCTGGCGAGCATCGATGGCGTTCGGGCGATGTTCGATGGGGTAGTCGTCCTTTTCGCGCAAAATCTGGCGGTTTCGTCTGAATTTCCTTTTTAGATCAGTGACTTGGAAATTCAGCAATTTCGCGGCAGTCGTCCTTTTGATGCAGAATCTGGCGGTTTCATGCCGCCGGCGCCGCTACTCCGAGCTGCGCCCGGTAGTCAGCCAGTAGCGTCTGCTGGGCTTCGAGCCGTGCTGCCAGCTTGGCCAACTCCGTCGCCGTCTGCTCACGTTCCGCACGCGAGGCCGCAAGCTCATCGGCCTGGACCTGCACCGTCGCGCGCAACACATCCCGTTCCGTCTCCGCCCGCGTGTGGTCGGCGTGCGCTTGGTTCAGCGCCGCCAGTGTTTGCTCGCCGCGTGCTTCCAGTTCGCGGGCACGCTTCGTTGTGGCCCCGGCTTCGGCGACCAGCCTCGCGCCATCCCTGTTCAACTGCGTGATTTCTCCCTGCTTGACGATCAGCGCCTGGTTGGCCTGCCGGATTTCCGCCTGCAGTTGCTGGACCTGCTGCTCGTGCCGGCGCGCGTTCTGATCCCGCTGCTCCTTGCTAGCATTGCGGAAGTGGTCCAGCGCCTGGTGGGCGTGCTGCAGCTTTTCCTCCAGTGAGCGTCGGAAGCCTTCATGTTCGGCCAGCCGGGCCGTGAGGTCCTGAACCTGCTGCGCAGAGCGCTCCGCCTCGATGGTGCGCTGCTGTAGCGCCGCTTGCGTGTCGCTGTGCGCGGCCCGCTCCTTGGCAATGGTGGCATGAGCCTGCGCCAGTTCGGCGCGAAGCGCGACGAGATCTGCGGACAGCTTGTCGGCCTCTGCCCGGACTTGCTGGCGCTGTGCCGTGGCGGCCGTGACCTGCTGGTCGACCACCGCCTGCGCCTCTTCGTGCAGGCGCGCCGCCAATCTGCCCACCAGATCCAGGATGGCGTCGGAGGTGGTGCCGGCCCGCTTGAGCGCCGCGCCTTCCTCTTCTTCCAGTTCCTTCAGGTAGCGGTGGATCGTCGTCTTCGAGCCGGTGTTACCCAGCGCGATACGTATCGCATCAATCGAGGGGTGTTGTCCCTTGGCGAGCAGCGAATCGCGAGCACGCTTAATGTCAAGACGACTGAGTCCGGCACGGGCCATGGCGTTAGAATTTGATACTGTGGTACGTACCATGTATATACGTACCTAATTGACGCGTCAAGGTGATTGGTTTGAGTCGAAATCTCACATGTGATAATGGCGGATTATCACGTGTGAGGATCCTCGCGTGGGGCTTCAGTCCAAACCTTCGGTACGAAACTCCAGAAAAGCGCGATTCTCGAAATGCTGGCCGCACGCAGCTGTCTCACGGCGGAAGGCGACAGTACGTTGCGGCCTGCAACGCGAAAACTCACCTTGCGTAGCCGTGGTTCGTCGCTGGGCGAGATGCAGAGCGCCACACCCCAAAAACGTTCACCTTTTCACGGGCAGCGTATGGTGGTGCCCCGGCAGCCAATCTCCGCTGGTCTGGCATCTGTCGGGCCGGCTCGCATGAGTGTCCGATGCCAGACGCCAAGTATCGCTATACGCGCACAAGCTCGCTAATTGACGAACGGAAACCGGAGCGAGAACCGGGTGACGTTGCCAGGTAATGTCGCGACCGATGCAATGCCCGCATGCAACTCCATGATGGATCGCACGATGGCAAGCCCTAAACCGGTCGACTGATCAGAGTAGGAACGCGCTTGGTCGCCACGATAGAACCGATCAAAGACGCGTTCCCTATTCTCGTCCGGTATCGGGATACCCTGATTCAATACGTGCACTGTAACGGCGTCTTCATCACGCTCGCAGTTCAAGCCCACGATCGATCCATTGTCAGCATGGCGGACCGCGTTCGAGAGCAGGTTGCCCACGGCGCGCCGGAACATGCTCAGGTCGGCACTCACGCTGCCGGACGCCGAGACCTCAATCTTCACGCCCGTGTCTTCACCCAGCACGGCAAAGTAACTCGCCAGCTTGGACAACTCGGAGCTGAGCTCGATTGGCACACGATCCAGTTCGACCGTCGCCGCGTCGGCGCGTGCCAGGAAGAGCATAGAGTCAATCAACCGCGAGAGGCGCTGATATTCCGCCAGGTTGTCCTCCAGCAGGGTCACGTAGTCGGCTGCTTCTCGTTCACGCGAGAGCGCCACCTCGGTGTGGCCGATCAGGTTGTTCAATGGCGTGCGCAAATCGTGCGCGAGATCGGCGGAAAAACAATACAACCGCTCGTAGCCCGACTCCAGTCGCTCCAGCATGGCATTGAATGCGACACCAATTTCGTGGACTTCCGTTGGCGCACTGGGAGCGTCGACGCGATAGCTGAGTCGTTCGACGTTAATTCGGTGCACCTGCTGAATCAATGTCCGTGCTGGCCTGAGTTCTCGTCGGGTGATCAAGGCGCCCAGAAGCGCGGTGAGAACCGCGCCCACCAGAATGCCGACGGCGATGCTATTGCCCAGCCGGGTCACCACCTGGCGCCGATCGTTCCCGCTCTTGGCCACCGATACCGTGGCGAACGGTACGCCATCACTTGCCTCGACGATACGCTTCCCAATGATCCATGTGCCGTCGTCATGAATTCCGGACCTAGTGGCCGCCAGATCGAAATCCGATCGCAGGTCGTCAGCCGTTCGATAGACGAGCCTGCCTTGCGGTGTTCGAAGTCTCAACGCCAAACCATCGTATCCCCTGACCAGATCGAACAAGCTGTGTTCGAATTTCTCGGTCTGCTCAAGGCTGCCTGCGTCTCGTACCAAGTGGCTTACCTGCGTTAGCTTGGCCTCGATGATTTCTACGTCCCTCGAGCGTAGTTGAGTATCCAGGGCGTAGTAAGCGTAGGCCCCCATGCTGGCCAGCGCGAACGTGACCAGGATTGAGAATAGCGAGGTCAGCCGACCGATCAGTGAACGCGCCACGTCTTATTTTCCGCGATGAGGATCAAGGACATAACCCATGCCTCGGACGGTATGGATCAGTTTGGTATCGAACGGCTCATCGAGCTTGGCGCGAAGACGGCGTATCGCCACGTCCACGACGTTCGTGTCGGTATCGAAGTTGACGTCCCAGACGTGCGAGGCGATGGACGTGCGGGAAAGCACCTCCCCACTACGGCGAGCCAACAGATGGAGCAGGACGAACTCCTGGTTGGTCAACTCCACCTTGACGCCGGCGCGTACGACTTTGCGGCCAAGGACATCGATATCGAGATCGCCGACGCTCAGATGCTCGGATTCGCGACCGCTGCTTTGCCGCAGGCAGCGGCGAATTCTGGCGAGCAGCTCGGCAAACGCGAACGGCTTCACCAAGTAGTCGTCGGCGCCGAGTTCGAAACCACGTACCCGATCGGCGACGTCATCCCGCGCCGTCAGAAACAGAACCGGGACATCGCTCTTCTGTCGGATCATCTTGATCACGCTCCAGCCGTCCGCACCCGGCAGCATGACATCCAGCAGGATCAGGTCGTACCGCACCTCACTGGCGAGATGCGCCCCGTCCATGCCGTTTGCGGCAATATCGACAACAAATCCGGATTCAGTCAGGCCCTTGAGCAGGTATTCCGCGGTTCGAGCCTCGTCCTCGATGACCAGTATTTTCAATGAGAGTGTCCTTGATGACTGTGGCGTTCGTCGGGTTGGCCGCTCGTCGCAGCAGCAATAGGCTCGCTGGGCAGGAAATGCGCCACGGTATCCGCCTGCGCGCACGGCCGCAGTTCGAACTGGATGGTGATATGCGTGATGCCGAAGCGCTCGGCAAGCCTGTCTCGGGCGACCGGCAGTATGTCGCGTTCGGGATTGACGGCGGGATCGTTGACTAGGTGCGCCGTCAGGCTTGCCTTGCCGCTCGTCAAAGACCACACATGCAGGTCGTGCATGCTGCGAACGCCGGGAATCGTCAACAGCGCCTGCTCCACGGATGGCAGGTCGATATCCTCCGGCACGCCTTCAAGCAGAATGTTGATGCTGGATTTGAGCAGGATCCAGGTGCGAGGCAGCACCCAGAGTCCAATCAGCACGGCGATAGCCGAATCGACCCAGGCCCAACCGGTGAACCGGATGACGATCGCAGCAAAAATGACGCCGATCGAGCCTAGCAGATCGCTCCAGACTTCCAGGTAGGCCCCCTTGATGTTGAGGCTCTGTTCCCGGCCGCCTGCAAGAACTCGCATGCTGACGATGTTGACAGCGAGGCCGATGGTGGCGATCACCAGCATGCCCGACGATTGCACTTCGGCAGGCGCGCGCAAGCGCTGATACGCCTCGTAGAGGATGTACAGCGCTACCCCAAACAGCAATAGCGCATTGAAAGCCGCCGCCAGAATTTCAAAACGGTAGTACCCGAACGTCCGCTGCTTGTCCGCCGGCCGCTTGCCGATCTGAATCGCTGCGAGCGCGATGGCCAGTGCTGCGGCATCCGTGAACATATGCGCGGCATCGGAGATCAGCGCCAAGCTCTTGGTCAAGATGCCGCCGACCAACTCGGCGACCAGAAAAGTGCTGGTCAGCGCGAGCGCGATCTTCAATGCACGCTCGTTCCCGGTTGCATGGCTGTGGTCATGTCCTGCGCCCATGGCGAAAGCTCCTTATGTAAGAGGCGCGGACCATCGAGGTCCGCGCCGGCGACTCCATCTCCGTTAGGCAGTCCGCGGTGCCATCTCGCCCGCACGCTCCGTCTCCTCGGCTTCGTCTTTGCGGTGTGCCAGGCGATAGAGGACCGGCAATACCAGCAGAGTCAGTGCCGTCGATGACAGAATCCCCCCAATGACCACGGTGGCCAGCGGTCGTTGCACCTCGGCTCCCGTTCCCGTCGCAATGGCCATGGGGACAAAGCCAAGCGAGGCGACCAGCGCCGTCATCAACACAGGCCGCAAGCGCGTAAGGGCCCCGGTGCGGATCGCGGTATCGAGCGATTGGCCTTCTTCGCGCAGCGATCGGATGAACGACAGCATCACCAGGCCGTTGAGCACTGCGACACCGGAGAGCGCGATAAAGCCGACCGCTGCCGAAATGGAGAGCGGTATGCCTCGCAACCACAAAGCGAGAATACCGCCGGTCAACGCAAACGGAATGCCGGTGAACACGAGAAGCCCGTCTTTCACGTTGTTGAACATCGCAAAGAGCAGGACAAACACGAGCAGCAGCGCAACCGGCACCACGATCTGCAGCCGCGTCGTTGCGGACTGCAATTGCTCGAACGTACCGCCCCAGGTTATCCAGTACCCCGTGGGAATCTTGACCTGCCGCTCAATTGCGGCCTCGGCCTCCGGCACGAACGACCCAATGTCCCGGCCTCGCACGTTGGCGCTGATGACGATGCGGCGCTTGCCATTCTCGCGCGACACCTGATTTGGCCCGGGGGCCAAGTCGAGCGAGGCCACTTCACTCAAGGGGATATAGGTCGTCTTCGACTCGCCGGCACCGTTTTTGGGCAGTGGCACCGGCAAGCGGCGCAGTGCCTCCAAGTCACCCCGCACGGCATCGGGCAGGCGCACCAGAATGTCGAACCGTCGGTCGCCCTGGAAGAACGTGCCTGCCTCCTTCCCGCCGATCGCAATCGCAACCGCGTCCTGCACATCGCTCATGTTCAATCCATACCGGGCCGCCTTTTGGCGATCGATGTTGACCGACAGCATGGGAAGCCCAGTGGTCTGTTCGATCTTGACTTCCGTAGCACCCTGTATGCCTTGCAATACCGCCGCAACCTTGCCGGCTGTTTCATTGAGCACATCGTTGTCGTCGCCGAAAATCTTGATCGCCACATCGGAGCGAACGCCGGAGATCAACTCGTTGAAGCGCAGCTGGATCGGCTGCGAGAACTCGTAGTTGTTGCCAGGAATCTTCTCAGCTTCCGCCTGAATCGCACTGAGCAGCTCCTCTCTTGTCTTCTTTGGCTTGGGCCACTGCGCCTGCGGCTTGAGCATGATGTAGCCGTCCGAGATGTTGGGCGGCATTGGGTCGGAGGCGATTTCCGCCGTCCCGGTACGGGCGAAGATGCGCTCGATCTCGGGGAACTTGGCCTTGAGCGTCGACTCGACCTGCTTTTGCATCTCCAGCGATTGAGACAGGCTCGTCCCGGGAATGCGCAGCGACTGGATCGCGATGTCGCCCTCGTTCAAATTCGGCACGAACTCGCTTCCCAACCGGGACGCCACGGCCAGGCAGAAGACGATCGCAATGCACGCGAAAGTCAGTACGACGGGCGTGTTGGCCAGGGACGCTTCGAGCATCGGCTGATAGCGATGCTTGGCCCACTCCATCAGCCGGTTTTCCTTCTCCGCCACCTTGCGCCCGATAAACAGGGCGACCGCCGCCGGCACGAACGTCATGGACAGCACCATGGCAGCAAGCAACGCCAGTACCACCGTGAACGCCATGGGGTGGAACATCTTGCCCTCCACGCCAGTCAGGGCAAAGATCGGCAGGTACACGATCATGATGATGAGCTGGCCGAAGAGCAGCGGTCGCCGCGCTTCCCGCGCGGCCGCAAACACCTCGTGGAAACGCTCGCTGCGGGTCAGCTCTCGCTTGTGGTGCTCCTGCGCGTGCGCCAGGCGACGCACGCAGTTCTCGACGATCACCACCGCGCCATCAATGATGATGCCGAAATCCAGCGCCCCCAGACTCATCAGATTCGCACTGATCTTGTAGCTGACCATGCCGGTGAACGTGAACAGCATCGCCAGCGGGATGACCATCGCCGTGATGACAGCGGCGCGGATGTTGCCCAGGAACAGGAAAAGAATGGCGATAACGAGAGTCGCGCCTTCGAGCAGATTCTTCTTGACCGTAGCAATCGCCTTGTCGACCAGCACGGTCCGGTCATACACGGTCACGGCCTTGACGCCGGCGGGGAGCGTACGATTGATCTCCGCCATTTTCTTGTCGACGGCCTGGGATACCGCCCGACTGTTCTCGCCGATCAGCATGAACACTGTACCCAGCACGACCTCCTTGCCGTTCTCCGTGGCGGCACCGGTGCGCAGCTCCCGTCCGATGTCAACATCGGCGACGTCGCGGATGCGAATGGGCTGCCCTTGCGCCGTGCCCACGATGACGTCGCGTATATCGTCGAGCGATTTGACCTGTCCAGGGGCGCGTACGAGGTACTGCTCGCCGCGGCGCTCGATGTAGCCGGCGCCGACATTGCTGTTGTTCTTGTCGAGTGCGCTCACCAGATCCGTGAGCGTCAGCCCGTAGGAAGCCAGCCGTTCCAGGCTGGGCGCAACCAAGTACTCCTTGGCGTAACCACCAATCGAATTGATTTCGGTCACGCCGGTCACGTTGCGCAGTTGCGGCTTGACCACCCAATCCTGAATTTCCCGCAGATCGGTGGGCGTGTAGGCTGCCCCGTCGGGCTTGCGAGCGCCGTCTTCCGCTTCGACGGTCCACAGGTAGATTTCCCCCAGCCCCGTGGAGATTGGACCCATGGCGGGTGTGACCCCGCCGGGCAGCCGTTCCTTGGCCTCCTGGATCCGCTGGTTCACCAGTTGGCGAGCGAAATAGATGTCCGTGCCGTCCTTGAAGATCACTGTCACCTGGGACAGGCCGTACCGGGACAGCGAGCGCGTCTGCTCGAGCCCCGGCAAGCCGGCCATCACGGTCTCGATGGGGTAGGTAATCCGCTGCTCGGTCTCCAGCGGAGAATACCCAGGCGCCGCTGTATTGATCTGCACCTGGACGTTGGTAATGTCAGGCACCGCGTCGATAGAAAGCTTCCCGTAGTTGTAGACGCCGAGCGCCGCCATGCCGAGCACGGCGAGGATGACGAGCCAACGTTGCTCAATGGCAAACCGGATGATGCGTTCGAACATGCCCGTCTCCGTGTCAGTGCTCATGCTCGGCGCTTGCCTTGCCGAGTTCGGCTTTCAGGACGAAGCTGTTCGCGGCGGCATAGCGCGCGCCGGCGCTCAGGCCTTCTGTGATTTCTACCACCTTGCTCGCGGAGCGCCCGGTCGTGACCGGCTGGGCGACGAAACCGCCCGGCACCGCAACGAACACTGCCGGCTTGCCATTGACCTCCTGGATCGCATCCGCCCTGACTGCAACAGGGACTTGAACGGCTGGCCACAAGACCTGCACTGTCACGAACAGGCCGGGGCGCCAAGCCATGCCGGGGTTCGCCAGCGTGACGCGCGCCTTTGCCGTACGTGTCTGTTCGCCCAGCAGCGAGCCGACATAGGACACCGTGCCGGTCGCCTTGCTGTCGAAGGCGGTCGAACTAATCGTGACCTGCTGACCGACGCGCACATTGCCCAGATCCTTGGCCGCCACAACGAACTCCGCCCACACGGAGGACAGGTCGGAAATCGTGAAGACGTTCGCATCCTCCTTGACAGCTTCACCGATTGCCAGATGCTTCTCCACCACCATGCCGTCGAATGGTGCACGCAGTTCGAATCGGTTCAGGGCCGTCGTGGCCGGCGCGGCCCCGATCGCAACCAGCTTTTGCTGCGCGTTCAGCACGGCGATTTGCGCCTCCTGCAGTGCGGTCTGGGCCTGCAGGTAGTCCTGCTCCGCGGAGATCTTCTCTTCCCACAGGCGCTTCTCGCGCGCGTAGGTCGTTTGAGCCAGGCTCAAGCGCTTCTGGGCCGCAAGCAGCTCGCTGCGTTGCTCGGACAGTGCGGTGCTCGCAATGACCGCCAGCACCTGTCCGCTCTTGACTTGCTCGCCGATATTGGCGGGGACACGCTCGACGACCCCCGCAAGACGCGGTACCACATGCGCCGTACGGTCTTCATTGAAGCGGATTTCACCCGGGAATTGCACGCCCGATTGGACTGCTGCGGCGCCTGCGACTTCCACACCCACGCCGGCTTTGGCGATCTGGTCGACTGTCAATTCGATCTTGCCTTCCTCCTTGGAGAAGGCAACCGTCATCGGTTTCTGAACGCCCGGCAACGTGACGGACGCGGTCGCGTCAAAAACGTGGGGCTCGGCAATGGCGGCCTCGCTCTCCAGGCTGTCTTTCGTGGCCTTGAAGCCGATCGGCGTCGATTCGCCGGTCGCTCGCTTGATGGCGCCACTGGCCGAGATATTGGCAACCAGGGGCTTGCCGTCTCGGACCACCCACAGCTTCAGCTTCGGCTCCCCACCGTCCTCGGCCATGCCGAACTCGACGGTAGCGTCGCCTGCAGCGTAGACATTACCGCCGTGTGGGCCCTTCTTCGGCGCGTCATGGTGCTCCTGGTCGCCATGTGTTGCCGCGTCTTCATGCTTGCCTTGCGACGGCTCGCCGTGGTGTTCGCGGTCCTGGTGACCGGCAGATTCTGCGTGTTCGGCCGCCTCGCGAGCGGACTCATTGCCCTCTGTCGAGGGCCCCAACAATAGAACGGTGCCGGTGGCGATCAGGCCAGCAGCCACTAGAGCTGCGATCGCAGTCTTCTGCTTATTCGTGATAGACATGGTTCGGATTCTGAGTTAGCGGCCTAACAGGCGGTCGATGGTCGTCACGGATTGATAGACCTTCGCCAACACGTCGAGATAACGGATACGTGCTTGGAACAACGTTCTTTGTGCGTCCAGCACATCCAGAAAATTGAACTTCCCGGCTTCGAAGCCCCGTGCCGCTGCGCTATAGGCTTGCTCGGCGGCCGGCAGGATCGTCTCTTTGAGCGTCTGCGCGGAGCGACGAGAGACCGTCAACTCGTTCGACGCTTGCTGCATCTCATTTGCCAGCCGGATGCGATTAGCCAGCACCTCGTCCTGCGCCTTGTCGGCACGCCGGATGGCCTCGTACAGGTTGCCTTGATTGCGATCGAACAAGGGCAGCGGAATCGACACGCCTAGCACCGCCATGTTGCGATTCGCGCTGTTGTCGCGCTTGGCGCCCACGCTGACGGTCACATCGGGGTATTGGCGGCTGCGCTCCACGCCCACCAGGGCTTGCCGGCGATCCAGCTCGACCTGGTCGGCCAATACGAGCGGCGAGTGGTCGAGCTCGGTCAGCAGCTCCGTGAGACCGGGCCGTGACGGCAGCGCGTCGAGGCTACCCTGCGCCGCGGAGAACTGCGGCGTGGCGTTGCCCCAGAGCGCTGCAAGCGAGGCCCGTGCGGAACGCAGTTCGGCGTTGGCGTTGTCGAGTTCGAGTTCGGCGTTGGCTTGCTCGACCTTTGCCTTGGTTTCTTCGACCGGCGAGATCTTGCCCGCTGCCACTCTGCGCGTTGCTGCCTGCGCGCCCTTGGCGGCCAAGTCCGCCGAGGCCTGCGCGAGCTTGACCCGTTCCTGGGCAACCAGCACTTCAAAGAAGCCGCGAATCACGTTGGATCGCAGTTCGGCCCGCGTTGTCGCCAGTTGCGCTTGCGCGAGTTCCCGGCCTTTTTCGGCCGCGACGATACGCGCCGAACGCTTGCCGCCCAGCTCCACAGGAATATTGAGCTGTCCGGTCGTCGTGCGCGACTCCGAGCGCGTGTCCTCCATGGTCGCGGCCACTTCGGGGTTGGGAATGGTGCGTGCCTGCATGACCGCACCTTCATTGGCATCGACTTCTTTCTGCGCAGCAGAAAGCGTGAAGTTACCTGCACTCGCCAATTCCATGGCGCGCTCAAGCGTCAAAGGACCAGGAGCCTCCAGTACTGTGCCGGAAGAAACAAGGGGTGCCGCGTTGGAATTCGCAGCAAAAGATGGGCTGATCACAACAGCCGCTAGCCCAAGCGGCAAAAATAGTCGTCGCATCGAATTGCACCAGGATACAAACCGTGGGAATTCGGCGAGACGCAGGTTCAGTGGGTCTCGCCGTCTATGTGAGACGGCGCCATTGGGGGCGATCCGGTGCGCGGGTGCTAGATGAGGTCAATTTCAACGCATGTGAAACGGGCGGCGTCTGGGCGCGATCGACCGTGTCGAGGCGAAGTGGCTGACCGCAGGCCATTGCGGCGGAGACCAGATGACATACGCCGCAGTCCGTATCGATCACGGCCTTCTTGTCATGCCCCGCTTTTGTGCTGGATTGATGGTGGTGCTCGTGGTGGCCGAAATGCCACTTGGATTGGCTGGCCTCTTCATGCTGGCAATAGGCGGCCGCTACCGCCCAGTTGAACTGGAATGGCAGGATCAACAAAAGCAGGATCAAGCAGAACCGCCGCATGAATGGCTGAAGAAGTGTTGGCTGGCGCGCGCAAATGGCACCGCTTTACGAATTTGCGCGTCAGTTTACTCGAAGAGCGGGATACGGATGATGACAGGGCGAGGTCTAGCGGCGCGCGCGCCCAACACAAGACTGCATCCGGGAGCGAATCCGGCGGCTACGACCGAGACCAAAAGGCCTGCTTGTCGGAGAGAGCCGCGCAGTGCACGACGAGGTCGGCGCTACAGCGCGGTGCCGCATTCGGCACAAAATTTCGCGCCCGGCTGGGCCGTGCTCCCGCATTGACCACACACCACCCCGGTAAGTGATTTTTCGCACTGCGGACAAAACCGCGCCCGCTGCGATGCAATCGAGCCACACCCGAGACAAGTAAGCCCAGGATTCGAGGGGATCGACGCCTGGGCGCGTTCGCGGGCGTCGCCATGACGTCTGCCATGGTGACCGCCGTCCAGGCGATGGCCACCGTGGTGGCCACCTAACAATCGCTTGAGCAAACTCATGCGTTCACATCCGGGATGTTTTGGAGCGATACCATCGAGGACAAATGACTACCCGATATGGCGCGCCACTATCGAGGAACCACATAGTCTCGGACTTCGGCAGACATCCTTCCAAGGGCTGAATTACAGGCCGCTGGTGTAGACGTCGCGTTGTGCCGAGCTTGCACCGTCGGTATAGACGTCGCGCTGCGTGATGCTCTGGCCGTCGGTGTAAGGATCGCGCGACTGGATACGGCCACCGTCGGTGTACGGGTCGCGCGGGCCTTGGGTACGAGCGTTTTCCAGAACCGAGTTGAGCAGAGCGTTGCTGCCGGCAGCAAGCGCGGGCATCGCCGACACAAACAGCAGGATGCCGGCAATCGCAATCTGGGAAGTGGTCTTCATGGCTTTGTTCTCCGTGTCAGTGGTCAACCACCGTGGTTGACCGTGTGAGCAGTCTACGGAGACACCACCTACACACTCATGACGATGTCATTACAATCTCGTCATGTGAGCTCGACCGTAGTCGCGCGCTCATGCCGTTGCCGCTGGCGCCATCACGATGGGTCAGGCTGCGAGGCAAGCTCGCGTAGCGCTCGCAGCGTCCTGTCGGCGACAGTCGCAAGTCGCATGAATTCTTCCAGGTTGGAGCGCAACAGCACCTCGTATTCTTCGACGCTGCGATGAGCCATCAACGTCACTTCCGTCTGCACGGTGAGATTGTGCAGCGGTGTGCGCAGGTCGTGATTGAGGTCTGCGTAAATGGACCGTGCAAGCTCCAGAGCCTTTTCGTGCCGCGCCAAGACGGCACACAAGGCATCGACCCACGGTATGAAGTCAGTCGGTACGCATTTCTGTGGTGGCAAATCGGCTATGCCAACGCGGTGGCCCTTGGCAACAAGACGCCGCATTGGCAGCATGCCGCGAAGGACTAGATAGTGGACGCCCAGACCCACAATCAGCGCCAAAACTAAAGACCAGGCGAAATTCCAGGTGATAAACGGCGTCTGTGCAGCCGGCGCATAACCTCTCTGCCAAACCGCTTGGACGGTCAACGCTGCCAGCGCGCCCAAAGTTGCCAATCCACCAGCCTGCCACGCCAGTGAGCGGCGCACACGCGGAATACGAAGTTTCTTGAAGGCCTGCACGATAATTTCCTGTTGCTGGAGAGGGTCAACGGCATCGAGGTGATTTGGCCGGGTGGCGGGCGAGCAAGGTTCGGCGCTCCCCCAAGCGCCGTCTTCGACCATACCTTCGGCGCAGATACCATGCGAACCTCGGCATGATGACGATCCAAAAGATGAGAACCGGCGTCCCGTCCGTGTGAATGCTTGCCGGAAGATCGACGGGAGACATCCCTTTCACGGGTGGCCGTCCCTCGCCACGCGCATGGAGATCATCAACGGACCGTTCATCGCGGGCCTTTTGCGGTACTCGTGCGAATCAGTTGTAGGCCTGATACACGGTCGATTGACCGTCGGCGCCAATGAGCAGCACGTTGTAAGGCATGCGGCGGCCGCCGTAAGCGGGACCGTTCATGCCTGGCGCGCCCAGTGGCATACTCGGCACCGCAAGTCCAACCGCTTTTGGCCGTTCGCGCAGCAGCCGCTTGATCTCGCGCGCCGGAACGTGCCCTTCCATGGCATACCCCTGCACGATGCCGGTATGGCAAGAAGCGTAGCGCTCAGGAATCCGCGCCTTCTTCCTGGCTTCAACCGTGTCTTCGACATCGTGCGTCACGACGTCGAAACCGTTGTCTTGCAGGTGCGTGAGCCAGTCTTTGCAGCAGCCGCAATTGGGCGTCTTCCATACCTGAATCACGGGTTTCGCTCCGACCTTTTGCCCCAGAGCCATGGCCGGCAGCAGTACTAGACCCGCAACCATGAACCGTCTTATCGCGGACACTGGCGTGGCGATCTGCGATTTCATCATCGTCGTTCCTCCTGCGAACAGGTAATCAGTATCAGGTTCCAGGCGGCGAAAGCACGCCAAGCCAGGCGACCAAGGCCAAAATCAGTACGGCAAGGCTGGCTTCCGTGACCAGACTGCGGCGCAGCGCCATCACCGCACTGGCGTGGTCTGCGGCCCGAACCGCCGCCTCAAGCCGCGGGCTCAACCGATAACGATTGGCCGCGGCCAGTCCGAGCATCAGCGCGAACAGAGCCAGCTTGATCAACAACAAGCGCCCGTAAAGCGTGGAGAACAGCCCGTTAATCGTCGGCCCGACGATCAAAAGATAGTTGAACGTCCCGGTCGCCAGCAGCGTGGCAACGATCAGCGTCCCAAGACGCGCGAAGCCATTTGATGTGTGGCTAAGGATTTCCACCGCTTCCGAAGAGGCCCCTTGCCTTGTTGATGCCAGCAGCACAAACGCTGCCAATGCTCCGACCCAGGCGCCAGCGGCCAAAACGTGGGCGATATCGAATACGAGATGAAGGTATCCCCTCGCACCGTCGTCCATCGCCCCATGCCCGGCCCAAGTGACCGTTACCAAAGCCACCGCACCCAGCCCGGCACACACGCCGAAGTTAGGCGCTGGGTGCTTCCGCAAACGCGCAACGGCGACCAAGCATCCGGCCAGGGCCGCCAAACGTACCATCCAGGCTAGGCCAACCGCGGTGCTGGTCAGCAGCATGCCAAAGACATGGCTGGTCAGTTCAGCGTAGTCGGTGGCCCCCGTCATCGCCTTGGCCATCACAACGAAGCTCCAGAGCGACAGCACGATGCCCAAAGCGGCAGTGACTCCGATGGCTCGGACGTATCGGCGCGCAATCGCCGAGGCCCGGTGATCGGGCCGCAACGCCTGGACTCCGAACAGCGAGACCCCGAACAGGATCGTCAGGTCCAGGTACAACCCAAAGCGCAGGGCGATATTGAGCCAATCGTCCGCCATGGTTTTACTTCACCTTGAACGAGAAGTTTCCCGTCATCGGGTGGGTATCCGACGAGACCGCGCGCCACTCCACCTTGTACGTCCCGGTCGTCAACGGTTGTGCGGGCGTAATGATCATCGTCTTGGCGTCGTCGCCGGCGGAGACTTTTGCAGCAACCTTCATCGGGTTGTGTCCCGACATGCCGGGCATCTCCGTCATAACGAGGTTGGCCCCCGAGAATTGGGTCGTGAGGGTCTCCGAGAACTTCAGCTCGACCTTCGCCGGCGCGGTCACTTCCGCCTGATCAGCGGGCGTCGAAGACAAAAGCTTGGGATGCGCGAACGCTGCCGAAGCCAGGAGCGCCAGGGACGTGCCAATGATGGCCTTGGTAGCAAAACGAGACGTGAACATAGGAATACCCGTGAGGTTAGGGTTGAGAAAACTAGAACCAGAGGCGCACACCCGCAACAAAGCGGGTCTCGCCACGGCGCCCGCCCGCTGCTTCGATCATGTTGGCCGTCCCGCCAAATGACTGGCTGCGTTCGACGCCGATATAGGGAGCAAACTGGCGGCTGAACTCATAGCGCAGCCGCAAGCCGGCCGTCGCGTTGGAAAGCCCACTGCCGATGGCAAGGTCCGGATCGCGCTTGCCGTAGAAGTTGGCTTCAACGCGCGGCTGCAGAATCAGCCGCTGGGTCAGCAGCAGTTCATATTCGCTGGACAGGCGCAATGCGGTACGCCCACTGTTGCCCACATACGCCGTTGCTTCGAGATCAAACCAGTACGGAGCCAGACCTTGCACGCCGAACGCCACCCAGTTGCGCGCCGGCCGGCCAAAGCCTGTGTCGTTCCGAATCCCCAGTTGCGTATCCCAGAACGTCGACACCGCATGGCTCCATAGCAACTCGGTGCGCGCCTCTTCAAAGCGTCCCTTCGATACGTCGCCCTCGGCTTTGAGGACAGCTTTGTTGTACACGCTGCCGAACCGGGCCTGCAGCTCGTAGGCCGTTGCATTGGCGTCGCTGCCGTGCACCCACTCCAACCGGTCGACCAGCACGGAGCCAAAGTTGTGCTCATCCGCCATCATCATCATGTGGCGGGGGTCGCCCAGCGCGTATTTGCCGGTGCCGAGCTGGTATCCGCCCGAATAGGCGTCAGGGTCGCGCGCGTCGGGAGGTGCGGAACCGCCCTGCATGTTCATGCTGCCATGGTCCATCCCTTGCATGGAACCGTGGTCCATGCCTTGCATCGAGCCATGGTCCATTCCCTGCATCGCGCTGTGGTCCATTCCCTGCATTGAATTGCCCATGCCCTGATGCTCGGACTGGGACGCTGGAGCAGTCTCCCCATTCATCAGTTGGATGTCCTGGGCCGAGGCGACGCCAATGCCGGCGACAGCCAGCGCCACCGTCAATAGTGTCCTTGCGTGCTTGCGCATGATCGATCCGCTGTGAAAGTCGAGCATCAGGCCACCACCACTTCGCGGAACATGCCCGCGTCCATGTGCAACATCAGGTGGCAGTGCCACGCCCAGCGGCCCAGCGCATCCGCCGTGACAAGAAAGCTGATGCGCTGCGCGGGCTGCACAGGCAGGGTGTGCCTGCGTGCGAGGAAGGTGCCATCCGGCGCCTCCAGCTCGCTCCACATGCCGTGCAAGTGCATCGGGTGGGTCATCATCGTGTCGTTGTGGAGAATGACCCGCAGCCTTTCGCCATATTGGAAATGCACCGGCGTCGACTTGCCGAACTCCACACCGTCGATCGACCACGTGTAGCGCTCCATGTTGCCGGTGAGATGCAGTTCCACCTCGCGCCGCGGACCGCGCTTGTCCATCGGACCGCCGATCGTGTGCATGTCGGCCAGCACCAGGACACGCCGCCCGTTGTTGCGCAACCCAATGCCGGGATCGTCCAGGTTGGTGCGCGCCATGTCGACGTGCATATCGGTGCTCGGACCATATTCCGTGCGCGCATGCCGCGCCTTCTTGCTTGGCACCTTCAGGCTGTCCGGCGGTCCACCGGATTCCACATGCTGGCTATGGTCCATCATCGTCATGCCACCGGAGTCCATCATCGTCATGCCACCGGAGTCCATCATGGTCATGCCGCCATCGCCCATCATCTGCATGTCACCGTGATCCATGCCGGACATTCCGCCCATCCCACCCATATCCCCCATCATGTCGGCCATGGACAGCCATTCCACCTTGTCGAGCGCCGGCACCTCCGCCTTCAAACCTTGGCGAACCGCAAGCGTCCCACGGGCATAGCCGGTGCGGTCCATCGACTGCGAGAAGATCGTATAGGCGTCGTCCTTGGGTGAAACGAGCACATCGCACGTCTCGCCGGGGCCGAAGCGAAACTCGTCAACGGTGACCGGCTCAATGTTCTGCCCGTCGACCTGCACCACCTTGAGTTTCAGCCCGGGGATGCGGACGTCGTAGAAGGTGTTGCCCGACCCATTGATGAAACGCAGCCGCACCGTCTCGCCCGGCGAGAAAAGGCCCGTCCAGTTGCCGGCAGGTGTGACGCCGTTGGTCAGGTAGGTGAGCGTTGCAGCGGAGAGATCGGCCAGATCCGTCGGGTTCATGCGCATCTGGTTCCACATGCTCCGCTTGTCCATGGCCGCCTTCCAGCCATCGTTGGAGACGTCGCGGAAGAAGTCCACCACCGTGGGCTGGTGGTAGTTGTAGGTGTCGCTCTGCGTTTTGAGCTTGGACAGAACCCGCATGGGGTCTTCATCGGTCCAGTCCGACAGCAAGACGGTGTAATCGCGATCGGCACGGATCGGGTCTCCGTTTGCGGCGTCGATGATGAGACCGCCATACACCCCCGTCATCTCCTGGAAGCCAGAGTGCGAGTGGTACCAATAGCTGCCGCTTTGCTGAACCTTGAAGCGATAGGTGAACGTTTCGCCAGGCGGGATGCCGTGGAAGCTGATGCCGGGCACGCCGTCCATCTGGAATGGCAGGATGATGCCGTGCCAGTGGATCGAGGTCGGCTCTCGCAAGCGGTTGGTGACACGCAGAGTGACCGTATCACCCTCGCGCCAGCGGAGCGTAGGCCCGGGCAGCATGCCGTTGATGGTCGTCGCCATGGCCGGCTTGCCGGTGAAGTTGACCGGTGTCTCGTCGATCACCAGATCGAATTCGGTGCCGCGCAACACCGGAGCCGTCCCCAGCGCGGTGGACGCGGCAGATGCTGCCGAAGTGAAACCACCCAGCCCCAGGCCGGCAATGACCCCGCCGGCGGCCAAACCTTGCACGAACCGCCGCCGCGGCAGATTTGGTAGTACGAGGCCGGATGCACGATTGCTGCGCATGATCGAGTTTTCCTTACGTAGTGTCCGACTCAGAAAGCTGCGTGCAGGCTACCCAGTGCCAGGCTACCCCGACCTGACCGAAACATTACAAATCAGTCATCTTGGTGTGATGCGGCCCACAGCGCGGTACTCTACAGCCCATACAAGCCATAGAAAGTGATTCAGGCGCAATATGAAGCTGTTGGTCGTCGAGGATGAACCCAAAACCGGAGAGTACCTGCAGCAAGGCCTGACTGAAGCCGGCTTCGTGGTGGATCTGGCCCGCAACGGTACCGACGGCCGGCATCTGGCCATGACGAGTGACTACGACTTGCTGGTGCTGGATGTGATGCTGCCTGACGTGGACGGCTGGCAGATCGTCCAATCGTTGCGAGCCGCGGAACAGGCAGTGCCGGTGCTATTCCTGACCGCACGCGACAGCGTGGCAGACCGCGTCAAAGGCCTCGAACTGGGTGCCGACGACTATCTGGTGAAGCCGTTCGCGTTTGCCGAGCTGCTCGCGCGGGTCCGCACGCTGCTGCGCCGTGGAATCGGGGCCGTCTCGGCCGACCGCATCCAGGTGGCCGACCTGGTGCTGGATCTGGCCCGCCGCCGCGCATCACGCGGTGGCCAGAAAATCCCGCTGACGAGCAAGGAGTTCTCCCTGCTGGAGTTGTTGGTCCGGCGCCGTGGTGAGGTCCTGCCACGCTCGCTGATCGCCTCCCAGGTCTGGGACATGAACTTCGACAGCGATACCAACGTGATCGATGTCGCCATCCGCCGCCTGCGCGCCAAGATCGACGACCACTTCGAGCCGAAGCTGATCCAAACGGTGCGCGGCATGGGTTATGTGCTCGAAGCCCCAGAGGAAGCGGCTTGATGGGACGGTTCTCCCTCACGACGCGGCTGACCGCGTATTTCTCGCTGTGCTCGGCAGCCGTCTTGCTGGGCCTGGGTGTCGTGATTGCACTCGCGATGGACCGGCACTTCGCGGTTGAGGATTACACCGCGCTGCGTGAGAACGTCAGTGTCATCCAGAAAATCGTCGAATCGAGCCCCGCCCAGCAGGTGCCGGAGCGAATCCGCGAAGCGCTGCAGCACCGCTCTGATCTCGTTGTGCGCATCCAGGGTCCGGACCAGCAAATTCTGTACGCGTCCAAAGATTTCGACTTTCAGACTGCGATGCAAGCATTGGCACAGCAACGGCGCAACAGCGACGCCCTCGTCTGGGAACAAGGCGGCCAACAGTACCGGGGCATGCACGCGGCAATCCCGCTGCGCGATGGTTCGTCCGATGCCCTCGATATCCTGCTGGGCATCAACACGGACATCCATGCCCACTTCCTGCATACGTTCCGGGGTACGCTGGCCTTCTACATCGCCGTCGCAGCTTTGGCCACGGGCCTGTTCGGATGGTGGGCCGCACGCCGGGGTCTGGCGCCGCTGCGCACCATGGCCTCGCGTGCGCGCACGGTGACGGCCGACAAGCTCGACGAACGCATGCCCGTTGAAACCGTGCCAGTAGAAATGGCGGACCTTGCCGCCACCCTGAACGCCATGCTGGAGCGGCTCCAGAACGATTTCCACCGCCTGTCGGACTTCTCGACCGACATCGCGCACGAACTGCGTACGCCCATCACCAACTTGCTCACGCAGACTGAGGTCGTGCTGTCCCAGCCGCGCGAGGGCACCAAGTATCGCGACGTGCTGACCTCCAACGCGGAGGAACTGCAACGCCTGGCGCGCATGGTGTCCGACATGCTCTATCTCGCGAAGATGGAGCATAGCCTGACACTACCGAGCGCCGAGGACATTCATATCGCTGACGAAATCCGCGCGTTATTCGAGTTCTATGACGCGCTCGCCGAAGACAAGGTTGTCCAGCTCGAATTGCGCGGGGATGGTCACGTCACGGGCGACCGACTCATGCTGCGCCGCGCGCTGAGCAATTTGCTGTCCAACGCCATCCGCCATACCCCGCGACGTGGTCACGTGGTCGTCTCGGTCAGCGATGACCGCGAGGGCATGATGATTTCAGTGGACAACGACGGCGACGAAATCGCACCGCATTTGCTGCCGTTCATCTTTGAGCGCTTCTTCCGAGTGGACAAGTCACGCGCGCGGCCTGAGTCAGAAAGCGCTGGCCTCGGATTGGCTATCACCAAGGCGATCGTCGTGGCACACAGCGGCGCCATCACCGTGTCACGTATTAACGGGCGCACCCGGTTCTCCATTCGCTTACCCCATCGGGTCGAGGTGGCCGATGCGCTCGCTTAGCTTGGGAACCCTTTCGGGCCGGCGCACATTACCGACACATGGCGGTCCGATTACCATTCGGACAGGTACGGGAGTTTGTGGCCTTTCAGACACCGCACCATCGATGCATGGAGGTACCTCACACGATCGCGCATCGGCCTGACGAACTTGTAATACGAGGGTCACGTTTCTGTTATTCGCGAGTCTCTACACTGCATACGCAGAGTAAGACCTTGTTTCAACTTCAAGCAGGAGAGAACGCGATGAACTACCTCAAACAGTCCGCCCTAGTGGCAGCCGCATTGCTGACGCTGAGCATGAACGTAGCCGGCGCGGCCGGCGGCCCTGGACCGCGCGACGTCTATACCGATGGTGCTCAATCCGTTGGAGCGCGCGACCCCTACACTGATGGCAGGGGCGGAACTCGCGATGTCTACACCGATGGCGCGAATTCGATGGGTAAACGCGATCCGTACACGGACGGCGGCCATCAATAAAGATCGCCTGGAATTGCACTTCCCCGGTGGCTTGGAGAACCCCTTTTGGGGTTCTTTTCTTATCGCATGTTCGCGGCGGCCCTCTCCCAGTCAGGGTCGTCGAGCACGCTCGCGTTGTCCAGGAGCGTAGCACCTCAATCTCGCAGGTGCACTCGTGACGTCCGTCTTTGCCGGGCGCGTTCACTGGTCCTTTGTTTCGGCTGAAACGTGCAGGTGCAGAAAACGTTCAACCGGAATGACCGCCACAATCCCGGCGCCCGGCGCCGTTGATTTCCCGGCCAACCCTCTAACTGGCCTCGTCGGCATCTGATGGATCGGCGTCACAAAGCGCTCCACCGTAAAATCCATGCTTCGCCTCTTCGTCGACACCGCGGCGTGCTACAGCATCAATTGCCGTGCGGTTTTCACCACCTATACTCATCTCACACAACCGGGATTCCCAGGTCGTTGGTAGCAGCTTGCCGTCCCGACGCTAGCGTAGATATTGATCAACAACGCAAGGAGCACACTATGTCGCGTACCCTGATGATGTTGGCGCTGGGCGCGGTCGCATCGTTTCCGGCGCTTGCCGAGCCGCCCGAGGTTATGCAAGGCAAGCTGGTCGATGAGCACAAGATGACGCTGTATGTTTTCGACAAAGACACTACGGTTGGCAAAAGCGCGTGCAGCGGGACGTGTGCGACCAACTGGCCACCCGCGCTGGCCGATTCATATGACAAGGCGAGCGGCGACTGGAGTTTCATCACCCGTGATGACGGCAAGCGCCAGTGGGCCTACAAGGGCCACCCGCTGTACCGCTGGAGCAAGGACCAGAAGCCGGGCGACACCACCGGCGACGGCGTCATCGGCGCGTGGCACGTGGCCAGGCCTTGACTAGCGCGTTTGAGGGGCGCATGGAAGCCGGTATAAGACGCGGAGCGAACCGCTCCGCCTCGACAGGGCAGTCGGATATGTGTTTCCAGCCCCGACTTGCTCATCTGGTTGCCGCATTTGCAGTGCAATGCTCGTGCGCAGACCGGCGACCGGACCTGGGCGGACGATCTGGTGCAAGACACTTTGGAGCGGGTGTTGTGGCGCTCGCGCCTGCGGCCCAATGATTCAACGACCTGCTCTTCATGCGATCGGGATCGCTTTGGCCTCACTTGCCTTTGGCGCGCCGGCTCGTGCAGAGGGTGACCCCGCGCGTGGTGCACAAGCCGCCCGCACTTGCATGGCGTGCCATTCATTTGCACCGGGTCGCCACTTAACGGGCCCGAGCTTGGCGGGCGTTTTGGGACGCAAAGCAGGCACAGCCAACGGCTTTGCACGCTACTCTGACGCCGTCAAGCAATCAGGTCTGGTCTGGGACAAACGGAACCTCGATGCATGGCTCAAGAATCCGGCGGCCATGGTGCCAGGCAATACGATGACCTTTCCTGGTGTTGCCGATGCACATACGCGAGCCGATCTGGTCGCCTACCTTGAGGCAGTTTCCACGGGGCGCGTGAAGGTGCCCGATCATGGCCTACCGAACTTGAAGGAACTCGATGCGGCGTCGCGGGTTACCTCAATCCGCTACTGTGGCGATACCTATCGTCTGACCACCGCCGACCGGAAGACCCATGCCTTTTGGGAGTTCAACCTGCGATTCAAAACGGATGGCAGCGCTGCGGGCCCGGCTGCCGGCCAACCCGTGCTGATCGACACAGGCATGCAGGGCGACCGCGCCGCCGTGGTGTTCGCACGCCCTGAGGAAATCTCGGCCTTCATTCAAAGGCGGTGCCCATAAAAGAACTGGCCACCCAACCCGCTGCATCCGGAATGCGGTGGCAATGCCGTTGTATAGCTGCGGATGGGGAATCGGGCAGTCCTCAACGCTTCCCGCTGTCGTTCCACGCCGTCGAGAGACTGTCGAGGAAAAGGCCTGCGGACTGGAAGCCGATCACCCGCACCGGGCTCTCACGTCCGTCGACACCGTACAAGATGATCCCGGGTGGGCCGAACAGGCCGAAGCGTTTGAGCAGGGCGCGGTCTTCCTCAGTATTGCGGGTCACGTCCGCCTGCAGCAGTACAACACCAGCCAGCCGTGCCTGGACTCTCGGATCGCTAAAGGTCAAGCGTTCCATCTCCTTGCAACTGACGCACCAATCGGCATAGAAATCCAGTAGCACCGGCTTGCCGGCCGCGGCGGCCTGCACCAGGCGCGCGTCGAGTTCGACCACAGAACGGATGCGCTCGAAGCGCACCAGCGCCGGGCCAGCCGTGGAGGCAGGCGCCACCTGGCGATCCCGCAGGTGCGACAGCGGCTGGAGCAGATCTCGTCCACCTGACGCGAGACCGACCAGCAGGATCGCCCCTGCCAGCGCGGCCACCACGCCCATGCCTTTGCCCAACCGGGCCAAGCTGCGAGGCTCGGGACCAAGCGAATCAAAGGCACCCAGGAAGGCGGCGGCAATCAGCAGCAGCATGGCCCATGCTGCCATCAATACCCAGGGTGGCAAAAGCGGGCTGACAGCCCAGATCGCCTCGCCGAGCAACAGGAAACCCAGGAAGCGCTTCGTCACCTTCAGCCAGTGCCCAGCGTGCGGCACGAGATAGCCGGTAGCGACGCCGACCAGCACCAGCGGCACTCCCATACCGATCGCCATAGCGAATAGTGCGCCGCCAGCGCCAACGGCATCACCGGTTTGCTCGGCGTAGGCCAGCGCGCCCGCCAGCGGCGCAGGCACGCTGCGAACGACGACCAATGCTGCAACCACCCCCGATGCTGCGGCAATGGCAATCCGTCCGCCCGACCACCGGTTCGCGGACGCCGCCATAGGGGGTTGCCACCCCAGTTCACAGAGCCCGAACATCGACAGCGCCAGGGCCACCGCCAGCGCGGCAAAAACTCCCAGCGCCCACGGTCCCGCCGAGAATCGCTCGCCGAGCAATCCTGCAGCCATGCCGATACCGGCATGAGCCACCGCCGTTCCGAGCACGTAGGCTGACGAGACCAGCAAGGCGCGACCGCGCGTCACGTGCTCGCCGACGACGATAGACGACAGGATCGGCGCCATCGCCAGCACGCTTGGCGTGAGCGTCAGCAGCAGGCCGAAACCGAGGAAGACCGTGGCAATCTTCCCAAGCTGTTGGCTGGCCAGCACGCGGGCAATGCGGTCGCCGTTGTCCTTCCTTGGCGCGGCTGATGGAACAGCAAGCCGAGTTTGCCCCTCCCCAAAACTGGGCAAAGTCGGCGTCGCCGGCGGCACGAGCGACGTCATTGGTGTGCTGCTCCGATGCTTATCGAATAGGCCACCGAGCAGGCCACCGCCGACCTTGTACACATTCTTCATCGGCGGATAGCAGATTCCTTTGTCGGCACAGCCTTGTGACGTCACCGTCAGCGACCATTCGCCGTCTGCCGGCGCGACCGCCACCGGCACGCGAATGGTGACGCCGGCATGATAGGTCTCCATCTGCTTGCCGAGTGCTTCGTCGAACTTGACCTGCCCGGGCGGAAACTCGGGCGCACCGAGCTTGACCCCTGCCGGCTGCGCTGCGAACGCGAATCGCTCACGGTAGAGGTGATAGCCGTCGGCGATGTCGAAGTGCACCTCGATGGAGCGGTCGTCGAGTTGCCGCGCCGAAAAGCGGAAAGCCTGCTCCGGCGGCAGGAGATCCTGCTCGCCCGCAGCGTGAGCAACGCCAGCGGCGCCTGCGATGCAGAGCCACGTGAAAGCGAGCAGCAGCCAAACGAGCTGCGCCGGGGCGAGGCGTCGTATTCGCCCGCCATCGCCCGTGCGCGTCGCTGCCACGCTCCATCCCATACATCGCTCCCTGACCTCAATGACCGACCACGCCGTGCGATCGCGCTATGCCTCTTGGGGGTGCCCTCATACCTCGCCTGCCACACGGGCACGCGAGCCCGTGCCGTCTACGATGGGATCATTCCGCCGCGCCAGCTGACTCCCCAGCGGGAACGTGAAGATGCAAGAACGCCTCGACGGGAACAACCGCCACGATGCCGGCGCCCGGCACCGTCGATTTACCGACTTCAACGATCGCGTTGGTGATGGCCTGGACCTCGGCCTCATCCGCGAAGATTTCAACCTTGGTGTGCACGGTAGTCAGATCGCTGGAAAAGAAATTCTTGTACTCGCCGTACCCCTTGACCTTTGTGATCGTCAGGCCAGGAGCGTGGACGGTCGCAAGCTGTCTCTCTAGTGACTCAAGCAGTTCAGTGGGAATGATGGCGATGATCCATTTGGTACTCATAACACTCTCCTCGATCACCAAGGTACGACCGCGGCAGCCAGGGCAGTGAGGCGAGAAATCATGAGCCCACGCGCGTGCTGAATAGCTGTTTCCATTGACTGCGGCCCGGTAAGAACATAGGCACCCTGCGCCGATACGCTTCGTAAGCGGCTCCAAAACGGCCGACCATGTCTTGCTCTTCCTTGCGCGCCAGCCTGACATATGCAAACACAATGACTGGCAACAGCACCACGGTGATCAGAGTGGGCCAGTGCACCACCTGACCGAAGACTGCCAGCATGATGCCGAGGTACTGCGGGTGACGGACGAATCCATAAGGCCCCTCTTGGGCGATGCGCCCGGTGCGGCTTGCCCGATAGACTGTGCTCCACCCCCAAATCAACAACACGAGGCCCGGGAGGATGAAGACAGTAGCGATCACCATCTCGACCATTGCGCCTGCCATGCCATAACCGAGCAGCGTTGCCCACAGATGCCCACTGTAGGCGGTCAGCGGTATGTCGATTCCAAGGAAGCCCGTCAGGAGATAGATCGTGAGCGGGAAGCCGTACATTTCCGCATACAGCGCGATCACAAATGCCTGCACGAGACCAGCCCCAGTCCATTCGCGCCAACCTCGCGGCGCCACGTACCGATACAAGATCCACGACACCACCCCAACCAAAATCGCGACAAGGTTCCAGTGGCCGTAGTGCGCACTGAAACTGCTCATAATGTCCATGGCACACCTCCCGCCGACGACGGGATTGGATTTGCCCCGCATCTCCGGAAACCGTCTCACTCTCGCGTTGATCATTCACGCACCGTGCCGGCCTATGGCCCTTGTCCGGCTCGTGCTGGAACCCGCCTTTGCGATACGCGCGCGGCCTCACTGACGATTCACTTTTCGATCCGAAACGGCTCTTTCCGCTCTGGCGTCTGTTCTGGCGTCGGACGGTGTTGCCCCCCCTGATCATTCATCCCCTTCATCATCAGCCACATCGATAGCGGACAGATCAGGATCAGCAGGAAAGGTCCGATACCCAGTACGAACGCGCGGACTGGCGGGAAGATGGCGTAGGCGATCGCCAGGATCGCCACCAGGGCAACACCCATGGTGACCATGGTTCTCGTATTGCATTTCATAGCGCTACTCCTTTCACGGGATGCGGCTGCTTGCGATATGGCGCGGCATCCTTATTTGGTCGGCGAGGTTTGGATCTTGTCCGCGTACTTACGCAGGATTTCCCCCATCGCCTGCATCATTTCTCCATGCATCTGCATCGAGAGCTTCTCGTTGCCGGGCGGCAGCTGCCCCATCATCGGACAACCGCCCATCATCCCGCCTCCGCCGCCCATCATGTGGTCCATCATCATGGAGTGCATGGGGTCTTGCGAACCCGGCTTGGTGCCGTCAGAGCCGCGGCTGGGGCTGGCTGCCATGCTCCAGCCACCAGCCCCAAGCAGGGCAAGCGCTAGCGCAGCGGCCACGACTGATTGCGTCTTCATGTCAATCTCCATATTCGATTGAGTTGGATAGCGCTCACCTGATTTCGTGTGTCATCGACCTGGCGACTGGTCTCTCAGCACCCGCATCACGCTGACGCGGGCGCTTCGATCATCGGCCGCGGCACACACGCTCATTTCGCTTCGGGTAAGCCCTTCGGGCTGCCGCCGTCTGCCGGGCGGGCATCCGTCGATTTCATCATTTCAGCGCACTGCTTCTGTATCGCCTCTTTGCTCGATGCGGCGCCGGAAGCGGCGGCGGAATGCTTTGCTGCCGCGCGCGCACTGTTGATGACATCCCAGTTGGGACCCGCGAAGGCGGCGCTAGCGGCGACACCGAACAAAACAAGTACGGCGACTCTGAGAACGGAGTGCATGATGGTATTCCCCACACAAGGTTTCTTTCGGGCTCATTCCAGGCAGAGTCCGCAGACATCCTGCCGGGGGAGCGATTGAAATCAGTGCTCGCGGCGATGGATTGCCGCGTATGGGGAGTGATCAGATTCGCAAGCGCGCGGTTGCGAGGTAGATGGGCCCAGGTACTGCAGCGGGCCGAGAGGCCTTCAGGTAAGCTGGTCCGGCGTAAAGCGTCGGAGGAAGAATGTGCACGAGCCCGCTTGCGGCGGGCAACATGCCGAGATCGGGAGCATGGCCGTTGGCATCCGCCCAATGGCGGCCATCGTGCCGATGGTCCGCGCAAAGCGCGGGCTGCGCTTCGTCCATGTCCTGGCAATTCGAGGCAACCGCCATCGTCGAGGCGTCCATCATGGCCCCTGCCTCGGGCGGGCAAACGTATCCTGCAATCGCCACGCGCGTGAACAGCACCGTCGCGAGCAACGCGAACGCAAGCAACCGAGCGAAGGGGTGATGGTGATGCTTCATGTATCCCTGCAAACAAGTGCGTTCAGTCTAGGCCTGCTAAAACTTGACCACAAGCCGGGCGCGAATGGGGGACGGTAGGCGGTGGACATGATCTTCATCCCAAATACGGCGCTTAAGGCACCTGCGCTCTCAACCGCAGCGCATTGGAAATCACCGATACCGAACTCAGGCTCATGGCCAATGCCGCGATCATCGGCGACAGCAGCCACCCGGTGAACGGGTAAAGCACGCCCGCGGCCAGCGGGATGCCCAGCGCGTTGTAGACGAAGGCAAATCCGAGGTTCTGTTTCATATTGGCAATCGTGGTTTGCGACAGTTCCCGCGCACGTGCAAGGCCGCGCAGGTCGCCCTTGACCAGCGTGACCTGGGCGCTATGCATCGCCACATCGGTTCCAGTCCCCATGGCGATGCCGACGTCGGCTTTGGCCAGTGCCGGCGCGTCGTTGATGCCGTCGCCAGCCATTGCCACCACGTGGCCTTCGCTCTGGAGTTTTGCGACCAGCGCCAGCTTGTCAGCCGGTTTGACCTCGCCGTGAACCTCGTCAATGCCAAGCGGGCCGGCCACGGCTCGCGCTGTCGCGATGCTGTCGCCGCTGGCCATCACCACGCGAATCCCGGCCGCTTTGAGTGCCGCAAGCGCTTCGGGGGTGCTGGCCTTGACCGGGTCCGAGACCAACAGCAGCCCCGCCAATTTCCAGTCAATGGCCAAGTACATGACACTGGCGCCGTACTGCCCCAGCACATTTGCCCGCAACGCCTGTGATTCAATGGGGACTTGTTCCTGCCGCATCAGGGCGGCATTGCCGAGTATCAGTTGGTGCCCGTCAACCCGGCCCCGCACACCCATGCCCGCGTCCGATGCGAACTGCTCAGCCTTCCCTAACGCCAGGCCACGGTCACGGGCCGCCGCAACGATTGTGGCTGCCAGCGGGTGTTCGCTGCCCTGATCGAGACTCGCCGCCAGGCGCAGCACCGCGGCTTCATCCAACGAATCGACAGCCAACGCCCGCTCGAAGACCGGACGGCCTTCGGTCAGTGTGCCAGTCTTGTCGACGATCAGAGTGTCGACCTTGCGGAAATGCTCGATGGCCGCCGCATCCCGAAACAAGATGCCCTGGGTCGCCGCCTTGCCGCTCGCCACCATGATCGACATCGGCGTGGCCAGCCCCAGCGCGCATGGACAGGCGATGATCAGCACGGCCACCGCATTGACCAGCCCAAAGACCCAGCTCGGCTCGGGACCGAACAATCCCCAACCGAAGAAAGCAAGCACGGCGATCGCCACCACCACCAGCACGAACACGCCGGCCACCTGGTCCGCCATGCGCTGCATGGGCGCCTTCGAGCGCTGGGCCTGGGCCACCATCTGCACGATCTGCGAAAGCACCGTTTGGGCACCGACTTTTTCCGAGCGCATTACCAGGCTACCCGACGTATTGAGCGTGGCGCCGATCACGTGGTCGCCAGGGCGCTTGGAAACGGGCAATGGCTCACCGGTGATCATCGATTCGTTGATGGCGCTTGCTCCCTCGGTCACGACGCCATCGGTTGGCACCTTCTCGCCCGGTCGAATTCGAAGCAAGTCGCCGACATGCACGTGCGTGAGCGGAATATCCTCCTCGCTGCCATCCGGCTTGATGCGACGTGCCGTTTTGGGTGCCAGGCCAAGCAGCGACTTGATGGCGGCCGAAGTCTGCGAACGTGCCTTCAATTCGAAAATCTGGCCGAGCAGCGTCAGTGAAATGATGACGGCAGCGGCTTCGAAGTAGACCGCAATGCGGCCATGCACTACAAAGCTGCGGGGAAACAGCTCGGGCGCAACAGTGGCCGCAACGCTGTATATGAAGGCCGCGCCGGTGCCCAGGCCAATCAGCGTCCACATGTTCGGGCTGCGGTTGCGGAACGACTGCAGGCATCGGGCATAGATGGGGAAGCCGGCCCACAAGACCACGGGCGCGGACAAGGCAAGCTCTACCCAGCCTTGCGCCGCCGGAGCCACTCCCTTGACACGCCCCCCCAGCATTACCAGCGCTACGACAGCGATCGTCAGCGGCAAGCTCCACCAGAAGCGCCGGCGGAACGCCGCGAGTTCGGGATTCTCATCCGCCTCAAGACTCGGCATCGCCGGCTCAAGCGCCATGCCGCACTTCGGGCAACTCCCGGGATGATCCTGGCGGATCTCGGGGTGCATGGGGCAGGTATAGACGGTGTCCGGCGCCGCGTTGGCAGTGTCTACAGCGGAGGTGGCATGAGGATGCGTGTACCGCGTGGGGTCCGCCTCGAACTTCCGCTGGCATGCTGCGCCACAGAAGCTGTATCGGGTTCCCGCGTAGCTTGACTGGTACGGCGTATTGGGCTTGACCGTCATCCCGCACACCGGGTCCCGTTCCTCAGTGGCGGTCACGAGCGTCAGTCGCGTCGCCGTGGCATGCGGGTGACCCCCAGCTTGGGCTCGCTCCGGCTCGCCGTCGTGCCCGGGCGCGGCGGATGACATATGCGGATGCGGTTGTTGGTCGCGCATTTTCGCGGTGCCTCAATGCCTTGTGGCCTGCGGTGCGGGCAATTGCCGTGGGGCTGCGCTGCTGATGGCCTCCAGGATCGGACAAGCAGGTCGATCGTCGCCATCACAATGCTGCGCCAGATACAGCAGGGTGTCCCGCATGCCGCTGAGCGCGGCAATCCGAGCGTCCAGTTCCTGAATGCGCTGCAACGCGATGGCCTTCACCGCCACGCTCGCGCGGCGCTTGTTTTGCCACAGCCCGAGCAGCTCCCGAATCTGCGCCGTGGAGAAACCCAATGCCCGCGCACGCCCAATGAAGCGCAGGGTGTGGATGTCGTTTTCACGATACATCTGGTAGTTTCCCTCGCTCCGGGTAGCCGAAGCGACCAGGCCAATACTCTCGTAATAGCGGATCATCTTGGCCGAGACGCCGGAGACGCTCGCGGCTTGTCCGATATTCATGGCGTGCTCCTCGCTTCCTGTGCGCATGGCACCTTCGGTATCGAGCCTGTCAGGAATTTTGTGTTTGAGGCATAGCATGTTGGAAAGGAGCATCTATGCCAAGCAAGAAGAAACCGGCGGCAGCCGGCACGGCGGCGCTGCCGTCTATTCCCCACGAACTCATTGAACAACTGACCGGCGGCACCACGCCGATGACGGCCGAACAGATCAACGCCACCACCATGGCGCTGAAGAAAGCGCTGATCGAGCGGGCGCTGGGCGCAGAACTGTCGTACCACCTGGGCTACCCGCCCGGCAGCGCCCGCCCCGAGGATGCAGCCAACCAGCGCAACGGCAAGTCCGCCAAGACGGTGCTGACTCAGGACGGGCCGCTGCGCATCGAAGTGCCGCGCGACCGCGCAGGCTCCTTCGAGCCCATCCTGATCCCCAAGCACGAGCGGCGTTTCACCGGCTTTGACGACAAGATCGTAGCCATGTACGCGCGGGGCATGACGGTGCGTGAGATCCAGGGCTTTCTGGCCGAGCAGTACGGCACCGAGGTCAGTCCTGAATTCATCAGTTGCGTCACGGATGAGGTAATGGCCGAGGTCACCGCCTGGCAGGCACGCCCGCTGGAGCCGATGTACCCGGTCGTATTCTTCGACTGTCTGCGGGTCAAGATCCGCGAGGATGCCGTGGTGCGCAACAAGGCCATCTATCTGGCGCTGGGCGTGCTGCCCGACGGCACCCGCGACATCCTGGGCCTGTGGATCGAGAACACCGAGGGGGCCAAGTTCTGGATGAAGGTGTTCAACGATCTGAAGACCCGTGGTGTAGCCGACATCCTGATTGCCGTCACCGACGGCCTCAAGGGCATAGCCGAGGCGCTTGGGGCGGTGTTTCCGACCACGACGCTGCAGACCTGTATCGTGCACTTGATCCGCAACAGCCTGGACTATGCCAGCTGGAAGGACCGCAAGGCGCTGGCAGCGGCGCTCAAGCCCATCTACACGGCGCCCAGCGCAGAAGCCGCAGCGGCCCAACTCGATGCCCTGGAAGCTGGTCCCTGGGGGCAGAAGTTTCCCACGGTGGTGGCGGCCTGGCGCCGGGCCTGGGAGCGCGTCATTCCGTTTTTTGCGTTCAGCCCGGCGGTGCGCAAGGTGATTTACACGACCAATGCCATCGAGAGCCTGCACAGTCAGCTGCGCAAAATCATCAAGACGCGGGGGCACTTTCCCAGCGATGATGCCGCCACCAAGCTGCTGTGGCTGGCCTTGCGCAACATCACGGCTGACTGGGGCCGAGCAGCCAGGCAGTGGAAAGACGCCATGAACCAGTTCGCCATCGCCTATGGGGAGCGCTTTACACGACCGGCCGCGTAATATGTCCACCGGGCTCGTCTGAAACGGCAGCCCGAATAAAAAGCCTTGAACACAAAAATTCAGACAGCCCCTCGGTATCCGGTGTTCGTGGCATCTTTCACGGAACCGGCGCGTGCCCAAATCTTCACGATTTCACGCTACACCCTTCCCAAGTGGGAAGGTCAAGGACGTCGCAATCGTCCTTTTGCCCGACGCCCATGCGGGCGTCTGATCCTGTTTTCCGCGCAGTTGCATTGCGAGCAAAACACGGTATCCTTGCGAAAATCCTGCCACTGCAAAGAACCCTTGCGTCACACGCTGCGCCGGCATCCTTTCTTCGCTGGCATCCTCCTGCTGGTCTTCCTGTCAGTCCAACTGGCAGCGGCGGCGTACGCTTGTGCCGGCAGCCGATACCAAGTGGGCAGCGACAACATGAAGGCCGCCCCGACCGAATCCTGCGCCGACATGGCCAGCGGGACCGATCAGGGCAGCAGCCAGGACATGGACAACGGCGCGCTTTGCCAGGCTCACTGCCAGGCTGACTCCAAGAGCGCCGACCATGTCGCACCGCAACTGCCGGTATTCTTGCCGGTGCTGACGGGCGTCATCGAACCGGCCACCGTGGCTTTTGCCAATCTCCGCACCGTGCTGCGCGCTCAAGTGACAGCGCGCGCGCCACCGCCGCCACTGGCCATTCTTCACTGCAGT
Source organism: Ralstonia mannitolilytica (assembly GCF_000954135.1). NCBI lineage: Bacteria > Pseudomonadati > Pseudomonadota > Betaproteobacteria > Burkholderiales > Burkholderiaceae > Ralstonia > Ralstonia mannitolilytica. The sequence goes on along the minus strand of NZ_CP010799.1, from coordinate 211,126 downwards.
TTCCAAACGTAGCCTTCAGATCGACGTCATCCGGTGCTGCCCTCTCTAGACTGGGGTAGCTGTCGTCGTTCATGGAGGCTTTATGCTTTTTCCACGTCGCCTGACGCTGGCGTTGCTTTGCGCGCCTGCCTTCGGCATCGCGATGTCGCATGCCGCGACCTCGCAATCTGTTCCTCCGCTTTCTGTTGAGGAAACCGTTGCGCTTGCCACCGTGCATGCCGGCGACGCCGAATCCTCGCGCGGCACCATCGACGCCGCGACCCAAATGGCGGTCGCCGCCGGCCAGTTGCCGGACCCCGTACTCAAGCTCGGCATCAACAACGTGCCGGTCAATGGCCCGGACCAGTTCTCGGTCAGCCGGGATTTCATGACCATGCGCTCCATCAGCGTGATGCAGGAATTCACGCGTGCGGACAAGCGCCGCGCCAAGGCGGCACGCTTCGAAGCGGAAGCCGACGCTGCCGAAGCGCAGCGCGAGGTCAGCATGGCCAATGTGCAGCGCAACGCTGTCGGCGCATGGCTGGACCGCTGGTATGCCGAGCAGACGGGGACCTTGCTGGGCCACCATGGACACCCACTGGAACTTGCGTTGCAGGCGGCGACCGCCGCGTATCGCAGCGGACGGGGCACGCGCGCCGACGTGCTGGCGATGGAGCTGGAAATCCAGAAGCTTCACGATCGCCTGGACGAAAACCGCGCTGCCGTGGCGACCAGCACCGTCGCGCTCGAGCGCTGGGTTGGCCCGGCTGCGAGCCGCCCGCTATCCGGGCGCCCGCGCCTCGATATTCCTCAGCCGGTCGAGCAACTGGCGCGCGGCGAGTTGGACGCGGTGCCCGAGATTACCGCCGCGCAGCGCGAGGTGGGTCTGGCAGAGAGCGAGATCCGGGCCGCTGCGCAAGCAAAGAAGCCGGATGTCACGGTCGAGCTGATGTATAGCCAGCGCGGCTCCGCATTCTCGAACATGGGCTCCGTGAACGTCAGCTTTCCGCTGCCTTGGGACCAGGGCAGCCGGCAGGACCGCGAAGTCGCGGCCAAGCTGGCGCAGGCCCAGGCTGCACGTGCCAAGTCCGAAATCCTCCGGCGCGATACCCAGGCCATGATCGGCGCCAAGCTCGCCGAACTGCAGCGCAATCTCGAGCGGCTCAAGCGCTATGACGAGAAGACCCTGCCGCTGGCCAGCATGCAGGCGGAAGCGGCCCTGACCGCCTACCGGGCCAATACCGGATCGCTGCTGGCCGTGGCCGAGGCCGATCACCGCGCCATCGATACGGAATTGGAGCGGCTCGCGCTGGAAGCCAAGACGGCCAAGCTGTGGGCGGACCTGACTTTCCTGGTTCCGCTGCCCACCGCGCAGACCGAGTCCGCCATCAAGGAACGCAAATGAAAAAACAGGTCATTGCAGCGGCCGTGGGACTCGTTCTTGCCGGGACCGCCATCTATGGCGCCTACCGCGTCGGCGTCACGCAGGGTGCCAGGTCGGCACCATCGTCGATGCCGGCCAGCCCGGCATCCGGTCTCAAGGCCGGCGACGTCGATCCCAAGACCGGCAAGAAGGTGCTGTACTGGCACGACCCCATGGTGCCCGGGCAGCGTTTCGACAAGCCGGGCAAATCCCCCTTCATGGACATGCAACTGGTGCCCGTCTACGCAGAGGGGGATGGCGGTGCCAACGGCATCACGGTCGATAGCCGTGTCGCGCAAAACCTGGGCATCCGCACGGCCGAAGTCAAAGTCGGCCGGTTGAGCGCGGTGCTGGAGGCGCCCGGCAATATCGCCATCGACGAGCGCAGCGTGCAAGTGATCCAGGCGCGCACGAACGCTTTCGTGCAGCACGTCGCGGTCCGGGCGACCCTCGACCCCGTGCGGCGGGGGCAAGCGCTGGTGACGCTGTATTCGCCGGACTGGGTGGCGGCCCAAGAAGAGTATCTGGCTGTGTTGCGCCAGTCGGCACACGGTCAGGTCGATCTCGCCGGTGCGGCCAAAGCGCGCATGCTGCAAGCCGGCATGACGTCGGGTCAGGTCAGCGCGGTCGAGGCATCCGGACGGCTGCAGCCCAGTGTAGGCATCACAAGCCCCATCGACGGCATCGTGACCGAGGTCGCGGTGCGAGACGGGATGACGGTCTCCTCTGGCATGACGCTGTTCCGCCTGGCCGACTTGAGCCAGGTCTGGGTGGTTGCCGAGGTGCCGGAAGGCCAGGCTCGCACCATCTCGCCCGGCTTGGCGGTCAAGGTGCTGCCGACCGGGGCAGCCGAGCCGCTGGTCGGCAAGGTCGACACCGTGTTACCCGACGTCAACCCGGCGACGCGGACCATCAAGGTGCGCATCGTCCTGCCCAACAAGGGCCGGCACCTGTTGCCGGGCATGTTCGCCACGGTCCGCTTCGACAGCGGCGAGCAGCAGGACGTGCTGACCCTCCCGCTGGAGGCCGTCATCCGTACCGGTCAGCGCAGCATTGTCATGGTCGATGGTGGCCAGGCGGGCTTTGTGGCCACCGAGATCAAGACCGGGCGTGAGGCCGGCGGCATGGTCGAAATCCTGGCGGGCCTCAAGGCTGGCCAGAGGGTGGTCACCTCCGGCCAATTCCTGATCGATTCGGAAGCCAGCCTGCGTGGCACCACCGAGCGCATGGCGGCCCCGGCTGCGGCCTCCGCACCCGCAGCGGCCACCACCGAACACGAAGGCGTCGGCCGGATCGAGGCCGTCACGGGTGAGGGCCTGACGATCTCGCACGGGCCGATTCCCTCGATCCAGTGGGGTGCCATGACGATGGACTTCGCGGCGCCACCAACAGGTCTGCCGAAAGGCTTCAAGCCGGGCGACCGGGTGCGGTTCCGCTTCCACCTGGACAAGGACGGCATGGCGGTCCTGTCCTCGGTCGCGCCCGCCAGCGCGGATCAGGGGAGCAAGCCATGATTGCCCGGCTGATTCTGGCGTCCATCCGCAACCGCTTCCTGATCCTGCTGGCGACGCTGATGCTGACCGCGTGGGGATTGTGGGCCGTGCGCAGCACGCCCCTCGATGCGCTGCCCGACCTGTCGGACGTGCAGGTCATCATCCGCACACCGTTTCCCGGCCAGGCGCCGCAGATTGTCGAGAACCAGGTCACCTATCCACTCACCACCACGATGCTGTCGGTGCCGGGTGCCAAGACGGTGCGCGGCTACTCGTTCTTTGGGGACTCCTTCGTCTATGTGCTGTTCGAGGATGGCACGGACCTGTATTGGGCACGCTCGCGCGTGCTGGAATACCTGAACCAGGTGCAATCCCGCCTGCCTGCCGCCGCCAAGCCCGCGCTGGGCCCGGATGCCACCGGCGTGGGCTGGATCTACGAGTACGCACTGGTGGACAAGACCGGCCAACACGATCTCAGCCAATTGCGCGCGCTGCAGGACTGGTTCCTGCGCTTCGAGCTCAAGTCGCTGCCCAATGTGGCCGAGGTGGCTTCGCTCGGCGGGATGGTCAAGCAGTTCCAGGTCGTCCTCATGCCGGATCGGTTACGCGCCTACAACCTGTCCCAAGCCAAAGTACTGGCGGCGCTCAAGGCGGCCAACCAGGAGACCGGTGGTTCGGTGCTGGAACTGGGCGAGGCAGAGTACATGGTCCGTGCCAGTGGCTACCTGAAGACGCTCGACGACTTCCGGCAGATTCCGCTGGTGACCAGCGATGCCGGCATTCCTGTGCGACTAGGCGACGTCGCCACGCTCCAACTCGGCCCAGAGATGCGACGTGGCATTGCCGATCTCGACGGTCAGGGTGAAGTCGCCGGCGGCGTCATCGTGATGCGCTCCGGCAAGAACGCGCTGGAGACGATCGAGGCGGTCAAGGCCAAGCTGACCACGCTGCAGAAGAGCTTGCCGGCCGGCGTCGAGATCGTGCCGACCTACGATCGCTCCGAGTTGATCAACCGCGCGGTAGAAAACCTGACGCACAAGCTGATCGAGGAATTCATCGTCGTCGCACTGGTGTGCCTGGTGTTCCTGTTTCACTTGCGCTCGGCGCTGGTGGCGATCGTGTCGCTGCCGCTGGGCGTGCTGGCCGCCTTCCTGGTGATGCGCTACCAGGGCGTCAATGCCAACATCATGTCGCTGGGTGGCATCGCCATCGCCGTCGGTGCGATGGTCGACGCGGCTGTGGTCATGATCGAGAACGCGCACAAGCATCTGGAACACTGGCATGCGGACAATCCCGGCCTGAATCTGACCGGGCACGAGCGCTGGAGCGTGATCGGCGAATCCGCGGCAGAAGTCGGTCCGGCGCTGTTCTTCTCACTGCTGATCATCACGCTGTCGTTCATCCCGGTGTTCACGCTGGAGGCGCAGGAAGGCCGGCTGTTCTCGCCGCTGGCCTTCACCAAGACCTATTCGATGGCGGCGGCGGCCGGGCTGTCGGTCACGCTAGTGCCGGTGCTGATGGGTTACATGATCCGCGGACGGATTCCCACTGAGCAGTCCAACCCGCTCAGCCGATGGCTGATCCGCCTGTACCAGCCGATGCTGGCCAAGGTGCTCGCTTATCCCAAAGCCACCCTAGCGATCGCCGCCGTCCTGCTGATCGCAACCGCTTGGCCGGTGATGCGGATCGGCGGCGAGTTCATGCCGCCGCTGGATGAAGGCGATCTGCTGTACATGCCATCGGCGCTGCCGGGGTTGTCGGCAGGCAAGGCGGCTCAACTCCTGCAGCAGACCGACCGTCTCATCAAGACCGTCCCTGAGGTCGCCAGCGTGTTCGGCAAGGCAGGCCGCGCCGACACCGCCACCGATCCGGCCCCCATCGAGATGTTCGAAACCACCATCCAGTTCAAGCCGCGTGACCAGTGGCGGCCCGGCATGACGACCGACAAGCTGGTCGAGGAGTTGGACCGCGTGGTCAAGGTACCGGGCCTGTCCAACATCTGGGTGCCGCCGATCCGCAACCGCATCGACATGCTCGCCACCGGCATCAAGAGCCCGGTTGGCATCAAGGTGGCAGGCACGGACCTGAAGGAAATCGACCGGCTGACCACGCAGATCGAGGCGGCGGTTAAGACCGTCCCAGGTGTCACGTCAGCGCTGGCCGAACGCCTGTCCGGCGGGCGCTACGTCGATGTCGACATCGACCGAATGGCCGCTGGGCGGTATGGCCTCAATATCGAAGACGTGCAGAGCATCGTGTCGTCTGCCGTGGGTGGAGACAACGTGGGGGAAGTGGTCGATGGCCTGGCCCGCTTCCCGATCAACGTGCGTTACCCGCGGGACTACCGCGACTCGGTCGAGCAACTGCGCAGCTTGCCGATCGTCACCGACCGCGGCCAGCAGATCACGCTGTCTGACGTCGCTCGTATCCAGGTGGTGCAAGGGCCGCCGATGCTGCGCAGCGAGAACGCGCGCCTCTCCGGCTGGGTGTATGTGGACATCCGGGGGCGCGACTTACGCTCGGCGGTGCAGGACATGCAGGCGGCAGTGACCAAGGCGGTGCCGATGCCGGCAGGCTACGCGCTGAGCTGGTCCGGTCAGTTCGAGTACCTGGAGCGGGCCAGCGCCAAGCTCAAGGTCGTCGTGCCGTTCACCTTGCTGATCATCTTCGTGCTGCTGTATCTCGTGTTCGGCCGCATAGACGAGGCGCTGCTCATCATGGGCACGCTGCCGCTGGCGCTGATCGGCGGCTTTTGGTTGCTGTACGGGCTGGGCTACAACTTGTCGGTGGCCGGGATCGTCGGCTTCATTGCGCTGGCCGGCGTAGCGGCCGAGTTCGGTGTGATCATGTTGCTCTACCTCAAGCAGGCATGGTCGGAACGGCAGGAGGCCGGCCAGAACACCACAGCAGCACTACTGGAAGCGATTCAAGAAGGCGCTGTCCTGCGCGTGCGCCCGAAGGCCATGACGGTCGCCGTCATCCTGGCCGGCCTGATTCCGATCATGTGGGCGCATGGCACCGGGTCCGAGATCATGCAGCGCATTGCCGCCCCGATGGTCGGTGGCATGGTCACTGCGCCGTTGCTATCCCTGTTCGTTGTCCCAGCCGTGTATCTGCTGATCCGCCGTCGGCAGACGGAATCGTCACCGCTTTCCACCCAACCCTCACATCAAGAGGAATCAACATGAAACACAGCAAGACCTTCGCAATCGTGCTTGCGCTCGCTGCCGCACCGGCAGCGTTTGCGGCCGGCACCATGGATGGAATGGACATGAAGCCGTCGACCGAATCGAAGCAGGCACCCAGCCCGGTTGCTGCGGAGATAGAGAAGATCGATATGCAGGCGGGCAAAGTCACCCTCAAGCACGCTGCGATTGAGAATCTCGGCATGCCGGCCATGACTATGGAGTTTCCGGTGAAGAACCGCGCTGCGTTGAGAAACCTTAAGAAAGGCGAGTCGGTTTCGGTGATGTTTGACAAGGTTGGCGGCAAACCGACCGTGGTGGATATTCAGCGTAAGTAAAAACCGGGAGGCACTCCCGTTCATGAACGGGAGTGCCTCCCGAGCGCAGTGGCTCGGACACGTGCAGACATGCGAGGGTTGAGCCACTGACTTGAGATGGCAGTTGTCTGCCTGCGCTAGAGGTCCTCGGCCGTTTGGACGGCCGGGAACAATGAGCTGCAGGATTTCGGATATTTGCGACGCAACCCTTGACCTTCCCACGAATGGAAGGTTTATCTTGAAATCATCGCTTCGTTTACCAAACCGGAATCCCCGTCGTGAGAACTCAGGCCATGGACATGCTCCCCACACCGGCTGGCTTTGCTAGGCGGTGGCATGCGTGCGTCCGGTTTGACATCCACGGCCGCAACCTCGATCCAAGTTTGCAAATGGGGGCGCTCCGATGAAAGCCGGAAGCCGGATCCTCCGCCGATTGGCCGGCTGTGTCGTCCTGGCCAGCTTGTTCTTCACCCGTCTGGCGGTAGCAGGGTATGTGTGCCCGATGGAATCGGTGTACGGCCCCGCTCACCAGAATCTGGTGTCGCGCGATGGCTGCCTGGATGCCGGCGGCGACCAGTTGGCGCTGTGCGCCGACTCGTTTGGCGACGGGCGCCTCTGGGCCGACAACAAAGGCCATCCGCCTGTTGGCGATGGGCCACCGGTACAGGAAGCCCGCTATCCCCGCCCGGAGATATCGGGACGCAGTGATTCGTTGCGTCCTCTGTCGCTCTACACGGTGGCATCTGCGCCGATCTATCTTCAGACGGCCAGACTACGACTCTGATTGACCCCGAATGGCGGCAGTTGCTTGCTGCCAATTGCAGAAACTTCGCGCACGCCTTGCTGCTAACAAAGCACGCCATGTGGTGCTGCGCCTCTGACAGTCAACATTCGGGATCAATCATGAAAGCTATCCAAGTTCTTTCCACTATTACCTTCGCCGCACTCAGTGCATCCGCCTTTGCAGGCCCAAACTGGGACGCCATCAACAGCGCCCGCAAGGCCGCTCAACAACAAAGGGTTGCGAGTGCGGGCGACGCGTCCGATCAGGCGATGCGAGACCACTGCGCCATGATGGGGCAGATGTCTGCAACGGGAGACAAGATGCACGAGCAAATGATGCATCAGTCGGACGGCCAACTGAGCAATGCGAACGCTGCGCTGTTCGGCGAGCGGGCGGCAACGTCCGCCAACTCTCGCACGGTTGCCGTCGTCCCGGGGATGAAAGCCGTTCCCGTCCACGCTGGCGAAACGGTGCGCTTCGACTTCGGCTCAAGCTCAGCGACGTGGACCTTTGCCGCGCGGCCGGGCAACTCCGCGGTCGAATTGAGCACGCTCTTTCCGGAGATTCCTGCCGCCAAGGGCGTCTGGGCCTATCCCAATGGCACCAGCCTATACGCCGGCCACTAAATCAACTCATGGTGAGCTAACGGAATCCCAGGGGCCGGCGCATTTCGCGCCGCATCACTGGATATGAGAAGCACGGGATCCTGAGCGATGGCGACACAGCCCACTCAGATCCGCACGATTGGAGAAAAATCATGCAAACGATCAAGAAAATCATTCTCGCCAGCACGGTACTGGTGTCTCTTGGCGCAACCTCCGGTGTGGTGATGGCCGCGCAGAAGGTAGACCCCTACCACGATGGTGCGCACATCGCAGACAAGCGTGATATCTACACCGACGGCGCACGCTCGGTGAACGATCCGCGCGACCCGTACACCGATGGCCGCAACGCGCTGACAGGTCGGAACACATCAGCGGCCTGACGCTGTCCCGCCAACTGCATGATGAAGAAGCAAGGGATGCTGAGGCGTTCCTGGCTTTCAGTCGACCGTCGATGCAAATCGCAATGCGTGTGACTCACTGTGAATAGAGCCCCCGTCTTCGATCTTCCGCTCAATGTCATTGTGACCATCTTGGTCGCCGTGGCGCTGACATTTTGTGCGATCTGTTTATTCGCTTGGTACCTGCGCCGACGATATGGCACCGGTCATCCGCGTGGACAAGCCCGCGCGCGCACGCGTTCTCGCAAGACCGCGAGCCGCCGCCGCAAGTAAGTCACCGCCCTGCGGCCCCCATTGGGTAAAGCCTGGGCCGCTTCGAAGCATCCAGTCGCATAAATCGCGGCATGCGCTCGAGTCAGGAGTGCGGCGACCCGGACATCCATCGGCCAGACACAACATCTGTTTCCCAACCACCCTCTCATGACGAAGTCTCACGATGAAATACGTTTCCGCTCTTACATTCGCCCTGATGCTGGCATCCGCCCCCGCAGCCTTTGCCGCCACGCCGATGGAAGGTATGGATATGAAGCCGGCAGCGCAGTCTCAGCAAGCACCCAAGCCCGTTTCAGCAGAAGTCCGCAAGGTCTACCCCGACACCGGCAAGGTCACGCTCAAGCATGGCGCCATCGACAACCTCGGCATGGGCGCCATGACGATGACGTTTTCCGTCAAGGACAAGGCGTCGCTGAAGAATTTCAGGGAGGGCCAAGCTGTGTGGGCGGTCTTTGATACGGTCGATGGTCAGCCGACCGTCGTCGATTTGCGGAGCAAGTAAGCCGTCGGCGGCGTACGGGCCAACGGTCGTGCGCCACCCGGCTGAGCGGGATCAGTCGGGTGGGCTGCTCACGAAAGCGCCTTGTCGTGGCATCCACAGGGAAAGCAATGGCCCGTCGCAGCAACGTGGCTGTCCCTGAGTCATGCGTGGCGTACCTGGATGTATTTGGGTTTTCAGGACGGCTTTTTAAAGACAAGGTAGTCGAGATAAAGCCAAATTTCGCGCCACAGAAAGTTCGCTCGAGTGGTCAAGGATTCGAAACGGCTAGAGGACGTAGGCCCAGGCAGGGCCTGGAGTCCAAGATCGTTAGCCATTGCCGTTGCTCTTCGCAAATGTAGCGGATCGCTGACCAACAGAACCGTGCGAATCCCAAGTGGGTCTAATAATTTCTTTGCATTGACAAGGTTTTGCCAAGTCGTACGCGAGGTGGTCTCCGCCAAGATCGCGTCAGGTGGAACACCGTGCTTGATCGCATACTCGCGGCCGACCTCGCCTTCGCTGGGATAACCTGCCCCCGGTGTCCCGCCGGTGAAAACCAGGTATTTCACCTGCTTGTTCTGGTAGCGTGCAATCGCCTCGTTAATCCGCTCCCGATAAACGGGAGACGGCCTATTCCCCCATGCTGCAGCGCCAAGAACAACAGCCGCATCCACGGGAGCATTAAACGACTGCTCTCCGTAACTGACAATCTGCCATGCCACTGTGAGGAATCCAATGGCGATCAAGAGGGCCAGCATCGCTGGCCCGATGACAATGGCGCGTCGAAGTAACATGGAGCGTCGATTCACATCACTCAACCGGCTGACCTCGCTATAGCGAAAGGCCGAATATCGAAGCCTTCTGAAAAAGCTCCAATTCGGCAGAAGCACATGACAAACGTGGTTAGCCAATCCACAGTACCAACAGCGAAGCCAACAAGCAGTAACAGCCGAAGAAATGCCATCGGCCTTGCTCCAGCCAGCGTGACAGCCACCGCAGCGCAACCAAACCTGCCAAGAAGCTCAGCGCCATGCCGATCATGCTTGGCCCCATGAGGTGCAAGAGTCCATCCGAGTGCATTGCTGTGGTGGTAGCTGCGTATTCTTTGTAGAGTCGATACGCTTCTTTGGCGATCACTGCTGGGGTTAATACTACGGCCAACGCAAAGCTAAACTCTTCGGCACGCCGCCGCGTCACACCTAAGGCAAGCCCGGTCGAGATAGTGGCTCCCGAACGAGAGAAACCGCGAAATGGAAGACACAGCCCCTGCACGGCGCCAATCCATGCCGATTGGCGCAGGGTGAGGTTATCGATCCCCCGATCCTGGAGACGGGAAGACACAATGATCAACAGGCCGGCTGCAGCCAAGGCAGCGGCTATCAGACGCGAGTTGCCAAACAGATGTTCGATCTCGAAATTCGATGAATCAGCTACCACTACGTGCTTAATGAATTGCAGCAGCGCCACCCCCACGATACCGGTTGCGAGCGTTGCAACCAGTATGCACAGGGCGTTAGTGCGAAATGCCTGCCCTGAACTGAAATAGGTGGTGCGCCACGATTTCCAGAAATAGGCAATGACCGCGAACATCGTGCCGGTATGCAGCATGACCAGCAAAAGCGTCATTTGAGGCGCCGTTGGATCCAGCCCCATCAGCTTCTCGGCCGCAATGACATGGGCCGAGCTAGATACCGGCAGGAGTTCGGCTGCCCCTTGAATGACGGCAAGGACAAGAATCTGTAGCAAGTTCATCTGTGTGGCTTAGCGGTAATCTAAAATTGAAGCACGGGTGTAAAGGGTAGTACTTGGTATCGTTCAACTTGACTCGGCGCCCGACCGGGCGCACCGACTTTGCGTCCTGGTGGCCCCCAAGAGACAGATCACGCCAAGTGAAATCGCTACATCAGCCAAGTTGAACGCGGGCCAGTGCCACGCTCGCCAATAGAAGTCCAGATAATCGACGACCTGCCCACGCCCCATCCGGTCCGCTGCATTGCCGAGAGCGCCCGCGAGAATCAGCGCATAGGACACAGATTCCAATCGAGGCAACTTGCGGCGGAGCATCCAGATCAACCACGCAGATGCGGCGAAGGCGAGTGCGATCAAGAAATATCGTTGCCAACCGCCGGCCCCGGCCAGAAAGCTGAACGCCGCGCCAGGATTGCGCACATGCACGAGATTGAAGAACGGTGCGATCTCCAAACGCGTGCCGAGCGGTATGAAGACTGCCACGCCGAGCTTGACGGCTTGATCGAACAGCGCGATCAGCCCCGCCAGCAACAGCCAGCGCGGCCACTCGTCTGTTCGTGATGAATGAAGCATGACCATGGCGCAATCAAAGAGGTCCTTCCAGAAGCTTTTGCGGTGTCACGGTTGTCGCTGGTTGGAACTTCCCAGTCATTTGCGCAGCAACCTCAGCCCATTGCCGACCACCAGCAGGCTGGCGCCCATGTCGGCAAACACCGCCATCCACATGGTGGCCTGGCCGGTAAAGGTCAGCACCAGGAATACGGCTTTGATGCCGAGCGCCAGCGCAATGTTCTGCTTCAGAACACCCGCCGTAGACCGGGACAGCCGCACAAAGGCCGGGAGCTTGCGCAGATCGTCGTCCATCAGCGCGACGTCGGCCGTTTCGATCGCCGTGTCCGTCCCGGCGGCCCCCATCGCGAAACCGATATCGGCCCGGGCCAATGCAGGCGCGTCGTTGATGCCATCGCCGACCATGCCGATGGTCCCCTGTGCGGATAGCTGCTCGATTTCGCGCTGCTTGTCTTCCGGCAGCAGGTTGCCCCGAGCTTCGTCGATACCGACCTGCTGAGCGATCGCCTCTGCGGTATGCGGGTTGTCTCCGCTCAACATCAGGGTTTTGATGCCCAGCGCATGCAAGTCCTTGATCGCTTGGCGACTGCTGTCCTTGACGGTGTCGGCCACACCGAACAGCGCGCGTACGCCGTCCGGACCGATCAGCATCACGACCGTTTTGCCCTGAGTTTCAAGCGCGGCAAGGTTGGCTTCCAGCGCCGGCGAGCACACCGCGAGTTCCTCGACCAGGCGATGGTTGCCCAGGTGATAGAGCGCACCGTCGATATAACCCCGTACGCCACGCCCGGGCAAGGCCGCAAAGTCGGTAACGTCGCGCAGGGCTCGACCTTGGTCCCGCGCCGCGCGGGCCACCGCCTGGGAGACTGGGTGGTCGGAGCGAACCGCCAGACTGGCGGCGAGCCTCTCGGCGGCCGAAGTGTCCGCACCGCTCCAAGCCACGACGTCGGTCTGCGCCGGCTTGCCATGTGTGATGGTGCCGGTCTTGTCCAGCGCCAACCATTTCAGCTTGCGGCCTTCCTCGAGATAGGCCCCGCCCTTGATGAGGATGCCGCGCCGCGCGGCGGCGGCCAGACCGCTGACAATGCTCACCGGCGTCGAGATCACGAGGGCACAGGGGCAGGCGATCACCAGCAGCACCAAGGCCTTGTAGATCCAATCCAACCAGGAGGCACCGAATAGGAGCGGCGGGAAAATCGCCACCAGCAGCGCGACCGCAAACACGATGGGCGTGTACAACCGGGCGAACTGGTCAACGAAACGCTGCGTAGGTGCACGACTGCCTTGAGCGGCCTCCACAGCGTGGATGATGCGCGCCAGCGTGGAGTCGCTTGCCGCCGCGGTGACACGGTACTCGAACGACCCGGACTCATTGATGGTGCCGGCGAACACCGGGTCGCCTTCAGCCTTCTCGACCGGCAGGCTCTCGCCCGTGATCGGCGCTTGATTGACGGAGGAGCGCCCCTGCAGGACCGAGCCATCGAGCGCGATACGCTCGCCCGGCTTGACCCGCACCCGGCTGCCAACCGCAACGGTCTTGGCATCAACGTCGGACCAACTCCCATCGCTACGCTGAACCGTGGCGGTCTCGGGCGCGAGATCCATCAGACCACGAATCGCGTTGCGAGCGCGGTCAAGCGAGCGGGCTTCGATGACTTCCGCCAGCGCGAACAAGACCATCACCATCGCCGCTTCTGGCCAGTGGCCGATCACCATCGCGCCCGTGACCGCAATCGACATGAGGGCATTCATGTTCAGGTTGCGGTTCTTGAGTGCGATCCAGCCTTTCTTGTAAGTGGACAGCCCGCCGGTCAGGATCGCGGCCAGCGCCAGGATCACCACCACCCAGTGATTGCCGCCGTTGAGCCAGTAGACCACTTCTGCCAGCACGGCGTTCGCACCGGCAATGGCAAGCAGCCACCATTTGGTGGGCGCAGCATCCTGGACGTGAGCGGGTGCGGCAGCAGAGGTGTCACGGACCTCGGCATCGAAACCGAGCGATTGAATGGCAGCCAGCACTTGCGGTAGCGCGTCCGCAGCGTGCTGAACGGCGAGTGTGCGCTGTACGAGATTGAACTGCATGCCTGACACGCCGGGCATACCCGTCAGCTTGCCGCGAATCAGCGTTTCTTCTGTCGGGCAGTCCATCTGACGAATGGTCAGGACCGTGCTCTGCCCGGCGGGGCTTTCATCCGCGCGAACCGCCCGCATGCCGATAGCTGAGAGCGCCTGGTCGATCGGCGCCGGGGATGGCAGCCGGTGCTGGACGGCCAGCGAACGCTGCATCAGGTTGAACTCAAGGTTGACCACGCCCGGCAGCGCCGCCAGCTTATTGCGAATGAGCGCTTCTTCCGTCGGGCAGTCCATGTTGTCGATCCGGTAGCGAGATCGTTTCAGGTCGACAGCCGCCGTATCGCCGTCCGCCGGCGTCACCATGTTGGCGGCAGCACAACCGCATCCCTTGGAGCCGCAATCACTCACAGCATCTCCTTGTCGCTTGAAATGGATCGGACTCAAGTACACACTCTATAGTTACTATAGAGTCAAGATCTCCCTGTCCGACATCATGAGCATTCAGATTGGCGAGCTAGCCAAGCGCACAGCCTGCTCGGTTCAAACCATCCGGTATTACGAGCGCGAGGGCCTCTTGCTCCCGCCGGACCGCAGCTCGGGCAACTTCCGGCTGTATGGCGAGCGGCACATCGAGCAACTGCAGTTCATCCTCCACTGCCGGTCGCTGGACATGCCGCTGAACGACGTGCGGACGCTCCTGCGCTACCGCGAGCGACCAGACGAGGATTGCGGCGCGGTGAACACCCTCCTAGACAAGCACATCGAGGAAGTCGAGCGGCGTATCGACGCGCTGACGGTTCTAAAGCGCCACTTGTGCGTTCTGCGTGAAACCTGTTCCGATGGGCGAGCCGCTGAAGCCTGTGGAATCCTGCAGGGGTTGTCCGACGGCGGCTGCGCATGCGCTGGAGACGTCACGCACCCGCACTGACACGGGGGGGTGTGGCGAGGTGGGTTCGCAGCATGACCGCACCTCGGCCGCTTGTTTTTCGGTCAGCGCGATATCCGCGTCGCGAAACATGAATTACAATCATTCTCATTTAAAGCCATTTCTCCCGCTTCGCCGGTAGGCTCTTCATGCAACTGCAGCGCGTCGTCTCCCTCATCCTGTTTTACCTGCTGACATCGGTCTCAAGCGCGTACGCCGACACGCTGTCCACCCAAGACAAGACCAAGCAAGTCTGGCAGTTGCTCGACTATCTGGCGGTCGATTATGGTCGCTCCGTCAAGGACGGCCAGGTGGCCAATGCCGACGAGTACGCCGAAATGCAGGAGTTTGCGCATGCGGCGGAACGTCAGATTGCCGAGTTGCCGGCGGGGCCGCAGACGCAAGCCTTGCTCAAGGATGCAGGGGCATTGCGCACGCTCATCGCCGACAAAGCCGCACCCACCGTCGTCGGTGAACAGGCACATAAGCTCGCGGACAGCTTGCTGGCCGCCTATCCGGTGCCGATGGCGCCCAGCAAGGTGCCGGACCTCAAGCACGGGGCCACGCTGTATCAAAGCCAGTGCGCGTCCTGCCACGGCAGCTCCGGACACGCAGATGGCCCGCTGGCCGCCAAACTAAGCCCGCCGCCCATTGCCCTGGCCGACCATCAGCGGGCCCAGGAGCGCAGCGTCTTCGCGCTCCAGCAGATCATCACGCGCGGTGTTGAGGGCACCTCCATGCCCAGTTTCGCGCAGCTCACTGACGACGATCGCTGGGCGCTGGCTTATTTCGCGTCGACCTTGTCGTATTCCGATGCGGATCGGCAAGCCGGCGCCAAACTGTGGGCGTCCCGCCCGGAGCTGCATAGCGCAGTGCCCACACTCGCCAAGCTCAGCCAGACACCCGAGGCGTCGCTCGCCAAGACAGTCAGCCCGGATGCGGCACGGCAATTGACGGCGTATTTGAGAAGCGCGCCGGACGTGCTGAGCGCCTCCAATACAGACAGTCTCGCGATCGCCAAGGACAAACTGAAAGAAAGCGTGGCCGCCTTCGGCCAGGGCGATAAGGCAACTGCCTCACGCCTAGCGCTTTCCGCCTACCTCGATGGCTTCGAGCCGGTTGAACCCGCCTTGGCCGCCAAGAACCAGGCACTGTTCCAGGACATCGAAAAAACGATGGGCCTGTATCGCAACGCGATCACTACCGGTCAGGCCGAGCAGGTACGGGACATCGCGCAGCATCTGCAGACGATGCTGACTGAAGCCCAGGATGCACTGGGTGGCACTAACGATCCGCTCTCTACGTTCCTGGGCGCCTTGACGATCCTTCTGCGTGAAGGCCTGGAAGCGCTGCTCGTCGTGGTCGCCATGATGGCCTTCCTGAAGAAGGCCGAACGCACCGACGTGCTGCCGTACGTCCATGCGGGCTGGATTGTTGCGCTGGCCGCCGGTGGGCTGACCTGGGCCGTCGCTACCTACCTGGTGGACCTGAGCGGTGCCAGCCGCGAGATGACCGAAGGCTTCTCGGCAATCTTTGCGGCCGTGGTCCTGCTCGGCGTGGGCATGTGGATGCACCAGAAGAGCCTGGCCGGCCGCTGGCAGGCCTACGTGAAGCAGAAGCTGTCCTCCGCGCTGAACAAGCGCTCGGCGATCATGCTGTTCGTGCTGTCGTTCGTGACGGTGTATCGCGAGGTGTTTGAGACCGTGCTGTTCTACGCCGCGCTGTGGAGCGAAGGGAACGGCATCTACCTGCTGGCCGGCTTGGGTTCGGGGATTGCGATCCTGGCGGTCATCGCCGTCGTTCTGCTGCGCTCCTCCGCGCGCCTGCCGATCCGCCAATTCTTTGCCTTCAGTTCGGCCTTGGTTGCTGTCCTGGCGGTGGTGCTGATCGGAAAAGGGGTCGCTGCACTGCAGAAAGTCGGCTTCCTGCACATCACGCCG
Organism: Ralstonia mannitolilytica; assembly: GCF_000954135.1. NCBI lineage: Bacteria > Pseudomonadati > Pseudomonadota > Betaproteobacteria > Burkholderiales > Burkholderiaceae > Ralstonia > Ralstonia mannitolilytica. The sequence continues at coordinate 194,931 of NZ_CP010799.1, read as the reverse complement.
ATTTCGATGCCACGCATCGACATGCTCGGCATTTATCCCTCCGTGCAGACGGTAATCGCACAAGTGGCGATCTTGTTCATTATTGCGCTCAGCATCGCGTATAACCTACGATCGCAGAAGGCATCGAGCAAAGCGTAGTCCCCACCTGTATTTGACAGTTCAATGGCGGATATCGACAGGTATTTGCAGGCTGCGACCCGCGATCACACGCGGCGCAGCTATCAGTCCGCCATCCGTCATTTCGAGCGGGAATGGGGTGGCTTCCTGCCGGCCAGCGCTGACAGCATCGCGCGCTATCTGGCCGAGCACGCGCAGGTGCTCTCCATCAATACACTGCGCCAACGGTTGGCTGCGATCGCGCAATGGCATGTTGCGCAGGGCTTTCCCGATCCCACCCGAGCACCGCATGTCCGCAAGGTGCTCAAGGGCATTCAGGCACTGCACCCAGCGCAGGAGCGGCGTGCCAAGCCGTTGCAGCTCGCCCAGTTGGAGCAAATGGTTGCCTGGCTGGATACGCAGATCGCCGCCTCGTCTGAGGGCAACGCCCATCAACTCCAGGTGCATACCCGCAACAAGGCGCTGGTGCTGATCGGCTTCTGGCGGGGCTTCCGGTCGGACGAACTGAGTCGGCTGCAGATCGAGCACATCACGGTGGAGCCCGGCCGGGGCATGACGATTTTCCTGCCGCGCACCAAGACGGATCGCAACCATGTCGGCACGACCCACAAGGCGCCCACGTTGTCGCGCTTGTGCCCAGTCGCCGCCTACGAGGCCTGGCTGGCGGCGTCCGGCCTGACTGAGGGCCCGGTGTTCCGCAGGATTGACCGCTGGAGCCGAATCGCCACCGATGGACTGCAGGCCAGCAGCATCGTGCCTTTGTTGCGCGCGCTGCTCCATCGCGCGGGACTGCCGCAATCGGACCGCTACAGCAGTCACTCGCTGCGACGCGGCTTTGCAACCTGGGCGAATTCGAACCAGTGGGATCTCAAGATGCTGATGGAGTACGTCGGCTGGAAGGACGTACGCTCGGCCATGCGCTATATCGACGCGGCCGACCCCTTTGCACAGCATCGGATCGAAGCAGCGCTGTCGGTCGCACCGCCGCCGGGCATTGCAGGCTGACAGGTTCGATCAAGCGGACCTCTTCAATTGCTTTGGCGAAGCGACCTTGCATGACCCGCTAACGGGCACGATTGGGGTTGACTAGGGCGCATGAGACGTGACGCCGCACCCGCACCAAGTTGTCCGTCACGCTTGGCTTGCGCGTCGCCGAGGTGCCGCCTCCAACAATGCGTCCTGGTACTGGTGGATCGGGAAGCTCAGAATGCCCCGGAAATTCACATGTGCGAAGTGTGCCGGCCCCATGCGTCGGAGCCAGTCATCGTCGACGCGTTGCCCCTTACCGCGCCATGCGTCGACTGTGACTTGCATCCGTTGCGTGTTCCAGCCGATCACCAGATTCGTCAGCAGCGTGAGCGATCCGGAAATCGCCATCATCTCGTCCTGACGCCGCCCACGATCGTGCTGGACTTTGCTGGAGTAGATGGCCCGCTGGAGCTGGTGTACCGATTCGCCACGGTTGAGCAGCGTGCGCAGCTCCCGCCGAAACTCGCTGTTGCTGAAGAAATCGCACAGGAACAGCGTGCGCAACAGCTTGCCGAGGTGATCGGCTGCCCGGTGGATCGGGTCGCCCTGGGCAGCACTGCCAAATCGCTGCAGCGCCACGATTGCGCTCACGCGCCCAGAGTGAATGGAGGCCACCAGGCGCAGCAAACCATCCCAGCCTTCACGGATCGCCTTGGGCGAGATGTCGAGCGAGACGGCACCCTCCAAACCGTCTGGCACCTGCAGGCCGCGCGGCAGGTACAGCTTGCGCTCCGACAGATTGCGCAGCCAGGGACACAGATCGAAGCCGAGCAACTTGGCTACCGCCATCCCCACGTTCGTGTATCCATGGGTATCCACGGCAAGACGGAGCAACCCGCCGTCGGCGCGGGTCTCGTTGTGGCGCATCACGCCTTCGATCGCAACGCCAGTCTGGCGCTCGTTGAGCACCATGGGCTGGTTGTAGACGATCCCGTGCTGGTCCAGCACGTGCGTATAGATCCCGACAGCATGGGTGCGGCGGCGTGGGTCGGCGCGAGCGTAGAACAGGTGGGGTGAGGTATCCAGGCTCATCGAATCGCTCGACGCCAGTTGCCCCGTTCCCCACAGCTCGGTGATCGGGTGCGTGCGCTGGAATTCCACCACCCGCTCGTTCGCACGGCGCAGCCGCCCAGGCATCTCCAGGGCGCGCATCGCGGTTGAGACGTGAGCGGGGTCCAGTTGCGGGATCATGGCCGCCACACCCTTGGCATCCAGTTCGGTGCCGTGGGCAATGAGCCCTGCGTAGAGCGCGATCAGTTCTTGCGAGTCTCTGGCCTTGCGGGCCAGCAGCACTTCACTGAAATTGGTACGCGCATCCATCTCCAGGATCATGTCGGCAAACTGCGCGTTGCCGATGTCCTTGAACAGCAGATCACGGGTGCGCGTGGGTATGCCGTCCGTGTCCGCCGCTTCGAGCGGCGACTGATGGAGCACGCCATTTGCATCAATGGTGAAGTGGCCGGCTTCGCGGGCCTCGTTCAGTGCGGCGAGACTCGCTTTCAGGTGGTCCGTCAGCCGGTTGAGATAGGTGTCCGCTTGGCTCGGCAAGCCGAGCGAGGACAGATACCGGTCACGTTCGGCATCCCACTGCGCAGGTGGGATCAGCAACTGATCGCGCTCACGGAACGACAGGCTGTGGTTGATCCACACCGTGCCGCGGCGCAGCCCTCGGCGCAAGCCCAGCATCGCGCTGGCTTCCATGGCGCGCATCGCGCGCTGACGGTCTTCGCTGTTAACCAAGTCGCGCCAACTGGCACTGACTGGCACCTGGCAGTCGGGCGGCAACTCCGTCGCCCCTCGATCATGCAATCTGCCGACGAACTCTAGCTGCTGCACAGCAGGATCGGCGCCGTTGCTGGCAAACTCCAAGCCGCGCAGAGCAGTCAGGAGATTGCGGATACGGTGTGGGTCTTCGGTGAGCGTCTCTCGCACACTGGCCGCGTGGCTCGCGGGTGGTTTGGTCGAGAAGCCCTCCAGCAACTTGCCGATGTCGGCCAGCCGGTCTTCCGCTGAACGACGGGTATCGTCAACCAGCGCTTTGATGTCGACCAACTGCTGCCGGTATTCAACCGCCGAGCGCACTTGCTTGGCCGTGGTCTTGTTGTAAGCCCGGCGGACCAGGTCGGAAACGCGCCGCCCGGATTGGTAGGCCATCGCATCCGTCAGCTCCAGCAGGGTCACACGCAGGAAGAACACCAGTTCGATCGTGCGCGTGGAGGTTTTCAGTTCGCGGACTTTGGCGGGGCGGCGAGCCTGGATGCGCTGGCCGTAGGCGCGCTGTTTTTCGATGGGGACAGCATCGAATGCCCAGGTATGTGCGCCGAGATCCTTCAGGAAGCGGATCTTGTCCAGCGTCTCGGTCATGGTTGACGGGCTGTGCCGGGCTGGTGGGGTCTTGAGCCATTCGAGTATGGTCGTACCCGATGTTGCATGCTGAACGAACACAGCCGCTTCGGCCTGTGCGATCTGCGTTAGCGGAACAACCGCCTCAATCATGGCCAGCAATTCGCGCTCGATGCCGGCCCAAATGGAGCGGGCAATATCCAGCAGTGCGCGGGTAGAAGGGATCAGAATCCGTCGCTCATACAGCCAGAAGTGAGCGTGCTGGAGCAACTCATCGATCGTCAGCGATTCGGCGGCATCCTGCCGCATCCAGGCTTCCAGCCCAGTCCACTGGTCGCCATCAAGCCGCGTCAGGCCAAGGTAGTCGCATGCCCAAACCTGATGTTCGTAAAGGGTCTTGTATCGCTGATAAATGGTGCGCAGCGAAGCAATGGTTGGCGTCGACACCCCCAGCCTTGCGCCGACATAGCGCAGCAACTGCCGGGGAAGGGTGTTGAGTTGGTCGAGGGTATGACCGCTGGCGCGAAGAAAGACCAGTTGGATGGCGGCTCCTGCGCGGCCGTCACGCCGGAATTTCTGGTTGATCGCGAAGATATCGCTCTCGGTCAGCGCGAAGTAGCGGTCGACGTCGAACTCTGACAACCGCGTGGGCAAGGAGTCCTTTCCCACATAGCGAAATTCCAAGCCCGGCATCTTCAGCCCCCATCAAGGTGGCGCGATCCGAAATCGCGGGCGAACATCGTACTCCTGAAGTCACTTGAGGACAGCAGACAATTGTCGACAAAGACCTGGGAGCCTTATGAATAAAGGCCTTGTGGGGAAACCGCCAGATTTTGCACGAAAAGTACGATTACCCCTCGATGTGGTGCCGGATGCGAGCAATGCGCCGATTGAGTTGTCGCTGACGTTGCAGTCGGGGGAGCGGTTGCTGTCTGAGACTTGGGCGTATCAGTGGACGCCGCCGGTGGATCGAGGCGTGTGAGCGTCGTTTCTTGGGGCGTCGGCTTTTATGGCTGGTGCCGGTCTATCCCTTGTTTCACCCCCTGCCGGGGGCGACTCACTTTCTTTGTCTTGCCAAAGAAAGTAAGCAAAGAAAGGCGCGCCCGAGATGGCGAAGGATTCCTTGAATTTATGTCGCAGGGAGGGGAAGGGAAAAACTCGCTTCGCTCAGACAGTTTCCCTTCCTTTTTCCTCCCTGCAACAGAAATTCAAGGCGCCATCTAGGGCATCAACGGCCAGACCGTCGCTGCCTTTGGTCAGTTGGTTAGTCGCGGGGCGGTATCTTGCCGAACTTCTTTGCCATTTCTGCCCAGCCTTCGGGGCCCAGCCGTTCCATCGTCGCGATATTGCGTTCGTAGATGTCGGCTGCATCGGGGACGGCCGCGGCGGCGCGGGCGATGCTGTCTTCGCGCAGCAGATGCAGGATGGGGGCCGGCGCGCGGTTGGTGGCGTTGGCGATGTCGTCCGGTGCGGCGTCGGCGAAGACGAAATCGGGGTGGAAGCTGGCCAGTTGCAGTTCGCCTTCGTAGCCGGCCTTGGCGAGCAGGGTTTCGGCGCGCTCGGTGAGGGTGTGGAAGTCCAGGAAATCCGCCAGCGCGGGGACAATGAGCAGCGTGGTGTCGATCTGTGCGGCGGGGGTGGTGCGCAGCAGCTCGGCTTCGGCGCGCAGGTGGTCGAGCACGTCGCCGTCCAAGGTGGCGCGGCTCACGACGTAGCGGACCTGCTGCTTGACGTGCACGGCCTTGGCGAAGGGGCAGAGGTTCAGGCCGATGACGGCGTCTTCGAGCCAGCGCTGTACGCGGGCAACGTGGTCGGCAGCAACACCGGCGTCCAGCGGCAGGGCGTCCGCGGGTGGGTCGAGCAGGGTGAAATCAGACGTGGGTTCAGGCACGGTGCGGCGGTGGCAGGAATGTCAGCGCGCAGTGTAGTCGATGGCCGGGAGCGCTTCTTGCGGCACTGAGGGTGTTGTGTATTGCAACACCCGGCGCGTGCGCTTTGAAGCGCGTCGAGACCGCTTCCGGTGTGCCTTACGCGCCACCGATGCGGTCAGACCTTCCCATGACCGTGTAAAAAGAAAGGAGCCCAACCATGATGGAACTGCGCCCGACCAAGACCACACTGAAAACCGCGCTTGCCATGGCGGCCGCCCTGGCTGCGTCGGCGGCTTTCGCCCAGATGACGCCGGCACCGCAGACTTCCCCGCAGACGACCGGCACCGTGCAGACCGCGCCGGGCGGCCAGGGTCCGGCCACGTCCTCACCCGACCCGCTGGTGCAGAAGCGCATCGAGGACAAGGCCGCGAATGACGAATACAAGGCGCGCAAGGCCGACGCCAAGGCCGCCTACAAGGAAGAAAAGAAGGCCGCCAAGGCCAACCGCAAGGCCCAGCGGAAGGAGGCCCGCGCCGAGCGCAAGGAAGCCATGAAGGAGCAGGGCGGCCCTGCCCAGACGCCGAACAGCGAAGGCAAGTAAGCCGCTCGCGGCACCATGAAGAAAGGCGACCCTCGGGCCGCCTTTTTTTTCTTGCGTGGCACGTCGACGTCGGCGTCAGTGGCCGCGCGTGGTCGGCAGGCGGACCTGGGCGACGGCCATTTCCCATTGGGCGATGCGGTGCGCGGCCTCGTCGCGGCTGATGACGGGGTGGAACGTGCGGGAGGCGCGCCATTGCTGCGCGACTTCCGCTTCATCGCGATAGAAGCCCGTGGCGATGCCGGCCAGGTAGGCCGCGCCGAGCGCCGTGGTCTCGATGATCTCCGGACGCACGACAGGAATGCCGAGCAGGTCCGCCTGGAACTGCAGCAGCAGGTTGTTGGCCGAGGCGCCGCCGTCCACGCGCAATTCCGAGATGGTGGAGACGGCGTCGCGCGTCATGGCCTGCAACAGCGCGGTGCTCTGGAAGGCAATCGACTCCAGTGCGGCTCGGGCGATGTGGCCGATCGTCGTGCCGCGTGACAGGCCAACGATGGCGCCCTGCGCGGTGGGATCCCAGTACGGCGCACCCAGCCCCGTGAACGACGGCACGAACACCACGCCGCCCGAATCCGGCACCGAGGCGGCCAGGCCTTCGACGTCTGCCGAACGCTGGATGGCGCGCAGGCCGTCGCGCAGCCACTGCACGACCGCACCGCCCACGAAGACGCTCCCTTCGAGCGCGTAGCTGCGCGTCGTGCCGCTCTGGCAGGCGGCCGTGCTGATGAGGCCGTTGTGCGATTGGACCGCCTTGTCGCCGGTGTTGAGCAGCATGAAGCAGCCGGTGCCGTAGGTGTTCTTGGCCATGCCGGGCTTGAAGCAAGCCTGACCGAACAACGCAGATTGCTGGTCGCCGGCAATGCCGCCAATGGTGAGCGAGGCGCCGAGCCAGTCGGCATCGGTCTGCCCAAATTGATACGCGGACGGATGCACCTCGGGCAACAGGCTCGGGTGAATGTCGAGCGCGCGCATCAGGTCCGCATCCCATTCGCCGGTGTGGATGTTCCACAGCATCGTGCGCGAAGCGTTCGATACGTCGGTCACGTGCAGGCGACCGCGCGTGAGTTGCCAGACGAGCCAGCTGTCGATGGTGCCGAAGGCGAGTTCGCCACGCGCGGCGCGCTCGCGGGCGCCATCCACGTGATCGAGAATCCAGCGCAGCTTGGTGGCCGAAAAATACGGGTCGATGATCAGCCCGGTGCGCTTGCGCACCTCGTCTTCCAGGCCCTCGGCGCGCAGGCGCTCGCAGATGGCTTCGGTGCGGCGGTCCTGCCAGACGATGGCGTTGAAGATCGGTTTGCCCGTGGCGCGTTCCCACACCATGGTGGTTTCGCGCTGGTTGGTGATGCCGAGCGCGGCCATGTCGGCGGCGGACAGCTTGGCTTGTTCGAGTGCGGCGCGGCAGGTGGCGAGCTGGCTGTTCCAGATGTCGAACGGGTCATGCTCGACCCAGCCGGGCTGCGGGAAATGCTGCGGAAACTCCTGCTGGGCACTGGCGACGATCTGGCCGGCGCGGTTGAAGACGATGGCGCGTGAGCTGGATGTGCCCTGGTCGAGCGCGAGGAGGTATTCCATAAGGCAGATTCAGGTGACCGCCGGGCCGGAGTGAACCTGTCCGGCGGTGGGTAAAACGGAAGCAGGCATGGTAGCCCGCCGGCCGATGGTTGGTCGACCGGCGGGCATGCGAATTAACGCACCTTGCCGGCCTTCCAGGCTGCGAGCAGCTTGTCGTAGGCCACCGTCTCACCCTTCGGACGCTCGTTGTCGAGCTTCTTCCACGGGGCGTGTTCGGTCGACAGCCACTTGTTCGGATCGCCCTCCGGGTTCAGCTTGGGCGCGCAGTTCTTCATGCCGGCGCGCTGCAGGCGGGACATCACCTGGTCCATTTCCTTGGCGAGGTTGTCCATCGCCGCCTGCGGCGTCTTCTCGCCCGTGACGGCCGTGGCGACGTTCTTCCACCACAGCTGTGCCAGCTTCGGATAGTCGGGCACGTTGTTGCCGGTCGGCGTCCAGGCCACGCGGGCCGGGCTGCGGTAGAACTCGATCAGGCCGCCGTACTTGGCCGCGTTCTTGGTGAAGTAGTCGCTGTGGATATCGGAGTCACGAATGAACGTGAGGCCGGTGATGGACTTCTTGAGCGACACGGTCTTCGACGTGACGAACTGCGCGTACAGCCACGCGGCCGCGCGGCGCTCGAACGGGGTGGACTTGAAGAACGTCCACGAGCCGACGTCCTGGTAGCCGTTCTGCATGCCGTCCTTCCAGTACGGGCCGTGCGGCGACGGGGCCATGCGCCACTTCGGCGAGCCGTCGGCGTTCACGACCGGGCCCGGCTTGGTCATCGGCGCTGTGAAGGCGCTGTACCAGAACACCTGCTGGGCGATGTGGCCTTGTGCGGGCACCGGGCCGGCTTCGTTGAAGGTCATGCCGGTCGCCTCGGGCGGGGCGTACTTCTTCATCCAGTCGATGTACTTGGTGAGGGCGTACACGGCGGCCGGGCTGTTGGTGGCGCCGCCGCGCGAGACCGATGCGCCCACCGGCGTGCACTTGTCCTTCTCGTCGACGCGGATGCCCCATTCGTCGACCGGCAGGCCGTTCGGGATGCCCTTGTCGGCGGAGCCGGCCATCGACAGCCAGGCGTCGGTGAAGCGCCAGCCAAGCGACGGATCCTTCTTGCCGTAATCCATGTGGCCGTAGACGCGCTTGCCGTCCAGCTCCTTCACGTCGTTGGTGAAGAAGTTGGCGATGTCTTCATAGGCCGTCCAGTTGACGGGCACGCCCAGGTCGTAGCCGTACTTGGCCTTGAACTTGTCCTGCAGGTCCTTGCGGGCGAACCAGTCGGCGCGGAACCAGTACAGGTTGGCGAACTGCTGGTCAGGCAACTGGTACAGCTTGCCGTCCGGCGCGGTGGTGAAGCTCGTGCCGATGAAGTCCTTCAGGTCCAGGCCCGGGTTGGTGAATTCCTTGCCTTCGCCGGCCATGAAATCGGTCAGCGGCATGATCACGCCGTAGCGGTAGTGCGTGCCGATCAGGTCGGAGTCGGAGATCCAGCCGTCGTAGATGCTCTTGCCGGATTGCATCGAGGTCTGCAGTTTTTCGACGACATCGCCTTCCTGCATGATGTCGTGCTTGACCTTGATGCCGGTGATCTCTTCGAAGGCCTTGGCCAGCGTCTTCGATTCGTAGGCGTGCGTGTCGAGCGTTTCCGACACGACGTGGATCTCGGTGACGCCCTTGGCCTTGAGCTTGGCGGCGGCGTCGATGAACCACTTCATTTCCGCCATCTGCTTGTCTTGCGACAGCGTGCTGGGCTGGAATTCGCTGCTGATCCATTTCTTGGCCTCGGCTTCACCGGCATGGGCCGCGCCGACTGCCAAGGCACTCGCCAGTGCAATGGCACTGATCTGTAGCGTCATGCGCCAGGATGTTTTCATCGGTATCTCCTCGTGCTTTTGTTCTCCCCGCAGCGAAAACATCCGACATTCCGACGCGGGGAGCGTGGTGGAATGCGTGTGCCCGACCGTCAATGCGGGCGTGGAAGCGCGGCATTCTGCCGACACTTCCGGACTTGCGAAATCGAGACTGCCCTCTAAGCTCGTGCGGCCCTCAGCCGCGCCACATGATCAGAACCAGCACCACCATCGAGGCGACGAAACCGCCCCAGGGCGTGGTGCCCTCCGACGTCAGTCCGACCCACGCCAGATTGATGTAGGCGGCAGTCAGCAACCCGATGAAGAGGCGGTCGCCGCGCGTGGTGGCAATGGGCAGGAACCCCTTGCGCTCCACGGTCGGCCGGACCACCTCCCATACCGTCATGCTGGCCAGCATCAACGCGATGCAGCCGAAGAAGATCGCCACCTCGGGCGTCCAGGCCATCCAGCTGAACATGTCCTTGTCTCCCAAAGCGAATTACACGCGGCCCATCGCGAAGCCCTTCGCGATGTAGTTGCGCACAAACCAGATCACCAGCGCACCGGGGATGATCGTCAGCACACCGGCTGCGGCCAGCACGCCCCAGTCCATGCCCGAGGCCGACACCGTGCGCGTCATCACCGCGGTGATGGGTTTGGCGTCGACCGAGGTGAGCGTGCGCGCGAGCAACAGCTCCACCCAGCTGAACATGAAGCAGAAGAACGCCGTCACGCCCACGCCGGCCTTGATGAGCGGCAGGAAGATCTTCAGGAAGAACTTGGGGAAGCTGTAGCCGTCGATGTAGGCCGTCTCGTCGATCTCGCGCGGGATGCCCGACATGAAGCCTTCGAGAATCCACACCGCCAGCGGCACGTTGAACAGCATGTGCGCCAGCGCCACGCCCAGGTGCGTGTCCATCAGGCCGACCTTCGAATACAGCTGGAAGAACGGCAGCAGGAACACCGCGGGCGGCGTCATGCGGTTCGTCAGCAGCCAGAAGAACATGTGCTTGTCGCCCAGGAAGCGGTAGCGCGAGAAGGCGTAGGCCGCCGGCAGCGCCACCACGGTCGAGAGCACCGTGTTCATCGTCACGTAGATGATGGAGTTGATGTAGCCCCAGTACCACGACGGGTCGGTGAAGATGATCTTGTAGTTGTCGAACGTGACGAGCTTCGGCCAGATCGAGAAGCCGGCCAGCGTCTCCTCGTTGGTCTTGAGCGACATGCTCAACATCCAGTACAGCGGCAGCACGGCAAACGCCACGTACACCGCCAGCGTGATCGCCCGGGCGATCTTGCGCTTGTGCTCGTTGTTGTTGTTGTTCTGCTTAGGCATGGTCGTCTCCCACGGCCGTGCTGGCGCTGCCCATGCGCTGCATCCAGTTGTAGAGGACGAAGCAGAACAGCAGGATGATGAGGAAGTACACGATCGAGAATGCCGCCGCCGGGCCCAGGTCGAACTGACCAACCGCCTTCTGCGTCAGGTACTGCGACAGGAACGTCGTGGCATTGCCGGGGCCGCCGCCGGTCAGGACAAACGGCTCGGTGTAGATCATGAAGCTGTCCATGAAGCGCAGCAGCACGCCGATCATCAGCACGCCGCGCATCTTCGGCAGCTGGATGTAGCGGAACACGGCCAGGCGGCTGGCGCCGTCAATCTCGGCGGCCTGGTAGAACGCATCCGGAATCGACCGCAGGCCGGCATAGGCCAGCAGCGCCACCAGCGGCGTCCAGTGCCACACGTCCATGATGAGCACGGTGATCCACGCGTCGAACGCGTTTGCCGTGTAGTTGTAGTCGATGCCCATCTGGTTGAGCCAGTAACCGGCCAGGCCGATATCGGAGCGCCCGAAGATCTGCCAGATCGTTCCGACCACGTTCCAGGGAATCAGCAGCGGCATGGCGAGCACCACCAGCGCGGCCGACGCCTTCCAGCCTTTGGACGGCATCGACAGCGCCAGGCCGATGCCCAGCGGAATCTCCACCGCCAGCACGCACAGCGAGAAGATCAGCTGGCGGGTGAGGGCGTCCTGCAGGTCGCCGTCACGCAGGATCTGGCGGAACCAGTCGACGCCCACGAACACGTGCTGCTCGGGGCTGATGATGTCCTGCACCGAGTAGTTCACCACCGTCATCAGCGGCAGGATGGCGGAGAACGCCACGCACAGGAACACCGGCAGGATCAGGAACCACGCCTTGTTGTTGAGCGGCTTGTTCATCGGCCGATCCTCTCGTCGTTGCAGTAGTACAGCGTCTGCGGCGCATCCAGGCGCAGCCACACGCGCGATTCGGTCACGCTCACTTCGTTCGGCAGCTTCGCCTTGACGGGCAGGCCACCGGCCTCGCCGAGGCTTGCGGTCAGCAGCTGGTGCGTACCGAGCTGCTGCACCTGGTGCACGCTGGCGGCCACGGCGCCCACTTCACCCGGCGCGGCCAGCTGGACGAACTCCGGGCGGATGCCGAGCTTCAGCGCGCCGTTGGCGCTCTTGAGCGCGGCGAGCGTGCCGGTGCTCACGGACAGGCGCTGGTCCCCCAGCGCAAGCACATCGCCATCCACCGTCACCGGGTAGAGGTTCATGCCCGGGCTGCCGATGAAGTAGCCGACGAAGGTATGGTCCGGCCGCTCGAACAGGGCTTCCGGCCCGCCTTGCTGCACGACTTTGCCTTCAGTCATGACGACCACCTCGTCGGCAAAGGTCAGCGCTTCCACCTGGTCGTGCGTCACGTAGATCAGCGTGAGCTTGAGCTGCTGGTGAATCTTCTTGAGCTGGCGACGCAGTTGCCACTTCAGGTGCGGATCGATGACGGTGAGCGGCTCGTCGAACAGGATGGCCGCCACGTCCTTGCGCACCAGGCCGCGGCCCAGCGAAATCTTCTGCTTGGCGTCGGCCGCCAGACCGGAGGCGCGGCGCTTGAGCGCGTGCTGCAGCTCGAGGATCTCGGCCACTTCCTCCACGCGCTTCTTCACTTCGGCTTCCGGCGTCTTGCGATTGCGCAGCGGGAAGGCGAGGTTGTCGAACACGGTCATCGTGTCGTAGATGACTGGGAACTGGAACACCTGCGCGATGTTGCGCTCGCGCGGACTGGCGTGCGTGACGTCGCGGTCGTCGAAGAGCACCTGGCCTTCGGACGGCGTCAGCAGCCCCGAGATGATGTTCAGCAGCGTGGACTTGCCGCAGCCCGACGGGCCGAGCAGTGCATAGGCACCGCCGTCGCGCCACGTCATGTTCATCGGCTGCAGCGCGTAGTCCGACAGGCTTTGCGGATTGGGGCGGTAGCTGTGCCCCAGGTTGCGGAATTCAATGCGCGCCATGGGCACCTCCCTGCTTGGGCGCGCTCACCAGCTTGCCCGCTTCGTCGAACAGGAACAGTTCGGCCGGATCGACAAACACATCCAGCGCCGCGCCCAGTTCGAACTGATGCACCCCCGGCAACTGCGCGACCAGGCCGATGGTGTTCGACTGGCCGACGGCCTGCGCCCGTACGTGCAGATACGTCTCGGACCCCGACAGCTCGGCCAGTTCCACCGTGCCCGGCAGGGCGACCGCGCCACCGTTGCGCGGCGACAGGCGGATGTGGCTCGGACGCAGGCCGATACGGCAGCGCGCGCCGGCCGGCATCGGCAGCGGGCGCGTCCAGCGCACATCGATGCCTTGCGGCAAGCGGATGTGGTTGCCTTCGGCCACGGTGGCGTCCAGCACGTTCATCGGCGGGTCGTTGAAGATCGCGGCGGCATCCACGGAGACCGGCACCTCGTACATCTCCAGCGTCGGGCCGTCCTGCAGCACACGGCCCTCGTGCATGACGATGGTGTGGCCGCCCAGGAGCAGCGCCTCCTGCGGCTCGGTGGTGGCGTACACCACCGTTGTGCCACCGTCGGCAAAGAGCGAGGCCAGCTCGGCCCGCAGTTCTTCGCGCAGCTTGTAATCGAGATTGACGAGCGGTTCGTCCAGGAGCACCAGCGGCGCCCGCTTGACGAGCGCCCGCGCCAGCGCGCAACGCTGCTGCTGCCCGCCCGACAGCTCGGCCGGCAGGCGCTGCAGCAGGTGGTCGATGTGGAGCTTGGAGGCGACGGCACGCACGCGCGTATCGATCTCGCCCTTGTTGATGCCCTGCAGGCGCAGCGGCGAGGCGATGTTGTCGTACACCGTCATCGCCGGGTAGTTGATGAATTGCTGGTACACCATCGCCAGATTGCGATCGCGTACGCCCACGCCGGTCACGTCCTGGCCGTCCACGAGGACGCGGCCGGTGGTTGGCCGGTCCAGTCCGGCCATGATGCGCATCAGCGTGGTCTTGCCAGCCTGCGTCGGCCCGAGCAGCACGTTGATCGCGCCGGGTGCCAGCCGCAGGCTGGTCGGGTACAGATGGGTCTGTGCCCCGACCACAGCCGTGACCTGGTCCAGTTCCAGAATCAATTGATGTCTCCCGTCTTACTGCTTTGATTTCTTGGTTGCTTGCGTCGGGCGCCCCGGCCCCGCGGCTTCAGGGCGTCCGTTGCGCGACCGGCGCGGCGTCGCTTTCCGGCAGATGCCGCGCCAACCAGCCTTCCAGGCGGCTGCGGTCGGCTTCGCCGGCGTGCAGCCCGAGTTTCGTCCGCCGCCACAGGATGTCCTGCGCCGTGCGGGCCCATTCGTGTTCGATCAGGTACCGGATTTCCGCTTCATACAGGCCCGGCGTGACTTCCGTGCCCAGCTCTTCGAGCCGCGTGGCGCCCGCCAGCAGCGTGTTCACGCGCGTTCCGTACTGGTGTGCATAGCGCGTGGCCAGCTGCATGGGCAGCCATGGCAAACGTTTCTGCAAGCGCGTCACGAAGTCCGTGAAGGTGTACTCGGCCACCAGCTGCCCTGGCGCTTCCAGGTCGCCGCCCGGCAGCGAGGCCGTGGCGGTCCACGACGGATTGCCGGCGGCTGGCAGGTGCGGCGCCAGTTGGTCCAGCGCCTCCTCGGCCAGCTTGCGGTAAGTGGTGATCTTGCCGCCCCACACGTTGATGAGCGGAGCGCTGCTGCCGTCGGCGCCGGTCTCGCATTCGACGAGGTAGTCGCGCGTGATGGCTGACGCGTTGGCGGCGCTGTCATCGAGCAGCGGTCGCACACCCGAGTACGTCCAGACCACGTCGGCCGGTGTCAGTTGCTGCTGGAAATAGCGGTTGGCCATCTCGCACAGGTATTGGATTTCATCGGCATCGATGGCGACCTGGTCCAGCGGGCCCTTGTATTCCAGGTCCGTCGTGCCGATCAGCGTGAAGTCGTTCTGGTACGGGATCGCAAAGACGATCCGCCCGTCGGGGTTCTGAAAGATATAGGCGAACGGGTGGTCGAACATCCGCCGCACGACGATGTGGCTGCCCTTGATCAGGCGCAGGCCGCGCGTGCTGGGCAAGGCGTGCGCCGAGCGGGCGAACTCCGCCGCCCAAGGCCCCGCCGCGTTGACGATCGCCTTGGCGCGCACCGAGCGGATGCCCTCCGGCCCCGCCAGAGACGCATGCCAGCCGTTGGCGCGCCGCTCGGCATTCAGGCAGCGCGTGCGCGTGAGGATGTGCGCGCCGCGGTCTGCGGCGTCCCGCGCGTTCAGCACGACGAGGCGGGCGTCGTCCACCCAGCCATCGGAATAGACGAAACCGCGCGTGTAACCGGGCTTGAGCGGCTTGCCCGCCGGATGCTGCCCAAGCCTGATCGACTCCGAGCCGGGCAGAAAACGCCGTCGCGCGAGATGGTCATATAAGAAGAGGCCCGCGCGGATCATCCACGCCGGGCGCTGCGCCGCGTCGTGCGGCATCACGAACCGCAGCGGCCACATGATGTGCGGCGCCATGCGCAGCAGCACCTCGCGCTCCTGCAGCGCCTTGCGCACCAGGCTGAATTCGTAATATTCGAGGTAACGCAGCCCCCCGTGAATCAGCTTGGTGGAAGCCGAAGAGGTGTGCTGAGCCAGATCGTCCTTTTCGCACAGGACCACCGAAAGCCCACGGCCCACGGCATCGCGCGCAATGCCGACCCCGTTGATGCCGCCTCCGACCACCAGCAGATCACAGTCCAGATGCGACGCGTCAGTGAGTTGCATGGGTTGGAATCTGTTGATTTTCGCGCCTTTCCTTGCGAATAGTGACGCGTTGGCGGATAGTTTAGTGAAGGGCGAAAATAAAGCAACATAGGGAATCGCCTAATCCGCTCACATATGTTCGTTTGTGTTCATTTCGTGACTTGATGCTTCCGCGACACCGCCAGATCCTCGAATACGTCCGCCAGCACGGCGATGCCTCCGTCGAGACGCTCGCCCGCGTGCTTGGCGTCACCACGCAGACCATCCGCCGCGACATCCGCCAGCTCGAAGACGAGCGCCTGCTTGCGCGCTACCACGGCGGTGTCGGTCTGCCGTCTTCGGTCGAAAACATCGACTACGACCAGCGCCAGGTGCTGCACATCGAGGCCAAGCGCCGCATCGCCGATGTCGTTGCGCGCCATGTCGAGCCCGGCCGCTCGCTCATCATCAACATCGGCACGACCACGGAAGAGATCTCCAAGGCACTGGTCGGCCGCAAAGGCCTGCGTGTCATCACCAACAACCTGAATGTGGCGTCCATCCTCTCGGGCAGCCCGGATGCGGAGGTCATCGTCGCCGGCGGCCTCGTGCGCAACCGCGACCGCGGCATCGTCGGCGAGGCCACGATCGATTTCATGAAGCAGTTCCGCGTCGACATCGGCATCATCGGCGTCTCCAGCATCGACGAAGACGGCACGCTGCTCGACTACGATTACCGCGAAGTGCGCGTTGCCCAAGCCATCATCGAGCAGTCGCGCGAAGTCTGGCTTGCCGCCGACCACTCCAAGTTTGGCAGGCGCGCCGTGGTCCGCCTCGGCCACGTCTCGCAGATCGACAAGTTCTTCACCGACGTGCCGGTGCCCGAACCGATGGCCGAAGTCTTCCGCGCCGCAGAAGTCGACGTCGTCGTCGCCAGCGAGGCGCGCTGACTCAGCATCGCCCGTCCCCAGTTTTTGCCCGGTCGACTACAGTGGAATGACAAGGCGCGCACCCTGCGGTGCGGCCTGTCCTGTCGTTGCGTCCACCCAGGCAGACGTACCGTGAGCAAGCACTCACATGCGGCAATTCGTCCGATCTTCGCCCACATCGTCGATGAGCACGTCGCTTCGTTGCGCGGCACCCTGTCCCGGCTCGCCGCGCCGAACCCCACGGACGAGGACCTGCACCAGTTTCGCGTCACGCTGAGGCGGCTTCGCTCGGCGTGGGTGACCTTCGGCCCGGTGCTGCCGTGCCGCTTCATGACCCAGTGGAAGCCCCGTCTGCGCGCGCTGGCCGCATCGACCGGCCCCGTGCGCGAATGGGATGTGCTGCTCTCCGACTGGCTGCCCGCCGCCCGGCATGGTCTGGCCGCTGACGATGAGGCCGCCCGAGCATGGCTGGACGAGGCCGAGCGGAAATCCCGGGAGGCCCGTCGCCGGGATTGGGAGTCGCTGCGGGCTGAGCTTGCCGCCCCGGATGTGCCGCAGGCGCTGGTGGACCTCGAGTGCGCGGTGGCTGCGTTCAAGCGGGACGGCGGGGCCGGTTCCCAACCGCGTTTCGCCCGGTCGCGCGCTTCGGCGCTAAGAAAGAAGCTGATCCGCCGCGGTCGCCGGCCAAAGCGGGCCTCGGCGCCGCGCCTGCACCGCGCCCGGATTGCAGCCAAGCAGTGGCGCTATCTCTATGAGGCGTTTTATCCCGCACTGGGCGTTTGCGCGCCCAAGCGCTATCGCGCGCAGTTGCGTAAGCTGCAGGATGCCTTGGGCGAAGTTCACGACGCTGAAGTTGCCCTCGGGCGCGTGGCGCGGTTGGTGAGGGCCGCGCCGCCCGCCTCCATAGTGAGCACCTTTCACAAGCGCGCCGCTGCCGCCCGCAAACGCGCCGCCAAGTTACTACGTTGGGTGCGCGATCACCGGGCGCCGTAGGCCGGCAAAAAAGTGCGGAAAGACCCCACAGAAAGAAAGGGCTTGCAGAGTTCGGAAAACCCCCCTAATATTCGCCCCTCGCTGCACGACGCAGCGCCGAAACGAAAGCGACGGCGGGGCGTGTGAAGCGGTGGAGAAGTAGGAGTGGTGCGGGTTTCCGGGTGGTTGAAGTTGTTGACCGGCTGGATGTCGCGAAGAGGTTAGCGGCGAGTTGAACGAAAAAATTTCTTCAGCAAGTTGTTGACAGCGACGAAAAAGCTCTGCATAATCTCGTTTCTCTGCTGCAGACAACGCAGCGACGCGATAAACAAAGTTGATCGCGAAGTTCTTTAACAAGCAAACAGCCGATAAGTGTGGGCGCTTGATGACGGATGCGACGAACGCGAGTTCGTTAGCTTACAAGTTATGAAGTGCTCGCACAGAAGTAAGGTTTGAACGAAAGTTCAAGTCAGATTCTGAGAGTGAGCGACCGCTCGTAAAGAGCGAAACAGCAGATTGAACTGAAGAGTTTGATCCTGGCTCAGATTGAACGCTGGCGGCATGCCTTACACATGCAAGTCGAACGGCAGCGGGGGAAAGCTTGCTTTCCTGCCGGCGAGTGGCGAACGGGTGAGTAATACATCGGAACGTGCCCTGTAGTGGGGGATAACTAGTCGAAAGATTAGCTAATACCGCATACGACCTGAGGGTGAAAGTGGGGGACCGCAAGGCCTCATGCTATAGGAGCGGCCGATGTCTGATTAGCTAGTTGGTGGGGTAAAGGCCTACCAAGGCGACGATCAGTAGCTGGTCTGAGAGGACGATCAGCCACACTGGGACTGAGACACGGCCCAGACTCCTACGGGAGGCAGCAGTGGGGAATTTTGGACAATGGGCGAAAGCCTGATCCAGCAATGCCGCGTGTGTGAAGAAGGCCTTCGGGTTGTAAAGCACTTTTGTCCGGAAAGAAATGGCTCTGGTTAATACCCGGAGTTGATGACGGTACCGGAAGAATAAGGACCGGCTAACTACGTGCCAGCAGCCGCGGTAATACGTAGGGTCCAAGCGTTAATCGGAATTACTGGGCGTAAAGCGTGCGCAGGCGGTTGTGCAAGACCGATGTGAAATCCCCGGGCTTAACCTGGGAATTGCATTGGTGACTGCACGGCTAGAGTGTGTCAGAGGGAGGTAGAATTCCACGTGTAGCAGTGAAATGCGTAGAGATGTGGAGGAATACCGATGGCGAAGGCAGCCTCCTGGGATAACACTGACGCTCATGCACGAAAGCGTGGGGAGCAAACAGGATTAGATACCCTGGTAGTCCACGCCCTAAACGATGTCAACTAGTTGTTGGGGATTCATTTCCTTAGTAACGTAGCTAACGCGTGAAGTTGACCGCCTGGGGAGTACGGTCGCAAGATTAAAACTCAAAGGAATTGACGGGGACCCGCACAAGCGGTGGATGATGTGGATTAATTCGATGCAACGCGAAAAACCTTACCTACCCTTGACATGCCACTAACGAAGCAGAGATGCATTAGGTGCTCGAAAGAGAAAGTGGACACAGGTGCTGCATGGCTGTCGTCAGCTCGTGTCGTGAGATGTTGGGTTAAGTCCCGCAACGAGCGCAACCCTTGTCTCTAGTTGCTACGAAAGGGCACTCTAGAGAGACTGCCGGTGACAAACCGGAGGAAGGTGGGGATGACGTCAAGTCCTCATGGCCCTTATGGGTAGGGCTTCACACGTCATACAATGGTGCATACAGAGGGTTGCCAAGCCGCGAGGTGGAGCTAATCCCAGAAAATGCATCGTAGTCCGGATCGTAGTCTGCAACTCGACTACGTGAAGCTGGAATCGCTAGTAATCGCGGATCAGCATGCCGCGGTGAATACGTTCCCGGGTCTTGTACACACCGCCCGTCACACCATGGGAGTGGGCTTTACCAGAAGTAGTTAGCCTAACCGCAAGGAGGGCGATTACCACGGTAGGGTTCATGACTGGGGTGAAGTCGTAACAAGGTAGCCGTATCGGAAGGTGCGGCTGGATCACCTCCTTTAAGAGCGTGCATCCTAGTTAGGCGTCCACACTTATCGGTTTGTTTGATGTTACAGCCAAGGGTCTGTAGCTCAGGTGGTTAGAGCACCGTCTTGATAAGGCGGGGGTCGTAGGTTCAAGTCCTACCAGACCCACCAAGTTACGGACGGTGGAAGTCTCTGCCGTGACTGGGGGATTAGCTCAGCTGGGAGAGCACCTGCTTTGCAAGCAGGGGGTCGTCGGTTCGATCCCGTCATCCTCCACCAATACCTTGTGGTAGCCAAACGCAAGCATCGACGCGGTGATGTCGATGGTGTTTGCGTTTGGCCTAGCCAAGACGAGCGTAAAAGTTCGGCTGTTCTTTAACAATATGGAATGTAGTAAAGGTGTCGCGGTGCGTTGATGAGGCGCACAGTCAAAACGCGACACTGGGTTGTGATTGTATCAACCAGTATTACCAGAGCAATCGAAAGATTGTCTTGGAATACGGCACAACGCGAGAACTCAGCCTATAGCGAGACATACTCGTTATAGGGTCAAGCGAATAAGTGCATGTGGTGGATGCCTTGGCGATCACAGGCGATGAAGGACGTAGTAGCCTGCGAAAAGCTGCGGGGAGCTGGCAAACAAGCTTTGATCCGCAGATGTCCGAATGGGGAAACCCGGCCCGTATGGGTCATCTTTTACTGAATACATAGGTAACAGAAGCGAACGCAGTGAACTGAAACATCTAAGTAGCTGCAGGAACAGAAATCAACCGAGATTCCCAAAGTAGTGGCGAGCGAAATGGGATCAGCCTTGTACTCTTTAGCAGTATTGTTAGCAGAACGGAATGGAAAGTCCGGCCATAGTGGGTGATAGCCCCGTATGCGAAAACAGTATTGTGGAACTAGGTGTACGACAAGTAGGGCGGGACACGTGAAATCCTGTCTGAAGATGGGGGGACCATCCTCCAAGGCTAAATACTCGTGATCGACCGATAGTGAACCAGTACCGTGAGGGAAAGGCGAAAAGAACCCCGGGAGGGGAGTGAAATAGATCCTGAAACCGCATGCATACAAACAGTCGGAGCCTGGAAACGGGTGACGGCGTACCTTTTGTATAATGGGTCAGCGACTTACATTCAGTGGCAAGCTTAACCGATTAGGGAAGGCGTAGCGAAAGCGAGTCCGAATAGGGCGTTCAGTCGCTGGGTGTAGACCCGAAACCAAGTGATCTATCCATGGCCAGGTTGAAGGTGCGGTAACACGTACTGGAGGACCGAACCCACTAACGTTGAAAAGTTAGGGGATGAGCTGTGGATAGGGGTGAAAGGCTAAACAAACTTGGAAATAGCTGGTTCTCTCCGAAAACTATTTAGGTAGTGCCTCGTGTCTCACCTTCGGGGGTAGAGCACTGTCATGGTTGGGGGGTCTATTGCTGATTACCCCGCCATAGCAAACTCCGAATACCGAAGAGTGCAATCACGGGAGACAGACATCGGGTGCTAACGTCCGGTGTCAAGAGGGAAACAACCCAGACCGCCAGCTAAGGTCCCTAAATATGGCTAAGTGGGAAACGAAGTGGGAAGGCTAAAACAGTCAGGAGGTTGGCTTAGAAGCAGCCACCCTTTAAAGAAAGCGTAATAGCTCACTGATCGAGTCGTCCTGCGCGGAAGATGTAACGGGGCTAAGCCATATACCGAAGCTGCGGATGCACGTAAGTGCATGGTAGGAGAGCGTTCTGTAAGCCTGTGAAGGTGTCTTGTAAAGGATGCTGGAGGTATCAGAAGTGCGAATGCTGACATGAGTAGCGATAAAGGGGGTGAAAGGCCCCCTCGCCGTAAGCCCAAGGTTTCCTACGCAACGTTCATCGGCGTAGGGTGAGTCGGCCCCTAAGGCGAGGCAGAGATGCGTAGCTGATGGGAAGCAGGTTAATATTCCTGCACCGTCGTATGATGCGATGGGGGGACGGATCGCGGAAGGTTGTCCGGGTGTTGGATGTCCCGGTCCCTGCATTGGAGATGGCACTTAGGCAAATCCGGGTGCGTGATTCAAGGGTGTGGGGCGAGCGACTTTAGGTCGCGAAGCAATTGGAAGTGGTTCCAAGAAAAGCCTCTAAGCTTCAGTCATACGAGACCGTACCGCAAACCGACACAGGTGGGCGAGATGAGTATTCTAAGGCGCTTGAGAGAACTCGGGAGAAGGAACTCGGCAAATTGGTACCGTAACTTCGGGATAAGGTACGCCCTTGTAGTTTGACTGGCTCGCGCCAGAAGGATGAAGGGGTTGCAATAAAATGGTGGCTGCGACTGTTTAATAAAAACACAGCACTCTGCAAACACGAAAGTGGACGTATAGGGTGTGACGCCTGCCCGGTGCCGGAAGATTAAATGATGGGGTGCAAGCTCTTGATTGAAGTCCCGGTAAACGGCGGCCGTAACTATAACGGTCCTAAGGTAGCGAAATTCCTTGTCGGGTAAGTTCCGACCTGCACGAATGGCGTAACGATGGCCACACTGTCTCCTCCCGAGACTCAGCGAAGTTGAAGTGTTTGTGATGATGCAATCTCCCCGCGGCTAGACGGAAAGACCCCATGAACCTTTACTGTAGCTTTGCATTGGACTTTGAACCGATCTGTGTAGGATAGGTGGGAGGCTTTGAAACCGGGACGCTAGTTTCGGTGGAGCCGTCCTTGAAATACCACCCTGGTTTGTTTGAGGTTCTAACCTTGGCCCGTGAATCCGGGTCGGGGACAGTGCATGGTAGGCAGTTTGACTGGGGCGGTCTCCTCCCAAAGTGTAACGGAGGAGTTCGAAGGTACGCTTGGTACGGTCGGACATCGTACCTAAAGTGCAATGGCAAAAGCGTGCTTAACTGCGAGACCGACAAGTCGAGCAGGTGCGAAAGCAGGACATAGTGATCCGGTGGTTCTGTATGGAAGGGCCATCGCTCAACGGATAAAAGGTACTCTGGGGATAACAGGCTGATACCGCCCAAGAGTTCATATCGACGGCGGTGTTTGGCACCTCGATGTCGGCTCATCTCATCCTGGGGCTGTAGCCGGTCCCAAGGGTATGGCTGTTCGCCATTTAAAGAGGTACGTGAGCTGGGTTTAAAACGTCGTGAGACAGTTTGGTCCCTATCTGCCGTGGGCGTTGGAATCTTGACGGGGGCTGCTCCTAGTACGAGAGGACCGGAGTGGACGTACCGCTGGTGTACCTGTTGTCTCGCCAGAGGCATCGCAGGGTAGCTATGTACGGAAGAGATAACCGCTGAAAGCATCTAAGCGGGAAACTTGCCTGAAGATGAGGATTCCCTGGAGACTTGATCTCCCTGAAGGGTCGTTCGAGACCAGGACGTTGATAGGCTGGGTGTGGAAGCGCAGTAATGCGTTCAGCTAACCAGTACTAATTGCCCGTGCGGCTTGATCCTATAACCGGTATGTTTCCGGCTGGGTCTGCCTTGTGCCTGATACAAACTAAGCACAACCCCAACTACATTCCATATTGGCGATGTTGACCCCCGCGTCAGCAACGCAACAAGTCATAGCCTGGTGACCATAGCGAGTCGGTACCACCCCTTCCCATCCCGAACAGGACCGTGAAACGACTCTGCGCCGATGATAGTGCGGATTCCCGTGTGAAAGTAGGTCATCGCCAGGCTCTCCCTCAAAACACCCCAGCTCCCGCGAGCTGGGGTGTTTGCTTTTACGCGTCCCAAACGCAGCGCTCCCCATCGCCCCAAGAAAAAAGCCACCCAGCGGTGGCTTCTTGCGTGGGCCCATCCCCCCCCTCAGCCCCGCGCCAGGTACCTCTCCACCAGCCTCACCCAATACGTCGCACCCAGCGGCAGCAGCTCGTCGTTAAAGTCGTAACTCGGGTTGTGCAGCATGCACGGACCCACCCCATGGCCCTGCTCTCGGTGATCCCCGTCACCGTTGCCGATGAACGCAAAACACCCAGGCCTCTCCTGCAGCATGAACGAAAAATCCTCCGCACCCAACGTCGGGTCGATTGTGGCGTCTACATTTCGCGCGGGCGCGTTGAGGTGGACCGGCAGGACGGGCGCCTGCCCCCCACGCTGGCGCTGATGTTCGACAAAATGCTGGTGGCGCATGATCGCCATGCCCACTGGATTGTGCGTGACAGCTCTGCTGTATTCCTGTGCTGTCGTCGCAGTCGCAGGCCCGCCGCTCCATTGCCATTGGAGTTTCTCTATTGTGGGCCGATGCCCTATCCGCCGCCATTGAGGAATGAAAACGCATTCCGCGGCCGGCCATGCTGGGATTTCATCAAGATTGCTTGACAAGGTGTCCTGATGGTCCCATAATCGCAAGTTCTCTTCGGAGAGGTGCCCGAGTGGCTAAAGGGGGCAGACTGTAAATCTGTTGGCTTACGCCTACGTTGGTTCGAATCCAACCCTCTCCACCAGAATTAAGCAGTGAGTTCGGTCCGCATGGGCCGAGCGGCAAGGGAAGAAGTAACCCAGGCGGGTGTAGCTCAATGGTAGAGCAGAAGCCTTCCAAGCTTACGACGAGGGTTCGATTCCCTTCACCCGCTCCATTCGCTGTTAGACGTTTCGCCCATGTGGCTCAGTGGTAGAGCACTCCCTTGGTAAGGGAGAGGTCGGCAGTTCGATCCTGCCCATGGGCACCACGCATCCACCACCGCAAATCGCTACCGAGACAGGAGTCGCGACATGGCAAAGGAAAAGTTCGAGCGGACCAAGCCGCACGTGAACGTTGGGACGATTGGTCACGTTGACCACGGCAAGACGACGCTGACCGCAGCGATCGCGACCGTGCTGTCGAGCAAGTTCGGTGGCGAAGCGAAGAAGTACGACGAAATCGACGCAGCGCCGGAAGAAAAGGCACGCGGCATCACGATCAACACCGCACACATCGAGTACGAAACGGCCAACCGCCACTACGCGCACGTTGACTGCCCGGGCCACGCCGACTACGTCAAGAACATGATCACCGGTGCCGCCCAGATGGACGGCGCCATCCTGGTGTGCTCGGCCGCGGACGGCCCGATGCCGCAAACGCGTGAGCACATCCTGCTGGCCCGCCAGGTTGGCGTGCCGTACATCATCGTCTTCCTGAACAAGTGCGACATGGTGGACGACGCCGAGCTGCTCGAGCTGGTGGAAATGGAAGTGCGCGAGCTGCTCTCGAAGTACGAATTCCCGGGCGACGACACCCCGATCATCAAGGGCTCGGCCAAGCTGGCGCTGGAAGGCGACAAGGGCGAGCTGGGTGAAGTGGCGATCATGAACCTGGCCGACGCGCTGGACTCGTACATCCCGACGCCGGAGCGCGCCGTGGACGGCACGTTCCTGATGCCGGTGGAAGACGTGTTCTCGATCTCGGGCCGCGGCACCGTGGTGACCGGCCGTATCGAGCGCGGCGTGATCAAGGTCGGCGAGGAAATCGAAATCGTCGGTATCAAGGCCACGCAGAAGACCACCTGCACGGGCGTCGAAATGTTCCGCAAGCTGCTCGACCAAGGTCAGGCAGGCGACAACGTCGGTATCCTGCTGCGCGGCACGAAGCGTGAAGACGTCGAGCGTGGCCAGGTGCTCGCCAAGCCGGGTTCGATCACCCCGCACACGCACTTCACGGGCGAGGTCTACATCCTGTCCAAGGACGAAGGCGGTCGTCACACCCCGTTCTTCAACAACTACCGTCCGCAGTTCTACTTCCGTACGACCGACGTGACCGGCTCGATCGAGCTGCCGAAGGACAAGGAAATGGTCATGCCGGGCGACAACGTGTCGATCACCGTCAAGCTGATCGCCCCGATCGCCATGGAAGAAGGCCTGCGCTTCGCCATCCGTGAAGGCGGCCGTACCGTCGGCGCCGGCGTCGTCGCCAAGATCATCGAGTAAGTGCTGTAACTCTTCCGTGCGGCTGTCAACCGGCCGCACGTGAAGTGCCAGAGTGGGGTTGACCGCACGGCAACCCCAAAGCTGTTTTAGGGGTATAGCTCAACTGGCAGAGCGTCGGTCTCCAAAACCGAAGGTTGGGGGTTCGATTCCCTCTGCCCCTGCCAATTCATCAGCCGCGTAGCGCGATATGGCGCCACGCGGCTTAGTCTCGTTTGGGAAACATGGCCAATCCGAACGTCGAAACCGTCAACACCGCCAGCGGCAAGTGGCTGCTGGTCGTGGCGTTCCTGCTGGTGGTCGCCGGGGTGATCGGTTTTTACCTGCTCGCACAACAACCGAGCTATGTCCGCGCAGCCTCGCTGATCGGCGGGCTGGTGCTGGGTGCCGGCGTTGCCCTGGTGTCCGCGCCTGGGCAGAGCTTTATCGAATTTGCCCGCGAGTCGTACCGCGAAGTTCGCAAGGTCGTCTGGCCGACGCGCAAGGAAGCGGGGCAGATGACCGGTTTGGTGTTCGCCTTTGTGGTGATCATGGCTGTGTTCCTCTGGTCTGCGGACAAGCTCATCGAGTGGGTGATCTTCTCGCTCGTGCTGGGCTGGAAATAATCGGGTGAAGCCATGACGGATAACGTAGCGAACGACACGTCGACGGATTCTTCCGCGCCGGCCTCAAAGAAGCGCTGGTATGTCGTGCATGCCTACTCGGGCATGGAGAAGAGTGTGCAACGCGCGCTGCAGGAGCGCATTGACCGCGAAGGCCTGCAACACCTGTTCGGCCAGATTCTGGTGCCGTCAGAAGAGGTCATGGAGAACAAGAGCGGTCGGAAGACTGTCACCGAGCGCCGCCTGTTTCCGGGCTATGTCTTCGTTGAAATGGAGATGACGGATGAAACGTGGCACTTGGTCAAGAACACGTCCAAGGTGACGGGCTTCATCGGGGGGTCGGGCAACCGGCCCTCGCCGATCTCCAAGGGT
The DNA here is from genome assembly GCF_000954135.1 of Ralstonia mannitolilytica. Lineage (NCBI taxonomy): Bacteria > Pseudomonadati > Pseudomonadota > Betaproteobacteria > Burkholderiales > Burkholderiaceae > Ralstonia > Ralstonia mannitolilytica. The sequence continues at coordinate 168,766 of NZ_CP010799.1, read as the reverse complement.
GAGGTCGACAAGATCATGGCTCAGATCCAAGAAGGGGTCGAGAAGCCGCGTCCGAAGACGTTGTTCGAGGTGGGCGAGATGGTGCGCGTGAAGGAGGGCCCGTTCACCGACTTCAACGGCAACGTCGAGGAAGTCAACTACGAGAAGTCGCGCCTGCGCGTTTCCGTGACGATCTTCGGTCGAGCGACACCGGTCGAGCTCGAGTTCGGCCAGGTCGAAAAGGTATAAGGAATTCGGTGCGGCGGGGAGAACCCGTTGTGCCAGTCGCCGGATCCAGCGGATGCGGCGGGCAACGGCGGCAAGGCCGCCTGCGCCAACAGAGGAGCGTCAGTCTTGTGCTGATGCGTTACCACTCAACAGGATTGCTCTCGCGTTGACGCTTGGCAATCCGGATTGGAGTCAAGATGGCCAAGAAGATTATTGGCTTTATCAAGCTGCAGATCCCGGCTGGTAAAGCAAATCCGTCCCCGCCCGTCGGCCCGGCCCTGGGTCAGCGCGGTCTGAACATCATGGAGTTCTGCAAGGCGTTCAACGCGCAGACTCAAGGCATGGAACCGGGCTTGCCGGTGCCGGTGGTGATCACCGCCTACGCCGACAAGAGCTTCACCTTCGTCATGAAGTCGCCGCCGGCGACCGTGCTCATCAAGAAGGCTGCTGGCATCCAGAAGGGTTCGTCGAAGCCGCATACCGACAAGGTCGGCAAGATCACCCGCGCCCAGGCTGAAGAGATCGCCAAGGCGAAGAACGCGGACCTGACCGCAGCGGATCTCGACGCCGCCGTGCGTACGATCGCCGGCAGCGCCCGTTCGATGGGTATCACGGTGGAGGGCCTGTAATCATGGCAAAGATTTCGAAGCGCGTGGCCGCAAACAAGGCCAAGGTGGAGCGCACCAAGTTCTACCCGATCGACGAAGCGCTGAGCCTCGTCAAGGAATGCGCGAGCGCCAAGTTCGATGAATCCATCGACGTGGCCGTGCAACTGGGCATCGACGCCAAGAAGTCGGACCAAGTCGTTCGCGGCTCGGTGGTCCTGCCCGCTGGTACTGGCAAGTCGGTTCGCGTGGCCGTGTTCGCCCAGGGCGACAAGGCTGAGCAAGCCAAGGCGGCTGGCGCAGAGATCGTCGGCATGGAAGACCTGGCTGAGCAGATCAAGGCTGGCAACATGGATTTCGACGTCGTGATCGCTTCGCCCGACACGATGCGTATCGTCGGTACGCTGGGTCAGATCCTCGGCCCGCGCGGCCTGATGCCGAACCCGAAGGTCGGTACCGTGACACCGGACGTCGCGACCGCCGTGAAGAACGCCAAGGCGGGTCAGGTGCAATTCCGCGTCGACAAGGCCGGGATCGTCCACGCAACCATCGGCCGCCGCTCGTTTGAGCCGGCTGCTCTGAAGAGCAATCTGGCAGCACTGCTGGATGCGCTGAACAAGGCCAAGCCGGCATCGAGCAAGGGGGTGTACCTGCGCAAGATCGCCGTCTCGTCGACGATGGGCGTGGGCGTGCGCATCGACCAGGCGACCCTGGCCGCCTGATCGTTCGATCATTCGCGCCGGGTGACCCGATAACCATCCCGGCGTTTGCTGTTTCTCTGCGTGGCTCCGGCCGCGCGGTCCCTGGCAGCTTCAGGGAAGAACTTTGGGCAGCGGCAGATGTTTGTGCGAACAGACAGATGCCGCTGGTTATCAAAGACCGTTGGCGGTGACGGGCTCCTTGGTTGGAGCCGGCGCCTTAATCGCGACGCGGCGTGGCAACGCACCGCGCTGCAGCCAACGCAGATGGCGCCCCCGAAGGGAATGAGTGACTTTGGTATTGCCGAAGTGATTTGTGCCAATCGGACGCCGTACTTTTGGACTGACCGAGGCGACCGCTGCATCCGCGGGAGCCAACGTCGTTTTGGAGCTTAACCGTGGCACTCAATCTCGAAGATAAGAAGGCCGTCGTGGCCGAGGTAACGGCGCAAGTCGCCAAGGCCTCGACCATCGTCGTTGCTGAATATCGCGGTATCACGGTTGGCGATCTGACCAAGCTGCGTGCGCAAGCACGCCAGCAAGGCGTCTACCTGCGCGTTCTGAAGAACACGCTGGCTCGCCGCGCTGTGGAAGGCACGCCGTTTGCCGAACTCGCCGAGCAACTGACCGGCCCGCTGATCTACGGTATTTCCGAAGACGCAGTGGCCCCGGCCAAGGTGCTGAACGATTTCGCCAAGGGCAATGACAAGCTGGTGCTGCGCGCCGGTTCGTACGATGGCAAGGTGCTCGATGTCAACGGCGTGAAGGCCCTGGCAACGATCCCGAGCCGCGAAGAACTGCTCAGCAAGCTGCTGTTCGTCATGCAGGCGCCGGTGTCGGGCTTCGCCCGTGCCCTGGCTGCGCTGGCCGAAAAGCAAGGCGAAGGCGCCGCAGCCTAATCGGCCGCGATACCTCGCACAGATCGCACGATCGATACCGAATCACATTCTGGAGTTATTCAAATGGCAATCACCAAAGACGACATCCTGGAAGCCGTTGGCGCGATGTCCGTGATGGAACTGAACGACCTGGTCAAGGCGTTCGAAGAGAAGTTTGGCGTGTCGGCAGCTGCAGTGGCAGTGGCCGGCCCGGCTGCTGCTGGCGGCGCCGCTGCTGCTGCGGAAGAGCAAACCGAATTCACCGTGACGCTGAAGAGCGCCGGCGCGAACAAGGTTGGCGTCATCAAGGCCGTGCGTGAAATCACCGGCCTGGGCCTGAAGGAAGCCAAGGACCTGGTCGATGGCGCACCGAAGCCCGTGAAGGAAGGCGTCGACAAGAAGACTGCCGACGAGCTGGTGAAGAAGCTGGTGGAAGCCGGCGCGGAAGCCGAAGCCAAGTAAGTGCAGGTCTCGCGTGCCGCATCCGGTACGCGACGGAGGCTGGCAAAGGGACATTTCCCGGCGCCAGCCTTTTTGCGCTTGTGGGACCGGTTGTTGAGCGATCCCGCAATCACGCGATAAGTCGGCTTGGAGTCTCTTTTACCGGATATCCGGTCGCAGGTCTGAGCCAGGCCAGCAGAGGCCAAACATCAGTGGCACACTAGGCAGTTCGCAGTCCGCTGATGTTTGTCTTCTGAACCGACTGCAGAAGGCAAGTTTGGTCGGGTGCTCCCCCGTCCGTGGCATGCGCTCCATGGGTGCATGTGCGGGCGGCGCGCGCAGTACCGTCAGCCAGAGGTTGGTAGCGGCCAACCGCCAAATCCCGTCACCAGTCGCTGAACACCTCAAGTGTTGGTCGTGACCTTCGCCCGTCCGTCTGCGCTTGCGATGATTCGGAGATCCCATGGCGTACAGCTTTACCGAGAAAAAGCGTATTCGCAAGAGTTTCGCGAAGCGCGCAACGGTTCATCAGGTTCCCTTCCTGCTTGCCACCCAGATTCAATCGTATACCCAGTTCCTGCAAGAAAACGTGCCTGTGGCACAGCGCAAGAACGAAGGCCTGCAAGCGGCGTTCAACGCCATTTTCCCCATCGTGTCGCACAACGGGCTGGCACGCATGGAGTTCGTGTCGTACCACCTGTCCAACCCGCCGTTTGACGTCAAGGAATGTCAGCAGCGTGGTCTGACCTATCACTCGGCGCTGCGCGCAAAAGTGCGCCTGATCATCAACGACCGCGAGAACCCCACCAAGGTCAAGGAGATCAAGGAGCAGGAAGTCTACATGGGCGAAATCCCGCTCATGACGTCCACCGGCTCGTTCGTGATCAACGGCACGGAGCGTGTGATCGTGTCCCAGCTGCACCGCTCGCCGGGCGTGTTCTTCGAGCACGACAAGGGCAAGACGCACAGCTCGGGCAAACTGCTGTTCTCGGCGCGGATCATTCCGTACCGCGGCTCGTGGCTCGACTTCGAATTCGACCCGAAGGACATCCTGTACTTCCGCGTCGACCGCCGCCGCAAGATGCCGGTGACGATCCTGCTGAAGTCGATCGGCCTGACGCCCGAGCAGATCCTGGCGCACTTCTTCGTGTTCGACAACTTCACGCTAAAGAGCGAAGGCGCGCTGATGGAATTCGTGCCCGAGCGTCTGCGCGGTGAAGTCGCTCGCTTCGACATTACCGACAAGAACGGCAAGGTCGTCGTCGAGAAGGACAAGCGCATCAACGCCAAGCACATCCGTGACCTGGACGCGGCCGGCACCAAGCTGATCAGCGTGCCGGAAGACTACCTGCTCGGCCGCGTGCTGGCGAAGAACATCGTCGATCCGGATACCGGCGAAGTCCTGGCCAACGCCAACGACGAACTCACCGAAGCCGTGCTCGAGAAGCTGCGCGACGCCGACGTGAAGGAAATCCAGACCCTGTACACGAACGATCTGGATCAGGGTCCGTACATCTCGTCCACGCTGCGCACCGACGATACCGCCGACCAGACCGCCGCGCGCATCGCCATCTACCGCATGATGCGCCCCGGCGAGCCGCCGACCGAAGACGCTGTCGAAGCGCTGTTCCAGCGTCTGTTCTACAGCGAAGATTCGTACGATCTGTCGCGCGTGGGCCGCATGAAGGTCAACAGCCGCCTGAACCGCCCGACCGGCGACGGCCCGATGGTGCTCACGGATGAAGACATCCTCGACACGATCAAGCTGCTGGTGAACCTGCGCAACGGCAAGGGCGAAGTCGACGATATCGACCACCTCGGCAACCGTCGCGTGCGCTGCGTCGGCGAACTGGCGGAAAATCAGTTCCGCGCAGGTCTGTCGCGCGTGGAGCGTGCCGTGAAGGAACGTCTGGGCCAGGCCGAGACGGAAAACCTGATGCCGCACGACCTGATCAACTCGAAGCCGATTTCGTCGGCGATCCGCGAGTTCTTCGGTTCGTCGCAGCTGTCGCAGTTCATGGACCAGACCAACCCGCTGTCGGAAGTCACGCACAAGCGTCGTATTTCGGCACTGGGTCCGGGCGGTCTGACGCGCGAGCGTGCGGGCTTTGAAGTCCGCGACGTGCACCCGACCCACTACGGCCGCGTGTGCCCGATCGAAACGCCGGAAGGCCCGAACATTGGTCTGATCAACTCGCTGGCACTGTATGCACGCCTGAACGACTACGGCTTCCTCGAAACGCCGTACCGCAAGGTCGAGAACGGCAAGGTGACCGACGAAGTGCATTACCTGTCGGCCATCGAGGAAGGCAAGTACGTGGTGGCGCAGGCCAACGCGACGGTGGACGAGGACGGCAACCTGATCGACGAACTGGTGTCGGCGCGTGAAGGCAGCGAGCGTGAGACCCGCATGGTCACGCCGGACCGCGTGCAGTACATCGACGTGGCGCCGTCGCAGATCGTGTCGGCTGCAGCCTCCCTGGTGCCGTTCCTTGAGCACGATGACGCGAACCGTGCACTGATGGGCGCAAACATGCAGCGCCAGGCCGTGCCTTGCCTGCGTGCGGACAAGCCGCTGGTCGGTACCGGCATCGAGCGCACCGTTGCGGTCGACTCGGGTACGGCCGTGCAGGCCACGCGCGGCGGCGTCGTCGACTATGTCGATGCCAACCGCGTGGTGATCCGCGTAAACGACGACGAAGCCGTGGCCGGTGAAGTCGGCGTGGATATCTACAACCTGATCAAGTACACGCGTTCGAACCAGAACACGAACATCAACCAGCGTCCGATGGTCAAGGTGGGCGACCACGTGGCCCGCGGCGACGTGATCGCCGACGGCGCCTCGACCGACCTGGGCGAGCTCGCGCTCGGCCAGAACATGCTGGTCGCGTTCATGCCCTGGAACGGCTACAACTTCGAGGATTCGATCCTGATCTCGGAGCGCGTGGTGGCCGAAGACCGCTACACCTCGATCCACATCGAGGAACTGTCGGTCGTGGCCCGCGACACGAAGCTCGGACCGGAAGAAATCACGCGCGACATCTCGAACCTGGCCGAGGCGCAGCTGGCTCGCCTGGACGAATCGGGCATCACGTACATCGGCGCGGAAGTCGAAGCTGGCGACGTGCTGGTCGGCAAGGTCACGCCCAAGGGCGAGACCCAACTGACGCCGGAAGAAAAGCTGCTGCGTGCGATCTTCGGCGAGAAGGCGTCCGACGTGAAGGACACCTCGCTGCGCGTGCCTTCGGGCATGAGCGGTACCGTGATCGACGTGCAGGTCTTCACGCGTGAAGGCGTGACGCGCGACAAGCGTGCCCAGTCCATCATCGACGAAGAGCTGAAGCGCTACCGCCTGGATCTGAACGACCAGCTGCGTATCGTGGAAGGCGATGCCTTCCAGCGTCTGGAGCGTCTGCTGATCGGCAAGGTGGCCAACGGTGGTCCGAAGAAGCTGGCCAAGGGGACCGCGCTCACGAAGGAATACCTGGACGACCTCGACAAGTGGCACTGGTTCGACATCCGCCCGGCGGACGACGACGTGGCCACCCAGCTCGAAGCCGTGAAGGAAGCCATCGAGCAGAAGCGTCACGACTTCGACCTCGCGTTTGAAGAGAAGCGCAAGAAGCTCACGCAAGGCGACGAACTGCCGCCGGGCGTGATCAAGATGGTCAAGGTGTACCTGGCCGTGAAGCGTCGACTGCAGCCTGGCGACAAGATGGCAGGCCGTCACGGTAACAAGGGTGTCGTGTCGAAGATCACCCCGATCGAAGACATGCCGTACATGGCTGACGGTACGCCGGCAGACATCGTGCTGAACCCGCTGGGCGTGCCTTCGCGGATGAACGTGGGCCAGATTCTCGAGACCCACCTGGGCTGGGCCGCACGCGGCCTGGGCGAGCGCATCGGCAACATGCTGAAGGCGCAAGCCAAGGCTGCCGAGATCCGCAAGCTGCTGAACCAGATCTACAACGAAAGCGGCAAGACCGAAGATCTGGACAGCCTGTCGGACGCCGAGATCCTGGAGCTGGCCGAGAACCTGAAGAAGGGCGTGCCGTTTGCGACACCGGTGTTCGACGGTGCGCACGAGGACGAGATCAAGCGCATGCTGGATCTGGCCTACCCGGACGACATCGCCAAGGAAAAGGGCCTGACCGCTTCCAAGCAGCAGGTCACGCTGTACGACGGTCGAACCGGTGAAGCCTTCGAGCGTCCGGTCACGCTGGGCGTGATGCACATGCTGAAGCTGCACCACCTGGTCGACGACAAGATGCATGCGCGTTCGACCGGTCCGTACTCGCTGGTGACACAGCAGCCGCTGGGCGGTAAGGCCCAGTTCGGTGGCCAGCGTTTCGGTGAAATGGAAGTGTGGGCGCTGGAAGCGTACGGCGCGTCGTACGTGCTGCAGGAAATGCTGACCGTGAAGTCGGATGACGTGAACGGCCGGACCAAGGTGTACGAGAACATCGTCAAGGGCGAGCACTCGATCGATGCCGGCATGCCGGAGTCGTTCAACGTGCTGGTGAAGGAAATCCGCTCGCTGGGTATCGACATCGACCTCGAGCGCAACTGAGCGCCGATGCGATGGGGGCGCGGCAGCACGATTGCCGCGCTCCGGTAACAGCAGCCATTGACGAAGATTTAGGGTCGGTGCCCTGGTAGCCGGGGTGCCAGCCTCAAACTCAAGGAGTTTGGAATGAAAGCATTGCTCGACCTATTCCGTCAGGTACAGCAAGAAGAGCAGTTCGACGCGATCAAGATTGGCCTCGCGTCGCCGGAGAAAATCCGTTCGTGGTCGTACGGCGAAGTCAAGAAGCCCGAGACCATCAACTACCGCACGTTCAAGCCTGAGCGCGACGGCCTGTTCTGCGCCAAGATCTTCGGCCCGATCAAGGACTACGAGTGCCTGTGCGGCAAGTACAAGCGCCTGAAGCACCGTGGCGTGATCTGCGAGAAGTGCGGCGTGGAAGTGACGCTGGCCAAGGTGCGCCGCGAGCGCATGGGCCACATCGAACTGGCTGCGCCCACCGCGCACATCTGGTTCCTGAAGTCTCTCCCGTCGCGTCTGGGCATGGTGCTCGACATGACGCTGCGCGACATCGAGCGCGTGCTGTACTTCGAGGCATTCGTCGTGGTCGAGCCGGGCATGACCCCGCTCAAGAAGAGCCAGATCATGTCGGAAGACGACTACCTGGCCAAGTGCGACGAGTACGGCGAGGGTGAGTTCGTCGCCATGATGGGCGCCGAAGGCATCCGCGAGCTGCTGCGCGGCATCGACATCGAGAAGCAGATCGAGACGATCCGCGCCGAGCTGCAGGCCACTGGCTCGGAAGCCAAGATCAAGAAGTTCGCCAAGCGCCTGAAGGTGCTCGAGGCATTCCAGCGTTCGGGCATCAAGCCGGAGTGGATGATCCTCGAAGTGCTGCCGGTGCTGCCGCCCGAACTGCGTCCGCTGGTGCCGCTGGACGGCGGCCGTTTCGCCACGTCGGACCTCAACGACCTGTATCGCCGCGTGATCAACCGGAACAACCGTCTGAAGCGTCTGCTGGAGCTGAAGGCGCCGGAGATCATCGTGCGCAACGAAAAGCGCATGCTGCAGGAAGCCGTGGATTCGCTGCTGGACAACGGCCGTCGCGGCAAGGCGATGACCGGCGCCAACAAGCGTCCGCTGAAGTCGCTGGCGGAAATGATCAAGGGTAAGGGCGGTCGTTTCCGTCAGAACCTGCTGGGCAAGCGCGTGGACTACTCGGGCCGTTCGGTCATCGTGGTGGGCCCGACGCTGAAGCTGCATCAGTGCGGCCTGCCCAAGCTGATGGCGCTCGAGCTGTTCAAGCCGTTCATCTTCCACAAGCTGGAAACGATGGGCATCGCCACCACGATCAAGGCGGCGAAGAAGGAAGTGGAAAGCCAGACCCCGGTGGTGTGGGACATCCTCGAAGAGGTGATCCGCGAACACCCGGTGATGCTGAACCGTGCGCCGACGCTGCACCGTCTGGGTATCCAGGCGTTCGAGCCGGTGCTGATCGAAGGCAAGGCCATCCAGCTGCATCCGCTGGTCTGCGCGGCGTTCAACGCCGACTTCGACGGTGACCAGATGGCCGTTCACGTTCCGCTGTCGCTCGAAGCGCAGATGGAAGCGCGCACGCTGATGCTGGCGTCGAACAACGTGCTGTTCCCGGCCAACGGCGATCCGTCGATCGTGCCGTCGCAAGACGTGGTGCTGGGTCTGTACTACGCGACCCGCGACAAGATCAACGGCAAGGGCGAGGGCATGACCTTCGCCGACATCTCGGAAGTCATCCGCGCCTACGAGAACAAGGAAGTCGAACTGGCTTCGCGCGTGAACGTGCGGATCACCGAGTACGAACTGGTGAACCCGGAAGCCGACGGCGACGCCCGTTTTGCGCCGAAGATCACGCTGCAGTCGACCACGGTCGGCCGCGCGATCCTGTCGGAGATCCTGCCGAAGGGTCTGCCGTTCTCGGTGCTGAACAAGCCGCTGAAGAAGAAGGAAATCTCGCGCCTGATCAACACGGCATTCCGCAAGTGCGGTCTGCGCGAAACCGTGATCTTCGCTGACAAGCTGCTGCAGTCTGGCTTCCGCCTGGCAACGCGCGCCGGTATCTCGATCGCCATCGACGACATGCTGGTGCCGCCGGCCAAGGAGAAGATCATCGCCGAGGCCGCCGCCAAGGTGAAGGAATACGACAAGCAGTACATGTCGGGTCTGGTGACGGACCAGGAGCGTTACAACAACGTCGTGGACATCTGGGGCGCCGCCGGCGACCAGGTGGGCAAGGCGATGATGGAGCAGCTCCAGACCGAAGACGTGGTCGACCGCCACGGCAACACCGTCAAGCAGGAGTCGTTCAACTCCATCTACATGATGGCCGACTCGGGCGCACGGGGTTCCGCGGCGCAGATCCGCCAGCTCGCCGGTATGCGTGGCCTGATGGCCAAGCCGGACGGCTCGATCATCGAAACGCCGATTACCGCGAACTTCCGCGAAGGCCTGAACGTTCTGCAGTACTTCATCTCGACCCACGGTGCACGTAAGGGTCTGGCCGATACGGCACTGAAGACCGCGAACTCGGGTTACCTGACCCGTCGTCTGGTCGACGTGACGCAGGATCTGGTGGTGGTGGAAGACGATTGCGGCACCTCCAACGGCGTGGCTATGAAGGCCTTGGTCGAGGGTGGTGAAGTGATCGAAGCCCTGCGTGACCGTATCCTCGGCCGCGTCACGGCCAACGACGTGGTGAACCCGGAAACGCAGGAAACCGCGATCGAAGCCGGCACGCTGCTTGACGAAGACCTCGTCGACCTGATCGATTCGATCGGCGTGGACGAAGTCAAGGTCCGCACGCCGCTGACCTGCGACACGCGCTACGGCCTGTGCGCCAAGTGCTACGGCCGCGACCTTGGCCGCGGCACGCTGGTGAACTCGGGTGAAGCGGTGGGCGTGATCGCCGCGCAGTCGATCGGCGAGCCGGGCACGCAGCTGACGATGCGTACGTTCCACATCGGTGGTGCGGCATCGCGTGCGGCAGTGGCGTCAAGCGTGGAAGCGAAGGCCACCGGTACCGTGCGCTTCACGGCGACCATGCGTTACGTCACCAACGCGAAGGGCGAGCAGATCGTCATCTCGCGTTCGGGCGAAGCGCTGATCACCGATGACCACGGCCGTGAGCGCGAGCGCCACAAGATTCCGTACGGCGCAACGCTGCTGGTGCAGGATGGCCAGGCCATCAAGGCCGGCACGCAGCTCGCCACGTGGGATCCGCTGACGCGTCCGATCATTTCGGAGTACTCGGGCACCATCAAGTTCGAGAACGTCGAAGAGGGCGTGACCGTCGCCAAGCAGATGGACGAAGTGACCGGCCTGTCGACGCTGGTGGTGATCGACGCCAAGCGTCGCACCTCGGCTTCGAAGGGCATCCGTCCGCAGGTGAAGCTGCTCGATTCGTCGGGCGCCGAAGTGAAGATCCCGGGCACGGACCACTCCGTGACCATCGGCTTCCAGGTGGGCGCGCTGATCACCGTGAAGGACGGTCAGCAAGTGCACGTGGGTGAAGTGCTCGCACGTATTCCGACCGAATCGCAGAAGACGCGTGACATTACCGGTGGTCTGCCGCGTGTGGCCGAGCTGTTCGAAGCGCGTTCGCCGAAGGACGCCGCCGTGCTGGCGGAAGTCACCGGTACCGTCTCGTTCGGCAAGGACACCAAGGGCAAGCAGCGCCTGGTGATCACGGACCTCGACGGCAACGCCCACGAGTTCCTGATTGCCAAGGAAAAGCAGGTGCTGGTGCACGACGGCCAAGTCGTCAACAAGGGCGAGATGATCGTCGAAGGCCCGGCCGACCCGCACGACATCCTGCGTCTGAAGGGGGTGGAAGAACTGGCGACCTACATCGTCGACGAAGTGCAGGACGTGTACCGTCTGCAAGGCGTGAAGATCAACGACAAGCACATCGAGGTGATTGTTCGTCAGATGCTGCGCCGCGTGCAGATCGTCGATGTGGGCGACACCAAGTTCATCCCGGGTGAACAGGTGGAGCGCTCGGAGCTGCTCGACGAGAACGACCGCGTGATCGCGGAAGGCAAGCGTCCGGCAACGTACGAGAACCTGCTGCTGGGTATCACGAAGGCGTCGCTGTCGACCGACAGCTTCATCTCGGCGGCGTCGTTCCAGGAAACCACGCGCGTGCTGACCGAAGCCGCCATCATGGGCAAGGTCGACGACCTGCGTGGTCTGAAGGAAAACGTCATCGTCGGCCGCCTGATCCCGGCGGGTACCGGTCTGGCTTACCACCGCGCCCGCAAGGCCAAGGAAGCCGCCGACCGCGACCGCGCGGCAGCGATCGCCGAGGAAGAAGCCGCTTCGATCTTCGAGACGCCTGTCGCTCACCAGGAGGAAGGCGGCGCAGCCTGAAGCCAGGCAGCGTCCTTCGCATCAAAAGCCCGGCCCCTTTTGGGGTGCCGGGCTTTTTCTTTTGCCCCCGCGGCTCGCATCGCGCCGCGGGCATGGCGCTGCTGGAAGATCGCCGGCACCGGCCAACACCGCTGCACCGTGGCCTCAAACCGGACCGGTGCTGTTGTATTTACCCGTTTTTTTCGCACGTTAACCCGCCTTAACATGCCTGCCGCTATGATCTCGCGGTTATAGACCGGCACATTCTGCAATCGCCGGCCCTCCTCAGTCTTGCCGACGATTCCTCCATGAAGCTCACACGCAAGCAGATCGCCGCCGGCGCGATTGTCCTGGTGGCTGCCGGTGCGGCAGTGGTGCAGATGGTCTGGCACCCGTTTGGCCGCACGCGCGCGCTGCACGCCCGCCAGGTCCAGCTCGACCTGACCTATCCCGACGCCCTCATCGACAGCCAGAGCCTGTCGCAACTGCCGCGCGACGTGCTGCGTGTGCCGCTGCTGCGCGACGTGCTGACCGAAGATTTCGTCGCCTATTACGAAGGCAACGAAGACCGCCTCTCGGTGGCCGGTGCGCTGCGCCGTCTGGCGTACGAGCAGAAGCTCGACCTGGCCGAGACCGTGCTCAGGCACGTGTTTGACGAGCCCGCGCGCGTGATGCTGTGGCGCGGCCCGGACGACAAGCTGCGCTACTGGGTGCTCTCGATGCAGCGCAACGGCCTGGCCAAGGCGCTGGAAGCCGTCGCCACCGTGGCAACGAGCGATGCACAGCTCAGCAAGGTCGCCGATGGGCTGGGCGATTCGGGCGCGCCGGTCTATGCGCTCAGGCTTTCGGCCACGCGTTCGATCCTGATTGCCAGCAAGGGCGACCGGCTGATCGCGCTGTCCGAGCCGGGCATGCTGCTGGACAAGGACGGCAAGCCGATTGCCAAGCAGGCGAATGCGCTGGCGGCGCTGTTCTCCGACGATGCGGACAAGCGCAACGTGCAGGGCACGGCGTACGCGCTGCCCGCGCAGCAGCCGACGGGCCATCACGTTGTGGTGAGCGCCAACTATCTGTCGTTCGGCTATCAGCAGTACTTCCCCGGCATTGAAGCGCTGCGTTTCGACTTCGGTGCGGGCAAAGACGGCGTGGGCAACGGCTGGCAGAGCGCCGCGCTCATCGACCCGGCCCGGCTTTCTGCGAAGTGGGATAACGCTGGGCTCTGGCGCGCGCTGCCGTCTGACCCTGCCGCGTGCGCGACGCTGCCGGTCGACTGGAAGGCCGCCGGCACGCTGCTGAAGTCCGTGGCGGGCGATGCCAAGGAGATCAGCGACGCCGCCGCGCATGTCGGCGGTGCATTTGCGGGCCCGGCGGCTGCGTGCTGGTACGGCAAGTCGTCGCTGGTGGCGCCGTTGTTCGTGGCGAAGCTGGCATCGGCGTCGCAGGCCGAGGCGGTCAAGCCGGCGCTCGGCGCGCTGTTCGGCCAGATTGTCGGTTCGTACGAAGCCAAGGCGCAGGCCGACGACAAGTCCGGTCCGTACAAGCGCCTGCCGGTGACGACAAAGCAAGGCCCCGCCAACGCCACGCTGTGGCAGCGCCCGGTCAGCGCGCGCTACGGTACAGCGCAATCGGCTGGCGCACCGTTTGCGGCGCAGCTGTCGGCGGATCGCTACTTCCCGGTCACGCTGGCGATTGCGGGTGACGTGGTCGTGTTCTCGCCGGACGCGCGCCTCGTTGAAGACGCCCTGGCGGTGCTCGCCAAGCGCTTCCCCGCCGTGGCAGATAGCCTGCCGAAGGACAAGACCGATCGCATCGTCCTGACGATGACGCCCGCAGCGCTCGCGCCGCTGGTTCGCCGCGAAGCCGGGGCCGCGCTGCCCGCCGATCAGGAAGCGGTGTTCCTGAACGCGGCACAGACGCATCTGTTTCCGAAGCTGAAAGCACTGTCGCGGTACGCGCCGGTATCGCTGGCGCTGGACGGCGGTGTGCCGTCGGCGCGCGGCTGGGTGCCCGTGACGTGGCTGTCGAGCGGCCGCGGTCTGCCTGCCGGTGGCGATGGCACGCCGCCCCCGGCTGACGCAACGGCAGCGCAAGCCCCGTCGGCCGACGCGCCCGCCACAGTGGCTGCGGCGCCCGCCTCCGAAGACAACACCAGCACGCAGCAATGACGTTGCGCGCCCAGGCCGCCGCGTTGAACCGCCGCCGTTGGTTGACGGCGGCGGGCGCCTGCCTGCTCGCTCCGTCTGTGCATGCGCTGTCGGGCTGGGCTGATACGGCGCCCGCTGGTGCCGATGCCCTTACGGCGGACCAATCGAGCGTGTTTCGCGCGTGGTTCGTTCGCATCGTCAACGAGCAGCTCCGCCAAGGCCCGACGCCGCGCTGGACGCATCGCGACTGCGCCGGCCTCGTGCGCTTTGCCGCCGGCGAGGCGCTGCGCCCCCACGACGCCCGCTGGCTGCGCGCCAACGGCATGCGCGATGCGGAATCCACACGGCAACTGCCGCCCGAGCTGAATCTCACGCCCGCCCAACGCACGCTTACGCAGCGGTGGGCACGCTTCGATGGCAGCACCGGCGCGTATGTCTCAGCGCTGGGGCTCATCCAGCAGAACAGCCGCTTCATCGCCAAGGACGTCAACCAGGCGCTCCCGGGCGATCTGCTCTTCTTCGATCAAGGCGACGACCAGCATCTGATGATCTGGATGGATCGCTACATCGCTTACCACACCGGCACCGTCACCCGCACCGACAACGGCCTGCGCGCGGTCCCGGTTTCTGAACTGATGCAATGGAAAGACTCGCGCTGGCAGCCGCAGAGCGGCAACCCCAACTTCATCGGCGTGTTTCGTCTGGCCTTTTTGACACGGTAGAAAAACGCATGCGCAACCGTTGGCTGTCGTTCAATCTCGTTGCCGCCGTCTGCGTGACGGTGCTGGCGTTGGTCGCTTCGGTGCCCGCAGCGCACGCGGCAGACGCGCCGAACCCAACGCTGTTCGACGTACCGGGCAGCGGCTACGAGCCGATCAAGGGCCAGCCGTTCTTCCTGCTCTCCGATGCGAGCTACGGCACCGATCAGGAAGCGCTGGTCCGCCTCGAAGCCCCGGGCCGCGAATACAAGGACGAACTCTCCCGCTACGGCGGCGCAGACATCCTCGTCTACCGCGTGCCGCAGCCGCTGGAGTTTCTGAAGGCGCAGAAGAACCTGCACCGCATCGACGTCAAGGCAAACTACACGGGCGAAGGCCTGGCCAACACGCTCGCCTATCTGTGGGACAACTGGACGCGCCAAGCCCGCCGTGCCTGGCAGCGCGTGTTGTCGTTCGCCACGCGCAGCAAGGCCGTGGAGACCGCGCCGCAGTTCAGCATGGGCGACCAGATGACCGCGCCCACGCGCTTCTCGAACAACCCGCAATACGCGCCGCTCAAGGGCTACGAGCTGCTGGGCCGCTTCCGCTACCCGATCTGGGATGCCAAGCCGATCGCGCCGCCCAAGGACGTGAAGCTCGAAGGCAGCAGCAGCGAATGGATGCCGCAGAACGCCGGCAACGTGATGATCCCGGTCGGCAAGCTGCCGGCGGGTCTGTACATCGTTGAAGCCGTGATTGGGGCGTACCGTGCGCACACGCTGCTATTCGTGTCGGACACCGTGGCCGTCACCAAGGGCACGTCGCAAGGGATGATGGTGTGGACGGCCGAACGCAAGAGCGGCAAGCCCGTCGGCGGCGCGTCGGTGAGCTGGATCGACGGCGTCGGTGTGCTGGCCTCGGGCACCACCGAAGCGGACGGCACGGCCGATCTGCGTCACGTCTCGCCTGAACGCAGCTACGTGATCGGCAGCGACCGCGCGGGCGGCGTGTTCATCTCCGAGAATTTCTATTACGACAGCGAGATCTACAACACCAAGCTGTACGCCTTCACCGATCGCCCGCTGTATCGGCCGGGCGACGAAGTGAGCGTCAAGTTCATCGGCCGCAATTTCAAGAACGCGACCGAATCGACCGCGCCGGCGGCCGGCGACATCAAGCTGCAAGTGCTCGACCCGAATGGTGCGCCGGTGGCCACGACGACCACGCGCCTGACGGGCGAGACGGGCGCTGACGCGCGCTTTACGCTGCCGTCCAACGCGCCGGCCGGCGGCTACTCGCTGCGCTTCGACTACAACGGCGGCACCTACGGCGGCGCCTTCCGCGTGGCCGAATACATCAAGCCGCACTTTGACGTGAACCTGTCGCTCGACAAGGCCAGCTACGGCACGGGCGAAACGGTCAAGGGCAAGATCAGCCTGCGCTATCCGGACGGCAAGCCGGTCAAGAACGGCAAGGTGTCGGTCAGCCTGCGCGCGCAACAGGTGACGATGGTGGAAGGCGAGCTGCGTTACGCGGGCCTGTTCCCCGTCAAGCTGGAGCAGCAGGAGCTTGTCACCGATGGCGACGGCAACGCCAAGCTGGAGTTGCCCGCCGCCAAGGAACCGAGCCGCTACGTCGTGACCGTGTTTGCCAACGATGGCGCGGCGTACCGCGTGAAGGTCACGCGCGAATTGCTGATCGCCCGTGGCGCGACGCCGTACAAGCTGTCGACCACGTCGAACTTCACCACGCCGGGGCAGAACGTGTCCTTCACGCTCACGCCGATGCCGGTGGTGGCGGGTGCGACCGGGCCGACGGCACCGCCGGCCAAGTGGGATCTCGTCCGCCTGGAGACGCGTACCCGCACTGAAGGCACGCTCGCGCCGGATGCCAAGGGCAACGCCACGTTCCCGGTCAAGTTTGACCAGCCGGGCTCATACACGCTGTCGGTGCGTGATGCTGCTGGCAACCTGCTCGCTGCATCGAGCCACTGGGTGGCCGGCGACGGCGTGCAGACCGTGCCGGGCAACATCGAAATGGTGTTCGACCGTGATCGCTACCAGATTGGCGACACGGCCGAAGCGCTGATCACGTTCCCCCTGCCGGTGGACGACGCGCTGCTCACGCTCGAGCGCGACAAGGTCGAGCGCCACGCGCTGCTCACGCGCGGCGGCGAATGGCTGAGCCTGCAGAAGGTCACGCCGTCGCAGTACCGCGCGCGCATCAAGATCGGTGCAGAGTTCGCGCCCAACATGACGTTCTCAGTGCTGTACGTGCGCGATGGCGACATGGTGTTCCAGAACGCCGGCATCGTCGTCACGCAACCGACGCTGGACCTGGGCGTGCATGCGGACAAGGCCGTCTACGCGCCGGGCGAGACCGTCACGCTGGACCTGACCAGCGCGCTGGCGGGCAAGCCTGTGCCGGCCAACCTGACCGTCTCGGTGGTCGACGAAATGATCTACGTGCTGCAGCCTGAAGTGGCGCCGAGCATCGTCGACTTCTTCTATCACCCGCGCCGCAACAGCGTGCGCACCACGTCGAGCCAGAGTTTCATCAGCTATGACCTCGCGCTTGCGTCGCTGCCGGGCAAGCCGGGCGGCACGTACGGCCGTCACAACGAGCGCGGCGTGAAGGTGCTCGAACGCCCGCGCCGCGACGAGAAGGACACCGCTGCCTGGGTCGCCAACCTGCAGACCGGCGCCGATGGCCGTGCGCGCATGACCTTCAAGATGCCGGATTCGCTGGCGCGCTGGCGCATCACGGTGCGCGCGGTGTCCACCACCGGCACATCGGACGGCATCGTTGGCCAGCGCACGGCGAGCATCCGCTCCGACAAGCCGCTGTACCTCAAGTGGACCGGCCCGCAGCGCTTCCGCGAAAGCGATCAGCCGCGCCTGGACATGGTCGCCTTCAACCAGACCGACAAGGACATCACCGCCGACTGGATCGTCTCGGGCGCCGGCCTGAACATCAACCAGCGCGTGACGCTCAAGCGCGGCGCCAACTACCTGCGCGCGCCCGTCACGGCGCTGCAGGCGGGTGTGGTCAATGCCGAGCTGAAGCAGGACGACAAGGTGTCGGACCGCCTGCAGACCACGCTCAGGCTGGATGCGACCGGCTGGCTGGCGGACCGCGAAAACGTCGTCCCGCTCACGCAGTTGCAAGGCACGCGCCTGCCGCTGGGCCTGCCCGCCGATGCGCGCGACGTGCGTCTGCGCGTGGTCGGCAACACGGCCAGCCAGTTTGCTCGTGTGGCCGATGACCTCATCGAATATCCGTACGGTTGCGCCGAGCAGACCGCCAGCCGGCTGATTCCGCTGGCACTGGCCCAGCAGAGTCTGGCGGCCAGTGGCACGCGCCTCGGCGACGGCGGCCCGGCCGGCACCCAGGGCGTCGACGCGCTGCTGCGCACGCAACGCCAGCGTCTGGCCCTGCTGGCCGGCACCAACGGCACCTTCGGCTGGTGGGGCGAGCTGACCACCAGTAGCGCGCTGATCACGTCGTATGCGTATTACGCGGATTGGCTTGCCAGCCGTTCAGTCGGCATCAGCCTGCCGGCAGACAACTGGAAGCAGGTGCTCGAAGCCTACAAGCGCACCAGCCAGAACGAGCCGCTGCTGCACCGCGCGCTGGCGCTGTGGTTCGCCAACGAGATGGGCTTGCCCGTGGCGACGCCGCTGTCGGGCGTGGCGAACGAGCTTGCGCCCAGCGGCGGTAAGGCGCCCAAGGCCTCGGTCGACGCCGACCCCGCCGCGGGCGACAGCCTGATCTTCGTGGCGCCGGATTCGCCGCGCGGCCGTGAGGTGGCGACGGTGCTGACGGCACAGCTGATGCGCCAAGTCGGCCAGCCGGTGCCGGAAGCGCTGGTCTCCGCTGACATCGCGGCGCGCAACGCGTTGGCTGCCGACAATTCCCCGCTGGTGCAAAGCCTGCTGCTGATGGGCGGTGGCCGCTCGGCTGCCGACCCGGCACCGCTGCTGGCTCGCGCCAGCGCCGCCATGCCGACGATGGACCGCGCTGTGGCGCTGGTCTGGCTGCAGAAGGGTTTGGGCGGCCTGCAAGGCGCCAGCGTTGCCACCCTCCAGCCGGCCGTCTCGGCGGGCGGCTGGCAGGCGACGCGCTCGCCGGTCGGTGTGCCGACGTGGCGCTGGACCGGCGCGCAAGCCCCCGCCGCGCTGGACCTGACGACGGCGCCGACCGATGTGACCACGCAATCGGCCATCGTGTCGTACCGCAGCCGCGCGCCGGAAGCGTCCAGGCTGCCGATCACGGTCGAGCGCAAGCTGTATCGCCTGGAGCCGACGGACGCGCCCAAGGCCGACACGAAGGCCGCCAAGCAGGCCGTAGCCGGCGCGGGCAGCACCAGCGGCATCACGCTCAAGGCCAAGCCGGTCAAGCCGGGCGACACGCTCGACAGCAATGCGCTCTACGTCGACGAGGTCGTGCTGACGCCGCGCCAGGGCACGTACCGCTACGGCCTGGTCGAGGTGCCGCTGCCGCCGGGCGCCGAAGTGGAGGCCACCACGTGGGGCATCCAGATCGACGGGCTGAAGGGTGAGCCGAACGAAGGCAACGGCCCGCAGCCGTTCGAGCGCAAGGCCGCGTATGAAATGGGTCAGCTCTCGTACAACCAGCCGGTGCCCGCGCTGGAGCGCCCGACCGTGCTGCGGCAGCTCGTGCGCTTCTCGCTGCCGGGCCGCTTTGCGCTGCCGCCGGTGCGCTACTTCCGCATGTACCAGCCGGAAGCCAAGGCGTTCCAGGGCGACGGCAAGACGGCCAGCTATCCGTTCAAGGTGGAGTGATCAGCGATGCCTTCCCGCCTGCTTGCGCGCGGTGTGCTGACCGGCCTGCTCTGGGCTGGCGGCGCGCTCGCGCTTGCCGGGCAGGCCGGACACGCCATCGCCGCGCCGGTTGGCCAGCCGGTTCCGCCACTGAAATATGCCGCGTTGCAGGGCGATGATGCCAAGCTCTGGCAGTTCAGCGCTGACCCGGCCGGCGGCGTGCCGCAAGCCACCGCGTTGCCGCGCGACGCCGAAACACCGCTCGGCAGCGTCTGGAAACTCTTCGTCTACAGCTACCTCGTCTCGCGCCGCATCAGCACGCCCGACTACACGTGCCACGGTAACGACCCCGAAGAGGTCTACTGCTGCACCGCCGGCAACAGCATCGACCGCGAGCGCGCGCTCATCCAGTCGTGCGGACGCTATTTCGAACCGGCGCGTCTCGGGCTGGACCGTGCGGATTGGCGGCGCTTCTGGCAGCAAGCCGCGTCGCCCACGTGGCTGCGCGAGCTGCGAGCCATGCAGCCGACGCATCGCGTGCCGGTCGCCGATCTGCTCGCGGCATTGCGCAGCGTGCCGGCGGAGGGCCGCGAGACCGCCGCGCAAACGCTCATTTCCGTGCTGACCATCGGGCGCGGCGAGGGCACGGTCTCGCACTTCGGTGGCCTGCTGCGCGCCAAGACGTGGACGATGCCCGACCCGCAGCGGCCCGGCGCGTCGATCGGCGGGGCAGCGGGCTGGCTGGCCGACGGCACGCCCGTCTGGCTCGGCGGTGCCGGGTCGAGCAACCAGGTGCTGGCCGCTGCCGCACCGCGCCTGACGCCGGTGATCGAACAGACGCCCGTGCCCGACGACGAAGCCTGTGTCGTGGTGGACTTCTTTGCGCGCTATCCGATTCGCGAGGTGCGCGACGCCAGCGGCAAGCCGGTCGCCGCCGGTCGCCTGGAAGGCCGCTACGCCGTGCGCTTCGTCAACGGCAACACGCTACCGATCGAGAGCCGGGGCGAGTTGACGCTCGCGCGCCCGAACAACGTGCCCGTCATCACTGGCCGCCTGGGCATGAACGATTACGTGGCGCGCGTGGTCGAGCGCGAAGGCGAGCTTGCCGAGCCGCAGGCCGCGCGTGCGTTGGCCGTGGCGGCGCGCAGCTACCTCGTGCAGCACGCCTCGCGTGACAAGGGCTGCTACCGCATCGCCGACAGCTCACGCACGCAGCGCGTGCTGCCGCGCCCGCCGCTGGCCGCTGCGCGCAACGCAGCCGAATTTACCGATGCGCTGGTGCTGACCGGCCAGCCCGTGCAGTACCACGGCACCATCAGCGCGCGCGGCCAGATGAGCTGGACCGCGGCGCGCGCCGCCGCGCAACGCGGCCAGGGGTTCGACGCGATCCTCGCGCAGTGGTGGCCGCAGGCGACGCTCACGTCGTTCCAGAGCCCGGTGGGGGGAGATTGCTCACCGGTGGCGGGTGCGCAGCAGTGGCTGCAGGCGCGCGCGCCGGGTTGGTCGGCCCGCCTGGCTGCCGAGCCAGGCTACGAGGCGCCGCCGCTGCCCGCCGTGTGCGTCGTGCACGAGGGCCGGCCGTACGCTGATGCACGCCGCAACCGGCTCTACGTGCACCGGCTTGCGACCGAGGAAGACCGCATCGCGCTGACGCACGAATATCTGCACCTTGCCTTTGCGCGTCACCCGCGCGGGCAGGACGAACAGTTTGTCGAGGCGATGGCGCGTCGCCTGATCCGAGGGGAGGGTTTGCTGTGAAGAGTGGGATGACGCGCTTGGCGCTGGGCACCGTTGCGCTGCTGCTGGCCGCTTCGGCGCTGGCTGAGCCGGTGGCCGATCTGGAAGGGCCGATCGGCGGCTGGCGCAACAGCAAGCTGACCAACGAGCTGGAGCAATACACCGCGGCGTATCCAAAACCGCCCGTGGACCGTGGCGCGCAAAAGTACCGCACGCTCATCGCCGGACGCCTCCGCGCAGCCGGCAAGCAACGCCGCCCGCCGGTGCTTGTCGTCAACGGCAACGCCATGCCGCTGTATGGCGATGGCGAAGGCCGCTTCGCCCGCCCCTGGGCGTTCGGCCCGGGCTCGAACAGCGTCGAAATCGTCAGTGCCGACGGCCAGTCGCGCCAACGCCTGCAGTTCTACGAGGCCGACACCACCAAGACGTCGGCCAGGCTGCGCGCTGTCCTCACGTGGGACGACCCGCGCGCCGAGGTCGACATGCACGTCATTTCGCCGATTGGCGATCACGCGTTCTGGGCGCAACCGCTGCTGTCCGACGGCGGCGGCCTCGACGTCGACAGCGTTGACGGTGCCGGGCCGGAGATCTTCTCGACCGCCGCGCCGCGGCCCGGCGTGTGGCTGTTCTACGTGAACTACTGGGGCAACTTCAACGCCGGCGGCTACAACTTCGACGAAAAAGCGCACGACCGCGATCTCATCACCGCGCAACTGACGCTCATCTATAACGAGAACACGCCCAACGAGCGGCGCGAGTTCGTGACCGTACCGCTGCGCAAGATCGGTGAGCTGGCGCTGATGAAATCGATCCGCTTCTAAGGCGATCCGCATGACGCTTTCCACTTTCCGTCTTGCCGTCGCGATTGCGCTGGCCACGTTTGCGGCCGCGGGCAGCGTGCTCGCGCAAACCGACACCGGCAATGTCGAGATCGCCGCGCCGCTCAACGGCTGGCGCAATTCCGCGGGCGACGAGTCCCGCTACACGCAGGACGTGCATTACCCGGCGGTGTCGGTGTCCACGCCGCAAGGGCAGGGCGTGGCGTCGATGATCGCCGGGCGCATCCGCAACCAGCCGAAGGCGGCCGCAGCAACCGACGAGAACAAGCCGCGCCGCCGCCGTGGCGCCGATGGCGCGTCGGTCGGCACGCTGATCGTCAACGGCGTGGCCATGCCGCAGCGCATCGAGGCCGACGGCACGTTCTCGCGTCCGTACGCATTTGGCGCGGGCAGCAACAGCGTCGAGGTGCGCAGCGCGCGCGGCGACGCCAAGCGCGTGCAGTTCTACGACAGCTACACCGGCAAGCAGCGTCCGCGCTTGCGCGTGGTCCTCGCGTGGGACACCGACGGCACCGATCTCGACCTGCATGTCATCTCGCCCGACGGTCAGCACGCCTGGTACGGCAACCGCGTCGTTGAAAACGGCGGCGCGCTCGACGTGGACGTCACCACTGGCTACGGGCCCGAGATCTATTCGAACCCGGCGCCGGTGCCCGGCACGTACCTCGTCTACGTGAACTATTACGGCAGCGGCAACGACCGCAGCGCGATCACCACCGCCACCGTCACCATCATCACCGACGAGAACACGCCGTCTGAACGCCAGCAGACGTTTGTCGTGCCGATGCGCAAGGCCGGCGATCTGACGCTGCTCCGCAGTTTCACGATGAAGTAGCCCACACGACCGGAGCCGCCATGGACACGCAGACCGTTGCCGCCTACGACGCGCTCGCCCAAACCTTCGCGCAGGAGTGGCGCGAGCAGCCGGCGCCTGAAGACCTGTACGCGCTGCTGCGCCGCGAGTTCAAGGCAGGCGGTGCCACCGCCGACATCGGCTGCGGCGCGGGGCGCGAGGTGGCGTGGCTCAACGCCAACGGTTACCCGGCGGTCGGCTACGACGCGTCTGCCGCGCTGCTGGAAGCGGCACGCGAGCAATATCCAGGGCTGTCGTTCCGGCAGGCGGTCTTGCCTGAATTGGTCGGCATTGCCGAAGGTGCGTTCGACAACGTCCTCTGCGAGACCGTCATCATGCATCTGCCGCCCGAGCAGATCGGCGCGGCCGTGCGGCGGCTGGTGTCGTTGCTGCGCCCGGGCGGCACGCTGTATCTGAGCTGGCGCGTCACGCCCGACGCCGACCAGCGCGATGGGCGCGGCCGGCTGTTCACGTCGTTCGATGCGGCGCCCGTGCGCGAGGCGCTGGCCGGCACTGAAGTGGTTTTCGACGAAGCGGCCGTTAGCCAATCGTCGGGGCGGACAATCCATCGCATCGTTGCGCGCAAGGTCTGACCGCAGCGTTTCCGACAATCCGACTGTCCTGATTGACCGCCCCTCGGCGGGGTTTGTCACAATAGCGGTTTCGCCCAGCCCGCGCGTGACACCGCGCGCACCCGCCGTCCCGATGTACGACTCTCCCGCCATAGACCACGCGCTGCAGGCGCTGCCCGAAGACACCGCCGCCGCCACGCATGCGGTGCTGCACGATGTGTTCGGCTACAGCGCCTTCCGCGGCCCGCAGGCGGAAATCGTCGCGCACGTCGCCGACGGCGGCGATTGCCTCGTGCTGATGCCGACCGGCGGCGGCAAATCGCTCTGCTATCAGATTCCGGCGCTCGTGCGGCACCGGCGCGGGCAGGGCGCCGGCATCGTCGTGTCGCCGCTCATTGCGCTGATGCAGGATCAGGTGGCCGCGCTGGAAGAGGCGGGCGTCCGCGCCGCGTATCTCAACTCCGCGCTGACGGGCGCCGAGGCCGCGCAGGTCGAGCGCGATCTCGCGGCAGGGCGGCTGGACCTCGTCTACGTGGCGCCCGAGCGGTTGATGACGCCGCGCTTTCTCGAGCTGCTTGAGCGATCGCGCATCGGCCTGTTTGCTATTGACGAAGCGCACTGCGTATCGCAGTGGGGGCACGATTTCCGGCCCGAGTACATTCAGCTCTCGGTGCTGCACGAGCGCTTCCCGCACGTGCCACGCATTGCGCTCACCGCCACGGCCGATGCGGTCACGCGCGACGAGATCATCGAACGGCTCGCGCTCACGGGTTCCCGCGTCTTCCTCTCCAGCTTCGACCGCCCGAACATCCGCTACACCATTGTCGAGAAGGACAGCGCGCGGCAGCAGCTGCTGCGCTTCATCCGGGCCGAGCACATGGACGGCGACACCTGCGACGCCGGCATCGTCTATTGCCTGTCGCGCAAGAAGGTGGAAGAGACCGCGCAGTGGCTGGCCGAGCAGGGCATCCGCGCGCTGCCGTATCACGCCGGGATGGATTCTGAAGTGCGCGCCCGCCATCAGGCGATCTTCCGCAAGGAGGAGGGCGTCGTGATGGTGGCGACCATCGCTTTCGGCATGGGCATCGACAAGCCGGACGTCCGCTTCGTTGCGCATCTCGATTTGCCCAAGAGCCTGGAGGGCTACTACCAGGAGACCGGCCGCGCCGGCCGCGACGGCCTGCCCGCCAACGCGTGGATGGCCTACGGCTTGGCCGACGTGGTGCAGCAGCGCCGCATGATCGACGAATCCGATGCGGACGATGTGCACAAGCGCGTCTCCACCGCCAAGCTCGAAGCGCTGCTCGGCCTGTGCGAAGCGGCAACCTGCCGCCGCGTGGCACTGCTTGCGTACTTCGGGGAAAGCAGCCAGCCCTGCGGCAACTGCGATACGTGCCTCACGCCGCCGCAAACCTGGGATGCCACGCGCGAGGCGCAGATGGCGCTGTCGTGCGCGTACCGCGTCCAGCAGGCCAGCCGCGTGAGTTTTGGCGCGGGCCAGCTCATCGACATCCTGCGCGGCAACGCGACCGAGCGGGTCAAGCAGTGGCACCACGAAACGCTGTCGACGTTCGGCATCGGCAGCGCGCTGTCGGAAGCGGCGTGGCGCAGCGTGTTCCGCCAGTTGGTCGCACAAGGCCTGTTTGCGGTCGACCACGGCGGCCATGGCGCGCTGATCCTCACCGATGCGGCGCGTCCGGTGCTCAAGGGCGAGCAGCGCGTGATCCTGCGCCGTCAGACAGAGAAGGCGCGCGGCACATCGTCCTCGTTGACGAAGAAGGAGCGCCGCGCCGATCCGGCCGCCGATCTTTCGCCGGAGGCGCAGGTGCGCTGGCAGGCGTTGCGCGCGTGGCGGACTCAGGCCGCGCGCGAGCATAGCGTGCCGGCGTACGTCATCTTCCACGACAGCACGCTCGCGCGCATTGCCGAAACCGATCCGGATTCGCGCGAGGCGCTGGGCGAGTTGCCGGGCATCGGCGTGGCCAAGCTGGACCGGTATGGGCAGGCGCTGCTCGACGTGTTGGCGAAGTGCCGCGAAGCGGCCTAGCTGGCTGCCAGGGGCAGTGGCCCCATCACGCCAGTGCGCGCCAGATGCTCGCCAAGAAAATCGACGAACGCGCGCACCTTCGGGAGCAGATGGACGCGCTGCGTGAACACGGCGTGCAGCGGCACTTCGCGCGCGGTGTAGTCAGTCAGCACGGCCTGCAGGCGCCCGGCCGCGATGTCCTCCCGCACGAGGTACGCCGGCCCCAGCGACACCCCCAGCCCTGAGCGCGCCGCCTCGCGCAGCACGAGGCTGTTGTTGGCCAGCATCGAGCCGGACACGTGCGCCACATGGCGCTGGCCTGCCGTATCCGTGAGGATCCAATCGTACGGCCCGTCGTAATTGGCATAGACGAGGCAGTTGTGTTGGCGCAGATCGTCCGGCGTGCGCGGAATGCCGTGCTTGCGGAAGTACGACGGCGCGCCGTAGATAGCATGTGCGCAGCTGGCCAGCCGCCGCGCGACGAGCGACGAGTCCTCTAGCATGCCGATGCGGACCGCCACGTCGATGCGCCCAGCGACCAGATCGGCATAACGGTCGTTCATGTCCAGGTCGATCTGCACGGCCGGGTAGCGCGCCTGGAATGCGCCCAGCAGCGGCGCCAGCAATGTCACCGCAAACGAGGCCGGCGCCGACACGCGCAACGTGCCGCGCGCCTCGTCGCGCAAGGCAGTCACGGCCTGCTCGGCGGCGTCCACGAGGGCAAGGCCTTCGCGGCTCTTCTCGAAGAACGCCGCGCCCGCCTCGGTCAGCGACAGGCGTCGCGTCGTGCGTTGCAGCAGGCGCGTCTGCAGCCGCGCTTCCAGCCGCGCGAGCGCCTTGCTGATCCCGCCGCGCGACATCCCCATTGCATCGGCCGCCGCCGACAGGCTGCCGCGCTCCACCACCTGCACGAAGACCACCACGTCAGAAAGCCGATCCATATTTGCGCACGTATGGAAACAATATGGCGCCAGAGGCTACCTTAATCTGCGCGAATCGGCTGGCTAGGATGGGGTCTCCGACTCCTCGTCCCGCGCATCATGACCACCGAAGCCCCAGCCGTTCCCAACACGCCCCTCGCCGACGCGCTTCCCCGTGGCGCCACGCCGCTGTTTGCCGCCGCCGTCGGGCTCATCGTCGTGAACCTGTTCGGCATACAGCCGCTCGTCGCCGAGATTGCCGCCAGCATCGGATGGACGACGGCCGCCACCGGGCTGCTGGTGACGGCCACGCTCGTCGGCTACGGCATCGGGCTGCTGCTGCTGATGCCGTTGACCGACCTGCAGGACAACCGCGCGCTAGTCTCGCGCACGCTGTGGGGCGCCGTGGCGTCGCTCGCGCTGACCGCCGTCGCGCGCAGCGGGCAGGTGCTGATGCTGGCCGCCTTCGCTATCGGCGTCACCTCGACCGTCATCCAGATGTTGATTGCGCTGGCCGGGCGCCTGGCGGGCGACCACCGGCGCGGCCGCGTGCTCGGCGACATCATGATCGGCCTGAACCTCGGTATCCTGCTGTCGCGACCGGCTGCGAGCCTGATCGCCGCGCAGTGGGGGTGGCGGGCGTACTACGGCGCCTCCGCCGTGGCGATTGTCGCGCTGGCGGTCGTGCTGCCACGCGTGATGCCGACCTTCGTGCCGCCGCGCGCGCTGTCTTACGGCGCGCTGCTGCGTTCATACGGACGCCTGTTGCGCGCCGAGCCCGTGCTGCGACGCCGCGCTGCCACCCAGGCGCTGCTCATGGCCGCGTTCACCTTGTTCTGGACGGCTGTGGCACTCCGGCTGGCGGCGGCGCCGTTCCACCTGTCGCAGAGCGGCATCGGCGTCTTTGCGCTGTGCGGCGCGGCGGGGGTGGTCGCCGCGCCCGTGGCGGGCCGCCTGGCGGATCGTGGCTTGGTGCGCGTGGGAACGCTGCTCGCCCATGGCATTGCGGCGGCCGGCTTGCTACTGGCGCTGGCGTCGGCGCTCGTGCCCGGCTTGGGCGTTCCCGTCGCGCTGACGATGCTGGCGGCGGCGGCATTGCTGCTGGATTTC
This sequence comes from Ralstonia mannitolilytica, assembly GCF_000954135.1. Classification (NCBI taxonomy): domain Bacteria; kingdom Pseudomonadati; phylum Pseudomonadota; class Betaproteobacteria; order Burkholderiales; family Burkholderiaceae; genus Ralstonia; species Ralstonia mannitolilytica. The sequence goes on along the minus strand of NZ_CP010799.1, from coordinate 141,346 downwards.
GGCGCGATCGGCGACCAGGCGCTGGGCCGGTACACCGTCAACACGCTGCCGCCCGAAATCCGCGGACGAGTGAACGGGCTCTATACGGGGGCATTCTTTTTTGGCGCTGCGGCAGGCGGCGGGCTTGCGGGCGCGACGTGGGACCGTGCCGGCTGGGTCGGCGTGTCGGTCCTCGCGCTTGGTTTCGTGGCCGCCGCCGCACTGGCCTTCCTGTGGCCGGAGTCCGCACGCCGTGCTGCCCACGCGACACACCGGGGGTGCTGATCGGCACACCGCGCTACCAGAGCGGTAGCGCGCTTGACGCTTGCAACACACCCGGCTATAGTGCCAGATTCGAGTTTTTGGCTTCTGGCTCCGCACGTCCGTGCCCGGCAAAGCGCCGTGCAAGACATCTGAACCAGACGGGCTCGCGCTCTTTGGTCTTGATCTGTTCCCGCAGGTCCTCTTCCCAGAGCGTTCTGCTCGCCACTTCCATAAAACCCGATTGCGCCGTCCGCCTCATAAATGAGGCGTTCACGTTATGTGAGCCGGCGATTTTTCAAAAACCAAGCTGGATTGAACAATGCCAACCATCAACCAACTGGTTCGCAAGCCCCGCGTCTCGGAAAAGCTGAAGAGCAAGAGCCCGGCACTTGAGAACTGCCCGCAGCGTCGCGGCGTGTGCACCCGCGTGTACACCACGACGCCGAAGAAGCCGAACTCGGCACTGCGTAAGGTCGCCAAGGTGCGCCTGACCAACGGTTTCGAAGTCATTTCGTACATCGGCGGTGAAGGCCACAACCTGCAAGAACACAGCGTCGTGCTGATCCGCGGCGGCCGTGTGAAGGACTTGCCGGGTGTGCGTTACCACATCGTGCGCGGCTCCCTTGACCTGCAAGGCGTCAAGGACCGTAAGCAAGCGCGCTCGAAGTACGGCGCGAAGCGTCCGAAGGCAGCCTAAGCTGCGAGGATCGCGCCGCATCTGCGGTCACGGTCTTGTCATGAGCAGGCGGTACAACGGTGCGTTTTTTCGATCGCACTGGCACCGTCGAGTAAGTGGTCACCCGGCTCAGATTGTTGGAAGACAAGCTAGTTGGTGGCCGGAGAACCGAAGCGGTTCTCAACTGAACTGAAGAAGGAAAGAAGATGCCACGTCGTCGTGAAGTCCCCAAGCGGGAAATTCTGCCGGACCCGAAGTTCGGCAATGTGGAAGTCGCCAAGTTCATGAACGTCCTGATGCTGGACGGCAAGAAGTCGGTGGCTGAGCGTATCGTCTACGGTGCGTTCGACCAGATCGAGAAGAAAGCAGGCAAGGCGCCCATCGAAGTCTTCAGCGTTGCAATCAACAACGTGAAGCCGGTGGTCGAAGTGAAGAGCCGCCGTGTTGGCGGTGCCAACTATCAGGTGCCGGTCGAAGTCCGGCCGTCGCGTCGTCTGGCATTGGCGATGCGTTGGCTGCGGGAAGCTGCGAAGAAGCGCAGCGAGAAGTCGATGGCCCTGCGTCTTGCTGGTGAGCTGCTCGAAGCTGCAGAAGGCCGCGGCGGCGCGATGAAGAAGCGCGACGAAGTGCACCGCATGGCCGAAGCCAACAAGGCGTTCTCGCACTTCCGCTTCTAAGCGACGCGACAACGTTGTTGGTTGCTGGGCGGGCTGTGTGCGCACATCTCGCCCATTTGTATTAGGGGCGCTTGGCGATTGCCGGCGCCCCGTTGACGAATCTGAGGATTAACCGTGGCTCGTAAGACCCCCATTGAGCGCTACCGTAACATCGGTATTTCTGCTCACATCGACGCCGGCAAGACCACCACGACCGAGCGGATCCTGTTCTACACCGGTGTGAACCACAAGATCGGTGAAGTGCATGATGGCGCCGCCACCATGGACTGGATGGAGCAGGAGCAAGAGCGCGGCATCACCATCACGTCCGCTGCCACCACCGCCTTCTGGAAGGGCATGGCGGGCAACTACCCCGAGCACCGCTTCAACATCATCGACACCCCGGGCCACGTGGACTTCACCATCGAGGTGGAGCGTTCCATGCGCGTGCTGGACGGCGCGTGCATGGTGTACTGCGCGGTGGGCGGGGTGCAGCCGCAGTCGGAAACCGTCTGGCGTCAGGCCAACAAGTACAAGGTGCCGCGTCTGGCGTTCGTCAACAAGATGGACCGTACCGGCGCGAACTTCTTCAAGGTCTATGACCAGCTGAAGACCCGTCTGAAGGCCAACCCGGTGCCCGTCGTGGTGCCGATCGGCGCGGAAGACGGCTTCCAGGGCGTCGTCGACCTGCTGGAAATGAAGGCCATCATCTGGGACGAAGCCAGCCAGGGCGTGAAGTTCGAATACAAGGACATCCCGGCCGAGTTGCAAGCCACCGCTGAGGAATGGCGCGAGAAGATGGTGGAGGCCGCGGCCGAAGCCAGCGAAGAGCTGATGGAAAAGTACCTGGGCGGCGAAGAGCTGACCCGTGCCGAGATCGTCAAGGCGCTGCGTGACCGTACCATCGCCTGCGAAATCCAGCCGATGCTGTGCGGCACCGCGTTCAAGAACAAGGGCGTGCAGCGCATGCTCGACGCCGTGATCGACTTCCTGCCGTCGCCGGTCGACATTCCGCCGGTCAAGGGCGTGGACGAGAACGACGACGAGAAGAAGCTCGAGCGCAAGGCTGACGACAACGAAAAGTTCTCGGCGCTGGCGTTCAAGATCATGACCGACCCGTTCGTTGGCCAGCTGATCTTCTTCCGCGTCTACTCGGGCAAGGTCAATTCGGGTGACACGGTGTACAACCCGGTCAAGCAGAAGAAGGAACGTCTGGGCCGTATTCTGCAGATGCATGCCAACCAGCGCGAAGAAATCAAGGAAGTGCTGGCCGGTGACATCGCTGCGGCAGTGGGCCTGAAGGACGCGACCACGGGTGACACGCTGTGCGACCCGAGCGCGCCGATCGTGCTGGAGCGCATGGTGTTCCCGGAGCCGGTGATCTCGCAGGCCGTCGAGCCGAAGACCAAGGGCGATCAGGAAAAGATGGGCCTGGCGCTGAACCGCCTGGCTGCAGAAGATCCGTCGTTCCGCGTGAAGACCGATGAAGAGTCGGGCCAGACCATCATTTCGGGCATGGGCGAGCTCCACCTCGAAATTCTGGTCGACCGCATGAAGCGCGAATTCGGCGTGGAAGCCAACATCGGCGCGCCGCAGGTGGCCTACCGCGAAACGATCCGCAAGACGGCAACCGACGTCGAAGGCAAGTTCGTCAAGCAGTCGGGCGGCCGCGGCCAGTACGGCCACGCAGTGATCACGCTGGAACCGCAAGAGCCTGGCAAGGGCTTCGAGTTCGTCGACGCCATCAAGGGCGGTGTGATTCCGCGGGAATTCATCCCGGCAGTGCAGAAGGGTATCGAAGACACGCTGACTGCGGGCGTCCTGGCCGGCTTCCCGGTCGTCGACGTGAAGGTCACGCTGACGTTCGGTTCGTACCACGACGTGGACTCGAACGAAAACGCGTTCCGGATGGCCGGCTCGATGGCGTTCAAGGAAGCGATGCGCCGCGCCAGCCCGGTGCTGCTCGAGCCGATGATGGCCGTGGAAGTGGAAACGCCGGAAGACTACACCGGTACCGTGATGGGCGACCTGTCGTCCCGCCGCGGCATCGTGCAGGGCATGGACGACATGGCAGGCGGCGGCAAGATCATCAAGGCCGAAGTCCCGCTGTCGGAAATGTTCGGTTACTCGACCGCGCTGCGCTCGGCCACGCAAGGCCGCGCCACGTACACCATGGAATTCAAGCACTACGCTGAGGCACCGAAGAACATCGCCGAAGCCGTGATGGCCGCCAAGGGTACGAAGTAATCAACGTGTTTGGGCGACCGCACGTGCGGTCGCCCCGATCCATATCTAGTAATTAGCTGATTCCGAATTGAGGAGCTGACATGGCAAAGGAAAAGTTCGAGCGGACCAAGCCGCACGTGAACGTTGGGACGATTGGTCACGTTGACCACGGCAAGACGACGCTGACCGCAGCGATCGCGACCGTGCTGTCGAGCAAGTTCGGTGGCGAAGCGAAGAAGTACGACGAAATCGACGCAGCGCCGGAAGAAAAGGCACGCGGCATCACGATCAACACCGCACACATCGAGTACGAAACGGCCAACCGCCACTACGCGCACGTTGACTGCCCGGGCCACGCCGACTACGTCAAGAACATGATCACCGGTGCCGCCCAGATGGACGGCGCCATCCTGGTGTGCTCGGCCGCGGACGGCCCGATGCCGCAAACGCGTGAGCACATCCTGCTGGCCCGCCAGGTTGGCGTGCCGTACATCATCGTCTTCCTGAACAAGTGCGACATGGTGGACGACGCCGAGCTGCTCGAGCTGGTGGAAATGGAAGTGCGCGAGCTGCTCTCGAAGTACGAATTCCCGGGCGACGACACCCCGATCATCAAGGGCTCGGCCAAGCTGGCGCTGGAAGGCGACAAGGGCGAGCTGGGTGAAGTGGCGATCATGAACCTGGCCGACGCGCTGGACTCGTACATCCCGACGCCGGAGCGCGCCGTGGACGGCACGTTCCTGATGCCGGTGGAAGACGTGTTCTCGATCTCGGGCCGCGGCACCGTGGTGACCGGCCGTATCGAGCGCGGCGTGATCAAGGTCGGCGAGGAAATCGAAATCGTCGGTATCAAGGCCACGCAGAAGACCACCTGCACGGGCGTCGAAATGTTCCGCAAGCTGCTCGACCAAGGTCAGGCAGGCGACAACGTCGGTATCCTGCTGCGCGGCACGAAGCGTGAAGACGTCGAGCGTGGCCAGGTGCTCGCCAAGCCGGGTTCGATCACCCCGCACACGCACTTCACGGGCGAGGTCTACATCCTGTCCAAGGACGAAGGCGGTCGTCACACCCCGTTCTTCAACAACTACCGTCCGCAGTTCTACTTCCGTACGACCGACGTGACCGGCTCGATCGAGCTGCCGAAGGACAAGGAAATGGTCATGCCGGGCGACAACGTGTCGATCACCGTCAAGCTGATCGCCCCGATCGCCATGGAAGAAGGCCTGCGCTTCGCCATCCGTGAAGGCGGCCGTACCGTCGGCGCCGGCGTCGTCGCCAAGATCATCGAGTAAGGCGGACTGATGCGCCGCTGCTGCCCAAGGGCGCGGCGCATCGTCGGGTTATCGCTCTTTCCATCTTCCGGCGGCCTGGCCGCCACGCTCTTTAAGGAAACATCATGCAGCAGAACCAAAAGATCCGTATCCGCCTGAAGGCTTTCGACTATCGCCTGATCGACCAGTCGGCCGCTGAGATCGTCGAGACCGCCAAGCGCACCGGCGCGATCGTCAAGGGCCCGGTGCCCCTGCCGACCCGCATCCAGCGTTTCGACGTCCTGCGTTCGCCGCACGTCAACAAGACCAGCCGCGACCAGTTCGAAATCCGTACGCATCAGCGCCTGATGGACATCGTCGATCCGACCGACAAGACTGTCGACGCGCTGATGAAGCTGGACCTGCCGGCCGGCGTGGACGTCGAGATCAAGCTGCAGTAAGCAAGACAACGCTGCCGGTTCGCCGGCAACGGGCGCGGACGGCGAGCCAGGTGCTCGCCGTTTTGCTTTTTGCCAAGAATGTTGTTCCGTGCGCGACGCCCGGACGGGAATCCGCCAATCGTGCTTGCGGATTGTCCGTAACCGGGATATAGTGTAGGGCTACCCCTTTAGTCAAGGGGAGTGGGCTGGCCATTTGGCCGTGCGCTGTCTCTTTAGGCGCGGCCCAGTTCAAGATTCGTAGTATCAATCAGCCCCGGCCAATCGCAGCTGGGAATGGAGCAAACCATGAGCCTTGGCCTTGTAGGTCGCAAGGTTGGCATGACCCGTATTTTCACGGACGACGGCGATTCGATTCCCGTCACCGTGCTCGAGGTCGGCGACAACCGCGTGACGCAAATCAAGACGGACGAGACCGACGGTTACACCGCGGTTCAAGTCACCTTCGGCACCCGCCGTGCCAGCCGCGTCACCAAGCCGCTGGCGGGTCATCTCGCCAAAGCCGGTGTGGAAGCGGGCGAAGTCATCAAAGAATTCCGAGTGGATGCCGCTCGTGCCGCAGAATTCCAGCCCGGCGCGAACATCAGCGTCGACCTGTTCGAAGTCGGTCAGAAGATCGACGTCCAGGGCGTGACGATTGGTAAGGGCTACGCCGGTACCATCAAGCGTTACAACTTCTCGTCGGGCCGCGCGTCGCACGGTAACTCGCGTTCGCACAACGTGCCGGGCTCGATCGGTATGGCGCAGGATCCGGGCCGTGTGTTTCCGGGCAAGCGCATGACCGGTCACATGGGTGACGTCACCCGTACCGTCCAGAACCTGGAAATCGCCCGCATCGACGCAGAGCGCAAGCTGCTGCTGGTCAAGGGCGCCATCCCGGGTGCCAAGGGCGGTCAAGTCATCGTCACGCCGGCCGTGAAGGCTCGCGCCAAGAAGGCATAAGGAGCAAACGCATGGAACTGAAGCTGCTCCAGGACAACGGTCAACTCGGCGCGGGTGTTGCTGCCTCGCCGGAAGTGTTCGGCCGTGATTACAACGAGGCCCTCGTTCACCAGATCGTCGTCGCTTACCAGGCCAACGCGCGCAGCGGCAACCGTAAGCAGAAGGATCGTGAAGAGGTCAAGCACACGACCAAGAAGCCGTGGCGCCAGAAGGGTACGGGTCGCGCCCGTGCAGGTATGAGCTCCTCCCCGCTGTGGCGTGGGGGTGGTCGTATCTTCCCGAACAGCCCGGAAGAAAACTTCTCGCAGAAGGTCAACAAGAAGATGTACCGCGCCGGCATGCGCTCGATTTATTCGCAGCTTGCCCGCGAAGGCCGCATCAACGTCGTTGACAGCCTGTCCGTCGAAGCCCCGAAGACCAAGCTGCTGGCCGACAAGTTCCGCGCCATGGGCCTGGATTCGGTGCTCGTGATTACCGATAACCTGGACGAAAATCTCTTCCTGGCATCGCGCAACCTGGCGCACGTGCTCGTGGTTGAGCCGCGTCACGCCGATCCGCTGTCGCTCGTGCACTACAAGAAGGTGCTCGTGACGAAGGGCGCCGTCGCGCAGATCGAGGAGTTGCTGAAATGACGCAAGTTGCCAAGAACGACCATCGCCTGATGCAGGTGCTGCTGGCACCTGTGGTGTCTGAAAAGGCAACCCTGGTGGCCGAGAAGAACGAGCAGGTCGTGTTCGAAGTGGCCCGCGACGCCAACAAGGGCGAAGTGAAGGCTGCCGTCGAACTGCTGTTCAAGGTCGAGGTCGAGTCCGTCCAGATCCTGAACCAGAAGGGCAAGCAAAAGCGCTTCGGTCGCTTCATGGGTCGTCGTGACCACGTGAAGAAGGCCTACGTTTCGTTGAAGCCGGGTCAGGAAATCAATTTTGAAGCGGAGGCCAAGTAATCATGGCACTCGTCAAAACCAAGCCGACATCGCCGGGCCGCCGCTCGATGGTGAAGGTCGTCAATCCCGACCTTCACAAGGGCGCGCCGTACGCTCCGCTGCTGGAAAAGCAAATCCAGAAGTCGGGCCGTAACAACAACGGCCACATCACCACCCGTCACAAGGGCGGTGGTCACAAGCACCACTATCGTGTGGTCGATTTCAAGCGTAACGACAAGGACGGTATTCCGGCCAAGATCGAACGCCTGGAATATGATCCGAACCGCAGCGCCAACATCGCGCTGGTCCTGTTCGCCGATGGCGAGCGCCGCTACATCATCGCCCCGAAGGGCGCCGTGGTCGGCCAGGCCATCGCCAACGGCTCGGAAGCGCCGATCAAGGCCGGTAACAACCTGCCGATCCGCAACATCCCGGTCGGTACGACGATCCACTGCGTGGAGATTCTGCCGGGCAAGGGCGCACAAATCGCCCGCTCGGCCGGTACGTCCGCCGTGCTGCTGGCTCGCGAAGGCATCTACGCTCAAGTGCGTCTGCGCTCGGGTGAGGTGCGCCGCGTGCACATCGAGTGCCGCGCCACCATCGGTGAAGTCGGCAACGAAGAGCATAGCCTGCGCCAGATCGGCAAGGCCGGTGCGACGCGTTGGCGCGGTATCCGCCCGACCGTCCGTGGTGTGGTGATGAACCCGATCGATCACCCGCACGGTGGTGGTGAAGGTCGTACCGCAGCTGGCCGTGATCCGGTGTCCCCGTGGGGCACGCCGACCAAGGGCTACCGCACCCGTCGTAACAAGCGCACGGACAGCATGATCGTCCAGCGCCGCCACAAGCGTTAATCGGTAGGTAGGAGCTAAGAAATGACTCGTTCCGTAAAGAAAGGTCCGTTCATCGACGCCCACCTGCTGAAGAAGGTGGAAGCGGCGGTGAGCAGCAAGGACAAGAAGCCCATCAAGACGTGGTCGCGTCGCTCGACCATTCTGCCGGACTTCATCGGCCTGACGATCGCCGTCCACAACGGCCGTCAGCACGTTCCCGTGTATGTCACGGAAAACATGGTTGGCCACAAGCTCGGTGAATTTGCGCTGACGCGCACGTTCAAGGGCCACGCTGCCGACAAGAAAGCGAAGCGATAAGGGGCAATCATGGAAGTTAAAGCGATTCATCGCGGCGCCCGTATCTCCGCACAGAAGACGCGTCTGGTTGCTGACCAGATCCGCGGTCTGCCGATCGAGCGCGCGCTCAACGTGCTGACGTTCAGCCCGAAAAAGGCGGCTGGCATCGTGAAGAAGGTGGTTGAGTCCGCCATCGCGAACGCCGAGCACAACGAAGGCGCCGACATCGACGAGCTGAAGGTCAAGTCGATCTACGTCGACAAGGCAACGTCGCTCAAGCGCTTCACCGCACGTGCGAAGGGCCGTGGCAACCGCATCGAGAAACAAACCTGTCACATCACTGTGACGCTGGGCAACTAAGGGGTCACGATGGGACAGAAGATTCATCCGACTGGCTTCCGTCTGGCTGTCAGCCGTAACTGGGCATCGCGCTGGTACGCCAGCAACACCCAGTTTGCGGACATGCTCAAGGAAGACATCGAGGTTCGCGAGTTTCTGAAGAAGAAGCTGAAGAACGCTTCGGTGGGCCGCGTGGTCATCGAGCGTCCGGCCAAGAATGCACGTATCACCATTTACAGCTCGCGTCCGGGCGTGGTGATCGGCAAGAAAGGCGAGGACATCGAACTGCTGAAGGCCGAGCTGCAGCGTCGCATGGGTGTGCCTGTGCACGTGAACATCGAAGAAATCCGCAAGCCGGAAGTCGATGCACAGCTGATCGCCGATTCGATCACGCAGCAGCTCGAGCGCCGCATCATGTTCCGCCGCGCAATGAAGCGCGCAATGCAGAACGCGATGCGCCTGGGTGCCCAGGGCATCAAGATCATGAGCTCGGGCCGTTTGAACGGTATCGAAATCGCCCGTACCGAGTGGTACCGCGAAGGCCGTGTGCCCCTGCACACGCTGCGCGCCGACATCGACTACGGCTTCTCCGAAGCGGAAACCACCTACGGCATCATCGGTGTCAAGGTGTGGGTGTACAAGGGCGACCATCTGGGCCGCAACGATGCGCCCGTCGTGGAAGAGCCGAAGGAAGATGAGCGCCGTCGCCGTCCGGGTCGCCCGGAAGGTCGCCGCCGTGAGGGCGAGGGCCGTCCGGCTGGTCAGCGCCGCGGTGCTGGCGCAGGTGCCCGTCGTGGCGCCGACGCCAAGACTGGAGAATAAACATGCTGCAACCGAAGCGTAGGAAGTACCGCAAGGAGCAGAAGGGCCGCAACACGGGTATCGCAACGCGCGGTAATGCGGTCTCTTTCGGCGAGTTCGGCCTGAAGGCGATGGGCCGCGGCCGTCTGACGGCACGTCAGATCGAGTCGGCCCGTCGTGCGATGACCCGTCACATCAAGCGTGGCGGCCGCATCTGGATCCGGATTTTCCCGGACAAGCCGATCTCGAAGAAGCCTGCCGAAGTCCGTATGGGTAACGGTAAGGGCAACCCGGAATACTACGTGGCTGAAATTCAGCCGGGCAAGATGCTGTACGAAATGGATGGCGTCGGTGAAGAACTGGCACGCGAGGCGTTCCGCCTGGCGGCTGCCAAGCTGCCGATCGCGACCAGCTTCGTGGTGCGTCAGGTCGGAACGTAAGGAGCACACACCATGAAAGCATCCGAACTGCGCGACAAAGATGTCGCCGGGCTGAACCAGGAGCTCTCCGAGCTGCTGAAGGCTCAATTTGGCCTGCGCATGCAAAAGGCGACGCAACAGCTGCAGAACACCAGCCAGCTGAAGAAGGTGCGTCGTGACATCGCGCGCGTCCGCACCGTGCTGGGCCAGAAGGGGAACCAGAAATGACTGAAGCCGCAACGTCCCTGAAGCGCACGCTCGTCGGTCGCGTTGTCAGCAACAAGATGGACAAGACCGTGACGGTCCTGGTCGAAAACCGCGTCAAGCATCCGCTGTACGGCAAGTACGTGGTGCGCTCCAAGAAGTACCATGCGCACGACGAAGCCAACCAGTACAACGAAGGCGACAAGGTTGAGATCACGGAATCGCGCCCGATCTCGCGCACCAAGTCGTGGGTGGTGTCGCGTCTGGTTGAAGCTGCACGCGTGATCTAAAACAACAGCGAAGTAGTTTGCTGTTGCAAGACCGAGATTATGTGATATAGTCTCGGTCTTTCCCTTTGTAAGGGTGTCGGCTGCATCGCAGTCGGCTCGGGTCGAGGGAAAAAAAGAATGGGCCGGGCGGCGCTCGCCGTCGGGCAGCTACCGACTTCAAGTTGATCAACCCAATCGCGGCTGGCGCAATGCCAGCGGCCGGCGGGACCAAGACTGATCGCCTCCGCGCATTGTGTGCCTGGCGAATTAAGTTGGGACGAGAACACCATGATTCAGACAGAAAGCCGGCTCGAAGTGGCCGATAACACGGGTGCGCGTGAAGTCATGTGCATCAAGGTGCTGGGCGGTTCGAAGCGCCGCTACGCCAGCGTCGGCGACATCATCAAGGTCAGCGTCAAGGATGCTGCCCCGCGTGGTCGCGTCAAGAAGGGCGACATCTATAACGCCGTGGTGGTGCGTACCGCCAAGGGCGTGCGCCGTCCTGACGGCTCGCTCATCAAGTTCGACGGCAATGCCGCCGTGCTGCTGAACACCAAGCTTGAGCCGATCGGCACCCGTATCTTCGGGCCGGTCACTCGCGAACTCCGTACCGAGCGCTTCATGAAGATCGTGTCGCTCGCGCCGGAAGTGCTGTAATCGGAGGCCGCATGAACAAGATTCGCAAGGGCGATCGCGTCATCGTCCGCACCGGCAAGGACAAGGGTAAGCAAGGTACCGTGCTCGCTGTGCTCGGCGAGCACGTGACCGTGGAAGGCGTGAACGTCGCCAAGAAGCACGTGCGCCCGAACCCGATGCTGGGTACCACGGGTGGTGTGGTCGACAAGGTCATGCCCATCCATATTTCGAACGTTGCGCTCGTGGATGCCAATGGCAAGCCGTCGCGCGTCGGCATCAAGGTCGAAGGTGGCGTGAAGACGCGCGTACTGAAGACCACCGGTGCTGCCGTCGGCGCTTGATTCTGGGCGAGAGAGAGGAGTTGAGCATGACTGCGCGTCTGCAAGAGTTTTACAAAGAAAAGGTTGTGCCCGAACTGATCAAGCAGTTCGGCTACAAGTCCGTGATGGAAGTGCCGCGCATCACCAAGATCACCCTGAACATGGGTCTTGGCGAGGCTGTGAATGACAAGAAGGTCATTGAGCACGCCACCGGCGACCTCACCAAGATCGCGGGCCAGAAGCCTGTCGTGACGAAAGCCCGCAAGGCTATCGCCGGCTTCAAGATCCGCCAGGGTTACCCGATCGGCACGATGGTCACGCTGCGTGGCCAACGCATGTACGAATTCCTGGACCGCTTCATCACCGTGTCGCTGCCGCGTGTGCGCGACTTCCGCGGTGTGTCCGGCAAGGCGTTCGACGGTCGTGGCAACTACAACATCGGTGTGAAAGAGCAGATCATTTTCCCCGAGATCGAGTACGACAAGATCGACGCGCTGCGTGGCCTGAACATCAGCATCACCACGACGGCGAAGAGCGACGAGGAAGCCAAGGCGCTCCTCAACGCATTCAAGTTCCCGTTCCGTAATTAAGGGGTTACCGTGGCTAAATTGTCTCTGATCGAACGCGAGAAGAAGCGTGCCAAGCTCGTGGCCAAGTACGCTGAAAAGCGCGCCGCTCTCGAAGCCATCGTGGCCGACCAAAGCAAGTCGGAAGAAGAGCGTTACGAAGCGCGTCTGAAGCTGCAGCAGCTTCCGCGCAACGCGAACCCGACTCGTCAGCGCAACCGCTGCTCGATCACCGGTCGTCCCCGCGGTACGTTCCGCAAGTTCGGCCTGGCGCGTAACAAGCTCCGTGAAATCGCCTTCAAGGGCGAGATCCCGGGTCTGACGAAAGCCAGCTGGTAATCACGCACAGGCTACAGGAGAAACAGTATGAGCATGAGCGATCCGATCGCCGATATGCTGACGCGTATCCGCAACGCGCAAGCGGTGGAAAAAGCGTCGGTGGTCATGCCGTCGTCGAAGCTGAAGGTGGCAATCGCCAAGGTCCTGAAGGACGAAGGCTACATCGACGAATTCGCCGTGACCGAGCAGGGTGGCAAGGCAACCCTGACGATTGGTCTGAAGTACTACGCCGGCCGTCCGGTCATCGAGCGCCTGGAGCGCGTCTCGAAGCCTGGTCTGCGCGTGTACAAGGGCCGTAACGAAATCCCGCAAGTGATGAACGGCCTGGGCGTTGCCATCATCTCGACCCCGAAGGGTCTGATGACGGACCGCCGTGCCCGCGCAACCGGTGTCGGTGGCGAAGTCATTTGCTACGTCGCCTAAGGGAGGGGAACCATGTCTCGCGTAGGTAAGGCTCCCATCGCGCTGCCCAAGGGCGCCGAAGTCAATTTCGCTGGTGGTCTGCTGACCGTCAAGGGCCCGCTGGGTACCCTGTCGCAGCCGATTCACGAGCTGGTCAAGGTCAACACCGACAACGGCACGATCACGTTCTCGCCCGCGGACGAGTCGCGTGAAGCCAATGCGCTGCAAGGCACGATGCGCGCCCTGACGGCCAACATGGTGAAGGGTGTGACGACGGGTTTCGAGCGCAAGCTGAACCTGGTCGGCGTGGGTTACCGTGCTTCGGTTCAGGGCAACGCCCTGAAGCTGCAACTCGGTTTCTCGCACGACGTGATCCATGAGATGCCGGAAGGCGTGAAGGCGGAAACGCCGACGCAAACCGAAATCATCATCAAGGGTTCGGACAAGCAGAAAGTTGGTCAGGTCGCCGCTGAAGTGCGTGGTTATCGCCCGCCTGAGCCGTACAAGGGCAAGGGTGTGCGCTACGCCGATGAGCGTGTGATCCTGAAGGAAACCAAGAAGAAGTAAGGGTGCACATCATGAACAAAAATGACTCGCGTCTGCGCCGTGCACGTCAGACCCGCCTGAAGATTGCGGAACTGAACGTCGCCCGTCTGGCTGTGCACCGTACGAACCTGCACATCTACGCGCAGGTCTTCTCGGAAGACGGCACCAAGGTCCTGGCTTCGGCCTCGACGGCGGAAGCCGAAGTCCGCAAGGAATTGAACGGCAACGGTGGCAACACCGCTGCCGCCACCTTGGTGGGTAAGCGTATCGCCGAGAAGGCGAAGGCTGCCGGCATCGAAGCCGTGGCGTTCGATCGCTCGGGTTTCCGTTATCACGGTCGCGTGAAGGCACTGGCTGACGCGGCACGCGAAGCTGGCCTGAAGTTCTAAGCCGGCATAGAGGATATCGTCATGGCAAAAATTCAACCGAAGGTCCAAGGGGACGAACGCGACGACGGTCTTCGCGAGAAGATGATCGCGGTCAACCGCGTGACCAAGGTGGTCAAGGGCGGCCGTATTCTCGGTTTCGCCGCACTGACCGTGGTGGGTGACGGCGACGGCCGTATCGGCATGGGCAAAGGCAAGGCCAAGGAAGTGCCCGTGGCCGTGCAGAAGGCAATGGACGAAGCCCGTCGCAAGATGGTTAAGGTCCCGCTGAAGAACGGTACGCTCCAGCACGAAGTGGTTGGCAAGCATGGCGCCGCCAAGGTGCAGATGATGCCTGCAAAGGACGGTACTGGTGTGATCGCCGGTGGTCCAATGCGCGCCATCTTCGAAGTGATGGGCGTGACGAACATCGTGACCAAGTCGCACGGTTCGACCAATCCTTACAACATGGTGCGCGCAACGCTGGACGGCCTGCGCAAGATGAGCACCCCGGCTGAGATTGCTGCCAAGCGTGGCAAGTCGGTCGAAGAGATCCTCGGCTAAGCCGAAGGGATAGGTGAACGATATGTCGCAGAAAACCGTGAAAGTCCAACTCGTGCGCAGCCTGATCGGCACGCGCGAAGACCATCGCGCTACGGTGCGTGGTCTGGGCCTGCGCCGCCTGAACTCGGTGTCCGAATTGCAGGACACGCCCGCAGTGCGCGGCATGATCAACAAGGTGTCCTACCTGGTCAAGGTCATCGGCTAAGGGAAGACGGAGAAGAGCATGCAACTGAATAACCTGAAGCCGGCAGCCGGCTCCAAGCACGCCAAGCGCCGCGTTGGTCGCGGTATTGGCTCGGGCCTGGGCAAGACGGCTGGCCGTGGTCACAAGGGTCAGAAGTCGCGTTCGGGTGGTTTCCACAAGGTCGGCTTTGAAGGCGGCCAGATGCCCCTGCATCGTCGTCTGCCCAAGCGTGGTTTCACCTCGCTGACCAAGGAATTCACCGCTGAAGTGCGTCTGGGCGACCTGGCGGGGCTGCCGATCGAGGAAATCGATCTGCTGTCCCTCAAGCAAGCCGGCCTGGTGGGCGAGATGGTCAAGAGCGCCAAGGTGATCCTGTCGGGCGAAATCGACAAGAAGGTGACCCTGAAGGGTATCGGCGCAACGGCTGGGGCGAAGGCCGCAATCGAAGCAGCTGGTGGCTCGCTGGCTTAATCGCCTGCTGTTTCACACTGACGGAGCATCCGTTTGGCCACGGCGAAACCTAATGTGATGGCCCAGGCCAAGAACACGGCCAAGTACGGCGATCTTCGCCGTCGGCTCATGTTCCTGGTGCTGGCACTGCTGGTGTACCGGATCGGCGCGCACATTCCCGTGCCGGGTATCGATCCGGATCAACTGGCGCAGCTCTTCCAACGGCAGTCGGGCGGCATCCTCGGGATGTTCAACCTGTTCTCCGGCGGTGCGCTGTCGCGGTTCACGGTGTTTGCGCTGGGGATCATGCCGTACATCTCGGCGTCGATCATCATGCAGCTGCTGACGATCGTGCTGCCGCAGTTGGAGTCGTTGAAGAAGGAAGGTCAGGCCGGCCAGCGCAAGATCACGCAGTACACGCGCTACGGTACGGTGGTCCTGGCAACCTTCCAGGCGCTCGGCATTGCCGTGGCGCTCGAGGCGCAGCCGGGCCTGGTGTTGGATCCGGGCCTGATGTTCCGTGCCACCGCGGTGATCACGCTGGTGACGGGCACGATGTTCCTGATGTGGCTGGGTGAGCAGATCACCGAGCGTGGTCTGGGCAACGGCATCTCGATCATCATCTTCGGCGGGATCGCAGCGGGTCTGCCCAACGCGATCGGCGGGCTGTTTGAGCTGGTGCGCACGGGTTCGATGGGGATTTTCTCCGCGATCCTGGTGGTGGCGATCATTGGCGCGGTGACGTATCTGGTGGTGTTCATCGAACGCGGCCAGCGCAAGATCCTCGTCAACTACGCCAAGCGGCAGGTTGGTAACAAGATTTATGGCGGTCAGTCGTCGCATCTGCCGCTGAAGTTGAACATGGCCGGGGTGATTCCGCCGATCTTCGCATCGTCGATCATTCTGTTCCCGGCCACGATCGCGGGCTGGTTTACGGCCGGCAACTCGACGAATCCGGTTGCACGGTTCGTCAAGGATCTGGCGGCAACGCTGTCGCCGGGTCAGCCGGTGTACATCCTGCTGTATGCGGCGGCGATCATCTTCTTCTGTTTCTTCTACACCGCGCTGGTCTATAACAGCCGCGAGGTTGCAGATAACCTGAAGAAGAGTGGGGCGTTCATTCCGGGTATTCGTCCGGGCGAGCAAACCACGCGGTATATCGACAAGATTCTGGTGCGTCTGACCCTGGCGGGTGCGATCTACATCACGCTAGTGTGTCTGCTGCCGGAGTTCTTGGTGCTGCGCTGGAATGTGCCGTTCTACTTTGGTGGGACGTCGCTGTTGATCATCGTGGTGGTCACGATGGACTTCATGGCGCAAGTGCAGTCCTACGTGATGTCTCAGCAGTACGAATCTTTGATGAAGAAGGCGAATTTCAAGGGTAACTTGACGCTCCGCTAGGAGCGGTCGCACGAAGCTGAAGGGACATGGCTAAAGACGACGTGATCCAGATGCAGGGTGAGGTGCTGGAAAACCTCCCCAACGCGACGTTCCGCGTCAAACTGGAAAACGGCCACGTAGTGTTAGGCCATATTTCCGGCAAGATGCGAATGCATTACATCCGCATCTTGCCCGGGGACAAGGTGACGGTCGAATTGACCCCGTATGATCTGTCCCGCGCGCGCATCGTATTCCGGGCGAAGTGAGCGGACTGGAATTGAAGGAAGAGGAAAATCATGAAAGTGCTGGCTTCTGTTAAGCGCATTTGCCGCAACTGCAAAATCATCAAGCGCAAGGGCGTGGTGCGTGTGATCTGCTCGTCGGACCCGCGTCATAAGCAGCGCCAAGGCTAATTTCGCAAAGAGGATTGACGAATGGCACGTATCGCAGGGGTCAACATCCCCAACCACCAACATACCGTGATCGGCCTGACGGCTGTGTACGGTATCGGCCGCTCGCGCGCTCAGAAGATTTGCGAGGTGACCGGTGTCCCGACCGACAAGAAGGTCAAGGACCTGACGGACGCTGACCTGGAAAAGCTGCGTGACGAAGTCAACAAGTTCACCGTCGAAGGCGATCTGCGCCGTGAAACGACGATGAACATCAAGCGCCTGATGGATCTGGGCTGCTATCGTGGCGTGCGCCATCGCAAGGGCCTGCCGATGCGCGGTCAGCGTACCCGCACCAATGCCCGTACCCGCAAGGGTCCGCGCAAGGCCGGCGTTGCGCTCAAGAAGTAATCCGTCGGGTAAAGGATAGGAACTATGGCAAAAGCAGCGAATACCGCCGCCCAGCGCGCGCGCAAGAAGGTTCGCAAGAACGTCGCCGACGGCATCGCGCACGTTCACGCGTCGTTCAACAACACGATCATCACGATCACCGACCGTCAGGGCAATGCCCTGTCGTGGGCGACGTCGGGTGGCCAGGGCTTCAAGGGCTCGCGCAAGTCGACGCCGTTCGCCGCTCAGGTGGCTGCTGAGAGTGCTGGCCGCGTGGCGCAGGACCAAGGTATCAAGAACCTGGAAGTGCGCATCAAGGGCCCGGGCCCGGGTCGTGAATCGGCCGTGCGCGCACTGAACAACCTGGGTATCAAGATTCAGGTGATCGAAGATGTGACGCCGGTGCCGCACAACGGCTGCCGTCCGCCGAAGCGCCGTCGCATCTAAGTGATTCGGCCGGCCGCGCCAGTTGCTGGCGAGGTCGGTCTGCGGGTGCTATACTTGCCCGCTTGCCTGTCTTCCGGATTGTTCTGGAAGGCGGGTTTCGTCTTTTCATAAGCCCACTGTTCGTCATGGCTCCGATTGGAGCCCGATGACGGACCGTCCGCAGAGTTTGTGCTGCGGATGACTGAAAACAAAGGAACGCAACGTGGCACGCTATACCGGCCCCAAGGCGAAACTGTCTCGCCGCGAAGGTACTGATCTTTTCCTGAAGAGCGCACGTCGCTCGCTCGCCGACAAGTGCAAGCTGGACAGCAAGCCTGGTCAGCATGGCCGTACCTCGGGTGCGCGCACTTCCGACTACGGCAACCAACTGCGTGAAAAGCAGAAGGTCAAGCGCATCTACGGCGTGCTGGAGCGTCAATTCCGCCGCTACTTCGCCGAAGCCGACCGCCGCAAGGGCAACACGGGTGAAACCCTGCTGCAACTGCTGGAGTCGCGTCTGGACAACGTCGTCTACCGCATGGGCTTCGGCTCGACCCGCGCTGAAGCGCGCCAGCTGGTGTCGCACAAGGCGATCCTGGTCAACGGTCAGGCGCTGAACGTGCCGTCGGCCCAGATCAAGTCGGGCGACGTGATCGCCGTTCGCGAAAAGTCGAAGAAGCAAGTGCGTATCGCTGAATCGCTGTCGCTGGCTGAGCAGACCGGTTTCCCGAGCTGGGTGACCGTCGATGCGAAGAAGATGGAAGGCATCTTCAAGCAAGTCCCGGATCGTGCAGATATCGCCGGCGACATCAACGAAAGCCTGATCGTCGAACTGTATTCGCGTTAATGACGACGCCCGTACCGGAAGGTGCGGGTTCGTGCGCCTTTTGGGGACGCTCATCGTCTACAACATTGTGGTCGTGTGCCGAAAGTCTTTAGGCGCCGCAGCAATCCGAATCGCTACGTGCCGCAACGCGTTTGCGGCACGTGCGTCTTCCGTCGCGGGGTTCGCGATGGAATCTTTCCAGTCCAATCCGTCAGCCTTATCGGTGTAACGAGCCGAGGGTATTGAAACAGGACAACCTACATGCAAACAGCACTCCTGAAGCCCAAAATTATTGCGGTTGAGCCGCTTGGCGATCATCACGCGAAGGTCGTCATGGAACCGTTCGAGCGCGGCTATGGCCACACGCTCGGCAACGCGCTGCGCCGCGTGCTGCTGTCGTCGATGGTCGGCTATGCCCCGACCGAAGTCACGATCGCTGGGGTCGTCCACGAATATTCCACCATCGATGGCGTGCAGGAAGACGTCGTCAACCTGCTGCTGAACCTCAAGGGCGTGGTGTTCAAGCTGCACAACCGTGATGAAGTCACGGTGTCGCTGCGCAAGGAAGGCGAGGGTGTGGTGACGGCCGCCGATATCGAGCTGCCGCACGACGTCGAGATCATCAACCCGGGCCACGTGATCGCCAACCTGTCGGCTGGCGGCAAGCTGGATCTGCAGTTGAAGGTCGAGCAGGGCCGCGGCTATGTGCCGGGCAACGTGCGCAAGTTCGGCGACGAGTCGAGCAAGGTCATCGGCCGCATCGTGCTGGACGCCTCGTTCGCACCGGTGCGCCGCGTGTCGTACGCGGTGGAGTCTGCCCGTGTGGAGCAGCGTACCGACCTCGACAAGCTGGTCATGAACATCGAGACCAACGGCGTGATCTCGCCGGAGGAAGCGATTCGCCAGTCGGCTCGCATTCTGGTGGATCAACTCTCGGTGTTCGCTGCCCTGGAAGGCACCGAAAGCGCCGCTGAGGCCGCCGCTGCCCGCGCTCCGCAGATCGACCCGATCCTGCTGCGCCCGGTTGACGACCTCGAGCTCACGGTGCGTTCGGCCAACTGCCTGAAGGCCGAAAACATCTACTATATCGGCGACCTGATCCAGCGTACCGAGAACGAGCTGCTCAAGACCCCGAACCTGGGTCGCAAGTCGCTCAACGAGATCAAGGAAGTCCTCGCTTCGCGTGGCCTGACGCTCGGCATGAAGCTCGAGAACTGGCCGCCCGCAGGTCTCGAGAAGTAAATTGCAGTTGTCGGCCGGTGCCTGTGCATCGGCCGTTTTCCCGTCGCTGCGGTCTGAGCGGCATAGTCAAGGCTACCGGCCCGCGCCTCGTCAGGGGCGATAGAAGAGCTGGTCAAACACTCTTAAGAAGGAATCATCATGCGTCACCGTCATGGTCTGCGGAAACTGAACCGCACCTCGTCGCACCGTCTCGCGATGCTGCGTAACATGTCCAACTCGCTGTTCCAGCACGAGCTGATCAAGACCACCCTGCCGAAGGCCAAGGAGTTGCGCAAGGTTGTCGAGCCGCTCATCACGTTGGCCAAGAAGGACACCGTTGCAAACCGCCGCCTGGCATTTGCCCGTCTGCGCGACCGCGATATGGTCACCAAGCTGTTCACGGAACTGGGCCCGCGCTACGCGACCCGTCCGGGCGGCTACACCCGCATCCTGAAGTTCGGCTTCCGCCAGGGCGACAACGCGCCGATGGCGCTGGTCGAGCTGGTCGATCGCCCGGAAGTTGCCGAGGCTGTGGAAGCCGAAGCGGCTGCTGAGTAAGGTCAGCCGAAGTTCGCCGCTGCGACATGGCGTCGCGGCGGGGGCTATGAAAAATGCGTGCCTCGGCGCGCATTACAATGAAGCCAGGACTTACGTCCTGGCTTTTTTGTTGCCTGCCGCAACCGACATGTCGCCCCATGGCGCTGATGGAGGCTCTATGCCCGCTGGAACCGATGTACTGCTTGTGCTGACCAACCTGCCGAATGTGGATAGCGCGGATCGTGTCACCCGGGCCGTGTTGGAATCCCGCATGGCCGCTTGCGTCAACCGGTTGCCGGCGTGCATGTCGTCGTACTGGTGGAACGGCGCGATCGAGCAGGCGACCGAGATCCCGCTTCTGATCAAGACGACGCAGGCGGTGTACCCGGCGCTGGAAGCCGTGTTGCGCCAGGCGCATCCCTACGAGGTGCCGGAACTCATTGCCGTGCCGGTGACGGCGGGCTTGCCGGCGTATCTTGCGTGGGTAGCTGAAGAAGCTTCGCCGCCGCCCTCTGTCTGACGTCTGATTGTTGTTGATATGACCTCGTCTTCGTTCCTGTCCGCGCGGCGCATGCTGCAATGGCTCGTGCTGCTCGTCTTGGTGGCGCTTTTGCGGGTTCCCGCGCATGCCGCTGACGACTTCCTGCCGCCGGAGAAGGCTTTCCGTTTTTCGGCAACGCAGGTGGACGGGCAGACCGTCGAGGTCCGCTTCGGCATTGCCGATGGCTATTACATGTATCGCGAGCGCTTTGCCGTGGGCGCCGAACCGGCCACCGTCACGCTGGCCCCGCTCGACATGCCGCCCGGCAAGGTCAAATTTGACGAGACCTTCAACAAGGACGTCGAGACGTATCGCCATGAGGTTGCCTTCCGCGTGAAGGCGCTGAATGCAGACTCGCCGTTCACGATGATCGTGACCTCCCAGGGCTGCGCGGACCAGGGTCTATGCTACCCGCCGATGAAGAGCCGGTTCCAGGTGCGTCCGTCGCCTGCCTCGGCCGTACCCATGGCGCCGACTGCCGCGGCGGCAGACAGCACCGAACCGGAGGGCAAGCAAGGACGCATTGCCAGCACACTGGACAGCGGCAACCTCGGCGCGATCGCTGCGCTGTTCTTTGGTTTGGGCTTGCTGCTGACCTTTACGCCGTGTGTGCTGCCGATGCTGCCGATCGTGTCGGCCATCGTTGTGGGGGAGCACGCCACGCGTATGCGCGCGGCACTGGTGTCGGTGGCGTACGTGCTCGGCATGGCCGTTGTTTATACGGCGCTGGGCGTGGCTGCCGGGCTGGCAGGCCAGGGGCTGCAGGCAGCGTTGCAGAATGCCTGGGTGCTGGGTGCCTTTGCGCTGCTGATCGCGTTGCTGTCGTTGTCGATGTTCGGCTTGTACGAACTGCAGCTGCCGGCGGCGTGGCATCACCACCTGACGCAGGCGTCCAACAAGCTGAGCGGCGGCCAGGTGGTGGGAGCGGCCGTCATGGGCGCGCTGTCTGCCTTGATTGTGTCCCCTTGCGTCACCGCGCCCTTGGCGGGAGCGCTCGTGTACATCTCGCAAACCGGCAACGCGGCCGTGGGCGGTATGGCGCTGTTCGCGCTGTCTATCGGGATGGGGATTCCGCTGATTCTCGTCGGTGTGGGCGCTGGCAATCTGCTGCCGCGTTCGGGGCGTTGGCTGGTCGTCACCAAGGCGGTCTTCGGCTTCATCCTGCTGGCGGTGGCCTGGTACATCGTGCAGCCGGTCGTGCCTGCGTGGATGGCGATGGTCGGCTGGGGTACGCTGCTGATCGGCGCGTCCGTGTTTCTGCGGACGTTCGATTCGCTGCCCGACGGCGCCGGCAACCTGCAACGCCTGGGCAAGGTGATCGGCATGGTGCTGGCGCTGGCCGGCGTGGCACAGCTGTTGGGCGTGGCCGCAGGCGGGCGCGATCCGCTGCAGCCGTTGGCGGGCGTGCTGCGCACCTCGGCGATGACGAACGTACCGGCGTTGACCTTCAAGCGCGTGAAGAGCGTGACCGAGCTCGATGCCGAAGTGCGCAACGCCAGTGCAGCCGGCAAACCTGTGATGCTCGACTTCTACGCCGACTGGTGCGTGAGTTGCAAGGAGATGGAGCACCTGACGTTCACCGATGCGCGGGTGCGCGCGGCGCTCGCCGAGGTGGTGTTGCTGCAGGCGGACGTCACGGCCAACACTGCAGATGACCAAGCACTGCTCAAGCGCTTTGGCCTGTTCGGCCCGCCGGGGACCGTCTTCTTTGATGTGCGCGGCAGCGAGGTACAAGCCCGGGTGATCGGCTTTCAGCGTGCCGACACGTTCCTCGCCAGCCTGCGCCGCGCACTCGGCACGGCACAGGCGGCGAAACCTTCCACCTGATCATCAGGCCCGCAGCAGACGGGCGGCGTCCAGTGCGAAGTACGTCAGGATGCCGTTTGCGCCGGCACGCTTGAACGCCAGCAGTGATTCCAGCACGACCTTGTCGTGATCCAGCCAGCCGTTCTGCGCGGCGGCTTTCAGCATCGCGTATTCCCCGCTGACCTGGTACACGTACGTCGGGAAGCGGAATTCGTCCTTCACGCGGCGCACGATGTCGAGATACGGCATGCCGGGCTTGACCATTACCATATCGGCGCCCTCGGCGATGTCGAGCGCCACTTCGCGCAGCGCCTCGTCCGAATTGGCCGGATCCATCTGGTAGGTCATCTTGTTGCCCTTGCCCAGGTTCGCGGCCGAACCCACGGCATCCCGGAACGGGCCGTAGAACGCCGATGCGTACTTGGCGGCGTACGCCATGATGCGCGTGTAGATGTGGTTGTCGTGCTCCAGCGCCAGGCGGATCGCACCGATGCGGCCGTCCATCATGTCTGACGGAGCGACGATGTCCACGCCGGCTTCAGCCTGCACCAGCGCCTGGCGCGTGAGGATTTCCACCGTCTCTTCGTTGAGCACGTAGCCGTTGTCATCGAGCACGCCGTCCTGGCCGTGGCTCGTGTACGGGTCGAGCGCCACGTCGGTCAGGATGCCTAGCTCGGGAAAGCGCGCCTTGAGCGCCTTCACGGCGCGCGGGATCAGGCCGTCTGCGTTGGTCGCCTCGATGCCGTCCGGCGTCTTGAGCGACGGTTCGATGACCGGGAACAGCGCGAGCACCGGAATGCCCAGTTGCACGCACTGCTCGGCGACGCCCATCAGCACATCGATCGACACCCGCTCGACGCCCGGCATGGACGGCACGGCCTGGCGTACGTTGCTGCCTTCAAGGATGAACACAGGGTAGATCAGATCGTCGGGTGTGAGGCGCGACTCGCGCATCATGCGGCGGGAGAAATCGTCGCGGCGCATGCGGCGCGGACGATGGTCGGGGAAGCTCGAAATCATGTCAGCAGACTCTAAGAACACACTGTGAACTTTGAAAACTTTCTTGGCGATTATCCCTCTTACGCACGGACAATGCGCCAGCGACGCTGATGCAGCGTCCCCCGCGGCTCCTCCCTGACGCGGGTTCCCATCGATGGCTCGATGGGGTCGTTATCCCCGTTGCGCGTCTGGCGACGGGGTTTTTTTTGCCTTCGTGGCCGGCGGCACGGGCTCGGAGGCTTCGGGCAGGCACAGCCAGCCTGCGACAATTCGCTGCGCTTCTTCGATGCCGCGGCGCTTCAGGCTCGAGAACAGCTGCACCGTCAGCGATACATCGCCGTCGGTCTGCGCCTGATAATCCTTCAGTACCTTGCGCGCCCCCATCAGCGAGCGTGAGGCATCGTTGTTGGTCAGCTTGTCCGCCTTGGTGAGCAGCACGTGGATCGGCTTGCCCGTCGGCAGGAACCACTCGACCATCTGGCAATCGAGGTCGGTGAAGGGCCGGCGTGCGTCCATCATGATGACCAGGCCGGCAAGTTGCGGGCGGGTCTGGACGTAGTCGCCGAGCAGGTGTTCCCAGTGCGACTTCGCTTCGCCCGGCACCTCGGCATAACCATAGCCCGGCAGGTCGACGAGGAAGCCGAGCGGGTCTTCCGCCTTGGCCGGCATGACCGAGAAATAATTGATGTGCTGCGTGCGGCCGGGCGTCTTGCTCGAGAACGCCAGCCGCTTCTGGTTGCACAGGATGTTGATCGCGGTGGACTTGCCCGCGTTCGAGCGGCCCGCAAACGCCACCTCCGGCACGGCCGTTGGCGGAAGATCGCGCAGATGATTGACGGTGGTAAAGAAACGGGCTTGATGGAGGAGCGACATGCGCGGCGAACCTTGTAGACTGCGGTGTTGAAACTGCGTAGATGCTGCGCCGCTAGGTCGCATTGCAGAAGGGTTATTGTACAATACGCCGATTTACGGACGTCCCCGCCAGATCCGTCGCAGGACCGCCCCGAGGCCCGGGCCGGTCCGTTTTCATGTACCGATCTGGCAAGAGGAGAAGGGGATGCCGCGCGCCGCAGGGTCGGGCCGAAGTGTGTGGCATTAGGCGGCGCACGCAGCATTCGAAAACAATCTAAACAAGGTGTGCGAATGAACCGCATCGCGAACGTTGTTGCTGTCGCAGCGCTGTCCCTGGCATCGGCCTTTTCCGTGGCCTACGCTGCCGAGCAGAAAGTCGCCAAGGCTGACGCCGCCCGCGGCGAGACGCTCTTCAATACCGGTATCCCGGCCAACGGCGTGCCGGCCTGTACCAGCTGCCACGGCGCCGGCGGCAACAGCGCGATGAACGTCAACCCGAAGCTGGCCGGTCAGCACGCCGAATACATCGAAAAGCAGCTCAAGGATTTCAAGGCCAAGACCGAGCGCAACCAGCCGGTCATGTCGCTCTACGCGAGTGCGCTCTCCGAGCAGGATATGAAGGACATCGGTGCCTACCTGGGCAAGCAGGCCGCCTGGAAGCCCGGCTCGGCCAAGAACAAGGACACCATCGAACTGGGCCAGAAGCTGTATCGCGGCGGCGATGCCAAGCGCGGCATCGCAGCGTGCGCGGGCTGCCACGGCCCGACCGGCGCCGGCATCCCGGCGCAGTACCCACGCATCGCTGGCCAGTTCGCCGAATACACCGAGGCCCAGCTGGTGGCGTTCCAGAACGGCACGCGCAAGAACAGCGTGCAGATGCACGACCTAGCCAGCCGCATGACGGCCGAGCAGATCAAGGCCGTGGCGGATTACATTGCCGGCCTGCGCTAATCTGTCGCACCCGGCCGTCAATTGACGGTCGCACAATCCATAAGAAAAACAGGGTGGCAATGCGCCTGGCATCGCCACCCTGTTTTCGTTTCTGAATAGCGTTGTCCCGCATGTCTTCTGCCTCCACCTCCGGCGTTCAGATCCGCACCCGCCGCCGCGCGCTGCGCGAGACGGTCGAGTTGCTGTCGTCGATGCGCTTTGCCATCAGCCTGCTGACGGTGATCGCCATTGCCAGCGTGATCGGCACGGTGCTCAAGCAGAACGAGCCCTATCCGAACTACGTCAACCAGTTCGGGCCGTTCTGGGCCGACGTGTTCCGTTCGCTGTCGCTGCCGACGGTCTACAGCGCGTGGTGGTTCCTGCTGATCCTGGCGTTCCTGGTGGTGTCGACGTCGCTGTGCATCGTGCGCAATGCGCCGAAGATGCTCGCCGACATGCGCGCCTGGCGCGAGAACGTGCGTGAAGGCAGCCTGCGCGCGTTCCATCACAAGGACGAATTCGACGCGCCGGCCGATGCGGCCACCGTAACGGCCCGCCTTGCAGCACTCGCGCAGAACCGCGGGTTCCGCATCCGGGCGTTTGCACGCGACGGCGGCGCGACGCTCATCACCGCCAAGGCCGGCGCGGGCAACAAGATCGGCTACATCCTGGCGCATGCGGCCATCGTCATCATCTGCGTGGGCGGGCTGCTCGACGGCGACATGATGATCCGCCTGCAGATGTGGTTTGGCGGCAAATCGCCGATCAAGGGCAATGCGGTCATCAGCGAGATCGGCCCGGAGCATCGCCTGAGCACCGCCAACCCGGGCTTCCGGGGCAACGCCTTTGTGCCGGAAGGAGCAACGGTCGGCACGGCGATCCTGAACATTGGCGACGGGGCGCTCATCCAGGACCTGCCGTTCACCATCACGCTCAAGAAGTTCACCGTCGAGCATTACTCGACCGGCATGCCGAAGCTGTTCGCCAGCGACATCGTCGTGACGGACCGCCGCACCGGCAAGCAGACGGACGCACGCGTCGAGGTGAACAAGCCGTTCGTGTATGACGGCGTGGCGATCTATCAGTCGAGCTTCGAGGACGGCGGCTCCAAGCTCAAGCTCACAGGCTTTCCGATGCGCGGGGCGGAAGACAAGACCTTCGCCATGTCGGGCACCGTGGGCGAGAACGCGCGGCTCAGCGGCCACGGTACGGACTACACGGTGGAGTTCACCGATTTCCGGCTGATGAACATCGAGACCGTGACCGACGCCTCCGGCAAGCCCGACGCACGCGGCGTAGGCAAGCGCGGCGGCGATGCCGGAGGCTTGCGGGCCGAACTCGGCAACGCCACCCGGACCACGCGCGAGCGTGACCTGCGCAATGTCGGTCCGTCGGTGCAGTACAAGCTGCGCGACGCGAACGGCCAGGCGCGCGAGTTCAGCAATTACATGCTGCCCGTTACGCTGGACGGGCAATCCGTGTTTCTCGCCGGCGTGCGCACGCAGCCCGACGAGCCGTTCCGCTACCTGCGCATTCCCGCCGACGCCCAGGGCACCGTGAACGACTGGATGCGCCTGCGCGCCGCGCTGCAGACTCCGGCGATGCGCGCAGAGGCGGCGCGCCGGTTCGCGCTGCTGTCCATGCCCGGCGAGGACCGTGCAGAGCTGCGCAGGCAGCTGACGGAAAGCGCCCGGCGCGCCCTCGACCTGTTCGCGGGCGCCCCCGATGCGAAGGGCGATGCCCCGCAGGCGCAGGGCGGTTTCGCTGCGGTCGCCACCTTTCTGCAGAAGTCCGTCCCGGAAGCGGAGCGCGAGAAGGCCGCCGACGTCCTGATGAAGATCATCAACAGCTCGATGTGGGAACTGTGGCACCTCGCGCGGGCCCAGGCCGGCCAGGCCGCACCGGCGGTCGACGCGGCGAGCAGCCAGTGGCTGCAGAGCGCCATCAACGCGCTGTCGGACAGCGTGTTCTATGGTGCGCCTGTCTATCTGCAGCTCGCCGACTTCCAGCAGGTGCAGGCCAGCGTGTTCCAGCTCACGCGTGCGCCGGGCAAGAACATCGTGTATCTTGGGTCGTTGCTGCTGGTGCTGGGCGTGTTCTCGATGTTCTACGTACGAGAGCGCCGCTGGTGGCTGTGGATTCGGCCGCAACCCGGCGATACCACCTCTGGCGCACATGTGTTGACGGCCATGTCGACCACGCGCCGCACACTCGACTTCGACCGCGAGTTCGAGCGCCTCAAGCACGATGTCCGCGCCGCTGCCGGCATGGCGGACCCAAGCGGCGCCGCCAGTGCAGCGGATGCCGAGTCCAAACCAACGAAGTGAGCAGGCGATGGAAGCGACCACTCCTCCCCAAACCTCCGTGACGCGCGCCGATCTTGGTGCGTTGCAGCGGCCGTCGTATTTTCGCCGCCTGGGCTGGTTCGACTGGCTGTTCGCGGTGCTGCTGGCTGCCGGCGCCGGCTACGCCTTCTCGCGCTACGGCAACTATATGGATGGCTACGAGCGTGGAATCCTCGCCGCTGCCGTCCCCGCCTTCGCATGGCTGGGCTGGACGTGGAAGCCGGTGCGTGCCTTGATGATCGGCATCGCGGTGCTGGCGCTATTCGGCATCTCACAGTACAGCGGCGCCAATGGCCCTGAGCTTGCGCGCGCCGACCACGCTTTCTTCCTCAAGTATTTCCTCGCCAGCCAGTCGGCCATCTTATGGATGAGCGCGCTGATCTTCCTCTCGACGCTGTTCTTCTGGGCCGGGCTCGTGCTGCGTTGGGAAGCCGGCGGCGCCATCGGCAGCAAGCTGTGCTGGGCGGCGGTGGTGCTCGGCCTGACGGGCATGCTGGTGCGCTGGTATGAGTCGTATCTGGTGGGTGCGGATATCGGCCACATCCCGATCTCGAACCTGTATGAGGTGTTCATCCTCTTCACGCTGATCACCTCGCTGTTCTATCTGTATTACGAGCAGCGCTACAAGACGCGCGCGCTCGGGCCGTTCGTGATGCTCGTGGTGTCGGCCGCGGTGGGCTTCCTGCTCTGGTACACCGTGTCGCGCGGCGCGCAGGAGATCCAACCGCTGGTGCCGGCGCTGCAGAGCTGGTGGATGAAGATCCACGTGCCCGCCAATTTCATCGGCTATGGCACGTTTGCCTTGGCGGCCATGGTCGGTTCCGCGTACCTGCTCAAGGAGCACGGCATCCTGCTCGATCGCCTGCCCTCGCTGGAGGTGCTGGACGACGTGATGTACAAGGCCATCACCGTGGGCTTCGCGTTCTTCACCATTGCCACGATCCTGGGCGCGCTGTGGGCTGCCGATGCGTGGGGCGGATACTGGAGCTGGGATCCGAAGGAGACGTGGGCGCTGATCGTGTGGCTGAACTACGCCGCGTGGCTGCACATGCGGCTGATGAAGGGCCTACGCGGCCGCATGGCGGCGTGGTGGGCGCTGATTGGCCTGCTCGTCACGACGTTCGCCTTCCTGGGGGTCAACATGTTCCTGTCGGGCCTGCACAGCTACGGCGAGCTGTAAGCCACGAAAAATCCTCAGCGGACTGGAATAAGGACGCGCCTGGCGTGTTTACTGCTCTGTGAGGGCGCCTCGGTTGTCCCCTTTCCGGCGCCCCTCCACCAAGGAGAACAAGATGAGCCAGTCCGCAACTTTCCCCGCATTGTTCCGTCCGCGCATGGCCTCGGCCGGTGCGGTGATGCTCGTGTCGCTTTCCGCGCTTGGTCTGGCGGGTTGCGCCAGCATGGGCATGGGAGCGTCCTCCACGCCGACCGCCGTCAAGGTGACCAACGGCACGCTCACCGACGAGCATGGCATGACGCTCTACACGTTCGACCGCGACACCACGGCCGGCAAGAGCGCGTGCAACGGCAACTGCGCCAACAACTGGCCGCCGCTGGCCGCCAACAGCGCGGACAAGCCCTCCGGCGACTACACCATCGTCACCCGCGACGACGGCAAGCAGCAGTGGGCCTACCGCGGCAAGCCGCTCTATCTGTTTGCCAAGGACAAGATGCCCGGCGACCAGACCGGAGACGGCGTCCTGAACGTCTGGCACGTCGCCAAGCCGTAATCGTCTGCCGGCTGCGCGCCCATGACCGACCTCGCCGGCCGCCTGATCGCGCTGACGCCGCGCCTGCGCCGTCATGCGCGCGGCCTGGCCGGCGAGGCAAGCCGCGCCGATGACCTCGTCCAGGACACGCTGGAGCGCGCCTGGCGTTATCGGTGGCGCTTCCAGTTGCGTCCCCGGCTGGGTGCCACGGACGAGAGCGACGGGCTATTCGCGTGGTTGCTGACCATCATGCATCGCTTGCACCTGAACGCCGTGCGCCGGCCGGATCGGATCGAGCTGACCGACGCGCCGCCCGATATTGCCGTCGACGACAACCCGGGCCTGCGCCGCGATCTGCTGCGCGCGCTGGCCACCTTGCCGGAAGAGCAGCGTGCTGTACTGCTGCTCGTCGGGTTGGAGCAGTTCGCCTACAAGGAAGCTGCCGACGTGCTCGGTGTACCAGTGGGTACGGTGATGTCGCGCCTGTCGCGGGCGCGCGAGCGCATGCGCGTGGCACTCGACGGCACCCCTGCGGCATCCCAGCCGGCGGGTGGCGGCGCTGCGCTGCACCGTGTGAAGTGAGGCGAGCCATGTCTGCCGACATTCACATCGACGAACTCCACGCCTACGCAGACGGGCGCTTGCCGGCCACACGCCGCGCCGCGGTGGAGGCGTATCTGGCCGCCCATGCGGACGCCGCCGCAGAGGTGGCGCGGTGGCGGGCGATGAACGCCGACCTCCATCGCGCGCTTGACCCGCTGCTCAACGAACCCGTGCCGCCGCGGCGGATTCCGGCCGCGATCCAGGCTGCGGCACGGCGGCAGCCCACTGCGGGCTTTGGCGCACTGCGTGGATGGAGCACGTTGGCCCTCGGCGTGGCATGCATGACCATCGGGGCCGCAGCGGGCTGGTTCAGTCGGGGTGTTGCGGAAGTCACCGTGCCGATGCAGCGTTTCGCCAACGACGCGCTGGTGTCGCACGTTGTCTTTTCCCCCGAGTCGAAACACGTGGTGGAGGTGCCCGCCGACGAAGAAGCGCATCTCGTCACGTGGCTCTCACGGCGGCTCGATGCGCAGCTGCACATTCCCGACCTCACCTCGTTGGGCTACCGCCTCATCGGCGGCCGCCAGACGGTGGTGGCCGATGCGCCCACCGCCATGCTGATGTACGAAGGGCCGGGCGGGGTGCGCATTTCCGTGCAGTTGCGGCGCATGCCGAACAACCGCGACACCGGCTTCCGGCTCGAAACCCTCCCCCCGGACAACCGTGTGCTGCGGGCGCTTCAGCCGGCCGTGGATCATCCCCCCCCCATGGCGTTCTACTGGGCGGATCACGGCCTGGGGTTTGCGGTCTCGGGCCCGCTCGCGCGCACGCAACTGCTGGAGGTGGCACAGGCGGTCTACCGGCAGTACAGCGAGTTCACCGGGCCGACGGGCGGCAGGAAATAGTGCAGTTTTTTTTTTGCGATGCGCTGTCAGGTCGGCGGCAGGCGCACGACCAACGGACAGGGAGGGCGACCCTCCCCGCATAACGAGGACCCATCATGCTGATCAAGACCGATCGCTGGCTGCGCGGCGATGACATTCCCGCCAGCGAAATCACGCCGCAGCCTATCTTCGAGCAGCGGCGGCGCATCCTGGCCGCCGCAGCCATGGGCGCCGCGGGCGCAGCGCTGGCGCCCTGGACATCGCGGGAGGCCTTCGCGGCCAATCCTCCGCTGGCCAAACTGCCGGCCAAGCCGAACCCCGCCTACACCACCGTCGAAAAGCCCACGCCCTACGACGAGGTTACGACGTACAACAACTTCTACGAATTCGGAACGGACAAATCCGACCCGGCGCGCTATGCCGGCACGCTGCGCCCGCGCCCGTGGCAGGTCAGCGTGGAGGGCCTGGTGAAGACGCCCAAGACGTACGATCTGGACGACCTGACGAAATTCGCCCCGATGGAGGAGCGCGTCTACCGCCTGCGCTGTGTCGAAGGGTGGTCGATGGTGATTCCTTGGGTCGGCTTTCCGCTGGCCGAACTCATCAAGCGCGTGGAGCCGCAGGGCAGCGCCAAGTACATCCAGTTCATCTCGCTGGCCGACAAGCGGCAGATGCCCGGCATCGGCAGCCCGGTGCTGGAATGGCCGTACAGCGAAGGCCTGCGCCTGGACGAGGCCATGCACCCGCTGACGTTGCTGACCTTCGGTCTCTACGGCCAGGTGCTGCCGAACCAGAACGGCGCGCCGGTGCGCGTGATCGTGCCGTGGAAGTACGGCTTCAAGAGCGCCAAGTCCATCGTCAAGATCCGCTTTGTCGACAAGCAGCCGCCCACCAGCTGGAACATCGCTGCGGCCAACGAGTATGGCTTTTATTCCAACGTGAACCCGACCGTGGACCACCCGCGATGGAGCCAGGCCACCGAGCGCCGCATCGGCGAAGACAAGGGCGGCTTCGGCGGCCTGTTCGCGCCCAAGCGCAAGACGCTGATGTTCAACGGCTACGACCAGGTCGCGCCGCTGTATGCCGGCATGGATCTTCGCAAGAACTTCTGAGGCAGCGATGATGCATTTGCCGTCCATGCTGTCGCCCACGTCGCAGCGCGTGGTGAAGATCGCCGTGTGGCTGGCCGCGCTTGTGCCGTTTCTGCGCATCGTCTTCCTGGGCGCGACCGACCAGTTCGGGCCGAACCCGCTGGAGTTCGTCACGCGGTCGACCGGCACATGGACGCTGGTGCTGCTGTGCTGCACGCTGGCCGTCACACCGCTGCGCCGGCTGACAGGCATGAACTGGCTGATCCGCCTGCGCCGCATGCTGGGGCTTTACACGTTCTTCTACGGCACGCTGCACTTCCTGATCTGGCTGGTGGTCGACCGCGGGCTCGATCCGGCATCGATGCTCAAGGACATCGGCAAGCGGCCGTTCATCACCGTCGGCTTTACCGCCTTCGTGCTGATGGTCCCGCTCGCGGCCACGTCGACCAACGCCATGGTCCGCCGGCTCGGCGGCAAGCGCTGGCAATGGCTGCACCGGCTGGTGTATGCGACAGGCGTGCTCGGCATCCTGCATTACTGGTGGCACAAGGCGGGCAAGAACGACTTTGCCGAGGTGTCGATCTACGCCGCGGTGATGGCCGTGGTCTTGGGGTTGCGCCTGTGGTGGGCGTGGCGTGGGTCGCGGCAGAGCGCCATGCCGCGCACGATGCCGGCGCGCGATTGAGCCGCATGCAACGCACGTGAAAAAAGCCGCGGATGTTCGCGGCTTTTTTGTGCGATGACGCTGGCTTATGCCGGCAGCAGATGCTCGCCGCGGATCAGGTCTTCAAAGCGCTCGCGCTCGCGCACCAGGTGCACCTTGTCGCCATCGACGATCACCTCTGCGGCGCGATTGCGCGTGTTGTAGTTTGAGCTCATCGTGAAGCCGTACGCGCCGGCCGACAGGACGGCCAGCAGGTCGCCCGACTGCACGGCCAGCGACCGGTCGCGGCCCAGCCAGTCGCCCGATTCGCAGACCGGGCCAACCACGTCGTACATGACCGGCGCGCTTTCGCCTTCGCGCACCGGCACGATGTGGTGATACGCCTCGTACATCGCCGGGCGGGCAAGGTCGTTCATGGCCGCATCGACGATGCAGAAGTTCTTGCTCGCGCCGGGCTTGAGGTATTCGACGCGCGTGAGCAGCAGGCCGGCATTGCCCACCAGAGAGCGGCCGGGCTCGAACAGCACGGTGCGGTCGCCAAAGCCGCGCTGCTCGATGCGGTCGAGCAGCGTGCGGGCAAACGCGGTGATGTCCGGCGGCGTCTCATCGGTGTAGGTGATGCCCAGACCGCCGCCCACGTCGATGTGCGACAGGCGGATGCCGTCGGCGTCGAGTTTGGCCACCACGTCGAGCACCTTGTCCAGCGCATCGAGGTACGGCGAGACCTCGGTGATCTGCGAGCCGATGTGGCAGTCGATGCCGACGACGCGCAGGTTCGGCATGGCCGCGGCGGCGCGGTACGTCGGCAGCACCTCGTCGAAGGCCACGCCAAACTTGTTCCCCTTCAGGCCCGTCGAGATGTACGGGTGCGTCTTGGCGTCCACGTCCGGGTTGATGCGCAGCGACACGGGCGCGGCCTTGCCCATCGAGCCGGCTACGTCGTTCAGGCGGTGCAGCTCTGGAATGGATTCGACGTTGAAGCAGGCCACGCCGGCTTCCAGCGCGAAGCGCATTTCGTCCGCGCTCTTGCCCACGCCCGAGAACACGACCTTCGATGCCGGTGCACCGGCGGCCAGCACGCGCTTGAGTTCGCCCGACGAGACGATGTCGAAACCGGCGCCGAGCTGAGCGAACACCTGCAGCACGGCCAGGTTCGAGTTCGCCTTCATCGCGTACTGCACGTGGGCATTGCGGCCCTCGCAGGCCGCGGCGTACGCGCGGTAGTTGGCGGTGAGCGCGGCGCGCGAATACACGTAGGTAGGCGTGCCAAACTGGGCGGCAATCGCGTCGAGCGCGACGCCTTCGATCATCAGGACGCCAGCCTGGCGGATCAGGGACTCGGACATGGATGGGCAACGAGGGTGGCGCCGTTGCGGGCAGCAGCGCCGGTTGAGCGAGGATGCGGGGTCAGCGGTTTGCCGGCACGGCGCTGGCCGCGTCGGCGGGTTTGGCCCCCGGCACGGGCGGCTGCGGCACCGCGTTGGGGCCGGCGATGCCCGGGTCGGGGGTTTGCGGGGCCGTCTGCGCGGGTGGCACCTTCGGCATGTACAGCGGACCACGGATCCCACAGCCGGATAGGCCTGCGGCCGTCAGGGTCAGGCCGACAGTGGCTACAATGGCGGCGGTTCGTATCATCGGAGATGGTGCGGAAAGAGCCCCAAGGCTGCGGCCTTGCGGCGGTCGGAATCACAAGAGGCGGGGCGCCCAGCGGCGCCGGAACAGCCGCCGCGCAAGATTTTGGAGTGTAGCATGCCCCCCCTGAGCGAATCGGAGTTCCTGGCGCTGGCCAAGGCCGAGCTGGACCACATCGAAAGCCTTGTCGAGAGCGCCGCCGATGAGGCGGATGCCGACATCGACGTCACCCGCGAAGGCAACGTGCTGACGCTCGCGTTCGACGACGGCTCGAAGATCATCATCAACAGCCAGGCACCGATGCAGGAGTTGTGGGTGGCGGCGCGTGCGGGCGGCTTTCACTTCCGTCGCAACGATGGCCGCTGGGTCGACACGCGCAGTGGTGAAGACCTGTACGTCGCACTGTCGCGCTACGTGAGCCAGCAATGCGAGGTCGATGTGACGCTGGCCGCCAGGTAAGCACTGCGCATCTTCGATCCTCGCAAAAGAAAAGCCGCCCAGAAGGGCGGCTTTTTCGTGGCGGACGGATTCAGTTGCCGCGGAACATATCGAGGATGCGTTGCTTCTCCTGCTCCGGCGTCGGCGCCAGGTTGATGCCCGGCTGTTGGGATTGCGGCTGGTCGCCGCCCGGTGCCTGCGTCCCCGGCAATGCGTCGCCCAGGCCGACCGAGGCGATGCCCTGGCCGTTGGCGTATTCCTCGTAGGCCCAGTCGCCGGCCATCTGCACGACGCCTTCGGGCGGCTGGCGGTCCATCTCGGGCTGGCCCTTGAGCGCGTAGCTCATGTAGTTGATCCAGATCGGCAGGGCCAGGCCGCCGCCCGTTTCACGGTCGCCCAGGCTGCGCGGGTTGTCGTAGCCCATCCACGACACGCCGACCAGCTTGGGTGTGTAGCCGCAGAACCAGGCGTCGAACGAGTCGTTCGTCGTCCCGGTCTTGCCCGCCATGTCGTTGCGGCCGAGCTTGAGCTTGGCCTGATAGCCCGTGCCGCTCGACACGACGCTGCGCAGCAACGAATCCATGATGAAGTCGTTGCGCGGGTCGATCACGCGCACGGCGTCCTTGCCGGCCGTCATCGGGTGCGCCTGCTGGATGACCGTGCCGCGTGCGTCCTCCACGCGGTCGATGATGTACGGGTTCACGCGGTAGCCGCCGTTGGCGAACACCGAATACGCGCCGGCCATCTGCAGCATCGTCACCGAGCCGGCACCGAGGGCCATCGGCAGGTAGGCCGGGTGCTTGTCGGCCTCGAAGCCGAAGCGGGTGATGTACTGCTGCGCATACTGCGTGCCGATCGCACGCAGGATCCGCACCGACACCAGGTTCTTCGACTTCTGCAGCGCGCGGCGCATGGTCATCGGGCCATCGTAGCCGCCGCCGTAGTTCTTCGGCTCCCAGACCTGGCCACCGGTGTCGCCGGTCGGGATCGACAGCGGTGCGTCGTTGATCACCGTGGACGGCGAGAAGCCCTTGTCCACCGCTGCCGAGTAGATGAACGGCTTGAAGCTCGAACCCGGCTGGCGCCAGGCCTGCGTGACGTGGTTGAACTTGCTGCGGTTGAAATCGAAGCCGCCGACCATCGAATAGATCGCGCCGGTTTGCGGGTCCAGCGAAATGAAGCCCGACGCCACTTCCGGCAGCTGCGTGATCGACCACTTCTGCGTCTTGGCATCCTGGATCACGCGGATCACCGCGCCCGGGCGCAGCTTGATCTTCGGCTGCGCGTTGTTCGACAACGCCGCCTGCGCAAACCGCAGGCCGTCGCCAGACACGTCGATCGTCTCACCGGTCAGCATGGTGGCACGCACGAGCTTGGGTGACACGCTCACCACCACGGCCGACTGCAGATCGTCGCTGTTCGGGTGGTCGAGCAGCGCATCGTCGATCGCCTGCTCGCGCTCTTCAGGATCGGTGGGCAGGTCGATGAACGCCTCGGGGCCGCGGTAGCCGTGGCGGCGTTCGTAATCGAGAATGCCGCGCCGCACCGATTGGTAGGCCACTTCCTGATCGCCCTTGCGGATCGTGGTGTAGACGTTCAGGCCGCGCGTGTAGGTCTCTTCGCGGTACTGCGCGTACATGAGCTGGCGCACCATCTCGGCCACGTATTCGGCGTGCACGTCGAACTCATGGCCTTCGCTGCGCACCGGCAGCTGTTCGTGGATGGCCTGGTCGTACTGCTCCGGAGTGATGTAGTGCAGGTCGCGCATGCGCTGCAGGATGTACTCCTGGCGGATCTTGGCGCGCTTGGGGTTCACCACCGGGTTGTACGCCGACGGCGCCTTCGGCAGGCCGGCCAGCATGGCCGCTTCGGCCAGGGTGATGTCCTTGATGTTCTTGCCGAAGTAGATCTGCTCTGCGCTGGCAAAACCGTATGCGCGCTGGCCCAGGTAGATCTGGTTCATGTACAGCTCGAGGATCTGATCCTTCGAGAGGCTCGCCTCGATCTTGTACGCCAGCAGCATCTCGTAGATCTTGCGCGTATACGTCTTCTCGCTCGAGAGGAAGAAGTTGCGCGCCACCTGCATGGTGATCGTCGACGCGCCCTGCGAGAGCCCGCCGTGCAGGTTGGCCAGGCCCGCGCGCAGCACGCCGATGAAGTCTACGCCCCCGTGTTCATAGAAGCGGTCGTCTTCGATGGCGAGCACCGCGCGCTTCATCACGTCGGGCATCTGCGAGATCGGCACGAAGCTTCGGCGCTCTTCACCGAACTCGCCGATGAGGACGTTGTCGGCGGTGTAGACCCGCAGCGGAATCTTCGGGCGGTAATCGGTGATGGCGTCAAGCGACGGGAGGTTAGGCGCAGCAACGAGCAGGGCATAGCCCAACAGCAGCGCCCCGACGATGCCCATGGCAACGAACAGGCCGAACATCCAGAGCAGCAGGCGTGCCCACAGCGGGCGGCGGGCCTTGGGCGGCTTGGGCGAAGCAGGGTTGGTTTGGGCAGTAGCCATTACGAGGGGTGTCTGTCAGCGTGGCGGCGATTATATCGTCGCGCCCCGCGGGCCCCGGACGCCTGGGCGTAACAGCACGTAACGCCTGTCACGCCGGCGCCCCGGACAGCACTTGTGCGGCGCGGCAGGCACCGGTAACGCGCCGATTGTGCGCCCGGCGTACCCGGATTCAAGGCCGTGAAGAATCCGCCGTTAGAAGTAGGCGAAGCGGAAATCAAGTCAGGCGAAAGGGGTATCCCCCCGACCGTGGGGTTTTGACAACGCTTTGCGAACCGGTGCCTGCGAAATGCGCGGCGGGCCGCCGGAGCGTTTGCCTGATCTAA
Organism: Ralstonia mannitolilytica; assembly: GCF_000954135.1. Classification (NCBI taxonomy): domain Bacteria; kingdom Pseudomonadati; phylum Pseudomonadota; class Betaproteobacteria; order Burkholderiales; family Burkholderiaceae; genus Ralstonia; species Ralstonia mannitolilytica. Next base: position 104,001 of record NZ_CP010799.1, on the reverse strand, counting down.
AGGATTTTGTGAGAATCCAGCAGCAAATCTAAGCAGGCTTTGGCGCACGTTGGATTTGCAGCGGGCGCCAGGGTTCAAAAAACTATAAACGGTGGGGTGTCTCTGTGCGACGGGGTTTGTTGTCCGGCCTGCTGCGCCGCAATATCGTCGGGATTGATATCGGGTCTTCCAGCGTCAAGGTGGTGGAGTTGTCCGCCAACGGCAAACAGGGAGATTTCCGTCTCGAAAAGTGCGCCAGCGAGCTGGTTGAACGCAGCGCCGTCGCCGACGGCAATCTGGTCAACATCGATGCGGTTGGCAATGCGCTCAAGCGTGCCATCGCCAAGGCGGGCATCCGCAGCAAGGATGCCGTGCTGGCCATTCCGTCGAGCCTGACGGAATCGCAGACCGTCAGCCTGCCTGACAACCTGACCGAAGACGAACTCTTCGTGCAGGTCGAGAGCGAAGCCAACCGGCTGTTTCCGCCCTCGCAGAACGTCAATTTCGACTATGTGGTGATCGGCCCGTCCGAAACCGAGGGCGGCATCGGCGTGCGCGTGACGGCCACGGTGTCGGAACGCGTGACGGAGCGCGTGACGGCCGCCGAGATGGCCGGCCTCAAGCCCATCGTCATGGATGTGGAAGAGAACGCCATCCAGCGCGCCATGACGCACATGCTTGCCGTCAAGCCGGACGCTACCGAGACCGAGATGCGCGACATGCCCGTGGTGGCGATGTTCCATCTGGGCGGCGCTCGCTCGCATGCGTTGTTCTACCAGGGCTGGAAGGAGCTGTACGAGCAGCCGCTGTCGGGCTCGGGCGACCAGCTCACGCAGAGCATCTCGCGCCTGTTCTCGCTCGACCTGCTCAAGGCCGAGGTCAAGAAGCGCAAGAACACGCTGCCCGACGAATACCGCAGCCAGCTGCTCAAGCCATCGCTGGAGACGCTGGCGATGGAAGTCAGCCAGACGATCCAGAACTTCCTGTCGACCTCCAGCGTCGGCCGCGTGGACGAGATCGTGCTCTCGGGCGGCCATGCATCGCTGCTCGGCGTGCAGACGGCCATTCAGCAACAGACGCAGATCAATACGACGCTGGCCAATCCGTTCGCCAACATGGGCGCGGCCAAGAACGTCAACGCGCGCTATCTGCAGCGTGATCTTCCGGCGTACATCGTCAGCGCGGGCCTGGCCCTGCGCGGGCTGCAATAAGGAGGCGCGATGGCCAACGAAAGCGCCAATGTGGCGAGCGCGCTCCCGAGCGTCAACCTGCTGCCGTATCACGCCGAGCGGCGTGCCGGCAAGCGCAAGAAAGTCTTCATTAGCCTGGCCGCAGCGGCCGCTGCAGGCGCCGTGGTGGTGTTGGCGGGCGGCATGGTGATCGATCACCAGACTGAAGAGGCCCAGCGCATCAACGACATTCTCACGCAGAAGAATGCCGAGATGGACAAGCAGATCGCCGAGGTCAACACGCTGAAGAAGGACATCGACGATCTGCTGCAGCGCCAGCAGGCCGTGGAAAGCCTGCAGAACGAACGCAACCGCCCCGTGCAGTTGCTCGAGGAACTGGTGCGTCAGGTGCCGGATGGCATCTACCTGACCTCGCTCAAGCAGGAGGGCGATCTCTACACCGTTTCCGGCATTGCGCAATCGAACGAGCGCGTCTCGGACCTGCTGCGCAACCTGGGCGGCGTGCCCTGGCTCGATCATGCGGAGCTGGGCGAGTCGGTCGCCACCACGATGACGAACAACCTGAAGGAGCAGCGCCGCCTGTTCAACTTCACGATCCGCTTCCAGTGGAAGGCCGAGCCCGCAGCGTCGGCCAAGCCGGGTGCGGCCGGTGCAGCGGCGAGGAAATGACCATGGCGCTCACGACCGATGTTTCCCTGGAAGAACTGGTCAGCCAGTTCCGCGGCCTGAACCTGAACGAGCCGGAAACCTGGCCGACCGCGCCGCGCATCCTGTTCATGATTCTGGCCGCCGTACTCGTGATCGGGCTGGGCTGGCAACTGTACTGGAACGGCAAGTTTGACGAGCGCGATGCGAAGCGCACCGAGCAGGAGGCGCTCAAGAGCGCTTACCAGAGCAAGCTCGCGCAGGTGGTGAACCTCGAGGCGCTGCGCAAGCAGAAGGCCGAGGTGGAGCAGCGCGTTGCCAAGCTCGAGCTGCAATTGCCGAACAAGACCGAGATGGACGCGCTGCTGGCCGACGTCAACCATGCCGGCATCGCCCGCGGGCTGACGTTCGACCTGTTCCGTCCGGCCGCCGCGGTGGTGAAGCCGTACTACGCAGAGATTCCCATCTCCGTGAAGGTCAACGGGCGCTATCACGACATGGCGCTGTTTGCCGCCGATGTGGCCGCGCTGTCGCGGATCGTCACGCTGCAGAACATCTCCCTGACGGGTACCAAGGACGGTGGCATGGTGATGGATGCCCGTGCCCAGGCCTACCGTGCGCTCGACGCCGACGAGCAGGCCGCGCAACGCAAGGCTGCTGCTGCCGCCAAGGGGGGCGCCAAATGAAGGGCCACGCCATGACCCGCCGCCGCATGTCACACCTCGTGCGCCTGTCGCCGCTGTGCCTGGCCGTCGTGCTGACGGCGTGCGGCGCGAGTGAAGACGAGGAGCTGCAGCAATGGATGCAGCAGGCCCGCCAGCAGGTCAGCACCACGGTGCCGCCCCTGCCGCAGCCCAAGCCTTACGCGCCGCGCGAATACACCACCACCAGGCAGACTGACCCGTTCAGCGTGCAGAAGGTGGCGGAACTGTCGCGAGCCCAGAACGAATCGCCGGAACCGAATCGACGTCGCGAGCCGCTGGAAGACTATCCGCTGGAGGCCTTCAAGCTGCTCGGCACGATGAAGCGCAATGGCGAGACGGAAGGTGTCCTGTCTGTCGGGGACAAGACGCAGCACGTGCATGTGGGGCAGTACATCGGACAAAACTATGGTCGCATCGTCCGCATCGGAGACCAGGAACTCACCCTGCGTGAGCTGGTGCGCGAAGGCACGACCGAATGGAAAGAAAAAATGACGACCCTGAAAGTTCAGGAGGGCGCGCAATGACGATGCGTCTCGTGAAGGGCGGCCTGTCCCAGGCTGCCCGAGTGGCCCGGGGGGGCGCGGTGGCATGGCTTGCGCTGTGCTGGGTTTTCATGGCGGGCCAGGCCGCTGCTCAGCAGGCCGCGCCGGCTGCGGCCGCCGCCGCCAATGCGATCGAGAAGGTGGAGCAGGCCACGGCCGGTGAATCCACCGTCGTGACGATCACGCTCAAGAGCGCGCCGGCGCAGAAGCCGGTCGAGTTCAGCACGCAGCAGCCTGCGCGCATCGCCATCGATTTCTTCGGCGCCGGTTTCGCACAGGGCCGTGCCAACTACCAATATGGCGGCAAGCTGCTGCGCTCGGCCAACGTGGTGCAGATCGGCGATCGCACGCGCGTGGTGCTCGATCTGGTGCGCCAGACTCAGTACAAGTCGGAAGTGCGCGGCAACCAGTATGTGTTGACGCTGGAGGCCGCGCCCGTGGCCTCGGCCGCGCCGGCGCCGACGTTCTCTGCACCGCCGCCCACGGCGGGCGCCGAGCGTCCGGCCGTACGCAACGTCGATTTCCGTCGCGGCGAAGACCAGGCGGGCCGCGTGGTCGTTGACCTGTCGACGGCCAACTCGGCGATCAACATTGCTCAGCAGGGCCAGAATCTCGTGGTCGACTTCGTGGGCGCCACGCTGCCGCAATCGCTGCGCCGCCGTTACGACGTGAGCGACTTCGGTACGCCCGTGCAGGCCATGCGCGCGACCGACAACGGCACCGGCGCACGTCTGATCATCGAGCCGCGCGGCAACTGGCAGTACAGCTCGTACCAGACCGACACGCAGTTCGTGGTCGAAGTGCGCCCGACCAAGGAAGACCCGAACAAGCTGATCGCTGGCCCGGGCTACCGCGGTGAGCGCCTGTCGCTGAACTTCCAGAACATCGACGTGCGCTCGCTGCTGCAGGTCTTTGCCGACTTCACCAACCTGAACATCGTCACGAGCGACAGCGTCACGGGCACCTTGTCCCTGCGGCTGAAGGACGTGCCATGGGATCAGGCCCTGCAGATCGTGCTCGACTCCAAGGGCCTGGCTTCGCGCCGCAACGGCAACGTGCTGTGGGTCGCGCCGCGCGGTGAGCTGGCCACGAAAGAGAAGGCCGAACTCGAGTCGCAGCAGCAGGTGACCGAACTGGAGCCGCTGCGCAGCCAGGTGTTCCGCCTGAACTACCAGAGCGCGGGCGACGTGCGCAACATGCTGCTGGGCGCCGGCGCTGCTGGTGGCGCCGGCGGCGCGGCCGGCGGGGCCGCAACGTCTCGCGTCCTGTCCAAGCGCGGCTCGCTGACCGCCGATCTGCGCACGAACCAGCTCTTTGTTTCCGACATCCCGAGCAAGCTGGAAGAGGTGCAGGCCTTCATCCAGAAGATTGACATCCCGGTGCGCCAGGTGATGATCGAGGCACGCATCGTCGAGGCCGACGACACGTTCAGCCGCAACCTGGGCGCCAAGCTGGGCTTCATGAACCGGACGAATGGTTCCGGCGTGGGCAACTCGTACACCAACGTGCTGTCGCCGATTACGGAAAACGCCAAATGGGACAACAGTCCGGCGATCAGCTTCCCGGCCAACGGCATTAACGGCGTGAATGCCGCAAGTTTGGCGGTGAGTCTGTTCAATGCCGGCGCGAATCGCTTCCTGGCGCTCGAGCTGTCCGCGCTGGAAGCCGATGGCCGAGGCAAGATCATCTCGAGCCCGCGCGTAGTGACCGCCGACAACATCAAGGCGCTGATCGAGCAGGGTACCGAGATCCCGTACCAGCAGGCGACGTCTTCGGGCGCCACGTCGGTGTCGTTCAAGAAGGCCAACCTGAAGCTGGAGGTCACGCCCAAGATCACGCCGGACGGCAACGTCTTTCTGGATGTGGACGTCAACAAGGACAGCGTCGGCATCCAGACCACCAACGGCTTCGCCATCGACACCAAGCACGTGCAGACGCAGGTGCTCGTCGAGAACGGCGGTACGGTGGTGATCGGCGGCATCTACACGCAGAACGAGCGGACCGACGTGAACAAGGTGCCGCTGCTGGGCGACATCCCGGTGGTGGGCAACCTGTTCAAGAGCACCAACAAGATCAATAACCGCACCGAGCTGCTCGTCTTCCTGACGCCGCGGGTGCTGTCCGACCAGCTGTCGCTGAAGTAACACAGCGGCGGGGGCGTGCGACCTCGGAGCCCGGCGTCCTTCGTGGAGCGCCGGGCTTTTTTGTGTTCTGCAGCCGGGTTTGTGCGGGATAGCGGGCAAATGCCACTACAATCAGGCACAACTTCCTGATTTCACGCGATTTTGTCTGTTTCCAACGTTTTTTTCGTCGGCCTGATGGGCGCGGGCAAGACTACGGTCGGGCGCGCCGTGGCTCGCCGGCTGGATCTGCCGTTCTTCGATTCGGATCATGAGATCGAGGCGCGCTGCGGGGTGCGCGTGCCGGTGATTTTCGAGCACGAAGGCGAAGTCGGCTTCCGCAACCGCGAGACGCACATGATCGACGAGCTCACATCGCGCCAGGGGGTGGTGGTGGCCACCGGCGGCGGCGCAGTGTTGCGGCCGGAAAACCGGGCGTTCCTGCGCGAGCGCGGCACGGTCATCTACCTGCGGGCGAATCCGCACGATCTGTATCTGCGTACGCGCCACGACAAGAACCGCCCGCTGCTGCAGACCGAAAACCCGCGTGCCAGGCTGGAAGAGCTGCATGCGGTTCGCGATCCGCTCTACCGCGAGGTGGCGCACTTCGTCATCGAGACCGGCAAGCCCACTGTCGCCCAGCTTGTTAATATGGTCCTGATGCAACTCGAGATGGCCGGCATCGTCGCGCCGCCTGCGGGTTCCCCCATTCCGTCGCAAGTCTCCCGCTCGTCATGATTACCGTTGATGTCGACCTTGGTGATCGCGCCTATCCGATCCATATCGGGTCGGGGCTGCTGGCCCAGGCCGAATTGTTTGCCCCCCACATTCGCGGCGCGCGTGCCGTGATCGTCACCAACGAAACGGTGGCGCCACTGTACGCGGCCAAGGTCGAGGCGGCCGTCCGCTCCCTCGGCAAGGCCGTCGACACCGTTGTGCTGCCCGATGGCGAGTCGTTCAAGAAGTGGGAAACGCTGAATCGCATCTTCGATGCGCTGCTCGCCTCGGGCGCCGACCGCAAGACCACGCTGGTCGCGCTGGGTGGCGGCGTGATCGGCGACATGACGGGCTTTGCCGCCGCCTGCTACATGCGCGGCGTGCCCTTCATCCAGGTGCCGACGACGCTGCTCTCGCAGGTCGATTCGTCGGTGGGCGGCAAGACGGGCATCAACCACCCGCTGGGCAAGAACATGATCGGCGCATTCCACCAGCCGCAGGCGGTGCTTGCCGACATCGACACGCTGCGCACGTTGCCGCCGCGCGAGCTGGCCGCCGGCATGGCCGAGGTCATCAAGCACGGTGCGATTGCCGATGCCGACTACTTCGCCTGGATCGAACGGAACATCGCCGGCCTCAACGCCTGCGATGCGGCGTTGATGGCCGAAGCCGTGCGCGGCTCGGTGCGCATCAAGGCTGCGGTCGTGGCACAGGACGAGCGTGAATCGGGCCTGCGCGCCATCCTCAACTTCGGCCACACCTTCGGCCACGCCATCGAGGCCGGCCTGGGTTACGGCGAATGGCTGCACGGCGAGGCCGTCGGCTGCGGCATGGTGATGGCGGCCGACCTGTCGCATCGCCTTGGCTTCATCGACGTCGACACGCGCAACCGCATCACCGCGCTGACGCGTGCGGCCAACCTGCCCACCGTGGCGCCGGACCTGGGCCTCGAACGCTTCATCGACCTGATGCGCGTCGACAAGAAGGCCGAAGCCGGTGAGATCAAGTTCGTACTGCTGCGCAAGCTCGGCCAGGCGTTCGTCACCACGGTACCCGATGCCGATCTGCGCGCCACGCTGCAGCATGCGGTGCTGCGGCCGCCGACCGAGGCGCCGGTCGCCTGATGCCGCAAGCGATGGCCCGATGAACGATCGCCTCGATATGCCGCCCGCGCCGTTCGACCTGGAAGGCCATCTCGCTCCCTACGCCGCGCATGCGGCGCAGTCGCGCGGCCGCGTGCACGCCGAACCGCCGTCCACCTCGCGCACCGAGTTCCAGCGCGATCGCGACCGCATCATCCACAGCACGGCCTTCCGGCGGCTCGAATACAAGACACAGGTCTTCGTCAATCACGAGGGCGACCTGTTTCGCACGCGCCTGACGCACAGCCTTGAGGTGGCGCAGATCGCCCGGTCGATCGCGCGCAGCCTGCGGCTGAACGAAGACCTGGTGGAGGCCATCTCGCTCGCGCACGACCTGGGCCACACGCCGTTCGGCCACGCAGGCCAGGATGCGCTCAACGATTGCATGAAGCCGTACGGCGGTTTCGAGCACAACCTGCAGAGCCTGCTGGTGGTGGACCGGCTGGAAGAGCGCTACGGCGGCTTTGACGGCCTGAACCTGACGTTCGAGACGCGCGAGGGCATCCTCAAGCATTGCTCGCGCAACAATGCGGCCACGCTCGGCGATCTGGGGCGGCGGTTCCTCCAAGGGCAGCAGCCCTCGCTCGAGGCACAGCTTGCCAACCTCGCCGATGAGGTGGCCTACAACAACCACGATATCGACGACGGCCTGCGCTCGGGGCTGATCACGCTGGAGCAACTCGAGGATGTGCCGCTGTGGACCGTCCATCGGCGCGAAGCGGAGGCGGCGTTTCCCGACGTCGGCGGCCGGCGCCTCATCAACGAGACGATCCGCCGCATCATCAACGCGCTGATCGTCGATCTCATTGCCACCACGCGCGCGGCCATCGCGGCGGCCGGACCGCAGAGCATCGACGACGTCCGCGCAGCCCCCGCACTGGTGGCGTTTTCCGAACCGATGCGTGAACAGGCGCGCGTGCTCAAGCGCTTCCTGTTCGACAATCTGTACCGCCACTATCTCGTGATGCGCATGGCCGCGAAGGCGCGCCGCATCATCGAAGACCTGTTTGGCGCCTTCCTGGATGACCCGCGCCTGCTGCCACCGCAGTACCAAGCCAAGGACCAGCCCGAAGAGCAGCCGCGCTGGATCGCGCACTACATCGCCGGGATGACGGACCGTTACGCCATCAAGGAGCATCGCCGCATCTTTGCGGTGGATGCGGTGTGAGGCCGGCATCGGGCGGGCGTTGAGCGCCCGTCGCGCTGAAAAAGCAAGCGAAAAAAAAGCCCGGCCGCCCCAACGCATGCCGGGCCCAACGCGCCAACCACCGCCGACGAGCGCCCCCGCCGTCGACGGCCCCTGCGGCACGCCGGAAAAGTCGATCAGGACAGTGTCTGTTCGCTGACCGCCTCCCTCAGAACCGATACCCCAGCCCGATGCCCAGCAGCCAGGGGTCGACCTTCACCTTGCTGATCGTCTGCCCGGCCAGCTTCACGTCGGCGCTGATCCATGTCTTCTTCAGGTCGACGTTGAAGTACAGGCGCTCGGTCAGGCGATAGTCGAAACCCACCTGCAGCGCAGGGCCGATGCTGTTCCTGCTCATGTCCAAGTTGCCGACGCCCGGAACGTGAAGGTCGACGTTTGAGATGCGCGTGTAGTTGATGCCCGCGCCCACATACGGCTTGAAGCGCGACGCGGGCGTGAAGTGATACTGCAGCGTCAGGATTGGCGGCAGGTGGCGGAAGCTGCCGATCTTGGTCGGGCCGCCGAGCGCGCTTTGCATGACCGTCACGTCATGCTGTTGCGGATACGTCAGGATCAGCTCGGCTGCCACATTCGGCGTGAAGAAGTACGAGACGTCCAGTTCCGGCAGCACCTTGTTGTTGATCTGGATCGCATCTGCCGGAATGGCGAGCGCCGGCACGGGGTCGGACTTGTTGGCCGCGGTCAGGTTGACAGCGCGCAGGCGCACCATCCAGTTGCCGGCGGCTGGCGGCAAGTCGGTGCTTTGTGCAAGCGCGGTTGAGCTCAGGCTGCCGGCCAGCAACCCGGCGGTGGCAACAACAGCGGCTAGGCGGACGCAGGCCATGAATCGCTCCCTCCAATCGTTTCGTGATGTGATGGGTGCCAGTCTCGCGGGGAGGTTGCCTACGCGATTTGCGCGCGATCAAGTCGACGCAGCCGCACGCCTGTGGACCGCGAGCCGGTTTGACGGTGCGCAAATTCGTGAGCGGTTCAGTAGCAAGCGTTTGCCAGCAAAAAAGTGGGGACAGGTTCATGCGGGCGGCGCTACGATACGCGTTTTCTCCTCCGGCTCTTCCCATGGCCCGCCTGCCTCGTCTCAGTCCGGTCGATGTGCCCGTACACGTGTTGCAACGCGGCAACAACCGCCAGCTCGTCTTTCGCGGCGACGACGACTACGCCTTCTACCTCGACACGCTTCGCATGGCCGCCCGCGAGCACGATTTCGCAATCCACGCCTTCGCGCTGATGCCGAATCACGTGCACCTGGTCGGAACGCCCAAGGTGGCAGAGAGTCTGTCGCGCACGCTGCAGGCGGTGGGGCGGCGCTATACCCGCTACTTCAATGCAGCGGCCCAGCGCAGCGGCACTTTATGGGAGGGGCGTTTCCGGTCCACCGTGCTGGATCCGGCCGAATGGGTGCTGCCCATGCTGTTGTATGTGGAATCGAACGCCGTACGCGGCGGGTTCGTTGCCACACCGGAAGAAGACCGGTGGAGCACGTATCGACACCATGTCGGCATTCAATCGATTCCGTGGGTGAGCGATCACTACTGCTACTGGCGGCTTGGGAATACACCGTTCGAGCGCCAGTCGCGCTATCGGACCCTGTGGCACGAGGGGCTGGGTTCGGATCAGATCGCGAAGATCCGTCAACACGTGCACAGCGGCTGGCCGCTCGGCAGCGATGCTTTTCTCGCTACGTTGGCGCGCACCGGAGGGCGCCGTGTCGCGCCGCTGCCCAAGGGGAGACCGCCCCGACAGGCCGCCGAGCCGGAGGCGGAAGACACGACGTCGGCGCGATAGGCGCGGGGCATGGGGCGCACAGTCGTGTGCACGAATTTGATCTGTCCCCATTTTTTTGACTGCACCGCATGTGTGCATTTATTAATTTAATCCGACCCCATTTAAAACCTTTTGCGTGTTACGGACCGCTCTTTTATATTCGTTTCACCCCGCATTCATGGTGCGGCGCGCCATTGGCTGTTCTGCCCGCATCCGCACCATCGAGAGGGCCGCCTACGGCGAGCTGCACCGATAACATCGGAAGAACGCCGTGGAACAACACTCCTTCCCCATCGCGCCTTCGGCGCCGTCGGCCCAGGGTCTGTACGACCCGACCAATGAACACGACGCTTGCGGCGTCGGCTTCGTCGCGCACATCAAGGGCAAGAAAAGCCACGAGATCGTCCAGCAAGGGCTGCGCATCCTGCACAACCTCGACCACCGGGGCGCTGTCGGTGCCGACCCCCTGATGGGCGACGGGGCAGGCATCCTGCTGCAGATTCCCGATCAGTTCTTCCGCGAAGAGATGGCCAAGCAGGGCATCAACCTGCCGCCGGCCGGCGAATACGGCGTCGGCATGATCTTCCTGCCGAAGGAACATGCCTCGCGCCTCGCCTGCGAACAGGAACTTGAGCGCACCGTGCGTCTGGAAGGCCAGGTCGTGCTGGGTTGGCGCGACGTGCCGGTCGACAAGACCATGCCGATGTCGCCCACGGTGCAGAAGACCGAGCCGGTGATCCGCCAGATCTTCATCGGGCGCGGCCGCGACATCATGACCACCGATGCGCTGGAGCGGAAGCTGTACGTAATTCGCAAGACCGCCAGCCACGCCATCCAGGCGCTCAAGCTCAAGCACGGCAAGGAATACTTCGTGCCGTCGATGTCGGCGCGCACGATCGTCTACAAGGGCCTGCTTCTGTGCGAACAGGTCGGCCGCTACTACCAGGACCTGGCAGACCCGCGCACGGTGTCGGCGCTGGCGCTGGTGCACCAGCGTTTCTCGACCAACACGTTCCCTGCATGGGAACTGGCGCACCCGTACCGCATGGTCGCGCACAACGGCGAAATCAACACCGTCAAGGGCAACGTCAACTGGATCAACGCGCGTACGGGCGGCATCTCGTCGCCGGTGCTGGGCGATGATCTGCCGAAGCTGTGGCCGCTGATCTATCCGGGCCAATCCGACACGGCATCGTTCGACAACTGTCTCGAGCTGCTGACGATGGCCGGCTATCCGCTGGCCCAGGCGATGATGATGATGATTCCGGAAGCGTGGGAACAGCACACGCTGATGGACGACAACCGTCGCGCCTTCTACGAATACCACGCTGCAATGATGGAGCCGTGGGACGGCCCCGCCGCCATCTGCTTTACCGACGGCCGCCAGATCGGTGCAACGCTCGACCGTAACGGCTTGCGTCCGGCGCGCTATTACGTCACCGACGACGACATGGTCGTGATGGCGTCCGAAGCCGGCGTGCTGCCGATTCCCGAGTCCCGCATCGTCAAGAAGTGGCGCCTGCAGCCGGGCAAGATGTTCCTGATCGACATGGAGCAGGGCCGCATCATCGACGACAAAGAGCTCAAGGACAACCTGGCCAATGCCAAGCCGTACAAGAGCTGGATCGATGCCGTGCGCATCAAGCTCGACGAGCTGGAAGCCAAGCCGGAAGACGTGGCCGCCGAAACCAAGCCGGCCGCCAAGCTGCTGGATCGCCAGCAGGCCTTCGCCTACACGCAGGAAGACGTCAAGTTCCTGATGGCCCCGATGGCCGCCAACGGTGAAGAAGCCGCCGGCTCCATGGGCAACGACAGCCCGCTGGCCGTGCTGTCCTCCAAGAACAAGACGCTCTACAACTACTTCAAGCAACTGTTCGCGCAGGTCACGAACCCGCCGATCGACCCCATCCGCGAAAACGTGGTGATGTCGCTCGTCTCGTTCATCGGGCCGAAGCCGAACCTGCTCGAGCTGAACAACATCAACCCGCCGATGCGTCTTGAAGTGAGCCAGCCCGTGCTGGACTTCAAGGACATGGCGAAGATCCGCAACATCGAGCACTACACCGGCGGCAAGTTCATGGCTTACGAGCTGGACATCTGCTACCCGGTCGCGTGGGGCAAGGAAGGCATCGAAGCACGCCTGGCCTCGCTGTGCGCCGAAGCCGTCGATGCGGTCAAGTCGGGCTACAACATTCTGATCGTGTCGGACCGCGGCGTGGACGAAAAGCAGGTCGCGATTCCGGCGTTGCTCGCCACGTCGGCCATCCACCATCACCTGGTGGAGAAGGGCCTGCGCACGAGCACCGGTCTGGTGGTCGAGACGGGTTCGGCCCGCGAAGTGCATCACTTTGCGCTGTTGGCCGGCTACGGCGCCGAAGCCGTGCATCCGTACCTCGCGATGGAAACGCTGGCCGAGCTCGCCCCGGGCCTGGGCCTGACCGCCGACAAAGCGATCTACAACTTCATCAAGGCGATCGGCAAGGGCCTGCAGAAGGTGATGTCCAAGATGGGCATCTCGACGTACATGTCGTACACCGGTGCACAGATCTTCGAGGCGATCGGCCTGTCGCGCGAGCTGGTGGACAAGTACTTCCACGGCACGGCATCCAACGTGGGCGGCATCGGCATCTTCGAAGTGGCCGAAGAAGCGCTGCGCCTGCACCATGACGCCTTTGGCGATGCGCCGGTCCTGGCCAACATGCTCGACGCCGGCGGCGAATACGCCTTCCGCATCCGCGGCGAAGAGCACATGTGGACGCCGGATTCGATCGCCAAGCTGCAGCACGCCACCCGCGCGAATTCGTACCAGACGTACAAGGAATACGCGAACCTCATCAACGACCAGAGCAAGCGCCACATGACGCTGCGCGGCCTGTTCGAGTTCAAGGTGGACCCGGCGCGCGCGATTCCGCTGGAAGAAGTCGAGCCGGCCAAGGAGATCGTCAAGCGCTTTGCCACCGGCGCGATGTCGCTCGGCTCGATCTCGACCGAGGCGCATACCACGCTGGCCGTGGCGATGAACCGCATCGGCGGCAAGTCGAACACGGGCGAGGGCGGTGAAGACGAGCGCCGTTACCGCAACGAGCTGCGCGGCATCCCGATCAAGCAGGGCACCAAGCTGTCGGACGTGATCGGCCGCGAAGTGGTCGAGCGCGATCTCGAACTGCAGGAAGGCGATTCGCTGCGCTCGAAGATCAAGCAGGTGGCCTCGGGCCGCTTTGGCGTGACGGCCGAGTACCTGGCGTCTGCCGATCAGATCCAGATCAAGATGGCCCAAGGTGCCAAGCCCGGCGAGGGTGGTCAGTTGCCCGGCCACAAGGTGACGGACTACATCGGCAAGCTGCGTTACTCGGTGCCGGGCGTGGGCCTGATCTCGCCCCCGCCGCACCACGACATCTACTCCATCGAAGACCTGGCGCAGTTGATCCACGACCTGAAGAACGTGAACCCGCGCGCGGACGTGTCGGTCAAGCTCGTTTCGGAAGTCGGCGTGGGCACGGTGGCCGCAGGTGTCGCCAAGGCCAAGGCCGACCACGTGGTGATCGCCGGCCATGACGGCGGCACGGGCGCTTCGCCGTGGTCGTCGATCAAGCACGCCGGCACGCCGTGGGAACTGGGCCTGGCCGAGACGCAGCAGACGCTGATGCTCAACGGCCTGCGCAACCGCATCCGCGTGCAGGCGGACGGCCAGATGAAGACCGGCCGCGACGTCGTGATCGGCGCGCTGCTGGGCGCGGATGAATTCGGCTTCGCGACCGCGCCGCTGGTGGTCGAGGGCTGCATCATGATGCGCAAGTGCCACCTGAACACGTGCCCGGTGGGCGTGGCGACGCAGGATCCGGTGCTGCGCAAGAAGTTCTCGGGCAAGCCCGAGCACGTGGTGAACTACTTCTTCTTCGTTGCTGAAGAAGTGCGCGAGATCATGGCGCAGCTGGGCATCCGCACCTTCAACGAGCTGATCGGCCGCGCCGACCTGCTCGACACGAAGGCCGGCATCGAACATTGGAAAGCGCGCGGCCTGGACTTCACGCGCATCTTCTATCAGCCGGCGAAGAAGGAAGGCGAGCCGTGCTACCAGGTTGACGTGCAGGACCACGGTCTCGATCGTGCGCTGGATCACCAGCTCATCGAGAAGGCCAAGGCTGCGCTGGAGAAGGGCGAACGTGTGTCGTTCATCCAGCCGGTGCGCAACGTCAACCGCACCGTGGGCGCGATGCTGTCGGGCGAGGTGGCCAAGCGCTACGGCCATGAAGGCCTGCCGGACGATTCGATCCACATCCAGATGCAGGGGACGGCGGGCCAGTCGTTTGGCGCCTTCCTGGCCCACGGCATCACGCTGGACCTTGTGGGCGACGCCAACGACTACGTCGGCAAGGGCCTGTCGGGCGGTCGTGTGATCGTGCGCCCGCCGCACGAATTCCGCGGTGAGCCGACGTCGAACATCATCGTCGGCAACACGGTGCTGTACGGCGCGCTGGCCGGCGAAGCCTTCTTCAACGGCGTGGCCGGCGAACGCTTCGCCGTGCGCAACTCCGGCGCCACCACGGTGGTGGAGGGCACGGGCGATCACGGCTGCGAGTACATGACCGGCGGCACTGTCGTCGTGCTGGGCGCGACCGGCCGCAACTTTGCGGCGGGCATGTCCGGTGGCGTGGCCTACGTCTATGACGAGGACGGCCTGTTCGACAAGCGCTGCAACACGGCGCAGGTCGCGCTGGAATCCGTACTGTCGGCGGCAGACCAGGAGAAGGCGCACACGCCTGCGACCTGGCACAAGGTCGGTGGCGAGCGCGTGCTCGACGAGCAGCTCCTCAAGGCGCTGGTGGAAAAGCACTTCCGCTACACCGGCTCCGAGCGCGCCAAGGAACTGCTGGCCGACTGGACCAACGCACGCCGCCGCTTCGTCAAGGTCTTCCCGACCGAGTACAAGCGCGCGCTGGCCGAGATGTACGAACGCGAACAGGAAGCCGGTCGCGAGCAAATCGCGGCTTGAGCCTGATCCAGCGACCAGGCGGATGACGGATCTTCGGTGATCCGCCGTCCGCCGCCACCGAATACAACGCAACTGATACGACGATCCGATGCACGCGTGCATCGGGTCAGGAAGGACACCATGGGCAAGGCGACCGGTTTTCTCGAATTTCCCCGCCAGAACGAGGCATACGAAGCGCCCGAAGCGCGCGTGAAGCATTACAAGGAGTTCGTGTTCGCACTGGCGGACAACGAAGCCAAGATCCAGGGCGCGCGCTGCATGGACTGCGGCATCCCGTTCTGCAACAACGGCTGCCCGGTCAACAACATCATCCCGGACTTCAACGACCTGGTGTACCGCCAGGACTGGAAGACGGCGATCGAGGTGCTGCACTCGACCAACAACTTCCCCGAGTTCACGGGCCGCATCTGCCCGGCACCGTGCGAGGCGGCCTGCACGCTGGGCATCAACGAGCTGCCGGTCGGCATCAAGTCGATCGAGCACGCCATCATCGACAAGGCCTGGGAAGAGGGCTGGGTGGCGCCGCAGGTGCCGAAGCACAAGACCGGCAAGACCGTCGCCGTGGTCGGCTCGGGCCCCGCCGGCCTGGCCGCTGCGCAGCAACTGGCGCGCGCCGGCCATGACGTGACGGTGTTCGAAAAGAACGACCGCATCGGCGGCCTGCTGCGCTACGGCATCCCCGACTTCAAGCTGGAGAAGGCGCACATCGACCGCCGCATGCAGCAGATGGAAGCCGAGGGCGTGACGTTCCGCACCGGCGTCATCGTCGGCGACAAGACGGTTCCGGCAGGCATCTGCAACGACGCGCGCGAGATGATCTCCGCCGACGACATCCTCAAGCAGTTCGACGCCGTCGTGCTGACGGGCGGTTCGGAAGTGCCGCGCGATCTGCCGGTGCCGGGCCGTGATCTGGATGGCGTGCACTACGCCCTGGAATTCCTGATCCCGCAGAACAAGGAGGTGGCCGGCGACGCGCCGAACCCGATCCGCGCGGATGGCAAGCACGTCATCGTGATCGGCGGCGGCGATACGGGTTCGGACTGCGTGGGCACGTCCAACCGCCATGGCGCCGCGTCGGTCACGCAGTTCGAGCTGCTGCCGCGCCCGCCCGAAGAAGAGAACAAGCCGCTGGTGTGGCCGTACTGGCCGATCAAGCTGCGCACGTCGTCGTCGCACGACGAGGGTTGCGAGCGCGACTGGTCGGTCGCCACCAAGGAGCTCATCGGCGAGAACGGCCGCGTGACGGCCCTCAAGGCAGTCCGCCTCGAATGGAAGGACGGCAAGATGAGCGAGATCGAAGGCAGCGAGTTTACGCTCAAGGCCGACCTCGTGCTGCTGGCGATGGGCTTTACCAACCCGGTCGGCGGCGTGCTGGACGCCTTCGGCGTGACCAAGGATGCGCGCAACAACGCACGCGCCTCCACCGAAGGCGACAACGCCTACGCGACCAACGTGCCGAAGGTGTTTGCCGCCGGTGACGTGCGCCGTGGCCAGTCGCTGGTCGTGTGGGCCATCCGCGAAGGCCGGCAGGCTGCGCGCTCGGTGGACGCGTTCCTCATGGGGCACTCGGAACTGCCGCGCTGACCACGCGGTTCGACCGGCTGACCCCAAGCCCCCAAGGCTCGCCTTGGCGGGCCTTTTTCTTTGGCGGTCGGCGGCTTCATGGTTTACATCGACATGGTTTACATGGGTGCAGGGCGGACGCGCCGATTTCTAGAATGCAATTTCCCCGGCCCCGTCTTCTTCGATGCGAATGCGCGCCCGCCATGCGTCCGTCACTGTTTCCGAAGCGCCCGATGCGCGGCGGCGGTGCGTCGTGGCGTCGCTCGCTGCGCTGTCGGCGTCGCTGGCGTTGCCCGCCCATGCGTTGCTGCAGGGCTATCCGTCTCAGTCGCTGCGTTTCGTGGTGCCGTCAGCCGAGGGCAGCGCGTTTGATGCGCTGGCGCGGGCGTTGGCCGCGCAGTTGCAGCAGCAGGTCGGCCGCCCCGTCGGTGTGGAAGACCGGCCCGCCGCCAATGGCATGGCGGCCGGCGAGGCGGTGGCCCGTGCCCCGTCGGACGGCCACACCCTGCTGCTTCAGCAGACGACGTTTGTCGCCCAGCCTGCGCTTGAAGCGGCGTCCTATGATCCGCTGCGCGACTTCCAGCCCGTGGCGATGGTGGCGGCGCTGCCGTTGTTCCTGGCGGTCGACGCGCGGTTGCCGATCCACACCATCACCGATCTCCTGGCACGGGCGCGTGCTGAAACCGTCACCGTCAATTGCGGGTCGGACGTGCTTGGCACGTGGTCCCACCTCGTTGCCGAGCAGTTTGTCCGGGACTACGCCTTTCACGCGCCGCATGTGGCCGTCCGCGGCGAGGCGGGGCTCGTCCAGCAAGTCCTCGCAGGGCGGATGGCGGCCTGCTTTGCGTGCTATCCGAGCGTGGCGGCGGCCGCCGCCAGTGGGCAACTGCGGCTGGTGGGCGTGACGGGCGGCGTGCGGTCGCGGTTTGCGCCCGCCGTCCCGACGTTGCGCGAGGGCGGCTTGGCGGGGTTCGACCGCAGTGCATGGATCGGCGCCTTCATGCCGGCGCGCACGCCGCGGCTGCTTGCCGTGCGGGCCGCGGCCGAACTGCGCCGCGCGGTCCGTTCGGTAGACGTGGGCGCGACACTGCGCGCTGGCGGCTTCGAGCCGGAATGGGACGGGCCGGACACTTTTACCCAGACCGTGCGCAGCGACGCCGCCCACTGGCAGGCGGTGATCCGGCACGCCGATCTGCGACTCGACAGCGGCGAATGAACGCAAGGGAATCGGCCTGCGCCGACAGTGCACCCTCAGCCACCTGCAAGGCCAGCGCAGCGAGCGCGGCACGCAAGCCACACAAACTGTCGGTAAGCATGGCGTGACTGACGGGCTACGCGGGTTTCCACCTATAATGGCGGGCCGCGTCGCAAGCCAGCGCGGCACCAAGAGAACAAGATGCGGCGAGCCAAAGCCGCCAATCCGCCGAGCCCTCAGCCGACAATATCCGTGTCCAGCCAGACTCCCAACGCCGTTGTCGAACTCGATCAGGTCGATTTCGCCTACCAGCCAGGCGAGCGGCGCATCCTGTCCGGCCTGTGCATGCGCGTGCCCAAGGGCAGCGTGGTGGCTGTCATGGGCGGCTCAGGTTGCGGCAAGACCACGATCCTGCGATTGATCGGCGGGCAGGTCGGCGCAGCGGCGGGCACCGTGCGCGTGCTCGGCCAGGACATCGGCGCATTGGACAAGCCTGCGCTGTACGCCGTGCGCCGCCAGATGGGCATGCTGTTCCAGTTCGGGGCGCTGTTTACCGATATGTCCGTGTTCGACAATGTGGCATTTCCGCTGCGCGAACACACCAAGCTGCCCGAGCCCCTCATCCGCGATCTCGTGCTGATGAAGCTCAACGCCGTCGGCCTGCGCGGCGCGCGCGACCTCATGCCCGCCCAGATTTCCGGCGGCATGGCCCGGCGCGTGGCGCTGGCCCGCGCGATCGCGCTGGACCCGTCGATCATCCTCTACGACGAGCCGTTCGCCGGGCTTGATCCGATCTCGCTGGGCCTGACCGCCTCGCTCATCCGCAAGCTGAACGACGCCCTGGGCGCAACGAGCATCATCGTCTCGCACGATGTGCAGGAAACGTTCCATATTGCGGACTACGTCTACTTCATCGCCAACGGCGGCATTGCCGCCGAGGGCACGCCGGCCGAGCTGACCGCCTCGACGGACCCGTTCGTGCGCCAGTTCGTGCACGGCCAGGCCGACGGCCCGGTGCCGTTCCACTACCCGGGGGTGCCGCTGGCTGACGATTTCGGCCTCGGCCAGGATGCGGCGAACGGAGGTGGGCGATGATCTCGACCATCGGCTTTCTCGTCCGCACGCTGATCAGTCGTCTCGGCTACGGCGCCCGCATGCTGCTGGCCATGTTCGCCGCATCCGGCGACGTGCTGCGCCGCCCGCGCCTGGTGATCGAGCAACTGCGCTTCATCGGCAACGATTCGTTCATCATCATTGCGGTATCGGGCCTCTTCGTCGGCTTCGTGCTGGGATTGCAGGGCTATTACACGCTGAATCGCTATGGCTCCGAGCAGGCCCTGGGCTTACTGGTGGCGCTGTCGCTGGTGCGCGAACTGGGCCCCGTGGTGACGGCGCTGCTGTTTGCCGGCCGGGCCGGTACGTCGCTCACGGCCGAAATCGGCCTCATGAAAGCCGGCGAGCAGCTGATCGCCATGGAAATGATGGCCGTGGACCCGCTGGCCCGTGTGCTGGCGCCGCGTTTCTGGGCCGGGTTCATTGCCATGCCGCTGCTGGCTGCGATCTTCAGCGCGGTCGGCATTCTGGGTGGATACTTTGTCGGCGTGGGCCTGATCGGCGTGGATGCCGGCGCGTTCTGGTCGCAGATGCAGGCCGGCGTGGATGTGGTGGACGACGTGCTCAACGGCGTCATCAAGAGTGTGGTGTTCGGCGTGGCCGTGACCTTCATCGCGCTGTTCCAGGGCTACGAGGCCAAGGCGACGCCCGAGGGCGTGTCGCGTGCGACCACGCGGACGGTGGTGATCGCGTCGCTGGCCGTGCTGGCGCTGGACTTCGTGCTGACGGCGCTGATGTTCAGCTAAGCCGCCGCCACATGGCGGCCGTTCAAAGAGAAAAAGATCATGCGTAAGAGCCTCCTCGATTTCTGGGTCGGACTGTTTGTGCTGGTAGGCATCGTGGCGCTGCTGTTCCTGGCGCTCAAGGCCGGCAACATGAGCGCGTTCTCGTTTGCCAAGACTTATCAGGTGAAAGCATCGTTCGACAACATCGGCGGCCTGAAGGTGCGGGCCCCGGTCAAGAGCGCGGGTGTGGTGGTCGGCCGCGTGTCGCAGATCCTGTTCGACGACAAGAGCTACCAGGCTGTCGCCGTGCTCGACATGGACCAGCGCTACCAGTTTCCGAAGGACAGCTCGGCCAAGATTCTGACCTCGGGGCTGCTCGGCGAGCAGTACATCGGGATCGAGCCCGGTGGCGACTCGGCGATGCTCGCCAATGGCAACAAGATCACCATGACGCAGTCGGCCGTGGTGCTCGAGAACCTCATCAGCCAGTTCCTCTACAGCAAGGCGGCCGATGCAGGGGCAGGCGGCACCAAGCCCGCCGGGGGCACTGGGAGTCAATAAACCATGAAAACAACAACATCCATCCGCACGCTGCGCAGTCTTGCGCTGGCCGTGGCGGCCGGCACCGCCTTGCTGGCGGGCTGTGCCACCGGCCCGAACGCCAATCCGGCCGACCCGATCGAGCCGTTCAACCGCGAGGTCTTCCGCATCAACGAAGACTTCGACAAGGGCGTACTGAAGCCGGTCGCGCAAACGTACGTTGACGTGGTGCCGTCCCCGGCGCGTACGGCCGTGTCGAATTTCTTCTCGAACGCGGGCGACGTCTACTCGGCCGTCAACAACCTGCTGCAGTTCAAGGGCACGGCTGCGCTGGAAGACACCATGCGCGTGGCCATCAACACCGTGTTCGGCCTGGGCGGCCTGATCGACATCGCCTCGGACGCCGGCCTGCCCAAACACAAGGAAGACTTCGGCCAGACGCTTGGCGTGTGGGGCGTGCCGGCCGGTCCGTACATCGTGTGGCCACTGCTGGGCCCGAGCACCGTGCGGGATACGGCGGGGTTCCTGGTCGACTGGCAACTGGATCCCCTCACTTACTTCGACGGCACGGTGACGTATTCGCTGGCCGCGCTGCGGGTGGTCGACGTGCGCGCCAGCCTGCTGGGCGCCAGCAACGTGCTCGAGGACGCCGCCGTGGATAAGTACACCTTCATGCGCGATGCGTATCTGCAGCGCCGGCGTTACCTGATCTACGACGGCAATCTGCCTGAAGACGGCGAGGGCGCGAAGGCCGATGGCGACGCGCAGGGGGGCGGCAGCGGGACGGTATCGCCGTCGCGGCGCCTCACCCCCAATTGGCCGATTTTCCGCCGCTGACGGCGGCCTTCGTAACAATGTCGCCTCAATGGTGACAAGCCGTAAAACCCGCCGGTGCAGCGCGAACTCGGCTGGAGGCCGCCTGTTCTAACGGCCAGCACAAGCGCAGCGACGACGCTGCAGGCGAAACCAAGATCACATCAGAAGGACGCGACTATGTTGAAGAAAGTTCTCCGCTCCGTGTTTGCCGGCCTCACGCTGACGGCAGCAGTGGCTGCCGCACCTGTCCATGCCCAGGAAGCGGACGCCCAGGCCACCGTCAAAGCCGCCGTGGACGACGTGCTGACCACCATCAAGAATGACCCGGAGCTGCGCAGCGGCAACATGGCCAAGGTCTTCCAACTCGTGGACGACAAGATCGTGCCGCGTGCCGACTTCAAGCGCACGACGCAGATCGCCATGGGCCGCTTCTGGAACCAGGCGACGCCGGAGCAGCAGCAGATTCAGGAGGGCTTCAAGACCCTGCTGATCCGCACCTACGCGGGCGCGCTATCGAACGTGAAGAACCAGACGGTCACGTACAAGCCGTTCCGCGCCGCGGCCGACGACACCGACGTGGTGGTCCGTTCGACCGTGAACAACAACGGCGAGCCGGTCGCCCTGGACTATCGCCTCGAGAAGACCGCCAATGGCTGGAAGGTCTACGACATCAACATCAGCGGCCTGTGGCTGTCGGAGACGTACAAGAACCAGTTTGCCGACGTCATCAGCAAGCGCGGCGGCGTTGCCGGGCTGGTCAGCTTCCTGAACGAGCGCAACGCGCAGCTCGAAAAGCGCCCGGCGAAGTAAGCGGCCTTCCGGTAGAATCGACGCAGCGGTCAAGTCTGGCCGCTGTTTCTTTTTCTGACTTCGACCATGTTGACCTTGTCCGGCCCGCTGACCCATCGCGAAGCGCCGCGCGTTCTGCGCGAGGGCGAGGCGCAGCTCGGCCGGGCGCGCGAGGCCGGCATGGCAGCCCTGCGTATCGACTGCGCGGGGCTGTCGCAGGTCGACTCCTCCGCCGTGGCGGTCCTGCTGTCCTGGCAGCGGACGGCCCGGGCGCACGGCATCGCGCTCGATATCGCAGGCGCGCCGGAAGCGCTTTCCAATCTTGCGACGCTCTACGGCGTCGAATCCCTGCTGGCGATGGCGCCGGCAGCCGCAACCCACCCTCACGTACGACATTGAGGCGGCGTCCGGTGCGAGGCGCGGGGTCATTCCCGCCACCCGACATCGCGATGCCGCGCTCCGCGCCGGGCGCCGCGTGCGTTCCGGGCATCCGGCCGGCGCCGTTTGCCGCGCCGCAGTCTCTTGGTGCAGTTCCCCTATAATTCTGGGTTTGTCGCTCTGCCGCCGCCGCGTGTGGCACCCGGGCCGCGGTCGCCACGTCGACCTGCGAGCCGGATATGCGCAGGGTAGTTCACTTTGTCGGCCATGAAAGCCATCGAAATCGCTGACGTCCGCAAGCGCTACAAGTCGTTGCAAGCGCTCAAGGGCGTGAGCCTGTCTGTCGAGCAGGGCGAGTTTTTCGGCCTGCTTGGCCCCAACGGCGCGGGCAAGACCACGCTGATCTCCATCCTCGCCGGGCTGAATCGCGCGGACTCCGGAAGCGTGCGGGTGCTCGGTCACGACGTCGTCTCCGACTACCGCACGGCGCGCCGCAAGCTCGGTGTGGTACCGCAGGAACTGGTGTTCGACCCGTTCTTCACGGTGCGCGAGACGCTGCGCCTGCAGTCGGGCTATTTCGGCCTGACCAAGAACGACGACTGGATCGACGAGGTCATGGCCAACCTGGACCTCACCAGCAAGGCCGACGCCAACATGCGTGCGCTTTCGGGCGGCATGAAGCGCCGTGTGCTGGTGGCGCAGGCATTGGTGCACCGTCCGCCTGTCATCGTGCTGGACGAGCCCACCGCCGGCGTGGACGTCGAACTGCGCCAGACGCTGTGGAAGTTCATCTCGCGCCTGAACCGGGAAGGCCACACGGTCGTGCTGACTACGCACTATCTCGAAGAGGCCGAGTCCCTGTGCGACCGCATTGCCATGCTCAAGTTTGGCGAGGTGGTGGCGCTCGATCGCACGGCCAATCTGCTGTCGCAATTTGCCGGTCTGCAACTGGTGCTCAGCTTCTCGCGCGGTGCGCTGCCGGCTTCGCTCGAAGGCCTGCGCCTGCCCGGCAACCATGGCGAGCGCGGCGTGCGCTTGCGCCTGTCGGGCTACGGCGAGGTCGAGCAGATCCTCTCCACCTGCCGTCAGGCAGGCTGCGAGATCGACGACATGGAAATCGCCAAGGCCGACCTCGAAGACGTGTTTGTACAGATCATGCGCCGCGAGGGTGGTATCC
This sequence comes from Ralstonia mannitolilytica, assembly GCF_000954135.1. Lineage (NCBI taxonomy): Bacteria > Pseudomonadati > Pseudomonadota > Betaproteobacteria > Burkholderiales > Burkholderiaceae > Ralstonia > Ralstonia mannitolilytica. Next base: position 80,705 of record NZ_CP010799.1, on the reverse strand, counting down.
CTGCCGTGCCGCAAACGCCCGAAACCGCGCTGGAGCCCGCCGCATGAACGCCATCCCCGAAAGCCTGCCGGGCCGCTGGGTCGGCTTCCGCACGCTGCTGTACAAGGAGGTGCTGCGCTTCTGGAAGGTGAGCTTCCAGACCGTGGCCGCGCCGGTGCTGACCGCGCTGCTGTATCTGCTGATCTTCGGCCACGTGCTGGAAGACCGGGTCAAGGTGTTCGACCAGCTGAGCTACACCGCCTTCCTGGTGCCGGGCCTGGTGATGATGAGCGTGCTGCAGAACGCGTTTGCGAACAGCTCGTCGTCGCTCATCCAGTCGAAGATCACCGGCAATCTCGTGTTCATCATGCTGCCGCCGCTCTCGCACTGGGAGATGTTCGGCGCGTACGTGTGTGCGTCCGTCATCCGCGGCCTGGCCGTGGGCGCGGGCGTGTTGCTGGTGACGACGTGGTTTGCGCACCTGCACTTCGCGCAACCGCTGTGGATCATCGTGTTTGCCGTGCTGGGCGCGGCGGTGCTCGGCACGCTCGGACTGATTGCCGGCATCTGGGCCGAGAAGTTCGACCAGCTCGCGGCATTCCAGAACTTTCTGATCGTGCCGGCCACCTTCCTGGCGGGCGTGTTCTACTCGATTCATTCGCTGCCGCCGTTCTGGCAGGCGGTGTCCCACGCCAACCCGTTCTTCTACATGATCGACGGCTTCCGCTACGGCTTCTTCGGCGTGTCCGACGTGCCGGTGGCGACGAGCCTCGGCGTGATGCTGATCGCGCTGGTCGTGGTGGGGGGGATTGCCCTGCACATGCTGCGCACGGGCTACAAGCTGCGCCATTGACGCGTCGATAACAAAACGAACGACGCTCACCCTAACGTTTTGCAGGAGAAGGGACGGCCATGTTGCCCACACCCGAACAAGTCAAGCAGTACATCCAAACCGGCCTGCCGTGCGAGCACCTCGAAGTCGAGGGCGACGGGCAGCATTTCTTTGCCACCATTGTCAGCGCGCAGTTTGAAGGCAAGCGTCTGATCCAGCGCCATCAGCTCGTGTACGCGGCGCTGGGCGACCGCATGCGTGCGGAAATCCATGCGTTGTCCATGAAGACGCTGACGCCGGCGGAGTGGAAATCCTGATGGCCGAGCTCGATCCCACGGCTGTTGTCGCTGATCCCGATTCCGCTGCTGTTTCCGCTGCTGTTCCCGATTCCGCGCTCGCAGAGCGCCCCGCACGACGAGACGTCTCGCTCATGGACAAACTGCTGATCGAAGGCAATGGCCCGCTGTCGGGCGAAATCCGTGTCTCCGGCGCCAAGAACGCTGCGCTGCCCATCATGTGTGCTGCGCTGCTGACGCCCGAGCCGCTGGTGCTGCACAACGTGCCCAACCTGCAGGACGTGCGCACGATGCTCAAGCTGCTCCGGCAGATGGGCGTCGAAGGCACGCAGAACGGCCACGACGTGACGCTCGACGCGGGCACCATCCACACGCCGGAAGCCCCGTACGATCTCGTGAAGACCATGCGCGCCTCGATCCTGGTGCTGGGGCCGCTCCTGGCCCGCTTCGGCCACGCACGTGTGTCGCTGCCGGGCGGCTGCGGCATCGGGGCGCGTCCGGTCGATCAGCACATCAAGGGCCTGCAGCAGATGGGGGCCGAGATCGTCATCGAGCACGGCTACATCGAAGCCAAGCTGGCCAACGGCGCCAAGCGCCTGCGCGGCGCGCGCATCGTCACCGACATGGTGACGGTCACGGGCACTGAAAACCTACTGATGGCCGCCGCACTGGCCGATGGCGAAACCGTGCTGGAAAATGCCGCACGCGAGCCCGAGGTGACCGACCTTGCCAACCTGCTGGTGAAGATGGGTGCGCGCATCGGGGGCATCGGCACCGATCGCCTGGTGATTCAAGGTGTCGAAGCGCTGCGCGGTGCGCAGCACACCGTGATCGCCGACCGCATCGAGGCCGGCACCTTCCTGTGCGCCGTGGCCGCCGCCGGCGGTGACGTGACGCTGCGCGACGTGCCGCCAGGCATCCTCGATGCGGTGCTCGACAAGCTGCGCGAGGCGGGCGTGACGCTCACCACCGGGGAGGACTGGATCCGCGTGCAGATGACCGGCCGCCCGAAGGCCGTGAGCTTCCGCACGTCCGAGTACCCGGCGTTTCCGACCGACATGCAGGCGCAGTTCATGATGCTCAACGCCATTGCCGAAGGTTCGGCGACGGTGACGGAGACCATCTTCGAGAACCGCTTCATGCACGTGCAGGAGCTCAACCGCCTGGGCGCCAACATCGTCATCGAGGGCAAGACGGCGGTGGTGACCGGCGTCGAGCAACTGTCGGGCGCGACCGTCATGGCGACCGACCTGCGTGCCTCCGCGAGCCTGGTGATTGCCGGCCTGGTGGCGCAGGGCGAGACGCTGGTCGATCGCATCTATCACCTCGATCGTGGCTACGACCGCATCGAAGACAAGCTCTCCGCCGTTGGCGCCAAGATCCGCCGTATCCAGGGTTAAGCCCGCCATGAACGCATTCCAGTCCGCTTCCAACCAGCTCACGCTGGCGCTCTCCAAGGGGCGCATCTTTGAAGAGACGCTGCCGCTGCTGAAGGCGGCCGGCATCGAGGTGACCGAAGACCCGGAAACCTCGCGCAAGCTGATCCTGCCGACGTCGGACCCGGCGCTGCGCGTGATCATCGTGCGGGCCTCCGACGTGCCGACGTATGTCCAGTACGGTGCCGCAGATTTCGGCGTGGCCGGCCGCGACGTGCTGATGGAGCACGGGATGGCGGGCCTGTATGCGCCCATCGATCTGAACATCGCCCGCTGCCGCATGTCGGTGGCGGTGCCCAAGGGCTTCGATTACGCCAATGCGGTGCGCCAGGGGGCGCGCCTGGCCGTGGCGACGAAGTATCTGAATACCGCGCGCGAGCACTTCGCCAAGAAGGGCGTGCACGTCGACCTGATCAAGCTGTATGGCTCGATGGAGCTGGGCCCGCTGGTGGGCCTGGCCGACGCCATCGTCGACCTGGTCAGCACGGGCGGCACGCTGCGCGCGAACAACCTCGTCGAGGTGGAGGAGATCGTGCAGATCTCGTCCCGGCTCGTCGTCAACCAGGCTGCGCTGAAGTTGAAGCGCGAGCGGCTGGCGCCGATCCTCGACGCTTTTGACCGCGCCTCCGCCCAGGGCGAGCGCGTTGGGGAACCCGCATGAGCCTGACCATCCGTAAGCTGGATTCGGCCGACGCCGGATTCGCGGCGCAACTGCGCCAGGTACTCGCCTTCGAGGCGAGCGAAGACGAAGCCATCGACCGCGCCGCGGCGCAGATCCTGGCCGACGTGAAGGCGCGCGGCGACGCCGCCGTGCTGGATGCCACGCGCCGCTTCGACCGCATCGAAGCCGAGAGCCTGGCGGCGCTGGAACTGTCGCCCACCGTGCTGCAGGCCGCGCTGGACGGCCTGGAACCCAAGCGCCGCGCCGCCCTGGAAGCCGCGGCTGCTCGCGTGCGCGCCTACCACGAGAAGCAGAAGCTCGAGTGCGGCACGCACAGCTGGGAATATGCCGAAGCCGATGGCACGGTGCTCGGCCAGAAGGTCACGCCGCTGGATCGCGTGGGCATCTACGTGCCGGGCGGCAAGGCTGCGTATCCCTCGTCGGTGCTGATGAACGCGATCCCGGCACGCGTGGCTGGCGTCAAGGAAATCATCATGGTGGTGCCGACGCCGGGCGGCGTGCGCAATGACCTCGTCCTGGCCGCGGCCTGCATCGCTGGCGTGGACCGCGTCTTCACCATCGGCGGCGCGCAGGCCGTGGGGGCGCTCGCTTACGGTACGGAGACCGTCCCCGCCGTCGACAAGATCGTCGGCCCTGGCAACGCGTACGTGGCGGCCGCCAAGCGCCGCGTGTTCGGCACCGTGGGCATCGACATGATCGCCGGCCCGTCGGAAATCCTCGTGATCTGCGATGGCACGACCGAACCGGATTGGGTGGCGATGGACCTGTTTTCCCAGGCCGAGCACGACGAGCTCGCGCAGTCGATCCTGCTGTGCCCGAGCGCTGAGTTCATCGCGCAGGTGGAGGCCAGCATCACCCGCCAGCTCGAAGACATGCCGCGCCGGAGCGTGATTGCCCAGTCGCTGTCGGGCCGTGGTGCGCTCATCAAGGTGCGCGACATGGAAGAGGCGTGCGACATCGCCAACGACATCGCGCCCGAGCATCTGGAGATCTCCGCCGAGAACCCGCGCCAGTGGGCCGAGCGCATCCGCCACGCCGGGGCGATGTTCCTCGGCAAGTACACGAGCGAATCGCTGGGGGATTACTGCGCGGGGCCGAACCACGTGCTGCCGACCTCGCGCACGGCGCGCTTCTCGTCGCCGCTGGGCGTGTACGACTTCATCAAGCGCTCGAGCCTGATCGAGGTCAGCGAGGCCGGTGCGCAGATGCTGGGGGAGATCGCTGCCGAGCTGGCCTACGGCGAGGGCCTGCAGGCGCATGCCCGCAGCGCCGAATACCGCTTGCAACGCGCCGCATCCGAATAACATCCGACGCCTCACCATGACCGCCACCGCTCCAGCCCAGCCCACCCTTGATGATCTGCTCGCCCGCATCGTGCGCGACGACGTTCGCGCCATGGGCGCGTATCACGTGCCCGACGCGACCGGCATGGTCAAGCTGGACGCAATGGAGAACCCGTACCACCTGCCGGCGATGCTGCGCGAAGCGCTCGGCAAGCGCCTCGCAGACGTGGCGCTCAACCGGTACCCCGTGCCCACGGCCGATGCGCTCAAGGCGCAGCTCAAGCGCGTGATGCACGTGCCGGCCGGCGCCGAAGTGCTGCTCGGCAACGGTTCGGACGAGATCATCAGCCTGATCGCCATTGCCGCGGCCAAGCCGGGCGCGACCGTGCTGGCACCGGTGCCGGGGTTCGTGATGTATGCAATGTCGGCGCAGCTGCTGGGTCTGAACTTTGTCGGCGTACCGCTCAGGGGCGACCTCACGCTGGACCGCGAAGCGATGCTGGCCGCCATGGCCGAGCACCAGCCCGCGGTCATCTACCTGGCCTATCCGAACAACCCGACCGGCAACCTGTTCGATGCCGCCGACATGGACGCCATCATCCGCGCTGCACGCGGTCCGGTATGCCAGAGCCTGGTCGTCGTCGACGAGGCGTACCAGCCGTTCGCGCAGCACAGCTGGATGCCGCGCCTGACGGACTTCGACCACGTGCTGGTCATGCGCACGGTGTCCAAGCTCGGCCTGGCCGGTATCCGCCTCGGCTATGTGGCGGGGCACGCCAAGTGGATTGCCGAACTGGACAAGGTGCGGCCGCCCTATAACGTGAATGTGCTGACCGAGGCCACAGCCCAGTTCGTACTCGACCACGTCGATGTGCTCGATGCCCAGGCAGCGACCCTGCGCGCCGAGCGCAGCCGCCTGATGGAAGCGTTGTCTGCGCAGCCAGGCGTGACGGTGTTCCCGAGCGCGGCCAATTTCATCCTGCTGCGCGTACCGGATGCCGCAGGGCTGTTCAATCGGCTGCTCGATCGGCGGATTCTCATCAAAAACGTCAGTAAAATGCACCCGTTGCTGGCCAACTGTCTGCGCGTGACGGTCAGCAATCCCGAAGAAAACGCGCAATTTCTCGATGCGTTTGCCGCATCGCTGCAGGAAGCCCCATGAGCCGCCGTGCCGAGGTCACTCGCAACACCTCCGAAACGCAGATCCGCGTCGCCCTTGATTTGGACGGCACGGGCAAGCAGACGCTGAACACCGGCGTCCCCTTCCTCGACCACATGCTCGACCAGATCGCCCGTCACGGCATGGTCGACCTGGACATCTCGGCCACCGGCGACACCCATATCGACGATCACCACACCGTGGAAGACGTCGGCATCACGCTGGGCCAGGCCGTCGCCAAGGCCATCGGCGACAAAAAGGGCATCGTGCGCTACGGCCACAGCTACGTGCCGCTGGACGAAGCCCTGTCGCGCGTGGTCATCGATTTCTCCGGCCGTCCGGGCCTGGAGTTCCACGTGCCGTTCACGCGCGCGCGCGTCGGGAATTTTGACGTGGACCTGTCCATCGAATTCTTCCGCGGGTTCGTCAACCATGCCGGCGTGACGCTGCATATCGACAACCTGCGCGGCGTCAACGCGCACCACCAGATCGAGACTGTCTTCAAGGCCTTTGGCCGCGCGCTGCGCATGGCGGTCGAGATCGATCCGCGCGCAGCCGGCACGATTCCGTCGACCAAGGGCGCCCTGTAAATCACTGCGTCGGCCTGGCCGCGCCTACCCGACTCCAAAACCGGCCGCCGATCCGATGGATCTCACCAAGAGTTTTTTCTCGCTGCTCGCGCTGATCAACCCGATCGGCGCGATCCCGTTCTTCATCAGCCTGACGGAGAGCCAGACCGACGAAGAAAAGCAGCGCACGATCCAGGTCGCGGCGATTTCCGTGGCCATCGTGATCGGCCTGTCGGCCTTGCTGGGCGAGCAGATCATCAGCTTTTTCGGGTTCTCGGTCGGTTCACTGCAGGTGGGCGGCGGGATCATCATGCTCATGATCGCGCTGAACATGCTCAATGCGCAGACGAGCCGCACCAAGGCCACCCCCGAAGAAGAAGATGAGGCCGGCGCCAAGGCCAGCATCGCGGTCGTGCCGCTGGCGATTCCGCTGCTCACGGGCCCGGGCTCGATCAGCACCGTGATCGTCTATGCGGGCAAGACCCGGCACTGGTGGGAGCTGTTTCTCCTGGTGGGCGTGGGCGCGGCGATCGCGGCCGTGGTCTGGATCGTGTTGCGCGCCGCCGAGCCCATCGCGCGCGTGATTGGCCGCACCGGCATCAATGTCGGCACGCGGCTGATGGGCCTGATCCTGGCGGCGCTGGCGGTGGAATTTATCGTTGATGGGCTGAAAACCCTGTTGCCCGTCCTTCGGGCTTGAGTGAAGTCATGACTAAGATCGCAATCGTCGATTACGGCATGGGCAATCTGCGCTCCGTGGCGCAGGCCCTCATGGCCGTGGCTCCCGAGGCGGATGTGCGCATCAGTGCGCAAGCCGACGAAATCCGCGCGGCAGACCGCGTGGTGCTGCCGGGGCAGGGTGCCATGCCCGACTGCATGGCTGCGTTTGACCAATCCGGACTGCGCGACGCCGTGCTGGAGGCTTCCCGCACCAAGCCGATGCTGGGCGTGTGCGTGGGCGAGCAGATGCTGCTCGAGCGCAGCACCGAAGCGCGCGTCGGCGAGCAATACACGCCCGGTCTCGGCCTGATCAAGGGCGACGTGATCCGGTTCGATCTCGACGGGCAGTTGCAGCCGGATGGTTCGCGGTACAAGGTGCCGCAGATGGGCTGGAACCGCGTGCACCAGAGTCGTGCCCACGCCCTCTGGGAAAGTGTGCCCGATCAAGCTTATTTCTATTTCGTGCACAGCTACTACGCGCAGCCCGAAAACGCCGAAGAGTCGGTTGGAGAGACCGAATACGGCGTGCGGTTTACCTGCGCCATCGCCCGGGATAATATTTTTGCCACACAGTTTCACCCGGAAAAAAGTGCGCAGGCCGGCCTGCAGATCTACCGGAATTTCGTGCACTGGAACCCGTGAGTCGGCCTCGCTATCGTCGTTGCTGCAACCGAACCCCGTTTACCTCCACCCCCTCAACTTTGTCGTTACGACTATGCTGCTCATCCCGGCCATCGACCTGAAGGACGGTCAGTGTGTGCGCCTCAAGCAAGGCGATATGGACCAAGCCACCGTGTTCTCGGAAGACCCGGCCGCCATGGCGCGGCATTGGGTCGAGCAGGGCGCCCGCCGGCTGCACCTTGTCGATCTGAACGGCGCCTTCGTGGGCAAGCCGCGCAACGAGGCCGCCATCAAGGCCATCATCGCCGAGGTCGGTGACGAGATTCCGGTACAGCTCGGCGGCGGCATCCGCGACCTCAATACCATCGAGCGCTGGCTCGACGACGGCCTGTCGTACGTCATCATCGGTACGGCGGCCGTCAAGAACCCGGGCTTCCTGCAGGATGCCTGCACCGCATTCGGCGGGCACATCATCGTCGGGCTCGATGCCAAGGACGGCAAGGTGGCGACGGACGGCTGGAGCAAGCTGACCGGCCACGAAGTCGCAGACCTCGCCAAGAAATACGAGGACTACGGCGTCGAAGCGATCATCTACACCGACATCGGCCGCGACGGCATGCTGCAGGGGATCAATATCGATGCCACCGTCAAGCTGGCGCAGTCGGTCACCATTCCCGTGATCGCCAGCGGCGGTCTGTCCAACCTGAAGGACATCGACCACCTGTGCGCGGTCGAAGAGCATGGCGTGGAGGGCGTGATCTGCGGCCGCGCCATCTATTCGGGCGACCTGAACTTCAAGGAAGCGCAAGCCCTCGCGGACAAACTCGGCGCGGCATAAGCCGCGCGCAACGGGTGCTGTTGCGCCCGACTCATCATGCTAGCCAAACGAATCATCCCCTGCCTGGACGTGACCAACGGCCGGGTGGTCAAGGGCGTCAACTTCGTCGAGTTGCGCGACGCGGGCGACCCCGTTGAAATCGCGCGCCGCTACGACGAGCAGGGCGCCGACGAAATCACCTTCCTCGACATCACGGCCACGTCCGACGGGCGCGACCTGATGCTGGGCATCATCGAGGCCGTGGCCTCGCAGGTCTTCATTCCGCTGACGGTCGGCGGCGGCGTGCGTGCGCTCGAAGATGTGCGTCGCCTGCTCAATGCCGGTGCGGACAAGATCAGCATGAATTCCTCGGCGGTGGCGAATCCGCAGCTCGTGTCGGACGCCAGCGCCCGCCACGGTGCGCAGTGCATCGTCGTGGCGATTGACGCCAAGAAGGTGTCTGCCGAAGGCGAAACGCCGCGTTGGGAGGTGTTCACGCATGGCGGCCGCAGGAGCACGGGGCTGGATGCCGTGGCATGGGCGCGCGAAATGGCGCAGCGCGGCGCGGGGGAAATCCTGCTGACCAGCATGGACCGCGACGGCACGAAGGCCGGCTTCGACCTCGAACTCACGCGTGCCGTGTCCGATGCCGTGCCGGTGCCGGTCATCGCCTCCGGCGGCGTCGGCAACCTGCAGCACCTCGCCGACGGCATCCAGCAAGGCCACGCCGACGCGGTGCTGGCGGCCAGCATCTTCCATTATGGTGAATACACCGTTGGCCAGGCCAAGCAGTTCATGGCGGAAAAGGGCATTCCTGTACGGATCGGATCATGACCAAGAAGTGGCTCAACAAGGTCCGCTGGGACGATAACGGCCTGGTACCGGTGATCGTGCAGGAGCAGGGCAGCAACGATGTGCTGATGTTCGCCTTCATGAACCGCGAGGCGCTGCAGAAGACCGTCGAAACGGGCGAGGCGGTGTTCTGGTCGCGCTCGCGCAAGCGCCTGTGGCACAAGGGCGAGGAATCCGGCCACATCCAGAAGGTGCACGAAATCCGCCTCGACTGCGATGAAGACGTGGTCCTGTTGCGTGTCACCCAGATTGGCGGCATCGCCTGCCATACCGGGCGCCACGCGTGCTTCTTCCAGAAGTTCGAGGGCAGCGCGGAAGACGGCGACTGGCACACGGTCGAACCCGTGCTGAAGCATCCTGACGACATCTACGCCGGCAAGACCGGCCACCACCATGAGTGACACGCTGCGCCGACTGGGCGAGGTGCTCGAATCGCGCAAGCTCGCCAATGGGGGCAACCCCGAGAAAAGCTACATCGCCCGCCTGTTCAACAAGGGCGACGACGCCATCCTCAAGAAGATCGGCGAAGAGGCCACCGAGACCGTCATGGCCGCCAAGGACGCCCGCGCTGCCGGCATGACCGATGACGCGCGCGCCAAGGTCGTCTACGAAGTGGCCGACCTCTGGTTCCACACCATGGTGCTGCTGTCGCACTTTGACCTGACGCCGGAGGACGTCGTCAATGAACTCGCGCGCCGGGAAGGGCTCTCGGGCCTGGAGGAAAAGGCATTGCGCAAGTCGCAGGCGCGGGACGCGGTGGGCGAATAAGGTAGCGGGTGACTGACTACGGTGGCGAATCGTCGCAGGGAGGCAGCGTGGACAAGTACGGAGCGGCAATGGTGGTGACGGACGACGCGGAGCGTCTGGCCGGACTGCAGCGCCTGACGCATATCCTGTATGCCCTCTACGCCATATTCTGGCTGACCGGCGGCGTCACCGCGCTGATCGCCATCATCATCGACTACGTCAAGCGCGATGATGTGCGCGGTACGCTGTACGAATCGCACTTCCGGTGGCAGATCCGTTCGTTCTGGTGGTGCGTATTGTGGGGTTTGGTTGGCGTGGTGCTCATTCCCCTCGCGTTCATCGGCTTTGCGGTGCTTTGGGTTCTGGGCATCTGGATGCTGTATCGTATTGTGAAGGGCTGGCTGTATCTGAACGACAGCAAGCCGATGTACGCCAACCAGTAACATCAACCAATGGCGCTGCCACCGCTGCGGCGCCACTTGCGGTATTTCACGTGGGAGTAGGACATGGGTTCCTTTAGCATTTGGCACTGGCTGATCGTGCTGGTGATCATCATGATGGTGTTCGGCACGAAGAAGCTGCGCAACATCGGTTCGGACCTGGGCAGCGCCGTGAAGGGCTTCAAGGACGGCATGCGCGAAGGCGCCGCGGACGACAAGCCCGCCGCCCCGCAGCAGACCGCCGGCCAGCCGCCGCGCGAGTTGCATGACTCGACGACGATCGACGTCGAGGCGCGCGACAAGTCCAAGCAAGGCTGAGCACGGCTGCGCTGACCGATGATCGATCTCGGCATCTCCAAGCTGGCGTTGATTGGCGCGGTGGCGCTCGTCGTCATCGGCCCGGAGCGTTTGCCCAAGGTGGCGCGGACCGCTGGCGCCCTGCTTGGCCGCGCACAGCGCTACATCGCCGACGTGAAGGCCGAAGTCAGCCGCGAAATCGAACTCGAGGAACTGCGCAAGATGCGCACCGAGTTCGAACAGGCCGCACGCAATGTCGAGCAGACCATCCACCAAGAGGTCAGCAAACACACGAGCGAGATCAACGAGCGCCTGAATGAGGCGCTCGGCGATCCGGCATTGCAGCAGACGGCCACCTCGGCGCCCGATTGGCGGCCCGCACCGGCCAAGTCGCGCAACGGCCGCAACAGCTGGCGCAACAAGCAGCTCTCGATGCCCAAGTGGTACCGCCAGAAGCAGGGCGTGCGCATGTGGGCGCAATCGGGGGCGGCCCGCGTCAAGCGTCATCGCCCGCCCATCGTCGCCGCGCAATCGCGTGCGCGCTCTTTCTTCGAATGATCCTCCGGGCGCCGGCATGTGCGCCCTGACCGCATCCCCTTCCCACCCGACATGAGTGCCGCTCCGCTCGATCCGCAAGAGTCGCCCGAGGACGGCGCGCAGGAAACCTTCATCTCGCACCTGGTCGAACTGCGCGAGCGCATCGTCAAGGCCGGTGCCGGTGTCCTGCTGATCTTTCTCGGGCTCGTCTACTGGGCGCCGGACATCTTCAACCTGTTTTCCCGGCCGCTCATCCAGGCGCTCCCCAAGAATGGCCACATGATCGTGACCGACGTCACCGGCTCGTTCTTCGTGCCGATGAAGGTGACGCTGCTGGCTGCCTTCCTCATCGCACTGCCATGGGTGCTGTACCAGGTCTGGCGCTTCGTGGCGCCGGGGCTGTATGCGCACGAGAAGCGCATGATCATGCCGTTGGTGGTGAGCAGCTACGTGCTGTTCCTGTGCGGTGTGGCGTTTGCGTATTTCCTCGTCTTCCCGACGGTGTTCAAGGTGATGGCGCACTACAACGCGCCGCTCGGGGCCGAGATGTCGACCGACATCGACAAGTACCTGAGCTTTGCGATGACCACGTTCCTCGCCTTCGGTATCACCTTCGAGGTGCCGGTGGTGGTGATGGTGCTCGTGCGCTTCGGCATCGTCAGCCTGGAGAAGCTGCGCCAGGCGCGGCCGTATGTGGTGGTGGGAGCGTTCATCATTGCGGCGGTTGTTACGCCGCCGGATGTGATGTCGCAGTTGCTGCTGGCGGTGCCGCTGTGGCTGCTCTATGAGCTGGGGCTGATCCTGGCGGCGGTCTTCTTGCGGAAAACCGTGGCGCCGGAGGCCGAGCCGGAGCACCTCCCGGTAGTCAAGGACTGATGGCCGCATTCAACAACCGCTCCAAAGAAAAAGGCAGCCGAGGCTGCCTTTCTCATTTCTGCCGCGGGGCTTACGCCGCGTACAACCAGAACTGCTCGCGCGGGAAGGTCAGGGCGTACTGGCCGTCGGCGGGTGCGCTGTTGGCGTAGGCGCGCAGACCGGTACCGGCGTCCCCCGTGGCGCGGAACAGGCATTCCCACCGATCGCCGAGATACATGCGCGTCGCCAGCGGCAGGCGGATGGTGTTGTCGGCGTTGTCCTGCCCGACGCGCACCTGCTCCAGGCGGATCACGCCATGGGCGGGCGCACCGGGCTTCAAGTCGCCGCGCGCGACACCCCACAGCGACCAGCCGCCGGTCTCGTCCACCAGCCGGGCCATGCCGTCGCGCACCTCGGCGATCTTGCCGTTGATGCGGTTGTTGCTGCCCATGAACTCGGCGGTGAACAGCGTCTGCGGCGCGCCGTACATTTCTTCGGGCGTGCCTTGCTGCTCGATCACGCCGTTGTTCAGCAGCAGGATGCGATCGGACATGGCCATCGCCTCGCTCTGGTCGTGCGTGACCATCAGCGCCGACAGGCCCAGACGCACGATCAGCTCGCGCAGGAAGGCACGTGCTTCTTCGCGCAGCTTGGCGTCGAGGTTCGAGAGCGGCTCGTCGAGCAGGATCACAGGCGGGTTGTAGACGAGCGCGCGGGCGATGGCCACACGCTGCTGCTGACCGCCGGACAGCTGGCTCGGGAAACGCTCGCCGAGATGGCCGAGGCCCAGTTGCTGCAGCACGGCCTGCACGCGTTCCTTGATCTGCGCAGACGGCGTCTTGCGCAGCTTGAGCGGATAGGCGACGTTCTCGGCCACGGTCTTGTGCGGCCACAGCGCGTAGGACTGGAAGACCAGGCCCAGGTTGCGCCCTTCGGCCGGCACGTCGAGCTTCTTGGCGCCGTCGAACATGACGCGGTCGCCGATCTTGACGGTGCCCTGGCTGGCTTGTTCGAGGCCCGCCACAGCGCGCAGCAGCGTGGTCTTGCCCGAACCGGACGGGCCCAGCAGCGAGACGACCTCGCCCTTCTGCAGCTGCATCGAGACACCCTTGAGAACCGGGTTGTTGCCGTATTGCAGGTGCAGGTCGTTGACAGTGAGTTCAATCATGGAGCTTCACTCCGAAACGCAGTGCGATGCCGAGGCCCACGGCCACCAGCACGATATTGACGAAGGACAGCGCGGCGACGATATCGATGGCGCCGCCCGCCCACAGGGAAACCAGCATCGAGCCGATCGTCTCGGTGCCCGGCGACAGCAGATACACACCGGTCGAGTACTCGCGCTCGAAAATCAGGAAGATCAGCAGCCAGGCGCCGAGCAGGCCGTAGCGCGTGAGCGGCACGGTCACGTCGCGCGTGGTGCGGGCGCGGCTGGCGCCGACCGAGCGCGCGGCTTCCTCCAGCTCCGGTCCGACTTGCAGCAGCGCAGCCGAGATCAGGCGCAGGCCATACGCGAGCCACACCACCGTATAGGCGATCCACACGCTGAAGATCGTGCTGCGCAGGTCGCGCAGGCTCGGCACGATGTGCTCGATGATCCAGTTGGCGAACGGCACGCTGCTATCGGTGAGGGCGGTTTCGACCCAGTTCGGCACGAACAGGAAGACCCACAGGAACGCCAGGCCTGCCAGCAGCCCCGGAATGGCGCGCGGCACCAGCACGCTGTAGTCGAGAAAGCGCGTCCAGCCATCCGGCTTGCGGTGCATGGCCAGGCCGATGCACGTGTAGCACGCCACGGCAATCGCGCCGCCGATCACGCCAATGAGCACCGTATTGACCATCGCGCGCACGAACTGCGGCTGCTCGAAGATCTGCTGGAATGCCGTGGTGGAGAACGCCTGCACCAGCGACACGCCTTCACCCCAGTTCGACACGAACGCACGCAGCGCGATGCCCGACAGCGGCACCACCACCGTCACAAAGAACCACAGCACCACCACCGCCCACGCCGGCCAGCGCCAGCTGCCCAGCGGTAGCGGACGGCTGCGCGTGACCTTGCCCTTGACGGTGACGAAGCGGTTGGCCGACTTCAGCATGTAGCGTTGCAGCAGCACCAGCGGGAACGTCACCATCACCAGGCAGACCGCCACGGCGGCCATCAGGTGATACGCCGGGGTGCCGAGCTTGTTGGTCAGCTTGTACAGATACGTTGCCAGCACAAGGTGACCTTCCGGATCGCCCAGCACGAGCACCAGGCCGAACACCTCGAAGCCCAGGAACGTCACCAGCACGGCGGCGTACAGCAGGGCGGGGCGCACCATCGGCAGGCTCACGTTCAGCGCCACCGACAGCGGCGATGCCCCCGCGATACGGGCGGCTTCTTCCACGTCCGAACCGAGGCTGCGCAGCGCCGACGAGACGTACAGATACACGTGAGGCACGTGCGTCAGGCCGGCAATGATGATGATGCTCGTGAACGAATACACGTTCCACGGCGCACCGCCAAACAGGCTCTTGAACCACACCGTGTAGAAGCCCACGGGGCCGGCCGACACCACGTAGCCGAACGCCAGCACCATCGGCGAGACGAACACCGGAATCATCAGCAGCGGTTCGAGGATGCGGCGGCCGGGCAGGTCCGAACGCACCATCAGGAATGCCAGGATGCCGCCCAGCGGCACTGAGATCACCGCCAGGCCGAACGCCAGCGCGGCGGATTTCTCGAAGGCGTGCCAGAAATCCGAATCGGTAAAGATGAAGCGATACGCATCCAGCCCCGCCAGCGCGTCGGGCATGAAGAACGGCGCGGACAGAAAGCTCTGGTAGAAGATCAGCGCCAGCGGCGTGAAAATCGCCAGCGCGGTAAGCAGAATGACCACGCCGCGCGGCAAAGCCTGTCCCACACGCGTCCAGGGCGAGCGCTTGAGGGAGACTTCGGCGACGGCGGCACGGTCTTGCGCTAGAGAACGCATGGTGCCTCCAGGAGGGGCCGGCGCCAGAAACGGATGGCGCCGGAAGGTCGGTCAGAGAAAGGGTGTCGCGATCAGCAGTTCAGCAGATCAGCAGATCAGCAGATCAGCAGATCAGCAGATCAGCAGATCAGCGGCCGGCGGCGGTGCGCCATTGCTTGATGAACTCCAGACGCTTCTTCGGCTCCAGGAACGCCAGGATCGATTCGTCCACCGGGATCGGCTTGATCGTGTTGCCCAGAATCTTCTTCAGGCCGGCGGCGGTGGCTTCGCCCGTCACGTCTTCGCGCAGCGAGTGCAGATCCGACTTGTTGGCGAGGATTTCCTGGCCGCGCTTGGACAGGATGTAATCGAGCCACAGCTTGGCCGCGTTCGGGTTCCTGGCCTTCTTGGCGATCATCGCCACGCGCGACACCACGAGCGTGTAGTCCTTCGGATAGACGATGCCGATCGACGGATCCTTCTTGGCGCGCGCAATCGCGTACGAACCGAGGATGTTGTACGCCACCAGGTTTTCGCCCGAGGCCACGCGCTCCATCATCGTGCCCGTGGAGGACTGCAGCACCAGGTTCGGCCCGACCGCCTTGACGAAATCAAAGTACTGCGGCGAGTCGACGTTGTCCTGCGCGGCCATCATGAAGCCCACGGCGGACTTCTCGATGTCGTACGTCGTGACCTTGTTCTTGAAGCGTTCGGGCTGGCTGGCGATGAGCTTGGCGAAGTCGGCGTGCGTCTGCGGCACCTCGTTGTCCTTCACCAGGCGCTTGTTGTACAGGAACACGGCCGGCTCATACGTCGTGCCGTAGGCCAGGCCCTTGTAGACGGACCACTTCGGCAGGTTCGGGACTTCGGGCGAGTCGTACTTCAGGGCGTACGTCTGCGCGAGCTTGAGCTGCGAGTCCATCGACGAGTTCCACATCATGTCGGCCGAGGCGCCGCCGGCGGCTTGCTCGCTGATGAAGCGGTTGTACAGCTCGCTGCTGTTCATGTCGTTGTACTCGACCTTCACGCCGGGGTAGAGCGACTCGAAATCCTTGATCAGCGGGTCGGCAGCCTTGGTGTCCGTCGTCGCGTAGACCACGACCTTGCCTTCCTTCTTGGCGGCGGCGATGGTGTCAGCGTAGCTGGCCGGGTAGCCGGCCGGGACTTGCGCGAAGGCAGCGGTGCTGAGAGTCAGTGCGGCAGCGGCAATCGAAGCGAGAGCGGCGTGCGTGGGCACGAACGGGCCACGAAGCATGGGTTTGTCTCCTGTTTGCTTGTGATGGTGTGGGGCCGGCTACTTATGGCTTGCTGCGCGTAGCTCAGACGGATGGCCCCAGGTGCGGCGGAGTATAGAAGTCGCGCGCTTTCGCCACGCTTTCATTGCGGCTGCTGCGTTGCAGCATGCTGCGAGGGTGCGGCAGACGCCGCCAGCGGCACGCGAATCCGCGCAGACAGGCCGACGCCGCCGTGCCGGTTCGGCTCGCCGTCGGCCAGCTCGATGTGACCCCCGCTGCGAGCGGCATACGCGCGCGCGATCGCCAGACCCAGGCCGGAGCCTTCCGCGGCGTAGCGGGCGTCCTTCGGCTGCCCGGCGCGATGTCCGCCTTCATGCGCGCGCCGGAAGCGCTGGAACGCATGCGCACGTTCATCGGGGGTCATGCCGGGGCCGGTATCGTCCACGCAGACGAGCGCGTGGTCGCCATCGGCCATCGCCCGCACGGTGATGCGACCGCCGGCCGGCGTATAGCGCAGCGCGTTGTGCACCAGGTTCGAGAGCGCCTCGCGCAGGAAAGCCGGATAGCCGATCACGGGCAGCGGCACCCCCGCGCCGCCCTCGTCCCAGCCGAGGTCCTGCTGTTTTTCACGCGCGAGCGGAAGCGCATCGACGACGACGTCGCGTGCCAGCTCGCCGAGATCGAAAGTCTCGGCCGGCGCGTCCTGCCCCGCATGGCGTGCGCGTGCGAGCGCCAGCAACTGCGTGGTCAGCCGGTTCGTCGACTGCAGCCGGGCGATGATGGCGGACAGGCTTTCGCGCACGCGCGTCGGGTCCGTTTCGCGCAGCGCGTATTCGGCTTGCGTGAGCAGCACCGCCAGCGGCGTGCGCAATTGATGCGACGCATCGGCGAGAAACTGGCTCTGCGCCTCGGCAAGTTCTGCGTAGCGGTGGATGTGGTGGTTGATGGCATTCACCAGCGGGCGCACTTCGGCCGGCACGTCGGTGGTGTCGAGCGGGCGCAGGTCGTCGGACGCGCGCACGGCGATGCTGCGTGCAAGCCGATTGAGCGGCCGCAGCGCCACGGTCACGCCGAGCCACAGCAGTGCCGCGCTCACGGCCACGAGCGCGGCATCGCGCAGCAGCGTACCGCGCCAGACTGCCTGCTGCAGCGCGCGTCGCGTTTCAATGGTTTCGGCCACCTGGATCACGATGCGCGCCGGCAGCCCCGGTTGGTACAGCGGCTTGGCGACCGCGGCCACGCGCACCGGCTCGCCGTGATACGTGGCGTCGTAGAAGAGCGGGGTGTCGTTCTCCAGCCCGGATTTGGGCAGGGGCAGGTCCTCGTAGCCGGTCAGGGCGGCCTCCGGGGGCTTGCCTGGCAGGCTCTCGAATGCGACGCGGTAATAGACGTTGCTCTGCGCCGTCGATTCGAACATCGACAACGCCACATAGGGCACGTTGACCTGCACCTGCCCGCGCTCGATCGTCACGCCGTTCTCGATCGCGCGCACCGAGCCGAGCAGGGCGCGGTCATAGGCGCGGTCGGTGGCGCCGCGCAGCGCCTGGTACGCAGACACAATGTCGATGGCCAACACGCCCACCAGCCCCGGAAGCAGCAGCCAGAGCAGCGTGAGCTTCAGGCTGCGCGGCAGCCGCAGCCAGGTGCGCGTCCGCATCATGCCGGGCTGTTACCCGCAGCGCCCGGGTCATCCGCGCCGGCTTCGAGCAGGTAACCCAGGCCGCGCACGGTGACGATCTGCACGCCCGTGCCAGCCAGCTTCTTGCGCAGGCGGTGGACAACGACTTCCACCGCGTCGGGGCTCGAATCGCTGTCCAGATTGAACACCTTGTCGAACAGATGCACCTTGCTGATGGGCTGGCCGGTCTTGTGCAGCAGGGCCGACAGCGCCGCATGTTCGCGTGGCGTGAGCGAGAGTGGCTCGCCCGACAGCAGAAAGGCCTTGCGCCCGGTGTCGAACTCCAGCGGCCCGCAGCGTAGACGCGGAAACGCCCGGCCGCGGCTGCGGCGGATCAGCGCCATCAGCCGCGCTTCGAGTTCGGACAGCGCGAACGGTTTGGTGAGGAAATCGTCGGCCCCGGCGTTCAGGCCGCGCACGCGCTCATCCAGCGCCCCCTGGGCGGTGAGGATCAGCACCGGCGTGCGGTCATCGCGCGCGCGCATGTCGGCCAGCACGGCAAAGCCGTCCTTGCGCGGCAGCCGCAGGTCGAGCACGACCGCATCGAACTCGCCCGAGCCGAGGAACGCTTCAGCCACGACGCCGTCGGCGGCACGCTCGACCACGAAGCCGCTTTGCGCCAGCGCGCGGGCAAGCCACGCAGCCAGTTCGTCCTCATCCTCCACCAGCAAGATCCGCATCGGGTGTCTCTCAATATCGTTCTGTGTGCTTTTTCATGATAATGCGTGGCGCCCGCATCCCGATCACCTGTCCAACCGATGCGGTCTATCTGAATGTCGTCAATCCCGAATTCTCGCCGCCGCTGGTTGTGTCAGGCCGCCGCGCTGCTGACCGCGGGCAGCGCCGCTCCCCGCGAGGCGGGCGCGCAGTGGCTGGCCCGTCCTGCCCCCGAGTTGCCGTCGTACTACCCGCACGATTACGGCAGGATGATCGATGCCGCGCGCCGTGAGGGCCGCGTCACGGTGTACTCGACCACGGATTTCTCCGCGGCCTATCCGCTCATCCGCGCCTTCGAGGCACGCTACCCGGGTATCACGGTCGATTATCGCGAGCAGAACAGCGACGACATCTACCGCCGCTTCCTCGCGGAGTTTTCCACCAGATCGCCTGGCGCCGACGTCGTCTGGAGCTCGGCCATGCCGGAGCAGTTCAAGCTGGTCAACGACGGCCACGCGCTGCCATATGCGTCGCCCGAGCGGCCGTATCTGCCCTCATGGGCCATCTGGAAGAACGAGGCCTACGGCACGAGCTACGAGCCGGTGGTCTTCGTCTACAACGCGCGCCAGTTGCCGGCCGACCTGATTCCGTCGACGCATGCTGACTTCGCACGCATCTTGAACAGCCATCACGATCTGCTGCGCGGCCGCGTCGCGTCGTACGACATCGAGCACTCGGGCTCCGCCTTCCTTTTTGCCGCGGAAGATGCCCGCACCACGCCGGTGTTCTGGGATGTGGCCAAGGCGCTGGGTGGCGTCAACGTGAACCTGTACATCACCACGGCCGCCATGCTCGAGCGCGTGGCTTCCGGCGAAAGCCTGCTTGCCTACAACGTGATCGGGTCGTACGCCGCCCGCTATGCCGACCGCAACCCGGCGCTCGCCATCAAGATGCCGACCGACTACACGCTCGTCGCCACGCGCGTCGCCTTTATCGCGCGCCGGGCGGCCCGGCCCAATGCCGCGCGGCTGTGGCTCGATTTCATGCTCTCCCGCGACGGCCAGAGCGTCATGGCCGACCGTGCGTTCCTCTTCTCGCTGCGTCAGGACGTGGAGACGGGGCTGACCGCCAAGCGTCTCCTCGCCGAACTCGGCAACACGCACCGGCCGATTTCCGTCGGGCCCGGTTTGCTCGCCCATCAAGATCAGCTCCGCCGTGCCGATTTCCTTAAGCGATGGCACGCCGCCCTGGGCAAATAGAAGAGATTTGAGCGCCACTTTCCGGAAGGTGCGTGGCGAGAAGGCGACAATCCAAAACTGTCACGGAAGGACAAATTCGTTGCGCCCACCCGCCCGAGATTCGTCCGCCAACCCCCGTCCCGGCGGGAGAAAACGGCCCGTTGCCCCTCTTTTCGATGGGCTGCCCGCGTGTTGCCCATGAGCAACAACTTGGCCGCAAATCGCGTCCCAGAGCCAGAAAGGGTTTCCAGAATCCGTCATCGCTGGCCCATAATGCGGTCAGACGTGAGGTTTCTGCGTCGTCCATAAGGACAGTCAAGATTTCCCAATCAGTTGACAAGGAAAGTGTCGATATGAAGATGAAACTGTTTGCAGCTGCTGTTGCAGCTCTGGCCGCCGGTGGCGCCTATGCACAATCCTCCGTGACCCTGTACGGCGTGGTCGACGCTGGTCTGACGTACGCAAACAAGGTGCCGAACGGCAACGGTGGCGGTAGCTCGCGTTTCGGCCTGGATTCGGGTGGCCTGTCGGCCTCGCGTTGGGGCCTGCGTGGTGTTGAAGACCTGGGCGGTGGCCTGAAGGGTATCTTCAACCTGGAAAGCGGCTTCAACATCGACAACGGCACGTCGGCTCAAGGCGGCCGTCTGTTCGGTCGTAACGCTTACGTCGGTCTGCAAGGCCAGTGGGGTCAACTGACCCTGGGTCGCCAGCAAAACCTGCTGTACGACTTCTCGCTGATCTATGACCCGATGGCAATCGCCACGCGTTACTCGCTGGCCGGCCAAGACGCCTTCTTCTCGGGCCGTGCTGACAACTCCGTCAAGTACGTTGGTACGTTCGGTGGTCTGGGCGTCTCGGCTCTGTACTCGTTCAACCGTGACGGCAACGAGCAAGCCGGCCTGAACAAGCTGGGCCGCGAGTGGAGCCTGGGCGTGAACTACGCTGGTGGCCCGTTCGGCGTGGGCGTGGTGTACGACCAATCGAACAGCACGACCATCGCTACGGCTGACAACAAGGAACAGCGCGCCACGATCGGCGGCACGTACGCCTTCGGCCCGGCCAAGCTGTACGCTGGCTACCGTTGGTACAAGGCTAACTACGCAACCGTTGCTGGCAATGGCAACCTGCGTTCGAACCTGTACTGGGCTGGCCTGGGTTACCAAGCTACCCCGGCCCTGTCGCTGACGGGTACGGCTTACTACCAACAGTTCAAGAACAGCAACACCGGCAACCCGTGGCTGTTCGTGATCGGCACCGACTACGCTCTGTCGAAGCGCACCGACGCTTACCTGAACCTGGCCTATGCTAAGAACAGCAGCGGCTCGGGCCTGGGCGTGCTGGGTCTGAACAACACCGATGCTTACGCCAACACGACGCTGAACAGCGGCGGCGCTCAAGTGTTCTCGAGCCCGGCTGCTGGCAACGCCAACCAGTTCGGCGCTACCGTTGGTATCCGCCACAAGTTCTAATTTGACGCGCTCGTCAGGGCGCATCGAATTAAACGGTTAAACGCCGACCCCGAAAGGGGTCGGCGTTTTTCTTGGTGCTTTGCTCGAGCAAATGTTGGGCACGAAACGAGTCATGCTTCTCGCCGGTAAGGCCTCAATGTTGGGCGATGGGGGAGTGGTATCTGCTCAGCCCTCGATCAGGAACGCGCTTTCTGGGCCGGGTTGGGCCGATAGAGTCGCGGTGTGGAGTCGCCCTGATTGGGCGGAGCTCGCCGCGTCGTGCCTTTTTTCGTTGCGAGTTCAGCGGGCACTCTGACTGCACCGCCTGAATGGTGCCGGCCGCGGCGCAGCAAAGCGGCGGAGAGATGGTGGGCGCTGCTTGCTCGAAGCGGGGTGGCAAGAAAGCGCCGCAGCAACGACATCTCCGTGCTGCGCTTCCGCTTCGGGCCGCCAACAAAAAACGGCGGCACACCGGCCGCCGTCTGCTGTTGAGGCTGCAACGCTTACTGTTCGTCGTCCGGCGTGGGCATCGGCACGTTGCGCCGTGCCGGCGGCGGACGCTTGCCGACGATGATCGTCAGCTCCACGGGTCTGCCTTTGCGCGACACCGTCACTTTGGCCTCGGCTCCGGGCTTGAGCTGCGCAATGCTGTTGAGCAGCGCCGTCGTATCGAGGATCGACTCACCATTGACGCTGGTGAGAATGTCACCCGGACGCAGCCCGGCCCGATCTGCTGGCCCACCCTGGACCACCGCGGCGATCAGCGCGCCATCCTTGCGCGACAGGCCGAACGATTCGGCAATCTCCGGCGTCACATCCTGCGGCTCGACGCCAATCCAGCCGCGCACCACGCTGCCGGTCGAAATGATCGACTCCATCACTTGCTTGGCGAGCGACACCGGAATCGCAAAGCCAATGCCCAGCGAGCCGCCCGAACGCGAGTAGATCGCCGTATTGATGCCGACGAGGTTGCCTTCCGCGTCCACCAGCGCGCCGCCAGAGTTGCCGGGGTTGATGGCCGCATCGGTCTGGATGAAGTTCTCGAACGTGTTGATGCCGAGGTGGCTGCGGCCCAGCGCCGAGACGATCCCCATCGTCACCGTCTGGCCCACGCCGAACGGGTTGCCGATGGCGAGTACCACGTCGCCCACGCGCACGTTCTCGAGTCGGCCGAGCGTGATGGCGGGCAGGTCGGGCAGGTTGATCTTGAGGACGGCCAGATCCGTTTCCGGGTCAGAGCCCACCACCTTGGCGTTGCTCTTGCGGCCATCGGTAAGGGCGACTTCGATCTCGTCGGCGCCGTCCACGACGTGGTGGTTCGTTAGAATGTAGCCTTCCGAGCTGACGATCACGCCGGAGCCGAGGCTGGCCGTGGGCTCCTGGCGCTGCTCCGGCGCACGGTCCCCGAAGAAGAAGCGGAACCACGGATCCGCGCTGGCCTGCGGGTTACTGCGCTTGGGCGCATTCTTGCTGCTGAAGATGTTGACCACCGCAGGCATCGCCACCTTGGCGGCCTCCGCGTAGGAGTTGCTCGAGGTGCCGCCATGGCCGATCGGCGCAACTTCCTTGAGCGCGACGATGGGCGAGCCGGATTGCACCGCCACCCTGCCGCGCTGCAGCCACTCGGGCTTGAGCGTGGCGATCACAAACCAGATGGCCAGGACGACCGTGACGGCTTGCGCAAAAAACAGCCAAAAGCGGCGCAACATAGGGCGAAATTGAGTCGAAATGGATCGAAAAGAACTTGAATTGTACTTGAACGACCTGTTGCAGGCGGCCCGTTTTCGGGACTATTGCCCCAATGGTCTGCAGGTGCAAGGGCGCGAAACCGTGATGCACATCGTGACCGGGGTGACGGCCAGCCTGGCCTTGGTGGAAGCCGCCATCGACGCGCACGCCGATGCCATCCTCGTGCATCACGGCTATTTCTGGAAGGGCGAAGACGCCCGGATCGTCGGCCAAAAGCACGCGCGTCTCAAGGCGCTCCTTGCGCACGGCGTGAACCTCTTTGCCTACCATTTGCCGCTCGACGCGCATCCCGAGCTCGGCAACAACGCGCAGCTCGGCGCGCTGCTCGGCATCGAGCCTAAAGGCCGGTTCGGCGATGACGAGCTCGGCTGGATTGGCGAGCTGCCGCAGCCGACCACGCTGGCCGCGTTTGCAGAGACGATTTCGGCGCGGCTGGAGCGTGCGCCGCTGGTGATTGGCGATCTGGACCGCCCCGTGCGCACGGTCGGCTGGTGCACTGGGGGCGCGCAAGGCTGGTTCGATGCGGCCGTGGCGGCCGGCGTGGACGTCTATCTGAGTGGAGAGGCGTCTGAGCAGACGACGCATCTGGCGCGTGAATCGGGCGTGGCCTATATCGGGGCCGGCCATCACGCCACCGAGCGCGGCGGCGTGCGGGCGCTTGGCAACCACCTCGCCGGGCGTTTTGGCGTACGCCACACCTTCATCGACATCCCGAATCCGGTGTGATATCGCAACGCCTGTTCACGGCTTGTTCTTGAGGCTGTCGCGAATCTCGCGCAGCAGCACGATGTCTTCGGGCGTTTCGGCCGGGGCGGCCGGCGGGTTGGCGTCGATCACGCGCGTGATGGCACGTACCATCAGGAACACGATGAAGGCGAGAATCAGGAAGTTGACCGCCACGGTAATGAAGTTGCCGTAGGCAAACACCGGCACGCCGGCCTTCTTGAGGTCGGCCAACGTGTGGGGCACGCCTGCGGGCGCGTCGGCAAGCGCAATGAACAGGTTCGAGAAATCCAGCTTGCCGACGATGCGGCCCACCAACGGCATGATCAGGTCATTGACCAGCGAATCGACAATCTTGCCGAACGCGGCGCCAATGATGACGCCAACCGCCAGGTCGATCACGTTGCCGCGCATGGCGAATTTTTTGAAATCTTGCATCAGTGCCATCGGTTTTCTCCGGATTGTTTGATTCGAGACAAACGGTCAAGCTGCGGATCGGTTGACCTGAATTGTTGAAAACGGGGTTGCAATCCGCGTGCCGAAGCCTTGTCAGTGCTGGGTTGGCGGGCCATCGGCGCATTCACTATATCTGCAACCGCCGCCCCCCGCGACCGCTATCGTCGGCGACGTACGCTCGGGTATAATTTTCGGTTGACGCGAATCCATCTTGATTTCTCACCCTGGGGTCTTGAATGAGTGACCAGCAAAACGTGGACAAGGGTCGCCGCAATCTTTTGATTGCGACGTCCGTGGCTGGTGGTGTGGGAGGGGTAGCGGTTGCGGCCCCTTTCGTTTGCACATTCGCACCATCTGAAAAAGCCCGCGCAGCGGGCGCGCCCGTAGAGGCCGATGTAAGCGACCTGGCTCCTGGCCAGATGAAGGTGGTGGAATGGCGCGGCAAACCGGTCTGGCTGCTCAAGCGCACGCCCGAGATGCTGGAATCGCTCAAGAAGACCGACTCCGAAGTCGCCGATCCGAAGTCCGACGTGCCTTTCACCATGAAGACACCGGACTACTGCAAGAATGAAACGCGCTCGCGTGCCGAACATAAGGACCTGCTGGTCGTGGTCGGCATCTGCTCCCATCTGGGTTGCTCGCCCTCTGGCCCGTTTCCGGCCAGCTCCAATCCGCAGCTTGGCGCCGATCCGGGCTTCGTCTGCCCGTGTCACGGCTCGACGTTCGATCTTGCTGGCCGCGTGTTCAAGAACAAGCCCGCACCGCAGAACCTCGACGTGCCGCCGTACATGTTCCTGTCCGACACGAAGCTGGTGATCGGCAAAGACGAGAAAGGGGAGGCTTGATCATGGCCGAGAAGAAGGTGGAGACAACCGGGCTGCTGGGCTGGATCGACGCTCGCTTCCCGCTGACCGAGACATGGAAGGCGCATCTGTCGGAGTACTACGCGCCGAAGAATTTCAACTTCTGGTATTTCTTTGGTTCACTGGCGCTGCTGGTGCTGGTGATCCAGATCGTCACGGGCATCTTCCTGGTGATGAACTACAAGCCGGACGGCACGCTCAACGCTGCCGGCATTCCCGTCGCCTATGCGAGCGTCGAGTTCATCATGCGCGAGGTGCCGTGGGGCTGGCTGGTGCGCTACATGCACTCGACCGGCGCTTCGGCGTTCTTCATTGTTGTGTATCTGCACATGTTCCGCGGCATGCTGTACGGCTCGTACCGCAAGCCGCGCGAGCTGGTCTGGATCTTCGGCTGCCTGATCTTCCTGTGCCTGATGGCCGAAGCCTTCATGGGCTATCTGCTGCCGTGGGGCCAGATGTCGTACTGGGGCGCGCAGGTCATCGTGAACCTGTTCTCTGCCATTCCGCTGATCGGCCCGGACCTGTCGCTGTGGATCCGTGGTGACTACGTGGTGTCGGACGCGACGCTGAATCGATTCTTCTCGTTCCACGTCATCGCGGTGCCCCTGGTGCTGCTGGGCCTGGTGGTGGCGCACATCATCGCGCTGCACGAAGTGGGCTCGAACAACCCGGACGGCGTCGAGATCAAGGCCAAGAAGGACGAGCGTGGCATCCCGCTCGATGGCATTCCGTTCCACCCGTATTACTCGGTGCACGACATCGTCGGCGTTGCGGTGTTCCTGTTCATCTTCAGCGCGATCGTGTTCTTCGCGCCGGAAATGGGTGGCTACTTCCTGGAAGCCAACAACTTCATCCCGGCAGACTCGCTGAAGACGCCGCCGCACATCGCGCCGGTCTGGTACTTCACGCCGTTCTACTCGATGCTGCGCGCGACCACGTCGGACTTCCTGCCGTGGCTGTGGGCGTTCATCGCGATCATGCTGGGGCTGCTGTTCGTGCGCTCGAGGAGCTTCAAGGTCAAGGGCGTGGCCGTGGCTGTGGCCGTGATCCTGGCGCTTGGTTTTGCCTTCATCGACGCGAAGTTCTGGGGCGTCGTGGTCATGGGCGGCTCGGTGGTGATCTTCTTCTTCCTGCCCTGGCTGGACCAGTCGCCGGTCAAGTCGATCCGCTATCGCCCGGCCTTCCACAAGACGCTGCTGATCGTCTTCGTGATCGCCTTTGCGGTGCTGGGCTACCTGGGTATCCAGCCGCCGAGCCCGATCGGTTCGATCGTCTCGCAGATCGGCACCATTGTGTACTTCGCATTCTTCCTCGCGATGCCGATCTGGAGCCGGATCGGGACGTTCAAGCCAGTGCCTGAGCGCGTCACGTTCACGCCGCACTGATTCGAGCCCGCGCACAAGGACCCATGAAGGACACAAGAATGAAAAAGCTGCTTGCGATTTTCGCCTTGGCCGGTCTCGTGTTTGCCGCGCCCGTGATGGCCAATGAGGGTGGCGTGCCGCTCGATACGGCGCCCAACCAGTCCAGCGATGCGTCTGCGCTGCAGCGCGGCGCCAAGCTGTTCGTCAACTACTGCCTGAACTGCCACGGCGCCAGCGCCATGCGCTACAACCGCCTGCGTGACCTCGGCCTCACGGAAGAGCAGATCAAGCAGAACCTGCTGTTCACGTCCGACAAGATCGGTGACACGATGCACATTGCCATGGACCGGGACGACGCCAAGAAGTGGTTCGGCGCCGTTCCGCCCGACCTGTCGGTGATCGCCCGTGCACGCGGCAGCGACTGGCTCTACACCTACCTGCGCACGTTCTACCGCGACGACACGCGGCCGACCGGCTGGAACAACCTGGTCTTCGACAAGGTCGGCATGCCGCATGTGCTGTGGGAGCTGCAAGGCCAGCGCGTGCCGAAGTACGAGACGGTCAAGTCCGAGCACGGCGGCGAGCCCGAGCACAAGCTGGTCGGCTTCGACCAGGTCACGCCCGGCAAGATGAGCAACGTCGAATATGACCAGGCCGTCGCCGATCTCGTCACGTATCTGGACTGGATGGCTGAGCCCGCCGGTAACCTGCGCAAGCGCCTCGGCGTGTGGGTGCTGTTGTTCATCGGCGTGTTCTTCGTGCTCGCCTGGCGCCTGAATGCGGCCTATTGGAAGGACATCAAGTAAAATCGCTGTTTTCCGGGCAAGGGCTAGGCCGGTGAAACACTGGTCCTAGCCCTTTGCCTTTTCGCTTTTGTGCCGTGGCGATGCTGTTTGTCGCCGCGGTTGTACCGTCATCGGGCCGCCCCCGGCCCATGCGCCAAGGAACTACAACCATGATGGTCTTGTACTCGGGCACCACCTGCCCGTTCTCGCAGCGTTGCCGCCTCGTCCTGTTTGAAAAGGGCATGGATTTCGAGATCCGCGACGTCGATCTCTTCAACAAGCCGGAAGACATCGCGGTAATGAACCCGTACGGCCAGGTGCCTATCCTGGTTGAGCGCGACCTGATCCTGTACGAGTCGAACATCATCAACGAGTACATCGACGAGCGCTTCCCGCACCCGCAGCTGATGCCGGCCGACCCGGTGCAGCGTGCCCGCGCCCGCCTGTTCCTGTTCAACTTCGAGAAGGAACTGTTCACGCACGTCTCCGTGCTCGAGAACGAAAAGGGCAAGGCCGCCGAAAAGAACCACGAGAAGGCCCGTGCCGCCATCCGCGACCGCCTGACGCAACTCGCGCCCATCTTCCTGAAGAACAAGTACATGCTGGGTGAAGAGTTCTCGATGCTGGACGTGGCGATTGCGCCGCTGCTGTGGCGTCTCGACCACTACGGCATCGAAGTCTCGAAGAACGCCGCGCCGCTGATGAAATACGCCGAGCGCATCTTCAGCCGTCCGGCGTATATTGAAGCGCTGACGCCGTCGGAAAAGGTCATGCGCCGCTGATTGCCGCCGGGGTTGCCGGCCGCGCGGGTGTGCGGCCGCAGCTGCGTTGGTCACCATTTCATCATGCCGGAAACTTCCACCAAGCCCTATCTGATCCGCGCCATCTATGAATGGTGCACGGACAACGGCTTCACGCCATACATCGCGGTCTTCGTCGACAACAACACCAACGTGCCGCGCGAGTTCGTCAAGAATGACGAGATCGTGCTGAACGTCAGCTTCGACGCGACCAGCCAGCTCGACATGGGGAACGAGTGGATCACGTTCCACGCGCGCTTTTCGGGCGTGTCGCGCAAGATCGAGGTGCCGGTCGAGAACGTGCTGGCCGTTTATGCGCGCGAGAACGGGCAGGGCATGGCCTTCCCGGTCGAGCGCAGCAATCCTGTGACGCAGGCTGCGACCGAGCGCGAGAACAATCCGCCGCCCAAGCTGGCTGCTGTGGATGCTGAGTCCGCTCTTCCGCCGGCCCCCGCAGAAGCGGACGGCGGCCCGGACGACGAACCGCCGCCCAACGTACCGCGCATCGGCGGCAAGCCCGCGCTGAAAGTCGTCAAGTAGCACGGGTTGCTGTAGAATCGCCGTTCTTTGCCGGCTTAGCTCATCTGGTAGAGCAGTTGATTTGTAATCATCAGGTGGCGGGTTCGAGTCCTGCAGCCGGCACCAATACCGAAGCGGCTTCCCACTGGGAAGCCGCTTGTCTTTGGCGCTCGCCCATCCAGATCGCACATTCGGAATTGCACGGCGACAGTCCGCCGATCGGACTACTTCGGCTCCGTCAACGGCGCGTAAGCGACCGCCTTGATCTCCACCAGACCGCCTTCGGGGTTCAGTTCGGCAACGCCCAATTCCACTGCCACAGGGTACGGGGCCGGGAAAAATTCGTCCCGCACACGCGCAATGGCTGCGAGCTGCCCGGCCTTGTCCAGCGCAAGACGCGGGCTGCCGAGCACGTGGAACATCTGCAGCTCGATCACGTCGACCATCCGTGCCTGGCAGGCCGCCAGCAGCCCTTCGATCTGGCGGAAGACCTGACGCAGTTCGGCCTCGAAGGCGGTGGCGTCCATGGGCGTCGTTTCACGATTGCACGCGACGATGCCCGACAGGTAGACGAAATCGCCGACACGTCTTGCGGGCGCGTAGTGGAACTGTGCGACATCGGCTTCCAGCTCGGGCGGGATGACGACTTCTCCGGTTTCGGTAGGGATGTGGTGCATGGCCTTCGGGGTAGAGGGTGGAAGCGGATTGTGTCCGATCCCCCCGGGGCTTGCATGGCACCACCACGCGTAGGGCTTCCACGCGCCGTGCATGCGGATCGTCTCAGCTGACCGCGAATGGCGCAGCCGAGGCGGTGTCTTCAAGAAAGTCCGTCATTGCATCCCGGCTTGGCGTCAGGCCCCTTAGCTGCAGGAGCGCGCCGGCGTTGCCGCGATGGTAGGTGCCGTGCAGGCACACGTGCAGCAGGATCTCGCCGCGACGCATGCGCGCCGGCTTGCCGCTGGTGAAGGTGAATTCAAGCGGCTCGTCGAGCTTGGCCTGCGTCACGGTCTGCGCATAAGACACATACCAGTCGTCGACTTGCTGCGCGTGCTGGGCCAGCGTGCTGAGTTCTGGAAGCTTCTCGGATCTGGGCGCAGCGAATGGATGCGGCAGTCCCTGCAGATGGTGCTGGAAGATGCGGTCCACTGTGTGGACGTGATCGAGGACGCGCAGCATGAGCGTCGCGTCTTCATGGCTCAGCTGATCGAACTGCCGGCACACGGCGTCATACAGACCGCGGTCGGCCCATTGCTTGATGGCGAGCAGTTGCGTGTAGGGTGGGTGAGACATGAGGTGGCTCCTTGTCTTGCACGGTTGGCGAGCAACTCGCGCCATGCATAATATGAGCGATGACTCGTGTTTCATACCCGCATTCGACGCCCAGGAAAATGGCTCGCAAGCCGCTGACCCAACCCCGCAAACAAGCCGCGCAGGCGCGATCGCGCGCCACGGTGGATGCGTTGATCGAAGCCACCGCTCGCATTCTCGTGAAAGAGGGGTTCGATAAGGCGAGCACGAACCGGATTGCGGCCAAGGCCGGCGTGAGCGTGGGATCGCTGTACCAGTATTTTCCGAGCAAGGAGGCGCTCGTGGTGGCGGTGATGGAGCGGCACAGCAGCGAACTCATGGCGCTGACGCGTGATGCGCTCGCTGACGCTGCCACGCTCCCGGTGGCGCAGGCGGTGCGCAGGCTGGTGACCACTGCCGTTCACGCGCATGGCGTCGATCCCAAATTGCACCGCGTGCTCGCCGAGCAGATACCGCGCACCGGGCGGCTTGCGAACACCGAGCGCTTCAACGCCGAGATCTACAACATGTTCTTCGCGTACCTGGAGGCCCATCGCGATGAGCTGCGTCCGCTCGATCTCGAGCTTGCCGCGTTCGTGTGCGTGACCTCCATCGAGGCGCTCACGCACAACGCTGTCCTGCACCACGCCGAGCGCTTTGCCGAAGCGCGCTTCGCGCCGCTGATCGACGAGGCGACGCGGCTCATCGTTGGGTATCTGCAGTAGCGGCCACCAAGGGCTTGCCGGTCCCCGCGACACTTTGTTGCTCTGCGCCCCGTCACAGCTACGGAGTGGTCTCCATGGACAGTTGTTCCAGTCGATCTTCGATCGCCATTGAACGGCTAAGCATTCCAGGCGTGTTGGCTGTCCTTCCCGCCACTGCCTAGCCGCGTTGCACGGCAGGTGGTGGCTCTTGCGTGGGTTCTCTGCGCAAGCGTCTCCCTGAATCGAGTGTTGGTGTCCGGCACCGTATGCGTGGCCGCGTGCGTTTGCGCGCGCCATCGGCAAGCCGGCGGCCGGCGTCTGCCTGCGTCCACGTCGCACGCGGACGAGAGGCCTCATGCGTTCTACCGCTCGCCATCGATCAGGGCGCTGGCGGGCTGCCCTGATCTTCAGCGTATCGGGGCCCTGGCTACGGCCGCGATCGCGGCGTCGTCAACCGCGTGGGCATGCGCGCCCCCACCGGACTCCAAGACCTACGGAGGGCCCACATGGACAGTCCGAGTCGACCCTATCCGAACGCATTTTCCTCAAGGCGAGTCCGCTGCACGGTTGTTCCTTGCTGTTGACTTGCGGCCCGGCAAGGCGGCGGTGTCTCCCATCGCTCCTTGAATGTCTGAACACGCCGCGCGCAGCCGTGGCGATGGCGGCAGGCCGCGCCCACATGGCGGGCGTGCCGCAAGGAGTGCACCATGCGCAAATTCAACATCCCCGCCCGTCGTTTTTCGGCGATCGCACTGCCGTTCAGCTCGCCGTTCGTGCAGGCCCGGGCCGGTGCGCCCCAGCGTGCCGGTGCCGTGCCCGGGCCATCGACCCGCCGCGCCGGCGATGGCGGCCCAGCGCTCGCGAACCACGGTTACGTCGCGGCGGCCATTCGCCTGTCGCGCACGTACTGGTAACGCCAACAACGCGCACCAATTGGGGTCGATATGACGCAATTCGCTTCGGGCATCGGCGCGCCGCGTCATGCCGCACGCGACGACGCCCATGTGGGTGACATTCGGGGCGCGCTCGGCACCTGACGCGCGCTGGCGGACGTTGCTCGCCATCGTCGGGCCGGGCCTGGTCGTGATGGTCGGAGACAACGACGCCGGCGCCTTCGGCAGGTATTCGCGATCGCGTTGCCGGACGCCAGCATCATCGGCGCATGCGCGGTGTCGCTTTCGACCGCATATGCGATGGGCGATGTGTTTGCCGTGCGGCACTCGCTGCATCGCAGGCCGGCATGCTGCTGCCGAGCGCGACGGTGTTCCTGCTGCTGTTGTGCAACGACAAGGCCGTGCTGGGCCTGCGGAAGAACACCCGTGGATGAACCTCTTCGCTGGCTGCGTGGTGGCGGTGGTGCCGGTGATGCTGTCGGTGCTCTCCCGCCTCTTGCGGCCTGTCGTGGCCTGCGCGCCACTGTGGCCGATTGTCGCAGTGCAACAACATGCACTTTCGATTGGCTTACCCGCAAAGCCGCGTAAACCCTAGGCGGACGACGCAGCCGTCACTTGTCAATCGGCTCGCATTTCTATTTGCCTGAGCAAATTGCGCGATCCGAAGCGCCGTCTGGCGGTAAGATCGCGCCCGCATTCCACTCCATACCGCGCTCCCCCAACGAGCGCCTGACGTAGTGCC
Organism: Ralstonia mannitolilytica; assembly: GCF_000954135.1. Classification (NCBI taxonomy): domain Bacteria; kingdom Pseudomonadati; phylum Pseudomonadota; class Betaproteobacteria; order Burkholderiales; family Burkholderiaceae; genus Ralstonia; species Ralstonia mannitolilytica. Next base: position 48,491 of record NZ_CP010799.1, on the reverse strand, counting down.
TGCTCCCATCTCAACCGCCCCCGATGTGTCGTACGCCGCTTTGTGCGACGCGGCGGCGCTCGGCCTCGCGCGTGCCCGGCATGAGCGAAGTCCGCCCCGTCGACGGGGCGCGCTGGGTTCAGCTTCTCCCTGACCGGCGCCAGATGTGATCGAAGATCCGCTGCCGCACCAGCCGATTCCGAAGTGCCGGCAGCACGGTCTTTTCTCATTTCCCGCGTTTTTCCGCCTGTGGCTGCAGTCTGGGCTGCTGGGCTCTCGTGATGTTGGTGCGCATCGCCGGCGCAATTGTGCAAGACATGAAGAATACACTCGTTCCACATATGAAGCGGCTCCTCGCCGCAAGCCTTCCGCTCCTGCTGGCGGGCTGCAACCTGACGGTCCTGGACCCGAAGGGGATGATCGCCGCCGAAGAAAAGACGCTGATCCTGGTGGCGACCGGCCTGATGCTGCTGGTGGTCATTCCCGTGATCGTGCTGACGCTGGTGTTTGCGTGGAAGTACCGCGCCACCAATACGAAGGCCCGTTACGAGCCGGACTGGTCGCACTCCAACGCCATCGAAGCCGTGGTGTGGCTGATCCCGTGCCTGATCATCGTTGTCCTGGGCTGGATCACGTACAAGTCCACGCACGCGCTCGATCCGTACAAGCCGATCGAATCGGATGTGAAGCCCATCACGGTCGAGGCCGTCTCGCTCGACTGGAAGTGGCTGTTCATCTATCCGGAGCTGAAGATCGCGACGGTCAACCAGCTCGCGTTCCCGGCCAACACCCCGATCAACTTCAAGATCACGTCCGACACGGTGATGAACGCGTTCTTCATCCCGCAACTCGGCAGCCAGGTGTACGCCATGGCGGGCATGCAGACCAAGCTGCACCTGATCGCCAACGAGACCGGTGTGTTTGACGGCATGTCGTCGAACTACAGCGGCTCCGGCTTCACGGGCATGAAGTTCAAGGCCACGGCCATGACCAACGAAGAATTCGACGCCTGGGTCAAGCAGGTCCGCGCGTCGTCGCAGAGCCTGACCAAGGAAGGCTACGCAGCGCTGGCCAAGCCGAGCGAGAAGGTGCCGCCGGCGATGTACGCCTCGGTGGACCCGACGCTGTACCACAGCATTCTGCACAAATACATGGGCGACTCGGACAAGGTCCTGACGCTCGACGAGGCGCTGGGCAATGGCGCCTGCACCGTGGAAACGGCCGAGACGATTGCGACGCCGGCCCCGGTGCAGTCGGCCCTGCCGGCGCCCGCCGCTGCCAACGCAGTGCGCAAGAATTCCTAGGAGTTGACGATGTTTGGCAAGTTGAGTCTGGAGGCCATTCCGCTGCACGAGCCCATCGTGGTCGTGACGGTGTCGGCCATTCTGCTGGGTGGGGCAGGGCTGGTGGGCCTGATCACCTATCTCAAGAAGTGGTCGTATCTCTGGAATGAGTGGATCACCTCGGTCGACCACAAGAAGATCGGCGTGATGTACTGCATTCTGGCCATCGTGATGCTGCTGCGCGGCTTTGCCGACGCCATCATGATGCGCTCGCAACTGGCAGTCGCCTCGGGCGGCGGTGCCGGCTATCTGCCGCCTGAGCACTACGACCAGATCTTTACCGCGCACGGCGTGATCATGATTTTCTTCATGGCCATGCCGCTGATGACGGGCCTGATCAACCTGATCGTGCCGCTGCAGATCGGCGCGCGCGACGTGGCCTTCCCGTTCCTGAACACGCTGTCGTTCTGGCTGGCGGCTGCCGGTGTGGTGCTGATCAACGTGTCGCTGGGCGTGGGCGAATTCGCCCGCACCGGCTGGCTGGCGTACCCACCGCTGTCGGAGCTGGCTTACAGCCCCGGCGTGGGGGTCGACTACTACATCTGGGCGTTGCAGATATCTGGCCTCGGGACATTGCTGACCGGCGTGAACTTCGTCGCGACCATCTTCAAGATGCGCGCGCCGGGCATGACGCTGATGCGCATGCCGATCTTCACCTGGACCTCGCTGTGCTCGATGATCCTGGTCGTGGCCGCCTTCCCGGTGCTGACCGTGGCGCTGGCGCTGCTGGGCGCCGACCGCTACCTCGACATGCACTTCTTCACGAACGAACTGGGCGGCAACGCCATGCTGTACGTGAACCTGATCTGGATCTGGGGCCACCCCGAGGTGTACATCCTGATCCTCCCGGCGTTCGGCATGTTCTCGGAAATCGTCTCGACGTTCTCGCGCAAGAAGCTGTTCGGCTACACGTCGATGGTGTGGGCAACCGCCGGCATCACCGTGCTGTCGTTCCTGGTGTGGCTGCACCACTTCTTCACCATGGGCTCGGGTGCGAACGTCAACGCGTTCTTCGGCATCGCGACGATGATCATCTCGATCCCGACGGGCGTGAAGATCTTCAATTGGCTGTTCACGATGTACCGCGGCCGCGTCGAGCTGAACTCGATGATGCTGTGGACGATCGGCTTCATGATCACCTTCGTGATCGGCGGCATGACCGGCGTGCTGCTGGCCGTGCCGGGCGCCGACTTCCTGCTGCACAACAGCCTGTTCCTGATCGCCCACTTCCACAACACCATCATCGGTGGCGTGGTGTTCGGCTACCTGGCTGGTATCACCTACTGGTTCCCGAAGGCCTTCGGCTTCAAGCTGGACGAGAAGTGGGGCAAGCGCGCCTTCTGGTGCTGGTTCGTGGGCTTCTACACGGCGTTCATGCCGCTGTATGTGCTGGGCTTCATGGGCATGACGCGCCGTCTGAACCATACCGACAACCCGGCATGGCAGCCGTGGCTGATCGTCGCCGTGATCGGCGCCGCCATCATCGCCTGTGGTATCGCTTCGCAGCTGATCCAGATCTTCGTCAGTATCCGCAACCGCCACGCACTGGCGGATGTGACCGGCGACCCGTGGGGCGGCCGTACGCTGGAATGGGCGACGTCGTCGCCGCCGGCGCACTACAACTTCCCGGTGCTGCCCGTCGTGCGCGACATCGACGCCTTCGCCGACATGAAGGCGCGCGGTGAAGTACCGACGCAGGCCGCGGCCAGCTACGAGAAGATCCACATGCCGAAGAACACCGGCGCCGGGTTCTTCATCGGCATGTTCTCGGTGGTGATGGGCTTCGCGCTGATCTGGCACATCTGGTGGATGGCCGTGCTTGGCCTGGCCGGCATGATCGTCAGCTTCATCCTCCGCAGCAACAACGACGACATCGATTACTACGTGCCCGCTCACGAGGTCCACGAGACCGAGTCGGCCTACTTCCAACGTATCGGATCGCAGGCGTAAACCATGGCTACCAATGTTCTAGACGGCCACGCGGCGCACGCCGCCGCGCATGGCCACGCGCATGACCATGCGCACCACCACGATGCCGCAGACACCAAGGTCTTCGGCTTCTGGGTGTACCTGATGAGCGACTTGATTATCTTCGCGTCGCTGTTTGCCACGTTCTGCGTGCTGCGCGGTGCGACGGCGGGCGGCCCGACGGGCAAGGAGCTCTTCGATCTGTCGTACGTGGCGATCGAAACCGGCATCCTGCTGGTGTCGTCCATCACCTACGGCATGGTGATGATCAGCCTGCAGAACGGCCGCAAGGATCAGGTGATGCTGTGGCTGGGCATCACGTTCCTGCTGGGCGCCGCGTTCGTCGGCATGGAAATCAACGAGTTCCACCACCTGATCGCGGAAGGCGCGGGTCCGAACCGCAGCGCGTTCCTGTCGTCGTTCTTCGTGCTGGTCGGCACGCACGGTCTGCACGTCGCGAGCGGCCTGCTGTGGATCGCCGTCCTGATGTGGCAGATCAGCCGCAAGGGCCTGACGCAGACGCAATCGACGCGCCTGGCGTGCCTGTCGCTGTTCTGGCACTTCTTGGACGTGGTGTGGATCGGCGTGTTTACCGTCGTGTATCTGCTGGGAGCGATGTAAATGGAACAGACCAACGCAACGACCGTCGTCGCGCATGATGACGCCCAAGGCCATGCCGCCGGCGGCGCAGGCCATGCCACGGTCAAGGGCTACCTGATCGGCTTCGTGCTGGCCGTGATCCTGACCGTCATCCCGTTCAAGATGGTCATGGACGGCGGCTATTCGCACCAGACCGTGCTGGTGACGGTGATGGCCCTGGCCGTGGTCCAGATCGTCGTGCACCTGATCTATTTCCTGCACCTGGACGGCTCGTCGGCTCAGCGCTGGAACGTGATGGCCTTCCTGTTCACGCTGCTGATCCTGGCGATTGTGATCGTCGGCTCGCTGTGGGTCATGCACAACATGAATGCCAACATGATGACGATGTAACGCAGGCCTGGCCTCCTGCAACGCCGGAAGGGCGCCCCGAGCGGGCGCCTTTTCTTTTGCCCATGCGGCTCGGCATCCTGGCTTTGCTACACTCCGCAGGTTCCCCAATTCGAGCGGTTTTCTCCGCTTTTACGCCCGCTTTTTACCTATGTCACAGTACGTTTTCACGATGAACCGCGTGGGCAAGATCGTTCCGCCCAAGCGCCAGATTCTCAAGGACATCTCGCTTTCGTTCTTTCCCGGTGCCAAGATCGGCGTGCTGGGCCTGAACGGTTCTGGCAAGTCGACGCTGCTGAAGATCATGGCGGGCATCGACAAGGACATCGAAGGCGAAGCCACGCCGATGCCGAACCTGAACATCGGCTACCTGCCGCAGGAGCCGCAGCTCGATCCGGCAAAGACCGTGCGCGAGGAAGTCGAAAGCGGCATGGGCGAAGTGATGGACGCGCAGAAGCAGCTCGAAGCCATCTACGCCGCCTATGCCGAGCCCGACGCCGATTTCGACAAGCTGGCCGAAGAACAGGCGCGCCTGGAGGCGATCATCGCGGCCGGTGCAGGCGACAACGTCGAACTGCAGCTCGAAATTGCCGCCGACGCGCTGCGCCTGCCGCCGTGGGATGCCAGGATCGAGCACCTCTCGGGCGGTGAAAAGCGCCGCGTCGCGCTGTGCAAGCTGCTGCTTTCGCGCCCCGACATGCTGCTGCTGGACGAACCGACCAACCACCTGGACGCCGAATCGGTGGATTGGCTCGAGCAGTTCCTCACGCGCTTCCCGGGCACCGTCGTGGCCGTGACCCACGACCGCTACTTCCTCGACAACGCCGCCGAGTGGATCCTCGAACTGGACCGTGGCCACGGCATCCCCTGGAAGGGCAACTACAGCTCGTGGCTCGACCAGAAAGAGACGCGCCTGAAGCAGGAAGAGGCCACGGAATCGGCCCGCCAGAAGGCGCTGAAGAAGGAACTCGAATGGGTGCGCCAGAACCCGAAGGGCCGCCAGGCCAAGTCGAAGGCGCGTCTGGCCCGCTTTGACGAGCTGAACAGCCAGGAATATCAAAAGCGCAACGAAACGCAGGAAATCTTCATTCCCGCCGGCGAGCGCCTGGGCAATGAGGTGATCGAATTCCAGAACGTGAGCAAGAGCTACGGCGACCGCCTGCTGATCGACAACCTCAGCTTTACGATTCCGCCTGGCGCCATCGTGGGCATCATCGGTCCGAACGGCGCGGGCAAGTCAACGCTGTTCCGCATGATCACCGGCAAGGAGCAGCCGGACTCCGGCACCATCAAGATCGGCCCGACCGTCAAGCTCGCCTACGTGGACCAGAGCCGCGATGCGCTGTCCGCCGACAAGACCGTCTTCGAAGAGATCTCGGGCGGCGCCGACATCCTGACCGTCGGCAAGTACGAAACGCCGTCGCGTGCGTACATCGGCCGCTTCAACTTCAAGGGCGGCGATCAGCAGAAGCAGGTCGGCACGCTCTCCGGTGGCGAGCGCGGGCGCCTGCACCTGGCCAAGACGCTGATCTCGGGCGGCAACGTGCTGCTGCTGGACGAGCCGTCGAACGACCTCGACGTGGAAACGCTGCGTGCGCTGGAAGACGCGCTGCTGGAGTTTGCCGGCTGCGTGATGGTGATCTCGCACGACCGCTGGTTCCTGGACCGGATCGCCACGCACATCATCGCGTTTGAGGGCGATTCGCACGTCGAATTCTTCCCGGGCAACTACCAGGAATACGAAGCCGACAAGAAAAAGCGCCTGGGCGAAGAGGGCGCCAAGCCCAAGCGCATCCGCTACAAGCCGGTCGTTCGTTAAAGGAAACGCGCGGGCTTGCCGGCCCGCGCTCCTTTTTAAGGCGACCGGTCGGCCTCGACCGGCGGCAACGCGTCGAGGTTGCTGTCGAACTCGATGCGCTTGTGCGAGCCGTCACAGAACGGTTTGTTCAACGAATGCCCGCATCGGCACAGCCAGACCTGGTCTGCTGCCACTGTCAACTCGCGCCCGTTCTGGGTGACGATCCGAAAGCTTCCCTTGATGTGACACGGCCCGTTGTTGCGGACCGTGACGACCGCGTCGTCGGCCATGATGGCCTCCTGCGAACAGCTCAGAACAGCACGCCCTGCATGCGATAGGCGAAGCGCGCGGGCTTGGCATCGCGCATCAGCGCCATGAACTGGTCCATGTCCATGTGGACCACGTTCTCGTGGTCGCCGGCTTCGAAGTACACATCGCCGTGGGTCATGAGGCTGCTATCGATGTAGGTCGGCATGCCGTACGCCATGCCCACCGGCGGCACGGCCCCCACGTCGCAGTCCTTGAAGACTTCGCGCAGCTCCGATTCGTCGGCCAGCGTCAGATCCTGACGGCCCGACTCCTTTTGCAGTTCCGAGAGATGCAGGTGGTACGTCGAGGGCAGCACGGCCGCCACGTAGCCGAGCTTGTCTTCGAGCAGCAGCGTCTTGGCCAGACGGTCGCCGGGCACGTGCGCGACCTGCGCGGTTTCAGTGCTGGTGTGGCTGTGCGGATGGCGAATCACCTCGTACAGGCAGCCTTTGCTGCGCAGGCAGCTGTCGAGGGTGCTGGAGATCGACATGGCGTCCTCCCGTATGGGTTGGCGGCCCGCGGCGGAATTGCTGTGGCCGCTACGTCAGCATAGGTCGGTTTCGCGCTGGTGCGAGGATAGGGCACAAAAGCATCGGGCCGCTCAGATGAGCGGCCCGGGCAGGACGTCGAACTGGAGCGGTTCAGCGCCAGCCGTGGCGTTCGCGCCATTCGTGTTCGCGCCAGGCGTGCTCACGCCATTCGTGGCGGCGCCAGGCACGTTCGCGCCAATCGTCGCGGTAGTAACCGCCGTAGACCACAGGGGCGGGCGCGTAGACCGGCGCCGGGCGATACACGACCGGGGGCGGCGGCACATATACAGGCGCCGGGGCGACATACACCGGTGCCGGCACGCCAATCGACACGCCAACGTCCACGTGCGCCAGCGCGGCCGTCGAGGCGCACAGCGCGGCGCCACCCAGAACGAATGCGAGCAGTGTGCGTTTCATGATGCTTCTCCTTACGGTTGCGAGGCCGGGCCGTTGTGCCGTCGACTTCGTATATCAAGTTCGTGATGCCATTCTATGAATCGGAGCCCGGTTCAGGTGATACGCAAATCCTACCGATGTAACGGAAAGTTAAAACGCCCCATCGGCAAGAGCCGGATGGGGCGCGGCGTTTCGTGCCTGCTCGTGTTCAGGCCTGGGCGGGCGGTCGCCACGCTGCACGCTGTTCGGGTGACGACCACACCGCAAGATGCAGCGCCGACAGCGAAAACGGATCCGAGAGCAGTACCAGCTTCTGCTTGCCCGTGAGCTTGTCCGGGCCCACTTCCAGCGCGTGTCGCACCGTCGCCTCCCGCACGGCGACCAAGCGCGGATCGTGTGGAAAGCGCGCCGTGCCGATCGCGCACATCAGGGCGTTCGTGACGGGATCGACGACAGCCTGGCGGAAGTCCGGCATCGGCGGCGCATTGCGCAGGTGCTTGCGCATGGCGCGCAGCTCGCGCGGCGGACGCACCTCTTCGGGAATCATGAACAGCCGCAGGCGGCGCATGCGCCGGCCCAGGCTGACTCGGCTCGAGAACACCGACAGCGGAATGGAGATGACCAACGCCCCGACCACCGGCGACAGCCACCACAGGAAGCTCGGGTTCAGCCAGTACACCAGCGCGGCCCACACGATGCCGATGAGAGTGTGCAGCCCATGGCGGCGGAAGGCGTCGCTCCAGTGGGTCTGTGCGTCTTCCCGCGGTGGCGACTTCCAGTGCACCTTCCAGCCGAGGAATGCCGCCGTCACGAAACGCGTGTGGAACAGCATGCGCACCGGCGCAGCCAGCACCGAGAACGCCGCTTCGATCACCATCGACAGCGCCAGGTGCAGCGCACCCCCGAACCGCTTCGGGCCCTGCGCCCACAGCACCAGCACGCTCAGTATCTTCGGCAGGAACAGCACCGTGGCCGTGGCCGAGAACAGCGCCGCAGCCTTTTCCGGGTGCCATTCCGGCCAGATCGGGAACAGCTGGCGCGGCTGCGTGAAGTACTCCGGCGCGATCAGCGTGTGCTTGGCCAGCAGCGCCGTCGACAGCAGCAGGAACAGGAACCACAGCGGCGCCGAGAGGTACGCCATCACACCGGTGATGAACACCGCGCGATGCACGCGATGGAACCCTGGGGTGCCAAACAGGCGGAAGTTCATCAGGTTGCCGTGGCACCAGCGGCGGTCGCGGCCCAGTTCGTCCAGCAGATTGGGCGGCATCTCTTCGTAGCTGCCGTCAAGGTCGTAGGCAATCCAGACGGCCCAGCCGGCGCGGCGCATCAGCGCGGCCTCGACGAAGTCGTGCGACATGATCTCGCCCGACAGCGACCCCTTGCCCGGAATCGGCGCGAGTGCGCAGTGCTTGATGAACGGGTCCAGCCGGATGATGGCGTTGTGGCCCCAGTAGTGCGATTCGCCCAGTTGCCAGTAGTGCAGGCCCGCCGTGAAGAGCGGCCCGTACACGCGCGTGGCGAACTGCTGGATGCGCGCATACAGCGTATCGCGGCCGGCAGCGCGCGGTGCGGTCTGGATGATGCCGGCCGAAGGCGCGCCTTCCATCAATTGCACCAGGCGCGTCAGGCAATCGCCGCTCATGACGCTGTCGGCGTCGAGCACGATCATGTAGCGGTACTTGCCGCCCCAGCGCCGGCAGAAGTCGTCGATGTTGCCGCTCTTGCGCTTCACCCGGTGGCGGCGCCAGCGGTAGAAGATGCGGCCGAAGCCGTTCAGCGCGCGACACAGGTGCAGCCAGGCGTCGGCCTCCGCGGTGCGGATGTCCGGGTCACCGGAATCCGACAGCACGAAAAAGTCGAAGTGTTCCAGGTGGCCCGTGCGCTCCAGCGATTCGTAGGTCGCGCGCAGCCCGGCAAACACGCGCTGCACGTCTTCGTTGGCGATCGGCATGACGATGGCGGTGCGCGCATCGTCCGGGATCACCGCATCGCGTGCGGCGCGGCGCGAGATGACAAAGCGGTCGCCATGGAAGGCCAGCAGCAGGAAGCCCGTGATGGCCGTCCAGAACCCCGCCGAGACCCAGCAGAACAGCACCGCGAACAGCACGATGATGACGGCTTCGAGCCAGTCGCGGCCGTGGTAGGGCAGCACGGTGCTCATCGCCCAGGTGGCGGCGACGGTCTGGGCGATCATCAGCGCAAGCAGCGTCAGGCGCCGCCGCGCGCCGACGAAGCGCCAGATGCCCTTCGGGTCCGGCGAGTCCGGCGCTTCATACGGCACCGGCTTCTTGCCGCCGTGCATCCAGCGCTCGACGGCCTTGCGCGCGCGCCAGATCGGCCCGAGCACCCACGGCCAAGGCACCATCGAGCGGCGCGCGGGCTGGGGCCCCGTGTCCAGATGAATGCGGCCTTCGCCGTCGTGCTGAATGGGCGGCGCCGGCTCGGCCGCGGACTCCGCTGATGCGGCGTTCGCGCGCGTGGCGCCGTACGCGGCGTCCAGGCGCGTGCCCACGGATGCGTAGGCGGGCGCTTGCGCTTCCAGCGAGGTGGTCTGCGCGGCGTCGAGCTTTGCCAGGGCGCGGTGGAGCTTGGTCAGCGCAACGGCGTCGTCGTCGCCACGGCCGATGCCGGCATCGCGCAGCAGCGCCGCGCGTGCGTCTGGCGCCAGCGGCAGCGCCTCAAGATAACGATCGGCCACGGATTGCGCCGTGGCCGGGCCGGTGGTGGCAGGGCCCGCGGCGCCGCCGGTCTGGGCGGTCAGCCCGGGGGTAGCAGGTAGCTCCACGTCTCAGAAAGTCCGGTACCGCGGCTGCGCAGGTAGCCGCGCAGCTCCACTGGTTTGTCGTCGTCGACCCGCTTGAGGCGCACGGTCACGCGCCAGCCGCCGGTCGCGGTGTTGGGTTGGCCGAAGATCGATTCGATCTTGCCGTTGGCGTCTGCAGAGAACACCGGCTCCACCGGTGCGTTGGGCGGCAGCTTCGCCAGTGCGGGCCCTTCGAAGTCGACCACGAAGGCGATCGTGTCGTCGGGCTTGCGTTCGTCCGGGCGCTTGGTCGTCCAGCCATGCGAGCGGCGCGTCTGCGCGACCCACGCCAGGGCCGGCTTCCTGTCGCTCTCCTTCTGCCACAGCATGCGGTACTCGAGATTGAACGGCTGCTGCGGCTTGGGCGGGTTTTCGGGCACCCAGTAGGCGACGACGTTGTCGTTGGTCTCGTCAGGCGTCGGGATCTGCACGAGTTCGACGCGCCCCGCGCCCCACTTGCCCACGGGTTCGACCCATGCGCTGGGACGCAGCTCGTAGCGGTCGCCGATCTCTTCGTAGCTCGAGAACGCGCGGTCGCGCTGCATCAGGCCGAAGCCGCCGGGGTTGGTGGTGGCAAACGAGCTCACCAGCAGGCGCTTCGGGTTGGTCAGCGGACGCCAGATCCATTCGCCGGTGCCTGAGAGCACCGACAGCCCGTCGGAGTCATGCACCTCGGGGCGGAAGTCGAGGTTGGCGGCCGGCTGGTTCTCGCCAAAGAAGAACATGCTGGTGAGCGGCGCAATGCCCAGCTTGCTCACGTTCTCCCGCATGTAGAGCTGCGCCTTCACGTCCACCACGGTATCGGTACCCGGCTTGATGACGAAGCGGTAGGCGCCCGTGGCGCGGCGCGAGTTGAGCAGCGCGTAGATCGTGAGTTCTTTCGCGTTGGCGGCGGGGCGCTCGATCCAGAAATCGGTGAAGCGCGGGAATTCTTCGCCCGAATTGAGCGCGGTGTCGATCGCCAGGCCCCGTGCCGACAGCCCATAGACCTGGTTCTTGCCGATCGCGCGGAAGTACGACGCGCCCAGGAAGACGATCACTTCGTCCTTGTACTTGGGCGTGTTCATCGGGTAGTGCACCCGGAAGCCCGCGAAACCGAGCTTGTGCAGCTGCTTCGGGTCCAGCTTGATGGGGCCGTAGTCGAACAGGCCTGGGTCGAAGCGGATCTCGCGCACGCCGGCCGGCGACACCTCGTTGATCTTCACCGGCTGGTCGTAATACGAGCCTTCGTGGAAGAAGCCGAGCTCGAACGGCAGCTTGTCCTTGCGCCAGTAGGCCAGGTCGGATTTGAAGCGGATTTCGCGGTACTGGTCGTAGCGCAGCTCGCGCAGTTCGCGCGGCAGGGTGTTGGCGGGCGCCTGGTACGGCTTGGCAGCCAGCTGGCGGGCGCGCAGGGCCACGTCGTTCAGGCCGAAGGCGAGCGCCGCATGAGCCGAGGCCAGCGCCAGCAGGCCCACGGCAAGCCGCGCATAGCCGGCCACCGAGCGGGCCCGGGCCGCCAGCGGGGAACGGGGGGGAACAGCGGAGGGAATGTTCAAAATGAGATCGCGTTTATGCGGCCGGCCCAAGGAACGTGACGCTGGGAGCCTGCCGGTCATTCGTCTGTGCCGCCGAGATTTTACCCGCCGGATCTTTGTGAGATCAAAAGTGGCAACATTTTGATAACGTTTTCGCCTCCATCTTGCCGGTAACCGCGTCAAACCGCGTGTAAAGCTGTGGCTCCCCGCCACTCAGCCGTTCGGTTGACGGGAACGCGGGCCGCCGGCCTACGGTCAGAACCGGTTCGCTGCGTGCCGGCGTTTCCGCATGGCACACTCTCGGCTCTTTTTTTCATGGAGTTCGCATGACCCGCTGGACGCGACGCGCTGCCACGATTGCAGCGCTTGCCTTTTCGACTTCGCTGCTGGCGGCCGCGGCGTTTGCCGCCCCTGCCGCCAAGAACGCGCCCCAGGCAGCATCGGCCAAGGCGGCGCGCGATCCCGGCGATGTGGCGGCGCTGCTGGACGCCTTTCCGCTCGGCAAGCCGCTGCCCAGGCTGCCTTCGTGCCAGGATGTGCGTGCGGCCGGCGGCAAGGACGTCTCCGAATACTGCTCCGACGTGCTCGAGTCGCATGGCCGCACCCGCTCGCTTGGCGTGCCGTCGGCCAAGCGGCCCGAGCTGATGGACGGCCCGCAAGCCGTGCTCCTCATCGATCAAGGCAACGTTGCCGGGCTGTTCGTGCCGACGCGCGGCGTCGATACGGAGCAGCGTGTGTTCCAGGCGCTGTCCGACCGCTATGGCAAGCCGGCGCAGGAAGGCAAGGCGCCGCTCAAGCTCAGGTCGGGCAAGACGGTGGAGTCGCTGCGTGCGCGCTGGACCGGCGCGCAGACCATCGTCACGATGTATGCCATTCCGGAAGAGCCGCAGAACGGCACGGTGGAGTTTCTCTGGGCGCCCCGCGCCGGCGCGGTGATGGACCAGATGCGCGCCGAGGTGGACCCCGACGCGCCCAAGCCCGCATCCGGTGTGGCGGCTTCTGCGCCGGCGGCGGCTGGCAAGGCGAGTGGCAGGAACTCGGCATCACATCAGTGAGGTGACCGACACGCGTCCGTCACCTTCCGTTACAGCGCTTACACGTGCATGACCCAGGCGTCGCGCGCCGCCGCTTATAACGTCCGCGTGGCCTCAATGGAGGGGCCGAAGGACACTCATCATGAAAATCGTGGCTCTGGCCTTGTTGGCCGCGACACTTGGGGGATGTGCCGTTTACCCGGCACCGGTGGCCGTGGCGCCCGCGCCGGTCTATGCGGCTCCGGCGCCGGTCTACTACGGTGGTTACGGCTACTGGGGGCCGGCGGTGCGCTTCAACTACTACCACCGCTGACGGACCTGCCCTAGTCCGGAGAATGCAGCCCGGGCCAGCCGGGCGCCAGGGTCTGCGGCAGGCCCAGCAGATCGAGCACGCGCCCGACCGTATGGTCGACGAGGTCGTCGATCGTCTTGGGCCGCTGATAAAACCCCGGCACGGGCGGGAAGACGATGCCGCCCATCTCGGTGACGGCCGTCATATTGCGCAAGTGCGCCAGGTTCAACGGCGTTTCGCGCACCATGAGGACGAGCCGGCGGCGCTCCTTGAGCGTGACGTCTGCCGCGCGGGCGATGAGGTTGTCCGACAGGCCGTGTGCCACGGCGGCGAGCGTCTTCATGGAGCACGGCGCCACCACCATGGCTTCGGCGGCAAATGAACCGCTGGCGATGGTCGCACCGATGTCGCGCACGTTGTGGACCACGTGCGCCAGCGCTTCCACTTCCTCGCGGGCCATGTGCAGCTCATGCTGCACGTTCATCAGCCCCGCCGGCGACATCAGCAGGTGCGATTCCACTCCCGCCGATTCCCGCAGTCCCTGCAGGACCTGCAGCAGCCGCACGCCATAGATCGCCCCCGACGCGCCCGTGATCGCCACGATGATGCGGCGCGGGCGCGCCGCATTGGCAGGGGGGGAAGGCGCGGGCGCAGTCACGCTGAACGACGCTGTCGACGCGCTCAGGCAGCCAGCAGCGGCTGCAGTTCACCGCTCTGGTACATCTCCATCATGATGTCCGAGCCGCCGATGAACTCGCCCTTGATATACAGCTGCGGAATGGTCGGCCAGTTCGCGTATTCCTTGATGCCCTGGCGGATCTCGTCATCCTCCAGCACGTTCACGGTGTACGGCTGATCGACGCCGCACGCCTTCAGGATCTGAATGGCGCGACCGGAGAAGCCGCACATCGGAAATTGCGCCGTGCCCTTCATGAAGAGGACGACGGGGTGGCCTTTGACGATCTGGTCGATCTTTTCGTGCGTGGTGCTCATGGGGAACTCGATTCGTTGGGGGAGCGGCGCAGCCGCGTCCACATTGGAAAACCCGTTCATTTTAGCGGGGTTCGTCAGGCGCGGTTCTCTGCCCGCCATTGTCCGCCGCTGCAGCGGTCCTGGCCGCCCAGATCCTGCACGGTGAAGACGTCGGCGAAACCGGCCCCCGCCAAGAGCGCACGCACGACCGCGCCCTGGTCGTAGCCGTGCTCGAGCAGCAGCCAGGCTCCGGCCGCCAGGCGTGCCGGCGCGCCCGCGACGATCGTGCGCAGATGGCGCAGGCCGTCGCCGTCGTCGGTGAGGGCGCCGGCCGGTTCGAAGCGCAGGTCGCCCTGGCCCAGGTGCGCATCGGCCGCGGCAATGTAGGGTGGGTTGCTGACGATCAGGTCGAATGCCGGCGGGGCGTCGGTTGCGGCGAGCGCGCCGTACCAATCGCCGAGCGCCGTCTGTACGTTCGGTGCGCCCAGCGCCTGTGCGTTGTCCCTTGCGACCGCCAGGGCCTCGGCCGAGGCGTCGGTGGCCCATACCCGCGCGTCGGGCCGTGCCAGCGCAATCGTGACGGCGATGATGCCGCTGCCGGTGCCCATGTCGAGCACGCTGGGCGCGTCGCGTTCTTCGAGACGGTCCAGCGCCTGTTCGACCAGCACTTCGGTATCCGGGCGTGGAATCAGCACGGCCGGCGACACCCTGAACACCCGGCCGAAGAACTCCCGCTCGCCGAGCAGGTACGCCATGGGTTCGCCCGCCAGGCGCCGCGTGGCCAGCTCGCTGATCCGGCGGCGGGCGGCGTCTTCCACTGCGCAGGCGTCCTGCGTAATGAGCTGCACGCGCGAGAGGCCCGTCACGTGCGATACCAGCATGCGGGCCTCGAGCGCCGGCAAGCCCGCACGCGCGAGTGCGGCCAGCGCATCGGCCACACGGGCGAGGGATTCGGGCGGAATGAGCGGGGCAGACGGCACGGCGGACGGACGGGCAGCAATCGGGCGCACAAAATAACACGGGCCCGGCCGATGTGGCGCGGGCCCGCGAGCGGGTCGGTGCGCAAGCAGGCGCGGCGCTTACTGCTTGGTCGCGTCCTTGACCTTGTTGGCCGCTTCCTTCGTGGCTTCCGCGGTCTTGTCGGCGGCGACCTTCGCGGCATCGGCCGTCTTGTCGGCGGCTTCCTTGGCGGCGTCCTTCGCCTGGGCGAGCGCGCCCGAAGCCGAAACCTGCGCATTCGACGCGGCTTGCGAGAGCTCGACCTTGGCGGCGTCGGCGGCCTTGCTCACGGCGGTGCCGGCGTTGTCGACCGCCTGCTTGGCCGCATCCTTCGATTGTTCCAGCGCGCTCTTCGCGGCTTGGTCGGCGGCATCGTCCTTCTTGCCGCAGGCGGCCAGGCCGAGTGCGAGGGTGGTGGCAACAGTGATGGCCAGCAGTTGGGTACGCATTGCGATTCTCCTGATCGTCGTGGTGGTTGCCGCGCCTGTCTGGATGGGAGGCCACCGGATGCGACCAGCGGCGCACTCGGCGCGATCGGATCGATTATAGGAACGGGTGGACGTCACGCCACCGCGCAAAGCTGTATCAAACGCAAGCGGATGTTACGAGGCCGGCGCTTTTTAACAATTCGCCGGCTCAGTTCTCGTCACTCAGCGCGGCGAGCTGCTCCGCCTGATGCTCGGCAGCGAGCGCGCCGAGCAGTTCATCGAGGTCGCCGTCCATGATCGCATCGATCTTGTACAGCGTCAGGTTGATGCGGTGGTCGGTCACGCGGCCTTGCGGAAAGTTGTACGTGCGGATGCGGTCGGAGCGGTCGCCCGAGCCGATCAGGCTCTTGCGCGCGCTCGCTTCCTTGGCCTGCGCCTCGCGCTCCTGGCGGTCCTTCAGGCGCGCGGCCAGGACCTGCATGGCGCGGTCCTTGTTGCGGTGCTGGCTGCGGTCGTCCTGGCACTCCACCACCAGGCCGGTCGGCAGGTGCGTGATGCGCACGGCGGAATCGGTCTTGTTGATGTGCTGCCCGCCCGCGCCCGACGCGCGGAACGTATCGATGCGCAGGTCCGCCGGGTTGATCTGAATGTCGGCCAGTGCATCGGCCTCGGGCATGATCGCCACGGTGCAGGCCGACGTATGGATGCGCCCCTGTGCCTCGGTGGCCGGCACGCGCTGCACGCGGTGCCCGCCCGATTCGAACTTCAGCCGCGAGTACGCGCCTTCGCCCACCAGCCGGGCGATCACTTCCTTGTAGCCGCCGAGGTCCGACGGCGATTCGCTTACGATCTCCACCTGCCAGCGCTGGCGTTCGGCAAAGCGCGTGTACATGCGCAGCAGGTCGCCGGCGAAGAGGGCCGATTCATCACCGCCCGTGCCGGCGCGGATTTCCACGAAGATGTTGCGGTGGTCGTTCGGATCTTTCGGCAGCAGCAGGCGCTGCAGTTCGCCTTCGAGCGACGCCATCCGTTCGCGCGCGGCCCGGATCTCGTCTTCGGCAAAGGCCTTCATGTCGGGATCGGCCAGCAGCTCCTGGGCGGTGGCGACGTCTTCCTGGGCCTGCTTCCACGCTGCGTACTGCGCAACCACGGGCTCGAGCTCGGCGTGCTCGCGCGTGAGCTTGCGGTATTGGTCGAGATTGGCGGTGGCGTCTTCGCGCGCGAGCAGCGCGTTGATTTCGACGGTGCGCTCGGCCAGTTGGTCGAGCTTGGACAGCATGCTGGGCTTCATTCGGGCAATCGCGAAAGAGGTGCCGAAGGCGGCGGACGGCGCGGGCCGCGGATGATACCGCGCCATGTGGAGCGCGCAGCAGCGGCGCGCATGCGAGGAAGCGCCGCTAGCGTTCGGAGTGGCTGGACTGGCGGAACAGTGCCGGCAGCAGGTCGATGAGCTGCTCGCGGCCTTCGCCCTGCGCGTGGTTCAGCGCGTGCGTCGGGCCGTGGAGGAATTTCTTGGTGAGTGCGTGCGACAGCGCTTCCAGTACCTGCGCCGGATCGTCGCCGCGCGCGAGCATGCGCTGGGCGCGTTCCAGCTCGCCCTGGCGCAGTGTTTCAGCGTGCGCGTGCAGGTCGCGGATCACCGGCACCACGCTGCGCGCATCGAGCCAGTGCATGAAGTTCTGCACGCGCGTCTCGATGATGGCCTCGGCCTGCGCCACCGCAGCCTGCCGCAGCGCATTGCCTTCGCGCACGATGGCGCCGAGGTCGTCCACGGTATAGAGGAACACGTCGGACAGGCGTGCGACTTCCGGCTCGATATCGCGCGGCACGGCCAGGTCGACCATGAACATCGGGCGGTGGCGCCGCTGCTTGATGGCGCGCTCCACGGCGCCCAGGCCGATGATCGGCAGTGTGCTCGCCGTGCACGAGACGACGATGTCGAACTCGGCCAGCTTGGTCGGCAGCTCGGCCAGGCGCACGGCGCGGGCGTTCAGTCCCTGGTTCGACAGCGCTTCGGCCAGCTTTTCGCCGCGCTCGAGCGTGCGGTTGGCGATCACCACTTCGCGCGGCGTCTGCGCGGCGAAGTGGGTGGCGCACAGTTCGATCATCTCGCCGGCGCCGATGAACAGCACGCGTTGCTCGGCAATCGACTCGAAGATGCGCTGCGCCAGGCGCACGGCTGCGGCGGCCATCGATACGGAGTGCGCGCCGATCTCGGTCGTGCCGCGCACCTCCTTGGCAACCGCAAAGGTGCGTTGGAACAGCTGATTCAGGTAGGTGCCGAGCGCGCCTGCTTCAGTGGCGGTGCGCACGGCGTCCTTCATCTGGCCGAGGATCTGCGTCTCGCCCAGCACCATCGAGTCGAGCCCGCTGGCTACGCGGAACGCGTGCCGCACGGCCTGCGACTGGCCCAGCGAATACACGTGCGGGGCGAGCTCTGCGGCGTCGATGTTGTGGTGATGCGCCAACCAGCGGATCGCGTGCTCGTGCGCGGTGTCTTCGGGCAGGTTGCCGTCGGTGGCGCAGTAGAGCTCGGTGCGGTTGCAGGTGGACAGGATGGCCGCTTCGGCGGTGCGCTTGCGGTGCGGCAGGTGCTGGCGCAGGGTGGCGAGCGCCGGTCCCACTTGCTCAAGCGGAAACGCCACCTTCTCGCGCAGGGAAAGCGGCGCTGTGTGGTGATTGATTCCAAGGGTGAGCAACTGCATGTGGGGCGGCCGGTTTTACGAAACGGCACAAATTTTGAGCACGCAGAATTATAACGCCGGGGCCCCGCCACGGCAGGGCGCGGCGCGCACGCCGCCAGGCCCCGGCGCCAAATGTAGGTT
This sequence comes from Ralstonia mannitolilytica, assembly GCF_000954135.1. NCBI lineage: Bacteria > Pseudomonadati > Pseudomonadota > Betaproteobacteria > Burkholderiales > Burkholderiaceae > Ralstonia > Ralstonia mannitolilytica. The sequence continues at coordinate 30,308 of NZ_CP010799.1, read as the reverse complement.
ATGCATCACGCGGGGCACTCCTGGCCTGACCGTTGGCCTTCCGTGCCGTCCTGCGCTAAGGTACGCGTCCAATTGAGTCGAACCGGCAATACGGAGAACAGGCAAATGGGGTGGATTGGGCCGCTGTGGATCGGTCTGGCGGTGGGCGCGGCGGCGCGTTGGCTGCATCCCACCCATGCGGGCGGGCGGCGGATGGGGTGGCGGCCGGCGCTGTGCACGGGTGCCCTCGGCGCGCTGCTCGGGTACTACGGGGGCCAGTTCGCCCACCTGTATGCCGACGGCCAGATCCTGGCATGGACGGCTGCCGTGGTGGGCGCCATGCTGCTGCCGGCGGTGTGGGGCCTCGTGCGCCGCTAAGGCCGGGCCTGCGGCGGTGCCCGGTGCGGCATTCTTGCGCGGTCAGCCCGCGTGGGCGCCGGCGGTCCGCGCATCGCGCGCGGCCAGATAGCCGGCCAGCAGCGCCTCCAGGCGCTTGAAGTCCACCGGCTTGGTCAGGTGGTCTGTGAAGCCGGCCTCGCGGCAGCGCGCGATGTCATCTTCCATGCCGTACCCCGTGATGGCGATGGACGGCGCGGCCTGCCGTTCGGCAAAAACGCCCACCACGTCCAGGCCGCTGCCGTCCGGCAGGCCGATGTCGCTGATGAGCAGGTCGAAGGTGCCCGATTCCGCCGCCTGCATGGCCGTGCGCGCGCCGTTGGCCACGGTGACGGTGTGGCCCAGGATCTCCAGCATCTGCGACATGGCTTCGGCGGTGTCGACGTTGTCTTCCACCAGCAGCACGTGCAGCCCCCGCGTGGGCTGCGGACGCGGCATGGGTGGAGCGGGCGGCGTTTCCGGCTCTGCGGTTGCGGCGGCAAGCGGCAGCGTGAGCGTGAAGGTCGCGCCCTGATGGCGGCCGGCGCTTTCGGCGGTCAGCGAGCCCTCGTGCTTCTGCACCAGCGCATGCGCGATCGCCAGGCCCAGGCCCAGGCCGCCAAAACGCTGCGTGATCGACGCGTCGGCCTGCTCGAACGCGGAGAAGATGCGCGGCAGCGCTTCGGGCTCGATGCCGATGCCGTTGTCCTTGACCGCCACGGCGATGGTCGTCGGGCCCGGATTCCACACGCGCACTTCGATGGCGCCGCCCTCGGGCGTGAACTTGACCGCGTTGCGCACAAGGTTCCAGATCACCTGCTGAATGCGCGCGCCGTCGGCGAAGAGGCGGCTGCGGCTGGCCTCGAAGCGCGTCTTGAGCGACAGCCGCTTGCTCTGCATGTCGTTGCGCGACATGTCGAGCGTGCTCTCGAGCAACGCATACAGGTCGACCGGCGCAAAGCTCACGGCCAGCTTGCCGCGCGAGATGCCGGTGATGTCGAGCAGGTCGTCGATCAGGCGGGCTTCGAGCTCGGCGTTGCGCCGGATCACCTCCAGCTGGGCGACCACGTACTGGGGCAGGTCCTGGCGCAGTTCCAGCAGGTGCACGGCCGTGAGGATGGGCGTGAGCGGCGTGCGCAGTTCGTGCGACAGCACGGCGAGGAAGTGGTCCTTGGCGTGGTTGGCCGTCTCGGCTTCTTCCTTGGCGCGGCGCAGCGTGTCGGCCGCCACGCGTTCCTCGGTGGCATCGCGGATGATCTTCGAAAAGCCGATCAGCTGCCCGTTCTCGTTATGGATCGCGGTGACCACGCTCGATGCGTAGAACGGCGTGCCGTCCTTGCGCAGCATCCAGCGGTCGTCGGTGAGGCTGCCCTCGCGGCGCACGCGCTCGAGCTTGCGCTGGAAGTCGCCCGCCTCGCGCGCGGCCTGCGGGTACAGGATCTCGGCCGACTTGCCGAGGATGTCTTCACGCGCGTAGCCCAGGATGCTGTGCGAGGCCGCGTTCCAGGTGCGCACGATGCCCTGCGGATCGAGCGAGAGCACGGCATGCTCCTTGAGCGCGTTGATGAGCAGGCGGAAGTGCGTCTCGGTCTCGCGCAGCGCGGCTTCGGCGGCAATGCGCTGGCGGCGCTCGGCGGCTTCGGCCAGCGCGCGCAGCAGTACCACCGGCAGGCGTTGCAGGCGCTGCTTGATGACGTAGTCGGTGGCGCCGCGCTTGAGCATGTCGACGGCGTGTTCCTCGCCCAGCGCGCCCGACACGAAGATGAACGGCGTCTGCGGGGCCATGCGCCGCGCAATGTCCAGCGCCTCGGCGCCAGTGAACTGCGGGAGCATGTAGTCGGCCAGGATGGCGTCGAACGTGCGCGCGCTGAGCTGGGCGATGAAGTCGGTCTCGTTGTCGACGAGGACGGTGTCGGCGGGCAGGTTGGCTGCCTCCAGCCGTGCACGCGTGAGTTCGGCATCGAGCGGGTTGTCTTCGACCAGCAGCAGTTGCAGGTTGGGCATGAGAACGGATGCTCCGGAAATGACGGCTAGCCTGCCGCCTGTAATGGACGGCGCGCCCGTGTGGAGCCGGGCGGCGGTTCGTTGAGCACCGCCCAGAATACCCCGAGGTCGGCAATGGCATCCACAAACGCGCGGAATTCGACCGGCTTGACGACGTAGGCGTTCACGCCCAGTTCGTAGCTGCGCAGCAGGTCGGTCTCTTCGCGCGAAGACGTGAGCATCACGACGGGCAGGCTCTTGAGCGCGGCCGCGGCCCGGATCTCGGCCAGCACTTCGAGGCCGTCGATCTTCGGCAGCTTCAGGTCGAGCAGCACCACGGCCGGGTTCCCGGGCACACGGCTGGCATGGGCACCGCGCGCATGGAGATAGTCCAGCGCTTCGGCGCCGTCACGGGCGACAACCACGTCGTTGGCGAGCTGGCTGCGCTCAAGGGCCAGCAGGGTCAGCTCCAGATCGTTCGGGTTGTCTTCAACGAGCAAAATGGGTTTGAGCATGATGGCGTTGCGCTTGAAACGGGCGGTCAGGCGAGACCGCGGACAGACGGCCGCCCGGCGCCCGGCTCTGCGGCCTCGTGCGGCTCGGGCGTGCGGGGCAGGGTGAAATAGAACGTGGCGCCGCGGTCGAGCTCGCCTTCGGCCCAGGTGCGGCCTCCGTGGCGCTCGATGATGCGCCGGACGTTCGCCAGGCCGATGCCCGTGCCCTCGAACTCGTCCATCCGGTGCAGCCGCTGGAACACACCGAACAGCTTGTCGACGTATTCCATCGAAAAGCCCACGCCGTTGTCGGCGATGCGTACGACGGTTTCGGTGGGCGTGTCTTCGGCCTCGATCCGGATGCGGGCCGGATTGCGGTCGCGCGTGTACTTCACGGCGTTGGAGAGCAGGTTGCGCACGGCCAGCTGGAGGAAGGCGGGGTCGGCGCGCACCACGGGCAGTGCGGCGATGTGCCATTCGATGTGGCGGCCTTGCTGGTCGGCCGACACGTCGCGCGCGATGCCGCGCATCAGTTGCGTGAGGTCGACGTCGGCCAGCCGCAGCGCACCGCGGCCCATTTGCGAGAACGTGAGCAGATCGTCGACGAGCTTGCCGGCAAAGCGCGACGACTCCGAGATCGTCTGCAGGAAGTGCCGGCCGCGCGCAGAGACGTGGTCGCCCTCGGTCTCGTCCAGCAGTTCTGCATAGCCGGCGATGTGGCGCAGCGGCGCGCGCAGGTCGTGCGACACCGAATACGAGAACGCTTCGAGCTCGTGGTTGGCGCGGCGCAGCTCGCCGGCCAGTTCGGCCGCTTCCTCGGCGCGGCGCAGCACGATGTTGAGCACCGCGTAGCGGAACTCGGCGGCGGTTTCCACTTCGCTCGTGCGCCATGGGCGCGATGCGCGGGCGACCTGCCTGCGCCGCGGCTCTACGGAGGCGGGGGCGGCCGCGATCTCGGCATCTGCGTCGTGCGCGTCGTCGGCCCCTTCGAGCGGACCGGCCGGGCTGGGCACGCTGTGCGGCGCCTCGGTGCGGAACCACAGCACATAGTGACGATGCAGCTGCGACACCTGGACCGCCAGCACCCCGCTGGCCTGCGGCAGCAGGGCGGCGCCGTCGGGATACAGGGCGGCCAGGCGGTCCGTGTGGAAGATCTCGCCGGGGTGTTCGCGCGCAAGCCATTCGGTCAGCCGCAGGATGCTCTGCGCATCGGGCGCCGCGCCCACGCGCACGCATTCGTCGCGGCGGACGATGGCCGCGCTGTTGGCTGAGGCAAAGCGCAGCAGGTCGCTCGGGTGTTCCAGCAGGCCGTCCTGGAAGTTCTCGCGATCCGTCATGGCGGCCAGCAGCCGCACGAGGATGCGGCGCAGCTCCAGCCGGTGGGCGATCTCGGCGCGGTCTTCCTTGGCCTCGATCTGCAGCGCCAGGATCTGCGCCAGGTGCTCGCACGCCGTGCGGACTTCGAACGAGAGTGGGCACGGCCGTGCGTGGTGGCAGGCGATCACGCCCCAGAGTTGGCCGCGCACCGTCAGTGCCAGCGTGAGCGACGCGGCTGCGCCCACGCGCCGCATCGCGTCGCGCTCCGCCGGGGAGGCCCCGCGCAGCGCCACATATGTCAGATCGGTGGGCGCCTCGGTCAACGGGTTCAGCGGCGGCACCAGGCCCACGGGGGCCTCGTGGACGTCGGCCACGAGCCGCAGTGGATTGCGCCCATGCAGCGCGGGCACGTCCGGCGACACGTCGCTGATGGGCAGGTGCGCGCCGAGCAGCGAGCCGATGGCCGCGTCCCGCGCCTCGGCCAGCACCCGCAGGGCGCCATCGCCCTCGAGGCGGCACACCACCACGCGCCCGAAGTGGGTCAGTCGATGGACTTCGCGCGCCGCCAGTTCCGCCACCGTATCGACACTGCTGACCGCCTGCAGGCTGCTCACGAAGGTGCGTACCAGCGGATACATCGACGCAAACGCCCCGGCGGCGGCATGCGACGCAGGCTCCAGCTCCAGGATCAGCACGCCCTTGTGCCGATGCACCACGGCATCGAGCACCTGCCCGCGCGGCGTATGCACGGTGCCGAAGTAGAGCGGGTGATCGTCCACGCTGTGCATGGTCAGGGCGCGCTCCAGTGCCTCGCGGCCGGCCATGCCGATCACGAGCTCGACCGGCGCCTGCAACGCCGACTGCACCGCCGTATCCAGCGCCGCCTCCAGGTTCGCGCTCACCTGGCAGATCTGCAGGTCGGGCTCGGACAGGCACAGCAGGACGCCGCGCGGTTGGATCGTGGCCTCAAGGCCGGTGCCGTGCACGGCATCGACATCGGCGATCAGGGGCGAATGCAAACTCATGTTCTGGGGAAGGGAAGCGCCGGGCCGACCATGCAGACCCACGGTCGCGGCATGCCGCATGTCGAGCAAGGTTCAATCCATCTTTGCAGGGGCCGAGCAATCGTCGTGCCTGCCGGGTTTTTCCGGCGCTTGGGGTGGCGCGGCGCGCCTGCAAGGGCGCCTTTCGATCGGACGGCCTTGTAAAAAAGTGACCCCGGCTCGGCTCGGGTTGTAACGTCTGCCGCGCACCCGCTGCGCCCGTCGGGCGAACGCGCGGGAGTATCATCACCGCCTTTGCCCAAGGCCCGTGGACGACCGCACAGCGACCGGCGTTCGGCCGGCAGGGCGGAGCCATATCGTGGGCCGGGGGACGAGATGACGATCGCGTTTGTCGCGCGCGCTTTGCCGCGCGGAGTGTTGTAAGGGGCCGGGCATGGAAGCGAATGCAAGCGTGTCGGCCGCCGGGTCCGGGGCGTCGGCGCCTTTCCCGGCGCAGAGCTCGGCCTACGCCTGGAAGGCCTTGGCAGGCTCGGCCATCGGCTATGCGATGGACGGCTTCGACCTCCTGATCCTTGGCTTCATGCTGCCGGCCATCAGCGCGGCACTGGCGTTGTCGCCAAGCCAGTCAGGCGCACTGGTGACCTGGACACTGGTCGGCGCCGTGGCCGGCGGCATCGTGTTCGGGGCGCTCAGCGACGTCTACGGCCGCGTGCGCGTGCTGACCTGGACGATCGTGCTGTTTGCCGTCTTCACCGGCCTGTGCGCCTTCGCGCAGGGTTTCAGCGATCTGCTCGTCTACCGCACCATCGCCGGCATCGGCCTGGGCGGCGAATTCGGCATCGGCATGGCGCTGGCCGCGGAGGCATGGCCGGCGCACAAGCGGGCGCGGGTGTCGTCGTATGTGGCGCTGGGCTGGCAGGCGGGCGTGCTGCTGGCCGCGCTGCTAACGCCGTTGCTGCTGCCGCTGATCGGCTGGCGCGGCATGTTCGTGCTGGGCATGGCGCCCGCGCTGGTGGCCTGGCTCGTCCGCAAGACGCTGCACGAACCCGAGGTGTTTGTGCGCCGCGTCGACACCGCCGGCCGCAAGCGCAACGCGTTCAGGCTGCTGGTGGCCGATGCGCGCACCACGCGCACCAGCGCGGGCATCGTCGTCCTCTGCGCCGTCCAGAACTTCGGCTACTACGGCATCATGATCTGGATGCCGACGTACCTCGGCAAGACGCTCGGTTTCTCGCTGACCAAGTCGGCGTTGTGGACCTCCGTCACGATCGTCGGAATGATGGTGGGCATCTTTGCCTTCGGCCATCTCGCCGACCGCATCGGGCGCAAGCCGACGTTCCTGATCTTCCAGTCCGGTGCCGTGGCCATGGTGTTGACCTACGCGCGGCTGAACGATCCCGTCGCGATGCTGTGGGCCGGTGCCGTCATGGGCCTGTTCGTCAACGGCATGATCGGCGGCTACGGCGCGCTGATCTCCGAGGCCTATCCGACAGCCGCCCGCGCCACCGCGCAGAACGTGCTGTTCAACATCGGCCGCGCCATCGGCGGATTCGGGCCGATCGCGATCGGCAGCCTGGCGTCCGCGTATTCGTTCCAGGTGGCGATCGCGCTGCTGGCCGGCATCTACGTGCTCGACATGCTGGCGACGTTCTTCCTCATCCCTGAACTGAAGGGCGCTGAACTCCGCTGAAAACCGCCCGCCGGCGTTTCGGGCAGCCCATGAAAAAAGCCCCGCATTGCGGGGCTTTGTCGTTGCGCTCGCCTGGTCAGACGTTGAACAGGAAGTGCAGCACATCGCCATCCTTGACGATGTAGTCTTTGCCTTCCGCGCGCATCTTGCCGGCTTCCTTGGCGCCCTGTTCGCCCTTGTACTGGATGAAGTCGTCGTAGGCGATGGTCTGTGCGCGGATGAAGCCGCGCTCGAAGTCGGTGTGGATGGCCGCCGCGGCGCGCGGGGCCGTGTCGCCGATGTGGATCGTCCAGGCGCGCACTTCCTTCACGCCGGCCGTGAAGTAGGTCTGCAGGCCGAGCAGCTTGAAGGCCGCGCGGATCACGCGGTTCAGGCCCGGTTCGTCCATGCCCATGTCGGCGAGGAATTCGGCCTTGTCGGCGTCGTCCAGATCGGCGATTTCCGCTTCGATGGCCGCACACACCGCCACCACGGGCGAGTTCGTCTGGGCGGCGTAGGCCCGCACGGCGTCGAGGTGCGGGTTGTTCTCGAAGCCGTCGTCCTTGACGTTGGCCACATACATCGTCGGCTTGGCGGTGATCAGGCACAGCGGCTTGAGCAGCGCCCATTCCTCGTCGGTCAGGCTCAGCGTGCGCACGGCCTTGGCCTCGTCGAGCACCTTTTGCGCCTTTTCCAGCACGGCAACCAGCTTGGCGGCTTCCTTGTCATTGCCCGACTTGGCGGCCTTGGTGTAGCGCTGCAGGGCCTTTTCGACCGTACCCAGGTCAGCGAGGGCCAGTTCGGTGTTGATGACTTCGATATCGGCGATGGGGTCGACCTTGCCCGCCACGTGCACGACGTTCTCGTCTTCAAAGCAGCGCACGACGTGCGTGATGGCGTCGGTTTCGCGGATGTTGGCGAGGAACTGGTTGCCCAGGCCTTCGCCCTTGGATGCGCCCGCCACCAGGCCCGCGATGTCGACGAACTCGACGACTGCCGGCAGCACGCGCTCCGGCTTGACGATCTCGGCCAGCGCCTGCAGGCGGGCGTCAGGTACTTCCACCACGCCCACGTTGGGTTCGATCGTGCAGAACGGGTAGTTCTCGGCGGCGATGCCGGCTTTGGTCAGGGCATTGAACAGGGTCGACTTGCCGACGTTGGGCAGACCGACGATGCCGCATTGGAGGCTCATGGTGAAAAAGGCTCTAAATCAAGGGGTTGCGTGACGCTGGGGGAGGCGCCAGCACAGCGGAACCGGGGCTGCGCGCGTCGTTCACGGAAAGGCGTGATTGTAACCGGTCCGGCTCCGGTCAGACCGCCGTAGGGGCGTTGCCTACGCCCGCTTTCATGGTGCCGGGCCGCGCTTGCCACGGGTGATGTGCGCGTTACGAAGCCGTTACGCGTTACGTTCCATCGACGTAACAACTTCGCACCTGGCGATGGTCTTTCGGGGGGGCGGCCCAGCAGTTGCATGGCCGCCCCATATCGCGCGTAGCCAAGTCCGACAAGGCCTGACGGCCCTTCCGGCCCCAAGCGGAGCGACCGCGTTTGAGGCCAGGCACACCTATTGCACTGCCTCGCTCCAGAACAACAATACGCCTCTGGAGCACAGCATGTCCTGGACCGTCGCCACCACCACCTCGACCGGCCGCATCCACCCGACCCCCGCGGTTTCCGAGAGCGCCGGCATGTTCGCCTGCTACGAAGCCATCGCCGGCCTGTCCGAAGACATGGTCGACGCAGCCGAGCGCGCCGACTGGGAAGAGGTGAGCCGGCTCGAACGCGAATGCGCCGCCCACATGGAGCGCCTGGGCCACGCGCGGCGTCCGGCCCTGTCGGTGGAAGACGTCCGCCGCAAGCGCGACCTGATGATGCGCATCCTTGCCAACGACGCCCGCGTGCGTGCGCTCGTCTGCCCGCGGCAGGACGAACTGATGCGCCTGGCCAGCGGCGAGCGCCGCGCCATCGGCGTGCGCCAGGCCTACGCGGCGGTGTCCTACTACTAGCCGGCGGGCCAATCGCTCTGACTTGCGCCGATCCCGCGGCAGCCCGTCAAACGGCTGCCGCGACGCATTTGCGCGCCAGCAAAGCCGGGCCCACCCCCGCCGCTATAATCGGCCCACCATGAATACACCCGCGTTTTCCTCTTCCCGGGCGGCTGCCAAAGACGCCGTGGCGTACCACATCGCCGTGGTCGGCGGCGGCATCGTCGGGCGGGCGTGTGCGCTGCGGCTCGCGCAGATCGGCCTGCGTGTCGCGCACGTCGCGCCGCCGGCGCCGGCGTCTGCTCCCGCGGGGCCGGACGCCTGGGACGCGCGCGTCTACGCGTTCTCTGCCAGTTCGCAGGCGCTGCTGGAGCAATTGCGCATCTGGCCCGCGCTCGACATGACACGGGTGCAGCCCGTGCACGACATGCGCATCTTTGGCGACGACGCGGCCGCGCGCGGCGAGCACGCCCACGCCGACCTGCACTTTTCCGCCTACGCAGCCGGCGCACCGCAGCTGGCGTGGATCGCTGAATCGTCGCTGGTCGAGCGTGCGCTGGAGACGGCGCTGCGCTTTGCGCACACCGTGCAGACCTTCCCGCACGCCGCCACCGGCTTCGAGATGGACGCCGACGCGGTGCGCCTCACGCTGGCAGACGGACAGCCGATTCGCGCCGAATGCGTGATCGGCGCCGACGGCAAGCAGTCGTGGGTGCGCGAGCAGGCCGGCATCCAGGCCGAAGCCAAGCCGTACGGCCAGCTGGGCGTGGTGGCCAACTTCCAGGCCGAGCACTGGCACCAGGACACCGCCTGGCAGTGGTTTCTCGGCACCCCTGCCGAGCGGGCCGCCGCAGCAGGCGACGCCATGCCAGCGCGCGGCGAGATCCTCGCCATGCTGCCGCTACCCGATCGGCGGGTCTCGATGGTGTGGTCGGCCGATGAGGCGCACGCCCGCGAACTGCTGGCCCTGCCGCCCGAGGCGCTGTGCCGGGCCGTGGAGGCCGCCGCAGGCGGAGCCGTGGCCGCGCGATTCGGGCGCCTGACGAACATCACGCCGGCGCAAGGCTTTCCGCTTGTGCTGCAGCACGCCAGCAGGCTGGTTGCGCCGCGCGTGGCGCTGGTGGGCGATGCGGCCCATGTGATCCATCCGCTGGCCGGGCAGGGCATGAACCTCGGCCTCAGGGATGTGGCCGAAATCGGCCGTGTGATGGCCGAACGGGAAACCATGCGCGATCATGGCGATCTGAGGTTGCTGCGCCGTTACGAGCGTGCCCGCCGCGAAGACCTGCTCTCGCTCACGGCCGCCACGGACGGCCTGCATCGGCTGTTCGCCCTGCCCGGCGCGCTGCCCCGCACGGTACGCAACGCGGGCATGGCGCTGGTCGGGATGACGCCATTCATCAAACGCTTGTTGATCAAGCACGCGCTGGGTTGAGTCAGCAGCCTCTGGTGCGATTTCTCGGGGTTTCAGGAGCTTTTATGTCGTTTCGTATTCGGGTGGCGGCCATCGCCTCTGCGGTGGCTGTGGCGGCCATTGGCGCGAGTTACGTATTGAGCGCCGGTGCCGCCGAGCCCGCATTGGACAAGGTCAAGGCCACCGTGCAGAAGGCGCTGGGCTCCAACGTGGAGATCAAGAGCGTGGCCAAGTCGCCGCTGGCGGGACTGTACGAAGTGAACCTCGGCAGCCAGGTGATCTACACCGATGCCACCGGCCGCTACGTGCTCAACGGAGACCTGCTCGACACGCAGACCGCCACCAACATCACCCAGGAGCGCCTGGCCGAGCTGAACCGCGTGAAGTGGTCGGACCTGCCGCTGGACCGCGCCGTGAAGTGGGTCAAGGGCAATGGCTCGCGCAAGATCGCCGTGTTCTCCGATCCGAACTGCCCGTACTGCCACAAGCTCGAGCAGATGCTCACGCAGGTCGACAACATCACGGTCTACACCTTCCTCTTCCCGATCCTGTCGGAAGACTCGAACACCAAGGCCAAGCAGATCTGGTGCTCGGCCGACCGCGCCAAGGCCTGGCGCGAGTGGATGACGGCCAAGACCGCGCCGGGCGGCACGGGCACCTGCGACACGCCGCTCGAGGCCAACCTGAAGCTCGGGCAGCAGCTGAACGTGACCGGCACGCCGGCGATCATCTTCCCGGATGGCTCGCGCGCGCCGGGCCTGATCGACGCGGCCACGCTGGAGCGCAAGTTCGCCGCGCTGAAGAAGTCGTAAGCCATGCCGCAAAGAGCGCCGGTTTCGTCCGGCGCTTTTTCTTTGGGCATTTGCATTCACAACACGCTGGGAGACCGACATGTCGTTTCGCGCCCTGATGCTGGAAAAGCAGGACGGCGGGCCGCTGGCCCATATCGTTGACCTCGACGACGCGGCGTTGTCCACGCCAGAGGCGCGCGCCAACGAGGTGACGGCCGGCGACGTGCTCATCCGCGTGGACTGGTCGACCATCAACTACAAGGACGGCCTGGCCATCACGGGCAAGGGGCCGGTCGTGCGCAAGTGGCCGATGGTGGCGGGCATCGACGGCGCTGGCGTCGTCCTGGAGTCGTCGCATCCGGATTGGCGGACGGGGGATGCGGTCATCCTCAACGGCTGGGGCGTCGGCGAGACGCACTGGGGCTGCCTCGCGCAGCAGGCGCGCCTGTCGGGCGACTGGCTGGTGGCGCTGCCGGCGGGGCTCGATGCGCGCCAGGCCATGGCGATCGGCACGGCGGGCTACACGGCGATGCTGTCCGTGCTGGCGCTCGAGCGCGCCGGTGTGAAGCCGGGCGACGGCGAGGTGCTGGTGACGGGTGCGTCGGGCGGCGTGGGGTCGATCGCCATCGCGCTGCTGGGCAAGCTCGGCTATCGCGTGGTGGCCTCCACGGGCAAGACGGGCGAGGCCGATTTTCTGCGGGCGCTGGGCGCGACCGACGTGATCGACCGCGCGGAACTGTCCGCGCCCGGCAAGCCGCTGCAGAAGGAGCGCTGGGCCGCTGTGGTCGATTCGGTGGGCTCGCACACGCTCGCCAACGCGTGCGCGCAGGTGCGCTACGGCGGCGTGGTCACCGCGTGCGGGCTGGCGCAAGGCATGGATTTTCCGGCCACCGTCGCCCCCTTCATCCTGCGCGGCGTGACGCTGTGCGGCATCGACAGCGTGATGGCGCCGCGCGCCCTGCGCCAGGCCGCGTGGGAGCGCCTGGCCGTCGACCTGCTGCGCGACCGCCTCGCTGCCATCACGCGCGAGGTGACGCTCTCGGGCGCCATCGACGCGGCGCACGACATCATGGCCGGCAAGATGCGCGGGCGCGTGGTCGTCGACGTCAATCGATAGGCCGATTCGCGGACGATTTGCGCGCGGTGGCCGTCGGTAACATGGGGCGGCAACGCTACAATGCTCGCCATGAAGCCGATCCGCTACACCATCGTTCCGAGCGCGCCCGAGGCGCACGTGTTCACCGTCACGGTCACGGTCGATTCGCCTGACGGCCGGGGCCAGCGCTTCTCGCTGCCGGCGTGGATTCCGGGCAGCTATATGATCCGCGAGTTCGCGCGCAACATCGTGCGCATCGAGGCGTCGTCCGGCGACAAGCCGGTGCGGCTCACCAAGCTGGACAAGCACAGCTGGCAGGCCGCTCCGTGCAGCGGGCCGCTCACGGTGTCGTACGACGTCTACGCCTGGGACCTCTCCGTGCGGGCCGCACACCTCGATGCCACGCATGGCTTCTTCAACGGCACGTCGGTGTTCCTGCGCGTCGAGGGCGCGGATGCGCAGCGCTGCCTGGTCGACATCCAGCCGCCCGCCGGAGACGCCTACCGCAGCTGGCGCGTGGCCACGGCGCTGCGCGAAGCCAGCGGCCGCATCAACGGCAGGGCGGGGGCCAAGCGCTACGGCTTCGGCTGGTACGAAGCCGTCGACTACGACGAACTGATCGACCATCCCGTCGAGATGGGCACCTTCGATCTGGTGTCGTTCGAAGCGTGCGGCGCGCAGCATGACGCGGTCTTCACGGGCCGCGTGCCGAACCTCGACCTGGAGCGCATTGCCCGCGACTTCAAGCGCATCTGTGAGGCGCAGATCCGCCTGTTCGAGCCGCAGACGGCCACCGCGCCGTTTCTCGACAGCAACCGCCGCTACGTCTTCATGACGATGGTCACCACCGACGGCTATGGCGGGCTGGAGCACCGTTCCAGCACCGCGCTCATGTGCGCGCGCAACGATCTGCCCGTCGTCGGCCGCGACGAGACCACCGAGGGCTACCGCACCTTCCTCGGCCTCGTCAGCCACGAGTATTTCCACACCTGGAACGTCAAGCGCATCAAGCCCGCGGCCTTCGTGCCGTATGCGCTCGACCGCGAGGTCCACACGCCGCTGCTGTGGCTGTTCGAGGGCTTCACGAGCTACTACGACGATCTGATGCTGGTGCGCTCGGGGCTCATTTCCGAGGCGCAGTACCTCGAGATGATCGCCAAGACATGGAATGGCGTGCTGCGCGGCAGCGGTCGCCTCAAGCAGAGCGTGGCCGAGAGCTCGTTCGACGCGTGGACGAAGTACTACCGGCAGGACGAGAACGCGCCCAACGCCATCGTCAGCTACTACACCAAGGGTTCGCTGGTGGCGCTGGCGCTCGATCTGACGATCCGCACGCAGACCGGCGGCGAACGCTCGCTCGACGACGTGATGCGCGCTCTCTGGGCCGCCTACGGCCGCGATTTCTATGCGCCCGGCCATGTGCAGCGTGGCGTGACCGAAGCCGAGCTGATCGCCCTGATGGAAGAGATCACCGGCCTGCGCCTGCGCACGCTGGTGCGCCAGGCCACCGAAGGCCGCGATGACCTGCCGCTGCCGGCGCTCTTCAAGGCGATGGGCGTCAGCGCGACGCGCAAGGCGGTGGATTCCGCGCTTGCGCTTGGCGTCAAGGCGGGCGTCGAAAACGGCTTCGTCAAGCTGCAGCAGGTGTTCGACGGCGGCCCGGCGCAGCGCGGCGGCCTGTCGGCCGGCGATCTGATCGTCGCAGTCGACGGCCTGCGGGTGCCGGCGGGCCAGCTCGACAAGACCCTGACGCGCTACCGCGCCGGCGACACCGTCCCCGTGCACGTGTTCCGCCGCGACGAGCTGATGCAGCTGAACGTGAAGCTGGCCACCGATGCGACGCCGCAGTTCACGCTGGCGCTGGCCCCGGAGCCCTCGCCGCTGCGCTCGGCGTGGCTCGGCAAGCGGGCGGCGGCGCGCAGCACGCGTTCGGCGCGCGGGAAGTCGGCCTGAGCTGCGCAGCCCAATGGACTACGTCCACGATCCACGCACGTTTCTTTACAGCCATTACGTTTCACGCGGCATTCGCACGGCCACGGGCGTGATCGGCCTGACGCTGCTCGCGCTGCTGATGATGGACCTGCAGGGCGCGATGGTCGTCTCCATCGGGGCGTTGTGCACGAGTCTCATGGACCTGCCCAGCCCGCTGCGGCACAAGTTCAACGAGATGATGGCGTGCGTGCTGCTGACCACCGCAGTCACGTTCATCGTGGCGGTGGCCACGCCGTACGCGGTGCTGCCCGTGGTGATCGTGGCGGTGGCCTTTTTGGCCGGGCTGATGGTGGCGTACGGCAACAAGACGATGCCGCTGCAGTTTGCGGCGCTGTTCGTCATGACGCTGACCTTCACCGAGGAGTTCGCCTTTCGGGAGGCGGTCGAGCACACGCTGCAGTTCTTCCTCGGGGCCAGCGGCTACATGGCGTTCGCCCTGGTGGTCGCGTGGGTGCAGCGGCGCCGCATCAAGGAGCAGGTGCTGGCCGAATGCCTGTATGAACTGGCCGTCTACGTGGAGCGCAAGGCCGGTTTCTACGATGCCGCCAAGGATTTCGACGAGCAGTTCAACGCGCTCGTGCGCCAGCAGATTTCGGTGGCTGACAAGCAGCAGGTGGCGCGCGACTTTGTTTTCCGCGACAACCGCACCGCCAGCGACGGGCGTCTCGTGCAGATCCACATGCGGATGCTCGATCTCTACGAGTACCTGCTGTCGTCCAACACCGATTACCCCGTGCTGCGCCAGTGGCTGGCCGACGCCGAGGTGATGCGGCTGCTGCGCGACGTGATCGAGCGCATGCGCATGGACATCGAAGGCGTGGCCTATGCTGTTGGCCGCGACCGGCCGTCGCCCACGCCGATGTCCTACGAACAGGAGATGGCCGCCATCGAGGCGGCGTTGCACGAACTGCAGCGCAACCACCACGGTGTGCCGATCGAGGCGATTGCCGCGCTGGAAGAATCGGTGGCGACCGTGCAGGGCGCGATCCGCCTCATGGCGCAGCTGCATGCTGCAACCGCCACGCCGGTCGAGTTGTCGCAGGTGCTGCTGCGCCCCGACATGACGCCGTTCCTCACGCGCCAGAAGTACGAACTGCGGCTGGTGCTGGAGGAGCTGACATGGCGCTCGCCGGTGCTGCGCTTTGCGCTGCGCATTTCCATGGCCGTGGCGGCCGGGCTGTGGATTGCCGACCGCCTGCCGTACAGCTCGCACGGCTACTGGGTCTTGCTGACCATCGTTGTGATCCTCAAGCCGACCTTCAGCATGACGCGTCAGCGCAACGTCGACCGCGTGCTGGGTACGCTCATCGGCTGCGTGATCGCTGCGGTGATCCTGCGGTTCACCCATTCGACGTGGATCCTGATGAGCGTGCTGTACCTGTCGACGGCGGCCAGTGCGGCGTTCGTCACCGTGCGCTACCGCTATACCGCCATTGCGGCGTGCGTGCAGGTGCTCATCCAGATCAACCTGCTGCTGCCGGGCAGCAAGGGCGCGATCGGCGAGCGCCTGGTCGACACGCTGATCGGCGCGGCCATCGCCACCGTCTTCAGTTACGTGCTGCCCAGCTGGGAATATCGCAACCTGCCCAAGCTGGTGGACGACGTGCTGCGCACCAACCGCCGCTTCATCGAGGCCGCGCGCGATCTGCTGCTCGGCACGCTCAAGGACGACTTTGCGTATCGCGTGCAGCGCAAGCAGTACATGGAATCGCTCACGGGGCTGATCTCGGCCTTCGCCCGCATGCTCGACGAGCCCAAGAGCCGCCACCGCGCCGTCGACAACCTGAACCGCTTCATCGTGCAGAACTACCTGGTGGCGGCGCATGTGGCGGCGGTGCGCATCCTCGTGCGCCAGCGCGCGCAGGAGCTCGACGAAGCCGACACGCGCGCCCTCGTCGAGCAGACCGCCGAGGCGGCGCTCGAAAGCCTCGCCCGCGCCAAGGAGCGCTTCGACCAGGCCGTGCACGAAGGCGGCTGGGGCGTGCGCCCGCGAGATACGCAGGAACTCGGCGCTGCCGATTTCGCCGACAAGTCGGCGCGCTCCCGCATGGTGGAGGCGGCCACGCAGTCCGAGTCGCTGTCGGCCGCGCACTTGCTGGAGCGGCGCCTGCAGGCGCTGCGCGCCGATACGGCGAAGATCGCGCTGCGGTGTGGGGCGCTGGGTCGCGCGTTGCGGGTCGCCCGCGACTAGGCGGGGCGCGCCCTCAGGCTGCCTGGGGCTTCAGCCAGTCAATCGCGGGTTGGCCCTGTGCCGCGAGCCATTCATTCGCCCGCTTGAAATGCCCGCACCCCAAGAACCCGCGATGCGCCGACAGCGGCGACGGATGCGGCGCTTCCAGCACCAGGTGCCCGTCCGGCAGCAGCGCGCGCTTGGCCTGCGCGTGGCTGCCCCACAGCATGAACACGCGCTTGTGGCCGACGCGCGCGAGTTGTTCCAGCAGGCAATCGGTGATGCGTTCCCAGCCGCGCTTGGCGTGACTGGCGGCCTGACCTTGCTCGACCGTGAGCACGGTGTTCAGCAGCAGCACGCCTTGCCGCGCCCAGCCCTCGAGGTTGCCCGACGTGCCTGGCAGCTTGCAGCCGTATTCCGCTTCGATTTCCTTGTAGATGTTGCGCAGGCTCGGCGGCACGCGCACGCCGGCGGGTACCGAAAAGGCCAGGCCGTGCGCCTGCGGAATCTCGCGGCCATCGACCGTGCCGGTGCCGTGATACGGGTCCTGACCCAGGATGACGACGCGCACATCGTCCACCGACGTCAGATGCAGCGCGCGGAAAACCTCGGTCGGGAAGATCGGTTTGCCCGACGCGCGCTCCCCGTCGACGAAAGCGCAAAGCCCCGGCCAGTTGGTCTGCGCGATGCACGGCGTGAGCAGCGCCTTCCAGTCGGCGGGGAGGGCATCGAACTGCCGGGCCAGCGGGGTGAAGCCCACGGCAGCCGTGTCCGCAGCGGGCTCATCGAAGAGGGCGGCTTGCGCGGGATGGGCGCGTCGCGTCATGCCTGGCCCTCGATGGTCTTTGCACGCAAGTGGTAGCCGCGCTGCGCCTTGCTGATGTCGAGCGGCGTGAGGCCCGGCACTGCGGCGCGCAGCGTGCGCGTCCATGCGTGCAGGCGCTGGGCGATCGCCTCTTCGCCGAGCGTGGTGCCGGCGGCCGGCTTCCACTCCAGTTCCAGTTCGTCGATCGGCTCGCGTGCCTGGGTGCCGGGGATGAGGATGGCGCCGGCGTCCAGCGCAATCTCGATCTCGCCGTCCTCCACTGCCGCGCGCCACAGGCGGCGCGTGAAGTCGGTGCGGAACAGCGGGGCGAGTGCGGCGGCATGGGGCCGGACATAGTCGGCGGCTTCGGCGGCGTCGTGCGTCACGAAGGCATCGACCGACAGCGCATCGCTTTGCAGCGGCACTTCCCATTCATGCCGGGCGCTCAATCCCGCCGTACTTACTGCTGCGGTCTTGAGTGTCTGCAGCCACTGGTTGCCTTGGCGGCGCACGCGCAGCGCGGCGCGGTTGCGCGCGAGGGTCTGGTCGGGCGTGTCGTAATAGACGTTTGCCAACTCCACGGAGCCTGACGCCTTGGCGTTCGCATCCAGCCAGCCCACCAGCGCATCGTGCGCGCCCGCCGGCACGGACAGCTTCAGTTCGATTTCACGGGCCATCGATCAGGCAAACAGGCGGGCAAGTTCGGCGCCCGGGTCGTCGGCGCGCATGAATGCCTCACCGACGAGGAAGGCGTTGACGGCGGCGGCGCGCATCTTGCGCACGTCGTCAGGCGTGAGGATGCCCGATTCGGTCACGACGATGCGGTCATCCGGCATGTGCTTGAGCAGGCCAAGCGTGGTGTCGAGCGAGGTTTCGAACGTGCGCAGGTTGCGGTTGTTCACGCCGACCAGCGGGGTCTGCAGGCGCAGCGCGCGGTCCAGCTCGTGGCCGTCGTGCACCTCCACCAGCACGTCGAGGCCCAGTTCGAGCGCGCACGCTTCGAGTTCGACCATCAGCCCCTGGTCCAGTGCGGCAACGATCAGCAGGATGCAGTCCGCGCCCCACGAGCGCGCTTCGTACACCTGGTACAAGTCGACCATGAAGTCCTTGCGCAGCACCGGCAGCGCACAGGACGCGCGCGCCTCGCGCAGGTAATCGGCGTGGCCCTGGAAGAACTGCTCGTCGGTGAGCACCGATAGGCACGCGGCGCCGTGCTCCGCATAGCTGCGGGCGATGTCGGCAGGGTTGAAGTCCGGGCGCAGCACGCCCTTGGACGGCGAGGCCTTCTTCACCTCGGCGATGACGGCGGCGTGGCCGGCGGCGATCTTCTCGCGGATGACCGTGGCAAAGCCGCGCGGGCCGAGGGCGCTGTCGCTGCGGTTGGCTTCGGCCTCGGCGCGCACGCTGGCCAGGTCACGATGCTTGCGCGCGGCGGCGACTTCTTCGGCCTTCACGGCCAGGATCTTGTTCAGGATGTCGGACATGGTGAACAGGCTTAGGCTTTGAACTGGTTGCTCACGCGCACGAGCTCGTCGAGCTTGGCACGCGCCGCGCCGCTGGCGATGGCCTCGCGCGCAAGCTTCATGCCGTCGCCGATGGAGCCGGCAATGTTGGCGGCATACAGCGCCGCACCCGCATTGAGCGAGACGATCTCGCGCGGCGTGCCCGGCTTGTTTTCCAGCGCGTCGATCAGCATGGCTTTGGATTCTTCCGCATCGGCCACCTTCAGGTTGCGGTTCGACACCATCTGCAGCCCAAAGTCCTCCGGGTGGATTTCGTATTCGGTGACCACGCCGTCTTTCAGTTCCCCGACCAGCGTGGCGGCGCCCAGCGACACTTCGTCCATGCCGTCCTTGCCGTAGACCACCACGGCGTGCTTTGCACCGAGGCGCTGCATGACGCGCACCTGAATACCGACCAGGTCAGGGTGGAACACGCCCATCAGGATGTTCGGCGCGCCGGCGGGGTTGGTCAGCGGCCCCAGGATGTTGAAGATCGTGCGCACGCCCAGTTCCTTGCGGATCGGGGCGACGTTCTTCATGGCCGGGTGGTGGTTGGGCGCGAACATGAAGCCGATGCCGACCGTCTCGATCGACTCGGCCACCTGCTCGGGCGTGAGCATGATGTTCACGCCCAGCGCCTCGAGCACATCCGCGCTGCCCGATTTGGAGCTGACGCCGCGTCCGCCGTGCTTGGCGATGCGCGCACCGGCCGCCGCTGCCACGAACATCGAGGCGGTGGAGATGTTGAACGTGTTGGCGCCGTCGCCGCCCGTGCCCACGATGTCGACAAAGTGGTCGGACACCTCAGCGGGCACCTCGACCTTGGTGGCGAATTCGCGCATGACGGTGGCGGCGGCCGCGATCTCGCCGATGGTTTCCTTCTTGACGCGCAGCCCCATGGTGAGCGCGGCGGCCATGACGGGCGACATCTCGCCGCGCATGATCAGCCGCATCAGGTGCAGCATTTCGTCGTGGAAGATTTCGCGGTGTTCGATGCAGCGGACGAGCGCTTCTTGCGGGGTGATGGGCATGGTCGTTCGGGATTCAGTTGGGGGACGCCGGGGCCGGGGTTGCCGGCACAGCTTGGCGCAAGGCGCCGATGCGCTCGCGCAAGAGGTCGGCCTCGCATGCGGCTTCAGCCAGGTCGGCATCGGTGGTATTGCGGGCCAGGCGGCGGTGCAGGTCGCATTCGGCCTGCCGGTAGAGCTGGTGGGCGCGCACGGTGCGGTCGAACGCCATGGCGGCGCCTTTGTCCGTGCCGTTGTTGGCGGCGATGCCGGCGCGCAGCGCGGTGCGGCGTGCCGATTCGGCGGAGGCCAGTTCCGCCAGGGCCGCCTTGCGGGCAGCCTGCACGCAGCGCGACACGTCGCCGGCCTCGGGCTGGGCGGCGCGGCAGGCTTCCAGCGTACCGGCCATCGCCGGAAGGCTCGCCATCATCGCGACCGCGATCGCGCATGCGCGGCGCATCAGACGCGTTCCTTCAGGAAATTGGCGAGCAGCGCGTGGCCGTGTTCCGACAGGATCGACTCCGGGTGGAACTGCACACCCTCCACCGGCAGCGTCTTGTGGCGCACGCCCATGATTTCGCCGTCTTCGGTCCAGGCGGTAATTTCCAGGCAGTCGGGCAGCGTTTCGCGCTCAATGGCAAGCGAGTGATAGCGCGTCACCTTGAAATGCCGCGGCAGGTTGGCGAACACGCCCACGCCGGTGTTTTCGATGGTGCTGACCTTGCCGTGCATCACTTTCTGCGCGCGGATCACGCGGCCGCCAAACGCATCGGCAATCGCCTGGTGTCCAAGGCACACGCCCAGGATGGGCACGCGCCCCGCAAAGTGCTTGAGCGCCGGAACCAGGATGCCGGCTTCCGTCGGCGTGCACGGGCCGGGCGACAGGCAGATGCGCTCCGGATTCAGCTTTTCGATCTCTTCGATCGTGATCTCGTCGTTGCGCACCGTGCGCACATCCTGGCCGAGTTCGCCGAAGTACTGGACGATGTTGTAGGTAAAGGAGTCGTAGTTATCGAGCATCAGCAGCATGGTGGTCTCCTTAACCTCAGAAATCGGCGTCGAGGCCGTCTTGCACTTGCTCGGCCGCACGCAGCACGGCGCGCGCCTTGTGTTCGGTCTCCCTCCATTCGGCATCCGGGTCCGAATCGGCCACCACGCCGGCGGCGGCCTGCACATAGAGATTGCCGTCCTTGATGATGCCGGTGCGGATGGCGATTGCCAGATCCATCTCGCCCGAGAACGAGAGATAGCCCACCGCGCCGCCGTAGATGCCGCGCTTGACCGGCTCCAGCTCGTCGATGATCTCCATCGCGCGCACCTTGGGCGCGCCCGACAGCGTGCCCGCGGGGAAGGTCGCGCGCAGCACGTCCATGTTCGTCATGCCCGGTTTCAGGCGGCCCTCTACGGAGCTGACGATGTGCTGCACGTGCGAATACTTCTCGATGACCATCTGGTCCGTCACCTTGACCGAGCCGATCTCGGCAATGCGGCCGATGTCGTTGCGCGCCAGGTCGATCAGCATGACGTGTTCGGCGATTTCCTTCGGGTCGTTGAGCAGCTCGGTGGCGAGTTCTGCGTCGCGCTCGGGCGTGTTGCCGCGCGGGCGCGTGCCGGCCAGCGGGCGGATCGTCACGATGCGGGCGAATTCGTCGGCGCCGTTGCCGTTGGTGGATGCCGGGATGCGGCGCTCTTCCTGGCGCACTAGGATTTCCGGCGATGCGCCGACGATCTGCATGTCGCCGAAGTTGTAGAAGTACATGTACGGCGACGGGTTCAGCGAACGCAGCGCGCGGTACAGCGACAGCGGTGCATCGCGGAACGGCTTGACCAGGCGCTGGCCGATCTGCACCTGCATCATGTCGCCGGCAGCGATGTATTCCTTGGCCTTGAGCACGGCGGTGATGTAGTCCGCCTTGTCGAACTCGCGGATGGTGTCGGTGCGCACCGACGGCGATGTCACCGGCACATCCACCGGCTGGTGCAGCTTGGTGCGTAGGGCGCGCAGGCGCTGCTTGGCGTGCGAATACGCCTCGGGCTTCGACGGATCGGCGTAGACGATCAGGTAGAGCTTGCCGGACAGGTTGTCGATCACGGCCAGCTCTTCGCAGAGCATGAGCTGGATGTCGGGCAGCTGCAGATCGTCGGGCGGGGCGGTTTCAGCCAGGCGGGGCTCGATGAAGCGCACGGCGTCGTAGCCGAAATAGCCGGCCAGGCCGCCGCAGAAGCGCGGCAGGCCCGGGCGCAGCGCCACCTTCTGGCGACGCTCGAAGGCGGCGATGAAGTCCAGCGGGTTGCCCTCGTGCGTCTCGACGACCTTGCCGTCGGTCACGACTTCCGTGCGGTTGCCCTTCACGCGCAGCAGCGTGCGCGCATGCAGGCCGATGAAGGAGTAGCGCCCGAAGCGCTCGCCACCCACCACCGACTCCAGCAGGAAGGTGTTGGTGCCACGGTCGTGCGATTGCGCCAGCTTCAGATACAGCGACAGCGGCGTCTCCAGATCGGCCAGTGCCTCGGCAATCAGCGGGATGCGGTTGTAGCCCTGGTCGGCCAGCGATTTGAATTCGAGTTCGGTCATGAGCGGTCAGATCGATTCGCCGACAGGTGCTATTGCCCGCACCGGCATGCGTTCGCTCCACGGCAAAGCGCGTTGTGCCGTCGGAACGTTAGCAGAACATGAGGGATGGGAACGCGAAACACCATGCGATCCCGCAAGGGCCATCCGCAAGCCGACAGGGCAGTCAACGGAAGACCGGCGGGCGGTCAGCGTTTGGGGCAGGAGATACAGAGGTGGTTCTGGCAGGGTACGCCGAAACCGGGGGAAGAACGATCAGCAGCCGGTCAAACGCTTACGCCCGAGCGAGGGCGTGCCAGGGTCGCCAGGGCCAGGCCCCCCGGTCACCACGAGCGAAGATGCGTTTGCGATTCAGGAACATGGATCGTCAGTTGGAAGCGGCAGAGACGGCGTTGTGGGGTTCCGCATGGGGCCGGATCCACTCGGCTGCCGCAAAAAGTGTGTCGACTATAGCATCGGCTCCGGCGTGCTGTATAGGCTGGCCGTGGTTGTAGCCATACGGCACTGCCAGCACGCGCATGCCGGCGGCGCGGGCCGCGCGGGCGTCGTTTTCCGAGTCGCCGATCGCCACCACTTCGGTCGGATTCACGCCGAAGGCCTCCGCCACACGCAGCATGGGGTACGGATCGGGCTTGCGGTAGGCGAAGGCGTCGCCCGGGTAGACGAGGTCGAAATAGGTGTCCAGGCTGAGCTGCGCCAGCAGCGGTTGCGTGAAGTCGCGTGGCTTGTTCGTCACGCATGCCAGGGCGAGGCCCATGTCGCGCAGTGCCGCCAGCCCTTCACGCACGCCGTCATAGACGCGCACGTACTGGCCGTTGATGGCGATGTACGCGCGCTGGTAGGCATCCAGCGCCTCGGCGAAGCGGCTGTTGGCCTGGGCCGGCGGCAGGCGCGCGTCGAGCACACGCCGCACGAGGTTCTCCGAACCCTTGCCGACGTAGCTGACGACTTCCTCCACCGGCATGTCCGGCGTGGCGCCGAGCGCCTCAAGCATGGCGTTGATGGCGGCGTGGAAGTCGCCGGCCGTGTCGACCATCGTGCCGTCCAGGTCGACGATGACGGCGCGCACGGGCCTGTGCATCAGGCCCCCACGCCCGCCAGCGCCTGGCGCAGTGCGCCGACCGTGCCGCGGTAGCCGCCGTCCGCATCGGGCTTGCCGAAGACGGCCGAACCGGCCACGAATGTGTCGGCGCCGGCCTGGGCGATCTCGGCGATGTTGTCGGCCTTCACGCCGCCGTCGATCTCCAGCAGGATCTTGCGGCCGCTCTTTTCCTGGTACGCATCGAGCTTCTGGCGCACGGCGCGCAGCTTGTTCAGCGCCTCGGGAATGAACGACTGGCCGCCAAAGCCGGGGTTGACCGACATGATCAGCACCATGTCCAGGCGGTCCATCACGTGATCCAGGTAATGCAGCGGCGTGGCCGGGTTGAAGACGAGGCCGGCCTTGCAGCCGTTGTCGCGGATCAGCGCCAGCGAGCGGTCGATGTGCTCGGACGCTTCCGGGTGAAACGTGATCAGGTCGGCGCCGGCCTTGGCAAAGTCGGGGATGATGCGATCGACCGGGCGCACCATGAGGTGCACGTCGATCGGCACCGGCTTGCCATCCTTTTGTGCGTGCGGCCGGATGGCCTCGCACACGAGCGGGCCGACGGTCAGGTTCGGCACGTAGTGGTTGTCCATCACATCGAAGTGGATCCAGTCGGCGCCCGATTCGAGCACGCGGCGCACTTCTTCGCCCAGGCGGGCAAAGTCGGCGGACAGGATGGACGGAGCGATGCGGAAACCGGACGGGTCGATGGCGACAGGCATGATGGAGCGCTGATTGAACGCGGATGCAGGAAGAAGGCCGCCATTTTAGCCGGGTTCAGTGGCCCGGCCGCGCCTTGCCGCTGGTCCGGCCATGCCCCACAATGGGCGCCAATTCTGATTGTGGATCGACATGCCGAGCTACGAACTCACCGTCCAGGTCCGGACGCGCTATCTGCCGGAGCAATCCGAGCCGGAGCAGGGCAACTACGCTTTTGCCTACACCATCACCATCCGCAACACCGGCGACGTGCCGAGCCAGCTGATCTCGCGCCACTGGGTGATCACCGACGCCGATAACCGTGTGCAGGAGGTCAGCGGTCTGGGCGTGGTCGGTCACCAGCCGCTGCTGCCGCCGGGCGAATCGTTCGAATACACGAGCTGGGCGACCATCAACACACCCGTTGGGACGATGCGCGGCGAATACTTCTGCGTGGCCGAGGACGGCCACCGCTTCGAGGCGCCGATCCCCGAGTTTGCGCTGGCAATGCCGCGCATGCTGCACTGATTACGCTGAAGCCTTGGGCGGCTGCGAATCTTCCGGCTTGGCGTCGGTCGATTCCGAAGGACTGGAGCCCGAGCCCTGGCGCGACGGATGCTCGGGGGGCGCACGCAGCGGGCGAGGGTGCTTCTTGGCGCCCGACATCGTCCAGACCACGATGAAGATCAGCAGGAACAGCGCCACACCGGCCTCCAGGCCGAACAGCATCATCGGATGGTTTTCAAAGAATTCGCTCATGATCGACGGCGGGGTGCGTGCGCGGATGCGGGGCATTGTAGCCAAGCCCGCCGCCTCGCCGGACAGGATGGAACAGGCATGACAGCAGCAACTCCCGACGTATTGACGCCTGCCCGTGGCACGGCTTCGCGCCGATGGGCCGGCCTGGCCGCCACGCTCGTTGCCGCCCTGCTGGCGGCGTGCACCAGCGGCCCGCCGCCGCGCGTCGAAACGCCGCAGGCCCCCACCGGGACGCTGGGCGGCCATCTGGCGCCCGCCACCTGGGCCGACGTGGCGGGCTGGACCGCCGACGATCTCGCCACCGCCTGGCCGGCGCTGCAATCCAACTGCCAGGCGATGAAGCGCCGCGCCGACTGGGCGCGCGTCTGTTCCGCCGGCTTGATGGTCGACGCTGGCGACCCGATCGCCATGCGTGTCTTCTTTGAGGAGAATTTCACGCCGTATCGCGTGGTGAAGGACGACGGCACCGACAGCGGTCTGATCACCGGCTACTACGAACCCCTGCTGCGCGGCTCGCGCTATCGGCACGGGCCGTACCAGACGCCGCTGTATCGCATGCCCGCCGCGTGGCGCGGCAAGACGCTGCCGGCGCGCGCGCAACTGATCCGCAGCCCGGCGCTGCAAGGCCAGGAAATCGTCTGGGTGGATGACCCGGTGGAGGCCGCGTTCCTGCAGATCCAGGGTTCCGGACAAGTCCAGCTGGAAGAGGGCGGCATCATGCGCCTGGGCGTGGGCGGCACCAACAACCAGCCGTTCCGCTCCTTCGCGCGCTGGCTGCTCGACATGGGCGAGATCACGCCTCAGCAGGCCACCATGCAGGGCATCAAGGCCTGGGCGCGGGCCAACCCCGCCCGCGTGGAAGAGATGCTCAACATCAACCCGCGCTACGTGTTCTTTGCCGAAACGCCAGGCAACACCGCCGGCCCGATCGGCAAGCTGGGTGTGCCGCTCACGGATGAGCGCTCGATTGCGGTGGACCCGACGTACATCCCGCTGGGCTCGCCGGTATTCCTGTCGACGACCAAGCCGCTGTCGGCCGAGCCGATCCAGAAGCTGGTGTTCGCGCAGGACGTGGGCTCGGCCATTCGCGGCGCTGTGCGTGCCGACTATTACTTCGGCCACGGCGACGCCGCCGGCGATCTGGCCGGGCGCATGAAGCAGGCCGGCCGCTTGTGGGTGCTGGTACCCAAAGGCGGCAGCGTCGGCGTCGCCGCCCGTTAATTCGCTCACGATCCTACGGCGGGGCCCGCTTGGCTCCGACTTGCCAAATGCGTGTTTGCCATACTGGTTGGTGCACCGCTGTGCTTTCTGAGCCGATCAGGCGCGTTCGCTACGGAGCGTGAGCCCGTTCCAGGGCGCGACCTATCCGCGCCGCAAGTCGACCACGCGGCGCGCCTTGCCGACGGAGCGCTCGATGCCACCGGTGGCCAGGATCTCGATCGCAGCAGTCACGCCGATCAGCGACTTGATGTCATGCGCCAGCTGGCGGCTCGCCGATGCGGCGGCGTCGGCCGGTGCGCCAAGGGCGGCCTCAATGCGCACCGTCAGCGTATCCAGCGGCCCCTCCTTGCCGAGCACGCATTGGTAATGCGGGGACAGCGCCGCGTGCTTGAGGATCAATTCCTCGATCTGTGACGGGAACACGTTCACCCCGCGCACGATCATCATGTCGTCGCAGCGGCCGGTGATCTTTTCCATGCGACGGAAGCCGGGCCGCGCGGTGCCGGGCAGCAGGCGGGTGAGGTCGCGCGTGCGGTAGCGCACCACCGGCATCGCCTCCTTGGTCAGCGACGTGAAGACCAGTTCGCCGAATTCGCCGTCGGGCAGCACGTTGCCGGTGTTCGGGTCGATGATCTCGGGGTAGAAATGGTCCTCCCAGATGGTGGGGCCGTCCTTGGTTTCGGCGCATTCGCTTGCCACGCCGGGGCCCATCACTTCCGACAGGCCGTAGATGTCCACGGCCGACAGCCCCATGCGGGCCTCGATGGCCGCGCGCATCTCGGGCGTCCAGGGCTCGGCGCCGAAGATGCCGATCTGCAGGCTGGATGCGGCGGGGTCCATGCCCTGGCGCTCGAATTCGTCCGCGATCGCGAGCATGTAGCTGGGCGTCACCATGATGATCTGCGGCTCGAAATCACGGATGAGCTGCACCTGCCGCTCGGTCTGGCCGCCGCCGAACGGAATCACCGTCAGACCCGCGCGCTCGGCGCCGTAGTGCGCACCCAGCCCGCCGGTAAAGAGGCCGTAGCCGTAGCTGACGTGGACCTTGTCCCCGCGCCGTGCCCCGGCCGCACGGATCGAGCGCGCGACCAGCCCGGCCCATGTCTCGATATCGGCCAGCGTGTAGCCGACCACCGTGGGTTTGCCCGTCGTGCCCGACGATGCGTGGATGCGCGCAATCCGGTCCTGCGGCACCGCAAACATGCCGAACGGATAGTTCTCGCGCAGATCGCTCTTGGTGGTGAATGGAAATTTGGCCAGATCGGACAGGGAGCCCAGGTCCGACGGGTGCACGCCGGCCGCATCGAACTTGGCCCGGTAGGCGGGCACGTTTTCATACGCGTGAGCCAGGCTGCGTTTCAGGCGTTCCAGCTGCAGTGCCTGGACGGCGTCGCGGCTGGCGGTCTCGATCGGGTCGAGAGGCAGGTCGGTCGAGCGGGGGCGCATGCAGGTCTCCTCCGGGGCGCCGTCGTGCGAACCTGCTTAAGATCGTATTTCGCGTCCCGATCTTGGCCCTGCGATGCGCACCGTACCCATGCACGGTGGCGCCTCTCGGGCCGAGTCGGGCCGCTCGCTACGGATCGTGAACAGGTTCTAGGGCGTCCTCTAATGATGGTGTGCGGTGTCGGGGGTCTTCTATCGCGTCGGACTACGGTTCCGGGCTGCCGGGAACAGGAATGACGTGGCCGCGAATCTGCGCGGACTTGCCGCGGAACATGGCCACCACCTCGTCGTTCTGATTCGACACGCGCACGTCGTAGACCCCGTGCCGGCCGGACAGGACCTGCTCGGCGGCCTCGGCGGTCAGCACGTCCCCGCCCTGCGCGGGCCGCAGGAATTCCACACTGCAGCCCGCCGCCACCGTGTTGTGATTGTGGCTGTTGCACGCAAAGGCAAAGGCGGAATCCGCCAGCGTGAAGATCAGCCCGCCATGGCAGGTGCGGTGCCCGTTGAGGAACTCGGGCCGCACCGTCATCGAGAGGCGGGCGTAGCCGGGCCCGACGGCCTCCAGCCGCATGCCCAGCCAGCGGGTGCAGGCATCGGCGTCATACATGGATCGGCAGGCGGCCTCGGCCAGCGCCTGCGCATCTTGGAGGGCAGTCTCGGTCACGCTGATCCCTTATTCGCCGGTGAAATGCGCCACGCGCTTGTTGAGGAAGGCGTCGACGCCCTCCGCGTAGTCCCTTGATCTGCCCAGTTCCCGCTGCAGATCGCGCTCCAGGTCCAGCTGCGCATCGAGCGATTGCGTGGGCGCGGCGTGCATGGCCCGCTTGATGGCGGCCAGCGCCCGGGTCGGCTGCTTGGCAAGGTGCTCGGCCATCGCGTGCACTTCGGTCATGAGGATCCTGGCGTCGTGGTACACGCCCCAGATGAGGCCCCAAGCCAGCGCCGTCTTGGCGTCGAGCTTTTCCCCCAGCATCGCCAGGCCCATCGCCCGCGCCACCCCGATGCGCTGCGGCAGGAACCACGTCCCGCCCGAATCCGGCAGCAGGCCGATCTTGACGAATGCCTGCAGGAAGCACGCATTCTCGGCCGCCAGCACGATGTCGCAGGCCAGCGCCAGGTTCGCACCCGCACCGGCCGCGACGCCGTTCACGGCGGCAATCACCGGCAGGGGCAGGGCACGCAGGCGGCGCACCAGCGGGTTGAACTGCTCGTCGATGAGTTGGCCCAGGTCGGTCATCTGCCCGGGCGTGAAACTGAGTTCGGAAAGATCCTGCCCCGCGCAGAAGCCGCGTCCGGCCCCGGTCAGGATCAGCGCGCGGGCCTTCTGGCGCTCGACCTTGTCCAGCGCGTCACGCAGTTCGCCGTGCATGGCGGCCGTGAAGCTGTTGAGCTGATCGGGCCGGTTCAACGTGATCGTGGCCACGTGTTCATGCCAGTCGAGCAGAATGCTGGGGCTCGTCATGATCTTGTCTCCTCCTCGGTCATCGGTTCATTGATTAACCGACCGGTTGGTCGGCTAATATTACATCCATTCCAACAGGAGCTTCCATGTCCTACGAAAACATTCTGGTCGAAACGCGCGGTCGTGTTGGTCTTGTTACGTTGAACCGGCCGAAGGCGCTCAACGCCCTCAACGATGCGCTCATGGATGAACTGGGCGCCGCGCTGCTCGCCTTCGATGCCGACGCGAACATCGGCGCCATCGTCATCACCGGCAGCGAAAAGGCGTTCGCCGCCGGCGCGGACATCGGCGCCATGGCCGACTACGACTTCGCCACCGTCTATAGGAATGAATACATCACGCGCAACTGGGAGACCATCCGCCGCATCCGCAAGCCGGTGATCGCCGCGGTGGCCGGCTACGCGCTGGGCGGCGGCTGCGAGCTCGCCATGATGTGCGACATCATCCTCGCCGCCGACACCGCCAAGTTCGGCCAGCCCGAAATCAAGCTCGGCACCATGCCGGGCGCAGGCGGTACGCAGCGCCTGCCGCGCGCCGTATCCAAGGCCAAGGCCATGGACCTGTGCCTCACGGCCCGCATGATGGGCGCCGAGGAGGCCGAGCGCGCCGGCCTGGTCTCCCGCGTCATTCCCGCCGACAAGCTGCTCGACGAAGCCATCCAGGCCGCGGAAACCATCGCTGGCTTCTCCTTGCCCGCCGTCATGATGATCAAGGAGTCCATCAATGCGGCTTATGAGACCACGCTGACCGAGGGCGTGCACCTGGAGCGCCGCCTGTTCCATGCCACGTTCGCCACGGAAGACCAGAAAGAAGGCATGCGCGCCTTCCTCGAAAAACGGGCGGCCGCCTTCAAGCACCAATAAGCAGGGCCGGCGAAGCGTCTCTTCGGGAATACCCGAGTAACTGTCTCGGGTATGCTGGGTGCGGTTTTGGGGCGGCTGGAAAGCCCGCGAGCCAAGCTCTGGACTGGGCTCGCGGGCTTTTTTCATGGCTGCGTCATCAGCGCGTCACGACAAAGGTGTTGCCAAGCTCCGGAAACCCCCCTAATATTCGCCCCTCGCTGCACGACGCAGCGCCGAAACGAAAGCGACGGCGGGGCGTGTGAAGCGGTGGAGAAGTAGGAGTGGTGCGGGTTTCCGGGTGGTTGAAGTTGTTGACCGGCTGGATGTCGCGAAGAGGTTAGCGGCGAGTTGAACGAAAAAATTTCTTCAGCAAGTTGTTGACAGCGACGAAAAAGCTCTGCATAATCTCGTTTCTCTGCTGCAGACAACGCAGCGACGCGATAAACAAAGTTGATCGCGAAGTTCTTTAACAAGCAAACAGCCGATAAGTGTGGGCGCTTGATGACGGATGCGACGAACGCGAGTTCGTTAGCTTACAAGTTATGAAGTGCTCGCACAGAAGTAAGGTTTGAACGAAAGTTCAAGTCAGATTCTGAGAGTGAGCGACCGCTCGTAAAGAGCGAAACAGCAGATTGAA